>NZ_CANLAG010000003.1 GCF_947488715.1 uncultured Tateyamaria sp. | reverse complement strand
GACAGGTGCCCAAAGGTCTTCCTTTCAGCAATCGCCCTCGCGGCAATCGTTATCTACTGGCTTTGACACTCAATGAGCCCTGACCCTAGACGAGGCCCGGAGTTCGCGTTTGCAGCCAATTGTCGCAAATTGGGCCACGTCCGCAGCATTTGGAGGCTGTGCTCAAAGTCGGCTTAGGCCCGCCCGTGAAGACGGCCTAACTTTTTTAGATCTCAATGGCGTCGGCGATTGCCAGCGCGTCCTCGAGCTCAACGCCCCGGTTCCGGACTGTGCTGTCCATTTTGGTGTGCTCCCACAAAAGCTGGACGGCGCGAAGGTTGCCAGTTCTCTTGTAGATCTGGGTGACTTTCGTGCGTCGCATAGATTGTGTGCCGTATGCACTGGCTTCCAAACCACAAACCCTGCGTTGATCGGGGCCTACGAGACAAAAATCGCCACCCTGGACAAATCCCGCCCTGTTTTACAGGAAAAAGCCAGCCAAACACTGCCTCCCAAGGGACGCATGGAGGAATTTATCGAACACGCCCTCACATTCCTCGCAAGCCCCTATAAAATATGGGAAAACGGCTCATTCACCCTGCGCCGCACAGTCGTCAAACTCGCCCTTGCAGAGCGCCCGACATATGACTGAATTGAGGGCTATCGAACACCAAAAACCACCTTACCATTCAAGGTGTTAGAAAGAATACAACAGGGAAAGTGTGATATGGTGCGGGCGGTGGGACTCGAACCCACACGGGCATACGCCCTTCAGATTTTAAGTCTGATATGTCTACCATTCCATCACGCCCGCGTTCTGTCTTGTTAGGCAATCCCGCGGGGCATCTCAAGCCTGCACTCAGATATCCTCGCCTCGCGGACCCAAAGGACCACCCTCGGACACCAACGCACGTTCGGACAGCCATGGATTGTTCTCGAGCGCCGCAAGCATTTGCGCGCGCGCCTCGGCGGTGCGGCCCATGTTCATCAACGTCAGCGCACGCCCGGATTGCGCGCCCACATGATCGGGCAACAGACGCAGCGCCGCGTCCAGATCCTGCAACGCGGTGGCATAGTCCGCCCTCAAAAACGATGTAAAGGCGCGCTGGTTGAACCCCTCGGCATAGTCGGGGCAATATTTGATCAGCTTGCCAAAAGACTGGATCGCACCCGCATAGTCGCCATTGTTGCGTTGCCGCAGACCGAGGTCCAGCACCTCCTGGGCGGCCTCGTCCGGCGCGTCCAACCAGATTTCCCACATCTGGCTGGAAAACGGCTCTGCTGCGATCTGATTTGGAGCCTCGCGTATCTGTTTGCGCAAAGCGTCAAGCACTGCGGTCTGGTCAGTTACGGGCGGGCACGTCTGGGCCGCGGCTGGACCAGACAAAAGGGCGACGAGGGCAAGATGTTTCATGCCCCATACCGAACCGACTGGCGCGGGCTGCGTCAAGTCATCTGCCTACACAACTCAGTCAACGCTGGGCAGCATCACTTCCTTGACCGCTTCCATCGCGACAAACGTCGACGTCGCGGCCACATGCGGCAGCGTCGAAATCACATCCCCCAAGAACGCGCGGTAGTGGGCCATGTTCTGCGTGCGTATCTTGAGCAAATAGTCGAAATTCCCTGCAATCATATGCGCTTGCTCAATCTCAGGCACATTCCGCACGGCGGCGTTGAACGCGCGCAGCGCGGCTTCCCGTGTGTCCTGCAACCGGACCTCGACAAAGGCCACGTGGTCCAGACCCAATTGGATCGGGTCTAACAAGGCGCGGTAACCCATGATGACGCCACTGCGTTCGAGACGGCGCAACCGTGCCTGTGTCGGGGATTTGGACAGACCAATGCGCGCGGCCAGATCGGTGATGCTCATCCGACCATCCTCTGCCAGAGCAGACAGAATCGATTGGTCAAACCGATCCATACTAACCAAGCTATTTGACCCGCTGGATATAGCATCTTTAGCCGTTTGTTCCGCCATATATGCACCATTCAATCAAAAAAACTTCGTTTTCGCTGATACACTATGTGAAATGCAAAAGGAACCTCAGATGGCACGCGACACCGGACTTGATCTTGGCCAAACCCTTGATGCGAACATGTATGCGGACCCCGACGCCGTGTTGCGCGACCTCATCCAATCGGCTGCCCTAACCCCAGCGGATCGGGTCGCCATCTGCAAAACTGCCACAGACCTTGTGACCGAAATCCGCCAGCAGGCCGCGCCGGGGCTGATGGAGGTCTTTCTCGCTGAATACGGGCTGTCCACCGACGAAGGTGTTGCGTTGATGTGTCTGGCCGAAGCCCTGTTGCGGGTCCCGGACGCGGACACGATCGACGCGCTCATTGAGGACAAAATCGCCCCATCGGATTGGGGCAAACATCTGGGCCATTCAACGTCCAGCCTCGTCAACGCCTCCACGTGGGCATTGATGCTGACGGGGCGTGTGCTGGACGACGATCAACCCGGTCCCGTGCGCCACCTGCGCGGCGCGATCAAACGGTTGGGCGAGCCGGTGATCCGAAGTGCCGTGGCCCGCGCCATGAAGGAAATGGGGCGCCAGTTTGTGCTAGGTGAGGACATAAACAGCGCCATGGACCGCGCCGCCGGGATGGAAGCCAAGGGCTTCACCTATTCCTACGATATGCTGGGCGAGGCGGCGCTGACCGAAGCGGATGCGCGGCGCTATCACTTGGCCTACAGCCGTGCCATCGCAGCCATTGCGCGCGCCTGCACCAGCGACGACATCCGCGAAAATCCAGGCATCTCGGTCAAACTGTCGGCACTGCATCCCCGATATGAGCGCGCGCAACAGGACCGCGTGTTGCGCGATCTGGTGCCGCGCCTGCGGTCACTGGCGTTGCTGGCCAAGTCGGCGGGCATGGGGCTGAACATAGACGCCGAAGAGGCGGACCGCCTGTCGCTCTCGCTCGAGGTGATCGACGCGGTCTTGTCGGAAAAGGCGCTGTCGGGCTGGGACGGTTTCGGCATCGTGATCCAGGCCTATGGCCCACGCGCCGGGGACATGATCGACGCTGTCTACGCCATGGCCGACCGGCACGACCGCCGCATCATGGTGCGGCTGGTCAAGGGCGCCTATTGGGACACCGAGGTCAAGCGTGCGCAAGTCGAAGGCGTGCGCGGTTTTCCCGTCTTTACCCGCAAGGCTGCGACAGACGTGTCCTATGTCGCCAATGCCCGAAAGCTGCTGGGCATGACCGACCGCATCTATCCGCAATTTGCAACCCACAACGCACACACGGTGGCCGCGATCCTGCACATGGCGGATGGTCAGCCCTACGAGTTTCAGCGCCTGCATGGGATGGGCGAGGCGTTGCACACGCTGGTTTTGCGCGGCCACGGCACGCGGTGCCGCATCTATGCGCCAGTGGGCGCGCACCGTGATCTGCTTGCCTATCTGGTGCGCAGGCTGTTGGAAAACGGCGCGAACTCCAGCTTTGTGAACCAGATTGTCGACACGGATGTGCCGCCCAGTGTGGTCGCCGCCGATCCGTTCGATGCCTTGGCGGACACGCCAGTCACCATCCCCGACGGCCCTGCCCTGTTTGCGCCCGAGCGTGCCAATGCACGCGGCTTTGATCTGAGCCACCTGCCCACACTGACCGCCATCGAAGATGCGCGCGCACCATTTGCCAACCACCGCTGGCAAGCGGCATCGCTAACGGTGACCGAAGCCGCTGGCGCAACAGAGACCATCACCAACCCGGCCCGACCAACGGATGTGGTGGGGTCGGCGACCTTTGCCACAGACGCGACTGTGGATGAGGCCATGGCCGATGCGCGCACGTGGCACGCGCCGCAATCCGAACGCCACCGTATCCTGAACGCCGCCGCGGATCTCTACGAGGCACACTTTGGCGAGCTCTTTGCCCTTTTGATGCGCGAGGCGGGTAAATCCCTACCCGACGCAGTGGCCGAGCTGCGCGAGGCGGTGGATTTCCTGCGCTACTACGCCAACACTGAAACACCCAGCGCACCTTTGGGAACCTTCCTGTGCATCTCGCCATGGAACTTCCCGCTCGCGATTTTCACCGGACAGATCGCCGCCGCACTGGCCACGGGCAACGCCGTGCTTGCCAAACCGGCGGAACAAACACCACTGGTTGCACACCGCGCTGTCCAATTGCTGCACCAAGCGGGCGTTCCCCGGTCGGCGCTGCAACTGATCCTCGGGGATGGCGACATCGGTGCTGCACTGACGGCGCATACGGACATAAACGGGGCCGCCTTCACCGGATCGACCGAAACCGCATTGCTTATCCGTGCCAGCCTGGCCCGGAACGCGCAGCCCGGCACACCGCTGATCGCGGAAACCGGCGGGCTGAATGCGATGATTGTCGACAGCACCGCCTTGCCCGAACAAACCGTGCGCAGCGTTATCGAAAGCGCTTTTCAATCGGCCGGGCAACGCTGTTCCGCCCTGCGATGCCTATATGTCCAAGAGGACATCGCTCCGGCATTCACCGAAATGCTGATGGGCGCGATGGATGCATTGAACGTGGGCGACCCGTGGGCGCTTGAAACCGATGTGGGGCCGGTGATTGACACCGCTGCACGCTTGGGGATCGACGCGCACATCGCAAAGGCGCGGTCGGACGGTCGGTTGCTCCATCAAATCACCACACCGGCAGACAGAATTTTCGTCGCGCCAACCTTGATCAAAGTGGACGGCATCGGCGACATCGACCGCGAAGTGTTTGGCCCGGTTTTGCACATTGCGACGTTCAAGGCGCAGCATCTCGACCGTATCATCGACGACATCAACGCGACGGGCTACGGGCTGACTTTTGGTCTGCACACCCGCATCGACGACCGGGTGCAGCATGTGTCGGACCGGATCACCGCCGGCAACATCTATGTCAATCGCAACCAGATTGGTGCGATCGTGGGCAGCCAACCCTTTGGCGGCGTGGGGCTTTCCGGCACAGGGCCAAAAGCTGGCGGGCCAGACTACACCGAACGCTTTTGCGCCGCACACCCAGCGCCGCAGCTAGGCGTCTGGACCAACGATGCCCCCCTGCCCGACATCCCGGACACACCGAACACGACCCTGGCGACCACGGCATTGCCCGGCCCAACTGGCGAAAGCAATGTGCTAAGCCACCACCCACGCCCGCCCATCCTGTGCGCAGGGCCAGGGTCAGAAACCGCGGCGGCACAGGCAAAATCGGTCACAGAATTGGGCGGCATCGCCATCGCCGCAACTGGCCGGTTTGATCCTTCTGCAATGCGTGACTGCGCGCCATTGGGCGGAGTTCTCTGGTGGGGCGACACGGATTTCGCCCGCGCGCTCGAGACGGCACTGGCACAGCGCACAGGACCCATTGTTCCGCTGATCACCGGATATCCCGACCGGGGCCACGCCACAGTCGAGCGCCACATCTGCGTCGACACAACCGCATCGGGTGGAAACGCCGCACTGCTTGGGCAGGCAAGCTAGGCCACGACACACGCAGCACCTCTCTTGATTTCACCGGTCGGCCATCTGACAGGTTGACCCCAACCCGCGCAGGCACAACTGTGCAACCATGTTTCCGATCCGTGACCACAACCCGTCAGGCCGTACGCCATATGTGACCTACCTGCTCTTGGTGGCCAACATCGCCATTTTCCTCAGCTACGTCGGGCTGTTTCAGGACCCGCGCGCGCTGAATGCGCTGTTTTTCGAATATGCCGCGATCCCGGCACGGATAACATCAGGCGATGGGTTCAGAACGCTGTTTTCATCCATGTTCCTGCATGGCGGGTGGCTGCACCTTGCCGGGAACATGCTGTTCCTGTGGATCTTTGGGGACAATGTCGAAGATGAAATGGGGCATATCCCGTTTCTCGTTTTCTATCTGGCAACAGGCCTCGCGGCGGGCCTGCTGCATGTGATGTCGGCACCTTACTCGCCCGTGCCAACCGTCGGCGCATCGGGCGCCATTGCCGGGGTCATGGGCGGATACCTCCTGCTCTTTCCCCGCGCCCGCGTCGACATCCTGTTGATCCTTATAATCTTTTTCCGGATTTTCCCGATCCCGGCATGGATCATGCTTGTCCTGTGGTTTGCTCTTCAGTTCATCGGTGGGCTTGGGTCCGACCCCGACGCTGGCGGCGTGGCCTATTGGGCACATGCCGGTGGGTTCATCGCGGGCATTGTGCTGACCCTACCTTTGTGGCTGGCGCGTGGGGGCCCTCAGTTCTGGAACCGGACCCAAGGTCACCCACCCCACCCCGAAGCCACTTATTCGAGATCACGCATCCCAAAGGTGCACCGATGAAAGCATCATGCCACTGCGGCGCTGTTGTGTTGGACGTGACCCTGACCGATGGATTGGACAGCGCAGGCCGCTGCGACTGCTCGTTTTGCCGCAGACGCGCTGCACCCGCCGTGACAGCACCCAAAACTGGCGTGCGCATCATCCAAGGCGCGGATGCATTGACAACTTATCAATGGGGCACAAAAACCGCACGGCACCACTTTTGCAAGATTTGCGGCATCTACATGTACCACAACCGCCGCTCAGATCCCGACGAAATCGGCGTGAACATGGGCACTCTGGACGGTGTGAACCCTGCCGACTACGAGCCGATCCCCTGGACCGACGGCGTCAATCACCCATCCGACCGGACGGATTAAACCCGAACAATCTTGGCCAGTTGCGGGAACATCGGCTCATTGGCACAGATAATCTCACCGTCTTCCAGAATATCGTTCCCCGGTGTCAAAGGCTCAACCAGTCCGCCCGCCTCGCGGACAATCAACAACCCAGCGGCAATATCCCATGCATTCAGGCGGCGTTCCCAATAGCCGTCATAGCGACCCGCCGCGACATAAGCCAAATCAAGCGCAGCCGCCCCAAACCGGCGAACACCGGAACAGACAGGCATCAGGCGCGCCAACTCCTTCAGAGTTTCCGGCAGGTCCGACCGACCGCCAAAAGGCAGGCCCGTTGAAAACAGACCCTCAATCATCTTGGACCGTCCCGAGACCCGCAAACGCTGGTCATTCATGAACGCACCATTGCCCTTTTCGGCAAAGAACATCTCGTCCTTGGCCGGGTCATAAACAACACCCGCCACGATCTGCCCTTTGTGCTCCAGCGCAATGGACACCGCCCAATGCGGCAAGCCGTGCAGAAAGTTTGTTGTCCCATCCAGCGGATCAACGATCCAGCGGCGTGTCGGGTCCTCGCCATCCGCCTCGCCACCCTCTTCGGCCAACCAGCCATAGGTGGGACGCGCCGTCCGCAACTCTTCGCGAATGATCTCTTCAGCGGCCAGATCGGCCTTGGATACGAAATCGCCCGCACCCTTCATCGACACCTGAAGGTTCTCCACCTCGCGAAAGTCCTTGACCAGCGACCGGCCCGCCTTGCGTGCGGCCTTTACCATGATGTTGAGATTTGCGCTGCCTTGCATCAGGACGCTCCAGATGGGGATGAGGGATCAAGGGGGCGCTATACGCCCCATCCCGACCCTTGCCAAGGGGGGCCTTACCACACGCCTCGCCGCAACAAGATCACTTGCCAACGCGCCCGCCACCTGTTCGACTGACCTCTCCCGCCAAAGAGGTCGCCCATGTCAGATCAGATGCACCACATCACGCTCGCCAGTCGCCCCAATGGCGCGCCAACCGCCGCAAACTTCAACCACCTGTCCGCCCCCATACCCGAACCCAAACCGGGTGAGGTTCTCGTGCGCGTCCACTACATGTCGCTCGACCCCTATATGCGCGGGCGGATGGACGACGCCAAATCCTACGCGGCCCCGGTCCCCATCGGCGGCACAATGGAAGGCGGCGGTGTCGGCGAAGTCATCGCGTCCAAAACAGACGGCATTGCCCCCGGCGACATGGTCTTTGGCATGTTCGGCTGGGCGACCTATGCAACGGCGGATGCCAAAACCGTCCGCAAACTCGACGCTAATCAGGCACCACTCACCGCCGCCTTGGGTGTCCTTGGCATGCCGGGGTTCACAGGCTGGTTCGGCCTCACCGAATATGGCAAGCCCAAGCCCGGCGAAACCCTCGTGGTCGCAGCCGCCACTGGCCCTGTCGGCTCGATGGTGGGACAGATCGCCAAATCCATGGGCCTACGCACTGTCGGTATCGCTGGCGGCACCGACAAATGCGCACTGGCGACGGATAAATTCGGCTTCGACGCCTGCATAGATCACCGCGCCCACGCGGATGCCCGCAGCCTGCGCACAGCGCTTGCACAAGCCGCACCGCACGGCATCGACATCTACTTTGAAAATGTGGGCGGCAAGGTGCTCGAGGCCGTGATACCGCTGATGAACCCCCATGGCCGGATCCCGGTCTGCGGCATGATTTCATGGTACAACGCGGGCGGGCTCGGCGCAGGTGCAGAGGCAACACTGCACGCCCCTGCCCTATGGCGCACCATTCTGGTCAAATACCTCAGCGTGCACGGCTTCATCATCTCGAACCATTGGGACCAATTCCCCAAATTCCTGTCCGACGTCGCACCCAAGGTACAAAGCGGCGACATCGCCATGATCGAAGACGTGGCGCAGGGGCTGGAAAACGCCCCGGCCGCCTTCATTGGCCTGCTCAAGGGCCAAAACGTCGGCAAACAACTCGTCAAACTGATCTGACAGCGCAAAACACGGGTCGGCGGGCGGGCGCCTTTGCCGTCAGGTAAACAGAGCCTCCCGACGACGTCACACTGCCTGCAACTTGCGGGCCTCGACCCGCGCCAACTCAATCAATCGGTCCATATACGGCTTGCCAAGGTCATCTGAGCGCACCGCCGCATACAAACGCCGCGTCAAACCATCCCGCGTCAGCGGTCGGGTGACATAGTCGCTTGAATACTTGACCTCGCGAACCACCCAATCCGGCAACACCGACACCCCACGGTTCGACGCCACGAGTAACAGGATCACGGCCGTCAATTCCGCTTGCCGCACCGCCGCCGGCTCCACCTTGGCCGGTATCAACAACTGACTGAACACATCCAGACGCGTCCGCTCCACAGGATAGGTGATCAACGTCTGATCCCGAAAATCCGCAGCGTCGATATAGTCCCGCTGCGCCAGCGGATGCGTTGACGCGGCCACAAAAACCGGCGCGTAATCAAACAGTTCCACAAATTCGACACCCGGCAGGTCCTCGGGGTCCGACGACACCACCAAGTCCACCTCTTCCTTCAACAACGCAGGCAACGCATCAAAGGCAAGGCCGGGCCGAATATCCACATCCACATCCGGCCAGTTCTTGCGAAACAGCTCCAGAACCGGAAACAACCACTCGAAACAGGCATGGCATTCAATCGCAATATGCAACCGCCCCGACGACCCATCCCTCAGGGCGGAAAATTCCGCCTGTGCCGCTTCGATCTGCGGCAAAATCTGTTCGGCAAGCCGCAACAAACGCAGCCCCGCCGCCGACAGCTTCAACGGTTTTGACCGCCGGACAAACAGCTCAACCCCGGCTTGATCTTCCAAACCCTTCACCTGATGGCTCAACGCAGACTGGGTGATGTGCAGCTGATCCGCCGCGCGCGCCAGGCCGCCTGCCTCATGGATCGCCTTGATTGTCCGCAGGTGGCGGAACTCAATATGCATACCATCCTCATGTTTATCTTGAGAGTTATGAATTTGCCTCAAGATACAACCTCCGTCATACAAGACACAACCCCACCCGGAGACGCCGTATGACCGCCCTGTCCTTTGAGACCTTCCCACCGAAATCGCTCGACGCTTCGTTCCATCTCTGGGACACGGTCAAGGCGCTCACGCCTCTTGCCCCCCGCTTCATCTCGGTGACCTATGGTGCGGGTGGCAGCACACAGTCCCTCACACAAGAAGCCGCGCAAATCCTGCGCAAGACATCCGGCCTGCCGGTGGCCGCACACCTCACCTGCACCGGCCAAAGCCGCGCTGATGTCCTCAAAACAGCCACAGACTATGCCGCTGCTGGCATCACAGACATCGTCGCCCTGCGCGGTGACCCGCCAGCAGGCGGCGCCTTCCAACCGCATCCGGACGGGTTTGAAACAAGCGTTGCGTTGATCACCGCCTTGGCCCGCGCCGGCGACTTCAACATTCGCGTTGGCGCCTACCCGGACACGCACCCGGATGCGACTTCGATGCGCCAGAACATCGACTGGCTCAAGGCCAAGCTGGACGCAGGCGCCACCGAAGCCCTGACGCAGTTCTTCTTCGAAGCCGATACATTCCTTCGGTTCCGCGATGCCTGCGCCGATGCCGGGATCACCGCCCCGATCACGCCGGGCATCCTGCCGGTGACAAACTGGGCACGCACACGCACCTTCTCCGAGCGCTGCGGCACGCCCATCCCCGTTGCCATCGCCACCGCCTTTGACCGCGCACACCGCGAGGATCGCGCTGACCTCTATGCCCTGACCCATTGTGCCGACCTCTGCGACACCCTGATCACCGAGGGCGTCGATGCACTGCACATCTACACGCTCAACCGACCCGACATGACGCTGCAAGTCTGCCGCGCCCTTGGCCTCGTGCCTGCCACAACAATGCGCAACGTCGCCTGATACCTTCCGGCGCATTCGGCACTAGACCAATCGGTCTGTTATGCTTAACCTGCGGGCACCAACCACCGGAGCCCCACCATGCCGCGCATCGCCCAAGGACCGGCTGACCTGCTCAGCCAACAAGAACTGCTTGCCATGTCCGGCCTCGAATTCATGCAAGGCATCCTGGATGGCACGCTGCCCGGTCCACCGATCGGCGATACCATGGGTTATACGCTGCACAGCGTGGCGGACGGGTCCGTCACCTTTCGCGGCACACCGGAATTCAAAACAACAAACCCCATGGGAACCGTCCATGGCGGCTGGTATGGCACCCTGCTCGACAGTGCGATGGCCTGCGCAGTGATGACCAAAGTGCCCAAGGGCGCGGTCTATACCACCTTGGAATACAAGATAAATATCACGCGCGGCATCCCACTGGGCACACAGATCGACTGCATCGGCACTGTTGATCATGCGGGGCGCAGCACAGGCGTTGCCTCGGGCGAAATCCGCGGTGTCGAAGACGGCAAGCTTTACGCCACAGGTTCCACCACCTGCATCATCATGACCTTGCGCTGACACAAAGCGTCAATGCGGGACGGCGGGTGGGGCGTCTTTGGCCGCAGGCCAAACAGCGTCACCCCCGGCCCAAGGTCCCAACCCACCCACGCAACTCCGACGCGCGCTCTGCCCAGGTCTTGCCTGCCGGTGCCTGCGCCACTGACGGGTGTATCCGTTCGGACGGGTCCAAACCCACCGCGCGCGGTTTGCGTGTGATAAACCACCGCCCCAACCCGCGAAACGTCCCGACGGACGGCGCATTGGGATCTTGCGGAAACCGCGCCGCCCAACCCTCCGGCAATGGCAAACCACAGGCCTCGGCCTGTTCCAGCATCCAGACCAATGGAACGTTCGCCAAAGGACGCGCACCACTGTACCCGGTCAAATGACCACCAACATCCCCATGCGTGCCCCGGAACCACATCTGCACCAAATGCCCGTCCCAATCTTCGGACGTGTCCCACATCACGGGCGCATAGGCGACGCGCGTTTCATTGCGGGCCAGCGCATGAAACCCGCGCTTCACGCTTTTGCCAAGGTGGTGGTTGTGAAACGCATGACGCGGCGCACTCAGCCGCCACAAATAGGGCATGTTCAGGCCCAACGACTTCACCGTATCCCACGCTCCGATCATCTCGATCTCGACGGTGCTGTGACAGTTGTTGCGGGCAAAAATCACCGCTGCGTCACTGTCCGGCGTACACTCGTAATGACGGTAAACGTCGCGGATGTTGCGCTCGGTTGCGGCGTCGGCGCGCAAAAGCCCAACCCGGTCGATAATACCGGCGAGCGAGCGCACCGCATAAGCGCCCCGCGAATACCCAAACAGAAACACCCGGTCGCCAGGGCGATAGCGCGAAGCCAGATAACCATAGGCACGCCTGATCTGGCGATTGATGCCGCGACCAAAGATGACATCCCCGCCCCGCCGCCATTGCGACCACTGCAAGCCGGGCTCGTAGTACAGCGACACCTCGCTGGCCACGTCACCCAACAGCTTTGCTGTCAGCCCGGCATTTGTCTCGTCACCCGGCTCAAGCGTGGACATGGTGCCGTCGATGATGATCACGTGCGTTGTGCGCCCACGCCGCGGCGGGGCGACGTCGGCCAACCCTTTTCCGAACCGGCCCTGAAGCCAGCCCGCAATGGTTCTATTCAGCCGCGACAGCATCATCCTTCAACAATTCCCAAACCTTCAGCGGTGTAAATGGCATATCCGCTTGGCGCACACCACGTTCCCACATGGCATCTTGCACCGCATTGGCCACCGCCGCCAATGCTCCGACTGTCCCTGCCTCGCCACAACCCTTCATCCCCATGATGTTAGCCGTCGATGGCACAGGCTCGGAGGTAAACCCGATGTAGGGAACGTCGTCGGCTCGCGGCAAGGCGTAATCCATGAACGTTGCCGTGAGCAATTGACCGTCTTCGTCGAACTGCACATGTTCCGTCAGCGCCTGGCCGATCCCTTGCACAACGCCACCATGCACCTGCCCTTCGGCCAATACTGGGTTGATAAGATTTCCAAAATCGTCAACCACCACGTAACGGTCAACGCGGGTCACGCCCGTGTCAGGATCAATCACAACCTCCGTGATGTGGCAGCCATTGGGGAAACTGCGCGCGTCCAGCGTGGTGCGCCGTTCATGCACCAACAGGTCCTCGCGCCCCTTGTCGCGCGCCATCTCCGCCACTTCCAGCATGGTCGGCGTCATATTGGACCCTTCAATGCGGAACTGCTCATCGTCAAAGCTGATCTCTGAGGCGGCCACCCCCTCTTCCTCGCTGAGGAAGGCAACAAAAGCCTCGGTCATGGCGTCAACCGTGGCAAGCGTGGCCGTGTTCTGCGTCGTCACCGAGCGTGAGCCGCCGGTGCCACCGCCCTGTTTGATCCGGTCGCTGTCGCCCTGCACCACGTCAATCAGATCCACGGGGATGCCCGTCTGATCCGACAGGAACTGAGCATATACGGTCTCGTGACCCTGCCCGTTCGACTGCGTGCCGACATAGATGTTCACACGGCCCTCATCGGTAAATTCAACCTTCGCACTTTCCGAAGGATCGCCCAAAATGCTTTCGATATAGTAACACAGGCCAATCCCGCGCAGCCGGCCCGCCGCAGCATCTGCCGCTTTGCGCGCTGCAAACCCGGCCACGTCAGCTTCAGCCTCGGCACGGCGCAGCACCTTGTCAAAGTCGCCCACGTCATAGGTTTCATCCACCAGCGTATCGTAGGGGAATTGATCCGGTTTGATAAAGTTGATGCGGCGCAACTCCATCGGGTCCACGCCCAACTCGCGCGCCGCCCGGTCCATCGCACGCTCCAGGATATAGATCGCCTCGGGCCGCCCGGCACCGCGATAGGCATCCACTTGCGTCATGTTGGTATAGTAACCCACCGACCGTAAAAAGGCCGCAGGCATATCGTACACGCCCGTCAGTACCCGCGAAAACAGTTGGGTTTGAATGAACTGGGCAAATTGCGAGTTATACGCCCCCATGTTCGCCTCGGTCAGCACGCGGTAGCCAATGATCCGGTGGTTTTCGTCAAAGGCCAGCTCGGTCAGTGACGTCAGATCACGCCCCGCATTGTCCGACAGCATCGCCTCCGTGCGTTCCGACATCCAGCGCACCGGACGCTGCAACGCCTGCGCTGCATGGGCCACCACAAAGTACTCGGGGTACATGAACGCTTTCATCCCGAACCCGCCGCCGGTGTCAGGGTTGGTCACACGAATGGCGTCCTCAGGCATGTTCAGCGCCTTGGCCAAAACGCTCTTTGGTCCCCAAACGCCCTGCCCGTTTATCGCAACATGCAACCGCTCGCCCTCGGGCTCGGCATAACATCCGCGCGGTTCCATCGAATTCACGATGACCCGGTTGTCCGCCACGTCCAGCGACACCACACGCGCCGCCGCCTCAAATGCCGCATTGGTTGCGTCCTCGTCCCCAATCGCCCAGTCATAGACAACGTTGTCCGGCGCTTCGGCGTGGATCGGCTCGCCCCCTTTGGCGGTGTCCATCTTGGCGGGCAGGTCGTCGTAGTCGAGCATGATCAACTCGCCCGCATCGCGCGCTTGCGCTAGCGTATCCGCGACAACAACGGCCACAGGCTCGCCCACGAAACGCAACCGGTCGCGCGCCAACACGGGGCGCTCGGGATTGGCACCATCGCTGCCATCGCGGTTCTTGATAATGGACGCAGGCATGCTGACGTCCACACCCGCCGCTTCCAGATCGGCAAGCGTGTACACCGCATGGACCCCATCGGCCTCTCGCGCGTCACTGACATCCAGCGAGGTGATCGTGCCATGCGCCACGGGCGAACGGAACACGAAAGTCTGCAACGCACCCTCTGGCGCAATGTCATCCACATACCGCCCCTCCCCGGTCAGGAAACGGATATCTTCACGGCGGGTGACGGGTTGGCTCTTGCCGAACTTTTCCATGGGAAAGCTCCTGTCGCTGGAGGGGGACTGGTTGATAGCGAACCTAGCGACAACGTCACCAGTGTCCAGAGCCAGTTACGACGAAGACTTGCCAACATCCGGCACTGTTGGGGCTGAGGCGCGCGGACCGACGTCTCCGACCCACCAGGTCTTGCCACGGCTGTCGCGGAACACTTCAATTTTCGACGTTGGCCCATATTGAAAATACCGGTTCCTGGACCCCGACGGCAGGCTTTCACCCTTCGCGCCCTGGGCATCGCGCCATACCAGCACATATGTCTTCGATTCCGAATTCTTGGATCTACTGATGCGCTCATCTATGGACCAGACCGTCGCCCACTCGGCCCGACCGTATTTGCGCGCTCGGATCGCTTCGATAGCGGCACGCGCCGTCCACCAAAAGACCCCCAAAGCCGCCAGCCCAAAGGCAAGGGATAGCCAACGCATGACCTGCCCATCGCGCCATGTCTTGCCAATCGTATGCTCCATCTGACGTGGCCGACCAGCAAGATATCGAACGTCACGGAGCTGACCAGGTGTAAGTGCCTCATAGAGGTTGCGATCGACCTTCTTCTCGACACTGATTTCGCCACTCTCTGTCGCATACCGAAAGGTCACGAGGTAATCTGTTTCATTCCGATCGTTACGTCGCACACGTTTCGTGCGTCGATCCACAGACATCGCCTCAACGACCACCCCCTCGGCATCAAACGCCAGCCCACGTTTCAGTGAGTGATAGCTGCCAACGGTCGTAAAAACCGAAAACATGGCAATGCAGATGGCAAAAATAGCGCCCTTGCCCCACCACAGCCTCAAAAAACCGGGCGCAGGCCCGTTCGTGTAATCCTTCATGCGCCTGACCCTACCCAACCCCTGCCGCCACCAAAACCCCCTTCCCTTCACACCCTCACCCGGCTATCCCACGCGCCAAGCAAACAAGGGGGCCACCACCATGGCACTGGGCAAATTCAACGCAAAAGAAGCCGAAGCCCGCATCTATGCGGACTGGGAAAAGGCGGGCTGTTTCAACGCGGGCGCCAATGCACGCACCGATGCGGCAACTTACTGCGTCATGATCCCGCCCCCCAACGTCACCGGCGTCCTGCACATGGGTCACGCCTTCAACAACACCCTTCAGGATGTGCTGGTGCGCTGGCACCGCATGCGCGGCTTTGACACGCTCTGGCAGCCGGGCACGGACCACGCGGGCATCGCGACCCAAATGGTGGTCGAGCGGCGTCTGGCCGAACAGCAACAACCCAGCCGCACCGAACTGGGCCGCGAGGCGTTCACCCAGAAAATCTGGGAATGGAAGGCTGAAAGCGGCGGCACAATCGTGTCCCAACTCAAGCGCCTTGGCGCAAGCTGTGATTGGTCGCGCGAGGCCTTCACCATGTCTGGCGCGCCCGGTGCACCCGCGGGGAACGAGGGCAACTTCCACGACGCCGTGATCAAGGTGTTCGTCGAGATGTACAACAAGGGCCTGATTTACCGCGGCAAGCGGCTGGTCAACTGGGACCCGCATTTCGAGACGGCGATCTCAGACCTCGAGGTCGAGAACATCGAAGTGCCCGGCCACATGTGGCACTTCAAATACCCGCTCGCGGGCGGCGAAACCTACACCTATGTGGAAAAGGACGCCGATGGCAACGTCACCTTGACCGAGGAACGCGACTACATCTCCATCGCCACGACCCGCCCCGAAACCATGCTGGGCGACGGCGCGGTCGCGGTTCATCCGTCCGATGATCGTTACGCGCCAATCATTGGAAAACTCTGCGAAATCCCGGTGGGGCCAAAAGAGCACCGCCGCCTGATCCCGATCATCACCGACGAATACCCCGATCCCGACTTCGGCTCGGGCGCGGTCAAGATCACGGGTGCACACGACTTCAACGACTATCAGGTCGCCAAACGCGGCGGCATCCCGATGTACAACCTGATGGACACAAAGGCGAACATGCGCGCCGACGGCAAACCCTATGCCGACGAAGCCGCCGTGGCCCAAGCCATCGCCAACGGAGAGCAAGAGTTCGACGAGGCGATGATCGCCGCCATGAACCTCGTGCCGGATGAATACCGTGGCCTGACCCGCGAAGAGGCCCGCGCGCAGGTGGTTGCCGCCATCACCGCCGAAGGCAACGCGGTCATGATCCCCAACCCGGATTACGACGCCGAGGCCGAGGCGGACCCCGACCGTCGGGTGGGCAATCTGCCCACCATCCCCATGGTCGAAAACAAACCCATCATGCAACCCTTCGGCGACCGTTCCAAAGTCGTGATTGAGCCCCTGCTCACCGACCAATGGTTCGTCGACACCGACAAGATCGTCGGCCCCGCCCTCGATGCGGTGCGCAACGGCGACGTCAAAATCCTGCCCGAAAGCGGGGAGAAGGTCTATTACCACTGGCTCGAAAACATCGAACCCTGGTGCATCTCGCGCCAGCTGTGGTGGGGGCATCAGATCCCGGTTTGGTATGGGCCCAGCGTGATTACGAAGGGCGTTCGGCAAGACTCGGTTGCTCATCTCCATGAAAGTGACGCGGCAATTGAGCGCCTGCGCACTTCACACTTCGACGCATCGACACCTGTGGCGTTCTGCGCCTCCAATGCAGACGAGGCAATGGCGCTTGCTTGGGAATACTACGGACCACTTGGCTACGAATGGCAGGATGGTCTCCAACGCAGCACAGAGAAGTTCAACGTTCTAATTGCCTCCAGCAAAGAAAACGCGACACAGGACCTAGAAACGAACTTTGGGGCCATGGAAGTCGAACTCTGGCAGGATCCCGACGTCCTCGATACCTGGTTCTCCTCCGGCCTCTGGCCCATCGGCACCCTCGGCTGGCCCGAAGACACGGACGAACTCGCAAAGTATTTCCCGACGAGTGACCTCATCACCGGCCAGGACATCCTGTTCTTCTGGGTCGCCCGCATGATGATGATGCAACTCGCTGTTACCGATACCATCCCCTTCGACACCGTCTACCTCCACGGCCTCGTCCGCGACGCCAAGGGCAAGAAGATGTCGAAATCCACCGGCAACGTCGTGGACCCGCTCGACCTGATCGACGAATACGGCGCCGACGCGCTGCGCTTCGCCTCTGCTGCGATGGCAAGCCTCGGCGGCACGCTCAAACTCGACACCCAACGCATCGCAGGCTACCGCAACTTCGGCACAAAACTCTGGAACGCCGCCAGCTACGGCGAGATGCGCGGCACCTTTGACGTGCCCCATTCCGACACTGTCCCCGCGGGGACAGCCCACCCGCTCAACCGCTGGATTATTGGCGAACTGGCAAAAACCCGCGAAACCGTGGATCAGGCGCTCACCGACTACCGCTTCAAAGATGCGGCAAGCGCGCTCTATGCCTTCACCTGGAACACGTTCTGCGACTGGTATCTCGAGTTCACCAAGCCAATTTTCGACGAAGGCACCGCCGAAGAGATCGAAGAAACCAAGGCGACCTACGCCTGGGCGCTGGACCAATGCCTGATCCTGCTGCACCCCATCATGCCCTTCATCACAGAAGAGCTCTGGGGCCAAAAGGCGCGGCCCAAGAAACTGATCCACGCCGATTGGCCCACCTACTCCACTGATCTCGTGGACCCGGACGCGGATACCGAACTCAACTGGGTGATCAAACTGATCGAAGCCATCCGCTCTGCCCGCGCCCAGATGCACGTCCCAGCGGGCGCCTACGTGCCTTGCGTCGTCAAAGGGTTCGAGCCTCAGGCACGCGCCGCCTATGAACGGAACAAAGCGCTCATCCACCGCTTTGCCCGGTTGGAAAGCGTGTCTGACGTCGACGACTTCCCCAAAGGGACGGTCGCGCTGGCCATCACCGGCGGCACCTTCGGGCTGCCTCTGGCGGATGTGATTGACGTCGCCGAAGAGATTGCGCGCCTCGAAAAGACGTTGGGCAAGCTGGCCAAGGAACTGGGCGGCCTGCGTGGGCGGCTCAAGAACCCAAAATTCGCACAGAGCGCGCCGCCAGAGGTGGTTGAGGAAACCAAAGCCAACCTCGCCCTGCGCGAGGACGAAGAGGCCAAGCTGAACGAGGCATTGAGCCGCCTGAAAGAGCTTTGAAGTAACGCCGCTAGACGCACGGCCCCAAACGGCCGTGCGACATCTCCACCTGCCCTACAGGGGCCATGTGGGGCTCAGGTCGCAGCCGCCGCCCATCATGTCGTCGCCGCAAGGCGGCATTTGGATCACTTGAAGACAGGCGCGCGTTTCTGGATGGTGGCGGCGACCATCTCCATCTGGTCCGGCTTGCCGATCAGGCTGGCCTGAACCCGGCTTTCCTCCATCAGCACATCGTCGGCGCCGTGCGTCTCGGCATAGCCGATCAATGCCTTGGCTGCGCGCAATGCGGATGGCGATTTTTGCGCCAACTCACCGGCCAATGCCAATGCTGCGGCCTGTGGATCTGCGGCCACTTCCGTCACTAGACCCCAGGCCTCGGCCTGTTCAGCGGAAACCGGTGTTGCGGTATAGGTCAGCCTGCGCAGCACGTCGCTGCGCACAAGGCGGGGCAACAGCACCATGCCGCCCATATCCGGCACGATGCCCCACTTCATTTCCATCACGGCAAAGCGTGCATCGGGCGCGGCGATGCGTATATCCGCGCCCAGCGCCAACTGCATGCCAGCGCCATAGCACACGCCGTGGACAGCGGCGATTACGGGTTGCGGCACCCGTGTCCAGACCATCGCAACTTCTTGCCATTGGTTGGTTGTGCCTGCGCCGTGCGTGCGGGGCATCAACAAATCATTGGGGTCTTTGCCAATCATGGCGCCCAAACCGCCGATGTCGATGCCCGCACAAAACCCCTTGCCCTCACCAGAGATCACACAGACCCGCGCATCCGATGCCGCAACTTCGTCACCTGCGGCAATCACCGCGTCGATCATCGCCTGATCCACGGCGTTTATCTTGTCGGCACGGTTCAGCCGGACATGCGCGATATGGTTATCATAGGTGATGGTCACACGGGGGGCATCAGACATTGGTTCGGTCTCCTGTTTGTCCCACCCAAACCCATCCGGCAGGCGCGCGCCAGAAAAACGTCAGGGCACAACACGCTCAACGGCGCGCATCATACCGAGCCCCTTGTCGTACACGAGGGTCAGAATGCGCCGACCGCCACCAGTCTTTGCGGCCACGCCCGGTACAACCCGCACCGCACTAGCGGCGACGGCCGTTGCCAGAAATCCACGTCGCGTCATCTTTGCCATTTCGACACACCTCCAGTTGCGAACGGTTCTCAATATAGGCGCTGACGCGCCAAACCCCAAATCCTTGCCCCGCGCGCGCCGTCGCGTTACCCCTCTGTCATGACAGATTTTCGCCTCACACCGCTTGCCGTCAGCCTGCCCTCAACCGTGCCATTTGTCGGCCCCGAAGCACAGGAACGCGCCCGCGGCACCGCATTTGAGGCGCGCCTTGGCGCCAATGAAAACGTCTTTGGCCCGTCGCCGCGCGCGCAAGTGGCCATGGCGCAGGCTGATCAGTGGATGTATGGCGACCCCGAAAACCATGACCTGCGGCACGCTCTGGCGGCGCACCATGGCATCCCGGCTGGTCAGTTTATGGTGGGCGAAGGGATCGACGGGTTGCTCGGCTACCTTGCCCGCCTGTTTGTGGGACCAGGCGATCACGTGGTCACATCTTTGGGCGCGTACCCGACATTCAACTACCACGCGGCGGGCTTTGGCGGCACCTTGCACACCGTTCCCTATGTGGACGACCACGAAGACCCCGCATCCCTGTTTGCCAAGGCGGCAGAGGTCGATGCGAAGCTGGTCTATCTGGCCAACCCCGACAACCCGATGGGCACAGTACATGAGGGTGCGACGCTGACCCGCGCCCTGGACATGCTGCCGTCCGGCACTCTGTTGATCCTCGACGAGGCCTATGTCGAATGCGCCCCCGAAGGCACCGCACCCGACATTGATCCAAATGACCCACGGGTCGTGCGGATGCGCACGTTTTCAAAGGCTTACGGCATGGCTGGCGCACGCGTCGGCTATGCGATCGGCGCAGTTTCGTTGATCGAAGCCTTTAACAAGGTGCGCAACCATTTCGGCATGAACCGCGCCGCTCAGGCCGGTGCATTGGCCGCGTTGGAGGATCAGGCACACCTGGACAAAACCGTGCGTGACATCGCCCTCGCGCGCGACCAAATAGGCGAGATTGCCAAGGCCAATGGGCTTGTACCCTTGCCCTCCGCCACCAACTTTGTCGCCCTTGATTGCGGGCGCGACGGGGCCTTTGCCAAGGCGGTGTTGAACGGATTGATCGCGCGCGGGATTTTTGTGCGTATGCCCTTTGCCGCGCCGCAAAACCGCTGCATCCGCGTCAGTTGCGGCACTGACGCAGACCTCGCGGCCTTTGCCCGCGCCCTGCCCGGTGCGCTGGAAGACGCGCAAAGGGGCTGACAGGACAGGATGTCGCACTATAGTTGAGCGCGTTACATCTGCCTGCGAGGTCACCATGGACGATCACAACATGGGTCGCGCGCCGAACTACACCAGCGCATGTCTTGTGATGTTTGGCGTTAACATTACCTGGATACTGGTTGCGATCTGGGCAATCTGGGGCTTGATTGCAGCCGTTTTTTTGGGCCTGGGCGTCAACCACCTGATCGATCGCAGCAGGGTGTGGGCGGCGCGGCGACAGGCCGCCTCTATCCGGCGCGGCAAGAGCGTCTGAGCCCCGGCCGGGTATCACCCTTTTGCAATCACCCCTGCGGCCGCATCCAGACCACCCGGTGCATGGGGGATGTCCAGTGCGGTCAGCCCGGCCTGAATACCGCCCAGCAACCCCATGATCATGTGTCCGTTGACATGGCCCATGTGGCCCAGCCGGAAAAACCCGTGCCATGCCGGATCGCCCGGTGGTGCCATGCCCAGCCCAATGCCAAGTGTCAGTCCGAGGTTGTGTTCGACCCAGTCGCGCAGTGCCGTGCCGTGCGGCGCGCCAATGCGCAGCGCTGTTACTGCTGTGCTGCGGTGCGCGGTATCGCTCACGTTCAATTCGAGCGGCCCCTGCCCTGCCCACGTGTCGCAGGCCGCCCAAATGGCGCGGGCCAACAGGGCGTGGCGCGCCCAGACGTTTTCCAGACCCTCGGCGTGGATCATGTCGAGTGCCGCGCGCAAACCATAGAGATGATGTGTCGGCGCGGTGCCGTTCCAGTACATGAAAAACTCTTCGGGATTGGCACGGGGCTCCCAATCCCAATAGCGACTGACCCGCGGCAGAGCGGCGCGGGCGGCCTGCGCCTTGTCATTGAAAAACACGAAACACATGCCCGGCGGCACCATCAGTCCCTTTTGACAGCCCGCCACCATGACATCGACACCCCAGGCGTCCATCTCGAAGGGGTCGCAACCCAGCGATGCGATGCAATCGACCATGAGCAACGCGGGGTGTCCCACAGCGTCCAGCAGTGTGCGCAGTGCTGCGACGTCGTTGCGCACGGATGTCGATGTGTCCACGTGTACCGCCAGCACGGCTTTGATCCGGTGGTCTGCGTCTGCACGCAAGGCGTCCGCGATCTGATCCATGTCCCAGGGCGCTCGTTTGCCGAAGTCGAGGATATGCGTGTCGATCCCCAGCCCGTCGGCCATGTCGGCCCAGCCATGCCCAAAGCGCCCGGTCGCAGGCACCAGCACAGCGTCACCGGGGGCAAGCGTGTTGGCCAGTGCGGCCTCCCATGCGGCGTGGCCGTTGCCGATGTACATGGCCACGTGTCCGTCCGTGCGCGCCACCCGCTTGAGATCCGGCACCAGGCTGGCAGCAAGATCAATGAGCGCGCCCGCGTAGATATTGGGCGCGGCACGGTGCATCGCTTGCAACACCGCATCGGGCATCACCGAGGGTCCCGGAATGGCGAGATATTCGCGACCGTGGCGCGCAAGGGGCAAGGATGGCATGGCAATCTCCGAAGGGATGTTTGCCCGGCACCCTAGCGCGGCGCGGCGCGGCGTCAATCGGTGCATGCGCTTGCCCTGCCCTGAACCGCGCGGTACACCTTTGCTTCAACGGAACTCATCGGGGCGCGGCACATGTGGCCGCTTGGATCCAAGCGTGACCTCACCCAATACGCCAGACACTCCCAGCATGCCGTCAGGCCCGCTTTTGCGATGGCTTTGGACGTACTACCTGAAAAAACACTGGCGCCTGATGCTGGTCGCTGTGTTCTTTATGCTCGTCGAGGGATCGATGCTGGGCGCGCTGGCCAAACTGATGGAGCCGATGTTCGATCAAGTGTTTGTTGCTGGCAACGGCAATATGCTGATCTGGGTCGGTGCGTTTGTGGTTGGCATCTTTATCGTCCGCGCCACCTCGTCCGTTATCCAAAAGCTGATCCTGACCCGCGTTGCCCTCAAGACCAGTGCGGCGCTGCGCATGGATCTGCTAGACCGCATCATGTTGCAGGACGGCGCATTTCACCAAATCCACCCGCCGGGGTTTCTGATCCAGCGGGTGCAGGCGGATGTTGGGGCCGTGGGCGACGTGTGGCGGGCCATCATCACAGGCGCGGGGCGCGACTTGCTGGGGCTAATAGTTCTGCTGGGCGTGGCCATCAGCGTGGACCCTGTGTGGGCCTTGTTGGCCTGTATCGGCATTCCGGTTCTCGTGCTGCCTGCGGCGATGGCACAGCGCTTTGTGCGGGCCTATGCGCGCAAGTCGCGCGACCTTGGCGCCAACCTGGCCACCCGCCTGGACGAGGTGTTTCACGGCATCGTTCAGGTCAAACTGAACGCGCTGGAGCGGTATCAGGCCGCACAATACCGCACGCTGACGGAACGGTTCATCAAGACCGAGGTCAAAACCGCCTTTGGCAGCGCGGCGATCCCTGCGATGATCGACATCATATCGGGCGTCGGGTTTATGGCTGTGATCCTATATGGCGGGTCCGAGATCATCTCGGGCGAAAAGACCATTGGTCAGTTCATGACGTTCTTCACCGCCATGGGGTTTGCCTTTGATCCAATGCGCAGGCTGGGCAACATCTCGGGCCTGTGGCAAGCAGCGGCCGCGTCGATCGAGCGGGTCAAAGAGCTGCTGGATGCGCCCCTTGCCTTGACCTCGCCGGACAATCCGGAAACCGCGCCTGACGGCGTGCCAGAGATCGCGATCGAAGACGTCGCGCTGGACTATGGTGACACGCGGGTTCTGGACGGCGTGTCGCTGGTTGCAAGTCCCGGCGAGACCACAGCGTTAGTTGGCGCGTCCGGCGCGGGCAAATCCAGTATCTTTAACCTGCTGACGCGGCTGGTCGACCCACAGCAAGGTGCCGTGCGCATCGGCGGCGTCAAGACCACTGACATGTCCCTTGAGGACCTGCGCGGCCTGTATTCTGTGGTGACGCAAGAGGCGCTGCTGTTTGACGAAACGCTGCGCGAGAATGTGCTGTTGGGTCGGACGGATGTCAGCGATGCGCAACTGCAGGCCGCACTGGACGCCGCCCATGTGACAGATTTCATCGACAAGCTGCCCAACGGCATCGACAGTCATGTTGGCCCGCGCGGGTCAGCCCTATCTGGCGGGCAGCGTCAACGGGTTGTGATTGCGCGCGCTCTTTTGCGCGACACGCCTGTCCTGCTGCTGGACGAAGCCACCTCTGCACTGGATGCGCAATCGGAGAAAGTCGTGCAGACCGCGCTTGACCGGTTGTCCAAGGGGCGCACCACGCTGGTCATCGCGCACCGGCTGTCCACCATTCGCGGTGCCAACAAAATCGTGGTGATGGACCGGGGCAAAGTCATGGATTCCGGCACCCATGAGGAATTGCTGGACCGGGGTGGCATCTATGCCGACCTGTACCGGTTGCAGTTCAAGGACGGCAAGACCGTCATCGACGCCAATGTCACCATAGCCGCAGACGGTCAGGCCGCCGAAGACACGCCTGCACCCGGCCTGCTGACCCGTTTGCGGTCGCGGTTTTGGGGCTAGGCTTCACTCACGACGGTATTGCCGGGCCAGCGTGTCCACATTTACCCCAGCCAGATACTGCACCAACGTCCAAAGGTTGCGCGCGCCGCGTCTGAGCCACCCTTGCTGGCGATATTTCTCGCCGCTGGTGATCGCGATGCCGTCCAGTTGGGTCAGGTGTCCACGCAGTGCCCGCGCCATGGCGACGTCCTCCATCAGCGGGATATCGGCATAACCACCCACCCGGTCATAGAGGCTGCGCCGGATCAAAAGGCCCTGATCCCCGTAGGGCAAACCAAAGAGCCTCGCACGCAGATTGGCCCAGGCCGCCACCGCGCGCCCGCCCCTGTCAAAGCGCAGCGCGAAATACCCCGCGTCGGCCTGGCCCAGATGGGCGTCCACAGCACTGGTCCAACCGGCATCCAGAACAGTGTCAGCATGCAGGATCAGCAGCCACGTCCCACGCGCAGCGTCACACCCGCGGCGCAATTGCCCACCACGCGACGGTGGGCCAGTGACGATCTCGGCACCCCATGCGTCGGCGACGGCGCGCGTTTCGTCATCTGATCCGCCGTCGGTCACAATCAGCTCAGCGATCAAGCCGGCCTCGATCCCCTCCATCAGCGCGGACAGGCAGGTGTGCAGCCCGGATCCGGAGTTCATCGTAGGAATGACAATAGACAGTGGTGCAGGCACATCGCCCCCCTTTTGCACGTGCGGATGGCTGTTATATGAAAAGGGTTCGCAGTGAAAGGAACGCCTTGTGTCTGACCGCCATATCTTTCGCCTGACCGGCCCCGATACCCGCAGCTTTTTGCAGGGTCTGGTGACCAATGACGTCAACGGCGTCGACGAAGGGCTGGTCTATGCCGCGCTTTTGACGCCGCAGGGCAAGTACCTGGCCGACTTCTTCCTGTTCGCGCAGGACGGTGCTGTGCATCTGGACGCGCACGCATCACAGGCGGACGCGCTGCGCCAGCGATTGACCATGTACAAACTGCGTGCGGATGTTGCGATAGAGGACGCGGACCTGCATCTGCACCGTGGGCTGGACAGCACACCGTCTGACGGCATGAACGACCCGCGCCACGGTGCGCTGGGATGGCGTGCCTACCGTGCGACGCCGCAAACGGATGACACGACCGACTGGACGGCGCTGCGTGTGGCGCACAGGGTGCCTGAGACGGGGATTGAGCTGCACCCCGACACTTATATCCTTGAGGCCGGGTTCGAGGCGCTGCACGGCGTCGATTTCCGCAAAGGGTGTTACGTGGGCCAAGAGGTCACCGCACGGATGAAGCACAAGACCAGGTTGCGCAAAGGCTTGGCGACGGTTGAGGTGCACGGCGATGCGGCCACGGGCAGCGATATCACCGCTGACGGCAAACCGGTCGGCACCTTGCACAGCCGCGCAGGGAACCGGGCGATTGCCTATCTGCGCTATGACCGCGCCGACGGCCCCATGCAGGCCGACAGCGCCGATGTGCGGCGGGTCACAGCAGAGACATAACGTGCCTTAGGCGCGTTCGGAATATTCCATGGTCTCGGTGTTCACGATGATGTCTTCGTCCTGCCCGACAAAGGGCGGCACCATCACCTTTATCCCATTGTCCAGCACCGCAGGCTTGAACGAGTTGGCAGCCGTCTGACCTTTGACCACCGGTTCGGTTTCAACGATCTTGCAGGTCACTTTCTGAGGCAACGTGGCGTTGAGTGCCTCGGCGTCATAAAATTCGACCACGATCGTCATACCGTCCTGCAGGAACGGGCGGCGGTCGCCCAGAATTTCCGCAGGCAGTTCGATCTGTTCGTAGGTGTCGGTGTCCATAAACACCAGCATACCGTCGTTCTCATAGAGGAACTGCTGGTCTTTCTGCTCGAGGCGCACACGCTCGACCTTGTCGGCGCTGCGGAACCGTTCGTTCAGCTTGGAACCGTTGCGCAGGTTGCGCATTTCGACCTGTGCAAAGGCGCCCCCCTTGCCCGGTTTGACGTGGTCCACTTTGACCGCAGCCCAAAGGCCGTCGTTATGCTCCAGCACGTTTCCGGGGCGTATCTCGTTTCCGTTGATTTTAGGCATGTGTCAAAACCATGGCAAAAGGTTGATGAAAAGTTGATGCCTCCTATATCTCGGTGATGAACAGGCGGCAAGACAACCAGATACTGTGCTGCAGCCGCAGCGAGCCATGCGCAGAATGCAAGGGTGCCATGCAAAAATGGGGTATTCGAATCGAAGCGGATAGGCCATAACCAACGTCACGCCGAAAAGACAAGAGCAAGAATAAAGGAAGGACGACGAATGAAAGATTTCGTTGACGGCACAGCCTTTAATAACGAACAAGGCAACCGTGCACGTAAACTGTTTGCAGCCGTTGTGTTGGCTGCGCTGGATGATGCCATCGCTGACGATAAGAAGTATGGCAATGGACCGGAGCAAATCGCCCGCTGGGCACGTTCGCGCGATGGCCGCGAAGTGTTGAGCTGTGCGGGTATCGACCCCAATGAGCGGGTTGTCGAAGGTCTGATGGAATTTGTCGGCAAAGGTGTCCGGACATCTGTCGCGCTGAGCCGCGAAGAATCCGAGCGTCGCAACGCCGCGCAACAGGCCGAAGCCGCCTGATCACGATCAAGAGACTGCTGCTAAAGAATACGCGCCCTCTGCTGGGCGCGTTTTTTTTTTGTGGGTCAGCTGTTGGCGAAAAAGAACAGCCACTGCCGGACGATCCAGATCTCGGCAGCCATCAAGACCAGCGTGAGCGGAACAGCCCAGATCGGCACCCGCCGCACCAACAGCACAACGCCGCAACCCAGGGCCATCACCAACTCGATCGGCGCGACCCAGTTGGCGCCCTGTGCGCTGTCCCAATAGCTGACCGGGCTTTCAAACACCCAGTTGGACATCGGCCAGAAATGCGGGCGCCCATCATCGTGGTGCAGTGGAAAATCCAGACACAGATGCAGCAACGCCGCCCCCGTGAGCGCCACGGCCCAGGGTCGACGCCACCAAATCGCGACCAGACACAGAATGCCCCACAGGATGAACGAATTGTCGATGGCAAACACCGTTTGCCACGCGTCCGAAAAGTACAGTTCGTTGAAAACCCGCTGCGGTGAGATGCCCAAGATCAGCAGAGACGTGCCCGCCATCACATAAAGTGACAGATCAGGCAGAACTGCGCCGAAAAACGCAGCAAGCAGGATTTTGGTCTGTGCCGGGCGGCCAAAAACCGCCGCCCCCATCAGCAAATGCGCTGGCGTGTTCATGCCCGATCAGATGTCGCACCCGGCAATACGGCCGTCACTCCAGCTCTTGCGCGGCAAGTGCGCGATGTATCTCGCGCCGGACCAATTTGCGCACGTTGCGCGTGATCCGCTCGCCCAGAGCGCCCTGAAGCTCTTCACGGACGATGTCGCTCACGAGATCGCGCAGTGCTTCCTCGTCCAGGACATCTTCGTCAGTGGAAAAGATCTGTGCTGCTGTTTCGGCGGTGTCGTCTTCGTCCTCAGGCGGGCGGGTCTCTGCGTAGGCGGCATAGGTCGGCGGCGTCTCTTCCGCGTCTTCCCACGCCATTGCAGGGGGTTCGGTGCCCGCATAGGCATCCGCACCGGCATCATCAGGTTCGAACTGGTCGTCCCGGCCACCGATCAAAGTTTCCAGCGCTGCGATCTTGTCGCTGAGCGTCGGCGATGGCACGTCCACAGGGTCATCGCCATCCGATGCGTCATCTGTGGTTTCTGCCGTATCCGTCTCCTCGACAGCATCATGTTCGTCGGCTTGTTCCTGAAACGGTGCCTCTGCTTCGGCTTCGCGATCAGACGTATCTTCTTCCTCGATGCCCTGAGCGAACGCCTCGTCAATAGACATCTGGGACAGGTCCACAGTTTCGGGCGTGTCGTCCTGTTCCACGACATCGAATACCTGCACGTCATCGAGATCCGATACTTCCGCCGTCTCCGGCGTTTCCTCAACGACATCCATGTCAGAGACCTCTACGGCCTCTGTCTCTACGTCGTGGTCCGTATCCTGTGCGGCGTGATCATCTTGATCCGTATCAACGGCCTCGGCCTCGTGTTCCGCCTCAAAGGGCTCGGCCTCAGGCTCCATCTCAGGTTCAGGCGCGGGCACATCATCCATCACACGCAGTGACGGCGTCAGCACCAAACGGTCTGTCGCGGGGGCCGCTTCGGCCTCTGTTTCCGGGCGTTTGTCGTCGGACACCAAACGGCGGATTGACGCCAAAACGTCCTCCACCTCGGTGTTGGTCATCGGATCAGACATTTTTTGTACCACTCTCAACCTCAGCACACAGTCTACCCTGCGTGTGAGAGTCGCACAATACTGTGCTGAAAACCTTAATCGATTTGCAGGGCGCGGATGACCTTGTCCAACTGCTTGCCCTGCTTGGACCGTTTCGCGGGGCCGTCCTTGACCAGGTTATAGTAGGCTGCGGGGTCGTAGATCTGCACAGGCAGCTTGAGCCGTTCGGCGGTCAACAACCCCTGCGCTTCGAGCACGGAATAGGCCGCAATATATTGATCGGCCTGCGCAGAAATCCGGTTGGTTTCCGCATCCAGCAGGTCCTGTTCGGCGTCCAGCACGTCCAATGTGGTCCGTGCGCCCAGTGTCGCCTCTTCGCGGACACCTTGGAAAGCAACGCGCGCGGCACGAATCTGACGCTCGGAGGCAACAAGGCTCGCACGGGCCGCGATGAGATTCGAAATGGCGTCGACCACGTCTTGTTGCACATCGTGGCGGACGTTGTGCAGGTTGCCACGTGACGCATCGCGCACGGCAAGCGCCCGACGCTCGCGGGCTGACAGTTCACCACCACGGTAGATTGGGCCGCTGACGCTGACCCCCACGCTGCCAATCTCAGAACTGGTTTGGCTGTTGAACGTCTCGCTCACCGACAACGAACCCTCGAGTGAAACAGTCGGCAACATGTCGGCACCGGCTGCTGTGACCAGCAATTCGTTTGCACTGATTTGGTGGCGCGCCTGATCCATTTCGGGGTGGTTTCGGACGGCCACGGCCTGTGCGTTTGGCACATCTGTCGTGCTTTGTGGCAAACGCGGCAAGCCGGACAGGCGGCCCGGCTGGCGCCCTGTGACGCTGGCGTATTCCGCCTGCGCCTGCGCCAGATCACGTTGGGATGCGGCCAGGTTGCTGCGCGCCTGCGCAACTGCGGCTTCGGCCAGTGCCACATCGGTGCGCGTCACCTCGCCCACTTCAAACCGGTCCCGCGCCGCGCGCAGTTCTTCTTGCAAAAGGCGCAGGTTGTTCTGGCGCAGGGCCACGAACTCTTGTTGCCGTCCCACGTTGAAAAACGCGGCCGCCGCACGCAGCAATACGTTTTGCTCAATGCCCAGCAAACCGGCGCGGGTTGCCAGAACGGTTTCCTTGTTCGCTTCGATACGGGCCGCGTCCGCACCACCGTCAAACAATTGGAGCGTGGCGCTCAGACCGATGGTTGCGCTGGTTGCACCGGCGTCATTGGAAAAGCCACCCGTCGAAGCTGAAGACGCGTTCCCGAATTGACGGCTGATTTCAGCAGACCATCCAACAATCGGCCGCAAGGTCGAAAGAGCAATGGCCACGTCTTCGTCCGCGGCGCGCAGCAGGGCGCGGTTTTGATCCAGCAAGCCGCTGTGCGTGTAAGCCCCGACCATTGCATCCGCGAGTGTATCGGCCTGCGCCGCAGGTGCGCCAAGCGCCGCAATCACGCCCGCGATCCCAGCCGCGCGCCGCCATGTCAGGTTGATCCCAGTCTTTTTCATTTGCTCTACCCCCACATTGGCGCCCTGGCCTGTCGCGCCTGTTTGTCGTCTCTAGAGTTGGAACGCGTCGTGTCTTTCAAACCCTTGCAGCACCGGCGCGCCAGCGTTGAAAGACCGGCGCCACGTCAAACGCCCATCCAGTTTGTACCCGATCCGCACTTCGCCCAATGCGCCATCCATAAAGACACAGGCAATGCGGCCTCCGTCCTTGAGCTGTGCCAACAGGGCGTCCGGCACGTGGGCCACGCCCCCTTGCACGATCACCACATCATAGGGTCCGTGCTCCGCCGCGCCTTCGTGCAATGCACCGGCTTGGGTGATTACGTTGTCGATGCCCGCACTCATCAGAGCGTCCTGCGCCTCGCCAACCATGGCCTCATCGCTTTCCAGTGCGACAACCGCCTCGGCCATGTGCGCAATCACTGCCGCCGAATATCCATAAGCCACGCCGACATCGAGAACCAGCTCGTCCTGCGCGACGTCCAGCGCATCCAGCATCTTGGCCAAGGTGCGCGGATCCAGCAGGACACGGCCTGCGCCCAGATCCAGGTTTTCCCCCATATAGGCCGCTTCGCGTTGCCCGCTGGGCACAAAGTCCTCACGCTGCACAGTCAGCATGGCGTCGATGATAGGAAATTTGGTGACATCCGAAGGTCGCACTTGCGTATCAACCATCATAGTACGTCGGGCGGCGAAGTCTGTCATTGCAGCTAAACTCGTTCGTTCAGAATCCTGTTTACAGATGTGCCACATCACACACGGCGGAGCAACGCGCTTGACGTCGCACACAGGGATATTGGGTCAAGGCAGCGTTTGTGTCCATCTGCGCGACGTCGTTTGTGAGGCCTGTGACGGAGGCAAGCCGCCTAGCACGCGTCGTTTGACCCGAGAACTGGTACAAGAATATGTGCCATTTCCGCGAATAACTGCTGGACACGCTTTGCCGCAAAAACTAGTAGATCACTGTCTTGGACCGTAGGATCGCCTGACACGCAAGGCCTGGAAAAGTACCCTGTGCGCTTTTTGGATTGTTTGTTGGGCAAGTGACGGGCGAGGCACACCACGGATGGCGAGTTGGCGGAGTGGTGACGCAGCGGATTGCAAATCCGTGTACACCGGTTCGATTCCGGTACTCGCCTCCATTTTTGTCACGACATCATTACAATTGAGCGCCGAGGGACTTCCGCGCGCCTGCCGACCCATTGTCTGTCGTCGGGCCCCGTAGCAAACTAAACAACCAAACTCGAAACGGCGTAAGATAACCGCAGCAGACAGATCACTCGGCGTCAAGTCTTCGGATACTTTCACCTCTACTTTCACTGCGGCACTAAAAAGGCCGTGCGTGTGCGGTGTTGGTTTGCTCACAAACGGCAGAAGCGCAATGGTCGAAGGCACAACTGCAAATTTTTTGATGCTTGCAATTTGCACCAGTTCCGTTTTTCGTGACGTTAGGTGCTTCAATCATTTCAGAGTTGAAAATTGGCGCTGCACAGGAAGAAGTAACTGCTTCAGTTCGTATCCCCAACATTCTTAAAGTGCCTGACTGGATATCGAACGCAAAGACACAAATAAACTCAGTGGCGCTGCCGCCGATATGCGGGTCGTAGTAAAATCCGAAGAAACTGCGGGCGGAACCAAGTCAGAAACAGTGTTGCTGGCATTCATCAAGAGACGCTAATAAAAGGCACCTTCAACTACCATCTCTGGTGCGCCTAACAACCTATATGACTTTCTCTGAGTTTTGGCGCGATGCTGTGACGACCAAATTGAAAGTGAACGATGAAAAATCTTCTATTTGCTGGTGCCGTGATCGGATCCCCCGCTTTTGCCGACGATCCAATATTTTCAATGCGTTGCCTGGACGGACTGCGCACCATCAACAGTGATTTTGAAGCTTTTGAGGCGTACACTACCTACCGCAGCGGCGCGCGGGAACCATTGGAACAGCTTTTTTCCATTACAGGACAAGAGCATGGTCAGACTTTTGCATCCGATTGGCTGCTGCTCGAAGTGGAGCGGCTTTGTGCATCCCAACCTGGATTAACCATTCACGAAATTGCCGTAGAGGCAATCCGGCGGCAATTTAACTAGATTTGTACCACATCAGTTTCGCTGTTACTTTCCTCATCTCGGCCAGAAGTATTGTGCCAACCCTGCTGGTACATTTCACGCAAAAACGACCATATTGGAATGCAGCATAGTACCACTCCAACAAATGCGCGTTGATAGGATATACAGACGGTCGGTTTTCTACACCTGAATGCCATACACTAACGCACGTGTTACCCAACATTGAATAGAAAACAAACGACGCGCCCTACCCGACGCGTGCAGCTTCGCGTTCTTCGCTCACCAAGTCTGCTGGTTCCGGGTCAAAGTCCTGCACAGCAAAACGCAACACGTGCACATAGAGATGATCCGTCTCTTCCGTCTCAACCTGACCGTCCAACTGCCGACAAAAGGCAAGCATCAGCTTTGCGCCCAACCCAGTGCTCTCGATCCCACTTGGGCTGGCCACCAACGGTGTTCCGAGCGTGTTGGCGATTTCCAACGCAACCTCACCGGGGACGTCCGTGCGCATGGTGACGGTTATGCTGGCGGTGCCGTCGGGTGGTCGCCCCACGTATTTGACCGCATTGGTCAGCGCCTCGGTCACCCACATGGACAACGGCACAGCTTGGTCCGGGTACAACAAAGCCGAACTGAGGTCCGTCTCAATGGCAAGCGCCTGATCCGGCAAAATGGCTGACGTGTCCGACACAACCGCCGAAACAAGATCGCGCGCGTCCACCTGGCTTGTCTCAGGCTGGGTGTAGAGCGAGCGGTGCAACATCGCGAGACCACGCACACGCCGTTGCAAACTCGCCAGAACATCGCGCACGTCATCAGTACGCGCCGCCCGCGCCTGAAGGTTCATGATCGACGCGATCATCTGGAGGTTGTTCTTGACCCTGTGGTGCACCTCGCGCAGCAGCACTTCCTTGTCGTGCAGGTCGGTCAAACGCGCCGCTTCGGCTTCGGTGATCAACAACGCCATCCGATTGAACGCACGTTCCGCATCCTTGAACTCATTCGGCGCATTGTTCAGGCTCAGGCCTTCGGAATTGCGTTCCCCCAACGCAAATTGGCGCATCGCAGAGCGTAAATCAGCCAAATGGCGCAACACCATCCGGTCCAGCCCAAAGGACGCGACGGACATGCTGGCCACCCACATCAGCACCGCAAACAGCACAGGCGTCAGGGCCTGTTTCCACTGTTCGTTCCCGAACACCACGGACCGGGGCCAACTGCCGACAATGAAGAAACTGTCAGCCACCGTCTCGGTTACTGAAAACGCGCGCCTTTCTCCGGCGCGGTCGGTTGCAAAGAAAATGCGCCCCGCCTTGTCGCGCAGATCCGAGGGCGACATGTCGCGTGGCAGGTACTGCGCGACATCTGTTGCCCCTTTTGACAATGAAAACACAGCGCCGGATGTCGCGACGCCAAACAGGGCGACATCTTCGCTTTCCTCAAATGGAGCCGCCGACGTCACGGCCGTCCGGGGCAATGACAGCGACACGAAACCCAGCATTTCACCCGCATCGCGTACTGGCACATTGACGATCACAACGGATTGCCCGCTGACCGTCCCATCGGCGTTCACTTCGACAAATGTGTCGGATCGATCGACGGCGGCCTGCCAGGATGGAAACTCCGAAAAGTCCATGACCAGATCGTCAGAGCTGCTGCATTCGAGGACGCCGTCAATTCCAATGAAACCAGCAAAGGCATAATTCGGGTTGCTGCTTAGCAATTGGGACATGGCGGCCCGGCACGTGTCCAGATCCACAACCGGTACAATCGCGGCCAGCCCCTCTCCGGCGCCGACCGCCTGTTTGATCTTGGCGCTCTGATCGACGGCAGCTACGTTAGTCGCGTCAATCAGCGACTGCTGTATCCGGTCGCGGTTGATGTCAGCGGACCGAACCGCCTGCCCCATAGCGATGACACCCAGCGGCAGCAACGCCAAGAGGGTCAGCAAAACCAGCCTGACGCGCAGCTTGCCGAAAAACGGCAACATCACGCGATGCTCTGGTTCATCGCAACGATGCCCTGTGTCACGGCTGCGGTCACTTCCATCGGTTCATCGTCAGAGACGCCCATCAGTTCAACCAACTTGGCGCGACCACGGTTGACACGGCTCTTGATTGTGCCAACGGCAACACCGCAGGTCTGCGCAGCTTCTTCGTATGAAAAGCCGCCTGCCCCCACCAGAACCAAAGCCTCGCGCTGATCTTCGGGCAACTCTTCGAACGCAGCGGCAAAGTCGCGCATTTGCAGACGGCCATCATGGTCCGGCTTTTGCGCCAGCTTTTCGGACAACGCGCCCTCGACGTCCTCCACTTCGCGCCGGCGCTTACGGTGATGCGAATAATAGGTGTTCCGCAGGATTGTGAACAACCAGGCCCGCATGTTTGTGCCCGCCTGAAAGCTGTCGATATTGCTCCACGCTTTGACCAGCGCATCCTGCACCATGTCATCGGCCAAAGACGCATTGCGGGTCAGGCTGATGGCAAAGGCGCGCATCGGGCCAATATGGGTGACAAGCTCGTCACGAGGATCATTTGTCATGCTTGCCCTCCGAACCGGCACCATCCTGCGCGCGAAGTTGATCAAGAAGGTCCGTAAAGCGTGACGGCAACGCCTGATTGGCCACGTCATCAAAGGCGCGTTTGATATTCTTGTCGATCTCATCGGCAACACTTGATGTCTTGCCCGCTCGGTTCATTTTCTGGGTCATAAGCACAAAAACCTGCAACTATTTGGGAACTAAATGCGCCGCAGCGGCATTTGTTCCATGAAAATTGCAAAAAAACGGGAGTGACATCAAATGTCGCAGTCTAGCACGCCGAGCCTGGCAGACAAAATTGGACCCAACCTGCCCTATCTGCGCAGATATGCGCGTGCGCTCACAGGCAGTCAGTCGCGCGGTGATGCCTATGCCGCGACAGCGCTTGAGGCGATCTTGTCGGATCCAGACCTGTTTTCCGATGACGTGGCGCCCAAAACCGCTCTGTTCGCCGTGTTTCACACCATCTGGGTGTCCAGTGGGGCGCAACTTGGCAGTGATGAGGACGGGCCAGCCGCCCGTGCACAACGCCACTTGGCGACCCTCACCGCCGGCACCCGTGAGGTGCTGTTGCTGCGCACGCTCGAGGAGTTCACACCAGAGCAATCGGCCTACATCATGCAGACGGATGCGGACGAAATCGGCGCGCTGCTCGACATTGCCTATAGCGAAATGGCCAAGTCGGTCAGTGGCAAGGTGATGATTATCGAGGACGAAGCGATCATTGCGGTCGATCTGGAAAACATCGCGGCGGATCTGGGCCACCAGATCACAGGCGTCGCACGCACCGAGACGCAGGCGATTGACCTTTTTGCACGCGAGCGCCCGGACCTCATCCTGTCGGATATCCAATTGGCGGACGGCTCCAGCGGGATCGACGCGGTCAACCGGATCACGGCAGATGCAGGCGATATTCCTGTGATTTTCATCACGGCCTACCCGGAACGCCTGCTGACCGGCGAGGGTCCTGAGCCCGCCTTCCTGATCTCCAAACCCTACACCGAGGAACAGGTGCGATCCGCCATCAGCCAGGCCATGTTCTTTGCGTCCTCTGCTATCCTCAAAGCATAAAAAAAGTCCCCCGCGGCGGATGCCGCGGGGGCCACTCTTCACCCACTCACTTGTTAACCCTTAGCTAGACTTGGCCAGCGCCCGCAGCATCCACGCGGCTTTCTCGTGGAACGCGCTGCGCTCCGTTGCCATGTCTTCGGTCACCGGGTCCTTGCGACCTTCCACCATCTCGATCAGCGCGTGCAGCCGGTGCGCCAGCCGTTCGTGGTCAGCGGCCAGATCCAAAACCATGTCTTCAGTGCTCGACGGCCCGTGTCGGTCGTCAATGCGCGACCGCCCCACGATGTCGGCCATCGACGTTGGTGCCAGGTGACCCAGCGCGCGGATACGCTCTGCCAGATCGTCGGCGGCGCCGAACATGTTGCCGTAGTGCTCTTCCGTCAGGTTGTGGACCGAGTAGAACAGCGGCCCCTCGACGTTCCAGTGATAGGCGTGCGACTTGAACACCAAGCGGTATGTGTCTGCCAAAACGTCGGCGAGACCTTCGGCAATTGCGGCGGTGTCACGCACACCTGTGCTGACTTCATCTTCGGATGGGACGACGTTCAATGCGTTTGACATGATGCCTCTCCTTTTGTGTCTCTCGGTTGTAAATCTAACGCCAAGCCCCGCCGCTGGGTTCCACACGCTGTGCAACGTTTCGCGGCGAGAATGTACGTTTTGAATGAAATGGTACGCGGGCTGAGACTTGCTGTGTTCGACCCCAGTCCGCACCAACGGCGTAGTAGAACTCGTGGCAATTCAGGAAGGGAGGAATGATCAGATCATGCGCCCTGCGCGCATCAGGGACGGCCACGCAGCAACCGCACCACCAGCGTGATTGCAAACAGAATGATGAACAGCACAAACAGAATTTGTGCGACACCCGTGGACGCCGCTGCGATACCACCAAATCCAAAGACAGCGGCCACAAGAGCGATGATTAAGAAGATAACAGACCAGTAAAGCATTGTGTTTCCTTTCGTCTCGGTTCGAAGGGTCAACGCCATCTGCCGTCATTTGGTTCCCCAAAAAGGCAATGGAACAATTTCGCCGCACCACTCGTTTAACGTCCGAAGCAACCGCGAAAGGACTTACAATGTCGAACGCTCGAACCACATCCATTCTGCCGACACCCAACGGATCTGACACCAGCATCAGCGCGACCGCCGCCGAATGGGCGGACAGTGCGCGCGCCCAAGCCGACACCCTGCGCGAAACGGTTGGTGCCGTCGCTCATGACGGACGCGAAGCACTGCAAACAGCGGCGCATAGTGTTGAAAAGACGGCAAAAAGCGCCCAGGACAGTGCGCTTGCAACCGTGCGCCGCAATCCGGGCATGGCCGTCGCAGGGGCCGTGGGCCTTGGTGTGCTGGTGGGCTTTGCGCTGGCGCGGCGCGACTAAACGACCGCTAGACCCAAAGCGTGCAACGCTTCATCAAGGTCGCGCTCAACAAATGGCCGGGTCAGCATGATGACTTGGCCATCCACGAGCTTCGTCCGCGCGCCGTTCATCACAATGAGGCCAATGCCAAGCGAGATGCAGGTGCGGATAATGGCGGCTGCGTCCGGGTGCCCTTGTGGCAGCAAAACGATCACGAGGTGAATGGCGCCATCCGCACGTTCCAGAATGCGCTCTGCCTCATCAAACGCTTGTGCTATGACGGGTGTGCTCCAGCCGGACAGTGTCAGATACTCTTCGATATCCATGATTTCGACCGCATTGGTGCCAACCACCAACGCGGATTGTCGGCTTAGATCGCGAGGAGTCATTTTTCATTCCCATGGCCACAGACACCCCTCTTGCCACAGCCAGAAACGTCGCGAATTAAACTGTGACATAGAAGACGGAAAAAATGTCGACCAATTGTTCAAACTGTCCACTGCGCAAAATTGATGCGTTCCTTCCCATGTCCACCTCGGAAATTGCCTTTATGGAAAGGTTCAAAACCGGAGAGCTGGAGGCCCAACCCGGCACTGAGATCATGGCGCAGGGCCAATCCTCGACACATCTGTTCACATGCCTTCGAGGGATGGGGGTGCGTTACAAGACATTGCAAAGCGGGCGACGCCAGGTGATCGGTTTTGTCCTGCCCGGCGATTTCATCGGCTTGCAGGCCGGGGTGATGTCCGAAATGGGCCACTCGGTCGAGGCGTCGACGCGAATGCAGCTGTGTACGTTCAACCGATCGGAACTGTGGACGCTTTTCACAACCCATCCGGACCGCGCCTATGACCTCACGCGCATCGCAGCGGTCGAGGAACAATTTTTGGGCGAGGCGCTTGCCGTTGTCGGGCAACTTGACGCGCGCGCCAAAGTGGCTTGGGCGATGCACCGCTTTTTCACGCGGCTCAGCGACGTAAAGCTGGGTGCGGGCAACTCCGTCCCGCTGCCCTACCGCCAACAGGATCTCGCCGATGCGCTGGGTCTGTCGCTGGTCCATACCAACAAGACGCTGGCCAGCCTGCGCGAAGAGCAGGTCGTCACGTGGTCCCACGATCAGTTGACGGTCCACAACCTCGAACGGCTGGGCGAAATCGCACAAATCGAAGAAGACAGGTTTGCAACGCGCCCCTTGATCTAGACGAACAGCCTGTGACCAAGCCGGAGAAACGAGAAAGGCCCGCCACACTGGATGTGGCGGGCCTGTTTCCGCACCGAGGGAATGGCGCGTCGTGTGTACGGCGTTAGATGCTGGCGCGACCGCGGCCGCGCGGCCCGGCGATAAGCCATACGATAAAGCCAATCACTGGCAAGACCAGCACCAGCAAGACCCACAACACCTTGCTCCCGGTGCTGGCGCCCGAACTGACGATGGACACGATGGCCCAGATGACGAGGATGAGAAGGATAAAACCGCCAATGCCGGCAACTTCGATACCCATGATATTTCTCCTTTTGGTCGATTACGCAGCCTCGATCTCCGAGCTGCTTTTGAGGACGCAATCCCCGTCTTTCTGTTCGATCAGATAGGCGGGATTGTCGTCAGTGGCGTTTCGCGTGACCTCGGTGCCTTTGATCGTCTTGGTCACCGTGTCGGTGAATACCTGTTTGACCTGTCCAGATCCGGTGCCGTTGCCCCAGTTCCATGTGACCCGGTCGCCGATTGCGGCCATTGTGATGTCTCCGTTTGGTCTTCACGGGGTCAACGTCGCAGATGCGGATTTGTTCCCTTCATTCCCCACGGAACCTTGAAACACGCGGCTGCCCGCAACTGTCCACGCGCCCTGTGCGTCAGGCAAAATTTCCGTTGGAACCCATCCCGCGTCCCATGCGTTTCTGTCTGAATGGTGCAATCCGCACTGCAACCCGGAGACATATATGTCCGTCCACTCAGACCCATCAGACCTCATCGACCACGCCGACGAGGCAGATGCCGTCGACGAAGTGGCACCGCTGTCGCCCAAACTGATCTTTGAAGCCATCCGCCGCAATGGCGAAGAAGAGTTGGAACGTCCCAACCGGTCTCTTTGGTTTTCGGGCATCGCCGCAGGCATCCTGATATCGTTTTCCGTGCTGGGCGAGGCCCTCTTGCGCGCACGGCTTCCAGACGCGGAATGGCGTTATATCATTGAAAACATGGGGTATACGTTCGGCTTCTTGCTCGTCATCCTCGGGCGGATGCAGTTGTTTACCGAAAACACCATCACCACGGTCGCCCCTGTTCTGGTCCAACGATCGCGTGCCTGTCTGATCCGCACCGTCGAATTATGGACTATCGTGATCGCCGCCAACGTGATTGGCGCCTTTGTGGTCGCGACGTTCCTCGCCTATGCCCCTGTCCTCGCCGAAGACGTGGCTGATGCCTTTCAACAGCTCAGCGCACACGCCACAAGCATGGCACCGGGCGAAGGGTTCATGCGCGGGATTCCCGCCGGCGTCCTGATCGCCGCGCTGGTGTGGATGTTGCCCAGCGCCAAGGGCAGTGAGGTGGCGTTGATCTTTCTGTTCACCTGGCTGATTGCCTTGGGTGATTTCACGCACATCGTCGCCGGGTCCGTCGAAATGGCTTACCTGTTGGTGCAGGGTGACCTGGGTCTGGCATCAGCGCTGTTCGAATTTTTTATACCCGTTCTGGCCGGCAATGTGGTGGGCGGCACAGTCATCTTTACGGTCTTGGTCTGGGCCCAGATCATGCCCGAGGTCAAATCAAACGCATGACCCTCACACGGCAAATATCCCGCGATACACATCGGTGTCGCGGGATCTTTGCAATCTTGCGGTCAGTGATCGGGCGCGTCCTTGGCGAGCGTCGATTTCGGCGCGTCAGGGTCATCCATCCGCTGTTCGGTCGCGCGCTTGCTCATCCATGCCCATACGATCACCGCAAAGGCGGTCAGCATAAACAGAATTGGGATAATAGGGGCTTCCATGTCGCTCTCCTTTACTCGGTTGCTGCAATCGGTGCTTCGGTCAGGGCGGCGTCATCATCGGGTGCGAGTTGCGCACCAAAGACAAAAACAAGCGCGCCGACGAGGACAACCGCCATGCCGATCAACGAGGGGCGGTGATACCAGGCTTGGGCCTTAATGTTCGTGTCGGGTGCAGACATTGGGTCTCTCCTTTTCTGACGTTCACAGGCACAACCCAAACCACGGCACAATCGTTCCATTGTCGGCAAAACACCAAATAATTTTCGACCGACCGGGAACCTTTCACAGCGTCGCCCGTTTCATTCCCAAGCAGCACGCCGCTGCGCTAACACCATGATTAAAATGGAGGAAACACTATGAAACGCATTTTTGCGTCCGTCCTTGCCCTGACTGTTGCAACACCGCTGATCGCTGGTGACACAGCCAAAGCAACCAAGAACGAGACCGCGTATGGCGACAGCCCCATCGTGATGGACGAGAACTGGAAATCCGACGACTTGGCCACGTTCGACGCGCCTCAGATTGAACGCGACGGGTGGGTTATTGCACCGGCGACAGAGCTGACAACCGAAGAGTTGACGGGCATGCGCGTCTACGATGCAAACGATGAATGGATCGGCGAAATCGACAGCGTGATCGTCTCGACCGACGGCACCATCCAGGGCGCTGTTCTGGGCGTCGGCGGTTTCCTCGCCATCGGTGAAAAAGACGTGTTGGTCAGCTTTGACAGCCTCACGATCAAGCAAGAAGCCGAAGGCGACGATATGCGCGTCTACGCCGCGATGACCGAATCCCAGTTGGAAGCTTTGCCCGCATACGAGTCATAAGGCGAAACCAGGGGGCTTGGCCCGTCCGCCATGCCCCTGAGAGTGACCGGGATATCCCCATCCGGTCCAACGCAGGCGCGCTGCCACTGTCCTGGCAGCGCGCCTTTTTGTTGCCTGAGCGGCGTCAGCGGGCGGCAGAGCGCGCCGAACGAATGACGGCCAAGGGGCACACCCGCCCAATCTATTTTGGAACAAACAGCGGCATCGTTCGTTGACTATCCAACTGGGCGACACGGTCGCACCACCCATATGCAAGAGGATAGTTTCATGAGCCGTAGCGAACCGCACCTTCAGGTACAGGACGACATTGCGCATGCCGGACACCAGATTGCCGACGGTATCAAGGACACCGCATCCCGCACTGCAGACAGCGTAAAATCTGACGCCGCCGCGCATGTGTCCAAGGTCGCTGACGCCACTGAGGCTGCGCGCGATGCACTGCCCGAGAACCATATCGCCGACCCGATGTTGGATCACGCGATCAGCGCGCTTGGGCACGTTGCCGATCACCTCAAGTCATCAGATATCGAGGCGTTGGCCCGTCAGGCTGGCGACTTTACACGCCGCAACCCCGCGCTTGTTTTGGGCGGCGCGGCGCTCTTGGGCTTTGCCGCGGCCCGCTTTCTCAAGGCCGGTGCGCGGCCTGACGACGTGGCGGGCGCACATGATCCGTGGGCAAATCATCTGGAGCAGTCGTAATGCAACCCCACCCTTCGCCCCTTGCGCAAATCGAAAACGTGGCGGCGCATCTGCGCGGCCTTTTGATCAGCGAATGGCGTTTGGCCCGTGGCGAGATGGCGCAGAACCTGCGGGCGGCGCGCACCGGCTTGATCCTCGCCGCGATCGGCTTTGCCGCCACGTTCAGCGCACTCTTTGCTCTGACAGCGGCTCTGTTTCTCGGGCTCACGGCACTCGGTCTCGCCGCTTGGCTCGCCGCGCTCGCAACGGGCACAGGCCTGTTGATTGTATCGGCACTTGCCCTGTGGCTGGGTCTGAACCGCCTGTCCCCAAAGGCCATCGCACCCACACGCACGGCGGCACATGCCGCTGAAACCATACGCCTCGTCACGGAGAAAACTCATGTCTCGTAATTCAATGGACACCGCCCGCGCCGACGCTGACGGGCACCGCGAAGGTTTGACACTGGCGCTTAACGCCTTGTTGTCAAACCGCGCACCCGAAGCGGCCGGGCATGCTGCCACAACGCAACTGGCTGATCTCGCGCGCCTCGTAACCCGGCGCGCCCGCGCCAACCCGCTGAGCGTGGCCGTTGTCGGTGCTGGCATTGCGATGTTCGCCCTGCCGCAACGCCCCGCCCCCTCGCCAGAACCACAGCCGACATCGTCTGCACCGTTGAGCGGTGAGGCCAACAAACGCATCGCGCGTGCCGCCGCCCGGCACAAACAACAGGCTCGTGTTCAAGCGGACAATGTCGATGTTGGTCCAGGCCGCGCGCAGGCCCTGCGGATCAAGCTGGACGCCGGACTGGACCGCCTCAGCCCCGATGCGCGCGCCAAGGTGCGCACCGCGCGCCTGAACGCCATCGCGGCACAGGAAAAGCTTGAACGCCACAGCGCCAAACTGGCCGCCGCAGCTCAGAAAACGCACCAGGAACGGCCCATCGTCACCACCCTCGTGGCCGCCGGGATCGGCGCGTTGATCGGGGCCGCCCTGCCCGGCACACGCCGCGAGGCCGAAGTGCTGGGGGCAAAGCGTGACCAGCTGCTGCGCGACGCCGAAGCCGTTCTGCGCGACGAAATCGCGACCCTTGAGGCCCGCAGTAAATCGGCCATCGACAGCGGCATGGCCGCAGCCCGCGACGCGCTCGACAATCAGGGCAACGGGCGCGGCGCAACACATGGATGACCGAAGTCCCTTTGGTCGGGCAGACCTGCAAACGGTCTGCCTGATAGCAATCGCATCCATCGCCTGCATCGGCGCGCTCAAATTTGGCCAGGCCGTGTCGGCGCCCATCGTCTTGGGGCTGACCCTCGCCACTGTACTGACGCCCGCGATGCGCCTCATGGCACGGTTGAACCTGCCGCATGTCGTCGGCGCACTTGGCGCGCTTGTTTTTGCGGTTGTCGCACTGGCACTCATCGCCCTGTGGGCCGGACCGATTATCATGGAACTCGTCAACGTCCTGCCACGCGTCTCTGATCACCTGCGCACATGGATGTCTGACCTGACGCTTGCCCTGCGCGGCCTCGAAGCACTCGAAGGGCAGCTCGCCGAACGTGGCGAGGAGGCGATGGAAGAGGCAATGCCAACGGTCATCGATGCCCTCTGGCTCGCGCCGAACCTGATGGCACAGGCGCTGATCGCCCTTGGCACGCTGTTTTTCTGTCTGCTCACGCGCAGCGACATCTACGACTGGCTTGGCCCCAGAGCCAGACGCCGGCTGACCACCGCCGACCGCGCCGTGTCCCACTACTTTGTGACGATTGCCGCCGTGAACGCCACGCTTGGGATGGCCGTCGCCGCGGCCCTGACCGTGATGGGAGTGCCTGATCCAATGGTCTGGGGCGCCGCCGCCTTCCTGCTGAACTTTGTACTCTACCTGGGGCCCGCCATCATGGTTGTGTCCCTCTTGATCGCAGGCATGACGCATTTTTCCGGCGGTATGGTGCTGTTGCCCCCCGCCGTCTTCCTGGTCCTGAACCTGATCGAGGCGCAATTCGTCACCCCGACATTCGTCGGACGCCGCCTGTCGCTCAACCCTCTGGCCGTGTTCCTCGCCATCGTCTTTGGCCTGTGGCTCTGGGGCCCTGTTGGCGGTATCGTCGCACTGCCCATTCTGGTGTGGGCCTATGTCCTGATCACCGAGGAAAACGAAGCCCGCCGCGCACTGGAACGCCGCGCCGCCTAAATCCCTCCACTGTCCGTCTAACGCTCCTGCTCAAAACTGCATTTGCAGCTTGAGAAAGAAACCGAGTGCCGTTATCCAATTGCAACCGGTTGCAACACTTGCATGTAGCCGCTGAAAAGACACTCTGTGTCGGGACAAGGTACAGCAATGGACGCCGGCAACCGCCAAAGACTTTTGCATCGCCCCGCGTCACCCGGCATAGACAGAACCATACGCAGGTCGACGGTGAGCGCCTGCACCCCATCGGCTCTTGAAAGGACAGCAGATGAAACGACTGAATTGGGGCATGATCGGCGGCGGAGAAGGCAGCCAGATTGGGCCCGCCCACCGTCTTGGCGCACAGGCCGACGGCAACTTTGTCCTGGCGGCAGGGGCGCTCGATCACGACGCTGAAAGGGGCAAAGCCTACGCCCAGCGCCTCGGCGTTGCAGCCGACCGCGCCTATGGCAATTGGCAAGACATGCTCGAGGGTGAAAAGGGCCGCGATGACAAGGTCGATCTGGTCACAGTCGCCACGCCCAATTCCACCCATTTTGAGATCACCAAGTCCTTTCTCGAGGCCGGGTTCAACGTCTTGTGCGAAAAGCCGATGACCATGACCGTCGAAGAGGGCGAAGAGATCGTCAAGATCGCCGCCAAAACCGGTCAGGTCTGTGCCGTGAACTACTGCTATTCCGCCTATCCGATGGTGCGCGAAATGCGCAATATTGTGGCACGGGGCGACATCGGCAAAGTGCGCGTGATCGTGGTCAATTTCAGCCACGGCCACCACGGGGATGCCGCCGACGCTGACAACCCGCGCGTGCGCTGGCGCTATGATCCGGCCATGGCAGGCGTGTCCGGGCAATTTGCTGATTGCGGCATTCACGCCATGCACCTTGCCAGCTTTATCGCCGGTGACGAGGTCAAGACGCTGTCCGCCGACTTTGCCTCAACCATCTCCAGCCGCGTGCTCGAAGATGACGCCATGGTCAACTTCCGCATGGAAGGCGGCACAATCGGTCGGCTTTGGACATCGTCGGTAGCCATCGGGCGTCAACACGGGTTCGAAATACAGGTCTTTGGCGAAACCGGCGGCATGAAGTGGTGGGCCGAACAACCCGGCCAAGTCATGTACACTCCGCTGGGTGGCCGCACGCAGATCATGGAAAAAGGCGAGGCCGGGCTGTCCGACGAGGCCGGACGCCTCAGCCGCGTGGCTATTGCCCACCCCGAAGGTTTCCCCATGGCGGTGACAAACATCTACGTCGATCTCGCGGCCGCCATTCGCGGCGAAACGCATGGCGCCTACCCCACGGCCATGGACGGACTGCGATCCATGTCTGCGGTGCACCAATGCGTCGCCTCAGCCAAGGCCGATGGCGCATGGGTCGATGCCCGCCCCGCATCACTGCGCTAACATCAAAAAGGCCGGTTCCTAAGAACCGGCCTTTCTCTTTGCTGCGAGACCCCATAACCCAACCGGCTATGATGCTCAGACGGCCTCGAGGTCGTATTCAGGCTGCGTTTTTGCGCCTGTGATGTAGGCCACGATGTCCTGACCGTCCGTGTCTTCCTTGTTCAGGTTCGCCACGATACGGCCCCTGCGGAACACGACAATGCGGTCCACCAGATCCATGACTTGCCGCATGTTGTGACTGATCAGGATCAACGGCTCGCCCGCCTCTTTCAGGGTGCGGACGATGTTTTCCACCTGCGCGGTTTCCTGAACACCCAGCGCCGCGGTGGGTTCGTCCATGATCGTCAGCTTGGAATGGAATGTGGCAGTACGGGCAATGGCCACACATTGCCGCTGTCCACCTGACATGTTGCGGATCGTATTGCGGATGTTGGGAATTTTCACTGCAGTCTTTTCCAACCCATCCAGCGTCGCCTGGCGCATCCCCTTGTAGTCAAGGATACGGAATGGCCCCAACCAGTTAAAGCGCGTCATCTCGCGACCCAGAAACAGGTTGTCTGGCACATCCAGATCATCCGCCAGTGCGAGCGTCTGAAACACGGTTTCAATCCCGGCCTCACGCGCATCCAGTGGCCCGCCGAAATGCACCGGCTTGCCGTCAAAAATGATCTCGCCGCGCGTGCGCTGCTCCACCCCGGTGATCTGACGGACAAAGGTCGACTTGCCCGCCCCGTTGTCCCCCATGATGGCCACGTGTTCGCCCTTTTTCAGAGAGAAATCCGCATCCGTCAGGGCGTGCACACCGCCATAGTGTTTGGTCAGACCTTTGGTCTCAAGAATAGTATCGCTCATGGCTTGGTCCTCCCTCAACTTCGCGCCGCCGCACGTTCCTGCCGGACCTTGTCCAGCACAACTGCACCAATGATGATCGCCCCCATCGCCATCAACTGATAGAACGCGTCCAGCTTGATGTAGGTGAACCCCGACTGAATCACGCCAAACACCATGGCACCCAGAACGGTCCCGATGATGGACCCGCGCCCGCCGGTAAGACTGACCCCGCCGATCACCGCCATGGCGATGGCATAGAGCTCGTAAAAGATGCCCATGCCCGATTGCGCCGTTAGGTTCTTGGAACTAAGCACAATCGCCGCAAAAGCCGCGAGCATAGACGCGATCATATACACCATGACCTTGTGCCGTTTGACGTTGATGCCCGACATACGCGCCGCATCTTCGTTCGATCCGATGGCATAGGTGTGCTTGCCGTAGATCGTGTATTTGAGGATCAGGTGAAACAGGACAGCCAGCGCCAGAAACAGATAGACCGGCATCATCCCCTTGCCGATCACAGCAAAGCTTTCCGTGGGAAAGGACACAGGCTGACCACGGGTCCAGGCCTGCGCAATACCGCGGCAGATCAGGAACATCCCCAGTGTCGCGATGAACGGCGGAATGCGGGTGTAGGCAATCAGACTGCCGTTTATGGCCCCGATAAACGCCCCAAACGTCAAACCCACCACAACCGGCACCAACACCGGCAGATCAAAGGCCCACGCCCCGAACACGGCCTTGGGGTTCGGCCCCCCATTGACCAGCTCGGTCTGCGCAAAGGACATCACGATCATCGCCGTGGCCCCAACCAGCGGACCGGAACTCAGGTCGATCCCCCCCGAAATGATCACCTGCGTGACCCCCAGCGCGATGATCCCGATAATAGCCACCTGCAGGATGATGATCTTGAGCCGGGCTTCGTTGAAAATGCTGTCGAACCGGTCGCGGGTGTCGAACAGAAAACTCTGCCCCTTCATGTACGGCAGGATCTGCCCCGCCGCCTCGAAGGCGAAAATGATCAGGATCAACGCGAAAAAGATATTCAGCTCGTTCGGCCAGGCCCGTTTTTTTGCGTCGAACGTCAGTCCGCCGGTGCCCTGAGTTGCGTCGGCCATAGGTGCCTCTCCATCCAGCGGCTTTTGCGCCGCGTCTATGCCTTGTCGTGCAGATTGGGCGGCACTGCTGCACCGCCCAATCCATCACGTGCGTGAGTGGGTTAGTTCAGAAAGTCGGACACGTTGTCGGGCGTGACCAGCTTGAAGGGGATGAATACCGTCTTGTCGACGTCTTCGCCCTTGGCCAGCTTGATGGCTGTGTCGATTGACCCGGCGCCCTGCCCGGCCAGATCCTGGAACACGGTCACATCCATGTCGCCCGCCTGCATCGCAACCAGCGCATCCGGCGTTGCATCAACACCGCCAACCTCGACGTCATCCATCGAAATGCCCGACGACTTCATCGCCTGGATGGCACCAATCGCCATTTCGTCATTGTTGGCAAACACCGCATCAAACGGCTCGCCCGACGAAATCCAGTTGCTCATCAAATCCTGCGCCTGGTCGCGCGACCAGTTCGCCGTCTGCTTGTCGATCAGCGTGATAAAGTTGCACATGTCCATGCCCAACACGTCCTCGACGTCCTTGGACCGCTGGACTGCCGCCTGGTTGGACAACTGCCCCATCAGCATGTACGCGGTCGCGCCGCCCGACTTGCCCGCAGCCCGCAGGTTCTTGCAGATCTCGAACGCTTTCAGCGTACCGGACTCGATCTCGTTCGACGCCACAAACGCCTGCCCTTCGGGCAATGTATCCATGTTGATCGGCTGGCGGTTCACATAGACCAGCGGCACACCGGCAGAGTCCGCGGCCTGGCTCATCGCGGCAGTCGCGTTGGTATCAACCGCGTTGACGATGATCGCATCCACGCCCGAAGCGATAAAGTTGTTGATCTGGTCCAACTGACGCGCCACGTCGTCCTGCGCGTCTTCCATGATCAGATCGACACCGTCCAGCGCGTCGGCATGCGTTGTCATGCCGTTGCGCATGATCGTCAGGCCGTTGTCGTCAAAACGTGCAACCGACACGCCAATGGTCTCTGCCATGGCGGTGGTCGACATGAGGGCAGCCATGCCCGCTGTGATAAGGAACTTTTTCATTTTCTCTCCCTTTTGCGTGCCCGACGCACGCGTGTTTTTCTGTCCGACCGGCACTGGATACAGGCCTTGGTCAACACTGGCTGGCGCGTCTCCTGAGCCGATCACCCCGCCGCCTTCTGTCCGTCATCTGGACGTCCGGGCCGGGACTGAAACGCTCCCCTTGCAAGCAGCCATGCACAAAGTCTACGCCGTCTGCCTCAATTTGCAACCGGTTGCAGAATATTTTTTAGAAACGTTTAGGTTGTTGTTTTTAATGCGATTTGTGCGACATCAACGCTTGAAACGCCAAGATCGATACTGTCGCCACCTTACCCGAATTGCAGGCATTTGATGGCGCACGGCAGTGAACCGAATCTCATTGAAACGGCCCCGAACATCCGAATTTCGTGGATGCGAAATCTCGAAACGTAGTCCCAAATGCCTCTTTCTTGAGCATGCCAAGCCAGCCATTTGTTCAGGCCAAACTGTTTGAAATCGGCACTTTTGCGGCAATGCAAATCCACCCGATCCAAACCGCCCAACACCAACGACGAACCCGTTGGCGACCCCGGTCAAAACCAACCGCGCACGCGCTTCCGTCTCACGCCTTGCCCTTTGCCGATCAATGGCCATGATAGCGCAATCTGACAAATCAGGAGACGACCATGCCCCACACAACCGCAGTTATCGGCCTTGGCTCCATGGGGTACGGCATCGCACAGTCCTGCTTGGCCGCAGGGCACATCACCCACGGGTTTGACATCAACGAAACCCAGGTCCAACGCTTCCAGTCCGAAGGGGGTGCGGCGGGCGCTCTTGCCGATGTGGCAGGCGACCTTGATGCGGTCATTGTCGTCGTTCTGAACGCGGCGCAGACTGAAAACGTACTGTTTGGCGATGCCGGGCTGGTACCCTCGTTGAAACCCGGCGCGGTTGTCATGGCATGCGCGACTGTGCCCCCGGATTTCGCCCGCGAGATGGAGGCGAAGTGTCAGGCACAAGGTGTTCACTATCTCGATGCGCCGATTTCGGGCGGCTCGATCAAGGCCGCCCAAGGCGCGCTGTCCATCATGGCCGCTGGCAAACCCGAAGCTTTTGCCGCCGCAGAGGCCATCCTCGATGCGACTGCTGAAACCGTGTTCCGGCTGGGCGATCAGGCGGGGCCGGGTTCCGCGATGAAGGCGGTCAATCAACTGCTGGCAGGTGTCCACATCGCCACCATGGCCGAAGCGTTGACCTTTGGCATGACTCAGGGCGTCGCCCCCGACCAGTTTGTCGAGGTGATCAGCAAATGCGCGGGATCCTCCTGGATGCTGGAGAACCGCGCGCCACACATTGTTGCGGGTGACTATACCCCGCACAGTTCGGTCAACATCTGGCCCAAGGACCTCGGCATCGTGCTCGACATCGCGAAATCCGCCAGCTTTTCCGCCCCGGTGACAGCCGCTGCCCTGCAGCAGTTCATTGCGGCGGCGGGCATGGGGCTGGGTGGCGAAGATGACGCCGCCGTGGCCAAGGTTTACGCCCGAAACGCAGGCTTGACCCTGCCCGGAGAAGACGCATGAAGTTCTCCGCAAATCTTGGTTTTCTCTGGGCGGATCGCCCTCTGCCCGACGCAATTCACGCCGCACATGCAGCAGGGTTCGATGCGGTCGAATGTCACTGGCCCTACGACACGCCCGCCGCAGACGTGGCGGCGGCGCTGGATGCAACCGGACTGCCCATGCTGGGTCTGAACACGTCACGCGGCGATGTGGCTGGGGGCGAAAATGGCCTTGCCGCCCTGCTGGGCCGCGACGACGACGCGCGCGCCGCGATCGATCAGGCAGTTGCCTATGCTGACGTGGTAAATGCTGGCGCCATCCATGTCATGTGTGGCTTTGCAAGCGGGTCCGAGGCCCATGCGACCTTTGTCAGCAACCTGCGCTATGCCTGCGCGGCCACGTCCCGTACCATCCTGATCGAGCCGCTGAACCGACACGATGCGCCCGGCTATTTTCTGCAGACCACCGATCAGGCTCGCGCAATCATTGCCGAGGTCGCCGCCCCCAATCTCAAGCTGATGTTCGACTGCTACCACGTGGGCCGGACCGAGGGCGACATCCTCACCCGCCTCACCGATCTGCATGACATCATCGGGCATATCCAGTTCGCCTCGGTCCCCGACCGTGGCGCCCCGGATCATGGTGAGTTGGACTATGCCACGATCTTTGGGCATCTCACGGGCTGGCCCGCTCCGCTGGGTGCGGAATACAAACCCGGTGGCGATACAGACGCTACGCTGGGCTGGTTGACGCGCCACCGCTGATGCGCCCAATGCTCACCCAACTGAGCGCGATCATCACCGCAGCCGTACCAAGGCACAAAGGCAGACCGCCCAACTGATAGGTCAGCCCCGACAGAACCGTCCCGATCAGACGTCCAGCCGCGTTCGCCATATAGTAAAACCCCACGTCCATCGTGACCCGTTCGGCACTGGTGAACGCAAGGATCAAATAGGAATGCAGCGCCGAGTTGAGCGCAAAGAGCACGCCAAATACAAGCAGCCCGACAACCACCAAGGTGGTCAGCCACCATGTCGGCTGCCCCACCAGCCAGACCGCCAGCGCCAGCACTGCCGGCACAAAGACCAGCGTACCAACCCAGAACCGCGCCGAACCCGCTAACTCCTGCGCCGACCGCGCATGGCTGCGTAACAGCGTTGGCGCGCGCGCCTGTACGGCGCCGTACAGGATCACCCAAATCGCCATAAAGACCCCGATCATGAAAAACGCCGCGCGTTGCCCTTCGGGACTGCCATCGCTGAGGACGGAATAGAAATAGATCGGTATGCCCACCACAAACCACACGTCCCGCGCCCCGAACAGGAACACGCGCGCGGAACTCAGCCAATTCACACGCGGATTGCTCGACAAAACATCCCGGAACTTTGCATCTTTGCGCCCCGCAGGCAGACCAGGCGGCATCCGCACCAACACCGCCACAAGGATCACACCCAGCACCACAGCCATCCCCAGAACGCTTGGCACAAAGCCAAACAGACCCAGCGCCGCCGCCCCCAGCAGGAACCCGAACCCCTTCACCGCGTTCTTTGACCCTGTCAGCAAAGCCACCCAGCGAAACAGCCCATCGCCCTCGGGCGCGAGCAGCTTGACTGCCGACTTCGACGACATCTTGGCCAGGTCCTTGGCCACGCCCGACACGCCCTGCACGGCCATCACAAACACAACCGATGCCGCAACTGACCACGCGGGGTCCAACTGCGCCAGCGCAACCAACGCCAGAACCTGCAATCCCAACCCGGCATATAGGGTCGTGGTCAATCCAAACCGCGCCGCGATCCAACCCGCGCTCAGGTTGGTCACAACCCCCGCGATCTCATATAAAACAAAGAGATACGCCAACTGAACCGGCGAAAACCCGAGGCTGTTGAAATGCAAAAGCACCAACATCCGCAACGCCCCATCGGTCAGCATGAACGCCCAATAGGCCGCTGTGACCGCCACATAGGCGGCAAACCCCGCAGGGCGTTCCGTGACAGGCATGTCGAACCTCTTGCGCCTCAGTCGTCAGTTCTTTTGACGCCGGTAAACCGCCGTCGTGCCACGCCCCGTGCGCGTCGCGAGCGTGCGCCGCGTCACCACAAGCGTGTCACCGGTGAACCCCTCGATGTCCCAACACTGCGGGCCACCATCGGCCTGTTTGAACTCCGCCACGATGTGATGCGCAACACGCGGATGCCCCGAGCAGTTGCCTGACCGTACGTCGATAGCCACAAAAAAGTTGACCATGCCGCCAAGGTCATAGCGAAAGCCCGCCGAATTTCGGTGGATGATAAACGCATCCGTGCTGTTGTCGCGATGCCACAAACCGGCCATCCCGGCGAGGGTTGGAACAACCTGCGCCTCCGGCTTGGGCCCCAGCCCGAGACGACCCAGCGTCGCGGTATTGGCCGGCGTATCCGCGACGGTGTAAGCCATGACATCGCTGAACGCGGGCGTCCCCACGTTCGCATTCCGCACAGTCAGGGTCATCTCCAGACCGGCAGGTTCCTGCACCAGCGCCGCCGCCGACGGTTCAACCACAACGAAACCGCTGGGTTTGGTGCCGTCACTGACGCTACACTCCGCCCTAGGCGCTTCGAAGAGATTGTTCGTCTTGCACCCCAGAAACACCACATCAATGGCTTTGACCCCATTCGTCTCATAGACGATGCCCATCGGTTGCTGACCCACGGCCGCAGTTCCCCAGGCGAGCGCGGCCAAAGCCGACAATATATTCCGTAACTTCAAAGACTTTCCCCAACCATTTGCGCCACATCCACAAGACGGTGCGCGTAACCCCATTCATTGTCGTACCAGGCATAGACCTTCACCTGTGTACCGTTGACGACCATAGTCGAAGGCGCATCAACAATCGAGGAACGTGCGTCATTCACATAGTCGGTCGACACAAGCGGGCGCGTTTCATAGCCCAAAATACCCTGCAACGGCCCTTCGGACGCCGCCTTGAACATCGCGTTCACCTCTTCGGCGGTGGTTTCGCGGGCCACCTCGAACACACAATCAGTCAGCGACGCATTCAACAGCGGCACTCGCACCGCATGGCCATTCAGCTTGCCCTTGAGGTCGGGGTAAATCAGCGTGATCGCAGTCGCCGATCCCGTGGTTGTCGGGATCAATGAGTTCAACGCCGAACGCGCGCGCCGCAGATCCTTGGCCGGACGGTCCACGATGGTCTGTGTGTTGGTCACGTCATGGATCGTGGTGATCGAGCCATGTTTGATTCCCAAACCTTCGTGGATGACCTTGACCACCGGTGCCAGACAGTTGGTTGTACAGGACGCCGCCGTGACGATGGGTTGGCCGGTATAGACCTCGTTGTTGACGCCATAAACGATGTTCGCCGTATCGCCGTCCTTGACCGGCGCAGACACCACAACCTTCTTCACCCCAGCGGCGAAATAGGGGGCCAACTTGGCCTCGGTCTTGAACACGCCGGTACAGTCGATCACCACATCGACACCGTCCAGCGGCAGTTCCTCAATCTTGCTCACGCCATAGGCCGGGATGCGTGTGCCATCGATGCTTATGCTTGTCGCATCCGCCTCAAATGCAGCGTCCCAGCGGCCATGCACCGTGTCAAATTCCAACAGATGCGCGTGCATCGCCGGATCGCCCACCGCATCGTTGACAAAAGCGATGTCACATCCCCGCTCCAACAAGGGTTTCAGAGCCAGCTTCCCAATGCGGCCCAGGCCGTTCAGCGCGTATGTCGTCATGTCTCGTCTTTCGTTTGGCCGATCGCATCGACCTCGTGTTGCAGTGAGGCGCGCGTCAGGGTTTCCATCGGCAGCGCGGCAAAGGCGACGATACGGTTGCGTATCGCGCCATAAGCAGATTGAAAGGCCAGCCGCTTTTCTGCATCCGTGCCAGTGGCCTTGACCGGATCAGGCAGGCCCCAATGACCTGAAATGGGTTGGCCGTGCCAGGGCGGGCATTCCTCATTCGCGGCGGCGTCGCAGACCGTGAACACGAAATCCATGACTGGCGCGTCGGCGGCCTGGAATTCCGACAGGTGTTTGGCCCGCAATGTGGCGGTGTCCAATCCCTTTTGCCGCAGCATCTCGACGGCCATGGGGTTCAGCCGTGGTTGCGGGTTTGTACCCGCCGAAAACACGTTGAACCGGTCGCCTGCCGCATCGCGCATAATCGCCTCGGCAAAGATCGAGCGGGCGGCGTTGCCCGTGCAAATAAAGAGGACGTTCTGTTTGCCATCCCTCGCGCCGTCGGCATCGCCGGACGGGGCAACCACGCCGGGCGGACACAGATCAGGCCGCCCGTTGCAGCAATCGGCAAAGAGGTCCCCAACCAGTGCCCGCACACCGGCAAGCCGCACCGCATAGTGCCGCGATGTGCCGTCGCGCTGTTGGCCGATCAGGCCTGCGCCGGACAGCGCCGACAGATAGGCCGAGGTAGTCGAGGGCTTCAGATCCAGCACCCGCGCGATCTCTCCCGCAGGCACGGCATCCGGACATCGCCGCATCAGCAGGCGAAACACGCGCATCCGCTCGGGATGGCTCAGGATAGACAATTGGTTCAACAACATGGTCGCTCTATTTCATGGTTTTGTGAAATAGATGTGACAGTGCGCGCCCCGCCTCAGAGGCTTGTGCGTTTGACCCCTGCCGGTGGCACGATTTCACCTTGGATTTCCACGTCATGTGCCGCGTAGTTGAACCAGAACTGCTCTGTCCCCGTCGCCCGACGCCGCACGCCTTCGGGCATCTCAACGGTGGTCAGCGTTGGGGCAAGGTCGCGAATCAAGCGCATGTGGGCCGTGTCATCTCCCCAGCCGCCGACATAGATCGTGCCCGCGCCGCAGCGCACCGCGACCGGTGCGCCGTCTTCGGTCGACATGACCACATCGCCACCACCTTCGAGCTGTTCGAGATAGCCAATGACCTGACCTCCGCCCGCCACATCGAGCGGCATGTCAGGCCGCATCGACTGCACCCGTGACACGGCCAGATCACTGGCGGGCCATGCAGGTGGCAGAGGTGTAGGGATGCAGAAATGCGCATCCCGCGCGCCCGACCGCGGCCCCACAATCACCTGACCATCCGCCGCTTCCAGCGCAGTTTTCAGGTCGTCCGTCATGTGCATCAGCCCCGGCGCCAGCACGAGGTCATACCAGTCAAAATCGCGGCACGTCACCGGCACGATATCCACCGACAACCCCAGCTTGCGGCACGCCCGGTACCAGTCGAACACCAGCCCGAAATAACTCAGCCCCGCCCCATGCGGCTGCACTGCCCAGGCCGCATCGGCATCGTAGTCAAAGAGGATCGCAACGGGCGCCTGCGCCACCTCCACATCCGGCGCCCCTGCCAGCTCGGCCATCACCTGCCGGGCCTCACCAAACGCCTCGGCCTCCGCGGAATCGGGGCGCAACAGGCCCGCATGCATCTGCTCTTGCGCAAAGGGCGCCTGCCGCCAGCGGAAATAGCACACCGCCTCCGCCCCATGGGCAAAGGCTTCCCACGTCCACAACCGCACCATGCCCGGCAAGGGGGCGGGATTGTACGGCGCCCAGTTCACCGGGCCGGGCTGCTGCTCCATCACCCACCAACGACCCTCGCGCCCCACGGCACGATAGAGATCATGGTGAAAGGCCTGAAAATCCGGATCGCCCTGCCGCGCATAGGCGCGCTGATGTGCGTCACCAGCCCCCGAACGGTCCTCCAGAAACCCCAGAGGATAGGAATCCCACGACGCGATATCCAGATCCGCCCCCACCTTGAAGTGGTCAAAATCCGTGATCCGCCCCATGTAGTTATGCGCAATCGGCGCATCCGAATGGGCCCGCAGAATATCCACCTGCGCCCGGTTGAACGCCACCACCTGATCGGACGCAAACCGCCGGAACGCATGGGCATGCGCCGGGTTCACCTCCGTTACGGTCAGGTTGGGCAGGCCAATCTGATCGAAGTCGTCGTAGTCCATCGACCAGAACACATTGCCCCAGGCCGCGTTCAGCGCCGCAATATCCCCGTCATTGCCCGCCCCCGGAAACTGCGCCCGCAGCCAGTCGCGGAACGCATCGCGCGCGGCATCGGAATAGCTCAGCACCGTGTCGTGACAGCTATACTCATTGTCCGTCTGCCACGCCGCCACGTGCCCGTTGCGCCCGTACCGCTTGGCCATCGCCGTCACGATCCGGCGACATTCCTCCAGATATCCCGCATGGGAAAAACAGTAATGCCGGCGCGACCCGTAACCACGCACGCGCCCCTCTGCATCCACAGGCAACATGCCCGGATGCTTGGCCACCACCCAAGCCGGCGGCGTGGCCGTGGGCGTGCCCAGCACAACCTTCAGCCCCGCGGCCCCCAATGTCTCGATCGCGCGGTCCAGCCAACCCCACTCATAAGTGCCCTCCACCGGCTCCATCCGCTTCCACGCGAACTCACCAATGCGCACCCATGTCAGGCCCAGATCGGCCATGCGCGCCGCATCCTCGGCCCACTGCGCCTCGGGCCAGTGTTCGGGGTAATAACAAACGCCCAAGGTCCGCTTCATAGGATCACCTGATGTTCCCGCTGGCCCATCACGCCAGCCTCGATTTCAAAGGTCATGCCGCCCTGTGGCTCGTCCACCCCCTGCGCGGCAGAGGTGACAAACATCCGCGTGCCATCAAAGGCCGGACAGGTCGTCTGGCTCGCGGGCAAGGCGATGCTGCGCAGGAACGCGCCATCCGCACCATAACAGGCCACGCGCCCCACGCCCCATTGCGCGTTCCACAGGTTTCCGCCCGCATCCACCACACAGCCATCCGGGTTCAACCCGTCGGCGCGCAGGTCAATGAACGCCTCCGGCGCGCCCACGGGCCAGCCGTCTGCATCCAGCGCAACCCGCTGAATACGCCGCGAAAACGTGTCGGTGAAATAGGCCGTCCGCCCGTCAGGGGCAAAACAGATCGCGTTGGATATCGTGATCCGGTCAAAGAGCTGCCGCAACTCTCCGCGATAAAACCGATAGATCGCCCCGGCGTGCGGCTCTGCGTCCACACCCATCGTCCCGATCCAGAAACCACCTTGCGGATCGGCGCGCCCGTCATTGGACCGCGTGACCGCATTGTCCGCCTCCAGCCCGACAACCAAATCGCGCGCGCCGGTGGGAATATCAAACCGCCACAGCCCCGTGGCCGACGCCATCAACAGCGTGTCATGGTCGACCCATCCGGCGGCAGAGACATATTCGTCAAACTGCCACGCCTGCCGCGTCTCGCCCTTGGCAAAGAGCGTCTTTCCCAGAATATCGAACCAGAACAAGGCTTTGCGTTCAGGGTGCCAGATCGGCCCCTCGCCCAGCGCACAGCGCTGGTCGTCGAACACCGCCACCTGCGCGCCGGTCATTGGCCCGCGTCGTAGGCCGCGACCATGTCGGCGGCACGGCTCGCCACATCCGCCACGGACATCCCCGGCTTGAACAGCGCCGATCCGATGCCAAACCCGGTGATACCGGCGGCAAACCACTCCGCGAAATTTGCAGGCCCTACACCGCCCACGGCATAGGTCTTGGTGCCCTTGGGCAGGACCGCGCCAATGGCCTTCAGACCCTCGACACCCAAGAGGGATGCAGGAAACAGCTTCAGCCCATCCGCCCCCGCATGCAGCGCGGCAAAGCATTCGGTGGGCGTCATCACCCCCGGAAAGGACAGCATCCCCGCCTGTTTCGTGGCCACGATCACGCTGGCATTGGCATCGGGTGACACCACCATATGCGCGCCCATCTCGTGCAGGCGTTCGACGTCGCGCACATCCAGAACCGTGCCCGCGCCGATCATCGCGGCATCGCCATGGGCGTCCAGCATTTTGCCAATGCTGTCAAAGGGGTCGGGCGAGTTCAGCGGCACTTCGATCCGCATGATCCCGGCATCGACCAGCGCGTCTGCGACCGGGGCGGCCTCATCCGGGGTGATGCCCCGCAGGATGGCAATAATCTCTCGGCTCATGCGGCCTCTCCGTAAATCTGGGTGTAGGCGGCGGTCAGGCCTGCCAATGTCATTTCCTCGACGCCCGCCATGTGGGTCGGCACGCCCTGCGCCTCCAGCGCGGTGATATAGGCGCGGCTCAGCGCCTCGGCCCCGATCATCGCAACCTGCTGGCCCAGCCAATAGGGTCGCATCGCGGCCAGTTCGGCCCCGATCAGAAGGCCCGACAGACGCGCGCGCGCGGCATCGGGGTTGAGACCGGCCAGCAACCCTTCGGCCCGCAGTGAAAAGAGCGACGCGGCCAGCGCCTCTGGCCGCGACAGCGCCTGATCAACGCCCGCGTCAAAGCTCGCCTTGTCCCAGCCGCCGCCCACCGAATGGCGCAGCACCGATTGCGTGGAGAGGAGCGAGAACATCTCGCCCGTCATGGCCGTCCGAAAGCTGACGATTTCGCCCGCGCTCACATGCACCCACTTGGTATGGGTGCCCGGCAGGCAGATGACGCCGTCGAATTGCGGATAGGTGGCCAGATAGCCCGCGATCTGGGTCTCCTCGCCGCGCATGACGTCGGCGGGTCTGTCCTGTTTGACACCCGGCAGGATGCGCACGTTCAGATCGGTGTCAGGTACCTGCACGGCCTCTGCGGCACCCGGCGGGGTGCAAGGGGTGGTGGCATAAGGGGCCTCTTGCCAGCCCTGCCGCGATCCGACCATGCCGCAGGCCAGCACGGGCGCGGGCAGCACGTCACCGATCAGCGCCAGCAGCGCAGGCTGAAACCCGTCGCTGTCCAGCCCGCCCATGCCGCGCCCTGATTGCCGACGGTCCAGCACGACGCCATCACGGCCCATCAGCCACGCGCGCAGCTGCGTCGTGCCCCAGTCCACCGCGATCCACGCCACATCCGCCATCAGCCCGTCACCACCACGCCGCCGTCAATCACCATGGCCTGCCCGGTCATCATCCGGCTGGCCTCGGACGCCATGAACAACGTGGCCCCCACGATATCGCGCGGCTCAAGATGCTCCTTCAGGCACTGCCGTTCCATATGTGCCTCCAAACCCTCGGGCGTGGCCCACATGTCCAACTGCTTCTGCGTCAGTACCCAGCCCGGCGCCAGCGCGTTCACCCGGATCTTGTCAGGCCCGAACTCGCGCGCAAGGCTGCGGGTCATGCCATTGATGCCACTGTTGGCCCCGGTGTAGATCGGATAGCCCGCATTCCCCATCATATAGCTCACAGACGAGAAATTGATGATCGACCCGCCGCCCGCGGCCTGCATCCCCGGAATGACCGCCTGACAGGCAAAGAAGTACGCCTTGAAGTTCACAGCGATCATCCAATCCCAGAACGCACTGTCCACATCCAGCGTTGCATGCCGCTTGTCATTGGCCGCGTTGTTGACCAGCACCGTCACGGGCCCATGCGCCTCGGCCGCCTGATCGATGCACGCCTTCAACAGGTCGGTATCGGTGATGTCGCACTGCATGAACAACGGCCGCACGCCGTGCTTGGCCTCCATCTCGTCACAGAACGCTGTCGCATCCGACCGGCCCACAATGGCCACCTTGGCCCCCTGCTCGATGAACCCTTCGCTCAGGGCCGCACCAATTCCGGCACCGCCCCCGGTGATGAACACCGAAGCCCCCGCAAGGTCGTGGAATGTGGCAATGTCTTTCATGGCTCAACTCTCATATCGGGTCTCATATCGGGGTCAGGCAAGGTCGCCCTTGATCACCCACATCCGTTCCGGAAAACTCCACGGCAATGTCAGCCCATGGTACATCAAATACGCCCCGCTCACCACGAACGGCCCGGTCTTGAGCGCATTTTGACCGCGTGACAACTCGCCCACTTCGTCGCGGTTGATCAACTCCACCCGGTACTTGGCCTCCGGGCTCAACCGCGTCAGCCGCAAGGGGCGCGGCGCGATCTGATCGCTGGTCGCGGATTTACCCGCAAATACAACGAACTGCCCGCCGCCCTCTTCGAGATGCTGTTCCGCGTAAATCGCAGGGTCCGCACTGTCGAGCCGCAGAATATCCGCGCCATACATCCAGTCGCGGTTGCCCTTCCACCACGCAGTCACGTCCGTCAGAACCTGCGCTTCCTCGTCAGTCAACTCACGCGGGTCCATCTCGAAGCCCATGTGCCGCTGGGCTGCAACCCAGGCCCGGAACCGGATGTCCAGCGTACGGCCCGAGGTATGGCACGTGCGCGGACCCACATGGGACCCCGTCACCGCCATCGGCAGGAAGATCGACGCGTTGTGCTGAATGCGCAGCCGCTCGACCGCGTCATTGCTGTCGCTCAACCACACGCGCTGCGTCCGCTCCATGATGCCGAAATCAATCCGACCACCACCCGACGCACAGCTTTCAATCTCCACATGCGGGAACTCGCGGCGCAACCGGTCCAGCAACGCATAAGACCCCCGCGTCTGCGCCGCATCCGGCATGGGCAACACGCGGTTGTGGTCCCATTTCACATATTCAATGTCGTGCCGCCGCAGGATGTCACCGATACGGGCCACCAGAAACGACTGCACCGCAGGCAAGGCCATGTTCAGCGCCATCTGCTGACGGCCCATGATCTGATCCTCGCCCCCCAGCGCCCAATCGGGATGCGCCCGGAAGATATCCGAGTTCGGATTGATCATCTCCGGCTCGAACCAGATGCCAAAGGTCATGCCCAGCGATTTGACGTGATCGATCAGCGGCGTCAGACCATCAGGATATTTGCGCGGATCAACCTCCCAATCCGACAGGGCCTGCGTGTCATCATCCCGGTTGCCAAACCATCCGTCGTCCAGAACAAACCGCTCCGCGCCCAGCTTGGCGGCGCGCTCTGCGATGTCTTTCAACTCGTCCAGATTGTGATCGAAATAGACCGCTTCCCAACAGTTGTAATGCACCGGGCGCGGCGCATCGGGCCGGGGGAAAGTGACAATCCGGTCGCGCAAATGGCGCTGGAACGCCACCGCACAGCCGTTCAGACCGTCATCCGAGAACACAGCATAAAGCTTGCCCGTGGCAAATTTGGTCTGCGCCGTTGCTTCGACCCGCGCGGCATGGCCGAACTGAATCTGGCGACGGCCATCGGGCAATTCCTCGGCGACCATGCGGTGCCCGCCGGACCAGCCATAGTGGAATGCAAACGCCTGTCCCGAGGCATTTGACGCACCGCGCACCGGCACAATCAGACCGGGGAAATGTTCGTGTCCCGTGCGGCCTGTGCGGTTTTCGCGATAGCGTATGCCCGGCGACCAAGGGGTGCGGTTCATCTGGAATTCGCCACACCAGCGCCCTGCGAAATCAATCATCTCATCGGCCAGTTGCGGCGCCGGGAACACCGGGGCCGACAACCAATGCAGGTGCATAGGCCGGTCGGCCTCGACCTCGGCGCTGGCCTCGATGATATGCGTCGCGGGATCAATAGCGAACCGCGCGCGATAGGTCAGTGCGCGATCCTGATCCAGATAGGTCAGCACCAGAACACCATCCGCCAGGTCCGCCTGCTCCAGGCAGAACTTGGGCAGATACGGTGTGCCGTCCCCATCACGGATGATCAGACCGGGCTGACCGGGAAAGGACCGCGTCGCCTCCGGGCAAATGCTGAGTTCAGGATTCGCATCCAGCATTCCGCCCGTCACATCAAGGATATAAGCCTCATAGAGAGTCGTCAGATCTTCTTCGTCCGGCAGACGTGGTCCCCAATAGACCACCTCCGCCAGCCGCCCCCGGTCGGAACCGAGAACCAAAGTCTGACGCCCGTCATCCAGGCGCCAACATCTTATCACTTAACAGCCCCCAGGGTCAGACCGGCAATGAAGTGCCGCTGCATAAGGAAGAAACAGGCCACCGGCGGGATCGCAGCCAGCAGCGAAGCTGCGGAGACGAGGTGCCAGTTGTTAACGAACTGTCCATTCAGCGCCCGCACACCAGCCGTGATCGGCTTGGCGCTTTCGCCTTGGGTCAGCACGTTGGCCCAGAAGAAGTCGTTCCACACAAAGGTGAAGATCAGAACCGCCAAGGCGGCAATCGCAGGGCGCACCAGCGGCAGCACCACGTACCAGAAGATCTTCCACTCCGCGATGCCTTCGATCCGCGCACTTTCGATCAGGTCGAACGGCAAGGCCTTGATAAAGTTACGCATAAACAGGGTACAGAACCCGGTCTGGAACGCCGCGTGGAACAGGAACTGCCCCGCGATTGTGTCATAGAGGCCAGTTTGCACGGACATATCGCGCACCGGCACCATGAGGATCTGGAACGGGATAAAGTTGCCCGCCACGAACAGGAAGAACAGCGGCAGCGCGACCCGGAACTTGTAGATCGCCAGCGCGTATCCGGCGAGGCATGCAAGTGCTACGGAAATCATAACGGTGGGTACGGTGATCAGGACCGAGTTCCACATGTATTGCGCCGCAGCCGATTGGGTAAAGACGGCCGTGTAGTTCTCGATGATCGCGAACTCCGACGGCCAGCCGAACACGTTGCCCGAGTTGATGTCCTTGGCCGACCGGATAGAGGTCAGCAGGATGGCGAGCAGCGGCAGCAGCCAGATGATCAGCGCCACAGGCAGGAACGCTTGGTAGGCTGCGCGCGCGGTGGGCGTGGATTTTTCAATAGGACGTGGAAACATCTTACCGGCCCCCCTTCTCGTCTTGATACATGCGCCACAGGAAGTAGCTGATGAAGAACAGCATGATGCCGAACAGAACCGTCGCCACAGACGACCCGTAGCCGTAACGCTCACCGTATTCGGAGATCGCAACCTCGAACATGTAGTGCGACAGCACGTTGGTAGACCCGAACGGTCCCCCTTGGGTCATGATGGCGATCATGTCGAACGACCGCAGCGCGCCGATCACTGTCACAACCACGGCGATGAATGTCGCGGGCTTCAGCTGGGGCACAACCACGTACCACAGCATCTTCCACCCCTTCGCGCCATCCAGGCGCGCCGCTTCGATCTGGTCGGCGGCCACGTTGTTCAGACCGGTGAGGTACAGGATCATGCAATACGCAATCTGCGGCCACAGACCCGCGGCGATGATACCGTAGGTCGCCCATTCCGGGCTCGACAGGATGTCCGGCGCCGGGCGCGAGCAGGTGAAGGTCACGTTGCCAAGGATGTTCGTCGTCTCTTCGCAGAACACGGCCTTCCAGACGGTGCCGACAACGCCGAAGTCCGGGTTGTAGAACCAGCCAAAGATCAGACCCACGACAACCTGGGAGATGACGAAGGGAAAGAAGAACATCGACTTGTAGAACCGCATCCCCGTTACCGTCTGGTTCAGGAACAGCGCGATGAAGAGACCCAGAGGCACGGCCAACATATAGAGCACCAGCCAGGCGATGTTGTTGCGCAGGGACGTCCAGAAGTTCGGGTCATCCCACAGCTTGGCGTAGTTGGCAAAACCCACCCATGTCGCAGTCGAGTTGCCCTCGGCATCATACAAACCGTTCCACTCGTAGAGGCTGAGCCAGAGCGATTCAAAGATTGGGATCACAACGTAGATGGCAAAGAAGATCAGGGCGGGGATCAGAAAGATCCACGGCGCGATCGCCAGCTTGTTACGCTTCATCCAACTGGGTTGGGGTCGGGCGTCTGATTGGGGCGAAACCGCATGGGTCATGAGCGCACTCCTGATATGAGGATCGGGCTGTCCCCGCGGGGACAGAATTCAACCTTTTGAAAAGACAGAAACTTTTGTGTTTACAAAAGGTTAACGCGAGAAAGAGCGGTGGGAGTGGGCACGGATGCCCACCCCCCCGAAAAGCCTTACTTGTAGACTTCTTCCTGAACGGTATCGAGGCGCTCAAGAACGGCCATCTTCTTGGAGGGGTCCAGCATGAATTCCTGGAAGCCTTCCATGCCCGCTTTGGCCATCGCCGCGGGGGCGTCACGGTCAAAGAACTGGGCCAGACCTGTGGCGCTGTTCAGCAGAGCGAAACCTTCTTGGATGAACTTGTCGTCCGAGATGTCCGCCTTGGAGTTGATCGGCAGCTGACCAATGGTCTTGTTCCACTGGGTCTGCACGTCAGGGCGCGCAACGAAGGCCAGCCACTTCTTGGCGTTTTCGACGTTCTTGGCGTTGGTCGGGATAAAGAACGCGTCCGCGGGCGCTTCTTCGGCCGGAGCAACTGCCGGATCGATTGTCGGGAACGGCATGAAGTCGATCTGGTCTTCGGTCAGGCCGGCGTTCTTGTAGCCGTCGACCGAGAAGTTGCCCATCACGTACATCGCGGCGTCACCGTTGGCGAAAGGCGCGATTGCGTCCTGCCAGGACATCGAGGCGTGGTTGTCAACAAAGCCACACTCGCTGATGAGCGTTTCCCAGTTGTCGAATGTCGCGACGATGCGGGGATCGGTGTACTTGATCTCGCCGGCGGTCAGTGCGTTGTGCACGTCGTAACCGTTTGTACGCAGGTTGATGTAGTCAAACACGCCAGCCGCAGTCCACAGGAACTTGGTCCCGATGGTGAACGGTGTCACGCCATTGGCTTTCATCTTGCCACAAGCGGCGAGCAGCTCATCCCATGTCTGGGGCTCTTCCAGCTCCAGCAGGTCAAAGATGTCTTTGCGGTAGTAGATGCCCCACTGGTAGTACGAATAAGGCACGCCCCAGATTTTGCCGTCACGGCTCATGGTTGCCTTGATCGCGGCCAGGTCTTCGTTGAAGCCGTTGTCGGCCCAGACGTCATCGACGGGCTGGAACAGACCTGCATCGACGAAGGGTGCCATGCGGTTGCCGGGGTACCAGCTGGTGATGTCAGGCGCGTCAGCGGTCAGGAAGTTACGAATCGCTGTCTTGTGCGCTTCGCGGTCGTTGATGTTGACGACGACGTTGATGTCGGGGTTCTCAGACTTGAACAACTCCACAGCATCTTCGAAGCCCTTTTTGGGGCCTGGGTTGAGGTCGTCGAAGTTGATGACCAGATCGTTGGCCATCGCCGCACCGGCCATAGCCGTCAGGGCAATTGCCGCTGTTGCGGTTTTCAGTTTCAGGAACATGGTTTCCTCCCTTAGTTCCGTTTTCTCCCGTGTCCGGAGCTTGTCTCATTGCCCCGAAAACGAAAAGTCAGATTTCTTTTGACTTACAGTCTCGCTTTGTGGATGTTCCACATAGTGAAACCGTATTCCAACTATTGGAACTATGCGGTGGAGCTGGCGGCAGGTCAACAGTTTCCTGCATCAAGGTTTGGGAGGACCACATGAACACGGCAGCCCCCCGTTCGGGGGACGGAACCATTGGTAAGGCACTGGAGGTGCTGGACCTTGTCGCGCAAGCCGAACGGCCTGTGCGCTTTTCCGAATTGCTGACCATGTCCCCTCACCCCAAGGCCACGCTGTACCGTTTGGTGCAGACGCTGACGAACCTTGGGATGCTGCGATACGACACGGATCGACAGACCTATGCACCGGGTTTGCGCCTTGTCAGTTTGGCCCATGCGGCCTGGCGGCAGAGTTCACTGGCCCCAATTGCGCGGGCGCACATCGATGCGCTGAGCGAGACCGTTGGCGAGACCGTGCATCTGGCGCAACTGGACGGCGGGCAGGTCTTGTACGTCGACAAACGCAACGCCGCCGAGCCGCTGGAGATGTTCAGCCAAGCGGGCAAGGTTGGTCCGGGGTATTGCACTGGGGTGGGCAAGGCGATGCTGGCGTTTCTGGCCGACGAAGCGCTGGAAGTTGCGCTGTCCCAACAGGCCTGGTTTGCGCACACCGCCCATACACATACGAGCCGCGAATCGCTGAGCCGCGAACTGGCGGCGATTCGGTCCGAAGGCGTTGCCTATGACCGCGAAGAACATGAACCCGGCATCATTTGTATTGCCGCCCCCATCCTGTCGGATGTCGGGCGATCCATCGGTGCGCTGAGCGTGACCACGTCCACATCGCGCAGGTCGCTGGACGATTTGGCCTCGCTTGCGCCGCACCTTCAATCCACAGCCCGCGACATCGCGGGCGCTGCTGCCAACTGGCAGTTTCCGAGCCAATAAAGAGGGGGAGACCTATGACTGGCGTCACTTTGCAGAAAGCCATCAAGCGGTATGGGGCCACACAGGTCATCCATGGCGTCGATCTGACCATTGATGACGGTGAGTTCTGTGTGTTTGTTGGCCCGTCGGGCTGTGGCAAGTCCACGCTGTTGCGGATGATCGCTGGGCTGGAAGAGACCAGTGATGGACAGATCAACATCGGCACGCGTGACGTGACCCACATGGACCCGGCCGAGCGCGGTGTGGCGATGGTGTTCCAGACCTATGCTCTGTACCCGCACATGACGGTCGAGGAGAACATGGGCTTTGGCCTGAAGATGAACGGCGTGCCCAAGGACGAGATCAAGCGCAAGGTTGATGGCGCCTCAAAGATCTTGAAGCTGGATGATTACCTGAGCCGCAAGCCCGCCGCATTGTCCGGTGGTCAGCGTCAGCGGGTGGCCATTGGCCGGTCGATTGTGCGGGGGCCGGATGTGTTCCTGTTCGACGAGCCGCTGTCGAACCTGGATGCCGAGCTGCGTGTCGACATGCGGGTCGAGATCGCGCGCCTGCACAAGGAGTTGGGCACGACGATGATCTATGTGACCCACGACCAGGTTGAGGCGATGACGCTGGCCGACAAGATCGTGGTGCTGCGTGCGGGGTACATCGAGCAGGTGGGCTCGCCCATGCACCTCTATCAGGACCCAGACAACAAATTCGTGGCAGGGTTTATCGGGTCGCCTGCTATGAACTTCATCAACGGTGTGGTTGAGGCCGGCGGCGTGCGCGTGCCCGGACTGGCGGACCGGTTGGTCACGACTTCGGTGGCGTTGCCGGCGGCGGGCACGGCTGTGACGGTTGGTGTCCGTCCGCAGGACATGGAACTGACCGAGGGCAGCTCTTCGATCAAGTTGGACATCCGCGAACGGTTGGGGGGCGTCGCCTATGACTACCTGACCACGCCCACGGGCGAGCGTTTGATCGTGGAGTCGAAGGGCGATCTGGCCATGGAAGAAGGCACCGAAGTGACGGTCACCTTTGATGATGAACGGGTGATGTTCTTTGACGCCCAGACGGAGCAACGTCTGCGCTAAGCGCAACATAGGCCGAAAATAGAGCGCCGCTGGTCCTGCCAGCGGCGTTTTTTCGTGCCTGTGGGTATGTGTTTTTGTGGATGTGGGCAACTTTCAACTTAAGTCGTTTATTTATAATTTTGAGAGCTTAGGCGTGGGATAAACGCTCCTAGTTGTGTGCTATTGGAAATATTGCATTGGCCAAACGTCCGAAATGATCCTGTGGATAAAGGGAAACGGAGGATGTGCGGGCTTCGCGCCACAACGAAGGTATTGCCTTCGGAGTAGCACTTAAGCCGTTGCTATTATTCCGGAAAACGCAGTTTCAGCCCTGATCGCGCAAATACTGCATTATCGCGGGTCTGACGTTCATGTCGCCCTTGTGGCGCGCGTCGGCGATGACCTTGCGGACGTCATCCAGATTTGACCGCCGCAACAACGACTTGACCGGCCCAATGGATGCAGGACGCATCGACAGGCTGCGCAAACCGATGGCAGCAAAGCACAGCGCCTCGACCGGGCGGCCCGCATCCTCGCCGCAGAAAGACAGCGGGGTATTGGTCTGCGCACAGCGTTCCACGATCCGCTCAATGAAGCTCAGGAAGGAGACGTTCAGCGTGTCATAGCGACGACGCACACGTTCGTTTTCACGGTCCGCGGCAAAGAAGAACTGTTTCAGATCGTTGCCGCCAATCGACAAAAAACCGACCTCTTCAAAGAACTTTTGCGGCGAGAACGCGAGACTGGGCGTTTCCAACATCGCGCCCACTTTGATCTCGGAGGGCAGCACGTGACCCAGACGGCGTTCGCGGTCCAGCGCCTTGTCCACCTCTGCGCGTGCAAGTGTGTATTCCTCGTATTGCGCAATGAAGGGAAACATGACCGTCAACGCGCGCCCATTCGCGGCGCGGATCAGCGCCTGCAACTGCATCCGCATCACGCCGGGTTTGTCGAGACCCACCCGGATCGCGCGCCAGCCCAAAGCCGGGTTTGGTTCGTCGTTGGGCTTCATATAGGGCAGCACCTTGTCCGACCCGATATCCAGCGTGCGGAACACAACCGGCTTACCACCCGCCGCGTCCAGCACACGCGCATAGAGCGCCGACAGTTCGGACCGTTTCGGCATCTGGTTGCGCACAAGAAACTGTAGCTCAGTCCGGAACAGCCCGACCCCTTCGGCGCCCGAGCCCTGAAGCGAGGGCAAGTCGGCCATCAGGCCGGCATTCATGTTCAGACTGACGACACTGCCGCACAGGGTTTCGGCAGGCTTGTCACGGATGGAGGCATAGCGTTCAACCGCCGCCGCCTGCATCGCCATCTTGTCCCGGAACGCCGTCACCACCGTATCGTCAGGGCGCAAGTGCACGATGCCCTGTTCCCCATCGACCATGACGTGATCACCGTTCAACGCCTCGAGCGTGGCGCGGTCGGCGTGCACAATCAACGGAATGGCCAGCGCGCGGGCCACAATGGCCGCGTGACTGCCGACGGACCCGGCCTCGAGAATGATCCCTTTGAGACTGCGGCCATAGTCCAGCAGTTCCGCAGGCCCGATGTTGCGCGCGACCAGAATGGGATCGGCGGGCATGTCGGCGCCGGTGTCTTTGCCCTGACCTGTCAGAATGCGCAGCAGGCGGTTGGACAGGTCGTCCAGATCGCTGAGCCGTTCGCGCAGGTAATTGTCGGTCGCCTGCCCCATGCGGGCGCGGGCCAGGGATTGTTCCTTTTCCACGGCTGCCTCGGCGGACAGGCCGTTTGAGATGTCTTCCTGCATCCGCCGCATCCACCCCTTGGAATTGGCAAACATGCGGTAGGCTTCGAGCACCTGGGCCTGTTCCTTGTCACCGGCGGCCAGCGCCAGCATCTTGTCAACGCCGACGCGCAGTTCCTCGACCGCCTCGGTCAGGCGTTCCAGTTCGCGGTGCGGATCATCCGCAATGGGGTTTGTGACCACGACACGGGGTTCGTGCAGCCAAATATGGCCCTCTGCCACACCTTCCTGTGCGACGGTCCCGCGCAGCATCGACGGCTGGCTGTGCCGCGCGCCCATGGCGCTGCCTTCGCCGACAAAAGCGCCCAGTTCGGTCATTTCCGCGAGCACCATTGCCACCACTTCGAGGGCATAAATCTCATCTGCGGAAAATTCGCGAGCTTCCTTGGACTGCACAACCAGAACGCCCAGCGCCTCGCCCAAACGCTGGATCGGCACGCCGAGGAAGCTGGAGAACACCTCTTCTCCGGTTTCGGGCATAAAGCGGAACCCGCGTGCGTTTGGCGCATCCGCGGTGTTGACGATCTGGCGGCGGCGCGCGACGCGACCCACCAACCCTTCGCCAAGGCGCAGGCGGGTCTGGTGCACGGATTCCGGGTTCAACCCTTCGGTGGCGCACAGTTCGAGCGTGTCTTCGTCACGGAACAGATAGATCGAGCAGACCTCAGACCCGATGCTGTCAGCGATCAGGTGTGTGATCTTGTCCAGACGCGCCTGTCCGGGATCATCCCCCGCCATGGCGTCCCGCAAGCGGCCAAGCAGCTTGCGGCTCTCTGTTTCGATGCGTTCGGCCATGGGTGTGCCTGTCCATCCCTTTGTGCAGCGCCGTTTAAATCACAGCACGCGGCACAAAGGAACGCACATTTCACTCAACCTCAGGTTATACGTGCGCAGGTGCGCAATCTTACGCCAACACCACGCCGCCTAAGTCCATGATCAGCAGCTCACCGTCGGGGCCGGAGCCGTCCATGATCTGGAAATCATGCACCTCGACCACTTCGCTTTCGCCTTTCATCTGGCGGAAGAGACGGACGGAAGTTGTCCAGTTGTTGTCGAGCGCAACGGCAATGACCGGGCAGGCACAGTCGATGTGGCTGCCGTTTGGTCCCAAATAGCCGTCAGGATAGTTCCAGCCGTCCGGGCCACAATCGACGGAGACTGACGTGTTGCAAACTTCGATGCAGTTTTCAGTCAGAACGGTATAGCGCACCTGGTAGTCTTTATCTGTCCAAATCCCGCGCGACACCACGCCCCGCATTTGCAGCGGCACACCCCAACGATACACAAAGGCGCGGCGCGCCGGTGATGGCGAGATGTCAATCTGATCCGGCAGATACAGCGCACCATCCCAGTCATTGGCGTTTGGCAACGCCTCGGTCAGCTTGGTGTCGGGTGCGCGCGGGATCGCGGCGTGGGGCGCGCCGTGTTTGGAGTTCCGTCGCTGATGCAACGTGTCACCGGCATGTCCGCTCGCATTCTGGTCCGAGACCCGCAGGGCATAGTGGTTGTCAAAGGTCTGCGGGCGCGTCGGTACCAGCGGCGTCACGTAGTCCTGCGCATCGCGGCTGTTCGGCGTCATCAGCGCCAGCGTGACCACAAAGGGTTCCAATTGAATTTCCGCTGTCGTCATCCTGTTGGCCGCCATGATGTTATTGATGGCAACGGACATATAGCCGGGAAGGCCGCTGAAATCCGGCTCGGCCCCATAAGTCTGCCGACCGACACGCAGAAAGCTGTCGGTGGCGTTGTCGGGCCCGGTCATACCCTTGGGCAATGGCACCTGTTTGCTAAAGCTGAGGTTCCAGCCGCCCGACGCGCCCATCAGGTCCCCGTCAAGGGTGACGTAAAAGTCCATGCCCGCGTCCGTTTCGCCCATATATGTGAAAGTCCAGTGATACCTGGACCAATAGTCGGCATAGGGGTCCCCGTCGGATGTGGCGATGTCGGAAAAGGGCAGCGACGGGCGCAGGCGCTTTTTCTCGCTCATCGGGTCGTCCACGTCGCGGTCCGGCGACGGAGCGATGGCAATTTCGGATTGCGTAAAGCTGAGCGAATTGCGCCCCGCCACGGCGGCCTTGGCCATCATCGGCATGTCCTTGAGGAACATCTTGTACTGCTCGGCCAGTGCGCGCGTAAGGTCGGCCTCGACCTCCAGCGCCTTGGAATCGTTGTGGCGGGCGCCGTAATCATTGCCCTTCTGGCGCTCGTTCTCGGCTTCGGCGTGGTAATAGGCCACCGACAGGCTCACCGCTTTGATCTGATAGCTGGCATAGTGCTGGAACACGGCCAAACGCGCGTCAAAATACTTGCGCGGGTTGCCAAAGTTCACCTTTTTCGGGTGGTAGGCCTCGTAGGCGCGAAAGAACGGGACGCTGCGCACGGTCTTACCATTCTCGTCGCGGCCCATAATGGCCTCGTGCATGGCACCTGCGATTTCGTCAAAGCCCTGGCACTGGTTGTGCAACGAATCCGGCATCTTGGCCCGGCGCTCGGCCGCTGAAAATCCGCCCGCAGCCATATCTTTGCAAAAGGCCTCGAAATCTTCCCAGCGGTCCATGACGTCGTGGATCGAATGCTGCAAAGCACCTGCATAGAGCGACCACTCGACCTTCTTGTCCACCGCCACAACGGCGTCAGACAGAACCGACACCTGCTCTTTGAGGACGGCAATGTCCCTCAGAGCCATTTCCAGTTCGTAATCATCGCTGAGAATGTTGATCAGCATCCGCTGACCGTTGTTCTGAATCTGGCCCGGATCTTCGCCAAAAACAAGGTCACGCACCTTGCTCTTGCCGACATGTTCCCACGCAAATGCCGCGATTTCCATTGCTACCATAACGTCATCCTTAAATTGAATGACGCACTCTAAGCAGCAATTAACCCGTATGGATAGAAAAAAGCATGAAGTCGCAGTGGTTTACCCAAGCGGCCAATCAGGCCGCCTTGTCCAGCTCAAACGCATCGTGCAACGCCTGCACGGCAAGTTCCATGTATTTGCGGTCGATCAACACGCTGATTTTGATCTCTGACGTGGTGATGACTTTGATGTTGATACCTTCGGCGCTCAGGCACTGGAACATCTTGGCCGCCACGCCTGTGTGGCTGCGCATGCCGATGCCCACAACGCTGACCTTTGCTACATCCGTGTCCGCGATCAGCTCATGGAAGTTGATGATGCCGCTGGTCTTGGCCTCATCCATAGCCTTTTCGGCGCGCGCCACCTGCTCTGTCGGGCAGGAAAAGGTCATGTCCGTGCGCCCCTCTTCGCTGATGTTCTGGACAATCATGTCCACATTCACACCCGCATCACTGAGCGCGGAAAAGATCGTGGCGGCAATGCCAGGGCGATCGGCCACCGACACCAGCGTCATCTTTGCCTCATCGCGGGAAAAGGCCACACCGGCCACAACATTGCTTTCCATGATATCCTCCTCGTCGCATACCAGCGTCCCGGCATCGTCGGATTGTTCCTCAAAACTGCTCAAAACCCGCAGCTTGACCTTGTACCGCATCGCCAGCTCGACCGAGCGGGTCTGCAAAACTTTGGCACCCAAAGACGCCAGTTCCAGCATCTCTTCGAACGCAATCTTGTCCAGCTTGCGCGCCTTGGGGCTGACACGTGGATCGGTGGTGTAAACACCATCCACGTCCGTATAGATGTCGCAACGCTCCGCCTCGAACGCAGCTGCAAAAGCCACGGCGGTTGTGTCTGACCCACCCCGGCCCAGCGTGGTGATCCGACCCTCAGGGCTGATCCCCTGAAAACCCGCGACCACGGCCACACGCATACCTTCGGCAAACTTGGCGTTGATGTTTTCGGGCGGGATCTCTTCGATACGCGCGGACGAATGCGAGGAATTGGTCTTCAGCGGCACCTGCCACCCTTGCCAACTGCGCGCGGGCACGTCCATTTCCTGCAAGGTCAGCGCCATCAAACCAGCAGTCACATTCTCGCCCGACGACACAACCGCATCATACTCACGCGCGTCAAACAGCGGCGAGGTTTCGTTGACCCAGCCCACCAGCTCGTTCGTCTTGCCGGACATGGCCGACACGATGACGATCACGTCATAGCCCTTGGCCACTTCAACGCCCACACGCTTGGCCGCGCGGCGAATACGGTCCAATGTGGCCACTGATGTGCCACCGAATTTCATCACAAGAACAGGCATAGTCCGCCCCAATTTTTCGTCCGCCCGCCCATATCGTTCGGACGCCGCAGTTGCAAGAACCGGCTGCGCAAACGCAAATCACCCATGCTTGAGATATGGATCGGAGCGCCAATCGTCAGGGGCTGAAAAGCCGCTGACAAAAACATCGTGTCGCGCGTTAGCGCGTCCTTTTGGCTACAGCAGGTGCGGCACCGGTCAATAAGCGTGCGCGCGGCCATCCCAGGTTTCAAAACACCCGGTTGTCTCAAGGCTGAGCGCATCAAAGCGCGCCGCAAGCCCCGCAACCGCTGCGTCGACCGTGATATCCGCCGAACTGCCACCCATATCGGTCTGAACCCACCCCGGATGGTAAATCCCTACGGCGATGTCCCCGGCGAGGTCCGCAGCCAGATTGCGCCCCAGATTCAAAACCGCCGCCTTGGACGCGCGATAGATGTAACTGCCCCCCGGCGCGCGGGTATGCGATGCCATCTGCGACGAGATGATCGCGATCTTGGGCGCTGTCGCCGCCCGCAAATGCGGCAAGAGCGATTGGATGGTCAGAAAGACACCGGTGACATTGGCCGCAAAACTCTGCGCCCAAAGGTCCGGCGCGTAACCCGTTTCCAGATCGGCCCCCTTGTCCAGATAGACACCCGCATTGCACACCAGCAGGTCAACCGGCATGTCCGCCAGTTTCTCAGCCATCGCAGAGTGATCGGCGGGCTGGGTGACGTCCAGCGTGACATCCGCCCCGGACGACCGGCCCGTCGCCACGACGTTGTGACCAGAGCTGCGGTAGTGCGCGGCCAGGCCTGCGCCGATGCCGCGTGTGGCACCCGTAATAACGATGTTCATCAGATTCAGTTCGCCTTGCGCGTTGGGATAAAGGGCAGAGGTGCCACCGGCACGCCGTCTTCGATCAGCGCCTTGGCCTCGCGGGCATTGGCTTCGCCCCAGATGGGCCTGTCCGGCGCATCCCCAAGATGCATGTCGCGCGCCTCGCGGGCAAAGTTGCCGCCGACATAGGTCGCGTTTTTCTCGACCTCGTCGCGCATTTTGGTCAGTGCGGCCTCGACCTGCTCGGGCGATGGGTCAGCGGCGTCGGGCTGCGCATCGGCGGGTGCACGCTTGCGCGCCGTTGCGACACTGGGGGCCATGATGGCCTTGTCCACCGTGGTCGATCCGCAAAGCGCACAGCTGACATGCCCGGCGGCACGCAGGCCGTCATAGGCTTCTGCGTTGGCAAACCAGCTTTCAAAGCCGTGGCCTTGGTCACATTTGAGCGTGTATTTTATCATCGCAGTTACAACATAGACGCGCGCACGCGCGGCGCAATGGCATTGGCCAGCGCAAAGGTGGCACTCAGGTCAATTGACGGGGGTCAAAGTCGCGCAGGATACGGGCCAGTTCCGGTTCATCCACAAGGCTGGCGGCCTTTTTGCGGCCAACCCACTTGCGCTTGCGCTGCCCTGCTTCGGGATAGTCGCGTGCCAGGGTCTTGACCCGCAAGGGATAGACCATCGCCACGCACGGCAAATCGTCTTCGTCTTCGCCGCGTATCTTGTTGTAGGAATAAAGCCCAAGGGGCCGCGATACGGCACGTCCGATCACACCTGCTTCTTCCCACGCTTCTTGCGCGGCACTTTCGGCGGGGGTTTGACCGCTCATCGGCCAGCCTTTTGGCACAATCCAGCGCCCGGACCCACGCGACGTGACCAGCAACACCTGAACTTTGTCGTTTTTGATCCGGTAGCACAGCGCGGCGAATTGCGTGCGAATATCGGTTTTATGCGCTCCGGCAAATCGCAGGGGCAGTTGTTTTATCATTGGGGCGCTCACTGCACAGGCCCTCCTCGTTATCGCACCTACATACGTCATATTGATGCAGATTACCAGTTTCACAGGTTTTTTCGCCCTGATCGCTACCACATGATGTGTGAACCTGACGTGTCCACGGGCCAAAATCGGTCGTTTTCGCGCTTGAGCAAGGTGGCGGCATGACCAATAGTGCGTACGTTATGAAAACCTGCAAATGGATCAAGGGCTTGGCCGTTCTGGGTTGGCTGGCGTGCCTGCCGGGCCTCGCCAGTGCAGAGACCGTACGCATTTTCGCGGCCGCCAGTTTGCAGGGTCCGCTTGATCAGGTCGCTGTGCAATCGGATGAAGATGTCGTGATCAGCTACGGCGGCAGCGGCACAATTGCACGGCAAATTAGCCTTGGGGCGCCCGCCGATGCCGCCATCATCGCCAATACGAACTGGTCCGACTGGCTGGTCGCCCGTGGGGTGATACCATCACCGCCCCGCGCGCTGATGTCCAACCGGCTGGTGGTGGTCGCCGCCCAAGGCTCCGCCCCGTGGACACATGCGGACGCGAACACCCTGCGTGCACATCTAAGCGGCGGGCGTCTCGCCATGGGCCAGCATATGTCCGTGCCCGCTGGCATCTATGCCCAAGCTTGGCTGGACAGCATCGGCGCGTGGGACGATCTGCGGCAGCAGCTGGCCGAAACCGAAAATGTACGCGCTGCCCTCGCCCTCGTGGCGCGCGGTGAAGCACCTTTGGGCATCGTCTATGCCTCTGACGCGCAGGCAAGCACAGATGTCGACGTCGTTTGGCAAGTCCCAGCAGACGCGCATCCCCCCATTCGCTATATCGGGCTGGCCTTGACCCCTGCGGGCGAGACCTTTTTGGACCTGGTGGCTGCGCAGACAGATGCGTTTGTCGCCGCAGGCTTTGTGGCGCTGCCATGATGCTCGACACCGCAGGTTGGGAGGCGTTGCGCCTGTCGCTCCTCGTAGGTGTTGTCGCCACCGGCCTGGCTCTGCCGCTGGCCATATGGGTCGCGTGGCTGTTGGCGCGCCGCGACTTCTGGGGCAAGGCGGTGCTGAACGCATTGGTGCACCTGCCATTGGTGCTGCCGCCTGTGGTGACGGGATACCTGCTGCTGATCGCCTTTGGGCGCACTGGCCCGATTGGACGTTTCCTTGAACAGACCTTTGGCCTTGTGCTGGCCTTTCGCTGGACCGGAGCGGTCCTTGCGGCCATCGTCATGGGCTTCCCATTGATGGTGCGGGCCATCCGTCTCGCCATCGAGGCGGTCGACCCCAAGATCGAAGAGGCCGCCGCCACCCTGGGTGCGCCGGGATGGGCCGTGTTTTCGACAATCACTCTGCCCCTGATCATGCCCGGTATTCTGGCTGGTGGTGTCATGGGATTTGCCAAGGCGATTGGCGAATTTGGCGCAACCATCACCTTTGTCGCCAATATTCCGGGCGAGACGCAGACGTTGCCATCAGCGATCTATGCACTGCTGCAGGTGCCGGGGGGCGAAGCCGACGCGGTGCGCCTCGTGCTCTGGGCCTGTGTTCTGGCGCTGAGTGCGGTTGTCATTTCAGAGTGGTTGGCCCGCCGGGTGGCTGCGCGGATTGCTGGGACATGAGCCTGTCCGTCACCCTTGCCCACAGGTTCGGGGCCTTTGACCTCGACATCGCTTTTGACGCACCGGCGGGCGTCACAGCGATCTTTGGACGGTCTGGCGCTGGCAAGACCACGTTGGTGAATGCAGTCGCGGGCCTGTTGCGGCCAGATACGGCGCGTATCACGGTTGATGGGGTTGTGTTTGATGACGTCAAAACCCACCTGCCCGCGCATAAACGGCGCGTGGGATATGTGTTTCAGGATGCGCGGCTGTTTCCGCACCTGAGCGTGGCGGACAATCTGGATTACGCGCGCCGCTTTGGCGCCCGCACCCGCGACCGCGCCCGTGTGATCGAGATGCTGGGCATTGGCGCATTGCTGACGCGCCGACCTGCAACCCTGTCAGGCGGTGAGCGTCAGCGGGTGGCGCTGGGTCGTGCGCTGTTGTCGGACCCGCGTGTTCTGTTGATGGACGAACCGCTGGCCGCGCTGGACGGCCCGCGCAAGGCGGAAATCCTGCCCTATCTAGACCGATTGAAATCAGAAGCGGGCATGCCGATCCTCTATGTCAGCCATGCGGTCGACGAGGTCGCGCGGCTGGCCGATCACATGGTTCTGCTGGCGGATGGGCGCATTGCGCGACAAGGCCCGATATTCGACGTCATGGCCGACCCTGCGGCCATCCCCCTGCTCGGCGTTCGCGAGGCAGGCGCCGTGTTGCGCGCACGGGTCGAGGCGCATGGCGATGACGGGTTGAGCACATTGCGGGTCGCGGCGGGCACGCTGCAACTGCTTGGCGTGTCGGCCCCGGTTGGGTCTGACGTCCGGCTGCGGGTCTTGGCACAAGACGTGCTGCTTTCACTGGACACACCGCGCGGGCTGAGCGCCCAGAACATCCTGCCCGTGACGATCAAGGACATACGCGCAGGCGGCGGCCCCGGTGCTGCGGTGGTGCTGGATGCAGGCGGCGACGTTTTGTTGGCGCGGGTGACAGCGCGTGCAGTGGCGTCGATGGGGTTGCAAACGGGTCAGACGCTTTTTGCAGTGATCAAGGCGACATCGGTTGGTCAAACCGCCATATCCGGCGGGGTCAGCGCAGCGCCAGCACCTCGGCCTTGAGACGGGCCACCATGCGGTCGTGCGGGACGTCTGTTGCAATGGCCAACCGGCGCAGACCAAAGTGCACATGCGCCACATCGGTGTAGTATTTCGTGTAGGCATAGTTGGTGGCGGCCCCGGCCATCGCGCCCAGTACGGGCACCGTCTGTGCCGCCAGTTTCTGCCCCAGCACCACGGCCAGACGTGGTGCGACGCGCGTGATCAGCGCCTGTGTCGCCGCCCCGCTGAGCGCCATGCGCGCGGACAGAAAGGCCACGTCGGACCCGTCGTCATGTTGGAGCGGACCCGCCGCACCAAAGACCTGCACACAGTCAAAGCGCACCGACTCGGATGTCGGGTCAAAGTCGTGCTCAACCGCGACCCCTTCGATCACGCGCAAGAGCAGCGTTGTCGTCACGGGCAATTCGGCCAGCGCCGTTGGCAACCCGCCAAATCCGCCAGCGGCGCCGAGGCCTGTGCTGACCGCACGGTTGAGCCATTCGGCCTGATCCGGCACCACGCGCCGCGATGCGCTGGCGGCGGTCAAAGCGTGCGAAAGTGCTGCGTGGGTTGTTTCATTGAGTTGGTCACGCGCATTGGCGGGCAGTTGATCCAGCAATGTGTCCGCGCCTGTGCCCAGCGCATTCAACAGTTGGACCCCCAGACCACCCGCGGCCTTGTACCTGCGGGCAAGCCGGTCAATTTCGGCGTCGGTGTCGATGGGCGGGGCGGCCAGGATGATGTCGCTCATACAGCCTATGTTGGCATCATCGCAGCGCGTTTCAATGGACGCGCGTGACGTCGCCCGTCACCGCGTCCCATGCACCAGCGGTCAACGCCCGCCCCAGCACTCGGTCCGGGTTGGTGGGCGGCGGCATATGGACGTGGTGCAGCGGGGCAAATCCAAAGCGGCTGTAGTAGGGCGCGTCACCCACCAGCATGACCCGCGCCCAGCCCGATTGCGCCGCGACCTCAAGGGATGTTTCAATGAGCTCGCCACCCAGCCCTTCGCCCTGGCGCGTGGGGTGCACGGCAACGGGACCAAGCAACAGCGCCAGATGGGTTCCGATGCGCACCGGCCAATACCGGATGGCACCGGCCAGAATACCATCGGCGTCCCGCGCCACGTGGCTCAGCCCGGCCTGCGGCGGAACACCATCGCGCAAACGATATGACGACAGGGCTTCGCGACCGGGCGCAAAACACAGGTCATAGAGCGCCTCGACCTCCCACCAGTCGGGGGGTGCTTCTTGGGTGAGGTGATACATGTGGTCGGATCGTCAGGCAGGCTTTGGGGCGGCGTCGGGGCAAATCCCCATCGCTTTGGATTGGGCTGGCCCCCGCCCTAGCATGGGGCTAGGTCTTGCGCAAACCACCGAAATCGGAGCGCCCATGTTCTACAGACCCTCAGACGGCCACGCGTTGCCGCACAACCCGTTCAACGCCATCGTGACCCCCCGCCCGATCGGCTGGGTCTCGACCCGCGGCACGGATGGATCCGACAACCTAGCGCCCTATTCGTTCTTCAACGGTGTCGCCTATGTGCCGCCGCAGGTAATGTTCGCCTCGACCGGCACCAAACCGGACCGCGACGGCACCAAGGACAGCGTGGCCAACATCCGCGAAACCGGCGTGTTCTGTGTCAACGTGGTGGAATACGCCATGAAGGACGCGATGAACCAGACGTCAGGCCCGTGGGAGGCCGAGACGGACGAGTTTGCGCTGGCCCAGATCGAAAAAGCGCCGTGTTCCGAAATCGACTGCGCCCGCGTCGGGGCGGCACCTGCATCGCTGGAATGTCGCATGACCCAAATCGTGCAAATCGAAGGGGCGTCCAACTACGTGGTCTTTGGCGAAGTGATCGGCGTGCACCTGCGCGACGACTGCATCGTCGACGGCATCTTTGACGTGTTGCGCTACAACCCGCTGACACGGTTGGGTTACCGTGACTATTCCGTCGTACGGGAGGCGTTTTCGCTAAAACGGCCGGGCGAGTGAGCTTTCCAGACGCAGGCCGCGCCTATCCCGTCACCTTGCCCGACGGATCAGCGCATGCCGGAACGGTGTTTCTGGACCAAGTGATTGATCATCCCGGCTGGGATGTCGGGGCCTACAGCTATGCGTCCGATTTCGACCCACCTGCGGATTGGGCCGCGCGGCTTGCCCCCTACCTTTTTGGGCCGGGCCCCGGTCGCCTGCGCATTGGACGGTTCTGCCAGATCGCGCATGGCGTGCGGTTCCTGACCGCAGGCGCAAATCACGCGACGGACGGCATCACCACGTTTCCCTTTCCGATCTTTGATCCAAACCAAATCACAGGATATCAACCCGATCACCGCGACACAGTTGTAGGACATGACGTGTGGCTTGGATACGGTTCAATCGTATGCCCCGGCGCGCGGATCGGAAACGGAGTGATCGTCGGCGCTGGCGCCGTGGTGCGCGGCACGGTACCAGACTATGCGGTGGTTACGGGAAATCCAGCACAGGTGATAAAACGACGCTTTACACCGGCCCAAATCGAAGCACTCACCGAATGCGCGTGGTGGCACTGGCCCGCAGACCGGATCAAGGCGGCGCGCCCAGCACTGATGGCAAATGATATAGACAGCCTGCTGCGCGGTTGACGGGACGGCGGGTGGGGCGCCTTTTCGGACGGCGCATGCCGGACGAAAACAGCGTCACCCGCCGTCAATGACCGCCCAGAATACCCGTCCGTACACCGTAGTTCACGGCCACGCCATAATCCGGGTCGTCGTCGCTATCGACCACTAGGTGGCCTGCGTTGGTCAACAATCGGTGGCAATCACGTGTCAGGTGACGCAATTGGACCCGTTTGCCTACAGCCTCGTACTTGCCCGCAATCGCCTCGATTGCTTGCAACGCGGATTGGTCCACAACGCGGCTGTCGGCAAAATCCACGATCACTTCGGTCGGATCATTATCGATGTCGAACATCTCCACAAACCCGGTGGCCGACCCAAAGAACAGCGGCCCCTGCACCTGGTAAACCCGCGCGCCTTCGGGTGTTTCATAGGCTTTGGCATGAATGCGGCGCGCGTTGTTCCACGCATAGGCGAGCGCGCTCACGATCACACCAACGACCACCGCCACGGCAAGGTCTTCCATAACCGTCACAACCGTCACCAGCACAATCACAAAGGCATCGGTCAACGGCACCTTGCGCAGGATCTTGAGGCTGTTCCACGCAAAGGTCCCGATCACCACCATGAACATCACACCCACCAGCGCGGCCAGAGGGATCAACTCGATCACGCTCGATCCGACAAGGATGAACATCAGCAAAAACAGCGCCGCAGCGACACCGGCGATCCGCGTACGTCCGCCCGATTTCACGTTGATCATCGACTGGCCGATCATGGCGCAGCCGCCCATGCCACCAAAGAACCCGGTGGCCGTGTTGGCCACACCTTGCGCAATGCACTCCTGGCTCGCACCACCGCGCTGGCCGGTCAGATCACCGACAAGGTTCAGCGTCAAAAGGCTCTCGATCAGGCCAATGGCTGCAAGGATCACCGCATACGGCAGGATGATCTGGAACGTCTCCCAATTCAGCGGCACGGCAGGAATGTGGAACGGCGGCAACCCACCCTCGATGCTGGCCAGATCGCCGACGCGCGGTACATCCAACCCAAAACCGATGACGATGGCCGCCACGATGCCGATGCCTGCCAGCGGTGCCGGAATGATCCGCGTCACCCGCGGCGCCAGCCAGATGATCGCCATGGTCAGGCCCACAAGCCCCAGCATCAGGTATAGCGGCATGCCTGTCAGCCAGTCACCGCCCGCCATGCCGTGCCCCGACGCCTCGGCCGTGCCGGGCACCTTGAACTGCGTCAACTGGGCCAGAAAAATCACAATCGCCAGCCCGTTCACAAAGCCCAGCATAACAGGATGCGGCACCAGGCGGATGAACTTGCCCCATTGCATCACACCGGCAAAAATCTGGATCAGCCCCATCAGCACCACGGTGGCAAAGAGGTATTCGACACCGTGTTGCGCAACCAGCGCCACCATGACCACGGCCAAGGCCCCTGTGGCCCCGGAGATCATGCCCGGACGCCCACCAAAGAGCGCGGTGATCAGGCCAACCATGAACGCCGCATAAAGCCCCACCAGCGGGTGCACACCGGCCACAAAGGCAAAGGCCACCGCTTCGGGCACCAACGCCAGCGCCACCGTCAGCCCCGACAGCAGGTCCGTGCGGATCTGTGAGGGGGTCAGCTTTGTGTCGCCGGGTGCGATGGAAAAGTCGCCAAACCGGGTTTTTCTGTTCAGATTGTCGAAAAAGGCCATAAAGGCTCCACCTGCAATGATGCCGCTTTGCGCGCCCTCTATCGCACGACGGACGGAATGACCATGGCCTCGGCGTCCGGCGCGGATGTCCGTGCCAAACGCGCCGAAAATGTCACCACGGATGCCTATGCAGATCACATATCAGGGTTAACAATTGGACAACTTCCGCTAGTCTGACGCGCAAGCGCACCATGTCGAGGACTTTATGGCAATCATAAGAACGTATGCCGAGGTTCTGGCGCTTGATCCAACGGACGCGGAAACCAAACTAATCGCCGCGTGCAAAGCTGGTGAATGGTGCACTTTGGGCGATGGGTCTTGCCCGACAGAGCGTGATCCCGACCGCACGATCCGATCGGAGATCTTGCGCTATCTGCTTCTTGGTGGGTGCGAGGCCTGTGTCGTTGACGGGCGCGGGACGCGGTTGATCGGCGGCGCAATCGCGGGCACGCTCGACATCAGTTACGCAACTGCACACGGTGCTACACGGCTGGAAAACTGCCGCTTTGAAGCCAGGTTCGACTGCGTACAGACGAAATTTGCCATGGTGAGCCTGAACGGAAGCGATCTGAAAGGATGGCGTGCTCAGACGTCCTATGTCGAAGGCAGTGTGTTTTTGCGGTCCATCACCTCATCGCAGCCCATTGACCTCAACGGGTCGAACATCAACGGTCAACTGAGTTTCAACGGTGCACAAATCCATTGCCAGAGCGCCTATGCGATCCTCGCGCCGGATGCGTGTATCAACGGTGCCGTCTTTTTTCATCCGCGGACGCAGATTGAAAAGGAAAACATCGACAAGCCGTTCCACGCCACGGGTGAAATCCGCCTGAACGGCGCAACCATTGGCGGACTATACGCGCAGCAGTCGACGTTTGTGGCCACATCGACGGGGCAATCGCTGTCATTGGGTGGCGCGACCGTGAATGGCGCGGTGCGGCTCGATGGGTGCAACAGCACGGGGGAATTGCTGTTGGCCGGTTCGCGCATTTCGGGGCGGCTGACCTGCGAGCGGATCAAGCTGCGCAATGACACCGGGCATGCGTTCAACGGTCAAGCCATGCGGGTCGAACATTCATTTGTCTGGAAAAAGGTCGAACATACGTCCGGGGCCATCAGCCTGAATGGGGCGCATGTGGCAGAGCTGGACGACGACCCCAAAAACTGGCCGGATGGCGATGCGCTGTTTCTCGATGGGTTCACCTACGACCGGATCAAGGGGACTGTGTCGACCTCGCTTGCGCGGATGGACTGGCTGAAAAGCGGCAGCTATTTCGGGCCGGAGTTTCGCCCCCAGCCCTACTCACAATACGCCAAATTCCTGCGCGACACGGGCCACGATGAAGACGCGCGGCGGGTGCTTTATACCCGTGAGCGTCTGCGCCGCGACAGCACCCGTGCGCAACTGAGCGCATCGGGCCACAGCCTCGCCATGCCGATCAACCTGTGGTCGCGGTTCTGGGATACGATGCTGCGCTTTGTTGTGGGGTATGGTCATTACCCGTTTCGCAGCGTCGCGGCCCTAGCGGTGTTGATCCTCTGCACCATCATTCCGGCGCATTTTGCCTGGGAGGAAGGCAGCTTTGCCCCGAACGCAGCCCCCGTTTTGGTCTCGGATGGGTGGAAAGACATCGCAGCCATGGAACCCAAACCCGCCGCTGTCTGGTCCGGTGACGAACTGCCAACTGGCAGCACGTTGACGCCTGAGGCATGGAAAGCCGCCGCACCGGGGCGCGATTGGGAGACGTTCAACCGCTATGCCTATGGGTTTGACGTGGTGATCCCGATCATTGATTTCGGCCAGACCGATGCCTGGGCGCCCTCAACCACCCGGCAGGACTGGGGTTGGCACCTGTGGTGGGCGCGCTGGGTGTTGAGCGTCATGGGCTGGATCGTCACCGCGTTGGGGGCTGCTGCGATCACGGGCATCATCCGTCGTGAATGACATCAACTGTTGCGCATCCCTTTGAACTTGCGCCCGGTGGGGGTGTACAGCCGCCACACGGGTTTGTACCCGTAGGACAACGACGCACCACTGCGCGTCCAGCATTCTGGTTCTGACCACACGGAGACCCCCATGACCCGCACAAAAATCGCCGTGATTGGCGGCTCTGGCATCTACGACATCGACGGTCTTGAAGGCGCGGAATGGGTGCAGGTCGACACGCCATGGGGCGCACCGTCCGATCAGATCCTCACCGGCACGCTGGACGGGGTCGATATGGCGTTCCTGCCCCGCCACGGGCGCGGCCACGTGCACAGCCCGACCACGGTGCCCTACCGCGCCAATATCGACGCGCTCAAACGCCTGGGCGCGACGGACGTGATTTCGGTGTCGGCCTGCGGCAGTTTTCGCGACGCCATGGCGCCGGGTGACTTTGTGGTGGTGGACCAGTTCATCGACCGGACGTTTGCGCGGGAAAAATCGTTCTTTGGCACCGGCTGTGTCGCGCATGTGAGTGTGGCGCACCCGACCTGCCCGCGCCTGTCGGCGGCGTGCGTGACTGCCGCCAAAGATGCAGGCGTAACCGTACATGAGGGCGGCACCTATCTGGCGATGGAAGGGCCGCAATTCTCGACCCTCGCGGAATCAAAAATGTACCGCGAAAGCTGGGGCGCAGATGTCATCGGCATGACCAACATGCCCGAGGCCAAACTCGCCCGCGAAGCAGAGCTGTGTTACGCATCCGTTGCCATGATCACCGACTACGACAGCTGGCACCCGGACCACGGCGAAGTCGACGTGACCCAGATCATCCAGACCCTCATGGGCAATGCAGACAAGGGCCGTGACATGGTCCGCCGCCTGCCCGCCCTGCTGGGATCGGACCGCGCCCTGTGCCCGCATGGCTGCGACCGCGCGCTGGAATACGCCATCATCACAGCCCCAGAGGCGCGCGACGCCAGCGTCATTGCCAAACTCGACGCGGTCGCAGGCCGTGTTCTGAACGCATAAGGAAACTCCGATGTCTTTTGAACTCTGGCTGACCTTTGCCGCAGCCTCGACCGCATTGCTGGTCATTCCCGGCCCCACGTTGATGATGGTCCTGAGCTATGCGATGACCCAAGGCCGTCGCGTGGCGGTTGCATCGGCCCTTGGCGTCGCGGTCGGCGACCTGATCGCCATGACACTTTCGGTGATTGGCCTTGGTGCGCTGTTTCTGGCGTCTGCGATGGCGTTCAACATCCTGAAATGGGTGGGTGCAGTGTACCTGATCTATCTCGGGATCAAGATGCTGCGCAGCGCCACGTCGGCGTCCACGCAATCGGCACTGATGGACAAACCCGCCGGACAGACCCCGACCCGCGTGTTCCGCGATTTGGCCACTGTCACCGCGCTGAACCCCAAATCGAACACGTTCTTTGTTGCCTTTGTTCCGCAGTTTATTCAGGCAGACGCCGCATTTGCCCCGCAGGCGGGCATACTGATCGCAACCTTTGTGACCATCGCGGGTATCAATGCGCTCGTCTTTGCGCTGGCTGCGAATGCCATGCGCGCGCGGATCACGCGGCCCAATTTCCAGATGTGGCTGACCCGTGCGGGCGGTGCCACGCTGATCGGCATGGGCCTGCTGACCGCAACCCTTCGGAGATCCACATGAAACAGATCCAGGACTATATCCGCACTATCGTCGACTTTCCCCACGAAGGGATCATGTTCCGCGATGTCACAACCCTGTTTGCCGATCCGCGCGGGTTTCGCATGGCGGTGGATCAGATGTTGCACCCCTATGCGGGCCTGCAGATCGACAAGGTCGTGGGCCTTGAGGCGCGGGGCTTTATCCTGGGTGGCGCCATCGCGCACCAATTGTCCGTAGGTTTTGTGCCGATCCGCAAAAAGGGCAAACTGCCCGGTGCCACGGTCAGCCAAGCCTATACGTTGGAATACGGCGAGGCGATTGTCGAGTTGCACGATGACGCCATCACGCCGGGTGAAAAGATCCTGTTGGTGGATGACCTTTTGGCCACTGGTGGCACCGCCGAGGCGGGGATCAAGCTGGTCGAACGGCTGGGCGGCGAGATCGTGTCCTGCGCCTTTGTGATTGATCTGCCCGACCTGGGTGGGCGCGCCAAGTTGGAGGCCATGGGCATGGACGTCACTGCGCTGTGCGCCTTTGAGGGGCTCTAGGTCAGGACGCGGACAAAACGCATTGCCGCACGGGCGTGTCGAAATTCGCAAGCCCCTCTTTGGCGATTGCGTCGGTGGCCGCCTGCGGGGTCTCGGGTGAATAGGCCGGGCACCAGGCCCCCTGATTGCGCACATATCCGCCATAGGGCAGCGTCGTACGCGTGCGGGACAGAGCGGCGTCGGCATCTTCCTTGGATGCAAAGACGGCCACGGTGCGCTTCCACGACCGGATCAAACGCAGTTCGACCGAATATGCGTCGGCGGAAATGCCTGCATCGGTCAGTGCCTTCTCAACCGCATTGATCTGATCGCGAGAGGCGGTATAGGTCTGATCGGCACCTGTCACCAAGAGCCACTGGTCCTTCCATGCTTCGGAGTCTTCGGGCGGCTTGCCATCACCAGGTGTGGATATGATCGGATCCGGATCAACCGGGTCCGGTTCGACGGGGTCCGGTTCAACTGGCACGGGGTCGACTTGACCAATATCTGTATAGCTGCACGCACAGGGTTCATCGCCTGCAGCGGGCGGAATGCAGATGCCGGTTGTCACGTCCACCGCGCACTGAAACAATTTGGAGCTACCAGACTCAGGTGACAAGACGACCGAACTTGGAATTTCAATCAACCCACCGTCGCTTTCACACCGCTTGTTAAGAGAAAAAGAGATGTCCTTGAGCCGGGCCAGTTCGCAGGTCAGTTTGTCGATTGTATCGTCTTGGATCGCGGGGAACAGACGCTTCCACTGGCGCACACGGGCGATCATTGTGTCAGCCTCGCCCGCATCAATACGTGCCACCGAACGGGCTTGCGATGCTTGGCCCGAAACCTCGAACCCGCTGAACCCCACCTTGGAAAAGTTTGAACACAGCGCAAACAACCGCAGTTTGCCCCAAAAGTCCGTCGGCTGCATCTCTTGCCGGGCCTCATCCATCAACTGATAGACCGCGCGTTCCGTGCGCACCCGTTCGATGCTGATGTCGTCGGCACCTTCGGGTGTGTCGATGGTGCGCGCGTGTTGAAAGCAGGCAAGGCTGTGCTTGAGCTTTTGCGTGTCTTTGTACGGCGACCACACCGCATAGCGGGTCTGATCCACGATAATGAGGATCAAGGCGACTGCGGCCAGCGACCCCAGAACCTTGGCAAAAAAACCCACAAGGTCGAAGGGAGGCCGTTCAGGCGCGGCCGGTGGATTAGGTTTGACCCGAGATTTCACAGGGACGTCCGTTCACAACACATTGCTTCACCAATGGTTGTAGTGTTGGCGCAATACGGGACATCCGCCAACTGATTTTGTTGGCGGGCCTGTGTTTTGACGCGTGGTGTCAGGCGCGCAACACAGCACCGGGGTTCATGATCCCCAACGGGTCCAGCGCCGCCTTGATGGCCCGCATCGCCGACATCTTGGTTGGGTCATTGTACCGTTCCAAGTCCGGCACCTTCAGACGCCCTACTCCGTGCTCAGCACTGACCGATCCGCCCATTTCGTGCACCAGATCATGCACCACGCGCTTGATCTCGTCCCTTTCGGCCATGTGATCCGCCCGTGTTTTCCCAGGCTGCGGAAAGACGTTGTAGTGCAGGTTCCCATCGCCCACGTGACCAAAGCAGTTGACGCGAAATGCGCCCAACCGGTCGATCCGACGCCCGCCTTCGTCAATGAAGTCCGCCAGCGCACCCAAGGGCACGGAGATGTCATGCGAACTGATGGAGCCGATGCGGCGGTTGGCTTCGGGGATGCTCTCGCGGATGGTCCAAAAGGCCGCGCGTTGCGCTTCGTTCTGCGCCACCATGCCGTCCGACATCAGACCGGCCTCCACGCCGGCTGCAAATATCCGCTCGAGGGCGTCGTCACTGGACGCACCCGTCGCAAGGCCCAACTCAACCAACACGCACCATTCCGGTGTCTCGGCCCAGGGATTGACCACATTCGGCATGGTCTCGGCCAGAAAATCGAACCCCTGACGGTGGATCAGCTCAAACGCGTTCACCGATTCACCCACAACGTCGCGCGCCAATGCGAGCAACGACAGCGCGGCGGCTGGCGAGGTCACCTGGAACAGGGCCGCCCCCACATCAGCAGGGCGGGCAAAGAGCTTGAGCGACGCAGCCGTGATCACGCCCAGGCTGCCTTCGGCGCCAATCAGCAGATGGCGCAAGTCGTAGCCTGTGTTGTCTTTGCGCAGACGGCTGAGACCGCGATAGATCGCACCGTCGGGCATCACCGCCTCAAGGCCAAGACATAGGTCGCGCGCATTGCCATAACGCAAAACGCCGGTGCCACCCGCATTGGTCGACAGATTGCCACCGATACGCGCGGACCCTTCGGCGGCCAGCGACAAAGGGAACAGGCGCCCAGCATCCTGAGCCGCCGCCTGCACGTCCGCCAGAATTGCCCCCGCCTCGGCGATCAACACGTTTTCCTCGGCGTGAACCGCCCGAATGGCATTCATCTTTTCCAAAGACAGGATCAGCGGCACCGGCCCGTCAGGCGCGACCTGTCCGCCAACCAGCCCCGTACCGCCACCATAAGGCACCACAGGCACGCGCGCGTCAGCAGCCGCACGGATCAGCGTTGCCACCTCTTCCGTGCTGCGCGGTTGGGCAAGCAAACCCGCCTGTCCGGCATAACGGCCACGCGGTTCTTCGAGGTGGCGCGCCTCGGCCTTGGAAAATCGATCATCAGGCAGTGTCGCGCGCAGCGCGGCTTCGCGCTCGGAGGTCAGGGAATTCAGCACTGGGGGTCATGTGTCCTTTGAACAATGCGCACATGTGGCATCAATGGCCAGCAAACGGCAATGCGTCAAAGAGCCAGTGACCTGCACGTCAATCGTCGGTGTCGATACGCCAGCTTGGCCGCAACACCATGATCGTCGGTCGCGACGGCAACCGGTCGAGCGAGACATCCAGCGCGGGCCCGCCCACTTCGACGATCTGAAAACTGTCGCGCATCCCGACGAGGAACTGATCCAGCGTGTATTCCCCGAACCAGTGCATCGGGATCACAATGGACGACTTTAACCGGTTCAGGATGCGGGTCATTGTGGGCAGGTCCACCGTTGTCCCACCGTCAACCGCGGCCATCACCACGTCGAGACGGCCAATGGCTGCGTATTGTTCGGCGTTGGGTTCATGGTGCAAATGCCCCAGATGCCCGATGCACAGGCCCGCAACCTCGAACACAAAGACCGAGTTGCCATTTTCCTCAGTGCCAGACCACTGCGAACGAATGTCTGTGGACACGTTGCGCACCAGCACTTCGCCCAGATCAAGCCGGTGGTCGATCCCGACACCAAACGGGCCCCATCCGGGCAGGACATGCGGGATTTCGGGATTTGGGTTGGCCGTCCAGTGTGTGCCGTGGGCATGGTTCATCGTCACGACATCCGGGATCATCTCAGCCCCACCCAGAAACCCGGTATAGTCCGTAACCATATTCAGCCCGCCCGCCGTACTGAGCAGGAAGGACGCGTGCGCGACATAATGGATGCGCACCGTATCGGGTGCCACGTTCAGATCAAACCGGGCCTGATGGACAAATTGCGCCCCGTCTATGTCACCGGCCAGCGCGATACAGTGGCTCGGCGTGCGCGAATTGTCCTGTGCCAACACCGGAGACGCAATGATCCATATGCCAAGGGCAAACCATCGAAAGACCGTCATGAACCGCTCCTGTGACCGTGCATGGATCTAAGAGTAGCGCGGCGCGGGGCGCAGACAAAATCGAAATGCTGTGAGGCGGTGCGCCTAGCCCGCGTCGGTGCGACCCCGGCGGTCCATACGCAGCGCCGCATAAAGCACATGCGTCCGCCACCGACCGTCGATTTGCAGGTAACTCTGGGCAACACCCTCGTACTTGAACCCGCAGGTTTCCAAGAGCCCCCGCGACGGCACGTTTTCAGGCAAACAGGCGGCTTCGATCCGGCTGAGGTCCAGGCGGGTGAATGCAAAATGGACCACCGACAGGATCGCCTCGCGCATATAGCCCTGGCGCGCGAACTGTTCGCCTGTCCAGTAGCCCAGCGTTCCGGCCTGTGCCGGACCCCGGCGGATGTTGTCGAGCGTGATGGCCCCCATCAGCATCTCGTCCTTGCGCCGCACAAGAAACAGCGGCAGGGCCGATCCCGACCCAATGGAACGCTGCGCCCAGTAGACCCGGTTGGTAAAGGCCTTGCGGCTCAGATGATCTACGGACCAACTGGGCTCCCAGGGTGTCAGGTGGTCGATGCTGGCGCTGCGCAAGGCAACCCAGGGCCGGAAATCGGAATGGATCGGTGGGCGCAAGGTCATGCGCTCGGTTTCGATCCGCAATTTCCGCTTGGCCAGTAACATCAGGCGGCGCGCCGCTCCTGCAATGTGGCGCGGCTGGGCGCGTGATCCACCGGACCATAGAGCGCCATGGCCATTGGCGCGGTGCCTGCGATGTGTTCCGCATAGGCACGCACGTCGGCCACTGTGACCGCATCAATCATGGCCACCGTTTCATCGAGCGCCGGAACGCGGTCCCAGATCTGCACCAATCGCGCCAGACGTTCGGCGCGGTTGGACGGGCTTTCCAGCCCCATGAGCAGGCCCGCCTTCATCTGCACGCGCGCGCGCGCCACCTCTGCTTCGGACATGTCATCGGCGGCGCGCTTCATTTCGTCCACGGTGATGGTCGCCAAATCAGCAATCTGATCCGAGGCAGTGCCCGCATAGATCGTGGTCATGCCAGTGTCGGCATAGGCTCCGGCTTGGGCAAAGATGGTGTAGCACAGACCGCGATGCTCACGGATTTCCTGGAACAAGCGGCTCGACATGCCTCCACCCAGCGCGCTGGCGTAAATCTGTGCAGTATAGATGTTGGGATCGCGGTAGCCCGGCGATTCAAAGGCCAGCGCAAAATGCGCCTGTTCCAACGTCTTGGTCTGGCGGATTTCACCACCCGAGAACTGCGCGGTGTCCGCCTCAAGTTGCTGCCGCCGCCCGAGATCACCAAAGAGCTCTTCGGCCAGCCGCACGATGGCATCATGGTCCACCGCACCTGCCGCCGACAGGATCATCTGTTCGGGCCCGTAGTGTTGGCCAATAAAGCGCGACAGGTCCTCGCGCCCAAATGCAGAGACACGTTCGGATGGCCCCAGGATGGTGCGCCCAAGGGGCTGTTCGGGATAGGCCTGTTCCTGCAGCCAGTCAAAGATCACATCGTCGGGCGTATCCAGCGCCTGCCCGATCTCTTGCAGGATCACACCACGTTCGGTTTCGATCTCGGTTTGATCAAAGACGGGGTTCAGCAGGATATCGGCCAGTACATCCAGCGCCAGCGGGACGTCGTTTTGCAGCACACGCGCATAGTATGCTGTGACCTCGCGGCTGGTGTAGGCATTGATATAGCCGCCCACATCCTCAATCGCCTCGGCAATCTCAAGCGCGCTGCGGCGCTTGGTGCCTTTGAAGGCCATATGTTCCAGAAAATGCGCGATCCCGTTTTGATCAGACGCTTCGTGGCGGGCACCCGCACCGACCCAAATGCCGATAGAGGCTGATGCCAGCCCCGGCATATCTTCGGTTACGATGCGAAAGCCGTTGCTCAGTTGATGTGTGCGTGTGGTCAATTCAGTCTCACTGGGCGCGGTGCGCGATGATGTGGGCCTTGAGGGCGTCGAGGTCGTTGGGCACCCGTGTCAGGCGTTCGGGCCGTTCATACAGGTCCGCCATGCGCGGGGGAAGGGGCGGATGCAAGCTCGTGGCCGCCTCGACCGCAGCCGGGAATTTCGCCGGATGCGCGGTGGCCAGAGTGATCATCGGCGTGCCTGCGACGCGCTGGTGTTCAGCGACATGCACACCCACGGCAGAGTGCGGGCACAGCAGTTCCGTGGTCGCGGCCAAGGTCGCGGCGATCTGGGCGCTGGTGTCGTCTTCGGACACGCGGCCAGAGGCATAGTGTTCCTGCAAGGCCTGCATCGCACCCTGACTGACGTCAAAGCCGCCTGATTTCAACTCGTCCATCAGCTGCGCCACCGCGCCGCCGTCACGCCCGTAGGCGTCAAAGAGCGCGCGTTCGAAATTGGAGCTGACCTGGATGTCCATCGAAGGGCTGATCGAGGGGATCGTGTCGCCCTTGTGATACCCCTGCCCTGCCAGACAGCGGTGCAGAATGTCGTTCTGGTTGGTGGCCACGACCAGACGGTCGATGGGCAGGCCCATACGCTTGGCGATGTAGCCCGCAAAGATGTCGCCAAAATTGCCTGTGGGCACGGTAAAGCTGACCTTGCGCGCAGGCGCACCCAGCGCCACGGCGGAAGAGAAGTAATAGACGACCTGCGCCAGCACGCGCGCCCAGTTGATCGAGTTCACACCCGCCAGCCCAACGCCGTCACGGAAATCGAAGTCGTTGAACATGTCCTTGAGCCGCGCCTGACAATCGTCAAAATCACCGTCCAGCGCCAGCGCGTGTACGTTGTCCTCGACCGGGGTGGTCATCTGGCGGCGCTGCACTTCGCTGACGCGGCCATGGGGATAGAGGATGAACACATCCACGTTGCTCAGCCCACGGAACGCCTCGATCGCGGCAGAGCCAGTGTCGCCGGACGTGGCGCCCACGATGGTCACACGGTCGCCGCGACGGGCCAGCGCGGTCTGGAACAGCTGGCCGATCAGCTGCATCGCAAAATCCTTGAAGGCCAGCGTCGGCCCGTGGAACAGCTCCAGCAGGAAATGCCCCTGATCGAGCTGCACCATCGGCGCGCGCGCGGCGTGGCCGAACCCGGCATAGGCGCGGTCGATACAGGCGCGGAATTCGTCGTCGGTGAACGTGTCGCCGACAAAGGGGCGCATTACCGTATAGGCGATCTGCTCATAGGACTGCCCGTCCATCGCCGCGATGTCGGCGGCGTCGATCTGCGGGATCGTCTCGGGCACATAAAGCCCCCCGTCACGGGCGAGGCCCGTCAGCATCGTGTCTTCGAAGGTCAGCACCGGGGCCTGTCCCCGCGTGGATACATAGCGCATGTGTCGTCTTTCTCAGCGCGGGCTGCGGCGGTGGCGCAGCAGGAAATATGCGGTCATGGCCCCCCAGATGGCGGCCAGCGAAAACCATGTGATGGCGTATTGCAGGTGATCGTTGGAAATACCAGCCGTGTCTACAGGCCAAGGCGTCACGCCAAGGTCCATTTCCGGCGCATCGCGCAGCACAACCATGATTGGCACGGTCGACAGGGTGTCGGCCATGGCGGGTACATCGCGGGCAAACCATAGATTGCCGTCAATGTCGGGGGCGGGCGTGTAGCTGTCGGCCTCGTTCGGGGCGTCAAGGTTGCCGATCAACGTGACGGGCGTTTGCGGCACGGTGTTTACCGCGCGGGCGGCAGGGGCCCAGCCGGTGTCGACGAGGATGCGGCCATATCCTTCGGCCTCGAAGGGGCGGATGATGCGGTGTACGGCGCCGGTCGTCTTGCGCGAGGCCAACATACGGATATGGCCCGCACCAAACTGCCCTGTGATCTCGACCGGGGCATAGCGGGTGAATGCGGGCGTGGTGGCTTGCGTCAGGCTGACGGGGGCGGCGCTGATCTCGGTTTCGATGCGCGCCAGCAGGTCCTGTTTCCAGGCCAGCCGCTGCACCTGCCAGTTGCCAAGGGACAACAGCGTTGTCACCCCGGCCACGCCGACAATCAGAAGAAACCAAAGCCGCATCGCGCCCTCACCCTGTCCAAAAGAAAAAGCGCGCAGGCCAGGCCCGCGCGCTTTGAAGCCTTGAGAGATCCTGCGCGATCAGTGCGCGCCGGGCATCTGTGCCACGCCCCAGATGTAGACGGCAAAGAACAGGAACAGCCACACAACATCAACGAAGTGCCAGTACCAAGCGGCAGCCTCGAACCCGATGTGTTTTTCGGCGGTGAAGTGCCCCTTCATCGTGCGCAGCAGGCAGACGAACAAGAAGATCGTTCCGATGATCACGTGCACACCGTGGAACCCGGTTGCCATAAAGAAGGCCGAGAAGAATGTGTCCTCGCCGAACTGCCAGCCCTGGTACAGCAGGTAGGAATATTCGTAGCCCTGCAGAATGGTGAAGAACACACCCAGCACAACAGAGATGGCCAGACCGTTGATCACGTCCTTGCGCTCGCCACCGTGCACCAGCGCGTGGTGCGCCCATGTGACGGCGCAACCCGACAACAGCAGGATCAACGTGTTGATCAGCGGCAGGTGGAAGGCGTCCACGTGGTAAATCTCGGGGCGGACATATGTCGTGCCGACATATTCGCTCATCGGGTAGATGCCGTCCTTGAAGAAGGCCCAGAACCACGCGGCAAAGAACATCACTTCGGACATGATGAAGAGGATGAAGCCATAGCGCAGGCCGATGCGGACAACCGGTGTGTGATCGCCAATCCGGCTTTCGGAAACGACGTCAGCCCACCAGCCGAACATCACATAGAGCACGGCGACAAAACCCATCGCAAACAGCCACGGGCCGCTCAGTTCGATGGATTTGAACAGGATGGTCATGCCACCGGACATCCAAGCAACGGCGCCGAACAGCATGGTAAAGCCCGCAAGCGCCCCCAGCAGGGGCCACGTCGATGGCGCAAGAATGTGATAGTCGTGATTTTTTGCGTGGGCCATGGTCCGTCCCTCAGTTCAGGTTAGTGTCTGTTGCCTGCTCTAACGAAGCAAATCCTTCGGGCAGGTCAATTTGGTAAAAAGTATAGCTGAGCGTGATCGTATGCACGTATTGCGCATCGCGATCCGTCACGATTTCGGGGTCGACATAGAAGGTGACAGGCATCTGGACGCGCTCGCCCGGTGCCAGCACTTGCTCTTCAAAGCAGAAGCAGTCGATCTTGGAGAAAAACCCGCCTGCCTCGTATGGCGCGACGTTGTAGCTGGCCGATCCGGCCACGGGTTTGTCGGTCGGGTTGTAAGCCTCGTAGAAGGCCAGCCCAGTCTCGCCGATGCGCAATTCCATCTCGCGGACCGTGGGCGTGAATTGCCACGGCATGTTGCGTTCGAGGGACGCGTCAAAGCGGATCTTGATGGTCTGGTCCAGAATGTCGTCGCTGGCCACTTCGCTGACGCCGGTGGTGCCGCCAAAGCCGGTGACACGGCAGAACCAGTCGTAAAACGGCACGGATGCCCAGGCCAAACCACCCATAACAACAACGAGGCCGACGGTTTGAGCCACAGTTTTCTGAGGACCGGTCAGGCGTGTCATTCGATGGCCTCCGCTCTGGGCAATTCGAAATCGCCGCTGGTGATTTTGACAAAGGTCAGCGCCAGAACCAGCACAACAAACCCGGCCAACATCAGCCCTACGCCAATGTTGCGGCCTTTGCGGCGCTGGTGGATTTCATGCTCCGCCTTAATCGTCATGCCCAGATCCCCCAGGCAGCAGGCAGGACGGCCTCTGCCAGAATGGCACCGAAGTGGAGGAACAGATACCACAGCGACAGCCGGAAGAACGATTTCTCTACTTTGTAGCCATCCGCCTCGGCTTGCGCCTCATCGCGCCGCCAGATGTCGTAGGCACCCTTGAGGAACAGTACATTCAGGATCACGGCAGCAGTCAGATAGACCGGACCACCAATAGCTGTGAATGCCGTCCCAACCGCCAATGCGACCAGGAGAACGGTATAGGCCAAAATGTGTTTGCGCGTCGATTTCCGGCCATGCGTAACGGTCAGCATCGGCACGCCCGCATCGTCGTAGTCTGACTTCATGAACAACGCCAATGCCCAGAAATGCGGCGGCGTCCACATAAAGATCAGCGCGAACATCAGCCACGCCTCGACCGACATTGACCCCGTGGCGATCACCCAGCCAATGACCGGAGGGAATGCACCCGCCGCACCACCAATGACGATGTTCTGCGGGGTCGAACGTTTCAGCCACATGGAATAGATGACGGCGTAAAAGAAAATCGTGAATGCCAAGAGGCACGCAGCCAGCAAATTCGCGCTAAGGCCCAGCATCATCACAGACATGCCAGACAACGCCACGCCGAGCACTTTGGCCTCGTCCGGCGTGACTTTGCCTGCGGGGATCGGACGCTTGGCCGTGCGGTTCATGACTGCGTCGATATCAGCGTCCCACCACATGTTCAGCGCGCCAGACGCGCCTGCTCCAATTGCCACAAACAGGATAGACGCAAATGCAACAACCGGGTGCACGCTGATTGGTGCGGCCAGCAGGCCGACAAGCGCCGTGAAGACCACCAACTGCATCACACGCGGCTTCATCAGGGCGAAATAATCGCCCAGCGATGCCTCACCCTCGTGTGCCTGATTTTGATAGCTGATGTCTGTCATGCGCGCTCTGTGTCCAGCAGGGTGTCAGGTCGGGCGGGGTATGCCCCCGCCCGCACCGGGATCAGTTGGAAGCAAACTCGAAGGTGCGCGGTGTGCCCGCAAACTCTTCTTTGGCGCCCGCGAGCCATTCGGCATAAGCCTCTTCGCTCACAACTTTGACGGTGATCGGCATGTAAGCGTGGGCGATGCCGCACAGCTCGGAACACTGACCGAAATAGATGCCTTCCTTCTCGGCTTCGAACCACAGTTCAGCCAGACGGCCCGGCACGGCGTCCTGTTTCACGCCGAAGGCGGGGATGGTCCATGCGTGGATCACGTCAGCGCCTGTCACCTGGATCACAACCGTTTTGTTGACGGGGATCACAACCGCATTGTCGGTGGCCAGCAAGAAGTCCTCACGCGAGTAACCCGCATCGACCAGCGCCTGTTCGGTGTCTGGTGTCAGAGAGTTGTCGCCACCCGTGGCCGGCGCGCCGATCATGTAGCTGTCAAAGGCAAAACCTTCGTCCACATACTCGTAGCCCCAGAACCACTGGTATCCGGTGGCCTTGATGGTCACGTCCGCCTCTGGAATTTCTTGCTGGTGGAACAATGTCGGCAGCGAGAAGGCACCGATAAACACCAGTATGACGATCGGAATGACCGTCCACGCAATTTCGACCGGCGTGTTGTGGGTAAAGCTGGCAGGCTCGGGGTTCCGCTTGGCGTTGTAGCGGATCACGACCCATGCCAGCAGGCCCACCACAAACAGCGTGATCACTGTGATGATCACGAGAATCATACCGTCCAGCCATTGCAGGCGGCGGGCCACTTCGGTGGCTGCGGGTTGAAAGCCCATGGCGCCATCAACGGGGCGGCCAATCACTTCCAATCCATCCTGCGCCCATGCTGGGGCGGCGGCAAAGGCGCCGAGCACGCCGGTCATCGAGAGAAACTTTTTCATCTGGTCGTCCTGATCTTGTTGGATCGATCTTGGGTTGCTGCGGATGGCCAATGCGCGCACCGCATCCCCCGCCCGTTGTATTGTCGCGACTTACAATCATATCTTGCGTCCAAGATAAAGAGTTTTGGGGCGCGTCAAACGGACGCTTCACCCCGCCCCCACGGCAGGAGAACGTGATGACCGATACCCCCTTTGCCCCGCTGGACCAAGACGTTGACCGAGACACGGCTTTGTCCATTTTGCGGGCGGCCACGGCTGGCGCGGATGATGGCGAGCTGTTCTTTGAACGTCGCCGGTCCGAGGCGCTTGTTTACGACGATGGGCGGCTGAAGACAGCCAGCTATGACGCTGCACAGGGGTTTGGGTTGCGTGCTGTGCGTGGTGAGGTGGCGGGATACGCCCATTCAACCGAGATTTCAGAGGCCGCACTGCGCCGCGCCGCCGAGACCGCGCGCCTTGCCGTGGGCGACGGCGGTGGTCAGATGTCGGACGCGCCGACGCCAACCAACAAACGTCTTTATGCGCCGGATGATCCGATTGCAGGCGCAAGTTTTCCGGTCAAGCTCGACACGCTCAAGGGAATCGATGCGTTTTTGCGCGACCTTGATTCGCGCGTCGTGCAGGTGTCAGCCTCGCTGGCGGCATCCCTGCAAGAGGTCGAAATTCTGCGCGCTGACGGCCACACCGTCCGCGACACGCGCCCCATGACTCGCCTGAACATCTCGGTGATCGTGGAACAGGGTGGTCGCCGGGAAAGCGGATCGGCTGGCGGCGGCGGACGCGTGGGGCTTGACGGCCTCATTGATCCCGCTGACTGGCAGGCCAAGGCGCGCGAGGCATTGCGCGTGGCGCTTGTGAACCTCGAAGCGGTCCCTGCCCCGGCGGGTGTGATGGATGTTGTCCTGGGGCCCGGGTGGCCCGGCATCCTGCTGCACGAGGCCATCGGTCACGGGCTTGAGGGCGATTTCAACCGCAAGGGCAGCTCGGCCTTTGCCGGTTTGATGGGCGAACGTATCGCCGCAAAGGGCGTGACCGTTCTGGATGACGGCACGATCCCGGATCGGCGCGGCTCGATCACCGTCGACGACGAAGGCACCCCGTCCGCCAGGAACACGCTGATCGAAGACGGCGTTTTGGTGGGATACATGCAGGATCGCCAAAATGCGCGCCTGATGGGTGTCCCGACCACCGGCAACGGCCGGCGTCAAAGCTATGCGCACGCCCCCATGCCGCGCATGACCAACACGTATATGTTGGGGGGCGACACCACACCCGGTGATATCGTGGCCGATTTGCGTGATGGTATCTATGCCGTCGGCTTTGGTGGCGGTCAGGTAGACATCACCAACGGCAAATTCGTGTTTTCCTGCACCGAGGCCTACCGCGTCGAGAACGGCAAAGTGGGCGCGCCTGTCACTGGCGCGACACTGATCGGCGACGGGGCCACCGCCCTCAAGCACATTCGCGGCATCGGCAATGACATGGCGCTTGATCCCGGCATGGGCAATTGCGGCAAGGCAGGCCAGTGGGTGCCGGTCGGCGTTGGGCAACCGACTCTGATGATCGGCGGCTTGACGGTTGGTGGTTCTGCGACCTGAACGACCAGCGATTCTGACCTGCGCTGCGCAGACCTCGCCAGATATGGGGAGGCTGCGGCGCAGCATCTGTTCCATATTTGTTCCAACGCGAAAAAACTGCCGCGAATTTTCCTTGTGAAATCAACCATGGCGGGCGTTGTATCGAATTCGCTCGCTTCTGTTCATGCGTTGTTAACCTTGCCAGTTCTACAACAAGTGCAGCAACGGACGGAGCCACGGATGACTGAAAAGGATACCCATCCTTCTTCCACTCACCCCCCACTCCCACCCACCTCGGAAGATGACCAGTTTTCATGTCTTCGTCTGTTGCGGTCTCGCCGGGTCGGCATATCAACGTACAAACGACTGCTGATTGAACACGGCACCGCGCAAAATGCGCTGGCCGCGCTGCCTGAGGTAGCGCGTGCCGCCGGCGTGACGCGCTATGAAATCTGCCCCGAAGGTGTTGTGCATGCCGAACTAAACGCGGCACGCCGTGCGGGTGCCACGCTGGTGGCACAAGGCACTGATGCCTATCCCCTTTCTCTCGCCGCGCTGTCTGATGCGCCACCTTTTCTGTGGGTCTTGGGCGACGTGGACATGTTGCAACGTCCCGCTGTGGCTCTGGTCGGCGCGCGCAACGCATCGTCCCTCGGCACCCGCATGGCGCGCCGTCTGGCCCGCGATCTTGGCGAGGCCGGATACATTATCGTATCGGGATTGGCACGCGGCGTGGATGCGGCGGCACATCTGGGCGCGCTCGACACCGGCACGGTTGCCGTCCAGGCGGGCGGCGTTGACACAATCTATCCCGCTGAGAACACCGAACTGGCCCAGAACATCGGCAAACAAGGAGCGCGTGTCAGCGAACAACCGATGGGCCTGCAACCCATGGCGCGCCACTTTCCTGCGCGCAATCGCATCATCTCGGGGCTGGCAGAGGCCACCATCGTCGTAGAGGCCGCCGCCAAGTCGGGCAGCCTGATCACCGCCCGTGACGCGCTGGACCTTGGCCGCGATGTCCTTGCCGTGCCGGGTCATCCGATGGATGCGCGCGCCTCCGGGTGCAACATGCTGATCCGTGACGGTGCGACCCTGGTACGGGACGCCGCCGATGTGATCGAAGCTCTTGCCCCCATCGCGCCAACCTATCCCGAATTGCCACTCGAACCACCACGCCCACCCGCCCGCGATCTGCGCGAAACGGCACAACTGCACCAGCAGATTCTGTCACGCCTCGGCCCCTCACCCGTGGCCGAAGATCAGCTGATCCGCGACCTCGGCGCACCAACTGCGGCGGTTGCGCCCGTATTGGTCGAGCTGGAACTGGATGGCAGCATCGACCGTGCCCCCGGTGGCCTTCTGACCCGCGCCAGTTAGGCGCACCCGGCGCACCCTTGTTGACATTCCGTGCTTGCACCCCACATCTTGCGCCGCCATAGAGCACGTACATTCCCCGTTCGAGGTAGACCCCTTAAATGCCTGTCGTCGTTGTCGAATCCCCTGCCAAAGCCAAGACAATCAACAAATATCTGGGCGACGATTACACCGTTCTGGCCAGTTACGGACACGTGCGCGACCTGCCGCCCAAGGACGGCTCGGTGGATCCGGACAACGAATTCGACATGCTTTGGGAGGTCGCGAGCGACAGCAAAAAACATGTCAAAGCCATCGCTGACGCGCTCAAAGAAGACAACGCACTGATCCTCGCAACCGACCCCGACCGCGAGGGTGAGGCGATCAGTTGGCACCTGCAGGAGGCACTGACCAAGCGCAAGTCGATCAAGAAGGACACACCCGTCAGCCGCGTCACCTTTAACGCCATCACCAAGGCCGCGGTGACCGAAGCCATGGCCAACGCCCGCCAAGTCGACATGCCGCTGGTCGAGGCCTATCTGGCGCGCCGCGCGCTGGATTACCTCGTTGGTTTCAACCTGTCGCCGGTGCTGTGGCGCAAGCTGCCCGGCGCGAAATCTGCCGGGCGCGTGCAATCGGTGTGTCTGCGCATCCTGACGGAACGCGAGATGGAGATCGAAGCCTTTCGCAATCGCGAATACTGGTCGGTCAAGGCGGTGTTGGCGTCCCCGCGGGGACAGGAATACGAAGCACGTCTTGTCAGCCTCGCGGGCAAAAAGCTCGAGAAATACAATCTCGAGAACCAGACACAGGCTGAAATGGCCGAACAGGCGATCACCAGCCGCGATCTGAAAATCCAGTCGGTCGAGGCCAAACCCGCCTCTCGCAACCCGTCCGCGCCATTCATGACCTCAACCCTGCAACAAGAGGCGAGCCGCAAGTTCGGTATGGGCGCGCGGCAAACCATGTCCAGCGCGCAACGGCTCTATGAGGCGGGATACATCACTTACATGCGGACCGACGGCATCGATATGGCGCCCGAAGCCGTGACCATGGCGCGCGATGCGATCAAAGACCGCTATGGATCGGAATACGTGCCCGGTCAGCCGCGTGTGTACAAGAACAAGGCCAAGAACGCCCAGGAAGCGCACGAATGTATCCGCCCGACAGACATGGCGCGCGATGCCGCCAGCCTCAAGATCACGGATGACGATCAGCGCAAGCTGTATGACCTGATCTGGAAACGCACGCTCGCCTGCCAGATGGAAGGCGCGCGTCTGGAACGCACCACGGTCGAGATCGGCAGTGACGACGGCCAGGTGGGCCTGCGTGCCACGGGTCAGGTTGTGCTCTTTGACGGGTTCCTGCGGGTCTACGAAGAAGGGCGTGATGACGAAGTTGTCGATGATGACGACAAGCGTCTGCCACAGGTCAGCGAGGGCGAAAAAGCTGACAAACGCTCTGTGACGCCTGAGCAGCACTTTACCCAGCCTCCGCCCCGATACACCGAGGCCACGCTGGTCAAACGGATGGAAGAGCTGGGCATCGGCCGCCCATCGACTTACGCCAGCATCGTCACGACCATTCAGGACCGTGGGTATGTCCGCAAGGACCGCAACCGCCTGATCCCCGAAGACAAGGGACGGCTGGTGATCGCGTTCCTCGAAAACTACTTCCGGCGCTATGTCGGCTATGACTTCACCGCGAGTCTCGAGGAAGAGCTGGATGACGTCAGTGCCGGCGACCGCAACTACAAGGACGTGCTGGGTCGGTTCTGGCAGGATTTCAGCGCGGCGATTGCGGAAACGTCCGAGTTGCGCATCACCGAAGTGCTGGAAAAGATCAACGAGGTGCTGGAACCGCACCTGTTCCCGCCGCTCGAGGACGGCGGCGATCCGCGGCTGTGTCCGAATTGCGGACTTGGTCGTCTGTCGATGCGTACAGCCAGATCCGGCGGCGCATTCATCGGCTGCTCGAACTACCCCGAGTGCCGTTACACGCGTGCGTTTGGCCCACCCGGCGCCGAGGATGACAGCGGTATTCCCCCAGAAGGTAAATTGCTGGGTGAGGACGAAGGCGACAAGATTTTCGCCTTCAAGGGCCGCTTTGGTCCCTATGTCCAACGCGGTGAAGTGACCGACGACAACAAAAAGCCGCCGCGCCAGTCGATCCCAAAGGAATGGCCGCCGACCGAGGTGGACCTGGAGCAGGCTGTACGCCTGTTGTCCCTGCCCCGCCAGATCGGGCCGCATCCCGAAGACGGGGTCATGGTGTGGTCCAACATCGGGCGCTACGGCCCCTATCTGAAACACGCGGAATCGACGTCCGATCGGGGTGGCACCAATGCCAACCTCGAAAACATCGAAGAGGTGTTCACCGTTGGCATGAACCGTGCCGTGCAATTGTTGGCCGAAAAGGTGGCCAGCCGTGGCGGGCGCGGTGTTGCGGCGAAACCGTTGCACGAGTTGGGTGAACATCCCGATGAGGGTGGCCCGGTCAACGTGATGAAGGGCAAATACGGCCCATACGTGAAATGGGGCAAAGTCAACGCGACGATCCCCAAGGGCACGGAGCCGGAAAACGTCACGATGGAGATGGCGGTGCAGCTGATCGCGGAAAAAGCGCCCAAGAAAAAGACACCCCGCAAGAAAGCCGCACCTAAGAAAAAGACTGCGGCCAAAAAGAAGTCGGCCTAGTCGTCGCGGGCCTCTAGCATTGCGACGCGGCCCACGACACGCCCAAGCAATCCCAATAACTGGTCCTGATCGTCATCGGTCAGGGCCGACAGAAACAACCCCATGTTGCGCAGATCCTGGCTGTGGATGGCCTCGGCAATGCGACGGCCGTCCGCCGTCAATGTCAGGTCATAGGCCCGCCGATCCACCTGATTCTGCGCCCGCGCGACGAAGCCGCGCTTGACCAGCCGTGCGATAACGCTGCTGGCCGTGGTGGCCGCTACGCCCAATTGATCCGCCATATCTGACGCCCTCAGGCTGCCGGGCGCGTCCCGCAGCATCGACAGCGTATGGAAGTCCAGCGCGTTGAACTTGATCACGTGCTGATGTTCGGGCCCGGTGCGTTCACTCACCAGCATGACACGCATCAAAACGTGCACGTAATCCAGCAGTTTGCGCTCTTTGGTCATGAGGTTTTTTGTCGAAACGCTCTTGAACTGGCAAGAACCAATTCCAAATACTACGATATTCGTATCTTTTACTGCGAACCTCGTATCAAAAGAGATAACTGCATGTTCATCCGTTCCACCATCGCCGCCATTGCCCTCTCCACGCCGCTCGCCACCGCCGCCCTCGCAGGCACGGGCGTTGCCATGGCTTTTCCGTCCATAACCTTTGCCGAAACGGTGGCCGACATTCCGCCTGCTCCGGCTTTGTCGCCAAAATCGCGCTATCTCACCAACACCGAGACCGCGACGTTCAACGGCACCATTGACGGCTTTCGCGCCTTTCTCGATGCCAACCCCATCACTGACTTTGTGGTGCCAACCGACGCGATCCCGGCCATTGAAGGGATCACATACCTGTCCGGGACATGGCCCAATCCAGGTGCTCTCCGGCGGGTTGACCTTGCCGGTGGCCACAGCGTGCACGAACAGGTCGTCGCCAACACGGACACCAATTTTGTCTATCAGATTTGGAACATCACCGCCCCGGCAGGTCGCGCCATCAATCACATCAAGGGCGAGTTTACGTTTGCCCAGTCCGGGGACGAGGTCACTGTGACATGGGACTACAACATCAAACCCAACGTCTTTTTCGCCCGGCCCGCCATACGCGGCTTTCTCGACAATGATTTTGGGCCGTTCATGCAGGCCGGTTTGACCGGGTTGGTTGCCGCCTATGAGCGCTGAACAGCGCCACATCTTTCAACACGGCGTCCCGAGCAATCGGGTCGCCGCATACAGCGGTATGCAATATATCCCCGCTCACACCGCGCAGCCGCACTATGTCGCGCACTGCCGCGGCAACGCGTTGACTTTGATCCATGTTACCGTCACATAATTTCGTGAACGAAGGATTGCCTGTCAGCAGGCTGTTTGAGGGTGCGCATGAAGAAAGTCTACGGTTCCGCAGCAGAGGCTCTGGAAGGTCTGCTATTTGATGGGATGTTCATTGCGGCGGGTGGCTTTGGCCTCTGCGGCATTCCCGAGCTCTTGCTGGATGCGATCAAGGACGCGGGGACCAAGGACCTGACGTTCGCATCCAACAACGCGGGCGTCGACGATTTCGGGATCGGCATCCTGCTGCAAACGCGGCAGGTGCGCAAAATGATTTCCTCTTATGTCGGCGAGAACGCAGAGTTCATGCGTCAATATCTGTCGGGTGAGCTGGAGCTCGAGTTCAACCCCCAAGGCACCCTGGCCGAACGTATGCGTTCGGGCGGATGCGGCATCCCCGGTTTCTACACCAAGACTGGTGTGGGCACGGTCATCGCCGACGGCAAGGAGCACAAGGATTTCCCGACAGGGCCAGATGGCGCGATGGAAACCTATATCATGGAAACGGGGCTGTTTGCTGATGTCTCCATCGTCAAGGCCTGGAAGGCCGACGCCACAGGCAACCTGATTTTCCGCAAGACTGCGCGAAACTTTAACCCACCGGCCGCAATGTGTGGCAAGGTGTGCATCGCTGAAGTCGAAGAAATCGTGCCAACCGGCAGCATGGACCCCGATCACATCCATTTGCCCGGCATCTACGTTCACCGCCTGATCCAGGGCGAACACGAAAAGCGTATCGAACAACGGACCACTCGCGCCGCGTAAGGAGCCAGGCCATGCCTGACACCATCGAACAGCTACTGGAAGACGACAAATCCTTCGAGGGGTTCTCGCGGGCGCAAATCGCCATGGTCGTGACCAACCCGCATCTCGAGGACAACCCGATCGTCTACGTCAATCAGGCGTTCACCCGGTCCACCGGGTACGCCCGGTCAGCGTCCATCGGGCGCAATTGCCGGTTCCTGCAAGGCGAGGGCACAAAGAAAGCGGACGTGGACAAGTTGCGCGCCGGGATCGAGGCCGAGGATACCGTCAGCGTTGACATCCTGAACTACCGCGCCAACGGCGACCCGTTTACCAACCGGTTGATCGTGGCCCCCGTACAGGACGATCAGGGGCGCACGCAGTATTTCGTTGGGATCCAGAAGGAACTGCGCCAGGGCGAGATGTCGTCCAGCGCTGAGGACATTCACGCCCAGCTGATCGAAATCCAGAACCGTGTGGCATCTGACCTGTCGATGATCATCGCGATGATCCGCCAACAGACCGGTGCGACGTCGGTGCCCGAGGACTTTGCCGCACTCAGCCGCCGCATCGAGACGCTGCAACTGCTGTACGAAGAGATGAAGCTGTCTGACCAGCAGTCCAACCGGGATAGCATCCAGATGGGCAGCTACCTGTCGCGTCTGGCCGCAGCCATCGGTCACGTCGAAGGGCGCTCTGGCATCCGGCTGTCGATCCAGATTGAGCCGCTCGAGGTACCGATTGAAACCGCGACACGTGTGGGCCTGGTGTTGTCCGAACTGCTGACAAATGCGCTGCAACATGCCTTTGACCGGATCGAAAACGGTTTGGTAGAAGTCCGGATGAGCCGCCTGAGCGCGGGTGGTCTGCGCCTTATCGTGTCCGACGACGGCGTTGGCATTCCAAGTGGGATGCAATGGCCGGATACGCGCACCATGGGCGGACGCATTGTCGCTGGCCTGATCGAGGGCCTCGAAGGTACGTTGCATCTGGGCCGCGGTGCCGCTGGTAGTTTTATCACCATAGACGTGCCTGCGGGCGCGACACTTTCAGACGAATAAGGAAGACCGATGCCCTGGGATCGCAACCAAATGGCCGCGCGTGCTGCGCAAGAACTCGAAGACGGCTGGTACGTCAATCTCGGGATCGGCATTCCGACTCTGGTGTCGAACTATATCCCCGAGGGGATCGAGGTGACGCTGCAATCTGAAAACGGCATGTTGGGCATGGGCCCCTTTCCGGTCGAAGGCACCGAAGACGCTGACCTGATCAACGCGGGCAAGCAGACAATCACCGAACTGCCGCAGACCGCCTATTTTGACAGCGCCCAAAGCTTTGGCATGATCCGTGGCGGCAAGATCGCAATGGCGATCCTCGGTGCAATGGAAGTTGCGCAAAACGGTGACCTTGCCAACTGGATGATCCCCGGCAAGCTGGTCAAGGGCATGGGCGGCGCGATGGATCTGGTGGCAGGTGTGGGCCGTGTGGTCGTGGTCATGGATCACACCAACAAACACGGCGACAGCAAGGTGCTGACGGAATGCACGCTGCCTTTGACAGGCAAAGGCGTTGTGGACCGTATCATCACCAATCTTGGCGTGCTGGACGTGGTCGAAGGTGGCCTGAAGATCGTCGAGACGGCCGATGGCGTGAGCGAAGACGAATTGCGCGCCGCCACACAGGCGACCATCGTCTGAGCGCAAACACTGTAAATGTGGAACAGGCGGCGTGGTTCAGAGCGAACCCGCCGCCTTCTTCAATTCAGCGCTGCAAAAACACAGCCATCAGTCACCAGTTCGGGCGGCGTGATGCACAGCCCCCGCGCCAGTTGGAACGTCGCCAGCACTTTGGGGATATAGTCCCGCGTCTCCGCAAAGGGTGGCACACCCTGATGTTTGCGCACTGAACCCTCACCCGCATTGTATCCGGCGAGGACCAGCATCGGATCGCGGTCAAACTGGCCCATCAGCCAATCCAGGTATTTGACCCCGCCCGCAATGTTCTGCGCAGGTTCAAAACTGTCGGTGACGCCAAACCTATCCGCGGTGTCTGGGATCAACTGCATCAACCCTTGCGCGCCCGCGCCGCTGACCGCGTCAACCCGTCCACCGGATTCCACCATGATCACCGCCAAGACCAAAGCCGGGGATACGTCTGTACCGATGGTCGCCTTGAGAATGTCGATACCGTGCGCCTGCGCCAATGTTTGCATCTGCTGCAAGCGTGGCACGGGAACCGGCGCTTCGGACCGCGCCAGCGCGCGCATGGCCACATCCAAACGGCCAGGGCCTGCGTCGTTGATATCCGGGGACACATCATTCCAGAACCAATCAAACCGCGTGGCCGGTGCCGCCGCTGTCGGGGCCTGTGCCACATCGCGCGCAGCCGGTGCAGGCTCTTGGGCTGCCGGGTCAATCTGAATGGTAATGCGCTTCTTGGTTCCAGCCTTGGGCGGTTTGACCCGCTTGGCGGAAAAATCCTTGAACGGGGGCGGATCCTGCGCTGCCAAGGGCGATACGCACACTGAGACGGCCAAAAGACCGGCAAGGCAAAAGGTTTTCATGGTTTCTGCTCGCCTGAGGCACCGGTTCTTTGACCGATCTGCAGGAATTATCGCAAAAAAAGCCGTCTCAAGCCAGCATTTGCGCTCTCAAACATGGCGATATCGCCATATTTGCCACCCGCTTTGAAGAAAATTGCACTCTCTAAAATTTTATTCACGTCTCTTTTCTTTTGTTTTCAGCACCTTGAAGGCTTTGGACGGATTTTTCTGATGCGGACGTGAAAAGCCCAATTTGCCGCCAAATTCATGCCCCAATCAGACGGCTATATAGCGTCATACCAAGTCGGACACGGGCCAAAGAGAGAGAGCGGCCCACACTACGGACGACGAGGTTGAAACGCAAAATCTACTGATCCTTTGGAGGGACACTATCATGATCAAGTTCATCAAAAACTTCCGCAAAGACGAAAACGGCGCCGTGACTGTTGACTGGGTTGTTCTGACCGCAGCCGTGGTTGGCCTGGCCGTTGCAGCTTACACCTCGATCGAAACAGGTGCCACCGAGCTGACAGCCGACACAGACGTGTTCCTGCAGGCTCAAGACCCTAACTAAGTTGGTCTGATCTGACAGCGAAAGCTAACTGGGGGCCGCGACCGCACACGGGCGCGGCCCCCTTGTTTATCACAATGGTCGTCACGTGGCCTTTGAGTAGAGGTTAAAGATGAGAAAATTTTTCAACAGTTTCTTGCGCGACGACAGCGGTGCCGTCACCGTGGATTGGGTTGTCCTGACAGCGGCAGTGGTCGCTCTGGCCGTGGCCCTTGTCCTTGCACTCACGAATGGTTCTGTCGGCGTCTCCGCCGGTGTCGAGGAATTCATGACCAACTGGTCGTTCTGATTTCATCAGGCTGACACAGTAAATGTGATACTGCGAACACCCCGGTCCCGCCGGGGTTTTCGCGTGTCTTGGTGGTTCTGAATGTGGATTGCCCCAGAGCGACCCCACCCGCTCCCTGAAATCGCCACATTCCAATGACAAAACAATCGCGAGAGGCCCCCACCCTACCGGTGCAAGGGCCCAACAAAGAGGTGCTGAAATGCGTATGGTATTTGGATTGGTATTGCTTGCTGGGATCGCCCTGGCCGGTGGTGCCGTGTACATGGCCAAGAATTACATCGGGCAATATCAAACCGCGCTGGCCAAGGAACGGGCCCAGCGTGAAAAGATCGTGCCAACCATCCCTGTCTATGTGGCGGAACGCCCGTTGAAATACGGCGAGGCGTTGACCATGGAAGACGTGCGGACGGTCGACTGGCCCGAAAACGCCATCCCTGAAGGGGCGTTTACCGAAGATAACCCCATCTTCGCCGAAGGTGTGACCGAGGCCCGTGTGGTTTTGCGATCCATGGAAAAGGACGAGGCCGTGCTGGCCGTCAAAGTCACTGAACCCGGCGAAGAGGCTGGCCTGACATCGCGTCTCGAACGCGGCATGCGTGCCTTTGCGATCAAGGTCGACGTGGCGTCGGGCGTATCTGGCTTCCTGCGTCCGGGCGACCGGGTTGACGTCTACTGGACCGGCCGCGTGGATCAATCGCTGAGCCAGGACCGTGGCGACGTGACCAAGCTGATTCAGCCTGGCATCAAACTGATCGCCATCGACCAGAACGCCGCTGGCGACCTGGACGGCGCAATCATCGCGCAGACTGTAACTGTTGCGGTTGCCCCGGCTCAGGTGGCAGCACTGGCTCAAGCCCAGTCGACGGGACGTTTGTCTCTGTCATTGGTTGGTGCCGAAGATGACACCGTCGCAGGCGCAATCGAGGTCGATCAGCGGTCGCTGCTGGGCATCGAAAGCAAGGCCGTCAAGGTGGAAATCGAAGAAGAGAAGACCTGTTCGATCCGCACACGTCGTGGTGCCGAAGTGGTCGAGATCCCGATCCCCTGCACCAACTGAGCGCAGAATTTTCAACACCTTACTTCCGGCGTCACCCCACGGGTGGCGCCGGTTTCGCGTTTGGCTGTTGCCAGTTGTCCACATAAAAAATCTGGCTGAACCTATTGATTCTTGCAAAAAATTCGGAATTGCCGCACAGTGTCGCAAATCGTGGGCACCAAGACCCATACCATCGCGGGCAATAAGACCCGACACCGAGGCGTGATCAAAAAGGCAGGTCACATGAACATTGACGGAATTTTCAAAGCGGCCCTGCTTGGGCTGTCTCTTGCTGTAAGCCCATTGGCGCTGTCCTCTGCACAGGCGGACAATCTGCGCGTGGTGCGAAAGGCAACCGAATCAACGCTCAGCGTGCCCATGAACCGGGCCGTGGTGGTCGAAAGCGACACACCCTTTGCGGAACTCAGCATCGCGAACCCCGCGATTGCAGATATTTCTTCGCTGAGTGATCGCACCATTTACGTGTTGGGCAAGGCGCCGGGTCTCACCACCCTGACCCTTCTGGATGCCAATGGCCGCCTGATCACCAACGTAAACGTCCGGGTCGCGGCCGATATCTCCGAGTTCAAGGAACGCCTGCGGCAAATCCTGCCCGGCGAGAAGATCGAAGTGCGCACCGCCAATGACGGGATCGTCCTGTCGGGCGTCGTGTCATCGACCGCACGTCTGCAGCGCGCGCTGGATTTGGCCGAACGCTACGCAGAGGGCCGCGTGTCCAACCTGATGAGCGTCGGTGGCGTGCAACAGGTCATGCTCAAAGTGCGCTTTGCCGAGATGAACCGCACAGTTTCCAAATCGCTCAGCTCGTCGCTGTCGCTCAACGGATCGATCTTTTCGGGTGACGTGGGCGTGAACGCGGGCACAGGCACGACCAACTCCTCCGGTGGTGTCGCAAACAGCCTTGGCGGTAACATTCCGGGCGTAAACGAGAACGCGGGTGCCATCCTTTTTGGCTTTAACGCGGGCAACACACAGGTCGGTCTTCTCCTAGAAGCCCTTGAAACCAAAGGCGTTGTGCGCACTTTGGCCGAACCGAACCTGGTGGCTCTGTCCGGCCAAGAGGCGAAATTCCTTGCGGGTGGCGAATACCCCGTCCCGGTCAGCCAGGATAACGGTGTTATCACCATCGAATTCAAACCGTTCGGGATCGAGCTGAACTTTATCCCCCGCGTGGTGGACAAGGATCTGATCAACCTCGAGCTTGAGGCCGCGGTATCGGCCATTGACCCAACAAACGGTTTTGCCGTGAACGGGTTCGAAATCGACGCCTTCTCGCGCCGCGAAACATCGACCACGGTTGAGATGCGCGACGGCGAGAGCTTTGCCATCGCGGGCCTGCTCGAAGACAACTTCGATGACAATTCCAGTCAGTTGCCCTGGTTGGGCGATGTTCCGGTGCTTGGCGCGCTCTTCCGGTCGGCGTCATACCAGCGGAATCAGACGGAATTGGTGATCATCATCACTGCACACCTCGTGTCGCCTGTTCGTGGCGATGTGTTGGCGCTGCCCACCGATCGTATCAAACCACCGACCGAAAAAGACCTCTTCCTCTATGGCCGCACCGCCGCCGGGACACGCACCCCCCGCCAAGGTGCCGCAGGCGAGGTTGCCAAACAGGACTTCTCCGGCTCATATGGCTACGTGTTGGATTAAGGACAGGGTCATGAAACCGATCATTTCCGTCGCATTGGCAAGCAGTCTCGCGCTTTCGGCGTGCGGCCCGTCCAGCGACCCGGTCTATACCCAGTTCTACCGCGAGGCGGGTTCGCTGGTGGATACGGGCCAGTTTGGCAACGCCACGGCGAACAACACGCTGATTCTGACCGGCGAACGCCAATATACCTTTGATTTGGCCAATCGGTTCGCCTCTGAGGTGATCACGACTGTCAATTTCGCCTTCAACTCGTCCACGCTGGACGCGGGCGCACGTGACGCGTTGAACCAGCAGGCACAATGGATCCGTCAGTTCCCTGAAATCCGGTTCCGGGTCTATGGGCATACGGATGCGGTTGGATCGTCGGGCTATAACAAACGTCTGGGCCTCGCGCGTGCAAATGCGGTTGTTCATTACCTCAGCACCCGCGGCATCAGCCGGACGCGCCTTGAGGCTGTCGCCTCTTTTGGTGAGACCCAGCCATTGATCGTGACCCAAGGGCGCGAGCGCCGCAATCGCCGCACCGTCACCGAAGTGAGCGGTTTTGTGAAATCGCATCCCACCGTGCTGGACGGCAAGTACGCCCAGATCATCTATCGTGACTATATCAAGTCGGGCGAGGCACCCAGCCAGCTCAGCGGTATTGTCGGGTCGGATTTGCGGACAGAACAGTAATAACAACCTGAAAATTCTTCAAAGGGCGCGCGGACAATCCTGTCTGTGCGCCCTTTACCGTTCTGAGATACCCAACAATTGGAGTTTTTTGGCCCAAATCTCGCCTGAATTCGCTGCGACAACTGCCCGTGAGGATACGTATGCCCGGACACTTTTGACCGGGCGCGGGCACCGCAGTCGGACAGGCGAAACCAACGCCGCACAGGACTGCCTGCCCTTGAATAAAGGACGAGTGGGCAATGAGCAGCGTAATGCCACAACCAGACACCGCACCCATCTTGGCGTGCACCGTCAGCCGGGATGTACAGAACTTCGATCTGTTGATCGAAGACATGGAACACGCGCTTGGTGAGGCATGGGGGGATCTCGGCTTTGCCGAAGCGCTCGCATTCTTCAATCAGCCCGAAGCGGAGGCGATGGAGTTTGTCGCCCTCGCCCTGGATGACGCTGACGAGGACAATTTGGTCCTCATGGGCGAGATCATCACCCAGGCCAAGGCACGCGACATCCAGGTGATCCTGATTGCCGAAGACGTGACGCCGGCGGCGCTGCACCAGTTGTTGCGGCGCGGCGCAGACGAATTTGTGCCCTACCCCCTGCCCGAGGGCGAATTGCAGCAGGCCATTGACCGCCTGCGCGCAGCCGAGCAACCACAGCCCGCGGCACCCGAACCCGCGGTGCAACTGAAATCCGGCACCAACAAACAGGGCGCCGTTCTAGTGTCCCATGGGATAGCCGGTGGCACCGGATCAACGACGCTGGCCGTCAATCTGGCTTGGGAACTGGCTTTGCTGAACCCATCCGAGACGCCCAATGTCTGTCTGCTGGATCTGGACCTGCAATTCGGTTCCGCGTCGACCTATCTCGACCTGCCGCGCCGCGAGGCCGTGTTCGAAATGCTGTCCGACACCGAAAGCATGGATGATGACAGTTTTGGCCAGTCCCTGCTGACCTTCGAGGACAAATTGCAGGTGCTGACGGCCCCCGCCGACATGATCCCGCTGGACCTGATCACACCCGAAGACATTGGCCGCGTGGTCGATATGGCACGGGCGCATTTTGACTACGTGGTGATCGACATGCCGTCGACGCTGGTGCAATGGACGGAAACGATCCTGACCTCCTCGCACATCTACTTCACCACGCTCGAGCTCGACATGCGCTCGGCGCAAAACACCGTGCGGTTCAAACGCGCCCTGCAATCCGAGGAGTTGCCGGTCGACAAACTGCGCTATGTGCTGAACCGCGCGCCAAAATTCACCGATCTGGGTGGCAAGGCGCGGGTCAAACGTCTGGCCGAAAGCCTGGATATCGCCATCGAGGTGCAATTGCCCGACGGCGGCAAACCGATCACGCAAGGCGCGGATCACGGTCTGCCGCTGGCCACATCTGCCGCCAAAAACCCGCTGCGTCGCGAGATCGCGAAACTGGCGGCATCCATTCACGAACTTAGCGAAGACCAGGCCAAAGCGGCCTGATCTGACAACCCGGGGGTCCCTCGATGTTTTCGAAATACAAAAAAGCAGCACCAGCCGCCACGCCCGCACCCGTTGCGGCCAAGGTGACGGAACTGCCCAAGGCAGAAGCCGCCCCCAAATCGCCACGCAAACCGGCGCCCAAGGCCGCGACCGTTGCGCCATTGGACAAGGAACGCAAGCGCAAGGAGCGGATGGGCGAGATCAAGCTCGAACTGCATCGCGCGCTTTTGGACAACCTGAACCTGTCGGCGCTGGAATCGGCGACCGAAAAGGACCTGCGCCAGGAAATCAGCGCCATTTCCGCCGAAGTTCTCGAAGAAAAGAACATCGTGCTGAACCGCGAGGATCGCCAGACCCTCAACCAGGAACTGTTCGACGAAGTGACCGGCCTCGGCCCGCTTGAGACTTTGCTCAAGGACGAGACGGTCAACGATATTCTTGTCAACGGCCCGCAACAGATCTTTGTGGAACGCGACGGTAAACTGCAACTGACGGACATCACGTTCAAGGATGAGCGCCACCTGTTGCGCATCATCGACAAGATCGTGTCGGCGGTCGGTCGGCGGGTCGACGAATCCAACCCCTATGTGGACGCCCGCCTCAAAGACGGCTCGCGTTTCAACGCCATGGTGCCGCCCATCGCGGTGGACGGCAGCCTTGTCTCCATTCGTAAGTTCAAAAAGGACAAGCTGGGCATCGACGACCTGGTGAATTTCGGCGCCTTTACCGAAGAAATGGCTGCCTATTTGCAGGCCGCCGTCGCCACACGGCTCAACGTGATCGTGTCGGGCGGTACAGGTTCCGGTAAAACGACCACGCTGAACGCCCTGTCGTCCTTCATCGACAATGCCGAACGCATCCTGACAATCGAAGACACCGCCGAACTTCAGTTGCAACAGACCCACGTGGGCCGGATGGAAAGCCGCCCGCCCAACGTCGAAGGCAAGGGCGAGGTATCCCCCCGCGACTGTCTGAAAAACGCCCTGCGGATGCGGCCGGACCGTATCATCGTCGGCGAGACGCGCGGCGAAGAAGTCATCGACATGCTCCAGGCCATGAACACCGGCCACGACGGATCGATGACCACGATCCACGCCAACTCGGCGCGGGACGGTGTGTCACGTCTGGAAAACATGATCGCGATGGCCGGTATCGAAATGCCGATCAAGGCCGTGCGGTCGCAAATCTCGTCCGCTGTGAACCTCATCGTGCAGGCTTCGCGTCTGCAAGATGGCTCGCGCCGTATGACCTCGATCACCGAGATCACCGGGATGGAGGGCGACGTTATCTCGATGCAGGAAATCTTCCGCTTCCAGCGCGTGGGCCTGACGCCCGACAACAAGATCATCGGTCATTTCACCGCCACCGGCGTGCGCTCGCACTATTCCGAACGCTTCCGTCTGTGGGGCTATGACCTGCCCGCATCCGTCTATGAACCCATCGCGGCCGAGTAAGGAACCATCCATGCACGCCCGAACCCATTCGCTACTTGAGGACTGTTTTTACGACGTCCTACCGCATTCGCTACTTGAGGACTGTTTTTCAGACGTCCTATCGCATTCGCCATTTGAGGACCTGATGTCATGAGCGCAGAACCCATCATTTACGGCCTGATCTTTGTCGGCGTCCTGGTGCTGGTCGAGGGCCTATATCTTGTCGCCTTCGGCAAATCCATCAGCCTCAACAGCCGCGTGAACCGCCGCCTTGAGATGCTGAACAAGGCCGGGGGCCGCCGCGAAGAGGTGCTCGACCAGCTCCGCAAGGAAATGCAGCAGCACATGGGCGCGCGCTCCATCCCGCTGTATTCCCTGCTGGCCGACCGGGCGCAAAAGGCGGCCATCGCCTTTACCCCGCAACAGTTGATCATGGTCATGGGTGGCCTGAGCGTCGTGGCCTTTGTCGGCCTCAGCGTCGGCACCGACACGGACACGCCTGTGCGTATCCTGTTGTCTGTAGGCATCGGCATCGGTGCGGTGTTCTTTTGGGTATCGTCCAAGGCCAACAAACGCCTCAGCATGATCGAAGAGCAGCTGCCCGACGCCGTGGAACTGATGGTGCGCAGCCTGCGCGTCGGTCACCCCTTTACCTCGACCATCCAGGTCGTGTCCAAGGAGGTCGCAGACCCCCTGGCTTCGGAATTCGGACTTATCGCCGACGAAAGCGCCTTTGGCCGCGATGTGGGCGAAAGCCTCAAGGATATGGCCGAACGTCTGGACATGCAGGATTTGCGCTTTCTCGCCGTGGCCGTGACCATCCAGCAGCAATCGGGTGGTAACCTCGCCGAGATCCTCGCGGGTCTGGCCAAAGTGATCCGCGCCCGTTTCCGCCTGTTCCGCCGGGTCAAGGCGATCACCGCCGAGGCCAAGTGGTCGGGCAAGTTCCTTTCGGCTTTCCCGCTTGTGGCGCTGGTCGTCATCAACGTCGGTGACCCGCATTACTATGACGAAGTGCGCGACCACGCGTATTTCATCCCCGCCTGTTTCGTCGTCGGCATCTTCTTGTGCGTCAACCTCTGGGTGATGCGCGTGCTGACCAACATCAAAGTGTAAGGAGGCCGACATGGAAGCCCTGCTGCAGCCCATCACGGACATTCTCGGCCCACTTGGCCCCATCGTCATCGCGGGCGTTCTGGGCCTGATGATGATCGTGGTCGTCGTGATCATGATGGCGCGCCAACCCGAGGACCCGCTGTCCAAACTCAAGAAAGCGTCGAATGGCGCCGCTGCAGGCGGGTCGCAGAAAGAGCGACTGCGCCAAGGCGCGCGCAACGAACAGCTAGAACGGTTCTCCAAGTTTCTCGAACCCGAGGACGTGGCCGAACTGAGCAAGCGGCAACTGATGCTGCGCCAGGCCGGGTATCAATCCCGCGACTCCGTGCGCATGTTCCACGCCGCCCAATTCATCCTGGGCGTGATCGGTCTGATTGCCGGTGTGATCTACACCAACTTCATCGTTGGCACCGAAAACATGGACACGCAAAAGATCATCATGTGGACGGTGGGTCCGGGCGGCGCAGGCTACTACCTGCCGCAATACTGGATCACCAAGCGCGTCGAAAAGCGCAAGGAACAGATCACCCAGGGTTTCCCGGATGCGCTCGATATGCTGCTTGTCTGCGTCGAGGCGGGCCAATCGCTGGATCAGGCCATCACACGTGTGGCTGGCGAGTTGCGGGCATCCTTTCCCGCACTTGCCGACGAATTGCAGGTGGTCAGCTATGAGATGAAGGCCGGCAAGGACAAAGTTACCGTTCTCAACGACATGGGCGAACGCTGTGGCGTGCAGGATGTGGCGTCCTTCGTGACCGTGCTGGTGCAGTCGGCCAGTTTCGGTACATCCATCGCCGAGGCGCTGCGCGTCTATGCCGGTGAGATGCGCGACAAACGCGTGATGCGCGCCGAAGAGGCCGCCAACAAGCTGCCGACCAAAATGACGCTCGCGACCATGATGCTGACGGTGCCGCCGCTCTTGATCATCCTCGTGGGCCCCTCCGTTCACGGCATCACCCAGCTCGGGAATATGGGCAACTAGAAAACGCCGCGTTTCGTGGTACAAGGCTGACACCGCGTGTCCCGAAACGGGCGCGCGGTTCAGTCCATTCTGCAATAGTCGCAAAGACATCAGATGATTACAGGCCTTCGGGGCGTATGCGCCCTTCTCTTCGCACTTCTGGTCGCGGCATGCGGCCCGCCGGGCATCGACGCCTCGCAATCCGGGCCATTTGCACCCGGTGTCGATCACAACGCAGCGGGCGTGGACGGGGTCGAGGTCGGGCACCGCCTGATTGCCGCCGGGGAATTTGAACTGGCGATCAAGTCGTTCAACCGTGCGGCTTTGGACCGGGGCGGTTTTGACGCCGAAATCCTGTCGGGGCTTGGCACCGCCAACCTCGGACTTGGCCGGTTAGGTCAGGCCGAAACCCTCTTGCGACGGGCAACAACCGAATATGACCCCTACCCCGAGGACCTGAACAATCTGGGTGTGGTGCTGATGGAACAGGGCGAAACCGGCGAAGCCGTTCAGATTTTGCGCCGCGCCTTTGCCCTTGATGACGGAGAAAGCACACTTATCCGGGATAATTTGCGCTTGGCACTCGCAAAATCCGAAAATTCTGCTACCGTCTCACCCAACGAGAACCAGTACAAACTGGTCCGTCGAGGCAGCAGCGATTTCTTGATACGGACTGCCGGATGACAAAACGCGTGTAATCGCGTGGATTGAGGTGCGCCGCAGGGCGCGTTTGGGATGCGACCGGGCAGCAAAAGCCCGGCGTGAACGAGCAGGAAAAGGACGCAAATATGCGCCACACCGTATTATTGGCCGTCTCTCTGGCAGGCGCGATGGCCCTGACCGCATGTGAACAGAAATCCGCCGAGGAAACCGTTGAACGGGCCTTTCAGGATGTGAACGTGGTCGACGAAAGTGACCTGAACGACGTGATGCTGACTGTGGCCGACCCCAACGAGGCCGTCAGCTACTTCCGCCGTACCGCCGCTGAAAACCCCGACCGCATCGACGTACAACGCGGGCTGGCCACCAGCCTCGTGCGCGCCAAACGCTATTCCGAAGCCGCCCCCGCCTATGCCAAGGTCGTGAAACTGGACGGCTCAACCAATGACGACCGCGTGGACTATGCCGATGCCCTGCTGCGTTCAGGTGATTGGGCCAGTGCGGAACAGGAACTCGACAAGGTGCCGCCCACCTTCGAGACGTTCAAGCGTTACCGGCTCGAGGCGTTGATCGCCGACAGCAACAAGGAATGGAAAAAGGCCGACAGTTTCTATGAAACTGCCGTAGGTCTGACCACACGCCCGTCCGGCGTTCTCAACAACTGGGGCTACTCGAAACTGACGCGCGGCGACTATCAAGAGGCCGAACGCCTGTTTGGTGACGCGATCCGTCAGGATCCCGGACTGTTCACCGCCAAAAACAACCTGATCCTGGCCCGCGGCGCGCAGCGCAACTATCAACTGCCCGTGCTGCCCATGGACCAGACCGAACGCGCGCAACTGCTGCACACGCTGGGTCTGACGGCTGTGAAACAGGGTGACGTGCAAACCGGCAAGGGCCTCCTGCGCGAGGCGATCGAAACGCACCCGCAACACTTCGAAGCCGCCGTGCGTTCCCTGCGCGCACTCGAAAACGCGGGCTGACACGATGGCGCTCTCTGCCCAGGTGGCGCTGTGGTTCCTGCCGTTTCTGGTGCCACTCTGCCTCTACGTGGCCTACACCGACCTCGCGTCGATGCGGATCACCAATTGGACCGTGCTGGCCATGGCCGGCGTCTTTGTTGTGCTCGGCCTCTTTTTGATGCCGCTCGATGCCTATCTGTGGCAACTGGCGCAACTGGGCATCGTGTTGGTCGTTTGCATGATCCTGAATGCCGCTGGTGCAATGGGCGCCGGTGACGCCAAGTTTCTTGCCGCCGCAGCGCCTTACGTGGCCTTGGGCGATGTGCGCCTGCTGATGGCGCTTTTTGCCGCCGTTTTGCTGGCATCCTACGCCGCACACCGCATCGCAAAACACAGCCCCCTGCGCCGCATGGCCCCCAATTGGGATAGCTGGAGCCAGGAAGCCAAGAAATTCCCCATGGGTTTTGCCCTGGGGCCAACGCTGGCCATTTACCTCGTTTTGGCGACAGTGCACGGGTCTTGACCTGTTTGGGTCATATTTTGGACCCAATACCCTGCTACCTCTGATGCAAAGCAAAAGCAGCAGCAGGCCCGTTTCCCATGAATATGCAAGTCGCAGACGTGATTGCGCCCCCCGCGCCCAAGCGGATCCAGGACATGAAATTGCCCGTGGTGATGATGCGGGACATCCTGCTCAAAACCATGTTCCGCAAGAACCTCGACATGGTGTCGGACCTCAGCGAAGCGATGTGTCTGCCCATTCCGGTTGTGCAGGAGCTGATCGACATGTGCCGCGACCAGCGTTTGATGGAAGCGACGGGCACGCTGAATGCCAACAACACCAACGAAATGGGTTATCAGTTGACCGATGGCGGCAAGGCGCGCGCGCTCGACGCGCTGGCGCAGTCGGAATATTTCGGCGCCATGCCAGTGCCGCTCGAGGTCTACCGCGAGCAAGTCAAACGCCAGTCGATCCGCAACATCATGGTCACACGCCAACAGTTGACCGGTGCGATGGGTCACCTCGTCCTGCCGGACGACCTGTTGGACCAGCTTGGGCCAGCCGTGTCGGCCGGGCGCTCGATCCTGATGTATGGCCCACCCGGCAACGGGAAATCGTCGATCTCGAACGGCATACGTGACGCGCTGGGTGATCAGGTCTACGTGCCGCGCGCCATCGAATACGCGGGTCAGGTGATCACCGTCTATGACCCCATCGTGCACATTCTGGCGAAGGAAGAACAACAAGACCCCAACGCCCTGCGCCGCCGCACGCCCTATGACAAACGCTATGTGAAATGCGAACGGCCTACGGTGATCACAGGGGGTGAGCTGTCGCTCGACATGCTCGATCTTGTCTACAACCCTACCGCGCGGACCTATCAGGCCCCGCTCCAGCTCAAATCGACGGGCGGCATCTTTATCGTGGACGACCTTGGTCGTCAGGCCGAACCGCCGCAGGCGCTGGTCAACCGCTGGATCGTCCCGCTGGAGGAGTCCAAGGACATCCTCGCCCTGCAATCGGGCGAGAAATTCGAGGTCCCCTTCGACACGCTGGTCGTCTTCTCGACCAACTTCCACCCCAACGAGATTTTTGACCAGGCCGCCCTGCGCCGGATCTTCTTCAAGATCAAGATCGACGGGCCAAACCAGGCAAACTTCCTCAAGATCTTTGCCATGGTTGCCAAGAAAAAGGGGATGGCCCTCAACGAAGAGGCACTGATCCACCTGCTCAAGGTCAAATACCCGACCATCGACAACATATATGCCAACTATCAGCCGAATTTCCTCGTGGATCAGATGGTGTCCATCTGCAATTTCGAAGGCATCCCCCTGCAAATGCGCCCCGACCTGATCGACCGCGCCTGGGCCAACATGTTCGTCAAGGACGAACATATCGTCAAATGATTGGCGTGGCGGGCTGTGGCCGCATGGGTGGCCCGATGTTGCAGGCGCTGTGCGACGCAGGCGCACGCGCGCAGGGCTTTGACATTGCCAAAAGCGATATGCCGCAGGTGACGGACAATATCATGGCCTTCGCGCCACGGCTGGAAACCCTGTTTTCGGTGGTCCGCGATGAAACCGAAACCAACGCACTTTTGTTCGACACCCAGAACCTGATGGGCACCGCGCCCAACCTGCGCCGCATCTTCATATGTTCCACCCTGTCACCGCGCTATGTGCGCGGGCTGCGCGACCGTGTGCCGGAGCACATCACCCTCATCGACGCCCCCATGTCCGGCGCGCGCATCGCCGCACAGAACCGTTCGTTGTCCTTTATGCTGGGCGGCACCCGCGACGACATCGACGAAGCACTGCCGCTTCTGGCCTTTATGGGTCAGCACTTTCATCACATGGGCGCATACGGTGCCGGCATGCAGGCCAAGGTGCTCAACAACCTGCTGGCGGCCTCACACACGGCCATGACGCGGCTGGTACTGGACTGGGCTGCCGACGCGGGCTTGGATCAAACGGCCCTTCTCAACCTGATCGAGACGTCTTCGGGCCAAAACTGGCTCGCCTCGGGCTTTGACACCATTGAATTTGCGCGCGACGGTTACGCCCCGGACAATTCCATCGGTATCCTGGTCAAAGACGTCGCCGCAGCCCTCGATGCAGCACCTGACGGCGCAGACACCGCCCTGCCGAAACAAGTCCAAGCCACCGTCCGCGCCCTCAAACCTTACCGCTAATCACAGCAGTCCCGCACACTGTGCCGAGGTAGGAAAGATGCAAGCCGCCACTTCCCACTGGCGCTGTCCTCGCTACATTGCGTCTGATGACGCCCCTCCCCCAGATGTTCGCCGACTGGTTCGCCGCCAAAGGATGGTCCATCCATCCCCACCAGCAACAGATGCTGGACCGCGCGGACGACGCGGCCCTCCTGCTGATCGCCCCCACAGGCGGCGGCAAGACGCTGGCCGGGTTCCTGCCCACACTGGCCGAACTGGCCGAGGGCGATCACGAGGGCCTGCACACCCTCTACATCTCACCGCTCAAGGCGCTGGCCACAGACATCAAACGCAACCTGCGCACACCCGTCGAAGAAATGGGCCTCGACATCCGGATCGAAGACCGCACCGGCGACACCTCGGCCACGCAAAAGAAACGCCAACGCGCCGACCCGCCGCACATCCTGCTCACCACACCGGAAAGCCTCGCCCTGCTCACCAGTTACGAGGACGCGCAGCGCATGTTCGCGGGCCTCAAACGGGTGATCGTCGACGAAATCCACGCTCTGGCCGAAAGCAAACGGGGCGACCAGATGTTCCTGGCCCTCAGCCGGTTGCAGGGCCTGCGCCCCGACCTCAAACGCGTGGGCCTATCGGCCACGGTCGAGGACCCCGCCGCCATCGCCCACCTTCTGGCCCGGCACCCCGACCCCTGTGACATTCTGCACGCCGATCCCGGACCCGCCCCCGACATCCAGATGCTGGTGACCGACGAGGCCCCGCCGTGGTCCGGCTCGGGCGGCAAATACGCGATCCCCGCCGTGCTGGAGCAGGTTAAGAAACACAAAACCACGCTCATCTTCCACAACACCCGTGCCCAGGCTGAGCTTTACTTCCACAACATCTGGCTCGCCAATGACGAAGGGCTGCCCATCGGCATTCACCACGGATCGCTCGACCGCCAACAGCGGGAAAAGGTCGAACAGGCCATGGTTGACGGCCAACTCAAGGCCATCGTCTGCACCGGCACGCTCGATCTTGGCATCGATTGGGGCGACGTTGATCTGATCATTCAGGTCGGTGCACCCAAGAACGTCAAACGCCTCGTCCAACGGATCGGCCGCGCCAATCACCGCTACAATGCGCCGTCCAAGGCGCTGCTTGTCCCCGCCAACCGCTTCGAAGTCGTAGAATGCGTGGCCGCCCTCGATGCGGTCAAGGCGGGCGCGCTGGACGGCGACCCACGCGGCCCCGGCCCCCGCGACGCGCTCTGCCAACACATCCTGATTGTCGCTTGCGCCGGGCCGTTCTGCGCCGACGCGCTTTATAACGAGGTCACCAGCACCGGCGCCTACAGCACCCTCACACGCCCCGATTTCGACGCATGCCTCGATTTCTGCGCCACGGGCGGCTACGCCCTGCGCGCCTACGACCAATGGAAACGCCTGCAACAACGTCCCGACGGCCACTGGCAACTCCGCGACCCGCGCAGCGCCCAACGCATCCGCATGAACATCGGCACGATCCAGGACACCGACACGCTCAAGGTCCGCTTCAAGGGCCGCGGCGGCAAACCCCTGGGCGAGATCGAAGAAGGCTTTGCCGCCACCCTCACCCCCGGTGACACGTTCCTGATCGGCGGCCAGATCGTGCGCTATGATTCATTACGCGAAATGACCGTCCAGGTGACCCGCGACGCTGCCAAGAAACCCAAAATCGCCACCTTCATGGGCACCAAATTCGCCACCTCAACGCAGCTCAGCCACCGCATCATCGAGATGTTCCAACAGGACACATGGCCCGCCCTGCCGCCACACACCGCCGAATGGCTCAGCTTGCAACGCAAAGTCAGCCGCCTGCCAGAACCGGGCCGCCTGCTGATCGAAAGCTTCCCACATGACAACCGCATCCACACTGCCGTCTACGGATTTGCCGGGCGCAACGCGATGCAGACACTGGGCCTTCTCCTGACCAAACGGATGGAGGAAACCGGCCTCAACCCGCTGGGTTTCCTCGCGACGGACTACGCCACCCTGATCTGGGGCCTCGACAAGATCACCGATCCCGCCCCCCTCTTCGACATCGACGCCCTGCGCAATGGCCTGGACACATGGCTCGCAGGCAATGCCGTGATGAAACGCACCTTCCGTGCCTCGGCCACCATCGCGGGTCTCATCGAACGCAACCTGCCGTCAAACCGCAAAACCGGACGGCAAGCGACGTTCAGTTCCGACATCCTCTATGACACGCTGGCCAAATACGACCCCGACCACCTCATGCTGCACATCACCCGCCAAGAGGCCATGCGCGGCCTCGTTGACTTTGGCCGGATCGAGGAAATGTGCGCGCGCATCGGCAACCGCATAGACCTCATCGAGCACGACCGCATCACCCCCCTCGCCGCACCCCTCATGCTCGAAGTAGGCCGCGTCCCGATCAAAGGACTGGCCGAAGAAAAGCTCCTCGCCGAAGAGGCCGAACGCCTGATGACCACAGCCGGACTGCCCCCCGAACCCAAACGCAAGGACTGGCGCGTCCCATTCTAAAGCTCTTTCATCTTGCCAAAAAAACTCCGGGGTTTGGGGCAGAGCCCCAATCTACAGCAGCCTTGAAGCAAACACATCGCCCATATATGAACAAAGTATGAACACGTGCGATCTCTCACTGGCCGGTGCCGCGCTCAAGGCGCTTGGCTCCGGCGCGCTACTTTGGCCCGACCAGAACCTGCTTTGCGTCTCCGATCTCCACTTGGGCAAGGCCGAACGCATCGCCCGACGCTCTGGCATGCAGCTCCCCCCCTACGAGACACGCGACACACTCACCCGCCTTGTCTCCGATCTCGACAAAACCGGCGCACGCACAGTCGTCTGTCTGGGCGACAGCTTTGACGACCTCACCGCCGCCCGCAGCCTGCCCGAAGACGAACGCCTCTGGATCACACGCCTGCAAGCCGGTCGCCGCTGGGTCTGGATCGAAGGCAACCACGACCCCGGCCCAATCGAATTTGGCGGCACGCACCTGGCCGAACTGCCCATCGGGTCCGTCACCTTCCGCCACATCGCCAAGCCGGGCGCCAGTGGTGAAATCTCGGGCCACTACCACCCCAAGGCCACCCTGCCCACACGCGGCCGTGCAATCACAAGGCCCGCCTTTCTGATCGACAGTGACCGATTGGTGATGCCTGCCTATGGCACTTATACTGGCGGCCTGCGCAGCCACGACAGCACCCTGTCGCGCCTCATGCGCCCCGACGCCGCCGCCATCATGACCGGCGCGCGCCCCGTACAGGTGCCCATGCCGCGGGGGGCGCTATGACCAACCGGATTGCTGCCAGCTTTGCCCAGCAAAGCATGATGACAACCTTCGGGGCGACACTCGACGCGGTCGAGCCGGGGCTGGTGACGATCTCCGCCCCGATCCTGCCCGGATGCCGCCAGCAACAGGGGTTCGCCCATGCCGCGCTGACCTTTGGGCTGGGCGACAGTGCTGCGGGCTACGCCGCGCTCACCACCCTGCCGGACGATCAGGAAGTCGTCACCGCAGAGATCAAGATCAACCTCACCGCCCCAGCCACAGGCGAACGCCTCATAGCAAAAGGCCGGGTCATCAAACCCGGCCGTCGCCTTATCGTAGTCACGTCAGAGGTGTTCGCCGTCACGGATGGCCGCGAAACCCTCGTCGCTGTGCTGCAAGGCACGATGGTGCCGGTCAAGGCCTAGGCCGTCAGACCTTCGGGCGCGTCCAACCCATGCGCACGGCAACAGGCGGTGATCGTGTTGGCCAACAGGCAGGCGATGGTCATCGGCCCCACACCACCCGGCACAGGCGTCACAGCCTTGGCCACAGTCACGGCCTGCGCAAAATTCACATCGCCCAACAGCTTGGACTTGCCGGGCTTGTCCGGGTGCGGCGCGCGGGTGATGCCCACATCGATGACCGTGGCGCCGGGCTTGATCCAATCGGCTTCGACCATCTCGGCCCGACCCACGGCCGCCACCAGAATATCCGCACGCGCGCACACCTCGGCCAGATCCTTGGTGCGCGAATGCGCAATCGTCACGGTGCAGTTCTCGCGCAGCAACAACTGCCCCATCGGCTTGCCAAAGAGGTTCGAGCGGCCAATCACCACTGCCTCCATCCCCGACATGTTGCCTAACTGATCGCGCAACAGCATCAGACACCCCAAGGGCGTGCACGACACCAAACCAGTCTCGCCACTGGCCAAAAGGCCCGCATTCACGACACTCAGCCCATCCACATCCTTCGACGGATCAATCCGCGCCACCACGGCGCGTTCGTCCAGATGATCCGGCACCGGGAACTGGCACAGGATGCCATGCACCGACGGGTCCGCATTCAACTGATCAATCAGCGCGAACAGATCCGCCTCAGACACATCCGCCGGCAACTTGTGCTCGAACGACGCCATGCCAACCTCGACGGTTTGCCTGTGCTTGGCCGCGACATAGACCTCGCTCGCCGGGTCCTCACCCACCAGAATGACCGCCAGACCGGGCGTGATCCCGTGGTCCTCCTTCAGCCGTGTGACATGGGCTGCCACATCGCTGCGTACCTTGGCCGCAAAGGCCTTGCCATCAATGGTCGTCGCGGTCATCGCCGTTCCTTCTCGGTTCATCGCGTGAAAGTCACCTCATGCGCCCATGTCTCACCATCGCTGATCACCAGCGTGTCAAATTCCATGAACTGCAAAAGGTCGAAAAACGTCGCCACGAACTGCAGGTTCTGTTGGCGGAAAAACTCGTTGTTGCGCATGTTTGACGTCATCTGCGCCAGCACCGCGCGCGCCCGGTAAAGGGTTGAAAACACGTCATCATCCAGGGCAATGACGGTCAGATGCTTGGCGTCGTCGCCCTTGGCAAAGAACACGAACCGCGGGCTTTCCGGGGCCGCCAGTTGCGCCACTGTCAGGTTGGTCACAAACTCGACACGCACGCCTTTGCTGGATTGCGGCGCTTCGCGGATCACACGGCTGAACTCTTCGGTCGAGGTGACATCGGGGTAGTAATACCCGGCATACCGGTCACTGGCGGCGGCGGTTGTCACGCTCACAGCCATCAATGTCAGGATCAGGGCGAACAGTCTGGTCATGGTCTTTCCTCCTAAGGTCACTGTGCTTTACGCTGGACGGTCAGAGGCCCTTGGGTCAATCGCATTACGCCGCTTTGCCCAAAACGTGAGCGCACGGAAACATCACGCAGGCGTAGGGTGCACGCTTGGCGCACCCTACGAGAGCTGTCGTTCAGAACAGACCTTCGATCTGGCCCGCGTCGTTCAGCATGATGTTCTCAGCCGACGGCACACGTGGCAGGCCCGGCATGGTCATGATCTCGCCGCAGACCGCGACGATGAACCCGGCACCGGCCGACAGACGCACTTCGCGCACAGGCACCGAATGGCCCGTGGGCGCACCGCGCAGGTTTGGATCGGTCGAGAACGAGTACTGCGTTTTCGCCATGCAGACCGGCAGATGGCCGTATCCCTGCTCTTCCCACAGCTTCAGCTGATCGCGGATCTTCTGATCCATCAGCGCTTCGTCCGCGCGGTAGATACGCTTGGCGATGGTCTGGATCTTTTCCGCCAACGGCATCTCATCGGGATAGATCGGCGCAAAGTTCGCGGTGTCCGCATCGGCCAGCTCGGCCACTTTGGTCGCAAGATCCGCGGAGCCTTCGGAGCCCAGTTCCCAGTGACGCGACAGGATTGCCTCGGCACCTTGTGCGGCGACGAAATCCTTGACGGCCTGCACTTCGGCATCGGTGTCGGTGACAAAGTGGTTGATCGCCACGACCACCGGTACACCAAAAGACTTCAGGTTCTCAATGTGACGGCCCAGGTTCGGGCAACCGGCCTTGACCGCGTCGACGTTCTCCGCCCCGAGGTCCGCCTTGGCCACACCGCCGTTCATCTTCATCGCGCGCACGGTGGCCACGCAGACCACAACCGACGGGGACAGGCCCGCCTTGCGGCACTTGATGTTCATGAACTTCTCAGCACCCAGATCGGCACCAAAGCCCGCCTCGGTCACAACATAGTCGGCCAGTTTCAGCGCTGTGGTCGTCGCGATGACCGAGTTACAGCCATGCGCGATGTTCGCGAACGGGCCGCCGTGCACAAAGGCCGGGTTGTTTTCCAGCGTCTGCACCAGGTTCGGCTGCATCGCGTCCTTGAGCAGAACGGTCATGGCGCCATCGGCCTTGATGTCGCGTGCAAAGACCGGCGAACGGTCGCGGCGGTAGGCCACGATCATGTCGCCCAGACGCTTTTGCAGATCCTTGAGGTCCTTGGCCAGACACAGGATCGCCATAACCTCGGAGGCCACAGTGATGTCGAAACCCGCTTCGCGTGGGAAGCCGTTGGCAACCCCGCCCAGGCTGGCCGTGATCTGGCGCAGCGCGCGGTCATTCATGTCCACGACCCGACGCCACACAACACGGCGTGTGTCGATCTCAAGACTGTTGCCCCAATAGATGTGGTTGTCGATCATCGCGCTCAGCAGCGAGTGGGCGGATGTGATGGCGTGAAAGTCACCGGTAAAGTGCAGGTTCATCTCTTCCATTGGCACGATCTGTGCGTAACCACCCCCGGCAGCCCCGCCCTTCATGCCAAAGTTCGGGCCAAGCGACGCTTCGCGGATACACACGCAGGCGTTCTTCCCGATGCGGTTCAGACCGTCACCCAGACCCACGGTCGTCGTGGTCTTGCCCTCGCCCGCGGGCGTCGGGTTGATGGCCGTGACAAGGATCAGCTTGCCGTTTTCGCGGTCCTGCACGCCGTTGATAAACGACTGGCTGACCTTGGCCTTGTCGTGGCCGTAGGGCAGCAGATCATCGCTGGAAATCCCCAGCTTGGCACCGATCTCCTGGATCGGTTGCTTGCTCGCCTCACGTGCGATTTCGATGTCGGATTTATAGGCCATGGTGCTCCCCGCCGTGTAAATGGGTCCGTCTGTCGTGGCCTGCATACAGCCGCATGCCTAGGGGACATGCGCGCGATTCCGACATTTCACAGCGACAGAGCGGCCCAAACGACCGCGCGGGTTTCATTTCGGAAACGGTCAGCGCGATGCAGGAACAAGGTTTCGTGTTTGCTGTATTCCACAGCCCGTCAGCATCACCAACATCCGTGTCATGCGAACAGCGGCAAAAAGCGCGCCGCTCAAATGCTCTCAGGTCAGCAAAATCCGACCATCACCCGGCACGTGCTGCGTCCAGATGGCTCCACACGTTTTGGTCCGGCACGTGCAGGGTCAACACGTCGCCAACCGCCAGACGCCCGCCAAACTCGACCCACGCTGTCACACCGCGCCGGTTCTTGGCCGCTGGCTTGTACAGGCGACCAAACCCTGCGGCCTCTTGCTCGATCTCTTTGCCGGGAAAGATGCAGGGGCGGTTTTCCATGTCGATGGCAATGCCCGCACCGCTCGGCGCCATCAGGCGCGATGATGGCGGTACCTTGCTGAACTCTGGAATACCCTCAATCACCATCGACGCGCCGACCCACGCCGGATCAATGGCATCCAGCCCCATCTCCTGCGCGGTCATTGCCAGCTCTTCGGCGCTGAGGACGCTCAATTGGCGCACGTTACGGATCGTGGTACCTTCGGGGTATTGCGACGCCACCCGCACACAGGACGCACGCGTCGGGCCACCGTGCGCCTCGCCGGGGAACCCGTCCAGCGTGGCATCCACATGGTCAACCGAAACCGCACGCAAGCTGGCGGTGCGGTCGGGCACGTGGCCCAGCCATGTGATACGGGCGGTGAACGATGTGGGCGTGAGCGCGGGCATGCGTCATCTCCTGATTGGTTGCCTTGGTGGTACCAGCACCCACGCCACCAGACCAATGACGTTTCCTTACGCCGCCCCCACAATTCGTGAACCGTCAGGCAAAGAACCGCACACGCACCCGTCGCAAGACCCACTTTGCCACAATCGGCACCATGAAAACGCCGCACCAGAACAGAATGCGGCCAGTGTACCAATCCAGCAGATACCAATGCCACAACGCCAGCACGCCCGCCGGATAGACCCAGAGATGCAAGCGTTTCCACCCCTTGCCCATCGCCCGCACAGCACGGGCGTTGGACGTCGCAGCCAGCACCAGCAAAAGGATCAGGCTCGCCCACCCGGTCTGATAGGCCAGAAATCGCAGGTCAAAGATGATGGCATCCAAGCCACCCAACGCCCGCACATAGTGGATCAAATGCAGCCCAGCATAGAGCGCCGACGCAATGCCCAAATGCCTACGACGCGGCAACAGCCAGCGGCCCAACGCCTGCCCCCGTCCGATCCGGTTGATCAGCAACAGCGTCGGCGTCACCGCAAGAGCGGCGATCAGCAATCGCACGCTCCACACCCCGCTGTCATACATCAGCGCGGGATAGTACGCGTCGCTATCCCACAGCCCCCAAAGCACATAGCGCCCCGGCCACATCAGCACGACATAGAAAAGCGGCACAGACCGCAGGACAGATATAAGGAACTGCATGGTTCCCAACCTGCCCAGTCGTTGCCTACTGCGCAACCCCGCTGGCGCAAACGTGACCCCAGAACGCAAAAGACCCGCCAGCGCGGCGGGTCCTTCGTTAACTTTTCAGCTCAGAATCAGCCGGCCGGTTCCGGCTCCATCCCGCCATCGCCCGAGGGGCCGGACTTCTTCTTGGCCTTGGGGATCGCAGTCAGGCTGGGCTTCTTGTCTTCGACTTTCGACCCGCCGTCTTCGTCGTCCGGGCTCTGCGGCGGATCACCCCGCATCACGCGCTCGATCTCTTCGCCAGTCAGTGTTTCGTATTCCAACAGACCTTGCGCCAGACGCTCGAACTCGTCCTCGTTCTCGGTGATGACCTTCAGCGCCCACTCGTACCCGTCCTGGATAAAGCGTTGAACTTCCTGCTCCACCAATTCCTTAGTGTTGGCCGAGACAGAGAAACCAGCCGTGTTGCCCTGATACCCTTGGGCCGCTTCGGAATAGTCGATGTTGCCGACTTTGTCCGACATGCCCCATTGCAGCACCATCGCACGGGCCAGCGCACTGGCCTGTTGGATGTCGCCCGCCGGGCCGTTCGACACAGAATCAGGTCCGTATTTGTGGATCTCTGCCGCCTTGCCCGCCATGGTCATGGCCAAGCGCTGGTGGCACTCGTCCTTGAACATGTTCAGCCGGTCCATCTCGGGCAGGCTCATCACCATGCCCAGCGCACCGCCGCGCGGAATGATCGTCGCCTTGTAAACCGGGTCACACTTGGGCAGCAAATGCCCGACCAACGCGTGGCCAGCCTCGTGATAGGCGGTCATTTCCTTTTGTTCCGGGGTCATCACCATGCTTCGCCGTTCCGGCCCCATCATGACTTTGTCCTTGGCACTTTCAAAGTCCAACATCGTCACAAAACGGCGTCCGATCCGTGCGGCCATCAGTGCCGCCTCGTTCACGAGGTTCGCCAGATCGGCACCGGAGAAACCAGGCGTGCCGCGCGCGATGATGCGCAGATCGACGTCGGGACCCAGCGGTGTCTTGCGCGCATGCACGCCCAAAATCTTCTCACGGCCCTTGATGTCCGGATTGCCGACAGTGACCTGACGGTCAAAACGACCGGGGCGCAGCAGCGCGGGGTCCAGCACGTCTTTGCGGTTGGTGGCGGCGATGATGATCACACCTTCGTTCGCCTCGAAACCGTCCATCTCGACAAGCAGCTGGTTCAACGTCTGCTCACGCTCGTCATTGCCGCCGCCATAGCCGGCACCCCGGTGGCGACCCACGGCGTCAATCTCGTCGATGAACACAATGCAGGGCGCGTTTTTCTTGGCCTGCTCGAACATGTCGCGCACACGGGACGCACCCACACCCACGAACATCTCGACGAAGTCAGAACCCGAGATGGTGAAAAACGGCACACCCGCCTCACCGGCCACGGCCCGCGCCAGCAGTGTCTTACCCGTACCCGGAGGGCCCACCAGCAGCGCGCCCTTGGGGATCTTGCCGCCAAGACGCGAGAACTTCTGCGGGTTCCGCAGGAATTCCACGATCTCGTCCAGCTCGTCCTTGGCCTCGTCGATACCCGCCACGTCGTCGAACGTCACGCGCCCATGCTTTTCGGTCAGCATCTTGGCCTTGGATTTGCCAAAGCCCATGGCGCCACCTTTGCCGCCGCCCTGCATCCGGTTCATGAAATAGACCCAAACGCCGATCAGCAGCAGGAAGGGCAAGAGCGACACGATAAATGTCTGGAAACCCGATTGCTGTTGTTGTTCCGCCCGCACAGGGATGTCGTTGGCGATCAAAAGGTCTGTGACCTCCGCATCCTCGGGCTTGATCGTGACGAAATCCTCTGTCCCGCGGCGGAACCGGACCTGTTCACCGTCCAGCGTCACATTGCTGACCGATCCGTCTTCGACGGCGTCCACAAACTCGGAATAGCTGATCTCACGGCTTTGCAGCGTGTTGCCCGACCCGCCAAACAGGTTGAACAAGGCCAAAATCAGCAGGAACAGAACCACCCAAAAGGCAATATTACGTGCGTTTCCCAAGGAAAATCTCCTGATACGTGCCACACACGGGCGAAGGCCCGAGGCGTTTACTCTAAGATAGAGATGCTTACGGTTTCTTCAATGCGATAAAAGTGCGGCGAAAAAGGCATCTTGTCCGCCTTCCAGGTCTGCGCGCCACTCAGGGTCATCCCCAACGACGGGTGCGGCCACCAGTTGACCGTCGTACCATACGGCGGGCGACGCCGCTGCCGCGGCTCGCGGCAGTCCCGCATCGCGCCATCCCGGCACCGATTGCAGCCCGTCATATCCCAGCGGTGCAACTTGCAAATCCGGGTCGTCTTCGGGGCCTGTCACAACCCAGCGTTCGTCCCAGAGGTCACCAATTTCGCTCGATACGTCCTTGATTGCGTTCAATTCGCGCACGACCCAGATCACGTCGCCTTCAACCATGATCTGGCACCCGCCCAGCGTCACCGCGTCCCCTGCCCGGATGGCCGCCAGCGTGCGCGCAACCGCATCCCGCCGTGGCGGATACGTAGAACTCGACGTCCAGCCCAGCGCATGCAACAGCAGACGCCGCGCAATCTCGGCCGGTTGCATGCGGAACTTGCGCAAATCAAAGGCCACGACACCGCGCACAATCTGCGCCACATCCCGCGCGGCCAAAAACGTCTGCCAATCCAACGCCTCGCGCGCTTGGCTCATGTTGTGAGCCACGTCCACCAGCGTTTCGGTGTGCACGCCCAGCGTCCCCAACACAGTCAGTGCGTCGCGAATGCGGATGCGTTCAAAATCGCGGTTGTCATTGCTCGGGTCTTCGCACCACTCCAGCTGCGCCGCCCGTAAATAGCTGCGCAAGGCCGACCGTTCGATGCGCAAAAAGGGCCGGACCCACGTGATGCCATTGCGCACACGGCGCGGCACCATGGCGCTCAGCCCATCAACCCCTGCACCACGCGCCAGACGCATGACAAACGTCTCGGCCTGATCGTCCGCCGTGTGACCCAGCAAAACATGGGTGATGCCATTGGCATAGGCCCAGTCGGCCATCAGATCATAGCGGGCGTCGCGCGCCTCGGCCTGCAAATTGCCAGCGCCGTTCCACCCTTTCCAAAACTCGACATGATGCGGCAGGTCCCAAGTCGCGCAGAGGTCAGTGACCAACGCAATTTCGTCCTTGGCTTCTTCGCGCAGCCCGTGATCAACCGTGATGACATGCAACTCGATTCCGCGCTCACGCACAAACTCGACCATTACGGCCAGAAGGGCCACCGAATCCCCCCCGCCCGACACCGCAACGGCCAGCCGTTCAGGCAGCCGCCCGCTGAGCTGATCGCGCACCGCGTCGAGAAGGGGGCCGATCATGGCTCAGCCACAACCGATGTTGCGCATCGCATCCTGCGCCTGAGACACCGCATCAGCACTTGGAAAACGCACGCCAACCTCTGCCAGCGTCACGCAGGCTTCGTTGGTTTGCCCCAAACGGCCCAACGCAGCACCCAACCGAAACAACGCTTCGGCGGCCATTGGCCCCCGCTGATCCAACGTGAACGCGGCGAGATAGGCGCGCGCACCCTCACGCACGTCACCCAAACCCTCCAACGCCTCTCCACGGCGCAACTCTGCCGCTACCTGTAGGGGGCCGCCGGGGTAGGTCTGATTGAAGGTCGCAAACTGGTCTGCGGCGGCGCGAAAGTCACGGGCGGCGAGCGCCTCCTGCGCCCGCTCGAAATCCGCCTCTTCCTGTGTGGCAAGCTGTGTATCGGGCTGCGGCGCGGGGGCCACGGCGGGGACGTCAGTCGTTGTACCTGCACCGCCCAGCGTCGGCGTGTCACCCAACGCACCAATATCGCACCCGGCTTCCAACTCGCACAGACGGAACTCCAGATCGCCGATGCGGTTGGTGCCATCGCTGACCACACGGCCAATGCGGAACTCCAACTGCTCGGTCTGACCGGTCAGGCGCTGCAACTCGGCCTCAATGGCATTGAGCCGGTCCAGCGACGTACCACCTGACACCCCCGACCCGGCACTGCCCGTTGTCGACAGCTCACGCTTGAGCTTTTGCACCTCGACATACAGTACTGTCAGCTCTTGCCGAATATCGGCAAGCGTTCCGTCCTGCGCAATCCCTGCGCGCGGCCCAACAAGGGCCAGCGCCAAAGTGGCACCCACAATCCACCGAACCATCACATTCCTTCCCCCGGTTTGGCTGACCTAGCTGGTCAACCCACCCGCCAACACCGTCACCGCCCTGCGGTTCTTGGAATAGCAGGCCTCTTCACTACACACTTCGATCGGGCGCTCCTTGCCATAGCTGACCACCTGCAAGCGGCCCCCTGGCACACCCTGGCTTTGCAAATAGGCACGTGCCGCGTCCGCCCTGCGCGCACCCAGCGCCAGGTTGTACTCGCGCGTGCCCTGTTCGTCCGCGTGACCTTCGATCACCGCAGTATAATCGGCATTGGCCAAAAGCCACGCGGCCTGACCGTCCAGCGTGCTGCGGCCCTCAGGCGTCAGCGTGGACTGGTCCACCGCAAACAACACGCGGTCACCCACCGCCTGCTGGAAATAAGCCGGCGACGCCGGGTCAGACGCGCTGCCCGGAACAATCCCGGTATCCGCACCCGCCAGTGGATCGCCACCGGCACCCACACCATCCGACCCGAAACGGTCAGGGTTGGTACAGGCCGCCACGCTCAGCGCAGCCACCAACATCAGGATCGAAGATTTCAGTTTCATGGGCTCGTGCCTCTCTTTCAGAGTGTTTCGCCAAATTTCTTGGTCGTTAACGCAGATGTACCACGTCTGTGGCGCTATGAAAACGTGCGCCTATCGCTGCAACGGCCCCCAGGACGGGTCCGATCCGCCGTCAGGCGTGCGCACCGGGCGCAAATTGCGGCCCGTGATATCTACCGAGTACAGCGTTGACCGCCCCGCTGCCCCCTGCGTCTCGCGGGCAAACATGATCACGCGGCCATTGGGCGACCATGTCGGCCCCTCATCCAGGAACGAGGCGGTCAACAGGCGTTCTTCGGACCCGTCCACGAGCATGACGCCGATATGGAACCGCCCCTGTGACTGCTTGGTAAAGGCGATCAGGTCCCCACGTGGCGACCACACCGGCGTGCCATAACGACCCTTGCCAAAAGAGATCCGCCGCGCCTCGCCCCCACTGCTGGGCATGACATACAATTGCTGCGACCCGGACCGATCGCTCTCGAACACGATCTGTGCACCGTCCGGGCTATAGCTCGGGGCTGTCTCGATTGCGGGGCCGCTGGTCAGACGGCGGGACGCGCCGCTGGCCACATCCATCGCAAAGATATCCGTGTTGCTGCCCTGGGACAGCGAATAGACCACCGTGCGCCCATCAGGCGAAAACCGCGGGGCAAAGCTCATCACGCCCTGCTGGCTCTCCAGCACCCGGCGCTGCACGCTGCCCACGTCCAGCACGTAGATGCGGGGGAACCCCGTCTCGTAACTTGTATAAAGCACACGGTCGCCCGTCGCCGAGAACCGCGGGGCCAGCACAATGGCCTCGGACCCAGTCAGGTACTGCACATTGGCCCCGTCATAGTCCATGACGGCCAGCCGCTTGCGGCGCTGCGCCTTGGGGCCGCTTTCGCTGACAAACACCACGCGGCTGTCGAAATATCCGCCCTCGCCGGTGATCCGGCTATAGACGACATCCGACACTTTGTGCGCGATCCGCCGCCAGCCATCGACCGTGCCTGCAAACTGCAGGCCGTCGCCCAGCTCTGCGCCGGAAAACACGTCGTGGAGGCGAAATTTGACGGTGATGTTGTTGCCCGACACCGTGACTGCGCCCGTGACCAGGGCCTGCGCGTTGATAGCCTTCCAGTCGGCATATTGCACGGGCGCGCCAAAATCGGTGACCTGGCTGATAAAGGCGCTGGCGGGCAATTCGCGGAAGAGGCCGGTGCCGGACAAATCGGCGGCAATGACCCGTGCCAGTTGTTGGCCCATCTCCGCGCTGCCGGGTGTTTCGGCCACCAGATCAGGGATCGCCACCGGCAAGGGTTCGATCACACCTTCGGTGATTTCGATCCGCAGCGGCCCGTTCTGCGCCTGCGCGGCAGTCGGTGCCTGCGCCTGCGCGGCAGTCGGTGCCTGCGCCGCGACGACAAGGGCCAAAACCATACAAATTGCGCGATAGATCATTTGATACGCATCCTTTCGGGATTGAACGTCATCTCGATTTCTTTCCATTGACCGTATTTTTCAACGGGCAGGCCATACCCGTCCCGCGTACAGCGGATAATTGCCCGGCGCGCGGCCTCGAATGCCTGTTTTGCCGCCTGTTCCGACCCGCCCGAGCTGGATAGCATGCGGATCGAGGCGTTCACCGGCTTGGCGTCCTGCGTCATGTCGACCGCCACCACCACCGTCGTCTGGAGCGCCGCCGAAGACAGCGACCCCACGTTCCAGCAATTCGACACCGCCACGCGCAGCGCGTCCTTTTCCCCTGCCGACAGCGGCGGGCCTTGCGGCACTTCCGTCTCGCCGCCGCCCTCAAGGGCCTGCCGCAGCGCGTCTTCCACATCGGCTGCCGTGTCAGCGGGCGCGGCGGGTGGCTCCGGGTCTGCGGGCGGGGTTTCAGCGGTTTCCGTTGGACGGGCGGGCGCGCTTGGACGGCGCGCGGGCGGGCGCAGTGACGCGGTGGGCGCACTGCTGGGCTCTTCTGCCTCGGTCACGATCTCTGTGGTGGCCTCTTCGGGGGCCGTGGCCTCTTGCTCTGGCTCTTGAACGGGCTGCTCGGGCGCCTCTTCGGCGGTCACGGCCTCTTGCTGCACGTCGTCTGGCGTGGCTTCGGGCGCAGGCGGGGCAACAGGTTCGGGTGCCACACGGTCCGCGGCACGCGGCACAGGGCGCGGAGCCACCTCGGGCGTGGTCACCGGCTCTGGTTCAGGTTCAGGCGCGGGCGGCTCCGGTTCGGGCTCTGGTTCGGGCGCAGGTGGTTCCGGCTCTGGCGCAGGTGGTTCAGGCTCTGGCGTCGGCACCTCTTCGGGCACAGCAGGCAACGCCGCAGGCGTTGCAGGGTCGTCCTGCGGACCATCCGTCAACAACGCCTCGAACGCATCCGTGGAAATCACCGACACCTCGGTCACCTCAAAGGGCAGCGGTTCGGACTGGAACGCCCCGCCAAACAGGATCCACCCGATCAGACCCGCATGGCCGATCCCTGATATGACCTGCCCGGTGTTCAAGGCTACTGCCCCTCACCGTCCAGCGTGGGGCCACCGATATCCGTCACCAGACCGATGTTGGAAAAGCCCCCGGCGTTGAGCGCCCCCATGACCTCCATCACCGCGCTATAGGGCACCGCCCCATCCGCACGCAGGAACACGCGGTCACTGTCACGCTCGGCCGCAATGCCGCGCAGCCGCGCCACCAATTCATCCCGCGCCACATCCGTGGTCTGGATCTGCACCGCACCGGCGGCGGTCACCGTCACGGTCAGCGGCTCCTCCTGATCCGTGGGCAAAGCGCCCGCAGCCGTCTTGGGCAACTCAACCGGCACCCCCACGGTCAACAGCGGGGCCGCCACCATGAAGATGATCAACAACACCAGCATCACGTCGACAAAGGGGGTCACGTTGATCTCGGACATGGGCCGCGTGCGCGACCCGCCGCGCCTGCGCCGCTTGCCCCCACCGTCCTTCTGGACCACACCCGCGCCCATGGCTCAGCCGTCCAACTGGCGGCTCAGGATCGTCGCAAACTCGTCGGCGAAGGCCTCATAGCCCGCCACGATGCGATCACTGTCCGCACTCAGCTTGTTGTAGAAAATCACCGCGGGGATCGCCGCCAACAACCCCAAACCCGTCGCCAACAACGCCTCGGCAATGCCAGGCGCCACAACGGCCAGGTTCGTGTTCTGCTGCTCTGCAATCTCGATAAAAGCGTTCATGATCCCGATCACCGTACCAAACAGGCCAATGAACGGCGCAGAAGACCCGACAGTCGCCAAAACGGTCAACCCGCCCTGCAATGTCTCGGCCTGCTTGGTGATCGCCACATCCATGCTGCGGTCAATCCGGCTGGTGGCCCCGGCAATCAACCCGCCATCCTCGCGGTGCGACCGCTGCCACTCGATCATACCGGCGGCAAACACCTTCTCCGCCGCCCCCTTGGGTTCGGGTCCGATCTGTTCAAACAAACCATCCAGCGGCTCGCCGGACCAGAACGCGCGGTCAAACCGGTCCGCCTCGGCCCGCGCGCGGCGGTAAATGATCAACTTTTGTACGATGATGCCCCACGCCCAGAAACTCGCGACAATCAGCATGATCATCACCAGCTTCACGGTCAGGGTGGCACGTGCGAAAAGCCCCCACAGTGAGAAATCAATCTCCTGCGCCAGGGCGAGGGTCTCTGCTTCCATCCGCCTGCTCTCTGCTCTCGGGCCCGTTTTTCCGGCCCTTATTGCGCGCCAGCATAGGCCACAGCAAAGGGGAAAGCTATCACTTCGACGTCAGATCGGCCTTATTTTACGCCCATTGCGCGGATTTCCGCAGGAAGCCGCGTGGGTTTCCCGGCTGTTGTCATCGCAACGGCGACCACATGCGCGCGGAAAATCACCACGCCGTCCCGCTGCACTTCCTGATCAAAGGTCCAGCGCACCGGACTGGCCGCACGGTGGGTGGTCACCACCTCCAGCCGGTCACCCAACCGGGCCGACCCGATGTAATCCGCCTCGACCCGCGTGACGGCAAACACGATGCCCTCGGCACGCATGGCGTTCTGGTCCACGCCCACCTCTTCGACGATCTCGGACCGGGCGCGTTCGATATACCGCAGGTAGTTGGCATAATAGACGATGCCGGCCATGTCGGTGTCTTCGTAATAGACGGTCAGCGGAAAACGATGCGGTGTCATGGGAACCTGTGCGGCTGGGGTTTGCCCTGTTCTATGCGACCCGGCCCACGCGCCGCAATCCCGCGTGCGCGCCTGACCTAACCCGATGCGCCGCAACCTATACCTATGAGCAGTCGCAGACACCGCCGCCCCTGACCTAGAACGGGCCACACACTTGTTGCGGAGTTTGGTAATGATGAAATTGGTTCTTTGGCTTTTATCGCTGGCCGCTGCCACAGCGACCCCGGTTTTGCTGGACGCAGCAGGTGTACCGTCTGCGCGGGTGCGTTACGACGCAGCCATGGCTTTGGTCGACAGCGACCCCGCGCAGGCGTTCGAACAGATGCACGCGCTGGCCGCCGACAATGATGCGCGCGCCATGGACCGTTTGGGCCACTTCCACGTGGCCGGGATCGGCACCCAACCCGACACCAATGCGGCCATTGCCCAGTTTCGCGCCGCTGTGGATCATGGTCGCGCCCGGTCGCGCCTGCCACTGGGGGCCAACCTGTTGCGCACCGGACAAATCGAGGCCGCGCGCACTGCATTGGAACAGGCCGCCGACGACGACATCCCCGGCGCCGTTGCGACCCTCGCCTGGGCGCACGCCACCCGCGCTCTTGGGGCCGCCTCCGACCCGGAGGACGGATGGGCAACTCTCTATGCCCGCGCCGTGGCCGCCGACCGGATCGCAGAATTGCGCCTTGTCGCATTGGTGGCCAAGACGGGGCGCACCCATGGTAATCTCGATGCCGTTTTGGCCAGCCTGCACACACGCGCCATGGACGGCGATCTGCGCGCGACCGAAACCCTGCTGCGGTACTTGCGACTGCGCGGTCATCCCCGCAACGACCTTGCCCTGCGCAGCGAATTGCTGGCCCTGCCCGGACTGCGCCCAAAGGCCGCCGTTGAGGAAGGGCTGCACCTGGCCGCGCGAACGCAGGCGCACCGTTTTTGGACCGCCTCTGAAGATATCGTGAACGATGCGCCCGCTGATGTGTACGCCCGCGCACTCCTGACAACTTACAAGATCAACAAGAACGCCTATGTCCGCCTTCTGCAGAAAGAGCTGCGCAAGCGGGGATACGCAACGGGCCGGGCCAACGGCTACCTCACGGCCTCGACCATCCGCGCATTTTCCAGGTTCTGCCGCGACGCGGGCATCGCCCGGGACTGTCGTCGTGGTCCACTGAATTGGGCAACGCTCCAAGCCGCAACACGAGCGCTTGCCCAATCGCGCGTCCCGTCAGAGGGCGCGTAGCTGCCCCTCGGGGTGGCACCTGCCGCGCGGTCGCCTTTGGGGGACCGCGCGGCTTTCGGTTGGTGTGGCTATTCGCGGTATAGTTTGTGACAGGCGGCGCAGGTCTGGCCCAGCGGTTCCATCCCGGCCTGCACATCGGCCAGCGTTTCGATGGACCCCGCCAACGATTGCGCAACGCGGACCATGTCCTCGGATTTGGCGGCGAAATCCGCGTAGTTGTCCCAAATCGCAGGCAAGGCCTCTGACTTGGGGTCCGTCTCCGGTGCCTCAAAGAGGTCAATGGACCGTGTCGCATGATCGGCAATGCTCGCAGCGGCCGCCCGCGCCGCCATCCGGTCAAAAGCCACCTGCCCCTTGGCCATGGTGCCCAGGGTTTTCACATTGGCACTGATCGCGCTCATCGCATTCATGCGGGCCATCACCGCCGGGTTCGACACGCCCTGATGCGCCACCGCAACGGTCGCAGTCAGGGTCAGAGCGGCGGTGAGAAGGCGAAGTTTGGGCATGGCAAAGTCTTTCCGGGCGGTGCAATTGTGACCTGTCCCCGCGGGGACAGACCGGTATTATTCAAACTGTCCCCGCGGGGACAGGTCATTGCGCGGGCGTGATCCGCGCACTCAGGCGCAGCGCGTGGCTGCCATCATCCGCAGCCACGGGCATCACCGGATCATAGGCCGCACGGATCAATGCAGCAATATCGGGACGCAACACGGTTGTGTCACCAGCCACCGCAAGGGGCGAGCGATCCCTGAACGCCAGGTCGGACCACAGCAGCACCGACTGCACCACCTGGCTGAGCGCAAGAGTGTCTGCCGATACCGCGGCCAACGCATCATCCATGCGCAGAAACACGAAGCACGCCTTGATCGCGCCGTGTTCGTCAAAGCGGAAGATACGGTACTGGTTCGCATCCACGGCCTGCAACCGCGCAACCAGCGGGCCAAGGTCCGGGATCATGCGGTCGAGGCTTGGCACCTCTGGCAATTCGGCCCAGTCGTTGAAAAAGAACCACATGAAGTTCGCGCCCAGTTCCGTATCGGTCTCGGCGGTGTCGTGGCCCGCCAGTTGGCACACGGCATCAATCGCGCCCTTGATCACGCCCAGCGTGTCATCCGTCACGCCGAATACCACCGGCGCGATGGGACGGCCCCAACGGGCAAAGGCATAGTCTCCGCTCTCGCGGCGAAAGAGGGCTTCGATTTCGTCAGGTCGCATGGTTCACCCTTATTCAAACAAATCGCCGGGCGACTTGGGCGCATCGAGGCCCAGATGCCGCCACGCCCGTTGCGCCAGCATCCGGCCACGCGGCGTGCGCTGGATCAGACCCTGCTGCAACAGATAGGGTTCGATCACCTCTTCGAGGGCATCACGGCTTTCGCTCAGGGCAGCGCTCAGCGTCTCGACGCCGACAGGACCACCGCCATAGTGATCTGCCATCAGTTGCAGGTAGCGCCGGTCAGCACCATCCAGACCCAGATGATCCACGCCCAGACGCGTCAGCGCCGCATCGGCAAGCGCTTGCGTCACGCGCCCGTCCCCTTCGACAACGGCGAAGTCCACCACGCGGCGCAGCAACCGCCCGGCGATCCGCGGGGTGCCACGTGCGCGCTTGGCGATCTCGCGGGCACCGCCCTCGTCCGCAGGCGCGCCCAGCTTGCGGGCGTTGCGTTCGACAATCGTGAAAAGCTCATCCTCGGTATAAAACTGCAACCGGGTCGGGATGCCAAAGCGGTCGCGCAGCGGCGTCGTCAAAAGCCCCATCCGCGTCGTCGCGCCCACCAGCGTAAAGGGCTGCAATTCGATGCGCACGGTGCGCGCGGCGGGGCCTTCGCCGATCACGAGATCCAGTTCGAAATCTTCGAGTGCGGGATAGAGCACCTCTTCGACAGCCGGGTTGAGGCGGTGGATCTCGTCGATGAACAGTACGTCACGCGCCTCGAGGTTGGTCAGAATGGCGGCTAGGTCACCAGCCTTGGCCAGCACCGGGCCCGAGGTCATGCGAAAGCTGACCCCCAATTCACGCGCCATGATCTGCGCCAGTGTCGTCTTGCCCAGACCGGGGGGGCCGTGGAACAGCGTGTGATCCATCGCCTCGCCGCGTTGTTTCGCGGACTGGATAAACACGCGCAGGTTCGCGCGCGCCTCGGCCTGCCCCACAAAGTCATCAAGAACCTGTGGCCGCAGGGCGCGGTCCACGTCCTCGGCCTGTGCCTCGGGGCGCATGGTGGGATCAGAAGAGCCTTGGGTCATCCGTGTTCCTTCGCAAGGCGCACATCCCGCGCGCCCCTTTCCCCTAGCCCGATGGTGCCAAGAGTTTCAATGCCGCACGGATCAAGGCGGGCGTATCGGCATCGGGTGCTTCGCCTGCGGCTTGAGCCACAGCCGCCGCCGCGTCGGACGGGCCATAGCCCAGATTGCCCAAGGCAGAGAGCGCATCCGCCTGCGCCGTCGATACCGGGGCGGCGACCACCACGGGTTCGATCACCTGCATGTCGCCCTCGGCCTCGGCGTCGCCCATCGCCTCGGCCACGGTGCCACCCATGGCCATCACGGTGGGGGCCTTGTCCTTGAGATCCAGCACAATCCGCTGGGCGATCTTGGGGCCGATCCCCTTGGCGGCCTTGACCGCGTTCCAGTCACCCAGCGCAATTGCGCGGCTGACCCCATCGGTGCCCAGCGTGCCAAGAATGGCCAGCGACGCCTTGGCCCCGACGCCCTGCACGGACATCAACAGGCGGTGCCATTCCTTTTCCGCCAGCGTGGGAAAGCCAAAGAGCTGCATCAGGTCCTCGCGCACCACAAGATCGGTAAAGAGAGCGCAGACCTGTCCAAGCCCCGGCAGCGCGGCCAGCGTGCGGTCGGAGCAATAGACGATGTATCCCACGCCGCGCACGTCGATCAGGATGTGATCCGCCGCGCGGTAGTCGATGCGCCCTGTCAGTTTGCCGATCATATGGTGGCCTGCGCCTCGGCGCGCGCAATGGCAGCCGCCAGCCCGCTGGTCGGTGCCGTCTGTTGGTGCGCCACCCGGCCACCGTGATGGGCATGACAGATGGCGATGGCGAGTGCGTCCGCCGCATCCGATCCCGCGATCTCGACTCCCGGCAACTGCATGGCGACCATATGCGCGACCTGTCGTTTGTCGGCATGGCCCACGCCCACAACGGTCTTTTTCACTGCGTTTGGTGCGTATTCACCCACGGGCAATCCAGCCCGCGCCGGCACCAGCATCGCAATCCCGCGCGCCTGCCCCAGTTTCAGCGTCCCGGCGCCGTCCTTGTTCACAAAGGTCTGTTCGACGGCGGCCGAATCAGGGCTGTGGGCGCGGATCACCGTGCTGAGTTGGTCAAAAAGGCTGAGCAGTCGCTGCGCGAGGTCATCGCCCTGCGACATGCAGATGCCGTTGGCGATGTGTTTGAGGCGCGGGCCGTCGGCATCGATGATGCCCCAGCCCGTATGCCGCAAGCCCGGATCGATCCCTAGAATGCGCATGATGTTGCCCCTTGTCTGCTCGGTCTTGTGGTTTTGCCAAGCCGTAGCACGAAACAAGAACATTCGCAAAGCGTTAACGGTGTTGGGCGCTTTTCTGTGTGCGGACAGGGTCGTGGTCAGGGTGCGGGGTCGGGCCATTTCCAGGCGATTGCGCCCAGATAGTTGCCGGTGTCGACCGCGTTGACTGTCAGCCGCTTGGGACCGTAGCCATCGGCCTTGCGAAACTTGCGATAGTCGCGGCGGTTCTTGGCAAGCCTGATGAGGCCGGACAGCGTCAAGACCAGAAATGCACCCTCGCCCTTGAGCGGGATTGTATCCACGCTGTGCCATCCGGACGCAAAGGCGTTTTCCGCCATGGCGTAGGGGTTCCGGGGGGTGGGAACCTCGTGTTTCATTGGCTTTGGGACCTGTTCTGCATGGGCGCAATATAGCGTTAGCGGATGCGGCCAGCAATGCGACAGAACCTGCACAGTGTGGGCATTCCCACAGCCAGGCGTGTTTTTGGCAGGGTTTGTAGAGTTCTCACGCAATCGTGTGAGGGGCAGAGGCAGGCGCATATTTTTCGCCCGGGCAAGGTCTGCATCATCGCGATAGGTATGGGAAATGGGGGTGTACCGTCGCCATTGGGGCAGAATTAACTGCGTATTTACCGTTGGTTAACCATGAATTTGCGACATGCAGCTAACGCATGGCACATATGTCTTTTCGTTGCTTGTCGGGGGTTTTCAACATGCCTAAATGCGCAGCACAACGCCGAATGGTTCGGCAAGACAATTCGATAAAAGGACTGCTGCAATGGCTGCTTTCGACACCACCCGCCCCGCATATGGCGCTGCCCCCGTTGCAGGCCAATTCAAAGGCTTCGTTGCCAATCTGGTCGCCCAAGTTGTGGCCTGGAACGACGCCCGCGTGACCCGCAACGCTCTCTCGTCGCTGACGGACCGCGAACTGGACGATATCGGTCTGGTCCGTGGCGACATCGAAGACGTGGCCAACGGCCACTGAGCGATCCGAATTCTCCCCCTCGGACTGCGCCCTTGAATAGGGCAAAGCCGCGAAACCAGATGGGTTTCGCGGCTTTTTCATTTGGAGGGTCGAGAGAGAGAGAGAAAGAAAATTCAGGTCAGCGGTTCGAGGAACCCGGCAAGGAAATGCGTGACCGGGTCGATCTGCATCACATAGGCGCCGCCCTGTTCGATCTGCGTGCCCTGCTGAAGCTTGGCGACGCGCTCGTTATAGGTGATCTCACCCAGCGACGAGAGCATGAATGCCTTGAAGATAAAGAACCCCAACATCAGCGCGGCCAATCCCTTGAGCGGGACAAAACGCGATGCCTTGCGGCGCTTGGTCTTGACGACGATCAGACCGTCGCCGCGAACTTGGGTGGTATAGCCCTGCGCCATGGCCGCGTGTTTGCGACCAACCGCACCTAGGCGTTTGTGGAAGTGTGCTTGGGTTTCAACAGCCATGGCAGCCTCGTTACATCAAACCGGCCCCCACCGTGTTCGAGGATCAAGGTGCGCCTGAAATGTGGCGAAATCTGGGCAAATGCGTCAAATGCCCCTAAAAACCGCGCCTAATTATGGCTTTTTTTGAAGCGTCAGGGTCGTCCATTCACCAATCTCCGCCCGCAGGGCAAGACTGTTTCCAAGCTGTGCATAAACGCCGGCCACTTCGTCGGCCTGTTCGTTGAGAATGCCCGACAGAATCGCATAGCCGCCCGGCACGAGCCGGTCGGTGAGGTCGGGTGCCAGGGCGATCAAAGGGCCTTTGAGGATATTGGCAAAGATCAGGTTAAAGGGGCCTGCAAGCTCTGGATGGTCGAACCCGGCGGCCTCGACCACACGGACCTGACCGGTCATGTCATTGGCGGCGAGGTTGGCCATTGCCACTTCGACGGCCTGTTGGTCGATGTCGCTGGCAATCACGTCCTCGGACCAGAGCGTCGCGGCGCCCATGGCCAGAACGGCGGTGCCGCAGCCGATGTCGGCCACGCGGTCGGCCGTAAATCCGTCGTTCGCCAGCGTGTCCAGCGCGCGCAAACACCCCAGCGTCGTGCCGTGGTGGCCGGTGCCAAAGGCCATCGCCGCCTCGATCAGCAGGGGCGTCTTGCCCGCGGGCACCTTGTCCGCGTCGTGGCTGCCGTAGACAAAGAACCGCCCGGCCTCGACCGGAGCGAGTTCGCGCCGCACATGGGCCACCCAATCGGTTTCGGGCAGTTCGGAGACGGTGAAGGGCTTGGCCGCCATGGCTGTCGCCAGCAGCAAGAGCGCGGTGTCATCGGGTTGGTCGGTGAAATAGGCGCCGACCTCCCACAGGCCCGATCCGTCCTCGACCTCGAAGACGCCGACGCCTGTGGGCTCGGGATCCATGTGCTCGAGGGCGGCTCCTAATGCGTCGGCCTGCGCCTTGCCTTGCAGGGTGGTGAGGGCGGTCCAGGTGGGCATCAGCGGCTCCGATATCTGTCAGGGTTGGGCCACGGGCGTGGCGCGGGCGGTGTTGCGGCCACATCCGGCCCCAGGCGCGCCACATAGCGCCAGCCCCACAGTGCTGCAAGCCCGCCCATGATCACGCCCGCCGCCGCCTGCCCGTAGATCACGCCGGTCGCGCCAAAGCTGGCGGCCAGGAGTGCGGCGGCGGGCCAACTGAGCACGCCGTCCTTGATCCATCCGAGCACAGTCGAGCGGCCCGGCTTGCCAAGGTTGTTGAACGCGGCATTGGCGACGAAAAGCGCGCCGACAAAGACAAAGCCGCCCGCCCCCACCGAGGTAAAGGCGCGCAACACATCCGCCCCCTGCCCCGTGAGGCCAAAGGCCCCGATGACCAGAGGCGTCACGGCCCACAGGACCGCCCACATGATCACCGTGTAGACAGCGCAAAAGATCAACGCGTCGCGGTAGGTGCTGCGTAGCCGGTCGTATTGGCCCGCGCCAAAGTTCTGGCCAAAGATGCCACCGATTGACCCCGACAGTGCGAATACTCCGCCAAAGGCCAGCACGGTCAGACGCCCCACGACGGCCCAAGCCGCTACTGCATCATCGCCAAAGGGCGCCATCACGATGGTGAGCAGGTAATTCCCCGACGGTGTCGCCAGTTGGGTGGCAATCGCGGGCAATGCCACGGCCATGTAGGGCCGCAGGGTCTGGGCCACGGCGTGCCAGTCGGGCCGCCCGATCAGATCGAGCTGCAGGCTTGCGAAATAGAGGGCAAGGCCCATCAGACACAGACGGAACAGCACCAGTCCCAGCGCCGCACCATCGAGCCCCATGCCCCACCAGAGGATAAAGATGGGGTCGATCACCATCAAAAGCACGCCCGAGAAAAACGTCACATACATCGCTTTGACCCCGTAGCCATCGGCGCGCAGCACGCCTGATGCAATCAGGGCCACCGCCATCGGGATCAGCGAAAACACCGTCTGCCCCAGATAGCGCGCGGCGAGGCGGGCGGTGTCGCCCTCGGCCCCTGCGAGGGTCACAAGGTCGTGGCGTAGCACGTAGATGATGCAGGCCACAGCACCCTGCACCCCAGCCGCAATGGCAAGTGCGGCCCCGGCCTGTGCGCGGGCGGCAGTGCGGTCGTCCTCGCCGATGCGGCGCGACACGAGGGCGGTGGCGGCAATCATCAGACCCACTCCAGAGGACACCGAAAAGAACTGGATCGCGTAGGCAAAGCCGATGGCCGCGACAAGCTGGGGCTGGCCCAGTTGCGAAATCCACAGCAGGTTGGCCGCATCGACCAGAAAGACGAACATGATCCCGAACGCGCCTGTTGCGGTCATGCGCAACACGTGGCCCATGGTGGACCCGGTCAGGAAACGGCCCTGAGCCATTTTACTCGGCAGGCGCGGGCACAGGTCCGGCCAGTCGCGTCTCGTGTCCCGGCACGGGGTGACGGGGGATCATCAGCGCCAGCGTCAGCGACGTGGCCGCCATACCCGCCGCCAGAAAGAACACAGCCCCCGGCGACACCAGCCACAAGAGGCCCAGCGGCACAGGCAGCGCCACGGCAGCAATGTGGTTGATCGTGAAGGCCACAGCCGCGGTGGGCGCGATGTCCTGCGGGTCAGCGATTTTCTGGAAGTAGGTCTTGAGCGCCAGTGCCAACCCGAAAAAGATATGATCGAGCACATAGAGCCCCGCCGCTACAATCAGCCCCCAGCCGAGGAAGTAGACGCCGCCATAGGCCAGAAAGACCAGCACCAGCCCCGCGTATTCAAAGATCAGCGCTCGTTGTTCGCCAAAGCGCGCCACGATCCGCCCCAACAGGGGCGCCACGACGATGTTGACCACAAGGTTGATCAGGTAGAGCGCGGTCAGCTCGTGCACCTCGAAGCCGAACTTCTCGACCATCATGAAGCCCGCGAACACCATAAAGATCTGGCGGCGCGCGCCCGACATGAATTGCAGCGCATAGTAGAGCCAGTAGCGTTTGCGCAGCACGAAGGTCTTGAGCTGGGGGGTTGGGGCCTCGAATTGTGGATAGGCGAGCATGGCAAAGATGGCGATGGCCGCCGTGATGCCGCCGCCGACCATGTAGACGATGTTGTAGGTCAGGCCCAAGGGCTCCCACAGGACCATGATGACGAAGTAGACGAGGAAGGTGGCAAAGCTGCCAGCGGCCAGGAGCCAGCCGAGCATTTGGGGCGCGCGCTCTTTCTCGATCCATTGCAGTTGCAGGGACTGGTTGACCGTCTCGTAATAGTGAAAGCCCACCGAGCTGATGAAGGTCAGGATCAGGATGCCGCGCATTTCGGGGAATTGTGCGGTCAGGGCGGTGGCCACGCCCAGCATGACCAGTGACAGCAGGCCCAGCACCTGCTCGCGCATGAACATGATCACGACGATCACGCCGACGGCCAGAAAGCCCGGAATTTCGCGCACGGCATGCAGAAGGCCGATGTCACCGCCGTCGAAATTCGCAGCCTCAACCACAAAGTTGTTCAGCAGTGCCAGCCAGACGGAAAAGCCGATGGGCATGGCAAAGGCCATGAGGAACAGCAGTGTGATGGGGCGTCGCCACAAAGGCAGGTCGGCGGCGTCCGCGAGGGGGATATAGCGGGCCATGCATGTGCATTACGCCTTTTGCCGCGCGCTGGCGAGGGGCCAAATCGCACAGGATCGCAGGCGTCCGCGCACAGACACGTCTGCGCAGGTTCCGGGTTGCGCGATCACACCCCCTGCGGGCAGGATTGGCGTATGTTTCAACGTGATGTGCACACGCAGTTTGGTGACCTGATCCTGACGGAGGCAGACGGCGCACTGGTACGCGTTGAATGGGGCGTGTCAGGCTGTGCCGATCAATCGGAAGTTCTGGACACTGCGGCCATGCAACTCGCCGAATACGATGCAGGCCGCCGCGAGGTGTTTGACCTGCCTTTGTCGGTGGGCGGATCGCAGTTGCAGCGGGATGTCTGCGACGCGATGCGTGCAATCCCCTTTGGCTACACCCTGACATATGGCGACATCGCCAAACAACTGGGCGTCCCGGCACAGGCCATCGGTCAGGCCTGCGGCGGCAACCCCATTCCGATCATTATCCCCTGCCACCGGGTGATGGGGGCCAAGGGGTTGACCGGCTTTTCCGGAGCGGGTGGGGTCGAGACCAAGGTGGCCCTGCTGCGCCACGAGCGAGCGGGTGGCTACCTGATCTAGCGTTGCGGGATCAGCTGTTGGGCGACGCCCGCAAACAACAGGTAAAGCGATGTCAGCACGAGGCCCCAATGCGCCCAGCTTTCGGGATGGAAATCCACCCAGGCCGCCCAACCCGCAAAGAACGTCCAGGCCAGCGCCATCGGCAACGTCACCAACCGCCAGCGTTCGGTGCGCACGGGATGGACAAATTTCAGCGGCAGGAACATGCCCACCGCCAGCACGCTGACGAGCGCCAGGCTGACCCAGAAATTGGGCTCGAGCGCAAAGATCACCAGCACCACCATGTTCCAACAGCCTGGAAAGCCGGAAAACGAGTTGTCCTTGGTCTTCATCCGGGTGTCGGCGAAATACATCGCACTGGCAAAGGTGATAAGGATGATCGCCGCCCACCCCGTCCAGCCCGCCATCAACCCGGACGCAAACAGCGCAAAGGCCGGAATAAACACGTAGGTCAGATAGTCGATGATCAGGTCGAGCAGAACGCCGTCAAATTCGGGTGCGTTCGTTTTGACGTCATATTTGCGCGCAAGCGGGCCATCGATGCCGTCCACGGCAAAGGCCACGACAAGCCAGACAAACATGAGATCCCATTTGGCATCCACGGCCGCAAGCATCGCCAGCATGGCAAACACGGCACCGGTGGCGGTGAAGAGGTGAACGCCAAGGGCGCGGAAACGGTGTGTCATGCCCCGTCATGGCCCAGCCCCCGCCCGGTTGCAAATGCAAAAAACCGCGCCGGGGCGACCGGCGCGGTTCTGGTCCAGGCCGCAAGGGCGTGTGAACTTATTGGCCCAGACGGACTTCTTCGACGGGATAGCCCAGGAAATCCTGGTCTTCCCAACCGGCATGACAGTCGTGGCAGAAGCTCTGCTTGACCTTCATCACTTTGCCGTTGGGCTGCAGACCGGCATAGAGCCAGCCCGCGGTGTCGGGGGCTTCGTCCAGACCGACCTTGGTCATGATAAAGAGGGGTCCGGGGCGCGCGGCCTTTTTCTTGATCGAAACGGTGATCGATTCCTTGGCAAGGATCGAACCCACGGGCATCTCGACGCCCTCTTCTTCGAACTTGAGATACTGCTCGGCGGCCACGTCGTTGGCGTAGGTGTTCAGCAGACGGTTGCCATGCGGGCCAGCCACGGCCGGACGGGACGCTGTGGGTGCCCAGCTGCGATAGTTGGTGCCGATTTCGTCACCTTCCTTGGCATAACCGGTGGCCATCTTTTCTTGCAGGCAGTCGTACAGGACGTTGATCTGGCTTTCGTCGAGGTCAAAGGCGTCTTCGACAGTGATGGCGGTGCAGTCCTGGGCGCTGGCAGCACCGGCAACAACGGTGAGTGCGGCGGCGAGCGCGAATTTGCGGATCATTTTGGGGGTCCCCTCCCGGCTATATGGCTGTTTGGTGTACGGCGGCATGCCGTGCGACACCTTGGCACAGTCTGACGCGAAAGCCCCATCACCTTTGGTGCACATTTCCGTGAAGCAAGCGGGCGGCGTTTACGCCTTGGGATGCGCCCGCGCGTAGACTTCCATCAGGCGCACCGTATCGACGGCGGTATAGGCCTGTGTTGTGGACAAAGACGCATGGCCCAGCAGTTCCTGAATGGCGCGCAAGTCCCCGCCCGCGTTCAACAAATGCGTGGCAAAGCTGTGCCGCATCGCATGGGGTGTCGCAGAGGCTGGCAGGCCCAGTTGCATGCGCGCCTGCGCCATCACCTTTTGGATGGCACGTGGTGCCAGCGGCCCGCCGCGAATGGCGCGAAACAGCGGCCTGTCGGCGGGCAGATCGTAGGGACAGGCCGCAACATAGGTGTCCACCGCGACGCGGGCGGCATCGATCACTGGCACGATGCGTTCCTTGCCGCCCTTGCCGGTGATGCGCAGCACTTGCGGCAGTGGCGCCTGTCCGGCCAAAAGGCCCAGAGCCTCGGAAATCCGCAGCCCGCAGCCCCACAGCAGGGTCAAGACCGCCGTGTCGCGCGCGCCGACCCACGGTTTGTCCGATTGCAGCGACGTGATGTCGAGCAGTTCGCGCGCGGCATCTTCAGCCAGCGGGCGCGGCAGTTTCTTGGTGAACTTGGGGGATCTTGTGCTGAGGACAGCGGTGGGTTCAAACCCCTCGCGGCTGGCCAGCCATTTGTAGAACGCCTTGACCGCCGACAGTTTGCGCGCCAGCGACCGGGGTCCAACGCCCCCGGACCGCGTCCGCGCCATCCACGCGCGCATGTCCTGCGTGGTGATCCGTGCCAGTGCGCCCAGGCCCTGCGTCTGCCCGGAATGCGTGGTCATGAAGGCCAGAAATTCAGTGATGTCGCGCCCGTAGGCCAGCGTGGTATTTTCCGCCGCACCTTTGATGCTGCGCTGATAGGCCAAAAAGGTTTCAAGCGCATCGCGCGCAGCGGCCGAGATCAGCATGGTGTTGGCGGTCTCTGACATCACACCTCGTGAAGGCCCCACAGATGCGCGGCCATATTGTCCGTTCCGGTTACCGGGTGGGACGGAATTATCCCAGCCAGCGCCGCATGGCCCGTTCGAACACACCGGTAAAGAACGCAAGCAGGTCCGTGCCTTGTTGCGGGCCAAACATGTGCGGGTCTTCGGCGCCCATGACCAGCAGGCCGGGCAAACGCCCGTCACCAAAGTCGAGTTTCAGGCATGCTTCGGAGCGGATCCAGCTGCCGTCATTGCCGTAGATGGCCGGGTCGGCATCCTGCACCTGGCGCAGGGTGACTTGCCGTACCGTGCCGCCACGGCCGTGGGTCAGGTAGTCGTCGATAAAGCCGGGTTCGGCCACGTTCAGCACGTCACCGAGGCGTTGCACCGCGGGGTCGTTGTCGTTCTGGACGGATTCGAGCACCAGTTTGACCGCATCCACGCGCAGGATTTCGGCAACTTCGCCACCCAGATCGCGCAGGAACGCCTCAAACTCGAGGGGGTCGAGCATCCGCAGGATGGCGCGGTGGACCTGATTGGTGCCAGCCAGGTTTTCATAGGCTGCTGCGATCACCGAGCGGTGCGTGTCCTCAAGCCGGTCAAGACGTGCCTCGAGGCGTTCCATCGCAAGACCGCGAAGATCCACGATATTGCCACCCATAGCGCGTTCGTTCGCGGCGATCAGGGCGTGCATCAGGTCCTTGTCGTCTAGAATGACATCGGGACGGGTAATAATGGCCTCTCTCAAGGCGTCGTCAATTTTCGGCTGGCTGCTCATACCGTACTCAAATTCTTATTTTTACCAGCCTTAGCATGGCGGGGCGGAAAAATCTGCACCCATCTTTGACAAATTGCAGGCATTTGGCGTGTTGTTGCGCATTCGCGTCATACGGGGGGAAGCGGTTGTGACTTCTCCCCGTGATCGATGTGCGTGGCCCTGCCATATCGGGCCCATGAAACAGACCGCCAAAGCCATCACTCACGAACTGGGGACCCAAATTTTCCCTCTGGCCCCCGATGCTTTGCGCGTGCTGCTAAGGCGGGCCAGAACCACCTGATTTTACAGGATGTTCTGGCCTGTCTTAGCCCAGTCTTTCATGAACTGTTCGAGGCCGGCATTGGTCAGCGGGTGGTTGGCCAGCTTTTTGATCACGTCCGGGGGCGAGGTGATGACATCGGCGCCGATCTTGGCACAATCCTGGATGTGATTGACCGACCGGATGGACGCCGCGAGGATCTCGGTTTCAAACCCATAGTTGTCATAGATGGTGCGGATGTCCTCGATCAGCTCGAGGCCGTCGATGTGGATATCGTCCAGACGCCCGATGAAGGGCGAGATGAACGTGGCGCCGGCCTTGGCTGCCAAGAGCGCCTGATTGGCGGAGAAACACAGCGTGACATTGACCATGTGACCGTCGCCCGACAGCACCTTGCACGCCTTCAGGCCGTCCCATGTCAGCGGCAGCTTGATGGTGATGTTCTCGGCGATCTCGGCCAGCTTGCGACCTTCGGCGATCATGGCGTCCGCTTCGAGGGCCACAACTTCGGCGCTGACCGGGCCCTCAACGAGGTCGCAGATTTCCTTGGTCACTTCGAGGATGTTGCGCCCCGATTTCTGGATCAGCGACGGGTTCGTGGTGACACCGTCAACCATGCCCAGTGCGTTCAACTCTGCAATGGCGTCGATCTCGGCTGAGTCTACGAAGAATTTCATATGCGGTCCTCTTGATGGCTTGGCGTTTGCTTGTGCAGCCTTTACCTCATGGCGGGTGAAGACTGAACCCCTCATATGTTGGCGCTAACATGACGCCGTCCTTTTTTGACGAAGGCGCGCTGGTCGCCGTGCTGACCACGCAGCCGCTGGACCGGGCGCTGGATTACAAGGCGCCTGAGGGCGGGTGCCATCTGGGGGCCTTTGTCGAGGTGCCACTGGGTCCGCGCAAGGTTTTGGGTGTCGTCTGGGGGCCGGGCAAGGGCGATTATGACTACGCCAAGGTGCGTTCGGTCATGCGGGTCCTCGACGCGGCCCCAATGCGCGACGAGATGCGCGCCTTTCTCGAAAAGGCCGCCGCCTACACGCTGACGCCGATGCCTGCGATGCTGCGGCTGGCGACGCGCGCACCGGGGCTGGGTGATCCGCCGTCGATGCGCAAGGTGTACAGGCGCGGCCCGTCCGAGCCGGACCGGATGACCGATGCGCGCCGCCGGGTGCTGGAATTTCTGGCCGAATACGGCGATCTGGCCTTTACGCTCAAAGAGCTGGCCGAACTGTCCGGCGTGACATCGTCGGTGATCAAAGGATTGGTCAAACAGAACGCCGTCGCCGAAGAAGACAGCCCCCGCGATCTGCCCTTTCCCCCGATGGACCCGTCGCGCCCCGGCAAGGCCCTGACCGAAGATCAGGCGCGCGCGTCGTCGCACATCGCGGACGCGGTGAAATCAGAGCGTTACGGCACAACTTTGCTGCGGGGCGTGACCGGGTCGGGCAAGACCGAGGTTTACCTTGAAGCCGTAGCCGCCTGTCTGGCGTCGGGACGGCAGGCACTGGTCCTGTTGCCCGAAATTGCGCTGACCGCGGAGTTCCTGAAACGGGTCGAACAACGGTTTGGCGCGCGCCCTGCCGAGTGGCATTCGGGTGCGACCATGACCGAACGTCGGCGCATCTGGCGCATGGTGGGGCAAGGCAATGCGCAACTGGTGATCGGGGCGCGGTCGGCCCTGTTCCTGCCCTATCAGAACCTTGGCCTGATCGTCGTGGATGAGGAACACGACACGTCCTACAAGCAGGAAGACGGTGTTCTTTACAATGCGCGCGATATGGCGGTGCTGCGCGCGTCGCTCTTGGGTGCGCAGGTGGTGCTGGCCTCGGCCACGCCGTCGCTGGAAAGCTGGGCCAATGCGGAGAGTGGCAAATACACGCGGCTGGATCTGGAGGCGCGGTTTGGTCCTGCGGTGATGCCCACGATGCAGACGATCGACATGCGCGGGGAAAAGCTGCCCTCGAACCGTTGGGTGTCGGACACGCTGAAACGCGCGGTGGATCAGCGGCTGGAAAACGGGGAGCAGGCCATGCTGTTCCTGAACCGCCGCGGCTATGCGCCGATCACGCTGTGCCGGGCGTGCGGGCATCAGGTGGGTTGTGACCAATGTGATGCGCGCATGGTCGAGCACCGGTTCCTGAAGCGCCTGATGTGCCATCAGTGTGGTGAGACGAAACCCATGCCGACCACCTGCCCGTCCTGCGAGGCAGAGGACCGCATGGCCCCGGTTGGCCCCGGTGTCGAACGGCTGGGCGAAGAGGCCACGGCCTTGTTCCCGGACGCACGGGTCGCGGTTCTGAGTTCGGACATGTACGGGTCTGCCCGCGCGCTCAAGGCAGAGATCGAGGGCATCGCGATGGGGGGTGCTGATGTGATCATCGGCACGCAACTGGTGGCCAAGGGGCATAACTTTCCCAACCTGACGCTGGTAGGGGTGATTGATTCCGATCTGGGCTTGCAAGGCTCGGACCTGCGCGCGGCGGAACGGACGTTTCAGTTGATGCGGCAGGTGGCGGGTCGTGCGGGACGGGCGGAAAAGCCCGGCACCGCCTTGTTGCAGACCTATCAGCCCGAACACCCGGTCATACGTGCCATTCTGGCCGGTGACGAGGAAGGTTTCTGGCGCGCCGAGGCGGCAGAACGTGAGGCGGCGGGTGTGCCGCCCTATGGGCGCATGGCGGGGATCATCCTGAGCGGGCCGGATGTGGCGCAGGTGTTTGACGCGGCCAACGCGCTGGCGCGCAACACGGGCGCACTGGCGCGGGTGGGCGCGCAGGTCTTTGGCCCCGCCCCTGCCCCGATTGCGCGGATACGCGGCCGCCACCGTGTGCGTCTGTTGGTGAAGGCGGGCAAGGGTGTTGCGTTGCAGGGTGCGATTGCCCAGTGGGTCGGGCAGTTGCGTCTGAAGGGCGAGTTACGTCTGGCCGTCGATATCGACCCTCAGAGTTTCTATTGATCCAAAGGACCGCTGCGCGGACGCGATGTTTCAGGGGGCTGTGCCCCCGTCCTTGCGGACTCCCCCGGTGCACTGGAGTGCAGCGTCGGGTTGTTATTCGAATGGGGTGGGCCAGGACGATTTGCCCTGGATCTGTTTTTGTTGGCTGCGCGCGCCAGCTTAACCGAGCGCTGTGTTGCAGCGACCACAGACGCCAGCATGCGCATGTGTGCCGACGTCCGGCAGGACCTTCCAACAACGGGCACATTTGTCACCAGCCGCCTTTTCGAACAATACGGCTACGCCGGGGGTTTCGGGCATGCGGAACGCCTCGGACGGGGCCGGGTCCGTGGTGACTTCGATCTGCGATGTGATGCAGATGTCTGCAAAGGGCAGCGCCTGCACCGCCGCAGCAAGGTCGGCGTCGTCGATGTGCACAACCGGGGCTGCTTCGAGCGAGGCGCCGATCACCTTGTCTGTACGCTGGATCTCCAGCGCGGCGGTGACGGTGCGGCGCGCGGCACGGATGCCCGCCCATTTGGCCGCCAGTGCGTCGTTGCGCCATGTGGCGGGCGTGTCGGGGATGTCGGTCAGGTGGACCGAGCTGTCGTCGCCGGGGTTCCGCTCGAGCCAGACCTCTTCCATCGTGAAGACGAGGATGGGGGCCAGCCATGTGGTCAGCCGGTGATAGAGCAGGTCCAGCACGCTGCGTGCGGCCCTCCGTTCCGGCGTATCCCCGTCGCAATAGAGCGCGTCCTTGCGGATGTCGAAGTAGAAGGCCGACAGGTCCACCGTGGCGAATGTGAATACGGCCGAGAACACCCGTTGGAAATCGAACGCGCCGTACCCTTCGCGCACGGTTTGGTCCAATTCGGCCAGACGGTGCAGCACCCATTGTTCCAGTTCGGGCATGTCGGCGGGGTCGGTCCGATCTGCCTCAGCAAAGTCTGCAAGAGACCCCAGCATGAACCGCATCGTGTTGCGCAAACGGCGGTAGCTGTCGGCCACGCCCTTCAGGATCTCCGGCCCGATCCGCTGGTCGGCGGTATAGTCCGTCTGAGCCACCCAAAGGCGCAGGATGTCAGCGCCGTATTGCTTGATCACTTCCTCGGGCACGATGGTGTTGCCGATGGACTTCGACATCTTGAAGCCCTTTTCATCGAGCGTCATCCCATGGGTCACGACGTTGCGGTAGGGCGCGCGACCGGTGGTGCCGACGGACTGCAACAAGGACGAATGGAACCAACCACGGTGCTGGTCGGTGCCTTCCATATAGACATCAGCGACGCCGTCATCCGACCCATCCTCGCGGTCGCGCAGGACAAACGCGTGGGTGGACCCGGAATCAAACCACACGTCGAGAATATCGGTGACCTGTTCGTAGTCGTCAGGGTTCACGATCCCTTCGAGAAAGCGCTGCTTGGCATCCTCGTCATACCACGCATCGGCCCCTTCGGCCTCAAAGGCCGACGTGATGCGGCGGTTGACCTGTGGGTTGCGCAGCAGGAAATCATCATCCGTGGGCAGCGCACCTTTCTTGGTAAAGCAGGTGAGCGGCACGCCCCATGCACGCTGGCGCGACAGCACCCAGTCGGGGCGCGCCTCCATCATGGAATGCAGGCGGTTGCGACCCGATTGCGGCGTCCAGTTCACGTTGTCGATCTCGGTCAACGCACGCTGCCGGATCGTGGTGCCATGGGTGTCTTGCCCGTCGCCCACAGGCTTGTCGATGGCGGCGAACCATTGGGGCGTGTTGCGGTAAATCACCGGCGCTTTCGACCGCCAGGAGTGTGGATAGGAGTGCTTGATCTTGCCACGCGCGAGCAACCCGCCAACTTCGGCCAGCTTGTCGATGACAGCGGCGTTGGCGTTGCCCTCTTTCCCATTGGGCTTCAGGATCGCCTTGCCACCAAAGAACGGCAGATCGTCGCGGAAGCGCCCGTCGGGGTTCACGTTGTAGGTGATGACCTGTTCGAGCATGCCGAGTTCACGGTAGAGCTCGTATTCCTCCATCCCGTGTGACGGCGCGCAGTGGACAAAGCCAGTGCCTTCGGTATCAGTCACAAACTCTGCCGCGCGGAAGTCGCGGATGTCGTCCCATTCGCCATTGCCGCCCTCGGCCCCGTTCAGCGGGTGGGTCAGCGTGATCTTGGCAAGATCGTCCTGGCTGATGTCGCACAAACGGCGATACATCGTCTCATCCAGCCGCGCGCGGCCCAGCACGTCTGACGCAAGGTTGTCAGCAAGGATATAGCGGTCGCCGATCGTGGCCCAACACTCCTCGGGCCGCCCGATGATCTCGTAGAGGCCATAAGAGATATTTTCGCCGTAAACGACCGCTTTGTTCGACGGCATCGTCCAAGGCGTTGTGGTCCAGATCACCACCTGCGCGCTGTCCAGCGTCGCATCACCTGTACCTACAACCTTGAACTTCACCCAGATGGTAAAGCTGTCTTTGTCGTGATACTCGACCTCCGCCTCGGCCAGTGCGGTCTGCTCAACCGGCGACCACATCACGGGCTTGGAACCCTGATAGAGCGTGCCGTTCATCAGGAACTTCATGAACTCTTCGGCAATCACCCGTTCGGCATGGAAATCCATGGTCAAATAGGGCTGATCCCAATTGCCGGTGATGCCCAGACGCTTGAATTCTTCGCGCTGGATGTCGACCCAACCGGCGGCAAAGTCGCGACATTCTGCGCGAAACTCATTGATCGGCACCTGATCCTTGTCGCGGCCCTTCTTGCGGTACTGTTCTTCGATCTTCCACTCGATGGGCAGACCATGACAATCCCAGCCAGGGATGTACCGCGCATCGCGGCCCATCATCTGGTGCGAACGCACGATCATGTCCTTGATCGTCTTGTTCAAGGCGTGGCCGATATGCAGGTGACCGTTGGCGTAAGGAGGGCCGTCATGCAGCGTGAACGGCGCGCGCGCGCCCTCTGCTGCAACGGCCTTGTCGCGCAGGCGATCATAGATCCCGATCTGCGCCCAACGGTCCAACCAACCGGGCTCGCGCTTGGGCAGGCCAGCGCGCATCGGGAAATCGGTTTTGGGCAGGTTGAGTGTGTGTTTGTAGTCAGGGCTGTCGCTTACGGACTCGGGGCACATGGGTGGCGTCCTCTATGGGTCGTACATCTGGTAAATGGCGGTGGTGCGGTGCGAGTTGTCTCAAGCACCTTTACCCGGCGGCTCAATGATCTGTCAGAGCGCCGGGGATATAATTCGCAGAATGATGATCCGTTGCATCATGGGCGCCTTATAGGCAGCACATTGCAGCCTCACAAGACCCCGCATGCCCGTTGCGGGAAATGCCTCTGCCACCCGCACCGGGGGGAGTCCGCACGGACGGGGGCGCAGCCCCCTGAAACATCGTGTCGCCGACAGGCGGCCTTTGAGTCACGCCTGCCCGCCGCTGGCGCGTCGATTTGCGCCCTACGCCACCGGATCGGAGTGTCTAAGGTGGCACGTGACAAAGGTAGTCCGCAGGAGACACTATGAAAATCGCAATCGCAGGTGCCGGGATCGGTGGCCTCGCCGCAGCGATCCTGCTGCGCCAATCCGGGGCCGACGTCACGCTGATCGACCAATTTGAGGCCCCTGCCCCGGTTGGTTCGGGCCTCGTGATCCAACCCGTTGGTCAGGCCGTTCTGGCCGCTTGCGGTGTCGCGGACCACGTGCTGGCCACCGGCAACCGCGTGCACCGCATGCTGGGCCACGACGCCGTTTCGGGCCGTCGTGTGCTCGACGTCTGGTATGACCGCGCCCACAGCCAACGCACAGGTCTGGCCGTGCACCGCAACGCGCTCTTTTCCGCTCTGTGGGACGCGGCCCAAGCGGCGGGTGTGACGCTGCATCTGGGCATGGCGGTTGCCCGTGGCGAACATGGCTGGATCATGGGTGAGGACGGCACTCGACTGGACGGCTTTGACCTGATCATCGACGCATTGGGGGCCAATTCCGCGCTCACGCCGTTGCGGTCGCGCGCCCTGCCCTATGGCGCGCTCTGGGCGAATGTGGCCTGGCCCGAAGGCACGGCCCTGCCCACGGATGAGTTGCGCCAGACGTACCGGCGGGCCAGTCGGATGCTGGGTGTCCTGCCCATCGGCACACCGCCGGGCGCGTCGGGACCCATGGCCGCGATCTTTTGGTCGCTGCCGCGCAGTGCCTATGCGGACTGGCAGGCACAGGGCCTCGACGCTTGGCGGCGCGAAGCGGAAAGCCTGTGGCCTGACTTTGTGCCCTTTGCAGCAAAGATCACCGATCCTGCACAGTTGACCATGGCGCAATATTCGCACGGAACGCTGGAGGTGCCGCATGGCCGGGGCATCGCTCATATCGGGGACGCGGCACACCGCGCCAGCCCGCAACTGGGCCAAGGTGCCAACATGGCGCTGTTGGACGCCTACGCGCTCGTCGCAGCACTACGCCAACATGGGCCAGAGCGCGCCTTGGACGTCTATGCCCGCAGCCGCCGCTGGCATGTACGCGCCTATCAGGCGATGAGTTGGGCGTTCACACCGCAGTATCAGTCCGACAGCCGCTGGCTGCCCGTGCTGCGTGACCGGGTGTTGTTCCCTGTGTCGATGGTGCCTCCGGTCCCTGCCATCCTGTCGCGTCTGGTCTGTGGCACGCTGCTGCCTGCCTTTCCCAAGGGCGACCCGCTGCGCTAGGCGCGGCTTTGCGCCCAGCGGTTCAGCCATGCAAGGCCCGCCAGCGACAGGCCCAGAACCATTAGTGACAGCACCCGTGTCAGCCCCTCAAGGCCCGAAATGTCGATCAGGAACACTTTGGCCACGGCCAGACCAATAACCACCAGACCCGCCCGCCGCAGCATCACGGAACCACGCGCAAGCGCCTGATAGAACAGTGCCGCGCCCGCAACCAACAGTGCCACCGTATAGCTGTAGAGCTCGGGCTGCAGGAACCCGTTGTCGAGCGGCATCTGCGCCGCCCCCTGCCACAGGTGCCGCAGCGCCGCGAACGCCCAGTAGACACCCAACGCCCCCGCCACGCCCCACATGCCAGTGCGCAAAAGGCCCGCACGCAGGCGCGTCGCCCCCAGCGCCAAAAGCAACGCGGGCAACGCATAGGCCACGGCCAGCGTGTTCAGCACCGGTGGCCCGGACACCCGACTGCCCCAATCCGCCACCAGCGGCGACAGCACCGTCAGGCCCGCAACCAACACCAACCCGCCAATCAGGCCAAAGACCAGCGCCAGCCCGCCCCGCACCCAGCCCAGCGCACCACCAAGGCGCTGCATCCGCACCAGTTGCGCCAGCATCAACCCCAGCCAGATCACCGCAAAGAGGCCGAAACCCCAGTGCGAAAACGTGCCGTCCTCGCCCAACTCCGCCTCGATCGCACGGAACAGCAGCACCGACATCAAAAGCCCCGCCACGGACCAGGCGCCGGTATCCAGAACCAGCGATCCGGCCACACGCCCTCGCGGATGTTGCAGCCAGAGTGCAGCACAAAAGGCGGCAAGTGCGCCGGCATAGGCCAGCAGGACCTCCCACAGCGGCGCGTCCAACGCCCAGGCCAAACCGGGATCAGCCACCAGGCGGGTGCTGACCGCCGCAACGCCCACCACCACAAACAACTGCATCAGCCGCAGATCAAAGCGCCGATCAAGTGCTGCTGCCGCAACAACCGTAAGGGCCAGCGCAACGGTCAGGGCCGCCAAAGTCAGGATCAGCACAAACGCAAAGCTCATGCAGGCCAGCGCCGACAGCACAAACAGCGCCACGCGGTCACGCCGCATCCCGTCAATCCGGGCAAAGCGCAGGGCAAGCCCCACCATCACTACCGCCGTCAGCATCGCATGCAGCGCCCAAGGATAGGCCCCGATGGTGTTTGCCGGGGTCCACGTGACCTCAATCACAACGGCCAAGACCGGGCCAATCAACGCTGCCGCCAACGCCCATGCCATCACCGCCCCATCGCGCAACGCCCGACCTGCGGCCATAGCACTGAGGCCAAGACCAATCGCCCAAAGCAAGGTCGCGGCCAACGGAAAATCCGCCTCTGGGTTGGTGTCGTAGGTCGCGGCAAAGGCACGGACGACAGGACCGCCGCTGTTGCCTTCGATTGCAACCACAGCAAACAGCGCAAGAACCGGCAAGACAATCAGATCCTGCAACGCAGGCGCAGTGGTCGACCAGGCGGTCAACGCGACGGCCAGCAAAACAAGGCTCAGAACGGCCATCCAGAACGGCTCGGCCCCCAATGTTCCGGTCCACAACAGCGCGGCACTGGCCGTGGCAACCGCAGCCCCGGCCAGCAATGTGGGAAAGCCGGGCCAGCGCACCGCGCCGCGCCCCAGTTGTCCCAACGCCAGTGGAATGATCATGGCCCCGCCGTGGTCAGGCCGCAAACCCCGCGCAGGGATCAGCGTCGCCATCAGGACCATGACGACCACATGCGCCTGAAACCCAAGGATCATCTCCAGATCGAAACTTTGCGCGCTGAACCACCCCGCGCCAAAACCCAATGCAACGCTAAGCCCAGAGACCCACGCCCAGCGCCGGATCGTGTCGATGCTCAGACCCAGCGCCGTGATGATGGCAAAGTAGATATAGAGCCACGACTGCGCCGGTACTGTACCCGCCACAAGGAATGGCGCGGCAAAGGCACCGACCACGCCCACAACCGCCAGCAGCGGGCCGTGCAGCCACCCAAGCCCCACGCCCAACACGCCAACGGCAGCCATGCCGACAAACGCCACCTCAGCGCCGATCAAACCATAGAGCAGATGCGCCGCAGCAATCCCGCCAAAGAGCGACACCAAACCAGCGCCGGAAAAGACCGAAGGCAGGTAGGCGGTGGCATGTTCCGGGTCATCGCCAAAGCGGCGGCGAATGACCTCGCCCCCCGCAATCAACGCACCGCCAAATCCCAGGGCTGCCAACACCCGCGCGCCGGGTGGAAACAGACCGTTTTCCACACCGTATTGCACCAGAAACAGCCCGGCAAGCGCCAGCGACACCGCTGAGACCAGGTAAAACCAGTTCGCTACCGCCCAATGGACCGCGCGCAGCGCGAGGCTTGGCGGCGCGGGTTCGGGCGGGGTGTCGGGCGCGGTCGGCACTTGTTCGGATGGTTTGACCGATGGCGTCCAGGGGGTCGAGGTCTGTGCCTCGGCTGCCTTGGTGGGTTGTTCGGGTTTGGGTCGCTCAACAGGTTTGGGTGGGACCGTTCGGGCGGTATCCGGGGTGCTGTCGGCGACCATGACCTGCGTCGCCAACTCGGTTTCCAGCACTGAGACACGGGTGCGCAGGCGGGCGAGGGACACCAGCAAATAGATCACCGCCACGGGGATGGCCAACAGGACCAACCCCAAGAGTATCAATGCACCTTCCATACCGCCCCCTTGCGTCTGACATCCAAGATAGGATCAGGCGACGGCGTACAAAAGGCAGGGAATTCCAGACCTTGCGGCACAACACCCCGCGCCGCGCCGGTTCAGGTGTCGTTGATATGCGCCCAAACGGCAGACATGACAACCGATCCCTCGCCCACGGCGCTGGCCACGCGCTTGACCGACCCCGCGCGCACGTCGCCCACAGCAAAGATGCCCGCGCGCGAGGTCTCATAGGCGTTGCCGCCCCCCACCTCGCGCCCGGTTTTGACAAAACCGCGCGGGTCCAGTTCAACCAATCCCGACAGCCAGTCGGTGTTCGGTGCCGCGCCCACCATCACGAACAGCGCCCGCGTGTCGAGCCGCCAGTCCTGCCCGCCGATCCGGTCACGCACGGTGATGCCACTCATAACCTCGTCGCCATGCAGTTCTTTGACCTCGGTGCACAGGTGGATGGTGATGCCCGGATGGCTTTCGAGCCGTTGCAACAGGTAATCAGACATGGACGCCGCCAGCCCCTTGCCCCGCACCAGCAAGTGAACGTGTTTCGAGGTGCGGGCGAGGAACATCGCCGCCTGACCGGCAGAGTTGCCGCCGCCAATGATCGCGACTTCGGTGTTCTTGCAGTACCGCGCCTCGACGTCTGTGGCGGCATAATAGACGCCACTGCCCTCCAGTTGTTCCAGCTTGTCCAGCGGCAGGCGGCGGTACTGCACGCCTGTTGCCACGATCAGCGCCTTGGCCGACACCCAGTCGCCAGTGTCGAGATGCACATGAAACAGGTGCTTTTCGCACTGCATCAACTCTTGAGCGCGCACCGGCATGGCAAAACGTGTGCCGAACTTCATCGCCTGAATTTCACCCCGCCCCACGAGGTCACCGCCAGAAATGCCCGTGGGAAATCCCATGTAATTCTCAATCCGGCTGGAGGTGCCCGCCTGTCCGCCCACGGCCAGATCTTCGAGCACAACGGCACACAGCCCCTCGGCCCCGGCATAGACACCCGCCGCAACGCCCGCAGGCCCACCACCCACGATGGCCACGTCGTAGACGTCCTCTTTGCGCAGGGCCATGTCGAGGCCCAGCATCTGCGCCACACCACGCGGCGTGGGTGGGTCGATCACCTGATGTTTGGCAAAGACAACGGCCGGGTGGGCGCGGTCGATGCGGCACTGATTGGCAAGGTCGCTGCCCTCGGTGCTGTCAATTTCGACCTCGTTGAAGGGGATGCGGTTGCGCGCTGCAAAGCTGGCGATGCGGCGGATGTCCCGGTTTGTCTCGCCACCAATCAGGGTCAGGCCGCCTTCGGAATTTTCCAGCATCCGGCGGCGGCGCGCGGCAAAGACGGTGATGATGATGTCCGACAATTCGGGGATGTCCGACATCAGCCGCAGCATGTCGTCCCGGCGCACGCACAGCATCTGGCTGTCTTGCACGGCGCGTCCGCCCATGAACGCCCGCCCGCCGGTCAAAAAGGCCAGCTCGCCAAAGAACTGCCCTGGCCCCAGTGTCGCCGCGCCATAGCGTTTGCCCGTGGCGGCGTTGATCGCCTCGGTTTCGCCTGACAGCAGATAGTGGAACGTGTCGATCCGTTCACCTGCCTTTTGGAACCATTCGCCCGCTGCCACGTCCACCAGGGTGCCCACCTTGCGCATCGCCGCGATGTGGCTGTCCCACAGCGGGGTACGGACCATTGTGGACAGGTCGGCGGCAAAGGTTTCCATAGCGTCAGTCCCGGTTTTGTGAAGCCTGTCCTTGAAATAGTCCGCTCAGCGCCTGTTTCACCAGTCGGCGTGCCTTGGGGCGTGCATTCTGTTGATAGGCAAGCGGGCGGCAGACCTCCATTGCGGCAACGCCGACGCGGGCGGTCAGCGCGCCGTTCACCAGTCCTTCGCCAAACCGGCGCGAAAGTTTGCCCAGGATAGAGCCGCCCAGCACCGGCTCCAACAGATCATCGCCAACCGCAACAGCGCCAGTGGCCACAAGGTGGGTCATCACCGCGCGGGTCAGGCGCCAACTGCCGATTACACCGCTGCGTCCACCATAGATTTCAGCGATCCGGCGGATCATGCGTAGATTGGCCGCCAGCGCCGTGGCGACATCCGCCAATGCAAGCGGCACCAGCGCCGTGACAGTGGCAACCTGCCGGGCGGCGGCCTCAACCTCGCGTTCAGCGGCTTGGTCCAGCGGTTTGACCAACGTGTCTTCGGCCAGTGACAGCAGGCCCGTAGCATCCATCTGATCACCGCGCAGATCGGCAAGGCGCGCTCGCGCCCAGTCGGTGTCGGGCCGGGCGGCATAAAGTGCATCCAAACGATCTACCACGCGCCGCGCTGCAGGCAGATCCGCCTGCGCACGCGCCTCAGCCGCGCTGTGGCGCAGCCCGTCAATCCGTGTCAGCCGTCGCAACGCCGCCAGCTCGCGCAGCGCGATGCCCAACATGCACAGCACAAAGGCCCCGGTCAGCCCAACCAGCACCCACCCCACCACAGGCGCACGCGCGATCCAGCCGGTCACGAAATCCCAGGCGGCGGTGCTCAGCACGGCGGCCAGCAATGCGCCCGCCAGCGCCCAGAACAGCCGGGCCAACCGCGACGGTTTGCGTGCCATCACGCGCGCGGCCATCTGGACCGCCGCCCCGGTTGGTGGTCCGGTGTCGAGGTCCGGTACGGGGGGCGCATCAGCCACGGCAGGCGGAGGCGCCGCATCCTCGATCTCGATCAGCACAGGGCCCTTGGCCATCAGGCGGTCTCCCTCTTCCAGATGAATTTGATGTCCGGCAACCCCTCGTCATTGCCTGCGCCATCGGTGCGCTCGACCTCGGCAAACCCGTGTGCGGCATAGAACGCCTGTGCGCCCGTGTTGGCCTGAAAAGTCCAGAGCGTGAGCCGGTCACACGCGTCCAGCACCCGCAACAGCAAAGCCTGCCCATGACCCTGCCTGCGCGCCGCAGTGGTTACATAGAGCGCATGCAGCGTCTCGCCATCACAGGCCGCGAACCCCGCAACAGAGCCACCCGTTTCCGCCACATCGACCCAACCACGGTCGATCATCTGCCCGGCAAAGCCGATGTCCTCGGCGCGGGTATGCAGGCGTGGCATCCACGGGGTTTCATCGACAAACGCGGACAGAATGCCGCCAACCGCACCGGCATCCGTGCTCCGCGCGGGCCGGATATGGACGCCGGTCACAACCGATCCCCAAACAGGAACTGAGCTGCGCGGTCCATGCGCATGTGCGGCGGGCCGTCACCGGGGCGCAGGGTCAGGGGTGCCGGCGCAAAGCGCATGACTTGATAGTCTTCGTCCAACCACGCCTCGGCCCCGCTGCGCGCGGGATTGAGGATATGTGCGGGGTCGTCAGGCAGGGCACCGGGATAGAACGCCGCCTGCTTGCCGCTGTCCAAAAGCGTGCCGCGCACCACGTCCAGCGACGCGCCCTCATGCTGAACCGTCTCTTCGGTGGTGGCGCGCAATGCCGCCAGCGCCAGCGCCTGTGTCTCGGCCCCGGCAAAGCGCGCCCGGTCGCGCGCCTCGCGGGTCAGCGCCTCCATGATCGCGGTCAGTTTGGGGTGCTGGGCGTGATGCAGATGGTCCGCCTTGGTCGCGGCGAACAGAATACGCTCCACCCGTTTGCCCCGAAAAAGCTGGGTCAAGAATGCGTTGCGACCGGGGCGAAAGGCCGACAGGATTTCAGTCATCGCCGCCCGCATGTCCTCGACAGCAGCAGGGCCGGAATGGATCGCACCCAGCGCATCGACCAGCACCACCTGACGGTCGATGCGGGCAAAGTGATCACGGAAAAACGGGCGGACAACCCGCGCCTTGTACGCCTCGAACCGGCGCGCCATCTCACGGCGCAGCGACCGGCGTGGCGCGTCCCCCGGCACCAGCGGCGCAAAGGTCAGCACGGGCGAGCCCGCCAGATCACCGGGCAGCAAAAAGCGCCCCGGCGTGCAATCATAGAACCCCGCCCCGCGCGCAGCATGCAGATATGCCGTATAAGTCGCGGCAAGCGTCTTGGCCTGCACCTCGTCCAGAGGGGCCGCGCCGTCCGCGTCCCCCATGGCGGCCATGTAATCCGCACCAACCGCCCGCGCCCCTGCCCGTGCCAGCGCCTGCGCGGACCAGTCGTCATAGCTTTGCTCGAGCAGGCCAAGATCCAGCAGCCATTCGCCGGGGTAGTCGATGATGTCGAGATGGATCGTGCGCGGTCCCTGCAACCCAGCCAGCAGGCCGTTTGGCTTGACTTTGAGCGACACGCGCAATTCGCTGACAGCACGGGTGCTGTCGGGCCATATGGGCGGATGCCCGGTGAGCGCGCCGATATGCGTCTCGAAATCAAACCGCGGTACGGTGTCGTCGGGCTGTGGCTGCAAATAAGCCGCGGCGATACGCCCCTCGCTGGCGGCCAGCAGGTGCGGCATGCGCCCACAGTCCAGCAGGTTGGCGACCAGCGATGTGATGAACACAGTCTTGCCCGACCGCGCCAGTCCCGTCACGCCCAGACGGATGGTCGGTTCGCCCAGCAGGTCCGCGCCCGTGTCGTAGATGCCCTGTGCAACATCCAGCACGCCATCGGCAATTGTCGTCAGCACCACGCGGCCGTCCCCTTTTGATCCTGCTGGCCAACATAGGCAGGCCATGCGCCGCTCGCCAGTGGGATTGCGTGCCGCAGGTTCCCCCTTGTCCGGTGGACCACCTCGGGATTGCAAGGCAGCGGCGTGCGGGTTAGGTCGCGCACATGCCCCGTTACGCGCTCAAGATCGAATACCATGGCGGCCCCTTTGCCGGGTGGCAGCGACAGGTCGCACAATCCACCGTGCAAGGTGCGATCGAGGCCGCGCTGGCCCGGTTGGAGCCGCGTGACCACTCCATCGTCGCCGCTGGGCGCACCGATACCGGCGTGCATGGTCTGGCGCAGGTCGCCCATTGCGACATGGAAAAGGACTGGGATCCGTTCCGCCTGTCGGAGGCGTTGAACCATCACCTCAAGCCTGCACCGGTGGCCATTCTGGACTGTGCGCGCGTGTCCGAAGACTGGCACGCCCGGTTCTCGGCCCGCGAGCGGCGGTATCTGTTCCGCATCCTGATGCGCCGCGCGCCGGTCACGCATCTGCGCGACTTGGTGTGGCGGGTCAATCAGCCGCTGGACATCGCGGCGATGCAGGCGGCGGCAGACCATTTGATCGGCAAACATGACTTTACCACCTTTCGGTCGTCGATCTGTCAGGCCCAGAGCCCGGTCAAGACGCTGGACCGGCTGGATGTGACCCAAGTCGACGGCCCACATGGGCCCGAAGCGCATTTCGACGTGCGCGCGCGGTCGTTCCTGCACAATCAGGTGCGCAGCTTTGTCGGGACGCTGGAGCGTGTGGGCGCGGGATCGCGGGATGTGCAGAGCGTGGCGGATGCGCTGGCATCGCGTGACCGGGCGACCTGCGGGCCTGTCTGCCCGCCGGGCGGTCTATATCTGGCCGGAGTTGGCTATGAGGACGATCCGTTTTCGGCGGATTGATCAGGCCTTACTCCAGGCCCATCAGCCCCGCGCCTGCGCCACCCTGATGGGCGTTGATACCCTTTGGCACATGGGCGCGGTCAGCCAAGTCATTGAGATGTGACGCAAAATCGGCACTGACTGCGATGTGGGCAGGGCGTGACCGGGTGCTGGGTTCTGACAAGGTCAGATCTGCACGCACATTGTCCCCCATGACCGAGACTTCCGTTTGGCACGGCAACCCCCTCAGCCAACTGATCAACAGCGCGCGCCGACCGGCATCCTGTTCCGACGTGGCAACGGGTTTCGCGGTAACCGACGCCGCCTCGACCAGATCCTCAACGGTTTGAGCCATGGCGCGGATGCGGCCGGGTGCGGCCAATGCGTCTGTGACCGGCGCTTCGTTGCCGCCATCCGCCAGATGCCGGGCAAGCATCGCGCCAAAGGCCAGCGCCTGTGCCGGGGGCACCTGCGCACCGCTGGCTGCGCGCACGCCCAGCGCCTGAAGTTCTGTCCAAGAGCAATCCATCATCCAACACCGGCCCCTACCGGTCCATGCTTTGTCCCATATCCGAAGGGTCCGACAAAGGCCCGCCCCGCGCAAGGACGATCCGCGTCCACCGCACAGAGGTGGGTGTGCGTGGCCTGTTACGCAAGGTCATGTGGGACAGGCGCAACACAAAAGCGGGTACGGCGATGCCGGATTACATCGGACGCTGGGTGTATTTCCTCAGCTCCGCACGTGCGACCTGACGGCGGTGGACGGCATCCGGCCCATCGGCCAGACGCAGGGTCCGCTGGTGGGTCCAGGCATTGGCCAGCGGCGTGTCCTGACTGATGCCCTGTCCGCCGTGCATCTGCACCGCCTCGTCGATGACCTTGAGAGACACACGCGGGGCCACGACCTTGATCTGGCTGATCCATGGCGCGGCTGCGCGGGCGTCACCCTGATCCATCATCCACGCGGCCTTGAGGCACAGAAGTCGCGCCATTTCGATGTCCATCCGCGCCTCAGCGATGATGTCATAGTTGGCACCCAACTGCGCCAGTGGCTTGCCGAACGCCTCTTTGGACAGCGACCGTTTGCACATCAGTTCCAGCGCCGCCTCGGCCTGACCGATGGCGCGCATGCAGTGGTGGATGCGGCCCGGCCCGAGGCGGCCTTGGGAAATCTCGAAGCCGCGCCCCTCGCCCAACAGAATGTTCTCAGCCGGCACGCGGACGTTTGTGAACCGGATGTGCATGTGCCCGTGCGGCGCGTCGTCGTGGCCGTAGACCAGCATGGGGCGCAGCACTTCGATCCCCTCTGTCCCCGCGGGGACAACGATCATCGATTGGCGCTTGTGCTTGGGGTTTTCGTCGCCGCCGGTCTTGACCATGACGATATACACCTTGCAGCGCGGATCACCCGCACCACTGGCCCAATATTTCTCGCCGTTCAGCACATAGTGGTCGCCATCCCGCACGCAGGACATCGAGATGTTGGTGGCATCCGAGGACGCGACATCCGGTTCCGTCATCAGATAGGCGGAGCGGATTTTCCCTTCGAGCAAGGGCGCCAACCAGTCGGATTTCATCTGGTCGGTGCCGTACCGTTCGAACACCTCCATGTTGCCGGTGTCGGGGGCGGAACAGTTGAACACCTCGGCCCCGAGAGGCGTCTTGCCCATCTCTTCGGCGAAATGCGCGTATTCCACCGTGGACAGGCCAAACCCCTTGTCGCTATCGGTCAGCCAGAAATTCCACAGGCCCGCCGCCTTGGCCTTGGCCTTCAACCCTTCGAGGATCTCGGTCTGGCGGTCGGTGTATTGCCAGCGGTCACCTTTGGCGACTTCGGCGGCGTATTCATCCTCCATGGGTATGATCTCGTCCCGGATCATGGCTGACACGCGGTTCAGCAGATCGCGGTTTTCCGGGCGAAGTGTGAATGACATGTCCATGGTGTGATCCTCCCTTTTGGTGGCACCGTGGCCGGAATGCGCGGCCATGTCCACAGCCGACCCGAGGGAAGGGCGCCGCAAGGCGACACGGTTCAAGCGATGCCAACCTGCGCGCGGATTGGTCCTGCATCATCGGGGCGGCTGTGGACCATCGCCATCAACTCGGCCTGTACATCGCCATGCGCCGGATCGTCCCACAGGTTGAACCGCTCGTTCGGGTCTGCGACCAGATCATACATCTCGCCCGCCCCGGATTGCAGATCGACAGTTAGCTTGTGCGTGCGGGTTCGCACCGTGCGCAGCGACAGCGCGACCCCGGTGCGCGTGGGCAACAGCTCCCATTCATTGTAGGCAAAGTCGCGATTGCCGCGCCCCTCCCACAGCGGTCGGAGCGACGCGCCATGTGCCGGGTGCAACGGCTCTGCCCCGGCAAGGTCGGCAAAGGTCGGCATCAGATCGAGGGTAGAGACCGGGTCATCCACCCGCGCGCCCGCTGGCACGCCGGGTCCGCGCACGATCATCGGCACCTTGAGCAACCCGTCAAAGTGCATCGGCCCCTTGAGGATCAGCCCGTGGTCGCCCAGCCAGTCGCCGTGATCGGACACGTAGATCACAATCGTATTTTCGGCCAACCCCGCCGTTTCCAGCGCGTCCAGAATGCGGCCCACGTTGTGATCAATCAACGCAATCTGGCCATAGGTGTTGGCAATGATCTCGCGCAATTGGTCGTCGGTCTGTGGGGGGATGCGGCTATAGCTTTTGCGGATGTCCGCGCCCGCCCCCTCGGGCTCAGCGGTCAGTACCTGCTCGTGCCACCAGGGCCTGCCGGTGAAATCGCGCGTCCGATGTTCAGGGAGATCCACCTCTGCCGGGTCATGCAGGCGCGACCACGGTTCGGGTGCATCAAAGGGGTGGTGCGGATCGGGAAAGCTGACCCAGGTGCAAAACGGCTCCGTATGGTCCTGTTGCAGCCATGCGCAGGTACGATCCCCGATCCAGGTGGAGTTGTGCCACTGCTCCGGCAGCCGCGAATGCCACGTCTGTGCAGCACCACGGGTGTCGCCCGCGTTTTCCCACATCATGCGGACCTTGTCGGCGCCCTGTCCATCTGCGTGAAACCAGCGTTCGTAATGTTGCCCACCGGGCGGCGTTTCAGGCGCCCACCAGTTGTGACCGACCAGCACCAGTTCCACATGGTCAAAACCCATATACGGCCCGTACCAGTCGTCGGGATAGCGGGCTGAGGATTTCAGGCATTCCGGCGTGCCCGTGGCCTCGAACGTATGATATGTTGAAAAATGCGCCTTGCCGAAATAGGCGGTGTCATAGCCGTCCTGCGCCAGCATCCCGGCAAATCCGCGCGCGCCCACCTTGGGGTCAAGGTCGATGCCGTTGTCGTGCACCCCATGCGTGCGCGGCAACTGCCCAGTCAGCATCGAGGCGCGCGCCGGTTGGCAGACCACACAAGGGGTGATGCAGGCATCAAAATGCGTACCGGCAGCCGCCAGCGCATCCAGATGCGGCGTCTTGACGTTGCGCCCTTTGAACCCGAAACAGTCGGCACGCTGCTGATCTGCGGAAATGAGCAGAATATTGGGTCGCATTGCACTCTTTCGTCTGTAAAATCTGAGGCGACAATGGCCAAAGCAGACAGAAAATATGTTGACCCGTCAACCAATTTCAACATGGTGGTCCCATGAGCACCACGCCTCCCGATAAGCCACCGCTGAAGCTGAGCGGGTTCCTGACCTTTCGTCTGAGCCGGCTACAGGCACAGATCAACAGCCAGGCCCAGTACATCCTGAGCACCCACTCCGACATCGGGCAAACCGAGTGGCGAGTGATGATACTTGTTGCGGATGTGGGCCAAAGCACCATGGCCGCCGTGGTCCGTGAGGGCCAGATCGACAAGGCGCAGGTGTCGCGGGCGGTCAAGTCACTGATCCGCAAAGAATATATGGACAGCCATGTGGACCCGTCCGACCACCGGCAGAGTATTCTGGCGCTGACCGCCTCGGGGCGCGCGCTCTATGATCGGGTGTTGCCGATGATGCGCGAACGCCAGAAGGTTCTGATGGCCGACCTGTCCGAGGACGAGGTGGCCACGGTGTTCAGCGTCCTCGACCGGCTCGAAGCGGCGGCCCAACGGCGCGATTTCTGACATGGCGCACGGGCGCAACCTGCTGTTTATCCTGTCGGACGAACACCAGGCGCGGGCGATGGGATGCGCGGGGCACAGTGTGGTTCAGACCCCGCATCTGGACGCGCTGGCCGCACGCGGCACCCGGTTTACAAACGCCTATACCCCCAGCCCGATATGCGTGCCTGCACGCGCCAGCCTTGCCACGGGTCGGCCCGTGCACGAGACCGGGGCGTGGGACAATGCGATGCCCTACACCGGGTCCATGCCCAGTTGGGGCCACGCGCTTCAGGCGTGCGGTGTGCGTTGTGAGAGCATCGGCAAACTGCACTATCGCAACACGGATGACGCCACGGGGTTCGACCGGATGCACCACCCGATGATGGTGGCGGGCGGTGTGGGCATGGTCTGGGCCAGCCTGCGCGACGAAGCCACGCGCAAGATCGCATCCGAGCCAATGCTGGGCGCGCAATTGGGGCCGGGCAACAGCAGCTACACCGACTACGATGCGGAGGTAACGCGGCGCGCTTGTGATTGGTTGGACGCGGTAGGCCCGGAACCCTGGTGTCTGTATGTAGGCCTCGTGGCGCCGCATTTCCCACTGGTCGTGCCGCAGCCATTCTATGACCTCTATCCCCATGACACCCTGCCGCTGCCCAAGGCGCATCCCGCCGAAGGATATGTCCGCCATCCATGGGTCGCCAAACAGAATGCGTTCATGGACAGCGAGGCGCATTTTGAAAGCGAGGCGGACCGACAGGTCGCCTTGGCGTCTTACTATGGTCTGTGTTCCTGGCTGGATCACAGTGTGGGCCAGATCCTCACCGCGCTGGACCGCGCAGGCCTGACTGAAAACACCACGGTGATCTACAGCTCGGACCATGGCGACAACGCTGGCGCGCGGGGGCTGTGGGGCAAATCCAACTTTTATGAGGAAAGCGTGGCAATTCCCTTGATTATGGCGGGCCCAAACGTGGCGCGCGGCACATGTGACACGGCTGTTGACCTGTTGGATGTCACGGCCACACTCACCGACCATTTTGGCGCAGAACCAGTGGGACATGGCAAACCACTGCGGAACATCATCGTAGACCCGGAACCCGACCGCCCGGTGCTCAGCCAATATCACGCCGCAGGGGCGGTTTCCGGGGCCTTCATGCTGCGACAAGGGCGCTTCAAACTGATCCGGTACATGGGATTTGAGGACGAGTTGTACGACCTCATTGCCGACCCCGAAGAGCTGACCAATCTGGCAACAGACCCGGCCTATGACGCCGTTCGCGCACGCCTGCACGCCCAGCTAGAGGCGATGTGCGACACCGAGGCGGCCAATGCGCAGGCCTTTGCCGATCAGGCGGCGTTGATCGCACACCACGGGGGGCGCGAGGCGGCGCTGGCCCTTGGTGCGCCCGGCGCAACGCCCCCGCCCCCATCACCGGAGCGTGGGCCATGAAGCTGACGATCCTCGGTTCCGGCTCGCCCGAAGCGTATGCGCGCCGCGCCTCGTCAGGCTATATGTTGGAGGTGGGTGGCGACACCGTACTTTTTGACTGCGGCGGCGGGGTCTTTGACAACCTGCTGCGGGCAGGCAAGCGCCCCGGCGACATCACGCACCTCTACTTTACCCATCTGCACAGTGATCACATGATGGACTACGCCCGTCTGGTCCACGCCGCCTGGGACGAAGGCGCAGCCCCTTTGCGGGTGTTTGGACCCGCACCGCTGGCCGGGGTCACCGACCGCCTGTTCGGGACGGACGGGGTGTTTGCCCATGACCTCGCCGCGCGCACCGAAGTCCCGCAAAGCAAGGAAGTCTGGGTACGCCGCGGCGGCACTCTGCCCCGTGCCTGGCCGCAGCCGGTTGTGACCGAGATCGGCCCGGATCACCGCCATGATCACGGCGGCTGGCAGATCAGCACCTGCGAGGTGCCGCATGCGCAACCCTGGCTCGACTGTTTCGCCTTTGCCGTCGCCGCAGAGGGGCGCAGATTTGTCTATTCAGGCGACGCTGGCCCAAGTGCGAAACTGACCGCCATGGCCTGCGGCGCGGACCTGCTGTTGCACTGGTGCTACCGGCTGGACATCGACCCCGCCAGTGCGGAAATGATGGCCCTGTCGCCCAGCCCACAAGAGATCGTGGACATGGCAACGGCAAGCGGGGTCAAGCGAGTGCTGCTGACCCATTTCCGCCGCCATATGGATGCGTCTTTTGACCCTGCGCGTGTGCACAGTACGGTGGACTGGTCCGTTGCCGAAGACCTCGATACCTATGTCATCTGACACCTGCGCCCCGACTTAAACGCCTGTTTTTTGGTCAAAATCCAGCAGATCAGGCCATTTGCTCAGCAAGCCGGTTGCGAGGGCACAGATAATGTGCAGGCTGGATGGCATGGCCAAGCAAACACAGTTTTTCGACGAAATGACTGGTCGCGGCAACGGTCCGCGTGCCCCCTACGAAGACTACTGCGCGTGGTTCAAGAACGAGGACACCGCCCGCCTGCTGGCAAAATCCGAAGAGGCCGAGGCGCTGTTCCGGCTGATCGGCGTGACCTTCAATGTCTATGGTGACCCGGACGCCACCGAACGGTTGATCCCCTTTGATCTGGTGCCGCGCATCATGGCGGCGCGCGAATGGGCCAAGGTCGCCAAAGGCATTGAACAGCGCGTGCGCGCGCTCAACGCGTTCCTGCATGACATCTATCACCGCCAAGAGATCATTCGCGCAGGCCGCCTGCCCGCTGAGATGATCGCGCGCAACGACGCCTTTCTGCCGCAGATGATCGGGATGACCCCGCCAGGCGACATCTATACCCACATCGTTGGCACTGATCTGGTGCGCACGGGCGATGACGAGTTTTACGTGCTCGAGGACAACGCGCGGACCCCGTCTGGGGTGAGCTATATGCTCGAGAACCGCGAGACCATGCTGCACATGTTCCCCGAGCTGTTCTCGAAGGTCAAAGTGCAGCCGGTCAGCCAATACCCGCGGTCCCTGCGTCGGTCACTGTCAGCCTGCGCACCCAACGCCTGCGAAGGGCGGCCCACGCTGGCGGTCCTGACCCCGGGCATCCACAACTCGGCCTACTACGAACACGCTTTCATCGCCGATCAGATGAGCGCGGAACTGGTCGAGGGTCACGATCTCCGCGTCGTTGACGGGCGTGTGGCGATGCGCACAACCCGTGGGTACAAGCCCATCGACGTGCTGTACCGCCGTGTTGATGATGATTTTCTGGACCCGTTGACGTTCAACCCCGACAGCATGCTGGGCGTGCCGGGCATCATGGACGTCTACCGCGCAGGCGGCGTCACAATCGCCAATGCCCCCGGCACCGGTATCGCGGACGACAAGGCGATCTACAGCTATATGCCCGACATCGTCGAATTCTACACCGGCGAAAAGGCGATCCTGCAAAACGTACCGACGCACCGCTGTTCAGACTCCGAGGCGTTGAAATACGTGCTCGACAACCTCGCCGATCTGGTTGTCAAAGAGGTCCATGGATCAGGCGGTTACGGCATGCTGGTGGGACCGGCCGCGTCGAAAAAGGAAATCGCGGCCTTCCGCGCCAAGCTGGAGGCAAACCCCGGCAACTACATCGCCCAGCCCACGCTGGCGCTGTCCACGGTGCCGATCCTGACCGAGGCGGGGCTTGCGCCGCGCCATGTGGACCTGCGCCCCTTTGTGCTGGTGTCGCCCGACCGGATCGAGATCACGCCCGGCGGTCTGACCCGCGTGGCCCTGACCGAGGGGTCGCTGGTGGTGAACTCGTCCCAGGGCGGCGGAACCAAAGACACCTGGGTGCTGGAGGAGTAGCGCGATGTTGGGCAAGACCGCTGGCGGCCTCTTTTGGATGTTCCGCTATCTCGAACGGGCCGAAAACACCGCGCGTATGATCGATGCGGGCCTGCGCATCTCGCTGACGCGGTCCAGTGCGGCTGAAAGCGAGTGGACCGCCATCCTGTCCTCGACCGGGTTGAAATCGGCCTACGAGGCGGCACATGGCGCGCCCGATGGCCCCAAGATCATCGACTTTCTCCTGCGCGATCCGGGCAATCCCGGCAGTGTCATGGCGGGCATCGAAACCGCACGCACCAATGCGCGCACCGTGCGCACCGCACTGACCCGCGAGGTTTGGGAGGCGGTGAACGAATGCTACATGGTGCTCAAGAAACTACTGGCCCAACCCATTGCCGACCGCGACCTGCCGCGCGTCTTGCAGGTGATCCGCCAGCGCACGGCCATCGTGCGGGGTGCGTCGCATGGGTCGATGGTGCGCAACGACATCTACAACTTTTGCCGCATCGGTACCTTCTTTGAACGGGCGGACAACACAGCGCGCATTCTGGACCAGAAATACTATATTCTGCTGCCCTCTGTGCGGCTGGTGGGCAGTGCGTCCGACAACGTGCAATGGGACACGATCCTGCGTGCAACATCGACCACACGGGCCTACCAGACCCTGCACGAAGGCGAAACGGACCCGCGCGCCATTGCCCAGTTTCTGATCCTTGATGGGCGCCTGCCCCGCAGCCTTGCATTCTGCTATGGCAAGATCGGCGAAAACCTTGGGTTCATTGCGCAGGAATACGACACGCGCCACCCCTGTCACGCGCTGGCCGAGACCCTATGCCACAAGTTCAAGGCCCATGACATGAACGCCATCTTTGACTACGGCCTGCACGAATTCATCTCGGATTTTCTGGCCGACAGCGCCCGGTTGGGGCGCCAGATCGAAATTGACTACAGGTTCACCGAATGACCATGCGACTGAACGTCGAACACCGGACGCACTATACCTACAACGCGCCTGTGCCATATGGCCTGCAACAGGTGCGGCTGCGGCCCAAATCGCGCCCCGGTCAACTGGTCGAAACCTGGGACATCGAAGTGCTGGGCGGGCAAGTCGAAGTGGCGTTCGAGGACGAACACGCCAACTCTGTCGATCTGGTCAGCTTTACCCCCGGACAATCCGAGATCGAGATCATCTGCCGCGGCACAGTCACTACCGAAGACCGCGCAGGCGTGGTCGGGCCGCAGGGCGGTTTCGTGCCGCTGTGGCTGTTTCAGCGCAGCACCGATTTGACCAAACCCGGTGACGGCACCGCCGCCCTTGTCGCGGCGACGACACGTCAGGACGACGACCTTAGCACGCTGCACGCGCTGTCGGCACTGGTGCTGTCGCGCATCCCCTATTCAACCGATCAGGCCGCGCCCGATCTGACCGCAGAGGATGTGATCACCCTCGGCCACGGCGTTTGTCAGGACCATGCGCACGTGTTCATCACTGCCGCACGCGCCATGGGGTTTCCGGCGCGTTACGTGTCGGGCTATCTGATGATGAACGACCGCGTTGATCAGGACGCCAGCCACGCCTGGGCCGAGGTCCACGTGCCAAGCCTCGGCTGGGTCGGGTTCGACGTCTCAAACGGCATTTCGCCCGACGCGCGTTATATCCGTGTGGCAACGGGTCTGGATTACCGGGGCGCCGCGCCAATTTCGGGCCTGCGCTATGGTCTTGCAGGCGAGGCGATGTCGGTGTCCTTGCAGGTCCAGCAACAATAGCGCAGATTTAGGCGACTCGGGACAAGGGCACACCAGATTATGACCTATTGCGTGGGATTGCGCCTGGATGCCGGGCTGATTTTCATGTCGGACACGCGCACGAATGCAGGCGTGGACAACATCTCGACCGTCAAGAAGATGCACAGCTGGGACATCCCCGGCAAACGCAGCATCGTGATCATGACGGCGGGCAACCTTGCCACCACGCAATCTGTGATCAGCCTGTTGGACGAACGCTCCAAAGCGCCCGAAGACCGCAAACCCTCGATCCTCGAAGCGCCGTCGATGTTCCAGATCGCGCGCGAGGTGGGCCGCACCCTCAAGGAGGTGATCGCCGCCAATGCCACCACTGGCATGGAGGCCGACGGCGCTTTTGGCGCGACTATGATCGTGGGCGGCCAGATCGCCGGGTCCGCACCGCGCCTGTTTCTGATCTATCCCGAGGGCAACTTTATCGAAGCCTCGGACGACACGCCGTTTTTCCAGATCGGCGAGGCGAAGTACGGCAAGCCGATCCTCGTGCGCGCACTGCGTCCCGAGATGTCGTTTGAAGAGGCGCTGAAACTGCTGATGGTCAGCTTTGATTCCACGATCAAATCGAACCTCAGCGTGGGCCTGCCCCTCGACTACATTGCCTATGACGCTGACAGCCTTGCCATCGGTCACGCCGCCCGGATCGAACAGGACGACCCCTATTATCAGGCTGTGTCGAATGGGTGGGGCGAGGCGCTGACGTTAGCCTTTGACCAGTTGCCGGAATTTACTTTTGACTGATCAGTGCATGTCCGGCGGCAAGTAGTCGCGGATCGAGCTGGCCTTTCGACTGTATGTCGCGTCGATCTCGCGCAATTCCAACGACAGCATAAAGGGCCGCGCAGCCATCACATCGGCGGTAAAGGCCTGGGCCGCTGCAAACACCGCATCCGTCGCACGCGTTTTGGCCGCAGCGTCGCGCCCGGCGGCCAGACGGATGTTGATGTCGACAAAACCGTGCTGCGGATCACCATCGGCAATCACAACATGCTGCGCCGCAAAGGCACGCACGCGAATGCCCGCTGGGGGAAAGATGCCCGTGGCCGCCGCCGCATCCTTGAGCGCGACACAGAGCGCGCCCATGTCCAGATGGGCGTCAAGATTGGCGGAATATTCCAAGGTGATATGCGGCATGCCGGCGACTGTCGGTCAGAGGCCTAGCGGGCGCAAGCCAAAATCGCGTCCACGTCCAGATGGGTCTCAAGGTGATCGGCCAGCGCATCCAGCGTGGCCTCAACCGTCTGCGTATAGCCCGCGTTGCCAGCACTGGCCCCCAAACCGGCCAACCAATGCCGCCGGAACGCATCGTCGCGGAACATCCCGTGCAAATAGCTGCCCACGACGCGCCCATCGCTTCGGATCGCGCCATCGGCCTTGTCCCCGATCCGGGCAAACGGACGGGCGCAGTCCGGCCCGGTTGTGCGTCCTTTGTGTATCTCATAGCCAGTCACGGCCAGTCCGCTGTCCGCATGAACGGCCTGCGTTTCCGTCAGACGCTTGTCCCCGGTCATTTCCGTGCGCACATCCAGCAGGCCCAGCCCCGCCGCGCTGCCCGGCGCGCCCTCGATCCCGTCCGGGTCATCGATGGCATGGCCCAGCATCTGATACCCGCCACAAATGCCCAGCACATGCCCACCCCGGCGCACATGGGCGTAGATGTCCGCATCCCAGCCCTGCGCCCGCAGAAAATCCATGTCGCTGCGCGTGGATTTGCTGCCGGGGATCACAACCACATCCGTATCACCGGGCAAGGCCTGCCCCGCATGCAGCATCGTCACCCGCACACCCGGCTCATGGGCCAGCGGGTCCATGTCGTCGAAATTGGCGATGCGCGACAGCTTGAGGCAGACAACATGCAGCCCGCCCTCACGCTGCGGTGTCGATATGTCGAGCGCGTCTTCGGCGGGCAATTTCCAGGCGTCACCAAACCACGGCACCACACCAAACCCCCGCCAGCCCGTGTGCGCCTCGATCATCGCATAGCCATCGTCAAAGAGGCGCGGATCGCCACGAAACCGGTTGATCAGAAAGCCCGCGATCATGGCCGCATCATCTGTGTCAATCACCGCCTGCGTGCCGACGATCTGCGCAATGACGCCACCCCGGTCGATGTCTCCGGCCAGGATCACCGGGCAATCGGCGGCGCGGGCAAAGCCCATATTGGCGATGTCGCCGGGGCGCAGGTTGACCTCGGCCGGGCTGCCCGCCCCTTCGACCAACACCAGATCATGCCTCGATTTCAGCCGGTTAAAGCTGTCCAGCACCGGATCCATCAGCGTCGGCTTGAGGCGGGCATAGTCGCGCGCCTTGACTGTGGTCAGACGCTTGCCCTGCACCACCACCTGACTGCCCACATCCGTCTCGGGTTTCAGCAAGACGGGGTTCATGTCCGTATGTGGCGCGAGGCGGCACGCCATCGCCTGCAACGCCTGCGCGCGCCCAATCTCGCCCCCGTTCGCGGTGACGGCGGCATTGTTGGACATGTTTTGCGGCTTGAACGGTGCCACCGACAGGCCCCGTTTGACAGCCGCCCGGCACAGGCCCGCCACCAGCATGGATTTGCCCACATTGGAGCCCGTGCCTTGGAGCATTAGGGCCTTGGTCATACCCGTCCCCTACGGCGCAAAAATACGTATGTCGCCGCCGCGCAAAGCACCAATTCAACCGCAAAGGTCCAATGCAGGACAAAGGACAGCACCCAATGATCCTGGGTCGCGGGCACAGTCACAATGGGGCCGGACACCGACAACGGCCCATAGCCCCAGACGATCGCCCCCGCGATCGTGTCGAGCAGCATGTGCAGCATCGTCCCGATGCCCACGCCGATCAACACGCGCGAAGTGAACACAAACCCGAGGATGAGCACGTTAAGCCAGAGCGTCGGATCATGGGTCAGGTAAGTATGGTGATGCACCGTCCCGTCATCGACAAAGAAGAACCGCAGCATGTCGAGGTCCGGCAGCACCGCGCCTGCAATCACGCTCCAGAACACGACGCGGTCGCGGTCAAACGGCGCCTCGAGTGCGCAGGCGGCCAGATATCCGGCGGGCAAATGGCCGATGATCATGGCGCGTGACCGATATGCCAAACGCACGTCATGCCGGATCATCATCCCCCGGCAGCGGCAGTTTCGCGATGTGATATTCACGCGCAAAGGTCGACGCGGGCCGGGCCACAAACAATAGCGACCCGATCACGAATAGCCATGTCGCGAAATAGGTCGTGGCCTCCCAGAAAAACAGAACCGACCCGACCAGAAACAACAGCCCCGCAGACAGGTCGATCACGGTATAGAGCTTTTCATAAAAGCCATAGACCGCTGCATGTTGGGGCGTCTTGTGTTCCATCAGGGTCCGCGACATGGCTGCCTAGAATTCCACGCCCTTCTGGGCCTTCACGCCCAGATCCTTGAACGGGTGTTTGATCAGAGTCATCTCGGTCACCAGATCTGCCGCCTCGATCAGCTCGGGCTTGGCATTGCGGCCTGTCAGCACCACGTGGGTCATCTCGGGCTTTTCGTTCATCAGAAAATCGACCACCTCGTCGATGTCCAGATAATCATAGCGCAGCGCGATGTTGATCTCGTCGAGCAGCACGAACTGCACCTCTGGGTCCAAAATCTGTTCCTTGGCAATCCGCCACCCGTTCTGAGCCGCGGCAATGTCCCGCTCGCGGTCCTGCGTTTCCCAGGTAAACCCCTCACCAGAAACGAAAAACCGGCATTCATCTGCAAAACGGTCGCGCAGGAACGTCTTTTCGCCCGTGTCCCAGTTGCCCTTGATGAACTGCACCACGGCACAGGGCATCCCGTGGCTGATGCACCGCATGATCATCCCGAACCCGGACGACGATTTGCCCTTGCCGGGTCCTGTATGCACCATGATCAGACCTTTTTCCTCGGTCTTCGTCTCCATCATCTTGTCGCGGGCGGCCTTGATCTTTTTCATCTTGGCGTTGTGGCGGGTGGTGATGTCGTCCATGGCGTCCTCCGGGATTGCGACCCTTTTGGTGCCATCATTTCGCGGCAAGCGCCAGCGGTCTTGCCGGCCTCAGACCATAACATCCAGAAAAGCGACCAGATCATCCCGTGTCCGGTCGGTGAAATGAAACACCTGCCACCCGCGCGCCGCTGCCGCGTCCACGTTGGCGCGCGTATCGTCGATCAAGATATGATCGCACGCGGGCGCACCGCTCCAGTCTTCGATATGCGCGAAATAGGCGGCGTCGGGCTTCGCGTGCCCCATGCGGCCAGAGGCAAAGATATGCTCGACGCGGGTGCCAAAACCCATTTGATCCTCGATATACCGCGCCCGCCTGCGTTCGTTGTTCGTGCCGATCACATGGCGCGCGCCGGGGCGGCTCAACTGTTGTATGACCGCGGCATCGGGCAACGCATCGCGGGCAAACCAGTAGGCCAGAAAGGCATCGGCATCCACATCGTGGCCCGCCATGTCCAGCCATTCGGCCAGCGCGTCACGCAAATCCACCCGTCCACGCATGATGTGACCGATCCTGTCGGGATGAAACAGGTGGCCCGCCAGCGCCGCTACATCGATCCCCCAGTCCGCCTGCAACCGGTCGGCCCAGACAAACCGGCCATCCACGATATTGGCGTTCAACACGCCATCGAAATCCCAAACGATGATCTTTTGCGGCATCTCGCGATCCTCTCTCATGGCAAAATAGCCGACCGACCGCCGCGTCACCATCCTGAACGCGCTTGACTCTGTTTCGGGGCGGGCGCACTACGGTTTGGCTGGTGCCCGGGGTTTTGTGCCTTGGGTGAAAAGGGAATGCCGCTCTTGGGTTTTTCTGTAGGAAAAACCCTGGAAAACGCAGCCGCCCCCGCGACCGTGACCGGAGAGGTCGCCCACAGCCACTGACCACCGCGTCGGGAAGGCAGGGCCGCCGACAGGGAAACCTGACATCCGCAAGCCGGGAGACCTGCCAGCCGCGTGAAACGAAACCGGGCGGGGTGTTCCGGGTGTCGGGACAATGCGCCTTTTGGGCCGCCCGCCATCTGCCATGCCGTCCCCTGACAGGGAAATACCATGGCCGAACTGCCCCCCGTGGAACTGCTGGTCTGCGTCAAATGCCGCCGCGAGATGGACATCGCCGAGGGCGGCATCCGCCCCGGCGAGGCGCTGCATGCCGAACTGGCGGGCCGCGCCATGCCCGAAGGCGTGACGCTGAAGGCCGTGGAATGCCTGTCCAACTGCTCATCGGGCTGTTCTGTCGCCGTGCGCGGCGGGGCGCGCCGCTGGACCTATGTTTACGGCAACCTGATGGAGGACCGCGACGCCGACATGGTTGTTGACGGCATCGCCAAATACGCCGCCACCGCCGACGGGCTGGTCCCGTGGCGCGAACGCCCCGAACATTTCCGCAAAAACTGCATCGCCCGCATACCGCCACAGGAGTTCTGAGATGGCCAACCTGAACAAAGTCCCCGTCACCGTCATCACCGGCTTCCTGGGCTCGGGCAAGACGACCCTCGTGCGTCACCTGATGCAGAACCCGCAAGGCAAGCGGCTTGCCGTCGTCGTCAACGAATTTGGCGACGTGGGTGTCGATGGCGACATCCTGAAATCCTGCGCGATCCCCGATTGCCCCGCCGAAAACATCATGGAGCTGGCCAATGGCTGCATCTGCTGCACCGTGGCCGATGACTTCATTCCGACGATCGAGGCGCTGATGGCGCTGGACCCGCAGCCCGAGCATATCCTGATCGAAACCTCCGGCCTCGCCCTGCCCAAACCCCTGCTCAAGGCGTTCGACTGGCCCGATATCCGCAGCCGCATCACCGTGGATGGCGTCATCGCCCTTGCCGATGCCGAGGCTGTCGCCGCGGGCCGGTTCGCGCCGGATGTCGCCGCCGTCGATGCCCAGCGCGAGGCCGATGACAGCCTGGATCACGAAACGCCGCTGTCCGAGGTCTTCGAGGACCAGATCAGCTGCGCCGACATCATCCTGCTGACCAAGCCTGACCTTGCCGGTCCCGACGGCATCGCCAGGGCAAAGGAGATCATCGTCGCCGAGGCCCCCCGCCCCCTGCCGGTGGTCGAAGTGGCCGAAGGCGCTGTGGACCCCCGTGTGATCCTTGGGCTGGAAGCGGCCGCCGAAGACGACATGGACGCGCGGCCCAGCCATCACGACGGCCACGACGATCACGAGCACGACGACTTTGAAAGCGTCATCATCGACATCCCCGAAGTCGCCGACCCCGCAGAGCTTGTCGCCCGGATCGAAGCCATGGCGAAATCGCAGAACATCCTGCGCGTCAAAGGCTACGCCGCCGTCGCGGGCAAGCCGATGCGCCTGCTGGTACAAGCCGTGGGCGCGCGTGTGCGGCACCAGTTCGACCGCCCCTGGGGGCCTGATGAGGCGCGGCAGGGTCGTTTGGTCGTGATTGCCGAACATGACGACGTGAACGAAACAGCGATCCGCGCCGCTTTGACCGACGCTCTGGCAGCCGCCGAGTAAAGAAAGCCACCTATGCACGTCGTTTTCCGCGAAAGCCACGGGCTCGAAGAGACCGAGACGCCAACCGATCTGGGGCAGACGCCTGCGGATCTGGTGGTGCTGTCGTTCTCGGACAGCGACCTCGGAGCCTTCGCGGCGGCGTATCACCGGGCGGAAGGCAAATTGCCAACCGTCCGGCTGGCCAATCTGGTGGGGCTGAAGCACCCCTTGTCGGTCGACACCTATGTCGAACAGACGCTTGAAGGGGCCAAAGGCATCCTGATCCGCCTGATCGGCGGCGTGCCCTACTGGTCCTACGGGCTACAGCAGGTCGAGGCGCTGTGCCGGGCCAAGGGCATCGCGCTGGCGGTGCTGCCTGCGGATGGTCGACCGGACCCCCGGCTTGACGAGATTTCGACGCTCCCGGTCTCCACACTGCGCCGCCTCGCCCATCTCTGCGACACCGGCGGCGCAGTGGCGGCACAGGCGGCGTTGGCGCAGATGGCACTGGCCTCGGGCCTTTATGCGGGACCGGTGCGCGGCTCCAAAGCACTCCCATCAGTCGGCGCATGGACCCCGGAGGACGGCGTCGCCTGCCCGTTGGTTCTGTGCGCGGATGCGCGCCCGCTGGTCGTCGTGACGTTCTACCGCGCCTATCTGGCCGCCGCCGACCTGTCGCCAATCGAGGCGCTTTTCACCGCACTTCGCGCGCGCGGGTTCCGGGTGCTCGCGCTCTTTGCACCGTCGCTCAAGGCGCCCGAGGCGGCAGCGTGGATGGCGCGGCAGATCGCGCATCTGTCCCCTGCGGCCATCGTCAATGCCACCGCCTTTTCCGGCATCGGTGCAAATGGCGCGTCGCCGCTTGATGCGGGCGACGTGCCGGTGTTCCAGATCGCACTGGCCACCTCCACCCGCGAGGCCTGGGCCGAGGCGGAGCGCGGACTGTCACCCACCGACCTTGCCATGCACGTGGTCCTGCCGGAGGTTGATGGCCGCCTCTTTGCAGGCGTCGCGTCGTTCAAGGAACCCCAGCCGCGCGACGACGCGCTGCAATTTGCCCGCTATGCCCACAAGGCTGACACCCAGCGCATCGACAATGTAGCGGACCGGGTCAAGGCGTGGACCGATCTGGCCGCGACACCGCCTGCCGAACGGACGCTCGCACTGGTGCTCAGTACCTATCCGGGCAAAGATTGGAACATGGCCCATGCGGTGGGCCTGGATGCGCTGGCCTCGACGGATGCAATCCTGTCGGATCTACGCGCTGCGGGCCATGACACCGACCTCACTCCCGTTACGGACGCGCTGGCGACCGAAACCATCACATGGCCGCTGCCCGCATACGAAGCGGCCCTTGCCCGTCTGCCCCAGTCCTTGCACGACGACCTCGAAACCGCTTGGGGCAAGCCAGACGCAGATACCGAGGCGGGTCATTTCCACTTTCCCGCCACGCGGCGCGGCAAGGTTCTGATCGCCCTGCAACCCGAACGCGGGAACCCCAAGCAGCGCGATGACGACTATCACGATCTGTCGCGGGTGCCGCGCCACGGCTACGTCGCCTTCTACCTGTGGCTCCAAACTCAGACCCAAGCCCTGATCCATATCGGCGCACACGGTACGCTGGAATGGCTGCCCGGCAAGTCCGTCGCCCTGTCCGACACCTGCTGGCCCGAGGTGCTGACCGGGACGTTGCCGGTGATCTACCCGTTTATCGTCAACGACCCCGGCGAGGCTGCGCAGGCCAAGCGGCGCATCGGTGCGGTGACGCTTGGCCACCTGCCCCCGCCGATGAAGGCCAGTGCCACGCCGGATCGGTTCCTGCGACTGGAAACCCTGCTCGATGAGTTCTCCAACGCGGACGGGCTGGACCCGAAACGCCGCGACCGGTTGCAGGACGACATCCGCGCCGAGGCGCAGGCCATCGGGGTCGAACAGGATCTGGGCCTCGACCGTGCATCGTGCAGCGCCGAGGCAATCACGCGGATTGACCGTTTTGTCTGTGACATCAAGGAAAGCCAATTTGGCGACGGCCTGCATGTCTGGGGCAGAGGTGCGCCCGACGGCGACGCGGTATCGGCGCAGACCGAGCAGATGGCGTTGATCGATGCGCTGAACGGCAAGCGCATTGCCGGGGGGCCGTCCGGTTCCCCCTATCGCGGGCGGCGCGACGTACTGCCCACGGGTCGCAACCTCTTTACCACCGATCCGCGCGGTGTTCCGACGCGCGCTGCCTATGCACAGGGCGTGAAGCTGGCCGAAGAGCTCGTGCGCCGCCATTTGCAGGAAGAGGGTGATTGGCCCCGCGGTCTGATCGTGGATCTGTGGGGGTCAGCCACCATGCGCACGGCGGGCGAAGAGTTTGCCATGGCGCTGCACCTCTTGGGGGTCAAGCCCGTCTGGGACAAAGGCTCAGAGCGGGTGTCGGGGATCGAAGTCCTGCCCATCACCGATCTGGACCGTCCGCGCATTGATGTGACCCTGCGGGTGTCGGGCCTCTTCCGCGATGTCTTTCCCACGCTCTCCGCGCTGTTCTCGCAAGCGGTGCGGGCGCTGGCGGCGCGCGATGAGGCACCCGACTGGAACCCCTATGCCGGGCACGCCGCAACCGCGCGGGTCTACGGCCCTGCACCCGGCAACTTTGGCCTTGGCATGGGTGCAGATATCGAGACCTTCACCGATGACGCGCGCGCGGCGGCGGGCAACGCCTGGCTTGCCGCCAGCGCCTATGCGCTGGACGGCACAACCGCCACAAGGGACGACCATGGCATCCGCGCCCGCGTCGCCGCCGCAGACAGTTTTGTCCACCTGCAGGACCTGCCCGAGACGGACGTGCTGCTGGCCTCCGACTATGCCGCGCACGAGGCCGGATTTGCCGCCGCCCAAGCCGTCACAGGTGGGCAAGCCGCCCTCTATCACCTCGACAGCACCCAGCCCGACCGCCCCCGCGCCCGCACACTGCCCGAAGAGATCGCCCGCGTCGTGCAGGCCCGCGCGACCCAGCCCGATTGGCTGCGCGGCATGATGCGGCACGGGTTTCGCGGCGGCGCAGAAATTGCAGCAACCCTCGATCACATGGCCGCCTTTGCGCATCTGGCGGATGTAGTTGGGCCGCACCTCTTTGACGCCTATCACGACGCCACGCTGGGGGATCCCGAGGTCGCCGCATTCCTGCAAGACGCTAATCCCGGCGCGTATCAGGCGATGGTCGATCAGTTTGCGGCGCTGGATGCGGCGGGCCTCTGGCAAACGCGCCGCAATTCGATCCGTGCGGCACTTGAGGCCGCGCAATGACAGCCGCTCCGCAGGTCAAGGGCTGGTGCCCCGGCGCGCACAGGCCGATGATGTCGGGCGACGGCCTGCTGGTGCGCATACGCCCGCGTCTGGGGCGGCTGGATGCCGAACAGGCTTTGGCGCTGTGCGAGATGTCGCAACGGTTTGGAAACGGGCTGATGGACCTGACAAGCCGCGCCAACCTGCAACTGCGCGGCGTGGCCGAAGGGGATCACGCCAAGCTGATCGCCGAATTGGCGACCCATGGTTTGATCGACAACGACGCAGACACCGAGGCGCGGCGCAACATCATGGTGACGCCCACCTGGACACCCGACGATCTGACCACGCGCCTGCATGCCGCATTGGTCGCTGGCCTGAACGAATTGCCACTGCTGCCCGCCAAAGTCGGCATTGCCATCGACACCGGACCCGCGCCATTGCTTCAGGACTCCCCGGCAGATTTCCGGTTTGAGCGGACGGCGGATGGGGCCCTGATCCTGCGGCTGGACGGGGTCAGCCGAGGGCGCATCATCGCCGAAGAGGATGCCGTGCCCGCGTTGATCGACATGGCCACGTGGTTTCTGAACACCGGCGGCGGCGCGGCAAAACGTGTGGCGCGGCACGTGGCCAACACAGCACCACCAGCCGCCTGGGCTGCGACAGTCCCCGCCGCCCCTGCGCGCCGTTTGCGTCCCGGACCGTGGACCAACGGCGCCATCTGGGGCGCGCCATTCGGCAGCCTGAATGCCGATGCATTGGCCCTGTTGATCCACGACAGTGCCGCCAGCGCGCTGCGGGTCACGCCGTGGCGCCTGTTTGTGCTCGAAGACGCCTTGCCCACCACCAACACCGATTTCATCGCAACCGACAACGACCCATTGCTCAGGGTCCACGCCTGCCCCGGCGCGCCGGGCTGTGCTGCGGCATCCGTCGATACACGCGCCCTCGCCCGGACCCTCGCACCGCACTATCCCAAGGGCCTCCACGTATCGGGCTGTACCAAAGGGTGCGCGCACCCGCGCCCGACCGACACCACGCTTGTGAGCCGCGACGGCGCGTATGACCTTGTTAAAAACGGCCATCCATGGGATGCCCCCCGCCAGCGCGGCCTGACCGCCCATGACTTCAAGGCTTGACCCATGCCCTACACCTACGAAACCAATGGCGCGGCCATTTACCTGCAATCCTTTGCCACGATCCGCGCCGAGGCCGACCTGGGCCGCTTTGCCCCGGACGAGGAACAGGTGGCCGTCCGCATGATCCACGCCGCTGGCATGGTTGGGCTTGAGGCGCATTGCCGCTTTTCCCCGGGCTTTGTCGATGCGGCCCGCACGGCGCTGGAAAACGGCGCGCCGATCCTCTGCGACGCCCGCATGGTGAGCGAAGGGATCACACGCCCGCGCCTGCCCGCTGACAACCCGGTGATCTGCACACTGCACAACGATGGCGTCCGCGAACTGGCGGCCGAAATGGGCAACACCCGTTCCGCCGCCGCTCTCGAGCTGTGGCGCCCGCACCTGCAAGGCGCAGTTGTCGCCATCGGCAACGCGCCCACGGCCCTCTTCCACCTGCTCAACATGCTCGAGGACCCCGATTGCCCTCGCCCCGCGGCCATCATCGGATGCCCCGTCGGCTTTGTCGGCGCGGTAGAGAGCAAGGACGCGCTCTGGGCTGACCAGCCCGTGCCCTGCTGCATCGTGCAGGGCCGCCTAGGCGGCAGCGCCATCACAGTCGCCGCCGTCAACGCCATCGCGAGCCGCAAAGAGTGAGCGCCGGCACCGTATACGGCGTGGGCCTTGGCCCCGGCGCACAGGACCTGCTGAGCGTGCGGGCGGACCGGCTGGTGCGCAATGCCCGCCACGTGGCATTCTTTCGCAAGGCCGGGCGCGCAGGACAGGCGCGCCAGATCGTCAACGGGATGCTGGACACCGATGCCATCGAGTTCCCGATGGAATACCCTGTCACCACCGAAATCCCCCTGACCGATCCGCGCTATAACGAAATGCTCAGCGCGTTTTACGCCGACTGCACCGCCCACGTGCGCGGCCTGGCCGAAAACGGCGAGGACGTCGTTGTCCTGTGCGAAGGCGATCCGTTCTTCTACGGCTCGTTCATGCACCTCTACACCCGCCTCAAACCGCACGTCCCGGTCCAGGTGGTGCCTGCCATCACCGGCATGTCCGGGGCTTGGACCGCCACGGGCGCACCGATCACCTGGGGTGACGACATCCTGACCGTGCTGATGGGCACATTGGACGAAGACACGCTGCAGCGCGGTATCGAACAGGCCGACGCACTGGTGGTGATGAAGATCGGGCGCAACATCGACAAGGTGCGCCGCGCCCTGCAACAGGCAGGCAAATACGAAGACGCCTATCTGGTCGAATTTGCCACCATGCCCGGCGAAACCGTGCAGAAACTGGCCGAGGCCGAAGGCAAGGTGACGCCCTATTTCTCGATCATCGTGGTCCATGGCCAAGGACGCCGCCCGTGACAGGTTGGGTGCGCATTGCGGGCCTTGGCCCCGGCGATGATGCGCTGATCACACCCGAAGTGTCGGATATCCTTGGCGAGGCAACCGACATCGTGGGGTACATCCCCTACGTGGCGCGCATTGCGGAACGCCCCAACCTGACGCTGCACGCCTCCGACAACCGCGTTGAAATCGACCGTTCGCGCCACGCGCTCGAAATGGCAAGCGACGGGCGCAAGGTGGTCGTGGTGTCCTCGGGCGATCCCGGCGTGTTTGCCATGGCCGCCGCCGTGTTTGAGGCAGTCGAAGCTGGCCCCGCCCACTGGCGCAGCCTCGATATCTCGGTCTTGCCGGGCATCACCGCCATGCTCGCCGCGTCCGCCCGCTGCGGTGCGCCGCTGGGTCACGATTTCTGCGCCATCAACCTCAGCGACAACCTTAAACCCTGGGCGCTGATCGAAAAGCGTTTGCGCCTCGCGGCCGAGGGCGACTTTGCCATGGCCTTTTACAACCCCAGGTCCAAGTCCCGCCCGGAAGGGTTTGAACGCACGCTCGACGTGCTCAAGGACGCCTGTGGCGATAACCGCCCCGTCATCTTTGCCCGCAACGTCACGCGTCCCGACGAAGAGATCAAAATCGTCCCCCTGCCCGACACCACACCGGACATGGCCGACATGCGCACGATGGTCATCGTCGGCTCGTCCCGCACCCGGATCATTGACCGTGACGGCGCGCCGATTGTCTACACCCCAAGGTCGACACCGGAATGACGCAGCCAGTCAAACACTTGCGCCACGCTATGCGCCTCTTGCCGCTCTGGCACGGCGGGCCGGTCGATCATCAGAACCGGCAGGTCCAGCGCACGCGCTGCGGCAATCTTGGCATAGGCACCGGTGCCACCTGCGTTCTTGGACACAACCAGATCAATCCCATGCGCTTGCATCAGCGCCGTGTCATCCGCCTTGGTAAAGGGGCCGCGCGATACCAGCACATGATGATCCGGCAAGGGCGGCGGGTCCTTGGGCGGATCAACCAGCCGCAACAGATAGAAATGCTGCGGATTGGGCGCGAACTCTGCCAGATGCATCCGCCCCACGGCCAGCATGACGCGCCGTGCCGGTTGATCCAGCGCCGCGACCGCACCGTCAATGTCCGGCACGTGGCTCCATCTGTCGCCGGTTTGCTGCGTCCAGGGCGCGCGGGTCAGCGCAACAAGCGGCACATCGGCTTGCGCGCAGGCGACAACTGCGTTCCGGCTCATCTGCGCGGCAAATGGATGCGTGGCGTCGATCACGTGGGTGGTTTCTGTGCGGCGCAGATGCTCCACCAGCCCAGCCGCACCGCCAAAGCCGCCGATCCGCTGCGGCAGCGGCTGACGTTTGGGGCGGTCCACACGGCCTGCAAAGCTGACAACACCCGCCATCCCCGCCTCTGCGGCGGCATTGGCCATGGCCGTCGCTTCCATGGTTCCGGCAAGGATCAAGAGGTTGGCGCGCATGTCTGACCCTTGGCTCACAATCATCGGCATCGGCGAAGACGGAGTTGCAGGCCTGAGTGCCGCAAGTCAAGCCGCCCTTGCACAGGCCGACGTCATCATGGCCCCGCAACGCCATCTGGATTTGGTGGTTAACGCGCCATTAACCACAAGTGTCCCCGCGGGGACAAATCTCATCCCTTGGCCTGTTCCCTATGCCGATGGCATCGCCATCCTCGCCTCGTTGCGCGGTCAGCGAGTGGTTGTGCTGGCCTCGGGTGACCCGTTCTGGTTCGGCGCTGGCGCGGTCCTCGCCCGCAGCTTTGGTCCGGATGAATGGACAGCATTGCCGGGCGTGTCGTGCTTTTCACTGGCCGCGGCCCGTTTGGGGTGGCCGATTGAACGCACGCATTGTCTGGGGTTGCACGCCGCCCCCATGGCGCGCCTGCGCCGCCACTTGGCACAGGGCCAGCGTTTGATCGTAACCCTGCGCGACGGCAACGCAGTGGGCGACCTGACCCGCTTTCTGTGCGGCCACGGGTTCGGCGACAGCACCCTGCACGTGATGGCACATCTCGGCGGACCCAAGGAACAGATCATCACCCAGACCGCCAACATCCTACGGGGCACCTTCGAGCATCCGGTCTGCGCCGCCATCGAAGTGACGGGCGACGGCGCTGCGCTGACCACAGCCGCGGGCCAGACCGATGACACGTTTCTCAATGACGGACAGATCACCAAACGACCGGTCCGCGCCATCACGCTGTCGACCCTCGCGCCCAAGCCCTTTGAACATTTGTGGGACATCGGCGGCGGATCCGGATCCATCGCCCTCGAATGGCTGCTGTCCGACCCGACCACCACCGCCACCTGCGTGGAGCCGCGCGCGGACCGCGCCGAACGCATCGCCATAAATGCTGAGAAGCTTGGCGTCGCACACCGCCTGACGGTCCAACACGGCGCCGCACCCGAAGCCCTGTCCGGATTGCCCCCACCCGATGCCATCTTTGTCGGCGGAGGTCTGTCAAAGGCGCTGCTGACCGCAACGCTGTCCCAAACCGCACGCCTTGTCGTCAACGCCGTCACGCTCGAAGGCGAGGCATTGCTGGCCGCGATGCACGCCGAACACGGCGGCGACCTCATGCGCATCGCCCTCAGCCACGCGGCCCCGCTGGGACCCAAACGCGGCTGGTCCTCGGCCTACCCCGTCGTTCAATGGAGCCTGACACGATGATCGTCGCAGGCTTTGGCTTTACCACCCGAGCAACCGCGCTCAGTCTGACGCAGGCGCTGTCCGCCACCGGCTGTAACGCGGACATTGACCGGATCGCGGTGCCACATGACAAGGCCGCCCACCCGGCGATCCTCGACTTTGCACAGGCGCAGGGCTGGGATATCGCCGCGATCCAACCGCAACCGCTCGAAGCGGCCAGGACCGAGACGCAGTCCTTTCTCAGCCGCCTGATGCGCCGCACGGGGTCTGTGGCCGAAGCCTCCGCCCTCGCAGGCGCAGGCCTTGGCGCCGAACTGATTGCCACCCGCCACATCTCAGACGACCGCATGGCCACCTGCGCCATAGCCCAAGGACCAGACACATGACCGTTCACTTTATCGGCGCAGGCCCCGGTGCGCCTGACCTGTTGACCCTGCGGGGACGCGACCTGATCGCGGCTTGCCCTGTGTGCCTCTATGCCGGGTCGCTGGTGCCCGAGGCCATTCTGGGCCACTGCCCGCCGGACGCCCGCGTGGTCAACACGGCCGCCATGGATCTCGACGACATCATGGCCGAGATCGAGGCCGCGCACAGCAAGGGCCAGGACGTTGCCCGCCTGCACTCTGGCGACCTGTCGGTGTGGTCCGCGATGGGCGAACAATTGAGGCGGATCAAAAACGCGGGCATCCCCTTTACCGTGACCCCCGGCGTGCCGTCCTTTAGCGCCGCAGCGGCCACACTTGGAGCCGAACTGACCCTGCCTGGCATTGCACAATCCGTGGTGCTGACCCGCACGCCCGGACGCGCGTCCTCCATGCCCGAGGGCGAGACGCTCACAAACTTTGCCGCAACAGGCGCGACACTGGCCATTCACCTCAGCATCGGCAATCTCGACCAGGTGATCACAGACCTGACCCCTGCCTATGGCGCGGAATGCCCGGTGGCGGTTGTCTACCGCGCCAGTTGGCCAGACGAACAGGTGATCCACGCGACGCTCGCAACCCTCAAGGATGCAATGCACGCAGGCATCAGCCGAACCGCGCTGATCCTTGTGGGGCGCGCCATCGGCGCAGAAAGCTTTGACGAAAGCTGCCTCTATTCAACGGACTATGACCGCCGGTACCGCCCCCAAACTGCAGACAGCCCCTGGGCCAGCTGGAGCCACGGCGATGACTGAGTTCCCCAACACCCCACCCGGCCTGATGATTTCCGCACCCGCCTCTGGCACGGGCAAGACGACAGTGATGCTGGGCCTGCTGCGGGCGCTGCGTGATGACGGTCTGACGGTGCAGCCCTACAAATCCGGCCCCGACTATATCGACCCGGCCTTTCACCGGGCCGCAGCGGGGCGCGCGTCGTTCAACTTTGACACCTGGGCGATGGACGAGGGCCTCTTGGGTGGCATCAGTGCTCAGATGGCAGGGGCGGACATCTGTGTCGCCGAGGGGTCCATGGGCCTGTTCGACGGCGTCGCGACACGCGGGCAGACCGGGTTTGGGTCCAGCGCCGAAACCGCGCTGGCGATGGGCTGGCCCGTAGTGCTGGTCATTGACGTGGGTGGACAGGCGCAATCGGCGGCGGCGACCGCGCTCGGGTTCAAAAGCTACAACCCCGATCTGCCCTTTGCTGGTGTGATCCTGAACCGCGTCGCCAGCCCCCGGCACGAGCGGCTGACACGGGTTGGCATGGAACAGGCAGGCATCAAGGTGCTGGGCTGTCTGCCCCGGCGCGGTGATCTGAAACTGCCCGAACGGCATCTTGGCCTCATCCAAGCGGTTGAACACCCCGATCTTGAGGCCGCAATCGCAGGCTACGCCGATTTCCTGCGCGAAAATGTCGATCTGGATGCGATCAGGGCAGCGGCGCGCGCAGGCCCGGCTCTCGCGCCACACCCGCTGCCCGCGCCACCCGCGCAACGGATTGCACTGGCGCGCGATGCAGCGTTTTCCTTTACCTATCCGCACCTTGTGACAGGCTGGCGTGCCGCGGGGGCAGAGATCCTGCCCTTCTCCCCCCTCGCCGACGAAGCACCTGCACCAGACGCCGATCTGGTGTGGTTGCCCGGCGGATACCCTGAACTGCACGCAGGCACATTGGCCGCGGCCACGTCGTTCAAGGCGGGTCTGCGCGCCCATGCGCAAACCAAGCCCGTGCACGGTGAATGCGGCGGGTACATGGCGTTGGGCGCAGGTCTGACCGACAAGGACGGCGTGCGTCACGAGATGGTTGGGCTGCTGGGCCTCGAAACGTCGTATGAAAAGCGCAAGTTCAACCTGGGCTACAGGCGGGCCGTGTTGTCCCACCCAATCCCCGGTTTCGACAGGGGCGCGGCCCTGCGGGGACATGAGTTTCACTATTCGTCGATCCTCGACCAACCGGACGCCCCGCTGGCAGAGGTGTTTGATGCCGATGGCAATCCGGCCGCTCAAAGCGGGTCGTGGCGTGGGCATGTCACCGGGACGTTCTTTCACCTCATCACCGGAGAAACCGGATGACGGGTTTCGTAAGCTTTGTTGGCTCGGGTCCGGGCGATCCGGAACTGTTGACGTTGAAAGCCGTAGATCGGCTCAAGCGGGCGGATGCAGTGCTGTTTGATGATCTGAGCGCCGGACCGATCCTGAGCCACGCACGCGCCGGCGCCGACCTGGTTGGGGTTGGCAAACGGGCGGGCCGCCCGTCGCCAAAGCAGCACCATGTGAGCCAGTTGCTCGTGGATTATGCGCAAGACGGGCAACGGATCGTGCGACTGAAATCGGGCGATGGCGGCACGTTTGGGCGGTTGGAGGAAGAGACGGATGCGCTGAAGGCGGCGGGCATTCCGTTTGAGATCATTCCGGGCGTGCCATCTGCCTGTGCGGCGGCGGCTGCGGCGGGTATTCCGCTGACCCGGCGGCTGACTGCGCGGCGGGTCCAGTTCATCACCGGCCACGATGTGCGTGGGGCGCTGCCCGAAGACCTCAACATGGCGGCACTGGCGGACGCACAAGCCACGACGGTTGTGTTCATGGGACAACGGACATTTCCCGCATTCGCCGCGATGCTGATCGAGGCTGGTTTGCCCGCTGACACGCCCGCGCTGCTGGCCGAGGGGGTTTCAACACCCGCCCAGGCCCTGCACAGGACAACGGTCACAAATCTGGCCATGCGGTTGGCCACATCCGTGAGTGAAGCGCCCGCGCTGATCCTTTACGGCGCGCTGGCGGAGGGCTGATTTGCATATTTTAGGAACAATGAAGCCAAGGGCGTCCGCTCTCCCTTCATTGTTCTGCAAATATGCTTATGCACCAATGGCCATTCCGCGTCGTCAAATGCCGCTTCCGCGCTTGTCCGACTTGGGAATCAATGTAAACGTAACGATGTGATGGTGGCCCCGTTTGGGGTCTGAAAAGGGAACCGGGTGCAAATCCCGGACTGCCCCCGCAACTGTGACCGGCGAGCGGCCCGGCATGAACCACTGACGCGACACGCGTTGGGAAGGTCCGGCCCCGCAGCGACCCGGCAGTCAGGAGACCTGCCGTCATGGAACGCAACACCGGGTGACCGGAACATTAGGCCGCCGGGGTGGTGGCGAGGAGAGACTAACATGCATATCGAACCGGGTGTCGTAGACGGCGCTAAAATGGCTTTGGCCTATGGAACCGCCGCTGCGGGCGCGGGCTATAGCTTCAAGCTGGCCGCGGACGACCTGAAACAGCACGCATTTGCGTCATTGGCGGTACGGACCGTTCTGGCGACCGTCGGCACATTTGTGTTCTTCGAGATCCTGCCGCATTTCCCCGTTGGCATTTCCGAGGTCCACTTCATTCTTGGCACAACCCTGTTCCTGTTGCTCGGCCCTGCTGCTGCGGCCTTTGGCCTTGTCTTCGGGTTGCTGATGCAAGGCACGTTCTTTGCGCCCTCCGATATGCCGATGTTCTTTGTGAACATGACCACGCTGCTGTTCCCGCTGTTCGCCGTGCACGCGTTGGCGAAACGGATTGTGCCGCAAGCGACGGCCTATGTGGATCTGGACTATGCCCAGGTGCTCAAGATGTCCGCCATCTATCAAGGTGGTGTGGTGGCCTGGGTCGCGTTCTGGGCGATCTATGGTCAGGGCTTTGGCGCTGAAAACATGGCGTCGGTGATGACCTTTGGGGCCGCCTACATGCTGGTTGTTCTGATCGAGCCGATTGCCGATCTGGGCGTGCTGGCCGGGGCCAAGGCACTGCGTGGTGCCAAGACCGGCGGCCTGTTCAACAAGCGCCTCTACAGCGCTGCGTAACGCATTGATCCAACGACAGGAAGGGCCGCCTCAGTTGCGGCCCTTTTGCATGACATGACCCAGCTTTTCCTGATCGGCATCGGCACTGGCAACCCGGATCACCTGACCGGTGAGGCGCGCCGCGTGATGGCCGAAGCCGACCTTTTTCTGGTGCCGCATAAAGGTGCAGGCAAGTCCGATCTGGCTGGGCTGCGCATGCGGATCATCGACGAGGTTTGCGGCACAGGTGCGCCGGTTGCCACATTCGACATGCCCGTGCGGGACGACACCCTGCCCTATATTGCCCGCGTGGACGCCTGGCATGACGAGATTGCGCACCGATGGACGACAACCATGGCGCAACACCCAACCGCCCAAAAGGTGGCGTTGTTGGTCTGGGGGGATCCGTCGCTCTATGACAGCACCTTGCGCATTGCCGCGCGGCTCGTCCCGCAGCCGGAACTGCGTGTCGTGGCGGGTATCACGTCTGTGCAGGCGCTGACGGCGGCGCATGCCATTCCGCTCAACACGCTCAATGCACCGGTCACCATTTCAACCGGGCGGCGTCTGCGGGATCACGGCTGGCCTGCGGACTGCGAGACGCTTGTGGTCATGCTGGACGGGGATTGTACTTTTCAGGCGCTTGATGGGGATGGCTTTGACATCTGGTGGGGGGCCTATCTGGGCATGCCCGAGCAGATCCTCGAGGCCGGACGGCTGGCTGATGTGAGTGCGCGCATTATAGAACGACGCGCCGTCGCACGGTCGGCGCATGGGTGGATCATGGACACCTATCTGTTGCGGCGTGTTTGAAAGGTTCGTGCACCTCTTGGGTGCCTAAATTTTGAGCGGGAGTGCGGGAAATCCGGCACTCTGATGCTGCAAAGCTGGCCCCGGCGGGCGGAGGGTGGTCTTATCCTCGTAATACGAAGGCCGCTGCCCTGCCCATGACTGCTCAGACACCCATCCCTGTTTCGCCAGTTGCGCAACCGCGCGCGATTGGATCCGTGCGCCTGACCACCAAGGCGCGCGACGGCCAGACGGTGATTGACGACCTGTATCAACAGGGCGCGTCCAAGGTTGTGTTTCCGCGTGCTGATGTGGGCCTGTCGGGCGTTTTGTTGAACACGTCCGGCGGTGTGACGGGCGGCGACCGCTTTGGCTATGCCGCAACGGCGGGGACCCGCACACATCTGACCCTGACCACGCAAGCCTGCGAGCGGGCCTACCGGGCGCAGCCAGGCGAGATCGGGCGCATATCGACACAGCTGTCGGTCGAGGACGGTGCAACGCTGTGGTGGTTGCCGCAGGAAACGCTGGTCTTTGACGGGTGCGCGTTGCGCCGGTCCCTGCGGTGCGATCTGGCACCCGGTGCGCGGGCGCTGATTGTTGAGCCGTTGTGCATTGGCCGGATTGCCATGGGCGAGAACGCAGTGTCCGGGCTGGTTGAAGACCGTATTTCGGTGCTGCGAGACGGCGTGCCCCTGGTGCAGGACGCCTGGCGTCTGGCGGGCGACATGAGCGCCCGGATGCTGGGCAGTGCCGTGGGCGGTGGCGCCACAGCCATGGTCAGCCTGACGTTCATTGCACCAGAGGCCGAGCGACATCTGGACCGATTGCGCGCGCTGTTGCCCGACAGCGGTGGCGCAAGCCTTTTGGCCCCTGACGTGCTGGTGCTGCGGATGCTGGCCCCGTCGGGCTACCTGTTGCGGCAACATTTGTTGCCCATCCTGGATCATGTGACAGGCGGTCGTTTGCCGCTGTGCTGGAGACTTTAGACTATGCAACTGACCCCCAGAGAGAAAGACAAGCTGTTGGTGGCCATGGCGGCAGAGGTGGCGCGCAAGCGTTTGGCGCGCGGCGTCAAGCTGAACCACCCGGAGGCGATTGCGCTGATCACCGATGCCGTTGTCGAGGGTGCGCGGGACGGTCATTCGGTGGCGCACATGATGGAGGCCGGCGCGCAGGTGATCACCCGCGATCAGTGCATGGAGGGCGTGCCGGAGATGATCCATGATGTGCAGGTCGAGGCGACCTTTCCCGACGGCACCAAGCTGGTGACCGTGCACAATCCTATTCGATGATGGATTTGCATATTTTTGGAACAATTAAGCAGGAGACGGCACGATGATCCCAGGTGAGGTGATCCCCGCAGCGGGTGACATCCAGTTGAACACGGGCGCTGTGGCCATCACGCTGCATGTGGCGAACACGGGCGACCGTCCGGTACAGGTTGGCAGTCACTATCACTTTGGCGAGGCCAATGGCGCGTTGGATTTTGACCGGGATGCGGCGCGTGGTATGCGTTTGGACATTGCTGCTGGCACCGCTGTCCGGTTTGAACCGGGACAGGCGCGTGATGTGCGGTTGATCCCCATTGGTGGCGCGCGCGCGGTCTATGGGTTCAACCAACAGGTCATGGGGCCGCTCTGAGCGGTTGCGGCGGCTGGACACCCAAAGGAGGACGATAAGATGTGCGATATTTGTGTGATGGAGGCGGTGAAGGAGCGGATGTTGTCGCGGCGCGACTTTTTCCGCACGGCGGCGGTAGCTGGTGCGGCAGCGACGGTCGGTGTCACTGCGGCTCCGGCGGCGATGGCTGCGGGACACGGCGGTGTTGTGGACATGACGCACAAGCTGAGCCCTGATTTCCCGACCTTCTTTGGTGTGCCGGGCATTTCGATGGAACAGCAGTTCAACTTTGCCGACCACGGGTTCAACCTGTTCAATCTGGCGATCAATGAGCACACGGCGACCCATATTGATGCGCCGCTGCATTTCTCGGCCGATGGCACGTCTGTGGATGAGATTCCGGTGAGCGATTTGGTGATCCCGCTTTGCGTGATCGACATTGCCGCGCGGGCCGCTGAAAATGCGGATACGCAGGTCACCCCGGAGGATCTGAAGGCGTGGATCGCCGCCAATGGTGACATTCCGGACAAGGCGTGCATCGCCATGCACTCCGGCTGGGCGGCCAAGTCGGGCGATGCTGCGGCCTATGTGGGCAATGACGATGCGGATGTGAAACACTTCCCCGGCTTCCATCCGGAAGCCACGCAGATGTTGCTGGAAGAGACCACGGCGGCGGCGATGGCGGTAGATACGCTGTCACTGGATCACGGGCCGTCGGCGGATTTTGCGACGCATTATGCGTGGTTGCCTGCGGGGCGCTATGGGATCGAGAACCTGGCCGGGTTGGACAATGTCCCTGCAGCGGGTGCCACGTTGGTTGTGGGTGCGCCGACGCATCCGGGTGGGACCGGTGGTCCGGCCCGCATCTTCGCGATGGTGTGATGGCGACCTTACTGCTGATAAATGCCCCGGAGGCCAGCGCCGAGGTGCTGGCCGTGATCGGCATGGCGATGCAGACCAATGGGTCCGTGTCGGCCATGCTTGTGCCGGTTGATGCGGTGTTCGGAGCATGATTTGTCCTGCGCTGAACAGTGGATTACGCCCGACTAAAGGGTGGGTCGGGCGTGATCTGATCCGCCGCGCGGCCCGAGTGCAGAATTCAAAACCAGCCACGGTACTGGCCGACTATTACGAAAATAAATATCGTGTAGGCGATGGCTTGAAGCCAAAATGCTGTGCTCGACACTGGATGCCTCTCCATGAGATTGAGTCGAATCACTTCGACAAGACATCCGGCATAAGATGCACTTCTCATCAAAAAGAAACCGGAATTTTCCGTACTAGTCCGTGCACAATAAGCAATCAAATATCTGTATTTGAACGTTTTTTTCGTTTCCACGGTGGGTAGGAAATTGCAAAACGTGAACGGAGCGTAACAAATGCCCACATCCATCCCCCGCCGCGACTATGCTGCCATGTTTGGCCCCACCGTGGGCGACAAGGTGCGTCTGGCCGACACCGAATTGTTCATTGAAGTCGAGCGCGACCTGACTGCCGAAGCGGCCGGTGCGGCCTCCACCGGGGGCAGTGGCGACAACGCCATGCTTTATGGTGAAGAGGTCAAGTTTGGCGGCGGCAAGGTGATCCGCGACGGGATGGGGCAGTCTCAGGTCACGCGGGCGGCGGGGGCTGTGGACACGGTCATTACCAACGCGCTGATCGTGGATTGGACGGGCATCTACAAAGCCGACGTCGGCCTGAAGGACGGTCGCATCGCCGCTATGGGCAAGGCGGGCAATCCAGATACACAACCAGGTGTGAACATTATCATTGGCCCCGGCACAGAGATCATTGCGGGCGAGGGCAAAATCCTGACGGCGGGTGGGTTTGACAGCCATATCCACTTTATCTGCCCCCAACAGATCGAGGACGCGCTACATTCCGGCCTGACCACGATGCTGGGTGGCGGCACCGGCCCTGCGCACGGCACGTTGGCCACGACCGTGACACCCGGCCCGTGGCATCTGGGCCGGATGATGCAAGCGGCGGATGCGTTCCCGATGAACCTCGCCTTTGCGGGCAAGGGCAATGCGTCGCTGCCGGCGGCCCTTGAGGAACAGATCAAGGCCGGCGCCTGTGCGATGAAGTTGCACGAGGATTGGGGCACGACGCCGGGTGCCATCGACTGCTGCCTGTCGGTGGCGGACGACATGGACGTGCAAGTGATGATCCACACCGACACGCTGAACGAGTCCGGTTTTGTCGAGAACACAGTGGCCGCGATGAAGGGCCGGACGATCCATGCCTTTCATACTGAGGGCGCTGGCGGCGGGCACGCGCCGGACATCATCAAGATCTGCGGGGAAGAGCATGTTTTGCCCTCGTCGACCAACCCGACGCGACCTTTTACCGTGAACACGCTCGAGGAACACCTCGACATGCTGATGGTGTGCCACCACCTCGACAAGTCGATCCCCGAAGATGTGGCCTTTGCCGAGAGCCGCATCCGGCGTGAGACCATTGCCGCAGAAGACATCCTGCACGACATGGGTGCGTTTTCGATCATCGCGTCGGACAGTCAGGCGATGGGTCGCGTGGGTGAGGTGTTGATCCGCACCTGGCAGACCGCCGACAAGATGAAGAAACAGCGCGGCCCCCTGCCCGAAGAAACCGGCGACAACGATAACATGCGTGTGCGCCGCTACATTGCGAAATACACGATCAACCCGGCGATTGCGCATGGGATCAGCCATGAGATTGGCAGCATCGAGGTGGGCAAGCGGGCTGACCTGTGTCTGTGGAACACCGCGTTTTTTGGGGTCAAGCCCGAGATGGTCTTGTTGGGCGGCACAATCGCTTGTGCCCAGATGGGCGATCCGAATGCATCCATTCCCACGCCGCAGCCGGTCTATACGCGACCCATGTTCGGGGCCTATGGGCGCAGCGTCGAACGCTCTGCCGTCACCTTTGTGTCCGCCGCAGCGCAAGCAGAGGGGATCGGTGCGTCGCTGGGATTAGCCAAGGATACCGTGGCCGTTCAGAACACGCGCAACATTGGCAAGAAAGACCTCAAGCTGAATGACGCGACCCCGCATGTTGAGGTGCACCCCGAAACCTACGAAGTCCGCGCCGATGGCGAACTGCTGACCTGCACCCCCGCCGAGGTGCTGCCAATGGCGCAGCGGTATTTCTTGTTTTGACCGCCCTTGCAGAGCGATATCACGAACTGGCATTATCTTACCTGACAGCGGCAAGGAAGCTCACTGTGCTTGACCCGTCGGAACCTTGGCTCACGCCAGAATTTTTGGACATACCTGCTCTCAACTGCCTCGCCTTGTCGCTCGAGATAGGTATGAAAGGCCTTTTGGTCGCCAAAGGAGAGGCACCAGAAACTCTTAAGAACAAGTACGGACACAAATTGCGCTGCCTTTGGGAGGATAACAATATGGTGGACGTCCGAAGCAAAGCCGAAAAAGAGTCTATTTTTTGGAACTACCCGGAACATTGGCGCGTCACAGACAGCAAGTACCAGCTTTTTGAAACGCACCTATATTGGTTGAATGATGTGTTTTCCGGCATGGGTGCGCACAAGGACACGTTAATCCTTCGCTACCCTGTAGGCGACAGGACTGAATACTTCCCACCCGAGTTTATGGTAGATGCCTCCGGTGTGATTTTAGGTATCATTCACGACAAAATACAAAATGAGGCCGTACATACCTGTGAACAGCGAGCGGTTAACTCTTAACTAGATGCCCGGCCCTTGGCCGGGCAGCCCCCGACCGCCCCCCCCCGGGCGGGGGCTACTCCCCCACCCGGCGGCCGGGGACTGCCCTCAGCACCAATGATCAGCCAATGCAAACAGCTCAGACCTATCACAATCACACCCACGCCACGCCGGCGGACCATGTGCAACTCACCTACGAGGATCGTTTTCTGCGCCGCAAGGTTCTGACGCTCGCCTCGGGCACGCAGTTGCTGGTGGATCTGCCGCAAACGACATCGCTCGATCATGGTGGGGCACTCATCACGACCGACAAGGCCGAAATCGAGGTGCGGGCGGCCCGCGAACCCTTGCTTGAGGTCACGGGCGACAGCCTGCACCGGATCGCGTGGCATATCGGCAACCGGCACACACCGTGCCAGATCGAAGACACCCGCCTGCTGATCCAGCGGGATCACGTGATGGCCGACATGCTGTCCAAGATCGGCGCCTCGACCCGCGAGGTGGTCGAGCCATTCACACCCGAAGGTGGCGCCTATGGTCACGGGCGCACCCACGGGCACGATCATTCGCACAGCCACACATGAGCCACGCGCTGACCCTGATGCAATGGCTGTCGCCCGCCTTTCCGGTCGGGGCGTTTGCCTATTCGCACGGGCTCGAGCAGGTGATTGCCGATGGTGTTGTGACGGATGCGCCCAGTTTGCAGGACTGGCTTGCCCCGCTTGTCCAGCACGGGTCGGGATGGGCGGATGCGGTGTTGCTGGCCGTGGCGCACAGGGCCGATACGGGCGCGGACGCCGAAGCTGCCGCGCGCGCCTTTGCGGCCAGCGCAGAGCGGTTGCAAGAGACCGACCTGCAAGGCGCTGCCTTTTGCCAGACGGCGCGCAGTGTCTGGGGCGTCGAGATTGATGGGCTGACCTATCCGGTCGCGGTTGGGCGTGCGGCGGGGATCATGGGCATCCCGCTGGCAGAGACCTTGCCCATGTATCTGCACGCCTTTGCATCGAACCTTGTGTCGGTGGCACAGCGTGCGATGCCCCTGGGCCAGACCGACGGACAGCGGGTGTTGGCCGCCCTGACACCGGTCATCACGGACACGGCCACACGGGCCGAGACCGCAACGTTGGACGATCTGTCCGCCACAAGCTTTGCCGCGGATATCGCGGCCATGCGCCATGAAACGCTGACACACAGGATATTCCGCACATGACACAGTTGAACGGTCCGCTTCGCATCGGGATTGGCGGCCCCGTGGGCGCAGGCAAGACCACGTTGACCGCAGCCCTTGCCGCTGCCCTCAAGGACCAACATTCGATCGGGGTCATCACCAATGACATCTACACGCGCGAGGATGCCGAAGAGCTGATGCGCCGCCAGATCCTGCCGCAGGACCGGATCATCGGGGTGGAAACCGGCGGATGCCCGCACACAGCGATCCGCGAGGATGCGTCGATCAATCTGGCCGCCGTGGCAGAGATGCGCGAGCGTCACCCGGAGGTCGAGGCGATCCTGATCGAAAGCGGCGGCGACAACCTGTCGGCCACGTTCTCGCCAGAGTTGGCGGACATCACCCTATATGTGATCGACACCGCTGCGGGCGAGGAAATCCCCCGCAAGGGCGGGCCTGCGATCACCAAATCCGACCTGTTGATCATCAACAAGACCGACCTGGCCCCCCACGTGGGCGCATCGCTGGACGTCATGGACCGTGACGCAAAACGGATGCGCGGCGCGCGGCCTTTTGTCTTTGCCGCGCTGCGCCACGGCACCGGGGTCGAAGAGATCATCACCCACATCCGCGCGTTGTCAGGGTTGGGGATGGCGACCGCCTGAACCGCTTGGCGCGGCGGCTCGCGACTGTTGGGTTTTACCATGATACGGCCTGTTTGGGCGGGACGTTTTGCGTCCGCCCGGTGGATCATGCGCACCGGTTCGCGTGTCGTAAAACCGTAATAAAACCGCGGCATTGTGGGCGCTTGTTCACGCAACAGACGCTTGATACCACACCCGTGGAACCACAATTACGAAAGCCCCCCATACCATGATACGTCTTGTTTCACGCGCTGTTGCTGCGCTCGTTTTTGCCTTTGTTCTTGTTGCTTGCGAAGTGCCATCGACCGGTGCGATCAACCATCGCGGTCAGGTCATCAAAACCGAAATCAGCCAGATCGAGAACGGGTTGGTGATCACGGGTTACGACGTCTATCTCAACAATGAGCTGATCGGACGGACCGAGCCGCAGGAAGACGCGGAGAACCCTGTGTTTGCAAAACGCGCGCGGGTGCCGATGAAACCGCTGGCGTCACGCTATGGCACTGTGCGGATCGAGCGCAATTTCGCGTTCGGCAGCACCAGCTTTGATGTCTACATCGACGACACGTATACCGGCACCATTCAGATGCCGACCCTCTAATCCAAACCTATCGCCAAGGCGTCTGGCCGGGATCACCCGGCCGGGCGCAGTCGCGGCCACCCACCTCGACGTCGCTCTGAGGCCAGTTGCTTCGTATGCGGGCCGACACTTTGACCCGTGACAGTGTTCCCTGTTTCCAGAAACAGGGAGGCCCACATGTCACAACCCCGTACCCGCTCTGGTGGCCGTGCCAGCCGCCGCGCATTGCGCAGCGCACCCAACGTCGCGATGCTGCCTGGACTGTCAAACACCCTGCCCTGGTGCGAGATTATGGACGGCGCGCAGGTGGAGCGCATCGACGCCGCGTCGATGGACATCCTCGAGAATGTGGGCGTCGTGTTTCGTGATGATATCGCGCTGGCTGATTGGCGCGCGGCGGGTGCCAAGGTGGTTGGGGAAACGGTTTTCCTTGATCGCGGTTTGGTGCGCGACCTGATTGCGACCATTCCGTCGGACTTTACCTACCACGCGCGTGACCCGCGCAAAAACGTGCGATTGGGTGGGCGCAACAGCATCTTTGTTCCCATGACCGGGGCGCCGTTTCTGCGCGATCTGGACGACGTGCGGCGCAATCCGACGCTTGACGATCTGGCGATGTTTCACAAGCTCAGCCATATGATGCCCGCCCTGCATTCATCGGCGCACCACATCGTCGAACCCTATGATCATCCGATCAGTCACCGACATCTTGCGATCACCTATTCGTCGATGAAGCACTCGGACAAAACGTTCATGGGCATGACCACCAGCCCAAAGAACGCCGAGGACGTGATGGACATGTGTGCCATTCTGTTTGGCGCAGATTTCATGGACGATCACCCGGTCACGACCGGCAATTGCAACGGGAACTCGCCGCTGGTCTGGGACGAGACGATGCTCGGGGCTTTGCGCGCCTTTAGCAAACGCAACCAGCCTGTGCTGTGCTCGCCCTTTGTGCTGGGGGGTGCGAACACGCCTGCGTCGGTGGCCGCATCTGTGGCGCAGTTGAACGCCGAGGCGCTGTCGGCGCTGGCCTATACACAAGTGGTCCGGCGCGGCGCGCCCGCGATCTACGGCCACTATTTGTCCACCGTTTCGATGAAGTCCGGCGCACCGATGGCCGGTACACCAGAGATTTCGATGATGAATTTCATGATCGGGCAGATGGCGCGCCACTACGGCGTGCCGTGGCGCACGTCGAACACCTTGGGCGGGGCCAAGACATTTGACGCTCAGGCGGGGTACGAAAGCGCCACAACCTTGTCCGCCGTGATGCACGCAGGCGCAAATTACATCTGGCATTCGGCGGGTTGGAACGAGGCGGGCATGCACTGTTCGGTGGCCAAATTCATTGTCGACGCCGAGCAATGCGCGATGGCCTACCGCATGGCGCAGGGGGTCCAGTGGGACGACTTTGACACCGCTCTGGCCGCCGTGTCCGACATTGGGCCGGGTGGTCACTATCTGGGTCATGCGCACACGCAGGAGAACTTCCAAACCGCGTTTTTCATGCCGGAGCTGTTCGACAACAATTCCATTGAGCAGTGGCAGGCCGAAGGCGGTGTTGAGATCACAGAGCGCGCCCTGACCCACGCCAGAGGACTGCTCGACACCTATGAAGAGCCTGCGTTGGACCCCGCCGTTGACGAGGCGTTGCGGGACTATATCGCTCGGCGCGAACGTGAGATCCCGGCCGAGGACGCGCTGAACCAGACGTTTTGAACCGGCATGGTGCGGGCTATTCCGCGCCCGCGCGCCACTCTTTCCACCGCAGAAAGGCATTGGCACCCCATGTCGCAAAAGGTTGGGGTGGCAGGCGTTTCAGGTCATCTTCGGCATCGAAATAGCGGGTGATGTCAGACGTATGACCACATGCGCGTTCAGCCGCCGCGATCCCCGTAAGTGTCCCGCGCGCCGTGCCAAGGCCGTTTTGGACACAGGCGCTGAACAGGTTGTGGTCGACCTCGCGCGTATGGGCGACGCCATTGAGACTGAGGCACAGATGACCGCCCCACGTGTATTGCTGTTTTACCCCCGACAGAGTCGGAAAGCGTTCGGTGAATTTCTGAACATGCAGGCGCGCGGCGCGGCGCATGTCGTGGGCTTTGGGCACGAGCGACGGGCGCACGACGGCGGCGGTGCGGGTGATGATCCGGTGACCACCCTGCCCCGCATCAATCCGGCGCATGGTCGTTCCCATCGGGTCAGACGGGGTTACACCCCATCGCGCGGCACCGCCCAGACGGACCCGAGCATCCGCATCCAACGGTGCGGTCATCGACGCAAAGAGAAAGAGCTGCAACAGCCGTCCGCGCGCGATGCCAAAGCTCTCCAGATGACCGTTGACGGCGGTGATGACCTGATCGGCAACCACACGTCCTTTGGGGGTTTTGAGGGTCCAGGACGGCCCGGCCCGCGTGAACGACAGGACCGGGCTGGTTTCAAACACCCGTGCGCGCTGTTGCACCCCGGCGGCCAGTCCGCGGATGTATCCAGCCGGTTGCAACATGACCGTTCCCGGCGTGTAGAGCCCTGAGCGGTAGTGGCGCGATCCGGTCAGCGCGTGCATCGCCTGTGCGTCCAGCCATTCCGACGGCTCCGACAGGTTGGCCAGATGTTTGGCATAACTGCGGTTGTGTGCATCGCCTTGCGATGTGGCTGCGCCGTTGACCTTGCCCGCCGGGTCGAACACGTCACGCGACAGGCCGTATTCAGCAACTGCCTCTTGCCCAAAGGCGATGGCGGCGCGGTTGAGACGGGTCAGGGTGCGGTCGTCGCCTGCGCCCGCGTAGTCCTCGGATGCCAGATCATGCGGCAGGTCGATCATAAAACCGGAATTGCGCCCGGCGGCCCCTTCGGCGATGCGCCCCGCCTCAAGGACCACAACCCGCGCATCTGGGCGCAGTTGCAGGACCCGGCGGGCCGCTGACAGGCCCGCAAAGCCCGCGCCGATCACCACCACATCGGCGTTCAAATCGCCCTCCAGCCGGGGATAGCGCGCACCGGGCCCCAAAATCTCCGCCCATGCCGCTTGCCCACGATGCGACGGCAGGCGCCGGGCCACAAATGTCACGCCACGGCACCCTCTGCGTCGTCGGAAAGATCGATCCAGATCGTCTTGAGCTGGGTGTATTGGTCATGGGCGTGCAGGCTGTTGTCCCGCCCGCCAAAGCCCGACATTTTCATCCCGCCAAAGGGGGTCGCGATGTCGCCCTCGCCATAGCTGTTCACGGTGACGGTGCCTGCGCGGATCATGCGCGCGCCACGGATCGCCCGTTTGGCGTTGGCGGTGAACAGCGATGCGCACAGGCCATAGTCGGTGTCATTGGCGACAGCGATGGCCTGATCAAAGGACTGCACCGGGATCACGGACAGGATGGGGCCAAAAATCTCGTCGCGCGCCAATGTGCTGTCTGGCGCCACCTCGACCACTGTCGGGTCAAAGAACGGCCCATCAGACGTACCGCCGATCCGCGCAGTGCCGACCTGATCCAGATACCCGCGCACTTTGCTACAGTGCGCTTCGCTGACCAAGGCCCCCTGCCTGGTTTCGGGGTCCAGCGGGTCCCCGACGGGCAAGTGGCGCATATGGGCGGCAATCCGGTCGAGCAGCGCGTCATTGATGTCGGCGTGCACGATCAGGCGGGAAATCGCAGAGCAGTTTTCGCCCATGTTCCAGAACGCGCCGTTGACGATGTGCTGGGCCACAAGATCGAGGTTTTCGGCGTCGTCCATCACGATACAGGGGTTCTTGCCCCCCATTTCGAGCACGACCTCCTTGGCATTGCTTTCAGCGGCATAGCCCAGAAACCTCAGGCCCGTTTGCGTGCTGCCGGTAAAGCTGATCATGTCGACATCCATGTGCCGCCCCAGCGGTTCACCCACGTCAGGCCCCGTACCCGGCACCACGTTCAGGACACCGCGCGGCAGGCCCGCCTCCATCGCCAGCTCGGCCAGTCGCAGCGCGGTCAGCGACGTTTCTTCGGCGGGTTTGAGCACTAACGAACAGCCCGCCGCGAGTGCCGGGCCAATTTTCCACGCCATCATCAGCAGCGGAAAATTCCACGGCAGCACCACACCCACCACACCGATGGGTTCGCGCACGACAAGTGCGATGTGATCATCGGATGCGGGGGCCACGGTGTCGTTGATCTTGTCGATGGCTTCGGCGTGCCACTTGATGCAATGGATCGCCTCGGGGATATCCACCGTTTCGCAATCATAAATCGTTTTGCCACTGTCCACGCTTTCCAGCACGGCCAGTTCGCGGGCGTTGCGCGTCATCAGTTTGCACAGGCGGATCAGCACGTCCTTGCGTGCAGACGGGTGCAGACGCGCCCAGCGCCCATCATCAAAGGCCGCGCGCGCCTTGCTCACGGCCAGGTCCACATCCACAGCACCACAGGCCGCAACCTGCGCAATGACGTCCCCGGTGGCGGGGTTCACGCTGTCAAAGGTGCCGCCCAGCTCTGCAGGACGAAACCCTCCGTCGATGAACGCGGTGGTCGCGGGCGACAGGTCATTGGCTATGGCACGGTATTCTTCGGTTGTGAGCATGCCTCACCCCTCCTCTTCGATGGCGGCGATGGTGGTTTTGAGAACGCGGATCACCTGTTCGAGCGCGCGTTTGTCGTCTTTGTTCAACGCCTTGAGCGGCGGGCGGATGGCGCCGGTGTCGATGCCTTCGACGGTGACGCCGTATTTGATGCTCTGGACGAACTTGCCGCCCTGTTCCAGCACGCGCATCAGCGGCATCATCGCGGACATGATGCGGCGGCCCTTGGCAAAATCGCCGTCGACAGCGCAGGCGCGCCATAGGGCCAGATGTTCGGCTGGCAGGAAATTTGACCCTCCGCAGACCCAGCTTTGTGCGCCCCAGGCAAAGAATTCCAGCGCCTGATCATCCATCCCGCAAGACATCTGGATATGTGGGTAGTCGCGCGCCAGCAGGTGCACGCGGTTGATGTCGCCCGAGCTTTCCTTGATCGCGCAGATATTGCGGCTGCGGCCCACTCGGTCGAGGAATTCCTCACCCATGTTCACGCCCATGCGACCGGGATAATTGTACAGCATGATGGGCAGGTCAGCCGCCTTGTCGATGGCCAGCGTATTGAGCGCATTTTCCATCTCGGTCGGTACGGCATAGGGCGGTGTTGCGACCAGCAACGCCGCGGCCCCCATGTCCTTGCCACCCAGCGCCAGCGCCATGCTGTCGGCGGGCAACATGGCCCCGGTGCCCATGATCACCGGTACGCGCCCATCCACGATGCGCAGAGTCTGGCGCGCGACCTCAAGCCGTTCGGCCACGGTCATTGCATAGTTTTCGCCGGTGGACCCGCCCGAGATGATGCCGTGCACACCGGCAGTGATCAGCCGGTCCAACACAGCCTCGAGCGCGCCAAAGTCGGGCGTGTGATCGGCGTTGAACGGCGTCACGGCCGGTGTGTAGATGCCATTGAATTCCATACGCGGTGCCATGTGTCGTTCCCTTTAGCCCGCCATGCCCAGAGGCGCGTCCAGCGCATTCGGCATCACGTATTTTTCGATCTCGTCCCGCGACAGTTGCCAGTGGGCGATGGCCAGTTCCCCGGCTTTTGCCGCGTCCCTTTCCGCAATGGCTTCGATGATGGCGTCATGCTGGGCGCGGGCCAGCGCCACATTGTCCGACTGATCCGCATCGCCCGGCGCGTAGAACGTCATCGAGATGCGGGCGTGGTCCAGCAGCAGCCTGTTGAAACTGGGGCTGAGGTACAGGTTGTCGGCCATGTCGCCAGTGACGCGGTGAAACTGGATATTGGCCAGCGCGCGCGTGGCGGCGGTTCCGGTGTCGAGCGCACTGCAAAACGTCTCTTGTGCGGATTTCAGCGCCGCGATCTGAACGTCGGTCCGGTGGGTAGCTGCGAGTTGCAGTATCGCGCTGTAAATCATTGGCGCGGCGATGAAAAACGCGCGCAAGGAGGCGTGCGACATGTCAGAGACCTGCGCCCCGCGGTTCTGACGCAGCACCACATACCCCTCGCCTGCCAGTTGCCGCAGCACTTCGCGCATCGGCGTACGAGACAGACCAAACTCCGCGCAAAGGCGGGCCTCGTCCAGATCGGCACCCGGTTTGAGGTCCAGCGTCAGGATGGCAGAAACGAGGGCGTCATAGGTCCGTTCTTTGGGGGGTGAGTCGGATTGCATACAATGTGTATACAAAACGGCCATCCCTGCGTCGATACGAAAAAAGGCGCATGTTTCCATGCGCCCTGTTTCGTTCGTGCGTGATCCGTTGTGTCAGACGAAATCGATAAACTTGTTCATCGGCATCTCGCGGATGCGCTGACCAGTGGCGGCGAAGATCGCGTTGGACAGGGCCGCAGCGGCGGGCGGCACCATCGGTTCACCCACCCCGCGCACAGCATCACCATTTTCCAAGCCACGCACGTTGATCACCGGGGCCTGGAACATGCGCATCCCTTCGTAGTCGTAGTAATTCTGCTGATCGACCATGCCGTCAGAATAGGTGATTTCGCAGTTCATCGCATGACCCAACGCCCAGACCACGCCGCCTTGCACCATGTTTTCGAAGTTCACCGGATCGACAACGGTTCCGACCTCGGCTGCGACGCAGACGTTGTCGATGCGGATGCCATTTGCGGTGTTTGTCACCTCGATCACCTCGGCGGTCGGCACACCGAAGGACAGACAGAACGCAACGCCGCGCGCCTTGTCTGGCCCCAGAGCCGCGCCCCAATTGGACATTTCCGCAACCGCTTCGAGCGTTTTGCGGGATGGTGCATGCCAGCACAGGCGCAGCCGTTCCTCCATGGGATCGGCGCCCGCGGCGTGGATCAGTTCGTCGAGGAACACGTCATGGAAGAACCCGTTGGTCGAGGCGCCAACCGACCGCCAGGACGTGATCGGTGCCAGTTCCGGCGCGCGGTAGCCCGAGACGCGGTAGTGCGGGATCTGCATGGGCTGTTCCCACGCGCCCGCCACAATCTGCAAGTCCGGCCCGGCAACAGGAAACCCTTGGCGGCCCATCTGGCTTGCGATGACCGACGGCATCGCGATGCCCAGATCAAATGCGTCCACCTTGCCCCCGCTGACCGTGCCGCGCCCGCGCGCCATGGCAATCTGGCGGGTGTCGTTGTGGGTCATGTCCTCTTCGCGGCTGTAGGTCAGTTTGACCGGCGTACCTTTGAGTTGCAGCGCGATTTCCGTGGCTTCACGCACCACGCGGTCCTCGAGGCGATGCCCGAAGGAGCCGCCCATCATCAGCACGTGCACAAACACCTGATCGGCGTCCATGTCGCAGAGTTTCGCCACGTTGGATTGCACAAATCGCGGCACCTGTGTGCCGGTCCACACATCGACACGGTCCTCTGTGACCTGAACGGTGGCCGTGATCGGCTCTAGCGGCGCGTGGGCCAGATAGGGCGCCCGGTATTCGGCCTCGATCACCTCTGCGCCATCCAGCGCCGCGTCCACGTCGCCATCGTCGCGCATGCGGCTGTCGCGTCGATCCTCGATAAAGCTGTCAGAGAGGGTTTGCCAATGCTCCTCCATCTCTGCCGGATATGGCGCATCCGCCCAAGTGATGTCGATCGCATTGGCGGCCTGGATCGCCCGCCATGTGTTGTTGGCCACCACCGCGACGCCGTTGGTAATCGGCACGACCGCCTGCACGCCGCGCATCTGTTCGGCTGACGCGCTGTCAAATTCAATCATCCCGCCACCGCGACGCGGGTTGGTCCGGACGGTTGCATGCACCATGCCCTCGACCTCAAAGTCGATGCCATAGCTCTGGGTGCCTGTCGACTTTGCAACGATGTCGACCCGTTCCATCGCCTTGCCTACCAAACGCCACGTGCTGGGATCGCGCAGGGTGACGTCGTTCACGGGGTCCAATGTCGCAGCGATGGGCGCGAGGTCTTCGTACCGGAGCGTATCGCCCCCCGGCAGTTCCACCATGCCGCGCGCGGTCTTGAGGTCAGCCACCTGAACGCCCGTTTGCTGTGCCGCTGCGGCCTTGAGTGTTTCGCGTGCCACCGCACCGGCCAGGCGCAGTTTTTCAAAGCTGTCGGGTACGGTTGTGGACCCGCCGGTGATCTGCATCCCGAGGAATTTCATCAGCGCGTCCATGACGCCCCGCGTGGATTGCGCGGCAAAACTGTCATCTGTGGATCGGAACGGCGCGGCCTCCGCGCTTAGGGCTGTGTTATAGTACGCGGGACTGGGCATGCCGGGATCGACGCGGATCTGGTCCAGCTCTACATCCAGCTCTTCGGCGATAAGCGCGGCTTGAACCGAATAGGCCCCCTGCCCGCTGTCGGCGCGCGGCGTGATCAGGGTGATCCCTGACGCATCAACCCGCACATATGGCGTCAACGCCGCCTCGCCCTCGGCCACTTGATCCAGCAGCGGATTGGCTACAGGCCGTTTGTACATCACGTAGCCAAAGGCCACGCCGCCAACAACAGCTGCGGACCCAACAAGGAAGCTACGGCGTGCGATCTTTCCGATACGGCTCATGCTCAGGCCTCCTGCAACTTGCCAGCGGCGGTTTTCACGGCGGCGCGGATGCGATTGTACGTACCGCAACGGCAGAGATTACCGCTCATGGCGTCGTCGATGTCGGCATCGGTGGGGGATGGGATGTCGGACAAAAGGGCCGCCGCCTGCATGATCTGGCCCGACTGGCAGTATCCGCACTGCGCAACCTGATGTTCGATCCACGCCTCTTGCAAAGCGTGCAGCGCGTCTGGCGTGCCCAACCCTTCGATCGTTGTGACAGGGCCATCGACATCTGCCGCGAGCGTCTGGCAGGACCGCACGGCAACACCGTCGATGTGCACGGTGCAAGCGCCACATTGCGCAACACCACAGCCATATTTGACGCCTTTGATGTTCAGTTCGTCCCGCAGCACCCACAGCAGGGGCATGTCATCTTCGACATCCACATCATGCGTGGTTCCATTGACGGTCAGTTGCATGGCGTCCTCCCTATGCTGCCTGACGCATAGATAGCACTGCAAGGCCCGCACAAAACCTGCAGATCGCGCCAACACGTATGGAAATCACGCCGTGACGCGAGGTCGTGCGATTTCATGGCCCCATCAAACCAAAAGACCCGGACGCTGGCATGCATCCGGGTCTCTGTTTGGCGTTTGGCAATGGGGTTTTTAGAACTCGACAACCGCGCGGATCGACTTGCCCTCGTGCATCAGGTCGAAACCATGGTTGATCTCGTCCAGTGTCAATTTGTGGGTGATCATCGGGTCGATCTCGATCTTGCCGTCCATGTACCAGTCGACAATCTTGGGGACGTCAGTGCGGCCCTTTGCACCACCAAAGGCGGTGCCGCGCCAGACACGCCCCGTGACCAGTTGGAAGGGACGGGTCGAGATTTCGGCACCTGCGGGGGCCACGCCGATGATGATCGATTCACCCCAACCCTTGTGCGCCGCCTCGAGAGCCGTGCGCATGACGTTTACGTTGCCTGTAGCGTCAAAGGTATAGTCCGCGCCACCACCAGTCAGTTCGACCAGATGCGCGACCATGTCCCCTTCGACCTTGGACGGGTTCACGAAATCGGTCATGCCGAAATGCTCGGCCATTTCGACCTTGCTGTCGTTGAGGTCCACGCCGACGATCTGGTCACAGCCTGCCAGTTTCAGACCCTGGATCACGTTGAGGCCGATGCCTCCCAGACCAAAGACAATGCAGCGGCTGCCGATCTCGACCTTGGCCGTGTTGATCACGGCACCGATGCCCGTCGTCACGCCGCAACCGATGTAGCAAATTTTGTCGAACGGCGCGTCCTTGCGCACTTTGGCCAGGGCAATCTCGGGGACAACGGTGTGATTGGCAAAGGTCGAGCAGCCCATGTAGTGATGGATGGGCGTTCCATCGAGCATCGAAAACCGTGTCGACCCGTCAGGCAAAAGGCCCTGCCCCTGCGTTGCACGCACCTTTTGGCACAGGTTCGTTTTCGGGTTCAGGCAGTATTCGCATTCACGACATTCCGGCGTGTAGAGCGGGATGACGTGGTCGCCCACTTCCAGCGTTGTGACGCCTTCGCCGACTTCGACCACAACGCCTGCGCCTTCATGGCCGAGGATTGCCGGAAAGATGCCTTCGGGATCAGCGCCGGAACGGGTGAACTCGTCCGTGTGACACAGGCCCGTGGCCTTGATCTCGACCAACACTTCGCCCTTGCGGGGACCGTCGAGGTTCACCTCCATGATTTCAAGCGGTTTGCCAGCTTCGACAGCAACGGCGGCACGGGTTCTCATCATGGTCTGTCCTTCCAATTGGCCCAATGGGGTTTCAGGCATGTGAGCCAGTGGAAGCGCGCGCTGTCAATGGAAAGGACGGCGGAAAATGTGTCTCTGCCGTCCGTATCGCATCAGCGCGGGGCCAGAACGAAGTCGTGGACGACCTCAAAATACGGGCCATCCATGCCCGCCGCAGCGATCTGATCCGGATCTTCGATGAGGTCGAATTTTGCCATCAGGCTTTCCTTGACCCCAAACACCGCATCGGAATGGATGTATTCGTCATCCGGGTCGAAAATGTGCGTCGTGAGGGTTTCGAACCCATCCGCCTCCAGGATGTAGTGCAGATGCGCAGGCCGCCAGCAATGCCGCCCCAGCGCGTTCATCAACTGCCCCACCGGGCCGTCCTCGGGGATGGGATAATTCCTCGGCTTCACCCCGCGGAAGTGATAGGCGCCGTCCGCACCGGTCCGAAACACGCCACGCAGGTTGAAATCGGGCTGAATCCCCTTTTGCTGCACGTCATAGAACCCTTCGTCGTTGGCCTGCCACACGTCGATCTTGACCCCGTCGATAGGCGCGCCATCCGTGTCGAGGATACGCCCCTTTATCAGCATCGGAGCGCCCTTGTCCTCGAGGCAAATGTTCGCCCCCATGGGCAATTCGGGCGCATCCGGCAGGTGGAACGGCCCAAGCACCGTGCTTTCTGACGCGCCAACCGGTTTGCGGTTGTTGATCGCATCGACCAGCATCGACACACCCATCACATCCGACAGCAGGATGAATTCCTGCCGCCAGTCGGTGCAGGTATGCCCGGTCCTGGTCAGGAACATGATCGTGTCGAACCATTCCTGCTGGGTCGGCTCGATTTCCTTGATGCAGGCGTGCATGTGCCGCACGATCGCCTCTATGCACTGATCCAGTCGCGCATTGTCTGTCTGGCTTCGCGCAGCCACAACCTCGGCCGAGTTCTCTTCGGTGAAATATCCGTCGCCTGCGCTCATGTCGCTGCTCCTGTGCTGAGGATGGTGTTGAGGACGCGGGTGAGTTCCGCCTTGGGATTGTCTGCCATCCCTTCGCTGCGCCAGGCGACATGGTGGTCGGGCCGCACCAGCACACAGCCCGCATCACCCACCTCGCGGGCGCGGGCCCAGTCACCGGTGTGATCCACCAGCGCCTGACGCGGGCCGATCACATGCGCGCTGAGTGCCAGCCCCATCTCTTGGACGACCGTTTCTGCGGCTTGCGCCCAGGCGGAGCCATTCAATCCGGTGAGCAGGGCAAATCCACCCTGCGTCAAATCCAGCGTGGACAGTTTGCGCCCCTGCGCGTCAAACAACCAGACATGCGGCAACCGCGCGCCCGGCCAAGTGGTCGGCTGGTAGTGCAGTTCGTGATCCAGATCGAAGGCAGGCTCCATCTGGCCGTCAGTGACCACTGCACCAGAGCGATACCGCTGGTTCATTTCGACGCCGTGGGCATCAAATTCGTACTTTTTGAACGCAATCGCCTCGCGCAATGCTGCGCGTTGTGCCTCTGCGTCGTCCGAACTGTCGCAGCGTTTGTCCATATTGGCCTGCATGACCTGCGGGTCCGTATGACCGATCAGGCCCAGCGCCTCGAAGATGGGACCAAATTCACCGATGGACTGGTTGGCGCGCGTGACAATCTGCTTGGCGATGGGTGCGCGTTCGGCGTCATAGCTGTCCAGCAGCGCCTCACCCGCCTGCCCCTTGAGCACGGCCGCGAGTTTCCACGCCAGGTTAAATGCATCCTGGATCGACGTGTTGGAGCCCAGCCCGTTCGATGGCGGGTGCCGGTGTGCGGCGTCCCCCATGATAAACACCCGCCCCTTGGACATCTGGGTGGCGTAGGCGTCGTTCACGGTCCAATAGCTGATGCCCTGCATCTCGATATCGAGATCGGGATCGCCAACCAGATCACGGATGATCTTTTTGGCTTCTTCGTCGTCGAGTTCGGGGCGTTCGCCGTCGATGTCATAGCCCCATATGGCCAGCCATTCGTTCCACGGTCGGACCATGCGGACCACGCCCATGCCGATACCGCCGACATTCGATCCGGGCTGCATCACCCAATAGAGAACCGACGGCCGGTGCGCCACGTGGCTGGTGAGGTCGGCCTTGAACAGCAGGTTGATGGACCCTGCAACACCCATCTTGCCCTCAATCGGCAGCCCTGTGTTCTCTGTTACCGCCGAATTGCCACCATCCGCCCCGACCAGATATTTCGAGCGGACGGTAAAGGTTGTGTTGGTCAACCGGTCGAGAACCGTTGTGGTCACGCCATCGCCATCCGCCACGTGGCTCTGGTATTCGCAGGACATCCGCGCCTGCGTGCCGCGGGCGCAGGCCGTCTTGAACAACAGCGGTTCCATGAACGTCTGCGGCAGGTCATTCATGCGGCTGGGCGACGACAAGGCGTGCTCTGCCCGGCTCAGAGGGTGCGTGCCCCAGGTCTGGATGCGTCCAAGTTCCTCTCCGGTCAGGCTTTCGCAAAAGACATTGCTCCCCATCAGATCCTGCTCAGTGGCGTGCATATAGGCCTCATCCTCGACCTCGCGGCCCAGATCGCGCAGCACTTCCATCGTGCGTTGATTGGTGATGTGGGCGCGCGGGCTATTGGCCAACCAGCGATAGCGGTTGATCACCATATTCTCGATCCCATAGGTCGACAGCAGCGCCGCAGTGGCGGACCCCGCCGGGCCTGTGCCGATGATCAGGACGTCCGTTTCGATGTCCGCCATAAATTGTCCTCCTCCAAGGTCTGTTCAGTGCTGTGGCGGCGCGCCTGACCAGGCGGCCTCCAAAAGTTGTCGGATGCCGTCGCGGGTCACACGCGCCGGGTTTGGGTAAGGTTTTTGGGTGGCAAGGTCCGCCGCGTCGTCCAGCTGTGCCAGGGTGACACCCAGATCGCGCAGGGCCAGTGGTGCGCCGGAAGCCGCTGCAAAGTTGTGGAGCGCGAGGCCCGGTGTCTCGCCCACAAAAATCTCGCACACGGGGCCCAGTTCCAGCCGCGCCGCGCGACTGTTGTAGGAAATGGCATGTGGCAGGATGATCGCATGGGTGGCGGCGTGCGGCAGATCAAACGCACCGCCAAGCGTGTGGCAGAGCTTGTGATGCAGCGCCATGCCGACCTGACCCAGCACCGCGCCGCAGGCATAGGCGCCGCGCTGCGTCTCTTGCCGGGCCTTCAGATTTGAGGGATCGGCGATAACATCGGGCAAATACTTGGCGAAACATGCCATGCCTTGGGTGGCCAGCGCATCGGAGTCTGGTGTCCGGTTTGGCGCATATAGCGCCTCGGCCGCGTGCGCGATGGCATTCAATGCCGATGTCACCGTCATCTCGACGGGCAACGAAACGATCAATTCAGGGTCATAGAGCACGACATCCGGCACGACACGCGGATCACTGAGCGTGGTCTTTGTGCCATTCTCGGTCTGCCCGAGGATCGGCGTGGCCTCTGACCCTGCATAAGTTGTGGGAATGGTGACGTGGGCCACGCCTGTGCGGTGCACAATCGCCTTTCCCAGACCGGTTGTCGACCCGCCGCCAATGGACACGATGCAATCCGCCTGAACCGTTTTCAAGTAGGCAACCGCGTCCTCGGTGATGTGGACGGGGGTGTGCATCTGCGCCCGCGCGTACACGCCCGCGGCCAATGGCCCCAACGCTTCGGCGATGCGCATCGCTGCGTCGGATTGATGCGGCGTTGACAACACCAACGCCCGCGTGCCGCCAATGCGCTGCAGCTCATCCTGAACGGTCCAGCGGACACCTGCACCAAACAGGACCCGTGGGGCGGGGAGTGTTTGAATGGACATGCTCCGACGATACGATGCGCAATCCGTCAAGTTGATATGATTTGGCGCGGCGATTATACCTTTGGGTTATGTTTATGGACCCAAACCACCTGATCATACTGGCCGCTGTCGTGGACGCGGGTGGTCTGACGCAAGGCGCCCGTGCGTTGGGCAAATCGCAACCGTCCCTGTCGCGCTCGCTGGCAACACTGGAGGCGCGGCTGGGCCTACCCCTGTTCGAAGCCGGACGCAGACCGTTGATCCCTACGGAATTGGGCGAAGCCTTGGCCGCCCAGGGGCGCATCATCCGTGCGGCAGGTCTTGAGGCGACAGCGCAGGTTGACCTGTACAAAGGAGGCAAGACCGGCGCCGTGCGCGTGGCGGGTACGCCGGTCTTCATGGACGCCGTCATTGCCACGATGATCGCCGGGTTCCAGATGGCACACCCCAACGTGCGTATCGACCAAAGCTATGGCTATGCCGACAGCCTGATCCGGGATCTGAACAATGGGACGCTGGATCTGGCGATTTGCCCGCTGCCGCCCAGCGCAGTGCCTGACGGGCTGGCATTCGAGGAAATCATGCAGGGGCGCAACGTGATCGCCTGCCGCGTGGGGCACCCACTGGCCCGCAAAAAGACGCTGCGACTGAGCGACATTGCCCCCTATCCCTGGATCGCGCCGCCTACGACCAGCCCGCTCTACGAGGACATGAAAGCGATCCTCAAAGAAATCGAGGTAGACGATTTCAAGGTCAGCTTCTCCGGCGGCTCAATCAGCTCGGTACGGACCGTTCTGGAGGGGTCGGACAGCCTGACCATCCTGCCCTACGCGGTGGTGTTCATGCTGCGGCATCTCAAATCAGTCACCGCACTCGACATCCATATCAAACACGCGCCGCGTAACCTGGGCATTCTGTATCCGGTGGACGAAACCGCATCGCCCGCCGCGCGCAGATTCCGAAAACACCTGGAGGTTGAATTTACCAGTCTCGCCCGGTCCATCACCCATGCGCAGCAGTCGTCCGTCTGGCGCGATTGATTCGATTTCGCCTCTTCGGCTTGCCCGTTTTGTTGCCCGAAACGACACAATACACGCAGAGCGGGGCATGGCGTTACCCCTCACGCGACAGTGAACGACAAGTCATGAAATAATGACTTGCCACATACGGCACCGCCCCTGACACTCTGCGCATTAACCAACTTTAATTCCTTTTTTCACACTTTAATCTGGGGGGAAGCGGTTTGCGTGGCTTTGAAAAACTGACTTCCATACGCATTGTGGCGCTTGTTCTGGGTGTATTGATGTACCCTGTTTCGCCTACGTCTGCGCAATCATCCGACCTTGATGCACCGCTCGAAGTGGTTGTCTTTGGCGAGCGCGATACGCTGCGCGGTGTAGTCAGCGAACACCTCAACGACCCGGACCTTTGGCCCTATGTTCTGGAACTGAATGCCATCGCGTCGCCCGCAGCCGTGGTGCCGGGCACCGAATTGCAGATGCCGGTCAAACAGGTGCGCGCAGCGGACGCGGCACTGGCCAAGGCACTCAAAGCGATCCAAGCGGCAAACGCCGAAGGTGCACAGGTGTTCGCGCCTGTCGAGATTGGCCAGGCCCTCGAAAACCGCGAGGCCGCCGTCGGCCAGCGCGAGGTCGGCGCATGGGTCGAGGTTGTCGACCTGTCGGATATCGCCACCCTGTTGGCAATGGAGGCGCTCGACATCTCCATAGCGCAGCGCGACCGCGCAGCAGAAGCGGTTGTGTCGGATGTGCAGGGCGACGTCGAGGGGCGCGCGCCAGAGGAGCCGCGTTGGAGCGGCCGCGGTCTGAACGATGTTCTGGTCGAGTTCGAGCGCGTGCGCACGCTATCCGATAGCACCACGCAGGTGACGTTCCGCGATCTGAGCCGCCTGCGCCTGAACGCCAACTCAAACGCAACCATTCAGCGGATGCGTTCGGACCCGTTAACCGGCACCGAAGTGACCAAAGTCAGCCTCGTGAACGGCGACTTTTACGCGCTGCTGAACCAGCTATCTGAAAAGACCGCGTTCGAAGTGGATGTGCCCGGTGTCGAGACGACGACCAACTCGGGTGACTTCTGGATCAAGAACGACGCAACCGGCGCCCGGTTTGTGAACTATGACACCCCTGCGCTCGAGGTGTCGGACGGCAACGAGACCATCCAGATCAACGAGAACGAGGGCCTCGTTCTGACCTCAAATGGTGCGCAACGTGCCGAAGTTTTGGATGCCCCCGCATTGGAGCAACCCGCATTGGGCGCAATCCTCTATGACGGATTTGCCCCTCTAGGGTGGAGCGCGTTTGAGGGCGCCGAAGGTTATTGGGTCGAGGTCGCAGTCGACCCCGGTTTCAACCAGATGCAGGTGTCGGAATGGGGCGTGCGTGGCACAACACTGGACACTGCCCCACTGCCGCCCCGCACCTATCACTGGCGCGTTGCGGCCTTGGACCGCCTGGGCTTGCCCGGTCAGTGGAGCGTGCCACAGTCGTTTACCTTGCGCGTGGATGAAACGCCGCCGTTCCTGACGCTGCTGGCCCCCGGTGACGGTGAGATTGTGACCCAACCCGCCATCGAAATCTTTGGCGCGTCAGAACCCGACGCCGAAGTGCAGTTGAACGGTGCGCCAGTGCCGCTGGGTGCCGACGGCAGCTTTATCGTTGAAACGACGCTGAACCCCGGTCCGAACATCCTGACCCTGCGTGCGGTGGATGCCGCGGGCAATGAGAGTGCGACGGCGCAGACGGTGGTCTATCGCCCTGCGGCGCAGGTCGACGTGAGCCTGTCACCCACACTGCCCCGCCTCGGCAATGCCCTTGCCACACGGTCCGGCGAACTTTCCGTCTTTGCCGCATCAACTGCCGCCGAAGGCGCTGACGTGCTTGTCCAATCCGGCGGCACCGAAGTCCTGCGCGCGGTTGTTGGCCCCGCCGGTGCCATCAGCTTTTCCGTACCGGCCAGCGAGACACCCCAAGGCTACACACTCGCGGTGCTAGGACCGTCGGGATTGATCGAAGGGCGGCTGGATTTCGAAGTGATCCAGGACCGCACACCGCCCGAAACAACGCTGGACAGCCCACCACCCAAAGCGACCGATCTGGACGAGATCGAACTGATCGGTGATGCGGGTGACGCGGCACAACTGACCATCAACGGGGCTGACGTGCCGCTGGACCAGGGGCGGTTCGCCGTCTCTCTCAGCCTGGTGCAGGGTCTGAACCTGTTTGATCTGGTGGCCACGGACACCGTGGGCAACGTGAACGCCACGCGGCTTCAGACGCTCTATGACATCGACCCGCCTGATGTGCAGTCGGTCGAAGTGGGCCGCCCCAAGGGCGCAAATGGCCCGATCGAAATTGTCGTTCAGGCCAGCGATCCAAGCGGTTTGCGGCAAGCGGCATCGTTCCTGTTGCAGGTCGGCGCGCAAGAGCGCGAAGGCTTCTTGCGGTGTGACAGCGCCGCGGGCCTGTGCCGCGCGGCCCTACCGCCCGAGGCAGGGGCGCTCGAACTGATCGAAGTTGTGATTGAAGACTACGCTGGGAACGCTGCGTTCCGGTGAATGTGTTGGGCGGTGTCGCGCGATAGCGGGGCCGATCCGAGGAGGAAGAAGTATGACGGGAATTGCGATGCGCATTTTGGGGCGTGTGGTTGCACTGCTGCTGATCATTGCGGTGGTGCCGGCCTCTGCCCAGACCGTGGACGAAGGTTTGATTGTCGTCTACGGCGCTCAGGCCCCCACCCGCGAGGGTGATGTCGACCGGCGCGAACAAATCTTCTTTTCCATCCCTTCGGACACGCCCGGACGCGTGTTTGTGCGCCTTTTTGACCCCGAAATCTTTGGAACCGATGACTTTACCTACGGCGGGCCACGCGATTCCGTCACCACGTTCCGCGTGTTTGGTGCAGAGGGTGCCTATTCTGACGCCGAGCGGCCCGGCATGGTCACAGACCGCGCGCGCGCTGATCGCGCCCGTCCTGAATTCCCTGTCACGGGTCCGGGACGCGCCGTGTTGGAACGGGCCTATGACAGCGACCGCGCCAGCAACGGACGCTGGGTGACATTAGGTGCCGTGCGCGCACGCCAGGGCGAGCAGATCGACGGGCGTGCCTATTTCCGCATCGACGTCGAAGGCACACGCGGCAATGACGGCAATGGCTTTTCCGTTGGCGTGAGCCGCGCCCGCGACCGGGACCGCGCGCCCGAAGGCCTTGAGATGTTTGCCTATCAGCCGACGATCCGCTGGACCACCGCTGGCACCGCCACGCGCGTCCGGTTTGCTGGCACCCAGGGGCCGTACACCGTTCAGAGCTTTGACGCAGCCAATGGTGATATCGCCATCGTGACGGACTACGCCGACTTGCCGGTCAAGGTCTCCGGCCAGGATTTCTGGACGGTGGACAGCGTTGACACCAAGGACACCAACCTCGCGCTGAGCCTCGCGCAGGGGTTCGAAACCCCAAATGACGTGACCGTCACCGTTTTCGACGGCACCGGCGCGCCCTTGCCACTGCACATGCCGCCACGCAGGACACTGGCACCTGCACGACCCACAGCCGTTGGCACGGGTCGCCCGCTTGCAAACTGCCAATCCGTCGCCTTTGACGGCAGCGGATCCATCGGGCGCGATCCCTTGTCCTACATCTGGGACTTTGGCGACGGCAACAGCGCCGCCGAACCGGTGATTGCCCACCTCTATGAACAGCCGGGCCGCTACACCGCCACTTTGAAAGTGCTGGAAGAAGGCAACCGCGCCGGTGCCGGTGCCGCCATTGACGTCCCCGTCCATGTGCGCGCCGCGCCAGTTGCACAACCCGGTCCCGCCATCGTGGTCGCACCGGGAGAGGTGATCCCCTTTGACGGAACAGCGTCCGAGCCTTCCGACAGCCCGATCACCCGCTATGTCTGGTCCTTTGGCGACGGTGAACAGGTCGAAGGGCCAACCGCAGAAAAGCAATATGCCCAGCCGGGTGCCTACCGCGTTGTCTTACGCGTCAGCGACGACAGCCTGCATCCCTGTAACTTTGGCGTCGCCACGCGCGATGTCATGGTGAACTTTGCCCCAATCGCAGAGGCGGGCACGGACCAGACTGCCAAGGTTGGTCAAACTGTCAGCCTGAATGGCGCGGCCAGCTATGACGTCGACGGCGCAGTCACCAACTATGTCTGGGACATGGGCGACGGCACCACGCTCAATGGTGCTGCGATCCAGCACGCATATGACACGCCGGGCCGGTACACTGTTGCCCTTACTGTGACCGATGACAGCGGTGTGGCGAATGCAAGCGCGGTCGACACAATGCTGATTGGTGTGAATGCACCACCTGAGCCGGTGATTGTGATCCCTGAACGCCCCGCGTCGGTTGGTGAGGCCGCTCAGTTGGACGGCGCAGAAAGCACGGACGCCGATGGTATCATCCTGTCCTATCTGTGGGACTTTGGCGACGGAGCCATCGGCGAAGGCCAGACCGTCAGCTATGCCTGGAGCGCCCCCGGCGTTTACGACGTTGCTCTGACAGTCACAGATGACAGCGGTACGGCCTCGGCGACTCAGAGTACGACACGGCAGATCGTCATCGACGCAGCGCCGGTTGCCAATGCCGGACCAGACCAGTTCGTGACCGCCTCGGATGTGCAATTTGATGGCACGGCGTCGATGGATCCGGACGGCACAATCTCGGCCTATGAATGGCAGTTCGGCGATGGCGCCACGGCGACCGGCCCGCGCCCTGTCCACGCCTATGCCCGGCCCGGTGTCTACGAGGTTGCACTCGTGGTCCGCGACGCCAGCGGTGCGCCCCTGAACACCAACCGCGACACGATGATGGTCACGGTCAATGCGACCCCCATCGCGGATGCAGGCCCTCCACAGGTCGTCGCCCCGAATGAAGAGTTCGTTCTGAGCGCGCGTACCTCTCTTGATCCCGATGGCGTGATCGGGGCTTTTGAGTGGCTCTTGCCCAATGGCGAAACCAAGGCGCAGGAGCGCATAAGCCACGCCATCGCCGATCCCGGCACTTACCGCATCGGCCTGTCCGTTTTCGACGGCTTCCGTGGCGGCGCAGCGCGGGACGACGACGATGTCCTGATCACCGTCAACGCGCAACCCGTAGCCGAAGCAGGGTCAAACCTGTTGGTGGCACCCGGCGATCCAGTCATCTTGGACGGCGGCCAGAGCTTTGACTCCGACGGCGAAATTGTCAGCTACCTGTGGGAATTCGACGACGGATACCCCGCGCAAACAGAGGCACGGGTGGAACGCAGTTACGACACACCCGGCACGTGGTCCGTCCAATTGGTTGTGACAGACGCAGCCGGGGTCGCGAATTCCACCGCAACCGATGATTTGCAGGTGCGCGTGAACGCGGCTCCCGTGGCCGAGGCCGGTCCAAATCTGGAAACCGACGTCTTGCAAGTCACATTGGATGCCTCCGGGTCGGCCGATGCGGATGGCGATGCGCTGGTCTACACGTGGGATATGGGCGACGGATCGCCCCTGCGCATGGGGCGCAAGATCACGCACGTGTATCCGCGGTCCGGCAAGTTCCCGGTGACATTGCGTGTGGACGATGGCACCGGCCTGTCCAACGCAACCGCCATTGATGCAACAACCGTTGTAGTGAATGCCCGCCCGCTTGCGGATGCAGGCGGCAACCGCGACGTTTGTTCAGGCGAATCCATCCTCTTTGATGCCTCAGACAGCGTCGATCCTGATGGCGGGCTGCTGCTCTATTCCTGGGACTTTGGGGATGGGTCGACATCAGACCTGATCAACCCGACCAAGATTTACGAGAACCCCGGCGCATATTCTGTGACCTTGCGCGTGCGCAACGGCAAGGGCACGGCCTGGGGCAGTGACATGGACCGCATCGCCGTTTTGGTCCGCGAAGGACCGATCGCCGACGCCGGGGATGACATGACCGTCTACACCAACCAACCGGTCCGCTTTGACGGGTCGGGATCCACGGATGCCGACGGCGCGGTCAATGCGTTCAACTGGACCATGGGCGATGGCGGTACGGCCAGTGGTGAGCGGCCAGAGTACCGGTTCAAGAACCCCGGCAACTACCCCGTGACGTTGACCATCCAGGGCGAAGCCGTGGGCGATTGCAGCCCGCTGGACACGGACACCGCCAACATTCAGGTCCTGCCCGCACCCGAACAGCTGATCATGGCCGAAGATCGCGCAGCCACCGGCCTGCCCGCCACCTTCTCGGCACAGATCAACGACCTCGACGGGGCAACTGTAACAGCACAGGAATGGACATTCTCAGACGGCGGCACCGCAACTGGCGACAGCGTGTCCTACACCTTTGCGGAACCCGGCATCTACTTTGCCAGCCTCACAACACGGCTCGAAGGGTTGAGCTCTGGCCTCGACAAGGTCGAAACACGGCGCAAGGTCATCGTCAACGAAGCACCGATGGCCGGCCTCGATGGACCGGACCGCGTTGCCGTTGGTGCTGCCGCCGTCTTTGACGCCTCGGCCTCTGTGGACGCAGATGGTGCACTGACCGGCTATGCCTGGGACTTTGGCGACGGAACCACGGCATCCGGTGTTGTTGTTGCACATGCGTATAACACGCCTGGCACCTACAAGCTTCGCCTGACCGTGATGGACGATGCGGGCGTCGGAAACTCCGCCGTCACAATTGACCGCGACATCGTCGTGAACCCTGAACCCACTGTTGGCCTGTCCGTTGACCGCCAGATGTGCGCGGGCGTGGCACACCCCTGGTCCGTTTCGGTGGACGATGGGACCAGCGTTGCGTGGTCGTTCGCAGGCACCGCCGCCGAAGGGGCATCTGTCTCGCACAGCTTTGACGCGCCAGGTCTCTTCCCGGTGACAGTGTCGCTGGATGACGGCAAGGGCCTCTTGAACAGCCGCCGCGCCGAGGAAATCTATGTGCGGGTCAACGCCGCACCCACCGCCATTGCAGGCCCCGACCAAGTGGTGAATGCGGGCGACGTGGTCCAGTTCGACGCCAGCGCTTCGGGCGACCTGGATGGCACATTGACCGGCTACACCTGGACGTTTGACGACGGCGTCACCCTCGAAGGCGTGCAGGTCGAGCGGTCGTTTGACACCAGCGGACCGGTGAATGTAACTCTGACAGCGCGCGACAACAGCGGCTCCGACTGCGCCACCGGCACGGACGGATTGGTTGTTCTGGTCAACACGCCGCCGGTTGTCGATGCCGGACCGGATCGCGACGTTCTGGTTGGGGCCGCGCATGACGTGGTGGTGTTCGACGCCAGCGATGCGTTGGACGGCGACGGCCACGGTCTGCGGATCGAATGGGACTTTGGTGACGGGACAACCGCGACAGGTGCCATTGTGCGCCATGCCTATACCAGCGCCGGGACCTTTACCGTCAGCGTCAGCGCCCATGACACAACCGGTCTGGCAAGTGGCACAACCACGGATACCGCCGTCATCACTGCGCGTGGCCGCGACGGCTAAGGTCAGCAATACCGCCATATCCCACGCGGCATGAATCGGATACTGTGCGCCCATGTGGTTTCCGTTGCGCCTGAAATTCTTTGTCTTTGCTACGCTTCTGGCGGTGGCACCGCTGGCTATTGTCGGGCGCAATCTCGAACAGCTCAGCCGGGATGAACTGAAATCCGCCGCCAACGAAGACCTCACGACGGTTGCCGCGCAGCTTCAGGGCCAGTTCGACACGACCTATCAGGGTCGGTGGTTGTCGCCTCTCATGGTCATCCGGAACGGGATCGACAGCGACGAACTGGACGTGCCGCAAAAGGTGTCGCTGCTGACGCTGGGCCTTCAGGAATTGCCGGATGTGGTGTCGATGCAGCTTGCCGTCGCCGGGTCCAACCTGCCGATCATGGCGACGGATCAGGCGTTTTCAAAACGGCTCGAAGCCCTTGGCCTTGACCCGGTGCAGGTGCTGACGGTGCCCGCTGACCTGATCACCAGCATCGAAGACACCGGCCAATTCGGACGCCCGCTGATCTCGCGGATCGAAGAGACAGGCAGCTGGATCGCCACGCTGGCCTTGCCCCTGAACACCAAGATCGCGGGCCGTCAGGTGACATTGGCTGCGCGGATCGAACTGTCGTCCCTGTCACGTCTCGTGCAACGTCACCCCTTTGCGCAGCGCGGTGAGATCACCGTCATAGACCAGGCCGGTCGCACCGTGCTGCAAGAGGACCAGAACCTGGTACTCGACCGCGAGATTGTGCAATCCGCCCTGCCCCTCATCGTGGCGGGTGCACGCGCCAACGCGCTACAGACCTACACCCGCCCGGACGGGACTGATGTTCTGGGTGCCTATGCCTTTCCCGACTGGTTCCCCTGGGCCGTCATCACCGAACTGACCGAAGAAAGCGCCTATGCGGTCGTGAACGCGATCACCCGGCAGATCATGATCATCGGCGCGTTGGGCTTTGCTCTGGCCAGCATCGGCGCGCTGATCTTTGCCCGCCGCCTGACTGGCCCGATCCTGCGCATTGGCGAGATCGTGGAAAAGGTCGGGATGGGCGATTTCAGCGCCCGCGTGAACAACGTCACCTCCCGCGACGAGCTGGGGCAATTGTCTGGCCGCGTGAACACCATGATCGCGGAACTGGGCGAACGCCTTGAGCTGATGAAATTTGTCAGCCACGGCACCATGTCGGCCATCAAGAACTCGGGCGAAGGCATGGAGCGCGGCGGCGTGCGCAAAAAGGTGTCGGTCATCTTTACCGACATCCGCGGCTACACCGAGTTTTCCGAACGTGTCGCACCCGAAGTCGTGATTGAAGCCCTGAACGAATACTTCGAAGTTCAGAACAAGATTGTGGTTCAACATCAGGGAGATGTGGACAAGTTCATCGGGGACGCGCTGGTCGCCGTGTTCGAGGGCGAGAACATGGAACAGCGTGCCATATGCTGTTCAGTCCAGATCATCGACGCGATGCAGGACCTGCTTGAAAAATTCCCGGACTATAACCTGCATGTGGGCATCGGCGTCGCCTCTGGTGAGGTCGTCATGGGGGCAATGGGTGCCGCCAGCCGGATGGATTACACGGTGCTGGGATCGACCGTCAATCTGGCCGCGCGGTTGTGTTCCAAGGCAGAGCCCGGACAGGTTTTGATCGACGCTGCCACGCGTGAAGCGGGAACCGATATGGATGGCGTAGCGATTGACGAACTGGCCGCGATCCCGCTCAAAGGATACGCCGATCCGGTGCCAACCTTCGGCGCCCGCAGCGCCGACCGGGCCGCCGCTGAATAGCGCAATCGCCTAGGGCAGGACCGCCCACACCATCACCAGATATGTCCACTGATGCAGCGCTTGATCAACGCCAAACGCGCGCCAGTAGCCCGCCTGATGCGGCCCGTGACCGGTGTGATCCGACCAGCGCCCTTTGCCAAAGTCGATGTGGAAATGGACCGCCCACTCGACCAAAGCCACCACAATCGCCAGCCCCACCGGCACCCCCATCAGCACCAGCGCAATCAGTGATCCCACCGCGTGCAGGCCCGCATGTTGCAACCGGCCCAGATGCAAATATCGCCCTCGGTCCCGCAGCATACGCGGCGTTTGCAGGTAAAAGTCGGCAAACAGATGCTTGGCCTGCAACAAGAACAGCAGCACAAGAGCGAAGGTTATTGGATCAGCCAAGGACAGTCCTTTGGTTCGTGTTGATTTACATCCTAGGCGGGCATTGCGATTGTCGCAACGTATCTCACAACCCGATCCGCATCACGGATCACCACAGACCATTGATTTGTGCGAAAGCCCGTTGATACTCTGTCGCCACGAAAGGCGTTCCGCCTTTTGCAGAATTTGGATCAAGTCCCATAGAACGCACGCTTTTCGCCTTTATCTGGAAATACTCGAAACGTGACCAGCTGATCCTACTGGTGGTGACGCTGTCGCTGTTTCCGTTGCTGTATCTCACACTGGAATTGCCCAAGCGGATCATCAACGACGCCATCGGCTCGGGCACGTCGACAATTACAGCCTACGGCTACGAATTCGAACAGATCAGCTATTTGATGATCCTGTGCGGCGGGTTCCTCGTGGCGGTGCTGCTGCACGGCCTGATGAAGATGCGGATCAATACCATGAAGGGTGTGCTGGCTGAGCGGCTCTTGCGGCGGTTCCGCTATACGTTGATTGCGCGCATTCTGCGGTTCCCACAGCCCTACTTCGAGCGCACCAGCCAGGGCGAGTTGGTCAGCATGGTCACCGCCGAAAGCGAGCCTATGGGTGGCCTGATGGGTGACGCCGTGGCGCAGCCTGTTTTGCAGGCCGGTCAGATGCTTACGATCCTTGGCTTTCTGTTTTTTCAATCCGTGGCCTTTGGGCTGGCTGCCATTGCCCTGATCCCCTTGCAGGCTTGGTTGATCCCGAAATTGCAAAAGCAGATCAACCAGTTGAACAAGAAACGCGTGGTGCAGGTACGCGCCCTCGCAGCAGAGATCGGCGAAGGGGCTGCGGGCGCAGGCACATTGCGCGTGAACGGCGGTTGGCGCTACCGCATGGCAATGATCGGCGACCGGCTGGGTCAGCTTTTTGCAATCCGGTTCCAGATCTACCAAAAGAAATTCTTTATGAAGTTTCTCAACAACTTCATCACCCAGCTGACGCCGTTTTTCTTTTTCTCCATCGGTGGTTACCTCGTCATTCAGGGTGACGTCACGATTGGCGCGCTGGTGGCGGCACTCGCCGCATACAAGGACCTGTCGAGCCCGTGGAAAGAGCTGTTGGCCTACTACAACCAGACGGCGGACATGTCGCTGCGCTGGGAAACGATCACCGAACGGTTCGCCCCCGAAGGCATGATCGACGACGCACTGTTCTACGGCGAAGCGCCGGAACCCGAACGCCTGACGGGTGAGATTGTGCTGAATCAAGTGACGGTGCGGGACGGCGACGGAAACCCGGTGCTCGAAGACATCACAGCCACCTTTCCCAAAGGCGCGACAGTCGGCATTTCCGCCCCAAACGACGAAGATCGGCGCGCCCTGTCCGAGGTTCTGACACGCGAGACACTGCCCACATCCGGCATGGTCACCCTGTCAGGCCACGACATCAAGTCGCTGCATCAGGTCACAATTGCCCGCCGTATCGGTCACGCAAATTCGCGCCCCATCCTGTTTAAGGGCAGTTACGGCCAGAACGTGATGATGCCGATGCGCATGGCCCCAATCGCGCCCGGCGACCCGAACGCATTCTTCGACGAGGCGGTTCGTGCAGGTAACAGCCCCGACATGCTCAAGGCCCGCTGGGTCGATCCCAGCATTGCGGGCGTGGCTGACCGCGATGCTTTGCGGGCGTGGTGGTACACCCTGATCGACCGGTCCGGCAGTGGCGACATCCTGACCCGCCGCACCATGGACCAGACCTATGACGCCGACACGCACCCGCAATTGACCGAGGCGTTGATCGCCGTGCGCCCCAAGGTGGCAGATGCCGTGGCACGTGCGGGTCTCGACCGGTATGTCCACACCTTTGATCCCGACCAGTACAACCCGGCCCTGCCCGTGGCGGAAAACCTGCTCTTTGCGACGCCTAGAGAAAAGATCACGCCAGAGATCATCGAGGCCAAACTCGAATTCCTGCGCCTGTTGCATCAGCTCAAACTGGCCGCAAACCTTGAGACCCTGGCGCGCAACATCATCGAAATGCTCCGCCAGATCTTTGGCGCGAACGGCACCGATCACCCCTTGTTCCGCAAGGTCGGGCTGGAAACCGAGGTCTATGAGGCCGCGCTGGATCTGGTGAACCGCAAACCGGCAGGCAGCGAAATTTCCGATGGTGAGCTTGCGTTGTTGTTGAGCGTCCCGACCAGTGTGACCGCCGAACAGGTTGGCCCGTCCTTTCCGGACGAGGTCAAGGCCCGCGTGCTCGACATGCGCCGCAACCACGCCGAAACGCTGCGCCAACAGATGGACCCGCTGTTCGAGGCGATTTCGCCCGACAGCTATGTCTGCGGTCTGACGGTGCTGGAAAACGCGCTTTATGGCAAAGTGTCGGACAGTGCCGGCACACGCGGCGAAGAATTGCGCCGTGTCGTCGCTCAGGTATTGGCCGATGAGGGCATCAGCCCCCTTGTCCTTGAACTCGTGTTTGACGTGCCCATTGCCTTGGGGGGTGCCAACCTGCCCGCACTTTTTGCCGAACCGCTGTCAATCAGCCGGGCCACAATCAAACGCCCCGACATCCTGATCCTCGACAAGGCTATGTCTAGCTATGACGCGGATGTGCAGGACGCGCTGGTCGACAATCTGCGCACCTTGTTGCCTGAGGCCACGCTGATCTTCATCGGAGAAGGTTTCGAGGACGAAGACGCCTTCGACATGCATGTGGAGATCCGTCAGGGCCGTCTGGTCGGGGCCGAGGGTGCACGCGCCGAAGCAGACAGCGAAGTGGGCGCGGACCTGGCCCGCAAACTGGATGCACTCAGTACCGCGCCTCTGTTCTCGGGGCTGAAACGCAAACAGTTGCGCCTGCTGGCCTTTGGCGCGCGGTGGTATGCGGCAGCACCCGGCGAATACGTGTTTCACAAAAATGACGACGCCAAGGATGGCGCTTACATGATCATCGACGGCGAGGCGGACCTTCTGCTGCCGTTGGACGATGCCGAGGACAAACTGATCGCGACTGTTGGCGCGGGCGCGCTGGTCGGCGAATTGGGGTTGATCCGGGGCGAGCCGCGCGCGCTGGATATGCGGGCCAAATCGGACCTCACCTGCCTGCGCATCGGCGAAGAAGATTTCATGGCCGTTGTGGAAAATGACGCGGCAACGGCCTTCCGTTTGCTTCAGGTGGTCGCGGGCTACGTCAAAACCTGACTATGTCAGGCGCTTGGCCGCGACTTATCCCCAAAACAGACTTAAACACTGGAACCTTTGGCCGAGTTTTGGCATTCCGTATCAAGGCCCTGCACTGCGCAGGGTGGAGTGCTGCCCATGGTCTCACATATCTGCCGCGTTCTGGCAGCGGTATTCGTCGCGCTCATCAGCGCAGGCAGCGCCATGGCGCTGACGGTGACCGTGACGGCGCCGGATGACCTGCGTGATGACATCCGCACCGCATCCCTGTCCGCAACACTGGCCGATGCCGAAGACGGCGAAGCACCCCGGCCCATCGACATCCTCAGCGCCGCCCAAGCCGACTACGGGCGCATTGTCGCGCTGCTCTATGACCGTGGGTATTTCGGCCCGGCGGTCAGCATCACCCTCGACGGACGCGAGGCGGCATCCATCGCACCCATCGCAGCACCTTCTGCCATTTCAACTGTGGTGGTGACGGTCGATCCGGGCCGCGTATTCACCTTCGGCAACCTGTCCATCAACCCCGCCGCACCCACGGCTGAGACCACGGACGGCTATGCCCCCGGCGAGGTGGCGCGCGTGTCTGTCCTGCGCAGCGCCACCAAGGCGCAGATCGACGGCTGGCGGCAGGCGGGCCACGCCAAAGCATCGGTATCCGGTCAACAGATCACCGCGCGGCACCCGGACGCGACCCTCAACGCCGCAGTACAACTTGATCCCGGCCCGAAACTGCGGCTGGGCAGACTGTCTATCTCCGGCCAGAGTGCTGTGCGCGAAAAACGCATCCGCGAGATCGCGGGATGGCCCTCTGGGGCGACCTTTGATCCCGACGAGTTGGACAAGGTCGAAACACGGCTGCGCCGGACTGGCACATTTGCGTCAGCCGCGTTGACCGAGGCCGAAACCGCAAACCCGGATGGCACGCTGGACGTCACGGCAACGATTTCCGACCAACTGCCGCGCCGCTACAGCTTTGGCGCGGAATACGGCACGCTTGACGGGTTCAGCGCCAGCGCGCTTTGGCTACACCGTAACATCTTTGGCGGCGCGGAACGGTTGCGGATCGAGGGCGAAGTCAAGGGCGTCGGTGGCGACACGGACGGCGTTGATTTCCGCCTGGGCGCCAAGCTGTCCCGCCCCGCAACCTGGCGGACAGACCTCGAAGCCTTTGTGCGCGCCGAAGTCGAGCAACGCGATGACCCCAACCTGTTTGCGCGCACCGGTGTGCTGGAATTTGGCGCTGTCTATTTTGCCTCCGATGATCGCGAATACAGCTACGGCGTCGGTTTGCGCCGGTCCAAGACACGCGACGATCTGGGGGAACGCGACTATACGATCCTGACCTTCCCCTTCACCTTCACATTTGACCGCCGCGACAACCCTCTGAACGCAACATCAGGCTACTATGCCCAGGCCGCCGTCACGCCTTTCTTTGACATCGAAGGGACAGAAAACGGGGTCGTCACCACGCTGGACCTGCGCACCTACCGCAAGGTCAGCAACCGCGTCACGCTCGCCTTTCGCGGGCTGTTGGGCTCGGTCGCGGGCCCGGACCTGACGGTCGCACCCGCAGACTACCTGTTCTTTTCCGGCGGCAGCGGGACAGTGCGCGGACAGGACTACCAGTCCCTTGGCGTCGAACTCAGCCCCGGCGTGACCATCGGCGGGCGATCGTTTCTGGGCCTGTCTGGCGAAGTACGCGTGCGAACCAGCCGCGAGGCGCTGTCCGTCGTTGCGTTTTACGATGCGGGCTATGTCGGCGCAGAGAGCTTTATCGACGGCTCCGGCGAATGGCACACTGGCTACGGCGCAGGTATCCGCTATGACACGGGCATCGGCCCCATCCGTTTTGACATGGCCCTGCCCGGCTCGGGTCCGGGCGACAGCTCGGGTCTGGAAATCTACATCGGCATTGGGCAGGCGTTTTGATGATGCGGCTTGTCCTTTTCCTTTGCGCGTGGGTCCTGCTTGTGCCGGTCACAGCCGCAGCGCAGGACAACAGCGAAGACCGCGGTTTCCTGATCGGTCTGCTGGAACGCTCGCTTGGCGGTGATGGGCGCACGGTCCGCATCAACGGTTTTGCGGGTGCGCTCTCCAGCAGAGCCACCATCGACCAGATCACCGTGGCCGACACCGATGGCGTATGGTTGACGCTGGACGGGGTCGAAATCGGCTGGAACCGCAGTGCCCTTTTCCGCGGCGCCATCGAAATTGCAGAACTGCGCGCGGCACGGATCGACTTGCCCCGCTTGCCGCTGCCTGCCCCCAATGCCGTGCCGTCCCCCGAAGCGACGCCCTTTGCCCTGCCGGATTTGCCCGCCTCGTTGGAGATTGGGCAAATGACCATCGACACCGTGTCTCTTGGTGCTCCGGTTCTGGGCGAGGCCGCCGCCTTTGCGCTCACCGGGTCTGCGTCACTGGTGGGCGGTGCGGGTGACGCCAATCTGCGCGCGCAACGGCTGGATGGCCCCACGGCCCAGTTCAACGTAATGGCGCGCTACGCCAATGACACCCGCGATCTGGCGCTGGACCTCGACCTGACCGAGGACCAGAACGGCCTGATTTCCGGCCTTCTGAGCATCCCGGAACGGCCCAGCGTCGCGCTGCGCGTCAATGGCGCAGGCCTGCTCAGCGACTTTGCCGCCGAACTCGACCTGCGCACTGATGGCGTCCAGCGCCTGTCCGGGACGTTGGGCCTGCAAAGCGCAGAAGACGGCCCAATGTCCTTTGACGCGGACCTGAACGGCGATGTATCGGCGCTGTTTGTGCCGGAATACGCGGCTTTCTTTGGGCCCGATGTGTCGCTCAAAGCGACAGGCAACCAGACCTCGGGCGGCGAGATTTCCCTGGACACGTTCACCGTCGACACCCGTGCGATGAAACTGAGTGGGCGTGCCGTTCTGGGCGCAGACGGCTGGCCTGCCCTGCTCGACATCGACGGGCAAATCGCGGACCCGACCGGCGCGCCGGTGGTCTTGCCGACCGGTGACACCCCGGTTCAGATTGACCGGGCCAGTCTGGTTGTGGATTTTGACGCCAGCACGGGCGACGCACTCAAGGCACAGATTGACCTCTCCGACGTTGATCACCCCATGGTAAAGGCCGCGGCCATGTCGCTGGCACTGGACGGCACGATCCAAGGTGCCGCCGGGGCCGTGCGCACGCTTGACACAACCATCGACCTGAACACGCAGGCCCTCGCCTTTGCCGACCCCGCCTTGCAGCAGGCAATCGGCGCCACGGTGCGCGGCACGCTCGGCGTCTTTTATACGGCGGACACACCGCTCACGCTGAGGGACATGGCGCTGCGTGGCGCGGATTGGCAGATCGCTGGTGACGCCCGCATCGATAGCCTGTCAGAAAGCCTGTCGACCGCGTTCGACGTTGAGCTGACCGCATCCGACCTCAACGCCTTTGCTGCGCTGGCGGGGCTGGACCTGAACGGCAGCGGCGTGTTGAGCGCGCGTGGCTCCGCAGCCCTTGGCGGCTTCTTTGACGTGGCTGTCACCGGGCATACCGACGCCCTGTCCGTCGGGATCGCGCAGGCGGACACGCTTTTGCAAGGTCGGACCGCCCTTGATCTGGCCGCGCGCCGGGATGGCGACGGAACGTTCCTCGACAAGCTGACACTGGCGAACCCGGCTGTGTCCGTAGACGCCACCGCCCAGTTGCAATCTGGCGCATCCACCGCCAAATACGCCATCCGCCTCGAGGATGCAGGCCAGTTGAGCGATGCGGTATCCGGCCCGTTGACCCTTGATGGCACCGCGCAACAAACGGACGAAACCTGGGACGTGGCCACACGTCTGGCAGGCCCGCTTGACGCCACCGCTCAATTGGATGCGCGCGTCGCACCGGATCGGATTGGCATCGACCTGACAGCAGACCTGCCCGACCTCGCCCCTCTTGTGCCACAACTGACGGGCGGCGCACAGATCACGGCATCCGCCACGCAGGAAAACGGGGTCTGGGCATTCGAAACCGCCATAGATGGCCCCAATGACAGTACGGCAAATGTGGCCGGGACCTTCGATGATAAGCTGTCTGCCCGCTACCTCGTGGAGGTGCCAGACATTTCCCCATTCGTGCCGGGTGTGGACGGCCCCGTTGGCTTGGATGGCCGGGTTTCTCAGGTGACTGACGGGTGGACGTTCGACACCAAACTGACCGGCCCGTTCAACAGTGCCGGCACGGTACAGGGTGACTATCTCAACGCGCGCCTGAACGCGCAATTTGATGTCGCTATGCCAGACGCAGGCGCGGTTGCGCCCGGCATCACCGGTCCGCTGGCGGCCAAAGGCACCCTGCGCCAGACAGATGCGGGCTGGGCCATCGACACGACGGCCACTGGCCCCTACGCGAGCACCGCATCGGTCACCGGCACCTATTCCCCCACCGACACCAATGCGCGCTACCGCCTCAGCGTGCCCAACATCGCGCCATTGGCGCCTGGGGTGTCCGGCCCGCTCGATCTGAGCGGCACGGTCCAGCAATTGACCGCAGGCTGGGCGCTGACCGCAGACGCGCGCGGCCCCTATGCCAGCACGGCCACCGTCACCGGGGCATACGTGAACGACAGGATCGACGCGCGCTACAATGTGGCACTGCCAAATATCGGCGCGTTGGTGCCACAACTGAACGGCGCGGCGGCCGTCACTGGCACAGCGACACAAGTCGCGCGCGGCTTTGACATCACCGCCAACCTCAGCGGCCCAGCGGGGACCACGGCCCGTGTTCAGGGGCTGGTGGGCAGCGATGGACAACTGGCGCTGGATGCCACTGGTCAGGCACAACTCGGCCTCGCCAACCCGTTTCTCGAACCGCGCAATGTGGCGGGCGTGGCAAATTTTGACCTGACCATCGACGGCCCGCCCGCTTTGGGGTCAGTTAGCGGTCGCGTCACAACCCAAGGGACACGCATGGCCGCCCCCAACCTGCCCCTGTCGTTCAACGACATCACCGCCGCCATTGATCTGCGCAGCGGCCAGGCGTCACTGGACGTCGATGCAGGCGTCACAGATGGCGGTGTGATCCGCATCGACGGCCCCGTGACCCTGAGCGGTCTGTTCCCCGCCCAGATCGATGTGGCGCTGGACAACGTGGCGCTTGTGGACCCCGCGCTATACACCAGCACCGTCGACGGAAACATCAACCTGCGCGGCCCTCTGACAGGTGGCGCACGGATCAGCGGCACGCTCAATGTGGGCGAAACCAACGTCCACATCCCAGCCAGTGGCATTTCCACATTCGGCGCCATCCCAGAGATCACCCACATCGGCGCAACCCGGCCCGTCATGCGCACCCGAGACCGCGCGGGCCTCACGCAGGAAACGGCGGAAAGCAGCAGCAGCGGCCCCGCCTACCCGCTCGACATCACTATCAACGCACCCTCCCGCATCTTTGTACGCGGGCGTGGTCTGGATGCGGAACTGGGCGGCGCGCTGCGCCTCACCGGAACCAGCTCGGACACGTTCTCCACCGGGCAATTCGATCTGATCCGCGGACGGCTGGACATCCTCGCCAAACGGTTTGAACTGGACGAAGGGCGCGTGCAATTGCAGGGCCGCTTTGACCCCTACTTGCGCTTTGTCGTCGCCACGACCACCTCGACCGGGACAGCGCGTATTGTCCTTGAAGGGCCTGCCGACGATCCCGAAGTAACGTTCGAGGCCACGCCCGAAGCCCCGCAGGATCAGGTGCTTGCGCAAATCTTCTTTGGCCGCGACATCTCGCAACTGTCGGCCTTTCAGGCGCTGCAACTGGCCTCGGCGGTCGCGTCGCTTGCCGGGCGCGGTGGCGAGGGGGTCGTCTCACAATTGCGCGGGTCCTTTGACCTCGATGATCTGGACGTCACCACTGATGACGAAGGCAACGCGGCCCTGCGCGCTGGCAAATACATCTCGGACAACGTCTACACCGACGTCACGGTGGGCGGTGCCGACGGGCCCGAAGTATCGTTGAACATCGACCTGACGCCAAATGTCACTGTACGCGGCACGGTCGCCTCGGACAGCAACACCGGCATCGGCATTTTCATCGAGAAAGACTACTGACTGGTCAGCCGCCCTGCGCCGCACCGGCACCCGCCTGACGACCAAAAACAGCGCCCGAGGTGAGGCCCGAACCACCTGGATAACCGTTGTAAAACACGCCGCCCACCATCTCACCACAGGCATAAAGACCGGGGATCGCAGCCTCGGACGTGTCCAGCACCGCACCGGTCTGATCGACCTTGAGACCGCCATAGGAAAAGGTGATGCCACCCGTCACCGGATAGGCGCGAAACGGCCCCTCATTCAGACGCTGCGCCCAGTTCGATTTGGCCAATGCCAGCCCTGTTGTCCCTTTTCCGTCCAACGCAGTTGGGTCAAACGGCGTGCTCTCGTCCACGGCGTCATTATACGCCTCTAGCGTCGCAGCCGCCGCCGCAGGGTCCACACCGTCCAGCAGCGGGATCAAATCGGCCAACGTATCCGCGCTGACGAAATGCGCGTCCTCGAACGTGTATTCCTCATAGAGTAGGTCAAACACCTTGGCGTCAAAGATCTGCCAGGCGAAATGACCCGGCTGTTCCAACACCGCACGCCCGAACTGCGCATAAGTGTAGTTGCGGAAATTGATCCCCTCATCCACAAACCGCTCGCCCCGTGCGTTCAGCATCACGCCGAGAAAGTAGCAAATCTTGCGATAGTTCTTGCGCGCACCATGGGGGATTTCGAGGTTCCCATAGTCGGCCATGTGCAGGTCCATCGGCGTCGCATGACAGCCACCAAAGAACCCGTATTCCTGCGCGCCCGCCGCCAGCGCCATGGTCAATCCGTCACCAGTGTTGAGCGGTGTGCCGCGCACTTTGGCCTTGGTCCAATCCGCGCCAATGTAGCTGGCCCGCATCTCGGCGTTTGCTTCGAAACCGCCGCAGGCCAGGATGACCGCATCAGCGCGTATCTCTTCGGATCCGACCATGACCCCCGCGACGCGGCCGTTCTCGTGGATCAGATCGGTGACGGCCGCCTCGTACCTGATTTTGCCGCCAAGCCGCTGAAACGCCGCCATTTCCATATCAAACAGGCCCACGCCCTCGTTCGCCGCCGCGAGCGTCAGCCCGCCCCAAAACACGTGACGGCCGTCTTTCTCGAAACTCTGACGGCTGTAGATCGGATCGAATTTGACACCATGACCCGCCAGCCACGTCATCGTATCACCCGAACGCGCGATCAGAACCTCTTGCTCGGGCGACAACGGGCGGCCATCGTTGAACCCCAACAGATCATGCGCAAAGGCGTCGGCAGTGTAGCTGCCGAACTCGGTCACAGGCAGCCGGTCATCCTCGGGATCCCGCAGCAACGGTATCAAGTCGGCATTGCCGTCATAGGCAAAGCGCATCGCACCCGCCGTATACTTGGTGTTGCCACCGGCAAGTGCCTCATCGCCCTTTTCCAGCATGAGCACACGCGCCCCCGCTTCCAGCGCGGCGATCCCCGCGCACAGGGCCGCATTCCCCGATCCGACAACAACAACAGACTTTGACATGGCGTTTCTCCTCAGCTAGGTACGCCTTGTATCCAAGCGGATACAAAATACAAGGACAGATTATGCCAACCAGTGACATGTCCCAGGGCGAAGCCGCCTATGCCCGCCTTTTGACCGCGATCCGATCCGGAGAATTCAAGCCGGGCGACCGGTTGCGTGAAACGGATGTGGCGACGCGGCTAGACCTGTCGCGCACGCCCGTGCGCGAGGCGCTGCGGCGGCTCGAAGCGGACGGTATCGTCGAACACCGGCCCCGTCTGGGTGCGGTGATCCGCAGGCTCAGTCACGGCGAACTGGTGGAGCTTTATGAGATGCGCATCGTGCTGGAACGCACAGCGGCGCAGATGGCAGCAAAACATGCCGCCGCCGCTGAAATTGACGCCCTGCGCGACCTCAACACCCAGATCGCGGCGAGCGCTCCGGCCCGCGCCGCCGCTCTCAATCAGGACTTTCACCGGGGCATCTACCTCGGCACCCGCAACCGGTTCCTGCTGGACAGCGCGCGCGCGCTCAACAACGCGCTGATGCTGATGGGGCCAACCACTCTGGACGACGCCGATCGCATCGCCGTGGTCACCGCCCAACATGCCGATATCCTCGACGCCATAGAGGCTGGCGACGAACGCGCGGCAGGGGACGCCGCCGAGGCGCATCTGCAAACATCCCTACGGCATCGTTTGCGGATCCTGGGCCAATGATCCCCGTCCTGCTGACCTTTGGCATTGCCGGAATTGGGGTCGCGGTATTTCACGCGGCGGGCCTGCCACTGCCATGGTTGCTGGGGCCAATTTTCGCGTGCCTTGCCAGCGCCCTGATCGGGGTTCGCATGCAGGGGATTAAACCGGTGAACGAGGCCATGCGCACCGTTTTGGGTGTCGCCGTTGGGGCCACCTTTACGCCTATCATTCTGGCCTCGATGACGGGGATGTGGCCAACCCTTTTGATGATCCCCCTGATGATCGCGGTGATCGGCCTGATCGGTGTTCCCTATTTTCAGCGCGTATGGAGCTATGATTTTGTCACCAGCTACTATGCCACCATGCCCGGCGGCCTTCAGGATATGCTGGTCTTTGGCGAAGAGGCCGGCGGCAATCCGCGGACGCTTTCGCTGATCCACGCCACGCGGGTCCTCGTCATTGTCGTCGCTCTGCCGTTCATCCTGCAAGGTCTGTGGCAAGCCGACCTCAGCAACCCGCCCGGCGCGCCCGCGTCCAGCATCCCACCGCTACAATTGCTGCTGATGCTGGGATGCGCATTCGTCGGCTGGCAGGGGGCCAAGGCCGTGGGCATGTTCGGCGCGTCCATCCTCGGACCTTTGATTGTCGCCGCCGCCTGCGCACTGGCCGGTCTGCTGCACCACCGCCCCCCAGCCGAAGCGATCTGGGCGGCACAGTTTTTTATCGGCATGACCGTCGGGGTGAAATACACCGGCATCACCATGACCGAGGTGCGCCGCGATCTGGTCGCCGGTCTGGGGTTTTGCGGTATCCTGATCGTGCTGACGCTGATCTTTGTCGAACTGGTCTATACCACCGGCCTCGCACCGGGGATGGAGGCGCTTTTGGCCTTTGCCCCCGGCGGACAGGCCGAACTGACGGTGCTGGCGTTGATCGTGGGCGCGGACGTGGCGTTTGTCATTGCGCACCACGTCCTGCGCATCTTTGTCGTGATCCTCGGCGCGCCGCTCTTTGCCCGATTGTTCAACCAACCTCGGGGTTGATGACATGGATCGGCGCCCCGGCCGCAAAGGCGTTCACCTGATCGAAGATGTCAGAAAACTGCAGGTCAAATTCGTCTTCGGTGACATAGCCGATATGGGGCGTGGCCAGTACATTGGGGTGTGTCGCGAGGATATTGTCGGCATCAACCATCGGTTCGCTGTCGAACACATCGACGGCTGCATAGATGCGTCCGCGCGCGATCTCGGCCTCAAGCACACCCGGCGCAATCAACCCCGAGCGCGACGTATTGACCAACAGCGCGCGCGGCGACATGGCGGCCAGATCGTCCGCCGTGATGATGCCTCGCGTCGCAGGCTTCAGCCGGACATGCAGGCTGATGATGTCACTGGTGGCAAAGAAATCTGCGCGGCTCTGCGCAACCTGTTGACCGTCCGCCGCCGCGCGTGCGCGCCCCTCTTCCGACGCCCACCACTGCACATTCATCCCAATCGCCTGCGCATAACCCGCAACCGCGTTGGCAATGCGCCCATAGCCATAAAGCCCAAGCGTCCGCCCGCGCAGTGTCCGACCCACGCCCATCTGCCACTGGCCCGCCTGCAACGACGCCGCCTGCTGCGGGATTTGCCGGTAATGGGCCAGCATCAACGCCAGCGTCATTTCAGCCGCCGCATAAGACGGCGCGCCTGCATGCATGTTCGAACACAGCATCACATCGTTGCGCGTACAGGCCGCGACATCCACATGCGGATAAACGCTGCGTTGGCTGACAAGCTTGAGGTTCGGCAACTGGTCCAGCAACGGCGCCCCGATCTGCGTGCGTTCACGAAACAACACAAGGCACTCGGCCTCGCGAACACGCACGGCAAGCGCATCCGGATCAGGCTCGTGATCCGTCCAAACGGTGACATCATGGCCCGCCAGCTTTTCGAAACACGGCAGGGACCGCAGCGTGTCAAACCAGTCGTCGAGGATATGAACCTTCACCGGCTTTCAATCCGACTGTCAGCCGAGGGCATGCGTGGCGTTGGAATAAAGACAGAGGCATTCAATTGTTCCAGTGCCTCGGTCACGCGCGTGCGCTCCGCCAAAAGGTGGTTGAACTGCGCATCACAGCCGGAAATGGGCGTCGGATAGCTGCGGATTTCCTGGCCCAGTAGGCGCCGCGCCGACATCAATTCCGCCCGCGCCGCGATCATGCATGCTGCGTAACTGTCTTCGATCATGGCCAGCCCTTTCGAAAATGTATACCATAGTATACCGAAAGTGCGCACCCGAATCAATCCCGCATGATGCGGTCCGAGATGTCGACCATCAGCGCGTGTTCCTGCTCGGGCGTCAGGTCCAGATCATTCTTGCCGTCGATCTCAAGAAAGGCATGCCCGTGCACAAACATATGCAGCATATGGGCACGACGCGATATTTCCTGTTCGTCCGTGCCTTTGGGCAGAACCAAACGGACCTCGCGCCGCACGATTTCGGCGCAGGCGTCGCCGCGTTCCTTGATCTCCTGATCGCCCTCATGGCTGTCGGTCAGACCAAACATCAAACGAAAGACGCCCGGCTCGGTCCGCGCAAAATTCGAATAACATGTGCCCAGCGCTGTGATCGGCCCCAGAACGGTGCCACGCGCACCCAGTGCTGCGGCATCCATCTGGTCGCGCATCCGGTCGATTCCGGCCAAGGCAACCGCGCGCACAATCTCATTCCGGTCGTGGAAATGCTTGTAGGGGGCTGCCGAACTCACGCCCGCACGCCGCGCCGCCTCAGAGATCGAAAACCCGTCAGCGCCCTTTTCTTCGACCAAAACCCGAACAGTTTCAACAAGATGCGCGCGCAAATCACCGTGGTGATACTGCCCACGCCCTGCTGGTTTTGTGTCCTGCTCCAACTTTTTTTGCCTTTTTTGCGCCACCGCACTTGTCAAAGTAAGTGGCTATTACATATCTCGGTCCAGTAAGTAAGCACCACTCACTTTATGTCAAGGAGCGGCACGGATGACCCAAGGACGCGACAAGGATACACCCAAACTTCCCATTTGGAAGCGCGCCTTGCGCCGTGGGCTGACGATGACCGGAACAGCATCTGTCATCGCCGTGGCTGCCGGTGCTGTCTGGTTGGGCAGCACCACATTGGCCACCCGTGCCGCCGCCGTTGACGCCCCACCGCCTGCGCCCACCTCCACTGTCGCGGCCCTGCGCATCAGCCCAAGCCAGGACATGACCGTCACCCGTCAGTTCCACGGTCAGGTCGAGGCGGCCCAGAACGTATCCCTGAGTTTCGAGCAGAGCGGTCGTCTCAACGTCCTGACAGTGGACGAAGGCGACCGCGTCACCGCCGGGCAGGTCGTGGCCCGGCTCGACACCCGCATCCTTGACGCTGAAATGGTCCGCCTTGAGGCATCTCGCGCATCGCTTGAGGCGCAGGCCGAACTGTCCCGCCGCACCACCAAACGGCAAACAGAACTGCGCGCACGGGGTCACGTGTCGGATCAGGCCGTGGACAATGTCGCGTTGAACCTCGCCGCGCTGAACGCACAAATCGCCGAGGTCGACGCCGCCATCACCCGCATCACCGTAGAACTCAGCCAGACGGAAATGACAGCGCCGTTTGACGGCACGATCGGCGCGCGCCACGTGGATGCCGGTGCCGTTATGTCCGTTGGCGCGCCCGTCATCGACATCCGGGAAACGGCCAAACCGCTCTTTCGCGTGGGCATCGACCCCAAACTGGCCAACCGCGTCGACACCGCCGACGCCCGCATCACCATAGACGGCACCGCCTATCCCGCCCGCTTTGTCGGTTTCCGCCCGGACCTTGATGCCCAGACCCGCACCCGCACGGCCCTGTTCGAGATCGACGCCGACACCCCCGCCTTCCTGACATCCGGCACGCTCGAATTGCGCGCCCGGATCGAGCAGAGCGGATATGCCGTGCCTCTGCGCGCGCTGCGTGACGGGGTGCGCGGGCTGTGGACGGTTCTTGTCCTGTCACCCGGTGACGACGGACTCGCGACGGTCGATGCCGCCGCAGTCGAGGTCATGCAGATCGAAGGCGACACCGCCTATGTGCGCGGCACCCTGAACGGCACGGCATTGATCCTGCCTGACGGCACACACCGCGTTGTCCCCGGCGACCGCGTGCGCCTGAGCGGAGACAACTGATGGAAACGCTCACCTTCCGCCAACCCCGCCTTGTTGCCCTCGCGCTCCTGGTCATCATCGCGGCGGGTCTGTCCTCGCTCCTGGCCATCGGCCGTCAGGAAGACCCCACAATCACCAACCTCTTCGGCACTGTCACGACCGTGGTGCCCGGCGCCGATCCCGCACGGGTCGAAGCACTGGTAACCCAACCCATCGAAGACTCACTGCGCGAAGTTTCCGAAGTCGACGTGATCCAAAGCACGTCGTCCACCGGGGTCTCCATCGTCTCGGTCGAGCTGGGCGTCACCGTGCCCGACACCCGCATCGAAGAGGTCTGGGCCGAGATCCGCGACGATCTTGTGGACCTCGCGGCCACTCTGCCCGCCGATGCGCTTGCACCCGAATTTGACACCGACGGCGGCAGCGCCTTTGCGGCCATTGCCGCCCTGTCTGCGGAACCCGGCGTGCCGACAACAATCCTGGGCCGCTACGCCCGCGACCTCGCGCAGGACTTGCGCAACATCCCCGGCACCGAACTGGTGGAACTGTTTGGCGCACCCGAGGACGAGGTGCTGGTCACCCTTGATCCCGTGGCCACCGCGTCGCTGGGCCTGACGGCTGCGGACATCTCGCGCGCGATTGCCGCAGGTGACGCCAAGGGCCCCGCAGGCCGGGTGCGCCCCGCAGGCTCCGATCTGCTGATCTCGGTCGCTGGCGAAGTCGAAGCCCTCGACCGGCTGGGCGACATCGTCATCCGGCGTTCCGATACGGGCGTGGTGACCTACCTGTCACAAGTGGCAGACATCACCCGCGGCCCGCGCCTGCCATTGGGCGAGGCATCGATCTACAACGGCAAACCCGCCGTCCTGCTGGGGGCCAAGCTGGAAAGCGGCCTGCAAGTGGACGTTTGGGCCGCCTTTGTGCGCGCGGAAATTGAGGCCTATCAGGCCACCATGCCCACCGGCGTGTCTCTGGATCTCACCTTTGACCAATCCCGTTATACCGCTGACCGGCTGGCCGAAGTGGGGCTCAACATGGCCATCGGCGTCAGCCTCGTTGTGGGCGTCCTGCTCCTCACACTTGGGCTGAGGTCGGCGATGATCGTGGCGCTGATCCTGCCGGTCGTAACCCTGGCCACGCTCTTCACAATGAATTTCATCGGCCTCGCCATCCACCAGATGAGCGTCACAGGCCTGATCGTTGCGCTGGGTCTGCTGGTGGATGCAGGCATCGTGATGACGGACGAAGTGGGCCAGCGGCTGGAAAAGGGCGTGTCCCGGCTCAAGGCCGCAGGTCAGTCGGTCAAACGCCTGTTCGCACCCCTGCTCGCGTCGACCGTGACCACGGCGCTGTCCTTTACGCCGCTCATCCTGTTGCCGGGGCCTGCGGGGGATTTCGTCGGCTCCATCGCCATTGCCGTGGTCATCATGCTGGGCTGGTCCTTTGTGATCGCGATCACGCTGACCCCCGCCATCGCCGGTCACCTGCTGCCTGCAGGTGGCGCGCGGGGCGGCATCAGGGGTGGCGCACTGGCACGCGCCTTTGCGGCAACGCTGCGCTGGTCGGTCAACAACCCGCTGCGCTCGGTTGCGTTGGCGCTGGTCTTGCCAATCACCGGTTTCGCGTCCATGCCCACACTGACGGCACAGTTCTTTCCCGGCGTGGACCGGGACCAGTTCTATATCGAGGTGGATCTCGCCCCCGGCGCAGGCATCGCAGACACACAAGACGTCGTGGCGCGACTGAACGATCGGTTGATCTCGGATGATCGGATCAGCCAGATCATGTGGACCATCGGCCGTTCCGGCCCGTCCTTCTACTACAACATCGTCGGCGCGCGCGACAACGCGCCCGGCCACGCGCAGGCGCTGCTGACCACCCAATCCCCCGACGCAACCGAAGCCGTCCTGCGCGACCTCCAGGCCACCCTCGCCACCACAGCACCAGAGGCCCAAATCCTCGTGCGCGGCCTCGTGCAAGGCCCGCCGGTCAATGCCCCGGTGGAAATTCGCCTCGTGGGCAACGATCTGGCCGCACTGCGCGAAACCGGCGACAACGTGCGCCGCATCATGTCCGAAGTTGACGCCGTCGTGGTGACACGCGGCACCATCGGCGGTGGCGCACCCAAGGCCGTGGTGACCGTGAACGAAGCCCAGGCGCAATTGCTAGGCCTCGATCTGGGCCAGATCGCCAATCAGTTGCAAGCCGGTCTCGAAGGGGTCACCGGCGGCTCCATGGTCGAAGGCGACGAAGAGCTGCCCATTCGCGTGCGCCTCGGTGACACCACCCGCGGCTCGCTTCAGGCCATCCGCGACTTGCCCATCCTGCGCCCGGATGCGCAGACGCTGGCCGCATCAGGCCGTTGGCCTGCCCTGCCCCTGTCGGCGGTGTCCACCATCGACCTGCAACCCGCCGCCAGCAGCATCACCCGCCGCAACGGCGAACGGGTGAACACGGTGCAGGCGTTCATCCTGCGCGATGTCCTGCCCGAAGAGGCGCTGGCCCAGGTTCAGACCGCACTGGCGGCAGAGGGCTTTGCCGTTCCAAACGGCATGCGCTTGGAACTGGGCGGCGACAGCGACGCGCGCGCGGACACCCTGTCGGACCTACTGGCCTCACTCGGCCTGATCGTGACACTGTCCATCGCGGCCATCGCGCTCACCTTCAACAGCTTCCGCCTCACGGCTGTGGTGCTGGTGGTGTCGGGCCTGTCGGCCGGGTTGTCGATACTGGCACTGGCGATCTTTCAATACCCCTTCGGGATCAACGCCATCATCGGCGTGATCGGCTCCATCGGCGTATCGATCAACGCGGCCATCATCATCCTGACCGGCCTGCAAGAGGACGACGCCGCAGCCTCCGGCGACCGGGACGCGATGGTGGACGTGGTCATGGGCTCCAGCCGCCACATCATCTCGACCACGATTACTACATTCGGCGGCTTCCTCCCGCTCATCCTCGCAGGCGGCGGGTTCTGGCCCCCCTTTGCCATGTCCGTTGCGGGTGGCGTCCTGCTGTCCACCGTGGTCAGCTTCTACTTCACCCCGCCTGTCTTTGCACTGATCCACCGGGTCCGCACACCGCAAACGCAACCGGACGCGGACAACAGCGACCTCGATGCGCCCTTTGTGCTGCACCCGCCCTTCAGCCAGGCGGCTGAGTAAACGCACGCCCCAATCAACTGCCTTGAAATCAAGCGCCGCCCACTCAGGCGAGGGCGGCGTTTTTGCGTACCACCTTGCCAATTCGCGCGCCGTGGCCAACACTCGCCCATAGATTGATAAAAAATGGGGAGACCAAAATGAAAATCACGTCATTGCTTTCTGCTGCCCTGCTGTTGTCCAGCACCGCGCTGGTCAGTGCAGAAACCCTGAAATGGGCGCGCGCAGGCGATTCGCTTACGCTCGACCCACATGCCCAGAACGAAGGGCCCACAAGCACTCTGGCGCACCAGATCATGGAACCGCTGGTCATGCGCGACCATTCCGGCGCGCTTGTGCCTGCGCTGGCGACATCATGGGCGCCCTCGGCTGACAATCCCAACGTCTGGACGTTCACCCTGCGCGAAGGCGTGACCTACCACGACGGATCCGCCTTCAATGCCGAAGACGTCGTGTTCTCGCTGAACCGCGCGATGACACCCGACAGCGACTACAAAGAACTGCTGGCATCGGTCAAAGAGGTCCGCGCGGTTGGCGACTACACCATCGAGATCGAGACCGACGGCCCGAACCCGATCATGCCCAACAACCTGACCAACATGTTCATCATGGACAAAGGCTGGGCCGAGGCAAATGGCGCGGTCAAGGTTCAGGACTACGAAGGGGGCGAGGACACATTCGCCGCCAAAAACGCCAATGGCACCGGGGCCTACAAGCTCATCAGCCGCGAACCGGACGTGAAAACCGTGCTCGAGGCCTATGACGGTTATTGGGGCGCGGACGAGTTCCCGCTGGCTTACACGACGATCGAATACACGCCGATCCAGAACGCAGCGACGCGCGTGGCGGCGCTCTTGTCGGGCGAAGTCGACTTTATCCAGGATGTGCCGGTGCAGGACCTCGCACGCGTGGCCTCGACCGACGGTCTGGACGTACGCACGGCGCCGCAGAACCGGGTGATCTTCTTTGGTCTGAACGCAGGCGACGCCGATCTGGCCAATGACAATGTCGAGGGCAAGAACCCGCTGGCGGACGTCCGCGTGCGCCGCGCGATGTCTATGGCGATCAACCGTGACGCGATCAAACAGATCGTGATGCGCGGCCAAAGCCAACCGGCAGGCATGATCGCCCCGCCCTTCGTCAATGGCTGGGACGAAACCATGGACGCGTCCTCGACCACTGACATCGAAGGCGCCAAGGCCCTGATGGCCGAGGCAGGCTATGGTGACGGCTTCTCGATCCAGCTCGACTGCCCCAACGATCGCTATATCAACGACGAAGCGATCTGTCAGGCGTCCGTGGGCATGTTGGCCCAGATCGGGATCACCGTGAACCTCGATGCCAAGCCCAAGGCCCAGCACTTCCCGCTGCTCAGCAATCTGGAAACGGATTTCTACATGCTGGGCTGGGGTGTGCCGACCTACGATTCTGAGTACATCTTCAACTTCCTCGTGCATGGCCGGACGGACAAGTATGGCTCGTGGAACGCCACACGCTTTACCAACGACGCACTGAACGAAAAGATCGTGAGCCTCGCGGGCAACACCGATCTTGAGGCCCGCAACGCGGACATCGCGTCGATCTGGGAAGCGGTTCAGGAAGAGGCGATCTACATCCCGCTGCACCACCAGGTGCTGAACTGGGGGATGAAATCCAGCGTCGGCACCGTTGTCGAGGCCGAAGACTCGCCCAAGATCAAATATTTCGAGATCAACTAAACGTGATGGGGGCCGCACGTCGGCCCCCATTTGCCCCCGTATGCGCGCCGGGCGGTCTATCCTACAGTTCATTCACACCGACACCAACCCGAGGACCGCACAGATGATACGCGCCTTTTTGCTGGCCAGCACCGTTCTGGCCGCCCCTGCCTTTGCCGAAGAATTCCGCTGGGCCGAAACCACCGACCCCCAAACCATGGACCCGCATGCGGTGAACTCCGCTCCGGTTCTTGGCTTTCTCAACAACGTCTACGAGGGCCTCGTACGCCGCGGCAAAGACATGGCGATCGAGCCTGCACTTGCCACCGGCTGGGAACCGATCGGCGATGGCGATGGCTGGCGGTTCACCCTGCGCCAGGGCGTGACATTCCACGGCGGCGAGGCGTTCAACGCCGATGACGTGGTGTTTTCCTACCAACGCGCCAGCGACGAGGCGTCGGACACCCGCAGCTGGTTCGCGCCCGTCTCCGAGGTGGTCAAGGTCGACGACTACACCGTCGACATCATGACATCCGCGCCCAACCCGATCTTTCCCGACAGCATCGCCAACTGGATGATGATGGACAGCGGCTGGGCCGAGGCCAATGGCACGGCCCTGCCCGACAAGGAAAACGGCAACTTCGCCACGCTGAACACCAACGGCACTGGCGCCTTCATGGTTACCGCGCGAGAGCCCGGCCTGCGCACCGTGCTGGAACCCCATGCGGGCTGGTGGGATGAGGCGACGCACAACATCACCCGCGCCGAGCTGACCCCGATCCAGAACCCGGCGACGGCTGTGGCCGCCCTGCTGTCCGGCGACGTTGACCTGATCAACCCCGTGCCGATCCAGGACGCCGCACGTCTGGCCGGCAATGACGCCGTAAAGGTGATCCAGGGCATCGAGGCGCGCGTGATCATGCTGGGCTTCCCGCACGAAGCCGACGCGCTGAAGTATTCGGCCGAGACCACCGACGCCAACCCCTTTGCCGACGCCCGCGTACGCCGCGCCGTCGCACAAGCCGTGAACGTGCCCGCGATCCTGCAAACCATCATGCGCGGCAATGCCGAACCCGCCAGCCAGCTGGTCAGCCCCGCGATGCGCGGCTACTCCGCCGCTCTGGCTGATCGCCCGGCCTATGACCCCGAGGCCGCCAAGGCGCTGCTGGCCGAAGCAGGCTATGCCGACGGATTCTCGTTCGGCCTCAAATGCCCCAACGACCGCTACCTGAACGACGAAGCCGTCTGTCAGGCCGTCACGGGCATGTTGGCGCAAGTGGGCATCACTGCCGTGCTCGACGCGATGCCGGTCCAGAACTACTGGCCCGAACTGCGCGCCGACAACTACGACATGTACCTGCTAGGCTGGTCGCCGGGCACCTTCGACGCCGAACACCCAATCCGCTTCCTGGCCTCCACCCCGAACGAGGAAAAGAAACTGGGCTCGTGGAACTTTGGCGGGTTCTCCAACGCCCGTGTGGATGAATTGCTGCCCATGATCCAATCCGAGATCGACGACAGCAAACGCCAGGCGATGTTGGACGAAGTCACAGGCATCCTGCAGGACGAAGTGGCCTATGTGCCGATGTATGTCCAACCGCTGGTCTGGGGAGCAAAATCCAACGTGGACCTGACCCAACGTCCGGACAACTTCTTTATCCTGCGCTGGGTCACCGTGAACTGATCAACACCGTGGGCCTGAAAGACGGCCCACGGACCGCGTTCCATGCTAGACTGCCGCAAACGCAGCGCGGGATTTCACGGCCATGGAACGCAACTATCTCTCAATCAACACAGACATCTGGAACGAGGACGCGCCCAACTGGGTCGGCGTTGCCCACCGTCTCTGGGGTCTTGAGACGCCCGAATGGGGCACCTGGGGTAACTCCGAAACCACCGTCGCCATGCTGCCCGGCGATATGCAGGGGATGGATGCCGTCGAACTGGGCTGCGGCACGGGCTACGTGTCGTGGTGGATGCACAAACGCGGCGCGCGGGTAACAGCCATCGACATCTCGGCCGAGCAACTGGCAACCGCACGAAAACTCGCCACCGACCACGACGCCCCGATCACGTTCATCCACGGCAATGCCGAAGCCACCGGCCTGCCCGACGCCAGCTTTGACTTTGCCATCTCGGAATATGGCGCATCCATCTGGTGCCCGCCCGACACATGGCTGCGCGAGGCATGGCGCCTGCTGCGCCCCGGCGGGCGGCTGGTGTTCCTTGGCAACCACCCCCTGTCGCTGATCTGCGCACCGCTCGACGGATCCCCGGCGGACAACGCACTGCACCGCCCTTACCGCAACATGTGGGGCGCCGACTGGACCGAAGTAGAGTTTGAACCCACAGGCGTGTGCTTCAACCTGACGACCTCCGGCTGGATGGACCTCTTTGCCGAGATTGGATTTGCCGTCACCCGGTATCAGGAACTCTATGCGCCAGAGCATGCGGGCGGCACCCGCGCGGCCATTCCCGCCGACTGGGCCAAAGAGTACCCGGTCGAACATGTCTGGCACCTGCAAAAGCCAGAATAACGGCAGCGCACCCAATGGCGCGCAACACGCGCCGCTTTCCGCTTGACCCCACCCGCCCAGCGATATCTGCTGGGCAAATGCTCGCCTATGTCATCCAACGTGTTGCGCAATCCGCCCTGGTTCTGCTGGTCGTGGGCCTTGTCGCCTTTTCCATGTTCCGCTTTGTCGGCGATCCCATCGACAACATGCTAGGACAGGAACGCACGCAGGCCGATATCGAACGGCTGCGCGTGGTGCTGGGCCTCGATCAACCCTTTGTTGTGCAGTACTACAAGTTCCTCGAAGGCGCGGTGCAGGGCAATTTCGGCGTCAGCTATCGCCAGGGCCGCCCCGTCTCCGACATCCTGATCGAACGCGCGCCCGCCACGCTGGAACTCGCCGCGGTCAGCGGTTTTCTCGCCATTTCCATCGGCATCGGGCTGGGCGTGTTCACCGCCATCCGGCGCAACGGGATCGGCGCAAATGTCATCATGTCCGCCTCTCTCATAGGGGTGTCCCTGCCCACCTTCCTCATCGGGATATTGCTCATCTACCTGTTCTCGGTCGAACTGGGCTGGCTGCCCAGTTTCGGACGGGGTGAGACCGTCGACATAGGGGCCTGGTCCACCGGATTTCTGACCGCCTCGGGCCTCAAGGCCCTGATCCTGCCCTCCATCACACTGGGCCTCTACCAGATGACGCTGATCATGCGCCTGGTCCGGTCCGAAATGCTCGAGGTGCTGCGGCAGGACTATATCCGCTTTGCCCGCGCGCGCGGCCTGCGCGAACGGGCGGTCAACTTCCGCCATGCGCTGAAAAACACGCTGGTGCCGGTGATCACGGTGACGGGCCTGCAACTGGGCTCGATCATAGCCTTTGCCATCATCACTGAGACGGTGTTTCAGTGGCCGGGTGTGGGCCTCTTGTTCATCAACGCGATCCAGTTTGTCGATATCCCTGTCATGGCCGCCTACCTCATGCTGATCTCGGTCATGTTCGTCGGCATCAACCTGATCGTTGACCTGCTCTATTTCGCCATCGACCCGCGCCTGCGCGTGGACCGGACGGGGGGCCACTAAGATGACCGACATCACGCCACCCAAGGACCCGTCCCGCCTGTCCCTCGCGCTGCAATCGGACTTTGTCTACCAGTTCAAACGCTCGCCTGTCGCGGTGGTCAGCTTTGCCATCACCCTGATCCTCGTGCTTGGGGCCGTCTTTGCCCCGCTGATCGCGCCCTACAACCCGTTTGATCCGGCCTCGCTGAACCTGATGAACGGGTTCTCGCGCCCCATGACGCCCAATGCCTTCACCGGCGACAGCTTCTGGCTCGGCACCGATGACCAAGGGCGCGACGTGTTCTCCACCATCCTTTACGGGATGCGCATCTCGCTCTTTGTGGGGGCGGCGGCTGTGGCCTTTGCCATGGTGTTGGGCATCACGCTGGGCCTGCTTGCGGGCTATGTGGGCGGCTGGACCGAAACGATCATCATGCGCGTGGCGGATGTGCAGCTGACCTTCCCCTCGATCCTTGTGGCGATGCTGATCTTTGGCGTGGCCAAGGGTGTGACCCCGGTGGAATACCGCGACCAGATGGCGATCTGGGTGCTGATCATCGCCATCGGCCTGTCCGACTGGGTCCAGTTCGCCCGCGTCGTGCGCGGGGCCACACTGGTGGAAAAGAACAAGGAATACGTGGCCGCCGCCAAGCTGATCGGCCGCACAGGCCCCGCCATCATGGTGCGCCACATCCTGCCCAACGTGCTGTCACCCGTGCTGGTGATCGCCACCATCTCACTGGCGCTGGCCATCATCGCCGAAGCCACACTCAGCTTCCTCGGTGTCGGCGCGCCCCCCACACAACCCTCGCTGGGCACCCTGATCCGCATCGGCCAAGGGTTCCTGTTTTCGGGCGAGTGGTGGATCCTCCTGTTCCCCGCCGTGACGCTGCTGGCCCTCGCGCTCAGCGTCAACCTGCTGGGCGACTGGCTGCGCGACGCGCTGAACCCGAGGTTGCGGTGATGAGACCCAAGGTTCTATTGCTGATTGCAACACTGGTTCACCCGTCTGCACTTGCTGCGCAGCAACCCATCCCCGAATGGGATCCGCGTGGCGCTGTTTGGTGCACCTATGTCATCACAGCCATGCTTGGCAAAGTGCAAGAAACGTGTCTACCCAACCACGCCACAGCCAGGGCATCGCTGGCGGACAGCTTGGCCAAGCATCGCGCTTTTGTTCGGCGCAACACAAGCGAGACAAGAGCATCCTTGGCGGCGTTCGAGGCGCAGCAAACCGACTTGCAGGGCACCAGTTGCCAGACACTCGAAACTGAAGGCTGGTTGCGCATGGTCGAAGACATCGAAAGCGACCCGATGTCCTATCGCGCCGAGATAGACGAGATTCTCTCGGTGGACCGCAAGCCTCTTTGGAACCCGTGCCTATGACCACCCCCACCCTCTCCATCCGCGACCTTACCGTCGACATCCCCACCCGGCACGGCGTGCTGCGGCCCGTCAACGGTGTCTCCTACGACATCGCGCCCGGTGAAATCCTGGGCGTCGTGGGCGAATCCGGCGCGGGCAAGTCCATGGCGGGCAATGCGGTGATCGGCCTGCTCAATCCGCCCGCCCATATCGCCTCTGGGGAAATCCACCTCAACGGCACCCGCATCGACCACCTCAAGGGCGACGCCATGCGCAGGCTCCGGGGCAAGGATATCGGGATGGTCTTTCAGGACCCGCTGACCTCGCTCAACCCACTGCTGAAAATCGGTGACCAATTGACCGAAACCATGCTCGCCCACCTCGACATCTCGGCCCAGGACGCGCGCCAAAGGGCCATCGCCGCGCTGGAAGAGGTCGGCATCCCCGGCGCCTCCCAGCGCGTTGACAGCTATCCGCACGAGTTCTCCGGCGGCATGCGACAGCGGGTGGTCATTGCGCTGGCTCTGTGCGCGGAACCCAGCCTCATCATCGCCGATGAGCCGACCACCGCGCTTGATGTCTCCGTGCAGGCACAGATCATCGCTCTACTCAAGAAACTCTGCCGTGAACGTGGCACCGCCGTCATGCTGATCACCCACGACATGGGCGTGATCGCCGAGGCCGCCGACCGTGTCGCGGTGATGTACGCGGGCCAACTGGCCGAACTTGGCCCCGTGCGCGAGGTGCTGGCCGCCCCCGTGCACCCCTATACGGACGGGCTGATGGGCTCGACCCCGCTGGCCTCGCGCGGCAAGGACCGGCTGCACCAGATCCCCGGCGCGATGCCGCGGCTGGACGCACTGCCCACGGGCTGCGCCTTTCACCCGCGCTGCCCGCGTGCGCAGGACGATTGCAAGCAAGACTCCGGCCCACGGATCGCTGACGGCGCAGGGCGCGCCGCCTGTTTCCACCCCATCACGCGCGAGGCCGTCGCCTGATGCCCCTCGTCAACATCCGCAACCTCACCCGCATCTTCGACGTCTCCAAACCCTGGCTGAACCGGGTCATCGAACGCCGTCCCAAGGCGATGCTGACCGCTGTGTCGAACGTCTCCTTCGAGATCGAGGAAAAGACCGTCTATGCCCTCGTCGGCGAATCCGGGTCGGGCAAATCCACCATCGGCAAGATGCTGGTGGGCCTGCTGCCGCCCTCCGAAGGGGCCGTGGAAATCCGCGACATCGACCTTGCCCGCGAAACCGACGCGGCCAAGATCGACAGCATCCGCTCTGACATCCAGATGATCTTTCAGGACCCCTACGCCTCGCTCAACCCGCGTTGGCGGGTGCGTGACATCATCGCCGAACCCGTGGCCGCGCGCGGCGGTGACACCAAGAGGCTGGCCGAAAAGCTGCTGGAACAGGTGGGCCTTGCTGCCCGCGACGCAGGCAAGTTCCCGCACGAATTTTCAGGCGGCCAACGCCAGCGGATCTGCATCGCCCGCGCGCTGGCCTCCGAGCCCAAGCTGATCGTCTGCGACGAACCGACCAGCGCGCTCGACGTCAGCGTACAGGCACAGGTGCTCAACCTGATGAGCGACCTCAAGGACGAATTTGGCCTCACCTACCTCTTCATCAGCCACGACCTGACCGTTGTGCAGCACATGGCCGACCGCATCGGCGTGCTGTATCTGGGCCGCCTGGTCGAAGAGGCGGACCCCGACACGCTCTTTGATGCGCCCAAACACCCCTATACGCAAATGCTTCTGGCGGCTGCGCCGAAACTCGACGGGTTCGGGCGCGAAGTCACACCGCCCACTGGCGAAATCCCCGACCCGATCAACCCGCCGCCCGGCTGCGCCTACAACCCGCGCTGCCCGTTGGCGCAAGACATCTGCCGCACCACACGGCCCGAGCTGCGCCGCGTCGGCGACGCCCGCGTGGCCTGCCACATGGTCGACTGACGGCACCACCGCTCAGCGCGTCATGCGCAACGACAACACCCACGCCGCAACGGTCAGGGCGGCCAAGACGATCACCGACACCGACCACCCCTGCGCCTCGAACACCCGTCCGATGACAAAGGCCCCGGCGATCCCGCCCGCATAATAGCTGGCCAGATACAGCCCGTTGGCCGCAGCATGATCATGCGTCGCCGTGCGCCCGACATATCCCGTGGCCACCGATTGGGCGAAAAACAGACCCGCCCCAACCAAAGCCAAACCAAGCAGAAACAGCGCCAAAACCGGCATCAGCAGCAACACAAGTCCCACAAGAGATACCGCAATCGCACCGTGGAAACTGGCCCGCGCGCCGTAACGGCGCACCGATACCGCCGCCAGCGGCGTGGTGAAAATCGCAGGCACAAAAACGAAATAGACCAACCCGATGTACATCTGCGGCAAGGCAAAGGGGGCCTCGCTCAGGATGAAATTGGCATAGGTGAACGTGGCGACAAACACGAACAACAGGATAAATCCGATCCCGATCATCGCGACCAGACGCGCGTTGGTCAGGTGATCCTTCCACGCCGCAACAACCGACCCGGCATCCTGAGCCGCGCCATCCCGCGCCCCGTCCCGCCCGCCGATATAGAGGTATGCGGCCAACGCCCCGAACAAGTTCAACACGGCAAACCCGTAAAAGCTCTGGGCCAGCCCCAGATTGTCCGCCAAGCCCGAGGCCAAAAGACGCCCAAACAGGTTCGAGGCGACATTGCCGGTGATATAGGCCGCCATCGCGCCCCCCACAGCCGTCAGCGAACACTCCTCGCTGAGATAGGTCAGAGTCAGCGTGAACGCGGCGGACATGAACACGCCCTGCGCGATCCGCAGCATCGTAAAGGTGGTCAGATCCGGCTGTTGTGCCAATAGCATGGTCGGAATGCTCAACATCGCCAGACACATCCAGATGCCGCGTTTTCGATCGATCCGTCGGGCAAAGACGGCCACCACCAGCGATGCCAGCGCCATGCCTATGGTCGATGCGTTCACCGCAAAGCCCATCGCGGCCGGGCTCACCCCATAGGTCTGCACCAACACAGGCAGCAACGCTTGCGACCCAAACAGGTCGATCAACGTGAGAAAGGCAATCAACGCGATCATCGTGGACCTGCGGATCACCATCCGCCGATCCTCCGGCGTCTTGCTGGCCAGTTCGGGCGCGAGGCCCGTCATTTGCGCGGTCACGGCCATGATCTATGCTCCTTTTGCGTGTTGAACGGGCCGCGCCTCAACGGCGCTGGCACGGCGCGAAAACTGCTCACCCGGAACCAATGTGGCGCGGTCTTGCCACGCGCCCACGTCCTCGTTCCAAAGGTTAATATTTCCCAAACGCATCAGCGTAACACTCTGATTTTGAACACTTCCCAAATCTGTCCCCGCGGGGACACCCGCCAGAACGATCATGGCAGAACCCAAAAGACGCCCCGACGATCCCATGGTTTCATGCCCTACACGGGCGCCGCTATCTTGGGCAAAATCCCTGAGGTCGCGCGCCGCAATCGCGGGCCCGTGCATTCCGGTTCGGCCTGTCATCGGATCAATCCTTTCGGGATTTCAACTCAACCGCATTGCCCCCATGCGGGGCGCCAAAATCGTCAAACAGCGCACGCAGGTCCAGCGTGCTCTCTTTCTCGATCTGGTCGAAATGCGCGCCCAACCAGCGGTCCGCATGCGCCCGTCCCAGGTCGCGCAGATGGATCAGAAATGCCCATTCCGAGTTGAGCTTGGACGACGCATCCAGCGCCAGCATGTCGTCGCACCCGTCGATCATGTGCATGTTCATGCGCCTGTATTCGTTGTCCGACAGAGCGCCATCCTCGATCAACCGGTGGATCAGATCGATGGTGCGCAGATCGCGCAAGAGCGAGGCGTTGAACGTGATCTCATTCACACGGTTCTGGATGTCGCGCGCGCGGCGCGGCGTTCCAGGCCGCAACAGCGGGTTGATCTGGACAATCACGATATCCGACGACGGCGAATGATCGATGAACGGGAACAGCACCGGGTTCCCCATGAACCCCCCGTCCCAATAGGGCACCCCGTCAATCTCGACCGCCTTGAACATCGATGGCAAACACGCCGAGGCCATCACCACATCCAGCGTCACCTCTTCGCGGTGAAAGACGCGCGCGCGCCCCGTTTCCACATTGGTCGCCGAAATATAGAGACCCATGTCCGCACAGTTGGCGACCTTGTCAAAGTCGATGAACCCCTCAACCACGTCCCGCAACGGGTTCAACCCCATCGGGTTCAGGTCATAGGGCGAAGCCATGCGGCTCATCATGTCCATCATTGCGTAACCGGGATTGAGGTCGAGCGACCACGACCCCATCATCTTTTCAAACGGCGTGCGTTGGATCGGGCTGCCCTGGCCGGCCACGCTGACCGCGCGCCAAAAATCCTCGAGCGCCTGACGCGCGCCGGCGGCACCGGCGTCATACATGCCCTGCGTCGCCACAACGGCATTCATCGCCCCCGCCGAGGTGCCGCTGATCCCTTCGATCCACAGACGGTCCTCTTCGAACATGCGGTCCAGCACGCCCCAGGTGAACGCCCCATGCGACCCCCCGCCCTGCAGGGCGAGGTTGATCGACTTTTCGTGCCGCTTCGAACGGCCCTCAGCTTTGGACATCTCCGCCCCTCCTAATGCGCAACCCAGCCGCCATCGACGGGCAACGCGGTGCCGGTCATGGAGGCTGCGCCGTCAGAGGCGAGGAACGTGCACAGCGCGCCCAACTGTTCGACCGTCACGAATTCCTTGGTCGGTTGTGCCGCCAGCAGGACGTCGCGTTTCACTTCGTCTTCGGTGATGCCACGGGCCTTGGCCGTGTCGGGGATCTGTCCCTCGACCAGCGGCGTCAAGACATAGCCGGGGCAGACGGCGTTGACGGTCACGCCATCCTCTGCCGCCTCGAGTGCGACAGTCTTGGTCAGGCCGACGATGCCGTGTTTTGCGGTCACATAGGCCGACTTGAAAGGCGATGCCACAAGGCCGTGTGCCGAGGCCACGTTGATGATCCGGCCCCACTTGCGCGCCTTCATGCCCGGCAGGGCCGCGCGGATCGTGTGAAAGGCCGAGGACATGTTGATCGCGATGATTGCATCCCACTTGGCGAGCGGAAAGTCCTCAACCGGGGACACGTGTTGAATGCCCGCGTTGTTGACCAGAACGTCCACCGCACCAAACATGGTTTCGGTGGTGCGAATGAGGTCTTCGATCTCTTCGGGTTTGGTCATGTCTGCACCGTGATAGGCCACCGTGCCATCCGACACCGCGTCGAGGGCCGCGCGCGTCGCCTCGATTTCGTCGGCGTCGCCGAACCCGTTCAGCATGATGTTCATACCCTGCGCGGCAAAGGCTTCGGCAATGCCAAGCCCGATCCCGCTGGTCGATCCGGTGATGATTGCGGTGCGTGTCATGCTGTCCCTCTTTCGAATTGCTGCGGCGCGGAAAATCGCGACTGCACAACAGGTAGGCACGATGCGGCAATGCAGCAATGATGCAAGCCGCGCCCTCGCACCCACGTGACATTTCGGGGCAAGTGTTACGGGTTTTTCGGCATAAACACACCGTTTGCCCGGCTTTTGGGCAAACGGTCTTGGGCTTTGTTACATCGCAAAGTCGCGCACGGGGCCAACATCCAGCCGATGAATATGCGACGCCATCGCAGTGCCAAAATAGGTGCGCACCAGCGGATCATGGCCCGGCACAATCAGTTGCGGACGGCTGGCCAGACGCCGCAGCGTCGCAAAACCGTCCAGCATGTCCTGCAAATCCACCACGATGGGAAACGGCTTTTCCGCCGCGACGTTTTCGTAGAAATGCGCCGCATCCGAGGCCAGCACCATCCACCCCGCCTGTGTCCGGACCCGCACCGCCTGCAGCCCCCGCGAATGCCCACCGATGCAGTGCACCGTGACGCCATCAGCAATCTGGGCATCGCCGCCATAGAACGTGACCTTGCCCGCATAGAGCCGCTGGATCGCTTCGCAGATGTGGCCCGCCGTAAAGGGCATACGCAGCGTGTCGTGGCACATGCAGGGGCCAGTGGCATAGGCCATTTCAGCCGCTTGCAGGTGCAGCGTCGCGTTGGGAAACAGATGCAGCCCACCCGCATGGTCATAGTGCAGATGCGTGACGATGATCTCTGTCACATCCTCGGGTGTCAGGCCAAAGGGCGCCAGCGCCGCCCCCGGATCGAGCCGGATGGGGCGGTCGCGCGCGGCGGCCTCGGCGCTGTCATAGCCAGTGTCCACAAGGATCACCCGCCCCTGCCCCCGGATCAGCCACATGAAATAGTCCATGGCGTGCGGCGCGTCGTGGTTGTCGTCAAAGATAAAGCTGTCGGCCCGTGTCCGCGCGTTCCGGTCGGCGTATTTGATCGCGTAGACTTCCCAATCGGGGCTGGTCATTTGTCGACCCGTTCAAAGGTGCGCAGCGTCTTGTTGGCGACGAGGTCCGCGATCTTTGGACCTGTGGCGAGGTAGTGCGGCATCTGCTGGTGCGCCTCGAATGCAGCAAGATCGTCGTAGAGCTCATAAAGGAACACGGTGTCGGGCTGGGCACGATCCGTGCACACGTCGAATTGCTGGCACCCCGGCTCGTGCGCCACAGAGGCGCGGGCATTGGCGAGGATGTGAGGCATGAAGTCGTCGATCTTGCCCGGTTTGATGGCAAAGATGACGGTGACGGCGTAAGGCATCGTGCGGTGTCTTTCGGTTTTGCGCAAAAGGGCGCGGTTGGGAATTTACATGTGCATCCATTAATGTATACACAGACGCATACCGGATGGCGAGAGCTTTCCCAGTTTAACACCAAACGGAGCCGCGCCCATGAAAACCACCTATGAAATTGCCGTCTTTGAAGGCGACGGGATTGGCCCGGAGATCATGGCCCCAACGGTCGATTTGTTGCTGACATTGGCCGAACCTGCGTCCTATGCGTTGCGATTTGTGGATGCGCCTGCAGGGGCCGCGCATTATGCCCGCACCGGAGAGAGCTTTCCGACCGCGTCCATGGACACGGCGCGCGGGGCGGATGCAATCCTGTTGTCGGCCATGGGGTTGCCGGACGTGCGCTATCCCGATGGCACCGAAATCTCGCCACAGATCGACCTGCGCAAGGCACTGACGCTGTTTGCCGGGGTGCGCCCGGTGACGATCCGGCCCGGACACCCCACCCCGCTGGCCACTGACAAGCCGGTGGATTTCGTTCTGATCCGCGAAAGCACCGAGGGGCTGTTTCACACCCAGGGCCGGGGCGAGGTCACAGAGGACGAGGCCCGCGAGACGCTGCTGATCACCCGCGCCATTTCCGAGCCGCTGTTCAAGTTCGCCTTTGATCTGGCCAAGTCGCGCAAAGCGGCGGGGCGCGGACCGGGCAAGGTGACCTGTGTGGACAAGGCCAACGTATTCCGCGCCTTTGCCTTTTTCCGCGAGATGTTCGATGCCGAGGCCGCCAAACACCCCGATATCGCCGCCGATCACGCCTATGTGGACGCCACCGCGCTGTGGATGGTGGAACGCCCCTGGAGCTTTGACGTGATGGTGACCGAGAACATGTTCGGCGACATCCTGTCGGACCTTGGTGCGGGGTTGATGGGCGGGCTGGGGTTGGCCCCTTCGGCGGATATCGGGCACGATCATGCGGTGTTCCAACCCTGCCACGGATCGGCCCCCGACATTGCCGGGCAAGGTGTGGCGAACCCGATGGCGATGATCCTGTCGGCGGCGATGATGCTGGAATGGCTGGGTGGGCGGCATGACGCCCCCGAGCTGACCCGCGACGGCGTCCGGTTGCGCGAAGCGGTCGAGGCCGTGATCACCGCCGGTACCGTGCGCAGTCGTGATCTGGGCGGCACCGACGGCACAGCCGCCGTCGCGGCGGCCGTCAAGGCAGCGCTGGCATGACCCTGCGCGTGGCTTGTCTGGGGGCCGGCTATTTCAGCCAGTTCCACTATGACGCCTGGCACAGGATCGCGGATGCGCAGGTTGTTGGGGCCTGTGACCGGGACGCTGTGCGCGCGCAGGCAACCGGCGCGCCTGCCTTCACCGATCTGGCGCAGATGCTGACGGACACAACACCGGATCTGCTGGACATCATCCTGCCGCCCCCCGCACACGCCGAGGCCATCCGCACTGCGCTGGCGCATGGTGTGCGCTGGATCATCTGTCAAAAACCGTTCTGCACCGACATGGACGCGGCTCGCGCGATCGTGGCTGAGGCAGAGGCGGCAGGTGCCACGTTGATCGTGCACGAAAATTTCCGCTTTCAGCCCTGGTATCGCACCATCAAAGCGGCACTCGACGCAGGCCGGATCGGCACCGTGCTCAACGCGACATTCCGCTTGCGCCCCGGCGACGGTCAGGGGCCAAACGCCTATCTGGACCGCCAGCCCTATTTTCAGCAAATGCCCCGCTTTCTCATCCATGAAACGGCGGTGCATTGGGTCGATACGTTCCAGTACCTCTTTGGCCCTGCGACGCATGTCTATGCCGACCTGCGCCGCATCAACCCGGTGATCGCGGGCGAGGATGCGGGCCACGTGATCTTTGATCATGCCAGCGGGGTGCGGGCGCTGTTTGACGGCAATCGGCACCTCGACCACGTGGCCGACAACCTGCGCCGCACCATGGGTGAGGCCCGGATCGAAGGCACCGAGGGTGTGCTGGACCTGGGCGGTGACGGCGCGGTGACCCTGCGCGCGTTTGGGGCAAGCGCAGTGCAGACCCTGCGCGGGCCGGACACTTGGGATGGGTTTGGCGGCGACTGCGTGCACGCGCTGCAAAGCCACGTGGCGGCGGCATTTGCCGGGGAGGGTGCCCCCGAAAACACCGCGCGCGACTACCTGACTGTGATCGAGATCAAGGACGCCATATATGCCTCTGCGCAAGAGGGTCGGAAACTGGCGATTGGGGGGATGTGATGGGTGCAATGACAAATGTGGAACGGGCGATGTCGGCCCTGCGGCAGATGATCTTTGCCGGAGAACTCACACCCGGCTCGGACCACCTGGAAACCGAATTGGCCGAACGCCTTGGCATGTCCCGCACGCCGGTGCGCGAGGCCGCGCTGATGTTGCAGGCACAGGGGCTGGTCGAGATGCGCCCGCGCCGGGGCATCCGCATCAGCCCCGTTTCGGCGCAGGACATGAGCGACATTTACGACATCCTCACCGAACTGGAGAGCCTGGCCGCCGCCCGCGCCGCCGAGGCGGGTTATTCGGACACGGACCTTGAAACGCTGGCCAAGGCGATTGCGGACATGGATGCGGCACTGGACGCCGACGACCTGCGCGCCTGGGCCGATGCCGATGACCGGTTTCACCGCGAACTGGTGCGGCTGGGGCGCAACGCGCGGCTGAGCATGATCGTTTCCGTGATGCGCGATCAGGTGCGCCGCGCACGGGCCACCACCCTGTTCATCCGTCCCAAGCCCGCGAAATCAAACGCCGATCACCGCATCGTGCTGCAGGCCATTGCCGACGGGGATGTGAGCCGGGCGCATGACACGCACCACGCCCACCGGCGCGCGGCGCGGGATATGTTGGTGGCGCTGCTCGACAAGCACCAGTTTCACGGATTGTAGGTGCTGTCAGGCGCAGTGCAGCTTGGTCAGGTCCTCTGACCCGCGGCGCAGCGCAGGCAGGTAATCCATCAACTGCGTCAGGGTCCGGCGCTGCATCGGCGCGTGGGCCGACAGGGTCGCCAACAGCTTGCCATTGCCATCCCAGACCGGCACGGCCACGGCGGTCATACCGGCCATGAATTCCTCGTTGTCGGTCGAATAGCCGCGCTGGCGCGTGGCCTCCAGCTCGGTCTTGATCCGCTCGATGTCCGTCAGCGTGCCCTCGGTGCGTTCCTCGAGCGGGCGCGCCGTCAGGATAGAGCGCAGCACGTGCGGGCGCAGGGTCGACAGGTACATCTTGCCCGACGCGGTGCAGTGGAACGGCACCTGCGTGCCAATGGGCAACTGGATGCGCAGCGGCCATTCGGTCTCCACCCGGTCAAGATAGGTCATCCCCTCGCGGTCCGGTGTGGCCAGGTTGCAGGTCTCGCCGATCTCTTCGGCCACGCCGCGCAGGATGGTCAGACGCGCGGTGCGCAGATGTTCGGACGACATCGTGGACACGGCAAGGGCCCGCAATCGCGGGCCCGGGCCATAGCTGCGGCCATCCAGATCACGCTGCAGGAACCCTTCGGCTTCGGCTGTTTGCAGCAGCCTGTGCACGGTTGGTTTCGGCAGACCCAGCGCATCAATGAGATCCGTGGGCTTGACCGCCACCCCGCGCTTGGCCACCTCTTCCATCACCATCAGCAAGCGCAGATTGGTGGGGATCTGGTGTTCCTTACGGGGGCGGTGATCGTCCGGCATAGCCTCTCGCCTTAGTTGGGCAGCAACATCAGTGCCAGGTTAGGTGTTAGCGCCACGAGTACCCAAACAGCGATGAGTGACGCAAGATACATCGTCGAATACCGCAGCAGCCGGAAGTATGGAACACCCGTCACTCCGGACGCCACGTAAAGGTTCAGACCATATGGCGGCGTGATGAAGCCAATGGAAGCCCCTACGAGGAACACAACCGAGAAGTGGATCGGATCGATGCCCACACTGGCCGCAATCGGCGCAAGAATAGGCGCAAGGATGATCGTCACCGGCAGTGATTCCAGGATCATGCCCGCCACAAAGACGATGGCCATCGATGTGAACAGAACGGGGAAGTAGCCACCCATGCTGCGCAGGAGATCGCCGATCACCTCGGACGCACCCAGCGCACCCAGCACCTGCTGCATCACGATGGACACGGCAATCAGAGGCGTCAGGATGCCCGCAATCTGGGCCGACCGCATGACGACATTCGGCACATCGCGCAGGCGGAACCCTTCGACCACAACCATCGCTGCAAAGGGTTTTTCATCCACAGGCGCGGCTTGATCCGTGCCCATCAGCTTGTTCAGCGGATAGCTGATCACGCCCACGATGATACCAAAGCCCACGGTCACACCGGCCGCTTCGGTCGGTGAGAACTTGCCGGTGTAGATGCCCCAAAGCACCAGACCGATGGCAAAGAAGCCCAACCATGCGCCCACAGCGGTCTTGAAGACCCGGAACGGCGACAGCTTGATCAGGAAACCCCACTTGTTGATGGTCGACACGATAAAGCACATCGCCATCATCGCCAGAACCATCAGCGAGCCGGGGATGATACCCGCGATGAACAGGTCCGAAATCGGCAAGTTCATCAGGAAACCGTAGACGATAAAGATGATCGACGGCGGGATGATGATCCCGACTGTACCGCCCGCAGCCGCGGTGGCCGCCGAGAAGCGTTCGTCGTATCCGCCCTTGGTCATTTCAGGGTGCAGCATCGAACCGATGGTGGCCGTCGTGGCCGAGTTCGAGCCCGAAATCGCGGCAAAGAGACCGCAGGCCCCGATGGCCGCCATGGCCAGACCGCCCCGCAGCCAGCCAAGGCAGGCATAGGCAAAATCAGACAGGCGTTTGGCAATCCCCGATTTGTTGATCAGGTCCCCGGTCAGGATGAACAGCGGCATCGCCAGCAGGGCAAAGCCGTCCTTGAACACGTTCAGCAATTCGTTGCCCGCGTTATCAAGGGTCAGGCCGATCACGAGGCTACAGCCCACGGACCAGTAAAAGATGACCAGCAACACGGGCGTGCCCAGCATAAACAGCACGGTCACCGCGAGTGATATCAGTGTAATCCAGCTTCCATCGGTCATCACGCGTCTCCCCCGATCACGGCTTGTTCGATCAGTGTCTCGTTGTTGCGGAACTTGCGCAGATCGATAATCGCATTGCTCAGAACCCGTCCGGCCATCAGCACGAAACAGATCGGCATGGTCACGATGAACCACCAACGCATGATGTCGTCGGTGCCCAGCACGATGGCAAAGTTGTCATAGGTGTTGACGGTGATACGCGACATCGTGGTCACGCAGATGATGCAGAAGGTGAACCACAGGACGTTGTCCATCACCAAGCACCAGTACTGGGCCTTGTGGCTCATCTTGGCGCGGAATTCGCTAAAGCTGAGGTGGGTGCGCAGCTTGACGTTGTACGAACACCCGTACCACGACATGATCATAAAGATCAGCGGAGGGATCGTCGTCGACCACGGCACCTGTGACGAAAACACAAAACGCTGGATCACGCCGACAAAGATGATCGTGGCGATCAGGATATAGGCCGCAACCGCGATGGTGCGCTCCAGATGTTTGTCCAGCCATGGGGCGACCTTGTACAGGTAATAAATGAAAATCGCGCCGATCACGGTGATCGGCCCGAACACCAGCCACGCCGCATCCGATCTGTATGCTTGAACAACTTTAAAGTTGATGTCTCCGCTCACCGTCGCTGTGACGATGGTGGACATATCCGCCCAGATTGACATCTGGCGCCCCTCCCTTTGATTCTAATTTGTCAACTATGACGCGTTTTCGCGTTCTGATGACAAAAAAGCCGACCCCTGTTGCGGGGTCGGCTTCTGTCGCTCAATCGTGGATTAAGCTTTCCACCAGCGGCGGGGCTCGACGTTCTCAGGCAACGTGTTCGCGTCGATTGTGCGGACTTCGTCGTAGATTTCCTGATAGGTGTCTGCGCCACCCTGCCAGCCGTTGATGCGCTCGCGCCATTCTTCCCACAGCTGTGGTTGGAACTCGGGCGAACACATTTCCTCGGCCTTCTTGATTTCGGCGTCGGACAGGAACGCGTTGCGCACGTTGTTTTGCGCAAAGATCGTGTTCGGCAGCTGCGGGTCGGACTGACCAACCGTTTTGACCAGTGCGGCTTCGTTTGCGGCCTGCACGTGTGTCTGTGCCCAGTAGGACGATTCCATCACAGCGTCTTGCAGTTCGCCGCTCAGACCGTCGAACACGGATGCGTTCATGGCTGTGTGCTCTGTACCGCAGAAGAAGTTCAGGTGAACCGACTGAGACACAACAGGCGACATGTTGGCATATGCCACGGCCGAGGCCCATGTTTCCGCACCGTCGATCAGGCCCTGCTTCAGACCGTCAAGCGTTTCTTCCCAAGCAACCGGAACTGGGTTCAGGTTCAGGGCGGTCATTGCGATCCGGCCCAACTGGGTGCCGGTGACGCGGTTTTTCGTGCCGAACAGCTGCTCGACCGATGTGACCGTTTCCTTGTCTTCCCATGCCAGACCCAACTGGATCCCGCGCAGTTCAGCGTGGCTGAACAGGAACTTCAGGCCGTGACGACGCTCATAGGGCTCACGCAGCAGCGCCTGAGACTTGGGCGAGTACAGGAAGTGGTACTGGTCCGCACGGTTACGGAACATATACGCATAGTCCAGCACGTTCAGATACGGCGCACCACCGGCAGAGTTCTGTGTCGAAGCCGCATAGATATCGACGATACCTTGCTGGGCTTTCTCAACGCAGGACACCTGACCACAGATCTGGTTGTCACCGATGAACTCAACGCGAATTTCACCGTCTGTGCGGCTTTCCAGGTCACGTGCAAATTCCAGCGCGCCGGCGCGTTCGATCAGCAGGTTGCGTGCGTTAAAGCCCGCAGCGCCGAACTTCAGCGTGTGCTTGGCTTCTTTGGCAAAGCGCTTTTCGTATGTCGATTCTGCTGCCGATGCGAGGTTTGCGAGGCTCATTGCCCCACCAAAACCACCCGCCGCCAGAAGCGTCGAGCTCATGCCGTAACGGCCAGCCACCTTGAACAAATCCCGGCGGGAAATGCCGTTGATTTTGTCACTGATTCCCATGCTATCCTCCCTGATGCATATTATTGAGACGTTTTATCTCAGAAAAGGCTAGCGCAAGCGAGACAATCTGCCTAGTCTTTTTTTCACTTAATGCGAGGGAGGATGCGTGGTGGACGCCGATTATATCGTTATAGGGGCCGGTTCTGCGGGCTGTGTCATTGCGAATCGGCTGAGTGCTGATCCAACAAAGACCGTCGTTCTCCTCGAAGCGGGCGGACGAGATCTGAACCCATGGATCCATATTCCGGTGGGTTATTTCAAGACAATCCACAACCCGAGCGTCGATTGGTGCTATAAAACAGAGCCCGATCCCGGCCTGAACGGTCGGTCGATCGAATGGCCGCGCGGCAAGGTTCTGGGCGGATCATCGTCGCTGAACGGGCTGCTCTATGTGCGGGGACAACCGCAGGATTACGACCGCTGGGCGCAGATGGGCAACCGTGGCTGGGCTTGGGATGATGTCCTGCCCTTGTTCAAACGGTCCGAGAAAAACGAGCGCGGCGCAGACGAGTTTCACGGCGATCAGGGCGGTCTGTCCGTCTCCAACATGCGAATCCAGCGCCCCATCACCGACGCTTGGGTCGCGGCAGCACAAGCGGCGGGCTACAAATTCAACCCCGATTACAATGGCGCGGAACAAGAAGGCGTGGGCTTTTTCCAGTTGACCGCGCGCAACGGACGGCGCTGTTCGTCGGCTGTGGCCTTCCTGAATCCAGTAAAAGACCGCAAAAACCTGCATATCATCACCCATGCGCAGGTCGAAAAGATCGAGATCACCGACAAACGTGCCACCGGCGTCACCTACAAGGACCGCGGCGGCGCATGGCAGACCGTCAACGCCCGCGAGGAAATCATCCTGTCCGGCGGCGCGATCAATTCACCCCAGTTGCTGATGCTGTCGGGCATCGGCGAGGCCGAACAGCTGCGCGAACACGGCATCGACGTCGTGGCCGACCTGCCCGGTGTGGGCAAGAACATGCAGGACCACCTGCAGGCGCGTCTTGTCTACAAATGCAACGAACCCACCCTGAACGACGAGGTGCGCAGCCTCTTTGGTCAGGCCAAGATCGGGCTCAAGTATCTGATGTTCCGCGCAGGCCCCATGACCATGGCCGCCAGCCTCGCCACCGGGTTCATGAAAACCCGTGACGATCTGGAAACCCCGGACATCCAGTTCCACGTGCAGCCCCTGTCAGCCGAGAACCCCGGCAAAGGCGCGGACCCGTTTTCCGCCTTCACCATGTCGGTGTGCCAGTTGCGCCCCGAATCCAAGGGCGAGATTCGTCTGTCCAGCAAGGATGGTCGCGCCTATCCCAAGATCATTCCGAACTATCTGAGCACCGAAACCGACTGTCGCACGGTGGTCGAAGGGGTCAATATCGCGCGGCGAATCGCCCGGCACGCCCCCCTGACCTCGAAAATCTCCGAGGAATACCGCCCACATTCGGACCTGCCGATGGACGACTACGACGCCACGCTCGACTGGGCGCGCAACAACACCGCGTCGATCTATCACCCCACAGGCACCTGCAAGATGGGCAATGACAAGATGTCGGTGGTGGATGACCAGTTGCGCGTGCACGGCATCGCCGGGCTGCGCGTGGCGGATTGTTCGATCATGCCGGAAATCGTCAGCGGCAACACAAACGCCCCCGCCATCATGATCGGCGAAAAGGCCTCTGACCTGATCCGGGGCGCAGCTTAACTGCTGCGCCACCGCGCCTGCGGTTCGTGTAGCGTTTGCAGCGTTTCGACCGGCGCGTCACCCAGACGCCCGATCAACAACCGCGCCAGCTCTGTCCCCGTGGCCACCAGGTCCTCGGCCACGGTGTCGATGGTCGGATAAAGCGTCGGCAGGATATCGGTCGTCTGGCGGCAGATCAGCGCATAGTCACGGCCCTGCACCAGCCCCGCGTCCGACATCCCGCCCATCAACGCCAGCGTCGCCAGTTCGTTGTTGCTGATCACCGCGTCAAAGGGGTCTGGCCGCACCGCCAGTGCGTGACCAAAACTGCGCGCGGTGTCCGTGGACACCAGAATACCCGTCTCCGTCGCCACTTCGCCCGTCAGGCCATGCCGGGCCAGCGTCCGGTGAAACGTGCTGGCGATCTTGGAAAAGTTCGTGGTCGCGTCATCCTCGGCCACCAGCACGAACCGCCGCCGCCCCGTTTCCAGCAGCCGCTCTACCGCCATTTCGACAAACCGCTCTGCATGGAAATCGTGAAACGCATGGCGCGCATAAAACTCCGTCCGCCCGTGGGACACAAACGGGAAATCCGCATCGATCAGCATCTGCACCCGCGGATCCCGCGCGCTGGTATGGGTCAGGATGATCCCGTCCGCCGTCCGGTTCTGCAACACATAGCGCACCGATTCCTCTGGCGTGGCCCCTTGCAGGTCGGGGATGACGTTCAGGTGGTATTTCGACCCCGACAGATGCAGGCCGATGCCCTCGATCAACTGCCGGGTATAGTCGATCGTGTTCTTGGCCGGGGACAGCACCAGCGTCAGCACATTGGTCTGCCCAGTCCGCAACCGCACCCCGGCCCGGTTCGGCACATAGCCCACTTCGGCGGCGGCTTTGGCGATCTTGTCACGGGTCTCGGGCTTCAAACGGCTGCCATCACGCAACGACAACGACACAGTCGACAGGCTCAGGCCCGTCAACTCCGATATCGTTTTCAGCGTCGGCGGCTTGTTCGACTTGCCTGCCATGAGACGGGGTGCCCCGCGTGTGGATTTGAAAATTTGTACAGTGATATTGGTACAGCCCTGACCAGACAAGGCAATTCCGAATCGGGTTGCAACGATGCAAAAATTTGCACTCCACTCTCGCTGCAATGCGGCAAGAACATGGATTTAATTGACTTTTTCGCTAAATCAGGGCGTGAAAATATTTATTGCAACGATGCAACAAAGCGCGCATGGTAAATGGCATCCGACCCAACCTGCGCGGTTGGATCAGCGAATTATGACAAGTTTCCTAAAGGGAGGAGAAACTTATGACACCGACCAAAGGCCTCACCGGCCGTCTGCTGCTGGGTTCGGCGCTTGGGCTTGTGCTGGGTGCCAGCGCCGCCATGGCCGACAACATCCGGTTCTGGACAACCGAAGAACAGCCCGAACGTCTGGCCAAGCAACAAGCCATGGCCGAAGAGTTCTCGAAGGCGACCGGCAACACCGTCGAAGTGATCCCCGTTTCGGAAAACGATCTGGGCACACGCGCCACCGCCGCCTTTGCCGCCGGTGACCTGCCCGACGTGATCTATCACACCCTGCAATACGCCCTGCCCTGGGCCGAGGCCGGTATTCTCGACACCGAGGCCGCGACCGAAGTGGTCGAAAACCTGGGCCGCGATACCTTTGCCGCCGGTCCTCTGGCGATGGCCGACTATGACGGCGACGTGGCCTCCGTGCCCGTGGACGGCTGGACGCAGATGATCGTTTATCGCGCCGACCTCTTCGAGGAAAAGGGCCTTGCTGCCCCCAACACATACGCCAACGTACAGGCCGCACTTGACGCCTTGCACAACCCGCCAGAGATGTATGGCTTCGTCGCCGCAACCAAGGTCGACGAGAACTTCATGTCCCAGGTTCTGGAACACGTGTTCCTGTCCAACGGTGTCTCCCCTGTGGGTCCCGACGGGTTCCAGCCGCTGGATGTGGCCGCAACCACCGAAGTGCTGGATTTCTACAAGTCCATCGCCAAAGCCTCCCCTCCGGGTGAACTCTTCTGGAAGCAATCGCGCGAGATCTATTTCGCCGGTGACGCCGCGATGATCATCTGGTCGCCCTTCATCCTGGATGAGCTGGCCGGTCTGCGCGACAGCGCCGCCCCCACCATCAACGATGATCCCACGACCAAGGAACTGGCGGCCAAGACGGGCATCGTGACCAACTTTGCCGGGCCCTCGAACCCCGATGGCGCGGCCTGGGGTGATGTCCGGTATTTCGGCATCACATCGGATGCAGACACCGAAACAGCACAGGCATTTGTCGAATATTCGATGAATGACGGCTATATGCAGACACTGTCCATCGCGGCCGAGGGCAAGTTCCCCGTGCGCACGGGCACTGCGGACGAGCCGGGCAAATTCTCGGCCGGTTGGTCGGAAATCCCTGTGGGTGTGGACCGCAAGGCCCCGATGAAAGACCTCTATTCCGCAGAGATGCTGGACGAGATCGTCGGCGGTCTGAAAGTGGCCCAGCGCTGGGGCGTTGCCGAGGGACAGCTGTCGCTCGCCTCCAAGATGATCAACAGCCAGGCCATCAACCGCATTGTGCGTCAGTATATCGACGACGAGATTGATGCTGCCGCAGCCGTAGCTGCGATGAACGACGAGCTGTCGTCGATCAACTAAGCCCTGACGGGCATTCAGGGGGCGGGTGCGCCTGCCCCCTCACCCTTTCATCCTCACATAATCGGAACATCCGATGACGGCCTCGACACCACCGACCACCCGCGGCGCGCTTGAGCGACGCGAGGCGCGGCTCGCATGGAGCTTGCTTTTCCCCACGATCGCCATCGTGAGCCTCGTGATCATCCTGCCGCTGCTGTCCATCTTCTGGATCAGCTTCAAGCCTGTGGGCCTTGCCGATCTGCGCCCCGTGGCGCCCGTGATCCGCGAAAGCCTGCGCAGCAGTGGCGATGATTTCCGCATCGAATACCGGGTGCGCAATTCGTCCCAGCAGAAAGAAGTGCGTGGGCTGACCCTGACCGACACGATCCCCGCCGGGGTGACGCTGGGCGCGCTGCCGCAGGTCTGCGCGCTGACCGGTGACACGCTATTCTGTGATTTCGGCGACGTGCCCGGCGGCTTCAACGAACGCCTGCGCATCCCCGTGACGCTGGATGGCGATCCTGAGGTGCTTGAGGACATCGTCGAGGGGTCGGAGCCGACCGCCACCGGATCGGGCGACAACATCCTGACAAATGCCGAGTTCACGCTCGACAACTTTGCCCGCATCTTTGACAGCAAGGAGTTCATGTCCGTGCTCTGGGCCACGGTGTTCTATACGGTGGTGGGCACCATCGGAGCACTGGTCATCGGGCTTTTTGCGGCACTTCTCCTGAACAAGGAATTCGCGGGCAAGGGTGTGTTGCGCGGCCTTTACCTCTTTCCCTACGTGTCGCCGATCATCGCGGTGGCGTTCACCTGGGTCACGCTGTTTGATCCGTTTTCCGGTTCACTCAATGCGCTGCTCATTCAGATGGGCGTGGTGGAGGCGCCGATCAACTTTTTTGGCCAGCGGCCTTTGGCCTTGATCATGGTGACGGTGTTCGAGATCTGGCGCTATTTCCCGCTGTCCTTCCTGTTCATCCTTGCGCGGATGCAGTCGATTGACACCGACATGTATGAGGCCGCCGACATGGACGGCGCTTCGCCCTTCCAGAAGTTCTGGTATCTGTCGCTGCCCATGCTGCTGGGTATTCTGTCGGTGCTGTTCCTGTTGCGGTTCATCTGGACCTTCAACAAGTTCGACGACATTTTCCTGCTGACCGGAGGCAATGCGGGCACGCGGACGCTGACCGTGAACGTCTATGAGCAGGCCTTTGCGATTTCCAACATTGGTGCTGGGGCGGCGGTGGCGGTGGTGGTCTTTGCCACGCTGCTCGTGTTCTCGGTGTTTTTCTTCAAATACATCAGCCAGGAGGAGGGCCTGTGATGGGTGCCGCAAAACAAGTTTGCGTCTCGCCTGCGGCGGGCGGCGCGGGGCGCTGCCCCTCTTGGCCTGACGGCCAATTCACCCCGAGGTATTTGATGCGAAAGGAAGTGTCATGAGTGTCCTGCGCAATGGGGCCGTGACGGCCGGTGTGATCGGGCTTTTGTGGGCGTTCGTGATTGCGGTCACTGTGGCGGTGACCTTGTCATTTGCCTCGGGCCTCGGGTTTCGGCCCGGTGCACTGGGCTGTCTGATCCTGGGCGTGGGAGGCGGTCTGGCGTTGATTTACCTGCGCGCCGTGCCGTTTTTGCTGGCGGGGTTTGTGGCGGTGTCGGTGGTGTTGATGTTCACACCGCTGTCGCCGATGCAGTTCACCGACGGCGTGCCGCTGGGCTGGCAGTTGTTGTCGGTTGTGGCGTTTGGGGTGTTCACCCTATGGCCCATGCGCGTGATGCTGGTCGAGGCGCATCCCGGTGACCTGACACGCCATGCGTTTGAGGATGCAGTGATCCGCTTTCTGACCGGCTTTGGCTATATCGTGTTCACTGCCGCAGTGCTGATCCCGTTTTATGTGATGGTGATGACCAGCCTGAAATCGCAGCAGGCGCTGTTGAAAAACCCGCTCGATTTTTCGATTGATTTGAGCCGGGGCCTGGATCTCTTCCGCAGTTATTTCGAACTGTTTGGGCAGTTCAACTTTGGCAGCTATCTGTGGACCAGTTTCTATGTGTCCGTGCTGACCGTGTTGATCACACTCGCCTTTTCGGTGCCGGGCGCCTATGCGGTCGCGCGGTTGCGGTTCAAGGGACGGGCGGCGTTTTCGCGGTCGATCCTGCTCATTTACATGGTGCCGATGATCGTGCTGGCGCTGCCCATCTACATCGCCTTTTCCATGACGGGCCTGCGCAACACCATTCCGGGTCTCTTGATGATCTATCCGGTCACCACGATCCCCGTGGCGCTCTATATGCTTCAGGGCTATTTCCGCGGACTGCCGGGCGAGGTCGAGGAGGCGGGGCTGATGGACGGCCTCAGCCGCCTGCAAGTGATCTGGAAGATCACCCTGCCCCTGTCGCTGCCTGCGATGGTTTCGGTGTCGCTCTATGTCTTCATGATCGCCTGGAACGAGTTCCTGTTGGCCTTTATGCTGCTGGACGACCCGTCCAAGTTCACGCTGACGCGCGGTGTCGCGATGCTGAACTCTTCTGAAATTCCGCGCCAGCACCTGATGGCCGGTGCCGTGATCGCCACCGTGCCGATCATGGCCCTGTTCCTCGGGCTTGAGCGTTTCATGACGAAAGGGCTGACCGCCGGGTCAGTAAAAGGATGATGCGAGATATGACATCCACAGACATGCGTGACGAAGAGGCACGCGCCATTTTGCAGCGCAACGACAAGGGGGCTTATACGATCCCGACCTCGGGCCTTTATCCCTATCAGTGGAACTGGGACAGCGCCTTTGCGGCCATCGGCTTTGCCGAGTTCGATCTGGACCGTGCGTGGCGCGAGCTGGAGACGCTGATGTCGGGCCAGTGGGAGAACGGCATGGTGCCGCATATCCTGTTCCACGTGCCCGATGACGGATATTTCCCGAACCATGATGTATGGCAGGGCACCGGGCCGATCCCCTCCTCGGGCATCAGCCAGCCCCCCGTGGCGGCGACCATGGCGCGCATGGTGCTGGCCAAAGATCCGGATTTTGGGGCTGCCCGCATGGCGGGGATCTATGACGGGCTGGTGCGTTGGCACCGCTGGTTCATAGACTGGCGGCTGGACCGTGGTGCGGTGTGCATCACCCATCCGTGGGAGGCGGGACGTGACAATGCGCCAGACTGGGATGCGGCGATGGCTGCGATCACGCCCGAAGGGGTTGGCGAATACACTCGCCGCGACACCACCCATGTGGACGGGTCGATGCGGCCCACGAAATACGACTATGACCGCTACATCTGGCTGGTGCAGCGCGGGGCGCGGCTGGGCTGGAACGAGGCGGCTCTGTTGGAGGACACGCCGTTCCGGGTGGCCGATCCGACCATGACCTTCACCTTGCTGCGCGCCACGCGCGACCTTGCGGCGCTGGGGCGTGACATGGGCCGGGATGTAACCGAGCTGGAGCAGTGGATCGCGACGCTCGAGGCCGGTGCGCAGACCCTGTGGAATCCCGACATCGGCTGTTTCGATGGTCGTGATGCGGTGGGCGGCACATGGGCCAATGCGGTGACCAACGCGTCGTTCCTGTGCTGGTATGCGGGCATCGATCACCCGGACATGCGCACCCGTCTGGACGAGGTGATGGCGCAGGCCAAATACGGCGTGCCGTCGCTGACGCTGACCGATCCGCGCTTTGACGGCAAGCGATATTGGCGTGGGCCGGTCTGGGGCGTGATGAACATGATGATCGGCACCGGGCTGACAGAGATGGGCCTGCCCCAGGGCGAAGTCGTGCGGCAGACCACGGCGGACTTGATCGCCGATCACGGCTTTGCCGAATATTTCGACCCCCGCGATGGCACACCCGCCGGGGGCAGTTCGTTCACCTGGACCGCCGCGATCTGGCTGGGATGGGCACACAAGACGGAAGGAGCCTGATCATGGGCGCGATCACACTCAACGCAGTCGAGAAATGGTATGGCGAAGTGCAGGTCATCAAGGGCGTTGACCTTGCCATCCACGACGGAGAGTTCGTGGTGTTTGTTGGGCCATCGGGCTGCGGCAAGTCCACTTTGCTGCGGATGATCGGCGGGCTGGAGGACATCAGCCGCGGGTCGCTCGACATCGACGGGACGGATGTGACCGACCAGCCGCCCAGCAAACGCGGGTTGTCGATGGTATTCCAGTCCTATGCGCTCTATCCGCACATGTCGGTGCGCGACAACATGGGGTTTTCACTGAAAACCGCAGGTGCGCCGAAATCCGAAATCACGGCCAAGGTGGATGCGGCGGCGGACACGCTCAAGCTGGACCAGTATCTCGACCGGCGGCCCAAAGACCTGTCAGGCGGTCAGCGCCAGCGCGTGGCCATTGGCCGGTCGATTGTGCGGGACCCCACGGCGTTCCTCTTTGACGAACCGCTGTCGAACCTGGATGCCGCACTGCGGGTGGAAATGCGGCACGAGATTTCCAAGCTGCACCAATCGCTGTCGGCCACAATGATCTACGTGACCCACGACCAGGTCGAGGCGATGACGCTGGCCGACCGGATCGTCGTGCTGGACGCGGGCCGTATCATCCAGGTTGGCACCCCGCGCGAGCTCTACAATCATCCGGGCAATGTGTTCGTGGCGCAGTTCATCGGCAGCCCCAAGATGAACGTCTTTGCCGCATCAGCCTCCGGCGACACCTATACGGTGCCGGGCGGACGGACTGGGCCTTACCGGGCCTCGGCACAAGGGGCCACGCAAATGGGCATCCGCCCCGAACACATCACAGCGGGCGACGCCGGTACAGGTCAGTGCGACGGACGCATCGACGTGGTCGAGTACCTTGGTGCGGACACCTTCGTGCTGTTCGACTGCGGCGCGGCGGGCCAGATCAACGTCCGTATCTCCGGTGATGCAGACGTCAGGGTGGGCGACACCATGGGGCTCAGCTTCGATCCCGATCGCACCCACTTCTTTGATGCGGACGGCAACACGATCCAACCCTGACTCTATTTGGCGGGCGCGGGATTTGCATATTTGAAGAACAATGAAGGCAAAGGCGCGCCTGATCCTTCATTGTTCCAAAAATATGCACTGTTGGACGGTCTGGTTTTCCCATGACAGGGCCGTCACCGCCCGTCAGTCGTCCCAGGCGATGTCGAACTTGGTCACCACTGCCTGCACCTGAACTTCTGTCAGGCCCTGGGGGGACATGCCCCGCGTCATCAGGGTCAGGCGCGCGGTGTCTTCCAGCTCTTCTATGGCGTTGCACGCCGCCTCGACGTCCTTGGCGGCCACAACCGGGCCGTGATTGGCCAGCATCACCGCCGACCGCTTGCCCGCCAGCCCGCGCACCGCCGCCCCCATCGCCGGATCACCGGGTACAAAAAACGGTAACAGCTGGACCTTGCCCAGCTTCATGATGCCGTAGGGCGTGAGCGGCGGCAGGAAATTCGCCGCATCCTCCACCGGCAGCATCGACAGCGCGACCGAGTGGCAACTGTGTAGGTGCACCACGGCCCCCGCCGTACTGCGGGTGTCGTAAAACGCGCTGTGCAGCGACATCTCCTTGGTGGGCGCATCGCCCGCCACATGCTGACCGCGCGCGTCAAACCGGCTCAACCGCCCGGGATCGAGCCGCCCGAAACTCGTGCCCGTGGGCGACACCAACAGCCCGCCATCCTCGGTCCGGGCCGAGATATTGCCCGTGCTGCCATGGGTCAGGCCACGTTCAAACAGCGACCGGGCCAGCAGGCATATCTGTTCGCGCAATGCGGTTTCCGTGCTCATCCGCGCAACACCCCGTCCGCCTTTTCAAAGAAATCCTCGGCCCCGAAATTCCCCGACTTCAGCGCCACCGCCAGATCCGGCCCCGCCCGCAGCGCAGGCACGCCGGGGTCGATCTCCGGCCCGATCTCGAGCGTGCCCAGATCCAGCGCCTCGACCACCGCGCCGGACGTCTCGCCCCCCGCCGTGATGATCCGCGTCACACCGCCCGCGCGCAACAGGCGCGCCACCTCGGCAAAGACACCTTCAAGCGCCGCCGCCGACCGTTCGCGGCCATATTGCTCTTGCACCGCCCGCACATCGTCGGGATCCGCCGAGCTATAGGCCAGCGGCAGGCCGTCTTGATCCAGCAACCAAGTGGCAATGTCTTGCGCGGACAGACGCCCCTCGATCACATCCGCCGCGACGATCTCGCGTGCCGGGTGCCAGGCGGCGTGCCGCGCCACCTGCGCCCGGGTGGCCACCGAACAGGACCCGGACAGGGCCACCGCGCGGCCCCCCTGCCCTTGCCACGGGACATCGCCCGCCACACAGCCGAAATTCGCGGGCAGGCCCAGTGCCACGCCCGATCCCCCGGTGATCAACGGCAGATCCCGCGCCGCCTCGCCAATGGCGCGCAAATCCTCGTCGCGGATCGCATCCACCACGATGTGGCGATGGCCTTTACCGTGTTCCCCCTCCAGCGCCGCCGCAATCGCCGCAGCCCCGCCAAAGACCGGCCCCGGCCCCACATGGCCCACGCTGTAGCGCGTCTGCGGTGCCAGCCAGCGGCGCAGGTCGGGGTCCGTCATCGGCGTCAGCGGATGGTTCTGCATCCCGCTTTCGTTCAGCAGCACGTCATTCACGAACAAATGCCCCTGATAGACCGACCGCCCCGTGCCGGGAAAAGCCGGGCAGACGATAACCTTGTGCGCCTCCAGCGCCTCGGCCAACGCATCGGCGACGGGGCCGATATTGCCCTCCGCCGTGCTGTCAAAGGTCGAGCAATATTTGAAAAAGAACTGCGTGCACCCTTGCGCCTGCAACCACTGCAACGCGGCCAGCGATTTCTCGACCGCCTCGGCCACCGGCACCGATCGGGTCTTGAGCGCCACAACACCCGCTTCGACGGATGGGTCCGCGTTGCCCGCAGGCACGCCCGTATATTGCGTGGCGCGCATCCCCGCCTTGGCCAGCGTATTGGCCAGATCGCTGGACCCGGTGAAATCGTCGCCGATACAACCCAGTTTCATATGCCGTCATCTCCTTGAATCTGGGCATAGAAAAACACCGACGTGACCCCGGACACAAGGCGCTGCGCGAATTTCGTTATTTCAGGCCCAGCAAACCGCCTGGCTGCCCCGGCCCCTGCCACGCCAGATGCAGCATGTGCCAGGCCAGAACCAGATTGCTGGACATCACCGGCACGCCCAGCCGCGCCTGCAACGGGCCAATCACATCCAGCGTGCGCAGGTTGGTGCAGGACAGAAACACCACATCCACTTGTGCGCCCTGCATCATGTCCAGCGTCGCATCGGTGATGGAGGCCGCGTCAATCCCCGCCACCGCCGCCTCGTTGGCCTCGTCAAAGCTGCCAAAGGTCGGCGTGTCGATGCCCGCTGCCACCAGCACGTGACGCAGCCTGTCGGACACCGACGCCACATAGGGCGACAGGATGGCGATCCGGCGCGCCTGAACGGCAGCACAGGCGGCAATCAGGGCCGTAACAGGGTCGGTCACATGGGCCGTCTCGGCCCCTTTGCGCACCTGATCCGCCACACGCTCCGCCCCGATCTGTGCCGTGGCCGAGGTACAGCCATAGCCGATCACGGCAAAGCCGTGGCCCTCCGGAAACAGCGCGGCAGATGCGCTCAGGTGCCCCTCCATCTCTGCCAAGCTGTCGGGGGTGACTTCCAGCCCGGACGGCACGCGCGACACCAGCAGGCTGACATCGGCGGGCATCAGGCGGCGAAAGTCATCCTCCATCGTGCGGTCGGCCTGAAGGGCTATCAGTCCCAGCTTGGGCCGCTCTTCCGGCGCGCGGGTGTAGGCATAGGCCATGTCAGATCACCGGCAGTTCGCTGGGCGCCGGAACCGACAGATAGGCGGCACCGTCCTCGGTGATCACGATGTTTTCCTCGTGCACCATGGTCCGGCCGGGGGCGAGTTCCAGCCCCGGCTCCAGCGTCAGCACCATGCCCGGCTCCAGCACCGTTTCGTCCGCCGGGATCAGCGACGGCCATTCGGTCAGCTGCATGCCCAGCCCATGCCCATAGCGCCCGGCGTCCGACCCGCCCGCACCGCCGGTCAGCACCTTGTCCATGGCGTGAAACAGGTCGCAGGCGCGGATGCCGGGGCGCGCGATCTCAAGGGCGCTGTCGCTGGCGTCGATCAACCGCGCATAGGCCTCGGCGGTCTGCGCGTCGGGCGGGCCGACGGACCAGTTGCGGTCATAGTCGCTGAAATAGCCGTCGCGCACCACGCCGGTGTCCAGCATCAGCACATCACCCGCCGCCAGCGGCACGTCCGTCGCGGGCGCGATGATGTCACCATAGCCCCCAGGCCCCGCGCCGCCCGCCACATAGGACACCCAATCGGCCCCCTCGGTCAGGCACAGCAGTTGGAACCGGCGAAAGATATGCGACAGCGGCACGCCTTCCGCCGCGATCTCCGGCACGCGGGCAAAGGCCGCGTCGGCAATGGCACAGGCGATCTGGATCCTGTCGATCTCGGCCTCCGACTTGATCATCCGCAACCGGCGCATCACGCCTGCATCACCCCCAAACGTCCGGTCGGGCAGCGCCGCGTGCAGCGCGTGCCAGCTGTCGAGCGGCAGGCGCAGATGCGTCTCCGGCCCACTTGGTACACCGACCACGCCCCCAGCAGGCACCAGATCGGCAAGCGTCGCGGCCGCCAGCAACACACCGTCGTCCTCGTAATCCGGGCTGCGCCACGTGCGGATATCGTCCAGCCACGTCGCCCCCATCAGCGGCGCACCGATGGACGGGATCACCGCCACCGGCTTGCCGCGCACAGGCACGATCAGGAACCAGGGCCGCGTCGGGCTTTCCCAGAACCGCGTCAGGAACCCGGTGAAATAACGCACCTCCGGCTCCGTGGTCAGCATCAGTGCATCCAGACCAGCCGCCGCCATCAGGCCCTGCGCCCGCGCCAGCCGCGCTTCGTATTCGGCGACCTCAAATGTCATGCCTCGGGCCCCTCCGACAGGATCACCAGCACCCGCGCATCGCCGGGCAGGTCTGGCCCCGCCAGCGCTCCGGCCAGCCCCGCCGCCCCGGACGGCGTGCTGTCAAACCCATGATCCGCCGCCGCCTGCGCGCCTGCAAACCCTTCGTCTTCGGTGATGGTCATGAACGCATCCGCATCCCGCGCCAACCCGCGCAAGGCAATCAGCGACGGCACCTTGCAATCCAGCCGCCCCATTGCCGACACCGGCCCCGGCGCCTCTACCGCGCGGCCCGCCTGTACCGACGCCATCAGCGCAGGCGCTGCCGCTGGCTCTACCACCCTGATGTGCACATCCGCCCCCCAGGTGCCCCGCGCCATCGCCGCCGCTGCACCCGCCAAACCGCCAACACCTGCCTGCAAGAACAGATGGGTGGGCGGGGTGGCCATCTGGTCGAACACCTCTGCCATCAACGCGTTATACCCCTCCATCAACCGGTGCGGGCGCGCGAAATACCCGTCCCACGAACTGTCAGACAACAGCACGGCGCCGCGCGCCTCGGCCTCGGCCATCGCGGCCTCCATGCTCGCCTCGTAATCGGCACCCGCACGCACCACCTCTGCGCCGATCCCGCGCAACCGGTCGGCAAAGGCCTCCGGCACCGTCTCGGCCAGGAATATCACCGCCCGCGCGCCAAAGGCCGCCGCCCCCGCCGCCACCGACAACCCGTGATTGCCAGCACTCGCCGTCACATAGGTCTGGCCCCGCGCCGCACCGTCCTCGGCGTCGCAGGCTATCACATAGGCCGCGCCCAGCGCCTTGAAACTGCCCAGACCCATACGGTCCCGTTCGTCCTTGATCTGCACCTGCGCCACACCCAACAGGTTCGCCAACCCCGCAGCCTCGACCAGAGGCGTCACACCCGCATGCGGGCAACGGGCCAACAACCCGCGCGGCCCCTGCGCATCCACCGACGGAAACGGCACCGCCTCCATCCCGCTCAACCCCTGCGCGCGGTACGGGTTTTCAATCAATTGCACGGCGGCGCTCTCCACTCTTGTCGTCCCACAGGGCACCTTGCGCCGACACGCCCCGCCGCACAAGTCAAACGCCGCAACGGCACATCTGCCCAAGCCTTGCAGCCCCCACGCCCCATGGATAGGTTTGCGCAAACAAGCCTAAAGGGGCGCGCCTTGTCTTTCACTCCCGCCATCACCGGCACCGGTGTCTTTACACCCGAGCTGTCGATCTCAAACACCGAACTTGTCGAGGCGTTCAACGCCTACGCGGACAAGTTCAACGCCGAACACGCCGATGCCATCGCTGCGGGTGAGGTCGACGCCAAACCCCACTCTTCCGAAGAGTTCATCCTCAAAGCCTCCGGCATCGAACGCCGCTACGTGATGGACAAGGCGGGCGTGCTGAATCCGGACGTCATGCACCCGCTCCTGCGCCAACGCGGCGATGACGAGCCGTCGATCATGGCGGAAATGGCCGTGGATGCCGCGCAAAAGGCGCTCAAGGCCGCAGGCAAGACCGCCGCCGATGTGGGCGCCGTGATCTGTGCCGCCTCCAACCTCGAACGCGCCTACCCCGCCGTGGCCATCGAAATCCAGGACCTGCTGGGCGTGCAGGGCTTTGCCTTTGACATGAACGTCGCCTGTTCGTCCGCGACCTTCGGGATCCAGGCCGCCGCCGACATGGTGCGCTCGGGCTCAATCCGCTCGGCGCTGGTGGTGAACCCGGAAATCTGCTCCGCCCACCTCGAATGGCGCGACCGCGACTGCCACTTCATCTTTGGCGACGTGGCCACCGCCGTGCTGATCGAACGCAGCGAAGACGCCGCAGGCCCGCATTTCGAGATCAAATCGACCCGCTGCGCCACCGAGTTTTCCAACAACATCCGCAACAATAACGGCTACCTGCGCCGTTCGCGCCCCGATGGCCTCGCCGACCGACGCGACATGCAGTTCATGCAAAACGGCCGCAAGGTGTTCAAGGAAGTGCTGCCCATGGTCAGCCAGCACATCGCAGGCCACATGGCCGACGAGGACGTGACCGCCGACCAACTCAAACGCCTCTGGCTGCATCAGGCCAACAAGTCGATGAACGACTTTATTGGCAAAAAGGTCCTGGGCCGCGATCCCGCCCCCGGCGAACAGCCCAACATCCTGCAGGACTATGCCAACACGTCCTCGGCCGGGTCGATCATCGCCTTTTCGCAGTATTCGGACGATCTGGCCGAGGGTGACACCGGCATTATCTGCTCATTCGGGGCCGGTTACTCGGTCGGTTCCGTGATTGTCGAACGGCGCGGCTGAACCGGGGCCAAGGGCGTGTCGGCCTCAAGATCAGCATTGATCACGTCCGACGCCGCCCGCAACCGCGCCAGCGCATCCTCCTGTTCGGGGATTTGCGACAGCACCGTGTCCATCTGGGCATAGGACGCTTCAAACAGCTCGCGGCCCCGCTTCCAGCTCATGAAGCTCATGCCGCGCAGAACCGATATGTTCAGCAGCACGTCCGCGCCCACATCAATCTGGCGCAACAGCTTGCGCGCGTTGACCACCATGGCCCGTGCCAGCACCGCAAAAGCCGTGGGATAGCGCGGCACGCCCTTGCGCGGCTTGCGCAACAAGGATGTCAGCGCCTCCATCCGGTTGGGCAGGTCCTCGTATTTTGCGCGCACCGTCCACGGCTTGCCCGGCATAAAGTTCAGAACCACGTTCGGGCCGGGTTTCGCATCGCGCATCGCAGTCAGCGGCACGTTGTCGATCAGCCCCCCGTCGATCAAAACCTCGCCATCGTCGCGCACAAAGGGCGGGAAGACGCCCGGAATCGCCGTCGACGCGCGGATCGCCTGCCACAGCGGGCCGCTGCGGATCACGGTGACATCGTTGTGGGTCAGGTTGGTCGACACCGCGAAAAAGTTGACCGGCAGGTCTTCGACATCGAACGCGCCGTAATGCTTGCGAAACGCCTCATCCAGCCGGTGATGGTCCAACAGCGAATAGCGCGGCACTGTCAGACGCGACATGGCCTTGGACTTCAGGAAAATATCCTCGCACTGCTCCATGATCTCATCGGGGTGCAACCCAATGGCCAGCGCTCCGGCCATGGCCGAACCCACGCTGGTTCCCCCAACAAAGTCAAAGCTGTAGCCATGTTCCTGCAAGGACTTGATGACCCCAAGGTGCGCCGTGCCAAAGGACCCGCCCCCACACAACACAAGCCCCACCGCCTCGCCCCGCATGAACCGCGCCAGACGCGCGAAATCATCAGGCCGGTCCAACGCCACATGGTGATGCAGACCCACAGGCCGCTCCGCCAACCACTGCGCCGTCCCCGTCGTAGAGGTGTCAAAGGTCGGGCGATGCAACACCAGATGCAAATGCGCCGACAGGGTCGCATCATAGATCTGCCGTTCCAACGGCGATGGCCCCTGATCCGGTGAAAAGCGGCCCGCCTTGGGCATCACCAGATACACCGCATCGCAATTGTTCGCCGTCACCGCTGCCCAGGTCGGCTCCGCCTCCGGGTCGGGACACAACAGCAACAGACTGCCATGCTCCGCCTCCTGCGCATCCAGCCAACGCGACATGGCGCGCGGATCACGGCGCAGGTCCTCAGGACAGGCCGCAACATCCAGAACCCGCCACCCCGCACCGGGGTCAAAGGCACGCCGCACCCCATCCATGAACGCCGGATCAATCTGCCCGCCCGCCGCCGGAAACACCGCACAGACCTGACCCGCCTCGGGCCGCAAACACGGGCTGGCCGGAATGGTGCGCGCCAAACGCTGCGACACCGCTGCCAGAATCCCATTGGCCAACGCAGGCGTGCGCGCCGCCAGGGCGTCATAGGCCGCACGCGTCAAACACATGACCAGACTGTCACGCGCCGCCACAACCGTGGCCGTGCGCGTCCCGCCGGCAAAGAATGCCAACTCGCCAATCGGCTCACCCATGGGAATTTCCGCAATCGCACGGCCCCCGGACAACACGGTAAACCGACCCCGCAACACGATATACAACGTGTCCGCCGCCTCGCCCTCGGTGATCAGCGCCTCACCGCGCGCCACATCGCGATAGGCCGCCGTCTGCGCCATCTGCTCCAGAATGTCCGGCGACAACGCACTGAACCCTTCGATGTCATGCAACAGGGCAATCAACTCGGCTTGTGCACGCTCATCCTTCACGAAACATCCCCCCTGACGTCGCGCAAACTGTACCGACGCACCCAAATCACGCAACCCATTGTGACGTAGGGTCAATTTCCAGTGAACGGCAAAAAGGGTCGGTGGGTGGGCGCCTTTTTCCGCACCTGCGGAAAAACAGTCCCGCCCGGCGGCCTACACGTCCTTCAGGGACACCCGCGCATGCACATCCTCAACGCTTTCACAGCGTTCCGAATAGCGATCCACCAGATAGTCCGACCGCCCCCGCACCATCCAGGTGAACTTCACCAACTCTTCCATCACATCGACGACCCGTCGGTAAAACGGGCCCTCAGGCAAACGCCCGTCCTGAAACTCCAGCCACGCCTTCGCAATGCTCGACTGGTTGGGGATCGTGACCATCCGCATCCAGCGACCTAATATGCGCATCTGGTTCACGGCGTTGAAACTCTGCGACCCACCCGACACCTGCATCACCGCCAGCGTCTTGCCCTGCGTGGGCCGGATCCCGCCCTTCAACGACAACGGCAACCAGTCGATCTGGCTCTTCATCAAACCCGTCATCGCCCCGTGACGCTCCGGGCTCGACCACACCATGCCCTCGGCCCAGACCGCCAACTCGCGCAGTTCCACCACCTTGGGATGGGTGCCGTCATCGCCGTCCACCTGTGGCAAGCCCGCCGGATCAAACAGCCGCGTCTCACAGCCCAAATGGCGCAAAATACGCGCCGCCTCCTCCGCCGCCCGGCGGGAATAGCTCACGTCGCGCAACGACCCGTATAGCAATAGAATACGCGGCGGATGACGCGGATCACCGGGGGCACACAGCGCATCAACGTGAATCTCGGGCAAGGCCGCGCGCACCAGCGCGGGCAGATCCTCCCGAGGCTCCGCCTCAGCCACTCTCTTCTTCCAGATGCAATTTCATGTCGATCAGCACCTGCTGCAACATGGTGGTCTCACGCAGCAAACGCTTGGCCTCGTTCACCGTGATGATCCCGTCCTCGATGGACTGCTGATACTCGCTCATCAACATGGCAAACCGCTGGCTCAGCGCGATCACATCGCTGTTCACCCCACCCGACCGGTCAGCGTTGGGACGGCGGTCGTCATGGCTCAGCGTGATGCCCTGCAATTCGGCAATGGCGCTTGTGACATGCGGATAGGACGCCACCTGCTCCAACGCCACAACCGCGTCGATCGGCATGAACCGATCGGCATGTTCGGGATTGTCGGAATAGTAACGGCCCAGCGTGGCCTTGGACTTGCCCGTGGCCTCGCACGCAGGCTCGATGCCCACATCCTTCACCAACGCCTCGGTGTGCTTCTTCAAATAGCTGCCCGTTCCGGCCATACGCCCATCCCTCTTCCAACCACACGCGCGAGTCAACCAAAAGTGCGGGGAACCGCGTGGGTCTTTTCCCATTAATTGCCCCGGAACGAAATGTCATTCCTTAATCGTCCCAGCGGTTTTCGGGACGTAACGAGTACCCGGCGCCCCCAGCGTCGGGTCCGGGTGGGGTCCGCCTCATATTTCCACCCTGTGGGGGCGGTGGGCAGGTGCAAACCTGCAGCAAACGAGGCGGATCCGTCGGAGGTCACGAGTATGGGGTCAGGCGCCATCCCCAAGGAGCATAGTCGCTCAACTGCCTGGCCCAGTTGCCTGAGTGCCGAAGCGGCCCGGTGATCTGTAAAGACACGCAACCCAATGCGTGCTGGATCACCGGTCCCGCCCGCAACCGTTTGCGTTGATTTGGGCACCGATCCGGGTCTTGTCCCACACAAATCCCCACAGTATGCAGCGCGCCATGGCCAAGCTCTATTTCCACTATTCCACCATGAACGCCGGTAAATCGACCGTGTTGCTACAGGCCGCGCACAACTACCGCGAACGGGGCATGACGCCCTATTTGCTCACCGCCCGGCTCGACAACCGCGCCGGCACCGGGCGCATCGCGTCGCGCATCGGGATCGAGGCGGCGGCTGACATGTTTTCCGCCGATGACGACCTCTTTGACCGGCTGCAAACCCGGCTGGCAGAAACGCCCATCGCCTGCGTCTTTGTGGACGAGGCGCAGTTTTTGACCGAACCTCAGGTCTGGCAACTGGCCCGCGCGGTGGATGATCTGAACCTGCCCGTGATGTGCTATGGCCTGCGCGTCGATTTTCAGGGCAAGCTTTTTCCCGGCTCCGCCACCCTGCTGGCATTGGCCGACGAAATGCGCGAGGTCCGCACGATTTGCCATTGCGGGAAAAAGGCGACGATGGTCATCCGCCAGGACGCCACAGGCCGTCCCGTCAGCGACGGTGCACAGGTGCAGATTGGTGGCAATGAAACCTATGTCTCGCTCTGCCGCCGCCACTGGCGCGCAGCCATGCAGACGACATAACGCCGACCGCCCCGTCTCGGGCGTCATGCTCGCATGTTTTCGGTTAACCCGGCGTTTCCCCGCCGCACGCCCCGCAACCATCTGAACAGGCGGGCAAAACCAATCTGTCCAAAGCGACCGTTAAGGCATCGCACGCCCTGTCCCCGCGGGGACAGAGCGTGATTTTTGCGCTCTCAAACCGGGTTGGAGACCTGCCCTGTCTCCAAAAAGGCCCGCACATTGTCGACCGCCATATGTCCCATCGCAGTGCGCACCTCCAGTGCCGCCGTGCCCAGATGCGGCAGCAACGTCACGTTGTCCAAGGCGCGCAGTTCCTGCGGCACCAGCGGCTCGCGCTCGTAGACGTCCAGCCCCGCACCACCGATTGTGTTGGACTGCAAGGCATGGATCAGCGCCTCTTCGTCGATGACATCACCCCGCGCGATGTTCACAAGATGCGCGTGTGCCTGCATCGCGGCCAGCACCTCTGCATTGATCATGTGCCGCGTCTCCGCACCTCCCGGCACCGCCACCACGACAAAGTCGACCTGACCGGCCATCTCTGTCAGCGTACCGACCCGCGTCGCGGGGAAATCCAACGCCTTTTCGGACCGGTTGACGTAATGCACCTCCATCCCGAACCCAAAATGGCAGCGCCGCGCAATCGCTTGCCCGATGCGCCCCATACCAACAATGCCGACACACTTGCCCGACATGTGCAGGCCCAGCATCTGCGTCGGGTGCCAGCCTTCCCACGCATCCGCACGCACCAGCCGTTCGCCTTCGGCCGCGCGCCGCGCCGACATCAGCATCAGCATCACGCCAATGTCCGCCGTCGCATCCGTCACCGCACCCGGCGTGTTCGACACCACGATCCCCGCCTTTGCCGCAGCACCCGTGTCGATGTGGTTAAAGCCCACGCCAAAGTTCGCCAGCAACCGGCACCGCGGCGCATCGACATCCGCAAACACCGCAGCCGAGAATTGATCCCCAAGGGTTGGCAGCACCAGATCAAAATCGGTCAATGCCCTGCGCAATTCCTCTGCGCTCAATGGCAAAGTCTCGGGCCGCACGACAACCTCGTCGCACAGGGCCTGCGCTGCCGCGACCACGGGCGTCGGCAACGGGCGGGTGATCCAAAGCCGGGTCAATGCAACCGCCCTCCCACCGGGACATCCTTGTCCGGGCGCGCCAGCACAATGGCCCCATCCGCATCTGGAAAGCCCAGCACCAACACCTCTGACATAAACGGCCCGATCTGGCGCGGCGGAAAGTTCACCACCGCCATCACCTGTTGCCCCACCAGCCCCGCGGGGTCGTAATGCACCGTCACCTGCGCCGAGGTTTTCTTTTCCCCCAGTTCATCACCAAAATCGATCCACATCTTGATCGCAGGCTTGCGCGCCTCGGGAAACGGTTCGGCCCGCACCACGCGGCCCACTCGCACATCCACCTTCATGAAATCGTCAAAACTGATCTCAGCCACCGGCCAACTCCCTCGATCGTTCCGTGGCCGCGGCAACGGCCCGTGCCATCAATGCCGGAAAGCCCGACGTCTCGTCCATCAACACCTCAAGGGCCGCCTGCGTTGTCCCGTTGGGGCTGGTCACATTAACCCGCAGCTGCGCCGGGTCCTCCTCCGCCTGCATGGCCAGCGCACCTGCGCCCGCCACCGTCGCCTTGGCCAGTTGCATCGCAAGCGCGTCGGGCAGGCCCTGCGCAACCCCCGCCGCCGCCAGCGTTTCGATCATGTGAAAGACATAAGCCGGTCCCGACCCGCTGACGCCAGTCACCGCGTCAATCTGTGCCTCGCTGTCCAGCCGCACAACATCGCCGACCGCACTCAGCAAAGTCTCCGCCAGACCGAGCGCGCCCTGGCCCGCGTCATTGGCACAAATGGCAGTGATCCCGCGCCCGATGGCTGCAGGGGTGTTGGGCATCGCCCGCACGATGGGCGTTATTGCGCCAAAGGCGTCTTCGAAGGCGCGCAAAGGCGTGCCCGCCGCCACCGACACAAAGACCGTCTGCGCCCCGCCAAACGCCGCCAGCGCAGGCAAGGCATCCCCCATCATCTGTGGTTTCACCGCGACCAGCACCACGGCGGGCGCTGCAGGCAGTTCCGCATTCACGTGAACGCCGGTGGCGCGCACCCAATCGGATGGGTTCGGATCAATGACCCAGACACGATCCGCAGGCAGACCACGTTCCAACCAGCCCGCCAGCATCGCGGACCCCATCTTGCCGCAGCCAAGCAACACAAGGCCGCCTGCCGCGATCACACCGTCTTTCATGAAACCCCCACCTGTCGTTCAGGGGGGCAGGTTACGCCCGCCCGTAGGCCTCCGCAATGGCGACCTGCATCGCATCCTTGGGCGTCCGGTCACCCCAGACCAACAGTTGCAGCGCGGGATAGTAACGCTCTGCACTCATCACGGCGGCGCCAATCATGGTGTCGATCTGGTCAGGGCTCGCCATCTGACCACCGCTGAGCACGAGCCCGTAGCGATAGACCATCAGCTTCTGCTCTTCCCAATAGGTGAACGACCCCGCCCAGCACTGGTCATTGACGAGGTTCAGCAACTCGTAAAGACCCGCCAGCTTTTCCTCGGGCGGCTCCATCTCGAAGGTGCAGACCATGCGCAGCGTTTCGTCATAGCCCGACCAGGCCAGCGTCAGGGAATAAGTGCGCCACTGCCCTTCGACCGCCATCGCGATCTGGTCATCAGCAATGCGATCGAAATCCCACTCGTGATGCTCAGCCAGATGCTCGACGATGTCGATGGGGTGAATCTCGTCTTCCAGGAACTGCTCGGAAAGGGCCATGTCGCCACCTCTTATTCGCTAGTAGCGCGTGGGGCTGGCAGCGCCCCAAGCGCTAGGTGCCTGCTCTAGAAACCGGGGCGATCCCCCGTGCCTCTACAAGATATGGTGACCGGGCCACCGCCATCTGGCAACCCTTTATTTGGGGATAACCTCAATAAGTTGGGGAGAACTCGCGCGCGACACCAAAATAGAGGCACCGCATCCAAACACGTCCCACACCACCCCGCGCACAAAAAAACGCCCGGTCCGAACACCGGGCGATCATCATCCGCTTGTAGAATATAGAATGGCGCGGCAGCGCCGCCGCTGGGTTACTTTTCCAGCGCCTCGATGCGGGCCTTGAGCGCCTCGTTCTCTTCGCGCGCCTTTTGCGCCATCGCGCGCACCGCGTCGAATTCCTCGCGGGTGACGAAATCGCGGTCCGCCAACCAGCGGTCCATCATCGACTTCATTGCGGTTTCCGCCTCTTCGCGCGCACCCTGTGCCACGCCCATCGCGTTGGTCATCAACTGCGAAATGTCGTCAAAAATCTTGCCGCGTGCCTGCATGGTGTCGTCTCCCGTTCAAACGCACCCTCTATATGGGGTGCATCCGCCCCCCAAGCAAGGTTGACCTTGGCCTGACACAGGGGCATTCAGACGCAGATGTACGCCATGATCCCTTTCCCCGATATCTCGCCCGAGATCTTTGCCATCACCCTGTTTGACAGGGAATTTGCCCTGCGCTGGTACGCACTGGCCTATATTGTGGGCATCATCATCGGCTGGCGGCTGGTGGTGATGACGGTCAAAACGCCGCGGCTTTGGCCCGCGCAGTCGCCCGTGATGTCGCCCGCGCAGATCGAGGACATGCTGACCTGGATCATCCTTGGTGTGCTGTTCGGTGGGCGGCTGGGTTATGTGCTGTTTTACCAACCGGGCGCCTATCTGGACGATCCTTTGTCCATCATCGCCATCTGGGAGGGCGGCATGGCCTTTCACGGCGGCGCGTTGGGGGTCATCATTGCGGCGTGGCTCTATACCGGCCGGCACAAGATCAACCGGCTGAGTGCGGCGGATGCCATTGCGCTGGGTGTGCCGCCGGGGCTTTTGCTGGGGCGTTTTGCCAATTTCATCAACGCAGAGCTGTGGGGGCGTCCAACGGACCTGCCTTGGGGTGTGGCCTTTCCCGGTCGCGCGGCGCAGTTCTGCCCAGAGGTTGCGGGCATCTGCGCGCGCCATCCTTCGCAGCTGTATGAGGCATTCCTTGAAGGGTTTGTGCTGTTGGTGCTGCTGTTGTGGCTGGTCTGGCGGCGCGGGGCCTACAAGCGGCCCGGCCTGATCTGTGGCACGTTTCTGGCGGGTTACGGCCTGTCGCGTTTCGCCGTCGAATTTGTGCGCCAGCCCGATGCGCAGTTCGTTGACGCGGGCAATCCGCTGGGTCTGGCCTTGCATGTGGGTGGCTACGGGCTGACCATGGGTCAGGTCCTGTCACTGCCGATGATTGCGGTGGGGCTGTGGCTGTTGATGCGCGCCCGGCGTCGGCCCGCGCTGGCATGAGCCTGGGGCCCGATCTGATTGCGCGGATCACCGCACAGGGGCCGATCAGCGTGGCAGAGTTCATGGCGCAGGCGCTGCTGCACCCGACCAAGGGCTATTACGTGACCCGCGATCCGCTGGGCGCGGGTGGAGATTTCACCACAGCCCCCGAGATCAGCCAGATGTTCGGAGAGTTGGTGGGCCTGAGCCTCGCGCAGGCCTGGCTGGATCAGGGCGCACCCGCCCCCTTTGTACTGGCCGAGCTGGGGCCGGGGCGCGGTACGTTGATGGCCGACATCCTGCGCGCCACCGCCGGGGTGCCGGGGTTTGCACAGGTCGCGCAGGTGGCATTGGTCGAAGCGTCGCCGGTGCTGCGCGACGCGCAGGCGGAGGCATTGGCGGGGCACAGCCCGCTTTGGGTCGACACGGTTGATGCGCTGCCGCCGGGGCCGTTGTTCGTGGTTGCAAACGAGTTCTTTGACGCCCTGCCTGTCCGCCAGTTCCAACGTGCGGGCGACGCATGGCGCGAGCGCAGTGTGGGTGTGTCCGAAGGCGCGCTAACCTTTGGTTGGTCGCCGGTGGGGCCGCAGCCAGCACTGGCGCACAGGATTGAGGACACGGCAGAGGGCGACATCGTCGAACATTGTCCCATGGCCACGGCGATTGCGCACCAGTTGGGCGCGCGGATTGCCCAGGATGGCGGCGCGGCGCTGATCATTGATTACGGCGACTGGCGCAGTCTGGGCGACACCTTGCAGGCGGTGCGCGACCATGCGCCTGTGAACCCGCTTGAGGCCCCCGGTGCGGCCGACCTGACCACACATGTGGATTTCGAGGCGCTGGCGCAGGCCGCCGCCCCCGCCAGCCACACCCGTCTGACCCCGCAGGGCGTGTTTCTCGAACGGCTGGGCATCACCGACCGCGCCCGCGCGCTGGCTGCAAAACTGGAGGCCGGGCCGCTGGAGGCGCACATCGCGGCACATCGGCGGTTGACGCACCCGGCGGAAATGGGAAACCTGTTCAAGGTGCTGGGGATCTATCCCGGTGCCGCTGCGCCACCACCCGGATTGTTGCCATGACGCTCGAAATCCTGACTGCCGACAGCCTTGGCCCGGTCCGCCACGGGTTCTTTACCCGCAAGGGGGGCGCGTCCTCGGGCATCTTTTCAGGCCTGAATTGCGGCACGGGCAGTTCCGACCAGACCGAGATCGTGGCCATCAACCGCACCCGCGCGGCGCAGGCGATGGGGGCCGAGACGTCGCAATTGGCGGGCGTGCATCAGGTCCATTCGTCTGACGTGATTACAGTGACGGCCCCGTTGGATCCCAAACCCAAGGCCGACGCGCTGGTCACGGCGACGCCGGGTGTTGTGCTGTCGGTGCTGACGGCGGATTGCCAGCCTGTGCTCTTTTCCGACGCGGATGCGGGCGTCATCGGTGCCGCCCATGCGGGGTGGAAGGGCGCGCAGGCCGGTGTGCTGGAAGAGACCGTTGACGCCATGGTCGCCCTAGGCGCGCGGCGCAGCAACATTCAGGCGGTCATTGGCCCGTCGATCAGCCAGCGCGCCTATGAGGTCGGGCCGGAGTTCTTTGACATCTTTCTGGACGAAGACCCCCAGAACACCCGCTTTTTCGCAGGCGGTGACGGCGACCGGATGCATTTTGATCTGCCGGGGTATGGCCTGTCGCGGCTGCGCATGGCTGGGGTCGGGTCAGCCGAGTGGACGCGGCACTGCACCTATTTCGACCCGGAGCGGTTCTATTCCTATCGCCGGTCGGTCCATGCCAAGGACCCCGACTATGGCCGGTTGATTTCGACGATCACGCTGTGATCTGGGCGAAATTCGGGCACACGGTGACGTGAACCTGCCGCATTGTTTCCAAATTGGCGACAAGCGGTGACAAAAACCCCAACAAAACCGGGCCAAAGCGCCCACACGCCTGCGTCATAATCTGCGCCAGCCTTTTTACATTTTCTGCAAAACAAATCCCGTGCGGCCCAAAACCTGCCCGATTGGCGGGCCAGTATTGTCCTCAGCCGGGCATCAGACCCGACCGCACGAGCAGAGGAAGACCAGACATGAAAAACACACGCTTTGTCACATCGGTGATCAAATCGGCCCAAGACGACACCCCCCAGATGCCATGGGCGCGTGGCGCACGCCGCGCGGCATTCATCGCCAAGCGCAAGGGCGTGGTGGAGATCCGCAAATCCGCCTGACCCACAGGCGAAGACGAATCGAATTGTGGCAGCCGTGCCTTGGTGTGCGGCAACAATTCCCCTGCAAGGCGCGCCATTGGTGCGCTTTTTGCGATTAATGTCGGGGATTTTTTGACAATTTGAGGGAACGACCCCATTTGTTCACCATAGATTTGACACATGGACACGTTCCATCTGTCGTCGCTGGTGGGGGCCGGCACAGATGTGACCAGAAGAATGAGGTTGCATATCATGACCAGTCCCGCCGCCCTGCGTGTTGCAGGCGCCCGTTCTGCGGTGCGCGTTCCGCGCCCTGACTACAATCCCTACGCAACGCCGATGACCCGCCCCGACATGCCGCCCTTGCGCACGTTCGAGGTCGCCGCCCTGCGCGCTGACGGCTCGCGCAGCATCGCCACGTTCAAAGCCCCCGCTCTGCCGCTGTTCGAATCCGCCTTTTCCGCGTTTGCGCGGGGCGTGGTCCTGTCCAGCCCCGAGGGCGGTGTCGCCGTCGAAGACCTTTTGCCGGGTGATTGGCTGAACACCACGTCGGGCGAACCGGCGCAGGTGCTGTGGATCGGATCATCAAGCTTTGTCCCGGCGGATACAGGCCGCCGGATGCCGTTGATCCGGATCATGGCCGACAGCTTTGGCCAGTCGCGGCCCGCGTCGTTTGTCACCGTGGGCCCCGGCGCGCGCATCCTGCAAACGCCGCCGCACCTGCGGGGCACAACCGGCGGCGCACAGATGCTGACCCCGGCCAGCGCATTCGTTGACAGTGTGAACGTGATCGAAGTGATCCCACCCACCCCCATCCGGTTGTTCCATATTTGCCTGTCACGACACGCCGCTGTGGATGTGGGCGGCATCGCGATGGAGACGTTCCACCCCGGCATGGGTGCCACACGTCAGGTGACACATGCGCAGCGCGATCTGTTTCTGTCGATGTTCCCGCATATTGCGCATGTCACGGATTTCGGACCGCTGGCGCATCCGCGCGCACCGGAAACGGACGTCGCCGCCTGAGCCTTAGCGTAGATTCAGAAAGGTGTGGGGCGGATCACACCGCCCGTACCACATACTCAAGGGGCGGCTTAAGCGGATTTCGCCAGACGTTCCTCGAGCACGTCGAATGGCACGCCGGGCGCGTCTTTGGCCTGCCGGATCACCAGTGACGTCTTGACCGAGGCCACGTTGGGAGTGGTCAGCAATTCGCCCGTCAGAAAGCTTTGGAAGCTGGACAGGTCAGGTGCCACACATTTGAGGATAAAGTCGACCTCGCCATTCAGCATGTGACATTCACGCACGAGCGGCCAGGCGCGGCAGCGGTCCTCGAAGGCGCTCAGATCGGCCTCGGCCTGGCTGGCGAGGCCCACATTGGCAAACACCTGCACCTCGAAGCCCAGTTCGTGGCTGTCCACGTCGGCGTGGTAGCCGCGGATGTACCCGCTTTCCTCGAGCGTGCGCACACGGCGCAGGCAGGGCGGCGCGGAAATGCCCACCCGTTTGGCCAGTTCCACATTTGTCATGCGGCCATCGGCCTGCAGTTCGGCCAGAATTTTACGATCAATGGGATCGAGTCGCGTGCTTGCCATAAGCGCCCCCGTCATTTTGCGGTTGTTATAACAGCCACGGCGTCATGCGCAATAATGTTTCACATTCGCGCAATTTTCTGAAACCTGACTGCCTGCATTCTGTGCAACCCGGCTGCCCAATATCAGGGTTCAAACCGGCGCGGGCTGCGTCTATATCGGGTGGACTGCTCAATCAAGCTGCATCGGGGGTGCGACATGGCCGACACAAAACGGACAAAGGTTTTGATCATCGGATCGGGTCCTGCGGGATATACTGCGGGCGTTTATGCGAGCCGTGCGATGCTGGACCCCATTCTGGTGCAGGGCATTGAGCCCGGCGGTCAGTTGACCACCACCACAGAGGTTGAGAACTGGCCCGGTGACACCGAGGTGCAGGGGCCGGACCTGATGGTGCGGATGCAGGACCACGCCAAGGCGATGGGCTGTGAGATCATTGGCGACATCATCACGTCGGTGGATTTCTCGAACCGTCCGTTTGTGGCGCAGTCCGACAGCGGCACGGAATATGTGGCCGATGCGATCATCCTGGCAACCGGCGCGCGCGCCAAGTGGCTGGGCCTGCCGTCGGAGGAGAAGTTCAAAGGCTTTGGCGTCAGCGCCTGTGCGACCTGTGACGGGTTTTTCTATCGCGGTCAGGAGATCGTGGTGATCGGTGGCGGCAACACGGCCGTCGAAGAGGCGCTGTTCCTGACCAATTTCGCGTCCAAGGTGACGTTGATCCACCGCCGCGACGAGTTGCGGGCGGAGAAGATCCTGCAGGACCGGTTGATGAAGAACCCCAAGATCGAGCCGCTGTGGTTCCACCAGCTTGAGGAAGTTTACGGCACCGACAGCCCGTTGGGCGTCGAGGGCATCAAGGTCAAGCATGTGGAGACCGGCGAGATCACCGACATCCCGGCCAAGGGTGTGTTTGTCGCCATCGGCCATGCACCTGCCAACGAGTTGGTCAAGGACGTGCTGGAGACGCATATGGGCGGCTATGTCGTGACCAAGCCCGACAGCACCGAGACATCTATTCCCGGCGTCTTTGCCGCCGGCGACCTGACCGACCACAAGTACCGGCAGGCGGTGACGTCGGCGGGCATGGGCTGTATGGCAGCACTTGAGGCCGAGCGGTTTCTGGCCGAGCACGAGACCGAAGACGCGCCAGCCGTGGCCGAGACCGCCTGAAACCACGCGAGTGTGATCGCCGCTTGACCCCGGCGGCGTCGCTGGCCACGCTGGGCCAAACGGGTCAGTGGGGACACCAAGCATGACACATGTGTTGTGGCGCGGCGGTTTGGGGACGCGCATTCGGATCGTCACCGGGCTGATCCTGATGCTGTATCTGACGCTGCATGTGATCAACCTGGCCGTTGTCCTGATCTCGCCCACGGCGTTTGACACGGTGCAGGCCGCGCGCCTTTGGGTGATCCGGTCGAATGTCGGCACGGCGGTGATCATGGGATCGCTGGTCACGCATATGGCGCTGTCGCTGGCCAAGGTTGTGGTGGCGCGCGGGTTGCGAATGCCGGTGACGGACTGGGTTCAGGTGGTGCTGGGCCTGTTGATCCCGCTGATGCTGGTTGATCACCTTGTCTATACGCGCGGCGCGCATGAGATGCTGGGCGCGACCACGATGCTGGGCTATGTGAACCGGCTGATCTGGGGCACGTCTGATGGTTGGGCGCAGGCCGCGTTGCTGTGTGTGGCATGGGTGCATGGGGCGATTGGTCTGCACATGTGGCTGCGCATGACGGCGTGGTGGACGCGCGCAGCGCCGTGGCTGATCGGTGTGGCGGTCATGCTGCCGACGCTTGGGTTGATGGGCTATGTCACGTCGGCCCGCGTGATCGACGGGCTGCTGAGTGATCCGCGCGCACAGGCCGTGGCCCACCGCGCGTGGAACTGGCCGGATGCCGCCGGGTTCGAGACCCTCGCACAATCTGCGCGCAACATGACCTATGGCGTCTGGGTGGTTCTGGGTGTGGCGGCCACCGCTTTTGTGTTGCGCAGGGTCGTGGCCGCCATCGCCAAGCCCATTCGGGTGCATTACGTGGACGGGCCGAGCGTGCGGGCCCCGCGCGGGCAGACCATCCTTGAGACCTCACATGCCAGCGGCGTGCCGCACACAGCGCTGTGTGGCGGACGCGGGCGATGCACGACCTGCCGGGTGATCGTCGAAGAGGGCCTCGACGACCTGCCACCCCCATCGGAAGCGGAGCGCAAGAGCCTGGCGGCGGTCGGCGCGCCACCCAATGCGCGGCTGGCCTGCCAAGTGCGGCCATCGGGGCCGGTGCGGGTGTTCCGCGTCTTTGACCGCGACGGCAAGAAGGGGCGCGCCCATGCCAGCCAGGGCAAAGAAGCGCGCTTGGCCGTGCTGTTTCTGGACATGCGCGGGTTTACCGCCCGGACGGACGGGCAGTTGCCCTATGACGTGGTGTTCCTGTTGAACCGTTTCTTTGACCGGATTGTGCCACCCATCGTGGCCGCAGGTGGAACGGTAGACAAATACATGGGCGATGGATTGATGGCCGTGTTCGAAACCGAGACCGAGGCCGCATCGGCCCGCGCCGCGATCGCCGCCGTGGGCGGGATCGGTGCCGCGCTGAAGGGGTTCAACGAAACGCTCGCCACAGAGGGGGCAGCACCGGTGTCGATTGGCATTGGCGTGCATCTGGGCACCGTGGTGCTGGGCGAGATTGGTGCGGCGGGTCAGGCCCCACGCACCCTGATCGGGGACACCGTGAACTTTGCCGCGCGGCTCGAAGGCGAGACCAAGCCGCGTGCGGTGCAGGCCCTGCTGTCCATCGACACGCTGGAGGCTGCCGGTGCCACCCCGCCCGAGGACGCATTGGTGTCGCTGTCCCTGCGCGGGCGCGAGGCACCGTTGCGCGCCCTGCCCCTGCCGGATGCGTCGGACCTGTCGATGCTGGGCAGAGATGCAGCGCCAAACATGCGGCCCGTGACCGCCTGATTGCGTGTCCCGCATGGGCGTTGCAGATTAACCACGTTGTTCAAAATCGTCGCAGATGGAAAGTTTGTTCTTTTGTGAACAAACTTTTCCTGACATATGTTCACCCGTGAACGTAAACGAGTCTGTGATGTCTATCGCCGCCCAGAAACCCAGCCCGGACCACGAAGACCAGCTCTTCCTGCTTTTGCGCCAGCTCGACACCGCGCCCAGCGCGTCGCAGCGGGCCATGGCGGATGCGGTTGGCGTGTCGCTGGGTCGGCTGAACGCGCTGTTGCGGGATGCGACCAAGGCCGGGTTTGTCAGGGTCAGCGACCACGACGGACCGGATCGGCGTCAACGCTATGCTTATGACCTCACGACCCGTGGTGCAGCCGAAAAGAACCGGCTGACCGACATATTCCTGACCCGGAAATTCGCGGAATACGATGCAATTTATTCCGAACTGACCGGCACGACCTCCGGTTTCAACCCTTTGAACTACAGGACCAAGTTAATGGAAAACAACCTTGCCCCGATCCCCGAGCTGTATGTCTCGTATGACAGCGCGCAAAAGCTGAAGGTCGAAGCCGCCGACCTCGTGAGCTGGGACCTGACGCCCCGCCAGATCTGCGATCTGGAACTGCTGATGAACGGTGGGTTCAACCCGCTCAAAGGGTTCCTGACTGAGGCCGATTACAACAGTGTCGTTGACACCATGCGCACCGTGGACGGCGCGCTGTGGCCGATGCCCATCACGCTGGACGTGAACGAGAAATTCGCAGGCAGCCTTGAGATCGGTCAGGACATCGCCCTGCGCGACCAGGAAGGCGTGATCCTCGCCACTATGACAGTGACCGACCGCTGGACGCCCAACAAGGCGCATGAGGCCGAGAAGGTGTTTGGCGCCGATGACAGCGCGCACCCTGCCGTGAACTACCTACACAACACTGCGGGCGACATCTATCTGGGTGGCCCGGTGACCGGCATCCAACAGCCCGTGCACTATGATTTCCGCGCCCGTCGCGACACGCCCAACGAATTGCGCAGCTATTTCCGCAAGATGGGCTGGCGCAAGGTTGTTGCGTTCCAGACCCGGAACCCGCTGCACCGTGCCCACCAGGAGCTGACCTTCCGCGCGGCACGCGAGGCACAGGCCAACCTGTTGATCCACCCCGTTGTGGGTCTGACCAAGCCCGGCGACGTCGATCACTTTACCCGCGTGCGCTGCTATGAGGCGGTTCTGGACAAGTATCCGGCGGCCACCACATCCATGTCGCTGCTGAACCTTGCGATGCGGATGGCGGGCCCCCGCGAGGCGGTCTGGCACGGTCTGATCCGTAAGAACCACGGCTGTACCCATTTCATTGTGGGTCGTGACCACGCTGGCCCCGGCTCGAACAGCCAAGGCGAAGATTTCTATGGCCCCTATGATGCGCAGGACCTGTTCCGCGAGCATCAGGAAGAAATGGGCATCGAGATGGTCGACTTCAAACACATGGTTTGGGTGTCGGAGCGCGCGCAATACGAAGCCATCGACGAGATCAAGGACAAGGATGACATCACCATCCTGAACATCTCGGGCACCGAGCTGCGCCGCCGTCTGGCCGAAGGTCTGGAGATCCCCGAGTGGTTCTCTTTCCCTGAGGTGGTCAAGGAACTGCGCCGCACCAAGCCGCCGCGCAACAAGCAGGGGTTCACCGTGTTCTTCACCGGGTTCTCCGGGTCGGGCAAATCCACCATCGCAAACGCGTTGATGGTCAAGCTGATGGAAATGGGTGGCCGTCCCGTGACGCTGCTGGATGGGGACATCGTGCGGAAAAACCTCTCGTCAGAGCTGGGTTTCTCGAAAGAGCACCGTGACCTGAACATCCGCCGCATCGGTTATGTGGCATCCGAGATCACCAAGAACGGTGGTATCGCGATCTGTGCGCCCATCGCGCCCTATGCCACGACCCGCCGGGCCGTGCGCGAAGACATCGAAGCCTTTGGTGCCTTTGTCGAGGTGCACGTGGCCACGTCGATCGAAGAGTGCGAGCGACGCGACCGCAAGGGTCTCTACAAGCTGGCGCGTGAGGGCAAGATCAAGGAATTCACAGGGATTTCCGACCCTTATGACGTGCCTGCCAACCCCGAGCTGAGCGTTGAGACAGAGAATGTGGATGTGGACAACTGTGCGCACCAGGTTCTGCTCAAGCTAGAGAGCATGGGCCTGATTTCGGCGCAATAAGCGACCGTTTGGCAAGATTTGAAAGGCGCGCCTGTCACCGGGCGCGCCTTTTTCGCGTTCAGAGGTGGAGCGTTCCGGACATCAGCACATGCGCCTGCCCCGCGACCACCACGCCAGTGATGGCGTCGCGCGGGCCCAGCACTTCGACCTGCGCCTGACCGGGGCGGCCCAGGTCGTGGCCCTGTTCGGCGGTGAAGGTGGGGGTGTCGATCAGCCCTTCGGACCAGAGATAGGCGGCCATGGCCCCGGTGGCGGAGCCTGTGAACGGGTCCTCCGGCGGGCTGGGCGGGGCCATCAGCAGGCGCGAGAACGTGTGGCCGGTGGCTGTGGCACCGTCGAGGGTGACCCAGAACGGCTCCATCACGTCCGTCCCGTGCACGCCCAGCGCGCCCAGATAGGCGCGGAAGGCCGTCATGTCGAAGCGCAGCGCGCGCAAGGTGGCCTGATCGCGCAGCACGGTGATGCAGAACGGCAGGCCGGTGGAGACGACGCGGGGCGGGTGCAGGATGTCGGAGGCCGCGATGCCACCCACGGCGGCCACCAGTTCAGCTGCGGGTTGCGCGCCGAAGGTCGGGGCCACTTGCGTCATACGCACGGCCATGCCGTCCACCACCACCTGCACTACCCCTGCCCCAGTTTCGAGCGTCAGCGGGCCATCACCGATCAGTCCCCGGTGCCGCAGGGCCGCAACAGAGGCTACGGTGGGGTGGCCGGCAAAGGGGATTTCGCGACTGGCGAGGAAATAGCGCACACGCACATCCGCCACATCAGAGGGGCCGAGAAAGGTGCATTCCACAAGGGACGTTTCGCGCACGAAGGCCATACAGGTCGCGTCATCCAGCGCCGCACCGCCATGCACCACCGCACAACCATTGCCCCCAAAAGCGCGGTCCGAAAACGCGTCTACCCAATCGACATCAAATTGCATCACGGATCCCTTCGTCCAAACCGTCTGGCGGCACCATAGTCACGGCGCAACTCTTCGAACAGGGCGGTGTAGGCGGCGGGTGTCAGGCCAAAGGTCTGCGCAAAGGCATCGTCCTGCGACAACCCGCGCCCCAGGGCACGAAAGTAGTCAAAGAGTGCGTCGGTGCCGTGCCGCTGGGCCAGGAGGTAGGCAGCAAAGCGGGCCACGCCGTAGGCTTCGCTGTCGGTCACGGTGCCTTGTGCATCCAGCCCATCCAGCGTGAGACGACTGCGCCGGGCGGCGGTTTGCAGGTCAAAGAGGTCGGCTCCGTCAGTGGTTTGCTGGCCGGAGACAAATTGCCATTCCACCAGTTCGGCCACCCCTTCGACCATCCAGTGCGGACCAAGCCGCCAGACCCCGTCAACACGCTGCGCCGGGTCGTCAGCGGCCAGAGCATATTGCACCTGATGGGTGTATTCATGGGCCATGACCCGGCGCAGTTCGGGTGCGATGCGCGCCTGCCATGCGGGGTCTTCGACGGTTTGGGGCCAGCAAAACAGCATGTAGGGCCTGTTGGCCGCGCCACCGACGGTGCGACCATTGCACAGGCGCGCCGTGTCGATGGGCCGTGCCCGTGCCGGGCGTTCGAGCTGCATCAGCACATCCACCAGCGCGGGGTCGAAAAAGCCGCCCTCGCCCGCGCCGATGACCGCCACGCGCGTTGCCAGCTCGATGCCCTGGATGTCACGGAAATAGGTCTGGATCGCCTCGAAGGACTGTCGCAAGAGCGCCGTGGCGATGGGCGTTTCGGCGGCAATGATCAGCGGTTTTGCACTGGGCCAGTGGGATTTGAGGGCTGGGTCCGACAGGCCGATTTCGCGGCACCAACTGGTTGCGGTGCCGCGGCGCAATCCAGGAAAGGCGTCGCCCCCACCCCACGCGGCAGCGGCATCACGCACCGAGGGGCGCATGGTGCCGTCGACGGGTCCGGGGTCATGCCCCAGCGCAGAGAGTTGGGACTGAAGGCAGGCCACCCCATCCTGGGCGGCCAGTGGCCCGGCCCATACCGCGAGGGCAAGGGCCAAGACCAACCGCATCAGTGAACGGGCTGCGGCGCGTAGTCGTTCTGAACCGCAAGGGCAAAGGCCAGCTTGCGGTTGGCGACAAGCGCCAGTTGCTGCCCTTCGGCGTCGTGGACGGCAAAGAGCTGGTCCAGCCCTTCGGCCTGATCGCGCACTTCGCGCGGCAGATCATCCACGAGGACCGGTTTGACGTATACCATACGGCCCACATCGGCGTTCAAATCAAAGGGAGTGTTCATGACTTATCCTTTCCGTATGTTGATCGTCTGGACGACGGTTTCGGGTTTGGCGCGTGTCAGGTCGACGTGCAGCAACCCGTTTTCCATCACAGCTTCGCCGACTTCGACCCCGTCGGCCAAAACAAAACTGCGTTGAAACTGGCGTGCGGCGATGCCGCGATGCAAAAATACGCGCCCCTCGCTGTCGTCGCTTTGTCGTCCGCGGATCACCAGTTGGCGGTCCTCGACGGTGATCGACAGGTCCTGTTCGCCGAAACCCGCCACGGCCAGCGTGATCCGGTAAGAAAAGTCGGAGGTTTGTTCGATATTGAACGGTGGGTAGCCTTCACTGCTTTTGGCAGTGCGTTCCAGCAGCCGTTCCAGTTGTTCGAACCCCAACATGTGGGGGTAGGAAGCCAAAGTCATTTTCGTCATGCGACACGTCCTCAGGTACATCAAGCGACAGTCAGGTCCACCCCGTCAGCGGCAGCGGATGTTATGAATATGGGCAGAAACCATGTCTGGAACAAGGTCTAGGCGTATCGCATCGTCGTGATTATATTAAAGGTCGCGCAACGGTTTGGAATCGCATCATGAACGCACCTTCGGACATCTCGATGAAGACGGACGACGTTTTGCGTTTCGAGCTGGAGGTGTTTCGCAGCGAGCACCGTGATCTCGACGAGGCGATCCGCGCGTTGCAGGAAAAAGGCACTGCCGATCAGTTGACGGTGCAGCGGTTGAAGAAGAAAAAGCTGCGGCTCAAGGACAAGATCGCGGTGATCGAGGACCGTTTGACGCCCGATATCATCGCCTGAGCCGGTGCCATTGCCACGCGGGGCGATCTGGCTATAGTGCGCGCTTTCTGATTTGCCGGGGCCTTAATCATGACCGAACCCAAGCCTGTTGTAGGCATCATCATGGGCAGCCAGTCCGACTGGCCCACCATGCGCGAGGCCGCAGAGATGCTGGATGCGCTGGAGGTCCCTTATGAGACGCGGATTGTGTCGGCGCACCGCACCCCGGACCGGTTGTGGGACTATGGCAAGGGGGCCGTTGGCCGGGGCCTCAAGGTGATCATTGCGGGTGCCGGTGGGGCCGCGCATTTGCCGGGCATGATGGCGTCCAAGACGCGGGTGCCGGTGATTGGCGTGCCGGTGCAGACCAAGGCGCTGTCGGGTGTCGACAGCCTCTATTCCATATTGCAGATGCCGCGCGGCTTTCCGGTGGCGACCATGGCGATTGGTGCGGCGGGTGCGGCCAATGCCGGTTTGATGGCGGCGGGCATTCTGGCGGTGTCGGACGCGGATCTGGGCACGCGGCTGGATGCGTGGCGTGACGCCTTGTCGGCGTCGATCCCGGAGGTGCCGCAGGATGACTGAGCCCCTCGCCCCCGGCGCGACCATTGGTATTCTGGGCGGTGGCCAGTTGGGCCGCATGCTGTCCGTCGCAGCCAGCCGCCTTGGGTTTCGCACCCATGTGTTTGATCCCGGCGCCCTGCCCCCGGCGGGGGATGTGGCGCATCTGGTGACCACGGCACCTTACGAGGACAACGATGCGCTTTATGCCTTTGCCAGCACAGTCGATGTCATCACCTACGAGTTCGAGAACATCCCCACGCTGACGCTGGACGCGCTGGAGGATCATGCGCCGATCCGTCCGGGTCGCGAGGCGCTGCGGGTCAGTCAGGACCGGCTGGTGGAGAAAGAGTTTCTCGCAGGTCTGGGTTTGAAAACAGCGCCTTATGCGGATGTGCCGGACATGGCGGCGCTGGCGACGGCATTGGGTCAGATAGGCGCGCCTGCAATCCTCAAGACGCGGCGGTTCGGCTATGACGGCAAGGGGCAGGCCCGGATCATGGATCCCGGCGACGCTCAATCCGCGCTGGACGATATGCAGGGCGCGCCCGCGATCCTTGAAGGGTTTGTGGATTTCAGCCATGAGGTGTCGGTGATTGCCGCACGGGGTCAGGATGGGGCCGTGGCCTGTTTCGATCCGGGCGAGAACGTGCACCGCGACGGCATCCTGCACACGACCACGGTGCCCGCGCGGCTGTCACCCAGTCAGCGCACGGATGCGATCCTGATGGCGGCCAATATTCTGAATGCGCTGGATTATGTGGGTGTGTTGGGTGTCGAGCTGTTTGTGACGCCCGGCGGGTTGATCGTGAACGAGATCGCGCCGCGTGTGCACAATTCGGGCCACTGGACGCAGAACGGCTGTGTCGTGGATCAGTTCGAGCAGCATATCCGCGCGGTGGCCGGTTGGCCCTTGGGCGACGGCGCGCGACACGCGGATGTGGTGATGGAGAACCTGATTGGCGACGATATGGACCGGGTGCCAGAACTGGCGGCGGACCCTGCGACGGCACTGCATCTCTATGGCAAGACAAAGGCCCGCGCGGGCCGCAAGATGGGTCACGTCAACCGGGTCGTCCGCACCTAGGCGGCAACGAACCGCTGGGCCACGTCCCCGGACATGAAACTGATGCGGCCGCCCGACAGTGTGGCCGCAACCCGGTCGCGGGCATCGAGGATCACAAGATCGGCCCGCATGCCCGGCGCAAGCGTGCCACGGTCCGACAGTCCCAGCACCGCCGCAGGACCGGATGACACCAACGCCCAGGCTCCCGCCAGATCAAGCACGCCGCTGCGTTCCAACATCAGTGCGGCCCGACGCGGTGACGGATAATGGTAGTCCGAGGCCAGCGCGTCACACAGCCCCATCATCACAAGATCCAGCGCCGACACGTTGCCCTTGTGCGAACCACCCCGCACCAGATTGGGCGCGCCCAACACCACACCCGATCCCGCCGCTTGCGCAGCCTCGGCGGCCACTTGCGTTTCGGGAAATTCGGCCACTTGCACCCCGCGTGCCTGCCATTTGGCGCGCGTCTCGGCGGTGGCGTCATCGTGACTGCCTAATCGGACCCCCTTCTCGCGCAGTGCATCGCACAACGGGCCAAGTGCGGGTTCGGCGTCCTGCGCCTTGGTGTGCAGGTCGAGCAACATGGCAAAATGATCATCCGGGTTGCGCCCGGCCTTGAGCGCCTGACCGGTCAGACGCGGCGGTTTGCGCCCCTGTGCCAACCGGTCGTGGGGCAAGTGATCGTTGAACACCACGTATTCGATACCCCACTGCGCCACCCGGTCCGGCAACGTGTCGTAGAGCTCAAGCAAGCTGGTCTCAAAGCGCAGTTGCGGGCGCAGGTCGGTCACAAGGTCCGCCCCGGTGTCGCGCAGGGCGGCGAACACCTTGTCCGCAAAGTCGAGGCCGCGCAGCCCGCCTTCCCAACTGACGAATTGGGCCAGCACAGCGGTGGTGATGCCATTGGCAGCCAGCTCGGCCTCGACGGCGACCAGCCCTTCGGCGGTTTCCTTCATCGCGCCGCGCCGGGGTGCCATATGGCGTTCAAACCCGTCGCCGTGCACGTCGATGATGCCCGGCAGCACGCGATACCCACTCAGATCAACGGCGCGACCCGCTGGTGCATCGGCCACCCGCCCATCGGCGATAGAGAGCGGCGCCTTGGACACCCCACCCGGATGCAGGACATCCGCCCCGGTCAGATCAATTGTCAGCATCGCCACGCCCCTGAAAACAAGACCCTTCGGGGCAGCCAAGCTGGTCCAGCACCTCGTCCACCCAACCACGGTCGTGGTCAAAGACACCGATTTCGAGGAATGTCAGCACCTGTGTCATCACGTTGGGGTTGTTCATCATAAAGGTATGCGTGACCGGCAGCACCATGTGATCGGTCATGCCCGCCACACGGGTCGAGGCCACGGACACCTTGCCGTCGTCAGGGCCGGGCAGCAGGGATGAGAAATAAGGGTTGAGCGACTGGTCGCCCGCAATCACGCCCACCGGATAGTCCACCGGTGGCAAGGCGCGCGGCACGCTGTCGGGGCCAGTGCCCAATTGCCCACCCGCAGGGCCATTGAGCCAGCCAAACGCCTCGAGATCACCAAGAGTGTCGACCACCTCGCTGCCCTGATTGGGTGGGCCCATCATCACCACGTGGCCCAGCCGTGCGGGGCGCGGATGTTGCGACAGCCAATAGCGCACGAGGATGCCGCCCATCGAATGAGTCACGAAGTGTACGCGCGTGTCACCGCAGCGCGCCATCGCCTGTGGCACGACGGCGGCGGCCAGCGTCTGCACCGTTTCCGAGGTTGATGGGTAGCCGGGGCGCACAACATCGTAGCCTTCGAGCTTGAGCGCCTGTTCCAGCACCAGCAGCGATGCCTCGGTCCGGGCCAGGCCGTGCAGCAACACAACGCAGTCCGCGCGGGCCATACCGGCGGTCAACAGCACAAAAAGGAGTGTCAGCAGTCTCATGGCGCTTGAGATAGTGGCATCTGCCGCCCTATGGAATGGGGGACGTACCGTCCTAAGGGAAGTTTTCCGCCATGCGCCCCAAGTCTCCGCGCCTCGCCGTGCGTGCCATTCTGGTCGAAGATGGCCGTCTCTTGGTGGTCAATGCCTGGCCGGATGGTCAGAGCCCGCTGATGTGCGCGCCCGGTGGCGGGGTCGAGGTGGGCAGCAGCCTGCCCGACAATCTGGCGCGCGAGATTTATGAGGAAACGGGGATGCGCATTGAGGTGGGCGCGCCCTGTCTGGTGAACGAGTTTCACGATCCGGGCAGCCGTTTTCACCAGGTGGATGTCTATTTTCGCTGCACGGTGGCCGAGGGGTCGCCGCGCCCGGAGGTGTGGGACGATCCGGAGGCCATCGTGACCCAGCGGGCCTGGGTCACACGCGAAGAGCTGGCCGCGTCGCCGCACAAGCCCGACAGTCTGGCGGCCGTGGCCTTTGACGGGACCGGTATCACTTATGACCCGCTGGAGCCTTTGGTGAAGTGACCGCGAGGGCGATGCCGCCCACGACCAGTACGGCCGCAGCGATGACGCTGGTGCTGATCGCTTCGCCCAGCAGGGCCGCACCCAGAGCGATGGCGATGATCGGCACGCTCAGCTGGACCACGGCGGCGGTTTGCCCAGCCAGCTGCGGCAGCACGTGATACCACAGCGCATAGCCGAGACCCGATGTGACTGCCCCCGCCAGAACGGCCAGGCCGATGCCCGTGGGTGCGGCGTGCATGCCCGCGCCCATGAGCAGCACAAGCAGGAGCGGCAAGGCTGTCACGAAGTTGGCGGCTGTGGCGGCCAGCGGGTCGCGCGCGCCCTTGCCTGCCAGCGTGTAGGCGGCCCATCCCAGCCCGGCGATCACCATGAACATGGCCCCCATCACGTCACCGCCTGCGCCCTCACTGGGCCAGAGGGCGATGACCAGCCCGACAAACGCCACCCCCGCCCCGGCCATTTGCCGCGATGACGGCGTGGCCTCGCGCGCGGCAGACCAGGCGAACATGGTGACCTGAACGGTGCCAAAGAGGATCAGCGCACCGAGGCCCGCGTCGAGGGTCACATAGGCCAGCGAAAACCCGATCATATAGGCCGCAAGGCTTGTGGCACCGACTACCCGCCCCGGCGCCACGATCGGCAGCCCCCCACCCCGCACCGTCAGGATCATGCACAGCATCACGGCCCCGGCGAGCACCCGGATGATGGCAAAGCTTGACGGGTCAATGGTGCCGCTGTCCACCGCCATGCGGTTGAGGATCGAGTTGGCGGCAAAGGCCAGCATGGTGAGGCAGGTCAGCAGGATAAGGCGCATGGGCGCGGGTTACGCGGATTGCTCTGCGCCGTCCAGTCACAGATGTGGCAGGTGGATTGCGGGGGCGCGGCGTTGCAGCCATTGGGGTTGAACTTGTGTGACTTGGAGTGGTTCGCAGAGAAGGGCCGGTTTAGCCCTTAGTTCACGGTTTTTGCGTTGCGGCGAATGTCCGTTGTCACGACGGAAGGGCAAGAGCCAATACCGCCTTGCTCATAACCGCGACCGTCACCAGTATTGCAGACCAAATGAATCGGTGAACTATGGCAGTCCCAAACTGGAGTGATTTTCGTGTCGTTCTCGCCTTGAAGAACGAAGGTTCGATTGCGGGGGCGGCGCGCGTTTTGGGGGTCGATGGGTCGACTGTAAGCCGCCGGTTAGCCGCCGCCGAGCATGTCTTTGGGGCAACGATTGTTATCAGGGGCGGCCGTGAATTTACGTTCACACCCGAAGGATTGATCCTCGCCGAAGCCGCTAAGAAAATGGATGCGGTCGTCAATGATGCCCAGATAAGTGTGAGTGGGATGCGACAGCATCCGACCGGTACGGTAAAGATCGCATGCGTTCCTACGGCGGCCCATGTCTTGCGTCCCTTGGTGCAGCAAGTTGCCAAAGCGTATGAAGGCCTGAAAGTCGATCTTATAAGTTCGATCGCTGCATTCGATCTCGCGAAGGGAGAGGCGGATATCGCGGTTCGCACGCGCGCGCCGACTGATCCGGCTCTGGTGGTCGCATATTCCTTTACCTGGGGAAGATGCCTTTATGGATCAAAGATTTACTTCCAGCAGCATGGCCTCCCACAGACACCGGACGACTTGCGCGACCACACGCTTGTGCGGATCGGGACTGGGAATTCACCGTCAAAGCCATCTGCTTTCATAGATCGGTTCGACAATCCTGAGCGCCCGAGCATTCGCGTGGAGAACACGGATTCCGCCCGTTTGATGATTGAGCAAGGCGCAGGCATTGGGGCGCTCTTCTGCGCACATGCAGATGCGAGCAGGAACATCGAACGGGTCTTTCCCGACCCGTTCGACCAAATTGAGTCTTGGGTCATCTATCACGAATCTGCGCGTGGCTCTCAGCGTGTACGTCTTGTTTTGGACGCCTTGGTTGCGTTTCTGAAAGAAAACCGCGCCTTGCTGACAGGTCTGGATTGACCACGATCAACCGCTACTAGCCGTCATAGAAGGTGATCGTTGGCGCGCTAATCACGCCTCCCGCTTTCATCGATGCCTGTAGCGCGGGATCACTTATAAAGGCCTGCGCGCGTTCTGCGCTTTCCCATTTGAACATTGCAATGATTTGATTGGGAAAGCCGGGGAACCTGTTGATCTCGAAACTCAATTCACCTGCGTCCTGGCGGAGTGCCAGATCATTGTCGAACGCGGCGCGCCACGTGTCATAGTTCGTAACCTCAAATGCGACCATCATCCAAACGGGATCGTTGGCAGGCTTTTCGTCAGCCGTTAGCACGGTCGGGGTGAATGCCATCATCAGTGCGAAAAGAAGTCTCTTCATATTGTGTCTCCAAGCAAAAGTAGCCGTGGGCAAGGGTCGCACCAGCGCGCATTTTAACCGTCGACCGACGGGGGTGCCCGGTTCAATCGTCAGAACACTGTGAGGTTGGATGCGAGGCCCGTTGGCCGTGGGGAGAGACTATTTGAGGGCACAGAATGCGTCGATGGGCATCGCTGCAAACACCGCTTGCAGAATTGCAGCGCATTCGGATTAGGCAGAGCGGACATTCATAACATAGGAGGCATTGTCCGTTTCGTCCGCACACCCGACATCCGTTAAACGCATCATTCCAATCCAAGCCAGCCCGTTTGCCGGTACAAACCATCGCAACGTTTTTGGGACCGTTTTCTGCGCAAACGACGCTGTCGGGGCAGATGACGTGACAAAGGCCCCACGAGGGGGCCTTTGCTTTTGGGTTTGACACTTCCCCTGTCGGGACCGTTTTGCGGGCAAAACGACCCTGCCGGGGGACAGACTTCGCTGAAGCGAAGTCTGCTTACATCATGCCGCCCATGCCGCCCATGTCGGGCATTGCGGGCGCGCCGCCGCCGTCTTTGGCGGGCTTGTCGGCAACCATCGCTTCGGTGGTGATCAGCAGAGCTGCGACCGATGCGGCGTCTTGCAGGGCTGTACGCACCACTTTGGCCGGGTCAATCACGCCGAAGGAGAACATGTCGCCATATTCTTCGGTCTGCGCGTTGAAGCCGAATGTGACGTCGTCGCTTTCGCGGATCTTGCCGGCAACCACGGCACCGTCCACACCGGCGTTCTCTGCGATCTGACGCAGGGGCGCTTCGATGGCCTTGCGCACGATCGAGATACCGACGTTCTGGTCGTTGTTGGCGCCTGTCAGACCTTCGAGGCTTTTGGCAGCTTGCACCAGAGCGACGCCGCCGCCCACGACAACACCTTCCTGAACAGCAGCACGTGTCGCGTTCAGAGCATCGTCCACACGGTCCTTGCGCTCTTTCACTTCGACTTCGGTCATGCCGCCGACGCGGATCACGGCAACACCGCCAGCCAGTTTGGCCACACGCTCTTGCAGTTTCTCACGGTCGTAATCGGAGGTGGTTTCTTCGATCTGGCCGCGGATCTGAGCGACGCGCGCTTCGATCTCTGCCTTCTCGCCGTTACCGTCGATGACTGTGGTCTCGTCCTTGGTGATCTGGATGCGCTTGGCGGTGCCCAGCATGTCCATGGTCACGGATTCCAGCTTCATGCCCAGTTCTTCGGAGATCACCTGACCGCCGGTCAGAATGCCGATGTCCTGCAGCATGGCTTTGCGGCGATCGCCGAAACCAGGCGCTTTGACAGCTGCGATTTTCAGACCGCCGCGCAGTTTGTTGACAACCAGAGTGGCCAGCGCTTCGCCTTCAACATCTTCGGCGATGATCAGCAGGGGCTTTTGCGACTGAATGACTTGCTCCAGCAGCGGCACCATGGGCTGCAACGACGAGAGTTTTTTCTCGTGCAGCAGGATCAGGCAGTCTTCGAGCTCTGCGGTCATCTTGTCCGCGTTGGTCACGAAGTAAGGCGACAGGTAGCCGCGGTCGAACTGCATGCCTTCGACAACATCGGTCTCTGTTTCCAGGCCTTTGTTCTCTTCGACGGTGATCACACCCTCGTTGCCGACCTTCTGCATCGCGTCTGCGATTTGCTGACCGATGTCGGATTCGCCGTTGGCCGAGATCGTGCCGACCTGTGCCACTTCGGCGCTGTCGGACACTTCGCGGGCCGCAGCCTTGATCGCGTCGACGACTTTGACTGTCGCCAGGTCGATGCCGCGCTTGAGGTCCATCGGGTTCATGCCAGCGGCAACCGATTTCATGCCTTCTTTGACGATGGCTTGTGCCAGAACAGTTGCGGTTGTTGTACCGTCGCCTGCTTCGTCATTGGTGCGGGAAGCAACTTCCTTCACCATTTGTGCGCCCATGTTCTCGAACTTGTCTTCCAGTTCGATTTCCTTGGCAACCGACACACCGTCTTTGGTGATGCGGGGCGCGCCGAAGGATTTGTCCAGAACCACGTTGCGGCCTTTGGGGCCCAGCGTGACTTTGACGGCGTCTGCGAGGATGTTCACACCAGACAGCATCCGGTTGCGGGCATCTGTGTCGAATTTGACGTCCTTAGCCATGATATTTCTCCTTTGAGAATGTCGTAGTCGTAGGGTGCGCAGTCACTGCGCACCATGCGTCCGGGCTCGATTACTCGATGATGCCCATGATGTCGGATTCTTTCATCATCAGCAGCTCTTCGCCGTCGATGGTGACTTCGGTGCCGGACCACTTGCCGAACAGCACTTTGTCGCCGGCTTTCACAGCCATCTCGATCAGCTCACCGCTGTCCTTGCGGGCGCCGGGGCCTGCGGACACGATTTCGCCCTCGCTGGGCTTTTCCTTGGCGCTTTCGGGGATGATCAGCCCGCCAGCGGTTTTCTCTTCGCTTTCCGTGCGGCGTACCAGCACGCGGTCATGAAGCGGTTTCAATGCCATCTTTGCAGCTCCTTAAGGCTCAAAGTTTCTCCCTTGAGGCCGCTTTCGGCCCCGTTAGCACTCAGCATGTCCGAGTGATAACGACGCGTAGTTAGGCAGACCGGGGACCTGAGTCAACGCCTCTGCGCGCCGTGCCATCGAAAATTCTCTGAAAATTGGAGGGAGCCTGTGCCTAGCCGCCCAGCACATCCCCTGATGCCGCCACGGCGTCAGCACCTTTGGGGGACAGACCGTAGATGCCCTTGTCGACCTTTTCGAACCAGCCGTAGTGGTCGTCGCGCATCATCGTGGTGGCGCGGGCCACACCGGTTTCGCGGGCCACATCCGCGCCTTTGCTGGCACCCACTTCGAACAGGTACATCGCCAGTTTCAGGGCGTCCTGACGGTAGGCAGTGATCAGCCCCACGCGGGTTTGACCGCCGTCGTTGGGATCCCCCACACGGCCCGCGAATTCCCTGAGCAACTGCCCCTGACGCTTGGTGTTCTTGCGCGGTGCATATGGCCCCGGATCGCAATGCACCTGCACCAACGCGTCCGACACGCGCACCGTCATCAGGCCAATCCCGAGGCGGCGGCACAGGCGGGTCATGTCCTTGGCGGATTTCAGGAACCGCTTGCCCTTGCCGCGCGTCACGGCCATGTAGACGTCATCCGTCACCGACAGGCGCGCGACGCATTGATGCACGAGGGTCAAGGAAAACCCCAGCTTCAACTCGACGATCACCGGCGGCTCGGCCCCGCGCAGGGCCACCACATCGGCAGCACCAACCTCGGATTTCACCACATATCCCTGCCCTTCGAGAAAGGCTTTGACGGGCGGGTAAAGATCGGTTTCGCGCTCGGCCACTTGGGTCTGCTCTGGTCTGTTGCGGGCCGCGCAAGGAAACCCCACGCGCGGCCCGCTGGCAAGGGACTAGCGCCCCCCGGTGCGCCCCGGAAAGCGCGGTGGCCGCCCGCCACGCACCTGGGTGCGCAGGTTCTGGCGGTCCGCTTGCGTCACGGCGGGCCGTTTTGCACCCGGCTTGACGGGCGTGGACACAGTTCGGGTGTCGCCGCGCGCGCGGCGTTTGCTGGTTTTTCTGGGCATATGGTGCCTCGTGGGTCTGAAATCTTGGAACATGCGGCGCAATGCGCCACGGATCACATCACCCGCGCGGGGCGGGTCAGGCGGACTTGTCCATTGTCAGATCACTCCTGTCTGAAGGGCGCGCATCAGGGGCGCGGGAACGGGCGTGCGGTTCAGGCCAGTTTGTCCATGTGCAGGGCACTCCTTTTCAGATGCGATAACGGTATCTGGCCGGGCCGCCATGCGTCAAGCGCATACCGCGACATTTGGGCAGGGACACCCCCCGTGACACGGCCACACACCTTGTTATAAGGGCGCAAAATTCATACCCGCCCGAAGGACGCATTCACATGACAACGCTTGTATTTGGCCACAAATCCCCCGACACCGATTCCACCGGATCGCCGATCATCTGGTCGTGGTACCTCAACGAGATCAAGGGCGTCGAAGCCGAGCCGGTGCTGCTGGGCGAGCCGAACACCGAGGCGGCGTTTGTGCTGCAAAAGTGGGACCTGCCCAAACCGCGCATCATCAACGCCGTGGACGCCGACCAACCCGTCGTAATCGTGGACACCAACAACCCCGCCGAACTGCCTGATGCGATCAACGATGCCGACATCACGGCCATCATCGACCACCACAAGCTGGTGGGCGGCCTTGAGACCAAAGGCCCCATCGACATCCGCATCGAGCCGCTGGCCTGCACGGCCACCATCATGTGGAAGATGATCGGCAAGGACATGGCGCAGATGCCCACGGGCGTCAAAGGCGCGATGCTGTCCTGCATCCTGTCGGACACGCTGGAATTCCGGTCGCCCACCACGACACAGGAAGACACCGCGATTGCCCATGACCTGGCCAAGGATCTGGGTGTCGACATCTCGGCCTATGCCTCCGAGATGTTCGAGGCGAAATCCGACGTCTCCGCGTTTTCCGACGCCGAACTGCTGCGCATGGACAGCAAGGAATACGCCGTGGACGGCACGCAGTTCCGCGTCTCCGTTTTGGAAACCACCGCGCCCAAGCTGGTGCTGGACCGCAAGGACAGCCTGATGGCATCCATGGTTGATGTGGCGAAGGAAGACGGCGCGGACGAGGTGCTGCTGTTCGTCGTGGACATCCTGAACGAAGAAGCCACGATGCTGATCCCCAACGACCGGGTGAAAGGCGTGGCCGAGAAAAGCTTTGACGCGACCGTGACAGGCGACACCGTTGTCCTGCCCGGCATCATGAGCCGCAAGAAACAGATCATCCCGAACCTCAAAGTGTAAGAGGCTTCACATGAAAACGACCCTTGTCGCTTGCGCCGCAGCGCTTGTGTTTGTGGCGGCCTGTGATGTGCAGGACGGCCAATACGTTGTACCGGCATCCGGCGAGAAAGCACCGCAAGCGGTTGCCGCGCCAAGCACGCCGGACAGCATTCAGGTTTTTGAAGAGGCACCAAACCGTGCCTTTTCGAGCCTGGGTGAGATCGAGATCGACGTGAACAAACTGACGGCGTTCCATCCCAACCCCACGCGCGAGCAGGCTATCGAACGTCTGCGCCAGGAAGCGGCCAAACGGGGTGCGGACGCGATCATCAACGTGACTGTCGGCGAGGTCAAAATCTCTCCGATCAGTTGGGGCAGCCGCAACGCGACCGCCACAGCGGTCAAGTTCTGAACCTGAACGGACGCGAGATGCGCCTTTCGGAATAGGGCGACATGAACAACTGCTTGCCCCGGTGATCCGGGGCAAGCTGGGCATTTGCAGATATGCCCATTGGTGCTTTCACCATGGACGCCATTGTGGCAGACCGCACGCACCTCAACCTGCGGAGGCTTTATGGCCCAGATCATCACCGCCCTTTCCGAGATTTCCGACCGCTATGACGCGCTGTTCGTCGACCTGTGGGGGTGCGTGCACAACGGCGTGCATGCCCTGCCCGAGGCGGTCGCCGCGTTACAGGCATATCGCGCCAAGGGCGGCAAGGTGGTGCTGGTCACCAATTCGCCGCGCCCCCGCGCTGGCGTGACCAAGCAGCTGGTGCATTTCGGCGTGCCGGATGACGCGTGGGACACCATCGCCACCTCGGGCGACAGTGCGCGCGCGGCGATGTTCCGCGGTGTGGTCGGCTCGCACGTCTATTTCATCGGGCAGCCGGGGGAAGAGAAATTCTTTGAACCCATCGGCGTCATCAAGGAACCCATCGACGTCGAGATGGTGCCGCTGGAGCAGGCGGAGGGCATCGTGTGCACCGGCCCGCGCGATCCCATGGCGGATCCGGACACGATGCGGCCCGAATTCCTGATGGCCAAGCAGCTGGGTCTGAAGCTGCTCTGCGCCAACCCCGACATCGTGGTGGACCGGGGCGAGGTGCGCGAGTGGTGCGCGGGCGCTTTGGCACAGCTTTATACCGAGATGGGGGGCGAAAGCCTCTATTTCGGGAAACCGCATCCGCCGATCTACGATCTGGCACGGCGGCGGTTGTTCGAACTGGGCGTGGACGTGCCCGACAGCGGCATTCTGGCCATTGGCGACGGGGTGCTGACGGACATCGCGGGCGCCATGGGTGAGGACATTGATTCCCTGTTCATCTCCGGCGGGTTGGCCGCAGAAGAGACAAAAACGTCGCACCAGCCGGACGCGGATGCGCTAAGCGCCTATTTGCAAAAGGAAATGAGCGCGCCGACCTTTGCGATAGGGCACTTGCGCTGACATTCTTTTCGCTTGATTTTCTGCGCGCGCAAAGTAATAACCTTGCGTGAACGCCGCGCTTGCGGTCAGAAAGTTACCGGAGCCTGACATGTTGGACAACCTGCCGCGCGGCACAATCTGCATCGAAGATATCGAGATGGGCATGACCCGCCACCTGCGCAAACAGGTGACGGACCGCGACATCGAGATGTTTGCCGAAGTGTCCACCGACCACAATCCGGTGCACATGGATGATGCCTATGCCCGCGACACGATCTTTGCCGGGCGCATTGCGCATGGGATGCTGACCGCCGGTCTGATCTCTGCCGTAATCGGGGAGCAGTTGCCGGGCCACGGGACCGTTTACATGGGCCAGTCGCTGAAGTTCTTGGCCCCTGTGCGCCCCGGCGACATGGTCTATGCCGAGGTCAAGGTGATCGACATCGACTTTGCCAAGCGGCGCGTGCGTCTGGATTGCCATTGTGCGGTGGATGGCAAAAAGGTTCTGATCGGCGAGGCCACGGTGCTGGCGCCGTCGCGCAAGTTCGACTGACACGGCCCCGCCGGTTGGTGGGAAACTGCATCTTGCCCTCGCCTGTGCGCGGGACTAGGCAAGGGCCATGAAGATCATTCGCGACTATCAGTTTGTGGACCCAAGCGATCGCGGCGCGAGCGTGGCGATCGGGAATTTCGACGGCGTGCATGTGGGCCACCGGACGGTGATCGACCTGGCACAGGCCGCAGCGCCCGATGCCCCCTTGGGCGTGCTGACCTTTGAGCCACATCCGCGCGAGTATTTTGCCCCCGACGCCCCGCCCTTTCGCCTGATGAGCCAGGCCGCGCGGGCCAGCCGATTGGACAAGATCGGCATCCGCTATCTCTTTGAATTGCCTTTCCATTCTGGCCTCGCGGGCCTCAGCCCAGAGGAATTTGCACGCGACGTGATCTGTGACGGTCTTGGGCTGGCGCATGTGGTTGTGGGGGCGGATTTCTGCTTTGGCAAAAAGCGCGCAGGCACGGCGCAGGATCTGGTGCGGTTCGGCGATCAGATGGGGTTTGGCGTTACGGTGGCACCACTGCTGGCGCGGGGCGACAAGACGGTGTCGTCCACAGCCATCCGCACCGCATTGACCGAAGCACGGCCAAGGGACGCCGCCGACATGCTGGGCCATTGGCACCGGATCGAAGGGCCGGTGATCGGCGGCGAACAGCGGGGCCGCACGCTGGGCTACCCAACCGCGAACATGTCCATCGAAGGGCTGCATCCGCCAGCTTTTGGCGTTTATGCCGTTCTTTTCAATGTGTTGGACGGGCCACACAAGGGCGCGTATCACGGCGTGGCGTCCATGGGCGTACGCCCGATGTTCGGGGAAAACCTGCCCAATCTGGAAACCTATGTCTTTGATTTCTCTGGCGATCTTTATGGCGCGCCGGTGTCCGTGGCGTTGGTCGAACATCTGCGGGGCGAGGAGAAATTCGACAGCCTTGAGGCGCTGATCACCCAGATGGATGCCGACAGCGCGCAGGCCCGTGCAATTCTGGCCGCCCTATGAGCGATCCGATCCCCCGCGACGGGCTAAGCCCCCGGTTTTGGGAGAAAAAACCGATCTCCAAACTGTCCCGCAAGGAGTGGGAGGCGCTGTGCGACGGCTGCGGCAAGTGTTGCCTGAACAAGCTGGAGGACGAGGACAGCGGCGAGGTGGCGCTGACCCGTGTGGCGTGCCGTCTGCTGGACGATGACACATGTCTTTGCGCGCATTACGACACCCGCCACCAGTTCGTGCCGGACTGCATCGTGCTGAAGCCGTCGAATATCGAAGACCACCTCTATTGGATGCCGCAGACCTGCGCCTACCGGCTGGTGTATCACCGGCAGCCGCTCTTTGACTGGCATCCGCTGATCTCAGGCACGCCGGAGAGTGTGCATGATGCGGGCATGTCGATGCGCGGGCGGACGGTGAGCGAATTCGACGTGGCCGATGACGATTGGGAAGATCACATCATCGACGAGCCGACCTGAGCGGTCGGTCCGTTAACCGGGCCTTTGCGCGCATGCGACGTCCACAAACCGCGCACGCGGGGCGTATAACCGAGCAGTTTGCAAGCCTGAACTGTACAGTTTGTGCGCCGCACACGGGGCAAGTTTCGCAGCCATCTCGGTAAAATGTACAGTTTCAGCCCGAGACTGCACATTTCGGCCAAGGCCTTGATAAATCGTAAATAAAAGTGGTTAACGCGGGTCGATATGCCGCAGTTTTCAGGTCCTGCCCAGCAGGTCCAGCCACACAGCGGCCACTGCATCCGGGTGGGTGATGGGCCCCATATGTCCCACATCAGGCAGTGTGATGTTCGTGGCGTTGGGCAAACGCCGCGCGATCGCGTTGTTCACGGGTGCGGCCATTTTGGACCGGGCCCCTGCGATCAGCAGCGCGGGCATGGTGGCGGCATCAAAGCGGCGGGGGCCAAGCAGGCCCGCGCTGTCGTCCACCAGAAACGGCGCGGAGTGCGTGACGAAGTGGATGCGGTCGGCCATGTACTGTCGGGTCAGGGCCGGGATGTCATCCCAGGCCGGACCTTCGGCCCATGTCGCGTTGAAGGCGCGCGCGGCGGCCTCGGTATTGCCCGCTGCGATGGCCGCATCAAAGGTCGCCGTGTCCTGTTTGTAGCGGGGCAGAAAGGTCGGGTCGTCGGCGATTGCGGGCGCGAAATAAACCGGCTCGTACATCGCAACGCTGCGCACGCGGTCGGCATGTTCGATGGCCAGCCGCAGGGCGACGGTCGCGCCAAAGCTGTGGCCGATAAGGTCGATGGGATCGGGGCCGATGTCGCCCAGCACCGACAGGGCCATGTCGGTGGCGGTGTCGTGCATGATCCCCTGCCCGTCCCAATCGCCGGACTTGCCATGGTTCGGCAGATCGAAGGCGTGCAGGGTGAGGTGGTCGCCCATGTGCTGCGCCAGCCCCCGCCACGCGCCGGAATGGGCGAGCGAACAGTGGATGGCCAGCACGGGCCGCGCGCCGGACCCGAAGGTCCGGCGGTGGATGTGTGGGATCACAGCTTGCCAGAGAGGTGCAGGTCGAGGTCTTCGATCTTGTCCTGGCCCCAGAACCGCTGATCCCCGTCAACGATGTAGAAGGGCGCGCCAAAGGCCCCCTTGTCGATCGCCTCTTCGAGGTTGGCGGCGTAGGTTTCTGCGCCACTCAAAAGGCCGCTGTCGGCAAGGCTGGGGTCGAACCCTGCGGCCTCGAGGCAGGATTTCACCACATCGTCCTGCGCGATGTCCTTGTCCTCGGCCCAGACGGCGCGCAGCACGCCCTGGACCAGCGCGCCCAGATCACCACCGCCTGCGTTTTGCGCCGCGATGATGGCGTAGGACGACGGGGCCGCATTGGTCGGCCAGTGGGCGGGTTTCAGGTTGAACGGCATCTCGTATTTCTTGGCCTGCCGCACCAGTTCCTGCGCCCGGTATTCGATGCGGTTGATGTGCCGGTCCTTGGGCGGGGTGCCGCCCGTGCGCGAAAACAGGGCCATGATGTCGAGCGGTTTGTACGTCACCGTCACATCGTGTTTTGCAGCAACCACTTCGAACCGATTCCCGGCCAAGTAGGCGTAGGGGGACAGTGTCGCAAAGTAATAGTCGATATGGGGCATTAAATTTCTCCGGTTCGGGGTCTTTGGCTTCGCGCGACGGTACGCCCGTGTTAAGCGGTGTCAACATCACGAATCTGTCACATTCGATGCTGCCCGGGGAAGACACATGCCGAATATCGAAGAGCCGAAGCTAATTTCGGGGAATGCCAACCTGCCGTTGGCCAAGGCGATCGCGCGGCGCATGTCGCTGCACCGGGGGGTCAATGTGGGGTTGGTCGATGCCCGTGTGGAACGGTTCAACGACGGCGAGATTTTTGTCGAAGTGTTCGAGAACGTGCGCGGCGAGGATATGTTCATCATTCAGCCGACGTCGAACCCGGCCAATGACAACCTGATGGAACTGTTGATCATGTGTGACGCGCTGCGCCGGTCGTCGGCGGCACGCATCACGGCGGTGATCCCCTATTTCGGCTATGCCCGTCAGGATCGGCGCACCAAGGCGCGCACGCCGATTTCCTCCAAGCTGGTGGCGAACATGCTGGTCGGTGCGGGGATCGAACGGGTGCTGACGATGGACCTGCACGCAGCGCAGATCCAGGGGTTCTTTGATATCCCCGTGGACAACCTCTATGCCTCGCCGATCTTTGCGCTGGACATCAAGACGCAGTTTGCGGGCCGCATGGACGAGTTGATGATCGTGTCGCCGGATGTGGGCGGTGTGGCGCGGGCGCGCGAGTTGGCCAAACGGCTGAACGCGCCCTTGTCGATTGTGGACAAGCGCCGCGAGAAACCCGGCGAGATTGCCGAGATGACCGTGATTGGCGACGTGAAGGACAAGGTGTGTCTGATCATCGACGACATGGTCGATACTGCGGGCACCCTGTGCAAGGCCGCCGAGGTGCTGGTCGAGAACGGCGCAAAGGAAGTGCATTCCTACATCTCGCACGGCGTGATGTCCGGCCCGGCGGTGGAACGTGTGACCAATTCGGTGATGAAATCGCTGGTCATCACCGACAGCATCCAGCCCACCGATCCGGTGAAATCCGCACCCAATATCCGCATCGTGCCCACGGCCCCTGTCTTTGCGCAGGCGATCCTGAACATCTGGCACGGCACGTCCGTGTCGTCCCTGTTCGAGGCCGAGACGCTGTCGCCGATCTATGACGGGATGTACGCCGCCGAGTGACGCCTAGATGGCGTGGGGCAGCAGGGCGTTGACCTCGTCCCGGTAGGGCGTGGCCCCTTCGGGCAGGTCCGGCACGATCACCGCATCCTTGTACCGCAACTGTTTGCGCAGCACCGGGATCAGCCGCCCGAAGGCCGCGGCCAGTGACGGGTCGGGCGCGGGCAGGTCGTGTTTGACGATCTCGTGCAGCGCCGGCAGGTTATAGTATGGCACCATCGTGAACATGTGGTGTTCGACGTGGTAGTTCATGTTCAGGTAGATAAACCGGCTGACCGGGTTCATCAGCACGGTGCGGGTGTTGAGCCGGTGGTCGGAGACGTTTTCCGCCATGCCCAGGTGTTGCAGCACCCCCGTCATCACCCGGTGCCACGCGCCGTAGAACGCAGGCAGCCCGATCACCATCAGCGGCAGGATCGACCCCATCCACAGCGCCAGCAGCAGCGTTGCCCCGTGCAAGCCGAGATGGATGCGGGCCACGCGGGTGATGCGTGCGCGGTCGCCGTCGCGGACATAGGTCTCCTCGCCCGGATGCAACCGCCCCCGCGCGTGCAGGACCATGCGCCGGATCATGTGCCAGCCATCGACCAGCCCGAACACGTTCAGCATCAGCAGCCCCAGATCGGGCGGGCGCATCGCCTGAATTTCCGGGTCGCGCCCGACGACAATGGTGTCGGTGTGGTGGCGCACGTGGCTGTGCCGCCAGACATACGGGTTGCGGAACAGCATGAAGCTGGCGATGTGATAGACGGCGTTGTTCATCCACTCGGTCCTGAACGCCGTGCGGTGGCCGCATTCGTGCCAGCGCGCATCCGCGCCCGAGCCATACATGACCCCGTAGACAAACCAGAACGGCGCGGACCACCACGATGGCCAGAGCGCGATGCCAATCGCCGCGCAGACCGCCATGATCCCCAGCCACAGCAGCGCATCGCGCCCCGCAATCGCGTCGGATTTCTGCATCAGCGCCCGCATCGCGTCCTTGTCGACCTGAGGGCGGAACCAGTTGGGCGTTTGCAGCGCGGGCGTGCTGTCGGTGAGGGAATAGCGCGTGTCCATACCCCGGACGCTAGAAAACACGGCAGGCCCGGTCAATCGTTTCGCGCGGGATCCGAACGGGCTGGACACCTTTGACGGCTTGGCGGAGTATTACCGCAATCACATGGGGAGACATCGCATGAAGACCTTTCTGACCGCCACCATCCTGAGCCTCGCCGCCACCGGCGCCTTTGCCGCGGGCCACTGCGCTGCGGGCAAGACGCTGACCGACGGGACGCTGACCATCGCCACGGGCAACCCGGCCTATTACCCCTGGGTGCTGAACGATGCGCCCGAAGCGGGCGAAGGGTTCGAGGCCGCCGTGGCCTATGCGCTGGCCGAAGAGATGGGATTTGCCGCCGATGCGGTGACATGGGTGCGCACGTCCTTTGACGAGGCGATCCAGCCCGGCGCCAAGAATTTCGACCTGAACATGCAGCAATATTCCATCACCGCAGAGCGCGACAAGGTGGTCGACTTCTCGGCCCCCTACTACACCGCGCCGCAGGCGGTGATGACCACGACGCCCGTGGTCGAAGGCGGGGCCACCGCCACAATGGAAAGCCTCAAGGGCCTGAAATGGGGCGTTGTGGCGTCGACCACCGCCCTGCCCGTCGTGATGGAACAGATCCAGCCGAGCCAGAGCCCGCTGGTCTATGACGACAATGCCAACATCACCGCCGCCATGAAGGCGGGCCAGATTGATGCCGCCCTGTTCGACCTGCCCACCGCGCTGTTCACGGCCGCGGTGTTGATGGACAATGGCGTGGTGCTGGGCCAGTTCGACCCCGCAGCCGCCGAGAACCCGGACCAGTTCGGCATGCTGATGCCCGAGGGTTCTGCGCTGAAGGCCTGTGTGGATGAGGCGCTGGCGGCGATGACCGAGAACGGCACGCTGGCGGCCATCGAGGCGCAGTGGCTGCAAGAGGCAACCGGGGTTCCGCTGATCAAGTGACACGGCGCGCGGCTTACGAGGCGCGGCAGAAACGCCGCGCCAACATGATCGCAGGGGTCAGCACCGCCGTTGTGCTGGCCCTTGTTGTGTTGCTGGTGCCGCTTGCTCCGGGGTGGGAGGCGGTGCGGTCGTCGTTCTTTAACGGCGAGGTGTTTGTGCGGGTGTTCCCGGACCTCTTGCGTGCCTTTGTGCTGGATGTGGCGATTTTCGCGTGGTCGGTGCCGTTGATCTTTGCGCTGGGGCTGGCGATTGCGCTGGCGCGGGGCAATACGAACCCCGCCCTGTTCCCGTTGCGCATCTTTGGCGCGGTCTATGTCGATCTTTTTCGCGGCATCCCTGTGGTTTTGCTGGTCTATCTGGTGGGGTTCGGCATTCCCGGTCTGGGCCTGCCGCGCCCGTGGAATTCGCCCTATATCTGGGGCACCGTCGCGCTGGTCCTGACCTATTCGGCCTATGTCGCCGAGGTTTTGCGGTCAGGCATCGAAAGCATCCACGCCAGCCAGCGCAACGCCGCCATCTGTCTGGGGCTGAGCGAGCGGGACACGATGCGCTATGTCATCCTGCCGCAAGCCATCCGCCGCGTGGTGCCTGCGAATATGAACATGCTGGTGGCGTTGCAGAAGGATGTGGCGCTGTTGTCCTTTATCGGCCCGGTCGAGATTTTGCGACAGGCGGGTATCTTCAAATCCCTGCTGGCGAATTTCACGCCCTATGTGGCGGCAGCGGTGATTTTCCTGTGCATCACCGTGCCCGCGACGCGTTATGCCGATTACCTGATGAACCGGGACCGCGATGCCAGATCCTAGATTATCCCTGCGCGGCGTGACCAAGAGCTTTGGCGAGGTGCAGGTGCTGCGCGGCATCGACATGGACATCGCAGCGGGAGAGATGGTGTGCCTGATCGGCGCATCCGGGTCGGGCAAATCGACGCTTTTGCGCTGCATGAACGGGCTGGAGCCGGTGGATGACGGCGCGGTGTTGCTGGACGGCGTGGACATCGCCGAGCCGGGTTTTGACCTTGGCCCCATACGCCAGCGCATTGGGATTGTGTTCCAGTCGTTCAACCTGTTCCCGCACATGACCGCCTATGAGAATGTGGCGCTTGCCCCCCGCCGAGTGCTGGGTGAGGACGCGCGCGCGCGGATCGAGGCGCTGTTTGCGCGGTTTGGTTTGGCGGATCACATGGCGAAATATCCCGACCAGTTGTCGGGCGGGCAGCAGCAGCGGGTGGCGGTGATCCGGGCGCTGGCGATGCGGCCGCAGACCATGTTGCTGGACGAGATCACATCCGCCCTCGACCCCGAGTTGGTGGGCGAGGTGCTGGATGTGCTGCGCCAATTGCGCGATGACGGCATGACGATGGTGCTGGCAACACACGAGATGGCGTTTGCGCGCGAAGTGGCGGACCGGGTGGTGTTCATGGATCAGGGCGTGGTGGCCGAAGAAGGGGTGCCGGAGCGGATATTTTCCTCTCCTGAACAGGCCCGCACGCGACAGTTTCTGGCGAGCGTATTGCGGTAAAACGGCTGGACTTTGGATGTCTGTTTTGAGCCCAAACCTGCACACTGCTGCGGAGTGCACGAAGGTCCGGTATCCTGTTGCGCGCTAGAAAAACGTGCCGAGTTCGCCTCTTAGTTCGCATGTGTGCGAAAATTTAGTACATGGACAATATGAAAAGCATTTTTGGTTTGTTTGTTGTCTCTTGGTTTGCCTTTGCTTTCTTCGAACTGAGTTTTGATCGCGAGATTTTTGTATCGTACACCGCGTCTGAGGTTGCGGATTACGATCCCGATGCTGGTCAGCCTAGGCTACTTCCAAGGGCGGTGACGGAATATCGAGTTCAACAAGATAGTGTGGTGAGTCGGACAGGGGAATACGTGAGTAAATACAATGACTGCACAGTCTTTGATAGTGACAATTGGACATGCACATATTCCGACGAATCAGGTACTTTCGGTGCGAGGCGGGCGAATTCTTCAGCCGCACTAACCTCGAAAAATTCCCTCATCTTAAATACCTTGATGAAGAAGAAACCCTGTCTCGATTTCGCTATATCATGCTTCAATGCAGATGGGACGCAACGGGTGGCATCGATGCAATTCTCTGCTTGTTCAGACCATTCATGACATAAAAGTTTAAGAGCGGTGTTGCTTCAAAGCGGACGCGAGAAAGTCCAAAGTCAACGGCAGCAAAGTTCGCGAAACCGACCTTCAAATCCCGCAAATGCTGCGCTGAAAGCGTACGCTACCCTAGTACAGATCCCATTCATCTGCCTGCCGCAGCTCGCCCATGGCCATCCAGGCCAGCCGTACGCGCGCCACGCGGGTGTCCCCCCAGGTGCGGAACACAAGGTCAAAGCCGTCATGGGTGATGGTTTCGGCCACGGCGTCCGCCCGAAGCGCAGAAGCGGTGTCCACGTCCCACATCGAGATGGACACATGAACGCTTGGCTCGGTTCGGAAAGGTTCGGAAAACGCGATCCTGCGGCGGCGCTCGCGCTGGCCCCGCCCGGTCCACATTTCACCGCCGTCTTCAAAGTCAGAGAACAGGACGGTGTCGCCCTGATCAATGCCAATGAGGTGGTTACGCAGTCGTTTCATTCGGTCGTCTTCTTGGTCGTCACAGTGTCGTAACACGTCATCACGGCAATTTAACGCCCAAAAAATGAAAAAGGCCCTGCGATCTGCAAGGCCTTTGACGATTTTCTGATGTCCACGCTGGGATCAGAGGTTGGGCTGCTTGGGGCTGAGCCCGATTTCGGACCCAACCGCGACCATATCGGCCAACAGTTTTGCAGCGTCATCCACCGGGCCAGCGTCGCCTTGGGCGGCGGCTTTGGCACGGTCATAGCTGTCCTGCGCCTCATCCATCATGGCGTCCATGTCACCCTGAGTGACGTCGGCGCGTGCAACCGCACGCTCGGCCAGGACGGATACACCGGATTGGCCGATTTCCGCAAACCCGCCGGTGACAACGAATTCGTGGGTCGTGCCACCAGCATCCACTTTTAGCACACCGGGACGCAGCGTTGTGATCGTGGGGGCGTGGTCGGCCATCACGGTCATGTCGCCATCGGCACCAGGGATCTGAACAGATGTCGCATCCATCGACGCAAGGCTGCGTTCGGGCGATACCAAGTCAAATTGCATATCGTTCTCCAATTTGGGGCGGCGGGGTGAACCCCGCCCTACGCCCGGAGATTGAGATGTAGGGCGGGTTTGAACCCGCCTTACGATTAGGCTGCGTCGGCTGCCATTTTCTCGGCTTTGGCTTTCACCTCTTCGATGCCGCCAACCATGTAGAAGGCGCCCTCGGGCAGGTGATCGTATTCGCCAGCAACAACAGCCTTGAAGGACGCGATTGTGTCTTCCAGCGGCACCTGCACACCGTCAGAGCCGGTGAACACTTTGGCCACGTCGAACGGCTGCGACAGGAAGCGCTGGATTTTCCGGGCGCGGGCCACGGTCAGCTTGTCCTCTTCGGACAGTTCGTCCATGCCCAGAATGGCGATGATGTCTTGCAGCGACTTGTAGCGTTGCAGGATCTGCTGGACGTCCGAGGCCACCTTGTAGTGCTCTTCACCCACGATCTGTGGGTCCATCAGGCGCGAGGAGCTGTCGAGCGGGTCCACGGCGGGGTAGATGCCCAGCTCGGAGATCGCACGGGACAGAACGGTTGTCGCGTCCAGGTGAGCAAAGGTTGTCGCAGGCGCGGGGTCGGTGAGGTCGTCCGCAGGCACGTAGACGGCCTGGATCGAGGTGATCGAACCGGATTTCGTCGAGGTGATCCGTTCCTGCATCGCGCCCATGTCGGTCGCCAGTGTCGGCTGGTAGCCCACCGCCGAAGGGATACGACCCAGAAGGGCCGACACTTCGGAACCCGCTTGGGTAAAGCGGAAGATGTTGTCGACGAAGAACAGAACGTCTGTGCCGGACGCATCGCGGAACTGTTCGGCCAGTGTCAGACCGGTCAGGGCCACACGTGCACGCGCTCCGGGAGGTTCGTTCATCTGACCGTAAACCAGGGCCACTTGGGACTCTTCGAGGTTGTCGGGCTTGATCACGTTGGATTCGATCATCTCGTGATAGAGGTCGTTGCCCTCACGGGTCCGTTCCCCCACACCCGCGAACACGGAGTAGCCCGAGTGCACTTTGGCGATGTTGTTGATCAGTTCCATGATGAGAACGGTCTTGCCCACGCCGGCACCGCCGAAGAGGCCAATTTTACCGCCCTTCGAGTAAGGGGCCAGCAGGTCGACGACCTTGATGCCTGTCACCAGGATTTCCGACTCTGTCGATTGCTCGGCAAACTCAGGCGCATCCGCGTGAATCGGGCGCTTTTCTTCGGCCTCGACGGGGCCACCTTCGTCAACGGGCTCGCCCACGACGTTCAGGATACGGCCCAGTGTCTTGGGACCGACGGGGACCATGATCGGGCCGTCTGTGTCGACAACTTCCTGACCGCGGACCAGACCCTCGGAGCTGTCCATCGCGATGGTGCGGACGGTGTTTTCGCCCAAGTGCTGCGCCACTTCCAACACCAGCTTGTTGCCGTTGTTGTCGGTGGTCAGAGCGTTCAGAATTTCCGGCAGGTGGTCATCGAACTGCACGTCAACGACGGCCCCGATCACCTGTGTAATTTTGCCTTTAGCATTTGCCATGTTTCGTCTCCGGTTCTCTTACAGCGCTTCCGCGCCGGAAATAATTTCGATCAGCTCGTTCGTGATCACGGCCTGACGCGAGCGGTTGTACTGGATCGTCAACTGGTCGATCATGTCGCCCGCGTTGCGTGTCGCATTGTCCATCGCCGACATCCGCGCACCCTGTTCGGATGCACCGTTTTCCAGCAGCCCGGAAAAGATGGCGGTGGCTACGGCACGCGGCAGAAGGTCGGCCAGAATGGCCTCTTCGTCCGGTTCGTAATCGTAAAGCGTCTCGCCCGCCTCGAACCCTTCGGGGATCGCAAACGGAATGATCTGCTGTGCGGTCGGGATCTGCGTCACGACGTTTTGGAAGCGCGCAAAGAAGATTGTCGCCACGTCGAATTCGCCCGCATCAAAGCGGCCCAGCACGTCCTTGGCCACGCCCTGCGCGTCCGCATAGGACATGCGTTTGACTTCGGACATATCCACGTGTCCGACGAACATGTCGCCGAAATCACGTTTCAACTGGTCGCGGCCTTTTTTGCCAACGGTCAGGATCTTGACCGTTTTGCCAGCCGCCTGCAGTTCCTGCGCCTTGGCGCGGGCCAGTTTGGCGATGTTCGTGTTGAACCCGCCGCACAGTCCGCGTTCCGAGGTCATCACGACCAGCAGATGCGTGTTGTCCGTGCCCGTACCGCTGAGCAGTTTGGGCGCGCTGTCCGACCCGCCAACCGACGCCGCCAGCCCCGCCATCACGGCTGTGAACCGTTCGGCGTAGGGGCGCGAGGCCTCGGCTGCTTCCTGTGCCCGCCGCAGTTTCGCGGCGGCCACCATCTGCATGGCCTTGGTGATCTTGCGGGTCGATTTGACCGACTCGATCCTGTTTTTCAGGTCCTTGAGATTTGGCATTGCCCGATCTCCTTATGCGAAGGTCGCAGCGAACTCGTCGAGGACCGCCTTCATCTTGTCGACGTTCTCGCCGCCCTTGAACTTGGGATCGTCGTTCGCAATCCACGCAAGGAAGTCCGATTTCTGGCTGCGCAAGAAGCTGAGCAGGCCCGCTTCGAACTTGCCCACATCGCCGACGGGGATGTTGTCGAGATAGCCGTTTGTACCTGCAAAGATCACGCAGACGATTTCGGCGTTGGTCAGGGGCGAGTACTGGGCTTGCTTCATCAGCTCGGTCAGGCGCGCACCACGGTTCAGCAGCTGCTGTGTGGCGGCATCCAGGTCAGAACCGAACTGGGCGAAGGCCGCCATTTCGCGGTACTGAGCCAGCGACAGTTTCACAGGGCCGGCAACCGACGACATTGCGTCTGTTTGAGCCGAGGAGCCCACACGCGAAACCGACAGACCTGTGTTCACGGCGGGACGGATGCCCTGATAGAACAGTTCGGTCTCGAGGAAGATCTGGCCGTCGGTGATCGAGATCACGTTGGTCGGAATAAACGCCGACACGTCGCCACCTTGGGTTTCAATGATCGGCAGAGCCGTCAGCGAACCGGCGCCGTTGTCTTCGTTCAGCTTGGCCGAACGTTCCAGCAGGCGGGAGTGAAGATAGAAAACGTCGCCAGGATAGGCTTCACGTCCGGGCGGACGACGCAGCAGCAGGGACATCTGGCGATAGGACACGGCCTGTTTGGACAGGTCATCATAGATGATCAGCGCGTGGCGGCCATTGTCACGGAAGTGCTCGGCCATGGAGGTCGCGGCGTAAGGTGCCAGGAACTGCATGGGGGCCGGGTCGGACGCGGTTGCGGCCACGACGATCGAGTATTCAATCGCACCGGACTCTTCGAGCTTTTTCACCAGCTGCGCAACGGTCGAACGCTTTTGGCCGACAGCCACGTAGATGCAGTAGAGCTTCTTGCCCTCATCATCGCCTGCGGCGTCGTTGTAGGATTTCTGGTTCAGGATCGCGTCCAGAGCAACGGCGGTTTTGCCGGTCTGACGGTCACCAATGATCAGCTCACGTTGGCCACGGCCAATCGGGATCATCGCGTCGACGGCTTTGAGGCCGGTTGCCATGGGCTCGTGCACCGATTTACGCGGGATGATGCCGGGCGCTTTGACGTCCGCAACCGAACGCGCTTTGGCGCCGATGGGACCTTTGCCGTCCAGGGGGTTGCCCAGACCGTCCACAACGCGGCCCAGCAGTTCGTCGCCCACAGGCACGTCCACGATGGAGTTCGTGCGCTTGACCGTGTCACCTTCTTTGATGTCCCGGTCGGAACCAAAGATAACCACACCGACGTTGTCGGTTTCGAGGTTCAGGGCCATGCCCTGAATGCCGCCGGGGAATTCAACCATCTCACCGGCTTGGACATTGTCGAGGCCGTACACGCGGGCAATCCCGTCACCCACCGACAAAACGCGGCCCACTTCGGCCACTTCTGCTTCCTGACCAAAGTTCTTGATCTGGTCTTTCAGGATCGCAGAAATCTCTGCTGCTTGGATACCCATTTATCCGACCTCTTTCATTGCATTCTGGAGGGAAGAGAGCTTGGAGCGGATCGACGTGTCGATCATCTTCGAGCCCACTTTTACGATCAAACCGCCGATGAGGCTTTCATCGACGGTTGCATTGATAGTGACGTCCTTACCCATGCGGGCCTTGAGCGTCTTGGCGAGCTTGTCGCTCTGTGTCTTGGTCAGCGCCTTGGCGGATGTCACGTCTGCTGTGACTTCGCCTTTGTCTTCGGCGATCACGTCGCGCAGCGCCTGCACCAGTTGCGGCACGACGAACAGGCGACGCTTTTCGGCCATCAGGGCCAGCGTGTTGCCCATCAGGTCACTCAGCTTCGCTTTTTTGGCGATGGCGGTGATGGCGGCGGCCTGTTCCTCGCGGCTGTAGACCGGCGAGTGGATCAGGGCGTTGAAGTCTGCGCTTTCGGCCATGGCCGCGCTCAGCGTTTCAATATCGCCTTCCAGTTTCTTGACGGCTTTGCCCTCTTTGGCAAGCTCATAGACAGCAGTGGCATAGCGTGCAGCAATGCCTGTGGAGATCGAAGCTGGTTCGGACACGTCCACCCTTTCGATGTCTTGGCCCCGGTGTGGTGCTGGAACAGCAGGCCGGGGGCGTTGGATCACCCTGCTTTGCAACAGGGCGTGAAAATCAGGGGGGATGTAGCAGAGGGTTCTCTACCCCGCAACATGTGTTCGTGAACGGGTGTTATGACGGTTTTTCATTGATTTCAGAAGGTTAACCAAAGTGCGACCGTTTGGCCCGATGGAATTGCAAGAAAACTGACACAAAACGCGACCCATCGGGTACGATTCCTGTGCATTTCCCACCGAAATCCGTCAGCCGGTGTGTCATGCAGAATATCCGCCCGGCTGTCCGACCAACTTGACTCTGACCCGCGTCAGTCGCACGCTGGTGGTGTTCGGTAACATCTGGGGGACACATTATGGGCCCGTTTGCACTGCTCGCGCTGCTATCAGGCGCATTGTTCATGACCACAGCGGACGGGTCGGATCCTGAACCCGTCGAAGACCCCGGCATGGAGAAGGATCCTGTTCTGCCGGGTCCCGATCCGCAGGATCCGGGCGACGACATCGGCGCCACATTTGACGCCACCGCAGAAGGGATCACGATTGATGTGGGCGACGACGAGACCGGTCGCCTCGCCTCGATCATCTATGTGGATACCGAGGATGACCCCGACAACTTTATCCAGACCCATGAGGCCCGGTTCTATCTTGTGCCAGAGGATACGGACTGGTCCGCCGCCAGTTGGGAAACGCAGAACGACATTCCCGGCGCGTCCTCGACCAATTTCGAGCTGGACGATTTCGAGGAGACTTTTGGGCTTGAACTGCTGGGGACGGTTCCGCTGGGCACCGAGGGGTTTTCGGCCTTTCCCGAACAGGGCAAGATGGCGGACCGTCTGCCGGACGTCACAGCCAATCGCGACCTTGAGGTCTATTACCTTGAGGCCAACACGGACGGTGATGATCTGATCACCTTTCTACCCGAGGATTTCGTGGTCACGCAGAACGGCGTGCCAGAGGTCGAGGTCGACGCGAACACAACCGGCACCGCCGAGTCCGACTGGTTCACGACGGCGGCGGATGGCATTGCGGTGGATGGCGCGGGCGGCGATGACATCCTTTATGGCCCCAATGCGAATGTCTCGCTGGATGGCGGCGACGGGGACGACCTGATCCGGGCGACCGGCGCGGATGTGGTAGTTGACGGTGGCGCGGGCAATGACAGCCTGGATGCGGCATCCGGCACGGTGACGGGCGGTGCGGGCGATGACAGCATCAGCCTGCATGAAGGCACAGCACGCGGTGGCGCGGGTGATGACAACCTGGTCAGCTATACGGATGCGGCTGCCGATCTCTTTGGCGAGGACGGCGACGACCGATTTACCATATTCGGCGAAGGGTCGCGGGCCTTTGGCGGGGCGGGCGATGATTTCATCGGTGTGAATGCCGGTGCGTCTGCATTTGGCGAGGCCGGGAATGATCACCTGCAAGTGGAATCGGGTGCGACGGCCGAGGGTGGCGCGGGCGATGACCTCTTTACCGTCTGGAACCAGTTCCGCGACGAAGACGGCCCGGCCACTGTCACTGGTGGCGACGGGGCGGACACATTTGATGCCCGCGTGTGGAATGCCGTGAACGGCACGGCGGACGACATCTATATGGAAGTGACCGATTTCGATCCCGCAGAGGACGTTCTGGCGGTGGGTGTCTTCCAGACAACCGGGGTCGAGGTCGACACGGTCGCGGTGAGCGAAGCCGCCGATGGCAGCTTTTCCGAGGTGACGGTGACCTATACCGCGCGTGCGGGTCAGGATCCCGGCATTGCCGTCATCCGCCTGTCGGGCACCACCGGGATGACTGCCGATCAGGTGGTGGTGCTGGCATAGTGGGGCTCCGGGCGGCGATGGCGCTTGTCCTGTGCGGATCAGCGGCGCAGGCGCAGTCTGCACCGGATATCGCGGCGCCGCTTTTTTACCTGACGCATGGGATCAATTGCGTGCCGAAGGCAGGCAAGGTCGTCACCGGGCAGGACACGGTGGACGGCGAGATCATACGATACGAATCCGAAGGGTTGCCGATCCTGATCCAGACCACCCGTGTTCCGGCCAAGGTCGGGATCTCGATGATGACCGCCTTTGGCGTGCACCCGGACACCCCGCCCGGCGTGCTGACAGCCACAGTGACCCATCCGCCCATGGGCGCGCAGAACACGACGCACCAGACGTGGCAGATCGACATCAAGGGCGGGGACCAGAAGGCCATGGGCTACCTTCTTGAGGACACGTTCGAGGAGGTCACCGGCCCGTGGGTCTTTACCCTGCAACTGGAGGGTGCGGCGGTGATGCGCTCCGTTTTCACCCTCGTGCCGCCGGACGATGCGCCCGAAGTGATGGGCCGCTGTTTTCCGGATGCGGTGCCGGGGTCCTAGAGACGGCCAGCAATGGGCGCTGTGACGCCCTGTGGCACCGTCTGGCGGCGTGCTTTGACGCGGCTGACCTTGCCCTTGGGTGGATAGACCAGCTTGGACGCCTCGACCATGAACGCGCCACCCGCCACCATGCCCGGCATGGTGCGCCCGACCCTTTCGAACATTTTGGCCGATTTCATCCACACACGTTTGGCGGATGGGAACTGGTATAGCGCGCCCAGATGCCGTTCCGGCAGGAACTGGTGTTTGCGCAATTGTGTCTCGAGCTGGCCCGCCGAATAGGGCCGCCCGAAACCAAAGGGCGTTCTGTCACGGCGGCTCCATATCCCGGCGCGGTTCGGCACGATGAACAGCGCCTTGCCGCCCGGCCCCAGCACCCGCCACGCCTCTTCCAAAAGATCATAGGCCCGTTCGGATGTTTCGAGCCCGTGCAGCACAATCAGCTTGTCCACATGCCCGGTTTCGATGGGCCATAGCGTCTCCTCGGTCAGGACCGAGACGTTGGCCTTGTCCGCAGGCCACGGCATGACCCCTTGCGGTCCGGGCATCAGGGCGATCACACGCCGCGCATCGGCCAGATAGGGGCGCAACAACGGCACGGCAAAGCCGAACCCGGCCACGGTTTGACCTTTGGCTTCGGGCCAGATTTCGATCATGCGGCGGCGCAAAGAGGCCTGCGCCGCACGCCCAAGGGCGCTGCGATAGTAGAAATTGCGCAAATCCTGCACGTCGAGATGCATTGCCTGCCCTATCACCCTTGTCCTGACCGCGCCCGCGCGCCACCTTTGGTTCAGACCCTACCTGAAGAAAGCGCAAATGCCATGCCCCTCGACATCCGCACGATCCCCTGTCTGGCCGATAACTACGCCTATCTCGCCCATGATGCGGCCACTGGGGCAACCGCGCTGATCGACATCCCCGAAGCCGCGCCAATCCTTGCCGCGCTCGAAGAATTGGGGTGGACGTTGACGGATGTTCTGATCACGCACCACCATGACGACCACATTGACGGGCTGGCTGACATTCTGGCGCAGTACCCCGCCCGCGTGGTGGGTGCGGCTGCGGACACGCACCGGCTGCCCGCGCTGGACCTCAAAGTGGCCGAGGGCGACACCATCACCATCGGGTCCGAAACCTGCACGGTCCTGGACGTGTCTGGGCACACACTCGGCCATGTCGCTTTCCACTTTCCCGCGTCAAACGCCGTGTTCACCGCCGACAGCCTGATGGCGCTGGGATGCGGCCGCGTGTTCGAGGGCACCAAGCCCCAGATGCACGACAGCCTGCAAAAACTGGCCGCCCTGCCCGGCGACACCGTTGTCTATTCCGGGCACGAGTACACCGCGGCCAATGCGAAATTCGCGTTGACCATTGATCCGGACAATCCCGCACTTATATCGCGTGTCCAGCAGGTGACCGAAAAACGCGCATCGGGCCTGCCAACCGTCCCGTCGCTTTTGTCCGAAGAATTGGCGACCAACCCGTTTTTGCGCGCCCACGATCCCTCCATCCAGGCCCATTTGGGCATGACTGGTGCCAACGCCACCGACGTGTTCACCGAAATTCGCACGCGCAAGGACAACTTCTGAGGCGACTATTGAGACGGGGCAGCCCGGTCACGCCCAAATCGCCAACAAAATACGCGCTGCTCGTCAGTTTGTGAGCCTGAGTGCAAAGAAAAGCCTTGAAGCTGCGCGTTGTTCAACCAAACTTAAACACATGAGGCCATGGTTGGTACGGGGCCTCGACATTCCTTGATGCCCCACCCGACCCCGAGCGATAAGGAGCACTGCCCGTGCCTTCATTCTCGACGACACTGGAAAAAGCCATTCATCAGGCTCTTGCGCTGGCCAATGAACGCCGGCACGAATTTGCAACGCTGGAACATCTGTTGCTGGCCCTGGTGGATGAACCCGACGCCCGTCGCGTCATGCAGGCCTGTTCGGTCGACATTGACGAGCTGCGCGGCACGCTTGAGGAGTTCGTGGACGACGACCTGTCAAACCTGGTGACCGACATCGACGGCTCCGAGGCGGTCCCAACCGCTGCGTTCCAGCGCGTGATCCAGCGCGCCGCCATTCACGTGCAGTCTTCGGGCCGCACGGAGGTGACTGGCGCCAACGTCCTGGTCGCGATCTTTGCCGAACGCGAATCCAATGCCGCATATTTCCTGCAAGAGCAGGATATGACCCGCTATGACGCCGTGAACTTCATTGCGCACGGCGTGGCCAAAGACCCTGCTTTTGGCGAGGCGCGGCCCGTATCCGGTGCCCCCGAAGCCGAGGAAGAGGCCCAAGGCGTCACCGAAGGCGAAAAGAAAGAGAGCGCGCTGGCCAAGTACTGCGTGGACCTCAACGAAAAATCCCGCGAGGGCGATATCGACCCGCTGATCGGACGCTCGGACGAGGTGGAGCGCTGCATTCAGGTGCTGTGCCGCCGTCGCAAGAACAACCCTCTTTTGGTTGGCGATCCCGGCGTGGGCAAAACGGCGATTGCCGAAGGTCTCGCGCGCAAGATCGTCGCAGGCGAAACGCCCGAGGTGCTGTCCGGCACAACCATCTATTCGCTCGACATGGGCGCATTGCTGGCCGGAACGCGCTATCGCGGTGATTTCGAGGAACGTCTGAAGGCTGTGGTCACTGAGTTGGAAGAGCACAAGGACGCCGTCCTGTTCATTGACGAAATCCACACCGTCATCGGTGCCGGTGCCACGTCCGGTGGTGCTATGGACGCGTCCAACCTGCTGAAACCTGCCCTGCAGGGCGGCAAGCTGCGCACCATGGGCTCGACCACATACAAAGAGTTCCGTCAGCATTTCGAGAAGGACCGCGCGCTGTCGCGTCGTTTCCAGAAAATCGACGTGAACGAGCCGTCGGTGGAAGACGCCACCAAGATCCTCAAGGGCCTCAAGCCCTATTTCGAAGATCACCACGGCGTAAAATACACCTCGGACGCGATCAAAACCTCTGTCGAGCTGGCCAGCCGGTACATTAACGACCGCAAGCTCCCTGACAGCGCCATCGACGTGATCGACGAGGCAGGTGCCGCCCAGCATCTGGTCGCCGCCGCCAAGCGCCGCAAGACCATCGGCACCAAGGAGATCGAGAATGTCGTGGCCAAGATTGCCCGCATTCCACCGAAAAACGTGTCCAAGGACGATGCGGAGACCCTGAAGGATCTCGAAGCGTCCCTGAAGCGCGTGGTCTTTGGTCAGGACGATGCCATTGTCGCCCTGTCTTCGGCGATCAAGCTGGCCCGCGCGGGTCTGCGCGAACCTGAAAAACCCATCGGCAACTATCTGTTCGCCGGGCCAACGGGTGTCGGCAAGACCGAAGTTGCCAAGCAGTTGGCGGATACGCTGGGTGTGGAAATGCTGCGCTTTGACATGTCCGAGTACATGGAGAAACACGCGGTCAGCCGTTTGATCGGTGCACCTCCGGGATACGTCGGCTTTGACCAGGGCGGCATGCTCACCGACGGTGTCGACCAGCATCCGCACTGTGTGCTCCTGCTCGATGAGATGGAAAAGGCGCACCCGGACGTCTACAATATCCTGTTGCAGGTGATGGACCACGGCAAGCTGACCGACCACAACGGCCGGACAGTCGATTTCCGCAACGTGATCCTGATCATGACGTCGAATGCCGGCGCATCAGATATGGCCAAGGCCGCCATCGGTTTTGGCCGTGACCGGCGCGAGGGCGAGGATACTGCCGCGATCGAACGCACGTTCACGCCCGAGTTCCGCAACCGTCTGGATGCCGTGATCAGCTTTGCGCCATTGGGCAAGGACACCATCCTGTCTGTTGTTGAAAAGTTCGTGCTGCAACTCGAAGCGCAACTGATGGACCGCAACGTGACCATCGAACTGACGCGCCCGGCCGCCGAATGGCTGGCCGACAAGGGCTACGACGACAAGATGGGTGCGCGCCCGCTGGGCCGTGTGATCCAGGAATACATCAAGAAACCGCTCGCCGAGGAACTGCTCTTTGGCAAGTTGATGAAGGGTGGCGTGGTCAAGGTCGGCGTGAAAAACGGCGAACTAGACCTCAAACTGGAAGGCCCGGACAAACCGCGCCTGTCCGGCGACAAACCACCGCTTTTGACGGCGGACTGATGCGCGCGGCTGCGCTTGCCGCCCTGTTGTTTCCCCTCGCCGCCGGTTCTCTGGCGGCGAGGGACATCATTTTGAACCCACCGATTGACTGCGATCTGGGCAGCGCCTGTTTCGTGCAGCAATATGTCGACCACGACCCATCCAACCAGTCGATGGATTTTCGGTGTTCGAACCTCAGCTATGACACACATCAGGGTACGGACTTTGCCCTGCAATCGTTGGAACAGATGCGGCGCGGTGTGAATGTGATCGCCGCAGCCCCCGGCACCGTGCGTGCGACCCGCGATGGCATGAAAGACGAATTGTTCACACGCCAGTCGGCGGCGCGGATCAGTGGTCGCGAATGCGGCAACGGCATTGTCGTCGACCATGGCGGCGGTTGGACAACCCAGTATTGCCACATGAAACGCGGATCTCTCGCCGTCAAAAAGGGCGACCGCGTACGCAAGTCGACCGTTCTGGGCCAAGTTGGATTGTCAGGGCGCACACAGTTTCCGCATGTCCATCTGACCGTGCGCAAGGACGGCAAAGTTGTTGATCCCTTTGACCCCGACAATCAGGTCACATGCGGCGCACCCAGCACCGAGACCCTCTGGCAAAATCCCCTCCCCTATCGACCGGGCGGAATTCTAACCGTGGGGTTTGCCGATGCGGTGCCAAAGTTCGACCGGATCAAGCAAGGCACGGCAGGAGCCGATTCCCTGAAACCCTCTGCCCCGGCCATCGTCGTGTTTGGCTATGCCTTTGGCGGCCGGGCGGGTGACAAAGTACGGCTGGTGATCGACGCGCCGGGCGGACAGATGATGGATGAAACCGTCACATTGGACAAAAATCAGGCGCAGTTTTTTCGTGCAGTGGGGAAAAAACGGACCACATCAGCTTGGCAGTCGGGCACCTATCTGGGCACGGTCAGCCTGTTGCGGGGCAACCGTGTGATCAACACCGAAACCGCGACAGTCACGGTCCAGTAGAACCCGCTATTTCTCAGTGAATTTCAACTCGATGCGCCGGTTCTGCGCGCGTGCGCTGGCCGAGTCTTCGGGGTTGAGGGGCTGGTATTGCCCAAACCCGTTGGCCGACAAACGGTTGGGCGGGATGCCCAAAAAGTTGACCATATATTTGACCACCGACAGGGCGCGCGCCTGGCTCAGTTCCCAGTTGTCGGCAAACTCGCCCGTGCCAGACAACGGCACGTTGTCGGTATGGCCATCGACCCGAATGACCCAGTCGATCTCTGCCGGGATGTCGCCCGCGATGTTGCGCAAAATGCCCGCGATCTTGGCGATTTCGCCTTCACCCGCAGTCGACAATTCCGCGCCACCGGGCGGGAACAACACCTCTGATGAGAACACAAAGCGGTCGCCGACGATGCGCACACCTTCTTGCGTGCCCAACACGTCGCGCAACCGGCCAAAGAATTCCGAACGGTAGCGTTCCAAGTCCTGCGCTTCGGCCTCAAGCCGCTTGCGCTCGGCCTCTTCCAACTCGCGGCGGCGGCGCTCTTCGGCGGCCACACGGGCCAGAGCGGTGTTCAGTTCTGATCCCAGCGATTGCAGTTGCACGTCGCGCGCTGCGTCTCGGGCCACGGCGTCATCCAGCAGGGCCTGCAACTGCCCCAACTGCGACCGCAGGGCTGCGACCTGCTGGTTCAACAATTCGGTCTGCCGCTGTGCCTCAAGCGTCGCGGCCTCTTCGGCGCTCAACGCGTCGCGTGCCGCAGCCAACAGAACCGCCCGGCGGTCCGCCTCGGATGTTTGGTTGGCCAGCGCCGCTTCTGCCGCAGACTTGTCCGCCAATGCAGCGGCAAGCGCGGCCCGCACTTCAGCGGTGTCTGTTCCAAGGTTTTGCAACTCGGCCTCGGCTGCGAGACGTGCTGACAAGGCCGCCGCCAACTGGTCACGCACCTCCTGGTTGCTGCTGCCTGCGGCCTCTGCATCGGCCAGTGCTGCATCCCGCGCAGCGATGGCGCGCGCCAATTGCACCTGAAGATCGTCGATGTCGCCCGATTGCGCCGCCAATTGCCCCTCGGCTGCCAGTTTCGCAGCAACCGCAGCCGCCAAGCGGTCCCGCGCATCCTCCATTTCCAGATTGGACGCAGCGATACGCGCCTCAAGCGTGGTCAGGCGGGCTTCGAGGCGGGCAACCTCTTGGGCGGACGCCGCGCGCGCGCCTTCGGCTTCACCAAGCTGGGCTTGCAGTTCCGCCAATTCGGCGTCGCGGGCCGCCAGCGCCGCCTGCGCATCACCCAATTGCGTCTGCAATGCCGCAGTCGTCGCCGTACCACCATCCAGAGCCGCCTCGGCCGCGTTCAACCGTGCCTCCAGCGTCGATACGGCCGCCGCCCGTTCGTCCAGTTGCCCCAATGCCCGCGCCAGTTGCGCCTCAAGATCCGCAGCCGCAGCTGCCCCACCTTCGGCATTCAGCAACGCGGCTGCCAATTGGGCCTCGAGGCTGGATCGTTCACCGGCAAGGGCCGTATTTTCCGCCTTGGCACCGTCCAATGCGGCCAGTGCGGACGCCAGTTCGCCCTGCAAGCTCTCGATCCGCGCCTCTGCGGATGCCGTGCTGCCTTGCGCGTTTTCCAACCGGACCAGCGCCGCGGCAAGCTGGGCTTCAAGCCCGCGTTGGTCATCGCCCAGCGTCTCATTCTGTTCCCGTGCCAAGGCAAGTGCCGCCATAACCGTCGCCAGTTCTGCGTTCACATCCTTTTCGGCGGCACGTGCCGCCGCCAGCAGGGTCAGAGTGTCCTCGGCCTCTTTGCGTTGGGCCTCCAACGCGAGGGTCATCGCGGTCAACTCGGCATCCGCTGTTTCCAGCCGCGCCCGCAACGCCTCGGCGGCGGCGATATCAGCCAAACGCGCGGCTTCTTCTGCGCTCAGCGCCGCTTGTGCAGCGTCCAAATCGGCCTGCAATCCAGCCGCCTGATCTGCGCTGGCCGCGTTCCGACTGCGCAAATCGGCAATCAGGGCCTGCAACGCCTCGGTGCGCGCAGCGGCAAGACGCGCGGCCTCGGATTGGGCATCAACCTCTGTGCGCGCTTGGGCCAACGCGAGGTTGAGCGCCTCTTGTTCGGACAGCAAACGCGCCTGTTCGGTTTCCAAACCCGCCACATTGGCCAAAGCGCCATCGCGTTCGGAAATGAGGGCCGCCACCTGCGCCTCAAACCCGGTGATACGGGTGCGGGCGGTCTCAAGTGCGGCAGACGCCGCATCCCGTTCGCCTGTCAGCGCCGCAATTTGCGCGGCCTGTGCTGCGACCTGGGCCTGGGCATCGTTCAGAGTCGCGTTCAGCGATGACAGCCGCGCATCCAACTGACTGGACCGCCGTTCCTCTAACCCCAAAGCCTGAGCCAACGCAGCAACCTCAGTCGCCAGTTGATCCAGTTCCGTTTCCTGACCCGTGATCGTTTCGCGCAGCACAAATTGCACCACCATGAAAATGGTGAGGACAAACATCAGGACCAACAACAGCCCGGTCATCGCATCCACGAAACCGGGCCAGATCGATGCCTGGAACCGAGCCCCTGTGCGCCGCGACAGGGCCATGGTCAGCCGTCCCCTTGCACTGGATTATTGCGCGGGCCGCGCCCGCCATTGTTGCCCTGCTTGCGGTTTTGGCCGCGCGGTTGGCTGAGTGCGGTTGCCAGCGCCGAAATGTCGGTGCGCAACTCGGCCATGGTCTCTTGGCGGCCTGCGCTGATCTCTTCGAGGATACGCAGCATCTGGACGTCGATCGACCGCAGACGCATCCGGCTTTCGGCGTCGATACCGTCGCCTGTGCCCTGACGTTCAATCACTTCGATCAGGCGTTCCTGCCCTTCGGCCACGCGGGTCAGTGCATCGCCGCCCGCATCGCGCGCCTGCATTTGCGTGGTCATACGGTCCACCGCATCGGCCAGTTTGCCCAGCTTGTCGTCCACCATGGATCTGCTGATGTCCGACTGTGTGAACATGGTTTGCAGGCTTTCCATCTGCTCGGCCAGATGGTCGATCACGCCCGCCATCGCACTCTGGTCACCGCCGCTTTCGCCTTCGGCACTGAGACCCACACGGGTGATGGAGCTGAGCCATTCCTCAAGCTCGCGGTAGAACCGGTTTTGGCCGTGACCTGCAAACAGTTCCAGCAGACCCACAACAAGCGATCCCGCAAGCCCCAACAGCGACGATGCAAAGGCAACGCCCATGCCATCCAGCTGCGATTCAAGGCCGGTCATCAGACGGCCAAACACCTCAACGCCTGCTTCACCCTCTTGCGGGGCGAGGCTGCGGATGGTGTCGACCAGCGCGGGGACGGTTGTGGCCAGCCCGTAGAAGGTGCCCAAAAGACCGAGGAAAATCAGCATACTGACGATGTAGCGCGTGATTTCCCGCACCTCGTCGATCCGTGTCGCGACCGAGTCGAGGATGGATCGCGTGGACGAGGCCGAAAGCTGCATGCGCGCCCCGCGGGACCGCAGCAGCGACGCCAAAGACGCCAGCAATTGCGGGGCCTTGCCGCTGGCGGTCGGGCCGTCGGCCGCAAACCCTTCGATCCAGCGCACAGAGGTGAACAGTTGGTACACCATCCAGAAACATGACGCGACGCCGATCAGGAACACAAAGGCGATGAACCCGTTCAAATACAGGTTGGCCTGAAACACCGGCAAAACGCTGGGCAATGCGAAAACGGCCCCGCCCCCAAACAGGATCAGGACGCTTAGCATCAAAATAATCTGCCGCACCGGGTGTGAGAAATACGGCTGTGCCTCGGGTGTGGTCTGCGCCATGGGCTGGCTCCTGACCCCTATTCTGCTCTGGTTTCGCGGTAATCTATCGGGTTTTAGGCAAAAGCGCCAAGCATTTATGCCGAAATCGCTGCGACGCGGCGTGACAGCCAATCAAGGTCGGGGTCCGCCACGCCCATGTCCGCCAGATGCTGCGCCGTGTTGTAGAGATAATCACGGTTTGGCCCCCGCCCGCCGACCGCATGCGCGATGATCTGCGCCTGCTCTTCGAGCGGTAGGCCGCCGCAATACTGCGCGTGGTCCGGGTCGATGACATAGGTGACAGCCGTGACGATACGACCGTCGGCCAGCGTCAACTCCAGGTCGCGTTCAAGGTAGGCTGACGAGATCAATTCGCGTGCGCGCAGATATTCCAGCGTGGCATCTTCGGTTCCGGGGGCCACGCGCAGGGCCACACCTGCGCACTGTGCCTCCGGCACGGCATCAAGGGCCAGGACCAACCCCGGCTCCGCCTCGGAACCCCGGTGGTGGATCGACCGCATGCAGAACGACCGCGCCCAGCCGGGCAATGTCGCCATCACCTCTTCGGCCACGTCAAAGCCAGGGTTCCACAACAGGCTGCCATAGCCAAATACCCACATGCTCATTCTCTCTGGTCCTCTTTGCACCGGGTGGGGTAGACCCGATTTCGGATCAGAGGGAAAGAGGGCCAATGCGCAAAATCCTTTGGGTTGTGATGCTGGCACTGCTGGCGTGGTGCGGTTGGTGGTGGCTGGCCTCGGCTGGTTTGCGTGGCGGCGTCGAGGCCTGGTTCGACGACCGTGCCGCCGAAGGCTGGCAAGCCGATCTGGGCACCGTCGAGGGCGGCGGTTTCCCGTTGACCCTGCGTGCGGGTTTGCGCGACATCGCCGTGGCCGATCCTGACGCTGGCCTTGCGGTTGAGACCGCCGCTTTGGACATCAGCGCACCCGCGTGGTGGCCCGGCGACGTAACCGTCCAACTGGATGACGGGCCTATCCTGCTCGCCTCCCCCCTGGGCCGTTCGACACTGACCATGCAGGGCGGAACGATGGCGCTGCAGCTCCATCCCGGCACGGCCCTCGAACTGGAGGCACTGGGTTGGACCGCTGGCGCTTGGCAAGTGAGTGACGCATCGGGTGTGCAAATGTCTGCGGATGCGCTGACGCTCACCATGACCCAGACAGAGGGGGCAACTTACGACCTTGTTGCGCGGGCCGACACCTTTGCGCCCGGCGATGCAACGCGCGCGGCACTGCGCCTGCCCGACAGCATTCCGGCCGCTTTTGACAGCTTGCAAATGCAGGCGACCGTGACGTTTGATACCGCATGGGACCGCCGCGCCCTTGATCAGGCCCGCCCTCAACCGCGCCGCATCGACCTGCATTTGGCAGAGGCGCGCTGGGGCGACTTGCGGCTGAACCTGTCGGCGGCGTTGGACGTTGATCAGACGGGTGTGCCAACAGGCACCGTCGCCATTCAGGCCGAGAACTGGCGTGCCATGCTGGACGTGGCGCAAACCGCAGGCATTCTGCCGCCGCAACTGCGTGGGCAGGCCGAGGGCATCCTGAACGCCCTTGCCGGTGCGTCAGGCAATGCGGAAACGCTGGATGTGGAACTGACACTCGACGGTGGTGCGGTACGGCTCGGCTTTATTCCCATCGCCCCGGCGCCACGGTTGATCATCCGCTGACACAGCGCAGGCGTTACCGGCAGTAAGACCCGCTGCGATACCGCGCCGTGTCAAAGTGGAAGTGGTCACGGTGAAACCGGTCCGCATTGGGGCCAAGCACAGTGCCGAAGGGACCGCACGCCGCCCGGTGCATGGATTTCAGTGCCCGCCCATGCCGCGAATTCCAATCATTGAGAACCGTCAGGCGGGTGCCGTCACGCATGGTAAAGGCAGAGATGTCGATGGCGCGCCCCTTGCCATGTTCCGAGATGCGCGCGCCGGGTTGGTTGTTGCGCGTCCGGCAGGCGTAGTGCGCAGCAACGCGGTATTCCGACAGCCCACCACCGACACGGCGCAGCGCGGGCTTGGCCCCGTTTTCTGTCCATTGCTTCAATGCTTTGGCCGTGTTGCAATCCATCAGCGCGGGTTGGCTCAGCGTGACACCTGCCACTGATTTCAGCCGCACCGCTTCGGCAATGCCGCAGCCCGCGATGCGCCCCGGAACGGCCCCAACGACGTCGCCTTGGAGCTCGGGATCGCCACACACCTGCCCCTTGCGCCGTTCGGCGCGACGCCCCATAGCGCGCTGCACAATGGCACCGGGACGTAAATTGGGGCGCAACGTGCTCTGAGGCACAGGCAGAGCTGCCGCGACAACAACTTGTTCCAGATTGGGCACCGGTACGCTCGTGTTGCGCGCATCTGTTCCCGCCCGCGCCACTGGCCGCTTTGAGATGTCCGGCCCAGCCGCAACAGCGCCCGCCAGAACCACGCATATCAGCGCAAGGGCTCTCACCGCTTGCTCCCACGGCCAAAGTCGGGCGCATCGGTGTCCTGTCCCGCCTCAATGATCCCACGACGAATGGCGCGCGTGCGGGTGAAATAGTCGTGCAGGTGGTCCCCGTCGCCGGTGCGGATGGCCCGTTGCAGGGCAAACAGCTCTTCGGTGAAACGGCCCAGAATTTCCAGCGTCGCGTCCTTGTTTGTCAAAAACACGTCTCGCCACATGGTCGGATCCGACGCGGCAATGCGGGTAAAGTCCCGAAACCCGGCGGCCGAGAACTTGATCACCTCACTGTCGGTCACGCGTCGCAGGTCATCGGCCACGCCAACCATCGTGTAGGCGATAAGGTGCGGCGCATGGCTGGTCACCGCGCAGACAAGATCGTGGTGATCCGGTTCCATCTGCTCGACATTCGACCCCAGCGCCTCCCAAAAGGCGCGCAGTTTCGCAACTGCGGACGGATCACTGCCCTCGGCAGGAACCAAGAGGCACCAACGATTGTCGAAGAGTTCGGCGAAACCCGACTCTGGCCCTGAGTGTTCTGTACCGGCCATGGGGTGACCCGGCACGAAATGCACACCTTCGGGCAAATGCGGACCCACGGCGTCAATCACGGCGCGTTTGACCGACCCGACATCGGTGACTGTGGCGCCGGGGGCCAGATGCGGCGCCATCTCTGCCGCGACCGCGCCCATGACCCCAACCGGCACACACAAAACGATCAGGTCCGCGCCTTCGACGGCTTCGGCCACGCTGTCGCAAACGCGGTCACACAGGCCAATGCGGCGCGCCGTGTCCCGCGTGTCTGCGGTGCGGGCATAGCCCGTGACTTCACCCGCAATCTGCCCACGTTTCATCGCCCAAAACATGGACGAGGCAATCAGCCCAAGCCCGATCAGGGCCACACGGTTGTACATCATGCCGCCGCCTCTTCGCGCCAGCGTGTCAGCGCGGCAATCACGCGGCCCGTTTGGTCCGCGTCCCCAACCGTGATCCGCAAGCCTTCGGGGAACCCATAACCGGCAACCCGCCGCACCAGGATACCATCCGCGTTCAGCGCGGCCTCGGCGGCGTCCGCCTCTGCCACCGACCCTGCGCGGGCCAGTACAAAGTTTGTCTCGCTGTCATCACAGGCCAGACCCAATTGCCGCAACGCACCGGTCAGGCGCGCACGTTGTTCCGCGTTGCGGGCCGCACATTCCGCGACCCAATCGGTATCCAGAACCGCCGCTTTCGAAGCCGCAAGCGCGACGGTCGACAGGTTAAAGGGCTGGCGAATACGGTTCATCACGTCGATCAACTCTTGTGGACCGTAACCCCAACCCACGCGCAAACCGCCCAGACCGTAAATCTTGGAAAACGTGCGTGTCATCAACACGTTGGAACGTATTTCAGCCAGAGAAAGTCCACCATTATACCCGTCTGCATATTCGGCATAGGCCGCGTCGATCACGAGGATCACATGGGCGGGCAAGTCATCGGCCAGCCGCATCAATTCGGCATCAGGCAGGCGTGTGCCAGTTGGATTGCCGGGGTTGGTCAGCAACACAATACGGGTCCGGTCAGTGACCGCACCCAATATCGCATTCACATCCACAACCCGTTCATTTTCCGGCACGCACACGGGGGTTGCCCCCGCCATCTTTGCCAGAATGGGGTACATCGAAAATCCGTGTTCCGTGTGTATGATCTCGTCTCCGGGACCGGAAAACGCCTGTGTCACAAATTGCAGCACTTCGTCCGATCCCACACCGCAAATCACGCGCTCCGGTGCCACACCCCAGGTCTGGGCAATGGCCCCGCGCAGGGACGCGTGATCGGTCGAGGGGTAAAGATGCATACCTGCGGCCGCCTCGGACAGCGCGCGTATCGCGCTCGGGACGGGGCCAGCCGGGTTTTCGTTCGAACTCAGCTTGAGCACATGTTCAACGCCAGCCAGATGCGACGCACCCCCCTGATAAAGGGCGATGTCCATGATGCCGGGCTGTGGCGTTATGCTGGTCATTGGGCTCTCCTTCCCGTGTCGGGCCTGTTTTAGGGGCCAGACCCGGTGGTGACCAGTGACAAAAGCGCCCGCGGCCCCGTCGGGTCGCGCGTGCGGGGGCCGAAAAATCGGCCCCCGGTTCCGCGTGAGTGGAAGCTTGTGAATTGATCGTGCGGTGATCGGGGTCGGCGAACTGCTGCAAGGGCCGCCGAAATAGGCGATACGTCACAGATGCAGTTGGCGCAGGGCATGTGCAGCCGGTCGGGTGCACAGAGGGGTAGGATGATGACTCCAAATCACTTAACCAATACGTCAACCTACCACAGGTTGCATTTTTGCCTAGTCGATTCGTTGCCTACGAGAAATCAGGCGCGTGCTGGCCGCCACAACGGCCCAACAGCCGCCCCAAGAACCAACAGGTTGAACAGCGCGTTGGACGCCGTACCGGATGCAATCGACCCCGCACTGTCCAGAACGTACCACGCCAGCAGACCCGTCAACACGGTCCGCCGCACGCCTTCGGGTGCCGCGTCGTAAACCCACGCCTGCAAACACCAGATCGTGACACCCCACCCAAGCAGGAAACCACCCGCCAGCGCCGACAGAAACCGCGTCCCGTAGGCGTCATATGTCGGCAGGCCGTTCAACGGCCAGCTGATCAGGTCAAGCGTCCACCGCGCAGGCTCTGATGTTGCGGCCATCGTCCCGAAAAAGAACACCGGCCCAAAAGAGCCGATCACCACGGCAGTGATCTTGAGCCAGAATTTGTGGAAGTCTTGGGTCATGCGCTGTCTCCATGTGTTGCGATACGTGGCCTAGGTCAGGTGCAGGACAGCGATCAATTACCTCGCAGGTAATGGTTTGAGGGCACACGACCCGCTAAGCTGCGCGCATGACGGATTTCCCAGGCACATTGCGCACCTGGCGCAAGGCAAGACGCTTTAGCCAACTTGATCTCGCGGGCGAAGCGGACGTGTCCGCGCGCCACATCTCTTTTCTGGAAAGCGGGCGCGCGCATCCCAGCCGCGACATGATCGGGCGGCTGTGCGATGCGCTGACCCTACCGCTGGATGCGCGCAATCAGATGCTGACCCATGCCGGATTTGCCGCACGCTACCCGGCGCGGGCCTGGGATGCGGCGGACATGGCCCCGATCCGTGCCGCCGTGGATCACATGCTCAAGGCGCACGCCCCCTTCCCCGCACTTGCCATCGACAAGCTGTGGACGGTTGTGGACATGAACGGGCCGGCCGCTGCACTTTTTGGCGGTCTGGGGGTCGGGCCCGGCGACAGCCTGCTAGACCTGATGATGTCCGCCAGTTTGCCCGAGGTGATTGAGAACTGGGCCGACGTGGCGCATCACACCTGCCAGCGTTTGCGCACAGAAAGCGCGGCACAGGGTGGCATAGCAGCACTGGACCACGTTGCCGACCACCTTGCCACAGTTCCGCGCCGCCAACGCACGCCCATCGGGCCTGTGATCCCGACCATCCTCAACACCGGCGCGTTTCGTCTGTCGGTTTTCGCCACGATTGCCCAGCTTGGCACGCCCGACGATGTTCTGTTGGATGATCTGCGGGTCGAACTGTACTTTCCCACGGATGCCGCCAGCGCGGCGGTGCTGCGCACTCTGGCGGGCGTGGCCTAGTCAGGCAGGCCCGGCGCCCGCTGCACGCGACGCTTCGGTGTTTGGGGCAAGCGTGCGGTGGCCAAAGTCGATCAACGCCTGCCACGCTTCGAGGTCCGTCGGGCACCGTGCGGGCGCATCCTGTGCAGCCCGCGCCGCCTCTGGCGGAGGCACAACAGTCACCTGATCCGCCCACGCCATGCGTTCATCCCCGTCACCGCCCCAAACAGCGGTGCCATCTGGATACACGTCGCACCAAGAACGCGCCCATTTTACCCGCAAAACCACACCAGCTTGCACCGCCGCCATCGACACAAATGGCACCAATACATCGGGACACGCCGTGCGCCCGAGCGTCACATCGCCCCCGGCCGCAAGAACCGCTGCCCGATCCGACACCGCGGCCCCCGCCGCAATGGGACACACCCAACCGCAAGCGCCACGCCACGGCCCCTCATCCGAGAGCGGCAAGGCGTCGGCATAGCGCACCGTGTCGATCTGAGCCAACAGCGCCGCCAGCAATTCAGGCCCGCGCTTGCCCCAGGCGGACAAGCACCGCGTGGCTTTGCCCGCCTCTTCGGCCAAGCCCCAGGGCAAGCCCGCCCCACGTGCTGCCCGTTTGGACAGGGCCTCAATCTCGTTCAGCGAATACATCACCCGCCCGCCGCCTGCGCGGGATAGGCCCAGTCATCCTCCTGCACATGGCTCAATTCGTGCGGAAACGGCGCGTTCTGGAACATCGTGATCCGCACCCAACGGTCGGATCGCGGGTCGAAATGGGTGGCGCCAAAGAACGACAGTTTGCAGCGCAGCAAGTCAATCGGCAGCATGTCCGCCGCAATCGTGTTGTCGCGGATCTCGGCATAGGGATGGCGCATCGCGATTTGGACCCGCCGCACCATGTGGCGATGTTCCGGGTGGCGCAGCAAAAACGCGGCCACCGGCTCTGTCGACGACCATTGCTGCAAATCCTGCGCAAGCGCCGCCGCATCCCGTGCAGGTGACAACGGTTGCTCATAAGGCTCGATGGGTTCGTCAAACCGTTCACCCAGCCGCGGTTCCAGCTTTTCCTCAGAGGTGTACCAGACCCGCGCGACCTGTGCGGGTGCATCCCAGTCCTGTTCCAGTGCCCAGTCAAACACAGTATCAAGGCCCACGCGCAGGTCGCCGATGCGCATTTGCCCGTCGATGGCAAATTCGGCGTCTTCGTCCGCGCCCATGCCCATGGTCAGGTCATCAACAAGCGCGCCGTAGGGTTCCAGAACCAGCGACACGAGCTGTTCCTGCCCTTCGAGGCTCAGATGCGTCTGCGACCAGTCACACAGCCGATCCCACGGTCTTTCCCCGACCAACGCACCCCCGGCCACATGGTTCTGCACAGCGCCCAGATCAGCGGCAAGCGCAGCGATCTTTTCGACCTGCAACGGGTGCTGTGATGTCCAGATGGCTGTGTTTTCGACCGCCCGCTGCAACACGTCCGCAAACGTCCTTTGCGCGGCCTCTGTGGCAACTGGAACCGCACGCACGCGCGCCAGTGCCGTCTCGCGGGCCGCAATCCAGTTGTTCAGCAGCACAGGATGATTGACGATAAACGGCGCCATACCCAGCCCGGTTGAATTGCCAACACCAAACCGGCGCCGCAGGTCCGGCGCGATGGTCACCGCGGTGTCAGGCGCGCGCAACCGCGCCATGTGTTCCACCAGATCGAGCGTAAAGGCGCGGATCAGGAACACCGTCAACATCTCTGTCTGGAAAGGCTGCGTGCCGGGTGTCAGGTCTGCGGCACCGAACTTGCCCGCGCCATAGACCGCCGTGGTGCGCATCAGATAGCCGACTTGCGTAATCTGCTCTGCATCCGGCTGTTGCCCCGCCGCAAGCCGCGTCAACACGTGCTCAAACAACCGCACGGACCGGTTTGCGCGACTCAACGACAGCTCGGACGTGGACACACGGCCCGCCTCTTGCTTGGGAACATTGCCCGTCAGCCGAACGATATCGTCCTGTGTCGGCACACCGTCGAACAGGGCAAAGGTCGCATCCCAGGCATGCGCAATCACCCGGTCCGAACGTTGATCATCGGGCAGATCATGGCCAAAACAGACGAGGCTCAGTGGACCATCAGGCCCTTTGGCCGTGTAGACAGCAGTGCCAACACCACGGACATCCAGGTCGAACACGGGCCGCTCGAACGTCCACGCCTCGCGGCTGAGTTTGCGCAGCAACGTGCGCATGAAAGACAGCCGACACTGATGAAAGGACCCCATGCGCGCCAGACGCATGACCAGATCGGGACTGCGCAGCGCAGTCTGCGGGGGATGTGCCAGTGGTGATGCCATGTCCTCAGCCTCCTTGCCCTATGCCGAGCCTGCGCCCTGCGGGGTGAAGTTGTCAGCATAAAAGCGGTACCAGTTCCCGCCCATGATCCCAGCGACATCCTCCGCGCTCATGCCCGTGGCGCGCAGACCGTCCTCGATATTGCCGAAATCCCGGTTGTCGCGAAACCACGCGGGCATCGGGGGGAACCCCGGCGCAGCCGCCGATCCCTCGCCATAGTCGATCTCTTTGCTCCAGCGCCCTACGCGCATCCATTCGACCACGCTGTCGGGTTGATCCTGACAGAGATCGGAGCCGATCCCGATCCGGTCCATGCCATAACGGTCCGCCGCGCGCGCCATGGCATCGCAAAACGACTGCAAGGTGCAGTCCGACCCGTCCTTGAGGTGGTGCGGATAAAGCGAAAAGCCCAGCATCCCCCCGTGCGACGTCACCGCCTCGATCACTGCATCACGTTTGTTGCGCAAAGCCGGGTGCCAGTCGTGCGGGTTGGCATGGGTGATGGCAATTGGACGCTCGGACAGCTCTGCCGCCTCGATGGTCGACCGGTCCGCCGAATGGCTCATGTCGATCACAAGGCCCACGCGATTCATTTCCTTGATGACCTGCCGCCCCATGCGCGTGATGCCCGTGTCGTGCGCCTCGTAACAGCCCGTCGCCAGCAACGACTGGTTGTTATAGGTCAACTGCATGAACCGCGCGCCCAGACTGTGCACGATTTCGACCAGACCAATGTCGTCCTCGATTGGGCTGGGGTTCTGAAACCCGAAAAACACCGCCGTCTGACCAGCGGCACGGGCGCGGTCGATGTCACCGGCCCACACCCCCTTGGTGATCAGGTCCGGATGGGCCTCAAACCACCGGTTCCACTGCTCAAAGTTCAGCACAGTCTCACGGAAATTCTCGTGATAGGCGATGGTCACGTGCACCGCATCCACCCCACCTTCGCGCATCTGGCGAAAGATCTTGGGCGACCAGTTGGCATATTGCAGGTTGTCGATCCGGGGCGCTGTCATCACATTGGCGTTCCTGCACTGATGTAGGCCGTCTTGACCGTTGTATAAAACTCCGCCGCCGCCTTGCCCTGCTCGCGCGGCCCATACGAACTGTCGCCGCGCCCGCCAAAGGGCACGTGATAGTCGGTCCCCGCAGTGGGCAGGTTCACCGTGACAACTCCGGTCCGGGCATTGCGGCGGAAATGTGTGGCACGCGCCAGGTTCTGCGTCACGATACCAGATGTCAGACCAAATGTCGTGTCGTTCACCGTGGCCAGGGCGGCCTCATAGCTGTCCACTTTGATCACGGAGGTGAGCGGCGCAAACATTTCTTCGCGGTTGATGCGCATGTCATTTGTCGTGTTCAGAAAGACACCCGGCGACATGTAATAACCGTCATGCGGCATCTGCAGGCGGACACCACCACAGGCCAGCTCGGCCCCCTCGGAACGGCCCAGATCGACATAGGCCAGGTTTTCCGCCAACTGCTGGGCGCTGACCACCGGACCGATCTGCGTGCCGTCCTGCAACGCATGCCCCACGGTCATCGCCTGCGCCCCTGCCACCAGTTTGTCGACAAAGGCGTCGTGAACCGCCGCATGCACAACCAGTCGCGACGACGCGGTGCATTTCTGACCCGTCCCGCCAAAGGCCCCGCCCAGCGCCAGTGACACAGCCAGATCCAAGTCGGCATCGTCCATGACCGCCAGCGCGTTTTTCGACCCCATTTCCATCTGCACGCGCGTCAGGTTCTGAATGGCCGCCGCCGCGATCCCCTTGCCCACCGGCACCGAGCCGGTGAACGAAATCGCGTTGACCTTCGGACTTTCGACCAGTCGTTGCCCGATGTCGCGCCCGGACCCCATCACCAGGCTGAACAGCCCCTTGGGTATATCCTGACGTGATATGATTTCTGTCAGTGCCACGGCAGAGGCCGGCGTGATGTTCGCCGGTTTCCACACAACCGCATTGCCGTAGCAAAGGGCCGGCGCGATCTTCCATGATGCGGTGGCAGTCGGGAAATTCCAGGGCGAGATGATCGCCACGACGCCCACGGGTTCGCGCCGCACGTCAATCTCGACACCATCGCGCACCGAATCCGCGTTTTCACCCAGCTGGCGCAGGCACTCCGCCGCATAGTAGGTAAAGAACTGACCGGCCCGGTAAACCTCGCCCTTGCCTTCGGCCAGCGGCTTGCCCTCTTCCCGGCTCAGAAGGGTGCCAAGCTCTTCGGCGCGCGCCATCATCTCGGTGCCGATGGCCGACAGCACCGCCTGCTTGCGCTCCAGCCCATATGCCGCCCATTCCGCCTGTGCGCGCTGCGCCTGATCAAGCGTGTCATCCAATTGATCCGCGCTCGCTTGGGCAAAGACGCCCACTAGGTCGCTCAGATCCGACGGGTTGTGGTTTTCGATTTGCGAAGTGCCATCAACCCACTCTCCGGCGATGTAGTTCTGTCCATGGTCTTGCATGCCGGTCCCCTGCCCGTTGGTCTTGCGACCTCAGAGTTACGTGCATCCGGCGATTCAGGCACTCGAAATTTTCTGAACCAGGCTTCAGCGATCCTGAACCGGCTCGACCGCCAACTGCGCCGCCCCCTGCATCTGCGCGACCAGCGCGGTAAAGGCCTGCACCGCAGGGGCCAGATGTGCGGGGCGCGCGGTGACCATGTGGACCGTCCGGCGCGCAGTAACATCCGTCAACGGCAGGAACACCAGATCCGACTGTGCCTGTGACAGCGCCATTCGGGGCAGGACGGTGATCCCGACCCCTTCGCGCACAAGGCTCAACAGCGACGTCAGATTTGGCACCCGCATCCGCGACTCGGCAAGGATAGGCTGGAAATCCGGGTCGGTGATCATTTCGCACATGCCGTTGGAAATCAGCCGGTGATCCGCCATGTCGCTCCAGGTCAGGCTGTCCCAATCGCGCGCCAGCGGGGCATCGGCACGGCACACAACACCAAACGCATCGCTGAACAGGGCGCGGCGCGTCATGCCGTCGATCTCGGGCAGTGACCCAATGCCAACATCTGCGCGGTCGCGGGACAACTCGTCCGCTATGGCACCGGAATCCATGTCGCGAATGTCGATCTGGATTTGTGGGTGCGCGGCAACAAAGGCCTGGACGACCGGCGGTAGAACAACACTGGCCACGGAGGGCGTGACCGCCAACCGCAGATAGCCGAACTCGGACCGCGCCATGCCTTCAATGACCGACACGGTTTTGGCAAAATGGCTGACCTCACGGCGTGCCTCGTCATAGATCAACCGCCCCAACGGGGTCAGCCGCGACTTGCGCGCAGTCTCGAACAGGGGTGCGCCCACGTGTTCTTCGAACTGCTTGAGCATCATGGAAACAGCCGACGGCGTGCGCCCAAGCGCCTCGGCAGCGTCCGCAAGGCTGCCGCGCTGCGCGACAGCGGTGAAACACCGCAGCATCTCCAGCTTGATCGCCAAATTCAGCACCCCTGAAGTCAATTCAACTTGTTTCTGTTTGCCTTAACCCGCCTTCCAAGTCCATGAGGGGCGCGCAATGGCAACTGACACAAGGCATCCCCCTATGACTGAACGCATCGACACTGGCGCACGCTCTTCCAAGATCGTGAAACACAACGGCATCGCCTATCTGACCGGTCAGGTGGCCGAAGGCGACACGATCCAGGATCAGGTCCGCACGTGCCTGGCCAATATCGAAACGCTGCTCGACCGTGCCGGTTCATCCAAGGAACATATGCTGCGCGTCACCATCTGGCTGGCAGACATGCAGGATTTCGCCGGAATGAACGAAGTCTGGAATGCGTGGGTGCCCGCCGGTCACGCGCCCGCCCGCGCCTGCGGTGAGGCCAAACTGGCGCGTCCAGAGCTCAAGGTCGAGTTCATCGTGGACGCTGTTTACGACCTGTGATGCGTCAGGCTGCGTGCGGCGGCGACACCGGCGCACGCGCCACCCGCGCAAGCGCGTCGCGGGCAATCAGGATGTGAAACGGCATGATGGCCGCGAGGTAAATCCGCCCGCCCACGTTGTGCGGATGCACCCAGGTGGCCAGCGACACAACTCCGTCCTCGGACCGCACCGACACCCGAAAATCGAGATGTTTGTCGTTGAACCCCGCGATCAACTCGGTCCCGGTTTCACTCTCGACCGGAAACGGGCCCAGCTTGTCCGCAGCATTTGGGCCATCCTGAGACAGTCCAAACGGCGCCGTCACAAGCGCCCGCAACCGTACCAGCGCTTGCGCCCAACCGGGAAAGGCCGTGATGATCTCGGCGGCAGTGCGGGGTGAGGCGGTGCTGGACACGCAATAACAATCCAGAAAGTCGCCGCGCACAACACGCGTTTGCAGCGCACTCTTCGGGGACAAGTTACAGGCAGAAACGCGGGGGCCAGTGAACATGGGGCTCTCCTTGGACAATGCCCTGTCACCCTATGCGCGACTTTGGCGTCCGCCCCTGCGACACGTGCGCATCCTCACAGCGGCAAAACGTCCCGTCGCACAGCAAAAAGGGCCGCCCGATCCGGGCAGCCCTTGAAATCTCGCGAAACAGGTAGTCCTGCGCGCTTAGTTCTTGGCGTAGAATTCGACCACGAGGTTCGGTTCCATCATCACCGGATACGGCACATCGCCCAGCGCAGGGGTGCGCACGAATGTCGCCGTCATCTTGGAGTGATCCGCGTCGATATAGTCCGGCACGTCACGCTCGGGCAGTTGTGTTGCCTCGATCAGAACCGCCAGTTGCTTGGAACGGTCACGCACTTCGATCACGTCGCCTTCCTTCACGCGGTAGGAGGGGATGTTGACCTTGCGGCCGTTTACACGGACGTGACCGTGGTTCACGAACTGACGCGCGGCAAACACTGTGGCCACGAACTTGGCACGGTACACAACCGCGTCCAGGCGGCGCTCCAGCAGGCCGATCAAGTTTTCACCGGTGTCGCCTTTGACACGCTCGGCTTCGGCATAGATGCGGCGGAACTGCTTTTCGGTCAGGTCGCCGTAGTAGCCCTTGAGCTTCTGCTTGGCGCGCAGCTGGATACCGAAATCCGACAGCTTGCCTTTGCGGCGCTGACCGTGCTGGCCGGGGCCATATTCACGACGGTTGACGGGGGATTTGGGGCGACCCCAAATGTTTTCGCCCATGCGGCGATCAATCTTGTACTTGGCAGCTGTGCGTTTTGTCACGGCTGATCTCCTTCGTTCAGGTTTCGAAGGGCGTTGTCCTCTGACCGGATTTTGCCGGACCGACAGGAAACCCCTTGCGGGGGCCACCAACACCAATGAAGCCGCGCTTATACGCAGCGCCAAACCAGAGTCAACGACCTATTCCCCGACGCATCGCGCACCGAATCCAAAGCAATTGAAACGGAGCCACAGAAAAACCAGCGCATCTTTCTATAAAAATCGACCGAACATCACGGCAACATTAACCGCGCCGTGCCAGAACACTGCCGGACCATCGCCGCAGCACGTCCCTAATGATCAATTTTTCAAAGCTATTGGCCCGATGAACCCTTCACTTTGGTTAACAACTAAAATTGGAACAAAATGCAAACATTAAGACCAATTTTACGACCTCACGCCAATGATCACATAACTTTGAGACAAGGGGATGGCTGCTGCCCATGGCCAAATTCAAACCAATTGATCTGCCGTCTGGCGCCGACAACCCGCTCAATGCGGCGGTGATGAACCGGGACCGTGACACACTGGAAATGGTGACACAGGCGGTCAAACATCAACAGACCTTGCTGGCGTTCCAACCTGTGGTGATTGCCCAGGATTCGGGCCGCGTCGGGTTCTATGAGGGCCTGATCCGCGTCATGGACGATACCGGTCGCATCATTCCGGCCAAGGATTTCATGCCCGTCGTCGAACGGGCGGAACTGGGCCGCGAAATAGACGTTGTCGCGCTGAACATGGGCCTGCGCACGTTGCACGAAAACCCGTCGGTGCGGATTTCGATCAATATGTCGGCGCGGTCCATCGGATACCAGCGCTGGATGCAGACGCTGAACCGCTGGCTGAAAAAAGACGCGACCGTCGGCGAACGCCTGATCCTCGAAATCACCGAGGGGTCGGCCATGGACCAGCCTGAACTGGTTGTCGACTTCATGGACCGGTTGAGCGCGCGTGGCATCTGTTTTGCGCTGGATGACTTTGGCGCGGGCTACACCGCGTTGCGGTATTTCAAGGAATTCTTCTTTGACGTGCTCAAGATCGACATGCAGTTTTGCGCGGGCATTGCCGACGATCCCGACACCCAGGTTCTGACACGTGCGATGATCCAGATCGGGCATCACTTTGACATGCTGGTGGTCGGTGAGGGTGTGGAACGCGCCGAAGACGTCGAGATGCTGATGCAATTGGGTGTCGACTGCTTGCAAGGCTACTATTTCCAGGCCCCGCAGGTCCGGCCCGGCTGGCTGGCCAGTGAACGGCGCAAGGCGGGTATGCGCGCCTGAGACACCCTGTCCGTTTGCGACTACGGCGCGAATCCGGTATCGCACGGTCAATCGCGGGGCAATCTGGGGCCCGCACAACGTGCAGACGGACGTGCATGTCTCGGATTTCCTCGTTTAACTGACAGAGGATTTTCCCCCATGACAAACATCGTCATTGCATCTGCTGCCCGAACTGCCGTTGGCAGTTTTGGTGGTTCATTTGCCAACACGCCCGCCCACGACCTTGGCACAACAATGCTTGAGGCCATCGTCGAACGCGCAGGCATCGACAAATCCGAAGTGTCCGAAACCATTCTGGGTCAGGTTTTGACAGCCGCACAGGGCCAAAACCCTGCACGTCAGGCACACATCAACGCAGGCCTGCCCAAAGAAAGCGCCGCATGGGGCATCAACCAGGTTTGCGGCTCCGGCCTGCGCGCCGTGGCATTGGCCGCACAACACGTTCAACTGGGTGACGCCGACATCGTCGCCGCGGGTGGTCAGGAAAACATGACGCTCTCCCCCCACGCCGCAGCCCTGCGCGCCGGTCACAAGATGGGCGACCTGAAATACATCGACACGATGATCCGTGACGGTTTGTGGGACGCCTTCAACGGCTATCACATGGGTCAGACGGCCGAAAACGTCGCCGACCAATGGCAGATCACCCGTGACGCACAGGACGAATTCGCCGTCGCCAGCCAAAACAAGGCTGAAGCCGCCCAAAAGGCCGGCAAGTTTGTGGACGAGATCACACCCTTCACCGTCAAAACCCGCAAGGGCGACATCGTCGTCGATGCTGACGAATACATCCGCCACGGCGCCAACCTCGAAGCCATGGCCAAAATGCGCCCCGCCTTCACCAAAGAGGGATCCGTCACCGCGGCAAACGCGTCGGGCCTGAACGATGGTGCCGCCGGTGCATTGGTGATGAGTGCCGACAACGCGGAAAAGCGCGGCATCGAGCCACTCGCCCGCATCGCATCCTACGCAACTGCTGGCCTCGACCCGTCCATCATGGGCGTGGGTCCGATCTATGCCAGCCGCAAGGCATTGGAAAAAGCGGGCTGGAGCGTCGATGACCTCGACCTCGTCGAAGCAAACGAAGCATTCGCCGCACAGGCCTGCGCCGTGAACAAGGACATGGGCTGGGATCCGTCCATCGTGAACGTGAACGGCGGCGCCATCGCAATTGGGCACCCTATCGGTGCATCCGGCGCGCGCGTCCTCAACACACTGCTCTTTGAAATGCAGCGTCGCGGCGCCAAAAAAGGTCTCGCCACTCTCTGCATCGGCGGCGGCATGGGCGTTGCCATGTGCCTCGAACGCCCCTGATCTGCGTTCCGGCGGTGCCACCGGGCACCGCCACCCCTCCCAAAACTTTTGCCAAAATTGCCATTCGCGAACGTAATAATGTTGCGCTCATCCGGCAATTGAGCGAAATAAAATGAAATTCACTCAAAAGGAGTTCTCCTCATGTCCCGTGTAGCACTTGTCACCGGCGGATCGCGCGGTATCGGCGCGGCCATCTCAACCGCCCTCAAGGACGCAGGTTACAGCGTCGCCGCAACCTATGCCGGCAACGACGAAGCCGCCGCCGCCTTTACCAGCGAAACCGGCATCAAGACCTACAAGTGGAACGTGGCCGACTACGACAGCTCCAAGGCTGGCCTTGAACAGGTCGAATCGGACCTGGGCCCTATCGACGTGGTCGTCGCCAACGCCGGTATCACCCGTGACGCGCCGTTCCACCGCATGACACCCGAGCAGTGGCACGAAGTCGTCGACACCAACTTGACCGGCGTGTTCAACACCGTTCACCCGATCTGGCCCGGCATGCGCGAGCGTAAATTCGGCCGCGTCATCGTCATCTCTTCGATCAACGGTCAAAAAGGCCAGTTCGCCCAGGTGAACTATGCCGCGACCAAGGCAGGCGATCTGGGCATCGTCAAATCGCTGGCGCAGGAAGGCGCGCGCGCAGGCATCACCGCCAACGCAATCTGCCCCGGCTACATCGGCACCGACATGGTCATGGCCGTCCCGGAAAAGGTCCGCGAATCCATCATCGCGCAGATCCCCGCTGGCCGTCTGGGCGAACCAGAGGAAATCGCGCGCTGCGTCGTGTTCCTCGCCTCCGACGATTCGGGCTTTATCAACGGCTCGACCATCTCGGCCAACGGCGCGCAATTCTTCGTCTGATCCGCGCATAGACATGACAAACATGAAAAAGGGCCGGTGCAACACTGCACCGGCCCTTTCCTAATCCCGTAAGATGGCGCGCGCGCATCAGCGGGAAGTCTTGGCTCCGAACAACCAGCTCCAGGCGCCAGCCAGAACCGCACCGCGGTCTGTGTGGGCTTGTTGCATGGCTTGACGAACGGTGGCGTTTGCAGATGTCTCGAACATGGTGTCTCTCCCTTAGGGCGCTGAACGATGTGACTTGAATTGAAATGAATATGCGCGCTGAACCGCCCCACGACAAACGAGACTTTTCATCACGTCACACAAGCTGTACTTAACTGACCATGTCGGATCGCCTGCCCCCTCTCACCGCCCTGCGTGCCTTCGACGCCGCCGCGCGCCACATGTCCTTTGCCAAGGCCGCCGAGGAATTGCACGTCACCCCCGCCGCCCTCAGCTTCCAGATCAAATCGCTGGAACAGCATTTGGGCGCCCCTGTGTTTCGACGTTTGAACCGAGCGGTTGAATTGACCGACGCGGGCAAGGCCCTCGCGCCCGGTGTTCAAGACGGATTTCAAACGCTCGCCGCCGCTTGGCGATCCGCTGAAAGAACGCAAGACAATCATACCCTTACAGTGACAGCAGGCCCGGCGTTTACCTCAAAATGGCTGGCCCCGCTCCTCTACGAATTTGCGCACAGGCACCCGGAGATTGAATTGCGGTTCTCCGCCTCGCTCAAGCTCATGGACTTTGGTCGTGACGCCATCGACGTGGCCATCCGCTTTGGGCGTACCACGGACGAGGGGCTCTATTCCGTGCCTCTGGCCCAGGAATGGGTCTGCCCCGTGATGACCCCCGCCATGGCCGAACGGTTTCCGACCCCCCAAAGCCTGACAACTGCGCCGCTGATCTTTGACGACAGCATAAATTACCTCAACCCGCGCAGCGACTGGGAAACCTGGTTCCGGGCGATGGGGATCGAACACGCCCCTACCCACGGGCCGCGGTTCAGCCAGGCGGATCACGCCGTTGACGCCGCTCTGGCCGGGGTGGGCGTTGTGCTGGGACGGCGCGCGCTTGTGGTCAAGGATCTGAATGACGGGCGACTTGTGGCCCCCTTTCCGGTCGCGCTCGACACCGGCGCGCGTTTCCGGTTCCTCTGTGCAAGCGGGGCCGAAACACGGCCCCATATCGCCGCGTTTCGGGACTGGATTATTTCCGAAATAGAAAAGAACGCGCATATAACCAACGCGATGACACGCGTACCTGCCTCGGATTATCAACGCCCATGACACGCGGCACAGCCACCTGGATCGGATTTGGCGCGGTTGTCCTCTGGGGCACGTTGGCCCTGTTTACGGTCGGTTCCGCGCCCACGCCCCCGTTCCTGTTGAACGCTATTTGCTTTTTGATCGGCGGCACATTGGGCATGATCTGGACCGCCGCCACCGGTGGGCTGTCGCAACTGCGCGCGGTGCCGTTGCGCGTCTATGCCTTTGGGACGCTTGGGCTTTTTGGCTATCACGCGCTCTACTTTTCCGCGCTGCGCCTCGCCCCCGCCGCCGAGGCCAGCCTGATCGCCTATCTCTGGCCCCTGTTGATTGTTCTGTTGTCCGGGCTGTTGCCGGGGGAAAAACTGCGCGCGGGCCATGTGGTCGGCGCGGTGGTCGGGTTTGCGGGTGCCGCCCTGATCGTCACAGGCGGCGCGAATGGGTTCGAGGCAGACGCCCTGCCTGGTTACGCATTAGCGCTGGCCTGTGCGCTGACATGGTCGAGCTATTCGGTTGTATCGCGCCGGTTCGGCACGGTGCCGACGGCGTCAGTGGCGGTGTTTTGCCTCGCCAGCGCGGCTTTGTCCGTGCCGCTTCACCTGATGACCGAGCAAACGGTTTGGCCCCAGGGCCTGTTGGGCTGGGCCAGCGCGGTTGCCCTGGGCCTCGGGCCGGTGGGCCTTGCGTTTTATGTGTGGGACATCGGGGTCAAACGCGGCGATATCCAGATTCTCGGCACCGCATCCTATGCGGCGCCGTTGCTGTCGACTGTGGTCCTGGTGGTGGCTGGCGTTGCGGCGCCCAGCGTATCGCTGGCCGGGGCCGCAATCCTGATTACAGCCGGTGCGCTTCTGGCCGCACGTGCGAGCTTTAGGTCACGGGGTTAGTCCATCAGCCGGACAGGCGCGTGATCTCTTCTTTCAGTTTCAGCTTTTGCTTTTTCATCGCGGCAACTTCGACGTGATCCGTGCCGGGGGATCGCTGGGCCAAGTCAACCTGATCGCTCAGGCTCTGGTGCTTCTTTTTCAACTCTTCGAGATGGGCTGTGATGCTCATGTAGTCCTCCTTGCTGACAAAGTGCACGTCCAGCCAAGCACAAGATATGCGCCAAGTCACGCCGCACGCGCAGCATGTGGACAACTCAATCAGTGCAACCTTAACGAAAGATTAAAGCGCCAGAGCAGCACCGTCGCGCAAAACTGCTTGAATTTCAGGGGTATAGCTGTCGCCATCCCGTTCATGCTGCGCCCCTTCGTGTAAAATGATCGGAGAATGGAGGCGAAATTCCGCCCGCCCATCCTTGCGCGCCCGAAAAATCACCAGCTCTGCCGGTTTTCCGACCCGTGGGGAAATCGGCCAGATTTCCGGCGATCCAAGGCGACCCTGCGCCCCGATCAGCATGTCCGGCACCCGCTCGGCCCGGTGGATCATGTGCAGGAAACCCTTGTGACGCAACCGCCGCGCGGCGACATCAATCCACTGTGCCAGCGGTGTGTCGTGGCCCCGTCCGCCCTCGCGGCCCTGATCGGTGGCGCTGTGTCCCGCCGTACGGTCAAAATAGGGCGGGTTGGCAACCACATGATCAAAACTGCGCGCCCGCAGGTCTGCAGGCAGGGCGGTGATGTCCGCCGTTTGCGTGGGCAAGCCATTGCGCGCGGCCAGCGCCGCGTAATCGCTCTGGCGCTCCACCCCCATCAACGCCAGCCCAGGCACCCGCTCGCCCAGACACAGCGCAATCGCGCCAACACCACACCCCAGATCCAGAACCGACTGCCCCGCCTTGGCCGGAATACTCGCCGCCAGCAACACCGGATCGACGCCCGCGCGATAGCCCGCGCGCGGCTGCCACAGATGCAGCCGTCCGCCCAGAAAGGCGTCGTGGGTCAGATCACTGTCCGAGGTCGATCTCATTGTCCTGCATCACCCGCAGAGCTGCGTCATATTCGTCGGCCCGCACCATCAGCCGCCGGGGGAAAATTCCGATGCCACCTTCGAGGATGCTCATATTTACGTCCATCTGAAAGCAGGCTATATCCTCGCCCTCGAGAAGGGCCGTGGCAAAGGCGATGATCGTCGGGTCGGTGCTGCGCAAAAGTTCCTTCATATCATGGATGTAGGGGCATCCCGTCGCAAATGTCGAGGGGGTGCATTGGGGCAAGGTATGGACGCATCTGACATCGCAAAACCGCATGACCGTCTGGCGGCATGGCTGGCGGATGATCTGGAGGCTGTAAATCAGCTGATTCAGGACCGTATGGCGTCCAAACACGCGCCCCGCATCCCCGAGGTCACGCGCCATCTGGTCGAGGCGGGCGGCAAGCGTTTGCGCCCCATGCTGACGCTCGCAACGGCGCACATGTGCGGCAACACCAGCCCCTATCACGTGCATCTCGCCGCGACGGTCGAGTTCATTCATACCGCCACCCTGCTGCATGACGACGTGGTGGACGAAAGCGCCCAGCGCCGGGGTCGCCCCACGGCGAACCTCTTGTGGGACAACAAATCATCGGTGCTGGTGGGGGACTATCTATTTTCCCGCAGTTTCCAGCTGATGACAGAGACAGACAACATGCGCGTCCTGCGCATCCTGTCCGATGCCTCCGCCACCATTGCAGAGGGCGAAGTGCTGCAAATGACCGCCGCTCAGGATCTGGCCACCGACGAGGCGGTCTATCTGCAAGTGGTGCGCGGTAAGACCGCCGCCCTGTTTTCCGCCGCCACCGAGGTTGGTGGCGTGATCGCGGGCGCGGATGATGCAACAGTGCAGGCGCTTTTTGATTATGGCGACGCGCTTGGCGTGTCGTTCCAGATCGTCGATGACCTCTTGGACTACCAAGGCATGTCCGCGGCCACAGGCAAGAACGTGGGCGACGATTTCCGCGAACGCAAACTGACCCTGCCGGTGATCAAGGCGGTGGCACAGGCCGATGCCGAGGAACGCGCGTTCTGGTCACGCACCATCGAAAAGGGCAAACAGGACGACGGCGACCTCGATCACGCGCTGGCGCTTTTGCACAGACACGGCGCGCTTGATGCGACCAAGGATGACGCAATCGCCTGGGCCAGCAAAGCCAAACAGGCGCTGACCACCCTGCCCGATCACGACCTGAAGACGATGCTCGTGGATCTGGCCGACTACGTTGTTGAACGGATCAACTGAGGCACAGCGCGCCTGCCACCGTTCAAACGCCCTGCCTGCACCCACCAACCGGGGTGCGCCGCGCGGATCGCCTCTGCGGCATCCGTGGCCATGTGCATCCGGTCAAACAGGCCAAAGCACGTTGCCCCCGACCCTGACATCCGGGCCAGTTGGCACGGCCCGCTGTGTTCCAGCGCCGCCAAAACATCACCAATCTGCGGGCAGTCCTGAATGGCCGCGGCCTGCAAATCGTTGCGCTGCGTCCGCATCCATGCCAGCGCCGCATCCCGGTCATCAAAGGGTGCGGGCCATGGCTCCAGCGCCGGATTATCTTTTGCCTCCAACCGTTTAAACACGGCGGGCGTGGACACCTGTACGCGCGGATTGACCAGCACAACCGGATAGGCATGCAGGTCCGGCACGGGCGTGATCTGTTCCCCGATGCCCTGCACACGGGCCGGGTCGCTGAGCACACACATCGGCACATCGGCCCCGATCTCCAGCAGATCCTGCGCATCCTGCGGGGTCGGATCACGTGGCACATCCCGCCCCTCAACCGCCGCACGCAGCCTCAGCAAGCCGCGATAGGTCGCCGCCGCGTCCGCCGACCCACCGCCGATGCCCGACGCCATCGGCAGGTGTTTCTCCAACTGCATCGAGAGCGGCCTGTCTGGCGTCCAGAACTTCGTGGCCGCATGCCACATGATGTTGCTGTCGCTTTCCAGCTCCGGCGCAGCCTCCGGCCCGGTGACCTCAAAGGCCTTGTCGCGCCAGTCCGCATGCAGGGTCACACGGTCCCCGATATCCGCAAAGGCCACCAGACTGTCGAGCAGGTGATAGCCATCCGCCCGTTGCCCGGTCACATGCAATGTCAGATTGATCTTGGCCGGGGCAAAGACCTCAACCGTCGTCATTTACCACCTGCAACGGTGCCGCGCCTTCTTCTTCCAGCACCTTGTCCAAACCCACCTCGAGCTTGTGGCGCATCCGGTCGGGATCGGCCTCTGCATCCGCGTCTTCGGGATCGACAAAGGACAGCGCGCGCATCCACTGGAACTGTGCCTCGCGCACGCGTCCCACGGCCCAATACACATCGCCCAAATGGTCGTTCACCACAGGATCCACCGGCATCAGTTCCACCGCCCGCTCCATGTGGCCCACCGCTTCTTCGTAGCGGCCCAACCGGTAAAGAACCCAGCCCAGACTGTCGACGATATAGCCCGACTCGGGGCTGGCCGCGACGGCCTCTTCGATCATGCCCAACGCCTCGTCCAGCTTGATCTGCTTTTCCACCAGCGAGTAACCAAGGTAATTCAGCACCTGCGGCTGGCCGGGGTTCAACTCCAGTGCACGGCGGAAATCAGCCTCCGCACGGGTCCAGTCCTTGCTCCGCTCCAGCGAGATCGCGCGCGCATAATGCAGGAACCACGCACCGCGCTCGCCTTCTTCGGTCAGGTCGATGGCGATGTCATAGGCAGCGACCGCTTCTTCGAAACGGTCTTGCTGGCGCAGAACGTCACCAAGGGTGGAATGCACAATCGGCAGATCGCCGAACCGCTTGGCCAGTTGCTCCAGCACTTCGATCGCCGCATCAGGCTTGCCCGATTGGCGCAAGGCGGCGGCGCGCCCCAGTTCAGCGGCGTGAAAGGCCGGGTGATCGTCCGGCACCTGTTTGTAGGCCGCGTTGGCGAGGGCAAACTGCTCCATCTCTTCGAGCAGGTCGGCATTGAGCAACAGCGCGTCCACGTGATCGGGCCGCAGATGGCGCGCCACGCGGCCATAGATCAGTGTGTAATCCGGCCCCGCCTCCTGACGCAGTGCGCCCGCGAGGGAATAGAACACCTCGGCCGCACCATCGCGGGGCGAGGTGATGTGGGTGAATGTCAGGCGTTCGTCCGCCTCCAGCGCCAGTACCATCGCGCTCAGTTCCGGGTCGGTGGAGTTGCCAAAGGCCGCGCGCAGCGAGGCGATGGCGTCGTCATTGCGGCCCAGTTGCGACAGCACCTCGGCGCGCGCCATCGCACCCCGACGCGTTTGTTGCAACGGCCCCGCCTCGTCGGAAAACAGCGCCTCCGCCGCCTCGAAATCGCCCAGACCCGCCAGCGCCATCGCCTTGTGATACATGGCAAAACCGCGCACACCGCGTTCGCCTGCAATCTCGTCAAACCCGGCCAGACCGCCATCAACGTCTCCGGCACCGATCCGCGCCCAGGCCACCAAGAGCCCATCGACCAACGGCCCAATGCCCAGCGTTTCCACGTCCCGCGCAAGAAAGCTGTCATAATCCTCACGCGCCAGCAGGTCCGCAATCACCGCCATATGCGCCGATTGGCTGCGCAACCCGCGCGTCTCGATCTGTTTGGCAATCGGCACTGCCCGGTCAATGCGGCCCATCCCCAGATGCGAGGTCACGGACGCCTCCATGAGACCTGGACTGTCCGGGGTGCGTGCCAGGGCCTGCGTGTAATACCGCGCCGCCGCCTCAAAGTCGCTGTTGCGCGCGGCCTGACGTCCGGCAAGGTAGGGACCCGCAATGGATTGCGCCAGACCGGACTGCGCGGTCAGAGTGACAAGGGCCGCCAATGCGGCGCTGCTGAGAAGCGATCGGATCACGGGTACAACACTGCCTTTATTTGTGGTTTCCCGCACACGCTAACACGTCTGACGCAGGGTGCAACGCGGCCTCGCGAAATGGTCATCATATCTGCAAACGGGCGCGCAAAACGACAAAACGCCGGGCACGATGGCCCGGCGTTCCGTGTTGCAGTGTGCCCGTGGGTCACATGTTCGGATAATTCGGCCCATCCCCGCCCTGCGGCGTGGTCCAGGTGATGTTCTGGCTGGGATCCTTGATGTCACAGGTCTTGCAGTGCACGCAGTTCTGAAAGTTGATGACAAAGCGCGTGTCCTTGCCCTCTTCCTCGACAAACTCATACACGCCCGCTGGACAATACCGCGCCGAAGGGCCCGCGTATTTGGCCAGGTTCACACCCACCGGCACCGTGTCATCCGTCAGACGTAGGTGCGCAGGCTGGCTTTCTTCGTGGTTGGTAAAGCTAAAGGCGACGTTGGTCAGCCGATCAAAGGACAGCTTGCCATCCGGCTTCGGATAATCGATCGCCGTGTGCTTGCTGGCCGCATCGGTGGCATCCGCATCGTTCTTGCCATGCCCCAACGTGCCGAACAGTGAAAAGCCCATCGTGTTGGTCCACATGTCCAGACCGCCACCAACCAGCGACGCAACCAGACCGTATTTCGACCACAACGGCTTGACGTTGCGCACCTTTTTCAGGTCTGCACCAATCGCGCCCGTGCGCACCTCGGCCTCATAGGCCGTCAGCTCGTCACCCGACCGCTCCGCCTTGATCGCATCGAATGCGGCCTCGGCTGCGGCCTTGCCCGACAGCATCGCGTTGTGGTTGCCCTTGATCCGCGGCACGTTGACCATACCCACCGAACAACCCAAGAGCGCCACACCCGGTGCCACCATCTTGGGCATCGACTGGTATCCGCCTTCGGAAATGGCACGCGCGCCATAGGCCACGCGCTTGCCGCCCTCGAGCAGGTCCGCAACCATCGGGTGATGCTTGAACCGCTGGAATTCCATGTAGGGGAACAGATGCGGGTTCTTGTAGTTCAGGTGAACAACAAAGCCCACGTAAACCTGATTGTTCTCAAGGTGATAGATGAACGACCCACCGCCCGCATTGGACCCCAGAGGCCAGCCCATCGTGTGCGTGACAGACCCTTCGCGGTGCTTGGCCGGGTCGATCTCCCAGATCTCTTTCATGCCAAGGCCGTATTTCTGCGGCTCCTTGCCCGCCGACAGGTTGTACTTGCCGATCACTTCCTTCGACAGCGACCCACGCACACCCTCGGACAGGAACACGTACTTGCCGTGCAACTCCATGCCCGGCTCGGTGCCCTCACCAATGGACCCGTCCGCCTCAAGGCCAAAGACCCCCGCCACAACGCCCTTCACCTCGCCATTGTCACCGTAGACCAGCTCGGAACAGGCCATGCCGGGGAAAATCTCGACGCCCATCTCTTCGGCTTGCTCGGCCATCCAGCGGCACACATTGCCCATCGACACGATGTAGTTGCCGTGGTTGTTCATCAGCGGCGGCATCGGGAAATTGGGAATACGGATCTGACCCGCCTCGCCCAGCATGTAAAAGCTATCGTCCTTGACCGGCACGTTCAACGGCGCGCCTTTTTCCTGCCAATCCGGGATCAACGCATCCAACCCCGACGGATCCAGAACAGCCCCCGACAGGATATGCGCGCCGACCTCGGACCCCTTTTCCAGAACGACCACGTTCAGATCCGCATCCAACTGCTTGAGGCGAATGGCTGCCGACAGGCCCGCAGGCCCCGCACCAACAATCACCACATCATATTCCATCGCTTCGCGTTCGATCTCTGCCATATCCGGCGGCTCCCTTTTCGCTCCTGCGCACACGCGCAAATTTTCCCGTCGCTAGCTTACAGCTGCCCGTTGCGCAACTTCGTGCCTTGCTGTCGTGAAAAAATCCAGAAAAAATTCACGAAACGACGACACGTTATACGGATTCCTGCCCCGCCGGCGCATCCCCCAGCAAATAACGCGGCCCCTTGCCATATCCATGGGCCTGATCCGCCGGGTTATACAGCGCACATGCCTCAAGGCTCAGACACCCGCAGCCGATACAGCCGTCCAACGTATCGCGCAGCTTTTCCAACCGCGCGATGCGGTCGTTCAACCCATCCCGAAACGTCCCACTGATGCGCGCCCAATCCGCCTTTGTCGGCGCACGGTGCCGGGGCAACCGGTCCAACTCGACCCTGATCTGGGCCAGGGTAAAACCGAACTGCTGCGCCACCATGATGAAACTCAATCGCCGGATGTCCGCGCGCTGGAACCGGCGACGCCCGCCTGCATTACGCCACGGGGCCACCAGACCTTCGTCTTCGTAATACCGTATCGCAGACACCGCGAGGCCCGTCCGCGCCGCAATATCGCCAATGCTCAAACCTTCTGAAACACCCATCCAAAAAAGTCCTTGACCTCAAGTTGACTTGAGGTCGGACACTACCCCCAGACCACAGCAAAAGGAAAGCGCAATGACCGCACACCTCGAACACACCAACTACACTGTCACCGACCCTGATGCGACCGCGCGCTGGATGTGCGACCTCTTTGGCTGGCATGTCCGCTGGACAGGTGGCTCGCGCGATGTGGGCTACTCGGTCCATGTGGGCACCGACACCCACTACCTTGCACTTTACGTGCCCAAGGACGGTGGCCTCGCCGCGCGCGAGGACAATTACACCACCACCGGCGGGCTCAACCACATCGCGGTGGTTGTGGACGACATCGCCGCCATGCGCGACCGGGTTGTCGCCACAGGGTTCGAACCGGGCGAACACTACGATTACGAACCCGGCCAACGGTTCTACTTTCATGACCATGACGGCATCGAATACGAAGTGGTGCAATACGACTGACCCCTTCCTTTCGCATCAAATACCTCGGGGGAGGCCGCAGGCCGGGGGCAGCGCCCCCATGCAAATCCACTTGCATTCCCCCGCCCCATTGGGTCAGGTATCGTCCATCGCATGTACCGGCGGCTCCCATTGCGGGGCCGCCGCTCGCAATTAGGACGACGCAGATGGAAAAGATCCCAATGACCCGCGCCGGTGCGACCGCACTGGAAACGGAATTGAAACATCTCAAGACCGAAGAACGGCCCGCCATCATCAAGGCGATTGCCGAAGCACGCGAACATGGCGACCTGTCCGAAAACGCCGAATACCATTCGGCCAAGGAAAAACAGTCCTTCATCGAGGGCCGGATCAAGGAACTCGAAGGCGTGATTTCGCTGGCCGACGTGATCGATCCCTCCAAGATGTCCGGCGCCATCAAATTCGGCGCAACCGTCACGCTGGTGGACGAGGACACGGACGAAGAAAAGACCTACCAGATCGTTGGCGAATACGAGGCCAACATCGAAAAGGGACTTCTGAACATTAAATCGCCTATCGCACGGGCGTTGATCGGCAAAGAAGAGGGCGACAGCGTCGAGGTGCGGACACCCGGCGGTGAAAAGTCCTATGAAGTGCTGAAAATCGTCTATAGCTGAGGCCATGGCCGACAAATCCGCATCACAGTCACGCCCGACACCGCTCGGGATCTATGACAAGCCCAGACAGGGCGGCGTCACCGGGATCGAGGTGGCGGCGCTTGTGATGTCGGCCATCTGGCTTGTGGGCGCTGCCGCCTACTTCATGCTGTCGGGCGAGGACACGGCCACCACCGGCGAAGGCTTGCGTTTTCTGATCACGATGCTGGCGGTGTTCATGCCTGTGGCGATGATTTGGGTGGCGGCGACCGCCGCGCGCTCGTCCCGCGTCATGCGCGAAGAAAGCCAACGTCTCCAAGCCGCCATTGACGCCATCCGGCAGGCCTATATCGCGCAAAACCAGGGTCGCAACATCTCGGACGAACCATCGGTTGCGCGCAAGCTCGATGAAATCGCCGCCGCCACACGCAACACCGAAACGGCACTTGCCACGTTCCAGACCAGCCGCCGCGACGACCCGGCTCCGGCCCGTGCGTCGGCTGCGCTCACAGCCGAAGAAACCGGTGATCAACCGACCCTCGCCCTCGGCACCACCGCCGAAGAGATCGCGCCGCCGCTTGAGACGGAATATTTCATCCGCGCGCTGAACTTTCCCGAGACCGCCGAAGACGAAGAAGGCTTTGCCGCCCTCCGCAAGGCCATGCGGGACCGCGAGACTGCGCAGCTGATCCAGGCCGCGCAAGACATCCTGACCCTGCTCAGCCAGGACGGCATTTATATGGATGACCTGCGTCCCGACCGGGCGCGTCCCGAAATCTGGCGCCAGTTCGCCGAAGGCGCGCGCGGGCGTCCGGTCGCAGCACTTGGCGGCGTGCGGGACCGGTCGTCACTGGCCTTGACGGCGGGCCGGATGAAACAGGACCCGATCTTTCGCGATGCCGCGCACCATTTCCTGCGCCGCTTTGACAAGACGATTTCAGCCTTTGCCCAAACCGCAACCGATGCCGAAGTGTCCGCGCTGAGCGACACACGCACCGCACGGGCGTTCATGTTGCTGGGACGTGTGGCCGGCACGTTCGACTAGAACCACCGCGCCCACCAGACCACCAAGTCACATCAGATCCCGAACCCGCCCCATGGGATGAAACGCACCGGATCGCCGGGCGCGATCTCTGCGGCGGCGTCGGGCAATTCGACCAGCCCCTCGGCCCAGCTGAGACCACTGATCCGCCCGGACCCTTCGGAGGCAAAGACCTCGGCACGCCCGTCGCGCATCCGTGCGCGCAGGTATTCGCGGCGCCCCGCCTTCTTGGACTTGGTGAACCCCGCGGGGACATCAAAGCCCTGCGGTGCGCGCCACGCGGCCCCTGCCATCTGCGCCAGCGCCGGGCCTGCAAACACCAGGGTGCACACCATCGCCGCCACAGGATTGCCCGGCAGGCCAAAGACCGGAACGCCCTGCCACATCCCCAGAGCCAAGGGGCGACCGGGTTTGATCGCGATACGCCAGAGCGCCATTGCGCCCGCTTCGGTCAACAGGGCCGACACGTGGTCATGATCCCCCGCCGATGCGCCACCGCTGGTCAGGATCACATCCGCCTGCGCACCCGCCGCCGCGTCGAGCCGCGCACGCAAAGCCGCGCGGTCGTCCGGCACACATCCCAGATCAACGGGAACATGCCCCATCTGGGCAATCAGCCCCATCAGCATCGGGCGATTTGCATCGTGGATCTGTCCGGGCCGCGCCACAGCCCCCGCAGGTACCAGTTCGTCACCGGTGGACAAAACCCCCACCCGCAACTGCGCATGAACCGCCACCTCGGCCACGCCCACCGCCGACAACAGTGCAAGGTCGGCAGCGGTCAAACGTCGCCCGCGAGACAGCACCACAGCGCCCTCTTGAACGTCCTCGCCCGCCTTGCGGGTGTTGGCCCCCTGCCGGATGGGACCGACAAAGCGGATAGCGCCATCCGCGACGCTCACGTCCTCTTGCAGGATCACGGTGTCGACGCCGGGTGGCAGGGCCGCACCAGTCAGGATGCGGATGGCTGTCCCCGCGGGGACAGCGGTGTCCGGCACCGCGCCTGCCGCCATATCTGCGGCCACAAGCGATATCTGGTGGGGTCCCGGACCCCTGCCGTTCATAAATCCGTAACCATCCACCGCCGTGTTTGCGAGGGGTGGATGCGCGCGGCGGGCCACCACATCGCGCGCCAGTACGCGGCCCAGAGCATCCGCAACAGCCACGTCTGCCTGCCCGACAACCGGGCCCAGACGCGCGCGCAAATCGGCCAGCGCGGTGTCCACAGGCGTCCAATCCACACCCGGCGGCAAGGCAAAACAGTCATTGCGCAACGGCACCGGTGCATCGCCAAGAGCGGCCCTCAGGACGTCCTCGTGACCAAGCCCGAGGATCCAGCCCTCTGTCCGGTCACCTTCGCGCAGCATCGCGTCGAGCGCGTCCGGTGCCACCCCAGCAAAAGCATCCGCCAACACGCGCACTTGCGCGCGGTCCTTGATCTCGTCCGGGCCTTGCCGCGCGGCCACATCCGGGGCCAGCATCGAGGGATAGATTTCGGCCAGGACAATCGGCGTGTCCGGCACCTCGAACGGGCTGACCGACAGCGTAGCGCCGTATCGCGCGCGCAGCCCCTGCAACCGCGCAATCCCCAACAGCGCCTGCGACCCGACAGACCCGGTAGTGAAGAGTTTCCAACAGGGTTGAGCGGAGGCGATGCGCGTCTCGACCTGCCGCCGTTCCGGCAGACCGTGACCGTGGCGCGCAGTACCTTTGGTTGGCAGGTCGTCGTCTGCCAGACCTTCGGGACAGCCCCAGAACGGGCCAACGCCGGGAAACTGACGGTTGAACATGCGCGCCACGTCAAAGCGGTTGTTGGCGTTGTTGTCCGCGTCTTCAATCCGGTCCGCGAGCGTTTCCCAAAGGACAAGCGGGTCATCCGACCCCGCGACAACCCGGCCAAATCCGGCGGGATAGCCAAAGGGAAAATCAAACCCGGCCAGCACCCTTTGACCGGCATCAAGTGCGGCGTCGAAGTGTCGGCACAGGGTCTGGACCGCATCGGCGCGGGTGCGGTGGTAGGTGCAGGTTGTGGTGCCGTTTTCGGCCACGGCGATCCAGATGGCATCGGCCGACGGTGTCACCCGCGACGGGGTTTTTGAGGCGGACCAGTCGACGATGATGACCTTGTCAAATCCCGGCATTGGTTCGGCCATGATCACAGCCCCACCTGGTGCAGGATGAAATCGGCAATGGAGCGCGTGTCGTTCAGGTCGAACACGGGCCGGTCGAGCGACAGGGGGGTGTCACTGGCCACGGCCTGAATGGTGGGATCATCCGGCGCGATCAGCGGATTGCCGGTGGCGGCGCGGTGGGCCTCAATCTTGGGGTGGGTGTCACGTTTGTACCCTTCGATCAGGACCAGATCGACGGGCGAGAGTTTCGTCAACAGGTCGGTCAGCGTCGGTTCAGGGGCATCGCGCAGCTCGTGCATCAGAGCAAAGCGGTTGCGCGAGGCCAGCAACACTTCGGTGGCGCCCGCAACGCGGTGGCGGTGGCTGTCCTTGCCCGGATGGTCCACATCGAAGGTGTGGTGCGCGTGTTTGACCGTGGACACCGACAGGCCGCGCCCGGTGATCTCGGTCACGAGCCGTTCCATCAGGCCGGTTTTGCCTGCGTTTTTCCAACCGACGACGCCGTAGATGTTCATAGCATTGCCTCGGCGCGGGTCAGGTCGTCGGGTGTGTTGATGTTGAAGAATGCGGCCTCGTCCGGAAAGGACGCGGTGCGGGCGCCGTGCGTGTCAGTCCATTGGACAACTTTGCGTACGCCCTGGTCCAGTGCCGCGCGCAGGTCATCACGCAGCGCCACGGGCCAGAGGCCGAAGGTCGGGTGCCGGGCCATGCCGCGTTTCGGATCGGGTGTAGCGGCCAGCGCAAGCGGGTGTGTCATCCCCTCGGTTGCCAACTGCAGGCGCGGAACGAGGTCGCAGGGAAAGAACGGCGTGTCAGCGGCGACCGTCACGATGGTGTCCGCCCCCTGTTCAGCGGCCCAGTCGAGCCCCGCCAGCACACCTGCCAGCGGACCCGCAAAGCCCGATACGCTGTCGGCAATCACCGGCAGGTTCAGGTGGCGCAGGCGGGTCGGGTCGCCATTGGCATTGAGCGCCATGTCCGACACCTGTGGCGACAGCCGGTCCATCACATGATCCATCAGGGTTTGCCCGCCCAGCGTGCGCAGCCCCTTGTCACCGCCGCCCATGCGGGTTGCCTGCCCTCCGGCGAGGATGATGCCGACGGGCGGGATCATGTGCGCGCCCCTTTGCGCCCGCTCTTGCGGCCCTCGTCCGGGACGGTTGATGGGTCGATGTCACGGATCAGGCGGGTTTCACCGCTGAGGCAAACGAAACGCTGGCCGCGCATCCGCCCGATCAGCGTCAGACCCACCTGTTGTGCAATCTCGACCCCCCAGGCGGTAAAGCCCGAGCGGGAGGCAAGCACAGGGATGCCCATCATCGCCGTCTTGATCACCATTTCAGAGGTCAGTCGCCCCGTGGTGTAGAGGATCTTGTCATCCGCGGTTACGTCATTGGCCATCATCCAGCCCGCGATCTTGTCCACCGCGTTGTGACGGCCCACGTCCTCCATATAGACCAGCGGCTGATCGCCCTGGCACAGGACCGTGCCGTGGATGGCCCCCGCCTGCAGGTAGAGCGACGGCGTGCGGTTGATCCGGGCCGCCAGCGCATAAAGCCATGAGGTCCGCACCGGGGTGGGCGGCAGGCGCACATCGTCCAGCCCTTCCATCATGTCACCGAACACGGTGCCGACGGCGCAACCGCTGGTGCGCGTCTTTTTCTTCAGCTTGTCTTCGTGATTGGTGGTGCGGGCCGTGCGCACGACAATGGTGTCCAGTTCTTCGTCATAGTCGACGCCCGTGATCTCATCGTCGGCGGTCAACATGCCCTGATTGCGCAGAAACCCAAGTGCGAGGTAGTCGGGGTAGTCGCCGATGGTCATTGCGGTGACGATTTCCTGCGCGTTGAGAAAGATGGTGAGGGGCCGTTCCTCGACCACGGACAGGTCCACGGGCGCGCCGGTCTGGTCGTGGCCCTGCACAGGCCGCGTCAGCCGTGTGGCCGCGGGATCGGGGGCGATCAGGTAACCGTCCAAATCAGTGTCTTGAGCCAATTGCATCCCCGATGTGTGATGGTTACGTGTGGTGCCATTCAATCTAAGGCGCGTGCATGTCCACCACCACCACCAAATCCGCCTTTTGGGCCGGCGTTCGCGACGGAGCGCCCTTTGTCGTGGTGGCCGGACCCTTTGCGATGCTGTTCGGCGTGCTGGCCACAGAGGCCGGGTTGAACGTGTTCGAGGTCATGAGCTTTTCGATCGTGGTGATCGCGGGGGCGGCGCAATTCACCGCGCTGCAACTGATGCAGGACGAAGCGCCCACTGTGATCGTGTTGATTTCGGCATTGGCGGTGAACCTGCGGGTGGCGATGTATTCCGCGGCCTTGACGCCGTTTCTGGGCACAGCCCCGCTGTGGCAACGGATCTTTGCGGCCTACCTGCTGGTCGATCAGAGCTATGCGCTCAGCCATGCCAAGTTCGACGCTGTGCCAGAGATGACGGTGCCGCAACGCATGGCCTACTTCTTTGGCACCTGTACGCTGGTGATGATCGTGTGGTTTGCATGCAGCTATGCCGGCGCCGCCCTTGGCACGTCGCTGCCACCGGGCATCCCGTTGGACTTTGCCCTGCCCATTGCTTTCCTGTCGATGGTGGCCCCGATGATGCGCACGCTGCCGCACCTGATCGCTGCAGGTGTGGCGGTGGTGGTCAGCCTCCTGGCGGCAAGCATCCCCTATTCGCTTGGCCTGATCGTGGCTGGCGCACTTGGGATGATGGCGGGCGCACAGGCCGAACTGTGGCTCAAGGGGCGCGCGCCATGATCGACAAAGACACACTGTGGCTCGTCATCTTCGGCCTCGGCGCAGGCAGTTTCCTGCTGCGCTTCACCTTCCTAGGCTTTGTCGGTGACCGTCCCCTGCCCGACTGGCTGCTGCGCCACCTGCGCTACACGGCTGTTGCGATCCTGCCCGCGCTGGTGGCACCACTGGTGGTCTTTTCCGGCGAAGACGGACAGACGGAGCCGACACGAATCGCCGCTGCCATTATCACACTGGCCGTGGGCATCTGGACCAGAAACGTCTTTGCCGCCATCGGCGCAGGCGCGATCACCCTCTTTGCACTGGTCTATGGTCTGGGCTGACGGGACGGTGGGCGGGGCGTCTTTGCCCAAAGGGCAAACAGCGTCCGCACAGCGTCAATCCGGGATCACGATACCGGCGACACCGTCCACGATTGTGCCATCATCGTCTTCAAAATACTTCTCTTCCACCACACCGGGATAGGCGGCCATCTGCTCCATCAGGTTGGTGGGAAAGAACGTCACGTCGATGCTCTCGAATCCGGGGATCTGCTGCATCAGCGAGGTGGTGGCATTGGTGCAAAAGGCGCGCGGCACGGCCCCGTTTGTCTGCACCAACTGCAAGGCAACCGCCGCCTGTTCGGGGGTCAGTTCCACGGTCTGAGAGACGACGTGAAACGTGCTGCGCGCATGCGCGCTCTTGTAGCCCTTGAGCACGGCAGGCGTCACGCCATACAGCACGTCTTCCTGCTCGGGCACACGTTCGTTCACGAACGACCCTGCCGGGTCAAAGATCACCCGTTGCGCGCCGTTGATCATCAGGGCCGAATGCGCGCCCTTGCCGTTTCGGTTGCTGACCATGGTCATCAACGTCATCGTGTTAGGCCCCGGCGCGCGGTAGGCCGATGCGGCCACGCGGTCATCCGACGCATAGGGGATTGCAGGGGCTTCGGCACAGGCACCAAGGGCCAGAACCACAGCCAAAACCGCAAAAACACGCATCATCCGCACTCCACCACGCTCGCAGGTCAGGCTGGGATCAGCTGATAAAGATTGCCATGCCGACGATCAGCACCAGAATCGCGACCACCGACCATGTCGTCCACTGCATGAACGCGTCAAAGGTCTTTTCGTGGGTCTTTGTGTCCATCTCGCCGTGTTTGTGGTCCGACATGTCCGCTTCCTTCTCTGTTGGCTTGGCCGGGCTTTAGCGCATCTGGCGCAGCCTGTCACTGCGTCTTTGGCGCGCGGGCCGGGTTGCGATATGCGCCCGTCAGGCGCTGCCGTCTTCGAGGTCCTGGGCCAGCCGGAAACCGATGCGGTTCGGCTCGGCCTGTTCCACCGATTTGGGCAAGGCCCGTAGCATCACGTTCAACTGGCTGACATGTTGCACAAGCTGGGTTTTGGACCCGGTCGGGTCGCTACCGTAGAACGTGATGATGTCCGGATCGAAATAGCCCATGCCCTCGATGCGCATCACGCCGACCTCGCCCCCGGCAAAGCCCATCGCCGCCTCATGTTCATTGTCGAGGCTTTCCTCGAAATTCTTGAGATACATGATGATCCGCTCATAGGCCCATTGCGCCGGACTTTTCTTGGCTGCAGGCGTTTTCTGCACGCCCTTTGGCACGGGTTGGTCGGCGGCGTTGCGGGCGTTGGGGTCGGCGTGGACCTCGTGACGGCGGGGGATGGCTTCGGCCTCGGCGGCTTCGGCGGTTGTCTTGATTTCGTCACTCATGGTTCAGTCCTTGCGCTGGTACACCCACGCGCCGTCGTCCCGTTTGGTCCGACTGGCGCGCCCCTCTTGGTAAAGGTGCGACAGATGCGCGATGGCTTCAACCAGGGCCAGGCCATATTCGCCTTCGCCGATCTTGCGCTTGAACAGCGGAACAAAGCATTGGGCCGCCGATTTCGGCGTGTCGATATAGTCGATCAGCCGCGCAAGTGCGCCGTGGTGATTGTCGATCAGCTGCCGCATCCGCGTGGGCAGGCCGGTGAACGGCAGCTTGTGGCCGCCCAGAACAAGGTGATCGTCGTGCGCCAGCGGGGCCAGACGTTCGCAGGCCTCGAGCCAATCGCCAATCGGATCGGCCATGGGTTCGGTGGCGTAGACGCCAGTGTTCGGGCTGATCGAGGGCAGGATTTGATCGCCCGAGATCACCAGATTGTCATCGCGGCTCCAGAAGGTCGCGTGTTCCGGCGCGTGGCCGTTGCCGATGTGGATGTCCCACGCCCGCCCGCCCATGCGAATCGTGTCGCCCTGTTTGATGCGGGTGTAGCCCAGCGGCATGGGCGCCACGATGTCCCCGAAGTTGAAGGGGCGTTCGTTGGCGCGTTGGTCCAGAATGGCCGGGTCCATGCCTGCGCGGCGGTAAAATTGCAGCGTTTCGGCCACGGGCCGGTCCTGTACGTCCAGCGTCAGCATCCGCGCAAAGAGCCATGCCGTCCGCGTTGTGATCAGTTCGGCACCAAAGTCGCGTTGCAGCCACCCGGCCAGCCCCACATGGTCGGGGTGGTGGTGGGTGACGATCACGCGCGCGATGGGCTTACCCCCCAACGGGCCATCCATCAGCGCCTGCCAGATGCCACGCGTCTTGTTCGAGGCAAAGCCGGTGTCGATCACCGTCCAGCTGTCGCCGTCATCCAGCGCATAGACGTTGACGTGGTCCAGTTTCATCGGCAGCGGCAGGCGGCACCAGAGCACGCCGGGTGCCACCTCTGTGGCGCTCCCGTGTTCGGGCGCATCGGCCCACGGATATCTCAGCCCCGCAGGCGCGCCGTCGGCCACGCCTCAGGCCGCCAATTCGTCGACGGACAACGCATAGAGATCACCGGCACCCGCCTGTGCATGGGCCAAAAGCCCCACATGCTCCGGCAACAACCGCTGGATATAAAAGCGCGCCAGTTTCTCGCGCGCGCCACCCGCATCGGCCACCGCCGCCTTGAGGTGGACATGGCCGCCCAGCACGCGGGCAAAGGCCTTGAGGTACGGCACGGCCCCAGCAAAACGGTCCTGCAGATCGCCCTGCCCGTTCAACCAGTCGGTCGCTTCGCGCAGCGATTCCGACGCCTGCCAGACCGCATCCGCCAGGTCGGGGAATTGCTCTTTGGCAGCTTCGGCGTGCTCTTCGATTTCGTCCAGCAGACGGTTTGCCGCCTCGCCGCCGTCCATCATCTTGCGTGCCACAAGGTCCATGGCCTGAATGCCGTTGGTGCCTTCGTAGATCGCGGTGACGCGGACATCGCGGCTGTATTGCGCCGCACCCGTTTCCTCGACAAAGCCCATGCCGCCGTGGATCTGCACGCCCTGATGGGCGACGTCCATGCCGACCTCGGTGCCAAAGGCCTTGGCGATGGGCGTCAGAAAGGCGGCGCGTGCTTTCCATTCGGCATCACCGGTGGCGGTGGTCATGTCGATGGCCACGGCACAGGACAGCGCGATGGCGCGGGCGGCGAACACATCCGCCTTCATCCCCATCAGCATCCGGCGCACATCAGCGTGGTCGATGATGGTGCCTGTCTCGCCCTTGGTCTTGCCCTGTTTGCGTTCCAGCGCATAGGCCAGCGCGTGTTGGTAGGCCCCTTCGGCGGCACCTACACCCTGTCCGCCCACACCCAGACGGGCGTTGTTCATCATAGTGAACATGGCCGCCATGCCGCCCCCTTCGGGACCAACCAGCCAACCGGTTGCACCGTCGTATTGCATCACGCAGGTGGGCGAGCCGTGCAGGCCCATCTTGTGTTCGAGGCTGACCACCTTGAGGCTGTTGGCCACGCCAGCATTGCCGTTCTCGTCCGGCAGGTTGCGCGGCACGAGGAACAGGGAAATGCCCTTGGTTCCTGCAGGCGCGCCCGGCAGACGGGCCAGCACCAGGTGGCAGACATTGTCGGTAAAGTCGTTGTCGCCCCAGGAAATATAGATCTTTTGGCCCGTCACGCTGAACGTGCCGTCGCCGTTGTCTTCGGCCTTGGACGTCAGCGCGCCCACGTCCGATCCGGCCTGCGGTTCGGTCAGGTTCATCGTGCCGGTCCATTCACCGGAAATAAGCCGGGGCAGGTACAATTCCTTGATCGCGTCGGAGGCGTGGTGTTCCAGCGCCTCGATCTGGCCCTGGCTCATCAGCGGGGCCAGCTGCAGCGACAGGCAGGCCGCCGACATCATCTCGTTCACCGCTGTGGTCACTGTCATGGGCAGGCCCATGCCGCCATATTCGGGGTCCGCCGCGATGCCGACCCAACCACCTTCGGCGATGGCCTTGTATCCATCGGCATAGCCGGGCGACGTGCGCACCACGCCGTTTTCGAGCCGCGCGGGGTGCAGATCGCCGGGGCGTTGCAGCGGGGCCATGATGTCCTCGCTCAATTTGCCCGCTTCGGTCAGGATGGCGGCGGTTACGTCGCTGGTCGCCTCGGAAAAGCGGTCCGTTTTGACCACTTGTCCCAGGCCGACCACGTGATCGAACAGAAAGGTATAGTCGTCGACGGGGGCGCGATAAGGCATGAGGCAGGCTCCGGAAGATATCTTGGCAAGCGCGAGGGCTGCGCGTAAATGGGCGTCTTTGAAATCATAAATGCGTTTGCGCGGAGCGTATCGCAACGTGAACGCGGCGTCACGGGGTGGGGAGAGAGGAACAATGGTGCAATTCACGACGCACAGGCTTGCCCCCGACGCAGATGGATTGGATCGCGCGGCCACGTTGCTGAAAGAGGGGGCGTTGGTCGCGTTCCCGACCGAGACGGTCTATGGTCTGGGCGGAGACGCGCGGGATGGCACGGCCGTTGCGGGCATCTATGCCGCCAAGGGGCGGCCCAGCTTTAACCCCCTGATTGTGCATGTTCCGGATCTGGAGACGGCGCAACGCTATGGCCGTTTCGATGCGGCCATGCTGGCCTTGGCGCAGGCATTCTGGCCCGGCCCTCTGACGCTGGTGGTGCCATTAGGCGACGCGCACGGCCTGTCGTCACTGGTGACGGCGGGTCTGGACACGGTGGCGTTGCGGGTTCCAGCACAACCCATCGCGCGCGCCCTGTTGCAGCAGTTTGGCGGCCCGATTGCGGCACCCTCCGCCAATCCGTCGGGGCGGATCAGCCCAACCACAGCCGATCATGTCATGGCGGGGCTGGATGGCCGTATTGCGGCGGTTCTGGATGGCGGCCCCTGCCCGGTGGGCCTCGAATCGACCATTGTGGGTGGCGCGCCGCTGGCGTTGTTGCGTCCCGGTGGTCTGGCGGTCGAAGAGATCGAAGCGGTTGCAGGTCCGCTGGCCACGGCCAAAGGCGGGATCACGGCGCCCGGACAGCTGGTATCGCATTACGCCCCGCGTGCGGCGCTGCGTTTGAATGCCAACCATGCGCATCCGGGGGAGCAGTTGTTGGGGTTTGGCCCGATGCAGTCCGACCTGAACCTGTCCATTTCCGGTGATCTGGTTGAGGCGGCGGCGCATTTGTTTGACCATCTGCACCGGTTGGACGCATCTGGACGCCCGATTGCCGTCGCCCCGGTGCCCGAGATTGGGCTGGGGCGCGCCATCAATGACCGGCTGCGCCGTGCGGCGGCCCCGCGCGATTGAGTGGATCAGGCGCGGCCTGCGGCCCCCGACAGGCCCAGCGGGTCGATACCAAGCGACTTGACGGCTGACATCCATTTGTCCCCATCGACAGTGCCAAACACGAGGCCCGGATCGGCATCCACCGTCAACCAGCCGTTGCGCGCAATCTCGGCCTCGAGCTGGCCTGGCCCCCACCCGGCATAGCCGAGCATGACCAGAGCGCGGTCAGGTCCGTCGCCTGCGGCGAGGTCTTCGAGCACGTCGAGGGTGGCGGTCATCCCGAACCCGTCGCAGACATCCAGCGTTTTCAGGCGGGATTGGTAGTCGGTGCTGTGCAGCACAAAGCCGCGCGCGGTTTCGACCGGGCCGCCAAAATGCACAGGCATCAGGCGGCGGGCCCGTGCAGCGGTAATGTCGAGTTGGTCATAGAGTTCGCCCATCGCCATGTCTTCGGCGGGTTTGTTGACGATCAGGCCCATCGCCCCTTCGGCGGAATGCGCGCACAGAAACACGACCGAGCGGTCAAAACGCGGATCCCCCATGCCCGGCATCGCCACCAAGAGTGCGCCTGTGAGGTCAAGCGTGAGGGGTTCGGGCATGTGCGGTCCTGTTTTGGGTGGGGTCGCATCGTGTGGTGTCGGTGCCAGCATGCCGCGCGGGCCGCAGCGGGACAAGGCCTGTCGGCACCACAGGCAGGGGGTCGCGCACCGGATCGTGACTTGGAATTTATCGCGGCGCGCGGCATCTAGGGGGCATGACAGTGCGCTTTTCCATTCTGGCCGCCGGTGCAATCTGTGCCGCTGCGGCATCCGCCCATGCCCAATCGGGGTTTGACGATGTTGTTCAGGCCGAGGTCCTGCAAGGTTGGGACTTGCCCGATGGGCGACGTGTTGCCGCCCTGCGCCTGACGCTGGCACCGGGGTGGAAGACCTATTGGCGGGCACCCGGTGATGCGGGCATTCCACCTCATTTCGACTGGGGCCGCGCGCGCAATTTGCGGGATGTGTCCGTCACCTGGCCGACGCCGAATGTCTATGTGGAATACGGGCTGCGGTCGATCGGCTACACCGGTCAGGTGGTGATCCCGGTTTATGTGACGCCTGCGCGTGCGGGCAAGCCCGTGCGCCTGCGCAGCACGATGTCGCTTGGGGTCTGTGCCGAGGTTTGTCTGCCGCATCAGATTGAGTTCGACACACTCCTTGACGCGCCGGATGCCAGCCCGACACCGGCCATTGTCGCGGCCTTGGCGGACGTTCCCTATTCGGCAAGCGAGGCAGGTGTCAGTGCAGCCACCTGTACGTTGCGCCCAACGGATCGCGGCATGCAGATCGAGGCGCGCGTCACCTTGCCCGACACAGGTGGGCGCGAGGTTGCCGTGATCGAACCCGGTGTTCCCGGCGTCTGGGTCAGCGAGGCCAAGACCACCCGCCGCGGCGGCACGGTCACTGCCGTGAGCGAGATGGTGCATCAAAAGGGCGGTGCCTTTGGCGTGGACCGGTCGAATGTGCGGATCACCATTTTGGGTGGCCACTACGCCGTGGACATCAAAGGCTGCACGGGCAGCTAGGCTGTTGCCCGCCGCCACCGCATGATCTGGAACACCAGCGCGGCAAGCACGTAGGCGGCAAAGGCCAGCGCCATGACACCTGCCGAAAACAGCGCCAGCGCGGCCATCATTGGCGACATGCCTGCCACCTGAGGCACGGCCTGCGCGATCTCGGGCAGCAGAACGCCGCGCCAGATCACGTGGCCCAGCGTTGCCGCGAACCAGCCCAACACGATGGCCCACAGCCCGACAAAGCCCCAACGCACCGGGGGCGCAGGCGCAGTCAGCCCGCGCCGCATCGCGCGGATCTGACGCCCGATGTCGTGCTGCACGGCGACCAGTGCCGGCACCACAAGCAGCACCAGCACCATGCCAAAGCCCAGACCGTAGACCAACGTGATGATCGTGGGTTTGAGGAACTGGGCCTGCTGTGACGTCTCATAGAGCAGTGGCGCCATGCCCAGCACCGTCGTCAACGTGGTGAGGATGACCGGGCGCAACCGGTCCGACGCGCCGTCGATGATGGAGGGGAACAGTCCACGGTCCTTGGCGTAATCGTCGATCGTCGTGACCAGCACGATGGAATCGTTGATGATGATCCCGGTCATGCCCAACAGGCCCACCACCGTGAACATGCTCAGCGGCACGTCCCATACGTTGTGACCATAGATCGTGCCGACCAACCCGAACGGAATGATCGCCATCACCACCATGGGCCGCGTCCAACTGGAGAACACCCACGACAGCACCAGGTAAATCCCCGCCAGACACAGGATCAGCCCGGTCAGCGCATCGTTGAGAAAGTCGTTTTCCTGTTCGCTCAGGCCCGCCTGCCGAAACTCGACCTGCCGTTCGGCGGCGATGGTGGGCAGGATGTCTTCGGCCAGGGCATCGTTGATCTCGGTCGCGCGGGCCGGGTCGTCTTCGGAGATGTCGCCGGTCACGGAAATCAGCCGTACCCCGTTTTCGCGGCGCACAGTGGAAAAGCCGGTGCGGCGTTCGACACTGACAATGTCGGCCAGCGGCACATATGTCCCGTCAGGTGTGCGCATCTGGGTTCGGTCCAGAAAGTCAGCCGTCAGTTCACCATCGGGCAGTTCCACGCGGATTTCGGCGCTGCGGGGGCCATCGGGATAGGTCGCCGCCTCGATCCCGTTCAAACGGTCGCGCAACGCCCGGCCCAATGTGTCGATGGTAAAGCCAAGCGCCTGCCCTTGCGGTGTCAGGTCGAGGATCAACTCTTCCTTGTCGTAGGCCAGATTGTCCTCGACCGCGCTCACTTCGGGGTATTGCAGAAGGGCGCGTTTGAGGTCTTCGGACGCGGCTTTGAGCGTGTCGGTGTCATTGCCAAAGAACTCGACATCCAGCGCATCACCGCCCGGCCCCGACCGCCAGCCACGAAAGCTGACTGTTTCGGCGAGGGGATGATGCACAACCGCGTCTTGCAAGGCCGCCACAAAGGCAAAGGACGAATAGGGGCGCAAGTCGGCGTCGATCAGCTCGATCGAGATGCCACCCAGCAGGTCGTTGTCCTTGCTGGCCGTCCCGGCGAGGCCGCGTCCGGCATTACCACCGATTTCGGCAATCACATAAGCGATGGGGTTGCGCCCGTGTTCGGCCTCGTATTCCTGACCCAGCGCCTCGGTGGCGCGCTGCATCTCGCGCATCATGGCAAGGGTGTCGGCGCGCGTGGCCCCTTCGACCATGGCAAAGTTGCCGGTGACTGACCCACGTTCAGGCGCGTTGAAGAACCGCCATTGCACATCGCCGGTGATGAACAGCGCGGCCTGCCCCGCCAGCACCACGCAAACACCGGCCAACACAGCATAGCGCGCGGCAATCACACCGGCCATGAAGGGGCGGAACAACCGCTCGCGCATCCATTCAAACGCGCCGTTCACGATCAGCGAGGCCGTGTCGAGGCCCAACGTCCCCATCGTCGCGATCCAGCGGACCTTGCGCGGGCGCGGCACCACGAGGAACAGGGCCGCGAGCGCAATGGGGCCTGTGGCCAAATAGGGTGCCGCAGCGCGCCAGTCGGTCAATGTGTCAGGCCAGATCACAAAGCTGGCCGCGCCGGTGGCCACGGCGGACAATGCGGCGAGGCTGCCCAATGCGATGGCGAGTTTGATGCGGCTGAAGCGGCGCCCGTCGGAGGCGCTGAGCGCGTGGCCCATATGGTGTGGCAGGATCAGGAAACATTCGACCAGCGACGCCACCAGCACCACAATCACGGTGAAGGGAATGTCGGCAATCAGGTCTCCGAAACGCCCACCGACAGCGACCAGTCCGAAAAAGGCGATCACGGTTGTCAGTGTCGCGGCAAAGACCGGCATCGCCATGCGCCGCGCAGCATTTTCAGCCGCCACAAGAGGCGGTTCACCATAGGCGCGGTAGCGGTGGTCCGCATGTTCGCCCACCACGATGGCATCATCCACTACAATCCCCAGCGTGATGATCAGACCAAAGAGCGAGATCATGTTGATCGTGAGGCCGCCAATATACATCAGCGCAATCGCGGCCATCAGCGCCACGGGGATGCCTGCGGCCACCCAGAACGCCGTGCGCCAGTTGAGAAACAGGAACAGGAGCGCCACAACCAGTCCCAAGCCCACGCGGGCGTTGTCGACCAGGATGTCGAGCCGGCCCGAGATCGCCTCGGCCCGTGTGCGGATCAGTTCGACCGTGACGGCGGGTGGCAAGGTGGATTTGAGGGCTGCGGCGACCTCTTCGACCTGGGCCTGAACGGCGATGGCGTCGCCCCGGTTGGACCGGTCCACGCGGATCGACACAGCGGGGTCCGCGCCGACAAAATAGCTGCGGTCGCGGTTGGACCCAAGCCGGTCGATGGTGGCGACATCGCGGATGCGCAGTTTGGATCCGTCGGGGTTGGAGCGCAGGACAATGCCGCCGATCTCGTCCGGTGTGCGTTTCTGGGTACCCGTGCGCACGCGCGCATTTGCGCCGGTCACGTCGCCTGCCGGGTCCGTGTCGACTTCGGCGGCAATGGCGGCGGCGATTTCGGCCATCGTGACTTCGTGTGCGATCAGGTTGAGCGAGGGGACTTCGACCAGTGTTTGGGGGGCTGCGACACCGCGAATGGTTGTTCGCGTCACCCCTTGGGCAAAGAGGCGCACCACCAGTTCGTCGGCAAAGAGACCAAGTTGCTCGGGATCGACAGGGCCGGTGATGACCACGTCCGTGACCCGGTCGCGCCACGCGCCCCGCCGCACGGTGGGTGCATCCGCATCGTCAGGCAGGGTGGTCACGGAATCCACGGCAGTTTGCACGTCGTCCGCAGCCCGCCCCATGTCCCACCCCGGTTCAAAGTCGAGCGTGATCGTGCCAGTGCCCTCGCGGGCGTTGGCGGACGATGATGCCACGCCTTCGACCACCAGAAGGCTGGGTTCCAGCACCTGAATGATGGCCGCATCAACGTCTTCGGCCCCGGCCCCGTCCCAGCGGATTGTCACAGAGACATTGTCGACGATGACATCCGGAAAGAACTGCGCGCGCATGTTGGGAATCGCCACAGCGCCCGCAACCAGCATGACCAGCAGCAGTAGGTTCGCAACCGTGCGGTGCCGCACAAAGTAGCTGAGGATGCCGCCAGCGGCTTTGGGGATACCGCGCGCCATGCCCTATCCTCCCATACGGCTTTCGATGCGGGCGACCATCTGGGCGGGCACGCGCGCCTCGCTCAGGCGCGACAACACGCGGGCCTTGGCCTCAGCGGGCATACGCTGGTTCCCCTCGACAAAGGCGACGAGGCGGGCGCGCCGCTCTGCGGACAGTTCGAGCATTTCGGGTTCGGTCGGCACGGCGTTTGCCTCGGCCGGACGCAGGGCGCGCACGGAAATGCCCGCGCCAAGCAGTGGCGAGCGTGCCTCGACCACGTCCCGACCGATGATGTCCGGGCTGCGGACCAGAATGTCGTCACCCTGCCGACGCAGCAATTGTACCTGAACCGACTCCAGCCTGCTCTCGGGTCCCAACACCAACACAGTGTCATTGGCGTCGATGGCCGATGCTGGCAGCCGGACAACGTTGTCGAGCGGCGGCTCCTGCACAGTTACAGTTACAAAGTCACCGGGAATGAACCCGCGTGACGTGTCCAGCCGGGCAAAGACAAGCCGCCCCGTTTGCATATCAGCAGCACCTGCGCTGGCGCGGCTGATTGTGCCCGTGGCATTCAGGTCGACACCCGCAACATCCAGCGTCGCGGTCACCGGCGCGGGCAGCAAAGCGCCATCCGCATCCAGCAGCCGCGCGTATTGCGCCGTGGACACACGAAACGCGACCTCAAGCGCCGTGGGGTCGATCAGCACAGCCAGCTTTTCATTGGCAGAGGCAAGGCGGCCTGCGACCACTTCGGTTTCGCTGAGCGTGCCGTCAAACGGTGCCGTCAAAGTGGTGTCATCAAGCGCGCGCTGCGCCTCGCCCAGCGCGATGCGGGCACGGGCCAGACGGGTGATGGACTGGTCAATGCGGGCCTCGGCAGCCGTGACGGCCTGGCGGCGCGACAGCACGGATTGACGCGCAGACGACGCGGCCAGTTCCGCGCTTTCTACTGCTGCGGCGGTCCCGACGCCTCTTTCCGCCAGATCCACCTGGCGCGCATAGGCGCGTTGCTGCAAATCGGCTTGATCCTGCGCGGCGGTTTCCTCGTCACGGGCCAATTCAAGCGCGCGTTCGGCATCGCGTACCTCTGCCTCTGCATCGCGCAGATCAGCACCGGCGCGGTCAAATGCCGCCTGTGCATCCGCAGGATCAATGCGCACCAGCACCTGACCCGTCGTGACGGCACCGCCATCCTCAAACCCCGGAGCAAGCTCAACAATCCGTCCCGACACAGCCGCACGCAATTCGAGACGCCTGCGGCTCTCGACCTCGCCAAAGGCCTCGAGAACCGGCGTTTCGGTCCCCGGTTCGGCCCGCACAACACCCACGGCAAACACACGCTCGCGCGCGGGCGGTGCCTTGCTTTCGCGGGCCAGACGATCCTGCACCGCTGTGCCAACCAGCTGCCCCGCATAGGCCAGCAGGCCCAGCGACAGCGCCGCCAGCACAAGTCCGATCAGGCTTTGCCTCAGAAATCGCATCTTTTCACGCCTTTACCCGCAGGCCATGTTGCACGTTACAAGGTAGAACCGTCGCAGAAAATACCAAGCAACAAAGCTGTTACGTGCCTGCGCGCTATTTCCGTCGCTGATGTTCGTCAAGACGGGGTAAAATTTCGACAAAATTACAGGGCCGGTGCCGAAAATCGAGTTGCCGCCCCAGAATTTCGTCCCACGCATCCTTGCATGCGCCCGGACTGCCCGGCAGGGCAAAGAGGTAAGTGCCGTTGCAGACGCCACCTGTTGCGCGGCTTTGCACAGCGCTGGTGCCGATCTTTTGCATGGACACGATGGTGAACACGGTGCCAAAGGCGTCGATCTCTTTTTCATAGACATCGCGGTGCGCCTCAACTGTAATATCGCGCCCGGTCAGCCCGGTACCCCCGGTGGACAGCACGACGTCAATCTGCGGGTCATTGCACCACGTGCGCAACTGATCCGCGATCTGGTCCCGTTCATCCGGCAGGATCTTGCGATCCGCCAACACATGACCGTCCTTGGTCAGGCGGTCCACCAGCACGTCGCCGGATCGGTCCTGCGACAGATCACGGCTGTCGCTGACGGTCAGGACGGCAATGCGGACAGGGATGAAATCTAGGCTGTCGTCGATGCGGCTCATGCGCGCTCCAATATGGCGAGGCGGGCGGCGAGGCCCACGAAAACGGTGGCGGTGATCCAGTCCAGCACACGGCTGCCACGAGCCAGCCGCTGACCCAGACCGCTGGCGAACACGCCAACAAGACCGTTGATGACGAACCCGCCGAGGCTGAGCATCGCACCAAAGATCAGGAACTGGCCCAGAACGGACCCCGCCTGCGGCACAACAAATTGCGGGACAAAGGCCAGCACGAACAGGATCACCTTGGGATTGGTGAGGTTTACAAACAGGCCAGTGCGAAAGGCCCACGCCGCACTGACAGGGGGCGCATCGGTCACAGCACGGTGGCGCAGGGTCTGGACGGCCAGCCACACCAGGTAGGCAACACCAACCCAGCGGATGACCTCGAACGCCAGCGGCACCGTGGCCACCAGTGCACCAAGGCCCAGCCCCGCCAAGAGCGTATGCACAAAAGCCCCCAGCGCGATACCCCCGCTGGCGGCGATGGCCGCACGCGGTCCCGAGCGCAACCCTTGCCCAAGACAGAACGCCATATCCGCACCCGGCGTCAGGTTCAGCGCCAGACCGGCAGGCACAAAGGCCAGCAGCATCACGGGATCAACCATCGCGCAACCGCGCCTGCAGGCTCAGCAAGTCGGCCCAGGCCTCGCGTTTGGCGGCCGGATTGCGCAGCAAATAGGCCGGGTGGAACATCGGCAGCGCCTGTCGGCCCTGCGCCTGCGTCCAGTCACCGCGCAGGCGTGTGATGCCGCGCTTGCCCAGAAGGGCTTGGCATGAATGGTTGCCCATGACCATCAACACATCCGGTGCCGCCAACGCGATGTGCCGGTTCAGAAACGGCTGCATCATCGCGATCTCTTCGGGCTTGGGGTCGCGGTTCTGTGGCGGGCGCCATGGCAACACGTTGGTGATATACACGTTTTCGCCGCGCGACAGGCCGATGGCGGCGAGCATCTTGTCCAATAGCTGCCCGGCCCGCCCGACAAACGGTTTGCCCTGCATGTCCTCATCGCGCCCCGGCGCTTCTCCGACAATCATCACGCGCGCACCTGCCACACCATCGGAAAAGACCAGATTGCGCGCCCCACGCTTGAGCTCACAATGCTGAAACGCCCCGAGCGCCGTGCGCAACTCATCGAGAGTTTGCGCCGCATCTGCGGCCTCTTGGGCAACGGCAACCGGGTCAAAGCGGTCCTGTACAGGCATCGGCGCAACGGCCGCCTTGCCCGGACTGTCAGGTGCCACAGGTTTCGCAACAGCGGCGGGCACGGCATAGCGATCCACGGGCGTGTCCGCGATACACTCGTCTGCGCCCAGCTCAATCTGCCAGGCTAGCGCCGCGAGGGTGCTATGATACTCTGCCGATTCCATGGTGTGATCCTACGCTGGGCAGCGGGGAACCGGAATGCCCATTCATTGTTCCTCAAATATGCAAATCCAACCGCTTGCCGCCACCACATGCCCGCGCCTATAACCGCGCAGGCCACGCCAAGGGACTGCCATGACCTTTACCCACCGACACCTTCTGGGCATCGAACATCTGCGCGCCGAGGAAATCGTGACCCTGCTCGATCTGGCCGAGGATTACGTGACGCTTAACCGGGCTGACGTAAAACACGGCGATGCGCTCGCCGGTCTGACCCAAATCAACATGTTCTTCGAAAACTCCACCCGCACACAGGCCAGTTTCGAGTTGGCGGGCAAACGGTTGGGTGCGGATGTGATGAACATGGCGATGCAGGCCTCGTCCATCTCGAAGGGCGAGACCCTGATCGACACCGCCATGACACTGAACGCGATGCACCCCGACCTGCTGGTGGTGCGGCATCCACATTCCGGCGCGGTCGACCTTTTGGCGCAGAAGGTGAACTGTGCCGTGCTGAACGCGGGCGACGGGCGCCATGAGCACCCGACGCAGGCCCTGCTCGATGCGCTGACCATCCGGCGGGCCAAGGGGCGTCTGCACCGCTTGAACATCGCCATTTGCGGCGACATCGCACACAGCCGCGTTGCCCGGTCCAACATCATCCTGCTCGGCAAGATGGAGAACCGCATCCGCCTGATTGGCCCACCAACGCTGATGCCTTCGGGTATCGCAGAGTTCGGCTGCGAGGTTTATGACGACATGGCCCAAGGCCTTCAGGACGTGGACGTCGTGATGATGCTGCGTCTGCAACGCGAACGGATGGACGGCGGTTTTATCCCCTCGGAACGCGAATACTATCACCGCTACGGCCTGGATGCCGATAAACTGGCCCATGCCAAGCCCGACGCCATCGTGATGCACCCCGGCCCCATGAACCGCGGGGTCGAGATCGACGGCACGCTGGCGGACGACATCAATCGCAGCGTTATTCAGGATCAGGTTGAAATGGGGGTCGCCGTGCGCATGGCCGCCATGGACCTGCTGGCACGCAACCAACGCGCCTTGCGGGGTGCGGCATGACGCCTGTCGAGGCCGATCTGATGCCCGGCGAGACATTGCTGGTGTCGTGGAAGATCTCTGCCCGATCGTTTCTCGTGCGGGCGGGTGTAATCGTTTCGGTCTGGGTTGTGATTGGCCAGGCCGCCAGCCTTGGTCAGAGCCTGCAAACAACGCTGTTGGCACTGCCGGGGGCGGTGATCGTGGGCCTGTTTTACATGTGGGTGTTCGGAGAACTGGACATCTGGGGGCAGAACCGACGCACGGACTGGCACCTGACAGACCGGGCCATTCACATCGTGCCGGGCGACGACTTACCGTCGCGACTGGCGCTGACAGACATTCGACGCATCAACCGTTGGCCGTGGTGGTCGCTGGTGATCCGATTCAACAGCGGAACGGCAACAACCATACCGATCCCGCCAAAGCCTGCGGCGCTGCGCACGCGTATTCTGGATGCACGGGTCCGCGCACTGCCCGAGGGGGCGCAATGACCCCAAAGATCGACATACCCGCCCATGAACACGGCGCCATCCGTGTCTTTTCGCTGTCCATGTCCGACGACGCCGCACGCGCGCTCAAAGATGACGCGGCACAACTGGTCGAGATGCTGGGCGTGCCGGTGGACGCCGACCATATCGAAGTCTTTGCACTGTCCGACCTCGACGGGGTTGGGCTGGCCGGTTATCTGGCTGACGGTCATGCGGTGCCTGACGCGGAATTGGCCCCGGACCGGATCAAGCTGGACAAGTTGGGCGGCTGGGTGATGATCGTCTATTCCCGCGCTTTCAGCGGCGCGGCCACAACCTTGGCCCCTGCGCCTGCGCTGACATTGATCGGCGCCTATGGCACACCCGGCACAAATTGGCAGGCCACCGAAACAATCACGTCGGAGGCGGCCAAACCCTACTCTGCCCCACCTGAAACCGTGAAAAAGCACCCCTCGGATGCGGCCATGTCGGGCCGGATCGCGATGATTGTCTTGATTGGGCTCGCCCTATTCACATGGCTCTTTATATGGATCGCCGGATGACTGACATATTGTTCAAAAATGCCAAGCTGGTCGACCCTGAAGCAGGCACAGTCACAACCGGCGCTGTCGCCGTCTCGGATGGTCGGATCAGCGGTATCATCACGGACGGCAGCGACCTGCCTGAAGCGCGCGAGACGGTGGATTGCAACCGCAAGCATCTGGCCCCCGGCATCATCGACATTGGCGTCAAGGTCTGCGAGCCCGGTGAGCGGCACAAGGAGAGCTTTGGCTCTGCCGGGCTGGCTGCGGCAGCGGGTGGGGTCACCACCATGGTCACGCGCCCTGACACCGATCCGGCCATCGACAACCCGGAAACATTGGAGTTTGTGATCCGCCGCGCCCGCGAGGCCGCACCGGTCAACGTCTTGCCCATAGCTGCGCTGACCAAGGGGCGGTTGGGGCGCGAAATGACCGAGATCGGGTTCCTGCTGGATGCGGGTGCAGTCGCGTTCACCGATTGCGACAATGTGGTGACAGATCACAAGGTCTTTGGCCGGGCACTCAGCTATGCGCGCAGTCTGGGCGCGCTGGTGTTGGGCCACCCGCAGGATCCGGGCTTGAGTGCCGGAGCTGCGGCAACGTCGGGCAAGTTTGCCTCGCTCCGCGGCCTGCCTGCTGTGTCACCGATGGCGGAGCGGATGGGCCTTGACCGTGACATCGCGATGATCGAGATGACGGGCGCGCGATACCACGCCGACCAGATCACCGCCGCGCGCGCCCTGCCCCCGTTGGAACGGGCCAAGGCCAATGGGTTCGACATCACCGCTGGCACGTCGATCCACCATTTGACACTGAACGCGCTGGACGTGGCCGACTATCGTACGTTCTTCAAGATCAAGCCGCCGTTGCGCGACGAGGAGGACCGGCTGGCCATGGCCGAGGCGGTGCAATCGGGCCTGATCGACGTGATCAGTTCCATGCACACCCCGCAGGACGAAGAGAGCAAACGCCTGCCCTTTGAGGCCGCAGCGTCCGGGGCGGTCGCTTTGGAAACTCTGTTGCCCGCCGCGATGCGCCTGTTTCATGCGGATCAGATCGACCTTCCAACGCTGTGGCGCGCGATGTCGCTGAACCCGGCCAAGCGGTTGGGTCTGGACAGCGGGCGGCTGGCTGTGGGTGCACCTGCGGATCTGGTGGTGTTTGACCCGCACGCGCCCTTTGTGATGGACCGCGCGACGTTGCAGTCGAAATCGCGCAACACCCCCTTTGACGGCGCACGGATGCAAGGTAAGGTCCTGCAAACATTTGTCGCTGGCCATTCCGTTTATCAAAGATCCTAAATGCCCATCATCGAAAGCACCTTTGCAACTCTCGCCCTGTGGGCGGTGATTGGTTACGTCCTTGGGTCTATCCCGTTTGGAATGGTTTTGGCGCGGGTGATGAACCTGGGCAATCTGCGCGACATCGGGTCGGGCAATATCGGCGCCACCAACGTGCTGCGAACCGGCAACAAGACGGCGGCGGCGCTGACGCTGCTGCTGGATGCGGGCAAGGGTGCGGCGGCGCTGCTGTTGGCGCGGGCGCTGACGGGGGCGGAGGATGCGGCACAACTGGCTGGTCTGGCCGCGATGTTGGGGCATTGCTATCCCGTTTGGCTTGGGTTTCGCGGGGGCAAGGGTGTGGCGACATTCCTTGGCCTGTTGCTGGCCTTGCATTGGCCGGTAGGCATCGCTGCGTGTATCGCGTGGCTGGTCGGAGCCGGGATCAGCCGGATTTCATCCATGGGGGCATTGGTCGCTGCCGCGGCGTCGACCTTTTTCATGATGTTTCTGGGCAAGCCTGACGCACTGTTTCTGGGTGTGATCCTGACGCTGCTGATCTTTTGGCGGCACAGGGCCAACATCAGCCGCATCCGCGCAGGCACCGAACCCAAGATTGGTCAGAAATCCGGGTGAGCTTTGCCACACAATTGGCGGCGCTGCCGGAGGGCACGTTCACCGGCCTCGTACACGGGCGGCGGTACGTGGTGACCAAATCCAGCTTTTCCAACGGCAAATCCGTGAAACTTGTCGCCGAGGAATTGGGCGGCACAGACTACATCAGCCTCAACTGGTATGATCTGGCGCGCGGCAGCGTGGTCAAGCCGTGTGAGATGCCCGAAGCCAAGGTGCGCGCCTTTGTAGACGTGCTGGTCGTTGCACCCTAGGGTGTTGTGCATCATGGATATCAATCTGCCTCTCATTCTGCTTGCCGCCTTGCTGGCTGGTGGCAGCCCCGGCCCTGCGACATTGACCATTGCAGGCACGTCGATGGCATCGGGCCGTCGCGCGGGCCTTGCCGTTGCGTCCGGTGTGACCACTGGGTCGTTCGTATGGTCCGTCTCGGCAGCCTTTGGGCTGGGGGCAATCATGTTGGCCAATGCGTGGCTGTTTGAAATCGTGCGCTATGCCGGGGCCGCCTATCTGGGCTGGTTGGCCCTCAAATCGGCGCGCGCCGCATGGCTGGGCGCCGCGCTCAAGGTGCCACCGGTCAGTCCTCGGTCGATGCGGGGTCACTATGCCAAAGGGTTGGGCCTGCACCTGACGAACCCAAAGGCGGTGCTGTTCTTTGGCGCGCTCTATTCGGTGGGTGTGCCGCCGGACACGCCGGTCACTGCGCTGTTGGTCGTTATCCTGTCCGTGGGCGCGCAGAGTTTCATCGTTTTTCACGGTTATGCGTTCATCTTTTCGTCTGCTCCGATGATGCGCGCCTATACCCGCGCCAAGCGGCTGTTCGAGGCGGCCTTTGCGCTGTTCTTTGGGGCCGCTGCGTTGCGCATTCTGACGGCACGCGTGGTGTAGCTACAGAAACCTGTTGAATTTGTTCAAATATTTCGACCTCCTTTGGCGGAAGGAGGACAGGTCATGGCGTTTTGCGGGTATCGGACGGGTGTGGCACTGGACCACGCGCAACGGAACTGGGACGGCACGGGGCCGCGCCCGCTGGCGTGGAGTGCCTGGTATCCCTGCACTGACACCTCAGGCGCAGCGCCAACCAAAACGTTCTTTGATCCCGGCGACGTGGTGCAGGATGCGACCGTGGTCGGATCGGACCGTCTGCCCGTTGTTTTGTTGTCGCATGGGACGGGCGGGTCAGCAGAAAGCCTGGGCTGGATCGGTTGCGCGCTGGCTGCGGAAGGGTATGTGGTGATTGGTGCCAATCATCATGGCAATTCGGGCGTCGATGTCCGCCCGGAGGGGTTCCTGTGCTGGTGGGACCGCGCCGCTGATATGAGTGCGCTTTTGTCTGAACTTGCGCACCATGGCCCGTTTGCGAACCGTCTGGATACGGCGGCCGTCACTGTGATCGGGTTCTCGCTTGGGGCTTACACAGCGCTTGCGTTGGTCGGGGCCAGAACGGCGTGGCAAAGGTTTGAGGCATGGCACGCCGAAAACGGGACCCACCTGGAAGGGCCGCGCGAATGCCCGGATGTGATGCAGTCCCTGCCAGATCTTATGGCAAACAGTGCCGTGTTCCGCGCGTCCTGGGACCGGCAGGAAGCGGACTATACCGATCCGCGTGTAGATTGTGTGATCGCAATTGCGCCCCCACCCCCTGTGCGTGCGTTTTCCGAGACATCTTTGCGTGACATCGCCACCCCGGTCCATCTGATCACTGCGCAACTTGATGCCGAGGCGCCAACAGAACACGGCGCAGACTGGCTGGCATCGTATAACCGAGCGTTTGTGCACCATGATATGGGTCCGGGTGTGGGCCACTATACGTTCCTTGGACTACCCGCAGACGCAAATCTGGCACAACAGATCGACATTTTTACAGACCTCCCCGGCATTGACCGCGCCGACGTGCACGCCAGTACCGTGCGTATTATCCTGAACGCGCTGCCGTGACGCACCTGCGGTCGAATTGCGTTGACTCTACATTCATGTCTGATATTTCTGTCACAACAGAAAATTCAGCCTGAGTCGAAAAGATGCACCTGACCCCCGCCATGCAAGACTTTATCCTCCACTGGGGGGAGATGGGCCAAAAATGGGGGACCAATCGGTCGGTGGCGCAGATTCACGCGCTGTTGCACATTTCGCCGGACCCGCTGAGTGCGGATGATATCTGTGAGTTGCTGAACCTTGCCCGGTCCAACGTATCGACCGGCCTGAAAGAGTTGCAAAGCCTTGGCTTGGTCCACAGCTCGCGCAAATTGGGGGATCGTCGGGACCATTTTCATTCGATCCGCGACATGTTCGACCTGGTGCATACCGTCGTGGAAAGCCGCCGGGCGCGCGAATATGCCCCCACTCTGAAAGCCTTGCAGAAGGTGCGGCAGGAGGCCGAGGCCGACGCCACGCCCACCGCTGTCAAGGCGCGCATCGCCGACACGTTGGAAACGATGCAGATGTTCGACGACTGGTACGCAGAGGTGAACCGCCTGCCCCGGTCCGTACAGTTGGCATTGGTCAAGATGGGTGCGCGCATTGCGCGGTTCTTGCCCAAGGCCAAGTCGCCCGACTAAAAAATTTGGATGGAGATTTCTCTGATGACAGAAACGTTGAAAGTTGCTGAAAGGATTGCACAAGGTCCGAGATACGCAATTGATCCTGTTGCCTTTGCGGGGGCGTTGATTGGCGCGCCTGTTTTGGTGGCGGTCTTGGGGTTTTGGGTTTTTGGTATCCCCGTCTTTGCCCTGATCTTTGGCGGCCCTGCCTATCTCGTCTTTGGCACGCCGATCTTGTTGATCTACTTGCACCGTCACCCCGGTACGCCAAACGGCGCGGGCCAGTTGGCCCTTTTGGCCGCGATCATCGGCTGCGGGATCGCAGCCCCTGTGATGCTGATAACCGGTGACGTGGATACCTTGCCCGCTCTGGCCATTGCGAGTGTGTTTGTTGCCGGGTTCGCCCTGATCTGGGGCGCAACCTTTGGCATGCTCTACAATCGTTGGCGCAGCGACCTGTCGCGCCAGCCTCTGCCTCCGTTTCTCATAAACTGAAAGGAATACACCATGCTGACCATCAGCCTTGTCTACTTTAACCTTGCCTTGGGTGCTGTTGCGGCACTGGCCGTCATGATCCTGCGGATCGCGGCACTGGCGGAAATCTGCGATGCAGGCCCTGAAAGGGCGCATGCCGCAGGGATCACTGTGGCGACCGGCTTTGCCGCCATCGGTGCAGGGGGTGTCATTCTGATCGGAGCGGGCCTGTTTGTGCTGCCGGACGCGCCCTATGCGGCGCTGATGCTGGCGCTCGGCTTGGCCGCGTTGTGCCTGGGGCTAGGGTTCACCCATGCAATCGGCACCCTGCGTGCGGTGTTGGCACCGCCATTTGTGCCCGATCAACCCGCGCCTGAACCGATGGTTGCTGCACCGGCGAAATAAGTTGAAGAGAGCGGTGCGCAGTAAATGCGCACCCTACACAGCCGGCACACAGGCCGTAGGGTGCGCGTTCATCGCGCACCTTTCGTCAGTAGGAATAGTCCGCAAACACCCGCGTGACATCGCCGTCCCAATCGCCGTGGAACCGTTCGATCAATTCATCCGCCGGGACTTTGCCGGTTTCGACACTTTCCTGAAGCGCGTTCAAAAAATGTGTTTCGTCCGGGATCAGGCCACCGGCACCGGGCCGCGCGCGCGCCTTGAGACCGGCATGGGAAATCGCCACGGCCTCGCGCGCCAGATCGTGCATGCGGACGCCGTTTACTTCGGCTTGCAACCCGTCGACCGAGGCCGCCACACGCAAACCTTCGCGGGTCTCGGCATCCAGCCCTTTGACCAGATCCCACGCCGCATCCAGCGCCGTTTGATCATAAGTCAGGCCCACCCAGAACGCAGGCAGAGCGCACAGACGCCGCCAAGGGCCGCCGTCGGCACCGCGCATTTCGATGAACTTCTTGACCCGCGCCTCGGGGAATGCGGTGGTCAGGTGATCCGCCCAGTCGCTGAGCGTCGGTGTCTCACCGGGGAGGGCGGGCAATTTGCCCTTGAGGAAATCGCGGAACGACATGCCCAGTGCGTCGATGTATTTGCCGTCGCGGTAGACAAAGTACATTGGCACATCGAGCGCATATTGCACCCATGCCTCGAACCCGAACCCATCCTCGAAGATGAACGGGATCATGCCCGTGCGCGCCGGATCCAGATCGCGCCACACGCGGCTGCGCCAGCTTTTGTGACCGTTCAGCCCACCCTCGAAGAACGGGGAATTGGCAAAGAGGGCCACGGCAACGGGCTGCAACGCCACGGCCACGCGCATCTTTTGCACCATGTCCGCCTCGGAACTGAAATCGAGGTTCACCTGCACGGTGCAGGTGCGGCGCATCATGGTACGGCCCATCGTGCCGACCTTGCCCATATAGGCGTCCATCAGCTTGTAGCGCCCCTTGGGCATGAGGGGCATTTCCTCGTGGCTCCAGTGTGGGGCTGCGCCCAGACCGATAAAGCCCACGCCGATCTCATTGGCGATGTCCATAACTTCGCGCAGGTGGCTGTTCACCTCGTCGCAGGTTTCGTGGATCGTCTCGAGCGGGGCGCCCGACAGCTCCAGCGCGCCACCCGGTTCCAGAGAGATGTTCGCGCCATCCTTTTCCAGCCCGGTCAGCTTGCCCGCCTCACGCAGTTCGAGCCAGCCGTGCCGATCCCGCAACGCACCGAGCACCGCCTCGATGGAGCGCGCGCCCTCAAACGGCAAGGGTTTCAACGTGTCGCGGCAGTAGCCGAATTTCTCGTGCTCGGTCCCGATGCGCCAATCTGATTTGGGTTTGCACCCGTCTGCGAGGTATTGGGCCAACTGGTCGTGGTGTTCGATCGGCCCGCCGCCGGATTGAGGAATGGACATGAGGGGCGCTCCACGGTTGTTCTTAGGGTCAAGGCATGCTGGGATTTGCCGGGGGTGTCAATGCGCCCTCGCCGTGCGTCAGGTCACGGGGATGTGCGCGCAGGTGCAGAGCCTCAGGCGCGGCCCAGTGGTTCCATCTGTGCCAGCGTCGGCGCGGCGCGTTCCCAGATAACCACGGGTGCGGCGGGTGCCGCGCGCAACTGGGCCAACATATGTTCGGTCTTGAGCCCCGGCAGAGCCGCAAAAGCGTCAAAGAGCGCGTCGGCCCCGTCCGCATCCACAGGGATCAACAACGGGGGATGTTCAGGTTGCTGCAACAGCCAATGCGCAGGCCGTTGCGCACCGTCGAGCGTCAGCCGTGCCAATTCGCGCATCGCGATTGTGCCGCCGGTGAGTGGGCCAAAATAGGTCACTTGCCCTTCGTCGACCTGTACAGTCCCCAGGCCCCCGCCCGCGCCACGAAAGCGCCCGCGCTGCAACCCGATCACGATCAGCGCGCCTGCGCCAACCAGCAGGACAGGTGCGATCCATCCCAAGAGCCCACGCGGACCGGCCAACCACCAAAGCGCAAGCACCGCGAGTGCAATGCCAACCAGCACTTCGCGCCACCGCCACATGGCCGCGTTGGCCTCGGGTCTGACAAAGCTCATGCGTGATCTCCGATCTCGGTTGGGGCAGCCAGCAAGGCCACACGGTAGTCCCCGACCCGTTGATAGCCAAGCGCCTCATAGGCATGAGCCGCCGCAGTATTGTTGGCAAAGAGAACGGACTGTGCCGCGCCGTCCTGTATCGCGGCACGACGCAACAGACCTGCGACGGCGCGTCGGGCATACCCGCGCCCGCGCAGCCCATCCGGGGTAAAGACGCCGCCGATTTGTACCATGTCAGCCACGTGGGCATTGATCGCGGCCATCGCAACGGGCTGGCCTGCGTCCTCCAGAATGACAATGTGTGCGGCACCGATGGCCGCCGCCGCCCGCGCGCAGGCGCTGTCAGTAGGCGCATCTGTCGGTGGGGCCATGCCGGTGTCTGTCTCGTAGGCCGTAAACCACTGTTTCAGCATCGGCACATCACCCGCATGCGGCGTTCGTACGTCGGCGGGGTGGTCCACAAGGTCAGCGATGTTCAGATGATAAAGCGGCTCGTCCGCGAGCAGTTGGAATGGCCCGTGCGCCAGACCACAGGCGGCAAGGCACGCCTGAACCTGGGCCGGAACGCCAGTCATACCCCGGACTGTCCTGCCGCTGATTGCCTGTGCGAAACCGGTCCATTCCGCCGGTTGTGCCGCTGGTGCCTGGGCCATGAGATAGCCGCCATTTGTTAAGCCAAACACGCCTGATACGCCATCCGCATCCCTTGTCAGAAAAAACGACGTGCCATGTGGGTGACTGGTTTCATCCGTGCCGCATGCTGCCAAATTGGAGCGCAGAAACATGGACGTCGCAGCGTGGCGCGCCAGAAATTCGTCCATCTTCACAACGTCTTGTGTCGTCGCCTGCCGCAAGATGCCTGGGGATGGGCCTGTCACGCCCAGTCCCCCAATTGTTGTTGCCAGACCGTCAACGCGGCCACAGCGGCCGTGTCAGCACGCAGGATGCGCGGCCCCAACTGGACCGGGTGCGCCGTTTCACGTGCATGCAGGCGGGCGCGCTCGGCCTCTGAAAACCCACCTTCGGGGCCAATCAGAATGGCCCAGGGCCCTGAAATACCCGGCAATGCTGACGCCGCAGATGCACCAGCGAGCGCCTCGTCACAGAACATCAACTGCCGGTCACCGAGATCGGCCAAGACCCGGTCCAATCGCGCCAAGTCCGTAACTTCGGGGACAAATGTGCCGCCGCATTGCTCTGCTGCTTCGACCGCGTGGGCCTGAAGCCGCGATTGTTGAATACGGCCCGCATTCGTGAACGCGGTTTGCACCGGCACGATGCGCCGTGCGCCCATTTCAGTCGCCTTTTCTACGATGAAATCGGTACGTGCCTTTTTGATCGGCGCAAAGATCAGCCACAGGTCCGGCGGCATCTGCAATTGAGCGGTTTGGACGTCGCACTGCAACACACCGCCACGCTTGCCCGCCTCAGTCACAGTGGCGCGCCATTCGCCGTCGTGGCTGTTGAACAGCAAAACCGCCGCCCCAACGCCAAGGCGCATGACCCCAAACAGATAATGCGCCTGATCCCGCGACAGGACGACAGATTGCGCAGCACCCAAAGGGTGATCTACATAAAGGCGGACTTTCGCTTCACTCATAAGGCCTACATATGACCAACCTGAGCCCATCACCAGATGGTCACGTCGCGGATGCGGTAAAAGGCAATTGGGTGGACACCTATGCCCCGGCGGCAACGCGCCCCTATTTGCGGCTGAGCCGCGCGGACCGGCCCATTGGCACGTGGCTGTTGTTGTTGCCGTGCTGGTGGGGGTTGGTTCTGGCGATGCTGCACGATCAGTCCCCCCGATGGGAAGATGCGTGGATCGCCATCGGCTGTGCGCTGGGGGCGTGGTTGATGCGCGGAGCGGGTTGCACGTGGAACGACATCACCGACCGCGATTTTGACGACAAGGTGGAACGCACGCGGTCGCGGCCGATCCCTTCGGGGCAGGTCAGCGTGCGGGGTGCCGTCGCATGGATGTGCGCGCAGGCCCTGATCGCCTTTGGCATATTGTTGACGTTTCATATCAACGCGATCCTGCTGGGCGTCTTGGCCTTGGTGCCGGTCGCCGTCTACCCGTTCGCCAAAAGGTTCACGTGGTGGCCACAGGTCTTTTTGGGACTGGCATTCAACTGGGGGGCGTTGCTGGCTTGGACGGCGCATACCGGCAAACTCGAGGCACCGGCAGTTGTTTTGTATCTGGCGGGCATTGCCTGGACACTGTTTTACGACACGATTTACGCGCATCAGGATACGGAAGATGACGCCTTGATCGGCATCAAGTCCACTGCACGGCTCTTTGGTGCGAACACGGCTCCGTGGCTGCGCCGGTTTCTCATGGCGACCGTGGGCCTGATGGGAATTGCCGTGATTTTTGCCATGCTGGACGAGGCATCGGTGCTGGCGCTGGTGATTGCGCTGGGTGGACCGTGGGCCATGGGATGGCACATGGCGTGGCAATTGCGCGGCCTCGACATCGAAAACCCGGACAAATGCCTCCAGCTTTTTCGGTCCAATCGCGACACCGGCATGATTCCGCTCGTGTTTTTTTGCGCCGCGCTGCTCGTTTGATTGAAACAAGCCGCCAAGGGGCTTAGACCCAATACGACTGACCCCAAGCAAAGGCCCGCCCATGCGCCTGTCCTCGCTCCTCGTGATTGTCGGCACGTTTGCCGTCGCAGCCCTGCTGTCGCTGGTGGCAGCCAATCTGTCCGTCAAACTGATCGAGGAAAGTTCAGAGATCGGCGTGCGTGATGCGCTGGATGGGCGCGGCATGACATGGGCCGAGGTACAGGCCGATGGGCTGCAGGTCACACTGGCCGGGATTGCCCCGACTGAGGCGGTGCGCTTTGCCGCCCTGTCCACGGCAGGTACGGTGGTGGATGCCGCGCGGGTGATTGACGACATGCAAGTCGAAGCCGCCGCCGCAATTGCGCCACCCCGTTTCTCCGCTGAGGTTCTGCGCAACGACGCTGGCCTGTCCATCATTGGTCTGATGCCTGCATCGACCAACCGCGACGACGTACTCGACCGCGTTCGTGCGATCAGTGGTGATTTACCCGTAACGGACCTGATCGAGGTGGCCGACTATCCGGCGCCAGACGGTTGGGCGGACGCCTTGGGCTTTTCATTGACCGCGATGGAGCGTTTGCCCCGCGCCAAGGTTTCGGTGTCTGCAGGTCGCGTGGCCATCACGGCGATCACCGACAGCGCGGAAGAAAAGGCCAAGCTGGAGGCGCAGTTGAACCGGGCCGCACCACCCGGACTGCGCGTGCGCCTCGACATCGCAGCGCCGCGGCCCGTGATCACGCCGTTCACCTTGCGGTTGGTCAAGGATGACACGGGCACACGTTTTGACGCCTGTTCTGCGGACACAGACGCCAGCCGTACGCGCATTTTGAACGCAGCATTCGAGGCCGGGCTGACCGGGCCAGGCACATGCACAGTTGGCATGGGTGTGCCCAGCCCGAACTGGGGCGTGGCGGTTGAGCAAGCCATCGGCGCATTGGCCAATCTGGGCGCGGGCACGATTACGTTTTCCGACGCCGACATCACCTTGGTTGCCGCCGAAGGCACTGCACAAGGCGATTTTGACCGTGTGGTGGGCGAATTGGAAAACCAACTGCCTGAGGTCTTTGCCCTATACGCCAAACTGCCGGAGACTGTGGACCCGGACCAGGGCCCACCTGAGTTCGTTGCAACCCTCAGTCCAGAGGGCCTGGTGCAACTGCGCGGGCGGCTGACCGATGACAACCTGCGCAATGTGGCCGACAGCTACGCGAAGGCCGCGTTTGGGTCCGCCAATGTCTACACAGCCACCCGCGTCGTCGATGACCTGCCCAACAGCTGGCCGGTGCGGGTGCTGACGGGCTTGGAGGCGTTGGCGCAGCTGTCCAACGGCGCCGTGACCGTCACGCCCGACACGGTGGCAGTGTCAGGCAACACCGGCAATCCCAAGGCCAGCACAACCATCGCGTCGCTTTTGGCAACCAAGTTGGGTGAGGCCGAAGACTTCGACATCAGCGTAACCTACCAGGAAAAACTGGACCCGGTGGCCGCGCTGCCGACGCCGGATGAATGCGAGGCCGAAATCTCGGGCATTCTGGCTGGCTCCAAGATCACATTTGAACCCAGCAGTGCCACGATCGACGCCTCTGCGCTTGGGACGATGGATGACATCGCCGAAGTGCTGCGAGAGTGTGGCGACATCCGGTTGGAAATTCAGGGCCATACGGACAGCCAGGGCCGCGAGGAAATGAACCTCAACCTGAGCCAGGCGCGGGCGCAATCGGTTTTGAACGAGCTGCGTGCGCGGCGCGTTCTGACCGCCAGCTACTCGGCCAAGGGCTACGGCGAAACCGATCCAATCGCGGACAATGAGGGCGAAGAAGGCCGCGAAGCAAACCGCCGCATCGAATTCAAGCTGATCCGCCCTGCTCCGACTGCGCCCGAAGGTGAAACAACGCTGGAATCCATCGCGGGAACAAGCGATACAGGCGAAGCAGCGACCGAAGACACGACAGGAACATCCGATGAGCAGAACTGAGTTTGTCATTGCGACAGCCATCATTCTCTTCATTGCGTTCTGTTTGGGCTGGTTTGCCAACTGGCTGATCCACCGGTTCACCCGCGTGGCCGCCGGCGACGTGGCCGAATTGGACCGGATGAGCCAAGAGCTGCACGAGGCCGAAGAAACGCGTGATCAGGCGATCACCTACCTGCAACAACGTGAGGCGGAACTGACCAATCAGTTGAGCCAGACCGAAGCAGAATTGCGCGCTGCCATGGACGGACTGCGCGACGCGCGTCACGAGGCCGAAGAGCTGCGCGCGTGGATCGACCGCCAACAGGCGAGCTGACCATCATTTCAAGATAGTGCGGGACGGGCAGGTCGCTGGATCACCAGCGGCGCAGCGCGTCCTCGTCCGCATCCTTGGCGTCGACCCAACGCGGTGTACCCGCGACGATTTCGCGTTTCCAGAAAGGCGCGCGGGATTTGAGGTAGTCCATCAGGTATTCCGCCGCTTCAAACGCATCTTTGCGATGCGGGGCTGCGGTTGCGACCATCATAATCATCTCACCCGGTGCCAAACGTCCATGCCTGTGGATCACCAGCGTATCCTCCAGCGACCAACGCGTTGTGGCTTCGGACGCGATGTCTGTCAGTGCGGCTTCGGTCATGCCGGGATAATGTTCGATCTCCATCGCGTCGAGACCGCCCGCCACGTCGCGCACCACACCGGTGAAGGTCACAATCGCACCCGAACGGCTTTGGCCCTTGGCAAACGCATCCGCCTCGGCCCCGAGATCAAAGGGTGCTTCCTGAACAACGACGCGCATGGGTTAGCCGCCGGTCATCGGTGGGAAAAACGCGACCTCGCGCACGCCGTCAAGCGGGGTGTCAAAATCGCTCAAAACCTGATCCACAGCCACGCGCAATGCGGTGATATCGGCAAAGGCGGCGGCATAGCGGTCCTCGCGGACGCGCAATTCCTCGACCAGATCCATGACCGTTGCTGCATCCGTCTGGACCACCTCGCGTGGCAGGCCAATGCGTTCGCGCACCCATGCGAAATACAACACATCCATGGCTCTTATCCTTTCAGATAGGGGGTCGCCTTGCGGAAATAGTCCCAGCCCGTGATCAAGGTCAGCGCAGCCGCACCCCACAACAACCACAACCCGATCCGGCCTGACCAATCGGCGCCTGCCAGTTTCCAGCCTAGGCCCTGAACGTCCGGTTGATCCCCGTTCAGGATCGCAACGACAATGTCATCATCCATGCCCCAGACGGACATGCCAAAGTAGTGTTCGAACACGCCCTGGGAAAACAGGACCGCGATTGCGACCATCTGGAGCGTGGTTTTCCATTTGGCCAACTGGGTCACTTTGAGCGTGCCGGCGGTATCGCCCAGAAACTCTCTGAGGCCGGACACGAACACTTCGCGGAACAGGATCATGGTTGCGGGCAAGACCAGCCAGGGCGACCAGGACGAAAACCCGATGATGACCATCAACGCGATCACCACCATCGCCTTGTCCGCGATGGGGTCGAGCATCGTGCCCAGTTTCGTCTGTTGGCCCCATGCGCGCGCCAGATAGCCGTCAAACCAGTCGGTGATCGCAGCCCCTACAAACAGAACAACCGCAAAGATGTCGGCATAGGGGCGCGTGAAATAGAGGAACATCACAGCCACCAGCGGCGCCGCAATCAGGCGCAGTGTTGTGAGGATATTCGGAATGTTCCAAATCATGTCACACCTCTAGCGCGTACAGAGCGGAGCAGGAAGGGGGCGCATGTCACGTGCACCTTACTGATCGTGAAAGAAGTCATAGACCTTTTGCGCCAAGCCTTCGGATACGCCGTCCACCGCCTTGAGATCGGCGAGGTTTGCACGGCTGACCGCTTTGGCCGAACCGAAATGCGCCAGCAACGCCCGCTTGCGCGCCGCGCCGACACCTGGAATGTCGTCCAGCGGGTTTTTCATGTTGGATTTAGCCCGTTTCGCCCGGTGGGTGCCAATCGCAAAGCGGTGCGCCTCGTCGCGCATCCGCTGGACAAAGTACAACACCGGATCGTTGTGCCGCAGCGCAAAGGGGCGTTTGCCGACGCGGTGGAACTCTTCCTTGCCCGCGTCACGGTCCACACCTTTGGCGACGCCGACCATTGGAATGTCCTCGACCCCGTGTTCCGCCATGATCTCGGCCACGGCGCTGACCTGCCCCGCACCACCGTCGATCAAAAGCAGATCCGGCCACATGCCCTTTTGCCGGTCAGGGTCTTCGTTCAACAACCGCTTGAAGCGCCGGTGCAGCACCTCTTTCATCATGCCAAAGTCATCGCCCGGCGTCAGATCCTCGCCCTTGATATTGAACTTACGATAGCTGTTTTTGACGAACCCCTCGGGGCCCGCAACGATCATGCCACCAACGGCATTGGTGCCCTGGATGTGGCTGTTGTCATAGACCTCGATCCGGGTGGGCGGTTCGGACAGATCAAAGGCCTCGGCCAGCCCTTTCAGCAACTTGGTCTGTGTGGCGCTTTCCGCCATCTTGCGTGCAAGGCTCTCGCGGGCATTGCGCAGCGCACTGTCCACCAACTCGGCCTTTTCGCCGCGCTGTGGCACCAGCAGTTCAACCTTGCGCCCCAATTTGCCGCTGAGCGCCTCGGCCATCAGATCAGGGTTTTCGATCTCGTTGGACAGGATCAATTGCCGGGGCGGTTCCTTGGTGTCGTAGAATTGCCCTAGGAACGCCTCGAGCACCTCGGCAGCGTCCACATCGGCACCCACACGGGGATAGAAGTCGCGGTTGCCCCAGTTCTGGCCCGCACGGATAAAGAACACCTGAACACAGGCCTGCCCCTGCTCCATATGCAGGGCGACGATGTCCGCCTCGGTCACGCCGCGGGGGTTGATGCCTTGCGCCGTCTGCACTTGTGTCATCGCGCGGATACGGTCGCGCAACGCCGCCGCACGCTCGAACTCCATCGCCTCAGACGCCTCTTGCATCTGCCCGGCAAGCTTGGCCTGAATGTCCGTCGATTTGCCGGACAGGAAGCGTTCGGCATCCTTGACCGTCTGGGCGTAGTCGCTCTCTGAAATCAGCCCGACGCAAGGACCAGAACAGCGTTTGATCTGATACAGCAGGCACGGGCGGGTGCGGCTGTCGAACACACTGTCAGTACAGTTGCGCAGCAAGAACACCTTTTGCAGCTGGTTCAGTGTGCGGTTCACAGCGCCAGCACTGGCAAAGGGGCCGTAGTAGGCGCCCTTCTGTTTCTTGGCGCCGCGGTGTTTCTTGATCTGCGGATAGACGTGATCGCCCGTCACCATAATATTGGGAAAGGACTTGTCATCGCGCAGCAGCACATTGAACTTGGGCTTGAGCTGTTTGATCAAGTTCTGTTCGAGCAGCAACGCTTCGGTCTCGGTCCGCGTCGTCAGGAACATCATTGACGCGGTCATCGAAATCATCCGCGCAATGCGTCCCGAATGCCCCGACGGCCGGGCATAGTTCGACACCCGTGCACGCAGGTTGCGCGCCTTGCCGACGTACAACACCCGACTGTCACGGTCGAGCATGCGGTACACACCCGGCGAGCTGTCGAGCGTGCGCAAATACGACTGAATAACCTCGTGCCCAACTGGCACAGGCTCTTCAATCTGAGGAGGAGTGGGATCGTCTGGGTTCGCCATTTGATTCGTGATTTGGCTGCACTGATTCAGATGAGGGTTCAAGCAAACTTGCATCCACCAAAGCTGTGGATAAGTCTAAGGACAAGTTCTCGGCATGTGGAAAATATCGTTGTTTTTTCGACCCTTCCTTAAGATGCCTAATTTTTAGGCAATACTCCAAGCTATTGTTTTTGCTACCCTTATTTTTACACTTCTTACAAGTGACTGAAAATAAAGACATTTTGGTAACAGTTTTGTAACGGAAGTTAACGCGGTGCAAAACTCACCTTACGTCAGCTATTCGACCCCCACAACGTCAGGTGTTTCCCACGCCAGATGTTGCCCGCCATCGGTGCACAGCAATTGCCCTGTGACACCCGGCGCATCGAGGAAATAACCAAGCGCGCCCACGATGTCTGCGGGATTGGACCCGCGCTGCAATACGGTCGCGGCGCGCTGCTTGGCAAAGTGTTCCGCGCTCTGACGTCCCCCTTGCAGAGTTGGACCTGGGCCAATGGCATTCACGCGAATGGCGGGCGTCAGCGCCCGCGCACTGGTCTGGGTGAGCGCCCACAGACCCATCTTGGCGAGTGTGTAGGTCATGAACTCCGGCGTCAGTTTGCGCACGCGTTGATCGACCATGTTCACAATGAGGCCCGACGCCTTTGGTTCATTCATGTCATCGGTATCTGGCGTCAGCCCCTGGGCGGCCATGGCCTGTGTCAGCACAAAGGGTGCGCGCAGGTTCGAATGCATGTGTTTGTCCCACGTCTCGCGGGTGGCCGTCTCAACCGTGTCATATTCAAAGATCGACGCGTTGTTGATCAGACAGGTGATTGGCCCGCCCAGTGCATCCACAGCACGACCAAACAGCGCCTGCGTGGCGTCCTCGTCCAACAGATCCGCCTGAAGCGCCACGCCACGCCGCCCCTTGGCTTCGATTTGTGCGACGGTCTCCTGTGCGCCCTTGTCGGAACTGGCATAGTGCACGGCCACATCATAGCCCCGTTCCGCCAGATACACTGCCATGGCCTGACCCAAACGGTGCCCTGCCCCTGTCACAAGCGCGCACGTCATCGCACTCTCCCTTTTTGCAAACTCAGCTCAGTACGATAGCCAAATAGGCCACATACAGGACGGTCAAGATCACGCCCCAAATGCGTGTGATGTCGCGCCGCAAATAGACAAACGGCACCAGCAGGATCGACGCGGCCAGCATGACCCACAGATCGAAGGTCAGGAACGATTGGTCGACCGGGATCGGCCCCACCAGGCTGGCAACACCGATGATGGCCAGCAGGTTGAACATGTTCGAGCCGATCACATTGCCCAGTGCCACGTCCGCCTGGCGGCGCAAGGCGGCCATTACTGTCGTGGCAAGTTCCGGCAAGGACGTACCAACAGCCACGAGGGTCAAACCGATGACTGTGTCGCTGACGCCATAGGTTTTGGCGATGACAGTGGCGTTGTCCACCAAAAGGCTCGCCCCAAGCGGAAGGCCGATCAAACCCAGGACAAGAAACACCGCGATCCGCCATCCGGGCAGGTCCGGGTCCACGCCTTCAATGTCTTCTTCGTCCTCGGAAACGTCTGCACAGGCGGCGCGGTGGCCACGTGCCTCCATCGCTTGGTCGAAAAGGACAAAGGCCAGCGCAGCCAGCAAGACAAGCGCTGCAATCCAGTCGAATACACCGCGAAACGCGAGTGCAATGAACAGGATCGAGGCGGCGATCATGTAGTTATAGCTTTTGCGCGTGTCGCATTCAGACGTGTGCATCGTCGCCAGCAGCGCCGGAATGCCCAGCACCAACAGGATGTTCGCCGTGTTGGACCCAACCACATTCCCGATGGCCAGACCTGGCGCGTCGTCCAGGATCGCCTGAACAGCAATCAGCAACTCGGGCGCGGATGTGCCAAATGCCACGATGGTCAGACTGACGATCAAGGCGGGTACACCCAACCGCAAAGACAAGTTGACGGCGCCTTTGACCAATGAGTCTCCCGCCAAAAGCAGGATCAACAGGCCCAGCCCGCTCAGCAGCCATGGCATAAGTTCTGTCATCCAGACTTACCCCGCCCGCAGGCGCACGGCCCTTTGCCGATACGGTGGCGTCCGCAATCGCATTTTGTCTGTTTCAGACGTTTGCCCCCGATCCAATGCAACTTGCCTGCCATGGCAAGCACACCCATGAAAACGAGGAACAAAACGACGATCTTCGACAACATGCGTTACAGTCCAAACTGGGCATAGGCTGCCCGTTCTTCGATGGAACTGATTGTGTCGTCAACCATTTGTGCGCCGAAGCGCGACAAAAACGAGCGACGGACACCGTAACGCCTCAGTTTGACCTTGTCGCCGAACCGCTCTTTCAGCATCGGGCGGATATGGCCGATCCCATCGATCAGTCCCAGCTCTTTTGCCTTTTGCGCCAGCCAGACTTCGCCCGTGAACAGATCGGCCTCGGCGTCCAGTTTGCCGCCACGCCGCGATTGCACGTGGTCGATAAAATTGGTGTGGATGTCGTCCAACAGCCCTTTGAGGCGGTCGACGTCTTCTGGCTTTTCGGGGCGGAACGGGTCGAGCATCGATTTGGATTTACCCGCCGTGTAGACGCGGCGTTCAACACCCTGTTTCGCCAGAAATTCATGCGCGCCGAAACCGGCGGAAATCACACCAATGGACCCCACCACCGAAGACGGGTCGGCATAGATTTCATCGGCCGCCACGGCAAGCCAGTAGCCACCTGATGCGGCAACGTCTTCGACAAAGGCGAGGACAGGCACATCTTTTTCTTCGGCCAGCCTGCGGATACGCGCGCCGATCAACGAAGACTGTACCGGGCTGCCGCCCGGCGAATTGATTTCAAGCGCGACTGCGGCGGGCTTGCCGCGGGCAAACGCCTTTTCGATCACAGGGCCAAGGGCCTGATCGTTCAGCGTGCCGCGCGAGCCACCGGCAATGACCCCTTGCAGCCGAATGACGGCCACAGTGGGATCGGATGACATGAAGGGGATCCAGCGTTTCATTCTAGCCCATGTAGATTGCGTCCCGCACCCAAACAAGGCCAGCGCCGAAACGAGTTGTCTGCCGCAGCGTTACTGGCGGATGCGCCACCCGGATTTGAAGATCCACCAGACCGCGCCGAGGCAGAGCGTCGTGAACCCGGCAATCGCGATGAGCGATGTCAGAATGGGTACATCCGTGAGGCCAAAGAACGCCCAGCGGAACCCGGAAATCAGATAGACCACAGGGTTGAACATTGAAATCGTCTGCCAGACCGGCGGCAACATCGAGATCGAATAAAAGGACCCGCCCAGAAACACCAATGGCGTCACGATCAGCAGCGGCACCAATTGCAGTTGTTCGAAATTGCCTGCCCATATCCCGATGATAAAGCCGAACAACGCAAAACTGATGCAGGTCAGCACAAGGAACAGGATCATCGCCAGCGGGTGCGCAATCTCGATATCCACGAAAAAGAACGAGGTGATCAGAATGATAACGCCGATGAACATCGCCTTTGTCGCGGCCGCGCCGACATACCCCATGACAATTTCCAGAAAGCTCACGGGCGCTGACAACAATTCATAAATCGTGCCGATGAATTTCGGGAAATAGATGCCGAAGGAAGCGTTCGAGATGCTCTGTGTCATCACGGTCAACATGATAAGGCCCGGCACGATGAATGCGCCGTAGCTCACGCCATCCACTTCTTGAATGCGGCTGCCGATGGCGGCGCCAAAGACGACAAAATAGAGGGACGTCGACAAGACCGGAGAAATCAGCGACTGTGCCAATGTTCGGAAAAACCGTGTCATCTCAAATACGTAGATGGCACTGATGGCGGACCAGTTCATACGGTCACCTCTGCGTTTTCATGGACAAGCGAAACAAAAATGTCTTCGAGGCTGGATTGCCGTGTGACCACGTCGCGCAGTTGCAGACCAGCGTTCGCCACATCGGTCAGCAATTTGGTGATGCCTGTGCGCTCTGCATTGACGTCGTAGCTGTAGACCAGCGTCCAACCGTCTTGCGACAAGGCCAGATCATATCCAGCCAACGCCTCTGGGATCGCATCAAGCTGTGTGGTCAGTTGAACATCCAACTGCTTTTGCCCCATGCGCGCCATCAGCTTGTCTTTGTCTTCGACCAACAGGATCTCGCCCTTGTTGATCACGCCGACACGATCCGCGATGGCTTCGGCCTCTTCGATGTAGTGGGTTGTCAGGATCGTTGTGACACCGTCCGCGCGCAGTTGTTCGACGATGTCCCACATGTCCTTGCGCAGCTCAACATCCACACCGGCCGTCGGTTCATCCAGAAACAGCACCCGAGGTTCATGGGCCAGCGCCTTGGCGATCAACACCCGGCGTTTCATGCCGCCGGACAACTCGCGAATTTGGTTGTCGCGCTTGTCCCACAGCGACAGACGTTTGAGGATGTCCTCGACGGCAGCGTCCTTGCGCCCCTTACCAAACAAACCGCGCGAGAAACGAACGGTGTTGATCACGCGCTCAAACGGTTCCAACGCGATTTCCTGTGGCACGAGGCCAATGAGGCTGCGCGCCTGTCGGTAGTCGGTCAGAATGTCGAAACCTGCGACACTGACCGTTCCGGATGTTGGCATGGTGATGCCGCAAACGGTCGAGATCAGCGTCGTCTTCCCGGCCCCGTTTGGCCCCAAAAGCGCGATGATCTCGCCCTCTTCGATATCAAGGGACACGCCCTTGAGCGCCTCGAAACCGCCGGAATAGGCTTTGCGCAGGTTTTGGATACTCAGGATTGGGGGCATTCTGTCTCCGGGACCGGTTTGTCGCTCAGGTAACGCGCCGCGAACACTGTGACCAGCGCACATGCGCACACTGCGTTGTGCAGTGGTCAGTCCTTGCCGGTCAAACGACCCAGCCAGCCCTTCTTGGTGCCTTCGGCCTCAGTCGTTTGATCCGTAGCGTCTTCATCCGTCGCTTCGGGCGTTTCCAGCGTGTCCTGCAAATTGGTAAAGAACTGGTCGGCCATTTTCTTGGCAAAACCGTCAATGATGCGGCTGCCCAATTGCGCCAGCTTGCCGCCTACTTTCGCTTCAACATCATAGCTGAGTTCGGTTCCGCCGTCGCTTTCGGTCATGCGCACTTCTGCACCGCCTTTGGCAAAGCCCGCCGCTCCGCCCTTGCCCTCGCCTGTGATTTTCAGGCTCTGGTTTTCGACCATCTCGGACAGGGTGACCTGGCCTTTGAATGTCGCTTTGACCGGGCCAACCTTTTGGGTCACGGACGCTTCGAAACCATCTTGGGGATTGCCGGTGACGGCGGTTGCGCCGGGCACGCAAGCCTTGAGCACATCGGGGTTCAACAACGCGGCATAGACCTCTTGCGGGGTGGCCGCGATTTGACGGGTGTCTGACATCTGCATCGGTGCGCTTCCTTGGCTCTTTTGCGTGCTGCAATCATAGCCCAGTCCAGAAACCAACACCACGCAGGAAATCGCGTGACAGCAGGCCGTGACGTGCTAGGGCTGTGCCATGACGCAACCACGGCAGAACCTCGCGGGGATGGGCATCTTGTTTGTCCTCATTGGCGTGTTCTGCATCTCGATCAACGATCTGTTGATCAAGCAGTTGTCGGGTGGTTACCCGTTGCATCAGATCGTTTTTGCGCGCTCTGGACTGGGTATTTTGGTCAGTCTCGTCATTGTGCAATTCGAAGGTGGCTGGGGCATATTGCGCACCCGTCACCCATGGCTACACATGATGCGCGGTCTGTTGATCGTGGTGGCCAACATGACCTTTTTCCTCGCGCTGGCGGTTTTGCCACTGGCCGACGCCACGGCACTGTTCTTTGCGGCACCACTCTTCATCACGCTGCTGTCGATCCCCATTCTGGGTGAGCGTGTCGGACCGTTGCGTTTGACGGCTGTTGCGGTGGGTTTTGCGGGGGTGGTGATCATGCAACGTCCCTGGGCAAATGCGAGTGCCTTGGACGTGAACCGTCTTGTACTGCTGCTGCCCGTTTTGTCCGCGCTGACCTATGCCCTGAACCAGTTGATGACGCGCAAACTAGGCGTAGAAAGCAAAGCCAGCGCGATGGCGGTTTATATTCAGGCCACGTTCATTGTCGTGTCGCTTGCGTTCTACGTGGTTGCAGGGGACGGGCGATTTGCCGCGGGCACCAGCAACGGGTCGGTCATTTTCCTGCTGCGCGCATGGGTTTGGCCCGACGACGCGGACATGTGGGTGTTCTTGGGGCTTGGTTTGAATTCCGCCGTGATCGGATATTGCCTCAGCCAGGCATACCGTCTGGCCGACGCGGCGACGATTGCACCGTTCGAATACATCGGACTGCCCTTAGCCGTCATCTGGGGGTTTGTCGTATTCGGTGACCTGCCGGTGGTCGAGGTTTGGATCGGCATCACACTGATCCTTGGCGCAGGCCTGTTCGTGTTCCTTCGGGAACGACAAAAGGCGCGCGACATGCATCGGCGCCCCATACGTGGTCGCAACGGCTAGCCGGTTAGCGGGTCCTCAGGCATCCACCTGGATCACCACCTTGCCTGTCGCTTTGCGCGTCCGCAGCAGATCAAGGCCCGCATTCGCATCAGCCAAGGGCAAGACGTGACTGACGTGGGGTTTGAGCTTGCCTTGCGCATACCAGGCAAAAAGCTGTTCGAAACTGTCGGTCAGAACCTTGGGGTTCACCCGCATATACCCGCCCCAATAGAACCCAAGCACATGCAAGTTCTTGACCAGCAGGTAGTTGGCGGGGATTTGCGGCACAGTGCCCGAGGCAAACCCCAGCGGCAGCAGCCGCGCTTCGGGGTTGCAGGCACGCAGGGCCGCATCAAAAAGCGCGCCACCAACCGGGTCATAGACGACATCGGCCCCGCCCAGCGCCTTGACGTCCGCCTTGAGGTCACATGTCTCACTGTCCAGTAGGTGATCGGCCCCGGCCCCCTTCGCAATCGCGAGCTTTTCGGCCCCGCGTGCGCAAGCAATCACCTCTGCCCCCATCAGCTTGCCCAGTTCCACAGCCGTCAGGCCCACACCGCCAGATGCCCCCAGCACAAGCAACCGCTCGCCGGGTTTCATATGCGCCTTGTAGTCCAGTGCCACATGGCTGGTGCCATAGGCGACCAGGAAGGCGGCGGCGTCGACTTCAGACATTTCGTCCGGGATTGGCACACAGATATTGGCAGGCAGCGCCGCGTATTCACCCAAGCCGCCAAAGCCCGCATAGGCCGCGATGCGCTGACCGGGTTTGAGGTGCGTGACATCCGCACCAACGGCTTGGATGGTGCCGCACATTTCCATCCCGATTGTCGCGGGGAGCTGTGGTTTTTCCTGATAGGTGCCTTTGACGATCAGCGTGTCCCCAAAGTTGAGGCCGCATGTGTGGACGCGCACCAGCACCTCGTCTGCCTTGGCTGTGGGCGTGTCGATCTCGCGCATCTCGAGCGGCTGCCCCAGGGCGGTGACTTGCATGGCGCGCATTTTGGTATCCCTCGTCTACTGGCCCTCGCGGCCGATTTGCCAGACCTGATAACTGATCTGCAAGGCGCCGAACAGGAGGCCATGGAAGAACCACGGGATGAAGAGCACAAGGACCGCGCCGTCGCTAAGCGCAGCGCGCGTGTAGATCCCCGCGATGTCGAGGAGCCAGATGCCCGTCACGAAGGCGACGTTGGAGGGTGTCGAATGTCCGAGTTGAGCCCACTTTGCCGGATACTACACTCTGTACGAAGGTCCGCATTGATGGTGAGTTGCTTGAGATTACATGCTATGCAGGGATTGCAGCTCGCATCGAATGTGTGACGGCGATTTTGGAAAGTTTCAGTTGAGTTCTTCAGAGCAAAAAACAGTCATTCTGGCGGCGGATATCGTGGGATATTCGCGGATGATGGATGAAGATCACAGTGTCGCGTTAGACGCCCTGAGAAACGTCCGCGACTGTATTGTCGAGCCATCCATTGCAGATGGCGGCGGTGTGGTTATCAAACGTCTTGGAGATGGCTGGCTGGCCGCGTTCGATGAATGCTCGGACGCGTGCGCATCGGCATTAAAGATACAAGACCTGTTAGCCGATGATGGTACCCCAGCACTCCGCATCGGGATTCACCATGGACTGGCCAGCTTTGTGGATGAAGATGTCTTTGGGACCGGAGTCAATATCGCGTCGCGGCTCGAGGCGCTCGCAAAACCGGGCGGCGTCGCCATTTCAGATGCTGTGTTCGCAAACCTGTCCAAAGACTTGCAAGTGTCGTTTGAGAATGCGGGAGCGCGGGTACTCAAGAACATTGCAGAGCCCGTGAAGGTCTGGACGTTTGGTGGCATTCCCCCCACCGAGCTAACATCTGGACCAATTTCTATCCAGCTCGAGAATTTCGTCGAAAAGGCATCACTCAACACCCTTGCCCCGGAGATCGCGGAAGCAACCGCAATCGAGCTCGAGAAGTATCGTTGGCTGCATGTCCTTCGACCGGAAAACGAGGGCGCACTTTCGAAGTATATCTTGAACGGTGCACTGCGCCGGTCCGGGGATCGGATACGGCTCACAGTCCATCTTTCCGCTCGACATGACAGGCGGCGGCTTTGGAGCGAGCGGTTTGATCGGATCGTTGTCGATGAGTTCAAGCTAACAGATGAGCTTGGTTTGGCAATTGCTCTGCGGATCAGCGCAGAGATCGACGCACACGAAAAAGTGCAAGCCCAGGTGCGTCCACCAGAACAGTTGAACGCCGGCGAGCTCAGTGCGCGCGCCAATGATCTGATGTCATCAGGCCTATATAACGCATTTCAGGAAGCGGACGCCATGCTCACGCGGGCGGTTGCGCTCGAACCAAGGAATACATCGGCCCATATACAGAAGTCTTTCGTGGGCTACCGCAAGGCCATGAGCGGCGGGTGGCCGGTACATGCAACGCTCGCGGCGGCATTGCAACCTGCCATGGAAGTCGTTCGGATGGACCCCAAAACGCCGGGTGGCTATGTCATGTTGGCCAGTGTGAACGGCATGATGGGCAATACCGAAGCCGCGCTTGAAGCCGCAGCGCAAGTTGAACGCTTGAATCCAAATGCTTGGGGCGCACCGCATGGAAGATCCATAGCGTACACATTTGCGACGCCAGATTGGGCTCGGATGCACGATCCTGAAGCGTTGCTCGCGATCTCGAACGCAGAACGAACATTGGAGCTGGCGCAATCATCCAAGTTTCGATCTGGGCACCTTTTCTTTCTGGGTATTGGTCAGCTGCTGCATGATGCATCAGACCTACAACTTGGCATCTCCACCTTGGAAAGATCAGCAGGTGCTGCTGGTGCCAATTGGTGGCCAAGCTTGTTTCTCGCTTTGGCAAAACTGCGGCGGGGCAAGAGGCAGATTGCGCAACAGCACATCGCAGCTGCGCATACTCTGTTTCCGGCACTTTCAATGTCAGCCATCGCCGACATTTTCGACAGAAGCCGAGTTTGGCGAGTCTGGCAGACGGAACTGGAGCAGTTGCCCGACCTTGGCTTGTCAACCTAAACGATTGATTCACCCGTTGAGCGTAGGTCCCAATCGTCAACAAGCAGCCGTTGGCGCAACCGCAGCGAAAGCCCCCTTTGTCCGCGCAGCCGACCTTAGAACGCCTCTGGCCGCGCCTCGCGCGCCATATGGTCCAGAACGGCGTTCACGAATTTCGGCTCTTTCCCTTCCGGAAAGAACGCCCGCGCGACCTCAACATATTCCACGATCACCACCTTGGGCGGCGTGCCAGTGTCACGGAATTCGGCCCCTGCCGCACGAAACAGCGCGCGCAACGTCGGATCAATCCGCGCAATCGGCCATTTCGCCACCAACGCCCGGTCCGTCATCTGGTCAATCGGCGCCTGATAGTTCACCGCATCATCCATAACCCGTGCAAAGTGATCGGGATCACCTTCGGTCATCTCGTCGCCCTCATAGGACGCACCAAAGCGGTGGTCCATGAACTCGACCTTGATCTGATCAACAGTCTGCGCGGTCTGTTCCATCTGAAACAACGCTTGAACAGCATAGAGCCGTGCGGCCGAGCGCATCTTGCGTTTCTGGTTGCCCGAAAGGGTCGTCATGCGGTGGTGGATCCTGTCTTGGATGCCAGCTGGTATTCGGTGGCCGGTTTGAACCCGACCCCCTTGCTGGAGCGGCCCCACTTACGGCTGAGTGCGATCAGGTGCAAGGCCGCAGCGGCGGCCCCACCACCTTTATTTTGCTTGGCAGGGTCAGCACGGACCTCAGCCTGTTCCGTGTTCTCGACCGTGAGAATGCCGTTGCCGATACAGAGCCCTTGCAACCCCAAAAGCTGGATGGCGCGAGACGAGTCGTTGCACACCGTCTCATAGTGTGTGGTTTCCCCACGGATCACACAGCCAAGCGCAACATAGCCGTCGAAATTCGACAACCGCTCCGCAATGCCGATCGCCGTCGGAATTTCCAGCGCACCCGGCATCTCAACCAAGTCCCAGGTTCCGCCAGCCGCTTCGATCTCGGCCTTGGCGCCCGCCACGAGGTCCGCGGCGATCTGTTTGTAGTAGGGCGAAACAACGATGAGCAGTTTCACGGGGTCGTCAAACTGCGGACGGTCCAGAACGTGGTGGTCAATGGAAGCCATTAAGTCTCTCCGAGAATGGGGCGCGTGCCAACGATTTCGAGGCCGTAGGCGTCGATGCCCATATAGGTGGTGCGCGGGCTGTCTGTCAGGAGGATCAGGCGCGACAGTCCCATATTCGACAACATCTGTGCGCCAAGGCCAGTGTTCTTGACGATCCGGGGTCCCGCCTCTTCGTCGGTAAAGAGCGACTTGCGCGGCTCACGGAACAGACAGACCACACCGCGACCTTCCTTGGCGATCAGCTCCATCGCGCGGGGAAGCTCACCCACCGGTTTGTCACTGAGACCCAGAATGTCCGTCACTTCGGCCAGCGCATGCGTCCGAACCAGGACCGGGTCATCGGTGGTCAAGTCGCCCTTGGACAGCGTCACATGCTCGATGCCATAGGTCTGATCGGTAAAGATGCGCATGTCCCATGCGCCGCCGTGTTGCGAATGCACCGTGCGCCGGTCCGTCTCAACCACCAGGTTGTCGTGGCGCCTACGGTACGTGATGAGATCGGAGATGGTCCCGATTTTCAGCCCATGCGTCTTGGCGTAGTCAACAAGGTCAGGCAAGCGGGCCATCGAACCGTCTGGGTTCATGATCTCGCAAATGACCGAACTCGGGTAGTGCCCGGCCAGACGCGAGACATCGCATCCCGCCTCGGTATGACCCGCCCGCACCAGCACACCACCCTTGCGCGCGCGTAACGGAAACACATGCCCCGGCGTCGCGAGATCAGCAGATGTCGCCTGCGGGTTCACAAGGGTGGAAATCGTCAATGCGCGGTCGCCCGCAGAAATTCCCGTCGACACGCCTTCCCGCGCCTCGACAGACACGGTGAACGCAGTTTCGTGCCGGGACGAATTGTGCATCGCCATCATCGGCAAACCCAATGCGTCGATCCGCTCGGCCGGCAGGGTAACGCAGATCAATCCGCGCCCATGGGTTGCCATGAAATTGACCGCGGCGGCGTCTGCAAAATTCGCCGGGATCACCAGATCACCCTCGTTTTCGCGATCTTCGTGGTCCACGAGAATGAACATACGGCCATTGCGTGCGTCTTCGATAATTTCCTCAATCGGGGAAATCGCAGCAGCCAGATCGGTTTCAACAGGTCCGGGGGTTTCAAAGCTCATGGGACACCTTCGGCAAAACGTGTTTGCCACATAGAGGATCATCCACACCAATACCAGTGGTGGCGCGCGCACACGCCTTGCGCATCACCCCAAGCCGCCGATGGCATTTTGCGAGCACGCAAAACACCCGACGTCAGAAAAACAGTCAGGCCGCAAGGCCTGTCCGCGAGGTCACGCCTGTTCGGCGAGCCGCGCCACGTAGCGTGCCAACGTGTCGATCTCCAGATTGACGGCATCGCCCAATTTGACGTCGCCCCATGTGGTCACGTCCTTGGTGTGCGGGATAAAGTTGATGCCAAACACGGCCCCTTCGACTTCGTTCACAGTCAACGACGTCCCGTTCAATGCGACAGAGCCTTTGGGCGCAATAAACCGCGCCAATGCGTCCGGCGCGCGCAGCTGCACGCGCGTGCTGTCACCTTCATCCTCAACCGATACAACTTCGGCAACGCCATCCACATGGCCTGATACGATGTGACCACCCAACTCGTCGCCTACCCGCAAGGCGCGCTCCAGATTGACCCGTTTGCCCACGACCCACTGTGACAGGTTGGTTTTTGACACGGTCTCGGCGCTGACCTGCACGTCGTACCAATCTGGCCCCAAATCAACCACAGTCAGGCACACACCGTCAGAGGCAATCGACGCACCCATGTCGATCCCGGACGTGTCATACCCGGTCTGGACGCGGACCCGCAGATCACCGTCCTGTCGGAGGTCCGCAATGGTGCCAATGTCGGTAACGATTCCAGTAAACATGGGGCCATCCTTTTGCTGTAAAGTCTGAGGTAGCCCCGCCGTGATCCAAGAGCAAGAGGGGCGCACATTGCGGAATTTTCCCACTTGAGCCATAAATCTGCCCCAGTCAGGTGTTCATCATAGGTCAAGACATGCCGCGTATCAGGAACCAGATGACACTCCATGCTCCCAAATCCAGGGTTTTCCTGTTCTTGCAGGGCCCCCACGGACCGTTTTTCCACCGCCTCGGCGCGATGTTGCGCCGTGCTGGTGCGACGGTGTGGCGCGTCGGTTTCAACGCGGGTGACCGCGCGTTCTGGTTCCACCCACGCAGCTATATCCCCTATCGCGGCAAAGCCGCCGACTGGTCCGACACGTTTACAACGCTGATCGAGACCAAGGGCGTTACAGATATCGTTCTTTATGGAGATGTGCGCCCCATCCACGCCCAAGCCGTCGCCGAAGCCAAACGGCGCGGCATCACCGTCCACGTTTTTGAAGAAGGGTACATGCGCCCCTATTGGGTGACCTACGAACGGGGCGGCACCAACGGCAACTCGCGCCTGATGGACATGGGCGTGGACCAGATGCAGGCGGCCCTGGCCATGTCCGACATGGAAGCGCCTCTGCCACCCGGTCATTGGGGCGACATGCGTCAGCATGTTTTCTACGGCGCGCTCTACCACTGGTTTGTGCTGTTCCGGAACGGCGACTACCGCAACTTTCAACCGCACCGCGCCCTGAGCGTGGCACATGAGTTCAAGCTCTACCTACAGCGCCTGTTGCTGATGCCGTTCCATATGCTGGACCGGATGCAGGCCACCTTGCGCATTCGCTATGGCGGTTTCCCCTACCACTTGGCCATGCTGCAACTCGAGCACGACAGCAGTTTCCAACAACACTCGCCCTTTAACAACATGACCGAGTTTCTTGACCTTGTGATCAAAGGCTTTGCCGAAGGCGCGCCGGGGCACCATCACCTTGTTATCAAGGCGCATCCCCTCGAAGATGGCCGTTCCCCCATCCGCAAAACCATCCGAGCACTCACCCGCGACCACAATCTGCGTGGGCGTGTACACTACGTACGAGGTGGCAAGCTGGCGCAATTGCTCAATGACGCCCGCAGCGCGGTCACCGTGAATTCTACCGCCGCACAACAGGTTCTGTGGCGCGGCATCCCGCTCAAGGTGTTTGGGCGCGCCGTTTTTGCCAAGCCTGAGTTCGTCAGCGATCAGCCCCTGCCCGAGTTCTTCTCCGGCGCATCGCGCCCGGACAATCGCGCCTACAAAGACTACCGGCGCTACCTGTTGGAAACCAGCCAGTTGCCCGGCGGTTTCTACTCCGCGCGTGGTCGTCGCCAACTGCTGCGGCAGGTGGTCGACATGATGCTGTCCCCCGAAGATCCATATGATGCGCTGGCCTCTGGCACCGCGGCCCCACGGCAACAGTTGCGGTTGGTCAAGTAACGACCACTACCCCTATGGCTAGATTTTATCGTCCAAGTCCGGTAGTTTGAGTACAAATCAACGGCGGAAAACCGTCGGAAAAAACAAAAATGCTGCGGAACAATCCGTGGTTTGAGGCAGAACAAGAACAGGTCGAGGAGACCGTAGCAGTGATTTTCCAATCATTCCGCTGGGCGCGTGCTGGCGCGCTGTTGGCCATTTTGGGTATCGTTTCCTCGTGCGGGTTGCCGCAGGTCGGCCCCAGCAAACGCGAGATTTTTTCCGGCTCGGTTCAACAGGAAGGCGACGCATTCATCGTTTCGGTCAACGACCGCGTGACGCGCGCCACGGCTGTGACACCTGCGCTGGGGTTCAGCCAGGAATTCATCAACGCGGGCGTGATCGGTTCCGACACAATCCGGCCGGGCGATGTTTTGGGCCTGACCATCTGGGAAAACGTGGACGACGGCTTGTTGGCCGGAGAGGCGCAAAACTCCACGATCCTCGAAGAGGTCCAGGTGGACGGTGCAGGCTTTATCTTTGTGCCCTATGCTGGCCGCATCCGCGCCGCGGGCAATTCGCCTGACGCCATCCGCCGTATCATCACAGCCAAGCTCGAAGACCAGACCCCCGACCCACAGGTGCAAGTCCGCCGCGTGGCCGGTGACGGCTCGACCGTATCGCTGATTGGGTCGGTCGGCGGACAAGGTGTCTATGCAATCGAACGCCCGACACGCACCCTGTCCACAATGCTGGCACGTGCTGGCGGCGTGACAATCGAACCCGAAATTGCCCAGATCACCGTGATCCGTGGCACAATGCGCAGCCGCATCTGGTTCCAGGACCTCTATGACCACCCAGAACTGGACATCGCGTTGCGCGGCGGTGACCGGATCCTGGTCGAAGAGGACACCCGCGCCTTCACCGCGCTTGGCGCAACCGGGGGCCAGGCACGCGTGCCTTTCGAAAGCCAAACGCTCAGCGCGCTGGAGGCCATCGCACAGGTTGGCGGCCTGCAATCGGCCACCGCTGATCCAACGGGCATCTTTGTGTTCCGCAACGAACCGGCCGAAGTCGCAAATGTGGTCTTGGGCCGGGACGACCTGATTGGCGCGCAACGCCTCGTCTACGTTCTGGACCTCACGCAGCCCAACGGCATGTTCCAGGCGCGTGATTTTGTGATCCGCGATTCCGACACGATCTACGTCACCGAAGCGCCGTACACGCAATTCACCAAAATCATCAGCGCCCTGACCGGGCCGCTGGGATCGGTCAACACCTTGTCCAGCCTCGCGGGCAACTGACCACAGAGGTGGCCGATTGACCCATCATTCCGATCCAGCCGCCGGACCTGAAAAGGCCCGGCGGCTTTACGTTTACAACGGCGGTTTTCTGACCCAATCCCGCGTGCGGCGTATTCTGCAGTTGTCCGGCTACCGGATATCGCTGGGGCGCCCCGGCCCGGATGATCTGGTTGGGGTGTGGGGCAATGCACCCACCGCCCATCGCGGCGAAGCCGTTGCCGAAAAGCGTGACGTTCCCGTTGTCCGGATCGAAGATGCATTGCTGCGGTCCCTGTTTCCCGGTCGCGCCGGTGGGCCACCTCTGGGTCTGATGATCGATCACAAGCGCTCGCATTTTGACCCCTCCGCCCCGTCAGACCTGGAAACCATCCTGTCGACGCACCCTTTGGATGACACGGCGCTGTTGAACAGGGCGCGTGGTGCGATGGCGCGGATAATCGAGGCGCAACTTTCCAAATACAGCGCCTTTGACCCTTCCATACCCGCCCCTGCACCCGGCTATGTGCTTGTCATCGACCAGACCCGCGGCGATGCCGCAGTCACGGCATCCGGCGGCGATCGCAACAGGTTTCTCGAAATGCTGTTCGTCGCGCAGGAAGAACACCCCGGCGCTCGCATCCTGATCAAGACACATCCCGAAACCGCCCAAGGCTATAGGCAAGGCTATTTCGATGCCGCTGACACAAACGATCGGATCAGCCTGATTGACACAGCGATCAGCCCCTGGACACTCATGGAGGGCGCTATCGCCGTCTACACGGTGTCGTCCGGGTTGGGGTTTGAGGCCATCCTCGCAGGACACAAACCGCGCACGTTCGGACAACCCTTTTACGCGGGTTGGGGGCTGACGCAGGACGAATTCCCCGTGCAACGCAGGCAACGTACCCTGACGCGCGCCCAGCTCTTTGCCGGTGCGATGATGCTATATCCCAAGTGGTACGACCCGTTTCGCGATCAGTTGTGCACGCTCGAGACTGCCATCGAAACATTCGCGGCGGACACACGCGCCTGGCGGGACGATCACGCCGGTTGGGTTGCCAGCGGCATGCGGATGTGGAAACGCCGCCCACTGCAACAGGTTTTCGGGCGGCATACACCCATGCAGTTCGATGACAATCCCGCAACAGCGCGCGTCACTGGCCGACCCTGGATGGTTTGGGCGGGAAAGGCCGATGTCGGCCATGACGGTGCCGTAAGGGTCGAGGATGGCTTCCTCAGGTCAAAGGGCCTTGGTGCCGCGTTGGTGCCGCCCTTGTCGCTCGTGACCGACGATCTGGGCATATACTACGATCCGCGCCGTCCAAGCCGGTTGGAAAAGATGATCCAGATGCGCCGTACTTTACGCCCCGATCAGACCCAGCGCGCCGAGGCACTGGTCGCTGCGCTGACGCGCGGCGCGTTGAGCAAGTACAACCTCGGGGGCTCAGTTCCTACCCTGCCAGATGGGCCGCGTGTGTTGGTTGTCGGACAGGTAGAAGATGATGCATCAATTCGAACAGGGGCCGGTACAATTAAGACCAACCGCGATCTGTTGGTCGCGGCGCGCGCGGCACATCCAGATGCCACGGTGATCTACAAGCCCCACCCAGATGTAGAGGCGGGTCTGCGAACCGGGGCCTTTGACGCAAGCGATTTGGCTGATGTTGTCGCCGACACGGCGGACATTTCTGCGCTGCTGGAGCAAGTGGATACATTGTGGACGATGACCTCACTCACAGGTTTTGAGGCGTTGCTGCGTGGCGTGGATGTGGTGACCACCGGCGCTCCGTTTTATGCGGGTTGGGGACTGACCCGCGATCTTGGCCTAGTGCCACCCAGACGGCGGGAGGACATTTCCCACTTGGGTCTGGTCCACGCGACATTGATAGACTACCCGCGCTATTTCGATCCAGTCACGCGCCTGCCCTGCCCGGTTGAAGTGGTCGTTGAACGCTTGGCCGGGGGCAATGTGCCAGGACCCAGTGCCGCAAATCGCGTTCTGTCAAAGCTCCAGGGGCTGTTCGCCAGCCGTGCCCATTTGTGGCGCTAGACCACGTGAGGCCGCGTCCAGACGTGGCAAATATCTGGACCGATCTGCCTTAAATCCAGCAATTTGAACCGCGCCGCCTCCGACAGGTTGCGGAGGCCCAAGGCGCCAATGTTCGGCAACCCTTCGGCACCGATGGTCAGTCCAGCGGTGAATCCAACCAGACGGTCCACAAGATCCGCCTCGATCAGGGAGGCGGCCAGCGCACTGCCGCCTTCACAAAACACGCGCGTCAGCCCGTGGTCACCAAGTTTTTGCAACACGTCACGCGGATCCAGTTGGCTGCCACGGGTCGCACAAGGCAGCAACTGCGCGCCCAGATCGCGCCACGTGTCTTGCAACACCGGATCGGCATCCTGACCGTGACACAGCAAAACGGGCACCTCTGTCGTCGTTCGGGCCAGTACACCCATCAACGGGATATCCAGCCGCCGCGACACGACAACGCGCACGGGCTGCGGCACATCCCCCAACCCACGAACCGTCAGGGATGGATCATCATGGCGCGCAGTGCCACCACCGACCATCACCGCATCATGGCGCGCGCGCATGGCGTGGACGACGCGGCGCGCAGGCGCGTCAGTGATCCATTGGCTTTGGCCCGTTCCCGTGGCGATACGGCCATCAAAGCTACTGGCCAGTTTAAGCGTGACGAGCGGCCGACCAAGATCCGTTCGCAGGAAGAACCCTGCATGATCATCCTGGGCTTCTGTCGCGCAAATGCCGGTTTCTACGGCAATCCCGTTCTGCGTGAGAATGGACACCCCCGCCCCATCGACACGGGAGTCACTGTCCTGAACGGCGACAACAACCCGCGCAACACCTGCCGCAACAAGCGCCTCGGCACATGGGGGCGTTTGCCCGTGATGCGCACAAGGTTCCAGCGTGACATAGACCGTTGCGCCACGCGCCAGCGCGCCGGCCTGTGCCAATGCGACGACCTCGGCATGCGGGCGACCGCCCGGCTGGGTCCAGCCGCGGCCAACAATCCTGTCTTGGTTTACAATCACGCACCCCACAGCGGGGTTAGGCCACGTCAGCCCCTGCCCCCGACGACCGAGGCCAAGAGCAAGGCGCATGTATCTGGTGTCTGACGCTGCCGTCACTCTTCCGAAGGCGTGTCGGGGCGCAATTCCTGAACGAACTTGTCAAAGTCGTCAGCCGCCTGGAAGTTCTTGTACACACTCGCAAAGCGGACATAGGCCACCGTGTCGATCCTGTGCAGCGCTTCCATCACGATTTCACCAATCTGCTTGGATTGGATATCGGTTTCGCCCATGGATTCCAGTCGCCGCACAATGCCCGAGATCATTTGATCAATCCGCTCCGGATCAATGGGGCGTTTCTGCATCGAAATACGGATCGAGCGTTCCAGCTTGTCCCGGTCGAAATCCTCGCGCTTGCCGTTGGACTTGATCACAACGAGATCGCGCAATTGAACCCGCTCATAGGTGGTAAAACGGCCCCCGCACGCCGGGCAAAACCGCCGACGCCGAATGGACACGTGGTCTTCTGCTGGGCGGCTGTCTTTTACCTGAGTGTCGATATTGCCGCAAAACGGACAGCGCATCGCGCATCCCCCTTTGTTCTTTCTGCCTGTATGGGGGTTTTCCCCCTATTCCGCGAAACTATAGGGGGTTGTCTAGGTTTTGGGTAGAGGGGAAATGACACCGCAAGATACGCGGTACCACTTCAGGTTAACGCCGGACCAGAGTGTTCGGTCCAGTGCGCAGCTTTAAATTCGGGAATTGGCTGCACTGCGCATAAGCGTGCGTCATTGAAAACGTCAGGCCAGCCTGCCGGACACTTAACGAAACGCCTCCGAATGCACCCTGGACCGGGGCTGTTGTGAACACGACACCGCGGCGTCCGGGTGTAGATTGTGCCGGGCCACGTGGTGTTTCGATGGCCAACGTGCCACCGCGCGCGCCCAAGACCTTGCGGGCATAGAGACCTGCGGCGCACCACATTTGAGAGTTCCCCGCGCCATCCGCCTCGACGATCTCAAAGGACTGCGGACCAATCTGCGCCGCTGGCAGCGTGTACCGTTGGCGCCTCTCAAAGTCCTGCGCTGGCGCGAGTGTTGGCGCGGTTGCGGCAAAAGCCATTGCGGCGAAAAAAGCATGTTTGAACATCAACCTATCTCCTTTGCCATTTGACATGGGGTGTCACAGCGACTTTCGAAAATCACTTTGGTGCAATCAGGAAATCGATTATAACCCATTGATTTCAGCGTTTTGTTCGGCATCACGTCTCGGCTCACCAGACGCCTTTTCACAGCGCCACACTGCATCGTGCACAGGTTTACAAGCGATTTTCCCGAATATTCACGGTCAAGCGCGGCGTTCCACGGCAGAGCGCGTAGGCATGCGCCATGCTGAATACCTTGCCCGCGCGCCGCACACCTTGGGAAAAGGACGAAAACGCACCGTCCACGGGTTGGGTCGTGAAAATGACACTCTTGCGACCGCGAATACGCTCGGAGTCGCTGCGTCCCTTGAGGATGTAAAGAGACCCACCGCGTTGGCCCAAAGTCTCGCGGGTATACACCCCCGCCGCACACCACAACGCGGTGCCACCTGCCCCATCGTTTTCGACCACTTCGAATGTGTTCGCATCGATGGGAAATATAGGTATGTCAAAACGGTCCCGGCGCACAAATTGCTGTGCCTCACCCAAGGTCGGCAGAGTTACAGCGGCGGCAAGCACAACGGCAGCGATAGGGCGCATCATGTCGGATCTCCTTTGCAACAGACTTAAGGTGCCGGATCACAAAACCCAAATCATGTTTTTGCGTTGTGTTTTTGATCAGGCCAAATGACCGATCACCGTTCGTTTTTTGGGCGCGTCGCGATGTTCGAAAAGATAGATGCCTTGCCACGTCCCTAAAACCGGCTGCCCGTTCATCACCGGGATCGTCAAATTAACGGGCAGCATCGCGGCCTTGATATGCGCGGGCATGTCATCCGGTCCCTCATAGGTATGTGTGAGGTAGTCCATCGACGGGTCCGTCGTGGGTGGCACCAGACCGGCAAAAAAGTTCTGCAAGTCAACCTGCACTTCGGGATCCGCGTTTTCCTGGATGAGAAGCGAACACGACGTGTGCCGGACAAATAGGGTCAGAAGGCCCGTACCAGTTGTCCATGCACAGACGTCTTGGGTAAACTCGTACAGTCCCGGCCCGGTCGTTTGGATTTCGAATGTCTTGAACGCAGTCACAGGACGTCGTCGCCACCACATGTCGCGACTCGGTTTGGCGTTTCATCCGCTTCAAAAACAGCGTCGCGGAAATCGGCCAATGCTTCGCCCCAAAACTCAATTTCTTCGATGAAGTGAGACACTTCGCGTTTTCGATCCACAAAAATGTAGTGGTCAATCACGGGATCGCATTGGGCATTGGAATAGGCGCGCCCGATATATGCGTCAGAATTCCATCGGTTGAGCACGTCAAGCGCGACGCCATTTTCGACGTCGAACCACGCGGTGAGCAGCAGACCGAAACAGTCGCGACCATCGCTGCAACCATAGAATTTCACCGAGAAATAGATGCCGCCGATCCCGGTTTCGATCACCGGTCGATTGCGATCATCCTTGGTCAGTTGCGAACGGAACCCTTCCTGGCGCAATGCAACGGCAACAGCGGCAGGATTGTCGAGCCGCACGATAGGAGACGTGTCCGCCAGAGCAGTGTTGGCCATGACGGCCAACACCAAAGCAGCGGACATCCGCTTCACTGGTCGAGGAAGCTGCGCAACTTGCGGCTGCGGCTCGGATGCTTCAGCTTGCGCAGCGCCTTCGCTTCGATCTGACGGATACGTTCACGCGTCACGCTAAACTGCTGACCCACTTCTTCGAGTGTGTGGTCGGTATTCATGCCAATGCCAAACCGCATACGCAGCACACGTTCCTCACGTGGTGTGAGCGAGGCCAGAACGCGTGTCGTGGTTTCCTTGAGGTTTTCCTGAATGGCGCTGTCCAATGGCAGCACGGCATTCTTGTCCTCGATAAAATCACCAAGCTGGCTGTCTTCCTCATCGCCGATGGGGGTCTCTAGGCTGATCGGCTCTTTGGCGATTTTCATCACCTTGCGAACCTTCTCAAGCGGCATTTGCAGCTTTTCAGCCAGTTCCTCGGGTGTCGGTTCGCGCCCGATCTCGTGCAGCATCTGCCGGCCCGTACGGACCAGTTTGTTGATCGTTTCGATCATGTGCACGGGGATGCGGATGGTACGTGCCTGATCCGCGATGGACCGGGTGATCGCCTGACGGATCCACCATGTGGCGTAGGTCGAGAACTTGTAACCACGGCGGTATTCGAATTTATCGACCGCCTTCATCAGACCGATGTTACCTTCCTGGATCAGGTCGAGGAATTGCAGGCCACGGTTCGTGTATTTCTTGGCAATCGAGATGACGAGGCGCAGGTTGGCTTCGACCATTTCTTTCTTGGCCTGACGGGCTTCTTTCTCGCCTTTCTGGACCTGTTGCACGATGCGGCGGAATTCGGAGATGTCGAGGCCGACATACTGACCAACTTGTGCCATGTCGCTGCGCAGTTCTTCGACCTTCTCGGCAGAGCGTTCGATGAACATCTGCCAGCCGCGACCGGACTTGCCACCCATTTCTTCGAGCCAGCCGGGATCGAGTTCACGACCGCGATATGCGTCCACAAATTCCTTGCGGTTGATACGGGCTTGGTCCGCCAGCTTCACGATTGCGCTGTCGATCTGCATGATGCGGCGGTTGATGCCATAGAGCTGGTCGATCAACGCCTCAATCCGGTTGTTGTGCAGGTGCAGTTCATTGACCAGCAACACGATTTCGGACCGCAGTTTCTGATAGGTGTCTTCATCGCCCGAGCTGAACGAACCGTCTTCGTTCAACGTGGCCGAAATCCGGCTGTCCTGCATTTCGGACAGTGTCGCGTAATCCGATGCAATGATGTCGAGCGTTTCAAGCACCTGAGGCTTGAGCGCCGCTTCCATCGCGGCCAGTGACATGTTGGCCTGATCGTCTTCGTCGTCGTCATCGTCTTTGGCGATGGGGTTGCCGTCCGCGTCCAGTTCCGGACCCGCATCAGCCTTTTCTTCGGTCTTGGCGCTTGCATCCACGACCGGTTCGGAGACTTCTTCGCCCTCTTCACCCATCTGATTGCCGAACGTCGCCTCAAGGTCGATGACGTCGCGCAGCAGGATCTCTTCGCTCAGAAGTTCGTCGCGCCAGATTGTAATCGCCTGAAAGGTCAGCGGGCTTTCGCACAGCCCGGCAATCATCGTGTTGCGGCCAGCCTCGATACGCTTGGCAATCGCAATCTCGCCCTCGCGAGACAGCAGTTCGACGCTGCCCATTTCGCGCAGGTACATCCGTACGGGGTCGTCCGTGCGGTCGAGTTTTTCCTGGCCAGTGGCGCCCAGCGTCAAATCGCGGGTGCCTTCGGTCGTTGTGACCTCGGTCGACCCTTTTTGCTCTTCTTCTTCGGCTTCTTCGTCTTCGATGATGTTGATGCCCATTTCGGACAGCATCGACATCACGTCTTCGATTTGTTCCGAACTGACCTGGTCGGGAGGCAACACAGTATTGAGCTGATCATAGGTGATGTAACCCTTTTCGCGGGCTTCACCGATCATCTTTTTGACGGCGGCCTGACTCATATCGAGCGAATGCTCGTTGTCGTGGTCGTCCGTCTTGGCGTCTTCGTTCGTGTCTTTCGCGGCCATACTGGGCTCCTCTACCGGGGCTCCTTGGCGATTCGCTTGCCCGAATCGCTTCCGAGAATCATTTAGTGCTCTGGGTGATTCGACCACCCCATTACAGTCTTTTTCCTAAGGAATCGCGGCCAAAACGCATCACCGCTCTGGCTTGGCAAATCTGATCTGGTCCATCAAGGCCGCAAACGCATCCCGTTCACTGCGATTGATTCGGGCGCCGTTGTCGCCAGTTTCGTATTCGGCATTGTCCTCTTTGCCACTTCGGGTTGCATCCGATGCAGCAGCAGCAGCCTGGCTGAGCCGCCAGGTCACGCCCTCATCGGCGACCCCTTCAAGGTCTTGGACCGCATCTGCGATCTCGGCATCCAACCCTTTTGCCGCGCTGAGTTTTGCAAGCTCTTCGGCCACGGTCATGCGGGCCATCTCGGCGTTGCCTGGTGTGCGGATGCAAGGGACTATCGCGACATGGCGCGATCCCATGAGGTTATCAAGGGCATCCGGGCCTAGTACGCTCAAAATCTTTTCACGCAACACCTCGCGGCCCGTGTGTCCGTGGCGAAGAATCGTGTCCCGCAGAACGGCATGATCCGGGTCTGCGCAGGTCAAACCCTCGAGACCGGTTTCAAACTCCTCGACCACTTCGGGTGTATTGGCCAACACCGCGAGAATAACCTCTTCTCGCAAACGATCCGTGATCTGATCACCCCCGGATGCCAAAGCGGAGGATTTGGTCGAAGGCATAGGTGTGGGCGGCGCTTGCCAGCCGCGACCAGCTTGCCACGTCCGACCCGTGCCAGCCGCAGGTCCACCGCGCTGAGGCCGAAACAGGTCCCAACGCAAATCCTTGATTTCCTGACCGTAGTGCTGGCGGATTGACGGATCCTGGATCAGCTTGATCTTGTCACGCAGGGCCTTGTCCAGCGCGGCTTTGCGCTCGGGGCTGTCGAACACTTTGCCTTCGGTCTCACGTTGCCACAGCAGGCGCACCATCGGGATCGCCGTATCCAGCAGTTTCTGTAACGCGCCAGCGCCCTGCGCCTTGAGCAGATCATCTGGGTCCTGCCCTTGGGGCATCAACGCAAACCGCAAGGATTTCCCCGCCTCGAGCAGTGGCAGGGCGAGATCGATCAACCGCATCGCCGCGCGCAAGCCTGCTGTGTCACCGTCCAGGGCAATGATCGGTTCGGGCGAAACGCGCCACAGCATGGCAAGCTGGTGCTCGGTGATTGCCGTCCCCAATGGCGCCACAGACGCGCCAAACCCGTGTTCGGCCAGCGCAATGACATCCATATAGCCCTCTGCCACGATCAGAGGCTGCCCCTTGCCCGCCGCAGTCCGTGCGGGGCCGTGGTTGTAAAGACTCCGGCCTTTGTCGAACAGTTCCGTCTCAGGTGAGTTCAGGTATTTCGCATTGTCGTTCGGGTCCATCGCCCGCCCGCCAAACGCAGTGCACCGCCCGCGCGCGTCACGGATCGGGAACATGATGCGCCCGCGAAATGTGTCGTAGGGCTTACCGCCCTTCTGGCTGGGCTTGGCCAAGCCCGCACCAAGGATCAGCTCATCTTCGATGCCCTTGGCCTTGAGAGCATCCCAAAGGCCTTGCCACGTGTCAGGAGCAAAGCCGATTTCCCACCGGTCCTGCGCCGCAGGATCAAGGCCGCGTCGGTCCAGGTAGGCACGCGCATCCGATGCCACAGCCGTCTTGAGTTGCAGGCGAAAATGCTGAACGGCGAGTTCCATTACGTCCGCCAATTGCGTCCGTTTGTCCGCCTTTTCCTGTGCACGGGGGTCACGTTCGGGCATCGGCATGCCCGCCTCCCCCGCCAATATCTCGACCGCTTCAATGAAACTTACGTTTTCAGTCTCGCGCACAAAGGAAATGGCGTCGCCCTTGGCGTGGCATCCAAAGCAATAGTAATAGCCCTTGCGATCATCGACGTGAAAACTTGCGGTTTTTTCATGGTGAAAGGGGCATGGGGCCCACAGATCTCCCTTGCCCTGATTGGACTTGCGTGCATCCCACATGACTTTGCGCCCGACCACCTGTCCCAATGACAGGCGCGTGCGCAATTCGTCCAGGAATCCGGGGGGCAGGCTCATGCCTTTAATATTGGGTCGCGCGCACCGAGAGTCGAGTCCGGCCTACTGCTGAAGGCACAGTTCGGTCCACGCGTCAGCAAGGCTTTCGTTACGAATGATCTTACGCTTTTGCTCGTACACCCACGGGGCGATCAGCGGGATCGCATTGTTGTACTGTTCGGGCCATTCCGGCGATTGCGCGATAATGTGGTCCTGCACTTCACGCTCTGGAACACGGTCAAGCCGCGCTTGCTGAACGGCGGCCACAACATCCGCCTGATAGCCACAGCTTTCCGCAGCGTCCTGCGCAAATGCGGGTGCGGAAATCAGCGACAGGGCAACGGTCAGGGCAAAACGGGTCATGGCAGGCTCCGGAGCAACATGAAGGAATCGATACGAGACTTTACCCCCGCGCCGCGACGCTTGCCATGGCCCTTTCCATATCGTGAAGCATGGTGCCCGCCATTGAACGAAACACCATGATCAGAAAGCTGTCAGCGCCAAGGCGGGTGACGGAACCGTTCATATGCTGAACCTGCGTGCGCGCTGTGTGGCCACGTTTGAAATTGGCAGCCGCCAGATCCACAGGCACCAGCCGTGCCAACACGTCCTCGGCGCCATCCCCCGACAGCTGTACAGTGGTCCACGCATCCGTCTGATCCGTCAGAGCCGCGTGTTCCGCCAGGTCGTGCGATGGCTCCGGCCCGGCAAGCAGCACCATATCCCGCCCGAACCAGATGGCCCGCGCGCCGTCCTTGCCGGTCATCCGCCCGGCTGACGGCCACGCCATGCCATGCGCTGCCTTGAGGGCAGCACCAGCCGCTGGAACACGGCCCGCATATGGCGAGATGGACGTTAGCCACCCGAGGTCCACCTCGGTCATAGTGGTCTGACCAATCGTGCGAGGAACGGCCCCGTAGAGCGGCGTTTGTGCAATCAATTCAGTCACGTGTGCGTCCTCCGTCCGGGTCAAAAAACACAGGCTCACACAGTTCGACCCGTGTTTGGATACCGCGCACGTGGTCGACCATGTTCAAGACCTCTCCCTTGCGGATCAAACCGTCACGTACGAACCCAAGGCCGATGAAGTGGCCCAGCGTCGGGGAAAATCCGACGGATGTCACATATCCCTGATCATGCGCACGCACAGGCTCTGCCCCGTCCGCGTAGATATGCGCGCCAGCAGTCAGTTGTTTGACTGGCCCAATGGGTTTGAGCCCCACCAACTGCGCGCGCCCTTCTTCCACCAGCCCCGGACGCGCGGCCATGGTTTTGCCGATAAAGTCCTTCTTCTGCGACATCATGCGCTCCATACCGATATCACCAGCCGTCACACGGCCATCAATTTCAGCGTGCGTGATGAACCCCTTTTCAAGACGCAGAACATTGAGCGCCTCCATGCCATAAGCGCCGCCGCCCGTCTCTTTGGCACGCGCAACCAGCAGGCGGAACAGGCTGTCGCCATAGCGCGCGGGCACAGCGATTTCATAGGCATGCTCGCCCGAGAACGAGATGCGGAACAATCGCCCTGCCACGCCAAGAACACGTACCGGGCCGCATGACATGAATGGCCAGGTGTCGTTGTCGATGGGGCTGTCCAACAGACCATTCAGCAACGCACGCGACTGCGGGCCAGCCACGGCAAATTGCGCCCATTGCTCTGTCACTGACACAATCCGCACATCCCATTCCGGGTGCAGCGCCTGCGTTGCGAACTCAAGATGACGCATCACCTGACCCGCAGCGGCGGTGGTTGTCGTCATGACGTAATGGTTTGCCGCCAAACGTGCAGTTGTGCCGTCATCCATGACAAAACCGTCTTCGCGCAGCATCAATCCGTAACGCACCCGCCCTTCCTTGAGGGTCGAGAACATGTTGACGTAGACAAAATCCAACAGCTTGGCGGCATCGGGACCCTGAATATCAATCTTGCCCAGGGTCGAGACATCACAGACCCCCACTGCGTCACGCACAAAACCGACCTCACGATCACAGGATTGGCGCCAGTTCTTTTCGCCGTCCTGCGGGAAATAGGACGGCCGATACCAAAGCCCCGCCGCAATCATCGGCGCGCCGGCATCGACAGTTGCAACATGGCTCGTTGTTTTGCGTTCCGGGGCAAAGCCAGCGCCCTGCGCACCAGCCCCAAGTGCCGCCAAGGCGACGGGGCTGTAAGGTGGGCGGAACGTGGTTGTCCCGGTCTCAGGTATCCCGCGACCCGTCGCATCCGCCAAAAGAGCAAGGGCAGTCACGTTGGAGTTCTTGCCTTGATCCGTCGCCATACCTTGCGTGGTGTAGCGTTTCATATGTTCGACAGAGGTAAAGTTCTCCTTTGCGGCCTGTCGCACGTCCTTGACGCTAACATCGTTCTGGAAATCCAGCCACGCACGCCCCTTGCCGGGAACCGCCCAAATCGGCTCAACCACGTATTCTGTATTCTCAGTGTCGGGCAGCGCCACCTCCGGCGCTTTAAGGCCAAGTGCCTCCAGGCTCGTCCTGGCAGCGGCGATGCCTTCGGCAAAACACTGGCTGGTCGAAAACGCACCATTGCAGGCCCCCGCTGTTTCCATGCCCGGTATTGCGCCCGGCGTTGGCACAAAGCTGATCAGATCGGCGTTCCAGCGCGGCCTACCATTCATATGGCACGTCAGATGGATAGTTGGGTTCCAACCACCGGACACGGCGAGACAATCGGTTGCGATCTTTTCCTGCCCAGCGCCGGTTTGTATCGAAATGGCGTTCAGGCCCCCACGACCGGCCGTGCCATTGACGAGGCCGCCAGCAATCAGCTTGTAATCCCCAAAGGCCTTGGCATCCTTGCGGCTGTCGACAACGGCAGCAACGTGGACACCGGCATCCTGCATATCCATCGCCGTTCGGTGCGCGTCATCATTGTTGGCGAAAACGGTCACCGCCTTGCCCGGTGCGACGCCCCAGCGGTTGAGATAGGCACGTACCGCACCTGCCGCCATGATGCCTGGTCTGTCGTTGTTCTCGAATGCGATATGCCGTTCGATGGCGCCTGCGGCGAGCACCGACCGTTTGGCCACGATCCGCCAAAAGGTCTCTTTGACCCCGCCTGCGGGCACTGTGGCCACATGATGCGAGACACGTTCCAGCGCGCCAAAAGTACCACCATCGTACGCGCCGGTTACTGTTGTTCGTCGCATCAAACGCACGTTGTCCATCGCGGCCAATTTCGCCACGATACCAGCCGCCCAGTCCGCGCCGGGTTGCCCCTCAACCTCATGGGTTTCAGCATTCAACCTGCCGCCCATAATGCTGTCTTCATCCGCGAGGATGACCTGAACTCCCGCCTGCGCCGCAGTCCACGCGGCCATCAACCCCGCAGGTCCGGCCCCAATCACCAGAACATCACAAAACGCGTAGGCCTTTTCATAATGGTCGTCATCTTTGTCCTTCGCCAACGCTCCCAACCCAGCCGCTTTACGGATCACAGGCTCGTACAGTTTTTCCCAAAAGGCGCGCGGCCACATGAAGGTCTTGTAGTAAAACCCAGCGCCCAGAAACGGTGCGGCCAGATCGTTCACACTCATCACGTCCAACGCCAAAGAGGGCCACGCATTCTGGCTGCGCGCTTCGAAGCCGTCGTAAATCTCTTGCACCGTGGCGCGCACGTTGGGGTCAGTTGCGGGGCCGGTGCCAATTGTCACCAAGGCATTTGGCTCTTCGGAACTGGCGGTCAGTATCCCGCGCGGACGGTGATATTTGAATGATCGCGCAACCAACCGAATGTCATTGGCAAGCAGTGCAGAGGCCAGTGTATCCCCCGGATGCCCGCGGTAGGTGTTCCCATCAAAGCGGAACGAGACAGATTGCCTCCTGTCGACCAGCCCCCTGTCCTTGACCCTCATCGCTTGACCTCCAACGCCAAAACCGCGCCTTTGACGTCGTGCGATCCAGTGTGCCGCGTCACGACGAGCCATGCACCGCATCCCGCGTCATGACTCCACAGCTCCTCGAGGTCCCCTGCCGGGTTGTCGCGCAAATGCAGATAGTTGTCCCAGGCGGCTTCTCCTGCGTCTTCTGCTGGCCGGCGCAACATCTCTGCCGCCCCCTGATAGTAAAACTCGCGCACGTCCCGTGCGCCGCAGATCGGACAAGGCAGCCGCATCAGAGGTCTCCATTCGGGCGGCCATAGCACCCGGTCAGTTGTCTTGGATATATCGTATCAAGGGTCATCATGATTGCGCCCTCAATGCAGGTTGTGTTGAGAGCCAGTGGACTCTTCGTCCATGATCCCCCGTCCAGTGCGGAAGCGGTCCAGCCGGTGCTGTACTGTTGTGGGATGCGGATTGCCCGTTGCCAGCAGGTGCGCAAAGGTATGGCCGGACGCAGGCGTCGCCTTGAAACCGCCATAGCACCAGCCCGTGTTGACAAAGAGCCCGTCTATGTCCGTTTTGTCCATGATGAACGACCCATCAGGTGACATGTCCATGATGCCCCCCCAACTGCGCAGCATCTTGGCCTTGCCAATCTGGGGCATGAGCGTCATTGCGGCCTCGGCCACGTGCTCAACCAGCGGCAGGTTACCGCGCGCAGCATAGCTGGCATACATGTCCAGATCGCCGCCAAAGACCAACCCACCCTTGTCGGACTGGCTGATATAGAAATGCCCCATTCCATAGGTCACAACGTGATCCAGGCAGGGCTTCAACCCCTCGGTGACAAACGCCTGCAAAACGTGGCTTTCGATAGGCAAGCGCAGGCCCGCCATCGCGGCCACTTGGCTGGAACGGCCTGCGGCGACCATGCCCACTTTCTTGGCGCGAATGGGGCCGCGTGTTGTCTGGACGCCTTTGACAACGCCGCCAACAACATCAATGCTGGTCACCTCGCATTGTTGGATCAAGTCAACGCCGCGCGTGCTCGCCGACCGGGCATAGCCCCAGGCAACGGCGTCATGGCGCGCCGTGCCGCCACGTCGATGATAGAGACCGCCAAAAATTGGAAAACGCGTCTGATCAAAATCGATCATAGGCAGCATCTTACGCACCCCGGCCGCATCCAGCATTTCGGCATCATCGCCCTGACCAACCATCATGTTGCCGCGGCGGACAAACGCATCACGCTGACCGTCGGAATGCACCAGATTGACGATACCACGCTGTGAATGCATCACGTTGTAGTTCAGGTCTTCCTCCAACCCTTCCCACAACTTCAGCGAGTGCGAATAGAATTCCGAATTGCCGGGCAGCATATAGTTGGCGCGCACAATCGTCGTATTCCGCCCAACGTTGCCGCCGCCAAGATACCCTTTTTCCAGAACCGCAACATTTGTCAGCCCATGCACCGACGCCAGGTAGTGCGCCGTGGCAAGGCCATGACCACCACCGCCGATCAGTACGATGTCATACTCCGCCTTGGGTTCCGGGCTGCGCCAATGCGGTCCCCAACCCTTGTTGCCGGTCAAACCTTCCTTCAGGACCCTTAGCCCGGAAAAGCGCATGCGTACCTCCACCCCGTCTGTGCCTCATCGGTCGACACCGTGAAGACGGTCATACCCTTGGACATCCCACGATTTGTATCAAGGAGGTTTGCAACACGGGCCACAGTTTTCGTCATACGCCGGTCAGACAGCGACCGTTTCATGCGATGACGCAAATTTGGCTGTTTTGTGTAGGGCAGATGGGTTTCAATACGGTACCGGAACCAAGAGTACGCATTCATGCTTCTTTCTCTTTTGCGCAAATTTGCATTTGCCTGTCTTTTGCCATCTGCGGCGCTGGCACAATCGGCGGATTTTCAATCCCCGTCGATTGTCATCCTGGGCGACAGCCAAATCCCGTTTGGGTCCGGACCGGTGTTCCTCGACTTTTTCGAGAACATCAAAACACATTGCCCGCCGACGCCTGCGCAAGCGGCCAACCTCGAAGTGCTGGCGGACATGAAGGTGGCCGTGATCGGCGTGAGATCAACGTCCCTGCATTCTTGGACCGCCAAGATGGGCAAGGCGAAAGGTGCCATTTGCGACGTCGACCCCAAATGGAAAGTCAATGCGGGCACGTATGGTTTCATCAACACCACAGGCAACAAGTACAAACAGATCGGCAAGGGCGATGCCTATCAGTTCTGCGAGCGGGACAAATCGGCGTTTCAGGTCATGTTCCGCCCGGACTACTATGCCCCCAAGCTGATCTTGCTGTCATTCCTGGGCAACTCAGCCAAACGCTGGGCATCCAGCCTTGAAAAGGCAATTCAGGACGTGCAGCGGATGAACGAACAACTGCCACCCGGCACGCCATGTATCTTTATGACAACCGCGCCGAGCTATTCGAAAAAGATCACCGACCTGAGGCTCAAGGCGCAGAAGAATGTCAAACGCGCCTTTGCCGAGACAGGCAGCCAGTGCAGTTTTGTCGAAGGTGCGACCCCAGAAACCGTTGCGGCCAATCAGGGCAATCGAAAGTACTTTCGAGTGAACAAGTCGGGCAAGGTCAAAGACCCGTACCATCCGAACGAAAGGGCGGCCAAAACCTTCTTTATGATCGCCATGGATGACATCTGCACCGCAGTCTACGATCAGATCGACGATGCGATGCCCGAATTGGCCAAAAGATAGGCCCGTACGGTTTGCACCGGCACAGGGCCGATGCAAACACGATTTATGTGGCCGGCCGGCTCACAGCCCCTTGGCGCGATAGCTGTCCGCCACCTTGCCAATGGAAACCAGATACGCGGCCGTTCGCAGGTCATCAACGTCGCTGCGTTCGTGCCAGACGGACGCCATTGACTGATAGGCTGTGCGCATCGTGTCATCGAGGCCGGACCGAACCAATTCCAACTCGCCAGCACCGCGAAGGTACTTGTCCTTGAAATCTGGCGTCATGCTCCATGCATCGCCCAAGTGGTGGCTTAGGCGTTCAAGCTCGTCGACAACCAATTGGTGCCGCGCCTCTTCCTGACGACGCTGCATGCGACCAAACCGGATATGGCTGAGGTTCTTGACCCACTCGAAATAGGACACCGTCACCCCGCCTGCATTTGCGTACATGTCCGGGATGATGACCGTGCCTTTGTCCCGCAGGATGGCATCAGCACCCGCGCTGACCGGACCATTCGCAGCCTCGATGATCAAAGGCGCCTTGACGTTTGCGGCGTTGGACAGGTTGATCACACCCTCAAGCGCGGCAGGAATAAGGATATCACAATCCGCTTCCAGCACGCTGTTGCCGTTTTCGACGAAAGTCCCAACTGGGCATCCCGACACACCGCCATGGCCCGCAATCCAGTTGCGCACGGCTTCGACATCCAAACCATCCGGGTCAGTCAGCGCCCCGTCACGTTCGATGATGCCGACGACAGAGCACCCGTCCTCTTCGGCCAGAAACTTGGCCGCGTGATACCCCACGTTGCCCAGGCCCTGAACAACGACGCGCTTGCCGTCCAACGAACCGCTCATGCCCGCCTTGGCAACGCCTTCGCTGTCACGGAAAAACTCGCGCAAGGCATATTGCACACCGCGCCCTGTTGCCTCCGTCCGGCCCTGAATCCCGCCCGCATTGGTCGGCTTCCCAGTAACACAGGCCACACCGTTGATGTCTGTCGTGTTCATGCGTTTGTACTGATCCGCAATCCACGCCATCTCACGCTCGCCCGTTCCCATGTCGGGGGCGGGTACGTTCTGGCTTGGATTGATCAGATCGCGCTTGATCAACTCGTAGGCAAAGCGCCGGGTGATCTGTTCCAATTCGTGATCGTCGTACTCGCGCGGGTCGATGCACAACCCACCCTTTGATCCGCCAAATGGCGCTTCGACCAGAGCGCATTTATAGGTCATCAGTGCCGCCAGCGCCTCAACCTCGTCCTGGTTCACGCCCAAGGCAAATCGAATGCCGCCTTTGACCGGTTCCATATGCTCGGAGTGAACAGACCGATAACCGGTAAAGGTCTGGATCTGCCCCCGAAGCCGAACGCCGAACCGCACGGTATAGGTCGCATTGCACACCCTGATTTTTTCTTCCAGCCCAGGTGGCAGGTCCATCAACGCCACTGCGCGGTTGAACATGATGTCAACACTTTCGCGGAAACTAGGCTCGTTGGGGGTGCTCATCCGGGATCTCCTTCTTCCGGTTCGACTCGCATTGCACGCAGTCTGTGCGCCCAGCCTATGATGGTTCCGTTAATCAGTGCGACTTTTTTGTGCAGATTTTAGAAACTCCACATTCTGACCTCAATAATTAACAGATCGTAAACAGTGGACCAAACGGGGCCGCATTGACGCCAACCGACCTGCAATCACCTTGGAGGTTCCGCCCTTTTGCCCAATTTCGAACACAATCCGCCGCCACACCGACCCTTGGACCAAAAGGCCCCATGGCCCCGGAAACCAACGAACAAACAAGGTGTATCATGCCTAAGAACTCGACATCGAAATTGGCCATCTGGTCGGCGCTGAAACACAGCACTGGCAGATTTGCGCGTGAAGAAACGGGCACAATGACAATGTTCGCCGTCATGATGCTCATGATGATGTTGCTGGTTGGCGGCATCGGCGTCGACCTGATGCGCAACGAAATGGAACGCACCCGTGTGCAGGGCACATTGGACCGCGCCGTTTTGGCCGCCGCCGATCTGGACCAGACGCTGGAACCCAAGGCGGTTGTCGAGGACTACATGGCCAAGTCGGGTCTCGCCGAATACGCAGTGTCCGTCGACCCTGACACGGGCCTCAACTACAAAACCGTTGTCGCACATACCAACGGATCGACGCCGACACAGTTCATGCGCTTGATGGGTGTCCCAACCCTGCCGGTGCCCGTCCGCAGCGCGGCCGAAGAACGTATTTCAAACGTCGAGATTTCGATGGTGTTGGATATCTCTGGCTCAATGGGCTGGAACAACAAGATGGACAACCTGCAAGACGCGGCCAAGACATTTGTCGACACCGTCATCCGGGAGGAAACCGACGACCTCATCTCGATGTCGTTGATCCCCTACACCGCTCAGGTGAACGCGGGCTTCCCGATCTTTGACGAGTTGTCGATCAATGACCTGCACGCCTTTTCCTACTGCGTCGACTTTGAAATCGAAGACTTCGATGTCGCCGGTCTCGACCTCGACGAAGACTATGAGCACATGCAGCACTTTGAAGAAGGCTGGAACTGGTCCAACCCGATTGGAAACCCCGGTTGCCCGCAGCAAAACTACGAAGAGATCATGCCGTTCAGCCAGGATGCGAACAACCTCAAGGCACGCATTGATCAGTATCGCGCACGTGCAAATACGTCGATCCACCTGGGCATGAAATGGGGCGTTGCTATGCTGGACCCCAGCTTCAAACCCATCACTCAGGCGCTTTCGTTGGAAAACCGCATCGACGCGGCCTTTGCCAGCCGACCTGCGGCCTATGACGACGTGGAAACGCTGAAAACAATTGTTCTGATGACCGATGGTCAGAACGTGAACACGACACGTATTCAGCCTGCGTACTACGCAAGCGCAAGCCAGCGTGTGCATTGGTCAAGGTACCCGCTGTACTGGTATCTGAACAACTACGTTTGGAACAACTGGGACAACTGGCGCTACACCAAATACACGTCCGCACAGGCCGATACCATGCTGGGCAACATCTGTGACGCGGCCAAAGCCAAAGGCATCGTGGTGTGGTCTGTCGGCTTCGAAGTGACCAACTTCTCTGCCGGGATCATGGAAGACTGCGCCTCGTCCCCCTCTCACTTCTTCCGGGTGGAAGGTGTCGAGATCAGCGAAGCCTTTGAGGCAATCGCCAAGCAAATCAACCAATTGAGGCTGACCCAATGATACGCAAAGCCACACAGTTCCTGCGCCGTTTCCGCAAAGAAGAAGACGGGCAAATGATGGTCGAATTCGCACTGGCGGTGCCACTGATCTTCACCATGTTCCTGACATCGGTCGAGATGGGCATCTATGCGGTCCGCCAGAACTTCCTTGATCGGGGTCTGGACATGGCAATCCGTGATGTCCGGCTGAACACCGGGGCGAACTATACGCACAAACAGATCAAGGACCGGATTTGCGGCTACGCGGGGTTCCTGACCGATTGCGACGAAGCACTCAAACTGCAGATGACGCCGATCAACCCACGGTCGTTCAGCGGCTTTGCCGGTTCGGCGGAATGTGCCGATGTGTCCTTGCCGGTTACGCCGTCTCTGACATTTGTGCACGGCAGTGAACACCAGCTTATGCTGATGCGGGCCTGCTACATGTTTGAACCAGTCTTTCCGACAACCGGTTTGGGATACGCATTCACCAAAGACGGCACTGGCCGCGTGAAAATGGTCTCGCTCTCCGGATTTGTACAGGAGCCAAGCACATGATCCGCCTGCTCAACCACCTGCGCCGATTTCGGGACGACGAGAAAGGCAGTATCGCGGTCGAGACCGTTCTGATCCTGCCTATCCTGTTCTGGGCCTATCTTTCGATGTTCGCGATCTTTGACGCCTACCGTCAGCACTCGCTGAACCAAAAGGCGGCTTACACGCTTGGCGACATAATCTCTCGCGAGACGACGCCGCTGGACAACTCGTACCTCAACGGCACACGCGAAATGCTGGCCTATTTGACCGCGAACCCAAAGGCCGATGTGGCCATTCGTGTGACCAGCGTGCGGTACGACGCCAACAACAAGGTCTACAAGCGGGATTGGTCCAAGCGGAAAGGCTGGATGCCGACCCTGTCGAACAACGCTGTGAAAGCGCTCAAGGACGACCTGCCCATCATGCCGCACAACGAACGGGTGATGGTTGTGGAAACCTTCGTGAAATACGACCCGCCGTTCAAAACCGGGCTGCAAGAGCGTGAGATCCACAACTTTGTCTTTACGCGGCCGCGCTATGCACCCCGCGTGCTCTGGAGCAACGACTAAGCCTAGTGGACATCCCGATCTGCGATCATGGCCGAAATCATCTCGGCCATGAATTTCGCCTGGTGACCGGGCGTCATACCGCCCACACCGACGCGGCGGCCCATACGCCACCACAAGCCCGGCCGCCACGTGCGTGGTCCGGGTGTATTCAATCGCAACAGGAAGCCGTTTGACGGTTTGAACGCGAACATCCCGCGGTCTATCATCTGGATGTCATCGGTCCGCGCCAAAACAGTGCCGCCGCTGTCGCGCAGCTCCAGCATCGTCAGTTCAAGCGACATCGCCGTGGCTCGGCGCATTTGTTCTGCGATCCAGATCGAAACACCGCCAAGCGCAAAAAGAAACACCTGCCAACCCAGTGCTGGCGGCTGCACAATTGCCACGTAGATGACAAGCAGCGACAAGATCCACAACGACCCGATCCCCAAAATACGGCGGCCGGGCGAGGCTGTGATCGTGGCAAGAACGCGGTGCGGGTCAGACGTATCAATTGGTAACATGCGGTGCCTCTAGCCCGCAGCGTCGCCGCTCACAAGGTCTGTCACCTGCGAACGATGACTTCGGCGCCTTGTTCCTCGGGCTCATCATCTGTCATTTCGGATGGAAAACCCGGTGCAGTGACGTCCAAACCTGTCGCTTCTTCGAGACGTTTGATGATGTTGGGCGACAATTCACGCGGACCAAACCGCGCAATGCCGTCATTGAAAATTTCGATCAACAGGGGATTGAGTTGCAACGGCACCCCTGCCCGGTCTGCCACATCCTGAAACAGCCCGATGTCTTTCGCGACCAAGTCCATGGTGAACGATATGTCCCGGCTGCCATTCAGAATGACCTGGCTTTCAGTCTCATGCACGAAAGACGTGCCAGAACTGATGGCCATGGCCTCATAGGCCACACCCAGATCCATGCCCGCACCCTTGGCAACAGTCAGTGCCTCCGCACAGCTCACCAAGTTCGCCGTCGCGAGGTAGTTTGTCAGAACCTTCAGAACAGACGCACTGCCCAGCTCGCCAGTGTGCAACACGCGCCGGCCCATGGTGGTCAAGAGCGGCAGGATACGATCAAAGGTTGGACGGCCACAGCCCGCAAAGATGCTGATGTTGCCCGTATCTGCACGGTGGCACCCGCCGGATACCGGGCAATCGACAGCAGCCCCGCCCGCATCAATCACCTGTGCGCCGATGCGTTTGACCTCGGCCTCGTCGGTCGTCGACATCTCCATCCAGATCTTGCACGGCCCGATATGCGGCAACATCTCAGCCATCACCGCAGCGGATGCCGCCGGGCTGGGCAAGCAGGTGATCACGGCATCACAGTCCTGCATCAACTGCGCGGGGCTTTGACCGTCACGCGCTCCATCGGCCACTTTTCCAGCGACAAAATCCGCGTTCAGATCGTGGACGGACACGTCATATCCGTTGCGGATCAAACTGCCTGACAGTTTGCCGCCCACATTGCCCAATCCAATAAACCCAACTCTCATGCCATTTCCCCGTCTGAGTGTTGCCGCTCACTCAAACGGCGCGCGTTGGTGACTGTCCGTTCTGTTTGCGACACACATGGTCAAGACGGGTCGTCGTTTTTGTCCTTGTCAAAATTGAACAAACCCATCGCGCTGTTGCCAAGCGGAATACCCGCAAACGGTCCGCCGTGCCGGTAGTGGGACGGGTCCTGCGGATCAAGCGGTTCGGACGACGCATAGATCTCTTCGGCGAACTGTTCGGCGTTGTCCCGCGGCCGATACCCCAAATGGCGTGCCCCCGAGTTATCCACGGGCGCGCGGTCGTTGTCGGACACGCCATAAACGATGGAAAATCCTGTAATCGGCGTATCGATCGCGCGTTTCACCAACAGGATCATATCATCAAAGCTGAGCCAGCTGCCAACGGCGCGAGGATTTGTGACCTTGGCACAGCTCAGGATGCGCAAGCATACGGATTCCAGACCGCGTTTTTCCCAGTACATGCGCCCGAGATCCTCGGCGAAACACTTGGCCAGCCCGTAAAACGTGTCTGGCCGGTGCGGCACGTCGATGCCGATGGCCTCATTCTTGGGATACATGCCAACCGCATGGATGGACGAGGCATAGACCACGCGCCGCACCCCATGTTTATACGCCGCCTCCCAGACATTGTACGCGCCGATGAAGTTTGGGCCCAGCAATTCCTCAAACGGGGCTTCGTCAACCAGCGCGCCGAAATGGATCACCATGTCCGCACCTTCAAGCAGCGGGCCAATTTCGTCCATCTGCCCCACGTCTGCTTTGACATAGGTTTCGTTCGCGGCCAGATCGCCCAGATCATCGACGATATCCGTGCTCACCAATGTATCGCACATCGCCGCCAACGGCCCGCGAAGATGGGCTCCGAGATTGCCAGCAGCACCCGTGAGAACCAGTTTTTTCATGTCGTTTCCTTTCGGTCAGATGACCGCCTTTTCGATAATCGGAGTGCCGGCAGGAATGCGGGCATAGTTGAACGGTGTCAGATCGAGCGTCCGGTAGGCGCCATAGGTCAGCCATTCGGCGGTGCCACGGCCCATCGCAGGCGATTGTTGCAAGCCGTGGCCAGAAAACCCGTTGAGAAAGACAAAATTCTCAACTTCAGTGTGCGAGCCCAAAATCGCGTTATGGTCAAAGGTGTTCATCGCATAGTGGCCACCCCACTCGGACGTCACCTTGATCGCCTCGAATTGGGGGATGCGGGTCGCGAGGGCGGGCCAGATGTGATTTTCCCAAAGGCTGTGATCCATGTCGTAATCATCAAATCCCACAGCCGGGTCGACATCCCCGTGACCACCGGCCTGATAGGTGCCACCGCCAACCTCACGCACGTGGACACCGGATGGGTCAATTGTCAGTGGCAGGTCACGGTCCAGAGGATGCGCCGCCGTGAACATCCATGTGAACCTCTTGCGCGGCTCGACCGGCACGGTGATCCCCGCCATTTTGGCGGTGCGGTCTGCACGCGGACCCGAGGCGTTGACCACCTGCCCGCATGACACGACCTCACCACTGGCCAGCGTGATGCTTTCCACGCGGGATCCGGACGCATTTCGGGTCATCGCGACGACCTCGTTCTGTATGTATTCGACACCGCGTTCCCGCGATTGTCTGTGCCACCAGTCGAACAAAGCCGCCCCGTCAAAATACCCTTCATCCACTGTGTTGATCGCGCCCACAACAATGTCGTCCACGTTGTAAAACGGATAGGCTTCCTTGATCTGCTCCGGCGAAAGCAACCGTGTCGCCGCACCTGCCGCGTTCTGCACCTCGACGCTTTCGCGCAAGGTTTCGGCAAACCCCGCGTTGTCTGCAAAATACATGTACCCGAAATTGTGGATCGACAGGTTTGGCACCCGGTCGTCGCCACCCATGTAAGTCCTGATATTCTTGACAAAATCGGCCGCAAATTGGCTGATCCGCACGTTAAGCTCGGTCGAAAACTGCTGCCGCATGCAGCTGTTGGTGTGTGATGTCGAACAGGCTTCGTAGGTCAAATCGCGTTCAACAACCAGAACGCGACCATCGAAATCGGCGTTGTCGCTCAGAAACCAGGCGGCGGACGCTCCCATGATCGCACCACCAACGATGACAACGTCGTAGGTATCATGTGTAGGTGTTTGAAGTGCCATGTGCGCCGTCCTCTGCGATCTCAATCGTCGCACCTTGGAATACTTCGCGAAAACGCACCAGCCGGTTTTTTACAGTGCGCCCGAAAAACAGGCAGGCCGCCGGTTGCGCAGTCGCCACCGCACAACATCCCCCCGCGATGCCCGGCCCGAGACAACGGGCCATGGCACCTCTTGTGGCGCTGTGATCAGTGTCCGCCCGTGAGCAAAGACATGAAAATCGCCGTCATCGAATCCGACCGTGCGCGGGCCATCGGGATCATCGACGCACTCAAAGAAGACGGCTGGCAGGATGTTGTTGTTCTGGGCGACGTTACGGGGTTGGCCCGCAAGCTGGCCGCGCTGGAACCCGACCTCGTCTTGATCGATCTGGACAATCCCAGCCGCGATGCGCTCGAACAAGTCAGCGCCGCTTCGGACCCGCAGGGCCGTCCGGTTGCCATGTTTGTCGACAGGTCCGACGATGAGATGACCAAGGCCGCCGTTGCCGCCGGTCTCTCGGCCTATGTGGTCGGAGAGTTGCGGCCCGAACGCATCCGCCCCGTGCTCAAAACTGCAATTGCCCGGTTCCAGATGATGAGCCAGATGCGTCTGGAACTCGCCGCTGCCAAACAGGCGCTGGCCGACCGCAAGACGCTGGACCGTGCCAAAGGCATTCTGATGCGCGCCAAGGGATTGGGCGAAGAAGACGCCTATGCGCTGCTGCGCAAAACGGCGATGTCGCAAAACCGCAAGGTCATCGACGTGGCGCAAGCCCTGCTGACAGCATCGGATCTGTTGGGATGACCGGGCGCCCTTTGAATTGCGGGTATGTGCCCCTTGTCGACTGCGCCCCTCTTATCGTTGCGCAGGAATTGCGCTTTGCCGCAGATGAGGGGATCACCCTGAACCTGTTGCGCCAACCCTCATGGGCGGCCCTGCGTGACTTGCTCGCCTTGGGGCATCTGGACGTGGCACATATGTTGTCGCCCATGCCCACCGCCATGTCACTTGGCCTCAGCGGGCCGGCGGCGCAAATCGACGCCCTGATGGTTCTGTCCGCAAACGGCACCGTGATCGGCGTGTCGACGGATATGGCCAATGCGATGCGCGCCACAGGGTGGACAGGCGGCTTTGACAACCCGCGCGCCACGCTGACGCCCTTATTGACCGCACTGGACCGACCTCTGCGCGTTGGCGTCCCATTTCCTTATTCAATGCACAGGCTTCTTTTTGACTATTGGGTCAGGAACGCGCCTGTCGTGGGTGCATCAGACATTCGCATCGTGACGCAGCCCCCACCGCTCATGGCCGAAGCCGTTCAGGCCGGAGAGATCGATGTGTTCTGCGTCGGCGAACCCTGGGGATCTGTCGCTGTGACTGCAGGTGTCGGGGAACTTGTGCTGCCGGGCGCTGCAATCTGGGCCAACGCGCCGGAAAAAGTACTGGCTGCCCGTCGCACTTGGGTCGATGACAACGCAGAAAGCGTCGGCGCGCTGATGCGGGCGGTGGTGCGCGCGGCGCAATGGTTGGATCAACCCGACAACCGGATGCTGGCCATCGAAATCCTGGCCCGAAGCGCACATCTCGATCTGCCAGTGGCCGCCATTGAACACGCGTTGACCGGCCGCTTTGCCACACGCGCAGGCGCAGATCCGGTACATGTGCCGAATTTTGTCCGCTTTCACACCAATGCCACCACGTTTCCATGGCGCAGTCAGGCGGCGTGGATCGGCAGCGAGATCAGCCGCCTGACCGGAATCGACAAAACTCACGCTATCTCAACTGCGCAATCGACCATGCGCCCGGATTGCTATCGCACCCATCTGGGCGCGATGGGGGTCGATATGCCCGGCGCATCGGCAAAAATCGAAGGCGCGCTGACCCATCCAACTGCGGTCGCGTCGACACGCGGGCAGATGATTCTTGGACCGGATGCTTTCTTTGATGGCAAAACCTACGACTTTGCGCCGAAAAACTGATCAATAAATGTGCAGTTGCTGCACCGCGGCAAAAATCTGGCAAAAAGTGCACAAACCCGTTTGGCCCACCAACCTTCAGCACGCTAACTTCATCTCAATAAGCAACGATGCTTTACACCATGCCTCCGCAGATGGGGGCATTTTACAAGAGCAAAGCCGCTCGTTCCGGGTCACGCGTTCCTCCTCCCTCGCGTCCGGATCGGGCGGCTTTTTTATTTGCCGAAAGGACCAACAGGATGACACGTCTCTTTGCTGCTGCCGGAACGCTTGCCGCGCTCATGGGCTCAGCCGCCTATGCCGAATTGCTCGATCTTGAAAAGGACGAGCTGAAGTTCGGCTTTATCAAGCTGACCGATATGGCGCCGCTCGCCATCGCATACGAGAATGGCTACTTCGAAGACGAAGGCCTATTTGTTACTCTCGAAGCACAAGCCAACTGGAAAGTGCTGCTGGATGGTGTGATCGACGGCCAGTTGGACGGCGCGCACATGCTGGCCGGTCAACCGCTGGCGGCGACCATTGGCTACGGCACAGAAGCGCATATCATCACGCCCTTTTCGATGGACCTGAACGGCAACGGCATCACCGTTTCCAATGAGATCTGGGAAGAAATGAAACCCCATGTGCCGCTGATGGATGACGGTCGCCCACAGCACCCGATCAGCGCCACAGCCCTCGCGCCTGTGGTCGAGGACTACAAGGATCAGGGCCTGCCCTTCAACATGGGCATGGTGTTCCCGGTCTCTACCCACAACTACGAAATCCGGTACTGGTTGGCCGCTGGTGGTCTTGAACCAGGTTACTACAGCCCCGAAAACATCAGCGGCCAAATCGGTGCGGATGTCCTGCTGAGCGTCACACCACCCCCACAAATGCCCGCCACAATGGAAGCTGGCACAATATATGGCTACGCCGTGGGTGAGCCATGGAACCAGCAAGCCGTGTTCAAAGGCATCGGTGTGCCGGTCATCACTGACTACGACATGTGGAAGAACAATCCGGAAAAAGTGTTCGGCATCACCAATGAGTTTGCTGAACAGTATCCGAACACCACCACAGCCATCACCAAGGCGCTGATCCGCGCAGCGATCTGGTTGGACGAGAACGACAACGCCAACCGTCCCGAAGCGGTCGAAATCCTCAGCCGGTCGGAATATGTCGGCGCGGATTACGAAGTGATCGCCAACTCCATGACCGGGTTCTTTGAATTCGAAAAAGGGGATCGTCGCCCAGCGCCCGACTTTAACGTGTTCTTCCGCTACAACGCGACCTACCCGTTCTATTCCGACGCCATCTGGTATCTGACCCAGATGCGCCGCTGGGGTCAGATCGCCGAGGCAAAGTCTGACCAATGGTATTTCGACGTGGCGGCCAAGGTCTACAAACCCGAAATCTACCTCGAAGCCGCTCGCATGCTGGTCGACGAAGGCCTCGCTGACCAGGCGGACTTCCCTTGGGACAGCGACGGTTTCAAAGCACCGACACCCGCGGCCGATATCATCGACGGGATTGCCTATGATGGCAAAGCACCCAACGCCTATATCGACAGCCTGCCCATCGGCCTGAAAGCCGACCAGAAGGTGATCGGGAACGCCGTCGAAGGGTGAACCACATAGCGGGTGGGCGGCTTCGCCCACCCCATGCTGCAATGCAGAATTTTCGACGTCTCAAACGCTTCTGCACAGCAAATAGGCACCCAACAGCACAGCGCACGCGATCACGCACATCACATGGGGTGCCCAATGCCCCGCCTGACACTGCCAGGAGACCCTGACATGACTGCCATAGACCCATCCGAGCTGGATGCCGCCGCCCGCGACGCGCGCAAGCAACGGACATTCACCCGCATCAACGCCGCCGACAAATGGTTTCAGGTTCTCGGCCTCAGCTGGCTGACCCCGGTTCTTAAGGCGGCGGCGGGCGACAACCCCAAAGCCCAAGGCAAGGAAATTTGGCGGCTGCTCGGGGTACCACTTTTGGCCATTGCGCTGTTCATGGCATCATGGGCCACGCTGGCGCCAACGGTGCAAACATCCCTGGGCGCGATACCGGGGCCTGCGCAGGTATGGGAGCAGGTCGGCAACCTGCACGCAGATGCCCAACGTGAAAAAGAGAAAGAGGCCGCGTTCTACGTGCGTCAGGATGAGCGCAACGCCAAGCTGATTGCAGATGGTCGCGCTGACCGCGTCAAGGAACGTGTCTATACCGGCAAACCCACCTATTACGACCAAATCTGGACATCAATCCTAACCGTATTCTTCGGGTTCCTGATCGCCTCGATCGTCGCCATCCCGCTGGGAATTGCGGCTGGTCTCAGCCCGATGGTCAACTCTGCCATCAACCCGCTGATCCAGATCTTCAAACCCGTGTCCCCGCTGGCGTGGTTGCCGATTGTGACCATGATCGTTTCGGCCACCTATGCCTCTGACGGCTGGTTCGCCAAGTCGTTTCTGACCTCTGCGATCACGGTGACCTTGTGTTCGCTATGGCCCACGCTGATCAACACGGCCCTTGGTGTGGCGAGCATCGACAAGGATCTGGTGAGCGTGTCGAAGGTGTTGAAAATGAACACCTGGACCAAGATCACCAAACTGGTCCTGCCCTCGGCCCTGCCGCTGATTTTTACCGGCCTGCGTCTGTCGCTTGGTGTGGGCTGGATGGTTCTGATCGCCGCCGAAATGCTGGCGCAGAACCCCGGATTGGGCAAGTTCGTCTGGGATGAATTCCAGAACGGGTCCTCTCAATCCCTCGCCAAGATCATGGTGGCCGTGTTCACCATCGGCATCATCGGCTTCCTGCTGGACCGTCTGATGTACGCCATCCAGTCCATGTTCACCTTCACGAACAACCGGTGATCGCCATGAGCATGCTCGAGTTCAAAAACGTATCAAAGTCCTTCACCGTTGGCACCGAACGCACGGACGTGTTGAATGACATTTCCCTGACCGTGGAGGAGGGCGAATTCCTCGTCCTCCTCGGCTTCTCCGGAACCGGCAAGACCACGTTAATCAACCTGATGGCCGGGCTGGACACGCCCACATCCGGCAGCGTGACGTTCCGCGGCGCACCGATCACTGGTCCGGGCCCCGAACGTGGTGTCATCTTTCAGAGCTATTCGCTGATGCCATGGCTGACTGTGAACGGAAATGTCGGACTGGCGGTCGACACCATCTTTCCCAACCTTTCCAAGGCTGAACGCGCAGAAAAGGTCGCACATTACGTCGAAATGGTGGGGCTGGGACACGCAGCCACCCGCCGCCCCGCCGAGCTGTCAGGGGGGATGCGCCAACGTGTGAACGTGGCCCGTGCGCTGGCGATGAACCCAGAGGTTCTGTTGCTGGACGAACCTCTTTCCGCGCTTGATGCCCTGACCCGCGCGAACCTTGCGGACGAAATCGAACATATCTGGGAAGCGGACAAGAAAACCTGTGTGCTGATCACGAACGATGTGGACGAGGCCATCATCCTCGCCGACCGGATCATTGCCTTGAACCCCGACGGCAGCCTTGGCGACGCGTTCCAGGTCTCTATTCCACGCCCGCGCGACCGGATGGAGATGAACCACAACGAAACGTTCAAGCGCCTGCGTGCGGACGTGACCAAGTACCTGATGGATGTCGGCATCGAGGCCAAGGTCGAAGGCACCAAGCTTTTGCCCGATGTGACGCCCATCCACGGCGTGCCAACGGCGGTGGCCGATGCGCAAAAGGGTATGATCGAAAACCGGTTCCTGGATTTCAGCCAGCTTCACAAAGTGTATCCGACCCCGAAGGGTCCGTTGACCGTGGTCGAAGACTTTGACCTCAAGATCAACCGGGGCGAATTTATCTCGCTCATCGGGCATTCCGGTTGCGGCAAATCAACAGTCCTGACCATGGCCGCGGGCTTGAACGACATTTCAAAGGGCGCGATCAAACTGGATGGCCGCCACGTTGAGGGCGCGGACCCGGAACGCGCCGTCGTGTTCCAGTCGCCAAACCTCTTTCCTTGGCTCTCTGCCAAGGAGAACGTCGCCATTGGCGTCGACAAGGTCTATCCCAAAGCCTCGCGCGCGGAACGGCAGGACGTCGTCGAATACTATCTCGAACGCGTGGGTCTGGCCGATGCGATGGACAAACAAGCGGCCTCTCTGTCCAACGGGATGAAACAAAGGGTCGGCATCGCCCGCGCCTTTGCCCTGTCACCCAAACTTTTGTTGCTGGACGAACCCTTTGGCATGCTCGACAGCCTCACACGGTGGGAGCTGCAAGAGGTCCTGATGGAGGTGTGGAGCCGCACCAAAGTCACCGCCATTTGCGTCACCCACGACGTGGACGAAGCGATCTTGCTGGCCGACCGCGTGGTGATGATGACCAACGGGCCGCAAGCGACCATTGGCAAGATCGTGGATGTCGACCTGCCTCGCCCGCGCACGCGCAAGGCGCTGCTGGAGCATCCGGATTACTACAACTACCGGCAGGACGTGCTCGATTTCCTTGAGGAATACGAACACGGGGCCAAGCCGAAACCACCTGCCAACGGAACAACAAAGCCACCCGCCAATGGCGGCGGCAAAGCGATCGCAGCGGAGTGAAAGAGATGACACAGAACATCATCGTCATTGGGGCCGGCATGGCGTCTGGCCGCGCGCTAGAGCATCTGTTCGACGCAGGCGCGGACGTCAACGTCACCCTGTTCAACGCTGAACCGCGTGGCAACTACAACCGCATCATGCTGTCGCCGGTTCTAGCGGGCGACAAGACGTACCAAGAGATCGTCACCCACGACGCCGATTGGTACGAGGCCAACGGGGTTACGTGCCGCTTTGGTGAACGGGTCGCGTCGGTGGACCGTGCGGCCAAGACCGTCACGGCAGAGAACGGCGATGTCCTGCCCTATGACAAGCTGATCTTTGGCACCGGATCGAACCCCTTCATGATCCCCCTGCCCGGTCACGATCTGGACGGCGTGATTGCTTACCGCGATCTGGAAGACACCGAGTTGATGATGTCGATGGGTCCACACAACAAAGTTGTGGTTATCGGTGGTGGTCTGCTGGGTCTGGAAGCTGCCGCAGGCATGGCCGCGCGCGGCGTAGATGTCACCGTGGTTCACATCATGGGTCACCTGATGGAACGTCAACTGGACGAGGCCGCAGGTTACCTCTTGCGCAAAGCGTTGGTGGACAAGGGCATCACCGTGCTGTGCCAGGCAAATTCCAAGGAAATCCTGGGCAAGGACGGCAGGGTCAAAGCCCTGCTGCTGGACGATGGCACCGAATTGCCTTGCGACCTGCTGGTGATGGCCGTGGGGATCCGCCCGAACATCGCGCTGGCGGTAGATGCGGGGCTGGCAGTCGGCAAAGGTATCCATGTGGATGACCAGATGCTGACGTCTGACGAAAGCATCCTCGCGGTAGGTGAATGCGTCGAACACGATGGCGCAATCTTTGGCCTTGTGGCACCACTCTATGATCAGGCCAAAGTCGCCGCCCAAACGATCATGGGCGAAGAGGCGGCGTTTGTTCAAAAGGAACTCAGCACCAAGCTGAAGGTCACGGGCTGTGACCTGTTCAGCGCGGGCGACTTCACCGACGGCGAGGGGCGCGAAGACATCGTGTTCCGTGATCCGGGGCGCGGCGTCTACCGCAGGCTGGTGATCGAAAACAACGTGATCGTCGGCACTGTCATGTATGGCGACACGGCCGACAGCAACTGGTTCTTCGGCCTGATCCGCGACAAGACCGACATCGCAGACATGCGTGAGACGGTGATCTTTGGTCCTGCCTACCAAGGGGGTGCCCCCGTGGACCCTTTGGCAGCCGTTGCAGCCTTACCGCGTGATGCGGAAATCTGTGGCTGCAACGGCATTTGCAAAGGAACAATCGTCGACGCCATCGAAGGTGGGGCAACCGACCTCGGCGCAGTGCGCGCCGTCACCAAGGCGTCAGCCTCCTGCGGGACGTGCACCGGCTTGGTCGAACAGGTTCTGGCCGTCTCACTCGGCGACGATTTTGTGTTGTCGGGGGCGCAGCCCATTTGCGGCTGCACCGACCTGACGCACGAAGACGTGCGCCGGATGATCAAAAGCCAGGAACTGAAATCCATGGCTGCTGTCTGGCAGGAATGCGCATGGAAAACCGTGGACGGATGCCACGTGTGCCGGCCCGCGCTCAACTACTACCTGATCGCGGATTGGCCGTTGGAGTATCTGGACGACCCGCAATCGCGTTTCATCAACGAACGCAAACACGCCAACATCCAAAAGGACGGCACATTCAGCGTTGTGCCGCGCATGTGGGGTGGGATCACAACGCCCGACGAATTGCGCGCCATTGCCGATGCCGCCGACAAATACGATGTGCCGACCGTTAAGGTCACAGGCGGACAACGGATCGACCTTTTGGGCGTCAAAGGCGAGGATCTGCCCGATATCTGGGCGGATTTGAACGCTGCGGGCATGGTCTCTGGCCACGCGTATTCCAAAGGTCTGCGCACCGTCAAAACCTGCGTCGGGACCGATCACTGCCGCTTTGGCACACAGGACTCGACCGGCCTGGGTATCAAGCTTGAGCAAGCCCTCTGGGGGTCGTGGACCCCGCACAAGCTCAAGTTGGGCGTGTCAGGATGCCCGCGCAACTGCGCCGAAGCGACCTGTAAGGACATCGGGGTTGTCTGCGTGGACAGCGGCTTCCAGATCGGCATCGGCGGCGCCGCCGGGATGGATGTGCGCGAAATCGAACGGTTGATCGATGTCGAAACCGAAGAAGAGACGATGATCGTCATCAAGGCCATGACCCAGCTATACCGCGAAAATGCCCGCTACCTCGACCGCATCTACAAATGGATGAACAAGGTCGGGCTGGACTGGATACGCGAACGCATTGCTGACCCGGCAGAGCGCGCAACCTTGGCTGCACGCTTCGATCTGTCCCAAACCGTCTATCAAAAAGACCCCTGGGCCGAACACGTACAACAAAAAGCTGCGATCTACAGACCCGTCGCCAATCTGGCTCTGGAGGCTGCGGAATGACCGACTGGACCGATATTGCAGCCCTCGACGACATCCCCCAACGCGGCGCGCGGGTGGTCAAGACACGCGATGGATGCGTTGCCGTGTTCCGCACAGCGGCGGACGAAGTGTTCGCCCTCGACAACGCATGCCCGCACAAGGCCGGGCCACTGTCCGAAGGGATCGTGCACGGCGCAGCGGTGACCTGTCCGCTGCACAACTGGGTGATTTCGCTCGAAACCGGTTTGGTTCAGGGCAATGACACCGGACAGGTCGCAACCTACCCCGCGCGGGTCGAAGGTGGTCGCATCCTGCTCGACGCCGCCTTCCTGCGCGCCCGGAGTGCGGCATGACCACTTGCACGACCTGCCCGTATTGCGGCGTGGGGTGCGGCATCCTCGCCGATGCTGACGGCACGATCACAGGCGACCCCGATCACCCTGCAAACTACGGGCGGCTCTGCTCCAAAGGGGCCGCGCTGGGTGAAACGATCGATCTTGATGGGCGGCTGCTTGCCCCGCGCGTGTACGGCTCAGACACCGATTGGGACACCGCCATTGATATGGTGGCTGACAAGTTCCGCACCGCGATCCGCGACCATGGCCCTGATTCCGTTGCGTTTTACGTGTCGGGGCAGTTGCTGACGGAAGACTACTACGTCGCGAACAAGCTGATGAAAGGCTACATCGGATCGGCGAACATCGACACAAACTCGCGGCTTTGCATGGCGTCGTCCGTGGCAGGGCACAAACGCGCCTTTGGCTCCGATACGGTGCCCGGCACATACGAGGACCTCGAACACACCGACCTAATCGTTTTGGTCGGTTCCAACCTGGCGTGGTGCCACCCCGTCCTGCACCAGCGCATCGCAGCGGCCAAGGCTCAGCGCCCATCGCTGCGCGTGGTCAACATCGATCCGCGCCGCACCGTAACCTCCGACCTCGCCGATCTGCACCTTCCCATAGACGCAGACGGCGACGTCGCACTGTTCAACGGGCTGCTGGCCCATCTGGCACTGACCGGACGGATCGACGATGCCTTTGTCGACGCCCATGTCGACGGCGCGCAGGCAGCCATTGCGCAAGCGGCCGACACCGATCTGCGCGCCACAGGCCTCAGCGCCGATCTGCTGCACCAGTTCTACGCCATGTGGGCAGGCACCGAAAAGGTTGTCACCATCTATTCCCAAGGCGTGAACCAATCGACAAGTGGCACGGACAAGGTCAACTCCATCCTGAATTGCCACCTTGCCACGGGCCGGATCGGACGGCCCGGTATGGGGCCGTTCTCTGTCACGGGCCAACCCAACGCGATGGGCGGTCGCGAGGTGGGTGGCCTCGCCAACATGCTGGCCAATCACCTCGACATCGAGAACCCAGAACATCGCGACACAGTCCAGGGGTTCTGGAACAGCCCAACCATCTGCACACAGGCGGGTCTCAAGGCGGTCGACCTCTTTGACGCCTGCGCGGATGGCCGGATCAAGGCGCTGTGGATTATGTCCACCAACCCGGCCGTCAGCCTGCCCGACGCAGGCCGCGTGGCTGAAGCCATCGCAAACGTCCCCTTTACCGTCGTGTCGGACATCATGGCCCATACTGATACTGGCGATCTGGCGGATGTTCTGTTGCCTGCAACGGGCTGGGGCGAAAAGGACGGCACAGTCACCAATTCCGAACGCCGCATGTCCCGCCAACGCGCGTTCTTGCCAGTGCCGGGTATGGCGCGCCCCGACTGGCGCATCATTTGTGATGTTGCGGCGGCCATGGGCTGGGCGGATGGGTTCAACTTTGACAGTCCCGCCGACGTGTTCCGCGAATACGCCCGTCTGTCCCAAGCCGCCGCACCGCACGGGCGGGACTTTGACATTTCGGGCCTGCGTGATGTGTCCGATGCGGACTACGCCAACTGGAAACCCATGCAATGGCCGGTGCCGTCCGACGGCGAACAGGGCGGTCGTTTCTTTGCGGATGGGGCGTTTTTCCACCCGAACGGCAAGGCACGGATGCTGCCGCTCACCGCGCCGCAAACGTCTGCGGGCACGGGCTTTCGACTAAACACGGGGCGCAACCGCGACCAGTGGCACACGATGACCCGCACCGGCAAATCCCAACGTCTGGGCAGCCACCTTGCGGAACCCTATGTCGAAATCCACCCCGATGACGCCCAGAGCCTCGGGCTGGACGTCGCGGATATCGTTGAGCTGCGCAAGGGCGACACGGACCACACCCTGGCCCGCGCTCTGGTCACGACACATGTGGCACCCGGCACGCTCTTTGCGCCCATCCACTGGACCCGCCAGCGCAACGGCAGCGGCCCGATCAATGCGGTGGCCCATGTCGGTGTCGATCCCGTCTCCGGTCAGCCCGCGCTCAAGGGCGGGCACGTGACCGCACGGCGCTACGCCGCCACATGGTACGGCTTTGTCGCCTCCGCAGTCCCGCTTGCCCCGCAATGCGCATATTCTGCGGTGTCCCGCACCGAGACCGGGTGGCGTGCGGAGCTGGCCGGACAAGGCACGATGCCCAGCCCCGAAGACTTGATGCAGCACATTGCAACGGACTTGCAGGGTTCAACCAGTATGCTCGACGATGTGGAGACCGGCATCCGCCGAATGGCATGGTCTGACGATGGGCGCATCACCGGCTTGTTGTTTCTGGCCCCCGCACCTGTGGCAGTGTCCCGTGTCACTGCCATTTCAGCCATCGGGACAGATATCGCGCCACTCGATGCCTTGGCGGGCCGCGCCCGCGCAACCGCAGATGATCCCGGCGCCACCGTGTGCGCCTGCATGGGAGTCGGCGTGAACCACGTCCTGCGCGCAGTCCAAGAGGGTGCCAGCACCGTCGAAGCGATTGGTTGCGCGACCACTGCAGGTACAAATTGCGGTGCTTGCCGACCCGAACTGGCGCGGCTCTTGCCGCCAGCGGTCAAGGCGCTCGCCGCCGAATAGCCATCGAACCCGGAGCCCATGCCATGAAGACCTTTCCAATGTTCTTGACCATGACCGATCGCCGCGTGGTGATCGTGGGCGGCGGCGAACAGGCGACACAGAAATGCCGCCTCATCCTCAAAACCGAAGCGCATATCGATATTCTGGCCGAAACACTGGACGTGGAATTGCAAAGCCTGGCTCAGGCGGGTCGGATAAGCTGGCACAAGGGGCCAATTGGTCCGGCCCGGTTTGCCGGCGCCGCCCTGGTGTTCGTGGCGACAGGATGCCCCGGCATGGATGCTTGCCTGCATATGCTGGCCAAGGCGTCTGGCGCAGTCGTCAACGTGGTGGATCAACCTGATCTCTGCGACGCAATCACGCCCTCCATCGTGGATCGTGACCCGGTTATCGTCGCCATCGGGACCGAGGGCACCGCCCCCGTCCTGGGCCGTCAGATCAAGACCCGGATCGAAGAGATGCTGGAACCCAAACTGGGTGACTTGGCAGCTCTGGCGGGTCGGTTGCGTGGGTTTGCCGCCGACCGTTTGGGGCCACGTGCCCGGCGCGACCTCTGGGCTTGGGTGTTTGGTAACTTGCGGGCCCAACACGCCCAAACCGGCGATGCCGCCGTCGCACGCATCATCAAAACCGCAATCGCGTCGGGTGGCGCCCCCGCAGCCGCCCCCGCCCCGGTCGCACTGGTCGGTGCAGGCCCCGGTTCCAGCGATCTGATCACCCTGCGCGGTGTCAAACGCCTGCAAGAGGCCGACATCATCTTTTACGACCGGCTTGTCGATCCGCAGGTCCTCGAACTGGCCCGCCGCGACGCCGAGCGGGTCTATGTGGGCAAGGCACCGGGATGCCACAGCTGGCCACAGGACAAGATCAACGCCGTTCTCGTCTCTGCCGCGCGCAGGGGACAACGTGTCGTCCGCCTGAAATGCGGCGATCCGGGCGTTTTTGCACGAGGCACCGAAGAGGCCGAAGCCCTGCAAGCCGCCGGTTTGGACTACGAAATTGTACCCGGTGTCACCGCCGCCAGCGGTGCAGCCGCTGCCGTGGGCGGGTTCCTGACAGAACGCGGCAAAACCGACACGCTGGTTCTGACAACGGGCCGACTGGCCGACGATGGTGACACGCCCGACTGGGTGCAGCACATCACCAACCGCAGCAACGTCGCCGTCTACATGGGCGTGCGCGCGGCGGGCCGCATCGTCGAAACCTTGCGCAAGGCCGGGCTGGCCCAGCGCATACACGTCACGGTCGTGGTGAATGCGCAGCGCCCGGACCAGCAGGTCCTGCACTGCCTCGCCACAGCGCTCGAAGCGACACTGGCCGAGGCAGGCGTTGACGCGCCCGCCATCCTGTTCCTGCAACACAACCATGACATCGCCCTGCCGCAGCCCGTCGATATCACCACGGTCACACGCATGGCCGTGTGACACCTCTGGTTTTCGAACTCTGACGGCACCGCAACTGATGTGTTGACCATTCCGAGCTGTGTCTCTAGCGATAGTATCCAAAGCGCTTTAGATTGCGGAAATTGTCGGCTTGGGGGAATACAGAATGCGGGAATGGTGGCGGGATGCGGTAATTTACCAGATCTACCCTCGGTCGTTTCAAGACGACAACGGCGACGGCATCGGCGACCTGATAGGCATCACCCGCAGGTTGGATCACGTGGCCTCGCTTGGCGTGGATGCGATCTGGCTTTCTCCGTTCTTTGCGTCCCCGGACAAGGACATGGGATACGACGTATCCGACTACACCAGCGTCAGCCCGCTGTTCGGCACCATCGAGGATTTCGATGCCCTTGTGACGCGCGCGCACGACCTGGGGCTGAAAGTGATCATCGATCAGGTGCTGTCCCACACGTCGGACCAACACGACTGGTTTCTCGAGAGTAAAAAGGACCGCACAAACCCCAAGGCCGATTGGTATGTCTGGGCCGACCCGCGCCTTGACGGTGGACCACCAAACAACTGGCCTTCGGTCTTTGGCGGCTCTGCATGGATGTTCAGCCCTTTGCGCCGTCAATACTACCTGCACAACTTCCTGACGTCGCAACCCGACTTGAACTTTCACAACCCCGCGGTTGTCGACGCGCTGCTGGGTGAGATGAAATTCTGGTTGGAACGCGGTGTCGACGGCTTCCGCTTGGACACGGTCAATTTCTACGTCCACGATGCCAAGCTGCGCGACAACCCGGCGGCTGAATATGACGACATGCCTGGGCATCCTTACGGGGCCCAAATCCATATGTATTCCAAATCCCGCCCCGAAAACCTGAACGTCTTGCGCCGCTTGCGCGCGCTGACGGATCAATACCCGGACCGGATGATGATCGGCGAAGTTGGCGATGACGGCATCCGTCAGGTCGAACTGATGGCGCAATACACCAGCGGCAGTGACAAGCTGCACATGGCCTATTCCTTCGCCCTGCTCAGCCACGATCACACGCCGGATCATTTCCGCCGCTGCATCCAGGGCTTTATGAACGAGGCACCGGACGGATGGCCGTGCTGGTCGTTCTCCAACCACGATGTTCAGCGTCACGTGACCCGCTGGGCCACCGACCCCACGATGCAGGACACGGTCGCCAAACAGGCGATCAACATGCTGATCTCTTTCCCTGGCACCCTTGGCATCTATCAAGGCGAAGAGGTTGGCCAGACCGAAACCGACATCGAATTTCACGAACTGACCGACCTCGGCTACATCGACTTCTGGCCCGACAATAAAGGGCGCGATGGGTGCCGGACGCCGATGGTGTGGGACGCTGATGCGCCGAATGCCGGTTTCTCGGAAGGTGATCCGTGGCTGCCGGTCAAGCCGCCACAGGCCGCACGCGCCGTGGCCGGGCAAGACGCGCAAAACGACTCCGTTCTCAACACCTACCGCGCTGCACTTGCCTATCGGAAATCGCGTCCAGAATTGCGGCTTGGTAATACCACTTTTCCAACGCTGCCCGACCCGTTGCTCGCGGTCAGCCGTACGTATGAAGGTATCTGCCTGACCGGTGTCTTCAATCTCTCGGACATGGCTCAAACCATCCAACTTGCCGAAGGAGCTAAGGCCACTGGCCCGCTGTCGGGTGAGGTAACGGGCTCGGAACTTATCCTGCCAGCATTCGGTTTTGCCTATGTCGAGACCACCGCCGACACGGCGGCGTTTGCATAAAGGCCCAGTTGCGGGCGTCAAAGAAAGTACGACGCCCGGTGAAAACTGCGCTAGGCTATCAGGTATTGAAAGGTTTGCGGCCCCCAGCATGGGCCGTGACCGAAAGTGAGAAAGATAAAAAGTTGTAATGCCAAGAAGCAAAACGTCCCAAGATGCACTGCGCGCGGCCCCACCTGCTGACGTTATGTCCGCGCTGGTGGCCGGGCAGTTGGCAGAGCCGTTTCAGTATTTGGGTCTGCGCGAACATCCCGACGGCTTTGCCCTGAACGTATTTGTACCCGGCGCGGACGAGGTGACCTGCATCACCGGCAAATCGTCGCGCACTCCGATGGTGCCTGTGGCAGAAGCGCCCGGACTGTTTTCGACCATGCTGCGCAAGGCGCAACCCTACCGCGTCACCGCCCGCAACGGGGAAACAACCTGGACATTCGAGGACCCATACCGCTTTGGCCAGGTGCTGTCGGATGACGACATCTACTACCTCGGCGAGGGGTCCATGCACCGTTTGTGGTCGGCTTTGGGCGCGCACGTCATCACCCACGAAGGCGTGGACGGCGTGCATTTTGCCGTTTGGGCCCCCAATGCCGCACGCGTCGCGCTGGTCGGTGACTTCAACGTCTGGGATGCCCGGCGCCACGGGATGCGGCGTCTCGGCCAGTCGGGGATATGGGAGATCTTTGTCCCCGGCCTTCAGGTGGGCGATGTTTACAAATATGCGATCCATGGCCCCGATGGTCAGGCGCTGCCGCTCAAGGCGGACCCGGTCGGGTTTGGATCAGAGCACCCGCCCCGCACCGGGTCGGTTGTGCGCGATCTCTCCGGCCACACATGGGACGACGCACGCTGGATGGCGGACCGGTCCAACCGTCACGACATCGACACCGCCATCAGCATCTACGAGGTCAACCTCGCCAGTTGGAAACGCGCGCCGGGCAATCGGCCCCTGTCCTATACCGAACTGGCCACGGACCTCGTCGACTATGTGGCCGACATGGGCTTTACGCACATCGAGCTGATGCCCATCACCGAACACCCCTTTGACGGGTCCTGGGGCTATCAGCCCATCGGCATGTACGCCCCAACTATCCGCCACGGCACGCCGGACGAATTTCGCGCGCTGGTCACGGCGGCCCACAACAAGGGCCTGGGCGTCCTGTTGGATTGGGTGCCGGCGCACTTTCCCCTCGACGAACACGGTTTGGCGCAGTTCGACGGCACACATCTCTACGATCACGCAGACCCGCGCGAAGGGTTTCACCAGGACTGGAACACCGCGATCTACAACTTCGGGCGACGCGAGGTCGTCAACTGGATGCGCTCGAACGCACTCTATTGGCTCGAGGAATACCATCTGGACGGTTTGCGCGTCGATGCCGTCGCGTCGATGCTCTATCGCGACTATTCCCGCGCGGATGGCGAATGGGTGCCGAATGCAGACGGCGGGCGCGAGAACTACGAAAACATCGCATTTCTGCGCGACACCAACAGTTTCGTCTATGGCGAACTGCCCGACATCATGACCGTCGCCGAAGAAAGCACTGCCTTTCCCGGTGTGTCACGGCCCGTGTACCTCGGCGGTCTCGGGTTTGGGTTCAAATGGAACATGGGCTGGATGAACGACACCTTGCGGTACATGCAAGAGGACCCGATCAACCGCAAACACCACCATCACCTGATGACCTTTGGCATCCACTATGCCTTTTCCGAGAATTTTGTCCTGCCGATCAGCCACGACGAGGTCGTCCACGGCAAGGGGTCGATGCTGTCCAAGATGCCCGGCAACACATGGGAAAAGTTCGCCAACCTGCGGGCCTACTACGGCTTTATGTGGTCCCACCCCGGCAAGAAACTGCTGTTCATGGGACAGGAATTTGCGCAAGCCGCCGAATGGAACCACAATCAAAGCCTCGATTGGCATCTGCTCGATGATCCGGACCATGCGGGTGTCCAGCGGCTCGTCCGCGACCTGAACCAGCTGTACCGGACCACACCGGCATTGCACCGCAATGACGTCCGACCGGGCGGCTTTGCCTGGCTCGACGGCGGCGATACCGAACATTCGGTCTACGTTTACCAACGCAACGGCGATCCCGACGAACCACGTGTGGTGGTCGCGCTGAACATGACGCCGGTCGAACGCACAGACCACCGCATCGGATTGCCCGGAACCGGATACTGGCGCGAAGCGTTGAACACAGATGCAACCGAATATGGCGGCGGGGGGCGTGGCAATCTGGGAGGCGTGCGCACCGACGACACCGAGTGGATGGGCCAGGCCCAATCTGCGCGGGTCACACTGCCGCCGCTGTCGGCGGTGATACTGATCGAAGGGGAGGACGACACATGAAACCGACACCTAATCACAGGCTGTCAAACCGGGCCATGGCCTTTGTGCTGGCCGGTGGACGCGGCAGCAGGCTCAAGGAGCTGACCGACAACCGCGCCAAACCCGCCGTCTACTTTGGCGGCAAGACACGGATTGTCGATTTCGCCCTCTCGAACGCGCTCAATTCCGGCATCCGGAAAATGGCCATCGCAACCCAATACAAGGCACACAGCCTGATCCGTCACTGCCAACGCGGCTGGGGTTTCCTGCGCGCTGAACGGAACGAATACCTCGACATCCTGCCCGCGTCGCAACGTATGAACGACGAAAAATGGTATCTCGGCACAGCCGACGCCGTCGCCCAGAATATCGACATCGTTGACAGTTACGGCGTTGATTTCATTGTCATCCTGGCAGGCGACCACATCTACAAGATGGACTATGAAATCATGTTGCAACAGCACCTCAACGAAGGTGCTGACGTGACCATCGGGTGCCTGACCGTCCCACGCATGGAAGCCACAGCCTTTGGCGTCATGCACTGTGACACCAAGGACCGGATCACCGATTTCCTGGAAAAGCCCGCCGATCCCCCCTGTATCCCCGGCGACGAAGACCACGCCCTTGCATCGATGGGCATCTACGTCTTCCGTTGGGAGTTCCTGCGCGATCTGCTGCTCAAGGACATGGCTGATCCGAACTCCAGCCACGACTTCGGCAACGACATCATCCCCGAGATCGTCAAAAACGGCAAAGCGGTGGCGCATCGCTTCGAAGACAGCTGTGTGCAGTCGGGCCTCGAAACCGAACCCTATTGGCGTGACGTTGGTACGGTGGATGCGTTCTGGCGCGCCAATATCGACCTGACCAAATTCACCCCGCCTCTGGATCTCTATGACAACAGCTGGCCGATCTGGACATATGCCGAAAGCGTGCCACCCGCCAAATTCGTCCACGACGAAGAGAAAAGGCGCGGCATGGCGGTATCATCTATGGTGTCGGGGGGATGTATCATCTCCGGCTCCGAAATCAGTGAATCGCTCTTGTTCACCGGCGTGCGCAGCCACTCGTTTTCCTCGATGCACCAGGTCGTGGCCCTTCCTTACGTCGAGGTTGGCCGCGAGGCCCGCCTGAGCAAATGTGTCGTCGACCGTGGTTGTGTGATCCCGCCCGGTCTTGTTGTTGGCGAGGACGCCGCCGAAGACGCCAAGTGGTTCCGCCGCACCGATGACGGTGTGGTGTTGATCACGCCTGCAATGCTCGCCGCGCGCGCCGCCGCACTGGACTGACCGATGCGCCACGTCCTGTCCGTGACATCAGAATGCGTGCCGCTGATCAAGACCGGCGGACTGGCAGACGTTGCGGGCGCCTTGCCCGGCGCCCTGTCGGGGCACGGGTGGCATATGCGCACCCTGTTGCCCGCCTACCCCGGCCTTATCAAAAAGGTAGATGCCCGTACGGTCGTCTTTACCTTTAAGGCGCTGATGGGCGGGCCGGCGCGGGTGCTGGCCGGAACGACGGGTGGCATTGATGTTCTGCTGTTGGACGCGCCGCATCTGTTTGACCGACCTGGCGGGCCTTACGGAAACCCAACGGACTTCAGCGACAACCCCGTGCGCTTTGCCGCGTTGTCTTTCGCCGCCGCACAGATCGCGGAGCACGGTCTGACGGATGGATGGCGTCCACAGGTTGTGCATGCACATGATTGGCAGGCCGGACTGACGCCCACCTATCTCAAGATTGCGGGCGTGCACGACGTGGCGACAGTGATGACGGTGCACAACATCGCCTTTCAAGGGCTCGCACCCGCCGCGATGCTGGGCACTATGGATCTGCCCCTGTCCGAATACACCGCCGAAGGGCTGGAATACTGGGGGCAGATCAGCACGCTCAAGGCCGGTCTGGTCGACGCCGGGGCCATCACAACCGTCAGCCCAACCTATGCCGCCGAACTCATGCGTTCCGATTTCGGCATGGGCCTCGAAGGGGTCATGGCTGCGCGGTCCGACCGGCTGTCTGGTATTCTGAATGGCATCGACATGGAGGTCTGGGACCCCGCGCAAGATCCCCTGATCACGCCCTATTCCGCCGCCTCTCTCAAAGGCAAGTCGGCCAATCGCAAGGCGCTGATTGCCGAATTTGGCCTCTCTGCCGTCAATGGCCCGCTCGCCATTATCGTCAGCCGCCTCACCGCGCAAAAGGGTATGGACCTGGTCGCGGCGACCGCCGCTCAATTCGTTGAGGCCGGTGGCGCACTTGCCATTCTGGGCAGCGGCGACCCCCAGATCGAAGATCAGATGCGGCTGCTGGCGCGCAACCATCCCGGCAAGGTCGGCCTGCGGATCGGCTATGACGAGGCACTGTCACATCGCATGTTTGGCGGCGGTGACGTGGTGCTTGTGCCTTCGCGCTTTGAACCTTGCGGCCTGACGCAACTCTACGGCCTGCGCTACGGCACTGTGCCGGTTGTCGCCGCAACCGGCGGATTGGCCGACAGCGTGATCCACGCCAACGTCATGGCCCGTTCCAGTGGTGTCGCCACCGGGTTTCAGTTTCACCCCGTGGACGAAATGGCACTGGCGCACTGCTTGCGCGACGTGATTGCACAGTTTTCGCACAAATCAGGGTGGACCCGCATGCAAAAACGCGGAATGAAGCAGGCATTGGGGTGGGAGGCCTCGTCCGCGGCCTATGCCGCCCTCTATGAGAACCTGACCGATGAATGTCGCCGCGCAACATAACCTGCCCAAGACGTTGAAAAACCATTCCATGTCTGCCGGACGTCCCTCGCCCATAGGCGCGACGTTCGACGGCGAAGGCGTCAATTTCGCCGTCTTCTCTGAACATGCGGAACAGGTGGAGCTGTGCCTCTTTGATTCCGATGGCTGGATCGAGATTGCGCGCATCCCGCTGATGGAACGCGACGGGGATGTCTGGCACATCCACATCGCCGGGCTGACGCCGGGCACCGCATATGGCTACCGCGTGCATGGGCCATACGACCCGGAGAACGGACACCGGTTCAACCCGAACAAACTGCTGCTGGACCCTTATGCAAAGCGTCTCACAGGCGATCTCGCCTGGAATGACGCGGTGATGGGCTACACCATCGGCGCCAAGACCGCCGACCTCAGCTTTGATCGGCGCGACAGCGCGCGTTACGTGCCGCGATCGGTGGTGGTGGACCCCAGCTTTCAATGGGGCAACGACAGCCCCCCCGAAATCAGCATGTCCGAAACGCTGATCTATGAGGCGCACATAAAGGGCATGACCGCCGAGTTTCCCGGCCTGCGCCGCAACGAACGCGGGCGGTTCCTGGGTATGGCAAGCGAACCGGTGCTGGAACACCTAACCAAGCTGGGCGTGACCACGGTCCAATTGATGCCGGTCCATGCCTTTCTCGACGACAAATTCCTGGTCGACGCCAACCTCAGCAACTACTGGGGCTACCAATCCATCGGCTTTTTCGCGCCCGAACCCCGGTACATGGACGCCGCCGGGATCTGGGAATTTCAAACGATGGTACGGCGGTTCCACGCCGCCGGGATCGAGGTGATCCTCGACGTCGTCTACAACCACTCGGGCGAGGGCAATCACCTGGGCCCAACCCTGTCGTTCCGTGGCCTTGATAACCTGTCCTACTACCGGCTCCTCGATGGGGGGCGCCACTATGTGAATGACACCGGCACCGGCAACACGCTGAACGTGCGTCACCCCATGGTGCTGCGCATGATCATGGACAGCCTGCGCTATTGGGTCGAAGTGATGCACGTGGACGGGTTCCGTTTTGACCTCGCCACCGTGCTGGGGCGCGAAATCGAAGGGTTCAACCGCAACGGTGGATTCCTCGATGCGCTGGGGCAGGACCCTGTCCTGAACCGGGTCAAACTGATCGCCGAACCCTGGGACCTTGGGCCGGGGGGCTACCAACTGGGCAACTGGCCACACCCGTTCCTCGAATTCAACGACCGCTTTCGCGACGGCATCCGCAAATTCTGGCGCGGGGATGCCGGAATGACTGGCAAGCTGGGCCGCTGCCTCCTGGGCAGTGCCGACACCTTCGACCATTCGGGCCGTGCGGCCACGTCATCGATCAATTTTGTCACCTGCCATGACGGCATGACCCTGCGCGACCTGGTCAGCTATGACCAGAAACACAACACCGCCAATGGCGAGAACAACCGCGACGGCACAAACAGCAACCATTCCGACAACATGGGCGTCGAAGGTCCAACCGATGATGCAGACATCGCCGTCGCCCGCGCGCAACGCCAACGCAACTTCCTCGCCACGTCCTTTCTGTCCCAGGGCACGCCATTCCTGCTGTCGGGGGACGAAATCGGCAACACCCAGTCGGGCAACAACAACACCTTTGGTCAGGACAACCCGCTAGGGTGGGTGAACTGGGCCGACACCGACGACGAACTGCTCGATTTTGTCCGGCGGCTGACCCGGCTGCGGCGCGACAACAAGGTGCTGCGGCAAACGCGGTTCCTCCACTCGCGCCCCCGCAGCAAGGATGGCAAACCCGATGTGTTCTGGCGCTTGCCCAACGGCCAGCCCCCCACCCGCGAGGAATGGGAAGACCCCAATACCAAGGCCATCTGCGTCGAATTGCGAACCTCGTCCACGACACCGCCCTACGCGGCGTCGGATGACGTTATTTTCCTCGTCTTCAACACCGGCCCCGCGATGGAGGCACAGCTGCCGCCCTGCGCACCCGACCGGACCTGGGAAAAGACGCTGGACACTGCGACCCCCGCGGATGGGCCGATCTGTATTTTTGGACGCGATGTGCCCGTGGCGGCAGCATCCGTTTGTGTTTTCACGCTGACCCCCATTACCCAAGAGGATTTTCCATGACTGCCAAGACGATCACTACGACGCCAATTGATGGGCAAAAGCCGGGCACGTCTGGATTGCGCAAAAAGACGCGCGTGTTCATGGGCGCGCATTACCTCGAGAACTTTGTGCAGGCCATGTTTGACGGTGTGGGCGGCGTAGAAGGCAAGGTGCTGGTGGTCGGCGGCGACGGCCGGTTTCACAACGACACGGCAACGCAAACCATCCTCGCCATGGCCGCTGCCAACGGTGCCAGCCGCGCCATTGTCGGTCAAAATGCCCTGCTGTCGACACCGGCCGCGTCCAACCTGATCCGCACCCGCAAAACCGATGGTGGCATCATTCTCTCGGCCAGCCACAATCCCGGTGGCGAAGACGAAGATTTCGGGATTAAATTCAACATGCCGAACGGTGGCCCCGCCCCCGAAGGCGTGACAAACGCCATCTTTGCGCGGACCAAGACGCTGGATGCCTACCACATCCTCGATGCAGCGCCGGTGGATCTCAGTCAGATTGGCACCACGCGCCTGGGTGAGATGGAGGTCGAAATCGTCGACCCCGTCGCGGCCTATGTGGACCTGATGCGCGACCTCTTCGACTTTGACGCCATCGGGCGGATGATCGCGGGCGGCTTGGCCGTGCGCTTTGACGCCATGTGCGCCATCACGGGCCCATATGCCCGCGCCATTTTGCAGGACGCACTTGGCGCGCCGTCTGGCACAGTCACCCATGGCACGCCGCTGCCCGACTTTGGCGGGATGCACCCGGACCCCAACCCAACCTGGGCGCATGAACTGATGGACGAGATGATGGGACCAAACGCGCCCGGTTTCGGCGCGGCGTCTGACGGTGACGGCGACCGCAACATGATCGTCGGCCCCAACTGCTATGTCAGCCCCTCCGACAGCCTCGCCGTGATTGCAGCCAACGCGCATCTGGCACCCGGCTACAAGGACGGGCTGAAAGGCGTCGCCCGTTCGATGCCCACGTCCGCCGCCGTTGACCGCGTGGCCGAGGCGCTGGGCATCGACTGCTACGAAACACCTACGGGCTGGAAGTTCTTTGGCAACCTGATGGACGACGGTCGCGTCTCGCTCTGCGGCGAAGAAAGCTTTGGCACCGGGTCAGACCATGTGCGCGAAAAGGACGGTGTCTGGGCCGTGTTGATGTGGCTGAACATCATGGCGGCCACCGGCAAATCCGTGCCTGAACTGATGCAGGATCACTGGTCCCGGTTTGGGCGCAACTACTACTCGCGCCACGATTTCGAAGCCATCGAGACCGAAAAAGCCGATGCGTTGATGTCGTCCCTGCGCGGCAAGCTCGCTGGTTTGCCGGGGCAGAGCATCGGGCCCTTTGTTGTCGAAACCGCAGACGACTACGCCTACCTCGATCCCGTCGACGGCAGCCGGTCGGAACAACAGGGCGTGCGCGTCGTGTTCGAGGGGGGCGCACGGTTTGTGGTGCGCTTGTCCGGGACAGGCACCAGCGGCGCGACCCTGCGGCTTTATCTCGAACGTCTCGACACCGAGCATCTGGATCTTGAACCGCAGGCCGCTTTGGCAGACGTCATTGCCGCCGCGCAGGATGTGATCGGCATCGCGGCACACACGGGCCACGATGCACCTGACGTCATCACCTGACGCTTATTCCGCAGCCACATCCGACCCACCCGGCTGCGCGTCCGCGCGCACCGGGAACAACCTGCGGATGGCCACGTAAAAGACGGGTGTCAGGAACAGGCCCAAAAGGGTCACCACCGACATGCCGAAAAACACCGCCGTGCCAAGCGCTTGACGCATCTCCGATCCCGGACCCGTCGCAATCATCAACGGAAGCACGCCGAGAATAAACGCAAAAGCGGTCATCAGGATTGGGCGCAACCGCAGCGTACTGGCCTCAATCGCCGCATCAACCGGCGACAGCCCGCGCTCCTCTTGCGCCTGCTTAGCGAATTCCACGATCAGGATCGCGTTCTTGGCCGCAAGACCGACAAGGACGATCAGCCCCACCTGCGTCAGGATGTTGTTGTCCATGCCCCGGTACATCACCCCCAGCAGCGCGCCCAGAACGGCCAGCGGCACAATCAGCACGATGACAACCGGCAATGCCCAGCTTTCGTAAAGTGCAGCAAGGAACAGGAACGCAAACAGTATCGAGAACGCAAAGATATAGGCTGCCGTGTCGCCCTGCTCACGCTCCTGCAACGCCAGTTCGGTCCACTCGTAATCCAGCCCCGGCGGCAACACCGCATCAGCCAGCTCTTCCATTGCGATCAACGCGTCGCCCGTCGACACACCTGGTGCTGCCGAACCCTGAACTGGCACCGACACCTGTTGGTTATAGCGTTGGACCAACGCAGGCCCGGCCGTTTCCCGCACCGTGACCAATGTGCCCAACGGGACAAGCGAGCCTGTAGCGGACCGAACGCGCAAGCTGCGGATGTCCTCCTCGTCCAATCGGAACTGCGAATCCGCCTGCGCTCGCACCTGAAACAACCGCCCAAACGCGTTGAAGTCGTTCACATAGGCCGACCCAAGGTTGATGGACAACGCCTCAAAGATGGCGCCAATCGGCACGTTCAGCATCTGTGCCCGCACCCGGTCAATTTCGAGATAGAGCTGCGGCGACCCAGCCGAGAACGTGGTGAACACACCCTGCACCTTGTCCGACTGCCCTGCACTGCCCATCACCGCATAGGCGGAATTGAGCACCCGCAGCATGTCCGCGCTTTCCGTTTCGCGCAGTTGCAGCTTGAACCCACCACCCGTGCCAACACCGCGCACAGAGGGCGGCGCAATCGCAATGATGAACGCCTCGCGCAAGGCTTGCATCCGGCCAAACAACTGCCCGACGATGGCCTGTGCCCCCAGACCGCTCTCCGCCCGGTTCTCGAAACTGTCAAAGGTGGTAAAGATGACGCCCTGGTTGCTCGCATTGGTAAACGTCGCCCCCGAGAACCCGGCAAAGGCAACCGCATTGGTCACGCCCGGCGTGTCCAGCGCGATCTCGGTGGCTTGCTGGATGATGGCATCCGTCCGGTCCAACGACGCCCCATCCGGCAATTGCACAACCACGATGGCATATCCCTGATCCGCATCTGGAATAAACCCGGTCGGCACCTGCATGTTGACCCAATACGTCGACCCCAGCAGCCCGGCAAAGACGAGCAAGGACAAAACGATCATCCGTGTCGACCCAACCAGAACCTGCACCACGCGGCCATATGCGCGCGACACCGCGTCAAAGCCGCGATTGAACCCCGCCGCCAGCGGGGCCGTCACCAAGGTGATGGGGTTGCGCGACGGGCTGTCGCTGTGCGGCTTGAGGATCGCGGCGGCCATGGCCGGCGACAGGCTGAGCGAGTTGATGGTCGAGATCACAGTGGCCACGGAAATCGTCACCGCAAACTGGCGATAAAACTGCCCGGTGATGCCCGGCACCAGCGCCGCTGGCACAAACACCGCAATCAGAACCAGCGAGGTGCCGATGATGGCGCTTTGCACCTCGTCCATGGTCCGGGCCGACGCATCGCGCGGCGTCATGCCATTTGCAATGTTCCGCTCTACGTTTTCCACAACGACAATGGCGTCATCGACCACAATACCAATCGCGAGGATCAGCCCAAACAGCGTCAGCAGGTTCAGCGAATATCCAAGCGCCAACATCACCGCGAACGTACCGATCAACGAAACCGGGATCGCCAAGAGCGGGATCACAGCCGTCCGCCAGCTTTGCAGGAACACCAGAATGACTGCCACAACCAGCAACACCGCCTCAAACAGGGTCTGGTAAACCGCGTTCACAGACGCCTCGATAAACTCGGTCGGGTTGTAGACAACCTGGTACTCAAGCCCCTCGGGGAAATCCTCTGACACCTCTTCCATGACGGCCAGAATCTCGTCCGCCGTCGCCAATGCGTTCGACCCCGGACGTTGGAAGATGCCCAGCGCAACCGCTGGTTTGTTGTTCAAATACGAGTTGTTCACATAGGACCGCGCGCCAATCTCAACGCGCGCCACGTCACGCACACGAACGACGCGACCATCTTCGGTCGACTTGACGATCACGCGCCCAAACTCGCGCGGGTCTTCCAGACGTCCCTGCGTGGTCAGCGTCACTTCGAATGCGCCGCCCGTGGCGTTGGGGGGCGCACCAAGCGACCCTCCAGACACCTGCACGTTTTGCTCGCGCAGCGCGGCAACAACGTCACCCGCCGTCAGGGCAAGGGCACCCAATTTGTCCGGGTCGAGCCAGACCCGCGCCGAAAATTCGCGCTCACCAAAGATCAGCATATCGCCAACCCCGTCCAACCGCACGAGGCGGTCACGCACGCGCGACCGGGCATAGTTGGACACGTACAATTGGTCGAAACTGGCGTCGGGCGACAGCATGTGCACAACCATCATCAGATCGGGCGATGACTTGGTTGTGGTCACACCGAGGGATCGTACCTCTTGGGGCAGGCGCGGCTCTGCGATGGCCACCCGGTTCTGCACCAGCACCTGCGCCGCGTTCAGATCGGTTCCCAACTCGAACGTAATGGTAAGGGACATGGACCCGTCTGCCGTCGAATAGGACGACATATAGAGCATGTCCTCGATCCCGTTGATCTCCTGCTCCAGCGGCGTGGCGACGGTGGCGGCAATGGTGGCCGCATCCGCGCCCGGATAGGCGGCACGCACCACAATCGAAGGCGGCGCAATTTCGGGATATTGTTCAACAGGCAGCTGGAAATAGGCCAACAGGCCCACAATCGTCATTATGACGGAAATGACGATGGCAAAGACGGGGCGGTGTACGAAAAAGCGGCCCATATCAGTTTTCTGCTACCAGCGGCAGTTCCACCACATCGGGCGAAACGACACTGCCGGGGCGCGCGCGCATCAGGCCTTCGATCACGATGGTTTCGCTGCCGTCCAACCCGTCACGCACCACACGGTAGCCGTCGATGCGGGGGCCGGGTCGGATGGGCAGTGGGATGACGTTGCCTTCGGCATCCAGCGACATCACCAAACGGCGGTTCTGGTCCGACACAATGGCCGCATCCGGGATCAGGACCCCGTCATAGGGCAGCGATCCGGGCACATTGACCCGGCCAAACAGGCCCGGCGTGAACACTTCGTCCGGGTTTGGCAAAACGGCACGCACGCGCATCGTGCCCGTGGCCTCGTCGATGCGGTTTTCCGAGAAATCAAGCTGACCCTCTTGCGGCGGTATCCGCGCATCCGACAGCGACACACGGACGTTCAGGCCGCTCGCACCTTCTTGCAGGACCGAACCGCGCGCGCGGGCGTCGCGGGCATAGGCCAGGAAATACCGCTCATCGATGTCGAACAGGAAATGGATCGGGTCGGTGGCCACGATGGATGTCAGCAAGGTCTCGTTGGCATTGACCAGGTTGCCTGCATCAATCAGCGCCTGATCAATGCGCCCGGCCATCGGCGCGCGGATTTCAGAGTATTCGAGGTCCAGCTCGGCCAGCTCCAGCGCCGCGCGGGCCTGCTCAAGCGCGCCCTGCGACGACAGGAACGCCTCGCGCCGTTCGTCGACCACGCTTTGCGGGATGGTGCCGTTGCCGATCAACGCCTCGGCGCGCTGCAATTGCTCTTCGGCAAAAGTGAACGTCGCCTCGGCCACATCAATCTGCGCCCGCGCCTGCCGCAGTGCGGTTCGGAACTGGCGCTGATCGATGGTGAACAACAGCTGATCCTTTGCGACCAGACTGCCGTCGGTAAAGTGTATCTCATCGAGGAAACCGGATACGCGCGCCCGGACGTCCACCTCGGCGGATGCCGCGAACCGGCCCACAAATTCATCATCTTCGACAATTGTCTTCACCACCGGTTTCGCCGCCGTGACGGGGGGCGGTCCTTGCTGGGCAAAGGTGGGTCCCGCGCACAAGGCCCAAAACAGCAAAACGGCAGATCGAAGGGAGAGTCGCATCATCAATTCCTTGGACAGAGAATATCTTGTCGTATGTTGCACTATCTTGCGACAGGCGTGCGACATCAATCGCACATAGGGTGCACATACCGCCAGTCAATGCCGCAGTGCAGCTAAGGCAGGCCTTTGCGCATGCGCCAGACGCGCCGCCACGTGCGCCCACACACCCAAAGCATCGCCACCAAAGCCGCACCGCACAGCGCCCACTTGGACACCAGCCCCATCGTACCTTCGATCAAAAGCGCATGAACCACGCTGGCAACAACAGCAACGGCCACCACGGATGTATGCAGACCCGCCCAAACGCGCCATGACAGGCGAAACACCCGCCGGATCACCACCAGCGCCGCAGCCGCAAGAACAGCCAGTGTTCCGATCACACCCCAAACCGAAAATGGCGTCGGTGAACGCAACAGCAGCGCGTCCACAACGTCCGGCGGGCTGGTCACCCACAGCGCGCCGATATGAACCAGAACGGCGATGCAAATGACGCCGCCAAGCACGCGATGCACCCTGCGCCCCAATTGCCCCTGCACCACCCCGCTGACAAGCAACGGCTGCACGAGCAACAGCGCCATCCCGACAATTCCGGCAAAACCCGCCGCAATATAGACCGGCTGTCGCCACGCCAATTGCGGGCTGTTGGCCGCGTCAAGGACAGGCACCAACACCGCCAGCCCCAAAAGGCCCCAGACAAGCAGCGCACGCGGTGATCTGGCCAACGAACGCACCGCAGTCTTCAGGCCGGTTGCAGCACGAAATCCGCCGACAGGCTGGTGTCACTGGAACTGGCCATGACCGGGCGCAAAAAGACGGTGGCAAATTCGGGATCATCATAGGCCAAATGCGCGTGCGCCTGACCAAAGGCCGGCACGATCTGCGGCATCTCCAGACGGAAAACGCCCTGACTGTCGGTCAAGGTCGCCCCATGGCTCTGAGGATCACGCTCGTGACCTTCGGTGGTGTGCGCCCAAATCTGTATGCGAATGCCGTCCAGCGGCGCACCATCTCCGGCGCGGCGCACGGTTCCCGACATCCAGAACCCACCGCCACCGATCCGTTCCACGATTGGCGCGCCCGGGCGGTAGTTGTTGGACCCGCCCCGCATGGTCTGCGTCGGGGACAACCCCTGTGACACGGCTGGCGACATCAGACCCGTGGTCGCGACAAGCGCACCGGCGCCCGCAATCACTGTTCGGCGTGTTGGATGTAAAAGCGACATGGCGTACTCCGATCCAAATGGCATGCAAAGGGCGCAACACCCGCGCCCAGACCAACAAGATAGCAGCCGCCGCCCGTTTTCGAGACCCGAAAACCCGCACGCACCAAAACGTGAGCGACACCATGCTCAGGTCCGGCACCTTTGCCTTGCGGATAGGCAAGCAGGACCCCGGCACACGTCGCGCCGGGATCCCACGGGACTTACTTCCAACCCACCTGGTTGAAAATGCGCTGCGCGGTCGGCACGTTCTGGGCCACGGCACTCAGGTCGACAGCATCCGGACGGAACAGACCCAAGGTCGCCACGGAGGCGCTCAACCCGACGCCCGGCACAGCCGGATATTCGTCATTGCCCGCCGAGAAATATTGCTGCGCCTGATCAGAGGCGAGATATTCGAGGAACTTGACCGCGTTGTCCTTGTTGGGCGCATGCGCCGCAACACCACCGCCAGACAGGTTCATGTGCGCGCCTTCGGCATTCTGCGCCGGGAACACCCAACCGATGTTCGCGCGTTGCTCTTCCGACAGACCATCGACATCCCGACGCACGGCACGGGCAAAATAGTAGGTGTTCGAGATCGAGATATCGCACTCGCCCGACACCAGCCCACGCAACTGATCCGTGTCACCACCCTGAGGGTCGCGGGCAAAGTTGTCGACAACGCCCTGCGCCCACGCGGTCGCCGCCTCTTCCCCGTGGTTCTGGATCACTGCGGCCAACAACGTCTGGGAATAAACATTCGACGACGAACGGTGACACACCAGACCCTTGTACGCCGGATCGGCCAGCTCAACATAGCTCTGTGGCGGTGTTTCAACGTCCGCCTTGTCGTAAAAGATGATGCGCGCACGCTGGCTGAACCCGAACCACTGGTTGTCATCATCCTGCAGGCTGTCGGGAATACGTGCTTCGAGGGTCTCGCTCTCGACCGATTGCAGGACGCCAGCAGTCTTGGCGCGCTCAAGGCGGGATGTGTCCACCGTCAGCAATACGTCAGCAGGAGAGTTGGCACCCTCGGCCTGCATCCGGGCAATCAGCTCGTCCGCCTTGCCTTCGATGCGGTTGATCACGATGCCGGTTGCATCGGTGAAATCAGAATAGAGACGTTCGTCAGTGTCATAGTGGCGTGACGAATAAAGGTTCAGCTCGCCCTCGGCAGACGCAGCAGGCGCGAGAACGGTCATCAGGGCTGCTACGGAGATAGGCAGCATATGGGAAGAACGGGTCATGGTGACTCCAGCATTGATTGTTTACTGAAACACTCAGAAATCATTTCGCGACTGAAATCAAGGTCTCTGACTATTTTTGTCGGATTTTTTTCTGCGCGGCTGAAAAGTCGGCACTGCACCTTTGGTCGGCGCCACCCGCCGCGTCCTCATGCACCTTTGCGAAATGGCCGCGCGCGACATAAACACTGTCCCAATCGCTCGGGAACAGGCCGGGGCGCGGCGTTATATCTCACCCGCGCGCTGGACGACCCAAGCTTGGCATACTATGGCATACCGCAACCGACAGCAAAGGGCCCGCGCACAATGACCGATCAGAACACCCCCGACATTATCTACACCAAAGTGGATGAAGCGCCCGAATTGGCGTCCGCATCCCTGTTGCCCATCATCCAGCGATTTGCCGCCGCCGCCGACGTCAAGGTCGGCCAGCGTGACATTTCTCTCGCCGGTCGCATCCTGGCCGCCTTTCCCGAAAGCCTGTCCGACGATCAGGAACAGGGCGACGACCTTGCCTTTTTGGGTGAACTGGTGAAATCCGCACAGGCCAATGTGGTCAAATTGCCAAACATCTCTGCCTCTGTGCCGCAGCTTGTGGCCACGATCAAAGAACTTCAGGGACAGGGCTTTGCCATCCCCGACTATCCCGAGACACCCGAAACGGACGCCGAAAAGACCGCGCGCGCCCGCTATGATGCCATCAAGGGGTCTGCCGTGAACCCGGTTCTGCGCGAGGGCAACTCTGACCGGCGCGCGGCCAAGGCCGTCAAAGCCTACGCACAGGCCAACCCACACCGGATGGGTGAGTGGACTGCCGACAGCAAAACGCGCGTGTCCTCGATGTCGGGCGGTGACTTCTTCTCCAACGAGACGTCGGCCACAATCACCCGCGATGCGACAGCCAAGATCGTGCATGTTGCAGCCGATGGCACGGAAACCGTCCTAAAGGACGGCATCGCCTATCCCGCAGGCACCGTGATCGACGCCACCTTCATGTCCGCCAAGGCACTGGACGCGTTTCTCGCCGACGAGATCGCCAAGACCAAGGCCGAAGGCACGCTGTTCTCGTTGCACATGAAAGCCACGATGATGAAGGTCTCCGACCCGATCATCTTTGGCCACGCGGTCCGCGCATTCCTCGCACCGGTCTTTGAGGCACATGGCGCGGAACTGGCCGCACTGGACGTCAATCCGAACTCTGGCCTGGGCGACCTGCTGGACCGGGTCAAGGACAACGCCGACATCATGGCCGCCATCGACAAGGTGATGGCCGATCGCCCACCCATGTACATGGTCGATTCCGATCGCGGCATCACCAACCTGCACGTGCCCTCGGACGTGATCATCGACGCCTCGATGCCCGCGCTGATCCGCGCCGGTGGCAAGGGCTGGGGCCCGGACGGCAGTGAGTCCGACGCCAACTGCGTCATCCCCGACAACTCCTACGCGCCCGTCTACGATGAGACGATCAAGTATTTCAAAGAGACCGGCAAACTGGACCCCGCAACCTGCGGCACCGTCCAGAACATCGGTCTGATGGCCCAAAAGGCCGAGGAATACGGCTCGCACCCAACAACGTTCGAGATGCCCGCCAACGGCACGGTCAACATGATCCTCGACGACGGCACCGTTTTGCACACGCACAGTGTGGAAACGGGCGACATCTGGCGCTCCGCCTCCGCGCGCAAGGCCCCGATCGAAGACTGGGTCAACCTCGCCATCTCGCGCCAAAAGGCCGAAGGCTGCGAGGCAATCTTCTGGCTGGACGCGGACCGTGCGCACGACGCCGAGCTGATCAAATACGTCACCCCGATCCTCGAAGCACAGGGTGTGGCGGACAAGTTCAGCATCATGGCACCCCGCGCCGCCACCCGCGCCGCGTTCGAGACCATCCGCAAGGGTGAAAACTCCATCGCGATCACAGGCAACGTGCTGCGCGACTACCTGACGGACCTGTTCCCCATTCTGGAACTGGCCACGTCGGCCAAGATGCTGTCCATCGTCAAGCTGATGCAGGGCGGCGGCCTCTTTGAGACCGGCGCAGGCGGCTCCGCCCCCAAACACGTGCAGCAGCTGATGGAGGAAAACCACCTCCGCTGGGACTCACTGGGCGAGTTCTGCGCGCTGGGCGAAAGCTTCATGTTCCTCGCGGATGCCAATGGCAACGCCAAGGCGCGCGTGCTGGGTCAGGCCGTCGAACAAGCCACCCAAGGCATCCTCGACCACGGACGCAGCCCGGGCCGCAAAGTCGGCCAACCCGACAACCGCGACAGCCACTACTGGTTCGCCCGCTACTGGGCCGAAGCCCTGGCCGCACAATCGGACGATGCCGAGCTTGCCGCGCATTTCGCCCCCATTGCCACGGCACTGGCAGACGGTGAAACGGCAATTGTCGGTGAACTCGCCGCCGTGCGCGGCCAAGCGGTCGATCTGGGCGGCTACTACCACACCGATGCCGCCAAAGTGGCCGACGTCATGCGCCCATCGGCAACACTGAACGCCATTATCGGCTAAGGCCCAAAAACACATAGGCGGCGCGCGGCACATGGACCGGGCGCCGCCCGCAAACGGCAACCCTCTGCGCCTCAGCCAGTCAGCAGGTTTGCCGCCTCCAGCTTGTCCCAATCAAACACCACACCAATCCCCGGCTCGGATGGCGCCTGCGCAAGGTGATCGCGCACCTGCAACGGCTGCTGGGTGTATTCGTCAATCGGGAATGAATGCACCTCAAGCCAGCCCGAATTCTGCCGCGCCGACACGAGGCTGACATGCAGTTCCTGCATCCCATGACTGCACACCGGCACCCCATGATGCTCTGACAACGCGGCCACTTGCAGAAACCCGGTGATGCCGCCGCAATTCGAACCGTCGGGCTGGATGAAACTCAGCTTGGACTGATCGAACGCATATTCAAATTCGTGGATCGTGTGCAGGTTTTCCCCCATGGCAAGCGGGCACCCAGTGGCGTCCACGATCTGCGCATAGCCCGCGTAATGATCCGGAATGATCGGCTCTTCGAACCAAAGAATGTTATGTTCCTGAAAGGCGCGCGCGGCGGCAATCGCCTGCTCCACGCCCATCGAATAATTCGCATCGACCATCAGCGCGACGTCCGGGCCAATCAGATCACGCACCGCCGCAACACGTGCCACATCATCGTCCCGACCAACCTTGATCTTGACCCCGTTGAACCCGCGCGACAGATAGCCCTCTATTGATTTCAACAACTTGGGCAATTCGAACCCCAGGTCGATCCCGCCACAATAGGCCTTGCAGGCCGCGCCAGCCCCGCCTGCCATTTGCCACAGCGGCTGACCCGTGCGCTTGCCGCGCAGATCCCAAAGCGCGATGTCCACCGCCGAAATCGCAAACGACGCGATACCGCCTCGCGCAACATAGTGGACGTGCCACTGCATCGCGTCATAGAGCGCCTCAACATCCGTCGCGTCCCGACCGATCAGAAACGGCGTCAGGTCATGTTCGATCATGGCCTTGATCGCGTGGCCGCCCTTGCCGCCGGTATAGGTATACCCCGTCCCCGTGCTGCCATCCTCCAGGTGCACCGTCGCCGTCACCAGTTCAAAGAAATGGTGATCACCGTGTTTGGCATCCACCAGAACCTCGGCCAATGGGACGTGGAACAGACGCGTTTCAATCGCTGCAATTTGGCTCATGGGTCTCTTTCGCGCTCCGCTTGTCCCGACATAATTTGCGCCCACAGCAGGATCACGGCGCACCGACAGGCACGGCCGTTCACCCTTTGCCAACAGGCGCTGAACCGGACCGTACCGCGCCCCGTCTCAAAGTTCAAAAAGTTGGCAAAAAATCACGAAAATGGCGCGCCTGCTACGGTTCACATCCGGTTTGCCGCCATGCTGTCCAGCAAGTAGTTGATCGCCGCGCGCACATGCCGGGGCATCAACCTGCGATCAGGATAGACAATCCAATGCGATCTCGAATGATCCTCGAACCCGTCGAGGATGCGACGCACGCGCCCCGCATCCAGCAGTGGTTTGAGGTTCTCAACCGGTGAATAGGCAATGCCAAACCCTTTGTCCGCAGCCTCCAGCATGATCGGGATGCTGTTGGTCCTGACCCGCCCATTCACTTTCACGCGGATGTTTTTGCCGTTTGCCGGATCACAGAAAACCCATGTGTCGTTGTTGGAAATCAGACAGGAATGGTGGCGCAGGTCACTGGGGTGGGACGGCACGCCATGTTGCGCCAGATACGCCTCTGACGCGACACAGGCCAAGCGGTGCGTGGCCAGCTTGCGCGCGACCAGCGAACTGTTGGTCAGTTGCCCGTACCTGAGCGCAAAGTCATAGCCTTCGGCGATCAGATCCACATTGCGATTGTTGAAATCCGCCTCCAGCGTGACGCCTTCGTTCCGGGACACAAATTCCAGCAGCTTGGGCATAACAACCGTCTCGGCAAAAGGCCCCGCCGCCGACACCCGCAACAGGCCTTTGAGATCGGCAAAGTCTCCGGCGATGGATTGGTTCACCGCATCGAGGTTCGCCATCAATTCGTCGACGCGGGCAAGGTAGTCAGCGCCAAGGTCCGTCAGCCGCACCTTGCGCGTGGTGCGGGCCAACAGCTTGACGCCCAGCCGGTCCTCAAGGGCCTGTACCTGCCGGGACACATGCGACGTGGACACGTTCAGCCGCTGCGCCGCCGCGGTAAAGCTTTCGGTCTGCGCGACCATCGAAAATTCTTCCAATCCTTCCCAATCGGGCATGCCGCCTCCATCTTTGCTGTTGTGCAATAATGTATTGCCAAATGGGCTTCTTGTCTCAGCCTTGCAACGACAAATATTCGAGAAACAGAAGAGGCCGCCTTCTGCGCCTTCGCAAAAGTCATAGGACATCACATGACCAAGAAAATCCTGATGGTTCTCACATCCCACGACAAACTCGGTGACACGGGTGAAAAAACCGGCTTCTGGCTCGAAGAATTCGCAGCGCCCTATTTCGCCTTCCGCGATGCAGGCATCGACGTCGAACTGGCCTCCCCCGCAGGTGGCCAGCCCCCGCTTGACCCCAAAAGCAACGTCCCCGATTTCAAGACCGACGACACCCACCGTTTCGAGGCGGACGCAGAGGCCAAGGCGCTTTTGGCGAACACCAAAAAGCTGGCCGATGTGCGCGAGGCCGATTACGACGCGATCTTTTACCCCGGCGGTCACGGCCCGATGTGGGATCTGGTAAACGACCAGACCTCCATCGACCTGATCGAAGCGTTCTGGGCGCAGAACAAGCCCGTCTCCGCCGTCTGCCACGGCCCGATTGTGCTGGCCAATGCCAAGGATCCGCAGGGCGAATACATCGTCAAAGGCCGCAAGGTCACCGGCTTTTCCAACACCGAAGAAGAGGCCGTGGGCCTGACCAAGGTGATGCCGCAACTGCTCGAGGACACGCTGATCGCGCGCGGCGGGCAATATGCGAGCCTCGAAGACTGGACCGCCCACGCCCAGCGCGATGGCAACCTGATGACTGGGCAAAACCCGAACTCATCCCACGCTGTCGCCGAACTGGTGGTCGAGGCGCTCAAGTAAGCGCTTTTCACAACCGCACGGTCCGGGCAGTGACATCTGCCCGGACCACAGCCGCCAAACAACAACTCACACCATCAGTAAAAAAAGTTGCATTTAAAGAATAATTGCGCAACGGTCTTCCAGATATTCGCAGCTGCCAAGACCTATACGTACCGTGAAACACAACACCCACCAGCGCACCGCCACAGCCCGCCAACCGAGCGCAGCTCAGGCACGCCTGCACAATCACAAAATCCAGACCCACAACGCACACCCGAGGGTCGGGTAAGATGGGCAAACCCGACACCCGCTTTGACGTGGCCGCACAGATCGACGCCAATGTGCAATCGCGCGTGATCGAAATCCACATGGGCAAAGGCTTCAGCGGGCTAGAGCTCACCTCGATCACCCACGTGCTCAACACCGCCAACACGCTTCTGGGGCGCGCACTCTTCTCCTGGCGCTTCAGTACCGACACCCCAGGCCTCGTCACCAGCGACCAGGGCGCACTGGTGCGCGCGGAACCGGCCATTGTCGACCACCGCCTGCCGGACATGATGGTCGTGGTTGGCGGCAAAGGGGCCGCGAACGGCAGCTGGCTGACACGCGCCCGCGCGATGCAGCGCAAGGCGCGCACAGTCGTCCTGCTGTCGGACGCCGCCACCGCGTTCATCAAGGCGACCAAGGCCCCCAGCGGCCACGTGACAACCCACTGGCGCGACATCACGCCCTTGACCGAAACCGGCTACCACCCGAAACTCACATCCCACCTCAGCGAAAACTCCGACGGGATCATCACCGCCGCTGGCGCCGGCGCCACGCTCGAACTGATGGTCGGCCTCGTCGCGCCCTATCTGACCAGCCCGCAAGTGGCCGAACTGGGCAATCACCTGCTGCTCCAGACCATCCGCAAAAGCGACGCCGAGCAACCCAAATGCATGGCCGACAACGAAGGGCTGTTCGACGCCCGCCTGACCGAGGTGATCCGCCTGATGGAGGATACGGTCAACGAACCCATGTCCATGACCCAGATCACGGCCCAGGTCGGCTATTCCACCCGCCACATGGAACGCGTCTTTCGCACCACGTTCAACGACACCCCGGCCCGGTTCTACAAACGCCTCCGCGTCAAACGCGCCCGCACCATGATCGAGGAATCGCTGCTGCCGATGATCGACATCGCCATCGCCTGCGGGTTCGGATCATGCACAACAATGGCCAAGGCGGTCAAAGCGGAATACGGCGTCACACCCTCACAAATGCGGTCACGCAAAAGCATCCAGTTGCTGACCTATGCGGGCCGTCAAACGGCCAGATAACCAATCGCCGCAAACACGATCAGAATCCCGACCCACTGGATGCGGGCCACCGCTTCGCGCAGGAAAACAGCGGCGAGGATGATGGTCAAAACCCCGAATGTCGACGCCGCCACCGACGCAAACGCCGGATAGGCAAACGATCCCGCCAGCATCACGGCCCCAATGGCGATGGCATCCAGCACCCCCATCACCACCAGAATGGGCAAGGCCGACGCCGGGGGCATCACGGGCTGGCGCAACACCACGGCCAACAGGCCAACAACCGCAACCGCCCCGACCCGTGCTGCCGCAATCGCTGTCATCTCGGCCCCGCCTTCGACCGACAATTGCCCCATCGCAAAAGACACAGAAAATCCAACAGCCGCCAATACCGACCACATGATCGCCGCGGGCTGCGCTCCCGCGCCATCCTCATCTTTGGACGTCGCCGCAACAAAACCGCATCCCGCCACAACAATCAGCACCGCACCCCATTGCAGGACGGTGACCTCTTGCCCGTTCATCACCGCCCAACCAACCGACAGGATGGGAAAGGCCGCGACAATCGGCGCGACAACCCGCACCGGCCCAATCGCCAAGGCCCGGTAAAACGCGGCCCCCGTCAGGCCAAAAATGACGCCCGACGCCGCCGCATAAAGACCCGCGTTCCCGGCAAGCCCACCAGCCCCAAGGATCAACGCGAGGCCCGTGGTCGCAATGCACCCACTCACAAGCACCGGAAAAAGCGACTGAAACACCCCCACCCGTTGCGAAATGTAGCGCACCAGCGTGTCATGCACGCCCCAACACAGGGCCGCAATCAGGCCAAGGGTCAGCGCGCCCATGGGCTGACCACCGCTGCGGGGATTGATTTTCTCACGGCGCGATGCCCCTTTTGTTTGCAGCGGAACGGTGTCCCGAGTATTCTCACAGTTAAATATTTATTCCGCTAGTGCAAATTCGCACAGCGTGGGAGGCGCATATGCTCGACACCCCATATCCGAATGTAAGGCCCGGTCCACCGCGCCCAAGCCAGATTATCCAACCTGCGCAATTTTCCATGCCACGGGGCACCGAACGCTATGTGGTGCAAGGCGGCGGCGCGGTCCTGATCCCGGTCGAGGCCGGGGATCAGGTGACCGTCATCAATGACGAAGGCGGACAGGTCTGCGAAGTGGTCTGCGCCGATGCGCAGGGCCGCGCGGATGACAGCCTGCTGGACCGCCCTGCCGATGCGCCCGCCGACGGATTGCGGGCCTTGCTAACGGGCCATGATCAATCCCTGCGCGGGCTGCGCATGGGGCTCGACGCCCGCAAGATCGACATGGCCGCCGCGCGCGCCGTGCGCCTGTTCGATGCAGGCACCCGCGCCAAGGCCGAAGAGGCGATGCGCGTTCTGCGTGACGGTACGCTGATCATCGCAGCCCCCGGCGACGCCATGGATTTCGAAGCGCAGGATACCGTGACCCCCCTGACCGTGCTGATCCAGCGCGCCACGATCAAAAGCCACGTGAAATTCGAATTGCCCGACCCGCTGGCCGACCCTGTGGCCGACATCCGTGTCCACACCCAAACGGCCGAGGCGTTCTTTGTCAAAGCGGGCGACTACATCCAGATCATCGACGTGGATGGTCGACAGTGCACGGATTTTGAATGCTTTTCCGCGCGCAAACTCGACAAGGGCATCGAACACGCGCTCGACGTCACAACTACCCGCACGCTGATGGGCCACGCCTATCCCATGCCTGGTCTGCACGCGAAATACTACGATCAGGAAATGCTGCCGCTGGTCGAAGTGGTGCAAGACACCTGCGGACGCCACGACGCCTTTGCGCTGGCTTGTTCCGCCAAATATTACGACGACATCGGCTATCCCGGCCACGCCAACTGCTCGGAAAACTTCAACACTGCGCTGGCTGAGTTCAACGTCACGGGCCGCCCCGGCTGGATGGCGATCAACTTCTTCTTCAACACCTTTCTCGACGAACACGGCGTGATGTATTCGGACGAACCATGGTCGCGCCCCGGCGACTACGTTCTGCTCCGCGCGCTCACCGACATCGTCTGCGTGTCCTCCGCCTGCCCCGACGACACCACGGCGGCCAACGGCTGGAACCCCACCGACATCCACGTGCGCACCTATAGCGGGCGCGAGACCTTCCAACGCAGCGTCGCCTACCGGCCCACCCCTGATGCGGACCCCAAAATGACCAAACAAACCGGCTTTCACGATCAATTCGCCAAGCACACCCGGAATTTCATCGAATACAACGGCTACTGGCTCGCCAACTGCTTTGCCGAGGCTGGCCCGATCGAGGAATACTGGGCCTGCCGCCAAAAGGCCGTGATCATGGACCTGTCGCCCCTGCGCAAGTTCGAGATCACGGGGCCGGACGCCGAAGCGCTCTGCCAATATGTCTTCACCCGCAACATGAAAACGCTCGCTGTCGGCGGCGTGGTCTACACCGCCATGTGCTATGAAAACGGCGGCATGATCGACGACGGTACCGTATTCCGGCTGGGCAAGGACAACTTCCGCTGGATCGGCGGCAACGACTACGGCGGCGACTGGCTGCGCGAACAAGCGAAGAAACTGGGGCTCAAGGTTCTCGTCCGCTCCTCCACCGACCAGCTGCACAACGTCGCCGTCCAGGGACCAGAAAGCCGCGACCTCTTGCGCAAGATCGTCTGGACCGCGCCGCACAACCCCGAATTCGACCAGTTGGGCTGGTTCCGCTTCACCCCCGCCCGGCTCAACAACGAAAGCGGCACGCCCTTCGTGATCTCGCGCACCGGCTACACGGGCGAGCTGGGCTACGAGGTGATGTGCCACCCCAAACACGCCCCCGAACTCTTCGACGCGATCTGGGAGGCGGGGCAAGACCACGGGTTGCGCCCCATGGGGCTAGAGGCGCTCGACATGGTGCGGATCGAGGCGGGGTTGATCTTTGCCGGCTACGATTTCTCCGACCAAACCGACCCGTTCGAGGCGGGGATCGGCTTCACCGTCCCGCTCAAATCAAAACCCGACGACTTCATCGGGCGCGACGCCCTGATCCGGCGCAAGGAACACCCCAGCCGCAAGCTCGTCGGCCTCGACATCGACAGCAATGTGCAGGTCGATCACGGTGACTGCATCCACATCGGACGCGCCCAGGTGGGCGAAGTCACGTCCTCCATGCGCTCGCCCCTGCTGGACAAGAACATCGCGCTGGCCCGCATCGACGTGGCCCATGCGGACACTGGCACACAACTGGAAATTGGCAAACTCGACGGCCAACAGAAACGGCTGCCTGCCACAATCGTCCCCTTCGCCCACTACGACCCGAAAAAAGAGCGGCCCCGCTCATGATCCGCCGCGCGTTCATCGTCGGCCTCATCGCCCTCGCCCTGCCCGCCCATGCCCAGTCGGTCAAACTCAAGGCGCACGAAATCGACGCGCTCCTGTCCGGCAACACCGCTATCGGCAAATGGCAGGGTCAAGCATACCGCCAATACTTCTCCCCCGACGGCACGACCATCTACGCGCAACAGGGCGCGCGGTCGGCCCTCGGCCAATGGCGCATCGACGCGGACAAAGACGAATACCAAAGCATCTGGCCCCGCGATGCCGACTGGGAAGGATGGTTTGTGATGGAATGGGACGGCACGTTCTACTGGGTCAGCAAGAAAACTCCGCCAACGCCCTTCAAACTGGTCGAAGGCGAACAGTTGGTCGCCCCATGATCCGCGCCACACTCTTGTGCCTCGCCTGCGCAACCATCGCCCACGCCGACACGTTCTGCGCCAGCCTGACAGATCAACACGCAACCCTTGCCCTGCCGGACGGCACCAAGGGCACATGCAGCACATCGCTCGATCTCTCGGGCACACGCGCGCAGAATTGCCGCTGGCCCTTCGCCTACCGCGCACCCGAAGCCACAGAGGCGTTCAACGCGGTGCTACAGGCCACGACAGCTTGCCTTGATGTGCAACCCGTCTCGGATCAGGACGTGAACCACCCCGACAGCTACGACTTGCGCACGTTCCACACTGACACCGCGCAGATCGCGGTGTCGATCAAAGACAAAGGGGCGCTACAGCAAACCTATGTCTTCCTGCGGATCGCAGCACCCTAGTTCTGCAAATACACTTCCAGACTATCGTCCAGCGCATCCACCCACGGCGTGTGGTGCTTGGGCGCCATGGTCCCGGTTATCACCGACGCATAACCATTGTCGCGGAACGTCATGATCCCCTGTTTCTTGTGACCTTTCCACGCCTTGAACGCCTGACAGGCCCCCTCGACGTCAAAGGACGGGTAATCCGTCTCGGCGATCAACTCCTTGATGTAGTCACCCTGATACCAGATCGCGTCATAGTCGTCCTCGCCCGCATCCTCGCGCGCCACACGGTCGACCACGTCGGCCTCCATCTCGGCCTTTGACGGCATCGCGATCTTGCCCATGATCACATCCCGCGCCCACCAGGCCTGCGCGTCAAACATGTTAAAGGTGAACCACTGGTCCTGCATGCCAAGGTAAAACAGCGCCGGATTGTCCACAAACGCGACCCCTTTATAGAGGTCCGCCGTCGCCAGCCGGTTCGCCGTCTTCAGGCGCAGATCCTCAGCCATGAAGGGGAAATGGTGCTGATAGCCGGTGCACAAGATCACCGCATCCACATCGCGGCTGGTGCCATCCTTGAAGTGCGCCGTTTTGCCGTCAACATGCGTCAGCAGCGGAACCTCGGCCCAGTTGTCGGGCCAATCATACCCCATCGCCGCCGTGCGGTGTGACACGGTGATCGACTTCGCACCGTACTTCCAACACTGCGAGCCGATATCTTCGGCGGAATAGCTGGTGCCGACGATCAGAATATCCTGATCCTTGAACTCCAGCGCGTCACGGAAATCATGCGCGTGCAGCACGCGGCCCTTGAACGACTCGAATCCCGGAAATTCCGGCACGTTCGGCGTTGAAAAGTGGCCCGAGGCACAGATCACGTGATCGAAGGTTTCGGTATATTCGTTGTCCGCAGGCAGGTCCTTGACCGTCACACGGAACATGCCGTCCTCAAATTCAACCCGGCGCACCGCCGTCTCGAACCGGATCCAATCGCGCACACCCGCCTTTTCAACACGACCTTGGATATAGTCGAACAGCACCGCGCGCGGCGGGTAGGATGCGATCTGCTTGCCGAAATGCTCCTCAAAGGAATAGTCGGCAAATTCCAACCCCTCTTTGGGACCGTTCGACCACAGATAGCGGTACATCGACCCGTGCACAGGCTCGCCATATTGGTCCACGCCCGTGCGCCAGGTGTAGTTCCACAACCCACCCCAATTCGACTGTTTTTCAAAGCAGACGATCTCGGGAATATCCTCGCCGTTTTTCTTCGCGGACTGAAAAGCGCGCAATTGTGCCAGACCCGAAGGCCCCGCCCCGATGATGGCGATACGTTTGGGCATTTTGCGACTCTCCTGGCTGTTTGTGCGATGATCCAATTCCACCGCCATCGCCCCTACAAGTCAACAATTTTGAACCACAGTAAAATGTGTTTCGTGCGATTTGCGGTGTACTTGAGTGGGATTTGAGCGGATGATTGCGCCTGAACAGACGGGATAGACCATGACCAAACCGCATTTCAGTTTCTGGATCATCGCCGGGCTTGGATTGGCGTGGAACCTGATGGGGTGCCTCAACTTTGTCACCCAGATGAACCCGGATGCCGTGGCCCAGATGCCCGAGCTTTATCAGCTGATCATAGCCGTGCGCCCGCTGTGGGCCACGCTGGCCTTCGGCTTTGCCGTCTTTGCCGGGGCGGTTGGGTGCATCCTGCTGCTGCTGCGCAGGCGGATGGCCACCTCCGCGCTTTTTGTGTCGCCGTTGGCCACCGGCATCACCATGGTCCAGACGGTTTCGGTGGTCGGCATGTCCCCCAGCACGATCCTCGCCTTGCTGGTGGGTGCTGCGCTGTTTTGGTACTCTACCATCGCCGCGCGAACAGGGTGGCTGCGCTAGAAAACGCGACCGCCCGCCATCTGCGTCAGGGTGCCAGACATCCGGTTAAGATCACCCAAACGCACCGCGCGCAGAACCAAGTGTTTGATCCCGCGCGCAGATTTCGAAATCGCAAAGAATGGGTAACCGCTGCGAACAGCCTGTCCCCGCGGGGACACCCGCTCAGATATCGAGCGTGTTGTCCTTTTCCCACTGCGAGAAGTGCGAGGTAAAGTCGTTCCACTCCTGCGTCTTCATCTTGACGTAAGAGGCCGAGAATTCCTCGCCCATCGCCGCCTTCAATCCCTTGTCCTTGTCGTATTCGCGCAAGGCATCTAGCATGTTCAACGGCAGCTTTGGCGCACCGCGCACCTTGTGCCCTTCGGCGTACATGTCGATGTCGTGACGCTTGCCGGGGTCGGCCTGCGTGCGGATACCGTCGAGACCCGCCGCGATGATCACCGCCTGCAACAGGTAGGGGTTCGTCGCCCCGTCGGGCAGGCGCAGTTCGAACCGGCCAGGACCCGGCACGCGCACCATGTGAGTACGGTTGTTGCCCGTCCACGTCACCGTGTTGGGCGCCCATGTGGCCCCCGACATCGTGCGCGGCGCGTTGATGCGTTTGTAACTGTTCACGGTCGGGTTGGTGATCGCGGCCAGCGCGCTGGCGTGCTTCATGATACCGCCGAGGAAGTGGCGGCCCTTTTCCGACAGACCCAGCTCTGCCGTCTGGCTGCTGTCATTGGGTTCCATCGCAAACACGTTGGTCTTGGCATCAGCACCGGGCGCGTCCCAGACAGAGATGTGGGCGTGGCACCCGTTACCCGTCAAACCCTCAACCGGCTTGGGCATGAAGGTGGCGCGGAAGCCGTGTTTCTCGGCCACAGACTTGGTCATGAACTTGAAGAAAGAGTGCTTGTCGGCGGTGCGTAACGCGTCGTCGAACTCCCAGTTCATCTCGAACTGCCCGTTCGCGTCCTCGTGGTCGTTTTGGTACGGTCCCCAGCCCAGTTCGAGCATGTAGTCGCAAATCTCGCGCACCACGTCATAGCGGCGCATCACGGCCTGCTGGTCGTAGCAGGGTTTGGCCGCCGTATCGAACGGATCGCTGATCTGGTCGCCTTCGGGTGTCAGCAGGAAGAACTCCGCTTCGATCCCGGTCTTGACGTGCAGCCCTTCGGCGGCGGCCTCGTCAATCAAGCGGCGCAGCACGTTGCGGGGGGCTTGGGCGACGTCCTCGTCCTCCATCACGCAGTTGCCAGCGACCCACGCGACTTCTGGCTTCCACGGCAACTGGATCACCGAGGACGGGTCCGGCACGGCCAGCATGTCGGGATGCGCGGGCGTCATGTCGAGCCAGGTGGCAAAACCGGCAAAGCCCGCGCCGTCCTCTTGCATGTCGGCAATGGCCTGGGCGGGCACCAGTTTGGCCCGTTGACCGCCAAAGAGGTCGGTGAAGGAAATCATGAAATATTTGACGCCATTCTCGGCGGCGAACTTGGCAAGATCAGTGGTCATCTGTCTGTTCCTGTTGGTCTTTATGTGGCGAGGGCGCGTGCCGTGATGGCCGCGCCCTTCGTTAGGAATTTAGTAAGAGGTGCCGGGCTTGCCGGGGTACCAGTCTGTCCCGGCGAGCGGGATTTTCGCCATGGCCGCAGCCTCAAGCGTCAGCGCGCAGAGGTCTTCGGGCTCAAGATTGTGCAGGTGGTTCTTGCCGCAGGCGCGCGCGATGGTCTGCGCCTCGAGCGTCATGACCTTGAGATAGTTGTTGAGCCGCCGCCCCCCTTCGATGGGATCAAAGCGTTTCATCAACTCAGGGTCCTGCGTGGTGATGCCTGCGGGGTCCTGCCCCTCGTGCCAGTCGTCATAGGCCCCGGCAGTGGTGCCGAGCGCGTTGTACTCGGCCTCCCACTTGGGATCGTTGTCGCCGAGCGCGATCAGGGCGGCAGTGCCGATGGCAACGGCGTCTGCGCCAAGCGCCATGGCCTTGGCCACATCCGCACCCGTACGGATGCCGCCGGAGACAACAAGCTGCACCTCGCGATGCATGTCGAGGTCCTGTAGCGCGCGCACGGCTTCGCGGATACAGGCGAGAATGGGCTGACCCACATGTTCGATGAACACATCCTGCGTCGCCGCCGTACCGCCCTGCATCCCGTCCAGCACGACAACATCCGCGCCGGCCTTGACCGCCAGTGTCGTGTCGAAATAGGGACGCGCGCCGCCGACTTTGATATAGATCGGCTTTTCCCAATTGGTGATCTCGCGCAGCTCAAGGATCTTGATTTCCAGATCGTCGGGGCCGGTCCAGTCGGGGTGCCGACAGGCGGACCGTTGGTCGATCCCCTTGGGCAGGTTGCGCATTTCGGCCACGCGGTCAGAGATTTTCTGACCCAGCAGCATGCCGCCGCCACCAGGTTTCGCGCCCTGCCCCACCACAATCTCGATCGCGTCGCAACGGCGCAGATCGTCAGGGTTCATGCCGTAGCGTGAGGGCAGGTACTGATAGACCAGCTTGTTGGAATGGCCGCGCTCTTCCTCGGTCATGCCGCCGTCACCGGTCGTGGTCGAGGTGCCTGCCATGGTGGCCCCACGGCCCAGTGCCTCTTTGGCACCGCCCGACAGCGCGCCAAAGGACATGCCCGCGATTGTGACCGGGATGTCGAGCTTGATCGGGTTTTTGGCAAACCGGGTGCCCAGCGTCACGTTGGTGTCGCAGCGTTCGCGGTATCCTTCGAGCGGGTAGCGGGACATGGACGCGCCCAGAAACAGAAGGTCATCGAAATGCGGCAGCTTGCGTTTGGCCCCGCCACCGCGAATGTCATAGATGCCTGTGGCCGCCGCACGCCGGATTTCGGCGTTGACGGGGTTGGAGAACGTGGCCGACTGGATCGGCATCGTGCGCGGAGCACCGTTGTGGTCATCTTTCATGTGTCGGCCCCCTTAGTACGCGTTGTCGATGTTGAAATTGTAGAGCTGGCGGGCCGAACCATAGCGTTTGAACTCGGACGCCTTGGCGTCGCAGCCGCCGCGTTCCAGCAGCTCTTCGAGCAGTGCGATATGTTCGGGGCGCATCTCTTTTTCGATGCAGTCCGCACCGAGGGATTTGACCGATCCGCGCACAAACAGCCGCGCCTCATAGAGCGAGTCGCCCAAGGCTTCGCCTGCATCGCCGCACACCACGAGGTTGCCCGATTGCGCCATAAAGGCCGACATGTGCCCGATGTTGCCGTGCACGATGATGTCGATCCCCTTCATCGAGATGCCGCAGCGCGAGGAGGCGTTGCCCTTGATCACTAGCGTGCCGCCGTGGCCGGTGGCGCCTGCGTATTGCGAGGCGTCCCCTTCGACGACAACCATGCCGGACATCATGTTTTCGGCCGTGCCCGGCCCGACAGAGCCGTGCACGTGCACGGTCGCCTGCTTGTTCATGCCCGCGCAGTAGTAGCCGGTGGAGCCTTTGATATTCACCTCGATCGGGGCGTCGAGGCCCACGGCGATGGCGTGGCTGCCCTTGGGATTCACGATTTCCCAATGGGTCTGGTTTGTGTTGGCGGCCTGGGCATGAAGCGTGGAATTGAGTGCACGCAGGCCCTCGGCCTCAAGGTCAAATGTTTGCATTTACGCCGCTTTCTCTTGCGCGGTTGGGGCCGCGTTGTGCGACCAGAAATAGACGGTTGCGGGTTCGGGTTCCCACACTTTGGCGGTCTCGATCCCCGGCAGGTTCACGAGCGCGCGGTATTCGGAGCCGAAGGCCACATATTGATCGGTTTCAGCCATGACGGCGGGCTTGCAGGCGATGGGGTCACGGACCACGCCAAACCCGTCCTTGGTGCCGACAACAAAGGTAAAGAACCCGTCGAGGTCATCGAGGCTGGAGGTCAGCGCCTCGCCAAGGGTCGCGCCGGTTTGCATTTTCCAGGTGAGGTAGGCGGCGCCGACTTCGGTGTCGTTTTCGGTCTCGATATGCACGCCGAGGCGGCGCAGTTTGCGGCGCAGCGAGTTGTGGTTGGAAAGCGATCCGTTGTGCACAAGGCACTGGTCGATCCCGGTGTTGAACGGGTGTGCGCCCATAGTCGTCACAGCAGATTCGGTCGCCATCCGTGTGTGGCCGATGCCGTGCGTGCCGGACATTTTGCGGATATCGAAGCGGTCTGCCACATTTTTAGGCAGCCCGACTTCCTTGTAGATTTCCAGTGTTGAGCCGTGGCTCATCACCCGCACACCGGGGCGGATTTCGCCCAGAATTTCGCGCGCCGCAGCCACCTGATCGGCCTGAATGGAGAGCACCGCGTGGGTGTCTTTGATGGCCATCGACACCTTGCCCTTGATGCGCTTGCGCAGGTCGTTGTCGAGCTTGTCAAGGTCGACATCGGGGGTGTCTGACTGCACCGTCAGTTTGGCGTTACCCGTTGTTTCCTCACCATAAATCGCGATGCCCGCGCTGTCGGGGCCGCGGTCGGTCATGGTGATCAGCATGTCGGTCAGCATGTCGCCAAGCTGCGGCTCCAACGAGGTGTCTTTCAGAAAAAGTCCGACGATCCCGCACATGGCGAAGGCCCTCCCAAAAAGTGATCTGTCGTTCGACTCGAACGCTATCACCGTTACAGCACATGCTCAACCAAAGGGAAACTAATTTTCACTTCAGTTAAAAAAAGAGTCGCCAGAAGAAACCTGTCGTGGTTCAATTTGGCCAGCGTCGCGCAGTGCAAACGACGGCGCACAAAAGCCAACAGTCCAACACGGGGGTTCATCGTGGAAGAGCAAATCGCAGAGCTGACGGCACAGATTGCCGCGCTCCAGAGCAAAAGTGGTACGACCAATACCATGTTTGCCGAGACATTCTATTATTTGACCATCCCGCTGATGATCATCATTCATGCGGGGTTTCTGGCCTATGAAATGGGGGCATCGCGTCTCAAGAACGTGCTGAGTTCGGGGGTCAAGAACATCCTCGCCTTCGCGTTCATGATCCCGACCTTCTACTTCTTTGGCTGGTGGGTCTATTGGGGTTTCCCCACGGGTTTGCCGGGCGCACCGGGGCCTGCGGGTATCTCGGGCGTGGAATACGCCAACGGTATTGCATGGGGTTGGGGTGAAAGCGCGCAGTACATGGGGCCGAACATCGCGGATCAGGCATCCGGCGTGTTTTTTGGTGCCTTTGCGTTGTTCGCCGCGACCACAGCCTCCATCATGTCGGGCGCCGTGATCGAGCGCATCCAGACCGTCGGCTTTGTTATCCTTGCTGTCGTCCTTGGGTCGTTCGCCTGGGTCGTGGCCGCCGCTTGGGGCTGGCACGCAGATGGCTGGTTGGTCACGCAATGGGGCGTGCATGACTTTGGTGCGGCGGGCCTTGTGCACGCGGTCGCCGGGTTCTTTGCCCTGGGCGTTTTGATCAACCTTGGGCCACGTATCGGCAAGTTCAACGCCGATGGCAGCGCCAACCACATCGCGGGCCACAACATGCCGCTGACGGTAACCGGCCTGATGCTGATCATCGTGGGCTTCTGGGGTTTCCTCATGGCGTGCGTTATCGTGCCCGGCGAGGCGTGGAGCTGGTTTGCAGACAAGCCGTCCACCATCTACGGCACACCCATCACTTTGTCGGCGCTGTCCTTCAACATCCTGATGGCGGTTGCAGGCGGCATCATCGGTGCATGGGTCCTGACACGTGATCCGTTCTGGATGATGTCGGGCGCACTTGCGGGGATCATCTCGACCGCTTCGGGCCTTGATATCTACTTCCCTGCGCTGGCCTTTATCATCGCCTTCTCGGCGGGTGTGATCCTGAAACCCTGTGCCACATGGCTGGAAAAGCGCGGCATCGACGATGCGGTGGGCGCGGTTACCGTGCACGGCACAATCGGCCTTTATGGCGTGGTTCTGCTGGGCGTGTTCGGCGCAGGTTTCCCTGCGTTGCAGGGTGCGGCGGGCGAAGTGCCGACAATCAGCCTGATGGGCCAGATTGTAGGGGCTGTTGTCTTCTTCCTGCTTGGGTTCGTGCCGGGATACGTGGTGTCGTTCATCCTGAAAATGTTCGGCATGCTGCGCATCCCCGAGGGCGCAGAGGTCGCAGGCATGGACATGGTCAAGGTGCCAGCCGAGGGCTATCCCGAAGGCATCCCCGCACCTGGCGTCAACCTGGCGCCCGGCGAGTAATCGAACAGAAAAGGAGAAGACCATGGGTTTTCCATATGACGAAGCAAGCTGGTCGGTTGTCGACGGGGCCATGTTCATGGGGTGGGGGTCGGCCATGCCGGGCCTCTACACCCTGATCGCAGCCGTGATTTGCGTGGCGGTTCTGCTCTTTGGGCAAAAGACCGAGAGCGCCAAGACCAAGCAATTCGAGAAGTAGGCACGCCAGACGTGCGTGAGGGGCGGCCAGTGGTCGCCCCTTTTCCGTTCATCATTTGCCCAACAGGAAAAAAAGTTGCATCGTATTCTTGCTTTTCAAAATGGGCTGAGGCTCAATACGTCGCAACAAGACTCATAACGAACAGGGAAAAACACCATGGCCATTCTATGGAGAACATCGGCACTTGCCGCACGCCACGCCGAGATCGGTGGAGAGCTGGAAGACTGGAATGGCATGGGGACCGCATGGTTCTATGACAACACGCCCGAGCGTGCCAAAGCCGACTACGAGGCGATCCGCACCAAGGCGGGCCTGATGGACGTGTCGGGCCTGAAGAAGGTGCATGTGGTGGGCGAGGACGCCGCCTATGTCATTGACCGTGTGACCACCCGCAACGTCGAAAAGATTGCACCGGGCCGCGCGGTTTACGCTTGTATGCTGGATGATCGCGGTTTGTTTGTGGACGACTGTGTGATCTATCACATCGCCGTCAATTCCTGGCTGGTCGTGCATGGCACGGGCATCGGGATGGAGCAGTTGACGACTGTGGCTGCGGCCAAGAACTGTTCCGTGATCATGGACGACGATCTGCACGACATGTCGTTGCAGGGCCCCAAGGCGGTCGATATCCTCGCCAAGGAGATCCCCGCCATCCGCGATCTGGCCTATTTCGGCATCTGGCAGGGGCGGCTCTTTGGTCGCGACGTGATGATCTCGCGCACCGGGTACACCGGTGAGCGCGGGTACGAGATTTTCTGCCGCGCCAAGGATGCGGTGCATATCTGGGACAACGTGCTTGAGACTGGCGGCGACGATGTGCGTCCGACGCAGTTCAGCACGCTCGATATGCTGCGGATTGAAAGCTATCTGCTGTTCTATCCCGGCGATAACTCGGAAACCTTCCCCTTTGCCGATGGCGCGCCTGCGGGCGACAGCCTGTGGGAGCTGGGTCTGGATTTCACCGTCTCGCCCGGCAAGGAGGGCTTCATCGGGTCCGAGAACCACTATGCGATGAAGGGCAAGGAGCGGTTCAAGATCTACGGTGTGCAGTTGTCAGGCGGTGCCATGGATCAGATGGAAATGTTCGCGCGTGTGCACGCGGACGGGAAGGACGTGGGTGTGATCACCTATGGTCTGTCATCCGAGTTGAACGGCTATTCCGTCGCCATTGCGCGGCTTGATCCGTCGGTGGCAAGCCCCGGCACCAAGCTGACCGTTGTGCAGCCGGATGGCACCGAACTGGCCGCAACAGCGGAAGAAATGCCGTTCTATGACAAGGACAAGACGATCCGCACCGCTAAGGGCTGATTTCCAAGGGGGCGCACGGTTTGTCCGGGCGCCCTTTTCACGTGACGAGGACAGGTATGTCGAAGTTTGAATTTCCCCCGTCGATCAAGAGCAGGCCGGTTTATGGCACGCTGGAGGCGCGTCCGGGCAAGGCGCATCTGATGATCGCGGATGCCGAAGGGGCCGAGGCGATCCTGGGGATCGCGACGCCCGATCTGATGGCCAAGACCCACATCATCTATATTCCGCGCGGCACTGCGTTCGCTGACCAGTTGCGCGCCCTGAACCCCGCGCAGTTTTACGAGGGGCCGAGTTACGCCGCCGCTGTGTCCCGTATCCGCCGTGTGTTGCAGGACGCGCATATGGGCTTGCAGGTGTACCTGACCGGGACCGAAGGGTTGATGGGTCAGGCCCAGAACGAGGCGATGATGGCGGGTATTCCGCACACCGCCATTCAGACCGAACATCGCGGGTCTGTCGCGCGCCGCATGCAATGCGTGCATTGCAAGGGTATCACCGAGGACGTTGAAACCGATCCGTTCGTGTGCAGCCATTGCGGGCTGAACCTGTTTGTCCGTGACCATTACTCGCGCCGTCTGGCCGCCTATCAGGGTGTCTGCATCGACGCCGAAGATCCGGGCAATGTGCCCGCGCCAAAGGGGATCTACGAATGAGCGCCGCCCCGCAAAAAGCCAAACCCGGTGCCGAGAAGATCGACGTGGTTGTGTCCGCTGTCGTGCCGTTGAATGATCTTGTCACGCGTTTTGAGTTTCAGCGTCGCGATGGCGCGCAGTTCCCGCCGTTTTCCGGTGGTGCGCATACGGTTGTGACCATGCAGGACGGGGATCGCGCCCGCCTGAACCCTTATTCGCTGATGTCGGACCCTGGCGACCTGTCCACCTACGCCATTTCCATACGTCGCGATGACGAAGGGCGTGGAGGCTCGCTCTTCATGCACCGCAACGTGTCCGTTGGGGACGAGATGACGATCACCTATCCGGTGAACCTGTTCTCTCTCGATCTGCGGGCGCGCAAACACGTGTTTTTCGCAGGCGGCATCGGCATCACACCTTTCATGTCCATGATCGCGCAGCTTGAGCGGATGGGAGGCGCGTGGGAGTTGCACTATGCCTGCCGGACCGAGGCGCTGGGAACTTATGTGGACCAGCTGACCTACAAGCATCCCAACAAGGTGCATGTGTACTACGACGATCAGAGCCAGGCGATTGATCTGGAAGGGTTGCTGGACGGGCAGCCGCTCGGCACCCATGCTTATGTCTGCGGGCCAAAGGGCATGATCAATTGGGTCCACGCCACGGCCTCAGCCGCCGGGTGGCCCGACGATCATGTGCATTCCGAGGAATTCCTGGCCCCTGCGCCCGGCGTGCCCTTCGAAGTGCGCCTGTGCAAATCCGACAAGACCATCACCGTGGGCGAACACGAAAGCCTGCTGGAAGCCATCGAACGCGCCGGGGTCGAGGCCCCATTCCTGTGCCGGGGCGGATCCTGCGGGCAGTGCGAAACGGATGTGGCGCGCGCGGATGGTGAGTTTATCCACCGCGATCACTGGCTGGAAGAGGATCAGCACGCGGCAGGCAAAAAGATCATGCCCTGCGTCAGCCGCTTTATCGGGACATTGGAGCTTGAACGATGACCATTCAATTCAACGACGAGACGTTCCGCGACGACTATTCGTTCCGCAACTCGGACTGGGCGATCAAACGCTTTCCGTTCCCGTTCCACGAAGACAGCTACATGTATGCCGTCAACATGGAGCAGCATCGGGGCGGGCCCGAGGGGTCGGTCTATGAAAAGCGGTTCGATGTGGACGAGCACTACGTGGCCGAGATGCGCGACCGGGCGATGGTGCTGGCCGATGATCCGCTGCGCTGCCAGTCGCTGCCGCATATGACGCTGGCGGGGTGGGACCTGTTGGAGCTGATCATGGTGTCGAAGTCCGAGGATTACCCGGACCTGTTCGAGCTGCACCGCGATGGCGATCAGTGGCGCTGGGTGAACAAGCCCCTGGGCATTGATGACACGTTCACCTTTCTGGACGAAACCACCCTGCCCTATGGCCCGATGGAATATATCACGCGCCAGACGCAGGGCGATTTCTGCGTGCTGGATCAGCGCGACAACAACCTATGGATGGACGCAGGGATGGTGACGACCCAGGCCGATTGGAGCCTTGATTTCGACATCGGCATGAACTTTTTCGAATGGCACGCGCCGGTGCCGTTGGCCCATGAAAAGGGCATCTTTGTCCGCGCGCTGAAGTTCCTGCTGAACATCCAGCAGGGCGCGCCCGCGCGGCGGCTCAACTGGACGATGACAGTCAATCCGCTGCTGGATACATCGCCCGAAAACTACCACAAGTGGGGCATTCAAAAGACCACGCTGACGCCCGAGAATATCGGCGCGAAACAGCACTTGCGGGTCGAATTGCAGACGTTCTTCCGCCTGCCACGGTCCAATGCGCTGGTGTTCCCGATCCGGTGCTATCTGTGCAGCTTTCAGGACTTGATGACGATGCCCAAATGGGGCCGCCGCCTGCACCGCGTGGTGCGCGACCTGCCGGTCGAGTTGGCGACCTATAAGGGGTTCATCGACAACCGGCCCATGATGCTGGATTACCTGTCGAAATTCGATGATGGGTTGCCCACCTCGCCCGGCGTCTGGCCCGATGCCGAAACGGAGCCGCCGCTGTCCACCTGATAACGTCTTGTTAGCCATTATTGGGTAGCGTCCTCCAATCCGTTGGAGGGCAAATGGACAGCATTTTCGAAAGTGTGTTCGGCGATATACATGCCTTTGTCTATCGCTGCCGAAACGACAGCGATTACACGATGGAGTACATGACCGACGGCGTGGAGCGGATCACTGGCTATGCCAAAAGTGAGATCCTGCACAATGCGGGCGTGTCCTATGTGGGGCTGACGCCTGAGATTGACCGCGACCGGGTCTTTGGCGAGGTCGACGCGGCGATTGAGGCGGGCAAAAGCTGGGACATGACACACAGGCTGGTGCACCGGCAGGGCCACCACGTGTGGGTGCGCGAACGCGGCACAGCGATCTTTGAGGATGGCAAATTGAGCCACCTGCAAGGGCTGGTGGTGGGAGCCGAAGCGGAATCAGCCCTGCGCGAGTCGCTGGAGCATCGGATTGCGGAAATTGAGGCGGCCAGCTCAAATATCGTTGGCCTGACCCAGCAGATCACCGGATCGGTACGGGCGCTGTCGATGCTGTCGGTGAACGCCCGGATTGAGGCCGCACGCAGCGGCCCGGCCGGTCAGGGGTTTGCCGTTGTTGCCAATGAAATCAAGACGTTGGCCGATCAGAACGCCAGATTTGCAGAACAGATCACCGACCAGGTCCACAACATGGGGCATTGATGCGCGCTCAGGCGTTTTGGGGATAGCTGATCACGGACAGGTAGCGCGCGGGCAACGTCACCAGTTTTTCGGGCCCGTGCGGGGCATCCGCGTCAAAGAACAGCGTGTCACCCGGTCTGAGCGCATAGACATCATCGCCGTGGCGGTAATCCACCTCGCCTTCGAGCATGTAAATCGTTTCGATCCCGCCATGCTGGAAGGTGGGAAACACGTCTGATTCCGCGGTGAGCGTGATCAGGTACGGCTCAACAATCACGCCTGACGCGTTGGAGCCGATATGGCCCAAAAGGTTGTACTGGTGGTTGGCGCGCGTGCCCTCGCGGTCGATGGTGACGCCTTCGCCCGACTTGGTATGCACCGCCTGGCGGCTTTCCTCGAACCGGCGGAAAAAGCTGGTGAGCGGCACGGAAAGCGCGTTGGCCAAAAGTTGCAGCGTGGTCAGCGACGGAGAGGTGTTGCCGTTCTCGATCTTGGACAGCATCCCGATGGACAGACCGGTAATCTGCGCAAGCTCGGCCACGGTGATTTCCTGTTTCCGGCGAAATGCGCGCACTTCGCGGCCAATGGCCACCTCCAGCACCTTTTCCCGCTCGCCATCGCGCGTTCTGTGCGGGTCTTGCGTCAGTTTATTGACCATTTCCGGTTCGATTTTTTCTACGTTCACGTTGTCCGCTTTCTAAGCAGCCCATTACCGCTAAACAATTCCGTTCTCGGCCTATATTTGAGTACCATACGGCAGTTTTTTCACGAGAGAACCTAAAAGTTGAATGGCAGTGAAATATTCAAAGTCGGTTTTCTGATCTTTCCCGGCTTTCCGATGGCCTGTCTGACCTCGATCATCGAGCCGTTGCGCGCCGCCAACGAGATCGCGGGCGTCGAGGTTTTCGATTGGGACGTGGTGTCGGAAAGTGGTGCGCGCACGATCTCGAGCGCGCGTGTGGCGTTTGAGCCGGATGCGCGGCTTGCCGATGTGGGCGATGTGAGCCTTCTGTTTGTGCTGGGCGCGCCGACCAGTGCGTTTGAGGACGCAAGGCAGGGCAACGGGGCGTTGCGCCGTCTGGACCGGCATGGTGTCACCCTTGGTGCCATCAGTGGCGGGGTCTTTGCGCTGGCCCGCGCCGGTCTGATCGAGGGACATCGGTGTTCGGTGCATTGGTGCTATGAGACTGCGTTTCGCGACGCGTTTCCGCATATTGAGATGACCGGCGACGTGATCACCGTGGATCGCCGCCGCATCACCGTGTCCGGCGCCGCCTCTGCGTTTGATCTGGCGTTGCAGTTGATCGAGGATCGGTTGGGGGCGCACATGGCGCATGAGGTCGCCTGTTGGTTTCAGCATGCGACGATGCGCGGGCACGGGGTGCAGCAGCGTATCCCCATGCGTCCAAGTGCGGCACCCGATCTGCCCCCGCTGGTGGCGCGCGCCGTGGCACTGTTTGCCGCCCATATGGAGCAACCGATTTCCGTGGCCGAGGTCGCAGCGCAGCTACAGGTGACCCCGCGCCAGGTCGAACGAGCGTTCAAGAAAGCCACGGGGCAGAGCCCCACGCATTACTATCGCAGCATGCGGATGAAAGCCGCGCGGCAACTGGTGCTGTATTCCAAGCAGAGCATGTCGCACATCGCGCAGGCGGTTGGATACACCTCGGCCACGCCCTTGTTGACGCACTACCGCGCGGCGTTTGGGGTGAACCCGCAGGAGGACCGCAGGCAGATCAACTCGTTCCGCGTGCAGGGCAACGTGCCCTTGCCGCCGGCCTAGAGTGCGGACGCCATTGCCGTGGTGATGGCGTGGTGCAGGGATCCGGCGGACGCGCGTGGCCCGAGGATACGCACCGATTGACCGGCCTCTGTACTGATCACGAAACATCCCAGGTGGTGAATGGAGGTGCGCGTTGCGTTGGCAGTGTCAAACCGGGTCAGGTCGATATTGCAGAGCAGTTCCAGCACCGCATTGATACGCGGCCCGGTCAGGTCAAAACATACCCATGCGTCGGTCTGTTCGGTCACTGAGGCGGCGTCGGTCAAATGCGCGTTGACATCGGCGGCGATGTCCTCGTGCGTGTTGAAATCGGCGCTGAGCATCCATTGATTTGGTCCTGTCCAGAGCGCGGCATAGGGGTCACCGGACGACGCGCGACCCGGTTCGGGTGCCGTGGCGCCCAGCAGTTTCGCCAGACGCGTGGCGCACAGGTCCTCTTGCCCGACCCGTGCGGCGACGGAGGCCAGAGACACATCCGGCACTTCGGTCAGGGTCACGTCGCCCACCGTGTCGGTGCGCGGTGCTGTTCCGCCAAGGGCGGTGATGGGGGTCAGATCATGCACGGACACGCTCTCCTTCCGGGTCGACGAAATGGGCGGAGACGACCTCGACCTTGACGGTCAGATCGGTGACAGGGGACACGAGGCGCAGGGTTTCGCCCATACGATTGCCCCCGTCCTTGAGGAACCCAAGGCCGATCATGCTGCCCAGCGTGGGGGAATAGGCGGCGGAGGTGACATAGCCCTGATCATGCTTGGCATCGACGGGGCCGGTGGCGTTCATCAGGTGCCCACCCGCCGTCACCTTGTCACCCGCATCGACGGGTCGCAGGCCCACTTGCATCAGCGCGTCCGCCTCGTTCAGGCCGGGGCGTTCGGAGAGCTTTGATCCGATACTGTCCTTGGCCTTGGACACCATCCGCCCCATGCCGAGGTTCAGTGCGGTGGTGGTGCCGTTGAGTTCATTGCCCGCCGCGTGCCCTTTTTCGATGCGCATCACCCCGAGCGCTTCGGTGCCATATGGCGTGACGTCAAATTCCTCGCCCTCCTCCATCAGCTTGCGCATCAGCGCGTCGCCGTAGCGGGACGGCACCGCAATCTCGAAAGCCAATTCGCCGGAGAACGAGATGCGGAATAGCCGCGCGCGCAGGCCACCGCAGACGGTGATGTTGGCGCAGGCCATGAAGGGGAAGCCTTCGTTCGAGATGTCGTAGTCGCTGTCCACAATCTTTTGCAGCAGGCGGCGCGAGTTTGGTCCCGCCACGGCATATTGCGCCCACGCCTCGGTGGTGGAGATCAATTGCACATCCGCGTCGGGCATCAGGCATTGGCGGACGAATTCCATGTGCTGATAGACCTTTGCCGCATTCGCGGTGGTCGTTGTGACGACAAACTGGTCCTCGGCCAGACGCGCTGCGGTGCCATCGTCCATGGCGATCCCGTCTTCACGCAGCATCAGGCCATAGCGCGTCTTGCCCACAGCCAGTTTTGCAAAGCCGTTGCAGTAGATTTTGTTGAGGAACGTGGCCGCATCCGTGCCCTGCACGTCGATCTTGCCCAGCGTCGTGCAGTCGCACACGCCGACGGACGCCCGCGTGGCGGTGACCTCGCGGTCCACTGATTGCCGCCAATGGGTTTCACCGGGCAGCGGGAACCACTGCGCGCGCAACCAGTTGCCGACCTCGACAAAGACCGCGCCGCGTTCCTTGGCCCAGAAATGCGAGGGGGTCAGGCGGGTCGGGTGGAACTCCTTGCCCCGCATCCGCCCCGCCAGCGCGCCGATGGCCGTGGGGGTGTAGGGCGGGCGGAAGATGGTGGTGCCGACCTCGGGGATCGACTTGCCCGCAAGCTCGGCCATGATGGCGAGGCCGCCCATGTTCGATGTTTTGCCCTGGTCGGTGGCCATGCCGAGCGTCGTGTAGCGCTTGAGGTGTTCGACGGAGCGGAACCCTTCCTGATGGCTGAGTTTGACGTCTTTGACCGTGACGTCATTTTGTTGATCGAGCCAGGCGCGGGAGCAGCCCTCGACATACCAGAATGGGGTCTGGGTTATGGGAGCATCTTCGGCGTCCGGCACGGCGGGCGCGCGGCCTTTGATACCTAGTGCTTTGCGCGCTGCGTCTGCCCCGGATTTGAGCGCACCGTGGGTCGAGAACGTGCCGTTCGCGGCACCTGCAACCGTCATGCCGGGTGGCAGCGTGCCGCCGGGGACGAAGGCGGCCAGCGTGTCGTCCCATGTGGGCCGACCCCGCTGGTGGCAGGTCAGGTGCACGTTCGGGTTCCAGCCGCCCGACACGCCCAGCGCGCCGCACTCAACGGTGCGGTTGCTGCCATCGGACAGGGTCACTTCGGCAAAGGTGAGGCCAAGCCGCCCCTTGGTGTCGCTGATTTGTGCGCCCCGCAGGACTTCGTAGTCGTGGCTGCGCGGAGCGTCCGGGCGCGTGTCGATCACGGCGGCGATCTTGACCCCTTTGGTGTGCAGATCCTGCGCGGTGCGGTGGCCATCATCGTTGTTGGTAAAGATCGCGATGCGTTGGGCGGGCGTGGCGGCCCAGCGGTTGGCGTATGCGCGCAAGGACGCCGCCAGCATGATGCCCGGGCGGTCGTTGTTTTCGAACGCGATGGGGCGTTCGGTGGCCCCGGCGCAGAGCAGGGTCTGTTTGGCATAGATGCGCCAGAGAATTTGGCGGGGTTTGCCGGTGGGCGGTGTGGCGAGGTGGTCACTGATCCGCTCGACTGCGCCGTAGATGCCGTGATCAAAGGCCCCGATCACCGTGGTGCGGGGCATCAGGCGGACATTTGGAAGGGCGCTGAGTTCGGCAACCGTGTGCGCGGCCCAATCGGCCCCGGTCATATCCGCGATGTTGAGGGTTTCGGCGTTCAGCCGCCCGCCCATGCGGAAATCCTCATCCGCGAGGATGACATGTTTGCCCGCACGCCCTGCGGTGAGGGCGGCGTTGAGGCCAGCAGGCCCCGCGCCGATGATCAGCAGATCGCAGTGGCGGAACCCTTTGTCGTATTCATCGGGATCGGCCTGCATCGAGAGAGAGCCGAGACCGGCGGCTTTGCGGATGATCGGCTCGTAGAGCTTTTCCCAGAAGGCGGCGGGCCACATGAAGGTCTTGTAGTAGAACCCCGCCGTCAGGAAATTCGAGAACCGGTCGTTGATCGCCATCGCGTCAAAGGCGAGGCTGGGCCAGCGGTTTTGCGATTTTGCCGCCAACCCCTCAAACAGTTCTGCAGTGGTGGCGCGCGTGTTGGGTTCCTGCCGCGCGCCGCTGCGCAATTTGACGATGGCGTTTGGTTCTTCGGACCCGGCGGTCAGGGGGCCACGCGGGCGGTGGTATTTGAACGATCGCCCCATGAGACGCACGTTGTTGGCCAGCAGGGCAGAGGCCAGCGTGTCACCGGGGTGGCCCGCGTATGTCTTGCCATCAAAGGTGAAGTTGAGCGTTGTGTTGCGGTCGATCTGCCCACCATCGAGGCGGTTTTTCTGGGTCATTTTGGTGCCCCCCTGCGCGCGAGTTCCACGGCAGAGATCTCGTGCGTGGTGGTGTCGCGCGTGACGATCAGGATCGAACGGTCGCCGCCCTCGTGAAACCACAGCTCGCGGTGCGTGCCTGCCGGGTTGTCGCGCAGGTAGGCGTAGTCGTGCCAGTCGTCGGCGCTGGCCGTTTCGGGGTCGGGGCGGTTCATCAGTTCCGCGGCACCCAGATAGACGAATTCGGCGCTGTCGCGGGGGCCAAGAAGGGGGTGATTGATGATCATGTGCAGCCCCTTTTGCTGAGCGGTGTGCCGTGCATATTTTTGGAACAATGAAGCATGGGTCAGTGCAGATTGGGCTGATTGCCCATCCCTTTTTCGTCGATCATGTGGCCGGTGCGGAACCGGTCGAACCGGTAGGCGGTGGCGGTGTCGTGGGGTTCATCGCGGGCCAGGAGGTGGGCGAAGGCGTAGCCGGAGGCGGGTGTGGCCTTGAAGCCGCCGTAGCACCAGCCGCCGTTGAAATAGAGGCCGTCGATATGGGTGCGGTCGATGATGGGGGAGCCGTCCATGCTCATGTCCATAATGCCGCCCCACATGCGCAAGAGCCGCGCGCGTCCGATCATCGGCATGATGGCCATGCCGCCTTCGCAGACGTCCTCGACCACCGGCAGGTTGCCGCGTTGGGCGTAGGAATTGTAGCCGTCGATGTCGCCGCCAAAGACCAGTCCGCCCTTGTCGGATTGCGAGACATAGAAGTGGCCCGCGCCAAAGGTGATGACGCCGGGCAGGACGGGTTTGAGCCCTTCGGAGACGAAGGCTTGCAACACGTGGGATTCGATGGGCAGGCGCATGCCGGCCTTGGACATCAGGCGGCTGGAATTGCCTGCGACGGCGCAGCCGACGCGGCCCGCGCCGATGAAGCCACGGGACGTTTCGACCCCGAGGCATGTGCCGTTTTCGATGCGAAATCCGATGACTTCGCAGTTCTGAATGATGTCGACGCCCCGGCTGTCCGCTGCGCGCGCGTAGCCCCATGCGACGGCGTCGTGGCGCACGGTGCCGCCGCGCCGTTGGGCCAGCCCGCCCTTGATCGGGAACCGCGCGTCGTCGAAGTTGAGGAACGGGTATTCCTGTTTGATCTGCGCAAGGTCGAGGTATTCGGCATCTGCCCCGTTCAGGATCATGGCATTGCCGCGCCGAATGAAGGCGTCGCGCTGCGCATCCGAGTGGATCAGGTTCATGATGCCGCGCTGCGACACCATGGCGTTGTAGTTCAGGTCCTGCTCCAACCCTTCCCAGAGCTTGAGCGAGAACTCATAGAACGGCTCGTTGCCATCGAGCAGGTAGTTCGAGCGGATGATCGTTGTGTTGCGTCCGACATTGCCGCCGCCGATCCAGCCTTTTTCGATAACGGCCACGCGGTGCTGGCCATAGACGGAGGCCAGATAATGGGCCGTGGCCAACCCGTGCCCACCACCGCCGATGATGACAATGTCGTAATGCGCCTTGGGCTCGGGATCGCGCCACGCCGGTTTCCAGCCTTTGTGACCCGTCAGTGCTTCTTTTATGACCTTGAACCCTGAATACCGCATGAAATCGGACCTCCTGCCCCACAACTACGCGACTTTATGGACTAAACCGACTTTGAGACGCGACATGGAGACGTCCAAATCGGACATCACGGCTCATTTTTGAACAGTGAGCCCGATCACAAACACATCTCTAAAAGAAAAAAACTTGCTTGATAGGAAAAAAATGCAAGAGTGGTGGCGTGAAGAAATGGCGCGCGGATCGGATTCGATGTCCGGGATGCGAAAAGACCATTCGTCATCATCAAGCGACGCAAAAGTCGCGATCCACTGGGAGACTACAATGAACAAATTTACAACGGCGTTGACGGCAGGCGTCTTGGCGTTCGCGCCCATGACGCTTTTGGCCGAAGACAGCAGCGACCCCATCGTGATCCCGATCCACAACTGGTCATCGCAGATCGTGATGAGCCACGTGGTTGGCCAGATCTTTGAATCGATGGGCAACAATGTCGAATTCGTCACCACCGACAGCCAGGCCGTCTATGAGTCGGTCCGCATGGGCGATGTGACGCTGGAACTGGAAGTCTGGGAAGGCGCGTTTGGCGCGTCCTTCCGCGCCGCGCTGGAAAAGGGCGGTCTGCACGATGCGGGCGACCACGATGCGGTCACGCGCGAGGACTGGTGGTACCCGATGTGGACCAAGGACGCCTGCCCCGGCTTGCCAAGCTGGGAAGCGTTGAACGACTGTGCTGCGCTGTTTGCGACGGCTGAAACCGGGGACAAGGGCCGCTATCTGGATGGTCCCGTGGACTGGCTGAAGCACGGTCAGGAACGTGTCGAAGCACTGGGCATGGACTTTGTCGTGGTGAACGCGGGTTCTGCGGCTGCTCTTTGGGCTGAAATCGGCGCGGCCGAGGCTGACAAGCGCCCGGTCGTCGTGTTCAACTGGACGCCCAACTTTGCCGAAGCCGTGTGGCCCGGTGAGTTCGTCGAATTCCCCACATGGGTAGACGGCTGCGACAAGGACCCCGCCGTGGGCCCGAACAAAGACGCGCTTTATGACTGCGGCAACCCCGCTGACGGCTACCTAAAAAAGGCGGCATGGGACGGCATGAAGGACAAGTGGCCCGGCGCCTATGACGTGCTGACCAAAATTTCCTTCACCAACCCGCAGATCGCCGAAATGGCGCGTCTGGTCGACGTCGAGGAAATGGAGCCCGAAGAGGCTGCCGCCGAGTGGCTGGAAGCGAACCCGGACATTTGGCAGGGCTGGACCTCGTAAGGTCGTCCAAAACTGTTGAAGACTTTCGCCCGTCCGGGGTTACACTCCGGGCGGGCGTTTTAAACACCGACAGTGCAGTCGGTGAGGAGAGAGCACAGCATGACCGCCGACATCGTGATTTCCTGCAAGAACGCCTGGAAAATCTTTGGCTCTGATCCGCAGAAATATCTGAAATCCATGCCGTCCGGGCACAGTTTCGATGACATTCGGGCCGATGGGTACATCGCCGGGGTCAAGGACGTGTCGATTGATGTGAACCGGGGCGAGATGCTGGTGATCATGGGGCTGTCGGGGTCCGGCAAGTCGACGCTGGTGCGCTGTTTTTCGCGGTTGCATGACATCACCGGCGGTACGATCACCGTCGAGGGGCAGGACCTGATGTCGCTGTCTGAAAAAGAGTTGATCGAGTTGCGCCGCAGCAAGATGGGCATGGTGTTCCAGTCCTTTGGCCTGCTGCCGCATCGTACCGTTTTGGAGAACGTCGCGTTTCCGCTGGAGATGCGGGGGCAGGACAAGCACACGCGGCGCGAACGCGCGCTGGAGGTGGTCAAGCTGGTGGGCCTTGAGGGGCGCGAGGAGTATTTCCCGCGCGAATTGTCCGGCGGACAGCAGCAGCGTGTGGGCATTGCGCGCAGCCTCGCCATTGAGCCGGACATCTGGTTTCTGGACGAGCCGTTTTCCGCGCTTGATCCGTTGATCCGGCGCGAGATGCAGGACGAGTTTCTGCGCCTGCAGGGCATGTTGGGCAAGACCATCGTGTTCATCACCCATGACTTTGACGAGGCGCTGCGTCTGGCCGACCGGATTGCCATCATGAAGGACGGCGCGGTTGAACAGTGCGACACACCTGACCAGATCGTGCTGAACCCCGCCACGGAATATGTGCGCAAGTTCACCGAAGAGATCGACAAGGCCCGCGTGGTTCACGCGGGCGTTCTGGCCCACGCAGGCACGCCGGGCGAAGGCGATCCGGTGGATGCCACCGCGTCCGTTCAGGACCTCGCCCGCCTGCTGGTGCAGGACACACGCGCCATCATCCCGGTTGCCAAGAGTGGCAAGGTGATTGGCGGCATGGACCGTGCTGCGGCGCTGGAAATCCTGCTGGAGGCCAGCTGATGGCCGATATCACCGGCGATCTGAAGGCCGACACCTCTGGCCCGGCGCAATGGACGCGGGGCAAGTGGGCCACGATCCTGTTGCTGGTGGCGGTTGTGATGACCCTGCTGCGCTATGCCGGGTTGTTGCCTGACATTTTGCACCGCATCCCCGAGGCGTTGATCCCGCCCTTTGCCACGTGGCTCGATGTGTTCTTTAACTTTGTGAAGGACGATCTGGGGCTGCTGACGTTGACGCGGACGCTGACCGAAGGGTTGGAGTGGTTGCTGGACGTGACCGCGAACCTGATGTTTGGCAAGCGGCGTTGGCCGCATCTGGGCCCGATCCCTTGGACGGCGGTGGCGGGTGTAGCGGCCGTGATCGGCTATTACCTTGGCGGTTGGCGCATGGCGCTGCTGGGGGCTGGCACCTTCATCTGGACCGCGCTGATCGGTCAGTGGAAGATTGCGATGGAGACCATGTCGGTGCTGATGGTTGCGGCCCCGCTTGCGTTCTTTATCGGTCTGGGCCTCGGCATCCTTGCGTGGAAATACGTGGCGGTGAACCGGGCCATCAAACCGATCCTGTCGGTGCTGCAGACCCTGCCCTTTTTCACTTACCTGCTGCCCGCCGTGATCTTCTTCAAGGTCGGGCCGACAGCGGGGGCCGTGGCAACGACGATCTATGCCATCCCGCCCATGATCCTGATGACGACGCTGGGCCTGCAAAAGGTGCCGTCCGAGGTGGTCGAGGCGGGCAATATGAGCGGCTGCACCAAATGGCAGCTTCTGCGCCATGTCTATCTGCCTTCGGCCCGGACCGAGATCCTGGTGGGCGTCAATCAGGTCATCATGCTGTGTCTGGCGATGGTGGTTCTGACCGCCTTTATCGGGATGCCCGGCCTTGGGGCCAAGTTGCTGGCGATGATGGGCAGTTTCAAGCTGGGCCGGTCGTTTGAGATTGGCGTGACCATTGTACTGCTCGCCGTCACGCTGGACCGCATGTCAAAGGCGTGGGTGATCAAACAGCCCGAGCATTTCGAGCGCGACACACCCTGGTGGCGCAGGCACATCGTGCTGCTGACCGGGATTGGTGTCTTTGTCTTTTTCTGCATTGCGGCCCAGTTCGTGCAGGTTTTTGCCGAGATCGGGCGCAAGCAGAACTTTAGCCAGGGCAAGGAAATCGACACGGCGATCAAGGCGTTCCTGGCCTTTGATCCGGTCCAGAACACCACGCAGGCGATCCGCTATGTGCTGAACGTCTGGATCCTGAACCCGTTCCGCGATTTCCTTTTGTCTATCCCGACGCCAGCGTTCATCCTGCTGGTCGTCGCCTTTGCCCTGTCACTGGGCGGTCGCAAGCCCGCGATCTATGCGGCGATCTTCTTTGGCCTTGTGGCGCTGTCGGGATGGTGGGACCGGTCGGTCATCACGCTCTATTCAGTGATCTCTGCCGTCACTCTGGCGCTGCTGATTGGCGTGCCCTTGGGCATCGTGGCGGCGCGGTCCGAGAAATGGTCGCAACGCGTGCTGTTGGCCTGTGACACGGCGCAGACGTTCCCCAGCTTTATCTACCTGATCCCGGCCATCATGCTCTTTGGCATCACGGCGACATCCGTTGTGATGTCGATCCTGATCTTTGCGATGGTGCCGTTGACGCGCTACACGATCGAAGGGTTGCGCACGGTGCCACCGGAGATGACCGAAGCCGCAGACATGGCCGGTGCCACGCGGATGCAGAAATTGGTGAAAGTGCAATTGCCACTGGCCCTGCCCACGATGGCCGTGGGGTTCAACCAGGCGATCATGTTTGCGTTTTTCATGGTGATCATCGCGGCCTTTATCGGCACGCAGGATCTGGGTCAGGAATTGCAGCGCACCCTTGCGGGCACCGATCTGGGCAAGAACTTTGTCCTGGGGATATGCGTGTCGCTGATGGCGCTGACCTTTGATCTGACGATCATGAAATGGGCAACGGATCGCAAAAAGGCGCTTGGCCTGCCCGATTGATCCAAACCAACGGAGGCCAGCTTTGGCCATGCAATAGGACGGAAGGCCTGGGTAAAACCACCCTTGCCGTCCGCCCCGCCTGCCGCCGGATTTGGCTTTCTTTGCAATGCACTTGGCACTAGCGTAGCTGTATTCTTCTAGTCATTTTTCAGTGTTGGCGATGATCCGTGACGCAAAGCGATCCAGATAACTCACGTGGCACGGACAGTGCGGCATCCGATGTGGGTGCGCATTTCGCGGCGACCGCAGAGATTTTGCGGCTGATCGGGTCGTCGCGCGACGATGAAACACCGATCTTTGAGGCGATCATCAAGCACAGCCAAACCCTGTGCAATGCGCCAATGGCCGGGCTGATCCTTGCCAAGGCAAATGACGAAGCGCAGCAACTGGCGGCATATGCGGGCGTCAATCCGCAGGTGGTCGAACTGTTTGAAACGGGTCAGATGAAGGTTGATCCGGGTCTGTCCTATGCGGCGCGGTGTATCGTTGAATGCAAGCTATTTGCCTTTGAGGATATGGGGCAAAGCGATCTCTACCAAGCAGACAGTCCCATTGTCCGGGCCATGGTGGATGACAACGGCATTCGCAGCGTTCTCTTTGTGCCATTGGTGCATGAGGGTGCGGCCCTTGGGTTGATCACGCTGTTTCGCGTGGACATTGACCCGTTTTCGGACAGTGAAATTGCCCTGATCGAAACCTTTGCCGGTCAGGCGGTTATCGCGATTGAAAACGCGCGCCAGTTTCGCAGATTGCAGGGGCAATTGCAGCGCGAAGCGGCAACCAGCGAGATCCTCAGGGTCATCAGTCAAAGCCGTGATGACGATGGGCGGGTGTTTGATGCCGTGCTGGCGCAAGCCGCACAGGTTTGTGCCGCAGATCAGGCCGCATTGATTTTGGCGACCGCCGACCGGACGCATGGTCGGTTGATCGCCGATTGGGGCCACAAGCAAACGGCGATGAAAATCGGCACGGAGTGGCCGATTGAAGGGCCGTTGTCGGCCAACAAGGCTATTCGCACCGGCAAAGTTGTACGCATCGACGATTATGCGGACACTGACTTTTACCGTTCTGGTGACCCGATTGCGGTCAAGATGGTGGATGTCGAAGGGATACGGTCGCGTGTGGCTGTACCACTGATGCAGCAGGGCAAGGCCATCGGCGCGATTGGCCTCAGTCGCAGGGAGGTGCGCCCGTTCACGGATGACGACATTCAACTGCTCGAGCAGTTCGCGCAACATGCCGTGATCGCCATCGAGAACACGCAACAATTCCGCGCCCTGCAACAGCGTTTGGAAAAGGAGCAGGCGACAGCCGAGGTGCTGTCCGTCATCAGCCAGTCGCGCAGTGATGACGCCCCCGTGTTTCAGTCCATTCTGGAGAACGCAAGCCGCCTGTGTGGGGCGCAGCTTGCGTTTCTGAGCATCGCAGACCCCCAGCGCACGCGGGTGCGCGTGCCTGCGCATATTGGCACGACCTCGGCGTTTGCGTCGGATCTGGAGGGATTTGACGAGCCGATCACGCGCACGGATCTGGTTGCAATCGGTCCGATTGTCCGGGGGCAAGTGTTTCGTCAGGACGACATAACCGACGACCCACTTTACACCGAAGTGCGTGACCCCAGACGGGTGCAAATGGCAGATGTCGAGGGCGCGCGCTCTGTCCTGGTGGTGCCCTTGTTGAAGGATAGCGTCGGGATTGGCGCGATTGTGCTGTACCGCCGCGAGGTGCTGCCGTTTTCGGACGAGGACGTCGAACTGGTCAGCACGTTTGCCGCCCAAGCTGTGATCGCGATTGAGAATGTCCGGCAGTTTCAGGATTTGCAGGTTTCGCTGGAACAGCAGCAAGTCAGCGGAGAAATCCTGAGCGTTATCAGTCAGTCCGTCGAAAACACGCAACCCGTGTTTGACCGCATCACCGAGGCCGCGACCAAGCTGTGTGATGTGCGGTGCTGCATGCTGTATCAGTTCGAGGATGACCTTGTTCATTTCAAAGCCAGTTGCGGGTTTGAACAGGACTACATGGCCGCATATGCCAAAAACTGGCCTGCGCCCGCGGCGGAAGGGTCCATGACAGGCGCCGTTCTCGCCAGCGGCACCCTGCAGCATTTTGAAGATACCCAAGCCGAGACGTATTACGATCATAAAACCGCGCGTGCGTTCGGATATCGCCATCTGGTCGGGTTTCCGATCCACGTCGGCAAACGCGTCTGGGGCTGCATTGTTCTGGGGTGGCCGGATGGTGAGACGCCGCAGAAATCACATATCGACCTTGTCACGACGTTCGCGGATCAGGCCGGCATCGCGATCCAGAACGCGCAGTTGTTCAATGAAACAAACGAAGCGCTGAAACGTCAAACGGCGAGTGCAGATATCCTGCGTGTGATCAGCGAAACGCAGTCTGACCTGGCCCCGGTGTTCGACGCCATTCTCAGTCGCGCGGCAGAGCTGTGCGATGCGCCCATGGCGAGCCTCAACATCTTGAACAACGATGGCACCTTTGCTGATCTGGTGGCCCACCACGGCGACAAGCTGGATGTCCTGGAACCTGGCGTCACAAGCTGGCCCATGGGAACGGGTTTGACCGTGTCCGACAGTATCCTGGAAAGACGGCCGATCCAGATTGACGATTTGAAAGATACAAACGGCTACCGGGCGGGTGATCCGGTCAGGTTGCAGGCGGTCGACGAAGAGGGCGTGCGGACCTTTATGGCCATCCCCTTGCTCCATCAGGGTCAGGGCATCGGGTGTATCGCGCTGTACAAGCGGCAGGTGAAACCGTTCAGCGAAGATGACATTGCGCTGCTGGAAAGCTTTGCCGATCAGGCGGTGATCGCGATACAAAATGCGCGTTTGTTCAACGAGACGCAGGCGGCGTTGTCGCGCCAGACGGCCAGCGCGGACGCCTTGCGCGTATTGAGCCAGTCACCGACGGATGCGACCCCGGTTTTTGAAGAGATCGCGCGAGCCGGTGTTCGGCTGTTGGACTGTGATGGGGCTGCGTTCTTGTTGCGCCATGGGATGACTGACACGTTCTCTCCGCTTGTTGGGGCGTGGCGCGATGGGACATTGATGGATGGGCTCGACCCCACCCCTGCCAAAATCGAGCCCGCGATGAACTATCCCTCACGGGTTTTGACAGACGGCAAGATGATCCATGTGCCCGACACAAGCCAGATCACGCCATTGCCGGGTGAATTGGTGATGTTCGAGCGGTTCCAGATCAAGTCGATCATGTTTCTCCCCTTGCTGCGGGATGGTTTCACGGTCGGTTTGTTGATCTTCCACCAGAGCAAAGCGCCACGCGCATTCACGGATGATGAAATCGCCCTGGCAAATTCGTTTTGTGATCAGGCTGTCATCGCCATCGAAAATGTCCGGCTGTTCAACGAAACCCAGACGGCCCTGTCCCGGCAAACCGCCAGCGCCGATGTGCTGCGCGTGATCAGTCAGTCACCCGACAGCGCCATCCCGGTGTTCGAGGAAATCGTGCAGGCGGCCATTCGGTTGATCGACTGTGATCTGGCGATTGCGGGCCAGACTGACGGCAAGGAGGTCTGGCAAACCGCCGTTGCGACGCCGCAAGGTCTGGAGGCATCTATTTCGGATGCGCGTGCGCCCATGATCGCAGCGGACAACGCACCCGCGCAAGCGATGCTGCTTGGCCAGACATTACAGCATGAAAGACATCGCACCGACGGATTGTCGCCGCGCGACAAGGAACGGGCCGACAAACACGGGTTCAACATTGGCCTACACGTTCCGATGATGAAAGAGGGAACGCCGCTCGGCGCGCTGACGTTTGTGCGCAAGAAAGACATCCCCTTTACCAAGGAAGAGATTGCTGTCGCAGAGTCATTCGCGGATCAAGCGGTGATCGCGGTCGAGGGTGTGCGGCTGTTCAACGAAACGCAAAACTCACTGGCGCGGCAGACGGCAAGCACCAATGTGCTGCGGGTGATCAGCGAGTCCCCCACCGACACAACCCCGGTGTTCGAGGAAATCGTGCAGGCGGGTGTCGCGCTGGTCGATTGCCAGATGGTCGGTGCCACGATCATGGACAGCGATCACATCAGGGTGGTGGCGCGCGCCACGGCAGACGGGCTGGTTACGATCGACGAGACAAACAATTCCTTTCCGTTTGACCCTGAGAACAACTTTCCCAGCCGGGTTCTGGAAAGCCGGTCGGTTCTGCATCTGCCTGACTGGGACAAGATCGAACTGTCGGAGTTTGAACAGCGCACCTATGAAACCCATCACGTGCGCGCCACGTTGATGATGCCCTTGCTGCGCGGCGACACCTGTTATGGGGTGATGCTCTTTGTCCGGGACGAGGCGCGGGCCTTTAGCGAAGACGAGATTGCAGTGGCGCAGTCGTTCTGCGATCAGGCGGTGATTGCAATCGAGAACGTGCGTCTGTTCAACGAAGCGCAGGCGGCCCGCGAGGCGGCTGAGACGGCCAATGAGGCCAAGAGCGCGTTCCTTGCCACGATGAGCCACGAAATCCGCACGCCGATGAATGCGGTCATCGGGATGAGCGGGTTGCTCATGGACACGGACCTGAACGCCGAGCAGCACGACTATGCCGGTACGATCCGCGACAGCGGCGATGCCCTTCTTGCGATCATCAACGAAATCCTCGATTTCTCGAAGATCGAGGCCGGGCAGATGGACATCGAGAACCATCCTTTCGATCTGCGCGAGTGTATCGAATCCGCCTTGGATCTGGTGAGCGGGAAAGCTGCGGAAAAGCAGTTAGAGATCGCGTATCTGATGGATGATGCCGTCCCTGTGGGGATCAATGCGGACGTGACACGCTTGCGGCAAATCTTGCTCAACCTGTTGTCCAATGCGGTCAAGTTCACGGAGGCGGGCGAAGTTGTCGTGACCGCAACCGTCACCCCCGGCGAGGGCGAGGATCAGATGCTGACCTTTGCCGTGCGCGACACGGGCATTGGGCTGACAGAGGCCGGGATGAAACGGCTGTTTCAGTCCTTTAGCCAGGCGGACAGTTCGACCACGCGCAAATACGGCGGCACGGGCCTTGGCCTCGCAATCTCGAAACGGCTGGCCGAGTTGATGGGCGGCACCATGTGGGCCACCAGCGACGGCGAAGGCAAGGGATCGGTCTTTCACTTCACCATGCGTATGCGCCCTGCCCCGCTGCCAAAAACCAAGGCACGCAGTCTGATCGGAGAGCAATCGGAACTGGTTGGCAAACGGATCATGGTCGTGGATGACAACGCCACAAACCTCAAGGTTCTGTCGTTGCAGACCGGGAAATGGGGTGCGGTAACCGAAGGGTTCTTGAACCCGCAAGACGCCGTTGCCGTCCTGAAGGATGGGACGCAGTACGACCTCGCCGTCCTCGATATGCACATGCCGCAGATGGATGGGATTGCGTTGGCAAAGGCGATCCGCACGCTTGGCAACGTAATGCCTCTGGTCTTGTTCAGCTCTTTGGGCATTCGGGAAGAAACGGCAGAGGGCGACCTGTTTGCTGCACACCTCACCAAGCCGCTGCGCCAGTCACATCTGTTCGATACGCTGATCACCCTCTTTGCCCCCAAAGAGATCACCACAAAGAAAGCCAGACGGCCCGCAAAGCCCGTGTCGGACCCGGAGATGGCCCAAAACCATCCCCTGCGCATTCTGCTGGCCGAAGACAATCTGGTGAACCAGAAACTCGCGATCCGGTTGTTGGAACAGATGGGGTATCGCGCCGACCTTGCGAGCAACGGGGTCGAAGCACTGGAGAGCGTGGCAAGGCAGACCTATGACGTTGTGCTGATGGATGTGCAGATGCCCGAGATGGATGGGCTGGAGGCCGCGCGCCAGTTGAACAGGATTTACACCAAGGATCGTCCGAAAATCATAGCAATGACTGCAAATGCCATGCAGGGAGACCGTGAAATGTGTCTTGAGGCCGGGATGGACGACTATATCGCAAAACCAATTCGGGTGGATGTGCTCACCCAGGCTTTGTTGAACACAACACCGCGACACCAGGACACTTGAATGACGCATGATGATTTGATCGACCCATCGGTTTTCGAAGAGTTGCAGGACGCAATGGGAGACGATTTTGCGGCCGAATTGCTCGAAACCTTTCTGGACGACGCCGTGAACATGTTCGCCGAGCTTACGCAGGCGGTGCAGGCAGGAGACACCGACAGCTATCGCCGCGCCAGCCATTCCCTGAAGTCGAACGCGCAGACCTTTGGTGCAACGGCGTTGGCCGAAAAGGCGCGCGAGATGGAGTTATCAAGCGGGATTGATGCGGACGCGGCGGACGCGCTCAGCGCTCTGTTTCAGCAGACAAAAACCCGGTTGGAAGGCTTGCTGGATGAGTGACACGCGCGGCAAGCTTTTGATCGCTGACGACAATAAGGTGAACCGCCTGCTGATGACGCGCAGTGTCGAGCTTTTGGGACACGAGGCGGCTGTCGCTGAAAATGGCCGGATCGCGCTGCAGATGCTTGGGGAGGCGGAATACGATGTGCTCTTGCTGGACATCGAAATGCCCGAGATGGACGGGTTCGAAGTGCTCGAGGCGCTCAAGGCCGATCCTCTGCTCAGGGACATCCCGGTCATTGTGACCTCTTCCCTCGAGGGACTGGACAACATCGTACGCTGCATCGAATTGGGCGCCGATGACTATATCCCCAAGCCCGTGAACAAGGTGCTCTTGAAGGCCCGGCTTGGCGCGTGCCTCGAACGCAAGCGCCTCTACGACGAACAGAAGCGCCTGTTGAAACGTTTTGCCACAGAGGAAGTCGCACAGGACTTGCAGACGTCCGGCTTTGCGATTGGCGGGCGCCGGGTGAATGCGACAGTCCTGTTCTGCGATATCCGCGACTTCACGGCCATGTCCGAGGACATGGCGCCCGAAGCCACCATCGAGTTGCTCAACACCTATTACACGCTGATGTTCGAAGCCGTGAACAGCCACGGTGGTATGGTCAACCTGATGGTCGGGGACGGATTGATGGCCCTGTTCGGCGCGCCACAACCCTTGGAACACCCCGCCCAGAGCGCTGTTTCAGCAGCGCAGGACATGTTGGCCATGATCGACATGCTCAATGCCGAACGTGTTGCTATGGACGAGCCAGAACTGCGTGTCGGTTTCGGCATTGCAACCGGCGAGGTCGTCGCGGGCTATGCCGGCACAGAGGCGCGCGCGACCTACACCTGCATTGGCAAGACCGTAAACCTGGCCGCACGCCTGGAGGCGCACACAAAAGACGTCGATCGGAGTATTTTGATGGACCGCACAACGTGGTCCAGTCTGGCGGATAGATCGACGTTCGACGAAATTGCGCCGACGGTGTTCAAAGGGTTTTCAAGCGAAACGCGGGTTTTCTCGGCATTGCTATGACGTGAGGGCGCGGCGAGACACTGTGCGTCGCTATACCACCTCTGAAGCTGAGCGACCATGTTCACTATCCCAACACCGCCAAGGGGCTATTGGTCAAAAGTCCATGCTGGACGCAAATTCTCAAAGCTACAACTGCCCAGTCGCCCGTTAGGTATGTCAATTTTAGTGAGACTTGGTAGGCCTCGTCGTTTTGAACGCGCACCTCACACTTGCGTCGATGAGAGGCTCGCAGAGGTAAGAATACGAGTAGCAGCGACAATCAATCGCCAAAGCCACCTAGGGCCAGGACTCATTGAGTGTCAAAGCCAGTAGATAACGATTGCCGCGAGGGCGATTGCTGAAAGGAAGACCTTTGGGCACCTGTC
>NZ_CANLAG010000002.1 GCF_947488715.1 uncultured Tateyamaria sp. | reverse complement strand
GACCAACTGCTCATGCACCGTTGCTACCCCACTGAATCCAAACAGGGAATCCCTCACGCGATTTGTGCAACAAAGCCTAAAGCACTTGGATGTGATCAGTCGAAAGCGACACCCATGTCCGCTCCGTGCTGGCAGCATTGAAAATCCCTTCGCCGCGCTACGTACTGCTGCGGCTTGGCGAGAAGGCACAGCGCCTGTGAGGTCGCGCGATTTTACGTCGGTGCGCGGCCTCACTACTTCGCATCCTCCCTTCCTGCCGACCTGACCAAAATTCGTTTCGGGCTGGGCTCCGCCAAATTAGCGTAGTGGGCAGCCTCGGATTGTGAATGCGCAGTGGAACAACTATATTGAACACATAGGCAAAGGGCCCGCATCCGTTGAAACACTCGCTTCCAAAGCGTCGAGATCCATACCAGATGGCAGAGGAGGCTTTGGCTTCGGGTTGGCAGAGCGTGGATACCATCCCATTGAAGGGCGAGGGTGAGTTCTTGGTGCTTACCCTGTCCGGCCTGGTCAGGCTTGCCAGAAACCGAAGAAACTACCGGAAGTTCCGAAAAGCCGATGGTTACGGTCCAAAGCGTCTTACTGTCTACGCGGTCGAAAGCGGAAACTATCTTGGCGCTATTGCGTGGAAATGGTTGGAAGGATAGCTGTCTGTGTTGCGGCGGAACGACGAGTTAGACGGAACTTCATTGCCGCGGTAATCCCCCCATTTTTTTGGGGGGGCATCAGTAGAATCTAAGCTGCTTTCAATTTCTGTATCGGTGTTAAGCCACCCAGCCCCATGTTTGGTGGTTCATTGTTGTATGTCCAGAGCCAACCTAAGGTCTGCTTTTTCGCCTAATACTGGAGTTGCTCAGGATGAAGCTATCGCAAAAGTTGAATTTCGTGGTCTAAAACAGATTTTTCTGGACGGCAGAAACAACTACCTGATTTACTTGCGGAAAGTTTGAGCATCGCAAGGTTCGTGTAGCTTGGATTGGAAAAGAAAGCTTCTAGATACGCCCAAATTTCGTCGATTGCCAATGCTGAGCCAATCGGAAGCCTGCTGTTTTACACTCACCTTGGGTTGCTTTTGTTCGCTGCACTCGGCGCCTATTTTTTGTTCGGTCACCTAGAGTTCGTAGCAGCATATTCTGTGTACGCGATCTTGCTCACAGCCGAAAAAAAATGTGCGCGCGCCGCGGCGAACACGGGCAAAACATCCTTGTATCCGACAGTCTTGTCGCTCCTTTTTTTGAGAGCTGTCGCGTTTAACGTTATAGTTCTTCTGGTTTGGCGCTTAGATGGCGACGTTTTTAAAATGGCGGCGCTTGCCCTATTGGTTACTGCGACAATAAACATAATGGTGTTTCACGCGACCTACCGCCCAGTCATGGCTTGTGTTGTTGCACCGATTGCTTCGTCCTTTGCGGCTATCGCTACTTTAATCATCATGGAAGAAAGCTGGACAACAGCATCCGTAGGCGCCGTTGCTGTCGTGGTATGCGTAGTTCCATATTTTGGGTTGGCACTGTCTGCTGCACAAAACCAGTGGCAGGAATTGAGTTCAACGAAAGACGCATTGGATCAAGCCAATCGATTGGACGCTATCGGACAGGTCGCAAGTGGTGTGTCTCACGACTTCAACAATATCCTCGGTGTCATCGCAGGTAACTTGCATCTTCTGGAACTTGAGCATGACCCAAATGAAAGAGCGGCCCTGATTCAGTCAGCAAATGAGGCAGTGGAGGGCGGAGCATCACTCAGTCGACAGCTGCTTACAATGGGCAAGCAACAGGCACTAAGACCGGAGGCTGTGTCACTTAGCGCCCTAATCGACACATTCATCGTATTTTGCAGGAATGTGTTTCCCGCATCAATTGCAGTGGATGCGCGGTACACAGAGGAAGATCCGACAGTTTATGCTGATCCAAACCTCCTGCAATCGGCGTTGTTGAATGTGGCGCTTAACGCCAAAACAGCCATGAAAGACGGCGGCACGCTCACCCTTGAGTACGGTTTTGAAAAAACCCGTTCAAAGTGGAAGGGAAAGTTGCAACCGAAGAGTGCCTTCATCTCAGTGTCTGACACAGGCGTTGGCATGAGCGAAGAAACAATCAAAAAGTCATTTGAACCGTTCTTTTCTACGAAACCCATCGGAGATGGTTCAGGTCTTGGTCTACCCATGGTGAAGGGTTTCATAGAACAATCGAACGGTCACATTTTTCTGAGCAGTATCGAAGGCAAAGGTACAACGGTCAGGTTGTGCTTGCCTGTCGCGACTGAACGATCTCAACCCACCGAACCAACGACCGCTCCAATTTCGACGGCTGTCCAAAAAGGCAGTTTCGTCCGCATCCTACTGGTCGAAGACAACCGTGAATTGCGCCGAATTTTGCGTCTCATGTTAGAAAGACTTGCCTACGATGTCGTGGCATTTGAGAGCGGAGACGAGGCTGCCGGTTACCTATCAAGCGATCCGACTGTTCACCTTGTGCTGTGCGACTTCGACCTCCCAGGGAAACTGCAAGGCGATGATTTACTGGCATTGGTCAAAGCCGAGTACAGAGGGATGCGATTCATCCTCATGTCCGGATTTGCGCCCACCGAGAAATTCGCCGATACGGCTGCGCTCTCAAAAGCGGATCTTTTTTTGCCCAAGCCCATCAAGCTTGCCGACCTCCAGGTCCATGTCGAAGGGCTGCTTGATGCGCCTTGACTAGGAACGCTGTGTACGGCAGCTGAAGTTCAGTCCATGCTGGATACGCCATGGTTGAAATCGAATTTGGTTAAGTGCGGGTTGCGTCACTCAATCAGTCCAAACAGGAGAGACATTTTGATGGCCAAGTGACCGTGTAGTGCAGGCTTTCCAATAGTTGTTTCGGTTCAAACTGGCATTCAAATTCGTCAGACTTTGCAAAGTCCGCTTTCTCTGCTCCGAAGTTTTGGTTTTGCGTCCGCAGCGAACTTCCGCTTTCCGCCCATTTTGTTGAAAAACTCTTCCTTGATTGCCGGTTAAGTCGATGATTCAATTCGTTCTGTAGGGAGGGATTGGCAATGTTGGGACAGAGGCAAGAAGCGCAGGCGGCGTTGATTTGTGTGTTCTAGCTGGAAGACCATGTACCGCAAGATCATCTGCTTCGGTCGAATGACAGGTTTGTCGATCTGCGCAGCATCCGCGGCCATCTTGCCGACTTCTACAGCCACACGGGCCGCCCTTCTGTCGATCCAGAACTCCTAATCCAGATGCTCTTGGTGGGGTATTGCTTTGGTATCCACTCCGAACGGCGGTTGTGCGAAGAGGTCCAATTGAACCTAGCGTATCGCTGGTTCTGCAGTCTCGATCTCAATGATCGGATCCCGGACCACTTAACGTTTTCGAAGAACAGGCACGGTCGTTTCCGGGACAGCGAACTCCTGCGCCATCTGTTCGAGACGACAGTGGCGCGCTGCATCGTAGAGGGTCTCTTGAGCGGTCAACGCATGGCGGTTGATGCCAGTATGATCGAGGCGGATGCGAACAGGCAGTTCTCAGCCTCCAAAGAAGGATGGGATATCAATCGCATTGATGTTGCGGCCGCTCCACGCGCTGTGCGCGAGTATCTCGATACATTAGATAAAGAGGCGTTTGGTGCCGCGAGCGAGGTGCAGCCGAAGTTTACGTCCTTCTCTGATCCGGCCAGCCAGTGGACCGCAGCACGCAAAGGGCCGGCTTTCTTTGCCTATTCGGACAATTACCTGATCGACACAGATCACGGTGTTGTAGTGACGTAGAGGCGACGCGGTCAATCCGGCAGGCTGCAATGGGATCAACCAAGACCATGTTGAACCGGGTAAAAGATAAGTTCGATCTAGATCCTGAACGTCTGATCGCGGATACCGCCTACGGCTCCGGCCCGATGCTGGACTGGCTGGCGAAGCGCAACATCGCGCCGCACATTCCGGTGATCGACAAAGCAGGTCGCACCGATGGCACATGGTCCCGTGCCGACTTCGAATGGGACGCCGATAACAACCAGTACATCTGCCCTGACGGCGAGGCGCCCAAGCAATTCCGCCGGAATTATTCTGATCCGAACCGTGGCCCCACGGGCAAAGGTGTCGCCAAGTATCGGGCTCTCAAACACAAATGTCCGGCATGCCCGTCAAAGATGAAGTGCTCCCCAAACGCCGATACCTGCAAGACCACCCGCGAAGAACATGAAGGCGCCAGTGATGTTGCGCGCGCCATCCGAAAAATTAAACAGTACAAAGTATCAACCAAACGCAGAAAGAAGGTTGAAATGTTCTTCGCCCATCTCAAACGTATCTTGGGGTTGGGACGATTGCGATTGCGTGGCCCATGCGGCGAAAAAAACGAATTCCTCCTCGCCGCAACCGACCGGAACCTGCGCGAACTAGCCAAGATCTTTCCTGCACCGCAGCAAACGCAAAAAGCCTGATCAGAAAGGCGCTTGTGCTCCGTTCAGCACGTCACTTTCTGCGCCCGCAATTTTTTTTGTTTTTCAGCAGAATCCGCCCGAAACGATTGCGCCCGCGCGGTCGACGCTCTCTTTTGGCTTCTGTACTGTCAATCGACTTCCTTGCCGATTAGGCGTTTTTGTATCAGCCGCAGTGGTCACATAAGACTAGTAATAAGAGTGCGAACTGATTCAGCTTGCAGGAACCGACCGTGGACACCATATCTAGACGGAAGTGATCGTAGGGGTCATAAATACATGGCATCATACAGTGGATTTTTACGCAAGGCTCCCAGCGGGCGTTTAAAGGCGTATTTTGCAGCAAAAATTATTGGAATGCCTGAAGAGTTCAATTGGATCAGTGCTGGCCGCGGTACAGCATTTGTATCAGACCTCAACGCGGTCATTAACGATCTGCCTGCAGCCCAACAAGACCGCCTCAAGGCGGAACTGGATCATCTTGCTAGTCTGGCCAATGATGCCACGATGGTGAGCGCTGAACAGGTCTGTCCGATGATGGGCATTGATCTGGAGGGCTTTGAAGGTGTCCAAGACGTGCTTTTGATGCTGGCGTTGGATTACCCAAAAGCATTTGAACGAGTGGCCGTTCAAACCTCTTTGAACAGACGCACAGGCGGCAAGAATTGGTCTGCTTTCCAGTTTGACGATGACGGACAGGCATGGGCGTTGGAAGACGATATAGTGCGCACTGCATTCGTTACTGACGCAATAGGCATTTTGAATCTGCCCGCACATCGCAAACGCGAGGCCGATTGGTATCGCGCAGTGCGCATTCATCCTATCACGGGCCAGGAAACTGAGATTGTCCAAGCGACAATCTATGTTGAAGACCGCGCCGCCAGTGAATTGACCTTTGGACCGTCGGAAGGTTTGGAGCGAAAAGTATTTCAGCGAGTGTTAGAACTGGGCATAGCCTGTAAACCAACTGAGCGAATTGTCGAGATTTGCGCCGCTGGTGGAAAGAAGGTCCGCGATGAATATGCGCAAGCCTTTTCAAAGCACTTTGCGCCAGGCTCCGAACCACCCATAGAAGCACCGCGCCGCGACCTATTGCTGAACACGTTGCGATCTAACCCCGCGTTTCCAGTAGAACCGGCAGATGGCGTGGAGGGCGTAGAGGTTTCGTCGCTCGATTTTTTCTCAACTGGCGGCGGTATTGCTCGCTTTGAGAAACGTGGTGATGGCGAAACGATCTATCAATTTCTCGACGGACGGTTCGGGCAGGTATCTCCGCTCAAGGCCGGTGGATGGCAGATCGTGGCTGCTACCCTGCGGATTGTCATGGCGGCGCAAGATGGGAAGCGCCGCCGCACGCTGACCGTAACCTTGCGCAGCCCGAACACCACCACAATCCCCAACAAGACCGAAGCAGACTACCAACTGGCCATCAACTTGTTGGAGCGATGGAACCTGATTGCGCCGCCGTCGCCCGAACTTGACGTGATCGAGGACTACTAATTGGACGCGGTTTCCTTGCTCTGTGAGATCATCGGGCAAGCCGGGAAGGTCGCGGCGCATGCCTATCGGGGCGATGCGCGATATGGCGTGTTGCTAGATGCCGGTCTGATCCAACGCGACGGTTTGGTGCAATCGGTGCTCTGTGAGAATTGCGACATACCGCACGATGCCGAGATCGCCTTCGAGGGCGGGACTTACGGCCATTATTGCCCCGAACTAGGATTTGTCCATGTTGAGTATGCGGACCTTGTTGCCGTCCGCGCCAACCTTGCCTCGCTGGTGGAACAACTACACGCTACCTTTGAGTGTTCGCAGGGGGGCATATCGCAACTCGGGCCGCAGACATGGCGTGTGGGGCTGGTGGACACACCCGGCGGGCGAGCGGTTGTTTACTTTCACACCTGCCTTCAAAATGAAGATAATCTGGTAAGCCTTGAGAACGCCCTGCGCGGTCAAATACGGCGCGAATACGCCCTTGTCGTCACCGCCGCTGGGCATTTGCCGTATCGTGACGCCGGAACCTTCACTCTCGACCAGATGGTCCAGTTGGACTTGGGGGCGACGCGCCTACGGAAGTCTGTGAGTGTAGCCGAATCCGTAGGCGCGCCGCCAAGATCGACCGGCGGGCGACCGAGCATTTACCGCGACCGCTTTAAGGCCATGCTTGCAGATCGTGCCGCGCGAGGAGTGGCAGAGAAGGGGCGAAACGAGGAAGCAAAGGCCGTTTTGCTGGATTATCGCAGGCAACGCCCAGACGACCCGGCTCCCAAACTGTCTACGGTGAAGGCATATGTCTCCGAATTTCGGGGTGGATGAAAACTGGATGGAAACCCAAGCCCTGTTTTGATCCAGCATAAGTCCGCGACGGTTCACCCATCTTCAAATGATGGAGTTTGAACCATGACGGACCTGAACGAACCAACCCCGAAACATGCCCCAATCGCCGTGTCCCCGGACGAGGCGGCACGGCTTGCAGGCATCGGACGCACAACGCTTTTTGCGGCGTTGGCCAAAGGCGATTTGCCCAGCATCAAGATCGGCACGCGGCGACTTGTCCGGGTGGACGCGATCCGAGACTGGCTGGCACGGCATGAGGCGTGAAACCATATGCCCAAGTCAGCCAAACTTAGCGGAATAAAATCGCTCCGCTGCTACACGATCCCAGAGGCGGCGGATGTCACCGGCGTCTCTGACCGCACCATTCGGGCGTGGATCAAGCAAGGCCTGATGGCCATGACGGATGAGCGGCCAACGCTGGTTCGTGGCGATGCACTCATCAGCTACATCCAAGGCCAGAGACAGGGGCGAAAATCGCGCCTGTCGCCTGACGAGTTCTATTGCTTGAAATGCCGCGCAGCCCGCAAACCGGCGGGCGGTCTAGTCGATTGCGAAACGGATGGCACCCGCGCGAAACTCACCGCGTTGTGCGAGACCTGCGACACGATCATGCACAAACCCATCGCGCATGAACGCGTCGTGATCCTCGCCAATGTTTTCGATGTGACGTTGCGGGGCGAGGCACCCGAAACGCCAGACACCCGTTCCGAAACAACCGCCAGGAATCGACATTAAAGAGGCGGACAGATGCCCCCCTGATCTTCCACTTGCAGCCTGCCGCGATTGGCAGGGTTCTTGACAGGCGAAACATGAGCAAATTGGAGGCTCTGATGACTACCCAACTCAACGAAAAAAACGAGCGGACCAAGCGCGAGTTCCTGACCTATCGAAAGCACGCCAAGCAGGTCTCGGACAAGACCCTGGACCGCGAGATTGCCCATCTTGAGCGCTTCGACCTGTGGAACAAACGCAGGGATTTTGCGAAGTTCCACATTGATTGGGCCGTGGGCTTTCGTGAACATCTGGACCAAGCCAAAGGCGCGACCGGCAGGCCGCTGGCCAAATCTACCACCCGTACGATTATGGCCACACTCCGCGAGTTCACACTGTGGCTATCCCAGCAAGAGGGGTTCCGGCGCAGGATCAAGACGGCTGACTCCAGCTATTTCCAACTGTCCCGACGCGATGAAGCCGAAGCCCGCGCCGCCCCCGAGCGACCTGCGCCCAGCCTTCGCCAAGCAAAGCGCGCCATGTCCATGATGCCCAGCGAGACGCCGCGCCAAATGCGCGACAAAGCGATCTTCGCGCTGCTATGCCTCACCGGCATCCGCGTCGAGGCGCTGACGTCGCTCAAGATCAAGCACGTGGATTTGGATGAAAAGTCCGTCACACAAAACCCGCGCGAGGTGGCCACCAAGTTCGGCAAGCGAATTGACACGTTCTTCGCCAAGGAGTTTGCAGAGGCCGAAGCCCCGCTGCGCGACTGGATAACCTATCTCGACGAGGCGGCACTCTACAGCCCCGACGATCCCTTGTTTCCCGCCACGGCCCTGTCGGCGCAGTCAAATAAAGGGTTCACAGCCTGCGGGTTCACCCGCGCGCATTGGAAGACGACCGAACCTGTCCGCAAGATCGTCAACACCGCTTTCGAGGTGGCCGGTTTGCCCCCTTATGGTCCGCACGCTTTCCGGCACATGCTGGCCCGCCACGCGGCGAAGACCAGCAAGACCGTGGCCGAGTTCATCGCCAACGCGCAAAACCTTGGCCACTCGGACCCGCTGACCACTCTTCGTAGCTATGGACAAATCAGCCGAGACGATCAACGTCGCCTGATCACCGGGGAAAGAGAGTGACGGAATGGACAGCTCAAGCGGACGCCAAGTGTGGGAATGAGTGTGGGAACGCAAACCCAAAAGGTAAATGCCATCGTTTAAAAACAAGGGGAAAGTAAGAGTGAATGGCGGAGAGACAGGGATTCGAACCCTGGGTGGGCTTGCACCCACAACGGTTTTCGAGACCGCCCCGTTCGACCACTCCGGCACCTCTCCGCGGGGGTCTGGTGCGCCCAATTAGAACCTACGCCGTCCGAGGGCAAGGCAGTTTTTGCGCAAACTGACGCACACGGGAAATTTGGTGGACGTGCCAGCCAAATTGCATACGTTGAAACGCACCTGTTTCGCCGACATCGCGCGCGACGGGCAGACCGAAGGGATCATTATGCGCGTTTTACGTCTGTGTTTGTTGTCTGTGTGGTGCGTTGCCGCGTTGCCGGGCTTGGTTCTGGCGGCAGACCGCGCCAAGTTGCAGGACTTTCTCGAAGTCACCGGCTTTGACGTGGCACTAGAAAGCATCCGATTGACCGCCAGTTCCGCACCTCAAATCCTTGGGATGCAAGCGGAAACATTCGGAACGGAGTGGATCAGGCTGACCGAAGAGGTGTTTGCCACCGAGACCATGCATGACATGGCGCTCGATATCCTAGAGCAAACGCTGGACGACGAAATGTTGACCCATGCGGCGGATTTCTATGCCACAGATCTCGGACAACGGCTGGTCGTGGCGGAAAATGCGTCTCATCTGACCGAAGATGACAGCGTGAAATTGGAAAGCGGCGCAGACATCGTTGCCGCCTTGGAAGGCATCGACAGCCCGCGCCTCGACTACATACGCCGTATGAACGCGGCCTCCGACAGTGCTGGCACGGCTGTGCGGGCCATACTTGAGGTGCAGGTACGGTTTATTATGGCCGCCGCCGGCGCAGGCGTGATCGAACTGCAGCGCGACGAAGAAGGGCTGCGCGAGCTTTTCAAAGCGGACGAAGAGGCGATGACAGCCGAAATTGCGGCGGGCGCGCTGACGGGTGCGGCCTATACCTATCAGTCCTTTTCGGATGCCGAAGTGCTCACCTACGCCGAGGCGCTTGAGCATCCGCGCATGCGCCACGTTTATGACCTGATGAATGCGGTGCAATACGAGATCATGGCCAATCGGTTCGAAGCACTGGCCGTTGCAATGCAGCGCTTGCAGCCCAGTCAGGAGTTGTGATGACACGCTTTCTAACAAGTGTTGTTTCGTTGTGGATGCTGTGCGCGTCTGCGGTTGCGGCGGACGTTGATGCGGTAGTCGACGCGCTTGGCGTACCTGAACTGATCCGGATTTTCGCAAGTGAAGGTGCGGAGAGCGGCGCGTTTGTCGATGAGGCGTATCTGGGCGGGCAGGGCGGCGATGTCTGGGCTGAAACCGTGCGACGCCTCTATGACCCTACTCGGATGGAACAGGAAATGCGGGCGGTCATGCAGGCGCAGCTGGACCCGGACATGGCCGAACAGGCGTTGTTGTTTCTGCAAAGCGACCTGGGCGCCAAAGCCATCGCACTGGAAGTTCAGGCGCGCCAAGCCTTCACCGACGACACAGTTGAGGCTGCGGCGCGGTCTGCGCCCTCTGCTCAGAGTGAACAAGTGACCAAATACCTCGGTGCGCGCGCGCTGGTGGCACGAAACACGGATGTGGGCGTCGCGGCTCGTATCGCCTTTTTCGAAGGGCTTATTGACGGCGCGGGCACAGGTGACTTGCCCGACACAGACGCATTGCGTGCGGCCATCGCAGAAGACAGCGAAGGCTGGCTGCGCGGGTACTATGCACTGATCCAATCTGCGATGACCGCAGACGAAGTGGCAGTCCTGACGGCGTTCTGGAAAACCGACGTTGGGGACGCCGTGGACGATGCCCTGTTCGAGGCGTTTGGTCAGAGCTATGTCACGCTGTCCTATGCCATCGGACAGGCCGCCGGACGATTGGCGCCACAAAACGAGCTCTAGCGGCTTTGGTGCTTGACTCATTCCCATGATCTGCGGATAAGCCCGCATCTCTGGCCAGCACGACGCTGGCCGGTTTTGATTCAATGACGTCCCCAAATGGGACGCGCTGTTCGAGGCGGGCGTGCGCAAGGCACGGTCACAAACACCGGGGTACCGGGGCCACAGGACGCGGTAGACAAAGGAACGACCATATGTTCGCGGTTCTGAAAACCGGCGGCAAACAGTACAAAGTTCAATCGGGCGACACGCTCCGCGTTGAAAAACTGGCCGCAAATGCAGGTGACAAAGTCCAATTCAACGAAGTTCTGATGATCGGTGGCGACAGCCCCGTCGTTGGTTCGCCCGTTGTGGCCGATGCAGGCGTCCAAGCCGAAGTCATCGAACAGATCAAGGGTCCCAAGACGATCAACTTCGTCAAGCGCCGCCGGAAGCACAGCTCCAAGCGGACCAAGGGCCACCGCCAGCAACTGACGCTGGTGCGTGTGACCGACATCCTCGCCTCTGGCGCAGGCAAGTCGGGCGTGATGGCTGCTGAAAACGGCGCAGGCTTTGGCGTGGCCGCCGTGGTTGCCGCCGCCGCTGCACCGAAGAAAGCCAAGAAAGCCGAAGCCCCCAAGGCTGAAGCACCCGCCGAGGCCCCCAAGAAAGAGGCCAAAAAGGCAGCCCCCAAGAAGGCCGCAGCCGCCGCAGGCGCTGACGATCTTAAGGAGTTGTCCGGTGTGGGCCCCGCGCTTGAGAAAAAGCTGCACGAAAACGGTGTCACCACGTTCGCGCAAATCGCGGCATGGACGCCCGAAGATGTTGCTGATATGGACGAGAAACTGTCTTTCAAAGGCCGGATCGAGCGTGAAGGCTGGATCGCTCAGGCCCAGGAAAAGACCAAAGGTTAAGGAGAGAGACGCATGGCACATAAAAAAGCAGGCGGTTCATCCCGTAACGGTCGCGACTCCGCTGGCCGCCGTCTTGGCGTGAAGAAATATGGCGGCGAAGCTGTCATTCCCGGAAACATCATCGTGCGTCAGCGCGGCACCAAGTTTTGGCCGGCCGAAGGCGTTGGCATGGGCAAAGACCACACGATCTTTGCAACTGTCGACGGCGCTGTGACCTTCCACAAGGGTCTCAAGAACCGTACGTTCATTTCCGTGCTCCCAGTCGCGGAGGCCGCTGAATAAGCCGGACCCACAAGGTTTTGAAAATCAGGGATCGGCGGACACCGCCGGTCCCTTTTTCTTTTTCAAGCGAGGGCACATCATGGCCCAACACGACAAACCCATTCTGACCGGCCCGCGCGTGACACTGCGCGACACGGGACCTGGCGATGTGGATGCGCGCTTTGCCCTCGGCAACACGCCGCAAATCCATGCGATGTTCGGGGCGGACCCCGCGCAAGTGCGGGACATCACCCAAGAGGCTGCTGAGTTCTGGGTGCAATCCCAGACAAACGAGGCCTATGCGTGGATCATCGAGGCCCATGGCAAGCTGATTGGCGCGCTGCGGCTGCACACGGTCAATCACGCGGACAAACGCGCCCAGATTGCGATTGGTATTCTGGATCCGGATGCGCTGGGGCAGGGGTTTGGCACCGAAGCGATGCAGCTGTTGGCCGCCCATGCGTTTGATACGATGGGCCTGCACCGCCTTGGATGCCGTGTGCTGGACTTTAACGCCCGTGCGATTGGGTCCTATGAAAAGGTTGGTTTTGTCGTCGAAGGGCGGGAACGTGAGGCTGCTCTGATCGGTGATGCCTGGCATGACGACCTGATGATGGGTCTTCTGGATCGCGACCTGGTGCGGTTGCCATGAGCGTCGCGGCCGCCACATTCGCCGTCTTTGCGGCCAGCCAGATTGGAACGCCGGGGCCTGCGAACATGGCCCTGTTGGCCACTGGCGCACGCTTTGGGTTCCGGGCGGCGCTGCCGTTTGTGGCAGGTGTCGCCTTGGGCAAACAGTTTGTTATCTGGCCGGTGGGCTTTGGCTTGATGGAGCTGGCGGCACGGGCGCCTTGGGTGTTCGAAGCGCTCAAATGGGTGTCAGCGGCCTATATCCTGTGGCTGGCATGGAAGGTTGCGCACCTGCGCCTCGGCCCGTCCGATGCGGCAGCAACCCCGCCAGGATTTGCCGCGGGTCTTATTGTGCACCCGCTCAATCCCAAGGCATGGGCGATGATCGTGGCCGGGTTCACCGGCTTTGTCAGCCCCGGCACTGATCCCGTTATCGCAACGGCAACCATCGCCGCGATATTGCTGGCAACGCAGGTTGTTCTGCATCCTTTGTGGACACTTGCCGGTGATCATATCGCGCGGACCCTCGCAGGAACCCGTGCGGAACCCTATCTGATGTACACCCTCGCAGGGCTGACCGTCGCGTCAGTGCTGTTTGTTTTGTTCGGAGGAGGAACATAACAATGGAGATGGAGAAGATCGTGACCCAACCCGTGATCGAGACCGACCGCTTTGTGCTGCGTCCATTGCGCAAGTCCGACATGGGCTTGATCGAAATGTATGCCAGCGATGCCCGTGTCGCGCGTATGACGACGTCCCTCCCGCACCCGGTGCCGCCCGCAATGACCGAAGCCTTTGTCACCCGTGCCATGTCAGATGACCGGGACGAAGACGTCTGGGCCATGGACGGGCTCAAGACCGGTGGTGCCGAAGTGATGGGCGTGATTTCTCTGCAACGTATGGATCGCAACCAGTCCGAGGTTGCCTATTGGGTTGGACCGCCTTTCTGGAACACCGGTCTTGCGTCGGATGCTGTGCAGGCCTTGGTCGACGCCAACCCGATGCAGAACGACACGATGTTTGCCGCGGTCTTTCAGGACAATCCGGCCTCGGCCCGTGTGCTGACGCATTGTGGTTTCGAATATCTGGGTGATGCAGAATCTTTCTGTGTTGCCCGCGATGCCGCTGTGCCCACTTGGACCTACAGCCGCAAACTCTGACCCCCGCACTCCGGCCTGAGGGGACGCGCGCGAAACGCCGTTCCCTTTGGCCGCGATCTGCACTAGGACCCCAGCCATGAAGTTTCTTGATCTGGCCAAAGTCTACATCCGCTCCGGTTCGGGCGGGAACGGGTGCATCTCGTTCCGGCGCGAAAAGTATATCGAATACGGTGGCCCCGATGGCGGCGATGGCGGCAGCGGCGGATCGGTCTGGGCCGAGGCAGTCGACGGGCTGAACACGCTGATCGATTTCCGCTATCAGCAGCACTTCTTTGCCAAGAACGGCGTGCCCGGCATGGGACGCCAGCGCACGGGCAAGGACGGCGACGATATCGTGCTGCGTGTCCCCGTGGGGACAGAGATCCTCGATGAGGATCAGGAAACGCTGATTGCCGACATGACCGAGCTGGGCCAACGCGTCGAACTGGCGCGCGGGGGCAATGGCGGTTGGGGCAACCTGCACTTCAAATCCGCCACAAACCAGGCACCGCGCCGGTCCAATCCCGGACAGGACGGTGTGGAACGGACGCTTTGGTTGCGGCTCAAGCTGATTGCGGATGTGGGCCTGTTGGGTCTGCCCAATGCGGGCAAGTCGACCTTTCTGGCGACCACGTCCAATGCGCGCCCCAAAATCGCGGATTACCCGTTCACCACATTGCACCCGAACCTGGGCGTCGTGGGTGTGGACAACGCTGAGTTCGTCGTCGCCGATATCCCCGGCCTGATCGAAGGCGCGTCCGATGGGCGGGGCTTGGGCGACTTGTTCCTTGGTCACGTGGAACGCTGCGCGGTGTTGTTGCATTTGATCGACGGCACGTCCGAAGACGTGGCTCAGGACTACGCCACGATCATTGGTGAGCTGGAAGCTTACGGCGGTGATCTTGCGGAAAAACCGCGCATCACGGTCCTGAACAAGATTGACGCGCTCGACGACGAAGAGCGTGCGGAGGCGCGCAAAGCGCTGGAGGATGCCTCGGGCGGTCCGGTCATGATGATGTCCAGCGTGGCCCGCGAAGGTGTAACCGAGGTGCTGCGCGCGTTGCGCGGTCAGATTGATGACGACCGCCTGCGCATGGCTCCGCAGGAAGAGGTCGAGCCATGGCGTCCCTGACAACAGCACGTCGATTGGTGGTCAAAATCGGCTCGGCCCTGTTGGTCCACCGCGACACCGGCGACTTGCGCGCGGATTGGCTGCGCGGACTGGCCGAAGATGTGGCATGGCTCAACGCGGCTGGTGTCCAGGTTGTTCTGGTGTCGTCCGGGTCAATTGCGCTGGGGCGCGGCGTTCTTGGCCTGCCAGGCACGGACCTCGCATTGGAACAGTCTCAGGCCGCAGCAGCCGTGGGTCAAATCCGACTGGCGCGCGCCTACGAAGAGGTAATGACCCCCCACGGCATCACCACCGCGCAAGTGTTGATGACCCTCGAAGACAGCCGGGACCGCCGCCGCTACCTCAACTCCCGCGCCACATTGGAGCAACTCCTGTCATTGGGTGCGCTTCCGATTGTGAACGAGAACGACACCGTTGCGACGGATGAAATCCGCTTTGGTGACAATGACCGGCTGGCGGCACAGATTGCGGCAACCATCGGGGCCGACACCCTTGTCCTGTTGTCCGATGTCGATGGCTTTTACTCCGCAAACCCGTCCGACGATCCCAATGCTACGCGCTATGACGTTATCGACCAGATCACGCCCGAGATTGAAAAGATGGCAGGCGACGCGGGTTCGGGGCTGTCCAAGGGGGGTATGAAAACCAAGCTGATGGCGGCCAAAACGGCAACAGCCGCAGGCTGCGCGATGGCGATTTGCCATGGTGCCGCGTTGCGCCCGCTGCAGGCCTTGGACACAGGCGCAAACGCGACGTGGTTCACCGCGACACTTGACCCGCAAGCCGCGCGTAAACGTTGGATCGCCGCGATGAAACCGTTGGGCACTGTAACACTCGACGCAGGGGCTGCGCGTGCTTTGTCGCGTGGAAACAGCTTGTTACCCGCCGGAGTTCATGCAGTGCATGGTGCATTTGGGCGCGGCGACCCTGTCGCGATCTCTGATCAAAACGGGCATCAAATGGGCATTGGGCTCAGCCGCTATACAGCAGACGAAACCAAGAAGATCAAAGGCCACCAAAGCGCTGAGATCGAGGGCTTGTTGGGGTATCCGGGCCGCGCCGCGTTGATCCATCGGGATGATATGGCGCTGTAACGCAGGCAAACCTATATTCGTGGCGGACCTTCCGCCGTTCAAAGGACGCGACACATGAAAGATCTTGCAGATATCCCCGCCTTGATGGCTGACATTGGTGCGCGTGCCAAAGCGGCGTCGGCCAAACTGGCGTTTGCGAGTGCAGAGCGCAAACATGCGGCGCTGATTTCTGCGGCGGAACATGTCTGGGCCAACCGCGATGCGATTATCGCGGCCAATGCGCTGGACATGGAATTCGGTCAGAACAAAGGTCTGTCAGCGGCCATGATGGACCGCCTGCGGCTGGACGAAGAGCGTGTTCAATCCATTGTCGATGGTCTGCGCGCTGTGGCGGAACAGGCCGATCCCGTTGGTGAGGTGCTGGCCGAATGGACCCAGCCCAGCGGCTTGAACATTCAGCGTGTGCGCACGCCACTGGGCGTGATCGGCGTCATCTACGAAAGCCGCCCGAATGTGACTGCGGATGCGGGTGCGCTGTGCCTTAAGGCGGGGAATGCGGTAATCCTGCGTGGCGGTTCCGAGAGTTTTCATTCCTCCACGGCGATCCACGCCGCTTTGATCAAAGGGTTGACAGATGCCAATTTGCCCGAAGATGCGATCCAGCTTGTGCCCACCCGTGACCGCGCCGCCGTCAGCGAAATGCTCACGATGACAGGCATCATCGACGTCATTGTGCCGCGCGGGGGCAAGGGGCTGGTCGGGTTGGTGCAGCGCGAGGCGCGTGTGCCGGTCTTTGCCCATCTCGAGGGGATTGTGCATGTCTACATCGACAAGGAAGCGGACCCAGAGACGGTCTTGAAGGTCGTGTTGAACGCCAAAACCCGGCGCACGGGCATTTGTGGCGCGGCGGAGTGTCTATTGATCCACAAAGACGTGGCTGACACGGTAGGGCGCGGGGTTGTCGGCGCGCTGATGGATGCGGGTGTCACGGTGCACGCGGACGCAGGGTTGCAAAGCCTGGACGGCGTTCTGGCGGCGACCGATCAGGACTGGGGAAAAGAATACCTCGACATGGAGATTGCGGCGCGCATTGTTCCGGACCTCGACAGTGCGATGGACCACATCCGGACCTATGGATCAAACCACACCGACTGTATCCTCACCGAGGATGATGTTGCAGCGAACCGTTTTCTGACGGAGCTCGACAGCGCAATCTTGATGCACAATGCGTCGACGCAGTTTGCTGATGGTGGCGAATTTGGCATGGGTGCCGAGATTGGGATCGCAACGGGCAAGATGCACGCGCGCGGTCCCGTCGGTGCGGCTCAGCTGACCAGTTTCAAATACCTGGTGCGTGGTCAGGGGACTGTGCGCGCCTAGAAATGGATGCGCAGGCGCTCTGGTTCGATGTCATGTGTAATTGACCGGCTGGCGTCGCGGGCGACGGCAGGCAATAGCGCGTATTGCACATGTGCCGGCGCTAGATTTTGCGGATCAGCGCCGCCCAGCAAAGCCCACAACGCGGGGTCGGGGTTCGACTTGGGCGAGAAACCTGTGATCGTCCACACTCCGTTGTCGCAATTCACCTCGACGCGGCCGCCGTAGGGCATGCTGGTTTCCAGACATTGGATCGCGAGGAACGCCATGCGCACGGCCCACCGTGGTTTTTCGTCCAGCGGCCCATAGGCCACCTTGAGGCGGCTGCCTTTCATGGTGTCGGACAGGATCGACACCACTTCGGCACGGCCCATGGGTTGTTCGCTGGCCGCACCGTAGGCGATGCGGAAAAAACGGATACGCGCGCTAGCGTTTTCCACGCTTTCGGAAATGAGGTCTATTTCCGGACCGTCCCGTGCATCCGACATGCCCAGCAATTCCAGACCGTTGTTGATCGCGCCGATTGGCGATATCAGGTCATGGCAGATGCGGCTTCCGATCAGAGCGGCGAGATTGACGTTACTCTGGCCCATGGGCGGCCCCCACAAACTGAGTTCCGGAAAGGTCGGATATGGAAGATCTCAACGCCATTTTGGCCCCCGGCATGTTTGTGCGGCATCCCGACCATACGGAGTGGGGTATCGGTCAGGTCCAAAGCAACATTGGTGCGCGTGTCACAGTCAATTTCCCGGAAACCGGAAAGGTCGTGATCGACGGCACCCGTGTGGCCTTGGTCGCCGTGTTTGATGCCTGATTATCCTTTCTGAATCATTAACGCGATGCAACCATTGGTCGTGATGATACATCAGAGACTTTACCTTGGCCGTCTTGCCGCGATAGATGCGCGGCGATGCAAATGACCACCACTCCGAAATTCCGCGTAACCTTGGCGCAGACCGATGACGACATGCGTGCGGCTCAGGCGCTGCGCTATGACGTGTTCGTGGTCGAGTTGGGTGGCACCGGGGATATGGTTGACCATGACGCGGGACTGGAACGGGATCGGTTCGATCCGTATTTTGATCATCTGCTGCTTTATGATGATGCGGCGGGGCGATTGGTCGGGGTTTACCGCATGTTGCTGGCCGAACGCGCGCGCGAGGCCGGGCAGTTCTATTCAGAGGACGAATACGATCTGACACCGCTGAAGGCCACAAATCGGCGCGTGTTGGAGTTGGGACGCTCTTGTGTGCATCCCGCCTATCGCGGCGGCCCGGCGATGTATCATCTGTGGAATGGTCTGGCGGACTATGTGGCGCAGCACGGGGTCGAGATCCTGTTCGGGGTTGCGTCGTTTCGCGGTACGGATGTCGACAGTTTGGCGCAGCCACTGTCGCTGTTGCATCACCGGCATTTGGCGGACCCAGAACTGCGCGTTACGGCCAAACCGCCGCATGGTACACGGATGGATCTGTTGCGTGAGGATGAGATTGATCGTCCCGCAGCCATGGTCCAGATCCCGTCGCTGATCAAAGCCTATCTGCGTCTGGGCGGTGTTGTTGGCGACGGGGCTTATGTGGACCACGCCTTTAACACGACCGATGTGTGTTTGATCATGGACACTGCGGCGATGTCGGAACGTCAGAAGAAAATCTACGGAGGTGGGGCGTGACCACCACGTGGGAAGGCGATCAACCGCCCGAAAGCCACAACATTTCGGCTATGGGATGGGTGCGCGTTGCGGTGCGCGGCAGCATCATCCTGTTGACCGTGCTGACCGGATTGTTGGTCTTGTTGCCGCTGCGTGTGATCGAGCGTCCGTTTTGCGGTGCAAAGAGACCCTTAAGCCCGTGGGTCACGCAGGCGGTCTGCCGTGTGTCGTTGTTCTGGATGGGCTTGCGCTTTGGCCGGTCGGGGCAGCCCATGCAAGGCGAGGGCGCAATTGTCGCGAACCATACAAGCTGGCTGGATATCTTTGTGTTGAATGCGTCGGACCGCGTGTACTTTGTGTCCAAGTCCGAAGTGGCGCGTTGGCCGGGGATCGGTTTTCTGGCCCGGATCACCGGTACGGTTTTCATCGCCCGCGACCGGCGTCAAGCCAAAGAGCAAACCGCGTTGTTTGAGGCGCGGATCAGGGCAGGGCACCGCTTGTTGTTTTTCCCGGAAGGCACCAGCACGGACGGCCAGCAAGTTCTGCCGTTCAAGACCACGCTCTTTGCCGCGTTTTTCGCACCTGAACTGGCCAATCGCATGAGCGTACAGGCGGTGTCCGTGAACTATCATCCACCGGAGGGGGCGGACCCCCGGCTTTATGGCTGGTGGGGTGATATGGACTTTGCCTCGCACTTGCTGACAACACTGGCGCAAGGGCGTCAGGGGCGTGTTGAGGTTGTGTATCACCCAGCGATCAAAGTGAGCGATGTCGCGGATCGCAAGATGCTGGCCGCGCGAACCGAAGAAAAGGTGCGCGCGGGGCATGCCGTGACCCAAAGGACGCGCTGACGCGCGACGCTATTCTTGGCCTGTTTTGCTGACCTGAGCCAAGGAATGTGGCCGCTTGGTATACGTCCAAGTCCAGAGAAACGTCATGGCCATTTGGCGTCTAGGTCTGCCCGGCGCACGTGATGTGTCGATTGTGTCTTGCCAATCCGGCCGGGGTGGCCTAAGGCCCGCGCATTCAATCCGCAGCTCGGGGCGGGCGTATGGGGGAGACATCCCCGGACCGTCCACCGGTTGGTGCATCCGCACTGATACCCTGAGCAAGGCGAAAACCGGAAAAAGGATATAGCACATGGCTCTTCCCGAGTTCTCCATGCGTCAGCTGCTCGAAGCGGGCGTACACTTTGGTCACCAGACACAGCGTTGGAATCCCCGTATGGGCCCGTTCATCTACGGCGCGCGTAACGGCATCCACATCATGGACCTGACACAGACGGTTCCGATGCTGGACCAGGCCCTGCAAGCTGTGCGCGACACAGTTGCCAAGGGTGGCCGCGTTCTGTTCGTCGGCACCAAGCGTCAGGCGGCACAGCCGATCGCCGATGCCGCTGAGAAATGCGCGCAATACTACATGAACCACCGCTGGCTGGGCGGCACGTTGACCAACTGGCAGACCGTGTCTCAGTCGATCAACCGTCTGAAGTCGATCGACGAGCAATCCGAGCGCGGCTTCGAAGGCCTGACGAAGAAAGAGCGTCTGGGCATGGAACGTGACCAGGGCAAACTGCAAGCGTCGCTGGGCGGTATCCGCGAAATGGGCGGTCGTCCCGACCTGCTTTTCGTCATCGACGTCAAGAAAGAAGCGCTGGCCGTGGCCGAAGCCAACAAGCTGGGTATCCCGGTTGTGGCCGTGGTCGATACAAACTGCTCGCCCGACGGTGTGGACTACATCATCCCCGGCAATGACGACGCGGCCCGTGCCATCGCTCTGTATTGCGATCTGGCATCGCGCGCGGCTCTCGACGGCATGAGCGCTCAACTGGGTGCGGCTGGTGTTGACCTTGGCGCGATGGAAGAAGCCCCCGTCGAAGAAGCCGTGGCCGAAGAGGCACCCGCTGCAGAGGCTGCAGCCGAAGCGCCTGCTGAAAGCTGAAGCGTCACACGACTGACATGTGCGGCGGGCAAGGCCCGTCGCGACACATATCTATTTGAGGAGAGCCAAGAGATGGCAATCACAGCAGCATTGGTGAAAGAACTGCGCGACAGCACCGGCGCAGGCATGATGGACGCGAAAAAAGCGCTGACCGAAACCGGCGGTGACATGGAGGCAGCGGTTGACTGGCTGCGCACCAAGGGTCTGGCCAAAGCGGCCAAGAAATCCGGTCGTACAGCCGCCGAAGGCCTCGTGGCCGTGGTTGTTGACGGTGGCACGGGCGTCGCAGTCGAAGTGAACTCGGAAACCGATTTCGTCGGCAAGAACGCCGAGTTCCAGGAAATGGTTGCCGGTATCGCCAAGGCCGCGCTGAACGTCGACGACGTTGACGCGCTTGTGGCTGCGGACATGGGTGGCAAATCTGTCGCAGACGTGGTGACAGACAAGATCGCGACCATCGGTGAGAACATGAGCGTGCGCCGTATGGCCAAGCTGTCGGGCGATACCGTTGTGTCCTATGTGCACAACGCCGCAACCGCAGGCATGGGCAAGATCGGCGTGCTGGTTGCCATGGACGGCGGCGACGAAGCGTTTGGCAAACAGGTCGCGATGCACATCGCCGCTGTGAACCCTGCCGCCCTGGGCGAAGCTGATCTGGACCCGGCCGTGGTCGAGAAGGAAAAGCAGGTCCAGATGGACATTGCGCGCGAAAGCGGCAAGCCCGAGCAGGTGATCGAAAAGATGATCATCGGCCGCATGAAGAAATTCATGTCCGAGATCACTTTGCTGAACCAGCAATTCGTTGTGAACCCTGACCTGACTGTCGAAGCGGCAGCCAAGGAAGCCGGTGCCACGATCACTGGTTTTGCGCGTCTCGAAGTGGGCGAAGGCATCGAAGTCGAAAAAGAAGACTTTGCCGCGGAAGTGGCCAAGGCGGTTCAGGGCTAAGCCCAATATCGACTTGAAATCTGATGGGAACGGCGTGTCACTTGTGGCGCGCCGTTTTTCATTTGGAGAGGTCGATGTTGTTGGACACAGGGCAGGGGCATCAGATCTACGTAGAGCAGCGTGGCGAGGGCATACCGGCCCTTGTGCTGCATGGTGGCCCTGGCTCCGGCTGTACCCCAGCGCACTATGATCTCTTTGATCTGAACCGCTTCCGTGTGACGTTGATGGATCAGCGTGGATGCGGGCGCAGCCAACCAAATGCCGCCGATCAGCTGAGCGCACTGGATGGAAACACAACGCACGATCTGATCCAAGATATCGAGCAGGTGCGCCAGTCCCTTGGCGTTGATCAATGGGTTGTGTTTGGCGGCTCATGGGGATCGACGCTGGCGATGGTCTATGCCGCGGCGCATCCGCACCGAGTCAGCGCGATGGTTCTGGCGGGTGTGGCAACGACAACCGCACGTGATCTGCAATGGCTCTACGGCGATATCGGCAACCTGTTTCCCCAAGCCTATAATGCGTTCACCGGCCATGTGCCAGAGGCGGGAGTAGCACCAGAGGACACTCCGGCGCGCATTGCCGCTTATGCCGCGCGGCTACGCGACCCATCAGTATGTCAGGCGGCTGCGGATGCGTGGTGCCAATGGGAAACCGGGATCTTTGGCGGCGACATACGGCAGGAGGGTTCGCGGTACGCCGACCCTCGGTTCAGGTTGGGGTTTGCCCGGCTGGTTACGCATTATTTCACGAACGGTGCGTGGCTGGACGATGGTCAGATACAGCGGGACGTGGGCCTGATCGCGCACATTCCTTGCACCCTGATCCACAGCCGCTTTGACACGTCGTGCCCATTTCGCGCTGCGTGGGACCTGTCGTGCGTTTGGCACGCCAGCACGCTGCAGGTCTTAGAGGGTATGACGCATTCGGCGCTAGACACTGACATGAAAGACGCGGTTAGGCACGCGACGGACGCTCTGGTGCTTTGAATGAAAAAGCGGGACCGCGTTTGGGGTCGCGGTCCCGCAAATTTGTCGGCGTCCTTGGCCACGGGGATGAGACACGTGGACGCTTTCAAAGGGTCCGACTCACCTGCGGATCAATACGCAGATGAGCCGGGTCCGGTTAGACCGGTCGGGACGGAGGGCCCCCGAAATCGCGGAGGGTCCGCCCCGGTGTTCCCTGGCTAAAGCCACCACTCACGGAACAAGGACACAATGCACAATTTACCCCATATTAAGAAAGTGGGGGATTCCTTACCCGTCGGTCAAAAATTTCAAATGACGTCTGGTCATTACTACTTTTCTGTCGTTTGGAGCAGGCAATATGTGTTCAAATACGCGCCAAGTGTGGTGGGTGGATGGATCACGAACGCATTACATCTAATTGTTTTTTATATATAATACGCTGGCGTTACGGCTGGTTTTGTTGGCGGGCCGTGATGCCGACGCCAAGATCAGCATTGCCCAGGCAAAATGATATTCGGACCAGCAATTACGCCACGCAAAAATTGCGACCAATTGGTTAAATTTTGTGCATTTCCCCTATGGATAGAAGAAATTAGCCGGGAGAAGCGTTTTGTCTTTGCGCGTTTACGCACAGATTCTCTTTGGTCTTTCATTGAGATGCGAACGACCCGCAGCGTGCGCATATACCAGCTATTCTTCGTCTACTGATCAGCGGGTTACAGTTGTTGGCCACATCGCAGGTGACGGTCTGAAGCACTCAAAGACGGGTGACACAGGCGCAGAAACGATGTCTTACGTGATGCAATTTGCGAAGATGTCGAAAGCCCGGCCTGAGCTGAATACCAAAAACCGAAACGCACAAATGACGGGTCAAAACCGAAACCGGCAGAACACCACAAATGCTAGGCTTCGAGGATGAACATCTGATTTGCAAAGGCGGCCTTAAGAACAGCTTGTGCTGTCGTTTCAACTGCCAATGCCTCGCGGGCGAGCCTCAAGTGTTTCTCGACAGTCGCAGAGGTCAGCCCCATCAAAACTGCAATATCCTGCATGGTCTTGCCATCCCCAACCCATTCCAACGCTTCGCGCTGGCGTTTGGTGAGGGCGCGATTGGGCGCGTTATAGGGCAGGGTGAGGATCTTGAGGTGCGCGACGTTGTTCATCAAATGTATGTCGCGACCATGTTCGGCCCAAACTTCGTCAATCTGTTCCTGGGTCATACCCTTGCGCGCGGTCAGTGCAATCGCACCCTTCGAACGTGCTGAAACGGACCGAAAGCTGATCGTGTAGCCGGCGGTGACACCCATGGAATAGTTGAACTCCAACACCCGCTGTTCCGCAGGCGTCAGGGTCTTGGTGGACTGCATCTGGGCCAGGATACCCCAACTGCACGCGCCCTCGTTGTTGAGCGCCCAATTTACCATAGGCGCATGCGCATAGTGCTGCTCGCCCATGAACACGTCCGTATAGGCCCGGTCGTGGTTGGTCAGGATAATAAAGTCCTCGGGGTCGCCCAGAGAGTTTCCGGACCGGTAGCGCGTGAACCCGTAGATCAGCCGGTCAAAGCCGAACTCGGCCATTTTGCGACTGTGCGCTTTCCACAGCTCTTCAATGGTCTGGCAGTTGGACAAACGATGCAGATAGCTTTTCACTTTGCCCTCCCCAAATGGCCCAGCAGTGCATCGAGCGCCAAAACATAGCCCGGTGCGCCGAAGCCGCAGATCATGCCCACGGCCACCGGTGCGATGAAACTAGTGTGCCGAAACGATTCGCGCGCGTGAATATTTGACAAATGCAGTTCAACGACCGGCAATTCCACGCCGACGATGGCGTCATGCAGCGCAATCGACGTGTGCGTATAGGCGCCTGCGTTCAACACGATGCCGTCGTGGACACCCTTTGCGCCGTGAATGGCGTCGACCAGGCCACCTTCGTGGTTGGATTGCAGACAAGTGACGTCAAAACCCTGCGCTGCCCCGTGGTCAGCGCAGATCGCCTCGACATCAGCGAGTGTCGTGGTGCCATAGATTTCGGGCTGGCGTGTGCCAAGCAAGTTCAGGTTTGGCCCATTGAGAACAAGGACGGAAGTCATGGAATTACCTTTGAGTTGCAATGGTGTTAGCGACAGAATGGGGGTTCTGTCCAGTACTGGGTGAGGCAAGATCAGGCAAAGACCGCCAACCCAAGCCATTCTGCAACAAGCGCGGGGGTGTCCTGACCTTCGATCTCCACCGACAATTTTGTCTCGCGCAAAAGCTCGGTTGCGGTGCGTTTGCGCACCGCGGTCAGGGTAAATCGACCGCGCAGCCGTGCACCGGGTCTGACAGGTGACAGAAAACGTATGCGGTTAAAGCCATAGTTGATCCCCATGGACTGTCCCGGCATGAGCGGAAAACAGTCATAGGCAAAGCGGGACGCGAGGCTGAGCGTGAGGAACCCATGGGCGATGGTGCTGCCCAATTCGGACGCGGCTGCGCGCTCAGGGTCTGTGTGGATCCATTGCGTATCGTGGGTCACGTCAGCGAACCGGTCGATCATGGGCTGATCCACGGTGATCCAGCGCGATGTACCAACCTCTTGGCCGATGTCTGCCTCAAGGGTTTTCAGAGCGGCTTCGATGCTCATGCAGGGTCGGGCCCCACACGGACCATACGTTTGCCGGTGTTGTTCCCGTTCAGCAATCCGATCAAAGCGGATGGCGCGTTTTCCAGCCCCTCAACGATGTCTTCGGTGACTGTGATCTGACCTGATGAGACCCATGTGTGCAGGGCGCGTGTCGCCTTGGCGTCGTTATGGGCAAAATCCATGACAATGAACCCTTCCATGCGTAGGCGTTTGACCACAACCATGCCCGGCAGATTGCGCGGGCCGGATGGCGTTGTTGTATCGTATTGGCTGATCGCACCACAGCACACAACGCGCCCACGCTCATTCATCAACGCCAACGTTGTCTCAAGGACCGCGCCGCCAACATTGTCGAAATAGACGTCGACGCCATCAGGGCACGCCGCGCGCAACGCCTTGAACACACCCCCCGCCTGATAGTCGACACATGCGTCAAAACCCAAGGTGTCGACCACGTGGCTGCATTTTGCCGCCCCGCCTGCGATCCCGACAACGCGGCAGCCAAGGGCCTTGCCGATTTGCCCGACATAGCTGCCGACGGACCCGGCGGCCGCGCTGACCACGATGGTTTCGCCTGCCAGCGGTTGTCCGACACTCAGCAAGCCGTGAAAGGCGGTCTTGCCCGCGATGCCATAGACGCTCAGCAGGTGGCTCAATGGGGCCACTCTAGGCAATTTCTGGGTCTTGTGCGCTGGACGTGTGACGTAGTCGGCCCAGACGCTTTCCACGGCAACGATATCGCCCACCGTGCAACGGGATGACCGACTTTCGACCACTTCGCAGATGGCATAGGTTGGCATCGGATCACCGGCCTGCACAGCATCGCGGTAGGTTGCGCCCTGCATCCATGACCGGTTGGCGGCATCGATGCTCATCAAGATGGTGCGCAACAGAACCTCACCGTCCTGCGGCGTGGGCATCTCTGCGTCCTGCAATTGAAAGTGCGAAGGCTCAAGCGCGCCTTGCGGTAGGCTGGCAACAACAATCTGGCGGTTGGTCATGGTTCAGGTCCTCGTGTATGTGGAGGCATGACAAAAGAGTATCGCCAGCCCGTCTATGCGCCGCCCAAAGGTGCGGCTGATCTGTTTCTGATCCGTCACGGAGAAAGCGCGCCAGCCCGGCCCGGCATCGCCTTTCCGATGAAAGACGGCAGCGGTGATCCGCCGTTGCATCCGCAAGGTGAAAGACAAGCGATTGCCGTTGGCGAGAGGCTTAAAACAGAAGCGTTTAAAGCGCTTTACGTGACAAAGTTGACGCGAACTCACCAAACGGCGGCACCGCTCGCGGCGCATCTGGGTATGGTTCCGATTGTGAACCCGGATTTGCACGAGGTGCACTTGGGCGACTGGGACGGCGGGTTGTACCGGATCAAGGCCGCGGAGGGGGACCCGATCTACCGGCAGGTGGTCGAGATCCAGGATTGGTCGGCAATCCCAGGCGCTGAAACGCGCAAGGCGTTTTTTACGCGTGTTCGCAGAGGGTTGCGTACCATAGCGGATGCGCATCCCGATCAACGTGTCGCGGTGTTTGTGCATGGTGGTGTGATCGGTGCGGCGCTGTCCATGGCGAGCGGTTCCGAACCATTTGCATTTCTCGGGGCCGCCAATGGCTCGATCAGCCGCCTTGTGGTGCAAGGCGACCGGATGATCGTGCGGGGGTTCAATGAAACGCAGCACCTTGATCACCTCTAGTCCATGGTCAGCACAACCTTGCCCGTCGCCTTGCGCTCTGCGATCAGGTTCAAGGCCTGCTCGGCATCCTTGAGCGGGAAGCGGGCTGTGATCTGTGGTTTGATCTGCCCTTTTCCATACATCTCAAACAGTTCCCGGACGTTCTGTGCATGATCATCCGGTGCCCGGTAGATGGACGCACCCCAGAAAACCCCAACGATCTGGCATGATTTCAACAGGGTGAGGTTCAGCGGTATGCTGGGAATGCCTGCAGGGAAACCAACCACCAGATAGCGACCACCCCAAGCCATCGAACGGATCACCGGTTCGGCATAGGCACCACCAACTGCGTCATAGGCCACGTCGACGCCGTCAGGGCCGGCCACACGCTTGATCTCAGCCGACAGCGCCTTTTGCGCGGCCTTGTCCATGTCGCGCGGATAGATGATCGTGTCATCCGCGCCCAACTCCTTGCAGAATGCCGCCTTTTCATCTGAGCTGACAGCGGCGATGACGCGCGCGCCCGCAGCCTTACCCAACTCGATCGCCGCAGCACCCACGCCACCTGCCGCACCCAGGATCAAAAGTGTTTCACCGGATTGCAATTCTCCACGGTTTTTCAACGCATAATGTGACGTTCCGTATGTGAAAAGGAAACAAGCCGCTTCGTCGAATGGCATCGTATCTGGCAATTTGACACAGGCATTGGAAGCGGCGCACAGGTGCGTGGTGAACCCGCCAAAGCCGGTCATGGCAAGGACGCGGTCGCCCGGTTGCAAGTGCGAGACGTTTTCGCCCACGGCCTCAATGACACCGGCCACTTCGCCACCGGGGGCAAAGGGTCTGGGCGGACGCATCTGGTACAGGTCCTGAATGATCAACGTGTCGGGAAAATTCACACCCGCCGCCTTGACCGCGATCAACACTTCGCTTTTTTTCGGGGTGGGTGTTGGTCCTTCGGTCCACTCGAGTGTGTCGGGGCCACCGGGTTTGGTGCTGAGCATCGCGTGCATTTCGGGTCCTCCCACCCATGACGTTACGACAGGGGTGCAATGCGCCTGCCTTTGCCACATCCTGCAGTTGAGGAGACGCTGCTGTAAAGCGGCGTGCTGGGCGACGTGACGGTAACGTGGCCATAAGAGGAGATTGAAATGGATCCCAACACATTGTTTTCATTGACCGGCAAGGTCGCGCTGGTCACAGGTGGCGCAACCGGGATCGGGCGGATGGCCGCCACTGGTTTGATGATGGCCGGCGCGCGCGTGCTGATTTCGAGCCGCAAGGGCGATGCCTGCGAAGCTGTGGCGCAGGAATTGAATGCCATGGATGCGCCCGGCAGTGTCGAGGGTTTCGCCGGTGATGTCAGCACCGAGGAAGGCATTGCCGCCTTGGTCAAGGCCGTTCAGGACCGGACAGATGGCCTGAACATCCTGATGAACAATGCCGGTGTCACCTGGGGTGCACCGATGGGTCAGTTCCCGCATGCGGCTTGGGAAAAGGTGATGAATGTCAACGTGGCCGGGCTGTTTCACCTGACACAGGCGCTGTTGCCGCAACTGATCCAGACCGCGACGCCGGATGATCCGGCGCGTGTCGTCAATGTGGGGTCCGTCATGGGCGAGGCGCCCATGGGGGATGGTGCGTATTCCTATGCCGCCTCCAAAGCGGCTGTGCTTCACATGACCAAGATCATGGCCAAGGAGCTTGCCCCGCATCAGGTCACAGTCAATGCGCTGGCGCCCGGACCGTTCGTCAGCAAGATGACAGCTTTCGCCACTGCCGATGAAGGGATGCGCGACAAGGTCGGGGCGGACGTTCCGCTAGGCCGCGTAGGCCGCGACGAGGACATCGCCGGGTGCATGCAATTTCTTTGCGGACGGGGTGGCGCGTATCTGACCGGCGCGATTCTGCCGGTATCGGGTGGCATTCAGGTGATGACCGGCCCCAACCTGTTCCGCGCGGCGCTAGAGGGATGATACGCTTTGACGATCAGGTGGTGATTGTCACCGGTGCCGGTGCGGGCCTCGGACGGTCGCATGCGCTTGGGTTTGCAGCACGGGGCGCGAAAGTGGTCGTCAGCGATTTGGCGCCTGCGGGCGCTGTAGTGGCCGAGATCAACGCACTTGGCGGCATTGCGATTTCTGTGCCCGCAGATGTCTCGGATGACGCGGCTGTCTTGGATATGACAGCTGAGGTGATGGACCGGTGGGGCCGGATCGACGTGTTGATCAACAACGCGGGCATTTTGCGCGACAAGACCTTTGCCAAAATGGACATGACGGACTTCGCCAAGGTTGTAGACGTGCATTTGATGGGAACGGCCCGATGCTGCCACGCCGTTTGGCCGGTCATGCGGGATCAGGGGTATGGGCGCATCGTTCTGACTGCGTCCGGTTCCGGTCTGTATGGAAACTTTGGTCAGGCCAACTACGGTGCGGCCAAAGCGGCAATGGTCGGTCTGATGAACGTGCTGCACCTGGAAGGCGCGCGCGACGACATACGGGTCAACACGCTGGCCCCCACAGCCGCGACCGCAATGACCGAAGGGCTGTTGCCCCAAGCTGCGTCCGAGGTTCTGACGCCCGAGACGATCACGCCCGGTGTGCTCTATCTGGCAAGCAGGGATGCACCCAGCCGGACCATTCTGGCGGCCGGTGCCGGGACGTTCGCCGTGACACAGATCCGGGAAACCCAGGGCGCGTTTCTGGGCGATGACATCACCCCCGAAGCAGTTGCAGCGCATTGGTCAGAGATCGTGGATGAGCAGGGGGCAGAGGACCTCGAAAACGCCTTTGCTCAGACCCGCAAATACGCGCGCCGTGCAACCCAGGCCAAGGGGACGACACTTGACTGGTAGCCTGCGCTCCTTCTTCATTCGTTTAACCCACAAGGATTATGACCATGCGTGACGCCGTCATCGTTTCCACCGCCCGCACGCCGATCGGCAAAGCCTATCGTGGCGCATTCAATGCAACACCGCCGCAGACTTTGGCCGCACATGCGATTGAACACGCCGTGGCCCGCGCCGGGCTGGACGGCGGCGAAGTGCAGGACGTCATCCTGGGCGCTGCACTGCAACAGGGGCACACAGCCAGCAATGTTGCCCGTCAGGCCGCCATCCGCGCGGGCCTGCCGGTGACGGTGGCAGGCATGAGCCTCGACCGCCAATGCGCGTCGGGCATGATGGCCATTGCTGCGGCGTCAAAGCAGGTCGTTCAGGACGGAATGGACGTGGTCGTCGGCGGCGGAGTTGAGAGTGTGTCCATGGTGCAGACGCCCGAGATGCGCACGCATGCGGACCCATGGCTCAAGGCACATAAGCCGGAGATCTATATGTCCATGCTCGAGACTGCGGAAACCGTCGCCGCCCGCTATGGCATCACCCGCGAGGCGCAGGATCACTATGCGGTGCAAAGTCAGGCACGGACCGCCGACGCACAGGCTGCGGGCCGGTTCGACGACGAAATCGTTCCGCTGACCACAGTGATGAAAGTGCAGGACAAGCAAACCAAGGACATCACAGAACACGAAGTCACACTCGACAAGGACGAGGGCAACCGCCCCGGCACCGCATATGAAAACGTCGCCAGTCTCAAGCCGGTCTTTGCCAATGGTATCCACGTCCAAGAGGGTGCGTTCATCACCGCAGGCAACGCGTCGCAACTTTCAGACGGAGCATCCGCAGCCGTCGTGATGGAGGCGTCTCTGGCGGAAAAACGCGGTCTGGCCCCGCTCGGGCGTTGCGTCGGCGTTATGGCAACAGGGTGCGAACCCGACGAGATGGGCATCGGCCCCGTGTTTGCCGTCCCGAAATTGCTGGCCGCCCACGGGGTCAGTATGGATGACATCGGCCTTTGGGAGCTGAACGAGGCCTTTGCCGTTCAGGTGCTCTATTGTCGGGACACGTTGGGCATTCCCGATGATCTGTTGAATGTGAACGGCGGCGCGATCTCCATTGGTCACCCATATGGCATGTCCGGTGCGCGTATGGTTGGGCATGCCCTCATCGAAGGCAAACGGCGGGGCGCGCGATATGTTGTCTGCACGATGTGCGTCGGCGGCGGCATGGGCGCTGCAGGCTTGTTCGAGGTCTTGTGAGGGCTGCCATTCCGGTCGGGCTCAAAACGTACAGTTTCAAGGGAATTTATGACAGAATCACAGGCCGAACGTCATTTGCCGCCTGCGCTGCGGGGCTTGCGTATCCCGATGATCGCCGCGCCGTTGTTCATCATTTCGGTGCCCGAATTGGTGATCGCACAGTGCAAGGCAGGCATTGTCGGTTCCTTACCGGCACTCAACGCGCGTGAAGCCGAGGGCGAGCCACCTTTGCTAGAGGCTTGGCTGTCGCAGATCAGCGAAGCGTTGGACCGGCACAATCAGGACAACCCCGATCACCCTGCTGCGCCCTTTGCAGTCAACCAGATTGTGCATCGCTCAAACACACGGTTGGAACGTGACCTGGAAATCTGCACAAAGCACAAAGTGCCGATCTGGATCACCAGCCTCGGTGCGCGCGTCGAAGTGAACGAAGCGGCCCATTCTTGCGGCGGCGTTGTGCTGCATGACGTCATCAACAACACCTTTGCGCGCAAGGCGATAGACAAGGGTGCGGATGGACTGGTTGCCGTGGCGGCCGGTGCAGGCGGGCACGCAGGGCAGCAATCGCCCCTCGCCTTGATCCGCGAAATTCGGGAGTGGTTTGACGGCCCACTTGCCCTGTCCGGCGCAATCGCAACGGGTGAGGCATTGCTGGCCGCGCGTGCGATGGGGGCGGATTTCGGCTATGTCGGTTCGCCGTTCATCGCGACGGACGAAGCAAACGCCGATGTAGGCTACAAGGACATGATCGTGGACAGCGGCGCCGAGGACATCGTTTATTCCTCACTGTTTACAGGCGTTTGGGGCAACTACTTGCGCGGGTCTGTCGAAGCGGCGGGCATGGACCCCGACAACCTGCCACAGGCCGACGCCAGTTCGATGAACTTTTCATCCGGGTCATCCAAGCCGAAAGCGTGGAAAACCATCTGGGGCTCGGGTCAGGGGATTGGTGCCATAAAATCGGTGGGTCCTGCGGCCTCAATCGTGGATCGCATCGCCGGGGAATACACCCGCGCAGGCAAGCGGCTGGCCGCAGAGTTCGGAGGCTGACATGGACACACAAACACTGGATACCGAGGCAGTCTCTGCATTTCTCAAGGACAAGTTGCCGGGGTTTGATGCCCCCATCACGGCCACCAAGTTTGCGGGTGGTCAATCCAACCCGACGTTCAAACTGGAAACGCAGGCGGGGACATATGTGTTGCGGCGCAAACCTCCGGGCCAACTGTTGAAATCCGCGCACGCAGTGGACCGCGAGTTTCGCGTCCAGCGGGCGTTGGCTGGAACGGACGTGCCTGTCGCGAAAATGCACGTCTTGTGCGAGGATCAGAACGTCATTGGATCGGATTTCTACGTGATGGATCACGTGGTAGGCCGAAATTTCAACGAACCAACGATGGATGGCCTCACGGCGCCTGACCGGCACGCCGTGATCGATGACATGAACCGCGTTCTTGCCGCCCTGCACGAGGTGGACATTGATGCGGTTGGCCTCTCGGACTACGGCCCGCCGGGGCACTATCTGGAGCGCCAGGTTGCGCGCTGGTCGAAACAGTACCGCGCGTCTGCAACGCAGGACATCCCGTCGATGAATCGTCTCATGGACCGACTCATGTCGGACATGCCTGCCGATGATGGACAACGCACGCTGGTGCACGGTGACTACCGTATCGATAACATGATTTTTGAACCTGAGGGTACGCGGTGCCTGGCGGTACTGGATTGGGAACTCAGCACAATTGGCCACCCCTATGCTGACTTGGCCTCGGTCATCATGCAGTGGCAATTGCCCGCTGGCGCACAGGGCCGCGGGTTGATGGGCGTGGACAGGGTCGCATTGGGACTGCCAACGGACGCAGACTTTGTCGCGGCCTATTGTGACCGACGGGGATTGGCGCGCATCGACCGGTTTGGTTTTTACGTGGCGTTCTGTTTTTTCCGTATGGGTGCAATCATTCAGGGCGTCCTGAAACGTGCGATAGACGGCAACGCATCAAACCCTGAACGCGCCATGCAGTTGGGGGCCTTCGTCCCCATGTTTGCGGACAACGGCTTAAAGGCTTTGAAAAGTGATAAATAACAAATATTTACGCGGCATACTTTATGTCGATTGAGGCGTTGTGCGGTTGGATGCGCTGAAAGACACCGATTCAACCTAGGCGCTTGACTTATTACGTGCGTGTGCAACGCTGGACTTATCCCGCCTCTCAATCTGGCCCGAAAAGAGGTCACCGGGGCGGTCCGCGTTCTAGGGAGGAACACATGCGCACATCCATCACGCTTGGCTTGGCCACGGCCCTGACTCTGTCTGTCAGTGCCTTCGCTGCCGCCGCTGACACGATCAAGATCGCTTTCATCGACCCGCTGTCCGGGCCGTTTGCCGGGACCGGCACCAATGGTCTCCACCAGTACGAATTTGCCGCCGACGAGTTGGTCAACAAAAAGGGCGGTGTTCTGGGCGGCGACACATTCGAAATCGTCGCTTTCGACAACAAGATCAGCCCCAAGGAGTCGTTGATCCAACTGCAAGTCGCGATTGACCAGGGCATCCGCTACATCGCCCAGGGCAACAGTTCTGGCGTGGCCAACGCGCTGACCGAAGCCATTCAAAAGCACAACCGGAGGAACCCGGAAGACCGGATTTTGTTCCTGAACTACTCAGCCGTCGACCCGGCACTGACCAACGACAAATGCAATTTCTGGCACTTCCGGTTTGACGCCAATGCGGACATCAAGATGGATGCGTTGACGGACGTGATCGCTCAGGATGACGGGATCAAAAAGGTCTACATCATCGGCCAGGACTATTCGTTCGGTAAAGCGGTGGCTGCCGCCGCCGTACGTTTCATCGGTGAAAAACGGCCCGACATCGAGATCGTCGGCAACGAACTTCACCCCATCGGCAAGGTCAAGGATTTCACCCCCTACAGCCGCAAGATCGTCGCCTCCGAGGCGGATGCTATCATTACCGGCAATTGGGGCGCAGACATGCTGGGCCTTGGCAAATCAGTGCTTGAGAACGGCTATCAGGGGCCAATCTTCACCTATTATGCCGCTGCGGACGGTATCACCGCCGCCTTTGGCGAAACCGGTGAAGGCGCGCTGCGCCTCGTGGCCGAAGGGCAGATCAATCCACCTGCCAACGACCGCGCCGCCGCCTATTACGAGGCCTTCAAGGCCAAGTATCCCGATGGTAACATCAGTCAGGCGCGCATCACCAATGTCATCGAAATGCTCGCCCGTGCCATCGACGAGGCAGGCAGCGCAACGGATGTCGTCAAGGTCGCCTACGCGCTCGAAGGGATGGAGCACGAGAACCTCTGGGGTGGCACAATCAAAATGCGCGAAGTCGATCACCAGTTGATTCAGGATGTGCACATCCACGCCCATACCGACGACGGTATCACCTTCGACTACGACAATTCCGGCTACGGGATCAAAGTCGAAAACACAGTGTCGCTCGCGGCCATGGACTCAGAGACAAGCTGCAAAATGCGGCGTCCCTGAACCGAGTGCACGGCTCTCCCACTGCAAGAGAGGGCCGTGCCTTTCCTTTCGCCCCAAATACCTTGGGGGAGCCCGCAGGGCGGGGGCAACGCCCCCTGAACGACCGCGTCGCCGTCAGGCGTCCTTTGGATCACGCTAGGGAATGCGTCCATGGATCTCATCCTCGTCAACCTGATTGACGGCCTGGTAACAGGCCTGTTGCTCTTCATGCTGTCGGCCGGGCTGACCCTGATCTTTTCCATGATGGGCGTCCTCAACTTTGCCCATGCCAGCTTCTATATGCTGGGTGCCTATTTCGCCTTCCAGATCAGCCTCGCACTGGGCTTCTGGATGGGCCTTTTGATTGCACCGCTTGTGGTTGGCGTGATGGGTGCAGGGGTTGAACGATACGGCCTGCGCCGGGTACACCAATACGGCCATGTGCCGGAATTGATCTTCACCTTCGGGCTTGCGCTTTTGATCGAGGAGCTGGTGCAATTCATCTGGGGCAAGAACCAGATGCCCTATGAGGGGCCCGACATCCTGCAATTCACCGCCTTCGCCATCGCGGGCAACTCGATCCCGGCCTACAAGATCTTCATGATCTTCATCTCCGTGGCGATCTTTATCGGTCTGCTTTGGGTTCTGACGCGGACGCGGGTGGGGATGATCATTCAGGCCGCGCTGACCTATCCCAAAACCGTTGAAGCGCTCGGGCACAATGTCCCGCTGATCTTCATGGGTGTGTTTGGCGTTGGCACCGCATTGGCCGGTGTGGCTGGCGTGATAGCGGGACCTGTCCTCGGGACCTTCCCCGGCATGGCCTTTGTGCTGGGGTCCATCGTGTTCGTGACGATCGTCATCGGTGGGTTGGGAAGCCTCTGGGGCGCGTTGGTCGCCTCACTGCTCATCGGCTGGATCACCACCTTTTCCAAGGCCTACAACCTGCGGATGGAGGACCTGCTGACCACCTTCGGCTTTACCAAGCCCGAGCCAATTTGGGACAGCCCGTGGCGCGACCTCTGGAGCATCACCAGCCCGCAGATTGCCGATATCCTTCCATACGTCCTAATGGTTCTTATCCTGATCTTTCGTCCCTACGGCCTGTTCGGGAAACGTGACGCATGACGGATCAATCGACGACAAACGCGTCTAAATCCGCTCAGGGCGTGCGCGCGGGGTCCATGATGCTGGCTCTCACGCCGTGGTGCATCGCGGCGGTGGCGCTCCTGGTGTTGCCGTTCATCTTTACGGCCAATTCCGCCATCACCATCATGAACCAGATGGCCATCACCATCATTTTCGCGCTCGCGTACAACATGTTGCTGGGGCAGGGCGGCATGCTGTCCTTTGGCCATGCGGTCTACGCCGGTGTTGGCGGGTTTGCCTGCATGCACATCATCAACAACGACGCGTTCTTTTCCCAACTGCCGCTGCCTTTGTTGCCCATCTTTGGTGGCCTGTTCGGCATGGGGCTGGCCATGATCGTGGGGTCATTTTCGACACGCAAGGCAGGCACCGTCTTTGCAATGATTAGCCTCGGCGTGGGCGAATTGATCGCGGCCTGTTCTGTCATCATCGTGGCCTTCTTCGGTGGCGAAGAAGGCATTTCAGGTGATCGCACATACGGTCTGCCGTTCCTTGGCGTTGAGTTTCTGCAGCAGATCGAGGTCTACTATCTGATCGCGGTCTGGCTGATGCTATCGGCGGCGCTCATGTATCTGTATTCCCGCACGCCCCTTGGTCGTATGGCCAACGCTGTGCGTGACAATCCGGAGCGCGCGGAGTTCCTCGGTTATTCCGCGCGGTGGGTGCGGTTTTATTCCTTTGTGGCATCGGGTTTCTTTGCGGGCATCGCGGGCGCCTTGTTTGCGATCAACTACGAGATCCTGACCGAAGAGAACCTGAACACGACACAGTCCGGCATCATTCTACTGGTCACCTTCCTCGGCGGTGTGGGGTTCTTCTTTGGCCCCATTTTGGGTGCAATCGTGTTCACCCTTGTGCAGACGGTGCTCAGCTTGCAGACCGAATTGTGGGGGTTTTATCTGGGCATCGTCTTTGTCGTCACGGTGATGTTCTTCCCTGGCGGGCTGGCCGGTTTGATCATGATGCATGTCCCTGCCATGCGGCTGGGCAAACTGTCGGTTTTGGCGCTTCCCTATCTTCGCACTCTGGGTGCCGGTTTTGTGGGATGCCTTGGTGCTGCCGCGCTGATCGAAATGGTCTTTCATGTGCGCCATGCGTCGGTCGGGGATCACGAGATGACGGTCTATTGGACCACCTTTGACAGTCACACGGTCCTGCCCTGGGTGCTGGCGATTGCGGCAACCGTGGTTGGGTTTTGGATTGCGCGTGCCACCGCGCCATCGCTTGCTGCTGCTTGGTCCGAAGCGAACACAGCCGACGGGGGGCAGCCATGACACCTGCTCTTGAACTGGCGGATTTGCGCAAGTCCTTTGGCAAAACCGAGATCATCCGTGGCGTGGATCTGTCAATTGGAAAAGGCGAGCGTCATGCCGTGATAGGTCCAAATGGGGCCGGGAAGTCGACGCTGTTCAACCTGATCACGGGCCGTTTTCCCCAGTCGGGTGGTTCAATCACGCTGCATGGCACGGACCTGGCTGGCAAAGCCCCGTTCGAGATCAACCGGATGGGCCTGTCGCGTAGTTTCCAGATCACCAACATTTTTCCAAAGATGACCGTGTTCGAAAACGTCCGCTGTTCGCTGCTGTGGTCGCTCGGGTATCGCTACAACTTCTGGTCCATGGTCGGACGCAGCCGCGCGCTGACAGAGGGTGCTGAGGAAATCCTCGAACAGATCAACCTGACGGCGCGGCGCGATTTGCCTGCGGGCGTGCTCAGTTATGCCGAACAGCGCGCTCTGGAGATTGGGATCACCATCGCGGGTGGCGCGGATGTGATCATGTTGGACGAACCAACCGCAGGCATGAGTCATTCGGAAACGGATTACATCGTCGATTTGATACGCACCGTCACCACGGGCAAGACCTTGGTGATGGTCGAACATGACATGGGCGTCGTGTTTGGCTTGGCCGATCAGATATCCGTGCTGGTCTATGGAGAGATCATCGCCACGGGCACCCCCGAGGCCGTGCGCGCAAATCCGAAGGTGCAAGAGGCCTATCTCGGCGCCGCGCTGGAGGATCACTGAGATGTTGGATGTCACGGACCTGCACGCCTATTACGGCAAATCGCACATCCTGCAAGGGGTCAACATCCGCATCGCCGAAGGCGAGATCGTCGCACTTCTTGGGCGCAATGGCGTCGGGCGCTCCACCACGTGCAAGGCCGTGATGGGCGAAGTGCACCCGCACGGCTCTGTGCGGTTCAAAGGGGCGGAAATTGCGGGCAAGAAGGCCTTTGAAGTTGCAAACCTTGGCATCGGATACGTGCCTGAGAACCGGGACATTTTTCCCGGCCTGACCACGCGGCAAAACCTAATCCTTGGTTTGAAGCCCGGCCAAAAGGACGGTGCGGGCCGCTGGTCGATGCAGGACATGTTCGACATGTTCGAAAACCTGAGCGCGCGAGCGGATGTCGAGGCGTCCGTTTTGTCCGGCGGCGAACAGCAGATGTTGACCATGTGCCGGACGCTGATGGGCGACCCCGATCTGGTGATGATCGACGAACCCACCGAAGGACTGTCACCCCAGATGGTGCAGCGGGTCGCGCAACTGTTGCAGGAAATCGCGCGTCGCGGCATCGCCACGCTGCTGGTGGAACAGAAGTTGTCCATCGCCCTCGATATCGCCCACCGGGTCTATGTCATGGGCCATGGGCGGGTCGTGTTCGAAGGGACGCCCGCCGATCTCAAGGCGCGCGAGGATGTTCGTAAGGAATGGCTGGAGGTGTGACCGCCTTCAAAGACTGGACGCTTTGACATAGGCCGGACGCTGCGCGAGGCGGTCGATGTAGTCGCGCAGATGCGGCATCTCGGACATATCCACGCCAATGGTTTGTGCTGCCATCGCCGTTGACCCCATCATGATATCCGCCGCCGAAAACGAACCAGCCAGAAACGAACGGTCCGCCAACGCTTGATCGACGGCAACCAGCATCTGTCCCAACAGCTTCTTGGCGCGCTTTGCATGCACAACCGACTGCCTGTCCGGGGGCAGGAATACCGTCTCGACCATGTATGAGTTGACGGGTGGCATCAACATCCCCTCGGCATAGTGCAACCAGGTGAGGTAATCGGGGAAAAACGGGCTGTCTGCGGCCGGTTTGAATGCTTCGCCTCCGTGGCGCGCGATCAGGTATTCCAGTATCGCACCGCTTTCCATGATGCGCACAGGGCCATCCTCAAGCACCGGCACGCGGCCCATCGGGTGAATGGCGCGGTAGTCTGCACCGCGCATTGCCGGATCGCCCAGTTCATAGGACACAAGCTCGTATGCGGCCCCCATTTCTTCGAGCATCCAGGCGACACGGACCGCACGGCTGCGCGGCGCGAAGTAGAGTTTCAACATGCGGTTCCTCCTGATGCTTAGAGCGTAGCGGCGCGTGAATTGACTTGGCAAGGCGTCTGGTCCGGCTATCGTTGCGGCGCAACCATGTACAAGGGAAACCACGATGACGCTGGAACTGGACCCCGACCGCCTGAAACGTATCGGTGCGTGGGCCGACCGCTATGTGGCGCAGCGCAAGTTTGCCGGGCTCTCCGTTCTCATCCAGCAACGAGGGAAAGAGGCGTATTTCCACGGCGCAGGGGTGCGTGACGTGACAAAGGATGCGCTATTTGACCGGGGAACCGTGGCGCGCATTTATTCCATGACCAAGCCGATCACATCGCTCGTTTTGATGATGCTCGTTGAAGAAGGCGAGTTGCATCTGGATGCGCCGCTGTCGCGTTTTCTGCACGAATTTGACAGCCCCTGCGCCTTGGTGCCGGGGGCCAAGCATCTCGATCAGGTCGAGCTTGTTGCGGTGCCGACTTTGCACCAGTTGCTGACACATCAGTCCGGCTTCAGCTATCCGTTCAATCCCGGTCTGCTGCCTCAGGCCATGGCGGCGCAGGACCTGTTGTTCAAACCCAACGCCTCGACCTTGGCGGATCAATGTGCGGCACTGGCACAGTTGCCATTGGCCTTTGCGCCGGGGAAGCGCTGGGAATACTCCGTCGGCATCGACGTGATCGGGCGGGTGATCGAAGTCGTGACGGGCAAGCCGCTCGACCAGGCTCTTCAAGAGCGCGTGTTTGATCCGTTGGGCATGACCGAGACGGGATTTTCGGTGCCAGTGCACGCACGGGACCGTTTTGCGGCCCTGTATACCCCGCTGGCGGGGAATGCGATGGCCTTGGGGGGCGGTGCAGCTGGGATTGACACATTACGACAGGTCGACAGTGCCGACGCGTCCCCGTTTCTGGGCGCCACATGCCTCAGTGGCGGCGGTGGTCTGGTTGGCACGCTGGACGACTACATGCGCTTTGCGGAGTGCTTGCGCATGGGTGGTGGTGGCCTTGTATCGCCCGCCACAGCAGACTTTATGATGTCGAACCATCTGTCCGGCGACATCGCCAGTCTGGGTCCGGCAAGTTTTGCCGAGCAACCGATGGATGGCATGGGCTTTGGCATCGGCGGGGCGGTTGTGATCAACCCCGCGCGCAGCCGCGTGCCGTCATCCTTGGGCGATTTCAGTTGGGGCGGCATGGCCTCTACGTTCTTTTGGGTGGACCGCGCCCACGACCTGAGCGTCGTTTTCTTTACCCAACTCAGCCCTTCCTCAAGCTATCCTGCGCGGGCAGAGTTGAAGGCACTAGTGCACGGCGCATTGATGTGACAGGCACAGCGCAGGACCAATTCGGAGCCCATTCCATGACCGACGCCCATGAGACACTGCTGAACCTGCTGGCTGTTGAACCGCTCGAGGTCGATCTGTTTCGCGGCACGGGGCAGGGTGGCGAGACTCCGACGCGCATCTTTGGCGGTCAGGTGATTGGACAGGCGCTGGCCTCGGCCTACCAAACCGTCGAGGATCGGTTGTGCCATAGCCTGCACGCCTATTTCATTCGTCCGGGTGATCCGGAGATACCTGTCGTTTATCAGGTCGACCGCGCCCGCGACGGCGGCAGCTTTACCACGCGGCGGGTTGTTGCCATTCAACACGGACGGCAGATTTTGAACATGTCTGCGTCCTTTCATGTCGCAGAGGACGGGTGGCATCACCAGCACCCAATGCCAGAGGTTGAGGCACCGGATCATCTGGCCGATCGCAACACGCTGCGGCGTCAGGTTCTGGACAAGATACCGGAAAAATACCATGACGAATTCCTGCGGCCCCGGCCCATCGATATTCGTGAGGTCGCACCGCGCGACTTCTTTACGCCTGAACCTGTCGCGGACCAAAGCCATCTGTGGTTTCGCATGGCCGCAGCCCGCGGGATCAGCCCGCAATTGCAGCATTGCCTGCTTGCTTATGCGTCGGATCTGAACCTGCTTGGCACGGCGCTGCGTCCGCATGGGCAAACCTGGTTCACCGGGCGGGTCATGGCCGCAAGCCTCGATCACGCGATGTGGTTCCATGCGCCAGCAGAGTTCTGCGACTGGCATCTCTATGCAATGGACAGCCCGTGGTCCGGCGGGGGGCGTGGGTTTAACCGAGGTATGATTTACGACCGCAACGGGACGCTGGTCGCGTCAGTTGCCCAAGAGGGTTTGATCCGGCCCGTTACACCCAAGACCTGACGGGTCAGCCGTTGCCGTAAATCCGATTGAGTTTGCGCATCCCTGCGATCCAGCGATCATAGTCAGCCGTTTTGTGACGCATGTAATCTAGTACGTTGGCATGCGGCAGCACGAGGAATTGCTCGGCCTTGATGGCGTCGACACAGGCGCGTGCCGCATCCTCCGGCTCCAACATGCCGTCGATGGCGGCCACGTGTTCCTCGAACCCATCCGTCATGGCCGTGCGCACTGCCTGAGGGCAAAGCACGGACACTTTGATGCCCGCGTCCCCGTGTGTCATGGCCAACCACTCCGCCAACCCGACCGCCGCGTGTTTTGTCACACCGTAAGGGGCCGACCCGATCTGGTTCAAAAGCCCGGCGGCTGATGCCGTATTCAACAAATAGCCACCGCCTCTGGCTGTCATTCGAGGCACGACATGCCGGGCCGCCCAGACATGCGCCATAACGTTGATATCCCACAGCCGCTGCCAGTCTGCATCGGGTGTTTCGACACCGCCTTCGACAAGAACCCCGGCGTTTGAGCAGAAGAGGTCAATCGGGCCGTGTTCGTTTTCAACGGTATCGACAAGGCTTGCGATTTCATCTTCGTTTGAAACATCAACTGCGTATGACAAGCCATTGATCTTTTGAGATACAGAACTTGAACCCTCAGCATCAAGATCAGCACAAACGATGAGTTTTGCACCTTCGGCTGCGAAGGCCCCGCACAGTGCGCGCCCGATCCCGCTGGCGGCTCCGGTAACGACGATAGTTTTGTCTTTCAGATCCATGGCGCACTCTGGTTTCAATGCGATTACATTGGACCGGCCAGCCAAGTGGTGCAAGCCGGGCTGCGATTTGTCAGTGATCCCGGCCACTCACCCTTGCAGTTGCGCGGTCGAGCGTGAAAATGGCGCGACAGGTGAAGGGGGAAGACATGAGCGGCAATGCCTATGATCCGAGTGAGGAAGGCGCCAAGATGCAGTTCAAGGACGCCATGTCCTATGGCGACTACCTGCATCTGGATGCTTTGCTGACGCAACAGCATCCGCTCAGCCCGGCGCATGACGAATTGCTTTTCATCATCCAGCACCAGACCAGTGAGCTGTGGATGAAACTGGCAATCCACGAAATGAATGCGGCGCGCGACGCGCTGATCGCGGGCAATATGAGCCATATGTTCAAGATGCTGGCACGGGTCAGCCGCATCTTTGAACAGCTCAACAGCGCGTGGGACGTTTTGCGCACCATGACGCCTGCTGACTACACGACATTCCGGGAAAGCCTGGGCCCATCGTCAGGGTTTCAGTCGCATCAATACCGGTTGATTGAGTTCATCCTCGGCAACCGCAATCCAAACATGATGGCCCCTCACGCTCATGTGCCAGAGGCCCACGCGACCTTGATGGCCGAACTGGCGCGTCCCAGCCTATATGACGCAGTGATTGACCATTTGTATCACAGCCTCGATGGCCCAGATGCACAGCCACCAACGCCCACACTTGATGCACCCCACGCACACGATCCGGCGATCCAGGCGCGGTGGAAAGTGGTTTACGAAGATGTCGCAACCTATTGGTCCTTATACGAATTGGCGGAAAAGCTTGTCGATCTCGAAGACTACTTTCGCCGCTGGCGGTTCAATCACGTGACAACGGTCGAACGCATTATCGGCTTCAAGCGCGGCACTGGCGGCACATCCGGCGTGCAATACCTGCGCCGCATGCTAGAGGTCGAACTGTTCCCTGAACTTTGGCATCTGCGCGGAGAGCTTTGACATGGCAACACATCTTCCAAGACCCGACCTCTTCGAGCTGCCCGAGGATCTGATCTATCTCGATGGCAACTCGCTAGGGCCACTGCCGAAACACGCGGGTGCGCGCGCATCCGAAGTCATTGCACGTGAGTGGGGTGACCAGTTGATCCGAGCGTGGAACTCCGCCGGGTGGATGGCGTTGCCAGCCAAGGTCGGGTCGCGGATTGCCGGGCTGATTGGTGCGGCGGACGGCTCTGTGGCAACGGGCGATACCTTGTCGATCAAGGTTTATCAGGCGCTGGCTGCGGCCCTCAACATGCGGCCCGATCGGCGGGTGATCCTGTCGGACGACGGTAACTTTCCTACGGACCTGTACATGGCCGAGGGCCTGATCCGCACTCTGGACAAAGGCTACGTTCTCAAAACTCCCGCGCCTGAGGACGTTCTGTCAGAGCTGACAGACGACGTGGCTGTGGTCATGTTGACCCATGTGGATTACCGCACTGGCCGACTGCACGACATGCAGGCGGTGACGCAAGCCGTGCATGACGCGGGCGCCGTAATGATCTGGGACCTCGCGCACAGCGCAGGCGCACTGCCTGTTGACCTGACGGCCAGCAACGCGGAATTTGCGGTGGGGTGTACGTACAAGTACCTCAATGGCGGACCCGGTGCGCCGGCCTTCATCTATGTGCGACCTGACATTGTGCTGGACCTGCAACCGGTTTTGTCGGGTTGGCTGGGCCACGACGCGCCATTTGCGATGGAGCGGCACTACCGCCCCGCCATGTCGACCGAACGGCTGCGTGTGGGGACGCCGTCCGTGGTTCAATTATCGATACTCGACGCCGCGTTGGACGTTTGGGACGGCGTTGACCTGCGCGATATCAGGGCCGCGTCCATTCAGTTGTCAGAGCGGTTCATCAGCGAGGTCGAGGCCCGTTGCCCGATGCTGACGCTTGCATCGCCGCGTGATCCAAATATGCGCGGGTCACAGGTGTCATTTGCATTTCAACACGGCTATCCCGCCATGCAGGCCTTGATTGATCGCGGCGTCATCGGCGATTTCAGGCAGCCCAACATCATGCGCTTTGGGTTCACACCGCTCTATATCAGCGAGGCGGATGTGGTCCGCGCCGCTGAGATTCTTGAGAACGTGATGACAACCGAAGCTTGGCGTGAGCCAAAGTACCAAACGGTGTCGCGTGTCACCTGATGCGTGTCCCGTCAGAACGTCACGTTCACCTTGATGGCCTGACTGCGGTCCGAGGCAAGCTCAAACGCCGCCTGTGCGTCATCCATCTCGATCTGATGGGTGATCAGCGGTTTCACGTTCAGCCGTCCGGTGCGCATCATTTCAACGGCGGTAAAGAACTCCGCGTGGAACCGGAATGATCCTTTGAGCTGAAGTTCCTTGGCGGTCATGGCCTGCATCGGCAGGGTCATGTCGCCACCCAGTCCCAGTTGCACAATCGTCGCTCCCGGCCGCAGGGCAGGGACCGCAGAGGCCAAGGCAGATGCGACCCCCGAACACTCAAACAGAACGTCAAAGTGTCCTTTGTTCGCGGTGTATTTTTCAAGCGGGTCAGCCGTTGTGGCGACGTTTGCCGTGGCATCCGCGCCAACGTCGCGCGCTTTGCCAAGTGTGAAATCCGAGATGTCTGTCGCGGCAATGTCCACAGCACCCGCCGCGCGCGCGACCAGCACGGCCAAAAGGCCGATGGGGCCACACCCGGTGACAAGAACCCGTTTGCCCATCAAGTCGCCTGCCTGGCGGGCGGCGTGCAGCACCACGGCCAAAGGTTCGGCCATCGCGGCCTCGCCAGGGGTCAGATCGCCCGCATCCGCGCATTGCGCGACATCGGCGACGATGTACTCGCGGAACGCGCCCTGAATGTGCGGAAACGGCATGGCCGAGCCGTAAAACCGCATGTTGAGGCAATGGTTTTGCGCGCCCTTGGTGCAATATTCGCATGTGCCACAGGGACGCGATGGCGAAATGGCGACCAGTGTTCCGGGCGTGGGCGCGTCCACGCCGTCGCCTACCGCGTCCACATGCCCCGCGACCTCATGGCCGAGAATCATCGGCTCTCGCAGCCGGATCGCACCGAACCCGCCGTGGTTGTAGTAATGCAGGTCAGAGCCACAGATGCCGCCCGCCGCCATCTTGATCCGCACTTGGCCCACACCGGGCGAGGGCAGGTCGCGTGTTTCGACCCTGAGATCCTTGGCGGCATGCGCAACGATGACTTTCATGAGTGTCCCTTTCAAAGGTATGCACAGTGATGGTGACGCACGTCCCCCGTTACGTCCAGACCGTACCTTGGGGCGCGGGAAGTGTTCAACAGAAGTTGCGATTCACCGATTGACAGGCGATGTTATCGGTATCATGTTATCGGTATCAGAAGGCCAACGTCAATCCCGCCGGCCGCACAGACCCGGAGAATTCCATGTCCACGCTCTTTTCGCTTTCGGGCCGCCGCGCCCTGATCACCGGGTCCTCGCAAGGGATCGGCTTTGCCTTGGCCCAAGGGTTGGCGCAGGCGGGTGCACAGATCGTTTTGAACGGTCGCGACACAGCCAAGTTGTCAGCGGCAGCGGACACCATGCGTGCCGCCGGTCACACTGTCGACGCGGTGGCGTTCGACGCAACCGACCACAACGGCGTGCGTGCCGCCATCGACGCCTTCGAGGCGGACAGCGGACCAATCGACATCCTGATCAACAACGCAGGCATGCAGCACCGGACCGAGTTGGAGAACTTTCCCGCTGATGCGTTCGAGCGTCTGTTGCAAACCAATATCGCCAGCGTTTTCCACGTGGGTCAGGCCGTCGCCCGCCACATGATCGCGCGCGGCGCTGGCAAGATCATCAATATCGCTTCGGTTCAAACGGCCTTGGCCCGGCCCGGCATCGCGCCTTACACGGCGACCAAGGGCGCAGTGGCAAACCTGACCAAAGGGATGGCCACCGACTGGGCCAAGCACGGTCTGCAGTGCAACGCAATCGCGCCAGGGTATTTCGACACTCCGCTCAATGCGGCGCTCGTTGCTGACCCGGAATTCTCGGCCTGGTTGGAAAAACGGACGCCCGCAGGGCGCTGGGGCCAAGTGGATGAACTGGTGGGGGCAGCCGTGTTCCTGTCGTCTCAGGCCTCAAGCTTTGTCAACGGTCACACGCTGTACGTCGACGGCGGCATCACGGCGTCGCTCTGATGCGGTGCTATGTCCTCATGGGGGTGTCCGGCTGTGGCAAGTCGTCGGTCGGGACCGCGCTTTCGGCAACGTGCAATGTGACTTTTGTCGATGGAGATGACCTGCATCCGAAATGCAATATCGACAAGATGACACGCGGCACACCGCTGGACGACGCGGACCGCGCGCCCTGGTTGGCGGATGTCGGTCGGTTGATGGCGAAATATGATGGCGCGGTTGTCGTCGGATGTTCTGCGCTCAAGCGGAGATACCGCGACTGGATCCGCGAAGAAGTCGATGAGCCGGTGCATTTCCTGCACCTCGACGCACCCAAGGATGTGTTGAGCCAGCGCGTTGCTTCGCGCCCCGGTCATTTCATGCCGCCCTCGTTGCTCGACAGTCAGTTCGCGACGCTGGAACGGCTGGAGGCCGGTGAATGGGGCAGCGAGATCGACATCGCCCGCCCGTATGACGAGGTCGTCGCGCAATCCGAAGAATACGTCCGGGGGACAATGATATGAGTGAAAAGATTGCACTGATCGGTGCCGGTGCCATGGGTGGTGCCATCGGAACGCGCCTGCTGGAAACCGGCAATACGCTCAAGGTGTTTGACCTCGATGCGGACCGTGTTGCCGCGTTGGTCGAAAAGGGTGCGGTTGCGGCGACCACTGCCGCCGAGGCAGCCCGCGACGTGGATTTTGTCATCACCAGTCTGAACGCGTCTCGCATCGTTGGCCTTGCCGCGTTTGGCAAGGACGGCATCGTGGAGGGCGCCGCCGAAGGCACGGTGATCATCGACATGTCATCCATCGAACCTGATGCGACGCGCAAATTCGCAAAAATGGCTGCTGAACGCGGGTTGGCATGGGTCGACAGCCCGCTGTCCGGTGGTGCGCCAAAGGCGTTGATCGGTGAGCTGACATTGATGGCAGGTGGTGCGCCTGACGATGTGGCGCGTGCGCACCAGGCGCTGAAACACGTGGCGTCGAATTATACGCACATGGGGCCGTCAGGAGCCGGGCAAACCACAAAGCTGATCAATCAGGTCCTGTGTGGGTTGGGTTTTCTTGCCGTGGCAGAGGCCACGCAATTGGCACTGGACGCAGGCGTGGACGCAGAAAAAATCCCGCAAGCTCTCAAGGGTGGGCGCGCGGATTCGGCGCTGCTGCAAGAATACCTGCCGCGTTTTGCCGCCAAGGATTACCGCAGGACGGGCCGGATCGACAACATGGTCAAGGACCTGAATGCGGTCAATGACTTGGCCCGCCAAACCGGGACGTCGATGCCCATGACCGGCCTGTGCGCCGAAATTCACCGCATGCTGACGGCCGCCGGTTTGGGCGGCGAGGATCAGGCTGCGGTGATGGAATTTTTCAACGGTGCGAAAGAGGAATTTGCAACATGATCACACGATTTGCCCTGTTCGAAGGCGCTGTAAAGCCCGGACAAACCCCCGCCTTTCGCGATGCGGTGCTGTCGCGATTGGTGCCGCTCTGGCGTCAGTTTCCCGGCAACTCCGATGTGCGCGTGATGTTCAGCGATGACCGAGACGAGGGCGCGCCCGAATTTCCTCTGATCCTTGCGATCAGCTATCCTGACGATGCCGCGATGGCTGCCGCACTGGACAGCCCGTTTCGCGCCCAGTCGCGGGACGTGACCGGCGAGATTGTGGCCGAGTTCTTTGACGGACGGATCCACCACCACGTGACCGAACGGCATGAATACGTCGGGTAATCGCGCATGACGGGCCGTGTGACCATGCGCGATGTGGCCCAGGCGGTTGGCATGTCTCCTATGACTGTCAGCCGCGCGCTGCGCGACGACCGGACGGTGAACGCGCAGACGCGCGCCCGTGTACGCGATGTGGCGCAACAGTTGGGCTATGTCTACGACAGTACGGCCCAGGCCTTTCGCACACAGAAAAGCGGGTTTGTCGCAGTCACATTGCCATCGGTGAACAACGCGAATTTCGCCGAAACGTTTCGGGCGCTGACCAGTGGTTTGGGCGCGGCGGGTGTGCAGTTGCTTTTGGGCAGTACCAACTACCGCGTTGAACGCGAAGAAGAGTTGGTGCGCCAGCTTTTGACCCGCAACCCTGAGGCGCTGGTTTTGACCGGCGGGCATCACACCGATGCCACGCGCAGCTTGATCAAGGGCAGGGGCCTTCCGGTGATCGAAATGTGGGACTTGCCGCGTGATCCGCTGGGACATGTGGTTGGGTTTTCCAACAGCGATGCCATGGCCCACGTGGTTGGACATCTGGCGGCAACCGGTCGGCGCAAATTGGCCTTTGTCGGGGCATCCGAAGGCGCGGACATGCGAGGAGCCGTGCGCCGCGCAGGCGTCGTCCGCGCGGCTGACATGCACCGATTGCCAGAGGTTACGATGATTGACGCAGGCCCGGCTCCTGTCTCAATGCGCCATGGTGCGGCCGTCATCGAGGCGCTGGGGCGCGATGTTGCGCAATATGACGCGTTGGTCTGCGTCTCTGATCCGGTGGCTTTCGGTTGCCTGAGCGCGGTTCAGCGGATGGGCCTGAGCGTGCCGGACGACCTTGCCATCACCGGCTTTGGTCATTTCGAGGTCGCCAAAGTCTCCAACCCGCGCATCACCACGGTGAATGTGCAGGCCGAAGATATCGGGCGGCAAGTTGTTGATTTGTTGCAGGGGATTTTTGACGGCGATGTCGACGCACCGGTCCGTGTGGATGTTGGGTCGGAATTGGTGGTGGGCGAGACGAGCTAACTGCTCACCATTTCCTGCGAAAGCACCCGACCCGTTCACATCCGAACGCTCACCATGCCTGCACCAGATCGACGTCGTCTACACTCAGGTCTTCCAACGCAATGGTCCGGCCAGATGCATTGCAAAACTAAACGATGAACGCTTTGCCGGGTATGTTTTCGTGAACAATCGTTCCGATCGATCCGGCCTTTAGGCGCTCTCTGCCCTTTCTTAACGATACCACATCAAGCTCTTTCACGCAGTACACTTGTGAATTGACCGCCCTTTCAAGCGCCGCTGTTTTTTACGGTCGAGCCTGGGATCAGACGAAAGCCGATATCGGTGCAGGTCGGCACTGGTTCATCCGTCAGCCGCCCCATCATCATCTCTGCTGCTTTCTGCCCCAGTTTCAGGTGTGGCACGTGGCATGACGTCAGCCTGCGGTTCATGACTGACGCAATCGGCAAATCACCCCAACCCGCGATGCCAATATCACCAGGCACCGTCAGACCTTTGGCCCCGCAATATTGCAGGCCGCCAAAGGCCATTGCGTCATTTTGGTAGTAGATGCACTCGATGTCGCGTGCTGCGGCCAGCAACTGTTCGGTGCCGTAGAAACCGGGATAATACGTCGCCGTATCGTGCAGGCAAAGCTGCTTGACCACGGCGCCGCCTGCACCCTCGACGGCCTTGCAAAACCCATGCAATCGCTCTGTTGCTGCGTTTGCGGTGTCGTGTGACGTCCCAACGTATCCGATGTTTTGATACCCCAAAGAGGTCAGGTATCGGCCCATGTCAAAGCCGCTGTCAAAGTGGTTGATGCCCACGCTCATGTCGAGCGGTGCGGCGTTCAGATCCCAGATCTCGACCACCGGAACACCGGCATTGCGCAGCATGTCCGTGGCCCGCGCAGAGTGGTAGCGGCCGGTTAAAATCAGCCCTGCGGGTTGCCACGACAGCACCGTCTTGATCCAGTTTTCTTCCTCTTCCAGCGTGTGCTGTGTGAGGCCCAGAACCGACTGGTATCCGAACGTCCCAAGCTTGCGGTCGATGCCCTCCAGGACCTGTGCAAAGACCTCGTTTCCGAGGTCCGGGATCGACACCCCGATGAAGGTGGAGCTTTGGTCGCCCGCAAAAACCGTCGCCAAACGATTCGGCAGATAGCCAAGGGCGTCGACCTGCGCCATGACCTTGACCCGCGTTTGTTCCGAGTACCCGCCTTCGCCGCGCAAAACACGGCTTGCAGTCATTTTGGACACCCCGGCGGCATTGGCCACCTGAGATAGGCTTACTTTGTTGTTTTTGTTCTGCTTTTCCACGTTTCACGCCATCTTACGTTACGGGTAACTTAAGCCTTGACAGAGCGCGCGCTCTGACGTGATGCTAGCGTAACGTTACGGGTAACTCAACGGATACGTTGGGGCCTGTGTCTGGGAGGACGCGCCATGCCAAACCTGCAAACGGGTTTGTTTTTTGACAGCATCGACAAGCATTTTGGCGGGACTTACGCGCTCAAGGATGTGTCGTTGACCGTGGGGCGGGGCGAGATCGTTGCCTTGCTCGGGGAGAATGGCGCGGGCAAGTCGACCTTGATCAAAGTGCTGGGCGGGATTCACACGCCCGACGGTGGCCGGGTCCTGATCGATGGCGAACCTTATCAGCACAAACCGGCCGGGTTTGGTGAGCGTCAAAAGGTTGCGTTTATCCACCAGGACCTTGGCCTGATCGAATGGATGACGGTCGCCGAAAACATCAGTCTGGCCTTGGGCTTTTCCCGCAAAAACGGATTGATCCAATGGCGGGACGTCGAACATTTTGCCGTTGAGGCGCTCAAGAAAGTGGATTGCGATTTCGATCCAACCACCCGCGTCGAAGACCTGAGCCGCACTGAAAAGTCTTTGGTGGCGATTGCCCGTGCCTTGGCGGTGGACAGCGAGTTTCTGGTGCTTGATGAGCCCACGGCGTCCTTGCCCGCGGATGAGGTGGAACGGCTGTTTACAGCGCTGCGCCCACTGCGCGAACGCGGTGTTGGCATGATCTATGTGTCGCACCGGCTGGACGAGATCTTTCAGATTGCGGACCGGGTTGCTGTGTTGCGGGACGGCTCGATGGTTGGCGTGCGCAACATCGACCACACCACGCCAGAGGAATTGGTTCAGAAGATTGTTGGGCGTAAAACCCGCGAGACGGTCAAGGCGACAGACGCCATTGGCGCGCCTGTGCTGAGTGTACGAAATTTTGAAGTGCCGGGTATGCAGACGCTGGAGTTTGACCTGCAGAAGAACGAAGTGCTGGGTCTGGTCGGCTTGCGCGGGGCAGGGCACGAGGCGATCTCTCGCGCGTTGTTTGGCCTTGTGCCTTACACCGGGACGGTCGAGTTGGCGGGCGAAGAACCGGACCTGTCGTCGCCGCAACGCGCGTTGCGGTCAGGGGTCGGACTGGTCGCAAAGGAGCGGACCGAAGAGTCGGTCGCCATGAGCCTGTCGATCCGCGAGAACACGTTCCTTAACCCCGACGGCATTGGCCGCAAGTTGCTGAACCTCTTGTCGCCGCGCGTCGAAGCAGAACAGGCCGCAATCATCGGCGCAGAGCTGGGCCTCTCGCCCAACGATCCGACACTGGCCATCGAAGCGCTGTCCGGCGGCAACCAGCAAAAGGTCGTCATTGGCCGTTGGCTCGCCACCAAGCGCAAGCTGCTGATTTGCGAAGACCCGACCGCCGGTGTGGATGTTGGCGCCAAATCTGAAATCTATGCGTTGTTGAACCGTGCCCTTGGCGACGGTGTCGCGATCCTGATTATGTCCACGGACTTTGAGGAAATCGCCACCATCTGCCACCGCGCAATCGTCTTTAGCCAAGGGGCGATCGTGGACGAGTTGAGCGGGACGCGTCTCACGACAGAAAATCTGATCCAGTCGGCCTCGGCTGGAAACATCAAGACAGAAGGGAACGCGGTCGATGCAATCGCTTGAATCCGGCGCACTGGAGCCGACCTCCGCCGAACTGAAGGGCCTGAGCACGGGCAAGCGCATCATGCGTTTCCTGCCGGTCTATGGTCTGGTCATTCTGACGGTGTTCCTGATCGGTCTGTTCTCGGTGCTGTTGCCAAACACGTTCCCGACCATGCTGAACCTGCGGTCCATCATCTCGGACAAAGCGATTATCGCGCTCTTGTCCCTGGGGGCCATGATCCCAATGGCCGCTGGTCGCATCGACCTGACTGTCGGGTATGGCATCGTGCTGTGGCATATTCTGGCCATCAGCCTGCAAACCATGCTGGGCTTGCCCTGGCCCATCGCGGTGGCCGTGGTTCTGGTGCTGGGTGCTGCAGCCGGTTTCCTGAACGGTCTGCTGGTCGAAGTGGCCAAGATTGACAGTTTTATCGCGACGCTTGGCACCGGCACGGTCCTCTACGCGCTGGCGCTGTGGCACACGGGCGGGCGTCAGATGGTGGGGCTGTTGCCTGACGGGTTTTACGCGCTCAACACCACATTTGTGTTCGGCTTGCCCATCACCGCCTATTACCTCGTGGTGATCACGGTCGTGATGTGGATCATCCTCGAATACACGCCCATCGGTCGGTATCTCTATGCCATTGGCGCCAATCAAAAAGCGGCCCAACTGAACGGTATTCCAACCCGCAAATACGTGATCGGCGCCTTTGTGGCGAGCGGCACAATGACGGCGCTGGCCGGGGTCTTGCTGGCGTCGAAATTGCGGATCGGACAAGCCTCTGTCGGTCTGGAATTCCTGCTGCCGGCTCTTGTGGGTGCGTTCCTTGGATCAACCACCATCAAACCGGGGCGCGTCAACGTCTGGGGCACCATCGTGGGTGTGGCCATTCTGGCGGTCGGCATTTCCGGCATTCAACAATTCGGCGGCTCCTTCTGGGTCGAGCCGCTGTTCAACGGAGTAACCCTGCTGATTGCCATCGGCATCGCGGGATACGCTCAGCGCAAAAAAGGTGCAGACAAGCGCTGAGACTGAAATTGCAAAGGGAGGAAGACACATGAAAAAGAGAACATTTGTTGCGGGGCTTTTGGCCACAACGATGCTCACCAGCCTGCCGGTTCTGGCCGACGGTTGGGACGGACCCACCACAGGACCCGCCGGTGCAGACGGCAAATCCATTGTGGTTGTGGCCGGTGACCTGAAAAACGGCGGCATCCTGGGCGTCACGAACGGCGTCGAAGAGGCCGCGGCCAAAATCGGCTGGGACGTGCGGGTTCTGGACGGTGCGGGCTCCATTCAGGGTCGTACAGCCGCAATCGGTCAGGCGCTTGCGCTCAAGGCCGACGGGATCATCATCAACGGATTTGATGCCGTGGAACAGCAGGCCGCATTGGAAGGTGTTGTTGCCTCGGATATTCCGATGGTGGCGTGGCACTCTGGTCCGAAAATCGGCTGCGATGCACCCGGCGGGATCTTTTCCAACGTGTCGACCGACGCGATGACCGTTTCCGAAGTGGCCGCCGAGTGGGCCATTGACGATGGTGGCAAGGACATCGGTGTCGTCATCTTTACCGACAGCACCTATCAGATCGCCATCGACAAGGCAGACCGCCTCAAGGAAACCGTGGAAGCCGCCGGTGGCAAGGTCCTTGAATATGTGGACACGCCGATTGCCGATACATCGACACGTATGGGCCCGCTGACCACATCGCTGTTGCAGAAATACGGTGACAGCTGGACACACGCGCTGGCGATCAACGACCTGTATTTCGACTTTATGGGGCCGTCGCTGGCAGCCGCAGGTCTGTCGCCCGATGCCGGTCCCCAAGCGGGGTCTGCTGGTGACGGTTCCGAAGCTGCGTTCCAGCGTATTCGGTCGAACGGCTACCAGGCGATCACAGTGGCTGAGCCGCTGAACCTGCAAGGCTGGCAGCTCGTTGATGAGCTCAACCGTGCGATCCAGGGCGAACCCTGCTCGGGCTACATCACATCGCCCGCACTGGTGACACCCGAAGGTTTGGCCAAGCTGGGCGACAGCAACGCGTTTGACCCTGACATCCCTTATCGCGACGCTTACGCGACCATTTGGGGGAAATAGGGTCCTCCCCGCAGGGTCCCGGTGTGAGTGCTCGGGGCCCTGCACTTTGCAGATACGACCAAAGTTTCGGCGCACAATCCGCGCCACCCATCCGAGTTGGCGGAGGATAACGCCATGCAAGAGACACCCCTTGTCCAGATGACGGGCATCACAAAACGGTTCGGCGGGGTCACCGCATTGGCGGGCGTCGACCTGTCGGCATATGCAGGCGAGGTGCTCGCCATCGTGGGCGACAACGGCGCCGGCAAGTCGACCCTGATCAAAGTGCTGACAGGCGTTTACCAACCGACCGAGGGCGACATTTACCTCGACGGGCAAAAGATCGAATTTTCCAACCACGCAGATGCCGCCAGAGCGGGCATTGACGCGGTCTATCAGACACTTGCGCTGGCCGATCACCTTGATCCTGCGGCCAACATGTTTCTGGGCAATGAGCTGACCAAAAAAGTGTTCGGCATCACCGTGCTCGACAACAAAAAGATGCGGTCCGAGACCGAGCGGGTCCTGATGGAACGCCTTGGCGTGCGTCTGAAATCACTGGACGCCCCCACCGACAGCCTGTCGGGCGGGCAGCGTCAGGCCGTGGCCATTGCGCGCGCCGTGTATCACGAGGGCCTTCGGGTGCTGGTGATGGACGAACCCACCGCCGCCCTGGGTCCGCAGGAAACAGCGCGCACCCTGAAACTGATCAAGGCGCTCAAGGCCCAGGGCCTCGCCGTGATCCTGATCAGCCACTCGCTGGATGACGTGTTCGAAGTCGCCGACCGCGTTCACGTGCAGCGCCGGGGCCAATGCGTTGGCGTGGTGCTGACAGCAGACAGCTCGACCCAGGAAGTGCTGGGCATGATCGTTGGCGCCAAGGAGGACGCAGCATGAACACCGCAGTTGACGCAGACTATAAGCCGCCGCTGAGCGAACGGCTTGAGCCGTATATGGCTGTCATCGCGCCGATGGCGATGATTGCCGCCATTTTCCTGTTCATGGCCGTGGCCTCGCCTGATCGGTTCTACCGGATCAGCAACCTTGAACTGATCCTGCAGGACGCCGCCCTTTATATGCCGATGGCGATGGCGATGACCTTTGTCATCACCCAGCGCGGCATTGACTTGTCCGTCGGATCGGTTGCCGTTCTGTCGGCCATCATCATGGCGTTTCTGGTCAAGCAATTCGGGTTCTCGATCTATGTCGGCATTCCGATTGCGTTGTCGATTGGCGCGCTTCTGGGCCTGATCAACGGTCTGATCATCACGCGCCTGAACGTACCCGATCTGATCGGGACGCTGGCGATGGATCTGGTTTACAAGGGCCTCGCGCTGCTCTTGGCCAAGGGTCTGGTTCTGGCACGCTTTCCGGACGTGTTGACGGAAATGGGGCGCGGTCAAACGCCGTTCTTTATCCCCACGCCTGCCGTGATCGGGATTCTGACGATGATCGCAGGCTACTACATCCTGCAACGCACGCATTTTGGCCGCTACACCGTCGCCATCGGGTCCAGCCCGGAATCGGCGGAGCTTACCGGCATCGGCGTGAAACGTCACAAGGTCTATGCCTATGTGCTGTGTGGTGCCTGTGCGGCGCTGGCCGGTCTGATGCTGACCGGCAAACAGAACGCCATTCAGGCAACGATGGCGCCATTCTTTAACCTGCACGTCATTGCGGCGGTGGTTGTTGGGGGCACATCGCTGTTTGGTGGGCGCGCATCCATCATCGGATCGTTCTCGGGCGTGTTGCTGCTCGCCATGATGCTGAACGCACTGGTGACACTGCGGATTGAATTCTTCTGGCAGCCAGTGGCGTCGGGCTTTGTGATTATCAGCTCGGTGGCGCTTTATGCCTGGATTCAAAAGAAAGATCGCGATGGCGGGGGCGGCTGGTTTGCCGACCTCAAAACCGCGGAAGGTCAGAAACTCGTGCGCTTTTCCGCACTTCTGATCGGCGTGTTGATTGCCTTGCTTGCAATCGGCGGCGTCTTTGCCGGGGACACCGTGAACAGCGGGTAAACGGCCAAATGCGGGGTGGCCAGGCCGAGGGTGCAGCCTCGACCCGGCCGATGGCCCCGCTCTCATTGCAAAGGGAGGAACCAAGATGAGACTTTTAGCAACCACAGCCCTCGTGGCAACAGCGATGACAGGCATGGCACTGGCAGATGGCCATGCGACCCTGCCGCTGAAGGAACTGCCCGGTATCGAAGATCGCGACTACTGGGTGCCGCTTGAGGTGAATGCCGAAGGCAAGCTGGAGGCCATGCAAGCGGTCGTCGGCAGCGACGCTGTGAAATTCAGCGGCTCGCAAGACGCGCCGATCCAGATCGCTTTGATCTATCCGTCGTCGGACACTTCGGACTTCTGGGCCCGCAACTATCTGGCCATGACCAAGCGTTTGGATCAGTTGGGCATCGAGTATGAAACAACCGAATTCGCATCGCGTCAGGTCGAACATTCGTTGCAAACGACCTATGCCAACCAAGTGGTGCTGGACAAGGACGTCTATGACTATGTCGTCTTTGGCCCCTCGGAACTGGCCATTCAGGCAGACAACATTTCCAAACTGGCGGCAGAAACCGACGATCTGACCACCTATGTCTGGGCCTTCCACACTCCGCTCAAGGATCTTGAACACCAGCCAGCGGCATGGTTCGACTTCTCGTCTGCTGCGGGTGCGTTGACCATGTGCGACTATATGATCGGTCGTCTGGGCGAAGGCGTCACAATGGCGATGAACCGGGGTATTCCGGGTATCACCGACAACCAGCGCTCGGGCGATTTCAAAGCATGCGTCGAGGAAAAAGCAGGCTGGAACACCGTCTATGAACACTACGGTGAGTATCAGCGCGAAGGCGGCTTTGCCGGCACATCGCTGATCCTGCAATCCTATCCAGAGGCTACGATCATCCACAACGCCAACACCGCCATGGCGATGGGCAGCGTTGAGGCACAAGTGTCCGTCGGCAAAGAGAAAGAGATCTTCTCGACCGGTTGGGGCGGCACAGGGCTGGAACTGGACGCCATCCGCCGCGGCGAGCTGGACGCCACACCCATGCGCATGGGTGATGACGTGGGCGCGGCAACAGCCGAAGCGATCAAGGCTGATCTTGAAGACCGCGCAGACGAACTGCCCTTCGTCTTCCTGGGTCGGATCACGGTCGCCCATGATCAGATGAGCGCCGAGGAAATCGACGCTCTGGAACAAGAGGCATTCCGCTTCTCCGGTGTTGGCGCGCTGAAACGCTAACTTTGGTTTATGGGCGCATTCCTGTGTGTTTGCGCCCATTTCCCTGACAAAGGCCTTGACGCGCATTGTTACCGCGAACACCCTGCGTGATATGGCCCAAGCCCCCACAAAACCTTCCGGCCCCGTGACCATGCGGGATGTCGCCCGCGCCGCCGGTGTCTCGCGGATGACCGTGAGCCGGGCGTTGAAAAAAGACAGCCCTATTTCCCAGGATACGCGCGAACGGATCCTAAAGGTTGTGCGGGACATGAACTATGTCCCCGACCACATGGCGGGCAGTCTCAGCACCAAACGCTCTGGGTTCGTGGCCGTACTGGTGCCGTCTCTGAACAACCTTCACTTTGCCGAAACCGTCCAGGCGTTGACCGAAGAGTTGGAGCAATTTGGCCAGCAAATCCTGTTGGGACACACCGACTATTCGATTGAGCGCGAAGAACAGCTGGTCGAGGACATGCTGAAACGCCGACCAGAGGCGATTGTTCTGTCTTATGACGGGCATTCGGACCGCACGGTCGCATTGCTCAGCGATGCGCATGTCCCTGTGATTGAGCTGTGGGAACGGCCAGACGACCCGATTGGCCATACAATCGGGTTTTCCAACAGGCAGGCGGCGGCCGATATGACCCGTGCCTTGATCGCTAAAGGATACCGGAACATCACCTTTCTGGGTGAGGCGGATGACGACTGGACCCGTGGCGCGGCGCGGCGCAAAGGGTATGTCGATGCCATGACCGAAGCGGGTCTGCCAACGGACCGGGTGCTGAAAATCGGCAAACCGCCTCTGTCGATTGAGGATGGCGCTGCCGCGACCAACCGATTGTTCGAGACTTTTCCAGACACCGACTGCGTGTTCTGTGTGTCGGATGCACCAGCCTTTGGCGTGCTGTCGGCCATGCCCGCATTTGGTCGCAACGTGCCCGGCGACATTGGTGTTGCAGGTTTTGGCAATTTCGAGGTGTCGCGGTTCGCCATGCCACCGATCTCAACCGTGTCCGTCGATCCCAAGACCATCGGACGGGAGACCGGAAAACTGATTGGCGAATTGCTGTCGCGTGACTCGGATGCGAGTCGCAAATTGGTGTCCGTTCAGGTCGATCTGACTTTTCGCGGCAGCACGAAATAGCAAAACCGTAGGTAATCAATAGGTTAACGCCGGTGTTTTTTCTTGTGTTACCGGTCACAATTGCTAATGTGACCGGTAACAAAAGTGAGAATGACACAATGCCAACCATCCGGCTCGAAAATCTGGTCAAAAGATACGGCAACGTTGAGGTCCTGCACGGCATCAACCTGGAAATGGCCGACAACGAGTTCACCGTGCTGGTTGGCCCGTCTGGTTGCGGGAAATCAACTACGCTGCGCATGATTGCGGGACTCGAAGATGTCTCTGACGGAGAGATATTTGTCGACGACAAACCGGTCAGCCATCTGGAGCCCAAGCAACGCGACCTTGCCATGGTGTTCCAGGATTACGCGCTTTATCCGCACATGAACGTCGCGCAAAACATCAGCTTTGCCCTGCGTCTGGCCAAACGTCCCAAGTCCGAAATCAACGCCAAGGTCAGGGAGGTCGCCGACATGGTCGGGTTGACCGACTTTCTGGCGCGCAAGCCCGGCGCTTTGTCTGGCGGTCAACGCCAGCGTGTCGCAATGGCGCGTGCCTTGGCCAAGGACAGTGGCATTTTCCTCTTTGATGAACCGCTGTCAAACCTGGATGCCAAACTGCGCGGACAGATGCGGGCCGAGTTGGCTTTGATGAGCCAACGTGTCGAGAAAAACATGATCTACGTCACGCACGACCAGATCGAGGCGATGACGCTGGCCGACCGGATCGTCGTCATGCACGGCGGCCACATTCAACAGCAAGGCACGCCCGAAGAGCTGTTCAAGAAGCCGGTGAACAAGTTTGTCGCCGGGTTCATGGGGATGCCGCCGATGAACTTTCTCGACGGCGAAATCCATGACCGGGCAGGGGCCATTCATGTGGTGGGCGAGGGCTTTGACATCCTGCTGGAGGGTGAAAAAGCGGCGACCGCCAAGGCGCACAGCGCCAAGGACGTGACGTTGGGCATTCGCCCGTCCGACCTGCGGTTCGAGGAAAACGCAAACCCTGAGCAATCACTGCAACTGGATGTGCAGGTGTCGGAATATGTCGGCGCGCAATCCGTGTTGTTGTGCCGCTGTGGTCCGGCGCGCGTCATGGTCGAGGTCAACTCGGAATCGCCGGTGGCGCTGGGTCAGTCGTTGACCTTTGCGGTGAACTCGGCTGGCGTCCATCTCTTTGATCGCAAGAACGAAAACGCACTTTGACACATCATAAGTTCTAGGGAGGAACACATGTTAAAAGTACTGAAATCCACGGCTGTCGGACTGACGACTGCCGCCTTGATGTCCGGGGTGGCCTTTGCCAACCCTTACGAGGAATACGCGGGCACGACTGTCGTCGTGAACTTCCCGGCGCACCCACATTACAACGCTGTTCTGAAGGTGCTGCCTGAGTTCACCAAGGAAACAGGCATCGAAGTCGAGGTGGATCAGCTGCCTTACCTCAAGATGCGTGAGCGTCAGACGCTGGAACTGGCGCAGGATGAGGGCGAATACGACCTGATCTCCTATGTGGTGTTTTCCAAGGCGGACTATGTGTTTGCCGATCAGCTGGAAAACCTCGCCAAATTCTTTATGAACCCACGTCTGTCCGATCCCGCATATGACGCGGACGATCTAATTGATGGCTATGTCGAGAACATCGGCGTGGCCGGTGGTACCAAAGGGTATCTGCCCGGCAAGACCGGCTCGCTCTTTGGTATTCCGTTCGGCTCCGAGACCTCTGTTCTGGCCTACCGCAAGGACATCTTTGAAAAGCACGGTATCCCGACACCTGAAACCTATGACCAACTGCTTGATGCGGCCTGCAAAGTGCCAGAAGTCGAGCCGGGCATGGGTGGTATGGCGTCGCGCGCGGCCTCGGGCCACCAGGCCAGCCACGCGTTCCTGTTGCACCTCGCGCCACTGGGCGGTCGCGTCTTTGACGACGCATGGAACCCGATCATCAACAACGCCGCCGGTGTCGAAGCCGCCAACGCGTTGAAAACCATTGTCGATTGTGGTCCCGAAGGCGCCATGAGCTTTGGCCCAGCCGAAGCCGCCAACGCCTTTGCGAACGGTGATGCGGCCATGTTCATGGACTCCATCGCGTTCATGCCCGGCTTCGAAAACCCCGAGCGGTCCAAGGTTGTCGGCAAGGTTGGCTATGCAATGCACCCCAAAGGTGTGCGCCGCGGCAGCCAGACCGGTGGGTTCGGCATTGCCATCCCCAAGAACGCGGAAAACAAAGAAGCCGCGTTCCTGCTGATGCAGTGGCTCACATCCAAGAAAGGTGACCTGATGGTCGCCATGGAAGGTGGCAACCCCTCGCGGTTCTCGACCTATCAGGACGCAGGCCTGAACGAAAAGTTCCCGTTCGCGTCGACCTTTGGTGAAGCGCTGAAGTACGCCGACCCCGACTGGCGCCCGATCATCCCCGTCTGGGGTAAGATCAACGCCGACATCGGCACAACCATGTCCAAGGTTCTCACCGAAGACCTGGACATCCAGGAAGCCCTGGACGGTGTGGCCGAGCGGACCAAAGCCGTGATGGAAGACGCCGGCTACTACACGTGGCAGTAATCTGACCACTTCGGTGCGCGGCGGTGTTGGGCCGCGCACCACCCCTCTCTGCAGACACTCAGCGCACAAGGATCCGTCATGCGAACGGCCATGCCCAACCGGCTGACCCCCTACATGTTTATGGTGCCCGCCGTGGTCATTATGGCGATCGCCCTGATGTACCCTCTGGGTTACATGATCTGGGGCAGCTTCCGTGACTGGAACCCAAGTCAAACCATCGGCGAGGCCGAGTTTGTCGGGCTGAAAAACTACATCACACTGTGGAACGACCCCAACTTTCACGAAAGCCTTGGCGTCACGTTGCGATTTGCCTTCTTCGTCGTCAGCATCGAAATGGTGATCGGCGTCGGTCTCGCGCTGCTGCTTGACCGGGACATCCGCGGCATCTCGGTTCTGCGTACGATGTTCATCCTGCCGATGATGATCGCACCCGTCGTGGTGGGCCTGATGTGGCGCTATATGTACCACCCGACTGTGGGCACCTTTAACCGGTTTCTGGAAAGCGTGGGTTTGCCCCGTGTCGACTGGCTGGGCGATCACGCGTTGATGAGCGTCATCATTGCCGACATTTGGCAGTGGACACCGTTTATCTTCATTCTTGCCCTGGCCGCGTTGCAATCCCTGCCGCGCTCTGCGTTGGAAGCGGCCCGCATCGACGGGGCAACCGCCTGGCAACAGATTGTGCACATCAAGCTGCCCTTGATGATGCCCGTCCTCATCGTAACCGCGCTTTTGCGGCTCATCGACGCCTTCAAGGTTCTCGAAGTGATCCTCGTGATGACCGAAGGGGGGCCGGGCCTGTCGACCGAAATCCTTGCCCTGCGGATCAGCCGGACAGCCACCGAATTCCGTGAGCTTGGCGTGGCGGCGGCGATGTCTAACTACCTGCTGATGCTGCTGCTGGCCCTGACCGTGGCGATGTTCGTTTTCAACCGCTGGCAAGAAGCCCGCGCCGCGCGCCTGACCGCCGCCGTGCAGGAGGAAACCTGATGTCATCTCCCAACACCAAAGCAAATCCGGCCTTCTATGCGGTCATCGCCTTGTTGGTATTTATGTCCGTCGGGCCTGTGATCCTGATGTTCATGAACTCGTTCAAGCTGGATGTGGACATCATTTCTGGCACGTCAGGACTGATCTTTCTGCCGACCATTCAGAACTATGAGAAGGCTCTGTGTGACGTGTTGTGGTACGAACCCGATCACGTTGATTTCTGCTCGCTGAAATTTGGCGGGGCGTTTGTGAACTCGCTCATCATCGCGCTGGTGTCCACAATCCTGACATTGGTGATCGGATGTATGGCCGCCTATGCACTGGTGCGTTTCCGATTCATGGGGCGTGATACCGTGTCGCTGACCACGTTGATGGTGCGCATGGTCCCGCCTGCGGTGCTTTTGGTGCCTGTGTTTGGGCTGTGGAACAACGAATTCTGTCTGGACCGCGACGGTTTGGTCGGCGGTGCCATCCGCGAGGCATTCGGGGGCAGGGGGGATGTGTGCCTCGCCGGGACACATTCGGGCATCATTCTGATCTATGTGGCGATGAACCTGCCGTTTGTGATCTGGATCCTGCAAAGCTTTATCGTGCAAGTGCCGCGATCCCTCGAAGAGGCTGCGCGCGTCGATGGCGCGGGCCCGTTCCAGGTCTTTTTCAAAGTGGTTCTGCCCTTGATCAAACCCGGACTTGCGGCCGCTGCCATCTTTACGTTCCGCATCGCCTGGAACGAATACCTGCTGGCCTCCGCGCTCAGCGACCGCGACACAAAGACAGTGCCGATCCTGATCGTGAACAACATGTCCGAGTTCAATGTGGAATGGGGTGTGATCATGGCGACCGGCATGCTGCTGGCCATTCCGCCGATCATCTTTACTCTGTTCGCGTCACGCCAGATCATCACAGGTATGACCGCCGGAGCGGTCAAAGGCTGATGGACTGGCTGCTCGCCCCCATAGATGCGACACGCGCCCACGAGATCGGCTTTGCGGTGTCTTGGCACGCCCGGCTGATGGTTGTGGCATGGGGTGTGCTGGCGCCATTGGCGGTGTTGGTCGCGCGATTCTTCAAGGTGATGCCGGGCCAGAACTGGCCCCAAGAGCTGGACAATCAGACCTGGTGGCGCAGTCACTGGATGGGGCAATCCATTGTCGTTGGCCTTTCGGTATTGGGGCTGATCCTTGTGCTGCCCAGCGACATCGCCAGCATGACGTGGCACAACTGGCTGGGATACGCGGTGTTGGTCGGTGCAACCATCCAGATCGTGCTGGGCCTGTTTCGCGGGTCCAAAGGTGGGCCGACAGACACGCAGATGCGCGGACACCACTACGACATGACCCCGTGGCGGCGTGCGTTTGAGGCGCTGCACAAAACCATCGGATACGGCACCATTTGCGCGGGCATCGTGACCATCGTGCTGGGCCTGTGGAAGGCCAACGCCCCGGTCTGGATGTGGCTGACGCTCACGATATGGTGGGCCGGTCTCTTTGTGACCTTTGCGCTGTTGCAAAGGCGGGGTATGGCAGTGGACACTTACCAGGCCATCTGGGGCACAGACCCACAGCACCCCGGCAACAAGGTCCCAGCGGCCAGTTGGGGCATGCGGCGCGTGGGCGACGTAGAAGAAGGAAAAGACAATGTTCGGCATCATCGAGGGAACCGGGTTCGAAGTCATTGAACCTGAATTTGAGGCCTGTTTCGTAGGCCATGCACATGTCGAACGGTTGTGGACCGGTGCGCGCTGGTCAGAGGGGCCTGTGTGGTTTGCCGCTGGCCGGTATCTGCTGTGGTCCGACATTCCGAACAACCGCATCATGCGCTTTGATGAAACGGACGGATCCGTGTCGACGTTCCGCGACCCGTCGAACAATTCAAACGGACATACGATTGACCGACAGGGCCGCCTTGTCTCCTGCGAGCATCTGGCGCGGCGTGTAACGCGCACCGAACATGACGGGCGCATCACGGTTATCGCCGACAGCTACCAGGGCAAGCGGTTGAACTCGCCCAACGACGTGGTGGTGAAATCCGACGGGTCCATCTGGTTCACCGACCCCAGTTACGGGATCCTGATGGACTACGAGGGCGAACGGGCAGAGAGCGAAATAGGCGCGTGCCACGTGTACCGTGTGGACCCCGATGGCACGATCAGCATTGTTGCGGATGACTATTTCAAACCCAACGGGTTGGCCTTTTCCCCGGACGAGTCGTTCCTGTACATCGCAGACACTGGCCTAACGCATGACGCCAATGGCCCCAAACATATCCGCCGTCATACGGTTGCAGCAGATGGATCATTGGGGGACGGTGCCGTGTTCGCCGAATGCACCGAAGGGCTGTTTGACGGCTTCCGCCTTGACCGCGATGGTCGCATCTGGACCTCGGCAGCGGACGGTGTGCATTGCCTGAATACGGACGGGACCCTGATTGGCAAGGTTCACATCCCCGAACTGGTGGCAAATGTCTGCTTTGGCGGACCAAAGTTGAACCGGCTTTTCATCGCCGGCACAACTTCGCTCTACTCGGTGTTTTTGAACGTCAACGGGGTCTCACCCCTGTAGGTGCTGATCCAGCCACGGACCGTGATGTGCACCGTCGCGGTCCGTTCGTTCAAAGCTGTGTGCGCCAAAGTAATCCCGCTGGGCTTGCAGCATGTTCGCCGTCGTGCGTGCGCTGGTCAGCGTATCAAAATAGTTCAGCGCCGACGCAAGGGCAGGGACCGGATGCCCGGCTGCCATCGCGACAGTTGCGACTTTCCTCAACCCGTCCACGTTTTGTGTGATGACGTTCTGGAAATAGGGCGCAAGGGCCAAGTTTTGACCAGGCGCGTCCGCGAGCGCCGACGCCATATCATTCAACATCGCAGACCGGATGATACATCCTTCGCGCCACACACGTGCAATATCTGCCATGGGCAACGCCCAGTCGTAGTCGGCGCTTGCCTTGTCCAACAGATCAAAACCTTGCGCATAGCAAAGGATCTTGCCCGCAATCAGCGCGCGTTCCAGATCGTCTAGCGTCAGGACGTCCTGGCCAATGGTCTTGGCGTGATCGCCGAATGCGGCAGCCCCTGACAGCCGCAAGTCACGGGCCGCGGACATATTCCGTGCAACCACAGCGGCCTCGATCACCGGCACCGGTGTGCCCAGCATCTGGCTTTCGATGACGGTCCAGCGGCCGGTGCCTTTTTGTCCCGCGCGATCCAGAATGACATCCAGCATAGGCTGACCTGTTTCGGTATCTGTTGCGGCGGCAACCTTGCCCGAAATCTCGATCAGATAGCTTTCCAGCGCCCCCTCGTTCCAACGGTCGAACACGCCACCACAGGCCGCAGCATCCATGTCCATGCCGTCGCGCATGACGCCGTATGCCTCTGCAATCAATTGCATGTCTGCGTATTCGATACCGTTGTGCACGGTCTTGACGAAATGTCCGGCGCCGCCAGCGCCCATATAGGTGGCACAGGCCGTGCCCTCGTATTTGGCGGAAATCGCCTCCAGGATATGCGCCACGCGGCCCCAAGCGGCGGACGTACCGCCACCCATAATAGAAGGGCCGAAACGGGCGCCTTCAGCACCGCCGGACACCCCAATTCCCAGAAATGGCACGCCGTCGGCCTCTGCATCCTGTGCGCGACGTTGCGTGTCGTGAAAATTGGCGTTGCCAGCGTCGATGATCATGTCATCCGAGTCGAGTAGGGGGCGCAGCTGCGCGATCTGCGCGTCGACGGCTTCGCCCGCTGGAACCATCAGAATGATGTTGCGTGGTTTGGCGAGCGCCGAGACAAAATCCGACAGCTCTGCATGGCCGGAAACGCGTTCGGCCAAATCACCGGCCTGCGCCATGAACTCGGGAATGCGCGACGCCGTTCTGTTGTGCACCGCGACCCGAAAACCATTGTCAGCGATGTTGAGCGCGATCATTGCACCCATCGTACCCAATCCAATCACACCGATTTCTGCTGCGGACATCTGCTTTCCCTCCGGATTCAAATTTGTTATGTTACCGATAACAAATGTGCGGCGGGGAGGAAAGCCATGTTCACCGAAAACACCATGACACTGACACACGCGGCGACACTCGCGATGCTGAGCGCAGCGGTAAAGCGTGCTGAGGATATGGGCCAACCGCAGTGCATCGTGATCGTGGACGCGAGCGGGATGACGCTTGGCCAGATCCGCATGACGGGTGCAAAATTTCTGAGCCTGGACAGTGCGCGGGCCAAAGCGCGTACCGCGGCCTCCATTCGTGCGGCCAGTGACGCGATACCAGAAGCGGTTGGGCTTGCCATCGCAGCGGCAACCGACGGTCAGGTGACGCGCCTGGGCGGCGGTTTGCCGATCATGGTTAATGGCACATGTGTGGGCGGAATAGGTGTCGGGTCAGGTTCGCCGGATCAGGATAAGGATGTCGCGCAGGCCGCCATTTCGGCGCTGGAAGCCCAACTATGATTGGGACATCAATAAGGCCTATAATCCAAATTATGTTAATTTAATGAGCGTCTAAATAGTCGACTTGCCAGTGACTTACACGTGAACCTTAAACCAGCGCGTCAACCTAGAGCGTATCCCGCACCACGCACAGTCCGCACCGGATCGCTACCCCCATATTGTGTCAACGCTTTGCGCAAGCGTCCGATATGCACATCCACGGTCCGTGTATCGACATAGATGTCGCGGCCCCAGACACGATCCAGCAATTGCTCACGGCTCCAGACCCGGCCCGGCTTTTCCATGAACGTGCTCAACAGCCGAAACTCCGTCGGGCCAAGCTTTAACTCATCAGTTGCGCGTGTGACCTTGTGGCTTTCTGCATCCAGCACGATGTCATCGAATTCCAGACGCTGGCCCACAGAAGCGGGTCTGACGCGCCGCAGCTGACTGCGCACACGCGCCATCAGCTCGATCACGGAATACGGTTTGATCACATAGTCGTCGGCACCGGTTTCCAAGCCACGCACTTTGTCGACTTCTTCGGATCGTGCTGACAACATGATGATCGGAATAGCCCGTGTTTCCGGACGGATCTTGAGACGTCGGCAAACCTCGATCCCGCTGAGATTGGGCATCATCCAGTCAAGGACAATGATGTCTGGCATGTCTTCGTCAACAAGAAGCAAAGCCTCTTCGCCGTTTTGGGCCCGGCTTACCGCGAAACCTTCGGCCTCAAGATTGTACGAGAGAACCTCGCGCTGCGCAGGTTCGTCTTCGACCACCAGAACTCTGGGCTGATCGACAGCCATGATGCAGTCTCCTCAGGCTTGCAGTGACGTCTTGTCTGCCTTTTGGCGTGTTTCATCCGGCGTCGCGCCGGTCACGAGGTACACAACCTGTTCGGCTATGGACGTGACGTGATCACCCATGCGTTCGATGTTCTTGGCGATGAAATGCAGGTGCATACACGCGGTGATGTTACGCGGATCTTCCATCATAAAGGTCAGGAACTCGCGGAACAGCGCGTTGTACATCTGGTCGACTTCGGCGTCCCGGTCGATCACATCCTGTGCCAGCTCGGCGTCACGCGCGATGTAGGCATCCAGCGCGTCCTTCAACATCCGCTCGACCTCTTTGGCCATGCGACGCAGCGCGCCTGCGCTGTCGTTCACGGGCGCCATTTGGGACAGAACGCTGGTGCGCTTGGCCAGGTTTTTCGCATAATCTCCAATGCGTTCGAGGTTGGCGCTCACCTTGATGACCGACAAGACCAGCCGCAAATCAATCGCAGTTGGCGCACGTAAGGCGATCACGCGTGCTGCCTCTTCGTTGATCATTTCTTCTAGTGCGTCGATGGCCTTGTCGCCCTTGCGGACAAGTTCAGCACGTTCCTCATCGCGGGTCTCAAGGCTGATTGCGGCCTCGAGGATCGCATTCTCGACCAGACCACCCATTTTCATGATCTGCGCCTGGATCGCTTCTAGGTCCCGGTCAAAGGCCGAGGCAATGTGTTGGTCTTGCATGGGTCTGCTCCTTAGCCGATGCGGCCAGTGATGTAGCTTTCAGTGCGTGGATCGGTTGGGTTGGTGAAAATCTGTCCGGTTTCACCGTATTCGACGAGATTGCCGAGGTGGAAAAACGCTGTTTTCTGGCTGACCCGCGCGGCCTGCTGCATAGAGTGCGTGACGATCACCACGCTGTAATTCTCGCGCAGTTCGTCGATCAATTCCTCGACCTGGGCGGTGGCAATGGGGTCTAACGCGGAACACGGTTCGTCCATCAGCAGCACCTCGGGCTCCGTGGCCACGGCGCGTGCAATGCACAAGCGTTGTTGCTGACCACCCGACAGGCCGGTGCCGGGCGCATGCAAGCGGTCCTTGACCTCTTCCCAAATGGCGCCGCGCCGCAGTGATCTTTCGACGATGTCATCAAGGTCTGACTTGTTCTTGGCCAGACCGTGAATGCGCGGACCGTAAGCGACGTTGTCATAGATCGACTTTGGAAACGGGTTCGGTTTTTGAAACACCATGCCGACCTTGGCACGCAATTGCACCGGGTCGACCTTGGGATCATAGATGTCCTGGTCGTCAATCCGGATGTCACCGGTCACACGACACACATCAATTGTGTCATTCATCCGGTTGATACAACGCAGAAAAGTCGACTTTCCGCATCCTGATGGACCAATAAATGCGGTCACGGTTTTGTCTTCGATGTCGACGCTGACATCCTTTATCGCATGCGTGTCGCCATAATGGACCTGCACGTCCTTGGCTGCGATTTTGACGTCATTGGTTTCCACGTCTCTCTCCACAATTCTCATGTCGTTCATGGCAGCCCCCTTACCAGCGGCGTTCAAAGCGGCGCCGCAGGATCACGGCGATGGTGTTCATCGTAATCAGGAAGAGCAGCAAGATGATGATGCCACCCCATGCCTTTTCATAAAAGCCCGGATCGGCGCGGCTGGCCCAAGTGTAGATTTGCGCGGGCATGGCAGAGTTCGCATCTGTAAACCCTGCCATAAATCCATCGGGGTATTCGCGCGCGACAAATCCGACCATACCGATCAAGAGCAGCGGTGCGGTTTCCCCGAGTGCCTGCGCCAGGCCGATGATGGTGCCGGTCAGGATGCCGGGCATCGCCAGAGGCAGCACATGGTGGAACACCGACTGCATCTTGGATGCCCCTACCCCCAGTGCCGCATCACGGATCGATGGCGGAACAGCGGCCAGTGACGCGCGGGTCGAAATAATGATCGTGGGCAATGTCATCAACGTCAGCACCAGACCACCTACCAGCGGCGCGGACTGTGGCAGCCCTGCGAATTGGATGAACACAGCGAGGCCCAGAATACCAAACACGATGGACGGGACAGCGGCCAGGTTCGAGATGTTCACCTCGATCAAGTCGGTGAACCGGTTCTTGGGCGCAAACTCTTCGAGGTAGATGGATGCCGCCACGCCAATTGGCAGCGACAGGAACAGCACCACCAGCATCATAAAGAACGACCCGATCACCGAGGCCCCGAGGCCCGCACCGCCGGGATTGTCCACGCCGGAATCCTTGCCGGTGATGAAATTCCAGTTGAAAGCGCCGTGGATGATCCCCGCCTCTGCCAGCGCATCGACCAGATCAAGGTCCGACAGTTGCAAAAAGCGGCTGTCCACCAGAGTCTCACGCGTGACACGCCCGTTAAAGTATCCGTCAACCCGCGAGGACGCCGCCAGTTCAAACGAAACCGGTTGCCCGATGGCATCGGGGTTGTCCTGAAAATGCGACCGGATTGTACCGCCAGTTTTGCCGACAATCCGCTGGATGGCTTTGGCGTCAAAGGCCACGTCCATCCCACGCTCTGCCAATTGCGCCTCGAGGGCCGCGATAAAGTAGTTTTCATAGGCCTTGGTCTTGAGCATCTTGCTCTCGGCCTCGTCCACCGCCTCTTGGGTCATGGTGAATTCCACATCCACAACCGTCTGTGTGAACGCTGGAATACCGGACTTCAGGATGGATCCGAACAGGAACAACAGGAACAACAGCCCAACACTGATGGCAGCAATGCCATAGGCGCGAAACCGTTTCTCTGCCGCGTTGCGCTTGCGCGTGCGAGCGTCGGTCACCGACAGGCCCGATTTGGGCAACGCGGCATCATTCATACTTGCGTCGGTCATCAGTCGTATTGCTCCCGATATTTGCGCACGATGTAGAGCGCAAAGATGTTCAGCCCCAGCGTCAGGACAAACAGCGTCATGCCGAGGGCAAATGCCACCAGCGCCTCTGGCGAGGCAAAGTCCGCATCACCTGTCAATTGGCTCACGATCTTGGCGGTGATCGTTGTCATCGCTTCAAAAGGGTTCAGGCTCAGCCGTGCCGCGGCCCCTGCCCCCAGCACCACGATCATCGTTTCGCCGATGGCGCGGCTTGCCGCCAGCAGGATCGCACCCACGATACCCGGCAAAGCCGCAGGCAGGATCACCTGGCGGATTGTTTCGGATTGCGTTGCACCCAGCCCGTAAGACCCGTCGCGCATCGCCTGTGGCACTGCGTTGATAATGTCATCCGACAAGGAGCTGACAAAGGGGATCAGCATAATCCCCATAACGAGGCCCGCCGTCATGACAGCGGTGCCGCCCGACATCCAGCCCAATGTGTCCTTTCCGAACATCGACACCAAGATCGGCCCAACTGTCAGCAGCGCGAACAGACCGTAGACGATTGTCGGGATACCGGCGAGGATTTCGATCAACGGTTTGGCGATGCTGCGCACCCGCGGGCTGGCATATTCCGACAGGTAGATCGCCGAAAACAGGCCCACCGGCACGGCCACCAGCAATGCGATGAACGAGATATAGAACGTCCCCCACAACAGTGGCAGTACGCCAAGGTCGGAGGCGCCACCGCGCCCTGAAAAGCTGGGCGCCCATTTGGTCCCAAAGAAAAAGTCAGCCGCCGGATAAAGCCGGAAAAATTCAATCGTGTTGAACAAGAGCGCGAACAGGATGCCGATGGTGGTCAGAACCGCAATGGAGGCCGCGCTGACCAGCAACACCAGAATGCCTTTTTCAACGACGTTGCGGGCGCGGAAATCAGCATCGGATCGGGCATAGGCAAATGCCGCGCCACCCAGCGCGATGATCAGCACCAGCGCAGTCATCACAACGGACCCAATGCCCGTCAATTGCCGATATGTTTGCGCGCCGCGCAGCACATCCGGGCTGACGCTCGACCCCAGTGCTACGCCGACACCGCCCAACAATTCGCGAATGTCAGTATCCTCGGTCGTCAGTGTCCGCGCAGCGTCGACGGTCATCGCGCCTTGCTGGACCGCGACGTCGAGGCCATCGGCCACCCTGCGCACATCGCTCATCACGAGGCCCATCGAGCTTCCGTCGGCGACGGTGATGTCCGAGAGCGATGCCAGAACGCGCGAGTTTACAAAGATCGGTTGCGCCAGCAGCCAGACCAGCAGCACGGCAAAGGCCGGCACAATGGCCCACATCGCGACGTTCGTCCCATAGTAGACCGGCAACGAGTGCAGCGCACGGCTGTCGCCGCCTGCACTCTTGAGCGCGCGTGCGCGCCCCATCACATACCCCATGGCCGCAATGGCAAGAACGACGAGGATGAGCCAGGACAGTGACATGGCAGCTCCGAGAATGGTGGTTTGTTTGGCAGCGCCCGCAGCAGGACGCAGGCTAAAGGCAGAAAAAAGGAGCGGCGCGCGAACGCCGCCCCCGGTATTAGATAGCGTGGCTTAGCTGCCGCCGCCCATTGTGGCTTCGTTTGCCACGGCGTCCTGAGTGGCCGACAGTTCGGGGTCAGACACCAGACCGTATTGCGCCAGAGGGCCGTCAGAACCGGCAATCTCGTCGGCGACAAAGAACGAAGCGTATTCTTTCAGGCCTGGGATCACGCCGATGTGCGCTTTCTTGACGTAGAAGAACAGCGGACGCGACACGGGGTATTCACCGGTCGAGATGGTTTCAGTCGATGGGGCAACACCGCCCATGGTCGCGACCTTCAGCTTGTCTGTGTTGTTCTCGTAGAACGCCAGACCAAAGATGCCGATGCCGTTGAGGTTGGCGTCGATGCGCGCCAGTGTCTCGGTGTAGTCGCCGTCGATGTCGACCGATTTGCCGTCCTGGCGTACGTCGATGCAGGTATCTTCGGCGTCATCTTCGGACATGCCGGAGGCGATCATCGCTTCCATTGCGCCGGTTGCTTCGCAGCCTTCCAGCAGCACCTTGTCTTCGAACACTTCGCGTGTGCCGTGCTTGGTGCCGGGGATAAATGCGACGATGTCCGTGGCGGGCAAGTCACCGTTGAAATCGGCCCATTGCTGGTGCGGGTTGTCGACAATTTCGCCGTCCACAAGAACCTTGGACCCCAGAGCGTTGAAGATGTCGGACGGCTGGAACGCGGTGTAGGCCGGGCCGTCGATCTGGCTGGCAAAAACGATGCCGTCATAGCCGATGCGCACTTCGATGATGTCGGTCACACCAGCTTCGGCACAGGCCTTGATTTCCTTGTCGCGGATTTTGCGCGATGCGTTGGCAACGTCGATCGTGTTCTCGCCGACGCCTTCGCAGAAACGCTTGAGGCCCGAGGAGGAACCGCCCGATTCGACAACAGGCGCGGGAAAGTCAAAGTTTTCGCCAAAGGCTTCGGCCACGATGGAGGCGTAAGGCAGAACGGTGGACGAACCGGCAACTTGGACCTGGTCGCGCGCCACAGCGGCAGTTGCAGCAACGGCCGAGATGGCCAGCGCCGATGTGGTGAGTTTCACAAAGGACATGAATGTCTCCTGTCTGTACATATTTGGTGATCCCCCCCATGAGGACCTTGCCGCCCGTTTAGGCAGACCTCGCTATGCTTTTGTGACAGTTGTGTAACGGTTTTATGACACCGCCAGAATTAGTCGGATTGCGGTCCCGAATAATCCCGTACCGGCAGAATGATGGTAAAGGTTGCGCCCTCGCCCAGCACGCTTTCCACCCGCAACCGACCACGGTGCCGGTTGATGATGTGTTTGACAATCGCCAGCCCCAGACCCGTTCCACCCAGCGCGCGGCTACGGTGATCGTCGGCGCGGTAGAACCGCTCGGTGATGCGCGGCAGGTGGACTGGGTCGATGCCAGGGCCATAGTCAATGATCTGCACGCGAACGCCCGGCGCACGCAGTGCCGCTTCGCGCGGGTTCAGAACCATACGCACCGTGACCTTGCCACCTGCGCCACCGTATTTGATGGCGTTTTCGATGAGGTTGGTAAAGACCTGCTTGAGCTGATCACCGTCCCCGTTCATGACCGCGTGAACATCGTGAAAGTCCGGCTCCAATTCGACACCGGCCTCGCTGGCAAGCGGGCGCATGGTGCGCAATGTGGAATCAAGGACATCCCCAAGAACCACTGTCTCGGTCGGACGCACACGCTCGTCGCCTTCAACGCGGTTGAGCGACATCAAATCGCCCACCAACCGGTTCATGCGTTCGGCTTCGTCCTGCATGATGTCCAGAAACCGCCCGGAGGCTTCGGGGTCGTTGCGTGCAGGTCCGCGCAGGGTTTCGATGAACCCCATCAAGGCGGTCAACGGTGTGCGCAATTCGTGGCTGACATTTGCCACAAAATCACGTCGCATCTGGCTGGCTTGCTCGAGATGGGTCATGTCTTCGAACACCAGCAATGCGACCCCTGCCCCATCACGCCCCAATCCAAGGACGGGCCGACAACTCACACGGAATGTCGTGTCCTGTGCGCCGTCATTTGCCAGATACCGCGTTGTGCCTGCCTTTCCGTCGACCAGCGTCGCCTCAACCGTGTCCAACAGGGCGGGTTGGCGCAACATGGTCACGTAGTTGCGGCCCAGCACGTGCTGACCAATCAGGGCCAGTGCTGCGTCGTTTGCCGCCGCGATCCGCTCGCTGTTGTCGATGGCCAGCGCCGGTTGCGGCACAGCGGCCAGAATGCTGTTCAACACGTCGTCCTGCATTCATCCGGCCCCGATCAGCCTATGGCGGCCTGGACCGCTTCGGTGAACACATCGCATAGGGCTTTGGGATCTTCCAAACCGACCGAGATACGGAAAAACCCCTCGGTCATGCCCAGCTCTGCGCGGCGTTCAGCGGTCAATGCACGGTGCGATGACGACGCGGGGTGCGAAATGGTGGTGCCAACATCACCGAGGGTCGGTGCGAAATTCAAACCCTGTGCCGCGCGCGCAAAGGCATTGGCCGCATCGCGGTCGCCATCAATCTCAAAGCTGACCATGTTGCAATACTGCCCCTTGAGCAGAACTGCTGCCTGATCGTGGTCCGGATGGTCGTGGCGCGCAGGGTAAAGCACCCGCTTGACGCCCGGCAGACCCGCCAGATGATCGGCCAGTGTTGCGGCCGTTGACTGTGCCCGGTCAAAGCGAAGCGGAAAGCTAAGCATGCCACGCTCTGCCAACCAGCAGTCAAAGGGGCTGGGTGTCATGCCGGCCGTCACCGTAAACACCCGCAACCGATCATTCAGTGCCTGATCCTTGGCCGCGACATAGCCCAACATGACGTCGGAATGGCCCGCCAAAAGTTTGGTAACAGAGTGGATGACGATATCAGCGCCGTGATCAAAGGCCCGAAACGCGCGCGGCGTGGTAAAGGTGTTGTCGACGACCAGCAGCACCCCCGTTTCGCGCGCCAGTGCGGACAGGCCAAGGATATCTGCAACCCGCAAGGTCGGGTTCGACACGACTTCGACAAGGATCATCTTGGTGCTGGGTCGGATTTCGGCGCGCACTGCGTCCACGTCACCGGGATCAACCATGGATGTTTCGATGCCCAGGCGTGGCAAGTCTTCGGCCATCATGCGCAGCGACCGGCCATAAAGCTGATTGCCCCCGATGACGTGATCTCCGGCCTGCGTCAGCCCCAACAAAACGGCGGACACGGCAGCCATGCCGCTGGCCGTGACCACACCCATGTGCGGCGCGCCCTCCATGCGGTCAATGGCCTGCGCCACGACGTCCGCATTTGGATGCCCTTCGCGGCTGTAGGTATAGCCCTGCAGGTCGCCATCATACTGTGCGTCCAGCATGTCGGGCGTGTCGGAGGCATAGACCACCGACGGGCTCAGAGGTGTCACCACCGGGCGCGATGCGCTGTCTGGCAACGGGTCGGGGCGCATGATCGACCCCTTGCTGTTCGAGATCATTCGAGAAATTCCGTGTGATAGGTCGCCGTGCTGTATGTGATGTCGACACTCAGCCAGCATTTCGGAGGCAAATGCGCAGCGATCAGCGCAACAAGGTCCTGTTGCAGCGCAGCCGTAAACGCCGCACCACGGTGCGGTTTTGACAGCAATACCACAGAGGCCTTGAGATGCGAGTGGTGAAAAATTGGCGCCGGATAGGCTCGGCCCTTGGTCTCGCCCGCACCGTCGTCATGGCGCAGGATACAGGCCTCGACTTCGGACAGGATCGCTTTGGCATCAATACCCAGATCGTCGGAATAGCTGAGTTCGCAATGTGGCATCAGGCGACCACCTCGACCATTGTGTCGCGAAACCGGCGCATGTTCTCCTGATAATGCAGCGCCGAGGCACGCAAACCCTGGATCGCGGCGTCATCTAGCGTACGTACAACCTTGCCCGGCACGCCCATTACGAGTGATCCGTCGGGGATTTCCTTGCCCTCAGTGATCAACGCCCCTGCCCCGATCAAACAGTTTTTGCCGATGCGCGCGCCGTTCAACACCGTGGCGCCCATCCCGATCAGGCTGTTTTCGCCGATCGTGCAGCCGTGCAGCATCACCTTGTGCCCAATCGTGCACCCGGCACCGATAGTCAACGGGAAACCCATATCAATGTGCATGACACAGTTTTCCTGCACGTTCGTGCCACGGCCAATGCGAATTTCCTCATGGTCGGCGCGGATCGTACAGCCGAACCAAACGGATGCCGCCTCTTCCAGAACCACTTTGCCAATCAGGTTCGCATCCGGTGCCACCCACGTGTCTTCTGCGATCTCGGGGCGATCTTCGCCCAATGCGTAAAGTGTCATGACACCTCCTCGAATTCGGCCTGTAGAGCCCGCACATGGTCCGTCAGTTGCGGTTGCTGCAACCGGCGCAGACGGGTGGCGGTGATGATGGTCTTGAGCTGGGCCTCGGTCTCGTCCAGATCGTCGTTGACGATGACATAGTCATACCCGCCCCAGTGGCTGATCTCGTCCCAGCTTTTCTGCATGCGTCGCGTGATGGTTTCGGCATCATCTTGCGCGCGGCCCTCAAGGCGGCGGCGCAATTCGGCAATCGATGGCGGCAAGATAAAGATCGACAGCGTATGCTGGCCGAGCGCCGAGTTTGTGATTTGCTGCGCCCCCTGCCAATCAATGTCAAAAAGCACGTCCCGCCCCGCATCAATGGCGGCCTGAACCGGCCCCTTGGGTGATCCATAGAAATTGCCGAAAACATGCGCGTGTTCCAGCATATCACCTGCCGCAACCTGCGCCTTGAAATCAGCCTCTTCGATGAACCGGTAGTGTTCGCCGTCCACTTCGCCGGGGCGTGGCGCACGTGTGGTTGCGGACACCGAGAAACCCAATTCAGGATCCCATGCGCGCAATCGGCCCGCCAACGTGCTCTTGCCTGCTCCCGAAGGGGAACTGAGAATGATCAGCAATCCGCGTCTGGACTGTGTGTCGGGCATGGGCGTTATTCCACGTTTTGAACTTGTTCACGCATCTGGTCGATAAGCGCCTTCAACTCAAGACCGACGCGCGTCAGGTCCGCGTTTTGCGCCTTGGAACACAGCGTGTTGGCCTCGCGGTTGAACTCCTGCATCAGGAAATCCAGTTTGCGCCCCACGGGGCCTGCGGTGTCTAACAGCGTTTGGGCGGCTGCGACATGCGCGTGCAGACGGTCGATTTCTTCGGTCACGTCCGCTTTGACAGCCAACAGTGCCAATTCTTGCGCAACCCGGTCCGGGTCTGCGCCGTCGGTGTTGTCCAGAACGCGGGCCAGATTGCGTTTCAATGCTTCGGCCACGTCGTCCTTGCGCGCTTCGGCCAGTGCAGCGGCTTCTTGCGTCAGCGCCGTCACCGTTTCGAGCTGGCTCGACAACACGCCCAAGAGAGCAGCACCTTCGGACTGCCGCATCGCGTCAAAGGCCGTCAACAGCGCGGGCAACTCGGCCAACAACGCGGCCTTGAGCGGTGCCGGATCATCTTGCGCCATGCCCTGCTCCAGAACTCCGCGCACCAGCGCGATGTCACTGGCACGCGATGGGGCCAACGACAGGCCACGCTCCATCGCCTCGCTCTCGATCTGCAACATGCTGGCAACAACAGCCTTCATCTGCGGTACATTCAGGGCAACCGCCGCCACCGCATCATCGCGCGTCACCCGCAGCGATAGGGTGATGTTCCCCCGCTTAGCGTGGGCCGCAACCAGTGGCCGTACCGCAGCCTCAAGGCCGTCAACCCAGTCCGGCAGCCGCAACCGCAGATCGAGCCCCTTGCCGTTCACACTCCGAATGTCCCAGGACCAGCGGAAAGGCTCCAGTGATCCGGTTCCAGCGGCAAAGCCGGTCATCGAACGCAGTGTCGGCGCATTGGAAGATGTTGTCATGCTCACGCGTGTAGGACGTCACGCGAACGCAGGCAAGCCAAAGCCCAACCGCGCATCGGTTAACCAATCGTTAGGAATCTCCGCCAAAGTCCCCTCCAATTTGATACGTTTTGCCCAGATCACAGCACAGTTCCGCTGGATAATACGCAGATAACGAGTGGAAGACGCAACCAATGGACAAATCGGACCTGAACCCGCACAATATAGCCATTATGACAGAATTTCGCGCAGAAGTAGGATTTTCAGCTATTTCCCAGGTCGAGGCCTATTGGGATGGGCTGCGCGGCTCGCGCTTGATGCCGCGCCGATCCGAGATTGATCCGCGTGGGATCGAGTCGGCGTTGGAATACACCTTTGTGCTGGAACGCATCGCACCCGGAATGGCCCGGATTCGCATTGCCGGCAGCCACCTGAGTGACCTGATGGGGATGGAAGTGCGCGGTATGCCGCTGACGTCGCTTATCACGCCGCCCTGCCGCCGCCAGATCAACGATGTTCTTGAGGATGTGTGCCAGCGCCCAGCCGTGTGTGAACTGCGCCTGAATGCAGAAACGACCGCGACCAAACCGCATTTGGATGCACGCCTGCTGCTGCTCCCGCTCAAGAGTGATCTGGGCGACGTGAGCCGTATTCTGGGCTGCATGATTGCCCAGGGCGACATTGGCCACACGCCCCGGCGTTTTGACGTGGTCGGCGCCAAGATCCGCCCCATCACGGCGGCATCGACGGCACCCGAAGTGCCCGCAGACATGGCAGAACCGAAAAAGGCGGCACCGGTCCGCGGATTTTCCGAACCCGCACCACGGTTCAAAAGCCGGACACCACGGCCTGATGTGCCTTATCTCCGCATCGTCTCGTCAGACGACTGACAACACTGACATTCCAAAAAAAAGAGCGCCGGACATTCCAAAAAAAAGAGCGCCGGACATCCCAATCCGGCGCTCTTTTCGTTTGTCTCTTGGAACGATCAGCTTGCTGCGCGCGCCTTTTTCCGTGCGGTCCGCAGGTCCGACAGCTCTTCGGCAACGAGGAACGCCAGTTCCAGCGATTGCGACGCGTTCAAACGCGGATCGCAGGCTGTGTGGTAACGGTCGCTCAGGTCCTCTTCGGTCACTGCGCGTACACCGCCGGTGCACTCGGTCACGTCCTGGCCGGTCATCTCAAAATGCACGCCGCCCGGCACAGTGCCTTCGGCAGCATGAACGCCAAAGAACTCGCGAACCTCGCGCAGCACGCTGTCAAAGGGCCGTGTCTTGTAACCCGTGGACGACTTGATCGTGTTGCCGTGCATCGCGTCGCAGACCCAAGTGACCTCGGCCCCTTCTTCGCGGACCGTGTTGATCAGGCGCGGCAGATGCTCGGCAACCGTCCCTGCCCCGAACCGGGCAATTAGGCTCAGGCGGCCAGGCTCGTTTTCGGGGTTCAGCTTCGCCATCAGCACCTTGAGGTCATCGGTGGTCATCGACGGCCCGCACTTGAGGCCAATCGGGTTCTGCACACCGCGTGCAAACTCGACATGCGCGCCGTCGGGCTGACGTGTACGGTCGCCAATCCAGATCATGTGACCGGACCCTGCCAGCCACTTGCCTGTGGTGCTGTCCACGCGGGTCAGCGCCTCTTCGTATTCCAGCAACAGCGACTCGTGGCTGGTGTAGAATTCGACGGTCGAGAATTCATGCGTCGTGTCCGAGTCGATCCCGGCCGCATACATGAAATCGAGCGTGTCCTGGATGCGTGCCGCAATCTCACGGTACTTTTCCGCGCCGTTCCCATCGGCAAAACCAAGTGTCCACGAATGCACGCGGTGCATGTCCGCAAAGCCACCGGTGGAGAACGCGCGCAACAGGTTCAGGGTCGCTGCGGCCTGTGTGTAGGCTTGCAGCATCTTCTTGGGGTCGGGGATCCGCGCCTCGGGCGTGAATGCCAGCTCGTTGATGATGTCACCGCGGTAGCTGGGCAGTTCCACACCGTTCACAGTCTCTGTGGGAGCCGAACGTGGCTTGGCAAATTGCCCCGCCATCCGGCCCAGTTTGATCACCGGCACTTTGGCCCCGAATGTCAGAACCATCGACATCTGCAACATCACTTTGAAGGTGTCGCGAATGCCATCTGCGCTGAATTGGTCAAACGCCTCTGCACAGTCGCCACCTTGCAACAGGAACGCTTCGCCACGAGATGCGTCCGCCAACAGTGTTTTCAGACGCCGTGCTTCGCCCGCAAAAACAAGCGGCGGATACTTGGACAGCTGTGCCTCGACAGCGTGCAACGCCGCCTCGTCGGTATAATCGGGCATCTGAATCCGGGGCTTTTTGCGCCAGTCAGATTTTGTCCAATCGCTCATCTCATGTCTCCGCAGAATTTGTTAGCGATCCCATGACCGCGCACCTTCTATACAAAAGCTGTATCGCAGTGACCATATCACAAATGAGCCCTCTTGACGTGGCGAATACTGCGTGATCATGCTTTGCGTCAGGCGATGCAAAACGGGGGTCCCAACGGACCAACCATCAATTCAGGAATACTGCCGCGATGTCCACCACGCGCCCGGCGACACAGACCCGACAAGAGGTCGATAAAACCAAGCGTTTTGTCTTTGTCCTGCTTGATAATTTCACCATGCTTTGTTTCGCCGCCGCGCTGGAAAGCCTGCGGATCGCAAACCGCATGGCGGGCCGCGAAGTATACAGTTGGCGGATCATCGGCGAAGGCGGGGATTTCATCACCTGCTCTGCTGGCACAGGCTTCAAACTGGATGGTGACCTCGAAGAGTTGAACCGCGACGATGTGGTGATGTTGTGCGGTGGCATTGACGTTCAGGCGGCATCGACGAAACGGCTGCTGGGCTGGTTGCGTCGTGAATCGCGCAAGGGCCTGCCTGTCGCTGGTCTGTGTACCGCCGCCTATACTCTCGCCAAGGCCGGTTTGCTGGATGGCAAACGTGCCACGATCCATTGGGAAAATCAGGACAGCTTTGCCGAAGAGTTTCAGGAAGTTGAACTGACCAAATCGGTCTTTGTGGTCGATGACAAGCGCCTGACCACAGCGGGCGGTACGTCTTCGATTGATCTGATGCTCAAGCTGATTGCCAACGATACCGACGAACAGCTGGCGAATGCAGTGGCGGATCAGCTGATCTATTCGTCAATCCGCACAGATCAGGACACGCAGCGTCTGTCTGTGCCCACACGGATCGGGGTACGTCACCCCAAGCTGAGCCAGGTCATTCAGATCATGGAACAGAACATCGAAGAGCCGATCAGCCCCTCTATTCTGGCCAAGGACGTGGGCATGTCCACGCGCCAGTTGGAACGGCTTTTCCGCCGCTATTTGAACCGCAGCCCCAAGCGGTACTATATGGAACTGCGCCTGCAAAAGGCCCGCAACCTGTTGATGCAGACGGACATGAGCGTGATCAACGTGGCCTTGGCGTGCGGGTTCGCCTCGCCCTCGCATTTCTCGAAATGTTACCGCGCCCACTATGACACGACGCCCTACCGCGAGCGCGGCACCCACGCGGCCCGTTTGTCCATCTGACGCAACGGGTTCGATCGTGCCATTGCCGCGGGCGATTTTCACGCCATACGTGCGCGTATTAACGTTCTTGTAATACCCCGCAATTCGCGTAAAATTACAACCATCGACTTTGATCGTAGGCTGCCGCCTTTCATCTTATTTTTATGCCGTGTGATGGTTATTGTACCCATGTCTTTTCACGATCCTAACAACCCGCGCCATGGCCGCATTTTTGAGTTGCTGCGCCAGAATGATGCCGCTCTGAACACGTCCAACACCCCGCGCGTCGCGCGACAAGACGCGCTAAACCCGTCGGATGTCGATGCGCTCAAGTCTCTGGCGCTCAAGTCGCTGGAACGGTCAGACGGGCGCGGACGCGCCGCGAAATCCGGTCGCCACGACAAACTTCTCTGAACTGTCGGCACGTGACGCGGGTGGCTTGACGTTTGCAACCTTGTCAAAGCGTTGCTTGAGCAGTTTTTGCAGGCTGCCCTCTGCCCCACCAGCAAGCACTTTGGCGACAAATGTGCCGCCCTCCTCCAGCACATCAAATGCGAAATAGGCCGCGGCCTCGCACAGTGAGATGATGCGCAGGTGGTCGGTCTGTTTGTGACCTGACGACGATGCCGCCATGTCGGACATGACAACATCCGCCTTGCCGCCCAGCCAGCCTTTGACCTTTTCGTCGGCGTCGTCTTCCATGAAATCCAGTTGATACAGCTCGCACCCGGCGATGGGCTCCATCTCTTGCAAATCCACGCCCAGGATCGTGCCGACCGCTTTGCCGGACCGTTCGCCCAACACGTTGCAGCGTTTGACCGCCACCTGACACCAGCCGCCAGGGGCTGCGCCCAGATCGACGATGCGCGCGCCGGGCACCAGAAACCGAAACTTGTCATCAAGCTCAAGGATCTTGTAGGCTGCGCGCCCCCGATACCCTTCGGCTTGCGCGCGCTTAACGTAGGGATCGTTCAACTGCCGCTGCAGCCAGCGCGTCGAAGACAGCTTGCGCCCGCGTGCCGTCTTGACCTTCACCTTGAGATCACGCTGCCCGCGTCCGGATGTGTTCTTGCCGCTTGGGGTCTTGGCCACGGGGTCTACCCTTTCCATATCAGGCGTGTCCGATACCGCGCGTCGCCGCGCGTATCAAGGTCACACCATCTGATCATCCAGAACGCCATCGGCGCTCATCTGCGCATAGAGTAACCCCTCGCGCAAACCGCGATCCGCCACCGACAGACGGTCCGTGGGCCAACAGCGCATCAACGCCTGCAAAATTGCAGCCCCCGACATGATCAATGCATGACGGTCCGATCCAATGCGCGGGTCCGCGCGTCGCCCGCCTGGTCCCATCGACAAATAGGAACGGATCACCGCATCGATCTGTTCTGATGACATGCGCAGGCCGTCCACCTTGGTCCGGTCATAGCGTTTCAGCCCCAAATGCGACGCAGCCACGGTTGTCACCGTCCCCGAGGTGCCGACAATCTGAAACCGCTCGGTCGGCTCTGTCGCGTGATACGGCGAGAAGTCCGCCAGGTTTTCCTCGAAAAACCAGCTCATCAACGCAAAGCGCGCGGCATCGTCCTCGACATCGTTGAACTGCTCGCGCAGCGTCGCCACGCCCAGCGGGACGCTGATCCAATCCACCACACGTGCCTCTGGCACATCGCTCACCGCGCGGATGAACCCAGAGTGCAGCCGCATGATCGCCTGTGGCCGGTCCCGTTTCGGCACCGCAGACAGGTCAATCCACACCAGCTCGGTTGAGCCGCCACCAATATCAACCACCAACAGGTTTTCCGTCTTTGGGCTCACCAGGGGCGCACAAGAAATCACGGCCAGCCGGGCCTCTTCCTCCGGCTCGATGATATCTAGCCGCAGGCCTGTTTCCCGGTGTACCCGTTCGATGAAGTCACGCGCATTTACGGCGCGGCGACAGGCTTCGGTCGCGACCAGGCGCATGCGCTTGACCTTGTGCCGCTTCAGTTTCTGCTGACAAATCCGCAATGCCTGTACGGTGCGTGTCATCGACCCGCGCGACAGCTTGCCAGACCGCTCAAGGCCAAGGCCCAGCTGCACCGATTTCGAGAAACTGTCGACAACATTAAACCCCGCGCCTCGCGGCTCGGCGATCAGCATACGACAACTGTTCGTGCCCAGATCGAGCGCGGCATAAAGCTCGGGCGATCCTGGGGCACGCGGCACGGGCTGAGACCGCAAAGCGTGGCCTCTTTTCTGAAACGCGCCCGCACCTTGGGGACGCTTTGGCGCCATCTTCTGCGCCTTTCTTTTCGAGTTGCACCAACGATAAGTCCTAAGTGTCAGCCACGCAAGTGGCCGCGGACCTGTGACACCCTCTACCCGCTGAAATCGCACAGGTTCCGTCGCGGTTCGCCGCAGGATCAATATGAAAATTTCGAGATTTACCGACGCTCCGCGATACGCCATCACCACCACAGCCATCACCGCGCCGCTTTACAGGTCGCAACAGTGGCTGGTTTTGTCGAAAACAAGCCGCGTGCTGCACCTGTCGTGCCGTATTGAGGGAAAAATTGATCGGAGGAATCAGATGCCGGACGTCACCATCGTATTTTGGCGCGATATTCCCGCACAGGTGATCGTCGGCAAGGGCCGTCGTGGTGCCAAACGCCAGCTCGAAGAGCGGTTTGAGCAGGCCATCGACCGTGCCGCGATGAAGGTGAACGCCAAGGACGCGGACGCCTATCTGGCCGAGTGGCGCAAGGCCGCGCCCTACCCGGTTGACGGTGACCCCGACGCCGTGGCCGAGGCCGAAGCCGTCCGTCTTGAAACCGAATATGACACCGCGCGGATCAAGGCGCTGATCGACAACGAGGGATGGGCCTAGACCCCGCAACCCCAGCCAGGAGGCACCGTTATGGCATTGCTGAACTTCAAGAAAGATGACGGGCCCACGCCTGGCACGCTTGGCCCAGATGTCGAGGCGTTTTTGCAGGGATACTCGATCGAGGTCATGCCCCGCACCGCGCAAAAGGTCGATGATTTTCGCGCCATCCTGCCCGCTGGTACGCGCGTGTACATCGCTCATATCGAAGGCACGCCCATCAGAGACATGGTCGCAACCGCCAAACGTCTGAACGACGAAGGCTTCCCGGTCATGCCGCATTTTCCCGCGCGCATCATCAAGGACGCGGCCACGCTCGCCGACTGGATTGCGCGCTATCAGGGCGAAGCGGATGTGGATCAGGCGCTATTGTTGGCCGGGGGTGTGGACACGCCGCATGGCGACTACCACAGCTCGATGCAGCTGCTCGAAAGCGGGCTGTTCGACAAAGCCGGGTTCAAGAATCTGCATGTCGCCGGACACCCTGAGGGCAACAAGGACATCGACCCCGACGGTGGCATGACGAATGTCGAGGACGCATTGCGCTGGAAACAGGACTTTTCCAACCGCACGGACGCACAGATGGCGATTGCCACGCAATTCGCCTTTGAGGCCGCACCGATCATCACGTGGGCCGACAGTCTCAAGGATGCTGGCATCGACCTGCCGATCCACATTGGCATCGCGGGCCCGGCCAAGCTGCAAACAATGATCAAGTTCGCGATTGCATGCGGCGTCGGTCCGTCACTGCGGGTGTTGCAACGCCGTGCCAAGGACGTGACCAAGCTTTTGTTGCCGTTCGAGCCGACCGACGTGATCTCGGAACTGGCCGCACACAAGGCCGCAAATCCGGATTTCAACATCTCCCAGGTGCACTTTTTCCCGCTGGGTGGGATCAAGACCAATGCCAACTGGGCCATCGAGAACGGCGGCGCCGCCGCGGTTCCAGCCAACGCCTAAAGGACTGCAATTATTATGGTACGCACCGTCGTCGAATCCAAAACCAAGACCGCGTTGATCGGTTTTGATCAGCCCTTTTGCGTTATTGGCGAACGCATCAACCCCACCGGCCGCAAAATCCTGAACGAAGAGCTTGAGCGCGGCGACTTCTCGCGGGTGGAATCCGATGCGCTGGCCCAGGTTGCGGCGGGTGCCACCGTGCTCGACATCAACTCCGGTGCCGTATTCTCGAACAAGATGGCCGAAGACCCTCGGTACGCCGACAACAACTTTGTCGAGCCCACACTGATGCAGCAGCTCGTTGAAACCGTTCAGGCCGTGACCGATTGCCCGCTCTGCATCGACAGCTCGGTACCGGGTGCGCTGGAAAACGGTTTGGCCGCCGCCGAGGGTCGCCCCCTGCTCAATTCCGTGACGGGCGAAGAGGAACGGCTCGAACTGGTTCTGCCCTTGGTCAAGAAATACAATGTGCCGGTTGTCGCCATTTCCAACGATGACACCGGTATATCCGAAGACCCGGACGTGCGTTTTGCCGTCGCCAAAAAGATCGTGGAACGTGCCGCCGATTTTGGCATCCCGGCCCATGACATCGTTGTGGACCCGCTGGTGATGCCCATCGGCGCAATGGGCACCGCCGGGTTGCAGGTTTTCACGCTTGTGCGACGCTTGCGCGAAGAATTGGGCGTTAACACCACCTGCGGCGCGTCCAATATCTCCTTTGGCCTACCAAACCGACATGGCATCAACAATGCGTTCCTGCCGATGGCCATGGGGGCCGGGATGACCTCTGCGATCATGAACCCCGTCGCCCTGCCCGTTGGTCCAACCAAGATCGCCGAAAAACGCGCCGAGATTGAGGCCGCTGGCATCGTGTTGCCGGATGGGATGGACGACGAAGCGTTGGTGCAATTGTTTGGCATGGGATCGACCAAACCCCGTGCGGGCAAGGAAATGGAGGCCATTCGCGCCGCCAACTTCCTGACCAACAACGATGATGGCGGCGGTGCGTGGATCGAGTTCAACCGTACAGCGCCCAAAGCCGGGCAAGAATCGCGCGGTCGTGCCGGTCGCACGGGCGGGCGTCGCCGCCGCGCATAACGCCCCCACACGCTTACAAAAAATCGCAACCCGCGCCCTGCATCGGCGCGGGTTTTTTCGTGCTGTGATACGGCATCACGCAAAACCCCGTCGGTACGGGCCAAACCAGTAACGCAGTCTTAACCGAGCGTCCGCTACACCCCTGATGCAGATTGAACATTCGGAGGTGTGGCATGGCATCAAACGCACATGCGGCAAACTGGCGGTGCCATGGTTGAGACTCTTACTTTGCCGCCGCGGCTGGACGCATCCACAGTCAATGGGTTGAGCCGCGAAATCACATCTCGCCTCGACACCGGGACACTACGGTTCGACGGATCGGGCGTGACGCATATGGGCGCGCTTGGTGTCCAACTGATCATGAGCGCCGCACGCTCTGTGCGCGCAAATGGCGGCCAGATCGAAATCACCGACCTGAGTGACCGCGCAGAGCGGCAATTGTCATATATGGGGATCACACCCGAAAATCTTGTGGAGGGCGCGTAATGGGGCTCGAAATTCTGGCTGTGGATGACAGCCGCACAATGCGTGACATGATCCGTTTGGCGCTGGAGCCTGCGGGCTTTACGGTTCACACCGCTGACGACGGCATCCACGGCACCGAGGTGCTTGCCAAAACGGCGCCCGACGTCATCATCACCGACATCAACATGCCGCGCATGGACGGTTTTGGTTTCATCGACGCCGTGCGCGACCAAAGCGCTTATAAAACAACGCCAATCCTCGTCCTCACCACTGAGGCGGCACCGGAACTCAAGATGCGCGCCCGCAGCGCCGGTGCAACGGGATGGATCGTAAAGCCTTTTGACCCCGCCAAACTGGTCAAAGCCCTGCAAATGGTCGCTGGTTAGGAAACTTGAGCATGGCACCCACCGATCCCATGGCCGAAATTCGCGCCTCCTTCTTCGTCGAATGTGAGGAACTGCTCGAGGCGATGCAGGACGGCCTGCAATTGATGGATGACGGCGAGGATGACAGCGAAACCATCCACATCGTGTTCCGGGCTGTCCACTCGATCAAGGGTGGTGCTGGTGCCTTCGGGCTCGAAGCGTTGGTGCGCTTCGCCCACAAATACGAAACCGTTCTGGATGGCGTGCGTTCCGGTCGCCTGAATGTAGATTCTGAACTGCTGAAATTGTTCTTCCGCGCAAGCGATCACCTTTCGGACTTGGTGCGCGCCTGTCGCGATGACACCGACATTCCCACTGCCCAGGGCGAACACCTGGCGGGGGAACTGGACGCCTGCATCGCCGCCGAACCCAGTCTCGCAGAGCCAGAGCCGGAAATTGACTTCAACCCCGTTGGTTTGAAGCTCGATTTCGACTTTGGTCCGGACTTGTCTGAGGAAACCACGTCAGAAGGCGTAAAAACCTATCTGATCACCTTCACGCCCGACAATGAAATGTACGAGAACGGCAACGACGCTTACCCCGTTTTGCACGCATTGTCCGAGTTGGGTGACTGCAAGGTCACGTGCAACACATCCAAATTGCCCAGCTTCGACCAACTCGTTCCAGAGACGTCCTACCTTTCCTGGAGCATTGAGCTTTCAACAGCAGTTGATGAGGCGGAAATCAACTCCACATTCGAATTCGTGGAAGGTCTGTGCAGTTTCTCCGTCACCGACTCCGATGGCGAAACTCCCGAGCCCGTATCGATCCCATCGCTTGAGCCACTGCCTCCCCTTGATAAAGCGCCAACTGCGCCGCCCGAACCCATTTCCGCATCTGCGCAGCCTGCACAAAAACCCGAAGAGCAACGCGCACCTGTTGCTGCGAAATCCGTTGTACGCGTGGATCTGGACCGTATCGAACGCTTGGTGAACCTCGTTGGTGAATTGGTGATCAACCAAGCCATGCTCGCACAAAGCCTACTGAGCGCCGGGCTTTCACCGCACTCGGACGCCATGAATGGCCTCGAGGAATTCCAACGCTTGACCCGTGATATACAGGACAGCGTGATGATGATCCGCGCCCAACCGGTCAAGTCGCTCTTTCAACGCATGTCTCGCATTGTTCGCGAGTCGTCGGCGGCCGTCGGAAAAAATGTGCGCTTACACACCGATGGCGAGACGACAGAGGTCGACAAAACAGTCATAGAACGGCTCGCCGACCCGTTGACCCATATGATCCGAAACGCAGTCGATCACGGTTTGGAAAGCACCGCCGACCGCGTCGCTGCCGGCAAACCTGAAGAAGGCGTTGTACGATTGTCCGCCGCACACAGGTCCGGCCGGGTGATCATCGAAGTCGCCGATGACGGTGCAGGTATCGACCGGGCGCGTGTTTTCAAGATTGCTTGTGAAAAGGGACTGGTTGCCGCAGACGCAGCACTCAGCGACACTGAGATTGACAACTTACTCTTCCTTCCTGGTTTTTCCACCGCCAGCACTGTGTCCGATCTGTCTGGGCGAGGCGTTGGCATGGACGTGGTTCGCACAGCAATCCAGGCTTTGGGCGGCCGCATCTCAATTGCCTCTAACGAAGGGTCCGGGACCACGTTCACGATCTCATTGCCCCTCACCCTTGCGGTCCTCGACGGCATGGTCGTCGAAGTTGCTGGAGAAACCCTAGTTTTACCGCTGAACATGGTTGCAGAAACCATGACGCTCACCGAAACGTCCCTAGAAACACTGCAACCAGGCCTCAATATCGTTCGAGTCAGGGATGGTTTTGTCCCACTTTTCGACTTGGGTCATTTGCTAGGTTACCGAGACCGAAAGGACACGTATGTCGATTCCGTGGCTCTTCTCATTTCACACGAAGATGGCCGCGCCGGTGCGCTGATCGTCGACGAAATCCAAGACCAACGCCAGGTTGTCATCAAAGGCCTCGACGACACCTATTACCGCGCACCAGGGATCGCCGCCGCGACAATACTGGGCGATGGGCAAATTGCCTTGATTCTCGACCCATCCGACATCGTCGCCCAAGCGTCCGACCTGTCACGACCGGCACCCGCCCCAATGAAAATGGAAGCATGACATGCCCGAAACACTCGCTACGCAAACGGTAGAACTGCTTACCTTCAAACTCAGTGATCAAGAGTATTCGCTGGACATTATGAGTGTTCGGGAAATCCGCGGCTGGACCAAAGCCACCCCCCTTCCCCATGCACCAAGCTTCATGCGTGGTGTCATAAATCTCCGCGGTACAGTTCTGCCTGTGATGGATTTGGCCGAGCGCCTTGGGCTGCCACCCAAAGAGCACTCGGACAGGCATGTCATTATCGTGGTCAAACATGAGGACACAATGACCGGGCTGTTGGTCGACGCTGTGTCGGACATCATTGCGTTGGAAGAAAGCGATTTGCAGCCGCCGCCGGACAGTGTCGGCCAGAACCATCCTACCGTCATAAAGTCACTGACTTTGATCGACAACAGAATGATACGCGTCTTGGACTTACCTAACGTGATCTCAATCGTGCAAAGCGATGCCGCTTGATGGATGCTGATCACTCACGGCCCAACATGGATCCAGCATCATTCGAAGAACTCTCCGCTCTTGCGCGTCGCGAGTGTGGTCTAAAGTTGAGAGCCGAGAAAAGGATGATGGTTCAATCCCGATTGAGGCATCGGTTACGGGCTTTGCAAATGAATGAATTTCAGCACTACGTTAAGCATGTCTGTTCTGACGCTGGAATTTCAGAAAGACGCCATATGATATCGGCGCTCACAACAAACGTTTCACATTTTTTTCGAGAGGCTCACCACTTTACAACTCTATCAGACAGGCTGGGTAACGTTATTCGCCAAAAGATATCTGATGGGCGCCGCATTCGAATTTGGTCCGCCGGCTGTTCAAACGGACAAGAACCGTACTCAATTGCGATGTATATGCTGAGGAATTTCCCCAAACTATCTCATTCAGATTTTCGCATACTTGCCACTGACATTGATCCCAAGGTAGTTGATTTCGCGCGAAACGCGACCTACTCCGAACGCCAAGTGGCAGGTTTGTCCGCAGCAGACAAGCAGCAATTCACAGATGTCGTTTCCGATTTGGAAGATGAGTTCAAAGTAAAGAAGTCAATACGTGATTGTATTAGATTTCATGAACTCAATTTGTTTTCCGAGTGGCCCATGCGGTACAAGTTCGACGCAATATATTGCAGAAACGTCGTTATCTATTTTGATCAGACGGCTCAGGAAAGCCTATGGTCACGCTTTCACGCGGAGCTAGAAAGCAACGGGCTATTTTTTCTGGGCCACTCCGAGAGAATATCATCTGCCTTGGAACATGGGTTCAAGTCTGTCGGACCGACTTCCTATGAACGTATAGAGCGATCACTTTCCAAAAATGGACAGTCGCGAAAGGACATACATGGCACTTCGTGATAAAATTCGCATTATGGTGGTCGATGATATGTCGACAAGCCGCGGTATCTTGACCCAAACTTTGGATAGTTTTGGCATCAGACACATCTCGACTGCTGAGGATGGGCAGAGTGCAGTTCATGCGTTGGCAAAGTCGCCGGTACACCTGGTCATCTCGGACTATAATATGCCGAATATGGATGGTCTCAAACTGCTTCACCACTTGCGTTCATCTGCACAGACAAAGTCCGTAGGCTTCATATTGATTACGGGTCGGACTGAGCAGCAGATTATCGATTACGGCCGAAAACTTGGCATGAACAATTTCCTGAAGAAACCGTTTCAACCGCAGGACCTTCGCAAGTGCATTGAAACTGTCGTAGGTCCGTTGTGAAAGCAAAGTCAGAGACTAGCGACATTAATTTCCAGCGAGTCATGGGGAATATGGCTGGCCTACTGGACCAATTGGCTGCGGACCTCGAATCTGTCTCAGATGGCATCTCGGAGCTAAGCTTGTCTGATTCTGCAAACATTCAAAGCCAGTCGATCATAGATTTCCAAAAATTGGACAATTTGCATCAATCACTCATCGACCTAGCTCGGTTGACCGAGGCTCTTACCTTGCGTGGGGAAATGCAAACACTGGCCATCTCTAGTCTGCAACTGGCAACGACAAAGGATCTGCTTGATCAGGAATCCACAATTCAAGAACGCCAGGCCGGGTCTCTAGACTTGTTTTGAAATGAATTTTACGAAAGAGTATGGAGCATTTTCAGAAGATCTCCACATCATGGCCTATTGCCGGGGTCGGCCGAGGCTCAATGCACCCCACTTCTGTATCGCTCACCCTTTGCAATACACGTCCAGATGTGGGCCAGAATCGCAGTGTTCGAGCTCGCGTACCACCCAAAGACTGGGTAACAAGTGGAATGCCCTCTTTCTTCAGGTAAGAAACTGTAAATTCTGCGTTCTGGGCCCCAATATCGGAAAGCCCCTTGATCATTCTGGCGCCCCCAAATGCTTTTGCTTTCAAACGGGGCTTTGAAGCACCAAGTTTGACGAGGTCGTTGATCAGCAACTCCATAGCGCTCAAACCTGACAGGGTCCGAACGGTATCGCCCGCTGAACCCTGAGCCAAAAGCATATGGTTCATACCGCCTACACCGGCTTGATCATCCCACAAACAGCAAGACACGCAGGACCCTAACAGAGTAGAGATTACCACTTCATCGAAGGACGATGTCGCGTACTCACCTTGTGTGATGTGGATGCGCCGTTCGGTCACAGTGGATAAACCTCATGCTCCTTAGCCTTTAGCCGTGCCAGCATCTCGGTTCCGATCTCCTCTATTGGGAATTCTGCTTCGGACGCGTTCATGGCCAACGCAGCGCCCGGCATTCCGTAAACGGCACAGCTGTCCCGTGATTGTCCCAGTGTCGTCGCTCCACCGCGCCGAAGGGCCAACATGCCTTTCGCGCCGTCAGTCCCGAGCCCAGTCAATAACAATGCGCCGACTTGGTGTGCCCATGGGACCGCTGATGCAAACAATACGTCGACCGAAGGGCAAAATGTGTGATCTACTCTCTTTGCAGTGAAGTTGATATGCCACGCTCCGCTGTGCCAAGTGACACAAGTCTGAGCGTCAGTTGATGGCGCAATGCGGATCTCTCCAGGCGCTAGGCGCATACCGTCCGAAGCCAGGCCAATATCATGCGAGACAAGGCGGTTCAGCCGTTTTGAGAAACTCTTGAGATAACTGTGTGGCATGTGCTGTGCAATTACGATTGGCGGCGCATCCTCGGGCAGCTGGTTGACCAGGACTTCAATCGCTCCCACGCCTCCAGTCGAAGCACCAACAAGCAGAATTTGGTCGGCGAAATTGGGTTTGGTTGATCTGTCTACAACGTTCGGGAGCGCCCGACCTGTTGCGGCTGCGTAAATGCAGTCTCGTAAGTGTGCATTTTCATCATGCGTTGGGATCGCGGGCTTGTTCAGACAAAAAGTAGCGCCAACAGCCATCGCGTGTGTGGCTGCATTGGGTTGCCTGTCAAATGCACCGGAAAAAACGATGACCGGCATCGGTCGCAATCGCATGATATGACCAAGAAACTCCAAACCGTTCATACCGGGCATCTCAATGTCCAAAGTTAGAACGTCTGGATTTGTCGCCTTGATCACGGCACGCGCCTCGTCGGCGGACCCGGCGGTTCCAACCAGCTCCAGTCGAGGGTCGGTCGCGACGACGCTGGTGAGCCACCGCCGAATTGTGCGGGAGTCATCCACAACAACAACACGGCTTGGTTTCATTTCATGAAGCGCATTCACGGTCTCAGCCCGCCTGCGCATAGGCTTCTTGCCCATCCCGCCTCTTGTCTCGCAAGACAAACTCACTGAGAGTACCGGTCAACGCTTCCGATTGAGACAGTAGTATTCGGCTCGAAGAAGACGTTTGTTCGAACATTGCGGCATGCTCTTGTGTGGACCTGTCAATGTCCGAGACCGTTGCGTTGACATCCGCGATGGCTTGCGACTGTTCCGAACTGGCTGCAGCTATACTGGTCATGTGATCACTGATGTCGGTCACTGAGTCTGCGATTTCACTTAATGCCTTACCTGTTTCCCTAAACAAATCCACACCACGATGGACATGATCCCCACTTGTTTGGATCAGCGCCCCAATTCGAGACGCCGCGTTTGCGCTTCGTTGCGCGAGCGCGCGCACTTCGGATGCAACCACGGCAAAACCCCGTCCCGCTTCGCCCGCGCGTGCTGCTTCCACGCCGGCGTTCAGCGCGAGAAGATTGGTCTGAAACGCGATGTCATCAATCACCGACACGATATGTGCAATTTCACCAGAACTGTCCCGGATCGCAATCATGGCAGCTTCCGCTTCTTGCAAAATGGCCCCATGTGCCTGCGCCCGTGCGCTTGTTTCGCTCACCATTCGGTTGGACGCGTTTGCGCGGGATGCGGCTGTCTGAACGTTCTTGGTCAACGCATCCATCGTTTGCGCCGTTTGTTGCAAGGCTATTGCTTGCGCCTCGCCTTGTTTTGCCAGTTGGTGCGACGCCGTCGAAATCTCAGCGCTTTGTTGGCGGATTGTGAAACCAGTGTGCGACGCTTCAAGCAGCGCGCGTTCCAAAGTGTCACATGCGGCATTGAAGTCTAGTCTAAGTTGTTCATAATCCTCGGTAAAGCGTTCCTCGAGACGTACGGTCAAGTCACCGTTCGACAGTTTGGCAAGGCCGGATCGCAAAACATCCACCACCTGCGTTTGTGTCTGTTGCATGGACGATCGCTGAGCTTCCGCAGCTTGCAAGGCACGCACGGCTTTTGTGACATCAGCGGCCAACAGCACAAACTGTACCACCTTGCCATCTGCATCACGCACGGCTGACATACTGCCCCGCAATACAGTTGCGATTTGAAACGGACAAAGCGCCAACGACCCATCCCAATGATCCTTGATCACAAGCTCTTGCCAGGATTGATCCGCGTTCAGTTCTGACCAAGACACGCCCACAACCTCTTGACCAACTGCCTCGACGAAGTTGCCGTTGGCTTTCAAGACCGTTCCACTGGGTGAAAAATCCACACGAATTTGATGTGTGTCCAAACTTTGCAATACGGCCTGTTCACGGCTGGTGGTGGTAACATCCGACAACTCAAGAACCCAGCCCGCCATCGTGTCGTCGGCGGCGCGTATGGGATCGAGCACGATGTGCAAAGACACGTCATCAATAACCAAATCTGCACGGTGCCGTTCCCGGTGATTGCTCTCAAAAATGGCGCGTGTTGCGGACGGAAGCCACGAGGGCGGTCCAGCCAAGGGCCGCGTTTCTGCCGCCAATGCCAGCCTGTCACACAGATCCTGCGCTGCCGTATTCCTGTACGTTTCTGATCCGTCTGCGCCCAGAATGATCATAGCGGCAGAGCTGGCATCCATCGCTGCACTTCTGATCCGGTTGTCTTGCATCGCAATTTCGGCGTTGCGCAGTGTACCCTGAAACGTCTTCAATGTGCGGGCCATGTCGCCGATTTCATCGCGCCGGTCAGTGGCGGGTATGGTGGCGTCATACCGCCCTTGACCGATCATGCGCATGGCGCGCCGCAATTGGTTCAATGGCGCAGCCAGACCGCGGGCAATGAACATGCCCGCCAAGGTCATCACCGCAAGGACAATGGCACCCTGGGTCATCATCGTATTCAGAACCAACGTCGCAGGCGCAATGAGATGTGCCATCGGTTCACGTGTCACCACGCGCCACTCAGCCCCCTGTTTTGTCAGGGCTTCTTCGGCAAAGACATCATCAGTTGCCCCATCCATGTCTGCAACGCGCGCACCGGGCTCCAGCACCGAGGCGATGACAAGACCGTCCCGGCCAGTGACGTAAGTCGCGCCATCATCGCTGAGGGCAACCGAGTGTGTCAGAATCCGCGCAATCGCATCGCCGGACACACGGTACACCAGAGTTCCCATTGGATCACCGCCGCCGTCGCGGATCACGGCGGCAAAATGTGTCACCGGCTTTTCCGCCGCTTCAGGCACTGCAAAATCGACCAAAGCACCCAAGCCACCCTCGACGCGCGACGCCGCAAGGGCCGCATCGCGCAGCAATGGCGGTGTGTCAGCCGCAGCAAAATCCGCACCTTTGAAGACGGAGTAGTACACCGCCCCGTCCCGCCCAATGAGGAAGACATCGTCATAGCCACGTTGATTGGCCATAGATCGGAAAAATTCGTGGTGTTTTCGATGGTTACGGGAATAGGCCGACCTGTCATCGGGATAGATCAGTGCATCCCGTTCGGCGACCGGGTTTGGGTTATCGTCGACATAGACCTTGCGCAAATACTGTGTCGGATCGCCGTCCAGCGTGCGCCACGCGCCCTCAAAGGACCGCAACGCATTGATGATATTCGGGTTCTGCGATTGCAGCGCGATATCGTCCAGTGTCCAGTCCAGCCACTCGTCGATTTCCACCTGCCGTGCGTGGGTCGTCGCATCCAAACGCACGTGACCTTGCTCAATCAGTGCCGTCTTGGCCACGCGGTAAGAGAAAAACCCCATGGCCAGCATAGCCACAGCCGCCATTGCAAACATCATCAATGGCAGTTTCAGAGAAATCCGCGGCGACTTTCGCCAGTCAACGCCCATCTATGCGCACCCCGTGCATGTCTTTGACGGCACAGTAAGCAAAGAGGGATGAAGAGCGGCTTAATGCAATCGGGCCAGTGGCGCAAAACCACCGGCCCTTGGGCTTAGGCCTGGACGGCCTTCATGAACCGGTCCTTGATCACAACCGGATCCATCGTGATGACCGGCATCTTGGCATTGCCGCTCTCACATTTCACAACCATCACAGTCATTTTGCGCTCGGCAATCGCCTTTTCCAGCGCAGGCCCGGTGTCGACGTCCATCACTTCGACCACGTTATCGCAGCCGGCCGCACGCGCCATGCCGGCCAGCGACGTCTTTTTGCCCGTGTAGGTCGGTTGATCACCAGTGGACCCATAGGACCCATTGTCGATGATCATCAGGATGTAGTTGTCGGCCACGTTGTTGGCGATGGTCGGCAGTGTACACAGGTTGGTCAAAACCGACCCATCGCCGTCAATGGAAATGACGGTCTTGTCCTGCGCCAGCGCCAAGCCCAGACCAATCGAAGACGACAGGCCCATCGTGCCGAGCATATAGAAATTGGTCGGTTGATCGTCGATGGCATGCAATTCCTGGCTGGGAATACCGATGTTGCACACAACCAGCTGGTCACGCAGGATCGGGGCAATCTCTTTGAGAATTTCGGAACGGATCATTGGTCGCCATAGCCTCCCCAGAAATTGGCGTCCGTCAGGATCGCCACCGGTTTGTTGCACATGAATGTGTACTTCAAGATCATATCCAGCTCTTCCACGTCCGACTGTTTGTGGAAGTGGTAGGTCGGGATCGCCATCTGTGCCAACAGCGCCTTGGTGTGCACTGCCATTTCGACCTGACAGGCCACCGGCTCGCGCAGTTCACCGCGGTACGAGATCAGCATCGGCAGCGGCATCCGGTAGTATTGGATCAGCGTCGCCAGCGTGTTGATCGTCACGCCAATCGCCGTGTTCTGCATGATGATCGCGGGGCGTTTCCCGCCCATCCACGCGCCTGCGCACAGGCCCATGCCCTCGTCTTCCTTGTTCGACGGGATGTGGAAAATTTCGTCCCGTGTGTCGACTTCCTCGATCACACCGGCGAGCTGCTTGCACGGCACGGTTGTCACAAACGAAATATCGTTCGCAACAAGATCGTCCGCGATCTTCTTGTCTATGTTCATTTGTCTGTGTTCTCCGATCCGGTGTCAGGTCCAGGGGGTTAAAATGATCTTTGGTGCCGCCACAACGCCTGCGCGCAGGTCGGCAAAGGCCGCTGCCCCTTCGGCAAGGGGGCGGTGTTCTGTCCAGTCCAGCGGCCCAAGACGGCCGTCGAAAATCGCGGCACAGGTGTCGCGGAAATCTTGCGCAGTATAGGTGTAGGTGCCGATAAACGTGATCTCTTGCAGCGTCATGCGCCGCACATCGAGACCACCGGCGTCTTCGCCAAGACCAATGTGCAGGATCATACCGCCCGGCTCTGCCAGTGCCGAGGCCACCTGGCGCGTCGCGGAATAGCCCACGGCGTCCACCACCAGCCCGTATTGACCTGTCCCCGCGTGGACAACCGTTTGACCACAGCGCTCAGTCAGGAACGCCCGGCGCGTGTCACTGGGCTCAGCAATGGTCACGTCGTCCATCCCTTGCGCCTTGAGCGCCAGTGCGGCGGCTAGCCCGATGGCACCGCCGCCAATCACCAGCGCGGTCTGCGATGCGCCTGCATGCAACGCCTCCAAACCCAACCTGGCCGCGTGCCAGCTCACCGCCAAAGGCTCAGCCAGTGCCGCCTTGGTCAGCGGCACATCGTCCGGCACAGTCACAAGGTTTTCGGGCCGCATCGCCACGAACTGCGCAAACGCGCCCTCGCGTGGCGGCATGGAAATGATCATGCGTTCGGGACAGAGGTTTTCACGACCCGACACACAGGCGGGACAGGTGCCGCAATTGACCAGCGGGTTGATGGTCACGCGGGTTCCGTCACGCGCACCGCCCACAATCACACCCGCCGCTTCGTGGCCCAGGATCAAAGGCGCGGGTCGTCTGTCATCGTGACCCAGATAGGCATGCATATCCGACCCGCATATGCCTGATGCCTCGATGCGCACCAACTCTTGGCCCGCTGCCGCAACAGCATCCGGCACATCGCGAAATCCCAGGGTCTCTACCCCGTCATATACTAATGCCTTCATCGTACCTCTCCCTCCCAGCGCAGCCTACCAAACCTTGGAACCCGGAATACCGGGTCAGCCATCCGCGCTGAGGTCAAAGTTCTCGCCGGGGAAGTATTTGGCCAGCCGGACGTCCGCGGCGCGCGCATGCCCTTCCATCCCCTCCAGCCGGGAAATCCGGGCCGTTGCCTCTGCCACTGGGCGCGACCCTTCGCGCGTGGCACGCTGCCATGTGACGATCTTCATGTATTTGTGCACCGACAGACCACCAGTATAGCCTGCGGCCCCGGAGGTCGGCAGAACGTGGTTCGTGCCCGATGCCTTGTCGCCATATGACACGGTGGTCTCCTCGCCCAGGAACAACGACCCGTAGCAGGTCAGCCGCTCCAGCCACCACTCTAGATCCTCCGCCTGTACCGTCAGGTGTTCAGGCGCATAGTCGTCGGAACAGGCCGCCATCTCTTCGCGGTCCGCACAGACGATCACCTCGGCATAGTCGCGCCACGCGGCAAAAGCGTTGTCGCGGTTCACCTCAGGCAGATCGTCGATCAATCCTGGCACGCGGCCCATCACGTCCTCGGCCAGCGCGCGGTCATCCGTGACCAGCCACACGGGCGAATTGTACCCATGTTCGGCCTGGCTGACCAAATCCGTGGCAACAATGTGCGGGTCCGCCGACGCATCCGCGAGGATCAGGCTGTCGGTGGGGCCCGCGATCATGTCGATACCCACCCGGCCAAAGAGGATACGCTTGGCCTCGGCCACAAACTGGTTCCCCGGACCCACGAGGATGTTCGCCTTGGGCAGGCCGAACAGCCCAAACGTCATTGCGGCCACACCCTGCACGCCGCCCATAGCCATGATCTTGTCCGCACCGCAGATATGCGCGGCATAGACAATCGCTGGGGCCACACCAACACCGGGCCGGGGGGGTGAACAGGCGGTGATATGGTTACATCCCGCGACTTTGGCGGTGGTCACCGTCATGATGGCGCTGGCAATGTGGCTGTACCGACCACCCGGCACATAACATCCCGCCGCATCGACCGGGATCGCCTTTTGACCCGCGATCAGGCCCGGCACAACTTCGACCTCGAAGTTGGCAACGGTGTCTTTTTGGGCTTCGGCAAACTTGCGCACATTTTCGTGGGCAAACTGGATGTCAGCCTTGAGCTTTTCCGGCACGAGGGCGCTGGCCGCCGCAATCTCTTCGGCACTCAAAAGAACGCTGCCTTCGTATTTGTCGAACTTGGCCGCATAGTCCAGCGCAGCGGCATCGCCACCTGCTTCGATCGCATCAAGAATGCCGGACACCGTGTCGCGCACATCCGACGCGCCCGATTGTGCCGTCAACGTCGCTTTCTTGAGGTATTCGCGTGCCATATGAGTGTATTCCCTGTCTGTGCCGGATGCGCCGCAGGACGGATTCCGTCGCCGCGTTGCGCACAAGGTAAGACGCAAATTTCAGCAGGTACAGAAGCGCACGGCCTCATGTGCCATTTATTGAAAACATTTGTCTCACTATTCACGATTTTCGAATGTCGCTGTGCGCAAATTGACGTTTGTCTCAATTATCACCGAATTCTATGCGGCTAGTATTCAAGACTCAACATTCAGGCGGACATCAGACAACTGAGAACACCCCCACCAGGGGCCCTACAGATGCACAAATGAGGTGGGTGGCGGACAGACAGGGATTCGAACCCTGGAGACGGTCTCCCGCCTACACACTTTCCAGGCGTGCGCCTTCGACCACTCGGCCACCTGTCCGTGACGCTGTCTCTATCCAATTCCGACACAGAAAGGCAAGACGCTAGATGCCACAAAAATGCGCCTAGTCGTCGAGATGCAGGTAAACACGGCGGTTCATGCGGCCCTTCTTTTCGATCTTGCCGATGCGCAGGGTGCCAATCTCACCCGTGCGCGCCACGTGCGTGCCACCGCAGGGTTGCAAGTCGACAACATTGTCACCGTCACCGATGCGGACCAGACGAATGCGCCCTGCCCCGCGCGGTGGTTGCACCGACAGGGTTTTGACCATGCCTGGATTGGCGTCCAGATCGTCTTGGGTGATCCATTCCTCGCTGACGCGCAGGTCGGCAGAAACGTGATCGTTCAAGGCCTGCTGCAATCCGTCGCGGTCTTGCGGGGCGTCGGCCATGTCGAAATCCAGCCGCCCACGACCCGCACCGATGGCCCCGCCAGTGACACCAAACGGCAAGGCCACCGACAACAGGTGCAGCGCGGTGTGCACACGCATGTGCGCAAACCGGCGGTCCCAATCGAGGGCTTGCGTCACAACGGACCCAACCGTCGGCAGCACGCGCGGCTCGGCAGGGACCAGCACAATGGCGTCGCCCTCCCCCTTGATCGCCGTCGCAATCGAAATGTCTCCCCCGGACCAGGCGATCGAACCGCTGTCCCCCGGCTGTCCACCACCCGTGGGATAAAACAACGTGCGGTCCAAAACGATCCCGCCCTCCGGTGTGTGTGCCACCACGGTGGCCTCCGCCTCTCGCAGATAAGCGTCGTCGCGAAACATCATCTCGGTCATCTGTCACCTTCCTGATCCGGCGCAGGCGCGCGCGGCTGCAATGCCTCTGGGTTGCGCAACCACACATCCCGCTGGGCAAAGGGTATCTCGATCCCCTCTTCGGCAAACCGGGCGGCGATCTGGTGATTGACCTCATTCTTGACGGACATCATCCAGTTCACATCCCGCAGGATCATGCGGATCTCGAAATCGAGACTGTCAGCCCCGAACCCGGCAAAGAGGATCATCGGAGCAGGATTGGCCAAAGCCATCGGATGCGCGTCCGCGATTTCCTTCAGCACCCGCTCCACATGCCGCGTATCGGTGCCATAGGCCACACCAACCGGGATGATCACACGCCCCACCGTGTTGCCACGGGTATAGTTTGTCACTGTACCGGAAATCAGATCGGCATTGGGGACAATCACATCCGTCCGGTCAAAGGTCTCGATCCGCGTCGACCGAACAGAGATCGACCGGACATACCCCATTTGCCCACCAACCTCGATCCAGTCGCCTTCGGAAATCGGGCGCTCGATCAACAGGATGATGCCTGAGACGAAATTCGACACCACCGTCTGCAAACCAAAACCGATGCCCACCGACAGCGCACCGGCCACAATCGCAAGGCTCGACAGGTCCAGACCCGCCGCCGTGATCGCCACAAGGGCCGCAAGGAATATCCCGACATAGCCCAGTCCGGACACGATGGCCGTCTGTCCACCGGGATCAATCCGCGTCTTGGGCAGAACGGACGTCTTCATCGCGCCCTGCACGCCGCGCGTCAGCAAATAGCCCAGCACAAAGACGATGATCAGGGTAAAGAAACTGCCCGGCGAAATCGTCATGTCGCCAATGGTCAGCCCAGAGCGCAGGCGCGCCCAAACTTCGGTCAGATCGGTGATCCGCGCGCCCCAAATTAACGCCAACAGCGGCAAGGACAGCAGCACCAGCACGAAACTGGCCAGCGTCGGGATCAGGCTTTCGGCGGCTCCTTCACCGGGTCGCAGCGTCGCATAGAGATCGCGCAGAAAACGCTGCATCAATGCAACCGTGCCGACCAGCGCCAGCGTCAGGATGGTCGGATAGACCAGCGATTGCGCCGCCGCGCCGTACCCCAATGCCGCAAGGATCGGTGCCACCAAACCTGCCACCGACACCAGACGCCCGAGCAGGCCGACGAAACGCGATGCGTAATCCCCATCGAAATCCGGGTTGTCCTCGGACCTGTGCTGCAGGTTGCGGCGCATCAGCCAGCCCATGCGCATCAACAACAGTCCACCCACCAGCGTCAGCGGGAAATTCAGAACCGCAAGCGCAGGCAGATCATAACGGTCATAGTCGGAAAATGCGTTGAGCAGGATATAGGCGGCAAAGACGACGCCCAGCACAACGGTATAGATGTTACCCTCGACCCGGCGTTCCGGCGGCAAGGCAAGCGGCGTGCGCAGCGTGTCACTGCGCGGGAAAATGCGGCTGGCCAGCCACAGCGAAAAGAACAACGTCAGGCCCATCGGCTCGAGCGCATTCAACAGAACAGCGCCCCGTTGACCCAACAGCTCGGTCACCCCGATCGCACGGACAATGGCAAACAGACCCAGCATGGGCAGCAGGATCTGGCCCAGTGACACCACGAACCCTGCCGCTTCGGCCCCGTATCCACTGTCGGCACGCTGAATGCGTGTCGCCAGCACTTCAGACCAGCGCCGCGACCGGCTGACCAGAACCAGCCCAACAGCCAGCAGCATCAGCACCAATGGCAGGTTGTCCTGCGCCCGCGCACGCGCTGCCGGGTTGTGCCAAGCCTGTTGAACGCTGGCCAGAATGGCGCCCGCGCTCTCGGTTGCATGGCGCAACGCGCCGGGCCAATGGGTCGGGTTCACGGGCGATGGGCCTGCGTTCAGCAACGCATCCGCCTGCCGCTGTCTCAGGATCTCGTCGATTTCGGCGATCACACCGTTGGCGCGGCTAAACGCTTCTTCGGCCGTGCGCCGGGGCGTCGACAAACGCTCGCGCTGTGCGCTCAGTTCGGCGCGTCGCGCTGCGATTTCACTGGCTTCGCTTTCGCCCTCTGCGGGCGCTGGCCCCAGCGCGTCGATCTGGTCGGCCAGCGTCTGCAACCGGCTGTCATTGGCCGTCAGTTGTGCCTGGAATTGCTGCCGCCACCCGGCGACTTCGGCCCGCAAAGTGGTGAGCGCCTCATCAGAGGCCTGCGCGGCCTCGACCGCTTGCTCGGCGCGCGTCGCAACGCTTTGCCATTCGGCGTAATTGGGGGCGGACACCTGCTGCGCCCAGGCCATCGACACAGACAGCACCAGCACCACGCAAACCGCGCGCAACACCTGCCATACGTGGGCAAAACCCTGCACGCGTCACACGTCCTCGAACACGCCGGGAATGCTCGCAGGCCCCTGGTCGAGCCATTGCGGCACCGGCAACCCCTTTTCCTTCAGGAAATCGGGGTTGAACAGTTTGGACTGATAGCGCGTACCGAAATCGCACAGGATGGTCACGATGGTGTGGCCTGGCCCCAGATCGCGTGCGAGGCGCATGGCGCCCGCAATGTTCACCCCGGTTGATCCGCCCATGCACAGGCCTTCATTCTGCATCAGATCAAAGACGATCTCGCAGGCCTCCGCATCCGGCACCCGGTACACCATGTCCGGCGTGAACCCTTCGAGGTTGGCAGTGATGCGCCCCTGCCCGATGCCTTCGGTGATAGAGTTGCCGGGGTTTTCCTCGCCGGTATAGATCTTGAACAGGCCCGCGCCTTCGGGATCGGTCAGAGCGATCTTGACGCCCTTGGGCTGCAACACTTCGGCCACGCCCGCCAGCGTCCCGCCCGAGCCGACAGCACAGGTAAAGCCGTCGACTTTGCCACCGGTCTGTTCCCAGATTTCCGGACCGGTCGTTTTCACATGCGCCCGGCGGTTGGCCACGTTGTCGAACTGATTGGCCCAGACCGCACCATGCGGCTCCGTTTCATTCAGCTTCTCCGCCAAACGTTGCGAATAGCGGATATAGTTGTTGATGTTGGCATAGGGTTTGGCAGGCACCTGAACCAACTCTGCACCCGCAAGGCGCAGCATATCCTTCTTTTCCTGGCTCTGGGTTTCGGGGATCACGATGACTGTCTTGAACCCCATCGACGCGCCGACCAGCGCCAGACCGATGCCCGTGTTCCCGGCCGTGCCTTCGACAATCGTGCCGCCGGGCTTCAGCGCGCCCGATGCCACCGCATCCTCGATGATCGACAGCGCCGCGCGGTCCTTGACCGACTGGCCGGGGTTCATGAACTCCGCCTTGCCCAGAATGGTGCACCCGGTCTCTTCGCTGGCCTTGCGCAGCTTGATCAACGGGGTATTTCCAACGGCCGCAGCCAGATCCGAAGCATAGTGCATGACAGCGTTCCTTTTCTCTTTCACTCAGGTGTAGCGGGCGCGATGTGCGACCTCAACCCACGACGCTCTGTGCGCCGCTGCGCAGACGTGTGCGGTGATGCGCCAACCAATAGGTCAAAAGGGTCAATGGAACATTCGCGGTTTTGCGCGCCTCGGCCAGCTCCAACAGTGCCTCAAAAGACATCAGATGCGACCGGATGTTTTCACCCTCGGATTCTTCCCCGCCAACGCCACCCGCTTCATCAGGTAAGTCGCATAAACCCACGTAAAGGTGAAAGAAATCCGTCGACGACCCAGGTGACGCATAGCACTCACCCACAGGCTCCAGCGCGACAAATCTCAGCCCCGCCTCTTCAAACGCCTCGCGATGGGCCGCATCTTCGGGACGCTCACCGGGATCAACAAGACCGGCCACCGGCTCCATCTGCCACACAACCGAATCGTGCCGCCCAACAGCGCCCAACCGAATTTGCTCAACCAACAGCACCCGGTCTCGCACCGGATCGTAGGGCAACACCACTGCCGCGTCGGACGAGATGAACACCGCCCGGTCCAGCACCTCGGACATGCCCCCGTCAAAGGTCTCGTGACGCAGCTGTATTTCATCGAGCCCGAAAAAGTTGGTGTGCGCCCGGCGCCGGTCAACAATCTCGACCCGGCCATCCAGAACGCCCTGTCCATGGCGGCCCGACTTGGCCAACACCCGGCTCCAGGCGCGCGCGCGGATGCGAGGGAACCGGGCCGCGATCTCTTCGGGCGATGCCACGCCGTACGCCGCCATAACCTCGTCAGCAGCGGCCAGGCTCATCGCGCCCCAATCTTGCACCCAGCGGTCCAGGGCCCACGCCGCCTCTGTCACTTCGACTGTGGGCGAAGGCATAAACACCTCGGCCTGCGCGCCCGAGATCAACTTGATCTGGCACAGATCATAGTCGAACCCGCCCTCGTAAAACCGCAAGCGCGCAACATCCGCCTCACTCAACCCGCGCACCAGAATGCCCTGCGCCACTGCGCCCGCCTGCGGCACCAGCACCGGAAACACGCCGCCCGGTGCGGCCAACACGGCATGATCCGCCAACGCCGCGTCAGACAGGTCCAACTGGTCCGCGCCGCGCCCCAACACAAATTCCAACAAAGGAACGTGGCGCAAAGAGCCGTAAAAGAACAAGTTTTTCATGGGGATTAACGCCAGGTCCGCCACGCATATTCGGTCAGCAACCCGACAACAACGCCGCCAGCCAGCAAGGTGGCCCAGACCGGGATCGTCGTCATCAAGAGCGCCCATTCAGCACCGATCTCGAACACCGCAACCAAGGCTTCGAACGCGCCATCATAACGGTTCTTCATCGCGATGCGCACCATTTCGTTGCACGATTGGATGAACAGCGCCCAGAACACCATGACCACAGGACCCGTCAGGCCCACATTCACCGCCGACACCATCCCGCGGCCTGCGCGGCCACCCACGACAAACCAGCCCGTCAGAATACCGACCAACACGTTCACCTGCGTGAACCAGCCGAAATTCGTGCCTTCTTCGAACAGGGGCATGATCATGCCCGACACTACAAAGGCAAGCAGGCCCAAGCCGATGCCGGCCACCAATTTGGCTGCGTCAGGCATGGGTCGTGTCCATCATCGTTTATCCGGGTCTTTTGATCGTGATCTGGGTCACGTCGCAGTTGGCACTTTCGAACGTCGCCGCGCAAGAGGTGAGGTAAAAATTCCACATCCTGCGAAACCGGTCATCAAATCCCATATCAGCGATCTGATCCCACTTTTCGTTGAATGTCTCATGCCAGCGACGCAGCGAGATGTTGTAACTCTGACCAAACTCAACCGACCGCTCAACGGCGAGCCCCGCCTTGACGATCTGCTCGCGCAACGCCGACGGGCTGGGCAGCATACCGCCCGGAAAGATGTACTTCTGGATGAAATCCACACCACGTTTGTAAACGTCCCAACGACGGTCCTGCACCGTGATGATCTGAAGCGTCGCGTTCTTGCCGGGTTTCAGCCGCTCGCGTACAGTCTCGAAATAGACAGGCCAGTATTTTTCGCCCACCGCCTCGAACATCTCGATGCTGGCGATGCCGTCATAGGTGCCACGCTCATCCCGGTAGTCTTGCAGCTTGAAGTCGACCTGGTCTGAAAGGCCAGCCTTTTCAATGCGTTCCTGCGCGTACTTAAACTGCTCTTCGCTGATCGTCAGCCCCGTAACCTTCAGGCCACGTTCCTTGGCGGCGTATTCGGCAAAGCCGCCCCAACCGCAACCGATCTCAAGGATATGGTCGCCGGGTTGCGCGCCCATCTGGTCAACCATGCTGGCATATTTCGCAATTTGTGCCGCCTCGTGGCTTTCCTGTCCGGTCTCGAACAACGCTGACGAATAGGTCATCGTGTCGTCCAGCCACAGGCCATAAAACTCGTTGCCCAGGTCGTAGTGATAACTGATGTTTTTGCGCGCCTGTTGCCGGTTGTTGCGTTGCAGCCAAAAGCGAAACTTTTCAAAACGGCGCACCAGACCCATGCCGGGAAAGCCATCATAGATGTCATCATTGTCCGCATGCGCCCAGTCCATGAACGCCTGCAGGTCCGGTGTGGTCCACCATTCGTCCAGATATGCGTCGCAGAACCCCAGATCGCCTTCGCGGATCAACCGCGCAAACAAATCGTTGTTGTGGACATGCACCTCGGCCACCGGGCCCGGATTTGGACCTTCGGCGCGAAAGTGACGGCCATCAGAAAGGACAAAGTCGATGCGCCCCCGGTTCATCGTTTTCAGCAGTGTGAACGCGCGGGCGAAATAGCGCGGCAAATTCCGTTCGCCGTCTGTTGTGGTCTTGATCATGCGCTCTCCCCGTTCGCATTTTTGTCAAGCTAGCTTGACAGTCAGTGTCACGCAAGCGCGCGCACCAAATTGTGTTCAAAAATCCCGGTTTTCATAGGCACTTAGCGCGATTTTGCGCCCTTGATCCGCGGCCACGATCGGGTCGGGATAGGGGGCGTCCGGTGACAGGCCCCACGCCTGAGGGATCGCCTCAAAGTATGATAGTGCGTCCGCGTGTTTGTTGCTGCGCCCTTCGGCGATCCAGCGGGTCACGTAGTCTCGGTTCTTGTCAAACTTGTCGAGCTGCGTGACCGGGTTGAACACCCGGAAATAGGGCGTGGCATCAGGGCCCGATCCCGCCGACCATTGCCATCCCATTGCATTGGCGGCAGGGTCCCAGTCGATCAGGCAGTCGTCAAACCACTTTTGGCCTATGCGCCAATGGGTTAGAAGGTGTTTTGTAAGGTAACTCGCCACGATCATGCGGCCCCGATTGTGCATGCGGCCCGTCACGTACATCTCGCGCATGGACGCATCGACAAAGCGGATGCCGGTGCGCCCCATTTTCCACGCCTGAACGTCGGGTGTGGTGTCGTCTGTGTTCCACGGGAACGCGTCCCAGTCGGGTTTCCAGTTGGCATCCAGGATGCGCGGCGTGTGGTGCATCAGGTGGTAGGCAAACTCGCGCCAGACCAGTTCCTTGAGATAGGTCTCAGCCCCCGGTTTGCCCTCTTCACGGGCACGGATGGCGGCGTGCCAGCACTGGTGCGGGCTGATCTCTCCGAGGGCGAGGTTTTCCGACAGGTTGGACGTGCGGTCTTCGGCGGGGATGTCGCGGCCCGCGTCATAGGTGGCCACGCGTGATGCGATGAACGCGCCAAGGCGGTCTTGCGCCGCGCTTTCGCCCAGACGCACATAGGGCCGCACGATGGCCGCCCCTCGGTTCATGGCTGCGCCCAGTGACCAGTCTGCCAGATTGTCCGTTACAGGCCAGCTTTGTGGTGCTGGTATCTTTCCAGGTGCAGGCAGCGGGGCGTCGACGGTGCGATCCTTTACCGATTTCCAGAACGGGGTGTAGACCTTGTAAAAGCCACCGGTCTTGGTCTCGGTGGTCCACGGCTCGAACATCAGATGCCCGCCAAAGCTGCGCGCGTCGATGCCTTGCTCTTTAAGGGCGGCCTTGACCTCTGTATCACGGGCGACGGCCTGCGGATCGTAAAGGCGCGACCAATACACGGCCTCTGCCCCCGTCTCGGCGATCAGCGCTTTGAGGACGTCCAGCGCAGGCCCGGAGCGATAGGTCAGACGGCTGCCCGCCGCAGCGAGGCTTTGGCCCAGATGATCAACACCGAGGCCCCACCGCCACTTGGGTGCGGCCCCCAGATCATCGACAGAAGCATCGCGGATCACAACCGGGATCACCGGACGACCGGTCTCGCACGCGGCGGCCAGCGCTGGATGATCGCTAAACCGCAGGTCCCTGCGGAACCACATGATGATGGGTGAACTGCTCACGTCCCTGTCTTTCTTTTGTTACCGAGACTTACGTAGCCCGACACCATTCGGATCAACAGAAAACAGGATGACTTAAGGTCACAAAACGGCGTCGAGTGCGACCAGCAGCTGATCGATCTCTGCGTCGTTCGTGTAATGCGTGAAACTGAGCCTCAAAACACCGCGCGACGGGTCCACGCCCATCGCCTCGAGGACACGGACGGCATAGAAATCGCCACCCCCTGCCATCACGCCGTGACGCGCCAACGCGGCGGCAACGGCAACAGGGTCGCGGCCCACTTCCAGCGCAACCGTTGGTGCACGCCGGGTGGCATCGGTGGGGCCTAGAACGCGCAGGTCGTTGCGGTCCTTGAGTGCGTCCATAACGCGGCGCAGAGCGACGACTTCGCGGTCGCGCATCAGGTCATGGACGGTCTGTCCCCGCGGGGACACTTGTGCCTCACCCCCACCCGTATGGTGGTCAAAGAGCGCGTCCACATAATCAGCCATGCCAGCACAGGCCGCCACCTGCGCGTGGTCGGGTCCGGCGGGCGTAAACCGCTTGGACAGGGAACCTGCGTTAAAGTAGTGTCCCTGATTGGGCAGCAATTCGCCCAAGGCACGCCGGACCACCATCAACCCCTGGTGCGGGCCATAGGTTTTGTAGGCGGAGAACATGTAAATGTCGGGACCAAGCGCGCCCACATCGGGAAACCCGTGCGGCGCATAGCTGACCCCGTCCACACAGACAAACGCGCCCGCAGCATGGGACAGCGCGGTGATCTCTGTCACCGGGTTGATCTCGCCCACGACATTGGAGCAATGCGGAAAACAGACGAGACGTACGCTTTCGTCGAGCATGTCCTCTAGGGCGGCGGGATCCAGATGCCCTGTGGCCGGGTCAACCTGCCATTCGCGCACCTCGATCCCGCGCTCGGCCAGCCGCCGCCATGGCCCGGTGTTGGCCTCGTGATCCTGATTGGTGACGATGATCGCCTCGCCCGGTTTCATCATCTGTGCAAAGGCCTGCGCCAGCACATAGACGTTCTGGGTGGTGGACGGACCAAAGCTCAGCTCGTCCGTTTCCACGCCAAGGATCGCGGCCATGCGGTCGCGCGCCTCATCCATTTCCAGACCGCCCAGACGCGAAGCGTCATAGTCGGCATAGGGCTGCACCTTGCGCTGGGTGTAAAACCGCGTCAGCCGGTCAATGACCTGCTTGCAGGCATAGCTGCCGCCCGCGTTCTCAAAGAACGCCTGCCCCTGCAAGGACGGTTCGGAAAACGCAGGAAACTGTGCGCGGACAAATTCGAGATCAAGGGACAATGGCCAACACTCCGACGGGACAGAAAAAGGCCCCAACCATCCGGTCGGGGCCTTTCGATGTTATCCCAGTTGCCCCAACGGGCAACAGGAAAGTCAGAGCTTATTCAGCAGGTGACAGGCCATTCCCTGTGGCACCCGGAATTTCCGAATGCACCGCCGGTACACCTGCCGCCTCGCGGCGGCCATCGTTGTAGATCGCCTTGATCAGCGCGATGCACATCAGCGCCATCACGATTGAGAACGGCAGCGCGCCGATCACCATCGCAGTCTGAATGGCACCGGTGCCACCAGAGATCAGCAGACCCGCAACAACCAGACCCAGGGCGGCGCCCCAGAACAGGATGTGGGGGCGCGCCTTGGGACCTTCGTCGCCCGCGGCGTTGATGGTGTTCACGATCAGAACCGCAGAGTCAGCGGATGTGACCAGGAACGTCATCAACAGCACAACGATCAGAACCGCCATGCCCCAGGCCAGCGCCTGTGCGATGGGGGCCAGCATGAATTCGGTCATGGCAAAGATCTTGTCACCATTGGCCGCATCCAGGATCAGGCCGTTGGCCTCACCGTTCAGTTCCAGGTCGATCGCTGTGCCACCGGCCCAGGAGAACCAGACAAAGCACATCAGCGACGGCACGATCATGGCACCCAGTACGAATTCGCGGATGGTCCGACCACGCGAGATGCGCGCAAGGAACAGACCCACGAAGGGGGCGAATGCGATCCACCAGGCCCAGTAGAACACCGGCCACCAGCCCTGCCATTGTGTGAGCAGGAACGCTTCGGAGCCTTCGACGCCGTCAGAACTGTAGACGTTGAAGCTGAGCCATGGGAGTGCGATCAGGTAATCCCAGATCCCCACAAAGAACGCTGTGGCCCCAAAGAATGTCGCACCAAAGATGATGAAGAAGCCGAGCAGGACAATCGACAGCACCATGTTGATGTTGGACAGCCATTTGATGCCCTTGCCAACACCGGACAGCGCCGACAGTGTCGAGGCCCCCATGATGACAAGCAGCGCCACGATGATGCCCAGCGTTGTTGCAGAGCCGTCTTCGAGCACCAGACCGCCGATGCCGATACGGGTCAGACCCGCAACGAACTGTTCCACGCCAAAGCCCAGCGTCTGTGCCACACCGAGGATGGTCGCAACCACGGCGACGATGTCGATGATGTTGCCCAGCAGACCCGAAAGCCGCGCGCCAAAGAGCGGCGTCAGCGACGACCGGATCGTCAGCGGCAGGCCGCGACGGTAGCTGAAGAAGGCCAGAGCCAGACCCGCGATGGCGTAGCACGCCCACGCGCCCAGACCCCAGTGCAGGAACGACCAGACATAGGCCTCGCGCACGTTGTCCTCGCCCAGTGCTGTTGTCGCGCCCTGAATGACGGACGGGTTGTTTTTGAAGTGTGCCACAGGCTCGGCGACGGCCCATGTCAGCATGCCAACACCGATCCCGGCGCCGAACATCATCGAGAACCAGGAGAAGTTGGTAAACTCTGGTTTCTCGCCCGGCTGGCCAAGGTTCAGCTTGCCTGCTGTGGGCCAGATGGCCAAACCGATGCAGACGATCACAAAGAACGTCACGACCCAGATGTACCAGGCGGCAAAGTTCGACAGGATGACGCTGTTCCAGTCACCCAGGATCGTGCCCGCCTCGGTTGGCCAGACGATGCACCAGACGACGAGCATGCTGATGATGATCTTACTGATCACCGCGACGTTGACACTGAAGCCCCGATAAAACCCCGTATCAGCGGTTTTGATGGGAAGCTCCGTGAGAGGAGGTTGAATAGACATGGCTTCCTTCCTGTTGTCTTTTTTATGACAGTCAGGAAACCACGCGCCGAGAGATTGACGAAGTGTTAATTCCGCTCTGCGGGGTCGTTTGCTGCAAAATTCTGCCGTTTTCCGACAGCGGTGAAAAAGCGGCGCTGATCTTCAATGATTCTGGCGGATTCGCGGGCGAATCTCTGTGAGGCGCGCGAATCAGTCGCCGTCACAATGCGGCGCTGATCCGTTCCGCGTGGGCCTTGATCGCATCCATGTCACCCATTTGCCCCGGTGCGCGCATTGCCAGACCTGCGTGGCGCGGATGGATGTGGAAATGCAGGTGAAACACCTCTTGCCCGCCTGCGGTCTCGTTGAACTGTTGGAGGGTGATGCCGTCGGCAACAAAGGCGGTTTTGGCGGCGTTGGCGACCTTTTTCACCGTTGCCATCACTGCGGCCAGCTGTGCGTCGCTGGCGTCCAGAACATTGCGGCAAGGCGTTTTTGGGATCACAAGGCAATGCCCGTCGGTGCGGGGCATGATGTCCATGAAACACAGGGTGTTGTCGTCCTCATAGACCTTGAAGGACGGGATTTCCCCCCGCAGGATCTTGGCAAAGATATTCTGGTCGTCATAGGCGGTCATGTGGGGTCTCCGAAGCTGGCTCGGAGACCCGTTTAGCCCGATCAGGCGTTCACGTCGACCACGACGCGGCCCTTGACCTGACCCTTGAGGATGTCAGCACCCAGACCGGGCAGATCTGACAATGTGGCGGGCTGGATCATGGCGTCGAGCTTGTCCATGGGCAGGTCCTTGGCGATGCGTGCCCAGGCGCGGACGCGGTTGTCATAGGGCTGCATGACGCTGTCGATGCCCAGAAGGTTCACACCGCGCAGCAGGAACGGAATGACCGTCGCAGGTAGAGCCGCGCCCCCGGCCAGACCGACGGCGGCGACGGATGCGCCATATTCCATCTGACCCAACACGCGGGCCAGCATCGCGCCGCCCACGGCGTCCACGCATCCGCCCCAGGTCTCGCCCTCAAGCGGACGCTTGGTGGTCTCGTTGATCTCTTCACGTGCCACGATCTGACTGGCGCCCAACGATGTCAGGTAGTCCGCCGTCTCGGGCCGCCCTGTTACACCCGCCACCTTGTAGCCGAGATTGGCCAGAATGGCCGTCGCCACCGACCCCACACCGCCCGCAGCACCGGTCACCAGAACCGGCCCCGCCTTGATCCCGTGATCCTCAAGCGCCATCACTGACAGCATTGCGGTGAACCCGGCGGTTCCCACGGCCATCGCGGCACGCGTGTCCAGCCCCTCGGGCAGCGGCACCAGCCAATCGGCCTTGACCCGCGCCTTTTGCGCATAGCCGCCCCAATGGGCCTCGCCCACGCGCCAGCCAGTCAGCACAACCTTGTCGCCGGGCTTGTAGCGATCATCGTCGGACGCCTCGACAGTCCCTGCGAAATCAATGCCCGGCACATGTGGATACTTGCGCACCAAACCGCCGCCGGGGCCAATGCACAGGCCGTCCTTATAGTTGACCGTGGAATACTCGACAGCAACCGTCACGTCTCCGGCCGGCAGATCGTCCAGCGACAGCTCCTGCACCGCGGCGGACGTCTTGCCGCTGTCTTCATCCTTGTTCACAACCAATGCATTGAACATGTCGTTCTCCATTTCACGAAGGGTCCATCCCTTCATTGTTCTTCAAATATGCCGGGGTCCGGGGCAGCGCCCCGGTCCTGCCCTTACAACCAGAACGCCTCTTGTACCGTGGCGCGGCGTATGCCGTCGAGAGTGTCGACCTCGAGCTCCGTGCCCGGATCCCAATGGGTCATACGCACCATGCCAATCGCGACATTCGTCTTGAAATCCGGCGACCAGACCGCCGAGGTCACCTGCCCCACACGTTTTCCCCCCGCCAAAAGCGGCCAGGGCCGATCGCAGGTCGGCACCGCGTCACCGTGTATGGCGATCGGTCGAATTTGCTGCACTGGTCCTTCCTTGGACACCCGCAACAGCGCGTCGCGGCCGATACAGCCAATAGCCGTCTGTGTGTCGCAAAACCGGCCCAACCCACATTCATGCGGTGTGTTGTCGTCGGTCATGTCGTTGCCATAGGACAACAGACCACCCTCAATACGCTCGATCCCGTTGGGGCAGCCCGCGCGCACCTGCAAATCCTCACCCGCATCAAACAGCGCGTTCCACAAAGGCATGCCGAGGGCGGTGTCCGGCACATAAATCTCGAACCCGCCCTGTTTGGAATAGCCCGAGCGCGCGATGGCGAGATCGCAGCCCTCGAACTGGAACATGTCAAAGCGGAAAAAGCGGATGTCGCGCACCCGCTCGCCAAAGACGCGCTCCATCAAGGCGTCGGCCTTGGGCCCCTGCACCGCCAGTGGCGACACGTCTGGTTCGTCGACCAACACATCCAGACGGTAGCCATTGGCAATGCCCTTGACCCAGAGCAACAAGTCACTGTCGGCAATCGAGATCCACCAGCGGTCCTCGCTCAGCTTGACCGCCACGGGGTCATTCAGCATGCCGCCCGTTTCATCGACGATAGGCACATAGTAGCACTGCCCCGGCAGCATTGAGCGCAGATCGCGCGGGGTCAGCATTTGCATTAGGCGGCCTGCGTCGGGGCCGCGCATTTCCACCTGCCGTTCCACCGACACGTCCCAGACCTGCACATGGTCCTTGAGATGGCGATAGTCCGCCTCGACGCTTTCAAAGACGGTCGGCAACAACATGCGGTTGTAGATCGTGTAGGCTTTGACCCCGGCGGCTTCGACACCTTCGGAGAAAGGCGTGCGGCGCAGCCGACGCGACGGAGAGATGACTGCCATGTATTACTCTTCCTCTGGCATGAATATGAGGTCGCTGACCGGCGCGGTGAGCCCTGCGGCGGTCATCATCGCGTGGACCTGGCCACGGTGATGGGTCTGATGATTGAAAAGCTGCACGATGCACTGCTCGAGCGGTGTCTGAAGGTCAGCCTTCAAGGTGCCGGAGTACCACGATAATTCGCCCTTCATGTCGATTGACCGGAGCGTGTCGGCCCACATGCGGATTGCGCCGTCCATGCGAAAACGGTCCGCACTCCAGACGGCAAAGGTCGGGGTATAGTCGAGGTGCCATGCGCCGGGGTCCGGTGCCGTCACCGCGTTTGTGAACCGGCTCATCCACAGGGTATCGCCCCATAGCAGGTGGTTGAGCGTCTGCATGATCGACCCAAAGAACGCCCCGCGATCTTCGCGCAGCACGGCGTCGGGCGCATCCTTCAGACCCTCCGTCAGCTGGCGGTTCTGCCAGGCGTTGTAACGGGCCATGGTACGTACATAACCCGCGTCGATCACAGCGCCGCTCCGATCATGGTTTGGGACCTTTCCAGTCAATCGGGCAGATTTCGGCGGACTTGCCGCCAAAGTCCCAGATGCGACCATAGTCGCGTACCTTGGATTTCACGCCACGCGCCGCGATGATGTCCGGGCCCATCCAGTATTTGGAGTTGGTGATCATCACTGGGTGATCTTCGGACTTGCCGGTGATCATCTCGATCTCGCCCTGGATCTTGCGCCCGATATAAAGGCCGCGTTTCTTGCCATCGCGGACAATCTCGACCTTTTCGCGCTCGGCGCCGACGATGTCACTGACCAGCATGGTAAAGAGACCGGTGGTGCCGCCCGCCGCACCAGAGAAGATTTGCAGGATGCCGTTATAGGCCTTGCCGCTTGCGCGTTCATCGACATAGGCTGCCACGCGCCAGCCGCCTTCGCCCATGCGTCCGGGGATATCGACCATCAGGCCCACGTTCAGGCCCGACAGGTCCTCGCCCTCGAAATGCCCTTCGTCGATGGCGATGGCCATCCAGGCGTGGCAGTGCCCTTCGGTGGGGGGATGTGCGCCAAGGCTGACCACGCAGGGGCAGAAGAGCTCGCACGAGCAATTCAGGAACAGCTCGCCCTTGATGGCCCATTCGGTGGGCGTCATCTGGCGACGACCGGGATTTGGCATCCGGCTGTCGATGCGCTGACTGATCGGCAAGCGATCCGCGTCGGGGCGTTTCTTTACGGCCATCTTATCCTCCGTTGACGAGGGGCCAGGCCAACACGGCCAGCCCTGAAAGGGTCAGCACGACCCCCATTGGTTTTGTAACGACATGCCCGATCTGGGGCAATTTTTCGAGCACCATGAACAGTGTTGCGAGGCCCATCCACAGCAGGCTCATCACCCCGCCGATAAAGCCGAGCGCCATAAAGCCCCAGCAGCAGCCCACGCAGAACGCGCCAAGGCCAAGGCCCATGCGCAGCCCGCCGCCAAAGCCGGTGCGCCAGTGTCCAAGGAAATACATCATCGGGCTATGGCAGACGCCATGGCAGATCTCTTTCGCTCGGGTGAATTGGAACAGACCGACGGCAATGAGAAGGATGCCTGCAAATGTCGTGGTCTTGGATATGCCCAGCATGTCGATGATGCCGCCATAAAGCAAGGCCAGTTGCACGCCCGTGATCAGCGCGGCAAAGGCGACCCACACGACGAAGTAGCCCAAGAGCACACCCAGCCACCCTGCCCGCGTGCCGTCGGCGGAGACCATCAGGTCCTCGTAGCTGCGCAGGGTCGGCACCAGCGTGGGCAGCATCATCGCCGCCATCATGATGGCCCACATTGCAAACAGCGGGCCAAAGTTCGCCATGGGCATATACATCGGCATGCGCGGGTCCATTGCGGCCATGCGCGCGCCCATCTCTCCGGGGCGGCCGATCAGGTCGACATCCATGTCGACGGACATGGCGTACATCACCCACCAGGCGGCCAGAATGATCCCAAAGAACCCCAGCCAAAGCGTGGACCGAACAAGATGCGGCATGTGTCCTCCCCGACGACGATGCGACTCAATGCTTGCCAGATTAAATGTCAGACATTAAAATGTAAGACAAATGAAAATTGATCCAGACAGCACAGTTGATCTCTCTGCCCAGATTGCCAAGGCGATCCGGGATGCCATTATAGCGGGAGATCTGATTGTGGATCAAAGGCTTCCCAGTGAGGCGGAACTGGCCGACCACTTTGAGGTGTCCCGACCCACTGTGCGCGAGGCGCTGAAACGACTCGCCGCGCAATCGCTGATCCGCACACAGCGTGGGGCCACGGGTGGAGCCTTCGTCAATCGGCTGCGGTTCGAGGACGCTTATGCGCAGCAGGTCACGACCTCTACCCTGCTGTTGTCCATGAACGCTGTCAGCTTTGATGTGGCTTGCGAGGCGCGCTATGCGCTGGAACGCGCCTGTGCCCCGTTGTCGGCGCAGCGTCGTACGCCGGATCAGCTTGCCACCATGCGCGCTGAAATCCACCGCCAGTCCCAGCCCGGCCTGACAGACGAGGCGTTTTGTGCCTCTGACGTGACCTTTCATCGGGCCTTGGTCGATGGAGCTGGCAACAAGGTGCTGTCCTACCAACTGGCGGGTGCTGTCGAGGCGATGCAGCCGTTGATGAATATGATCACTTTCACCGCCCGGTCGCGCGAGGCGATTGTCGCGCTGCACACGGACATAGCGGACGCGGTTGAGGCGCAGGACGCGCCCAAGGTGGATACGACACTGATCAAACTAGAAGCCTACACACGGGAATTGGCGCACAGCGTCGTCACGGCCCGTGCGGAAAGGGCCGCAAACAAGGAGACCAAGCCCGCCTGATCCCTCAAACATAACGTCAACAAAGACGACCGAGGGGCTGGGCACCGATATCAACCATACGTTCAGGGAGGACGCTATGAATTTGAGACCAGACCCCACATTTCACCCCACACCCAAAATGGCCATGGAAGCCCCGGTTGAGAAGCTCGCATTTACGTTGATGCTCAGCCCTGATGGGTCCAAACCCGACGGATTGGCCGTTGTCGATGTCGATCCGACCTCGGACACATACGGGCAGATCGTACATTCGCTGTTTGTGCCCAACCTTGGTGATGAATTTCACCACTTTGGCTGGAACGCCTGTTCGTCGTCCCTGTCGCCCCTGACCGGTCACGCCTTTCTTGAGCGTCGCTATCTGATCATCCCAGGCATCCGGTCGTCCCGTATCTACATCATCGACGTCAAGGAACCGCTTGAGGCGAAGATCCACAAGATCATCGAACCCGAAGAGCTGTTTGCCAAGACCGGGTATTCGCGCCCCCATACCATCCATTGCGGTCCCGAAGGCATCTATGTCTCGACCCTTGGTGGCGGTGGTGAGGATGGCACGGACGGCCCTCCCGGTATTTTCATCATGGACTGCCAGACCTTTGAAATTCAGGGTCGTTACGAGATGGATCGCGGCATTCAGGACAAACACTACGATTTCTGGTGGAACCTGCCGCGCGACTACATGGTGAGCTCTGAATGGGGTCTGCCGCCGCAGTTTGAGAACGGTGTGGTGCCAGAAGACCTGCTGAGCAACAAATACGGCCACACGATCCATTTCTGGGATTTGCGCGCGCGCAAAGTGGTCAAGTCGCTAGACCTTGGCGAAAATCACCAGATGGCGCTGGAAATCCGCCCTGCCCATGACCCTGTGAAAGAATATGGGTTCTGCGGCGTGGTGGTGGATACCACGAACCTGCAGGGCGCGATCTTTACCTGGTGGCGCGATGAGGACGGCGAATGGCAGGCCAAGAAGACGATCACGATTGATCCCGTGCCTGCGGATGCGGACGACCTGCCCGAGTTGCTCAAAGGGTTTGGGGCTGTGCCACCGTTGGTGACCGACATCGACCTGAGCCTTGACGACAAGTATCTCTATGTCGCGTGCTGGGGTCTGGGCGAGATGCACCAGTACGATGTGTCCGACCCGATGAACCCTGTTCTGGCCGGCAAGGTGGAGATCGGTGGCATCGTAGCCAAGCACAAGCACCCCAACGGTGAGGACTTTGGCTATGGCCCGCAGATGGTCGAGATCAGCCGAGACGGCAAGCGTGTCTATTGGACCAACTCGCTCTATTCCACGTGGGACGATCAATTCTATCCCGGTGATCGCGGGGCGGCGATGGTCATGGCGCATGTGGGTGAGAACGGTGGGCTGACGCTGGACGAGACGTTCTGGACGACCTTCCCCGAAGGCTACCGCAGTCACCAGATCCGGTTGGAGGGCGGTGATTGTTCTACGGACAGTTTCTGCTATCCGTCGGTCTAAATGGACATGACAACCGCGGCGGGCCTTTGGCTCGCCGTGATCCTCTCTGGCCTCTATCACGGGCTGAACCCCGGCATGGGCTGGCCGCTCGCGGTGTCTTCGGCGCTGTTTGAGCGGCGGCGGTCGGCGTTGTGGCCTGCGTTGGGGGCGCTGTCACTGGGACATTTCGCGGCAATGCTGGGCATTTTGCTGCCGTTTTCGATGATGACCCTGCTGATCGATCATCAGCGCGAGATACGCATCGGTGCCGGTGTGATCGTGATCGGTATGGGCCTCTATCTAGCGATCACGCGGCGGCATCCGCGGTTTCTGGCGCGCATTCCGCCGCACAAACTGACGCTGTGGTCCTTTCTGGTGGCGCTGGCGCATGGGGCCGCGCTGATGCTGGTGCCGATCTATCTGGGCCTGTGCGCAATCGAAGAACTGGATGTGGGTCACCGCGCGGCCTCTGCTTTGATGGCGACGACGAAGCTCGCGTTGGGCGTTGCGACCTTGCACACCGTTGCGATGATCGGGTCCGGTGGTGCGGTGGCCTATGCGGTGCACCGTTGGCTGGGCTTGCAGTTTCTCAGCCGCGGCTGGTTTGACCTGGAACTGGTCTGGGCGATGAGCCTGATCATTGTCGGTGCCTTTGGCCTTTGGACGGCGTTTTGAGAAATTGAATTGACCTTAGGTCCGCCGACCGCGACTGTTGGGGCAACTGTGTTCTGTGCCGGGTTGCCCACACCATGTTTCAATTAATTGACGAGACTTTGGGCAAATGGCTGCGGCATGCGTTCTTTGTGATTGTGCGCAGCTATTACGCGCTGTTTTACAACGTCAGCTGTTCGGGCAAGCATTTGCTGCAGGACACGCCGGGCGCGTTGCTGGTGGCGACACATGTCAGCCGCCATGATGGTCCGTTGATTGCCGCGATCCTTTATACGACGCAGCGGGTCCGGCCGGTGGTGCATCATCACGAGTATTACAACTGGTTCCAGTGGTTCCCCATGTTTGTGGCCCGCGCCATCCCGGTGAGTTCGCCCAAAGCGTGGTCGGCCGAGCGGCGTCAAGCCCGCAAGGAGCACAGCATGGGCCGTATCCTGGGCGCGCTTGAGCGGGGTGAAAGTATTTTGTTGTTCCCTGCGGGACAGGCCCGGCGACAAGAGGCGGAGGTCATTGCCCCGCATTTATCTGGCGTGCACGACATCCTTGGAACCAACCCGGACCGCCCTGTCCTGTTGTTACGGCTGGATGGGTTGGGCCGGTTTCAGCCCGCGCGCCACGACTATTTCTGGAGTTTTTTGGGCCGTCAGAAAGGTCGGCGGCATGTGTCGTTGGATATCAAAACGGTGGATGATCTGGACCCGACGCAGGATTTGGCGACCTTTAACGCGGCGCTCGAGGTCAAACTGAACACGCCGATCCGCGATGCGTTCTGAACAATTGGCTTGCGTGCGCAACTGCGTGCCCTAAGTCCCTCAGTATGATTGATATTCTGAACATCGTGGCGTGCCTGCTGACTGTGGGGTTTGGTTTGTTTGGCTTTGTTGCGCCGCGATATACGGCAGGCGCCCTTGATTTGGCCCCAACGGACAGCACCATGGGGCTGAGCGAGATGCGTGCATCGGTTGGCGGTCTGTTTGTGGTGGCTGGCCTGGCAGCGATGTGGATCGACATGCCCTTGGCCTATGCGATGATTGGGTTTGCGTTTCTGGGTGCGGCACTGGGGCGATGTTTGTCGTTGGTGTTTGACAAACCGCCCGTCCGCAAGGTTATCATCTTTGGCGGGATCGAAGCCGGTCTTGCGGGCTGGTTTCTCGCGGCAAATTTTTGGTTTTAAGACATAAAAACAGCATACTGCGCGCCACAAATCATCTGAAAATGCAAAAGCTGAGAAGGTGCTTTTCGCGCGAAACGACGCTGCACAGGATTGCAATGCAGCGCGGCATCACCTATGTTTCCAATGTCCTTCGGGACTATGGACATAAACGCGCTCGTAATAAGCGGATCGGACCCGGGGGCGGTACCCGGCGACTCCACCAAACATCCTTCATTTGAGGATCATGGGGTCGAAATAGGATCGACGAACGTCTAAAGGGGTTAGCTTTGTCTCGGCTGTCTGCCACCGTTACCGGCGAAAACTGTACAATTGCAAATGACAATCGTGCTCCGATGGCAGTCGCGGCGTAAGCCGTTCCTAACATCGAAATCTAAGCCCTTGCGCCTAGCCGCGTAAGGCGGGGTTCGCAGGCACCTGGCAACAGAAGCCTGCACTTTCCACCCACCGCTTCAACCTTTGTTAACACGCACTTGCTAGCGTCATGTCGTACCTTGCACGATTTGGCGGAGAGCCGTGGCATGCCGCAAAAATTCCAGACACTTCAGACATATTTTGACGAGGTTTGGGTAAAGGGGAATGTCGAGGCACTGGGCGATCTGCTGGCGCCGGATGCGCGGACGCGAGGCATCATGGGTGAGATGCCCTTTGATCAGGACGACATGACCGAACTGGTCAGCATGGTGCGCGAATTGCTGGGGCCTATTGAGGTGTCGTACCCTGTCACGGTGGATCAGGACGATTGGTTGTCCGCCGTGGTCGAGATCAAGAGCCACTCGGCCATCAACGGTGATCCGGTACATGTATTCAACCACGTGATTGCCCGGTTCGACGGCCCCCGCATGATCGAGATATACAGCGGCGTGGATTCCCTCATGCTGTTCGAACAGATTGGGCTGCTGCCGGACAGCGCACTGGCGGTCTTGTTGGGCGGCACGCGACTGAGTTGAGGGGGGTGGTGTAGCGCCCTGCGCCCGGTTGTTTCAAGTGGGGGCCGGTTCGCGCTCGGTGCAGTAACGCGTTTGGAGCATGCGTGCGAGCTGAGTGAACCACAGTTCATTTTAGGTTTCGTTTAAGGCGGAACGAACTGATTTCACGCAGGCGGGTCAGGGTGTTTTTTCCATTTTGCCTTGGCGACTTAGAAAGTGTGACCGCCACTAGGTGTGCCGTGAGGCGTAGACTACTTATGAGTGGCGGCAAGATGTTTAAACCGACTAAGAACACTTTACTCGGCCTCACTGCCCACAAACACAGGTCCCGGAATGACCTGTCCCAGTAGCCGTCTTGACGGCATGTCCATGCACCGGATAACAAACACCCATGGGGTATCCGCGAACACCCCGTGAGGCGTCAGCCCAACGTTCGCATGTTTCCAGTTCAAAGGATGCATGCTCATGGCTGCCCCAAACGCAATCACCCCCGCCCAATTGCTGCGCCGCATCGGCACACCCGATGCGCCCACGGTGATCGACATATCAATAGATCCTGATTTTGCCGACGATCCCTATCTGATCCCTGGCTCTGTGCGCGTGCCGCATACGGACCTGCCTTCCATCAAGGATCGTCTGGCAGGTACGACGACGGGTGTGATCGTCTGTCAGAAGGGCATCAAGCTGAGCCAGGGCATGGTTGCGCGCCTTGCGGCAGATGGGTTTCAGGCTGAATATCTGGAAGGTGGGATGTACGGATGGCGCGATCACGCCGGAGCGCCGCGCATACCGGCCAGCATAATCCCTGCCCACGTGGACGGCGCGACCCTCTGGGTGACATGGCACCGCCCCAAGATCGACCGCATCGCCTGCCCGTGGTTGCTACGGCGGTTCGTTGACGCGCGGGCGCGGGTATTGTTTGTCTCCCCTTCGGAAATCATTGGTGTTGCGGACCGGTACGGCGCGACACCGTTTGACATCGAGGACACGTTCTGGAGCCACCGCGGCGAGGCTTGCACATTTGACACCATGCTGGACACGTTCGAGCTGCATACGGAGGCGTTGGACAGGATGGCGCGGGTGATCCGTGCCGCGGACACCAACCGGCATGATTTGGCACCCGAAGCGGCCGGTTTGCTGGCGCTGTCTGTTGGGTTGTCGCGGCAATACCGCGATGATCAGGCACAGTTGGAGGCGGGGTTGGCGATCTATGACGCCTTGTACCGCTGGGCGCGAGATGGCTGGAACGAGGGGCATGACTGGCCCACAGGGCGGGTCCGGTGATGGTGCTGTCCTGGTCCGACATGGTGCGGGTGTTCGGGCGCATTGGGCTGTTGTCCTTTGGTGGTCCGGCGGCGCAGATCGCATTGATGCACGATACGCTGGTGCATCGGCACAAATGGCTGAACGAAGATCAGTATCTGCGCGCGCTGTCGCTGTGCATGTTGTTGCCGGGCCCCGAGGCGATGCAGCTTGCCACTTATGCCGGTTGGCGGTTGCGCGGTGTTGCGGGCGGCGTTCTGGCCGGGTTGTTGTTTGTCGGTCCGGGGGCCTTGGTGATCTTGGCGCTGGCGCTTGGGTACATCCGTTATGGGGATGTGCCGATGGTGCAGGCGGCGTTTCTGGGGATCAAGGCGGCGGTTGTGGTCGTTGTCTTGCAAGCCTTGCTGCGCTTGAGTCGAAAGGCGCTGGTTGGCGCACAGGCATGGGCCTTGGCGGCGGCGGCGTTCGTCGCGCTGTTTGTGTTTGGCCTGTCGTTTCCTGTGATTGTACTGCTGGCGGGCGCAATTGGTTACGCGATGGGTAAACAGGAAACCGTCCCAGCCCCGAGCGACCCGGTTCGGGTCAATACGCCGCGCACCGTGGCCACATGGGGCGCTTTGTGGGCCGCACCTTTGGCCGTTTTGTGGGTTTGCGATCAGGAATTCCTGCTGAGCCTAGGCGCGTTCTTTTCAAAGCTGGCGGTTGTGACCTTTGGTGGGGCTTACGCGGTGCTGGCCTATATGACCCAAACGGTCGTGCAGGACTTTGGCTGGATCACCACGGGTGAAATGATTGACGCGCTCGGCCTGGCCGAAACGACACCGGGGCCGCTGATCCTGGTGACGGAGTTCGTCGCCGTGCTGGCCGGTCATGCCCAAGGTGGTGTCGGTATGGCACTGGCGGCGGGGTTGGTTGCGCTTTGGGTGACGTTCGTGCCCTGTTTTCTGTGGATTTTCGTGGCGGGGCCGTACCTCGACCACATCGCTGCCCGGCCCCGATTGGCAGCTGCGCTGCGGGGTATCACGGCGGCTGTGGTCGGGGTGATCCTGAACCTGTCACTGTGGTTCGCACTGCATGTGTGGTTCGGCAAAGTTGGCAGTGGCAGTGCGCTCGCCCTGCCCCGGCCCGCCCTTGCGTCGTTGGATATGGTTGCGCTGGGTCTCACCGGTGTGGCGGGTGTGCTGTTGATTGGCCTTCGGTTGGGTCTTTTGAAGGTGTTGGCGCTTATGGTGCTTGCGGGATGCGCCCTTTCCCTGATTGGCACCACTTAATCCGGCCAGAAATGCCGCCACCTCTTTTCACCGGCCCATTTTGGGATATGGTGGGCCCAGAAAACACGGGGAACGCCATGAGCCGGAGCATTGATTACGGCAACCTGATGCATGAGGCCATGCGTGGTCTCATTCGCAAGGTGCTGACAGATGTGTCAGAAAACGGCCTGCCTGGTGCGCACCATTTCTTCATCACCTTTGACACCAGCCACCCGGACGCTGAACTGGCCGATTGGCTGAGTGATCGGTATCCGGGTGAGATGACGGTGGTGATGCAGCATTGGTACGACAAACTGGACGTCGGCACCGAAGGCTTTGCCGTTACGCTGAATTTCGGGGATGCGCCTGAGCCCCTCTATATTCCCTATGACGCGATCAAGACCTTTGTTGATCCGTCCGTGGAGTTTGGCCTGCGATTCGAAACGCAAGGTGAGGAAGAGGACGATGATGCGCCCGTGTCCCCGCCGGAAATTCTGCCCAGCCCGGCGGCGTCTGCGCCCAAGCCTGTCGAGGACGGCGACACGGAAACGGACGGCAAGGATGCCGAAATTGTGTCACTGGACAGTTTCCGAAAGTGAGGTTGGGCCGGTGGTGATCCGGCTCTAGTCCTTGGTCAGGAACGTCTCGACCGCGCGCTGAATCTCTCCATCGCGAATGGTTTGGAACCGCAGGTTCAGACCGCCATCAGCCAGAGTTCGGTCATATTGCTGCAAGCTGTAGCCGCCATCGGCATCCACAAACAGCGAGTAGACCGTCAGGGTCTGGTCAGCAAAACGCGCCCAGACATAGGGCTCGCCTTTCATCGGGTCCAGTTGCACCTCGTGGCCAAACACGTTCTTGCGTTGCGCCGCGGCATAGACGGCGGATCGGTCGCTTGGCACAAAGTCGATCGTATAGGATTTTTCCTTGGTCTTGCCATCAGCGCGGTAGGTCACAGATGTCCATTGCACGCGAAACCCGTCCTTGGTGTCCGAAATCTCGACGCTCATGTCGCGCGGGATCTTGGTGCCATCCAGTGACGTCACCTCGGCAGAACCGGAATACGTACCGTAAAATGGCTCCGCCTCGGCGCGGGCCTGTGTAGCCATCAAGCCAATCGCAATCGCCAGCACAACCAAAGCGCCGGTCACGTTGGCGATCATGGGCCAAAGGGCCTGGCGGGTGGCTGTCATGGGTTTGCTCCTTGGGCTGCGCACTGTTGCCTTACATATAGGGCGGTTGACGGGAACTTGCACCTGTTTCGGCCCGAAATACGCCGATCACAAGGTCACAGACGCGTGCGCGGACCGCTTGTTTGCCCGCGCTGTCCCCGGTACATGCATGGGGAACAAAGACACCAGCAAGGAGCCGCCCGATGGCCGACACCCGCACCGAATCCGACAGCTTTGGCCCTCTCGAGGTTCCGTCCGACAAGTATTGGGGCGCGCAGACGCAGCGGTCGATCATGAACTTTCCCATCGGCTGGGAAAAGCAACCGGTCGCCGTCGTCCGCGCATTGGGTGTGATCAAGAAAGCCTGCGCGATGCAGAACAAGGCCCAAGGCACGCTGGACGCCAAACTGGCCGACGCGATTATTGCGGCCGCGGGCGAAGTGGTCGACGGCAAGCTGGATGACAACTTTCCACTGGTGGTTTGGCAAACAGGGTCCGGCACGCAGTCGAACATGAACGCCAACGAGGTGATCGCAAACCGGGCCATCGAATTGCTGGGTGGCGTGATCGGGTCCAAAGACCCCGTGCACCCCAATGACCATTGCAACATGGGTCAGTCATCGAACGACACCTTTCCAACGGCGATGCACATTTCGACAGCGATGACAGCGCGTGACGTGTTGCTGCCAGGTCTGGAAAAGCTGCACGCGGCGTTGGAGGCCAAGGTTGCGGCCTTTGACGGGATCATCAAAATCGGGCGCACGCACACACAGGATGCGACCCCTCTGACTCTCAGCCAGGAATTTTCCGGCTACAGCCACCAAGTTGCGATGGGCATTCAGCGCGTCAAGGATTCGTTGGGCCGCATTTACGAGCTGGCGCAGGGCGGTACAGCGGTGGGCACCGGGCTGAACACCAAGGTCGGATGGGCCGAGGCGGTTGCCGGTCACATGGCCGACATCACCGACCTGCCCTTTGTCACCGCGCCGAACAAGTTCGAGGCGCTGGCGGCACATGACGCCATGGTCGAGATGTCGGGCGCGCTCAAGACTGTGGCGGCGTCGCTGTTCAAGATCGCCAACGACATTCGTCTGCTTGGCTCTGGCCCGCGTTGCGGTCTGGGCGAACTTGTCCTGCCCGAGAACGAGCCCGGTTCGTCCATCATGCCGGGCAAAGTGAACCCGACACAGTGCGAGGCGCTGACACAGGTTTGCGCGCATGTCATGGGCAATGATGCGGCCGTTGGTTTTGCCGGGTCGCAGGGACATTTTGAGCTGAACGTCTACAAACCGATGATGGCCTACAACGTGCTGCAGTCCATGCAATTGCTGGGTGACGCCAGTTCGGCGTTCACCGACAATCTGGTTGTGGGGCTGGAAGCGGACGAAGTGCGGATCGACAAGCTGATGCGCGAGTCGCTGATGCTGGTCACGGCGCTGGCGCCCGAGATCGGCTATGACAACGCCACAAAGGTCGCCAAAACAGCGCACAAGAACGGCACCACCCTGTTGCAAGAGGCAATTGCGCTCGGGTTTGTGGACGAAGAGACGTTCAACCGCGTTGTGCGACCCGAAAACATGATCGGGCCCAAGTGAGCACGCCGATCAACCTGAACAAGGTCCGCAAGGATCGGGCGCGCGCTGCGAAACGGGCGCGCGCCGACAACAATGCGGTGGCCTTCGGGCGGACCAAGGCCGAGAAACAGCAGAGCGCGTTGGAAAATTCCCGTCAAACGCGTGCGCTGGACGGAAAAGCCTTGGACACGCCACCGTATGGCGCAGATGAAGACCCTAAAACGCCATAAAGATCGGGCATACGCACGGATGTTGAGTGTAAAAGGTGCCCTGATGACCCGAGAATTGGACAAAGACCAGACAGCAAAACAGAAGATCCGGACATTGCGCCGGGCGCGCCGGTATATCCGCGCAAACGAGGGTGCATTGGCCCGCGTGCTGAACACCTATGCGCGGATGGCGGCCCTGGACCCGGCACGACAGTTCTGGGCCGAACAGTGAGCGGACGCCCCCAGAAACGGTCTTTGACGCTTCGGGGGCACCGCACCAGCGTATCACTCGAGCGCCCGTTTTGGGACGCGTTCCGTGATATCGCTCAGGAAAAGAACATACCAATCAACGCGTTGGCGAGCGAAATTGATGCGAATCGCGACCCAGATACGGGTCTGGCCTCTGCGATCCGCGTGTATGTCCTAGCGTATTACATGCATCGCTAGGTGCCGCGCGTCAGGAAATTGACGCGTCGTAGATGGTGTTGATGTTGGCGCCCAGAGATGCGTCAAATTCCGCATCCGACATATCACGTTGCAGACCCTGGGTCAGCGCACGGCTAAAGCTGGCGATCATCTTGTGGTTTTGCGCCAAACGCGCGCTGGCATCAGCGGTGGAATAGCCACCCGACAGGGCCACCACGCGCACAACACGCGGGTGATCGGCCAGCGCGTCGTACAAGCCAGCCTGTTCGGGCAGCGTCAGCTTGAGCATCACGTCCTGCCCCTCGGACAGCCCCTCGACCCGCGCCATCAGTGCATCGGCCAGCATCGTTTCGGCCTCTGCCTTGGTTTCGGAGTGGATATTCACCTCAGGTTCGATGATTGGCACCATACCGGCGGCAATGACTTCGTGGGCGACGGCAAACTGGTTGTCGACAATTGCGGCGACGCCGTCCTGGTTTGCGCTGTTGATGACCGAACGCTCCTTGGTGCCGAACACGCCCAACGCCTTGGCCGCGGACAGCGTGTCGGCCAGACCGGGAATGGGTTTGAGAAGCTGCACACCGTTCGCTTCATCCTCCAGCCCCTTGTCGATCTTGAGGAATGGCACAACGCCGCGCTTTTCCCACAGATGTTCAGGCACAGACTGGTCATCGATGCGTTCGTTCAGCGTCTTTTCGAACAGGATCGCGCCGATCACCTTGGTGTTCGTGAAATCGGGTGCGCGGATGATGCGTTCCCGCATGCGCTGGATTTCTGCGAACATCGCGTCTTCGCCGTCATAGTCGTTGGCATCAACGCCGTAGAGTGCCAGTGCTTTGGGCGTGGAGCCGCCCGACTGATCCAAAGCGGCAATGAACCCCGCGCCTTTTTCCATTTGGTCGCGCATTTTCAAAAAGTCAGGCATTCGGGTTCTCCAAGGTGGTGTGATCAATGGGCGCACGTCTAACCCATTCATTGCGCGTCGTTAATCCCGCAGCAGGAATGTTAGCGCTGTCTTTTTTGCAAATTCAGCCAGATGCCATCTTTTGCGCGCACGGTGAGGTGCGCAACGGGGACTGGCGTGCGATTTGGCACAGTGGAAACGGACACATCACGCAATAGCCGGGCCAGAATCAGCGGTCCTTCGACCATGGCGAACCCGGCCCCGGTGCATACACGTGCGCCAGCGGAGAACGGGATGTAGGCGTCGCGGGCGCAGGCCTTGCCATTCTCGGTGTGCCACCGGCCCGGATCAAAGTCGTCGGGACGATCCCAAAGCCGTTCGTGACGGTGCAAATGCCAGGGGCTGAGAACCAGTTGGCTGCCCGGCTTGATGTCGCGGTCGCGGAACTGTTCGGGGCATGTCGCCTCTCGCACCATCATCGGCACTGGCGGATATAGCCGCAGCGTTTCGCGAAACACGTCCCGCGTCACGGGCAATTTGGACATCACACCAAAGTTGCAGGTGTCCAGCGCCTGCGCCTCGACGGCGACTTTTTCCTGCCAGTCGGGGTAGAGCGCCATAAGGTACAACGCCCAAGCGAGCGCAGATGCGCTGGTTTCGTGGCCGGCGAGAAAGAAGATCGCCACTTGATCCACCATTTCGTCTGGGGAAAATGTCTCACCCGTCTCGGGGTCGACGGTGGTCATGATCTTGGTCGCCAGGTCATCAGGCGCAGTGCCATTGGCGATCTCCGCGGCGCGCTCTGTCACCAGTTGCGAGATCAACGCACGAATGCGCGCGGCGCTGTCGCGGGTGTCACGGCGAAACAGGCGCGGCATCCAGCGCGGCAAGGGCACAAACGCGGCAAGGTTCAGGATCGGTTGGCTGCGTTGATAGGCACGGAATTCGTGGAAAACGGCGCTGGCCAGTTCGTTTTCGATAGGGATCGAGAACAGCGTGCGAAAGATGACATCGGCGGCCGCATGGCTGGTCTGTGCCTCGATCTCTGTTTCACCAAGGGGCAGCCGCCGGGCCGCAGCCTCTGACGCGTCCCACATGGCTGGGAAGGTTTCGCGCAAACGCCCCCCTTCGAAGGCGGGGTCGATGATGCGGCGTTGCCGTTTCCACGTCTCACCATTGGTCAGAAAAACCGAGTTTCCAAGCAGCGGGCGCAGCCCTTCGCCAATGCGGTCGGATTTCGGAAACGCCTCTGGCCGGTCCTTGAGCACGGTTTTCACCAGATCCGGCTGGTTCATCAGATAGCTGCGAAAGAACGGCGTGCGAAATTCGGCCATCCAAGCGCGATAAAGCCGCGCGGGTTGGGCCGACAGGATGTCCTGACGGAACAGTTGCGCATAGCGGCGCAGCGACACGCGGTCTGGCCTGCTAGGAGGTTTTGGCGGGATCATGCGGCGACCGAGGTGTATTTGGACACCGCATGGTCGATCCGCGACTTTGACGGCGGGCGATCTGCGTACCGTTCACGCAGCGTGATCGGCCCGGCGGTGATCTGGAAATAGTCATAGTCCTTGGGCCGATCGAACGCACACATGTATTGGAAGTGCAGCCGGAAGAACCGCCACCGCAGCTCTGACCACCGTTCGGGGCTGAGCGTCTGGGTGAAGGCGGCGGAAAAGACCAGCGGCCAGCGTTTGTCAGCGGGTGCGACGCCGGACACGGACACCGGATCACAGAGTGCAAAGGCACATCCGTCGCCCGGCGCGGTCACATCGACCCAGGCCAGTTCTGAACGGCTGGACAGGTATTGCAGGTCAGCGCGCAAGCGGTGCGCGTCGGGCAGAAACGAGACCATCGGCACCACCTGTCCCAACGACAGGAACGACAGCGCCGGCCCCTGTGCAGGCACCCTGCCCGCGCGGATCAGGTCGGCCATGATGGACACCCCGAGATGCGCGCCGGAGGAATGGCCGACAACCAACACTTCGTCGATATCCGTATCGCCAAGTGCCTCGGCGATGCTGTCGGCAAACGCGGCCATCCGCTCCTCTAGAGGTGCCGGATTCGCACCGCGTGAGGCCGCAGAATAGGCGTAGTCGTGCATCAGGTAGTAGGCAAAGAACTTACCGTCCTTGGATTTGAACCACCGAAGGATTGCGATCATGGCGATCACACCAAGCGCGGCCCCGGCCCATGCGCCGACGCTGCTTGCCAGCCACGCGCCGCCGCGCCAGATCAAGGTCGCAACCGCAAGGGCCACCAGCAATTGAAACAAGAGCATGCCCACGGGATAGAGGGCCGCGATCACAGGTCCTTTGCGCAGACGCATCAGACGGCGCAGTGCGCCTGTGCTGATGTATGTCCAAGCGGTGCGCGCGAGTTGCGCGTATGTGCCGGGGATCGAGGTTTCCATGCTGTCGCGGACAATGTCGGACCATACCAACACATCCATATCGGTATGCGTGGCGGCCCCTGCCATCTCGGCATCGACTTGCCAGCCGTAATGGCCATCGCCGGATTTGGGCCGCAGGTGCAGGTCGTAGCCGGATATGGTCGCCTGCGCCGCGCCTTCCTTGCGGTAGAGTTCGCGGTAGCGGCGGGGATGAATCGGGTCGTAGCCGGGGATGTAGAACACCCGGCGTCGCGCTACGGAATGGGGATGCTTGCTGCTCATCACTGCACCTCTGTTCGATGCAGCCTAGCGCAAGTCCGGGGCTAAAGTAAGGCGGTCACCGGATCATGTCGCGGCAGGTGTTGCCCGTGATCAGCCCAGAGTGGCCAGCGCCGGGAACTGTTCCAGCAGCCAGAACGAAAATCGTGTGAACCAGCCAAAGAGCATCGCGGCCCCGACCACCAACAGCAAACCGCCCATGACCTTTTCGATCAGTGCCATGTGCCGTTTGATCCGGTTCATCAGGCCCATCGCGCGGCTCATGAACATCGCGGCCAGCAGGAACGGAATGCCAAGGCCCGCCGCATAGACACCCAGCAGGAAGGTGCCGCGCGTCACCGATGCCTCGGAGGCGGCGAGGGTCAGGATCGCACCCAGTTGCGGCCCAATGCAAGGCGTCCATCCAAAGGCAAAAGCGAGCCCCAAAACATAGGCACCAAAGGACGATCCGCCCTGGTCACCCGCTTCCATACGCGCCTCACGGTCCAGAAACGGGATGCGGAAGACGCCCAGAAAGTGCAGGCCAAAGATCATGATCACCGCACCGGAGATTTGAGCAAACAGGATTTGGTTGCTGAGAAAGAACGCGCCAAAGGCGGATGCGGCAAATCCAAGGATCAGGAATACCGTGCTGAGGCCCAACACGAAAAACAACGCGGTGATTGTCGCGCGGTTGCGGCCCGAACGCCCGTCCGACATTTCGTTGACGCTCATCCCCGACATGTAGGCCAGGTAAGGCGGCACGATTGGCAAGACACAAGGGCTGAGAAAACTCACGATGCCAGCGAGGAGCGCGATGCTCATGGCAGGCAGAAGACTTGCGTCGATGATATCTATTCCGAACATGTAACCCACCTAACCTGTGGATCGGCCCACGTCACGGGACCTGTGGTCACATGTCTGTGGACAGGTTGAAACATCACGCATATGTGGCTGGCATGAATGCAGATCAAACACTCGACGCAACCGGGCTGTTGTGCCCCCTGCCCGTTTTGAAAGCGCGCAAGAGATTGCAGGCGCTGGCGAGCGGTCAGACATTGCATGTCATGGCCGATGATCCGGCAGCGATTGTAGATGTGCCGCACTTTTGCGCGGAGGCTGGACACACGTTGTTGTCCATGGACCAGTCCGGCACGGTGCAAACCTACCTGATCCAAAAAGGTTGAGGGCGCGCCTTAGGCACGCCCCCTCTTCTTTACTTGCCCAGTGACCACCAGCCACGTTTCTTAGGCTTTGGCGGTTCGTCAGGTGCGGGTTCAGGTGCCACTTCGGCAACTTCTGGTGCAGCCTCGACCACCGGTTCTGCAACCACGGCAACGGGCGCCTCGGCCTCAACGGGGGCTGGTTCAGGGCTTGTGACCTCAGGCTCTGACGCCACCTCGGCCACGGGTGCAGGTTCAGCCGCGGCCGTTTTGGCCTTGGTGGAACGTGTGCGCGTGGTCTTCGGTTTTGGTGCAGGCTCTGCTTTGGCGTCCTCTGCCGGTGCTTCAGCCTCTTCCGCAGCCTTGGCGGCTTTGGCCTTGGTTGCGGCGCTGCTGCGTGTGGACGTCGAACGGCTGGTGCTGCGCGTGCGAGTCGGTGTCTTTTTCGCCACGGGCTCTGCCGCTTCGGCATCTTCAGATGCGGCTTCGACATGTGCCTCAGCCTCGGGCTTTTCCGCTTCAGGCTCAGGGCTTGCTGCGTCTTCTGCGACTGGCTCTGTGCCTGTGTCTTCGGCTTCGCCGCCCTCTTCGGACGCGTCCGTGGTTTCATCCGACGTGGTGGTCGACGACTTGCTGCGCGACCGGCGACGACGACGGCGGCGGCGTTTTGGTTTGGGTTCGCCGTCCTCTGTCACTGTGGTTTCGGCGGCCTCGACCTCTTCGATTTCGGCCTCGTCTTCGTCCACCTGATCCATGATGGACGTGTCCACCGAAACAACCGGGGCTGCTACGGCCTTGACCACACGTGTCGCGGTCTTGAACTTTTCGACTGTGAAATCAGGGCTGACCAGATGCGGGTCCCCTTCGATCCGGACCGAAAGGCCATAACGCGCTTCGATCTGGGCGATGTGTTCACGCTTTTGGTTCATGAGGAAGTTGGCGATGCCCACGGGGCATTTCACCAGCACTTCGCGCGAGCGGCGGCGCGTGCCTTCCTCTTCGATCTGGCGCAGAATGGACAAGGCCAGGTTGTCGTCCGACCGGATCAGGCCGGTGCCGTGACAAGCCGCGCAGGGCTGTGTCGTAGCCTCGATCATACCGGGGCGTAGACGTTGGCGCGACATCTCCATCAGGCCAAAGCCCGAGATGCGGCCCACCTGAATGCGGGCGCGGTCGGTCTTGAGCTTGTCCTTCATCCGCTTTTCGACGGCTGAGTTGTTCTTGCGCTCGTCCATGTCGATGAAGTCGATGACGATCAGGCCGGCAAGGTCACGCAGACGCAATTGGCGCGCCACCTCTTCGGCGGCCTCCAGGTTGGTCTTGAGAGCGGTTTCCTCGATCGACCCTTCCTTGGTCGCACGGCCCGAGTTCACGTCGATGGCGACCAGTGCCTCGGTCACGCCGATCACGATGTAGCCGCCGGATTTCAACTGAACCGTCGGGTTGAACATGCCACCCAGATAGGTTTCGACCTGATAGCGCGCGAAGAGCGGCAGGCTGTCCTGATACTGTTTCACGTTCTTGGCGTGGGACGGCATGATCATTTTCATGAAGTCCTTGGCGATGCGATATCCACGCTCGCCCTCGACAAAGACCTCGTCGATCTCGCGATTGTAGAGGTCGCGGATCGAGCGTTTGATCAGGTCGCCCTCTTCGTAGATCTTGGCCGGCGCGATGGATTTCAGCGTCAGCTCGCGGATCTGTTCCCACAGGCGTTGCAGGTATTCGTAATCGCGCTTGATCTCGGACTTGGTACGCTGTGCGCCCGCCGTCCGCACGATCAGGCCCGCGCCTTGTGGCACGTCGATCTCGTTCGCGATCTCTTTGAGTTTCTTGCGGTCAGCAGCGTTGGTGATCTTGCGGCTGATGCCGCCGCCACGGGCTGTGTTCGGCATCAGGACACAGTAGCGCCCGGCCAGCGACAGATATGTGGTCAGGGCCGCGCCCTTGTTGCCGCGCTCTTCCTTGACAACCTGCACCAGCAGGATCTGGCGAACCTTGATGACTTCCTGGATCTTGAAGCGGCGCGGGCGTGGTTTGCGCACGGGCCGGATGTCTTCGCTGTCGTCCTCGTCAGCGACGGATTCGATGCTGTCATCCTTGGATGTGGCGTCGGAGGCCTTGGCCTCTGCGGGCTCATCCTCGGCAGCATCGGTTTCCGCTGCAGCGTCTGTTGTGTCGGCCTCTTCGGCTGCGGGGGCTGCGTCTGTTTCGACCTCGTCTGCCGCAGGTGTTTCCACCGGTGTTTCAGCGACGGTTTCCATCGGCGACGCGGCCTCGTCCTCGGGCACATCTGCCTCGAGGTCGATGGTTTCCATTCCTTCGATCTCGGTCGAGATCTTGGGATCGTCATCCTTGGTCTTGGATGCCTTGGATCGCGACCGGCTGCGCGACGATTTGGATTTGGACCGAGATTTTTCCTCGGCTTCGTCCCGCGCCTTTTGCGCTTCGACGTAAGCCCGTTCTTCCTCCATCAGCGCCTCGCGGTCGGCGACGGGGATCTGGTAGTAATCCGGGTGGATTTCCGAGAACGCAAGGAAGCCGTGGCGGTTGCCACCGTAGTCGACAAACGCCGCCTGAAGCGACGGTTCGACCCGAGTTACCTTTGCGAGATAGATGTTGCCAGCAAGCTGGCGTTTGTTTTCGGATTCAAAGTCGAATTCCTCAACCTTGTTTCCGTCGACCACCACAACGCGGGTCTCTTCCGCGTGGGTGGCATCGATAAGCATCTTTTTTGCCATGAAAGTCCATTGCACGCACGTAATCGCCGCGCACCCGGGGGTGCCAGCGTGTTAGGTACATGTCTTGTCTGAGCGATATCTGACGCGCCGCAGGCCTGGCCCTGAGGGCCACCTGCCGGGATCGTTATTGTCCTCACGCGCGTCATCGCGGTTCTTCTCCGACACGCGCGACCCTTTGGGGCGGCGTATCCGTTCATAAGCTGCGCCAGACCTTGGCCTGCGTCAGCATCTCGTGGCCGTTTCCGGCCCAATCGGTCTGTGCAGCGCGGCGGGGACGTCCCCGGTGTATCACGGTGCAACAGCGAAACTCATCATCGGGCAGCCGCAGCGTGGCGGCACAGGGCCCTATCCCTTTAGATAAGTGGAACAGGGGGGGAATGACAATGGGCAATCGTGATGGCGCTGCAACCGCAGGTCGAATTGCCCGATGCTCTGCACCTGGGATCACCAGAATGCGCGGACGGTGGTCAGCGCCCCGTTACGGGATAGGCACAAAGCGCCAACAATTTCCTAATGATGGGGGAAGCGCGACACCGTCAGCCCGCTATGTACGGGCTCACGGTGTTGGTCGCGTCAAAGGTAGTCGGACCGCTGCAGGCCGTATTTGGCCATCTTTTCGTTCAATGTCCGGCGTGGCAGGCACAATTCGTCCATCACGGATGCAATCGAACCTTTGTGACGGCGCATCGTGTTGTCGATCAGCATGCGCTCGAACGCTTCGACATATTCCTTGAGCGGTTTGCCTTCGGTGGTCATCACGGGCTGCATCTCTTCGTGGTCGTTCATCAGCAATGATGCGATTGACCCTGTACCCCGCCGCGCCTGCAAAACGGCGCGTTCGGCGATGTTGATCAACTGGCGGACGTTGCCGGGCCACGGGGCCTGCAACAATTGTGCAGCCTCCTGAGCGGAAACCTTGGGCGCTTCGCAGCCATATTCGTCCGCAAACTGATCGCTGAGACGGGTGAAAAGGGTCAGAATGTCCTCGCCACGCTGGCGCAATGGCGGGACCGTGATTTTCAGGGCCGCCAACCGGTAGAACAGGTCAGGTCGCAGCGCGTCCTCGCAGGTGCGCCCGGCCTCTTGCATGTTGCAAATGCCCACAATGCGGGTTTCGGCGGGCGTGCCCTGTTCGTTGATCACTGACAAAAGCCGCGCTTGCAGGCTTTCGCTGAGCGCTTCGATATCCTCAAGAACCAGCGTGCCGCCGCGCGCCTCTTCGATGGCGGGCAGTGCAGTGTCTTCGGGCAGCATGGGGCCAAAGAGACGCTTGGCCAGCGCTTCCTCTTCCCAGGCAGAACAGCTGACGAGAACAAATTTCTTGCCCGCGCGGCTGCCAACAGCATGCAGCGCATGCGCCACCAGCGTTTTGCCTGTGCCGGTCTCTCCGTCGATCAGAACATGCCCATCGGCTTGACCCAGGTCGAGGATGTCCTCGCGCAAACGCTCCATCACCGGGCTTTGGCCGATCAGCTTTTTCATCAACTGGCCACCATCCGACAGCTCGCGGCGCAACGCCCGGTTGTCCATGGTGAGCCTACGCGCGCCTGTGGCCTTTTTGGCCAGCTCGGACATGCGATCCGGGTTGAATGGCTTTTCCAGGAAATCAAAGGCGCCGACGCGCATAGCCTCGACCGCCATAGGCACATCGCCGTGACCCGTGATCATGATCACCGGCAAGGCGCTGTCATTGCCCATCAGCTTTTTGAGGAACTGCATGCCGTCCATACCTGGCATCTTGATGTCGGAAATCACGATGCCGGGGTATTCCGGCCCCAACACTTTCAGCGCGTCCTCGGCGCTGGCGAATGTCTCGGTGTCATAGCCCGAAAGGGCGAGCCACTGGCTGATGGATTGCCGCATGTCCTGTTCGTCATCGACAATTGCGATTTTCATGGCTTGGGTCATCTGGGCTTACTCCGCCGCTGCGATATTCTTGTCTTTGTCCGCATCCTCATCGAGGATCGGCAACTGCATTTCAAACACGGCGCCGCCTGCCTGTCCGTTTCTCGCGGTCAGCCGTCCACCCAAATCGTTTACAATGCCAGACGAGATGGCAAGGCCCAGCCCAACACCGTCGCCGGGCTGTTTGGTGGTGTAGAACGGCTCGAACAGGCTATCGAGGTCCTCGATACCGGGGCCGTTGTCACGCACCGTCAGCGTCGCGGTTTCGCCCGCCGACAGCAGGATATCGACCTGTGGTTCACGTTCGGATTTGGTGGCGTCGATGGCATTGCGCAAGAGGTTCACCATCACCTGTTCGATCCGCATGCGGTCCCCCAGAACTTCGATCGGTTCGGGCGGCACAACGCGGTTGATTAACACCCGTCGCTGGCGCAACTGCGGCTCCATCATCGACAGGGACGATGCCAGCGCATCACCCATGTTTACTGGGCTGAACGCGTCCTGCCCCTTGCGCGCATAGGATTTGAGCTGGCGGGTGATGGCCCCCATCCGTTCAATCAGATCGTCGATGCGGCCAAAGCTGACCAGTGCCTCGTCTGGGCGGTTGCGCCGCAACAAAAGGCGCGCGCCAGCCAGATAGGTTTTCATCGCCGCGAGCGGTTGGTTGAGCTCGTGACTGACGGCGGCCGACATCTCGCCCAACGCGGCCAGTTTGGACGATTGTTCCAGGGTCTGTTCGGCCACGGCGAGGTCTTCTTGCACCCGTTTTCGTTCGGCGATTTCTCGCTGCAACTGCACGTTCAGATGGCGGAGCTCTGCCGACTCGCGGGCAAAAAGCGCCAGCCGCAGCGCCGATCTTCGGCTCAGCGCATAGAAGGCCAGCGCCAGCAGGATCGCGAATCCCATGATTTCAAGCGCCAACACCCCGTTCACACGTTCCCGCACGGAGGCGTAGGTGGTGAACGACGTCATGCGCCAGCCACGAAATGCAATCCGGCTCTCCAGCCGCATCACGCCCTCGCCCTGCAAGTAAGCGTCTGCAGGCAGCGCTGTCCAATCCGCAGTCGCACGGATGGCCCGTTCAATCGCGCTTTGCGGTGTTTGACGGGCCAGTGCGTCTTCTTCGGTGCGGCCACGCCAGCGTGGTTCGGTGGCAAGGATGATCTGACCGGCGCTGTCCGTGACCAGAACAGCGGCCGAGATACCAGCCCAGGCGCGTTCAAACTTTTGCAGGTCCACTTCAACCGCGATAACGCCCAAGACATCACCACCCGCCGTCACGCGCCGCGAATAGGTAAAGGCGAACCCACCCGCCTCGCGCCGTGCTACGGTGAAAATTGTATCCGTGGCGCGCAGTGCGTCGATGAAATACGGGTCCGTGCGGTGGTTTGAGCCGAGACGGTTCCGGTCCGTTGCGGCCACCGCCCGCCCATCCCGATCCAAGAGGATCAAGTTTGCCGCTCCAATTTCCTCGACAAAGGAAATCAGGCGTTGGGTGGACTGTTGATAATCTGCCGAATTCAGCGCCCCGATCAGCGTGGGATCGCGCGCCAAGAGCTGTGGCACAATCGCGTTCTGGCGAAGTTCACTCAGCAAGTTGCCGGAGTAGAGTGCCAGCCGCAGTTCGGCACGGTTGCGTGTGGTTTCGGTAAACCGGTCGGTCAGAAGGCGGTTGGTGAAATAGACCGTGGTCACCGCCACAATGGTCAATAGCCCAAGCGCAAGCCGCACGCGCCAGCTTGTCGTGGTTGCCCGTGGGCGCGGCGCAGCGGTTTGCCCCTTGCGAGCCTCGTTTGGTGTCGGTGTGGATGCCATCTGACCAAGTCTAGGGCGCTGATACGCCCCGCTCAAGTCACGCTGAGGTCAATTGCCCTGCCACTGCGCGAAAGAGCGCCTGTCCATCGGTGCCGCCATGGCCTGAATCCGCCGCCCGTTCGGGATGCGGCATCATACCAAGGACACGACGGTTGGAAGACAGTATGCCTGCGATGTCGCGCTGGGACCCGTTCGGGTTGTCAGTGTAAGAGAACGCGATGCGGTCCTCGTCGGTCAGCGCAGCGAGTGTCGCGTCGTCGGCAAAATAGTTGCCGTCGTGATGCGCAATCGGAATGTCGATCACATCACCCGCGTTGTACCCTTCGGTGTAGGCCGATTGAGAGGTCTCGATCTTGAGGCCCACCGTCTTGCAGATGTATTTCAGACCCGCATTCCGCAGCAACGCGCCGGGCAGGATGCCGGTTTCGGTCAACACCTGGAACCCATTGCAAATGCCCAGAACATAGCCGCCCTTGTCCGCGTGGTCCTTGACCGCCCGGCAGATCGGCGAGTTTGCGGCAATTGCACCGCAGCGCAGGTAGTCGCCAAAGGAAAACCCGCCGGGGACACCGACAATGTCCACTCCGGCCGGCAATGCCGTGTCCTTGTGCCAGACCATTTCGACATCTGCGCCCGCAGCGCGGAAGGCCACGGCGAGGTCCCGGTCACAGTTGGAGCCGGGAAAGACAACGACCGCCGCCTTCATGGCATTTCCACCCGGTAGCTTTCGATGACCGTATTCGCGAGCAGCTTTTCGCACATCGCGGTCACGTCAGCTTCGGTTGTACCGTCGGCCAGATCCAACTCGATCACCTTGCCCTGACGCACACTATTGACGCCGTCAAACCCCAGCGCACCAAGCGCGTGCCGCACAGCCTCGCCTTGCGGGTCCAGAACTCCGGTCTTCAGCATCACATGCACTGTGGCTTTCATGGTGTGTCTCGTCTCTTAGTTAATCAGCGTTGGTTTGGTGATCGGGCTCGACGTTTTGGGCAGAACGCCCAGACGGCGCGCCACCTCTGTGTAGGCGTCGGCCAAGTTGCCGAGGTCGCGGCGGAACACATCCTTGTCCAGCTTTTCGCCGGTTTCGATGTCCCAAAGGCGGCAGCTGTCCGGGCTGATCTCATCGGCGATGATCAGGCGCATGAAATCGCCGTCATAAACGCGGCCGATCTCGATTTTGAAATCGACCAATCGAATGCCCACGGCCAGCATCACACCGGACAGGAAATCATTGACGCGCAGCGCAAGGCTGAGGATGTCGTCCATGTCCTGCTGGCTGGCCCAGCCAAAGGCGGCAATATGCTCTTCGGTCACCAGCGGATCTCCGAGCGAGTCGTCCTTGTAGCAATATTCGACAATCGGGCGCGGCAGTTGCGTGCCCTCGTCAATGCCGAGGCGCTGGCTCATGGTCCCGGCGGCAAAGTTGCGCACGATCACTTCGAGCGGCACGATCTCGCACGAACGCACGAGCTGTTCGCGCATGTTCAGGCGTTTCAAGAAGTGCGTCGGCACGCCGATCTGGCCCAAGCCCGTCATGAAAAACTCGCTCAGGCGGTTGTTCAGAACACCCTTGCCTTCAATCACGTCTTTCTTCTGCGCATTAAAGGCGGTGGCGTCATCCTTGAAGTACTGCACAATCGTGCCGGGTTCCGGGCCTTCGTACAGGATTTTGGCTTTGCCTTCGTAAATCTTCTTGCGTCGCGCCATGGGCGTCCTTTCGCGTTTGGCGCCTACTGAGTCTTGGGCACCTTGCGGCCCTCATAAGCAATCGGGTGAAATGCCGCAAGCAAAGGGGTTGCGCAGGGGCGTCACGGCCAGCATATCTGTATCAAAACACCCTCAGGAGTAAGCCATGAGCACATTTGACGACCGCGAGAATGCATTTGAATCCAAATTCGCCCACGACGCCGAAATGCAATTCAAGGCCGACGCGCGCCGCAACAAGCTGCTGGGCCTTTGGGCGGCTGAGCTGATGGGCAAAACCGGCGATGCGGCGGCTGACTATGCGCGTGAGGTCGTGAAATCGGATTTCGAAGAGGCGGGCGACGAAGACGTCTATCGCAAGGTGTCAGGCGACTTGGGTGCCCTCGCAGACGAGGCGACGATCCGTTCCAAAATGGTGGCTCTGATGGCGGAGGCCAAGGCGCAGCTAATGGACGAAGTTTAGGGTTGCCAGAACCTTAGGCATACACCTGAAAGTAAGATCGAGGCGCGCACCCTAGCCGGGGTTGCGCGCTTTTTTAGTGGTTTTGTCGACATCCAGATGCCAGGGGTTAACAGCTTGCTCACCTCACCGCCGTACCCATGACCTCGGGTTTGATGGTGAGGAGTTTGGGCAATGCGATCCCTGTTTGTTTCAGCGAAGGCGCGTGTGGCGCTACGGGCTTTGGTGCCTGCGGCGGTTATCACGATATGCGCTTTTGTGGTCACCGATCACGTCACAGCCGACGTTCTTGCGGCACTGCCCGACCAGTTGCGCGGCATAGAGGCCTGGCAATGGGTGGCCGCGGCCGTGCTCACCATCGCCAGTTTTCTTTCCGTCGCGCAGTACGATTTTCTCGCACACCGCGCCATAGGCACTGAAACCACGGCACGCCGTGCGCGGATCTCTGGTGCGGCCAGTATCGCCTTGGGGCAGACGCTTGGGCTTGGTGTGATCACTGGGGCAATCGCGCGCTGGCGTTTGCTGCCGGAACTGTCGGTGACGCGCGCTGGCCACCTGTCGGCCTTTGTTTCACTGACATTTGTGGTGTCTTGGGGGGCAGTCACCGCGGTTGCCTGCCTGGTGTTGCCTGCGCCGCTATGGACGTTCTGGCCCTCGGTCGCCGCTGTACTGGCCCTTCCAGTTCTGGGGATGGCGTTGTTTTGGTGGCCGACTTTGAGGCTTCGCGGTCGCTCTATCGCCCTGCCCAGCCTACCCTTGGCGGGCGCATTTCTGTTCTATGCTTGCCTGGATCTGGTGCTGGCTGCGGGTGCGCTCTTTGTCCTTCTGCCGCCTGAAGCCATTGGCATTGTGCAGTTCCTGCCGCTGTTTTTCATCGCACTTGGCTGTGGGTTGATGTCGAACACGCCCGGCGGTGTCGGGCCATTCGAGTTGGTCTTGCTGACCGCGCTGCCCTTGACCGACCCTGCCCCACTCTTGGCGGCTATTCTGGCCTACCGCATTGTCTACTATGCTGTGCCTGCCACTCTGGCTGCTGCAGTCCTGTTACGCCCGCTGGCAGAGCACGTACAACCGAGCGCGGACATTCCAGCACCCCGACGTATCGCGCCACGCAGTGAAATCGGCGCGGTTCTGCAAAACGGCGGTTCCCTCGCAAGGTCTGGTGCCAGCACATTGGCGTTTTGGCCCACCGGGCAAACTATGACTGCCTTTGCTGACCCTGTGACCGGCACGCCGACCGAAGCGTTGACCCATTTGCAAATGGCGGCGCGCGCTGCCGGGACCGTACCATTCATCTACAAATGCGGTCCGCGCGTCGCACATGCGGCGCGCAACGCGGGCTGGTCCCTGTTGCATATTGCTGACGAGGCCGTCATCGACACTGCGACATACACGCCGGACATTCCAAGCCGCAGAACCCTCAGACGAAAACTGCGATCAGCGGCCAAAGCCGGTTTGCACCTGCGGTTTGGTCAACCGCTTCCACTGGCTGCCATGGCGCGCGTGGATGCGGAATGGCAATCACGCAAGAACGGTGCGCGCGGTGGCAGCATGGGACGGTTTTGCGAGAATTACATTCGTCACCAATGGGTTGTGTGTGCCTATATCAATGGTACTTTGGTCGCTTTCGCAACGGCACACTGCGCCAATGACGAATGGTGCCTGGACATCATGCGCCAATCAGATGCCGCGCCGGACGGCACAATGCACGCGCTGGTCGATGCGATGATCCGCGCGGCACGGCGCGTTGGTGCGGGCAAGGTGAGCCTCGCTGCGACACCAGCCTGCCCCGACCCTTCCAATGGGCTGTGGCGTTGGATCGCTCGTCAGGTCTCCGCACGCAGCGGCGGACCCGGTTTGCGCCAATTCAAGTCATCTTTTGCGCCGAGATGGGTGCCTCGATACGCAGCCGCACGGCATCCGGGCGCTTTGGCCCTTGCTCTGTGCGATGTGGCCCGCGCCATTCTGTCGCCAGCGCCACCCACACCGCACAATACAAATAGCGCTCATGATTTAGATGAGAATTATGAAGTGGCTTCATCTCGCGCAGCGTGACATCACGGGCATCTCCCCCTGCGCGAGGTCTGTTTGATGTTCAATGCCCTGACTGAACTCCTGTCCCGAAACGGAACGCTTTTGGCTGACGGCGCCACAGGTACAAACCTGTTCGCCGCGGGCTTGATGTCCGGCGATGCGCCAGAGTTGTGGAATGAACAGGAACCGGCAAAGATCACCGCCCTTTACAAGGGTGCCGTCGATGCGGGAAGCGATGTGTTCCTAACCAACTCGTTTGGGGCAAACGCGTCCCGGCTCAAGCTGCACGATGCAGGGCATCGGGCATTCGAGTTGTCCCGCATTGCAGCGGAACTGGCACGCAACGTTGCGGACCGTGCGGGTCGCACAGTGATCGTCGCGGGATCGGTTGGCCCAACGGGTGAGATCATGGAACCCGTCGGCAGCCTGACCCACAGCGACGCAGTGGAAATGTTTCATGAAACCGCCGCGGGCCTCAAGGCAGGTGGCGCGGACATAGGTTGGCTCGAGACGATCTCTGCCCCAGAAGAGTACGCCGCCGCAGCCGAAGGGTTTGCGCGCGCCGAACTGCCCTGGGTTGGAACGATGAGTTTTGATACGGCAGGACGCACAATGATGGGCGTCACCAGCACGGATATGGTCGACATGGTAAATGCCTTGCCAAACCGCCCCACTGCATTTGGTGCCAATTGCGGCACAGGGGCATCCGATCTGCTGCGCACTGTTTTGGGTTTCGCATCAACAGGAACAGAAATCCCCCTGATTGCAAAGGGAAACGCAGGCATTCCAAAGTACCACGACGGCCACATCCACTACGATGGGACGCCCGCGTTGATGGCCGACTATGCCGTTCTGGCGCGCGACTGTGGTGCGTCGATCATTGGCGGGTGTTGCGGCACAACGCCTGAACATCTCGTTGCGATGCGCGCCGCGCTGGACACACGTCCAAGGAAAGCCGCGCCAAAGCTGGAAGACATCGTTGCTGCCTTGGGCGCATTTTCGTCACCCAGCGACGGCACAGGCGGCAGCACACCGCTCCCTCGCAAGCGTCGAGGCCGCCGCGCCGCCGCTTAAAACAGGCTCAACTGATTGCTGGGTTTGCGGGGCGGCTGAAACAGGTCGCACCGCATCGCTGGTGCGGTTTCTTTCAACCCCAATTTCTTGATGGCCACACTGAACCGATGTGCGACAATTTCGGCATAAGGCCCCTCGCCCCGCATCCGGTGCCCCCAACGGGCATCATAGTCCTGACCGCCGTGCATCTCGCGCAAACGCGCCATCACACGGCCAGCACGGTCAGGGTAATGGACGCCCAGCCACTCTTGCCACAGCGGCGACACCTCGCGCGGCATCCGCAGCATGATCCAACTGGCAGTCCGTGCTCCCGCTTCCTTGCCCGCGGCGAGAATAGCCTCAAGCTCCGGATCGGTCAGCGCTGGCACCATCGGCGACGCCATCACGCGCACTGGAATGCCTGCCGCGCTCAGCCGGCGCATCATGGCCAGACGCCGGTGCGGCGCGGGCGCACGCGGCTCCATCTTGCGGGACAGGGTTGGGTCGAGGGTCGTCAAGGACACGCCCACACGCACCAGTCCACGGCGCGCCATACGGCGCAGGATGTCGATGTCGCGCTCTATCAAGGAGCCTTTGGTGACGATGGCCACGGGATGGTCGCAAGCCTCCAGCACCTCAAGGCATCGGCGCATGATTTCATGATCGCGCTCGATCGGTTGGTATGGATCCGTATTTGTCCCGATGGCGATCGGCGCCACCTTGTAAGACCGACGCGCCAATTCCGCCTCAAGGATGCGCGGCGCATCCGGCCGGGCGATCAACCGTGTCTCGAAATCGAGTCCAGGCGACAGACCCAGATACGCATGGCTGGGCCGCGCGAAGCAGTAGACACAGCCGTGTTCGCATCCGCGATACGGATTGATGGACCTGTCAAACGGCAAGTCAGGCGAAGTGTTGTACGTGATGAGGCTGCGCGGCCGCTCAATACTGACTTCGGTGCGCAATGGCGGCATGTCACAGTCATCGGGCCAGCCATCATCGACACCGTGGCGCGTGACACGGTCAAAGCGGCTGACTTCGTTGCTGAGGGCGCCACGACCAATTGCGCGCGTATTTTGCAAATCGCGATCCATCACATAAATTTAGAACACACCATGAACAAATGCCAGAAAAGAGTTCTAAAACAGGCGATCCGCCCCCTTCAAATCAAACCGCAGCGTCGCGCACGGTGCGGACCATGTCGTAATTCGGACAGTCCGGGTGCGACATATTGGACGATAAGCGAAATATAGGCACGCGGCGCAAGCGCCCGATTGACGAGGAATGCCATGTCAGAAGAAGACGATATCATCCTGTCCGAGCTCGACGATGAAGAGCTGGTGCAACAGATGTTTGACGACCTCTACGACGGTCTCAAGGAGGAGATCGAAGAGGGCGTAAACATCCTGCTGGAACGCGATTGGCAACCCTATGACGTGCTGACCAAGGCACTCGTCGGCGGGATGACAATTGTGGGCGCTGACTTCCGCGACGGCATTTTGTTTGTGCCAGAGGTGCTTTTGGCCGCCAATGCGATGAAGGGTGGCATGGCCATTCTCAAGCCGCTTCTGGCCGAAACCGGCGCCCCACGCGTGGGCAAAATGGTGATCGGCACAGTCAAAGGCGACATCCACGACATCGGCAAGAACCTCGTCGGCATGATGATGGAAGGCGCGGGCTTCGAAGTGGTTGATCTGGGCATCAACAACCCGGTAGAGAACTACCTTGGCGCCATCGAAAGCGAAGGCCCCGACATCCTCGGCATGAGCGCCCTGCTCACCACAACCATGCCCTATATGAAGGTTGTGATCGACACGATGGTCGAACAGGGCATCCGCGATGACTACATCGTGCTTGTCGGCGGCGCTCCGTTGAACGAAGAGTTCGGCAAAGCCATCGGCGCGGATGCTTACTGCCGCGACGCGGCCGTTGCCGTCGAAACCGCCAAAGAATTCATGGCACGCAAACACAACCAAATGGCGGCGGGCTGACCAATCAAAGCCGTCGCACAGGCGTAAAGGGCACGTTCCGGTGCAACTGGAAGCTCACACGACACATAACGAAAGGCAGGCATGTTTTGCCTGCCTCAAGCGCGCCGCTGTCACGCGGCATAGGCCACCATTGCAGACCGGCCAGACAACGCAATGTCTCTGACCGACACCGCCCTGACCGAGGATGGCTTGGCCCCTACAGGGTCACGCGGCCGGATACTTCTCATCGCCTGCGGCGCACTTGCCCGTGAGATTTTGGACCTACGGGCCGCCAATGGCTGGACCCACCTTGATCTGACATGCCTGCCCGCCAAACTACACCTCTATCCTGAGAAAATAACCCAAGCGGTTCGGGACGCCGTCTCCAAACATGCCGACGCCTATGACGACATCTTTGTCGTATACGCCGATTGCGGCACAGGAGGGCTATTAGAGGCTGCGTGCAAGGAGATGGGCGTGCATATGGTATCAGGCCCGCACTGCTACAGCTTTTTCGAGGGAAATGAGAGGTTTGCACGTCAAGGCGAAAGTGAAATCACAACCTTCTATCTCACTGATTTCCTAGTCCGCCAATTCGAAGCCTTTATCATCAAACCCATGGGGCTCGACCGTCATCCCGAACTCCGTGACATGTATTTCGGAAACTACGAAAAGCTCGTCTATCAAGCCCAAACGGATGATCCCGCGCTGACCCAAAAGGCCCGCGACGCCGCCAAAACGCTTGGCCTGCACTTCGAGCGCCGCTTTACCGGCTACGGAGACCTTGAGACGACCCTCTCAAACCTCTGACTTTCCTTTCGCACAAAATACCTCGGGGGCGTCCGTCAGGACGGGGGCAGCGCCCCCTGAACATCGTGTCGCCTGAAAGGCGTCCGCAGGATCATCCAGCCGCCGCAACCGCTTGAACACGCTCAATCATTGCACGCAACCCGTTGGATCTTTGCGCCGACAAATGGTCATTTAACCCGAGCCTTGTCATTTCCGCACGCGCGTCGACCGCCAAAACCGCATCCAGGGTCAGACCATTGTATAGCCGACGCAACACCGCAATCAGACCTTTGACAATCATCGCGTCGCTGTCGCCGTCAAAGCGGAAAATACCGTCTTCAACGATTGGGTGCAGCCAAACCTGGCTGGCGCAGCCATCAACTTTCGTCGCTGGCACCTTGAGAGCATCCGGCAAAGGCTCCATCGCCTTGCCCTGATCGATCACATAACGGTAGCGATCTTCCCAATCGTCGAGAAATTCGAAGTCCTCAACAATTTCTTCAAACGCCTCGGTTGCCATCGTCTCGCCCTCACCTCTGTACCAAGCGTCCAACTAGGCCCAAGCCCGCCAAAGGTCCAGTGCGGCAATGGGCGCTTTTCAAGATCACGTGCATCCGTTACCACAGTCATCGCAAGACACCTGAGTGAGCGAACCATGCGCCTTCTGACCACATCTCTTCTCGTTGCGACCATGACCGTCACCGCATGTGGCGCGGTGCGCGACAGTCGGATCAACCCGTTCAACTGGTTTGGCAGCAGCCGGTCTGAACCCATCGAACGCGCCCCGGTCAAAGAAGACAACCCGCTGATCCCCGAAGAACGCCGTGGTTTATTCACCAGCGTGCGCCGCGAAACCGAAGTGTACCTCGGCACGCCGCTTGATCAGGTCAGTGGTCTCGTCATTGAACGTGTGCCCGGCGGTGCCATCGTGCGCGCCACAGCCATCGCATCGGTTGACGGCGTGTATAACGTCCAACTCACGCCCGCTGATGACGACGGTGAACCTGATGAAAACGGCACACTGACGTACCGGTTCGAAGGGGTGAAACCAGCGAATGCTGGACGGCGCAATTCCCAGACCCAGCGTACCTACAACGCCGCGGTGCGCCTGACCGATCAGGAATTGTCACGCGTTCGCAGCATCCGTGTCGAAGGCGTCCGCAATGCACAAACCGTGGCGCGTCGCTAAGGCAAATCGTCCAGCGGAATAATCCGCACGTCCGATCCTTTGGCGGTCAACGCCACGCGCCCTTCACACAGACGCAGCGCATCAGCGCCAAACACCTCGGCACGCCACCCACTGAGCGCAGGCACGTCACGCATGCCAGCAGCCATCGCGTCCAGATCAGACGCTGTCGCGAGCAGTTTGGCCGCAACGCCCGCACTCTCGGACTTGGCTTTGAGTAGCACGCGCAGCAGATCGGCAATGGCCGGATTGACTTGTAGCTTTTCGCGGCTGCGGTCCGCTTTAGGCATCTCGTCGGGGTCCATGGATACCCCGCGCTCCACTGCGGCCAGGATACCGTCCGCGATATCGCCCTTGCGTGCCTCGCGCAGCAACAGCCGCGACCGTCCGAGGTCTTCGAGTGTTTTGGGTTTGTTGCTGGCCAACTCGACAAGCGCGTCGTCCTTGAACACCCGGTTGCGTGGGATATTCCGGCTCTGGGCATGGGCCTCGCGAAAGGCGGCCAGTTCCTTGACGATGGCAAGGAACCGCGACGACGTGGTGCGCGTCTTGACCCGTTTCCACGCATTTTCAGGCGCGATGATGTAGGTGCTTGGGCTCAACAGGGTCTGCAGTTCCTCTGCGACCCAACGCGCCCGCCCGCTTTCGTCCAGCTTGGCCTTCAGAAACTCATAGATCTGGCGCAGATGCGTGACGTCCGCGATGGCATAGGTCTTTTGTGCATCCGTCAGCGGCCTGCGCGACCAGTCGGTGAACCGCGATGTCTTGTCGAGCGGTTGCCGGGCGATCTTGCGCACCAGCGTCTCATACCCCGCCTGTTCCCCAAAGCCGCACACCATTGCCGCGACCTGCGTGTCAAACAACGGTTCGGGAAACACCTCGGCGTCCACAAAGAAGATTTCGAGATCCTGCCGCGCGGCATGAAACACTTTGACCACCGATGTGTCCCGGAACAGCGCATAGAGCGGCTCCAGCGACAACCCCTTGGCGAGGGGATCAACAAGCACTGCGTTGCTGTCATCGGTGCCGGGCATGGCAAGCTGAATCAGGCAGAGCTTGGAGTAATAGGTACGTTCGCGCAGGAACTCGGTGTCGACCGTCACATAGTCATGCGTCGCGGCCTCCTGACAGTAGGCGGCCAGGTCGTCGGTCGTCGTAATGGTTTTCATCAGCGGCTTCTTGTTGAGTGGTGTCACCGTCTTGGTTGTCTGGGTCTACACCATCACGCCACCAGTGACTAGAGTGTGACCGGCGCTGTGTGACCCGCTGCAAACTGGCGCAACACGGCGGGGTACAGACGGTGTTCCTGTTCCAGAACGCGCGCGGCCAAACTATCTTCGGTATCCCCCGGCTCAATTGGCACAGTGGCCTGCCCCAAAATAGGCCCATCATCGAGCGCCGGTGTCACCAGATGAACCGAGCAGCCGTGCGTCTTGTCACCCGCCGCCAAGGCGCGGGCATGCGTATGCAGCCCTTTGTATTTCGGCAGCAATGACGGGTGAATGTTCAACATCCGGCCCTGCCATGGTGCAACAAACCCGGCTGTGAGGACGCGCATGAAACCGGCCAGACAGATGATATCCAGATCGTAGGGGGCGAGAGCGGCATCAATGGCCGTCTCGAAGGACGCGCGGTCAGAGCCATAAGGTCTATGATCAACAACCTCGGTTGCGATGCCTTGCGATTGCGCCCAGGCAATGCCACCCGCATCGGCATTGTTGGACAACACAACCGCAGGCCGCGCCGCGTGATCGCCGGTCATGTCACCAACCAGCGCCCGCATGTTAGACCCACCGCCGGAAACAAAGATGCCGACGCGTTTGGTCACAAAAGCTGGCCCTGATAGCTCACGCCCTGCCCGGCCAGCACTTGACCGATGCGCGATACGTGCTGGCCTTCTTGTTCAAGTGCGGCGGTGACGTCGGCCACAGCATCCTCGGACACAACAACCACCATTCCGATCCCGGCATTGAACGTCTTGAGCATTTCAGCCTCGGCCATACCACCTTGGGCGGCCAGCCATCCGAACACCGGCGGCAAGGACCAGCTGCTCAGGTCAACAGTGACCCCGAGCCCGTCGGGCAAAACACGCGGCAGGTTTTCGGTCAGGCCGCCACCAGTGATGTGGGCAAATCCATGTACGCCGCCCGCCGCAATCGCGGCCAGCGCCGCCTTGACGTAGAGGCGCGTGGGCGTCAGCAGAGCGGCGCCAAGTGTTCCGGGACCCCAAGGGCAATCATCGTCCCAGGACAAGCCCGAGGTCTCGACAATTTTGCGTACCAGTGAGTACCCGTTGGAATGCACGCCGTCCGATGCGAGGCCCAGCAGAACGTCGCCCTCGGCAACACCCGCGGGCAGTGCCGTGCCGCGTTCCATCGCGCCAACAGAAAAGCCTGCCAGATCGAAATCACCAGCGGGATACATGCCCGGCATTTCCGCAGTTTCACCACCGATCAGCGCACAGCCGGATGCAGAACAGCCACGTGCAATCCCTTCGATGATACGTGCGGCCTGATCCAGCTCCAGCTTGCCCGTGGCAAAGTAGTCGAGAAAGAAAAGCGGCTCAGCCCCCTGACAGACAAGATCGTTGACGCACATCGCCACCAGATCGACGCCAACGCCGTCCACATTGCCTGTGTCGATGGCAATCCGCAGTTTGGTGCCAACACCATCTGTGGCAGCAACCAAAACCGGATCCACGAAACCGGCCGCCTTGAGATCGAACAATCCGCCAAAGCCACCCAAACCAGACGCAACACCCGCCCGCTTCGTGGCCGCCGCCGCAGGTTTGATACGCTCAACCAGCGCATTGCCTGCATCAATATCAACACCCGCTTGCGCGTATGTCAGTCCATTTTTGCGCTCTGACATTTCTGCCCTCCAAATCTATGCGCCCCTTAACGCGAACTGCGCAAGGGATGCAAAAAGAAAGCGCTATGTGCGCAGCTGCACACCATTTTGCATCGTAATCCGGCGGATCGAAAATATCTTGGTTGGCCCAACCCCTCTGTTCAGGAAACGCAGTATGACTCCCCTCCGCATCTCCTTTGCCAAGGCAACTTTGGCCCCCCTCGTCGTCAGTCTGATCCCCGCCGTGAGCCAGGCGCAGGTCATCAAGGTCGAAGATGGTGGATTCACGTTCACCTTTGGCGGCCAAATCAACCGCGCCTTTTTGTTCGCCGACGATGGTGTCGATTCCAACGCATTCTTTGTGGACAACGACAACTCGTCCACCCGGCTGCGTGCGCAGGCCGAGTATGACTTCGGCGACTACGCAATCGGTACTGTGATCGAGTACGAATTCGAATTCAGCTCGTCCAATTCAGTCAGCCAGTTGAACTCAGACATCAGCTCATCCGTATCGAACGAACGCAAGTTCGAGATCTATGCCGACACACCCTACGGCAGCTTTGCCTATGGTCAGGGCGACAGCGCATCAAATGGTGTGTCCGAGGTCGACCTTTCCGGCACTGCCTTGGGCAACTACTCGGACGTGGGCCTGATCGCGGGCAGCCAATTGCTGCGTGATGCTGGCGGCGCATTTACTGGCAACGACATTGGTGACTTTTTCGGCAACTTTGACGGCAACAGCCGGATTGAGCGGTTCCGTTACGACACGCCTGAGTTCCTGAACGGGTTCACCGCGTCGGTGTCCTTCGGTGAGGACAACCGCAACGACATCGCGCTGCGCTACAATGGCACCCATGGTGATTTCCGCGTCCGCGCTGCCGTCGCCTACGCAGAGACGCTGAACGCCGATCGGATCAGCGGTTCGGTGTCGGCCTTCCACACACCCACGGGTTTGAACGTCACATTTGCCTCCGGTAGCGACGATCTGGACGCAGGCGGACGTGATCCAGGGTTCAACTACATCAAGTTCGGATACCAGACCAAGGATCTGATCAAAGCCGGATCGACTTCGTTCGCAATCGACTACTACGACGGACAGGATCAAGGCGTCGCTGGCAGCAGATCGGAATCGATCAGCCTCTTTGCGGTTCAGAAAGTCGACAAGTGGAATACCGAATTCTACGCGGGTGTACGGACCTATGACGTTGAAACACCCACGGTCGATTTCCAGAACCTCGACGTTGCCTTTATCGGGGCGCGGTACCGGTTCTGACGGACAGACGTCGCTGTCGGCTTGACACGTGCTGTGCCGGTGGTATCCCACCGGCATGGCGGGCCTGTAGCTCAATTGGTTAGAGCAGAGCGCTCATAACGCTTTGGTTGCGGGTTCAAGTCCTGCCGGGCCTACCAAATCACGCCTTTTCAAACGCTTAACGGATTAGTGGGTAAAACTGCTTCCCACTGAACACCGTGAACATTTAGAGAATCTTTCCCACACCACCGGGATATTGGCTAAAGGAGTATGAGGGATGACCTTGTTCGTGACCGCAGCCCGCGCGCAAACCATGCTGCGCGACTTCAACAGGCATAGACAGGCCGTCGCCCCTGGTGATTGGGATGATATCCAAGACACATGGGATAAGTGTGAACGGTGGGTGGATCTGATCGACCCCAACCCGCCTCTAGACAGAGCGTCCAGCGAAAAGCAAAGCTAGGGCATGATCGTCACACAAGCCACCTGCCCTTGCGGCCACACAACAAGCGTCGAGGAAGATGGCACTCCCATGCTCACGCGAAAAATCATCTGCGCACGCTGTGGTGGCACGGAGGGCCAAAGGCGGGTGAAGGGATGGTCGGAGCCGATCAATCCAATGACAGCGGCGGCACAGGATCGGTAGACTCGTTTCTGTCGTTGCATACATTGCAATTTGGCCGGAAAAAAAGCCGAACTAGCCAGGACCTTTGAGGTCGGCGCGACCCAGTATCTGGCCGACCGCAGCTCACACACCTAGCCATCAGTTCGGCTCCTTTGTGTAGATGGCGGGTATCGCACCCACCGCCCGCTTTACCCCATGGGTAGAGCCGATGCGTCCAGCTTTTGAGACGGTGGCGCTTGCGCTGTACCGGACATGGGCAACACCGGCCTGTTGTCTAGCCGCGCGCCGCCCTGTGATCCGCTCGCCGCCTTCGAGGCTCACCGTTATCGGGTTTCGCCCTCCCTTATCTACCTGAGTAACTCTTGCCTTTCGGGCAAGGGTTGCCCTGCGTTGAACCCTCAAGCTCTGACCCGCAAAACAGAACAAAAACGGTAAGTCCTGAAGAAAATTCTTCAGACCCCGGCCTCATCCATTCTTCCGATTTGTCTATCAAGTATGGCGCTGGAACTGGCGGATCGCTGATCGAACTAAGAAATTCCGCCACCCTCCCAACATTCTTCCCTTCTCCAAATTTCGTCTTGTCGACACAAATTTCAGCACAGTATACGTTCTGATTGCATGCCCCGATCTTCACCCAGCTATCAGTTATACCACCAATACACAGTGTCTGCGCCCCGGCCACGATTGGAAGTGCCATCGATAATGTCGCTAGTATTGAGATTGAGGTGAATTTCATTCCTTTGGCTCCTTTTTGTTGACCCCACACTAGGCCGGATCGACACTCAACCCAAGGTCCGGTCTGAGCCCTTGATCGCCGATGCTGCGTGATGGAGCGATGCGCAGAAAGCGGACTTTGCAAAGTTCTGATGTCGGCCCTTTGTGGACATTGACCAGTGATCTGGATTGCTGCGGTGCGGCCCGCCGAAGGAGACATTCGCTGCGCTACTGTTCGTCCTACTTGAATCCCACGCAACCAAGCCGCACAACTACTCAGAGACTTTGAGTGCGCCATTGCAGTGTTAGGCTTAAGGAGATCCTGATGAAAATTGAATCCAGTGACACCAACGTGGAGCGCCTGTTCACTTCTGATTTCCTAATAATTCCTCGCTTTCAGCGGCCTTATTCATGGGACGATGAAAACCTTGAAGATTTTTGGAACGATGTCGTTAAAGCCGAAGGCGAAGATTACTTCATTGGTTCAATGGTGTTGTACGGAGCAGGCCGACAGCAATACGGCGTGGTTGACGGTCAGCAGCGCCTCACCACGATCACGATCTTGCTCTGCGTCATTCGAAATGTATTTCAGGAACTAGGCAGCGAAAATTTGGCTAAAGGGCTCCACGCCCTTATTGAGCGCGGCGATAGGGATAGTGTCAATCGCTATGTAGTAATGACAGAAACATCCTACCCCTTCTTTGCCGAAGAGATTCAGAAATTCGAAGAAAAGGATTTTGAAACAGAGCCTCAGAGGGAAGAAAAAAGGCTTCAGGCTTCCTATAACTTCTTTGAAAAGAAGGTTAGAGGGATCCTTGTTGCGGTTGATGCAGATGGCGCGGTCTTAAAAGACGATAAGCTAGAAGCAAAAATCAGAAGACTGAAGGAGCTACGCGATTCAGTGCTTTTCTTGAGTCTCATTCGAATAGAACTCGACAATGAGGATGATGCTTACTTAATCTTTGAAACCTTGAACACCCGGGGCAAGGACCTTGCGTTAACAGATCTCCTTAAGAACCATTTCCTCAAAACAATTAAGGGAAAGGGCTCTGTTGACAGTGCAAAAGAGCTCTGGACCAAGATTTTATCAACGATCAACGGCAGTGAAGTCGACATAGATCCGGATACGTTCTTTACACACTCTTGGTCTTCAAAATTCGAAGCCACCACGCAGCAAAAAGCCTACAAAAGGATCAAGTCCGCAGTAAAGGCTACCACTGCGAAAGACCAACTCAAGGGATTTGTGGTTGATGCGGAGTATTACGTTTCCATCTTCAACCCAGATCAAGGCTGGAAGAAAGAGCAAGTTGAGATTATCAATTCCCTAAAGGCAATGCGAATATTCAAGATAAGTCAGCATACGCCGGGAGTGTTGTCGTTAGTAAGAGCAAACAAGAGTGGTTTGATAAGTGACAGAGCGCTAAAACGCGCGTTAAAGGCGATTGAGGATTTTCATTTCCTTTTTACAGCGGTGACCTCTTCGCGATCCTCGGGTGGTATCTCGGCAATGTATTCGTCGTTCGGTCGTAAGATATTTGAAGCGAAAGACGCCAATGAAGCAGGCGTTGTTATCAACGAATTGATAGAAAAACTTGATGAAAGAAAGCCTTCAATTTCTGAATTCTTGGCCGGTTTCGAGCAAATCTCTTATACGAAGATCAACACAAAGCAGTCTAGCCTGGTAAGGTATACGCTTCAAAAGCTCGCCGTCAGTCAGAAACTAGCCTTTTCTGACGACGCCGCCAATTTGACGATTGAGCACATATTCCCACAAGCGAAGATGGATGCCGATTGGAATGCTGACATTATTGGCAGCTTTGGGAATTTGATCTTGCTGACAAAGAAAGACAATGAGGAACTTCAAGACGATAGTTTTGAGGAAAAAATTAAGGTTCTAAAGACACTCAATGGTTCAGTGCCTCAAGATGTGCTTGATGCCCCAGATTGGACTAAAGAGCGCGTACAGGATAGGACCAGTGCGTTGGCAGCTACAGCATATCATGAGGTATGGAATATCAAGTAGGTTTGATGGTTCGGCTGCCTGAACATCTCAATGTGCTTTTGGGAACAAGCCGCTCGGATTTCAGGGGCCGACTAGGAACTTCTAAAGTCGGCTTTCTAAGAAATTTCTGGCCTCGATGCACATCGCAGCGAAAGTCCGGTTCCCGCCCGGCGTTAGGACTTCCAAAGTCCGCTTCGGGCTGGCACCGGCCGTCGACGAGGTTTGCGGCTAAGGTCTGCATGGAGTCCATTGCGGAAGTGCCAAATTTTCGCTGCGTGCGCTCGCCGCGAAAGAATTTCTGCGCATGCAAGGTCTTCAGCGCAGTTGCGCGGCGGTGAATCCGGCCATTCATTCGGCTTGCTATTAGGTTTGGAGCAAAAACTCACGGGTGGCAGGTCGGATGCAATCAGGTTTGCGAGTAGCATTCCTACGTCAGCACGGTGCTGATGCTTGGGTTTGGAGGGCGGCAAGGAGGGCAAATTATGCCTAGAGTCCAACTTCCTGCCGTAACCCCGAAACGTAAAGCCTGGAACAAGGGGCGGATTATCGGCCAGAAACGACCGTTGCTGCCAAAACAGGTTTGGGCAATCCGAGCGCGACTCGAGTTGGCCAACAACCTTCGTGATCTGACGCTATTTAACGTTGCCATCGACAGCAAACTACGTGGTTGTGATCTGGTCAGGCTCACAGTGGTCGATCTGGTCAAAGAGGATCGCGTCCGAGAACGGGTTTCGGTGATTCAGTGCAAAACCAAGCGGCCTGTTCAGTTTGAACTGACAGAAAACACAAGGGAAACTGTCCTGGCTTGGGTCAAATCACCCGAAATGTTGGCTTGCTCGTTTGTGTTTCCCAGCCGCTTCCACGACCGCCCGCACATTTCAACCCGTCAGCATGGCCGGTTGGTGCACGATTGGGTGTCGGCGATTGGTTTGGAACCGAGTGGATACGGAACGCATTCGCTGCGCCGGACAAAAGCTGCTGAGATTTACCGGAAAACAGGCAACCTGCGTGCGGTTCAACTGTTGCTCGGCCATACGAAGGTCGATAGCACAGTGCGCTACCTGGGAGTTGAACTTGAAGATGCACTTAGTATCGCCGAGAATATTGACCTCTAGGCAATGGGCGTGCGGCTGGTGCCGCCTGCCTTTGCGGGCAAACCTGCAGCACGCAGCGCAATTGATCCAAAGTTAAAAGCGCCGCCAAACGTCCTCTTGATGTCCGATCATATCGGTATTTCTGGACAAACTCTGGTTCGACTGGATTGGCAGTCAACCCACATTGGCCAATCACTTGGACGGCTTACCCATTGAATTACATAACCTTACGGATGGCGGCGCAAAGCTCGGGGTGCATTATCCAGTTCTCAGCCTTCTCGTCATGTTCGGAGACATCTCGATACCCAATGAGCGTGCTTCCATCCGGGCCCGTTGAAGGCCCCGTGGATCCTGTTCCCGAAGACAGATAGCCCGCAATCATACGACATACACTGGCGAGCGCTCTGTTGGCCGAGGTCGTGGACTTGTAGCTGCCAGCATCTGCAACCTTAACCTGTGCCAACCCGTCCGCTTCCTTCAGCGACAACGCCATCAACATGGCGCGCTGCGAACCCGTCAGGTTTACCGAATGGAGCGCTTCCACGTATTCGTCGGATGTTGGTACCTGCGTCCCTTTGTGAGGGTCTGTTCTGCGGTCTTCGGCCCTACGGACTTCGCGCTGATCAATGGCGGAATGCAATGCGATGATCGCAGCTTCTTCGGTCTCACCCGTCGCCTCGGCAATCAAGCCGCGCGCCTTCGTGGGTGGCTTGGGAAAGGCGCGAGCGCCGTATGCGCCGGCGAGACGACCGGACTTGATCTGATATCTGCCATACTCGCCCACGCGGATCGACATAGCGGCTTCTTTCCTGGTCTCCTTGACCTTCGATTTCTTCGACATACCCTTGAAGACGTCACGTCCCGCATCTGATCTGTTTGGATCTGTGTAATCTGGCATCGGGCTGGTCTCCTTGGATGAACAATTCGTAGTGCCGGTTCGGCGGATACCAATCAGGGCAAAGAAACTGCTGCGTTAGGCAGCGGAAGAAGATTCAAAAAAGCAAATGGTCGTCTGGCGATGGGGCGCCCCAAAGGAGCGCCCACTTGCAAAGATCAGGCTAGCGCGATGTTGGTTGCGCTTTCACGACCGTCGCGGCCGGCCTCCACATCGAAGGTCACCTTCTGATCGTCGTTCATGGTGGTCATCCCCGACTTCTCAAGTGCGGAGATGTGCAGAAACACATCCTTTCCGCCAGTCTCAGGTGCAATAAAGCCGAAGCCCTTTGTGGCGTTGAACCATTTCACTGTGCCATTGGCCATGTGAATTTTCCTTATTTGATCGCTGCCCACAATATGCGGCAACCCGGCTTCTCACGACAGTGTCGAGCGCTGCGAGCCGGTAAAGGAAAACAGGGGTTCGAATGTAGGTCAGTAGCATAACAAACTTGGTGGCTCCCCGAGAGTGTTACAAGGTGCACGCGGTGCTTTGACTGATGTTTCCTTTCCAAGAGAGCATCGATCCCCTATAGTTCACAAGCTGCTGGATACCCTGGCGGCCAGAAAAGGAAAGCCAGAATGTCGTTCAACGACTTGGCGAAGAAAGAGGCCACCGACAAAAAGGCCTCGCAAGAAAAAGATACGAAATCGCAGACTGCAACCGAACACCCCGGACTCAAAGACCGAATCGACTGATCCGTAGATGGGTTGAGAGGTGCGACTAAGCAAATAGGTTTCGCTCGTGTTCAGCGTATGAGGGTTGACGCTACGGGCGGCGCGAAAGGTTGCCGCCAACGATGATCTCATTGATCAGTTTGGCGGTTGCCATATGCATTTCTTGTTCGGTTTCTGGACCTCTGGCATTCTCGTGGGTCGCTGCCGCATCCCGAAGAATTCCCAGAATCTCGCCTTCCGGCAGCAGCTTGCGATCTTGCAAGGCAAGTAGGAGGGCCTCGCAAATGGAGAAGGCGGCCATCCCTGAAGGGTCTCGTTGATCTGACATTGAGGACAATTCTCTTCCTTTCTTGCCACGCAACCGGGCGAGGTCGTGATAGTATTGACCAACATCTCAATAATTTAGGTAGTCCGTACTGATCGAAAGCAGTCTCAGCGCCGATTTCTTACGGGAGTATGCGCGGTTCGGGAGGGACCGGTAATGAACATCAAAGCCAGCCCACTTACCCAAAAGCTCTCTGCGTTTGTTGCTCTTTCGGAGACGGAACTGGTCGTTCTCGAGCGCTTGCATCAGCGGAGGAAGTCTTTCTCTTCAGGGCGCGACTTGGTTCACCAGGGTCAATTGGAACAGGCTGCTTACATCCTGGCGGCAGGTTGGGTCGTTTCTTACAAGATCCAGGCTGACGGGTCGCGGCAGATCGTTGATTTCCAGATACCGGGGGACTTTTTGGGCCTGCGCAGCGTCCTGTTGCACACATCCGATCATGGGATCGAACCAATCGTCGATATCGAGGCGGCGGAGGTTCTGGTGAGCGATCTTCTGCAAGCTTTCGCAGAGACACCACGGCTGGCCACGGCCATTCTCTGGGCCGTGTCGCGGGACGAAGCGATGGTTGTCGAGCATCTTGTTGGGCTCGGGCGGCGCGATGCGGATGCGCGCATGGCGCATTTTCTGCTGGAGCTTGGTGTGAGACTGTCACTCGTCGGATTAGGGAGCAGGGAAGGCTACGCCTGTCCGCTCACACAGTATCATCTGGCAGATGCGTTGGGGTTAAGTGCCATCCACGTCAACCGCGTCCTTCGTAAGCTCCGCGAACGCGGACTCGTCACGTTTCAGGGCGGGCTGGTAACCTTCGATGACTACGAGGGGCTGGTTGCATTGGCGGATTTCGATCCGGCCTATCTCGATCAGTCACGGCCTTTGTTGCCGTGAAACGGCCGCCCTCAGTATGGCTTCGGGCGGCCTTGCAGTCATTTCACAGGTTTGCCGACTTTACACCAATGCGCGGCTTGCCTGCTTGAGTTCGTTGTGTGCCTCTTCGTCGTTTTCGGCCTCATGCGCCTTCTCGGCCGCTTGATAATGCTTGAGAGCGGTCGCTTTCTTGGGGCCTTCGGGTGCATTGTCCCAGGCAGCCTTGACGGAAGCCATGTGTTTCACCGTCTGGTTTTCCTCGGTTTGGTCTTCTTCATTCATGGGAATGTCCTTTCCTGGACGGTCCGAGAAATAAGAGGCGCAGACCCCATGCAAACTCTTTGGGGACTGCATGCGTCCCACGCCCCTCAGATACTCGCAAAAAATGCCAACCCAATAAGCGGTAGACATGAATCACCTAACCGGTTCGATCGCGTCCTTGCACTGACGCAGGTTAGCCCGTCTGAGCCAGATAGAAGAACCACGTTAGAACCACGACTCCAACGAGGGCCATCGTTGTCCATGAGATCGATATTTTTGGAGAGTTGTTGCTGCCTGCTTCGAGTGGCTTCGAAACGCGAAGCGGCGCGCGCTTCGGCAGCAATGAAACCAGCTTTGCTGCTCTGCCCTCGCTTGCCAGAGCCAGCGCCGGAATGTCGGTAATCGCTTCAAAATGCGTAGTCAGTCGTACTTTCGCGTCCTCCCGACCCAGACCAGAAAGCTCACGCGCCTCGGTCCAAGGCTCGAGGTCAAGGCGCGCAAGCGCTGACAAGACCGTGACGGCTGCACCGGTTTTGTCCTCGCCCAATTCCGCGAAGAGGAAGGCATCGTAGTCGCTGCCATCCGGATGAAGGACGTCTGAGGCGGACATGGATTTCCTTTCGGTGTGCGGTGGATGCGAAGACTTGCACGCAGGTGTCTGGAGCCGCGCGACGGCTTTGCATCTCACCTTGACAGCCAAGAAACCGACTGGGGCTAACCTCGATCAGCATCACACACCGAAAGTTCGGATAGTGTCTATTCAACCGCCTTGCTGCGACGACGCTGGCCATAATGGCGGCTGCGGAAAGTTTAACATTCTGTTCAATGGAGGCCTGGGATGCTCACGCGTTCGACCAGATCAATGGTGACGTTTTCCAACGACTTCATGATTGGCGACAGCCAGCGGGAGCTTGCGGCCGGCACGTATGAAATCGTTGTCGAGGAAGAGCTTATGCAAGGTCTCAGCTTCGAGGCTTACCGGCGCATCGCGACATATCTGATGGTCCAGGGGCGCGGGAGCAACACGGGTCAAACGACGATGCAATTGACCACATGGGAGGATCTGGAGCACGCAATTGCATGTGATCAGGCCCTCTCGGAAACTATCAATGACAGCGAAGCGGCGCTTTCCCCGCAGGAGGACAAGACATGACGACACCCGAATGGCTGAAACCCGGAATTTACGGCGCGCTCCTTGGCGCGGCGTTCGTCGGCATTGTTGGATTTTCCTGGGGCGGCTGGATGACCGGAGGCGGCGCTGAGGAGATGGCAAGCGAGATGGCGGAGGACCGAGTTATCGCGGCGCTCGTGCCCTTCTGCCTCGACATGTCCCGAACCGACAATGAACGCATTGCAAAGCTCGCCACAATCCGTGAGGCATCATCGTTCAAGCGGCGCGACGTTGTCATGGAAACAGGCTGGGCGACGATGCCAGGGTCTGAGGGTCCGAACCGCGATCTGGCGCAGGCATGCATCGAAGGTCTCGACCTTGATGCATCGTAGTGGCCTCAAACTGTCGCCTATTTCGTCTAGGGGCATCGCAGGCGCGCTTGCAATGGTGTCGTCTCGCTTTGCAATAGCCTCCGCGGAATTCCTCGCGCTCGCATTCGTCGCGCTCATCGCAATCGGATCGCAGTCTTTCGCCCAATCTCTGGCTGCCCCGATGCCCACGAATGCGCAGCCCAAAAGCTATGGCGAGGGATGGGAATGTGATCGTGGGTACCGGCGTGACGGCGATGCCTGCCTTGCCATCATCGTTCCGGAGAATGCCTATTCCACCAACCGGACCTACGGCAAGGGCTGGGAGTGTCTGCACGGATTTCAGGAGGTCGATGGCCCGGCTTGTCTTGAGGTCGTCGTGCCCGAAGGCGGCTATCTCGACCCTTCAGGACAAAGATGGAGGTGCTTGCGCGGCTACATTAAGGTCGACGGCATTTGCCTGGAAGTTGTTGTGCCGGACAATGCGTATCTGTCGGCCGACTCCTATGGCGCCGCTTGGCTTTGCAACCGCGGCTACCAGGTCGAAGGTGAGACATGTGCCGCTATCGCGGTTCCCGACAATGCCTTTCTGAACGCGTCGTCGTATGGCCAGCCCTGGACATGTGAGCGGGGCTATTTCGAACGCGATGACATCTGTGAGGCTGTCATCGTCCCGGAGAATGCATATTTCGACGATGCAGGCTATGGCCCGGGCTGGAAGTGTCATCGCGGCTTTGCAGAGTCCAAAGACGGCTGCACAAAAATCGACCTCCCCGACAATGCGCATCTCGACAGATCGGGAAGCCGGTGGGCGTGCCACAGGAACTTCCAGCGATCGCAGGGGCGTTGCGTCCTCAACGACTAGCGATCGCAATCCAAGATGAAACGCGGCTCACCCGCCCGAACGCTCCATGTGATCGGACCCGGGTAAACCCGCTTGGCAAAGGAATAATCGTGGAATCTGACAATCCAGAAAAACCGACGACAAAGCTGTCAACGATGGGGCTGCAAGCCCCACCTGACGTATCCGCGTCCCGTCGATCTCATACCAAAAAGACTGTGACATACGGGGTGCCCACAGCGGTTGTCTATTGTGAGCGGAACTTCGGACAGATCGACGGCAAGACCGCAAACGGGCTTGTCCGTCACAGCCAAGCCTACCGCATTCATTCGGTCATAGACAGCAAACTTGATGGGCGCGACAGCGGGCAGGTGCTGGACAATGTGCGCAACGGCATCCCGGTCGTCGAAGACCTCGAAGCTGCGGTTACGCGAGAGGTAAATATCCCCGACACTTTGATCTATGGTATGGCCCCCTCCACTGGCAAGATGTCACCGGCAGATCGGGAGGTCGTGCTGGATGCTATCGCGCTTGGCATGAACGTCGTCAGTGGCCTGCACGAATATCTCGGTGACGATCCCGAGATCAGAGGTGCTGCCGACGCGGCCAACGTGACGATCCGCGATATCCGCAAACCCAGACCAAGCAAGGACATGCGCCTGTTTGACGGAAGTGTGTCCGAGGTGAAGGCCATCCGCATTGCGGTGCTGGGAACGGATTGCGCAATCGGCAAGCGGACAACAGCGACAGTTCTAGCCAGGGAACTGAACGCGTGTGGTATCAAGACCGTCCTCGTCGGCACCGGCCAGACGGGGCTTATGCAGGGCGCAAAATACGGCATCGCCATGGACGCCGTGCCACCGCAGTTTTGCTGCGGGGAACTTGAACGCGTGATTGTCGCGGCGTCTCACGGCGAAGACCCGGATGTCATCCTGATCGAAGGACAAGGTGCGCTCAGCCACCCGGCTTTTTGCACGTCGGCATTCATCCTGCGCGGCAGCCAGCCGCACGGTGTTGTTCTTCAACATGCGCCCAAACGCGCTCATCGCTGCGACTTTCCCGCCATGCCGATGCCCGGGCCGAAAAGCGAAATCGCCCTGATCGAAGCTTTTGCTGACACACGGGTGATCGGAATCACACTCAATCACGAAGCGATGACGGGCACCGAGGTCATTCGTGCAATTGACAGTCTTTCGCGCGACCTCGGCATTCCGGTGACGGACGCGCTGACTCGGCCAGAAGTGCACCTCAGCGACATGGTACTGTCCGCCTTTCCGCAGTTGCGGCCAGTGCCTCTCGCGGCCGCAGAATGACCTCGCCGCGAGTGGAAGTTAATCTGGGTAAGATCCAGGCCAACGCGCGATATCTCGTCCGACGTCTTGGCGCTCGTCGAATCTCGGTCACCGGTGTGACCAAGGCAGTGTGTGGGCATCCTGACGTAGCCGAGGCAATGCTGGACGGTGGCGTTGCCGGTCTGGCCGACGCACGCATCAAAAACGTCGTGCGGATGCGGACCGCGGGGATCACGTGCCCAATTTCGCTGATCCGCGCGCCGCTACTGAGCGAGATGGAAGACGTCATCCAGTATAGCGACGCGAGCTATAACACAGAGATGGACACGATCCTGAAGCTTGGCGCAGCCGCAAAGGAACAGGGTGCCTCGCACGATGTCATCCTGATGGTCGAAATGGGCGATATGCGCGAAGGCATTTTACAAGAGAACCTCAATGACTTCGCCGCTCAGGTCATCGCAACACCCGGTGTCGCTCTCAAAGGCATCGCTGCAAATTTTGCCTGCATGGGCGACGTTGCACCGACGGCCGGTGACATGGCCATGCTCTCGAGACTGGCCGACCAAGTCGAAGGCGCCTGCGGACCATTTCTAGAGCTTGTGTCAGGAGGTGGCTCGGCCAATTTGCCATGGGCGCTTGGCGACGTTTCAACCGGGCGGGTCAACAACCTGCGTCTGGGTGAGGCGATCCTTCTGGGCACCGACCCCGTGACTGGGCATCCGATCACTGGCCTTCATACGGATGCCTTTACCCTTTTTGCCGAAGTGATCGAAACAAGCCGCAAACCAAGCCCAGTGCCGACCATGTCAATTGCTCCGGAGCTTGGGATGCTCAATTTGGTTCGAAGTGATGACCTCCGAGCCCGAACCATCCTTGCTGTCGGGCAGCAAGACACCGACGCAAGCGGTCTTATGTTTTCCCCGGGAACGGCGTTTATTGGCGCGACCAGCGACCACACCGTTGTCGACTCAGCCAAAGCCGCTGTGCCCGTTGGCTCCGAGATGAAAATGGGCATGAACTACAGCGCCCTCATGCGGGCGATGAGCGCCCCAGATGTCGCCAAGGTTGTTCATGGCAAGCAAAAGATGAACGGAAGTGCAAAGGACCGCGAGGCCCACCCCTTCCTGACCTTGGTATGACACCCACAATGGTCGTCGGCGGGGCCTACGAAGATCATACCCCGCCGACTAGTCCCACACCGCGCCATGGTAAAAGGGCCGGTCAATACACATATACCAATAAGCCGCACTCGAGAATTCGTGCCTGATCGAGGCCCGGAAATTCCAGCGGAAAACCCAAAAAGGATGAAGAGCATGTCTTTCAAAGACCTGACCACCAAAGCTGCTGCCATACTGAAAGCCAAACCTGCGGAACCGTCGAAAAAAGAACCGGCACTCAAGGCGCCGGACGCTGCTGCGAAACCGGGTTCTCCGGGTCCGAAGAAAACCTGACGCATGCACCGGAAAGGGCTGGTTTTGCTCGATGTCATGGAAAACTGTTCAATTGAAAGGATCAAACGCAATGGACGAACAAAGAGCGAAAACCATCGCGGTTTTTGACCGGCCTTTCAATCTTCCTGGCTTCGACGAAACGCTTCCCGCCGGAGAGTATGATATCGAGACTGAATTCGCCTCACCACCTGATCACAAGGACCCTCAGGCCTGGAAGGCCTCCGTCGTGGTCCATTTGCATCCACGCCTGTCCCATCCGGGATTAACACGGAGCCTGACTGTGTCGCTTCTCGATCTTGACCGCGCCCGTGCGAGAGACAAACTGTCCGGCAAGGACCTGTCACAGGTCTTTCTCGAAGAAATGCTGGCCGATCCGATGGTGCAACTCGTCATGCAGGCCGACGGGGTGTCCGAGGCTCAATTGCGCCATCTCTACTCGGGATCGCGGAGGACACAGATTGACATGGAAAACGCGGACGCTGAGACCGAAAACGCAACAGCGCAAGGGGCTTCGCGGGACGCTTCGGACATTCATGACGCCGAGAATGAAGGGATGCCGTGCCGACCGCGCACTTCATCCGTTTCCGTATGATGTCCGAAATGCAATTTCAGGGACCAAATGAACGCGAGGATATGATGCAAGCCAAAGTCGACGACATCCTGATGGATCACCCCAGCCGCGCGCTTGGCGATGTGCCGAAGCCGCGGTTTTGTTTGCGTTGTGATGCTTCGTTTTGGAGCGAAGGGTTCGGCCAGCGCATCTGTGCAAGATGCAAAGGAACGACAGCATGGCGCGCGGCAATGCCCGAAGGGGTCAGCACAGGTCGGTCTCGCTCCGGCGGTCGGTCGACTTAGATCTGCTGCATGCCAACGATTACGATCACACACACGACCACCTATCGCTATCGCACCGTCGTGGTCCTTGGTCCACACAGGCTGATGTTGCGTCCTCGTGAAACGCGGGACCTCACATTGACGGCTTTCGATCTTGATATCACGCCAACGGCTCGCATCGACTGGTCCCACGATGTCGCTGGAAACGCCATCGCCATCGCCAATTTCGATGCCACAACGGAAACACTATCGATCCGGTCGCATACGACCGCCGTCCTCACTGCACCTGACTGGCCTGTCTTCCCGATCGCGGCCTCTGCGGCGTCATACCCATTCCTTTACTCCGCCGAAGACTGGAAAGATCTCGGGGCGCTTTCTGCACCACAATACCAAGACGACGCAGGGCGCCTGTCAAACTGGGTCGAGCAATTCGTGATGCGCAGGCCAACGGATACGTTGTCGCTCTTGAAGGACGTCAGCAATGGCATCACAGCGCAGATCGCGTATGTGATCCGCGAGAGCGAAGGCACGCAAGGACCACTCGAAACCCTCGACCGGGGCTACGGTTCGTGTCGTGACTTTGCGGTCCTCTATGCCGAGGCTATCCGAACGCTGGGTCTCGGGGCGCGTCTGGTGTCCGGCTATCTTTACGACCACAGTAATGACCGGCTCGGATCTGCCGGCTCTGGCTCTACACATGCATGGGCCGAAGTCTTCGTTCCCGGGGCCGGTTGGATCCCGTTCGACCCAACGAACAGGTCGGTGGGGTCGGCCAATCTGATTCCGGTGGCCGTTGCGCGGAACATATCACAGGTCGCTCCGGTTGCCGGAAGCTACCATGGAGAAGATACCGATCTTCTCGCTATGGAGGTAGTTGTCCGTGTTGAAGATCAATGACTTCACCGATGTAGGCGGAATCCAAAAATTTCCGCGCAGTCCAGTTGGAGGTTCACAATGTGTTTCGCTATATGTCGTGCAACTCCTCGGACTAATCTGGGACAGTACGGGCACAGAGTGCATCCGCGGATATCTACTGGCGACACACGCAGGTGTAGTCGTTGGTCGAAACTCTGTTTGAGCGTGCCGACTAGCCTTACTCAGCTTTCGTCCTGGCTACCGTATCACGCGGCGTTCGGGCGGTTTTTCTGGGTGTCTCAATTGGCAAGCCAAAGGACCGCTTCGGCGAAATTGGCTGCAATGCAGCGAAACGCATGTCGCAGATGCGAATGGTTTCTGCGTCAGCGAAAGCTGCACCTGCACAAGTCTGCTTTGTCCCGCCCTGCGGTCACTCTACTGGCCAGATCCGATGTCCGCTGTGGGCTGGCAACGGTCGTCGGCGCGGCGCGCGGCTAAAGTCTGCTTGGAGCCAAAGCTCCTACAAGCCAATGAGCTCCACACACTTCAGTTCGTAATACAAATACGCCCATGAAAGGGCTAGCAATATGCCGATACAAGCAGACACGATGGCGAAGGCCATCTTGCCGTATCTCAAAAAAATGAACGAAATGCCCAATCCTAGAAGGGCAATGAGCCAGCTTTCCAAGTCAAAGTATGTTGAGCGCAAACATTCTTCGTAGTTCATTCGCCTACGGTTTCCCTTTGGATCATCTGTCCGAAGCTAAGCTGGTTCTTGGCGTTTCGCAAAGGGTCGGTTTGTCCGCCCTGCGGTCACCCTACTGGCCAGATCCAATGTCCGCTTTGGGCTGACACCGGTCGTAGGCGCAGTGTGTGGTTAACCTGCGCATGGCCTTCGCTCAGCACGCAAGCACGGGCCCCTTTTAGAAGTCGGGCGCTGTGCCCAACAACGAAAAAGCGAGGGCCGTGGCGACCCCCGCTTTTGTCAGTTTTGGTTGACTTCAACCGCTGCAAGTCGCTCACGGATTTCAGTCATTTCGCGTCGCAATTCTTGATTCTCGCTGGTGGACTCACGACGCATGCGCCGCATTTCCCACAGCGCTATCAAAGCAATTACCACCGAAATCAGTGCAGTGATCATTTCAACAACGTCTGGTGTTAAGAGTGTTTCTGGCATAGCCTGCCTCCAACAAGGGTGCCGGAGGCCTGAACTCTTTCGATTTCAAAATTGACATGGCTCTTCCTCTCGGCAAGGTCATGCCCAACTGCGATTGTTTGGCGTGGGGTTTATCCAATAGCTAGCCGTGATATGTGTCCCTATTGACCAGCCGATCGACAAAGGTTCATCACCCAATCAGTTCGCCCGCAGGTACGCTTCATGAGGTGTCCCACCTTTCGATCTCAATCTCAACCAGCCACACTCAGCCTCTTTTTCTAAGATTGAGCTTCTCGCACTACGTGCCTGCCTTTAAGTGCTCATCGGCCATTCCAAGCGTTCTGATTGTATTGGTTAAGGTGTGTTAACAGCCGGTCAATTTCAAGGCATCCGGCCATCAAAATGGCTATTGACTCGTTCTGAGCACTTTAGAAATTTCATCCCACAACAGTCGCGAACCCTACTTCGCCCCACCGCGCTCGAACAGCAACCGATCCAGCTTTCCCTCGATGCTCTGCAAACGCCGCTTGGTGTCGTCGTCAAAACTGTCGAGGCGCATTTCCTGCACCTTCAAATCCCCTCGGAGCGTGGCCTGCTCAACCGCGAGGCTCCAATAGGCCCCCGCACCAGCAACAGCCATGGTGATCATGGTCAACACGTTTCCGAGGGTTATCCGCTTGTCGAACATCTTTGGTCTTTCTGCGTTACTGCTTTCACGCGGTTGAAGCTCACGCATCGCGCCTATTGCCCCCGCTTGTCTTGACTGATTTCACCCCATCGGGCCGCGCTGGCCACCGTGTGGGCATCGCACTTGGCGCGGGTGTAGATCTGCGCCGAACATAGACGCGCGACCGTCCGGTCGATCTTTACCTGATCGTCACGCGTCTTGCCCTGTGCACCGGGCAGGCTGTCACCGACCACCCGGTGCAGGCCGTCGACATTGACCGGTCCCGAAGTCATACAAGAACCCGCCATCAACACATTCGAGATAGCCAAGATCAGCGCGAAACGCGTCCAGTTGAGCCGCATCGTTCACATCCTCAATTTCAGATTTCAGGTCAGCGCGCGCATCCGCCCGGATGTACGCGTAAAGGCCCAGGGCGACGCTCGCCGCCCCCAGGCCAAGCGCAACGACGGACGCACGACGTCCGAGGCCCAGCACCTGCAAAAGTCGCATCAACCTACACCCATCATGCACATGTCGAACTCGACGTTGCGGCGGTTGACCAGGCCGCGCACGACGCGCCCACCGGCCTTGTTCCACCAGGTCAACGCCTCGCATCCTCCCGCGATGTCACCCGCATTCAGACGGCGCGTGGCCGTGCTCTTGCGCACGCCACCCCAGCCGACGTTGTAGGACAGGCTGGCATAAGCCGCGTCCCGATGCCGCGTCAGGCGGCCAGCGATGGTGTCCGGTGTGAACCCCTTGCGGGTTTCGGACCAGTATTCGTGCAGCTCCTCGGACAGCAACGCATCACATTTGGCGGCCGAGAATGTTGTGCCGGCATGCACATCGGCGGCCGTGACCGTCCGGGTGTGGCCGTCGCAGATCGTTGCCACGCCCACCAGATCAAAATAAGCCGTCAGGCGTCGCCCCTCCCACTGCGACACATGCGGCGTCAGGATCGCGGCGGTTTCCTCATAGGTCGGGGGGCCGGAACTGTCCTCGACCACCGGTTCCGAAGGCTGCGGCCAGACACTCATGGCAAGCGACGGCACCGCCCAAAAGGCAAACAACAGAACGGCCGCAAAGATCCAGATCCGGCGGCGCCACGCGCCTTCCTCGGTTTGCTGGATCACCCGCCCCACGATGCCCCCGGCGATCACGACAATCTGCAACACGGACCACACAAAGGGGTTCGTGTCCCATGCGAAGGCCAAATAGATCACATCCGGTGCCAAGGTCACCGCCGCCAGCGCGTAGAACGCCCAAGCCGTGTATCCGATTGTCAGCGCGCGCCGCGCGTCTTGAACAAATTGCATTTCAGTTCTCCCATAGAAAAAGCCCGCACGTGGCGGGCCGGTTGCAGTTGAATTGAGGTTCGGGCGTCAGGTGATCGTCAGGCCCAGCACATTGCGCGCATAGCCTTCGATTTCAGCGCGCAAGTCGGCGTGTTCCGGCAAAGACAGATCCGCAGAACCATAGGCAATGTCGCTGACTTCCACGTCGTTCAAAGAGCCATCGCTGATGATATTGGTCGCAACATCAACGACCGCGCCTGCGTTGCTGTCGGTGACAAAGTCGGCACCATTGACGGACAGCCCCGCCGTTTTCGTAGCGGCGTTCCATGTGCCGATAACCAGCGTCCATTGATCCGGCACAAAACTGGCAACGGCCGTGGCCTCGGACCCGCTGGCCCCGCATCGCATGCGCACGCTGTTGTCCGCACCCAATTGCAGCATGTGGCGATTGCCGTCCGTGCCGGAATACATCAGGTATTCGTTGGTTGTGACCGCGCCGCTCTTGAACACCACGGCTTTGAAAAAGTCGCCGCCCACGGGAAACGGCGCGGATGCTGTCAGCGCATCATCGCCGCTTGTGAAGAACCGAAACGCCCCCCGGCCGTTTGGCCCGCCGTCCCGATCATAGGACGGTTGCGCGCCGATAATCGCCTGAGCCAAGGTTTCCACCGACCCGGATTTGCGGTTGGCGACCGAGGACACCAGCCCGTCGAATGTTCCGCCGGGCGCGTAGGTCAAACGCATGTCCAGCGCCGAGAACAGGGCTTGCGTGCGCGCATCATCGGCGATGGTTGCCCTGTAGCCCCGCAAAACAGGCAGGTTGGGGTTCTGCACAGATGTTGGGAACTGGAAATGATTTACTGCGTTCGTCATGAGATCACCTCTTTGAAGGACAGGGCATGGTTCATCAGCACGTAACCCGGCTCCGTCAAAGAGGCGGTGGCGTCTGTGTCGACAAGGTTGCCGTAGGCTTGGCTGTGGGCTTGCTCTGCGCCCGCGCCGGTATAGGCGTATTCCAGTGATGCGCCCGACGCAGGCGCTTGATCGAGCGTGATGGTGACAGTGCCAGTGCCACCTGCGCCATCGTCGGAAATCACAACCGATTGGATGGCTGCACCCCCGCTGTCGTTGATCACAAAGCCCTGGTTGACGGCTTGCGCGACGTTCTCTGAACTGAAGGTCAGCGCCCAGTGAGATGCGACGCCATCGTGCCGTGGCACGGTAAAGAACGGGACCGTGATTACAGCACCGGCCACACCGATGTTTGCCAAGTCAGGTGTTGGTGCATGCCGTGTGTCGCCGTACCGCTTCCAGTTCCGATGCGCCTTGGCGAAATACTCGCCTTTCAAGTCGTGGCCCAAGGCGTCCGGGTGCACGTTGTCGTTCAACGTCACCCAATAGGACGGGCCAATGATGTGAATGTCACCATGCGCCTCGCCCATGTCGAGTTGCGCGCGGGAAATCTCACTTGCCTCACCCTCGTTGAGACGAGGGGCCGCAATTTGCCAGTGGAACAGGTGAGCATCCTCGCCCTGCCCCGTCACCGCCTTGATGCGGGCGGTCTTGTCGTCCAGCAATTGCCGCAGGCTGGCGGCATAGGCCGCGCCGGTGATGCTGGCCGACCGGTCATTGGTTCCGCAGTTCAGATAGACAGTTTCGCAGAACAGGTCGCGGTCATAGACCGCCATCAATTCAGCCGTGCGGGCCAGCTCCGCAATGGCGTTTTCGAACTGGGTGTCGCCCTGTTGGATTTCGTCCAGGCGCTCACCCGACAAGCCGGAACTGCGCGCCGTCCAGACAGTGCGCTCGCCACCGTCCGCGTTCTGAAAATGGTTCATCATTTGCATAGCCGTCGCAAGCCCGGTCGTGCCAAGTGGCCCGTCCACCGCTTCAACAGCCGGTGCAAGATCACCTGCGGATGCTGGAACAAAAACAGTGTTTCCACCGCCTCGCAGGCCGCTGGACAGCATGAAACCCGTCACAGGCGTCAAAGCGGTCACATGGCGCAGATTGGTGCCGCCGGAACCAACGCCTGTGCTGTCGCTGGTTGCCAAGATGTGACTTGCTCTTGCGCGGCCCTCTTCGACCGCAACGGGCGGTGCCACCTTCTTGGACAGGTAGCCACGCGCAACACCCGAAACATCCGACATGTGCCGGTTCAGGTCTGCATTGTAGGGCGCACCACCCCAAACGTTGCCGGGGATCAGGGCCGACGACACGTCCTTTGCAGGCAGCCCATGCGCCGCCGCGATGCGCGATATGGTCGAGGCGTCAAGTTCCGCGCCCAACTCGCCCCGCCGGTTGAACTGCATCAACACCCTGTCGTCGTCGTCCAAAAAGGCAAAGATCTGCTCGAAGTCTTCATCGCCAGCCGTCAGCGCCACAAGACGAATGCCCGGAATCTCAAAGAACCCATCTCGGCCAAAACCGCCGTGGTCGCGCGTGGGATCACCCCCCGGGCCTACCAAATTACTGCCAAATCAATGCGTTAACTGTCTTCATGGGACAGAAGCAGCGCGATATGAGTGCGGAGCCCGATAGCTACGATTTACGGACGTGCCACCCGACGGTCATCGTGACGACAGTGTCGCCATCCGCGTCTCGAATATCAACCTGGATGTCGAACGCGATTTTCCCCACCTCTTCCAGTTCAGCCAGCAAGTCTGCCCCTGCCCGGCCTGTACTGGCATGTGCTTCCAATCGACCTTTGGCGACTTTGACGTATGAAATTGTGGCGCCGGACGCGACAGGTCGGACTTGAAAGATCATGGGTCCAAACGCACCTGCCAATGCGGCACCCGATGCGGCCTCTCCCAAGGTGAACATGGCGCCAGCATGCTGGGATTGGATGTGGTTGGACGTTTCGGAGCGTTGATCCAAGGCGGCGATACCAACCCCGTCTCCGACTTCGATCAATTCGACGCCGACATGGTTTGCAAACGGGACGGCCTGCGCCAGTTGGGTGCGGATCATTTCATATGGGGTCATGCGGGCGCTCCTGTACGTGTGATGGCGCAGCTAAAACCGTTTGCCACAAAGCGGCAAGCGTGCCGCAGCGGCACATCAGCGGGCAATCACGATATCCGCGCGCAAGCCTCCCAGCTTGGGGCTTTGACCCAAGCGCAAGGTGCCTCCATGCGCCCGTGCAATATCCGTTGCAATCGCCAACCCAAGACCAACGCCCGATCCCTTGTCCTGATTGCGCGCGCGGTCAAGGCGGGTGAACGGACGTTGCGCATCGGCGCGTTGCTCTTCGGGGATGCCGGGACCTTCATCTTCAACGCGGAAGCGCAGTGATTTTTCGGTCAACCGAACAGACACCTCGGCCCGCGCACCGTATCGCACAGCATTGGACACAAGGTTGTCCAACGCACGACGCATCGCCAAGGGTCGCAAACGCACCTGCCCCTCGCCTTCGACTTCGGTCAGCGTCACAGGCTGGCCCGCACGTTGCGCGTCGTCGACGATGGACCGGGCCAAGGCCACAGGATCCGTCAATTCCGGTTCCGCCTCACCATCACCTTTGGCAAAGCTCAGGAAGGCATCGATCATGCGCTGCATGTCTTCGACGTCTTGCTCAAGCGGGGCGCGTTCATCATCGTCCAGCATGGAAAGGGCGAGCCGCATACGCGTCAGTGGCGTGCGCAAATCGTGGCTGACCCCGGAGAGCATGAGGGTGCGGGTTTCGATCTGCCGTTCGATCCGGTTGCGCATGTCGACAAAGGCCGTACCAGCGGCACGTACTTCGGTCGATCCGGCGGGCACATAGGGCATGACCCGTCCCCGACCAAAAGCCTCTGCTGCATTGGCCAACCTTTTGATCGGGCGCAGTTGATTGCGCATATAGACAAAGGCAACAGCGGTCACGAGCACACTGAAAAAGATCATATTTACGAACAGTTGGTGTGGTGCAGCAGCAGAAACGCGCCGCCGGTCAAAGGACAACTCAACAGGCCCGAGCGCCGTGCGTGCAATCAACCGGACGCGCCGGTCGTCCGACAGGTCCACAACGGCGATTTCCTCCACCGCCCGTTGCAAGCGATCCGTAATGACGATGCCGGAGAAATCGTACCACGCGCGGGTGTTCCGCTCTCCCAACGCAGTGTCGGGCAATGGTGTAACCGTGATGGCCAGCGGTGCAACGATGTCTCTTGTTACCTCAGCGATCTCATCGCGGGTTTGCGCCATGTCGAGACGCATCAGAACCAGCCGCACCTCGCGCGCGGCCGCAACTGACATCTGCTGTGTGACTTCCTCAAAGTGTCGCTGTACAAACACCACGGAAACCACCAATTGCACCACGATCACGGGCAGCAAAAGGATCAGCGCCGCACGCGCATAGATACCACGGGGCATATAGCGTTTGAGCCATTGGAACGACATGGCGCTGACCCTACCCGCCTGCCACACAAGACGAAAGGCCAAGCCGCTGACACCGCCCGATGATTTTGACCCGCCTGTGGGCACACCCGAAACGCTTGCACCGGGTCTCCAGCGTATCGTTGCGCCCAATCCGTCCCCGATGACGTATCGCGGCACCAATACCTATGTTGTAGGGCAAACCAATCTGGCGGTCATTGACCCCGGCCCCATGAGTGACAGCCACCTTGACGCCATACTGTCGACCTGCACGGATCAGCGGCGCATCACCCACATCTTTGTCACGCACAGCCATCTTGATCATGCGCCACTCGCGCGGCCGTTGTCGCAAGCCACTGGCGCGCCGGTCTTGGCCTTTGGGGATGCAACCGCTGGCCGCAGTATGGTGATGTCGCAATTGGCGCAGGCCGGATTGAACGACGGCGGTGAAGGCATTGATACCGATTTCTTTCCCGATCAAACGGTTCAGGATGGCCAAGTCATTGCATGCGGTGACTGGGCGCTGCGCGTCATTCACACGCCCGGTCATCTGGGCAACCATATCTGTCTCGCTTGGGGGGATATCTGTTTTACGGCGGATCACGTCATGGGCTGGGCAAGCTCGCTTGTGTCGCCGCCCGATGGTGATCTGACAGATTTCATGGCGTCCTGTGCGCGACTGGCACAAGAACAGTGGCGGGTTTTCTATCCCGGTCATGGCGCACCGATCACGACGCCATTGGATCGTTTGGAATGGTTGATCACACATCGCCAAGCGCGTGAAGCAGCCATGTTGGATGCGCTGTCCGCTGGTCCGCAAACCGCAGACCAGATTGCTCAAGCGGTCTATTCGGATACGCCTGCCGCGCTGCTGCCTGCTGCGACACGGAATGTGTTGGCGCATCTGATTGATCTGATGGGAAAGTCTCAGGCAAAGCCGCTTGGCACACTGCACGCGCAGACCGCATTTGAGCGCATCGAACATGGGTGAAAAAATAATCTGAATCTTGGGTGCAAACCCTCTGGACGACCTGAATCGGCCTTGCTATACGGCTCAAACCGTTCCGGCGTAGCTCAGCGGTAGAGCAGTTGACTGTTAATCAATTGGTCGTAGGTTCGATCCCTACCGCCGGAGCCAAATCACCTTGAAATTAGCGACTTGAGTACCTGATCCAGGCAGGCGATTTGGTGTGGATAATTCTTCCCGTCATGTGGATGCTTCGGGATCGCTGCACCTCATTGGGCGATTCCAAAGGCTTGCGGTTTTCCACCACCAAACCGGCGCAATTATGCACGGCACGTCTGACGCCCTGAGCGACAACGCCAGTCTTCGAAACAAGCATACCACCTGTGCAAAGATCGAATTTTCAAAAATCGGCGGCTGTTTTTCAAGAAATCGGCGCGCCCCTCCTGGAAATGATAGGCTAAGTTCAGCATCAATTCGGTTGAGCCAAGGAGGTGCGGGTCGATGATGTATTTGGACCTTGCGTTGCGCGGCGGCGCAGTCACCATGTTGTTCATCTTTGCCCTGCTTATGTGGCGCACGCCCATCGGTTGGGAAGGACGCTTGTCCGTCGCAGCCCTTGCTGTGTGCAAATCCGCGTTTCTGGTCACACATGCCGCTCTGGTCCTTGATTTCCCGCCACTCGTGTACAGCAACTTGATCTTGCTCAGCGCATTGACGCCTGTGGCCATCACCTGGTTCATCGTCAGCATCTTTTTGGACGGCCCGACAATGCGGTGGCCCTGGGGCGTCGCATCCATGATCACCGCCGGGGCGTTCTACATCGAAATGACCGTGCCCGGTGGATTTGAGTTCTGCACGACCATTGCGAGTGCCTTGTACGGCAGCCTAGTGCTTATGGCACTCTGGACCGCGCGGGATGATCTGGTCGAGTGCCGATGCCGGGCGCGGCCTGCCTTTGCTGTGGCCATCGCCGGAATTGCCTTTGCCCTGACAGGTGCGCATGCCATCGGAGCGGTTAGCGAGGGGTCTGTCGTGTTTGCGCTTTTACAGTCAATCGGCACCTTTACCGTATGTGTGGCCCTTGCCCTTTGGCTGTTGTCGCCAGATATGGATCAGTGGCCGGGCCAAACGGATCCCGCCATGGAAAAACACATGCCAACTAGCAAGATCGCTGACGCGGACACGGCTTTGATTGGCCGGATCACGTCGGCGATGTCGGCGGGTATCTGGCGTGAGGAAGGTCTGACCATTGGCGCACTGGCGGCAAAGCTGTCGGTGCCAGAACACCGGTTGCGCCGCGCCATCAACCAAGGTCTGGGTCATCGGAATTTTTCCAGCTTCGTCAACCGGGCGCGTATCGAAGCCGCGCGGAACATGTTGCAGGATCCCGAGCACATGCATTCAACGATGCTGGAAATCGCCTACGATGTCGGGTTTTCGTCGATGGGGCCGTTCAACCGCGCATTTCGCGCCGAAGTCGGGTGTAGCCCAACCGAATATCGCCGCAATGTCCTGACAGACGGGCGCGCCGATTCTGAAAGGTCGTCGCCGATCCCTGCAAATCTTCATTGATTTTCAAACCTGACGCGCATGGGGCGTCGTGTAAGGCCAACTTCAGTTTCACACACATCGTAGAACGGAGATGTCCCATGCGTGAATTGACTTTGACCCTTGCGATTACCGTTGCGAGCTTGGCTCCGGCACAGGCCCAGACACTGCCCGCCCACGTTCCCTCGACCTATCCGCAGGCCGGTATGTTCTGTGGCGTCATGCAAATGTGCAATGCAAAGGCAAAAGCGCCAAAACCGACCGCGGCCGAGACGCAAGTCGCAGACCAGACCGGTAAGCAATAGCGCGACACCACTCAACACCACCGCGCCCGAAATCGCCTTTGCGACGGGCGCGGTCACTCATCGTTGCAACGCTGCTCGCGCGACGTGGTTGGTACTTTGTGCGCCAACAAATGATCCGCCTATCCCCTGCTCCGGACGGATCTTCAGCCGTCATCACGGTTGAAAAGAGCGGATTGCGCTGGATCAGCTACCCAAAAATACGCAAACAAACCGGCGTTTCCCGCAGCGGCCAAAGATGTCGCACGAAATTTTTCCGATTGCTCTTGCACTTGGCGCATTCTGATGCAGTTTCTTGCATGTCGTATACATTTCACGATCAGGAGCGTCCGTGTCTCTCTTTATCCTCGTTGCCCTTCCATTTCTGGGTGCGTTGCTGCCCGGCTTGATGAATGCCGCAGGGCGCGCTGCTTGCGCGGGGGTGACGTTCACCGTTTCGCTTGCCGCGTTCATCGGACTGCTGACCAACTTGCCCGCCATTCTGGCCGGAGAAGTGGTAACCGCCCGCGTCGACTGGATTCCATCGCTGGGTATGAATTTCACACTGATGCTGGACGGGCTTGGCTTTTTCTTTGCCCTGCTGATCCTCGGCATCGGCCTTCTGATCATTGCCTACGCGCGCCACTACCTCAGCCGCAATGACAACATGGGTGAGTTCTTTACCTATCTGTTGCTGTTCCAAGGTGCGATGGTTGGCATTGTCCTCAGCGATAACATCCTGCTTTTGCTTGTTTTCTGGGAACTGACGTCACTATCGTCGTTCCTGCTGATCGGCTATTGGAAACACCTGCCCGAAGGTCGTCAGGGCGCGCGCATGGCGCTGACTGTAACAGGCATGGGTGGGTTGGCCATGATTGGTGGCATGCTGATCCTGGGCCAGATCGCAGGCAGCTATGATCTGAGCGTCATCCTGCAGAACCGGGAATTGATCCAGAGCAGCCCGCTTTATCTGCCGGCGTTGATCCTGATCCTCTTAGGGTGTTTTACCAAATCGGCACAATTCCCGTTCCATTTCTGGTTGCCCCACGCCATGGCCGCACCGACACCCGTGTCGGCCTATCTGCACTCGGCCACAATGGTCAAAGCCGGGATTTTCCTGATGGCTCGGATGTGGCCCGTTTTGTCGGGTACGCCGGAATGGTTCGCAATTGTGACCACTGCGGGATTGGTCACCATGGTTTTGGGCGCTGTGATTGCGCTGTTCAAACATGATCTCAAGGCGCTTCTTGCGTTCTCAACAGTCAGCCACCTCGGGCTGATCACCATGCTCTTGGGAACAGGCACCGCATTTGGCGCAATGGCCGCCATGTTCCACATCCTCAACCACGCCACTTTCAAGGCTGCCCTGTTCATGTCAGCGGGTATCGTGGATCACGAGGCGCACACCCGTGACATCCGCCGTCTCGGCGGGCTGCGGACGCTGATGCCCATCACGTTTACCATTGCGACTTTGGCGGCGCTATCCATGGCGGGCATTCCCCTGCTGAACGGGTTCCTGTCCAAAGAAATGATGTTGGAAGAAGCCAATCACACAGTGCTGTTCGGCACCCCCTGGTTGGTGCCAGCGCTCGCGACGTTCGGATCGCTGTTTTCCGCCGCCTATTGCTTCCGTTTGATTGGCCATACGTTCCTCGGGCCTGTCCGCGACGACTACCCAACCAAGCCACATGATCCGGGTACTGGACTTTGGCTGCCACCAGCCTTCCTAGTGACATTGGTTGTGGTGATTGGCGTGGCCCCTTTCCTCGCAGAGCCGTTTGTCAAACTCGTCACGGCATCGGTGCTGGGGGATGCGGCCGAAGTGCCCAAAGCGTACTTCAAGATCTGGCACGGTCTGGTCCCCGCACTCTTTATGTCCATCGCCGCGGTGGTTGGCGGTCTGCTGATGATGGCGATCTTTAACCCGGCCTTGCGGTTCTGGGATGCGCTGCCGCGTCCTGAGGCCAAGGTGATTTTCGAAGCGATTGTGGCCGCCGCTGCCCGGCTGGCACAGACATTGATCCTGCCGCTGCACAACGGGTCGTTCACACGCTACGCCGCGATTGGCACTGTCGCTATTGTCGGTGCCGGATTTTACGCGTGGGCAACCGGCACGGTGGGCGCGCCGACCCGTGAAATACAAGCCGCAGGGATTGTCCCGATTGTCGGTTGGACGCTACTGGTCGCCGCGACCGTCGCTCTGGTGATCTTTCATCGCAATCGGTTCTTGTCCCTGATCCTCATCGGTATCGTCGGTCTGATGGTATCTGTTGGATTTGTCTTCTTCAGCGCGCCGGACCTGGCCATGACGCAGTTCACGGTCGAAGTGGTCACCATCATCCTGCTGCTGCTGGCGCTCAACTTCCTGCCCAACCGGACTCCGGTCGAAAGCTCCCTGCTGCGGCGGGTTCGGGATATGGGCGTCGCAATCGTGGGCGGCCTGGCCACGTTTGCCTTGGCGTTCCACTATTTGCTGCGTGACGCGGTGGACACGCCAATCTCTGAATTCCACCTCGCCAATTCATACAAAGGCGGCGGCGGCACCAACGTCGTCAACGTGATCCTGGTCGATTTCCGTGGCTTTGATACTTACGGCGAGATCATCGTTCTGGGGATTGCCGCGCTGCTGATCTATGCGCTGACCGAAACACTTTTGGATGGCCCGGTGCGTGCGCGTCTGTTGAACAGAATCCCGGATCAACCCCGCGCGGGCGACATGCATCCCATGATGATGGTCGTCCTGACCCGCGTGATCATGCCTGTTGTGCTGATGGTTGGCTTCTACATCTTCCTGCGGGGGCATAACGAACCGGGCGGTGGCTTTATCGCCGGTTTGATCGTGTCCATTGGCGTGGTGATGCAATACATGGCCAGCGGTTTCAGTTGGGCATCTGCACGCTTGAAATACCCCTATCACGGGGTCATTGGCGCAGGCGTTCTGGTCGCAGGCTTTACCGGCATCGGCTCGTGGTTTGTGGGCAAACCGTTCCTGACCTCCGATTTCACCTATGTGCGCATCCCGCCGTTTGAAAAGTTCGAACTGGCCACCGCCGCTCTGTTCGATGTGGGCGTGTTCCTGGCGGTTGTGGGCGCTGTGATGCTGTCATTGGAAAGCTTCTCGCGTCTTGCACGCCGCGCCCATACAGATGACAACGATCATCCGATGGACATCGACCCGTCACGCGATGAGGAAACTCCGCCGACCTCGGGCACCGCACAGGAGGGCGTGTGACATGGAATTGCTTGTTGCATCCGCCATTGGCGTTCTGACGTCTGCGGGTATCTACCTGATGCTGCGTCTGCGCACGTTCCCTGTGATCCTGGGCATCTCGTTGCTGACCTACGCGGTGAACGTGTTTCTCTTTGCGTCTGGTCGCCTGACCGTGGGTGCCCCACCTGTTCTGCGCGACGACATGACCGTTTACACCGACCCGCTACCGCAGGCGCTTGTGCTGACGGCTATCGTGATCTCCTTTGGGATGACGGCCGTGGTGGTGATGATCGGCCTTGGCGCATTTCTGGGCTCCAACGATGACCATGTCGACGACCAGCCCGAAGGATCGGAGGGCCAGCCATGACACATTGGATCATTGCCCCCGTTATTCTGCCGGCACTGTTGGCACCAACCGTTGTGTTGGCGGCGCGGTATCACATTGGCATCCAGCGGGTGTTTTCGGTGGTCGGCGTATTGGCCCTGATCGCGGTCGCGATTGGCTTGGCGCTGCAAACCGCCGATGGTAGCATCCTGCTGTATCAACTCGGCGATTGGGCCGCGCCCTTTGGCATCGTGCTGGTCGGCGACCGTTTGTCCACGATGATGGTGCTGCTGACAGCCGTCCTGGCCTTGTGCGTCCTGCTTTATGCAATTGGGTCCGGCTGGGATGATCGTGGGCGGCATTTCCACGCCTTGTTCCAGTTCCAGCTCATGGGCATCATGGGTGCGTTCCTAACGGGCGACCTGTTCAACCTGTTCGTTTTCTTCGAGGTGCTGCTGATCGCGTCCTACGGTCTGATGATCCACGCAGGTGGCAACGAACGCCTGCGTGCAGGCGTACAATACGTGCTGTTCAACCTCATCGGGTCGACCCTGTTCCTGTTTGCGCTCGGCTCCATCTATGCCGAGACAGGCACGTTGAACATGGCGGACCTCGCCAACCGCGTGACCATGATCGACGCAAGCGAAACGGTTGGCATACGGGTGGCCGCGGTGCTTTTGCTGCTGGTGTTTGCGATCAAAGCCGCGCTGGTGCCTTTGCATTTTTGGTTGCCATCCAGCTATGCGGAGGCCCCTGCCCCCGTTGCCGCCCTTTTTGCGATCATGACCAAGGTTGGCGCCTATGCGATCATCCGGGTCTACACATTGATCTTCCCGCCTGACCTCGAGGTCACAGCAGGGTTGCACGACACGTGGTTGCTGCCTGCCGCCTTGGTTTCTTTGGCGATTGGTATGGTGGGTGTGTTGGCGGCAAAACGGCTGGACCGGCTGGTCGCATTCTCGGTAATCGGGTCCATGGGCATGGTCATGGTCGTGATCTCGCTCTTTACGGAAACGAGCATGGCGGCGGCGCTCTACTACATCGTCCACTCGACGCTTGCCGGTGCGGCACTGTTCCTGATTGCGGACCTTGTGCGCACAGGACGCGGCACGCTTGCGCTGGAACCGGAACCGCCCCTGGCTGGCGCTGCATTGACCGCTGGTCTTTTCTTTGCCGCAGCCATCGCAATGGCCGGCCTGCCACCGCTGTCCGGTTTCATTGGTAAATTGCTGGTACTCGACGCAGCTTTCGGTGCCGACCAAGCGGTCTGGATCTGGGCCACCGTGCTCATCTCCAGCCTGATCAGCATCCTTGGCTTCGCCCGCGCGGGCAGCGTGATCTTTTGGAAAGCCCAAGGCATGGAGCCCGTCGAGACGCAACACAGCCAACCCAGTGCATTGTCTTATGTGTCGGTCGGGGCGCTGTTGGCATTGCTTGTGGCGCACACGGTTTTTGCCGGTCAGGTCCATAGTTACACCGGCACAATGGCTGCACAACTCTTTGCCTCCGAACCCTATGTGACAACGGTGGTGGAGACGCCCGGCAAACTCAGCACACCAAAGGAGGGCTACTGACATGAAGCGCCTGTATCACTGGTTGCTGCCACATCCTCTGCTGACGCTGCTGTTGGCCCTTGTGTGGATATTGCTGCAAAACGAGTTGTCCGCTGGCATGGCCGTTTTCGGCCTGATCTTGGGGATCATCATTCCGCGCGGTACAGCGATCTGGTGGCCCGACCAGCCCAAGGGCTTGCATCTGGGCAAAATGGCCAGCTACACGCTGGTTGTTCTGTGGGATATCCTTGTCGCCAACATCGAAGTGGCATGGATTGTGCTGACGGTCCCAAATGCCAAGCTCAAACCTGCTTGGATTGTTATCCCGCTGGATTTGCGCATGCCCGAAGCAATCACAGTTCTGGCGGGCACGATTACGCTGACACCCGGTACTGTGTCCGCAGATTTGTCCGATCAGGGTCGTTGCCTGTTGGTACATGTCTTGCACACTGACGATCCGGACGCCGTACGCGACGACATCAAATCCCGTTACGAAAGCCGCCTGATGGAGATCTTTACATGACATCCGCCGCTGGTTTCCTCGACATCGCTATCATCGCGGCCTTTGCGGCTCTTGCCATCGGTCAGGTGTTTTCGATGATCCGCCTCGTGCTCGGCCCAAGCGTGGGTGACCGTATCCTCGCGCTCGACACGATGGTCATCAACGCCCTCGGACTGGTTGTGGTGCTGGGCATCCGCCAGGGGGTTCAGATCTACTTTGAAATATCATTGCTGATCGCGATGCTGGGTTTTGTGTCCACCGTCGCGCTGACCCGCTTTGTCCTGCGCGGAGACATCATCGAATGAGCCCTGACATGATCGGAACCTATGCCACCGCCATTTGCCTGTTGATCGGATCAGGTTTTGTGATTGTTGGCGTGATCGGTTTGCTGAAATTCAACGACCCTATGACCCGCCTGCACGCTCCGACCAAGGTTGGCACCGTTGGCATTGGCATGTTGTTGCTGGCATCCATGATCCACTCATTCACGCTGGGTCAGACGTCGCTGCACGAGTTGCTGATCATGGCGTTCTTGTTTGTGACGGCGCCTGTATCGGCGAACTTCATCGCCAAGGTGGGCATTCATCGCCGCGCTTGTGACACGCCGCCGAAACCCAGCGATGACACCACATGGTCGACTTTGGACTCGCCCGACCCCGCTCCAGCCGCGGATGGCAAACAAGCCTGAGGTCTCAGAACAGATGGCGTTCCTTGGCGAGCAATGCCGCCTGGGTCCGGTTTGAGACACCCAGCTTGGCCAACAGGTTCTTGACGTGCAACTTGACCGTCACCTCTTGAATACCGAGGTTGCGCGCAATTTCCTTGTTGGACAGGCCAATGCACAGCTGCTCAAGCGTTTGCATCTCGCGTTCTGACAGATCCGCAAAGGTGCTGTCAGGCGCAGTTGACGTCTCTGGCGCGGCAAAATCGAACGGGAAATAGCGTTCCCCCGACAGAACGAACTTGATCGCATTGACCATGGACGCGGCGGTCAACGACTTGGGGATGAAACCATCAGCGCCGCGCGCCATGGCTGCATTTGCCACTTCGCGATTGGCAACGCCGGACATCAGCGCCACTTTTGTTGCCGGGTGCCCTTTGCGCGCACGGTCCAACCCGTCCAACCCATTCATGCCGGGCATGTTGTAGTCCAGGATCAGCAGGTCAATCGCATCCAACCCGCCCATCGTCTCCAATGCCACGTCCAGGTTCGGCGCAGTGAGCACTTTGAACCCGTCAATGGTCTCGAGATATGCGGCGATGGTATCCCGCACCAGATCATGATCGTCGGCCAAAAGGATATTGGGCATAGCAATCCGTCCTTGTTGTGACGTTCACAATCGCCTGAAAATGCGACGGAACAATGGCGTCCCTATACTTTGGTATAGGTAACTATTCCAATGCCCCAAACGCAAGCCGTCAGGACGCGATATGTCCAACTCAACACAGCATCGAAGGAACGACTATGGCAAAAGACTACCACTCACGGACATGGGCGTTCGTCTTCGGTCTGCTCATGTGTTGGACAGTCCCGGCATATGCGCAGTCAGTGATGGGGTTGCAGGTGACTGCTTCCCCATCACACTCCGCGCCGGTTGAACTGAGCCTGGAGGCGTTGGACGCCTTTGATCAGGTCACCTTTACCACCACGACGATCTGGACCGATGGCACAGTCGAGTTTTCCGGCGTTCCGCTGAAGACCCTGTTGGAATCGGTCAACGCGGATGGCAGCGCAGTGGAAATGGTCGCACTGAATGACTACGCAGTGTCCATGTCGCTTGACGCACTTGAGGACGACGCGCCCATCATCGCCACACGCATGAACGGCGAAACGATGTCGGTGCGGGACAAAGGCCCCTATTGGGTGGTGTTTCCCTACGACAGCGACCCCAAGTACCGGACAGAAACCAACTATGCGCTCAGTATTTGGCAACTGAACCGTCTGAAGGTCGTGGATTGAGGCGACAATGCCGCCTAATGTGACCCCAAGCAGGAGGTCGCGGGTGAAAGCAGGTCTGAACAGGTATCGCATTGCAATTCTGGCGGGCCTGGGCCTGCTGACGCTTTTGCTGAGCCTGATGGCCACCAACCTGCTGTCGCAACTGCGCGACCTTTCGATGGCTGCGGGCGACAACACGCAGTGGAGCATTGCCCAACTCGACACCGAGTTTGCCAATCTGAATGCGGTCTTGTCCGAACAACTCGCGGACCAGACCTATGACGATGCCGAAGTCCAACTGCGCATCGACATCGCTCTCAGCCGCCTGAACATCATCAACTCAGGCCGTGCCGCCGAAATCTTTGGCGAGAATGACGAAGCCATCGGGTTGATCCAACCGATCAATGATTTTGCCGATCAGATCATCGCACTGTCTGACCGCCCAGGGCCGTTGTCCACCCAAGAGCTGCGCCAGGTGCGCGACATGGTCAAAGATGTTCGGCCAAATGTGCGCAATATCGCGTTGCTTGGCGTGCGGCTGGGTGCGGAACAATCACAGGCGCGACGCGCCGAGTTCTCACAGCAACTATCGCGCACAGGCGGATTTGCGATTGCACTGTTGATTGGGATGGCGGGATTGCTCATCCTGCTCGACCGTCTTTTCCAACGCGCCGTGCGCCGTGATGCCGATCTATTGGCGTCCACCCGGCGGCTCACATCCACCGTATCCGCGTCGCTTGACGCAATCATCACCGCCAATGAGGCGGGCGAGATTATTGACTTCAATGCCGCGGCGGAACGTGTGTTCGGTTGGGACCGCGATGCAATTCTCGGTGAAACGATGGAGGATACGATCATCCCACCTCAGATGCGCGATGCCCACCACAACGGGATGAAGCGATATCTGAGCACCGGCAAACCGCGTGTGGTCGACGCCGGTCGGGTGGAACTGTCCGCTTTGCGCAAGACCGGCGAAGAATTTCCGGTCGAGCTGAACATCACCACGGCGCAGGACAGCGGTCAGCAGGTCTTTATCGCCTATATTCGCGACATCAGCGCCCGCAAGATCAATGAACAGGAACTGATAGACGCGCGCGATCAGGCCGAACGCACGGACAAGGCAAAATCCCAGTTCCTGACCGTGATGAGCCACGAGATGCGCACGCCGCTCAATGGTATTCTTGGCGTGCTCGACCTGCTCAGGACCACATCGCTGGATCAACGGCAAAGCCGATATGCCGACATTGCGACCGCCTCTGGTGAAATCCTCTTGGAGCATATCAACGAGGCGCTCGACATCACGCGCATCGAAACAGGTGCCTTGCAACTGACGCCGCAGGATTTTGACCTGTCAGATTTGATGACCGCGCTGACGGATGTGTTCGACCCTCTGGCGCGAGAAAAGAACCTGGACCTGACGCTGGACGTCGAAGACCAGATGCGTCGCGCTTTTCACGCAGACAGCAGCCGGATCAGGCAGATCCTGACGAACCTCGTTGGCAACGCCATCAAGTTTACAGACAATGGCGGTATCTCGATCAAAGTGGGTGGCATCCACGGTCCAAAATCGACCTCCTTGCGCATTGCGGTGACGGACACAGGTGCCGGTATCCCCGCTGAGTTGCAGGATCAGGTGTTCGAGGATTTTGTGGCGCTCGCGCATGGCGAAGGGCGTCAGGCACGCGGTGACGGGCTGGGTCTGTCGATCTCGCGCCGGATCGCCCGCGAGATGGGTGGCGACGTCACCTTGACCAGCACGGTGGGGCACGGATCAACCTTTGTGCTGTCCCTGCCCCTTGATCGTATCGAAGCCATCCATACGCCAAGCACGCCTGTCGTGCACCAACCCACGGAACCGGCGCGTCCGTGTTCCATCCTCGTGGTCGAGGACAATACGATCAATCGCAAGGTCTTGGGCGACATGCTGACCGGCATGGGCCACACCGTCCAAGAGGCCGTGAATGGTGCCGATTGTCTGGCCAAGGTGGATGACACCGCCTTTGACCTCATATTTATGGACATCAGCATGCCGGTCATGGACGGGATTGAGGCCACAAAAAACCTGCGCAACAACCCTGGCCCAAACCAGAACGCACATATTGTCGGGCTGACCGCCCATGGGCGTGAAGAGTACCGCGATGCGGCAGAACGCGCAGGCATGAACCGGTTCCACACCAAACCCATACGCCTCGATGCGTTGCATAGCATATTGGCCGACGTCACTGCCTCGTCCTTTCCCCCGAACGAGGCGATACAGACGCCGGGCGCTCTGGCTGATCTGATCTCTGCCTTGGGTGTGCCAAAGGTTCAAACCATCGGAGATACGTTCTTTGAAGAGTTGAACGCCTTTCTCGACGCCGCGCGTGCAGTAGACGACGGCAGCGCGTTGGCGGAAGCGGCACACAAGATGAAGGGCGCCGCCGCGTTGCTGGGCCAAGAGGCGCTTGAAACCCCGCTTGCAGCCTATGAACACGATGCGCGCGCGGGTGAGCTGAGCGATTCTGCAAATCGCGCGCACGCCATGGACAAGATTGCCCACCAGGCTCGAACGGCCTTCGATCAGGCTCTGACGGCTCACCGAAAGGCGTGACACCCTATCCGGACGGATAGTTCACCCCTTCCAATGTTCCACAACCTATCCCGCCGCGCGCCCCTTTGGCCCGTTTGGACGGTCTATTCCTTTGTTCATCAACACGGGCCGCTTGGAGGGGCCCAAACAAAGGAACAAAGACATGACAAACGCAAAAGACGTCCTCGTAATCGGTGGCGACGGTTTCTGCGGCTGGCCAACAGCCCTTCACCTGTCCAACCTGGGCCACAACGTCACCATCGTCGACAACCTGTCGCGCCGTGACATCGACGCACAAATGGGCGCCGACAGCCTGACACCCATCGCATCCATGGACGATCGCATCGCTGCATGGGCCGAGCAAACCGGCCGCACCATCGGTTTTGAAAACATCGACGTGGCGCGCGACTATGACGCGCTGTGCAAACTGATGCAGGCCACTCAGCCGGACACAGTCATCCACTTTGGCGAGCAACGCGCCGCACCCTATTCGATGAAGGGCGCCAGCGAAAAACGCTACACCGTCGACAACAACATTTCCGGCACGCACAATCTGCTGGCGGCTTCGGTTGAGCTGGGCCTTGATCCCCACTTTGTCCACCTGGGCACCATGGGTGTCTATGGCTACGACGACGACGGGCTGGAAATCCCGGAAGGTTACCTGCCGGTCTACATCCCGGCCGATGACAAACAGATCATCAAGCGCGACATCCTCTATCCGACCAACCCCGGCAGCGTCTATCACATGACCAAGTCCATGGATCAGCTCTTGTTCCAGTTCTATGCCAAGAACGACCGGATGCGGATCACCGACCTGCACCAAGGGATTGTCTGGGGCACCCAGACCGAGGAAACCCGCCTGGACGAGCGCCTGATCAACCGGTTCGACTATGATGGCGACTATGGCACCGTACTCAACCGTTTCCTGATGCAGGCAGTGGTGGGGCACCCACTGACTGTGCATGGCACCGGCGGCCAGACACGTGCGTTCATCCACATTCAGGACACCGTCAAATGTTTGGCGCTCGCCGTGGAAAACCCACCAGCGCGCGATGGCAAAGTGGCGATCCTGAACCAGATGACGGAAACCCACACCGTGCGGTCGCTGGCCAAGCTTGTGGCGGAAACATCAGGCGCTCAGATCGCGAATGTCGACAATCCCCGCAACGAAGCCGCGGAAAACGATCTGCGCGTATCCAACAAGACCTTTCTGTCACTGGGCCTGAAACCAATCACTCTGGCCGAAGGCCTGATGGATGAAACCCAGCAGATCGCCGCCAAATACGCCAAGCGCTGCATCCGCAAGATGATCCCCTGCGTGTCCACGTGGACGGACAAGCAGCGCCCCGGCGTGGTTCCAGCCAAGGCCAGCAAGGCGGCCTGACAAGTCCAGCACAGCAACAGCCGGATCCGCTTGGAGGTGGGTCCGGCGCACTGCTCTGCCACTTTTCTCAATCGGTGAACACAATGCGTATGATCGGTATCGGGCTTATGGGATTTCTCCTCGCAGGCATCGCCCTCCTGCTGTCTACGATGAACATTCTCGAAACTGGCCAACGCTATGCACGCGAAGTGCTGCAAGGCCCCCAACTGGTTTTTGAACCCCGTATCTCGGCCCCCAAGACCGACACGCACAGCGTGACAGTCTACCGGGCCAACCCGAACACACCCGTTGTTTTGTCCGGTTTGCCCGCCTACCAGAGCGTCGCCTTCGCCTTTCCAGTGGATGCGCGCCCTACGTCTGGACACCTCCAAATCGATGCAACAACTCAGGTCCTGCACGGCGTGGAAGGGGTGCTTCGCATCTCTATCCGAAACGCACGGCGGGGCGAGATGTTGCTGCGTTCAGGCGAGGCGGAACGGTCCTTGCAGATCCCCCTTTCACCGATGGATTTTGCAAGGCCGCAGTTGGTCGTCTCTTTTTCGCTGCAAGGTACCGCCCCCAATGTGCCTTGTGGTCCAGACACCGGCATCGCTGCCAGTGTTGAAATCGAGACGACCAGCGCAATTTTTCTGAACACCGCGCAACCTCTGACGAGCCCGCGTGACCGCATCAACAGCTGGGGCCGTGTGGCCCACTTGACATGGCCGCGCAACACCGACGCCAGTGGCATCGCAGAACGCCTGGTCCAAGCCATCGCTCTTAAACGGCGCGGTCTGGAGCCTCTTTTCGTCACGCAGATGCCTGACGCATTGGATACCGCGCAAACGGATGCAGCCCTTGCAGCCTTTGCGCCTGTGCCTGCGTTGACCGTCATAGGGTCACAAGCCTTGGCACAGTCCCGCGCCAATGCAGGTGTACGCCGGTTCCGCACACAGTCCACATGGCGGCACAGCTTTGACCTGGGGGCCACATCCAACGGCGTGCATGCCGACCGCCTTGACCTGCGCATGGCCGTTGGAGGGAACGTAGGCCAGCCACCAATGTCACTGAGCGTGACATTGAACGGCCGCCTTGTTCATCAGGCTCAGATTTCGGCAGCACAGACAACCATCGACGCGACCATAGTTTTACCGCTTACCTTCCAGTCGGGCGCAAATGTGCTCGAAACCGTCCTGACCACCACCGACAAGCGTGACGGCCAGTGCAGCGAAGGCCCAGAGCGGATCGCTGAACTGTTGCCCACCAGCCAATTGGTGTTCGGCGAAACGTCCTACCGTGATGCGACCACTGATCTGCGTGCGAACCTTGCCCAAGCCAGCCACATCACAGTGGCGGCGACATCCGGCGCTACGGCTGCGGACACTCTGATCGCCATGCACATCCTGCACGACATCGCACCCGCTGATGTGGCTCTGGCAGCCGCCAGCGACAGTGCCAAGGTTTTGCTCATCACGCCCGGATCGCCATTGCCCAATGTCACGGCGCCGGGTTGGATTGTGACCCTAGGGCCCGACGATTTGACGGTTCTGCCCCTCTCCAGCGCATCATTGGCACAGTTGGCTCAAGTTGCGCTTGTGGTCTTTGCCGCACCCCACCCAATGATCGAGGTGGCGTCATGACCGAAGCAGCGGACAAGCGCGAACAGATCAACTTTGTCTCGGTCGACAGCGCGCCCAAACGATTTGCTGGCCCCGTATCAGTCTGGCAAGCGCCCAAAATGATGGCCCTGTTTATCGTCCTCGCGGCAAGCCAACTGTGGCTGATCAACACCGACGCCGTGGCAGCGGTCTTTCCCAATCGGGACTACGTATTCTCGGTGCATGCAGGGCGGCATGCCATTGCCATCCGTATCTTCCTGCTCTCTTTCTATGTGGCTTTCGCCGCCTTCAGTTCTGGTGGGACTTGGGTGCGGGCGCTCTTTGCGCTGGATCTGGTGCTGACATTTCTGTTTGGCTGCGCCGCCTTTGATCTCGCCAACGCCTTTGCGCATCACCTTTTGGGCAACTCCTTCTCGCTGCACTTCAGTGCCATCGCGTCCGGGTTGTTCGGCTTTGCCGTCTATTCGTTCAAGCTGCTGGAACGCGGCTTCATGCCCGCCCGCATTCGCATCGAACATATCCCTGTCAGCCAATTGCGCGCCTGTGCCCGCCTTGCCGTGACGCTTGCCATCGCAGCGGCTGTGGCCATCTGGGTTGGAGGAATGGACCTGCATATCGTCGCGGTGATGCGGTCCTGGACCCTGCTTGGCGGCATTGGGCCGGGTGTGTTTCTGTTCCTGCCCGTGCTTTTCGGTCAGCTCTACGTGTTGGCAATCTACGACGTGATCACCGCCAAGAAATCACGCTTCAATCCACCTGTCTCGGTCATCGTGCCTGCGCACAACGAAAGCTACATCATCCGCGACACGATCCAGGCGATGGACCGGGCCGCCGCACACTACAGCGGTGAGGTGCACATCCTGATTATGAACAACAACTCGACCGACGACACCGAAGAGATTGCGCGCGAAACCCTCGCCAACTGCTCTGCCGCCAAAGGCCGCGTGATCAATGTGCCGAAACCGGGCAAATCAAACGCTCTGAACGCCGGGCTTGATGCCTGCGAGACCGAGTTTCTGGTCCGCGTCGACGCTGACACGTTGGTGGGCGAGGACAATTTCAGCCGGGCAATGCCATACTTTACCGACCCCGCCGTGGGCGTTGTGGGCGGTGTGCCTGTGCCACCCGGCGGCGCGCTTTTTGACCGCGCACGCCTGCTCGAAGTGCTTGTCAAACATGGGTTCTATTCCGTCGCTATGGGCGCGGTGAACGGGGTCGTCGGCATCCCCGGCATGTTCGTCGTCTACCGGACCCATCACCCCCGCTATCTCGGTGGCTTTGTCGAAGGAATGAACGGCGAAGACACCGACATCTCTTTGCGCATCGGCGAGTTGGGCTTTCACTCCGTTGTAGATCCCAAGATCCGCTACATTTCTGAGGTGCCGTCGTCCTACGGCCACATGCGCGAACAGCGGATGCGATGGTTCCGCTCGATCTACCACATCTCGTCGCGTTGCCGCGATCTGATCTACGGGCCGAATATGACCCTGCGTGGCAAGGTCATCCTGCCATACATGCTGGTCAACTCGGCCCGTCGGGCGATGCTCGTGCCCCTGATTGTGTTCGGCAGCCTCGAATGGGGCCTTGCTTTCAACCCAGACAGCCCAATCTTGTGGCAGTCAATCATCGCGGTCACCACCGGTGCGCCTGCCATCATGGCGGTGCTGTCCGCGCTCCTCAATGGTGTTCCGCGCGGCATTCTCGCGCTGCCCGAGTACCTCATCTTCCGCGTGTTGCGTGCGTATTTCACGCTCGAGTCAATGCTCAGCATCCTCGTGGATGCAACCGCCGAAGACCTCGAACGTGCCATCAGGCTCGACCTTGTCCCCGACCGCCCCATCAGGGTGGCGTGACGTCCCTCGTCTCTCTCAACTTCCAACCTCAAACCCCAACCTTAAAGAGTGAAAACAATGACCAGACATATCTACGGAACCCCCGAAAGCGATACCATCAACGGCGGCGCAGGCCCCGACCACATCCTTGGCAAGGCGAGCGATGACACGATCACCGCAGGCAACAGCGCCGATGCGGTCTACGGCCAGGGCGGCAATGACGACATCAGTGGGGCCGCCGGGTCCGACACCTTGCGCGGTGGCGCAGGTGACGACTCGCTGGGTGGCGACGCGGGCCAGGACAACCTCTACGGCGGCATCGGCAACGATACGTTGATCGGCGGCGATGTCGCCGGCGGCGGCGCCGGCGGTGGCGCAGGTGGCACCGATGACAAACTGTGGGGCGGCGCAGGTGATGACGTCATGGATGGCGGCACCGGCAACGACCTGCTTTTTGGTGGCAGCGGTGACGATACCATGCAGGGTGGCGCAGGCCAGGACCGTGCCTTTGGCGGCAACGATGACGACAGCATCGCGGGTGGTGGCGCCAATGACGTCTTGATCGGCGCTCAGGGCAACGACACGCTGAGCGGCGACGCTGGTCTGGACCGGCTCTATGGCGGCGCGGGTGATGACGTCGTTGCGGGCGGCACGGGCGCTGACCTTGTCCATGGCGGGTCGGGCAATGACCAACTGAGCGGCGCGACGGGCGCTGATCGCCTGTATGGTGCCAACGGAGCCGACAACATGACCGGCGGCACTGGCGCAGACAGCCTCTATGGCGGTGACGGCGATGACACCATCGACGGCGGCGCGCACGATGACCGTATCTGGGCCAGTGACGGCAATGATGTTCTGATTGGCGGCCACGGCGATGACACCTTGGGGGGTGGCACCGGCAACGACACGCTTGATGGTGGGACAGGCGACGATACGCTGTATGGTCGCGCTGACGATGACGTCATGGACGGTGGATCGGGCAATGATCGCCTGATCGCAGGCGCGGGCAACGACATTGCGGATGGCGGCGCTGGTGCGGATGAGATCCGCGGCGGGTCAGGCAATGACGTGCTGTCCGGCGGCACGGGCAACGACATCCTCCAAGGCCACCGCGACAACGACATACTGAACGGTGACGCGGGGCTGGATACTCTGATGGGTGGCAACGGCAACGACACATTGAATGGTGGCACCGGGGCCGACTTCCTCAACGGCGGCGCAGGTGGCGACGTTGTCAACGGCGGCGCAGGTGCCGACACGTTGGAAGGCCTCTGGGGCGCAGATACGCTGGACGGTGGGGCCGGTCACGACAGCCTCGACGGCGGTGCGGGCCACGACGTCCTGACCGGTGGCACTGGCATCAACACGATGACCGGTGGCAATGGTGCCGACAGCTTTGTCTTTGTCGATCACGGCGGACACAGCCGCGACACGGTCACGGACTTCAACGTCTACGGTGCCAATTCCGATACGCTGGATCTGAGCGCCTATGACTTCCTTGCCACCTTCGGCACCGTTGACGCCTGGGCGGATCAGGCCCTCACGACCGCGCAAGATGGGACGATAGTCATCGACCTCGCTGGCAACCAGAGCGTCCACGTCCTCGATCACGCAGAGATTGGCACGGCCTTTGCCGATCTGCTGGTCGACAGCATGATCTTCTGATCACTCCCGGCTCATCGCACCCATGTGCGGTGGGCCAACGCTAGCGCGAGATGCGATAGACCGCTCCGTTGCCAACGGAAATGAACAGAATACTGCCATCCGGCGCCTCGACAATGTCACGCACACGCAGCGTTTCATCGCTCTCGATTTGCTCAACTTCGCGGGCCGTTTCTCCGGAAACATCAAGACGCGAGATATAGCTGAACTTCAGCGATCCCACGAACATGTCGCCACGCCATTCGGGGAACATATCACCCTGATAGACCATCAACCCAGACGGTGCGATCGACGGGTCCCAGTAGTGCGCTGGCTGCTCCATGCCGGGTTTGGCCGTGCCTTCCCCGATTTTGCCACCGGAATAGTGCACACCGTAGGAAATAACCGGCCAGCCATAGTTTGCACCCTTCTGGACCCGGTTCACCTCATCACCGCCACGCGCACCATGCTCGGCGGTCCACATCACGCCGCGCGCATCCAAACCAGCGCCCTGCGGATTACGGTGCCCATAAGACCAGATTTCGGGCAGAACACCCGCTTGCCCGACAAACGGATTGTCGCCCGGCACCGTGCCGTCCCGGTTCACACGGACAATTGAACCATTGTGCAGACTGCGATCCTGTGCCGACGGTCGGTCGCCGCGGTCACCAATTGTCACCAACAACGTGCCATCTGCTGCCTCAACCACACGGCTGCCGAAATGCCGACCAGTACGGCCTCCGGGCGCGCTTTCGAACAGATCCCGCAGATTTTCCAGACGGGAACCGTCCGCGCTCAACTCAGCGGCGGCAAGCGCGGTGCCCGATCCGCGCCCCTGCTCTTTTGCGTAGGTCAGGAACAGCGACCGCGTCGTGGCAAAGTCGTGCGCCAGCGTGATGTCCAACAAACCACCCTGCCCCTCGGCAGCGACAGGTGGCACACCGGCGACATCCCGAACCTGACCACCCGAAATGCGCTTCAGCGCGCCATCACGCTCGGTCACCAGCAAATCACCATTGGGCATTTGTGCAACCCCCCATGGCTGGTCCAGGCCAGTCGCCACCGCTTGCACGTTCACCGGCCCAATATCCGTGTCCAGAGCCAGCGCAGCGCCCGGCACAAAAGTCAAACATGCAAGAATGAAACCGCGCATCACGCACCTCCTGAGGAAACCTCTTTCAGACCTAGTCAAATTCGCGGCGACATCCACCCACATTACCGTGTGTCCATTCCGACTATTCCCACTTTTCTTTTCGAAATGGCCCGCTTAGGCTCCGGCGCAGGAAAAAATTCCACAGGGAGTAAAAAAACATGAAAAAACTACTTATGGCCTCTGCCGCAACAGCGTTGATGGCAGGCACGGCTTTCGCAGGTGGCCACGCAAAAGAAGTCAAAATCGGGATCATCCTCGGCTTTACCGGCCCAATTGAATCGCTGACGCCGTCTATGGCGGACGGCGCTGAACTGGCGATGAAAGAAGTCACGGATTCCGGTCTGCTGCTGGACAGCGCCACAGTCACGCCCGTGCGTGCGGATTCCACATGTGTTGATGCCGGTGCTGCCACCGCCGCCGCAGAACGTCTGATCACCTCGGACAAAGTCGACGGCATCATGGGCGCCGACTGTTCCGGCGTGACCGGCGCGATCCTGAACAACGTGGCCGTGGCCAACGGTGTTGTCATGGTGTCGCCCTCGGCCACTTCGCCCGGCCTGTCGCACAATGACAACGAGGACAACGGCTTGTTCTTCCGCACCGCACCTTCGGATGCGCGTCAGGGCGTCGTGATGACGCAAGTCCTGATGGAAGAGGGCATCAAAAAAGTCGCTGTCACCTATACCAACAATGACTACGGCAAAGGCCTGGCAGACAGCTTCCAAGCGGCATTCGAAGCGGCGGGTGGCACTGTGACCATCAACGCAGCACACGAAGACGGCAAAGCGGACTACTCCGCCGAAGTCGGCGCGCTGGCCTCTGCGGGCGGTGACCGTCTGGTTGTTGCCGGTTACGTTGATCAGGGTGGTTCGGGCATCGTCCGCGCGGCGCTGGACTCCGGTGCGTTCGACACCTTCCACTTCCCCGACGGCATGATCAGCGCCAAGTTGCAGGAAAACTTCGGTGACGAAATCGAAGGGTCCACCGGCCAACACCCCGGCACCAACTCCGAAGGCGCAGCCATGTTCACCGATCTCGTCGGTGATGCGTTTGATGCCACATCGCCCTTCACACCAGAGTCATATGACGCGGCTGCTTTGATCATGCTGGCCATGCAGGCGGCAGACTCCAAGGACAGCAACGACTACAAAGAGAAGCTGATGGATGTGGCCAACGCACCCGGCGAGCAGATCTTCCCCGGTCAGCTGGCCAAAGCGTTGCAGATCATCAAGGACGGCGGCGACATCGACTATGTCGGTGCGACAGCGGTTGAACTGATCGGCCCCGGTGAATCGGCGGGCAACTACCGCCAGATTGTCGTCGAAGGCGGCGAAATCACAACGGCCAAGTACCGCTAAGCGGGAACGCCAAAAACTAAGACAGCCCGGAGTGCAAACTTCGGGCTGTTTCAATATCTTGAAGACCACTCTTAAAGTGGCGCGGGGAACCATATGATCGTCGTTGACTACATCCACAAACATTTTGGCGGCTTTCATGCCGTGGACGGTGCGACGCTGTCGATCCAACCGGGGTCAATCACGGGGTTGATCGGACCAAACGGCGCTGGAAAAACCACTCTTTTCAATGTGATAGCGGGCGTTCTTCCACCAACCTCCGGCACTGTCACCATGGATGGTGAAGACATCACCGGACTGCCGCCACACACACTGTTTCACAAAGGTCTGCTGCGTACGTTCCAGATCGCGCATGAGTTCAGTTCCATGTCCTGCCGCGAGAACCTCATGATGGTCCCCGGCGCGCAATCGGGCGAAACGCTGTGGAACACGTGGTTCGGTCGCAAACGTATCGCGGATGAGGAACGCGCGCTGGCCGCCAAGGCCGACGAAGTCCTTGAGTTCCTAACAATTGAACATCTGTCCGACCACAAGGCGGGCCAAGTCTCTGGCGGGCAGAAGAAGCTGCTGGAACTGGGCCGTACCATGATGGTCGACGCCAAGATCGTGTTTCTGGACGAGGTCGGCGCGGGCGTGAACCGAACCCTCCTCAACACCATCGGCGACGCGATCCTGCGACTGAACAAAGAACGCAATTACACCTTTGTTGTGATCGAACACGACATGGATTTCATTGGCCGCATCTGTGATCCCGTCATCTGTATGGCCGAGGGCCGCGTTCTGGCCGAAGGCACGCTGGACGAGATCAAAGCCAACGAGCAGGTGATCGAGGCCTATCTGGGCACCGGCCTCAAGAACAAGGACAAAGTGGGCGCATGATCCTATCGCTTCTTGTCTTGTCTATGTGGCAACCGCTGGACCTCCAAAAAACAAGTTCAGCTGAGCGTTTGATCTTCACGATGGGCGCCAAGGTCACCCATCCGGAGCACCACCAGATGTTCAGAGATGCGGAGTGTCAAATATTGGATCGAGGGATCGAGATCGGATTTGTCCTTCCCGGTCAGTTGCCCATCGGCGGCAAGACCACTTCGTTTCTGTGCAGCTTTGATACCTCGTGTGGCACACGCACAAAGAGGCACATTTTCCACACAGGTCTTTATGGTGCATGGAAACCTGCCGATAGCTTTGCCTGGACGGTCGGGGTCGCCTGCCCCGAAATGCTGACCCGAGACGCTTTCGAGCGGTTGCCGCAACACTTCAAGGACGCGCAATGACCAATCCCTATCAGGAAAGTCGCGGCAACAAGGATGCCTCGATTGCCAATCCAAAGGTAGCAAGCACGCTTGCCGTGTCACCCGGCACCAAGTCCCCCATGAATACGTCCGAAGCGTTCTTGATCGGCGACACGATGACCGGCGGCTATGGTGCGGGGCCTGACATCCTGCATGACTGCACCGTGGCGGTGAACCCTGGCGAGATTGCCGTGATCGTTGGTCCCAATGGCGCGGGTAAATCGACAGCTATGAAGGCGGTGTTTGGCATGCTGGACGTCCGCCAGGGCTCGGTGCGTTTGGACGGAGAGGACATAACCGATTTGTCGCCCCAAGACCGCGTCGCCAAAGGCATGGGTTTCGTGCCGCAAACGTCGAACATCTTCACCTCGATGACCGTGGAAGAGAACCTTGAGATGGGCGCATTTATCCGGCGCGACGATTTCTCAGACACGATGGCACAGGTTTATGACCTGTTCCCGATCCTCAAGGAAAAGCGCAATCAGGCTGCGGGTGAGTTGTCCGGCGGGCAACGCCAACAGGTCGCCGTTGGCCGCGCGCTGATGACCCAACCCAAGGTGCTGATGCTGGATGAACCGACCGCAGGGGTCAGCCCCATCGTGATGGATGAGCTTTTCGACCGCATTATCGAGGTGGCGCGCACGGGCATCCCGATCCTGATGGTGGAACAGAACGCGCGACAGGCGCTGGAGATCGCGGACAAAGGTTACGTGCTGGTGCAGGGCCGGAATGCGTATACGGGGACGGGCAAGGAGTTGCTGGCCGACCCGGACGTGCGCAAGAGTTTTTTGGGGGGATGACGGTGCACAATTATTCGGTTTTCTTCACCGTACTTGCGTTTGCATTTCCGAACGTGGTTTCCGCGCACGATGGTCAATTTAATTGTTTAGTCCAGAAAGAGTGTTCGTCGGTTACTCAATGTAAGGACACAAATGATCCTATGATGCTGCAACTTGAGCAGTTCGGCCTCTTTGTGAAAGTCGAGTTCCCGGCCAGTAAAGAGGTGTACTATCTGACCAATAAAACACAGCTCAGAGACCCCAAGATTCTCCAAGCCTCACGGCCATCAGTCTCTGACGATGATGGCATGTCTTCGCTCACCGTCTTTGCCAACGGTGCTTTTATGTACTCAGTCCATATGGCGCCCGATCAGGTTACAAAAGCCACTGTAGACGGAGCACAAATACGCCTCAAGTCTGGCTTCTGCCAAGGAGCTACCTCCTGATGGACTTTTTGAACGCTATCGTCGCCCTCTCCAACTTCGTCCTGATCCCTGCCATCGCCTATGGCTCCCAACTCGCTCTTGGCGCGCTTGGGGTCACGCTGATCTACGGGATCCTGCGGTTCTCCAACTTCGCGCACGGCGACACGATGGCCTTTGGCACCATGGCGACCATCCTGATCACATGGGGCTTTCAGGCCGTTGGCATCAGCGCGGGCCCATTGCCCACCGCTCTGCTCGCCCTGCCCTTTGGCATAGCGGTCTGTGCGCTGTTCATTCTGGCAACGGACCGCGGCGTTTACCGATTCTACCGCACGCAAAAGGCCAAACCCATCATCTTTGTCATGGTCAGCCTCGGCGTCATGTTCATCATGAATGGTCTGGTGCGGTTCATCATCGGCCCGAATGATCAACGCTTTGCGGACGGCGAACGCTTCATCATATCGGTACGTGAATTCAAGGCGCTGACCGGCTTGAAGGAAGGGCTGGCGATCAAAACAACCCAAGGCCTGACCGTGATCACCGCCGTGATTGTTGTGGCCGCCCTGTTCTATTTCCTCAATCGGACCCGCACGGGCAAGTCCATGCGCGCCTATTCTGACAACGAGGATCTGGCGCTGCTGTCAGGCATTAATCCCGAACGGGTGGTCATGGTGACCTGGCTGATCGTGGCCGCACTCGCCACGGTGGCGGGTGTGCTCTATGGGCTCGACAAGTCGTTCAAGCCGTTTGTCTATTTCCAACTGCTGCTGCCGATCTTTGCCTCCGCCATCGTGGGTGGTCTGGGAAATCCGCTGGGGGCCATTGCCGGTGGCTTCACCATCGCCTTCTCCGAGGTGATGATCACCTATGCCTGGAAGAAAGTCGCGGGCTACGCTCTGCCTGACGCTCTGGCGCCGGATGGTCTGGCCCAGCTCTTGTCCACCGACTACAAATTCGCGGTCAGCTTCGTGATCCTGCTGATTGTGCTGTTGTTCAAGCCCACGGGCCTATTTGCGGGGAAATCGGTATGACCGACACAGCACGCAACATTCTCTATTTCACCTTCATCGCTGTGCTGATCATCGGCACCGGGATGATGACATCGTGGAACCTCGCCATCACGATCATGAACTTTGGCCTGATCTCTGCGATCATGGCTTTGGGTGTAAATCTGCAATGGGGATTTGCGGGCCTCTTTAACGTCGGCATCATGGGTTTTGTCGCGCTGGGTGGGCTTGCCACCGTACTGGTTGCCATGCCGCCCGTGGGCGAAGCATGGGCCGCCGGTGGGTTACGCGTAGTGCTGTCGCTGATCCTGGGTGCTGCGACAATCGTGGGCGCGATCCTGGCCTACGGTGCGCTGCCCAAGGAGCGTGTGCGCGCTGTGGGGATGATTGCGATCCTTGTTGTGGGCTTCTTTGTCTACCGCGCCGTATTCGACGGTGGCGTGCAGGCAGTCGAGGCGGTGAACCCGGCGAACGCGGGATATCTGGGCGGTCTTGGCCTACCCGTCCTGCTGGCGTGGCCCGTCGGCGGTTTGTTGGCCGCTGGCGCCGCGTGGGTGATCGGCAAAACGGCTCTGGGCCTGCGGTCTGACTACCTCGCCATTGCGACGCTGGGCATTGCCGAGATCATCATTGCCGTTCTTAAGAACGAAGACTGGCTGGCCCGTGGTGTGAAGAATGTGGTGGGCCTACCCCGCCCCGCCCCCTACGAGATCGACCTGCAGAACGATCCGGGCTTTGTCGAGCGTGTGGGCAATCTGGGTCTCGATCCGGTCACGGCCTCGACGCTCTGGGTCAAGCTGATTTACGCAGGCCTCTTTGCCGTGGTGCTGGCGCTACTCTTTGTCCTCGCACAACGCGCCCTGCACAGCCCCTGGGGCCGCATGATGCGCGCCATCCGTGACAACGAAGTCGCGGCTGAAGCAATGGGCAAAGACGTCACCGCGCGGCACTTGCAGGTCTTTGTACTGGGCTCTGCCATTTGCGGCATCGCTGGTGCGATGATGACAACGCTGGACGGGCAACTGACACCCGGCACCTATCAACCGCTGCGGTTCACCTTCCTTGTCTGGGTCATGGTGATCGTGGGCGGATCGGGCAACAACCTGGGCTCCGTGCTGGGCGGATTCCTGATCTGGTGGCTGTGGGTGATGGTCGAACCCATTGGCCTGTGGGTTATGCAGGTTGTCACATCCGGTATGGCCGACGGCTATTGGCTGCGCGAACACCTTCTGGACAGTGCCGCCCATATGCGTCTGCTCACGATGGGTGTGGTACTGCTACTGGTCTTGCGCTTCAGCCCACGTGGCTTGATCCCCGAACGCTAAAACGTCACGTCCGCTGCGACCCGCATATCGCGCAGCGGGCGGACAATGTCGATGGACTGCTGATAGAGCGGGTGCGCCTTGTAGGCGTCCAATGCATCACGGTCGCGGAACTCAGCATAGACCACAACGTCCACCTCATCCGACAGGGCATCGCAATGCGTATTGCGCCGGACCGAGATCACGTCCGCATGCGGGTTCCCTTCGAGAATGGCCAGTCCGTCAAAGACCCGGTCCACATCTGCCCGCGCCTTGGCGCGAAAAAACACAACGTGACGCAAACGGTCTGACAGAGGCATGGCACACTCCCTAGCACTGTGACGGCGCCCGCAGATGCTTGGGGCCTGACCTCGACATGGCAACGATTGCATCTGATGAAAAGGGGACAAAACGCGCAAGGTGACATCACCTTCCGTTGAACAAACGCTCTGCCTGAGTGTGACCCGTTGGGTGCGCCTGTACGACGCACCGCCCGTGCTCAACGTCCTTTGAACAAACCGCCCAGAATACCCCGTACCATGCGACGCCCGGTGGTTCCGGTCAGTTCCTTGACCACCATCTTGGTCATCGCCTCGCCGAACGTGGCCCCACGCCGTTTTGGCCGCGACGTGGACCGGGCCAAGCCCTTTGCGGAATAGCGCCGTGCCGCGTTGAACTCGCGCAGCATCGGCGTCTCGTCTTCGGCCTTTTCCTCGGCCTTCGCCGCCTCATCCGCGGCTTTGTCGGCACGGGCCTTCAGAATTTCAAACGCCGACTTGCGATCCAGAGGTTCGTCGTATTTGCCCGCCATATCCGAGGTGCTCAAATGCACCTTGCGCTCGGCGTCGGTGATGGGACCCAATTGCGAAGATGGCGGGCGGATCAGGGTACGCTCAACAATCCCCGGCACGCCTTTCTTCTGGAGCATCGACGTCACCGCTTCGCCCACACCGACCTCACGAATGGCTTCCTCGGTTTCGAACCGGGGGTTTTCGCGATAAGTCTCGGCGGCCATGCGCAATTCCTTGCGGTCCTTGGCGGTAAATGCGCGCAAGGCGTGCTGGAACCGGTTGCCCAGTTGCCCCAGGATATCCTCGGGCACATCCGCCGGGTTCTGCGTGATAAAGTAGACGCCGACCCCTTTGGACCGGATCAGGCGTGCAACCTGTTCAACCTTGTCCACCAGTGCTTTGGGCGCGTCTTCGAACAACAGGTGCGCCTCGTCGAAAAAGAACACCAGCTTGGGTTTGTCCGGGTCGCCAACTTCGGGCAGTTCCTCGAACAACTCAGACAAAAGCCACAGCAGGAACGTCGCATAGAGCTTCGGCGCGGCCATCAGCTTGTCGGCCGCCAGAATGTTGACCACCCCTTTGCCCGCCTCATCGGTGCGCATCAGGTCCGACAGCTCCAGCGCGGGCTCGCCAAACAACTGGCTCGCGCCTTGGTTTTCCAAGACCAGCAAACGCCGCTGAATGGCACCAATGGACTGCGTCGACACGTTCCCATAGCGCAGCGACAGGTCCTTGGCGTTTTCACCAACCCAGACCAACAGGGCTTGCAGGTCCTTGAGATTCAGGAGCGGCATGCCCTCTTCGTCGGCGAGGCGGAAGGCGATGTTCAGGATGCCTTCTTGCGCCTCGGTCAACTCCAACAGTTGCGCCAGCAACAGCGGCCCCATCTCGGACACCGTGGTGCGTACCGGATGGCCCTGCTGGCCGAACATGTCCCAGAATGTCACCGGACAGGCGTGATAGGAGTAGTCCGAAAACCCGATCTTTTCTGCGCGTTCGGTAAAGGGGCCGTGCAGCTTGTGTTCGGGTGTGCCGGACTTGGCCAGCCCGGACAGGTCGCCTTTGACATCTGACAGGAACACCGGCACGCCCGCATTGGAAAACCCTTCGGCGAGGATCTGCAACGTGACCGTCTTGCCCGTGCCCGTGGCCCCCGCGATCAGCCCATGGCGGTTGGCGTATTTCAGGGTCAGCCCCTGCTGGTCGGCATAGTCCAGCCCACCGCCGCCGATAAAGATGCTGTCGGTCATGTCGTTAACCTTTTGTCCACGCGCCATTTCGGAGTGACCATACAAAGTTAACGATTGGGTGCCATAGTGTTTTTCGTTCCCGCCTAAATGTCCTCCTGGCGCGGAACACTTCCTCCCTGTCAGACTGGCCGCGCCTTGTGCGCGGCCTTTTTTTGTTTAGCGCACACGATCTTTACCTAAATGTCCGGAACCCCACACGCATCGGTGATTTCCGGTTGACGATTTGACGCACCTCTCGTAACGTCCCCCCATAAAAGTCGGCCAGTCCGACGGGGAGAAAAAATACTTGAAAAAGGGGGCCTTGCGGTCTCCTTTTTTGCTTTTGGTCCATCCGATTGCACACGTGTGCGCGCATGGCGCTCAAATCTTTGCGCTTTGCCACTGACACTGCGTTGCGGGCGTGCTAGCAAACCTGCGACACGAAACAGAAGCGGAACTGATATGCGTACCTCTTTGATTGCCCTGACACTGGCTTGTGTGATGCCAACCGCGCTCCTGGCCCAATCCACCGAAACGGACAGCGAAGCACCCGCGACCCCGTCCATCGAGGACTCTCTGAGCCTTGGCGAGGATGCAACCGAACCGCAGGTGGGTGACACCTACGTTGCCGAAACCATCGGCGACTGGGAACTGCGCTGCATCAAGTCAGAGACAGGTGACGACCCCTGCCAGATGTACCAGTTGATGTCGGACGAAGAAGGCACACCTGTCGCCGAAATCACAATCTTCCGCCTGCCAGAAGGTGGCCGGGCCGTGGCGGGCGCGACGATCATCGTGCCGCTCGAAACGTCCCTGCCCCAACAGCTGACGATGCAGGTCGATGGCGGTCAAGCGCGTCGTTATCCATTTGCGTTCTGCAACCCCATCGGGTGCCTGTCGCGCGTGGGTCTGGTGGCGGACGAACTGGCGGCGTTCCGGCGCGGCAATGCGGCGACACTGACCATCGTGCCGGCCCTTGCCCCCGATCAAAAGGTCAACCTGACGCTCAGCCTCAAAGGCTTTACCGCGACATTTGACAAAACGTCGGTTGCACAGAACTGATCTGACATCTTTCTGAACCAGTGGGCCGCTCCGGAAACGGGGCGGCCTTTTTCATGCGTGGGTTTCAGACAGCGCGCAGCGCAATCACCGCGTTCATGCCGCCAAAGGCAAACGCGTTCGACAGGGCCACTTCGACAGGGGCCTCGCGCGCCTCATTCGGAACCACATCAAGCGCACATTCGGGGTCCGGTTCTTCATATCCGATCGTGGGCGCAATCACCCCGTCCCGCACGGCCATGATACAAGCCAACAGCTCAACCGCGCCGGTCCCACCGATCAGGTGGCCGTGCATGGACTTGGTCGATGATATCATCAACCGGTCTGCATGCGGGCCGAACACATCTGCCACGGCTGCACATTCCGTCTTGTCGTTGGCGGCCGTCCCTGTACCGTGGGCGTTGATGTATCCCACCTGATCTGCTGCGATCCCCGCATCGGCCAGCGCCCCGGATATGGCCCGGGCAGCCCCGTTTTTGGACGGCATCACAATATCAGCCGCGTCCGACGACATGGCAAAGCCCACGACCTCGCACAGGATTTCGGCCCCGCGCGCCCGTGCGTGTTCATATTCTTCGAACACAAACACACCGGCACCCTCGCCCTGCACCATGCCATTGCGGTTGGCCGAAAACGGGCGGCATGCGTCCTTGGACATCACGCGCAGCCCTTCCCACGCCTTGACCCCGCCAAAGCACAGCATGCTCTCTGAGCCGCCTGTCACCATGGCGGGTGCCATGCCCGACCGCACCATCTGAAACGCTTGCGCCATCGCGTGATTGGACGACGCACAGGCCGTCGACACCGTGAATGAAGGCCCTTTGAGGTTGTATTCCATGCTCACATGCGAGGCTGCCGCATTGTTCATCAGCTTGGGCACCACAAACGGATGCACCCGGTTCTTGCCCTCTTCATAGACCGACCGGTAGTTGGCATCCCACGTGCTGACACCGCCACCCGCAGTCCCCAGTACGACACCGGATTTCGCAGCCAATTCGCCGGTAAACGTCAGCCCTGATTGGGTAACCGCCTCTTTGGCCGCGGCCAGCGTGAACTGAGTGAACCGGTCATAAAGGCTCATCTGTTGGCGGTTGTAGCGCCCCTCGGCCTCAAACCCGCGCACCTGCCCGCCGATCTTGATCGACAACCGGTCCACGTCCTGAAAATCAAGCGCACCAATGCCACAACGCCCCTCGCGCATCGCCTCAAGCGTGTCCGGCACATCATGTCCCAACGCGTTGACAGTCCCCGCGCCGGTGATCACCACACGGGGCATCAGCTGTTCTGTTCTGCCATCAGGGCTTCGATGCCCGCAATGATGGTCGCAACGCTCGAGATGTCGAAATCGCTTTTGGTTGGTTCGTTGGCGTTGAAAGGGATCTGAATGTCGAACTCTTCTTCGATGGCAAAGATACTCTCGACCAGACCTAGACTATCGATGCCCAGACTTTCCAACGTGCTGTCCATCTGCACGTCTCCCGGCTCGAGAACAGCCTGTTCCGCCACGATCTCGATGACCTTGTCCTTGACGCTCATATCATCCGTCCCCCAAGCCTGATCACGTTCACTTGTGCGATGATTTAGTCACTGCCACCCGCGTTGAAAACCGCTTTCTTCAGCGCCGCAACGTCGCGCAGCGCACGCGGCAGGCGGCGCAGGCTTTTGTAGCCTTCCAGATGGGTTTTCATCTCGACCGCCGGATAGCCCAACATGACCTTGCCGTCCGGCACAGAGGACAAAACCTTGCTCGCCGCCCCCAGTACCACGTTGTTGCCAATGGTAAGGTTGTCGGACACGCCGACCTGACCGGCCATGACTACGAAATCCCCCGTCACGGTTGACCCGGCAACAGCCACACTGCCGCACAGCAGGTTGTCGTTGCCGACAACACAATTGTGGCCAAGGTGAACGAGGTTGTCCATCTTCGTGCGGTGGCCCACCCGTGTAGCCCTGATTGTGCCGCTGTCGACCATGCTGTTTGCGCCAATCTCGACGTCGTCACCAATCACAACGCTGCCCAGGCTTGCAATGCGTGCCCAGGATTGCCCTTGCGCATCACCTTGATCACCCAACGTCTCGCGCACCGTTTCAACTGCGCCCTTTTCCGGGGTGACAAAGGAAAACCCGTCACCGGCAATGCGCACGCCGGGCTGCGCGATAAACCGGTCACCAATCCGCGCATAGGCCCCGATGCTGACATGTTCGCGCAGGAAGCAATCCGCACCAAGGACAACGCCAGTGCCGACAAAGCACAGCGGCCCAATCACTGTCCTGTCGCCAATGGAAACGCCTGCACCGATGACTGCGTTGGGTCCGACCGACACATCCGCACCCAAGGTGGCCGTCGGATCGATCACAGCGCTGGGATGAATGCCAGACGCATAACCCTGACCCGGATCCATCATCGCGGTCAGACGGGACATTGCAAAACGCGGCCGCTGCGGACGTATCGCCGCCTCAAGGCCCAGTGCCTCCCAATCCGCATCTGCCCACAACAGGGCCGCGCGTGCCGCACCGTTGGACAATGCTTCGGCGTATTTGGGATTACTGGCCATCGCCAGATCGTCGGCCCCTGCAGAGGCCGGTTCGGCCAGCGCATTGATCACCAGATCCTTGTTGCCCACCACGTCGACCTCAAGGGCGGACGCGATTTCGGCGATCGTATATGGCATGCGCGGCTCCCCTAGTGGCACCCGGCCAAATCCATGGCCGGGTCTTTCGGGGCAGCGTTTACCCCTGAACGGCGCGCAGGGCCACCCCCGCGTTGCTCAGCGCATTCCAGATCTTTGCGTCACGGCCATAGACGTCACGACGGTATTGCGTATGGCCTTTGGGCGACGTGAACGCTGTGCGGTAGATGATGTGCACAGGCACCGGCGCTTTGAGGTCCACCCGCGTCTCGCGACCGGTCGCCAGCACCGATTGGAAGTATTGTTCGGGGTTGCTTTCCTGCTTTGCCAGCAACGCGTAGGCAAAATCAAACGGGTCAGCCAGACGCACACAGCCGTGGCTATAGGCGCGCACTTCACGTCCAAAGAGGTTCTTGGCCGGTGTGTCGTGCAGGTAGATGTTGTGCACGTTGGGGAACATGAACTTGACCAGACCCAGCGCGTTGCCCTTGCTGGGCGGCTGGCGCATGGCAAAGGGGAACGTCTTGGCTGTGTACTGGCTAAAGTTCACGGCACCCCGGTTCACCTTGCGGCCTTTGCTGTCCGTGATTTCGATGTGGCGCACCGCGTTGCGGTTGCGCTTGAGTGCGGGCAGATACTCCTTGGTCACGATCGAACGCGGCACATACCAGCTTGGGTTGATGACCATGAACTCCATCACGTCCGAAAATTCGGGCGTCGGACGGTCATCCTGATTGGCACCAACCACCGAACGCGTTTGGAACGTCACCTTGCCGTTGTCGACGACATTGGCCGTAAAGTCAGGGATGTTGACCAGGATGTGACGCTTGCCACGTTCCTGATTGACCCAACGCTCCCGCTCCATCGCGACGATCACGGATTGCAGGCGCGTCTGCACGGTCTTGTTGATCTCAACCATTGTCGCAGGACCTGCGGCACCATCGGCCACAAGGCCGTGCGCCAACTGGAACTGCTGGACCGCCGATTGCATTGCGGCATCATAGCTCTGACTGTTCGTCCGCTTGAGGAAACCCATGGCGATCAAGCGATTGCGCATGATCACAACAGCGTCGCCAGACTGACCGGGCTTGAGCGCCTTTGCAGGCACTTTCTGGCCCCAGCCGCCCTTGGCCAACAGCCGCTCCATCCGCAGCTTTTCCTTCATCAACGCGGTGTATTCCATGGTCTTGGGTGCCAGCGCTTTGAAAAATCCGCTGGGCGAGGACTTGGAAAAGTTCACCAGATACGACGTGCGATCCCGGTACGGAACCTGACGCACGATGGCGCGGTCAATCCGGCTGGGCACCAAAACACCGGTTTGCAAATCGCGCGAATATTGCAGGAACGTCCGGCTCATCTCGACTTCGACCAACCCACGGTCGCGGGCATTCCGCGCGGCCTTCAGCTTGGCCTTGAGACCCTCGGCGTCGTACCGAGCAACTGGCAGGCCGTGATTGCCCGCTTGATCCAATGCCGCAAACAGTGCCGAACGACGCTGGCGTTCGCGCCCCGACCGTCCGGTCCACAGGCTGTCAAACCCGTTGGCCTTGTAGAACGCCGCAATGTCCGCATCCCGTGCCGCGGCCTCTGCAACCGCCTGCTTGAACGCGGTGACCTGTGCGGATGCAGGCTGCGGTGAACCGCCAACCAACAGCGCAACGACCAGCGCAAGAGCAACAGACCAAAATCGGAAAACCGCCAACGACATGACACACCTCTGAATATTATTATGCAGCTACTTCGCTTATCCCAAACGGCCCGCAAAACTGTCCATTCACATGTGGGACAGGTCCCAAACTTAGCCTTGCGTGATGCGCGTGTGCATCGCTCGCGGCCCGTTTGGCCACAATTGACAAATTATGCGCAAAAATCTGCCGAAAACTCTTGTGACCTTTGTGGCACCGGATTCAGCGCTTGGTAAACGAATCAAGCTATGCAATAGAAGTGTTGCATCTGGGGATGAGATGACAAATCCCGTGTAACATCACGGGAAGGCAGACGTACGGGACGGCGCAGTTACATGACGAATGAAATCTCTACGGGCATGACCCGCCGGGCGATCCTCGGTGCATTTGCGGCAACGACACTCGTTGCGGCCCCCACCTACTCCAACGCAGCTGGCTTTTTGCGCGGTTCTGGCGACATCCGCCGTCTGCGCATGTACTCGGGCCGCACCGGCGAACGCATCGACATGATCTATTGGATCGAAGGTCACTACATCAAGGACGCTGTCCGCGAGGTGAACCACTTTATGCGCGACTGGCGAACCGACGACGTCAAATCCATGGATCTGCGCACCGTCGACATCATGGCCGCCGCGCACAACCTGATGGATGTCGAAGAACCCTATATGCTGCTGTCCGGCTATCGCAGCCCCAAAACCAACGCCATGCTCCGTTCGCGCAGCCGTGGTGTCGCCAAGAATTCCCTGCACATGAAGGGTCAAGCCGCCGATCTGCGTCTGTCGACCCGCTCGGTCAGCCAAATGGCCCGCGCAGCCCAAGCATGTCGCGGCGGTGGCGTCGGGAAATACTCCGGCTCCAACTTTGTCCACATGGATTGTGGCGTCGTGCGCAGCTGGGGTGGCTAAGTCCACTCCCTCCTAACTCATCCGTTTCGTTCCAAGGGCACCGCTGGTGCCCTTTTTCGTGTCGGGCGAAGCATACGAGGCAAATGGCTGCATCGCCCGACACGCGTGTTGTGTCTATCAACACCACTGAAACGTCGCGCCCTGCATATTGGTTCCGCGCAGGCGAGAAAAATCTGCGCAATTTCGCCGGCTCCGACATGTTCCTGTGACACATCCCCATTAGCGGCCTAGTCTAGGACAACCATCACCACATCGGGGGACACCATGACTCATCTGATTTCACGCCGCACTTTCCTGGCCACAACGGCTACATTCGCCGCCTTGCACCCGTTCAGCGTACGCGCCGCCAGCAATCAAGCGCACCTGCGGATCATGGAAACGACAGACCTGCATGTGCATGTCTTTCCCTATGACTATTACGCCGACAAACCGCGCGACACCGTGGGCCTTGCCCGCACCGCATCCATCATCGAAAGCATCCGGGCGGAAGCCACGAACTCGATGCTGATCGACAACGGTGACTTCCTTCAGGGCAATCCGATGGGCGACTATATCGCCTACGAACGCGGGATGAAGGACGGCGACGCGCACCCGATCATCACCGCGATGAACACCGTGGGCTTTGACGCGGCCACGCTGGGCAACCACGAGTTCAACTACGGTCTTGATTTCCTGATGAAATCCCTTGCCGGGGCCGACTTCCCCGTCGTCTGTGCCAACGTGTCCAAGGCGCAGGGTGCAACGGCGGCCAGCGACACCACGCTGGTGCCACCCTTTGTCATCATGGACCGTATGGTCACCGATGGCGACGGCGCCGAACACCCGATCAAGGTCGGTCTGATCGGATTTGTGCCACCCCAGATCATGAACTGGGACCGCCGCCACCTCGAAGGCAACGTACAAGCGCGCGACATCGTCGACACCGCCCGCACCCTCGTGCCGCTGATGAAGGAACAAGGCGCCGACATCATCATCGCGCTCAGCCACTCCGGCATTGGCGCCGCTGATCACAGCGACGGGATGGAGAACGCCTCGGTGCCGCTGGCCGCCATTGACGGTATTGACGCTGTGCTGACTGGTCACCACCACCAGGTCTTCCCCTCACCCAACTACGCGGACATGCCCGCCGTTGACGTGGCTGCAGGCACCATTCACGGCAAACCGGCGGCTATGGGCGGGTTCTGGGGCTCTCACCTTGGGGTAATTGACCTGATGCTGGAACGCGACGGGTCGGAATGGCGCATCACGGGACACGGTTCCGAAGCGCGACCGATTTCCAAACGCAACGAGGATCGCTCGATCACCGCGCTTGTCGACAGCCAGGAACCCGTGCTTGCCAGCGTTCAGGCCGACCACGACGCGACGCTTGCCTATGTCCGCCGCGCTGTAGGCAAAACAGACGCCCCACTTCATAGCTATTTCGCACTGGTGGCCGATGATCCGTCCGTTCAAATTGTGTCGATTGCCCAAAGTTGGTACATCAAGGACATGATGCAAGGCACTGAATACGAAGGACTTCCAATTCTATCCGCCGCTGCACCCTTCAAGGCCGGTGGTCGTGGTGGACCCGAGTATTTCACCGATGTGCCAAAGGGTGACGTGGCGATCAAAAACGTCTCGGACCTCTACCTCTATCCCAACACTGCGCGTGCCGTGCTGGTCACTGGCGCCGAGGTCAAGGATTGGCTGGAACGCTCGGCGGGTATGTTCAATCAAGTGACACCCGGATCAACGGATCAGCCCCTGCTGAACCCCGAGTTCCCGTCCTATAACTTCGACGTCATGGACGGGGTGACCTATCAGATCGACCTGAGCCAGCCGTCCAAATTCGACCCCAAAGGCAACGTGATCAACCCCGACGCCAGTCGCATCGTAGACTTGAACTATGACGGACAACCCATTGACCCGAATGCGAAGTTCATCATTGCGACCAACAACTATCGCGCGGGCGGCGGCGGCAACTTCCCTGGTGCCAAAGGCGACAGCATCGTGTTCGAGGCACCCGACACAAACCGCGACGTGATTGTGCGCTACATCGTTGACCAGGGCACCATCAGCCCCCGCGCCGACGCCAACTGGTCTTTTGCCCCCCTGCCGGACACATCCGTCTTGTTTGAAACCGGACCAAAGGCTGCGGACTATATCGATGACGTCAAGGGCGTCACGATCGAGCCCGCGGGCGACGGCCCGGACGGCTTTGCCCAGTTCCGCATCTCGCTCTGACCGGCGCACAATTTGCAATTGCAGGGCGCGGATGGCATCGCTATACCGCGCCTTGTGGACCCTTAGCTCAGCTGGATAGAGCGCTGCCCTCCGAAGGCAGAGGCCAGAGGTTCGAATCCTCTAGGGTCCGCCATTCTCACAGATTCCGCACCGAAGACACGGCGGGCATCGCTGATGCCGCCTGCAATGGGCTGTCCGCTTTCGCAACCGCGTAGCACCTCCCCAATGACCATACTTAGGCGTCAGCCCAGACAAAAATGTATTCGTTTACATACGTAATGTAATCGTTTACATTTTTCAAACTGCCACATCAATTGGAGGATATGATGAGGAACTTTTATGGCGCAGCCACGGCTCTCGGGGTGCTCTGCAGCATGCCTGCAATGGCCCTGGCACAAAGCGAAGTGGTTGTCTGGGTGGCGGGAGAACCCGGTCAAACGACGATCTATGACGAACTGGCCGAGGCGTTCAACGCATCCCAATCCGACGCAGTAAACACGATTGTCAAAAACTCGTCTGACCTTTTCAACCCTGCCCTCGTCCCTGCCCTGTCTGCTGGCGAAGGGCCGGACCTCTTTACATTCGGCACGGGTCCCGGCCAACCGGCGGCGTTGATCGCGGGCGGGATGGTTGCTGACCTCACGGATGCTTACCGGCAACACGGCTGGGCGGACACGATCCCCGAGGGGATCATTGTGCAGACATCCAGCGACGGCAAACTCTGGGCATTCGGCAACGAAGTTGAGACCACGGGGATGTTCTACAATCAGGCGATCTTTGATGAAGTGGGCGTGACAGTTCCAACCACCTGGGCAGAAATGGAAGCCACTGTCGCTGCCCTGCAAGCGGCAGGCTATGACACGCCCATTGGCCTTGCAGGTGCCGACAAATGGCCCGTATCACATTGGCAGTCCATGATGTTTGGCCGCTATGCCGGGCCGGACGGGATCGAGAACGTCCTGTTTGGCGACGGCGCGTGGACCGACGCGCCCTTTGTCGCGGCCTCTGCCAAGTTGCAGGAGATGGGCCAGGCGGGCTGGTTTGGCCCAACGCCCGTGGCGATTGGCTACGGCGAGTTGATGGACAGCTTTTGGGCGGGTGACGTGCCCATGACGTTCACCGGGCCGTGGGTCATCGGTGGCGGCATCGAGGCGGCGGGCGACCGGATCGGCGACTACAGCGTCTTTGCTGTCCCACCCTTTGAAGAAGGTCAAAAAATCCACCCGACGAACTCCATCGGCATTGGCTGGTACATCCGCAAAGGCTCCGAAGTTGAGGAACAAGCCATCGCATTTCTCAACAGCATATTCATCGAAACCACAGGTCGCGTTGCCCTGCTGAACGCCGGCACAATCCCCGTCGGCCCGCTCGAAGAGGCGCTAGCCCAGGCAGAGATGTCGCAACTGGCGCAGGACATCTGGAAGACGGCTGACGATCATGCCGCCAACGGATCCGTTCCCGCGTTTCTGGACACAATCACACCGGGCAGCCTGACCACCGTGTCCTATGACGGCTTGCAGGGTCTGCTTCTCAACGTGATGACACCTGAGGCGTTCACCGCAGACATGCAGGACGCCTGGGCCGAGGCCAAAGAGGCGGGCAAAATCATGCGACCAGGCGGCATCGCGGACGAATAAGGCGCACACGCGCTTTAGGCGACGGTTTCCGGGGTCTCTCCCCACTTCGGGAACCGCCCCACCACGTCCCACCTCACCCGCGCGCCGACCTTGCCCGGTCGTGTGCCGCCCTCATGTGGAGATGACGCCATGCGGCTCGATCCAAATTCCAAACTCGCCCAGCGGCTGAACCCGGTTCTGTTCCTGTTCCCTGCCCTGTCGATCTACATCGTCTTCGCCCTCTACCCGACCGTCTCCGTCATCGAATATTCGTTCACCGATTGGGACGGCATCAGCCCCAAACGCAATTACATCGGGCTCGAAAACTACCGCAAAATGTTCTCGGACAAGATCTTCTGGGAAGCGTTCCGCAACACCTTTGTCTGGTCCGGCGTGATCCTTGTGATCAATGTCGGTCTGGGTCTGGTCATTGCGGCGATGCTGGCGCGGGTGTGGAAAGCACGCCTGCTGATCCAAACCTGCATCGTTCTGCCCGTCGTGATCTCGCCCATGGCCGTGGCCACCATCTGGCGTTGGATGTACCAGCCCAAGGGCGTGATCAATCAGGTGCTGGATGGCGTGGGCCTGGACGCACTGACCCGGCCTTGGCTGGGCGATCCCAGCGTTGTTCTTTACGCGCTTGCCTTTGCCCACAGCTGGTCAACCATTGGGCTGAGCGTGATCATCTTTCTGGCCGGTCTTCAGGCCGTGGACGAAGACCTCTATGAGGCCTCCAAGGTGGACGGTGCCACGCCATTGCAGCAGTTCCGCTATGTCACGATGACCGCATTGCGCCCCGTGACAGCCGTTGTGTTCATCCTGACCCTCACCCAGTCGTTCAAGGTCTTCGACATCGTCTGGACCACGACCCAAGGCGGCCCCATCCGCTTCAGCGAGATCCTGTCGACCTACATGTACAAGCGCGGCGCGCTGGAAAACGACTATGGCTATGGATCCGCAATTGGTGTCGCCCTGCTGGTGATCGTCAGTTTTGCAACCATCATTTACCTGCAAATTCAGAACCGGAAGGACCAGTAAAATGGCACGCAAATGGCTCCTTCTCTTTGTCCTGGGCGTTATCGCAGTCCTGATGGCGGCACCGCTGGTGCTGACGGTGTTCACATCGCTCAAGCCGACAACCGAACTGGTAAACCCGGCGTGGTATCCGCCCCAAGAGTTGACATTCGATCACTATGTCCGCGTCTGGACCGATGGCGGCTTCAGCGGATATTTCGTCAACACCCTGATCATCTCGGTGGTGGACGCGATTGTCATGATCCTGATCGCGTCGCTTGCGGCCTATGCGATGGTCTTCATGGAGTTTCGCGGCAAGATGCTGCTGCAACTCCTCTTTGTTCTGGGCCTTATGATCCCAGTCACGGCAGTTGTCTTGCCCCTGTTCCAGATCGTGCGGTCACTGGGCCTGCTGAACTCGCATCTCGGGGTGATTTTTGCAGACCTTGCCTTGGCCGTGTCGGTCTTTGTCTTCATGTTCACCTCGTATTTTGCCGGGGTCCCCAAGGCCCTGCACGAGGCGGCGCGGATTGACGGCGCAACCGAGTTTCAGATCTATCGCCGCGTGGTCATGCCCATTGCAACACCGGCCGTTGTGACAACCGCACTGCTCGAATTTCTCTGGAGCTGGAACGACTTGCTACTGCGCTTGTTGCTGATGACACGGGACGAAATGCGCACGTTGTCTGTGGGCCTGCTTAACTTTCAGGGCACGATGACACGAGACGTCACTGGCCTTTCCAGCGGTACGGCCATCATGGCGATCCCTGTTGTTCTATTGTTCCTCGTGTTCCAGCGCAGCTTCGTACGCGGCATGACGGCCGGGGCGGTCAAATGACCAAAAGCGTTGTCATCATGGATCAGCACTTTCGCCAGCTCGAGGAACTGTTTCGTCCCGCAACCTTTGGTGCATTGCAGGAAACCTGCACCGTGATCGGCGGCGTCAACTGGCCACTGCCCAAGGACCACCTTGCGACCCACCTGTCCCACGCAGAGTTCCTAATTGCCGCCACACCATCGCTGACCCGAACCGAGATCGACATGGCGCCGCACCTCAAGGCCGTAATCGAAGTCGCCGGCACCTTTCAGACCGGCATCGACTATCAGGCCTGCTTTGATCGCGGGATCGAGGTTTTGTCCTGCGCGCCGGGTTTCCGCTATTCGGTCGCCGAAATGACCCTCGGTCTGATCCTCGCCGGGGCGCGCGGTATCGTCGACGAACACGAACGGTTCCGCAATGGCTCCGAACGGTGGCTGCACGACAACAGCGGCACCGACTTTTCGCTCTACGGTCAAACCATCGGCTTTGTGGGCTACGGATCGATCGCACGCGAAACGGCGCGTTTGCTGGCCCCGTTTTCGCCACAGATCAAGGCCTTCGATCCCTGGCTCAAGGCGGCAGGCACAATCCGGGATGTCGCGTTCTGCGACCTTGAGGAAACGGTGACCACGTGCCGCTGCGTGGTCGTGGCCGCCACGCCGACCGAGGACAACTACCATCTGGTGTCGCGCGACCTGATTGGCAAAATCCCGCACGGCACTTTGGTGGTTGTGGTCAGCCGGGCGCATTTGGTGGATTTCGACGCTCTGCTCCAGGCCGCGGATGCGGGGCGCTTGCGCATCGCCAGCGACGTGTTCCCGCATGAGCCGGTGTCAAAGCGTGACGCCTTGCGTCAGGCCGACAACGTGATCTGGTCGCCGCACCGCGCCGCCGCCGTCGACGGCGGGCGTCACCCCATCGGGGACATGATCCTGCACGACATCCGGGCCATCCAGTCGGGACATCCGGATCGCCAACTGCAAGCCGCATCGCTTGAAAACATTCAGAAAATCATTCGCGCACCCATGGTCGCGCGGTAACGGAGGAGCCAATGGCTGGACTTGAATTGAAGAACCTGTCGAAGGCCTATGGGCAAACCGAGGTGCTGCACGACATCAACCTGTCAATCGCGGATGGTGAGTTCATCGTGTTTGTCGGCCCTTCGGGATGTGGCAAGTCGACCCTGCTGCGGATGATCGCAGGGCTCGAAGAGATCACCGGCGGCGAGTTGACGATCGGCGGAACCCGCGCCAATGCGCTGTCGCCCAAACAGCGCGACATCGCCATGGTGTTCCAGTCCTACGCGCTCTACCCACAAATGACCGTGGCCGAAAACATGGGCTTTTCCTTGAGCCTGGAACGCAAATCCAAGGCCGAGATTGCCGAAAAGGTGCAAGAGGCCGCCGACGCGCTCCAGCTTGGCCCCTACCTTGACCGAAAGCCCGGCCAGCTGTCTGGGGGTCAACGCCAGCGCGTCGCCATTGGCCGCGCGATTGTCCGCAAACCCAAAGTGTTCCTGCTAGATGAACCCCTGTCCAACCTCGACGCCGCACTGCGCTCCGAAACACGGGTCGAGATCAGCGAACTGCACCAACGTGTGGAAACCACCATGATCTACGTCACCTACGATCAGGTGGAGGCCATGACCATGGCGGACCGGATCGTGGTGCTGAATGGCGGCTATATCGAACAGGTCGGCAGCCCCATGGATCTCTACAACAACCCCGCGTCCGAATTTGTGGCGGGCTTTATCGGCTCGCCCAAAATGAACTTCATCACAGGCCCGCACGCACAGGTCGTCGACGCCGCCACCATGGGCGTGCGCCCCGAACACTTTGACATCGGTCCTGCCGACGACGCATGGAGTGGCAAGGTCACATTGGTCGAACGCCTCGGCCACGACACCGTTCTGTATGTGAACGTCGCGGGCGCCGGATCCCTGACGGTCAATCTCAGCGGACAACACGACCAAAGGGTCGGCGACACGGTTCACTTGAAGCCCCGCCCCGAGTTCATCCATAAGTTTGACCAGAACGGTCGCCCGCTTTCGGTGTGATCCGATGAACGTGGTGGCCATGAGCACAAAGAAACCGACCGTAAAAGACGTCGCCCGCGAAGCCGATGTGTCCATCGCCACGGTGTCACGCGCAATGTCACGGCCCGACGACGTCAAACCCGAAACCCGCGATCTGGTGTTCGAGGCGATGAAACGTCTGGGCTACCGCGCCAATCAGGCCGCCGCCGAACTGCGCCGCGGCAGCAGCAAGACCTTGCTGGTGCTGGTCTCCGACATCACCAACGCCTTCTTTGCCTCGTTCTTCAAAGGCATCGAAGAAGAGGCGCGCGACCACGGCTATGTCGTTCTGATCGGCGACACCTCTGGCGACACCGAAACGGAACGCGCCTACACGGACATGTTGCTCAAGAACCAGGCCGGTGGCCTCATCCTGAACACGCTCAACATCCCCGAAGACCTCCTGCCCAGCGACGAAGACGGCACATATTCCGGCCCACCTCTGGTGTCCTGCGGCGGCCACCGGGAACTCGAGCTGCCGACCGTGCGCACGGGCGACGAATTGGGCGGGCGTCTGGCCGCCGAACATCTGGTTGACTTGGGTCATACCAACATCGTGCAGGTCTGCGGCTCGCTGGACATTCCCGTCTTCGAACGGCGCTATTTGGGGTTCCGCGACGTGCTTCTCAAGGCCAAGATCGATCCACAGGACGAACGCCGCATTCTGGGGGATCTGTCCATCGAGTTTGGGCAAAACGCCGCAAAATCTCTGGCCGGATCCGCGACCTTGCCCACGGCCGTCTTTGTCCACAATGACGAGGCCGCAACCGGCCTGCTGCACGGCCTTGCCAAGGCCGGACTGCGCGTGCCGCAAGACATATCGGTTATCGGCTACGACGACATGCCCTACTCCGCCGTCTTCAACCCCGGTCTGTCTTCGGTGCGGCTGCCCCGCCGCGAATGGGGCAAATTGGCCGCGCGAAAGCTGATCGCCCTGATCGAGGGCCAGCCGGGTGCCAGCGAGCAACTCATCATCGATCCCGAACTGATTGTCCGCGACAGCACAGGCATGCCGCGCGACGTCGCCTGACCGCCCTGAACCCGAGGAAGCCAACAGATGATCAAGGCCGTCGTATGGGGCGAAAACGTCCATGAAAAAACCAGCAAGATTGTCGCTGATCTCTACCCTCACGGCATGCACACTTGCATTGCTGACGCGCTCACGGCGGGCGGCATTGATGCATCGACCGCCACCCTTCAGGAGCCTGAACACGGTCTGCCACAGTCGCGTCTGGACAACACGGATGTGCTGCTGTGGTGGGGTCATGCCGCCCATAGCGACGTGGACGACGCGGTGGTGGAACGCGTGGCCGACGCGGTCTATGGCGGCATGGGTTTGATCCTGCTGCACTCCGCGCATTTTTCCAAAATCTTCAAGAAACTGATGGGGACGCCCTGCAATTTGACATGGCGAGAAGCAGGCGAACGCGAGCGCCTTTGGGTCACATCCCGTCACCACCCCATCGCGCGCGGCTTGCCCAACCACTTCGAGCTCAACCAGGAAGAGATGTATGGCGAACCCTTCTCGGTGCCTGAGCCGCTGGAAACCGTCTTCATCAGTTGGTTCGAGGGGGGCGAGGTCTTTCGGTCCGGCCTGACTTATCGGCGCGGCGCGGGCAACGTCTTCTACTTCCGCCCCGGTCACGAGGCCTATCCGACCTACCACGACGCCAACGTACAAAAGGTGCTGGTGAACGCCGTGAACTGGGCTGCGAACCCCGAGGCGCGGATCACAGATGTCCATGCGGCGCCGAATGTCGATGTCGCTGCCGCGTTGGAGCCGATCACCGCACGCGGACCCAAGCTGCACGAAGACGGCGAGGAAGGGTTTCGTTAGTCAGCGACCTGTATGACCAGACAGCTTTGATTGAGCAGCCGCTGGCACACGGTCACTACAACGCGCAGACCAACCTCAACCGGCACAGAAACTACGTCCAGTTAAACACTGAAATCCATCACAAAAACACCGTCCGCTCCGCCTTCCAGAGTTGCGACGATCCGGGCGCCGATCGACTGGTGAACCGGGTCGGCCAGATAGGTATCGCGCACCGCCTCATCCTGAAAATCAAACCAGAACAGATGCCGGAAACCGCGCACCAATTCATCTTCGACGCTGACGTTGTCGCGCACCTGAAAGTCCAGAATGCCGTCGATATGCGCCGACAGGCCTGCCAAATCATCCATCAGCGATTTCTTGGTGTCAGCAGAGGTGTCCGGCGCATAGCGCAAGGCAACGAGGTGGCGGATCATGGATCGTCCTTTCTGAATTTCGGCGGCCGTTTCTCGCGGAACGCGGCCAGCCCTTCGGCAAGGTCGTCGGACCCTGCGGCAATAGTCCCAGCCAAGGCTTCGAGGACGCGCGCGCGGTCCTCGCCATCAGCGGCATTGATCATCATCTTGGCCAGTTCTGTGGCCCGTGGGCTGCGGGACAGGACCGCGCGCGCCATCGCATCAGCGGCATCGCCACCCGCCCCTGTCTCGACCACTGTGTCCACCAGGCCCAGTTGCAGCGCGGCGTGAGCATCGAACACTTCGCCAAACAGCGACATCCGCCGCGCAACCTGCGCACCAAAGCGTTGCACGACACGCTGTGTGCCGGACCAGCCCGGAATGATGCCCAAACCGGTCTCTGGTTGTCCGACCTTTATGTGCGCTTCGGCAATCCGCAAATCCGCACAGGCCGCCAGTTCCAACCCGCCACCCAAAGCATGCCCATCCAGCAGCGCAATGACCGGTTGGCGCAACCGGGCCAGCGCATCGAACACGGCGTGCCCGTCACGCACCCAATGGCGCCCAAACGCGTCGGGGCTTTCGTCGGCCCAGGCCTCTATGTCGCCCCCCGCGCAAAAGGCCTTGCCCGCACCGGACAGGATAACAACGCCCGCATCACTGCGCTCGATCTCTCGGCACCGGTCGCCCAAGGCGTTCACCATCTCCGCATCCAGCGCATTCAGCTTTGCGGGCCGATCAAGGACCAGACGCGCAACACCTTCGTCAATGGACAGACGGACAGTCATACCGACAGGCCAAATGGCGCGGGATCAAACAACGCGGCGTCCATCATACCAAGCGTGTCAGCAACCAGCAGCGGCGTTTGCGCCTGACCCAACACGTCCCGCTCCAGGTCGATGCCCGGCGCAATTTCGGTGACCATCAGGCCCTTGTCCGTCAGTTTAAGAACACAGCGTTCCGTGACATAGACCGCCTCTTGCCCCTGCGCCGTGGCGCGTTGACCCGAGAATGAAATCTGGTCCACGGCCTCCACGATTTTGGCCGTATGCCCCTCCTTGTCGATCACAAGCTTTGCACCTTCAATCCGCATCTTTGCGCCTGCGTTGAACGTGCCGGAAAAGATGATGCGCTTGGCCCGGCTGGTGATGTCCACAAACCCACCTGCCCCTGCCGTTCGGTGCGGCGTGGCCGCCAAACGGGACACATTGACCGAACCGTGGGCGTCGATCTCAAGGAACGACAGCAGCGAGGCATCAAACCCGCCTGCCTGAAAATACGAGAACTGATGCGGCGAGGCGACAAAGGCTTCGGCATTGGCCGAGCATCCAAACTTGAAATCAAGCAACGGAATGCCGCCCACAGCCCCCTGTTCGATGACCCACGTGACGGTCCCGTGCAGCCCCTCTTCGAGAAAGATCCGGGGGACGTTGGCCGACACACCGAAGCCGACATTGACGGCCCATCCCGCCTGCAATTCCTGCGCCACACGTCTTGCGATCACCTTTTGCACATTGAATTCTGGCAGTTGGAAACTGTCCAAGGGTCGGATCAATTCCCCCGAAATGGCCGGATCATAGGGTGTGGCCGTGGTTTGCAACATCTCGGGCGCTTCGACGATGTGGTCCACCATGATGCCCGGTACACGCACATCATGCGGGCGGATCGATCCATTGGCCGTGATGCGCCGCACTTGCGCAATGACGATGCCGCCGCAGTTCCGTGCCGCAAGCGCCATCTCCATCGCGCCCAGATACGCCCCCTCGGATTCAAAGCTGAGATTGCCGCGTTGATCTGCTGTGCTCGCACGGATGATGGCAACGTCGGGCCGCAATGCCTTGAAGTACAGCCAATCTTCGCCATCGAAATGTTCACGCCTGACAATCGGCTGAGCACGCGCCAGCTCGTTCATCGCCCCGCCTTCGATGTCGGGGTCCACAAATGTGCCCATACCAACCTTGGACAAAACGCCGGGCCGCTGCCCCGCGCCTTCGCGCAACATATCGAAAATGATACCGGATGGCAGGTTATAGGCCTCGACCTGATTGCCCGTGATCATCTGCCAGATCAGCGGCGGCTCGGCATTGGTGGGACCGGACGGATAACTGCCACCTATGATCCGCTTCAGACACCCCGGTTTGGCGATATGGTCCACACCTTTGGTGCCGAAAAAGTCACCTGCTGCAATCGGGTGAATGGTGGTCAGGTCGCGCGGATGACCCGTGGTGTCAAACCGTTCACCCAAAGCCTCAAGCACCGCATCCGGGCAACACAAACCGCTGGAGGAATTCACAGCCACCATCGCCCCATCCGGGATCAGGGCAACAGCGTCAGCGGCGGTGGTCTGCTTGGTCACGGGCGGCATCTTTCACATGTGTGGGCTGGCAAGTAACCAGACAGTTATTTGACTATGCCGTGCGTCAGGCCGCCAATCAAGTCCAGATTTCTCAATAAAATCAGCAGTCGGGACAGAAAGTCTTGGCGTTAAGTAACCATTGAGTTACTAATTGAGGCGACTCAGGGAGGCAACGAATGAACATCTATTTCCAAAAGACACACCAGCGCGCCTTTGGCACCTTTCCGTTGACCGGGGACGTCGCCCGCGACGCCATTCTTGCAGCCGCCGAAGCCGGCTATCGAGCCTTTGATACGGCGCAAATGTATGGAAACGAAGCAGAAACCGGAGGGGCGCTGGCCGCCACCGGTCTCAAGCGTGACGAGATGTGCATCACCACTAAAGTGCATCCCGACAATTTCTCCGAAGACGCTTTCATGGCCTCAGTCGAACGGTCGCTCAAGGACCTGAAACTGGATTTCGTGGATGTGCTGCTGCTGCACTGGCCCCCTATCGACGGAGAGGTCGCGCCATCGCTCGAGTTGCTGCAAAAAGCCAAAGACCAGGGGCTGACCCAAAACATCGGCGTGTCCAACTACACCATCGCGATGATGAAAAAGGCAGTCACGGTCGTGGACGCCCCTATCGTGACGAACCAGGTCGAATTTCATCCGCTGCTCAACCAGGACACATTGTTGGCCGGTGCGAACGACGTGGGCATACCGCTGTCGTCCTATTCATCCGTCGCGCGCGGTGAGGTGTTCAAGCATCCGGAGTTTGCCGAGATTGGCGCGGGCTATGGCAAGTCTGCGGCACAGGTCGTGTTGCGCTGGATCATCCAGAAGGGCGTGAGCATCAACACCATGTCCACCAAGCCCGAGAACATCCGCGCCAACTTCGACATCATGGATTTCACCCTGTCCCATGTGGACATGGCGCGGATCGAGAAGCTGACCCAGACGGGCTACAGAATTGTCGGGTCCGATCTAGTGCCATGGGCGCCCGAATGGGACTAAGCTAAACAAGCGGTCTGCGCAGCCAACATGTGCCGCGCAGACCATCCAACAGCTAGCGATTGCCACGTACCAGATCGCTGGCTTTTTCGGCAATCATAATCGTCGGCGCATTGGTGTTTGACCCAATCAGGCTTGGCATCACCGAACTGTCGCAGATGCGAATACCGTCGAGCCCGTGCACCCGCAGGTCGGTCCCCACCACAGCCATGTCATCCGTGCCCATCTTGCAGGTGCATGTGGGGTGATAGGACGTGCGCCCGTATTGGCGTGCGTAGTCCTCCAACTCCTTTTGCGTTTTTACACCGTCGTCCGGAAACCGGATGGCGCGCAGGTGCTTTTGCAAGGCGGGTTGAGAGAATATCTCGCGGCTCAACTTCACCCCTTCAACGCCAACCTTTAGGTCGTCGGGTTCCGCCAGAAAATTGGGATCAACGATAGGCATGTCAGCCGGATCACCTGACCGAAGCCGCACGGTGCCACGGCTCTTGGGTCGCACGGCATAAGAGTTGAGCGTGATCCCCGAAGCGCCGGGCGTGACACCCGGCACGCCCGCCTCGGCCCCAGCCCCGGCCAGAAAATGAAACTGCAGATCAGGCAGGCCAGACAGGTCATCCGAATGCCAAAACGCGCCGCCCTCCACCACGTTGGACGTGATGGGGCCGGACCGGAACATCAGGTACTGCAACCCCGCCCATGCGGCCCAATGCGGCTTGTTGTATTTGTCGAGACTGTAGTGCCCGGTCAGCTCACCCACGATGTCGATGCCAAAATGGTCGTTGAGGTTCTCGCCAACGCCCGGCAGGTCATGCACGACGTCAATGTTGTGTGCGCGCAAATGCGCGGCGGGTCCGACCCCTGACAGCATCATGATCTTGGGTGTGCCAATGGCCCCCGACGTCACCAGCACTTCGCTGGTGGCGCGCGCGTGCTTGCGTTCCTTGCCGTTGAAATAGTCGACCCCGGTGGCGCGATTGCCCTCGAATGTGATCCGCTTGACCATGCACCCGGTCTCGACCGTCAGGTTCTTGCGTTTGAGCGCGGGCTTGAGATACCCAACCGCCGCGGAGCAGCGGCGGTAGCCTTTCGTCGTGGTCTGGTACACGCCGCACCCGGCTTGACGTTCGCCGTTGAAATCGTGCGAGTAAGGGATGCCCGCCTGCTGACACGACTGCACAAAGGCACGGGTCATCGGCTGCGGATCGGGCAAATCCGATACCCCCAATGGGCCATCCGTGCCATGCCAGACATCGGCCATCCGCCCATTGCCTTCGGACTTCAGGAAATACTGTTGGATGTCCTTGAACGCCCATCCGTCGCAGCCCTCTTCATGCGCCCAACGGTCATAGTCTTCGGGCGCGCCGCGCGTGAAAACCTCGGCGTTGATCGACGATCCACCGCCGATCACACGGGCCTGCGCATAGGGGATCTCACGGTTGTTGGCATGTTTCTGGGGGGCCGTCTTGAACCCCCATGTGTGCGGCCCGGTGGTCATCTTGGCAAAGCCCACCGGCATATGGATCAGCGGGTGCCAATCCTTGCCGCCCGCTTCGAGCAGGAGGATACGCGCATTTGCGTCCTCACTCAGTCGGTTGGCCATAACACACCCCGCAGAGCCGCCACCGATGATTACATAGTCAAAACCCGCAGCACTCATGTCACTTGATCCAGTGGTCGCGCTTGCCGATCTCGATGAAAACCGATTTGACCTGCATGTATTCCTCGACCCCGTACATCCCGGCCTCGCGTCCCCAACCCGATAGCTTGAAGCCGCCAATGGGCATTTCGGGACCGCCCGCGAGGGTCGTGTTCACCCAAAAGCGCCCGGCACTAACCTGGCGCGAGACCGTAAGGGCCTTGTCGATGTTCTTGGACCAAACGCTCGCCGCGAGGCCGTATTCCGTGTCGTTGGCCATGGCGATCGCTTCGTCCAGCGTGTCAAACGGCAGGATGGTCAGCACAGGCCCAAAGATTTCTTCGCGCGCGATGGCCATGTCGGGCGTCACGTCGGTGAACACGGTGGGTTCGATGTATTGCCCCTGCCCCAGATCCGGCGCGGTGCCACCCGACAGCAGCGTCGCCCCCTCTTCGGTGCCCTTGGCGATATAGCCCATAATGGTATCGTTTTGCGCGTCGGTGGTGATGGCCCCGATCTGTGTGGCCTCGTCCAGCGGATCACCGATCCGGGCCTTGGCCAGTTTGCCCGCGACCATACGCCCGAATTTATCCGCCACAGACCGTTCCACAATGAGGCGCGAGCCCGACACACAGCACTGTCCGGTGTTGAACGCAATGCCAAAGGCGACACCGTCAGCGGCATCCTCAAGGTCTGCGTCGGCGAAGACGATCTGTGGGTTCTTGCCACCCAGTTCGAGGCCCAGTTTCTTGAAATTGGTCCGCCCCGAGGCCTCGACCACCGCACGTCCCACGGCGGTCGATCCGGTAAAGGACAACATGTCCACATCCATATGTTCAAGCAGTCGTTGGCCAACCGAACGTCCGGAACCCGTGACCACGTTGAACACACCCGCAGGCAGGCCCGCTTCGGTCAGGATTTCGGCCAACATCAGCGTGGTGGCAGATGTCATTTCCGAGGGTTTGGCGACAATCGTGTTACCACCCGCAAGGATGTATGGGACGCGTTCGCACAGGATCAGGAACGGAAAATTCCACGGCGTGATCAGCCCCACAACGCCCACAGGTTCACGTGTCACAAGCCCCAGTGCGCCGTCGCCGGTGTTGTTAAAGCTGTCGCCATGCACTGTGCGTGCAAGCCCTGCGGCCAGTTCAAACATCCCAACACACCCGCCAACCTCGGCGCGAGCCTGGGCGATGGGTTTGCCGTTCTCAAGCGTTTCCCAATAGGCAATCTCCTCCGCGCGCGCCCGCAGGATGTCAGCCGTCCGCAACAGGATCGCGGCGCGGTCCGTGGCGGCGGCGGCAGACCAGCGGCGATCATCGAACGCACGGCGCGCGCAGGCAACCGCCGCATCCAGATCCGCATCCGTACACTTGGGTAGACGTGTCACCGGCACACCATGTCCGGGTGACGCGCGCTCAAACACATCGCGTGTCCCCGCGGGGACAAATGCGCCATCCACAAAGAACCCAAACTCACGCGGTTCCGAAGGCGGGGTCAAAATCGTGCTCGATTGATCCATAGGTGATTCCTTTGTCCGCTTGCCTCAAATGCCATTAAGTAACCATATAGTTACTATTGGCGCAAGCGAATCCGTGGCCGGAATCGCGCCTCAAAAGCGTCAGGCCATCACGATCTGGGTCTTGAGGTCATCAGAACGATCCGCATAGCTCTCAAAGGCCATCTGGATGTCCTCGAGATCGAAATCTGCGGTGGTGAACGGGTCCGTCTTGATCCGTCCGTGCGTCAACAGCGTAAGCGCGTCGTGCATGTCTTCGCCCACACCGGCCACCGACCCTTTGACGCTGGTTTCCTGCAGGATCGTCGTCAGAATATCGAGCGGCAGCGCCGTGTCCGGCCCCGTCAGGCCAAAGGCCGCAAGATGCCCGCCCTTGCGCATCAGGCCAAGCGCCTGCTGGTACAGCGCCGCGTTGCCGACGCTTTCAATCACGATGTCCGTGCCGCGCCCATCCGTGGAGTCGCGGACGGCCTGTTCCAGTTGCAAGGGATCACTGACACCAATATCTGCGCCGCAGTCCACCGCCATCTGCACCCGGTCGGCGCTCAGGTCCGTTACGATAATCGGGGCCGCGCCAATGGTGCGCAACAATTGCACATGCAGGTTGCCGATGGGCCCTGCACCAATCACCAGCGCCGACTGGCCAAAGCTGACCTGCGACTTGCGCGCGGCGCGCACAACGCAGGACAACGGCTCGGTCAAGGCCAGCACATTCGCGGGCACATGCTCCGGCGCCGGGATCACAAGGCGGGCCGGAACAGAGATGTAATCGGCAAAGGCCCCGTCCATCGTGATGCCCATCTGGCGCATCTCAGGACAGTTCAACACTTCGTTCCGGCGGCAATAGTAACAGCGGGTGCAGCCGATGTTCATATCGACCACCACGGACTGACCTTCTTTCAACCCCTGCACCTCGGACCCGAGGGCCGCAATGTGACCGGTGAATTCGTGACCCGGGATCATGGGCAAGGCATCGGCGGCATAGTTGCCGTGGAAAATGTGCAGATCGGTGCCGCAAATACCCGTGCGCGTGATGCGCACCAGCGCCTCTGTCGGGCCGGGTTCGGGGCGTGGCACATCGCGCAGCTCGAAGGTTCCGGGTTTCACCAAAACGGCGGCGCGCATCTGTGTCACTTTACAATCCCTCGCAATTTTGACCGATCAATCGTCAGCGCAATGGCAGCGATCAGAACGATGCCAAACACCATCTGCTGCTGTGTCGCGTCCACCTCAAGGTAGACCATGGCCGCGCGGATCACCATCACGATGAGCGTGCCGATGGCCGTGTTGACCACGCCACCGACCCCACCGGTGAGCGGTGTCCCCCCCACCAGCACAGCGACAATCGCCAGCAACAGGAAGCCGTTGGCAAGGTTGGCGTCCCCCCCCGACAGTTTGACCGAGAACATCAGCCCCGCAATGGCGGCAAACGCACCCGAGATGGCGAAGGCGATGATCTTGACCTTGTCGACATTCAGCCCCGAGGCCACGGCGGCCAGCTCTCCTGCCCCGACGGCCTTGAGCGACCGGCCAAAGGTGGTGCGCGTTTGCAGGAACCACGCCAGCGCCAGCAGGATCAGCGCAATGATCAATTCGTTGGGAAACCCGGCGGTGGTGTCGAACATCCATCCAAAGCTGTCGTTGCGCAGGGTCGCGTCCATGGACAGCGCACGTTGATCCGACAGCCATTTCGCCATGGACAGCGCCACAAACCCCATCGCCAGTGTCGACACAAATGACGGCACAAAAAGCCGCGTGGTGACGTAGCCAGAAATGGCCCCAAAGAGGAAACCGATCAGGATGGCAATCACCGCAACCCCGATCCCGAAGTTGGCCAGATAGACGGTCGCAACCACAGTGACCACATTGGCCAGTTGCTGGACCGACAGGTCGATACCGCCAATGTAAATCGCAAAGGTCATCCCCATCGCCATGATGAACAGCGGCACGATGTCAGCCATCAGCAGCATCAGCGCCCCCGGATCAAAGAACGACGGGTTTAGAGCGCCAACCAGCACCACCAGCACAAGCAGGGTGATCCAGGGAAAATGCGGTTTGAGTGTTTCGAGGGTCATTGTCCCGCCTCAGATCATGTGATGCACAAGGTCAAAGAGCGTGGGCTTGTCGCCCGGCATCCCTTCGAACCGTTGCTGGAATTGACCGTCCTTGAGGACGATGATGGAGTGCGAGAGACCAATCGCCTCTTCGAGTGTGTCGGCCACGAGGATGATGCCCACACCGTCAGCACACATGCCGCGCACCATTTCATAGACGTCTTCCTTGGCCCCGATATCGAGGCCCCGCGTGGGGTGGTCCAGCAGGATGATGTCTGACCCGCCAGAGCGCCATTTGGCCAGCACCACCTTTTGCTGATTGCCGCCCGACAGGCCTGCGCAGTCCTTGTGTTCGTTGGGTGTCTTGATCCCCAACTTTTCGATCCAAGCGCGGGCGAGCGCCCGTTCTTCTCCGATCTTGAGGATGCCGCCCGTGGCATAGTTGCCCATCTGGCTGATGGTCATGTTCTCATAGACGCTCATCCCGCTGACAATCCCCTCGACCTTGCGTTCGCGGGGGACATAGCCAATGCCGCGCGCCACGCCGGACTGGGCGTTGAAATGCGTGATGGTCTCACCCTTGATCTGGACAGTGCCAGAGGTGGGCGTATCGAGGCCAAAGACCGTGCGCAAGATCGCCTCGCGCCCTGACCCTTCGGTGCCGACGAGGCACAGCACCTCGCCCGCGTGCAGGTCAAACGAGATGTCCTGAAAGCTGCCCGCGTGGCTGACATTGCGGAACGACACCAGCGGGTTTGTGCGCTCGTAGTCCTGTTGCTTTTGTTCGCGGTAGTATTCCTTGTCGATGTCGCGGCCCACCATCTTGTGCTGGATCGTTTCGACCTGCGCGTCGGCCTGGGCAACCACGTCGACCACCTCACCGTCCTTCATCACATAGATGCGGTCGCTCAGTTCCAGCACTTCGTCCATGCGGTGACTGACAAAGATAAAGGACGCGCGCGACGTGAGATCCCGGACCAGCTGGAACAGCAGTTCCACCTCTTCGCGCGCCAGCACCGAGGTCGGTTCATCCAGCAGGATCACGAGATCCCCGTCCACGCGCTCTTCGAGCGTCAGCACCTTGGCCAGCTCAACCAACTGACGCTGGGCAAAGGAAAGCTGCGCAGTGACGATGCTTGGATCAATGTCCAGCTTGACCTTGGCCAGTTGCGCACGCGCGGCTGCGGTCAGCGCCTTCCAGTCGATGACGCCCCACCGGACAAATTGCTGTTCAAAGCCCAGGAAAATGTTCTCGGCCACCGTCAGGTTGGTGATCAGCGATTGTTCCTGAAACACCATACCGATGCCGTGATCCATGGCCTGACGCGGGTTCTGGAACCGCACGGTTGTGCCGTCGATGGACACGGTGCCGCCATCCGGCTGGTAAGCGCCGTAAATCACCTTCATCAGCGTGGATTTACCCGCACCGTTTTCACCGACAAGGCCCACAATTTCGCCGCGTCCGATCTTGAAATCGATGGACTTAAGCGCGTGCACGCCGGGAAAATGTTTGTCGATCTGTTGCAGTTCATACATGGCCCCGCCCCCTATTTCACAAAGCTGACAGAGCGGCGGTCGGTCGATAGCACCACCGCGGCAATGACCAACAGGCCCAGCGTGCCGTCCTGCACCCAATTGGGCAGGCCGATCACCACCATGCCGTTGTTGATCACGTTCACGATCAGCACACCGATCAGCGTGTTCCAGACCCCGCCAATGCCGCCCCACAGGGCTGTGCCACCCACCACAACAGCGGTGATCGAAACGAACATGAACCCGTTGCCCGTGGCCGTTTCGGCAATGCCGATGCGCCCAACCGCCAGCAGCGCCCCCATGGCAAAGAACACACCCGCGAGCGTGAACCCCATGATCCGCACCCGATTGACGTTGAGACCACTGGCCTTGGCCAGCTCCTCGCCCCCGCCCACGGCGTAAAAGTTGCGGCCCAGCGTGGTGCGCGACTGGATGAACCATGCAACCAGCAGACCCAGCAACGCGACGTAGCACATGACGGGAAAGTTGAACCACCGCACCGTCAGCAGCGACCGAAACGCCTCGTCCTCGACCCGGATGCGGTCACCGCCCGTCAGCAGCAAGGCAAAACCGGTGCCCACGAACCCCATGGCCAGTGACGCCATGAACGACGGGATCTTGAGCTTTACGTGCACCAGCCCGTTGATGAACCCCATCACCGCGCCGACAACCAGTGCGCCGGGAATGGCAAGGAACGCCCAACTGGCAAGCGTGCCGCCCATGCCGATGAACATGAGGGCAAACATGACCGCACAGACCGACACCGTGCCTTCCATCGACAGATCAATGGACCCCATAAGAATGATAAAGGTGACCCCGATGGCGACCATCAAGGCCGGAGAGGCCGAGATCGCAATGCGGGCGAAATTGCGGATCGACAGGAAACGGCTGTCGAGCAGATAAATGTGGTCTTTGCCGTCACGAAAGTCTTCGAGCCATTCAAACAGCGGAAAGAGCAACACAAGAACCACCAGAACAAGAAGAGGCGCCCATTTGACCAGCGTCTCGCGGCTGATGCGGCGCGGTCCGTCTGGCAGTGCGGCGGTAGAAGATGACATGGGGCCAATGCTCCGATGGTGTTCTCCAAACATGGCGCCCCTGATGTCCGCAGAATTTGCACGGACCAGAGACACCACGCCTGGGAGAAATCGGTAAATCCTGAGCGGGGCGATCTCAGGAACGCCCCGCCACGATTGGGTTACTTGTAGACGATGGGTCCGTTTGATGGGCCCCAGAAGTCCTTCCAGTCATAGGTCGGCACATTGTCGAGGTAGTTCGCCTTGAACTCTGCCGCATCTGCTGGCGTGACAAAGATCGATGGGCCATTGAACTCGCGGTGCTCGTTTGGCTCTTCGGACGGTTTGAAGTGACCGGTGGCCGCGTAATAGGCCAGCGCCGCGGTGATGCCGCCACCCCAATGCGGGTTGGTGAACACAGTGGCCAGGATTTTGCCCTCCGCAACAAGGCCCACGGCCTGCGGGTTGCCGTCATAGGACACGATCGGGATATCCATGCCTTCGGCGCGCAAAGCCTCAAGAACCCCATAGGCGATTGTGTCATTGGCGCAGTGCACGCCCGAGATTTCGTCGCCATAGCGGGTGATGAAACCGGACATGACCTGGTTGGCCTTTTGCGTGTCCCAATCGGCGGGCTGCGCGTCCAGCAATTCGACGTCCGGGTAATCCTTGAGCGCGTTCTTCAGACCGTTCAGACGCTCAATGGCGGGGTTATTCGACGCGATGCCACCAAGGTGCACAACACCGCCCTTGCCGCCAATGGCGTCCAGCAGGATGCGGGCGGTCTGCTCTGCGGGGCCTTCATCGGACCAGCTCATGTGGCTGACATAGTTGTCGCCAAAATCCCACGGGTGCAGGTCATCCGTCTTGTTCCAAAGCGTCGAGACATAGGCCCCCGCTTCGACACAGCTTTCGACAACCGGACGTGCGTTGGGCGCGTCGTTGGTGTCGATGGCCAAAGCCAGTTCGCCATTGGTCTTGGCCAGCAGCGCCTTGACGTCGGCCAGCGACTTTTCAGACGATCCCTCATTGATCAGGTGGGTCAGGAACGACTTGTCCTTGCCCAGGCTTTCGACAAAGGCCTCGCCGCCCGACACGATCTCGTTCCAATACGGGTTCGTGCGGTTGCGATAGGACCACGCAACAGTTGGATCGCTGTAGGATGCGGCCATGGCAGGCGACGGACCGAACATGCGCATCGCGGCGGCACCGGACACGCCATAGGCGGATGCGAGCAAGAAGTTTCGACGCGAAATCGTCTCTTGTTCGATGAATTTCTTGATGAATGACATATGGGGCTCCTCCCTATTTTGCCCTGTGTTCAAGCCGGTCCTCCCCGGCTCTTTTTCACTTTGCCAACCGACGTTTTGCGGCTGGCACCCGGATCAAATTACGATTCGGTTAAGTAACGCACCAGTTAGTTACTTAAGATTTCCCTTTTCTGTCAAGTACGGTATAAGAGCGCAATGGCGACGCGGGATTGCCATGCTGGTTGTTGAGGAATGCATGACGGCACAGAGCACGACGCCCGAGCGCAAGGTGCGCAAACGGGACGCGGATGCGACGCGCGGGCGCATCTTGGCCGCTGCCAAGACCGAGTTTGCAAAACTGGGATTGGCGGGCGCGCGGGTGGACGAAATCGCCGAGCGCGCGGGCTCCAACAAGCGCATGATTTACCACTATTTCGGGGGGAAAGAGGCGCTGTTTTGTGCCGTCCTCGAAGAGGTGTATCTGGACATTCGGAACGCCGAACGGGCGCTCGAACTGGACGCATTGCCGCCCCGCGACGCGATGGAACGGCTGGTGCGGTTCACGTGGGATTACTACCTCGCGAACCCCGAATTCATCACGCTGGTCAACAGCGCCAACCTGCACAAAGGCAAACACCTTGAGGGTGCGGATCGCCTGAAACTGCGCCAACGCGAATTTGTGGATATGGTTCAGCGCATCCTGGATCGCGGCGTGGAAAGCGGTGTGTTTCGCGCAGGGATCGACCCCATTCAGCTCAACATCACCATCGCGGCCATCGGGTATTATTATCTGACGAACCGGCATACGGGCGGCATCCTGTTTCAACGCGATTACATGGGTGACGCAGCACTTGAGGCCCGGCTGGCCTTCAACATCGACACCATTCTGCGGCTCATCTCGTCAGAGGATTGACTCTGCTCCAACCGGGTCGTCGGGCGGTTTTTCCCGGATATTGGCATAGTCCAATATATGGGAACGTCGGGTGATACGCCTCCTGTCCCAAAGCCATGGCCGGGCGCATGTTGTGTCCAACGCTGGCCATTTCTGGGAGGAGACGATGACCACATTTACAATCACGGGCGCACAGATCTGGGACGGCACGGCTGACGCGGCCTTTGCCGGAACGGTGGTCGTGAAAGGCAACACAATTGCCTCTGTTACCGAGGGTGATACCGCCGTGCAGGGTCAGGAGATTGACGGCACCGGCATGACGCTGATGCCCGGCATGGTCGAGGGGCACTGCCACCCCAGCTTTACCGGTATCCATGAACCCGCCGAACTGGGCGTTGTCAGCCCCGAACGCCACATGCTTGAAACCGCGCAAAACCTGCGTCTGCTGCTCAGCCACGGGTTCACCTCGATCTTCGAAGCGGCGTCCGCCAAACCGATGCTAGGTGTCACCGCCCGCGACGCCATCAACGAGGGCATGCTGGACGGCCCGCGCATGCTGGCCGGCAGCCCCGAGGTGACCACAACCGCCGGGTTGGGGGATGAGCGCATGCGGCACATCCATCAGGAAAGCTTTGGCCTCATCGCCGACGGCCCGGACGAGATGCGCCGCGTGGCTCGCGAATGCGTGCGCGACGGCGTAGACATCCTGAAGATTAACATTTCCGGCGACGAGTTCGTCAGCCACGCCCGCGCCGAAATCACCCCCACCGAACCCGAAGAACTGGCCGCCTTTGTCAAAGTCGCCCACACCTTTGGCAAGAAAGTGGCCGCCCACGCCCGGTCCAGCACATCCGTCAAAATGGCGGTGCGCGGCGGTGTCGACTGCATCTACCACTGCGACTTTGCCGACGAAGAGGCACTGGACATGCTCGAAGAAGCCAAGGACCGCATCTGGGTCGGCCCCGCCTTTGGCCTCGTGCACAACTCCACCCGCGAAGGCGACGTGGCGGGCATCACCCAAGAGGTGGCGCAGGAACTGAACCTGTTCCGCAAATTCGAGGCCACCTGCGCCACCTACCACGAGATCCGCAAACGCGGCATCCGCGTCGTTGTGGGGGGCGACTACGGGTTTGCCGTAACGCCCATGGGCCAGAATGCCCGCGACATCGAACATTTTGTCCGCTTCTTTGGCTATGCCCCGACCGAGGCCCTGCGCTGTGCCACAATGGTTGGCCAGTCCCTGATGGGCCGATCCGATGATTTGGGTCAGGTCAAAGAAGGGTTTTTGGCCGATCTTCTGCTGGTGCGCGGGGATGTGACCCAGGATGTCAGCCTGCTGCAACATCAGGACAATCTCGCCATGATCATGAAGGACGGTCAGATGTTCAAAGACCCCCGCAGCGGTGTGCAGGCCCCCGGCCTCATCCGCGCCGCCGAATAAGCGACACGCGATGGCCCCGCCTGCCCCCTCCAACATTGAACGCATCGCGGCCATTCTGGCCGGGTTCGATCACCAGAACCGTCCGCGCCCCACGCAGGTGGTTCTGGCCGAGGCGGGCCTGTCGCGTTCAACCGGCTTTGGCCTGATCCGCGCCCTGACGCAGACAGGCTGGTTGGAACGAGCCGATCACGGCTTGCTCCGGTTGGGGCCACGGGCGGCAGAGTTGAGCTTTGCGCCGATGGAAGCCCCAACAACCCGCGCGCCCGTCGCTGTTTCGGCCCGCGCGAGCCGGACGCCAGAGACAACCATACCCATGGACGACCCCATCTTTGACGCGGCCCTGGTGCGCAGCGTGGACACCACGGCCTTTCGTGCGCCGCCGCCCTATGTGTTCGGGTTCTCCAACGCCTCCACCAGCAACCCATGGCGGCGGGCTCTGGTGCAAAGCCTCACCTACGGGCAAGGCGTCGCACGCGGTCAAATCAGCCGGATCGAAGTGCGCGACGCAGGCGACGACCCCGCGCAGCAACTGGCCGACATCGACGCGCTGATCGAGATGGGCATTGATCTGCTCCTGATCTCCATCGCCTCTGTCACCGACCGTGCTGTCAGCAACCGGCTGGCGGAACTGGCCGACAGCGGCCTGCCCATTGTCGCTGTGGATCGCCGCCCACAAGACCGCGCATCACTGGTCAGCTTTGTCACCGCCTCGGACCAGCGGATCGGGCGGATGAGTGCGCTGTGGCTGGCCGAACATCTCAAGGGTCAGGGCCGCGTCTGGATGCTCTCCGGTCTTGAAGGGGCCAGCCCCACCATTCGCCGCCAACAGGCGGCCCTGGCCGTCTTTGATGCGTTCCCCGGCATCCACGTCGAAAACGTCAGCTACACCGACTGGACCGCAGAAGGTGGCACCAAAGCGGTCAGGCAACTGCTCGAGGCCGAGGCCCCTGCCCCCGATGGCGTCTGGTGCGACAGCGGCTTGCAGGGCGTCGGATCACTGCGACATTTTGCGGGCCGCAACATGCCCATACCCGCCCACACCGGTGGCGACGTCAACGAGATGTACAAGCTCTGCCTGACCCACAAGGTCCCGATGGCAGGCCTCGATTACCCCGCCGCCATGGGTGCGCGCGCAATCACCGTGGCGCTCGACATCCTGAAAGGCACATTGGTGCCGCAACGTGTCGAGGTTCCGGTTCAGGTTGTCCTGCCGCGTGGCTGCGAAACCGCATCCGTCCGTGCCGACATCTGGGCCGAACTGCACGTCGCGTGGGATTTGACCGGCGACACCATCCTGTCCCAAGGCCCGACTGCAGGCACAGGCCGCACCAAGCGGGAGCGCACGGGATGAGCCGCGGCCCATACACACGCGCCATCGCAGCCTTTGAGGGGTTGCTAACGCCGCCGCAAGACACCCACATAGACACTCCCGCCGCGCTAATCCGTGCGGCTGGCCTGCCCAGCAGCACGGGATACCGGCATCTGACAACCCTTGAGGGCGCGTGCCTCCTGAGCCGCGACAAGGCCGGGGCCTACGTGATCGGCCCTGCCGCCTTGCGCATCGGGCTATCGGCGCAGGGTGTTGGGCATCTCGCCGTTCTGGCCCCACCGATCTTGCTGCGCTTGCGCGAGGCGACGGGGCGCACTGCCTTTCTGGCCCTAGCCGGTGCCGACCATCTGAACATCTGCACGTTTTCCACGGGCCGCGAGGCACGCCATGCCGCCCCCGCCCGCACGTACCGCATGTCACTGGATCACCACTCGATGGCTGAGGATGTGACGACCGCATATCTGACCGACACGGCAAACGTACCCGAACGTCTGATCTATGCGCTCCTCTGCCCGGTGCCGGGCACCGATGCCGCACGTATCGGTGTGTTTTCCAGCGCCCAGACCGAGGACGCGGATCAAATCCGACATCACCTGCGGCGCTGCGCCGACCTCTTCCGGGTCGCGCCATGACGCAGAGCTATTGGGACAGTCAGTTCAGGTTTTCCACCATACTGCCCGACTTCGCGCACTGTCTTGATGCGATGCAGCAGCAGTCGGATGCCTTTGCACGAGGTCGGCATTTTGAGCGCATCCCCTACGGTGACTACCCCCGCCAATGGGTTGAAATCACGCCCGGCACCGGGTCGGAGCCCGTGATCCCGGTGGTGATCCATGGCGGGTACTGGCGCGCGCTCGACGCGGAACGCCACCGGGTGATGATGGCGGGCCTGTTGGCGCAGGGGCCGCATGTTGCAAACATCGAATACCGACTCATGCCCGAACTGCGGCTCGCCGACCTGGTGGCAGACGTCGCTGGGGCTCTTGCCGCACTGGCCCAACATCTGCCAGGGCACCGTTTTGTGCTGGTCGGTCACTCGGCTGGGGCGCATCTGGCGCTGGCCGCGGCATCCGACCCAATCACCGCACCGCATATCCGCGGCACCATCGCCATCAGTGGACTTTACGAGCTGTGGCCCGTTGCCCAATCGTTCCTACAGGCGGAGCTGCATCTGACGCAGGCCGAAATCGCCGCACACACACTCGACCCAGACGGCGTCCAATCGCCCGTGCTGTTCCTGACGGGCGCGGATAAAACACATGAATTCCACCGTCAATCCGCGCGCATGGCGCAAGGCGCGCGCACCGCGTGGCAATGCCTGCCGGACACCCACCACATGACGGCCCCCCTTGCGGCCACGGCACCCGAAACAGCGCACGCCGCCTTCCTCAATCTCGCAGACCTGGAGCTTCGGACATGACCCTTGCCCTTCCCGACACCGGCACCTTTGTGGGCCGCATCTGGCGTCCCGACCGCGCAGGTCCCGCTGTAGTGCTGCGCGTGGCCGATAGGCTGGTCGACATCACGTCGGCGGCCATCCCAACCATGCAGGCGCTACTGGAAACGGACGACCCCGTGGCAACGGCCCTGGGTGCGCAGGGCGAAGACGTCGGCAGCCTGGCCCGCATTACGTCGAACTCCACCGAACAGCCCGATATGGCACGGCCCTTCCTGCTGGCCCCAGCGGATGTGCAACCCATCAAGGCGTCGGGCGTCACCTTCGTGTCGTCGATGCTGGAACGGGTGATCGAAGAGAAAGCCAAAGGCGACCCCGCCAAAGCCGATGCCATCCGCGACCGCTGCACCGAGATCTTTGGCCCCTCCCTGCGCGGCATCGAACCCGGATCGGACAAGGCCGCCGCCCTCAAGGACGCGCTCATCGCCGAAGACGCATGGTCGCAATACCTCGAAGTGGGCATTGGCCCCGATGCCGAAGTGTTTTCCAAGGCCCAGCCGATGTCCGCGATGGGTTGGGGCGCCAGCGTCGGCCTACACCCCATGTCCACATGGAACAATGCCGAGCCAGAGGTGACGCTGGCCGTCGACAGCCGGGGCCGCGTCAAGGGCGCCTGCCTCGGCAATGACGTCAACCTGCGCGACGTCGAAGGCCGCTCTGCCCTGCTCCTGAGCAAGGCAAAGGACAACAACGCCTCCTGCGCGCTGGGGCCGATGCTGCGGCTCTTTGATGACGGGTTTGGCATGGACGACGTGCGACGCGCGGACCTGACCCTGACTGTGACAGGCACGGACGGTTTTGTGATGACCGGACATTCCTCTATGGCCGAGATCAGCCGCGATCCCGAGGCACTGGTCAGACAAACCTACGGCGCGCATCACCAATATCCCGACGGCTTCTTTCTGATGTTGGGCACGCTCTTTGCCCCCACACAGGACCGCGATGCGCCGGGTGCCGGTTTTACTCACAAACTGGGCGACGTGGTTGAGATATCCAACCCCGATCTGGGCGTGCTGCGCAACACGGTCCGCTTGTCGACGGAATGCCCACCCTGGACCTTTGGCACCATGGCCCTGATGCGCAATCTCGCGCAGCGCCAGTTGATTTGAGGAACTCCCAAATGCACTACAAGAACCTGATTGCCGGCCAATGGGTCGGCAGCGATGACACCTTCTTGTCCTCTCCGACCCAAGGTGAGGGCACGGCCTTTGCCTGCGGCACCCCGGCCCTTGTGGCCGATGCCTGTGCCGCCGCCGAAGACGCATTCTGGAGCTATGGCTACGCCCCCCGCGCGACCCGCGCCGCCTTTCTGGACGCCATCGCGGACGAAATTGAGGCCCGCGCGGATGACCTGACCCGCATGGGCACCTACGAGACCGGCCTGCCCGCCGCGCGGCTGGACGGCGAGCGGGGCCGCACCACGGGCCAATTGCGCCTCTTTGCCAGCCATATCCGCGACGGCGCGCATCTGGATCTGCGCCATGATCCGGCTCTGCCGGATCGCGCGCCCCTGCCGCGCCCGGACCTGAAACTGGTGCAACGGCCTATCGGTCCTGTGGCCGTGTTTGGCGCATCGAATTTCCCACTGGCCTTTTCCACGGGTGGCGGTGACACCGCCGCCGCACTGGCCGCCGGATGCCCGGTCGTGGTCAAGGGCCATCCCGCCCATCCCGGCACCGGCGAAATTGTCGCCGCCGCCATAGACGCCGCACGCGTCAAACAGGCCCTGCACCCCGGCGTTTTCAGCTTTGTCCACGATGGTGACATCGCGGTGGGCGGCGCGCTGGCGCAAGACCCGCACATCAAAGCAGTGGGCTTTACCGGCTCCCTGCGTGGCGGGCGCGCCCTCTTTGACCTCTGCGCGGCCCGCCCCGAACCCATCCCGTTCTTTGGAGAGTTGGGATCGGTCAACCCGATGTTCCTGCTGCCCCACGCCCTCGCAGATCGCGCATCCGACATTGCAACCGGCTGGGCCGCGTCCCTGACTATGGGGGCGGGCCAGTTCTGTACAAATCCAGGGATCGCAGTGGTTCCCTCCGCCCATGTGGATGCCTTTTGCGCCGCCGCTGCACAGGCCCTGGCAACAGTTGCACCGCAAACCATGCTCACAGATGGGATATGCGCTGCCTTTCACTCGGGCCGCGATGCCATCGCCGCAACACCCGGCGTGACTGCGGTGCTTGCAGCGGACGCACAGGGGCGCGCCGTGTCACCGCACCTCTACCGCGTGTCCGCCGCATCCTTCGCCGCCGATCCCACTTTGGCGCACGAAGTGTTCGGCCCCCTTGGGCTGGTGATCTCCGTAGACGATGCGGCGGACATGGCCGATCTGGCCCGCGCATTGGACGGACAGTTGACCGCAACGCTGCACATGGACGCGGGCGACCGCGACATGGCGGACAGCCTGATGCGCATCCTCGAACGCAAGGCGGGGCGCGTGCTGATCAATGGCTTTCCCACCGGTGTCGAAGTGGCCGATGCCATGGTGCATGGCGGCCCCTATCCCGCCTCCACCAATTTCGGCGCAACCAGCGTTGGCACCCTGTCGATCCGGCGGTTCCTGCGTCCTGTGTGCTACCAGAACCTGCCCGACGGGCTCAGCGACTGGGCCACGGCGTGACCCGTCACCGATAGACCAGCAGGCGATTGCTGCCCCGCTGCACCTGCTGCGCGCGCTGGTTGGTAACGTTGAAATCGAGGGTCAGGATCGCCTGATCCTCCGACTTGGCCGGGGCGATGTCGGTGATGTCATAGGCCACCGTGATGGCGTCCCCCAGCAAGACGGGCGCACGAAAGCCCCAATCCCACCCCATCGAGGCGCGTGCCTTCATCTGGGCGGGGGCCTGGTTTTTCAGCCCGTCGATGAGCGACAGCACCAGCAGCCCATGCGCCACACGTGCATCAAACCCGTGCGCCTTGGCGGCTGCCTCCGACATGTGAATTTCAAATCGATCACCGGTCAGCGCGGCAAAACTGTCGATCATGCCGGATGTGACCGTGACCGTGCCACATTGGACACGGTCACCGGGGCGCAGGGCATCCGCCCCGAACAGGCCGGGCGGCAGAACACGGCTCACTCCGGTGTCGGCGCATCGTCGCGCAACAGACCCTTGGCCTTGAGATCGGCCCAGAACTCTGCCGGGATCGGATGGCTGAACCAATCGAGGTTCTTGGTCAATTGCTCCACCGTGCGGGTGCCCGCGAGGAACGAGGGCACAGCCGGATGCGCCACCACAAATTGCAGGGCGGCGGCGGGCAGCGGGACGTTGTATTCCGCACAAACGGCCTCGATCTTGCGCACCTTGGCCATGATGTCGTCGGGCGCCGGCGCATAGTTGTACTTGGCCCCCTCAACCGCACCCGTGGCCAGAATGCCCGAGTTGAACCCGCCGCCCACAACTACCGCCGCACCGCGTTCCTCGCACAGCGGCAGGAATGCGTTGAGCGAATCCTGTTCCAGCAACGTGTAGCGCCCTGCCAGCAAAAAGCAGTCCACGTCGCGCTGTTTGAGCGCCTCGTGGCAGACTTCCCATTCGTTCACGCCCACGCCGATGGCTTTGACAACACCCTGATCCCGCAGCGATTCAAGCGCTTTCCAGCACCCGTCCATCGCCTGTTTGAACACTTCAGGCTGCGCATCACCACGCGTGAACACGTCGATGTCGTGGATGAAACAGATGTCCATCCGTTCCAGCGCCATCCGCTGCAGACTGTCCTCGAACGCGCGCATCGTCCCGTCATAGGTATAGTCAAACTCCAGGTTGAACGGCGCCGCATTGGTCCATGGCGCAAAGTCGATGCTGGACCGCTTGGCTGGCACCAATCGCCGCCCCACCTTGGACGACAGCACAAAATCATCCCGGTCTTTCCAGCGCAGCGACTGGCCTGTGCGCAACTCGGCCAACCCGTGACCATACATCGGCGCGGTATCGAAATAGCGCAAACCACGGTCCCACGCCGTCTGGATCATGGCATCCGATGTGGCCTCGTCGATCTCGCGAAAGATGTTGCCAATCGGCGCAGTGCCAAACCCAAAGGCCGTGACCTCCAGGTCAACACGGCCAAATTTGTTCTTTGTATCCGGGTTCATAGCAGTCCTCCGCACGTAACTATTTGGTTACTTATTTCGTAATCCCGCCCCTCTGGCAAGCATTTTCCACCGCACTGGGTGGTTGACGATCCGCGCGCGCCCCGCCTAAAGTAACTAAACAGTTACAACGGAATCACAGATGCACCTGTCAGATATTCAAATCCAGGTCCGCGACATGGCGCGCGATTTTGCGACACAAACCATCCGGCCCATGGCCGAGGCGCTGGACCACGAAGAACGCTTTCCACGCGATCTCTATACCGAGATGGGCGCGCTTGGCCTGTTCGGCATTGGCGTGCCAGAGGACATGGGCGGACCGGGCTTTGACACCGTGACATATGCGCTGGTGATGGAAGAACTCAGCCGTGGCTACGCCTCGGTTGCCGACCAATGCGGATTGATCGAACTGATTTCGACCCTGCTCGTGCGCCACGGCACCGAGGCCCAACGCGCCGCATACCTGTCCGACATCATGCAGGCCAAAACCCTCGTCGCCTACTGCATCACCGAACCAGAGGCGGGCACGGACGTGTCGGGCATCCGCACCGAGGCGGTGCGTGACGGCGATGGCTGGGTGCTCAACGGTGGCAAGATCTGGATCCACAACGCACCCGTGGCCGACATCGCCTTTGTCCTGGCCCGCACCGACCGGGATGCGGGCAACCGGGGCATGTCGATCTTTATCGTCGACCTCCATGCGGACGGGATCGAACGCGGCCCCAAGGAACACAAGATGGGCCAACGCGCGAGCCAGGTGGGCGCGCTGAACTTCAACGACGTGCGCCTGCCCGCCGACGCGCTTCTGGGCACCGAGGGGCGCGGGTTTCACATGATGATGTCCGTCCTCGACAAGGGCCGCGTGGGCATCGCCGCACTGGCCGTGGGCATCGGTCAGGCCGGGCTCGAGGCGGCACTGGACTACGCCCAGCAACGCAAACAGTTCAAACAACAGATCGCCGAATTCCAGGGCGTGCAATGGCTGCTCGCCGACATGGCCAAGGACATCGAGGCCGCGCGCCTGCTCGTGCATTCCGCAGCCTCCAAAATCGACCGGGGCGAGAACGCGACCAAGGCCTGCTCGATCGCCAAATGCTTTTCCGGGGACATGGCCGTGGCCAGGTCTGCCGACGCCGTTCAGGTCTTTGGCGGCTCGGGATACATTCGCGGCTTCGAGGTTGAGCGCCTCTACCGTGACGCCAAGATCACCCAGATCTACGAAGGCACCAACCAGATCCAGCGCATGATCATCGCGCGCGAACTGATCAAACACGGCGCCGCTGCATGACCCGCCCGGTCGCACTGGTCACCGGATCAAGCCGGGGCATCGGTCTGGCCACCGCCGAGGCATTGGCCCGCGCGGGTTTTGCCGTGGCGGTGAACGGCCCCGATGACGACGCCGACCTCGCCGCCGCCGTCCAAACGGTGCAAGCGGCCGGGGGCGATGCTGTTGCGGCCCCCTTTGATGTGACCGACCTCGCAGCCCACGACACACACCTCGCCGCCATAGAGGACGTGCTTGGCCCGCTCACAACGCTGGTCAACAATGCGGGCGTGGGCGTCATGCGCCGCGGCGATCCGCTCGACGTGCAAACCGACAGTTGGGATCGCTGCCTCGAGGTCAACAGCAAGGCCATGTTCTTTTTGACACAGGCCTTTGCCAAACGTCTGCTGGCACGCGACCGGGACGCCGCACTGTTCCATGCTATCGTCAACATCACCTCATCCAACGCGGCGGCCGTGGCGGTGCCACGGGCCGAATATTGCGCATCCAAGGCCGCCGCCGCGATGGTCAGCCAGACATGGGCCGTGCGCCTGGGGCCAGAGAACATCGCCGTCTACGACGTGCGCCCCGGCCTGATCGCCACGGACATGACCGCCCCCGTGATTGCCCAATACGCCGAACGTGCCAAGGACGGGCTGACCCTGATCCCGCGCGTGGGCCAACCCCAAGAGATCGGCACAATCGTCGCGTCACTGGCCGCAGGCCACCTGCCCTACACAACAGGCCAGGTGATCGCGGCAGATGCCGGCATGCTTGTGCCCCGGTTTTAAAAGGACCGAAGAATGAAGATTGCGCTCCCCGACCCCACGGGCCACCTGTCCGACTATAGGCTGACAGGCACACCGATTCCCGCGACCCCAATGGGGGCTGACCCCGCGCGCGTGGTGTTTTCTGCCGCACACGTCGTGGCCGACCCGTTCACCCCGTCCGACCCGTCGGGCAAAGCGGCGGTCGACTGGGACAGCACCATGGCGTTCCGGCGGCACCTGACCGATCTGGGTTTGGGCATCGCCGAGGCGATGGACACCGCGCAACGCGGCATGGGGCTCGACTGGCCCGGCGCGCTGGACCTGATCACCCGCACGAGGGCCGAAGTGCCGGACGCGCTGGTGTTCAACGGCTGCGGCACCGATCACCTTGACCCCGCAGAGGCGCGCACCCTCGACGACGTGCGCCGGGCCTATGTCGAACAGGTCGAGGCCATTCAAAAGGTCGGTGGCCGCCTGATCCTGATGGCTTCCCGCGCGCTGGTGCGCGTGGCGACCTCACCAGATGACTACATTTCCGTCTATCGCGACGTGCTGGCGGCCTGCGACCAACCGGTGATCCTGCACTGGCTGGGCCAGATGTTTGACCCCGCCCTCGCCGGGTACTGGGGCGCCAACAGCTTTGAACAGGGGCTGGAAACCGCGCTCGACGTTATCGCCGAAAACGAGGCCAAGGTGGACGGGATCAAGATATCGCTTCTGGACAAGGACAAGGAAATCCAGATGCGCCGCCGCCTGCCTGCATCGGTCAAGATGTATACCGGCGACGACTTCAACTATCCCGAACTGATCGCCGGTGATGACCAGGTCTATTCCCACGCGCTTCTGGGCATCTTCGATCCGCTGGCTGTGGCAGTTGGCAAGGCGATGGGACAGTTGGGTCAGGGCGACGTCGCGGGTTTCCACGCGACGCTGGACCCGACGGTGCCACTGGCGCGCCTGATCTTTGGCGCGCCCACGCAATACTACAAGACCGGCGTGGTGTTTCTGGCGTGGCTGAACGGGCATCAGGACCATTTCGTGATGCTGAACGGCGCGCAGGCCATGCGGCCCCTGCCCTATTTCACGCAAGTGTTCCAGCACGCGGATCAATGCGGTCTGCTGAGCGACCCGGACATGGCTGTGCAACGCATGCGGCGGCTCTTGGCGGTGTACGGCGTTGCGTGACTTCTCAAACGACCACACGACCTGCGCGCTGAACACGGCGACGCTGGGCCACAACCTGCCCGGTCACGGCGCGGGCTGGTCCACCGAACAGGTCATAGACGCCTGCGCCGCGCGCGGCATGGCGGGGATCGTGTTCTGGCGCCGCGAAATCGGCGACCGTGCGGTTCAGATCGGCGAACGCGTGCGCGCGTCGGGGATGGAGGTCGTCGGGCTGTGCCGCACCCCGTTCCTCGTCGGCTCCGACATGCCCAAACCGCTCAGCGATGACGCCCGCGCCTCGGTCGACATGGCCGCCGCCTTGGGCACCAAGGTGCTGACCATCGTCACCGGCGGCACGGAACCCGGCACCAAAGGCGTTCTGGACAGCCAAAAGATACTGGCCGAGCGCACCGCCCAACTGGCGGACTATGCGGCACAATACGGCGTGTCGCTGGCGCTCGAACCGCTCAACCCGATGTTTGGCGGCAATCGCACCGTGCTGATGACCGCATCAGACGCCCTGCGCGTGGCCGACATGACGGGGCAAGCCAATGTGGGCGTGGCCATCGATGTCTATCACGTATGGTGGGACACAACCCTCGCCGAAACGCTTGCAACCCACGGAACCGGGCGCGTTCTGGGCTATCACCTGTGTGACTGGCTGGAAGAAACGCGCGACATGCTGCTCGACCGGGGTATGATGGGCGACGGCGTCGCAGACCTGCGCGCCATCCGCGCCGCTGTCGAGGCCACGGGCTATGCCGGTCCCTGCGAGGTCGAGGTGTTCTCGGCCAACAACTGGTGGAAGCGCGACCCAAACGAAGTGCTGGATCACATGCTGGCGGCATACAAAAGCGTTTGCTGACCAACCGCGCGGCCACTGGCCGGGCAACACCAACCGTCAAACGTCAATCGACTAACCAAAAACCGCCCGCGCCTCACGCACCGTCACAACGGGCCGCGCGGTGTCCGCTCCGCCTCCCGGCTGCGCCAGCTCTGGAAACAACGCCAGCAACTCGGCCCGCGCCGCCGGATCCATGGCCCGCAAGGCGTCCGGCCCGGTGTGCAGGCTCTCTGACGCGATCCCTTCGGCAAACACGATCTCATGGGCGTCAAAGGCGATATGGATGTACGTCACCACACCGCCCGGCATCACGCGAATGTTGCCGTCGTTCACCAACCCCTTGGCCGGGGCCAGCACCGCATCCGCCGCGCAATAGACCTGCGCACGCCAATCGGCGAGCAACATCCGGTGCTGCGGCGACACCCACAGATCACGCCCATTGCCCAGCGTGTCCCGCGCAATGCGCACCGGCGCCAACGCACCCTGCGCCGGAACCGTGGTGCGCCCGATCCAGCGCACCGGCTGCAACCCCCGATCCAGGGTCCAGACCAGATCACCGACGCGCACCGTTGCAATATCCACCTTGCCCCGCTGCGCAATGATCCGCGTGCCGGGGGTGAAACAGGTCACCGCTTCGATGTTGCGGAATGGCACAACTTCGCCCGTCTCGCTGCCATCGGCATTGAGGTACACAATCCGGCCCGCGCCCGTGGCGGGATCACCGTCGTCCCATTCAATGCGGTGCGCGCCTGTTACGGTCAGGCTGTCATCACCCGCACCACCGTCGAGCGTGGCCATCTGCGCGCCCGCATCCAGACGCAGCACGTCATCACCCGCCCCCGCATGCACCACACCTTGCACAACTGTGCGCGCACCCAACTCAATCGTGTCGTCCCCAAGGCTCGTGCGCAGCGCACCGCCCACCTCGGCCCGGTCGCGCAACTGCACCAGATCGTCGCCCGCATCGCCCTTCAGATCGCCGCGCACCCGCGCCATATCACTCAGGGACAGCGTGTCGTCCCCCTGCCCGCCGCTGACCTGGCCCTGCACCTCACCGGTACCGCTCAGATCAAAACGGTCTGCACCGTCGCCCAGACGCACATCGCCTGCCACGTCACCGCTGGACTGCGCCACTTGGTCATTGCCGCGCCCCATATACACATCGCCGCCCACCTGCGTGCCACCGGTCAACGCGAGCGTGTCTGCCCCGTCCCCCGTTCGCACTGATCCCGCAATGTCCTGCGCGGCCAACTCAAGGGCATCATCGCCCGCCGTGCCTTCGGGCGCATCCGCCACCTCCAGATCGCGCGCCGCGGCGACAAACACGTCCCCCTGCACCATATCCACATCGGTCGTGCGGGTGATGATGTCGGCAAACCGGCTCGCCTGCACCTCGGCAATGATATCCGCACCCAGGGCCGGGTCCAATTGCCCAAACCCCTCGTCCGCCGCACGTGTGCGCGCAAACTGATCCGCCACGATATGCGTGAACAACGGGCCCAACTGCGTCCCCGCCACCTGATCCTCGGCCAGACCGCCGGTCCACAAATCCACCTGAAACACATCGTCAAAGGCCGCAGCCAAGCGCGCCGCCGTGTCAGGGTCGGACGTAATCACGCTGAAATCCGCCGGATCAAGCGTTGCAGGATCAATATCCCCCAACAGCGCCGCGCGCGTCTCGATATAGCTTTGCAACCCGTGATCCAGCCCCCGGCCCATGTTCAACGCCGCAAGCGAGAACCCCGACACACCCGCAGGCGTTTCAAGGAAGAAGTTCAGATCATCCACAATCTGCGCGTCCAGTTCCTGCGCGCGCGCGGTCAACTGCCCCCGCAGGATTGCGTCGATCCCACCCTCTTCGACCGGGCTGTGGTTAAAGAAGCTTTCCATCAACCCCATCGACCCGGCATCCTCGCCCTGATCGTCGACGCGGTCGATATTGGACGACACCAACGTGTGTCCAAACCGGAACGCGGCGGTGGAAAACTCCACCGACATCTGACCACTCACATCCGGGTCATGGCCCGTGTCGGGGCCTACCGCGTCTCCGACCAGATGCGGCAACCACTCGTCATAAGTGATCGACTGGATTTCATATTCAACAATCTGCCGTGCGCCATCAAACAACTGCTGGTCATCCCAGCCAGGATGGGTTTCGGCCAACCGGTCGGCCCAATGGTTGTGTTCGCGCACAAACAACGTGTGCAGCGACAACAGGTTGGGGTTTTCATTGGCCCGCACATCCCCGGCCAGAAACACGGGGTCACTGGAAAAAATGTCGCCCGCCATCTCGGTGAACGGCGTTGCGTCAGGCAACAGGTCGCGGGCCGAACTGGCATCTTCGGTGACCCGCATCCGGCCCCCGTCAAAGGCCCGCAGGTCGGCCTCGCGCGCCTCGGTCGACCCATAGACATTGCTGGCATCCACCTGCCACGTGACTGCGTTGGTGGGCATCCGGGGGCCATCCACCCCAGTGCCATCGGCAAACTCGGACCTGTGGATGTCATGCGGCAGGCCGTTGACCGGCAAAGTGCCCGCGTCCTCGCCCTCCAGCGTCAGGACCAGATCGTGATCCAGAAACTGCCCCCAGGTGGTGAACAGCGTGGACAGGCCCGCGCTGTTGGGCGTGTCGCCGTCTTGATCGAACACGGTCTGCGAGACCGTCAATGGATCGGCCGCACCGCTGAACACCTCACTGACGCCATCGTCGTAACGGGCGTCGGTCAGACGGATTTGCGGATCAGGGTCTTGGGGAAAGGGTGAGGTCATCGGAAAACACGCAACATGAGGCAAACTGGGAAACAGACGGCCCAGCGTGTCCGAAAAATTTGTGGCGATTTTAGGGCTTTGCTCACTTTTTCGTGACCGCGCCCCGTTGGCGACCAGCATAGGACGCGTGCGGTTAACAAGTGGCTTCACCGGCGTGCGCCGGTCAAGCCCCTGTTTTCAGGCGTGTTTCACAGATCGATTGAGATCGCGTGACCGTCCCGCGCACCCTGTCCCCGCGGGGACAGATCAGGCAAACAGATCGTGCGCCAGCTCCAGCGCATCGACCAAAGCGTCGACCTCGGCAGTGGTGTTGTACATCGCAAACGACGCGCGACACGTGGCGTTCAGCCCCATGTGTTCCATCAGCGGCCCGGTACAGTGTTGCCCCGCCCGCACCGCCACGCCCTTCTTGTCGAGGATGGTCGAGATGTCATGCGCATGTCCCGCACCGTCCAGCGTAAAGGAAAAGATCGCGCCTTTGTCCGCCGTCGTACCCTGCACCTGCAACCAGTTCAGCCCGCCCAGACGATCCACGGTGTAGTCGCGCAGCGCGTCTTCATGCGCGGCAATCGCCTCCATCCCGTGACCCATCATGTAGTCCAGCGCGACACCCAGCCCGATCATCTGCACGATGCCCGGCGTGCCCGCCTCGAACTTCATCGGGCCGTCGTTGTAGATGATCCCGTCCTTGGCGACTTCCTTGATCATGTCGCCGCCACCGATGAACGGACGCATCTCTGCCATCCGCTCGGCCTTGACGTAGATCGCGCCGGAACTCGACGGACCGTAGAGCTTGTGCCCCGTGATCGCATAGAAATCCGCGCCGATGTCCTGCACGTCGACGGGCATGTGCACCGCCGCCTGACTGCCATCGACCAGCACGGCGGCACCCTTGGCATGCGCGCCTTCACAGATCGCCTTGACGTCGACCTTGGTGCCCAGGACGTTGGACATATGGGTGACGGCCACCAGTTTGGTCCGTGGCCCAATAGCGTCGATGACCCGCTGCGGGTCCAGCGCGCCCGTGGCATCGACATCGACCCACTTGATCACCACGCCCTGCCGCTCGCGCAGGAAATGCCAGGGCACGATGTTGGCGTGGTGCTCCATCACCGACAGCACGATCTCGTCGCCCGCTTCAAGACGCGGCATCGCCCAGCCATAGGCCACCATGTTGATGCCCTCGGTGGTGCCAGAGTTAAAGATGATCTCATCCTCGGACCCGGCGTTCAGAAAACGCGCGATTTTGGCCCGGACACTCTCGTAATTCTCGGTCGCGAGGTTCGACAGAAAATGCAGGCCCCGGTGGACGTTGGCATATTCCTCCGCATAGGCGCGGGTGATCGCGTCGATCACCACCTGCGGCTTTTGCGCCGAGGCGCCGTTGTCCAGATAGACCAGCGGCTTGCCGTTCACCTCACGGCTCAGGATCGGGAAATCCGCGCGGATCGCGTCAACGTCATACATCTTAAAGTCCTCCGGCTGACACGCCCATCAGGGTCAGGATCAGCATCATTCCCAAAAACAGCCCGGCCACAACGGCCACCAGCAGACCAAAGGCCTGAAACAGTGACCCAAACCGCAACGCCGCGCTGATAAAGTGCAGCAGCAACCAGAACGTCACCACCACCACACACAGCGCAAAAAGCCCCGCCAATGTCGGCACGGCAAGGTTCAACACAATCACGGCAATCTGCGCCGTGGCCCGCAAGGCCTGAAGCCACACCAGCAGCACCAGCATGTCCGCCATCTCGCCGTGCCCGCCCATGGCACGCCCGGCCCAGAACAGCGCCTGCACCATCACCACCAGACCGCCGGCGATGAAAAAGAACAGGATCAGGGGCCGTTCCAGCAGCGACAGGATCGGCAGCGCCTGACGGGTCGCATCGTCCAGCGCACCCGGAAACAGGATCAGCGGCGTCGCGGCAAAAATCGCATTGATTGCCGCCACCGCAAACAGCGCCGTGTAGAGCGTCGCGCGGTCCAATTGCCAACCGATGATCCGCTGCGCGGTCCCTTGCGGGTCCCGCAACGTGTCGACGGCCAGATCAATCACCGGCTTCATGCCGCGCGCTCCTGCGCGAGGGTGCCGGACACCCAGAACCACACAAAGCAGCCGCACCAGAGCAGCCCCACAAGCTGAAGCTGAATGCCCGGCCCGATAAAGCCCGCGACCAGCCCGTGCAGCAGCAACAGTGGCGTCGACGCCAGCAGCGCCCAGAACAGCGCCAGACGCGCGCCATAGCCCGTGCCCTTGCCACCAAACAGCCGCGCCACCACCCGCGCCAAGAGCGCGATGCAGTAGAACATCAGCGGCGCGATAAAGATCCACGCCATGAGCGTCGCGCCCATCAGCATGTTCAGATCCTCACCGGACAGATGCGCCTCGCGTGCCAGACGCGGCAGTTGCGCCACAAATATCAGCGCACAGGCCCCCATCAGGTAGGCCAGCGCGCGATCCTCGCGCGGTCCCATGGTCAAGAGCCGGGACACAACGCGCCCCGGTCCGCGATAGGTGGCGGCAATGTTGCGTGAAATGGCCATCTTAACCGCGATGCCGCTCCAGCCAGCCTTCGAGACGTGCAACCAGCACATCGCGCAGGCCTTCATCCTCGATCTCTTCGACCGCCTCGGCCAGAAACGCCAGCGTCAGCAGGTCCGTGGCGATGGGTGCAGGCACACCGCGCGAGCGCAGGTAAAACAGCGCGTCCTCATCAATCGCACCAGAGGTTGAGCCGTGTGAACATGCCACGTCATCGGCGTAGATTTCCAGCTCGGGCTTGGCGAGGAACTGGCTGTCCTCATCCAGCAACAGCGACTGGCTGATCTGGTAACCGTCTGTTTTCTGCGCACCTTCCTTGACCAGGATCTTGCCCTGGAACACGCCAACCGCGCCATTGCGCAACACCTTTTTGAACACCTGACGGCTTTCGCAGCGTTCGGCGTCATGGGTCACGAACACGGTGTCGTCGTGGTGAAAATCACCGTCACCCACACAGGCCCCGGCCACGTGGGCGATGGCATCATCGCCGGTCAGCTCGATCACACAGTCGTTGCGGGTCAAGCGCCCGTTCACCGTCAGCGTAAAGGATTTGAAGGTCGATTCTGTGCCCAGACGGGCAAAGATATGCGTCGCCGCGAGCCGTTCGTGGTCACGCCCCTGCGCACGGATGTGGTGGAACGCGGCCCCGTCGGCGACGTCAACTTCCATCACCTTGTTGAAGCGCGCCGCTGCCGGGCCGTTCTCGAGGATCGTCAGTTCGGCGCCTGCGTCCAGCTTGACCACGTGGTGCAGGATCGCGTCGGACCCTTCGTCGCCGTGATTGTATTCAAGCGTGATCGGACGCGGTGCCTTGCCCGTGACGTGGATCAGCACGCCGTCGGTGGCAAAGGCGGTGTTGAGTGCCGCAAGCGGCCGTTCAACCGGTGTTTGACCCGCAGTTTCCAGCACGCCGTAAACGCCCTTGGCCCAGTGGATGTCCGCCTGCGCCTCGGCCAGCCGCTCGATCTTGACGTGATCCAGCGCAAGCGCGTCAGATGCGTCGGCGTTGAACACGCCGTCGTCGAACACGATGCGCAGGGCGTCAGTGTCGGCAAAAATCGGCGTCTCGTCGGCATGGAACACAGCCGCCGCAGGCGTGTCGGCCTGGGTCAGCAGATCGGGACGGGTGAATTTCCAATATTCGTCACGCCGTCCGGGCAGGCCCATGGCGCGCAGCCGCGCCAGTGCTTCGGCGCGTGCCGCATCCGCCCAACCACCCGCAGGCGCGGTCAGCGTGGCAATCCGCGCCTCGGTTGCGTCCAGTTTTTCCGCTGTGGCTGTCATTACGCCACCTCGGCCAGGATGTCGGCGTAGCCGTTGTTTTCAACTTCGAGCGCCAGTTCGGGGCCACCGGTTTTCACGATGCGCCCGTCCGCCATGATGTGCACGACGTCGGGTTTGATATGGTCGAGCAGGCGCTGGTAGTGCGTGATCACGAGGAACCCACGGCCTTCGGAGCGCAGCGCGTTCACACCATCAGCCACCAGTTTCATCGCGTCGACATCGAGACCGGAGTCGGTCTCATCAAGGATGCACATCTTGGGCTCGAGCATGGCCATCTGCAGGATTTCGTTACGCTTTTTCTCACCACCGGAGAAACCCACATTCACGGGACGCTTGAGCATGTCGGCGTCGATCTTGAGTTCCTTGGCGCGGGCGCGCACGACCTTGAGGAAGTCGGCGGCGCTCATCTCGTCCTCGCCGCGCGCCTTGCGCTGGGCGTTCACGGCGGTGCGCAGGAAGGTCATGTTGCCCACACCGGGGATTTCCACGGGGTATTGGAAGGCGAGGAAAAGGCCCGCTGCGGCGCGCTCTTCGGGTTCGAGGTCGAGCAGGTCAATATCGCCCAACATGGCCGAACCGCCCGTGACCTCATAACCGTCCTTGCCGGACATGACATAGGACAGGGTGGATTTGCCGGACCCGTTGGGACCCATGATGGCGTGCACCTTGCCCGCCTCAACGGTCAGGTTGACGCCTTTGAGGATTTGCTTGTCCTCTTCTTCGAGTTGCACGTGCAGGTCTTTGATCGTCAGCATCAGTTTTCTTCCTTTGTCATAGCGTCATGCCGCCCCCGCCCGACGCAGGTCGGACGGCAGGTCAGCGATATAGGTCTGGGCGGCCTGTGCCGGAACACGGCCGCGGTCTTCGAGAATTTCAAGGCAGCGCAAGGTCAGGTCGTGGCTGGTCCATGCGCCCGCACTGAGCAGCGCGAGAGTGATCAGCGCATCGGTTTCGGCGTCGTCGATCCCGTCGAGGTTGCGGACATACACGGCATCCCCGTCGATCAGTTGCGACCGCACGCGGCGGCGGTTCAGGGCGTCGATGTGGCGCGAGCCCACGGCAAAGCGGTTGTGATCCAGCATCTTGTGCATCGAGAAGCCCTGGTCGGTCAGTTCGCTGTGCACGTCTGCAAAGGTCGGTTCGTTTTCATAGAGCGGGAAGTAACGCAGTTCGACAATCACCGCTGTGGCCTGTGCGAGTTTGGCGCGGGCGCCGCGGATCACGTCCAGTTCGGCCCCCTGCACGTCCAGCTTCAGCAGGTCGATGGCCGACACGCCATTCAGCGCGTCGAGGCTGTCCAGTGTCACGGGATGGTGCGTGGCCTGATCGGGCAGCGCCTGAAACCGGCGCAGGTATTGCAGCGTGCGTTGGCGCAGTTGGAACAGGGACGCGAGGCCCGATTGGCGCGGATAGACGTGCAGCGTGCCTGTCCCCGCAGGGCCGACAGCGGCGTTGATAAACTGGGCGTGCTCTGGCGCGTTCTCAGTCAGGGCGGCATAGGCCTCGGCCTGCGGCTCAAACCCAACCAGATGGGCCAGACCCGCCTCCGCCAGCGGCGCATAAGGCGGATCGTGCAGCGGATTGGCCCCCACATCCACAATCGACAGAGGCCGCGCAGGCGCAAGCGCCGCCGCCAGATCCGTCAACCGTTTGGAGAGAAGCCCGTCGCGCATCGCCTCAGCCCAGCACCACAGCAGTGCCAGAAACGCTGACCATCAACATGCTGTCGCCGACCACTTCGTAGTCGATGTCCACACCAATCACGGCATTGGCCCCGATATCAGCGGCGCGTTGTTCCAACTCGGCCATCGCGGTGTCGCGGGCATCTTGCAGTTTGGATTCGTAGGCACCCGACCGACCGCCAATGATGTCGGTGATACCGGCAAAGAAATCGCGCACCACATTGGCACCCATGATCGCCTCGCCCACGACAATGCCGCGATAGTCGGTGATGGTGTACCCTTCGAGGGTTGAGGTGGTGGTCAGGATCATGTGTCGTCCTCTGGCATGTCACGCGCAAACACCTGTTGGATGCCCCGCGCAATCGCCGCCGCAGCCAGCAAAAGCGCGCACCAGACCCAAAACGACGTGAGCGCGCCGGGTGCCAGCATCGCCGCGACAATCATCCCCCCGAGCATGGCAATAACAAAGGCCAGCCCACCCTGTTGGGTGCCGTCGAGATCAGAGACCGTGTGACGCTTGATCGGTTTGCGGGTCTCGGGGTCGCTGTGCAACGCGTGTTTCATTTCTCGCGCCCCTTGATCTCGGCAAGGGCTTTGCGGACCTTTTCTTCGGTGCGGGCGTTGCCATGGGCGTATTCATCCTGCGCATCAGACGTCCGCCGGGACAGCCAAATGCCGCGCAATACAATGGCCCCCACAAACCCGAACAAACCACCGGCTGCAACAGCGGGCGGCCACACAAAGCTGGCGATCGCGCCCACAAGCACAGCCCCCACAACGCCGACTGCGATCACCGCAACCATGGGGTTGTGCGACTGTTGGGCCCAGGCGTCACGCGATCCAAGCTTGGCGTGCCAGCGGATGTTCGAAGAGCCCTCGTCCATCAGTCCTGTCCCTTGATCTCTGCCAAGGCCTGTCGGACCTCTTCTTCGGTGCGGGCATTGCCTTGAGGGACCGGGTCGTCCGACATCATCAGGAACAACGCCACCGCGCCAGCGCCAAAGGTCATTGCACCACATAATACAAAGGCCACCAAAAGGCCGGGTGCCACAATTACACTGAGCACGCCGCCAAAGAACGCACCACAGATCACGGCGAGAAACATGCGGCCCGCCACGCTGGGCCGGGCGCTGCGCGCAGGCGTTGCCACAGCATCAGCCTTGCGATGCTCAAAGGTGCGGCCAACCATGCTGTTGTCCTCAAGACCCGCCATCGATCAGCCTACCGACCCTTCGAGCGAGATGGCCACAAGCTGTTGTGCTTCCATGGCAAATTCCATCGGCAGCGCCTGGAGCACGTCCTTGCAGAACCCGTTGACGACCAATGCCACGGCCTCTTCCTCGTCCATGCCACGGGAGCGGCAGTAGAACAGTTGATCGTCGTCGACCTTGGAAGTCGTGGCCTCGTGTTCGACGCGGGATGAGTTGTTCTTGACCTCGATATACGGCACCGTGTGCGCCCCGCATTTGTCGCCAATGAGCAGACTGTCGCACTGCGTATAGTTGCGCGATTCCTTGGCCTTGGGATGCATGGACACGAGGCCGCGATAGGTGTTTTGCGCCTTGCCCGCGCTGATGCCTTTGGACACGATCCGGCTCTTGGTGTTCTTGCCCAGATGGATCATCTTGGTGCCGGTGTCGGCCTGCTGCATGTTGTTGGCGATGGCGATGGAATAGAACTCGCCCTGGCTGTCATTGCCGCGCAGGATGCAGGACGGGTATTTCCACGTCACCGCAGAGCCGGTCTCCACTTGCGTCCACATCACCTTGGCCCGGTCACCCCGGCAATCCGCACGCTTGGTCACGAAGTTATAAATGCCGCCCTTGCCGTTCTCGTCGCCCGGATACCAGTTCTGGACTGTGGAGTATTTCACTTCGGCGTCTTCTTCGATGATGATCTCAACCACGGCGGCGTGCAGCTGCGCCACGTCGCGCTGGGGTGCTGTGCACCCTTCGAGATAAGAGACGTAGGAGCCTTTGTCGGCGATGATCAGCGTCCGCTCGAACTGGCCGGTGTTTTCCGCGTTTATGCGGAAATAGGTGGACAGTTCCATCGGGCAGCGCACGCCCGGCGGCACGTAGACAAAGGAACCGTCTGAAAACACAGCGGAATTCAGCGTCGCGTAGTAGTTGTCGGACACCGGCACAACGGAGCCCAGGTATTTCTTGACCAGCTCGGGGTGTTCCTTGATCGCCTCGGAGATCGAGCAGAATATGACACCCGCCTTGGCAAGCTCCGCCTGGAAGGTGGTGCCGACGCTGACACTGTCGAACACGGCATCCACGGCGACCTTGCGCGGCGCGTCGGTCAGATCCTCGGCCCCTTCGACACCTGCAAGGATCATTTGTTCCTTGAGGGGAATGCCCAGTTTTTCATAGGTGGCGAGCAGCTTGGGGTCGACCTCGTCCAGCGACTTGGGCTTGACCTCCATGCTTTTGGGGCGGGCATAATAGTATTGATCCTGAAAATCGATCTCGGGATAGTCGACCATGGCCCAGGTCGGCTCTTCTTTCTGCAGCCAACGCTCATAGGCGGCCAAACGCCACTCGAGCATCCATTCAGGTTCTTCATTCTTTTCCGAGATCAGCTTGACGATGTCAGGAGACAGGCCCTTGGGCGCGTATTCCATCTCGATGTCGGTTTCCCAGCCGTATTTATAGGCGCCACCAACCTCGCGAACCGCATCAACGGTGTCTTGATCGACGCCGTCCTTGACCTGAACTTCTTGCACAACATTGTCCATTTCAGACATTCCTCTCGCTGCATCACGGCTCAGGCCGCGCGCGCCTCGTGTTTTTTCAACTTTTGCGCCCAAGCCGCGGCAAAGCGCAAAACATCGTCTTCCGTTGTCTCGAGGCCCAGGGACACCCGGACCGCATGGGCCGCCACATCGCCCAATCCCATAGCCGTCAGCACCTTGCTGGCCTTGACCTTGCCGCTGGAACAGGCCGAACCCGCCGAGATGGCAAAGCCGGACAGGTCCATCTGCATCACCTGTGTTTCGCCTTTCCAGCCGGGCGTAGCGAAGCACGTGGTGTTGGGAAGACGTGACGCGCCTTTCCCGACAAAAATAGTTGTATTTGACGCAGCAGCAAGAGCACTTTCTAGAATATTTCTAAGTTTCTCGATGCGGTCCCATTTTCCAGCCTCCACATCGCGCTGTGCGGCCTCGGCAGCGGCACCAAATCCGGCGATGCCGATGACGTTCTCGGTGCCAGAGCGGCGGCCCATCTCTTGCCCCCCGCCCCGCAGGATCGCTTGCGGGTCATCAGCGGTGAAATTGATCAACGCGCCCACACCCTTGGGACCGCCCAGCTTGTGCGCCGACAGGATCATGTAAGCGGGCTTTCCATCACCGTATTGTACGGGCACCTTGCCCGCCATTTGCGTGATATCGCAGACCACCGAAGGGCCAGAGACCACCAAACCGTCCGCCTGCATGACCCCGGTTTCACTGTTTGCACCAGACAAGGCCACCAGCGCAGGGCCGGTGACGGCATCCTGTGTGCCCTCGCTCCAGTCGCCAAAGCAGTCATGCTCAGTGGGCGACGCAACAAAAACACCCCCATGCCGATCTTTCTGCGCCACCGCCAAGGCCGCCGCCTCAGTCGCCGACCCGGTGAACACCACCTGCGTTGGCAAACACCCAACCAGCGACGCCACCTGTGTCCGCGCGCGCTCTACCAGCATCTTGGATGCACGACCCTCTGCATGCACAGAGGACGGATTGCCCACCACATCCATCGCGGCCAGCATCGCGTCCCGTGCCTCAGCACGCAGAGGCGTGGTCGCATTGTGATCCAGATACACGCGGCTCACTGAACTGGCCCTTCATTGTTCACAAAATATGTCGGGGGTTTGGGGGCTGGCCCCCATCCCGCACTATGCCTCATCGACCACCGCCATCAGATTGGGCACCGCGGGGCATGGCACCAACCCGTTTCCAATCACGTCCGACAGGCGCGTCTGGTGCAAAAACACGTAGACATGCGCGCTTAGCCCTTCCCAAAGGCGGTTGGTCAGCGACTGTGCCTTGGACCCGGAGGCTGCACCCGACGCGCCGGCGCCCTTGTGCATCGCGTCCACTTTCTCGTCCACGGCCTCGAGAATGTCAGCGACCCGAATGTCCGAGGCAGAGCGCGCCAGGCGATACCCGCCACCCGGCCCGCGCACCGATACCACCAGATCGGCGCGGCGCAGTTTCACGAACAGCTGCTCGAGATAGGGCAGCGAAATGTCCTGGCGGGTGGAAATGTCGCCCAGGCTGACCAAATCGTCGCCCGGCTGTAACGCGATGTCCGCCAGCGCAACCATCGCGTAGCGCCCCTTTGTCGATAGCTTCATGACCCACACCCCCAATTGACGTCTTTGACCAGACGCCATACATGCTTTGCCACCGCAGGATGCACATCCTGCCAACAAGTTTAGAACGGTTCTAAGGTATCCGATCAATTTCGTCAAGAAATCGGATCCTCAAAAAAGACGCGCGAGGACAGACACGCATATGCCCGAGGTCATTTTTCCCGGACCCGAAGGCCGCCTCGAAGGCCGCTATCACCCCCAAAAAGAGCGGGACGCACCGATTGCCATCGTGTTGCATCCGCACCCGCAATTTGGCGGCACCATGAACCACAAGGTTGTGCACGCGCTGCACTACGCCTTTTACAACATGGGGTTCACCGTGCTGCGGTTCAATTTCCGTGGTGTGGGGCGCAGCCAGGGCGAATACGATCAGGGCATTGGCGAGTTGTCGGATGCCGCCTCGGCGCTCGATTACCTGCAGTCGATGAACAACAACTCGAAACACTGCTGGGTCGCGGGTTTCAGCTTTGGCGCGTGGATCGGGATGCAGTTGCTGATGCGCCGCCCCGAGATCACCGGTTTCATCAGCGTGTCGCCCCCGGCGAACATGTATGACTTTTCGTTCCTCGCCCCCTGCCCGTCCAGCGGCCTGATCATCAACGGCACCGCCGACCGTGTGGCACCGCCTGCGGATACCGAAGGGTTGGTGTCCAAGCTGCACGAGCAAAAGGGCATCACGATCACGCATACGCAGATCGAGGGTGCGGGCCACTTCTTTGAAGAGCCGCATATGGACACGTTGATCGGGCACACCACCGATTACGTCAAACGCCGCCTGACCGAGACGACGCGCTGATGGCGGACCCCGTCGTCATTGAGATGGCCAACAAACTGGCCGAGGAATGTCTCGCCGTGCAAGGCGAGTTGGGCAATGACCGGTTGTTCATGGAAGTGGGCGATGTGCTAGGTGCATCGTCCCAAACCCTCGAAGAGGCGTTTTTGACCGCGATCCGCACGCGGATGGCCAATGACGCGGGCCGCCGGTTTCTGGCGCAACGTCTCAAGGCGCACCGCGCCGCCGCTGCCCAAGAGTGACGCGTCTGGACCAGCAGATCGCCTTTCTGAACGAGGCGGACAAGCTGAAGTCGATCACCCGCGCCACCACCCTCGCTGATGGCAGCCGTGCGGAAAACAGCGCGGAACATTCGTGGCATTTGACTCTTTATGCGCTGGTGCTGGCCGATCAGGCCGGGCCGGACGTGGACATCAACCGCGTGATCAAGATGCTGATCCTGCACGATCTGGTCGAGATCGACGCGGGCGACAATCCGATCTTTGACGATGTGGATGCGGCCGCTGTTGCCGCGCAAGAGGCGGCCGCCGCCGACCGGATCTTTGGCCTGTTGCCGGATGACATTGCCACGTCGCTGCGCCCCATCTGGGAAGAGTTCGAGGCCGCCGAAACCCCCACAGCGCAGTTTGCCAAGGCATTGGACCGGTTCCAGCCGCCGATGTTGAACCTTGCCTCTGGTGGCGGCAGCTGGACCGACTACAACGTCACCGAAGAGATGATCGCCGCCCGCGTTGGCACCAAGATCGCGCGCGGTGCGCCCGGTTTGTGGGACTATGCCCGCAAACGCATCGCCGGGTTCTTTGCGTCTGCTGGTTGATCCGTAAAATATAGTATACCGTTGTATACAGACTTCCCAAACGGGGCGTAACGCGCTAAGCGCGAAGGCAAACCAGTGCTGCAAAGGACAAGGTCCATGACCAAGATCAAGGTAGAAAACCCCATCGTCGAAATGGACGGGGACGAAATGACCCGCATCATGTGGGATTTCATCAAGAAAAAGCTGATCGAGCCCTATCTGGATATCGACCTGCTCTATTACGATCTGGGCATCGAGGCACGTGACGAAACCAACGACCAGATCACCATTGATGCCGCCGAAAAGACGAAAGAGGTGGGTGTGGCCGTCAAATGTGCCACCATCACGCCGGACGAGGCGCGGGTCGAGGAATTTGGCCTCAAGAAGATGTGGCGCAGCCCCAACGGCACCATCCGCAACATCCTGGGCGGTGTGATTTTCCGCCAGCCGATCATCTGCAAGAACGTGCCACGGCTTGTGCCCGGTTGGACCAAGCCCATTGTGGTCGGGCGTCATGCCTTTGGCGACCAGTACAAGGCGACGGACATGAAGTTCCCCGGTGCAGGCACCTTGACGATGAAATTCGTGGGCGAGGACGGCACCGAGATCGAGCACGAGGTTTATCAGGCCAAGGATGCGGGCGTGTTCATGTCGATGTATAACATCGATCCGTCGATCTATGACTTTGCCCGTGCGTCGTTCAACTATGGTCTGAGCCTCGGCTGGCCGGTCTATCTGTCGACCAAGAACACCATCCTCAAGCAATACGACGGGCGGTTCCTCGAGGTTTTCCAGGAGGTCTATGACGCTGAATTCAAAGAGCAATTCGAGGCGGCGGGCATCTGGTACGAGCACCGTTTGATCGACGATATGGTCGCCTGTGCGATCAAGTGGAACGGTGGATTTGTCTGGGCCTGCAAGAACTATGACGGCGACGTGCAGTCGGATGTTGTGGCGCAGGGGTTCGGGTCACTGGGCATGATGACCAGCCAGTTGATGACGCCCGATGGCAAGATAGTGGAGGCCGAAGCGGCCCACGGCACCGTTACGCGCCACTACCGCCAGCATCAGGCGGGCGAGCAGACCTCGACCAACTCGATCGCGTCGATCTATGCCTGGACCGGGGGCCTGAAGCACCGCGCCAAGCTGGACGGCAATGACGCGCTGACCACCTTTGCCGAGACGCTGGAGCGGGTGATCGTGGAGACCGTCGAAAGTGGTCACATGACCAAAGATTTGGCCTTGCTGGTTGGGCCCGATCAGGGGTGGCTGACCACCATGGGGTTCCTGGAAAAGATTGACGAGAACCTGAACAAAGCCCTCGCCGGTTAAGCGGCGAGCGCCGCCGTCTGCGGTGCAAATGGCAGAATGGTGCGGGTGCGCCCTTCGAAGGTGACAAAGCTGCCTTGGGGGACCTCATGCCATTCGGCATCCTGATCGTAGGGTTCGCTGACCACCGACCAGCCGTTTGTGCGGTCGTCCCAGCGGTAGTAGAGCGACGGCGCCTGATTGTCGGACGCGTAGCGCACCGCAAAGAGCCGTTTGCCATCGGTCATGGCGACGGTCATGCGCACAAGCGGGTCAAAGCCATGCGCCTGCCCCGCCTCGGTCAGCGCGGCGGTGGCGCGTTCCAGCCCGCGCAGCGGATCGTCGGCCAGCCCCATGCTGAGGCCTACGAGAAACAGCGCCTCGCTGTCGGTGGCGCCTTTGCGGTCGGGATAAAGCGCGTCGGAGATGCACATATCAGCGGATTTGCGGAACTGGCCAAAGTCGCTGATCTGGCCGTTGTGCATAAAGCTCCAGTTGCCACTGGCGAAGGGGTGGCAGTTGTTGCGGCTGGTTGCCGTCTCGGTCGAGGCGCGCACATGCGCCATGAAAAGCGGCGCGCGCACCTGATCGGTGAGAGACGCAAGATTGGCATCCGACCACGCCGGGAACACATCGCGAAACAGCCCCGGCTCGGGCCGTTGGTCGTACCAGGCCACGCCAAAGCCGTCAGCGTTGATCGAGGTCTTGCTTTGTGACGCGGCACTCGCCTGTTCAATCAGCGAGTGGCACGGGCTGGTGATGACGTCCGACATAAAGATCGGGTCCCCCAGATAAGCGCTCCAACGGCACATCGGTCAGCGCCCCCGCGATTTGATGTCGTCGTACATCGCCGCGATCATGTTCCCGGCGGTCTTTTCAAACAGGGCGGGGATCACGGCGTGGACCGTCGCGGCACCGGCGGCACCAAACAGGCGCAGGGCGAAACGACCGGCAAACAGGGCGTGTTCGACATAGCTTTCGTCGACACTGCGGGGGTGGGTCAGGAATACGCGGCTCAGCATTGTGTTTCTCCTCTTGGTCTGCGGTCAATGTAGGGGTGCGGGCGTGGGAAGATATCTTTGTTTCAGTGACCCAACCGGCTTGTGAGAAGATGAAATCCCACGTATCCCACCAACATGGAGACGTTTGACACGATAGACGCCAAGATACTGCGCGAATTGCAACAAGATGCGTCCATGTCCCTCGACCGGTTGGGAGAGCGTGTGGCCCTGTCGCGCAATGCCTGCTGGCGCCGGGTCAAGGCGCTGGAAGACGCCGGTGTGATCAAGGGCCGTGTCGCTCTGATTGATCCGGCAGCGGTGGGTCTGGGCCTGATGGTGTTCATGCAGATCCGCGCGCACAGCCATGATCCCGACTGGCAGGTCCGCTTTAACCGTGCGACGCGCACATTGCCCGGCATCCTGAGTGTCTACCGCATGACTGGTGATCTGGATTACCTGATCCGGGCGCGGGTCGCGGACATGGCCGGATACGACACGCTTTATCAACAACTGATCGCCCAGGTGCCGATTGCCGATGTCTCTGCCAGTTTCGTGATGGAAGAGATCAAGGACAGCACCGCCCTGCCCCTGTAACAAAGGACGCGCCATGCCTCTGCACTATGTTTACCTTGTCATCGCGGTGGCCGCCGAAACGATTGGCACCACAGCATTGCAGGCCAGCAACCAGTTCACCCGTCTGGGCCCGACAGTTTTGGTGGTGATTGCCTATGCCGTGGCGTTCTATTTTCTGGGTGTCGCGCTGAAATACATCCCCGTGGGCATCGCCTATGCGCTGTGGTCGGGATTGGGGATCGTGTTGATTGCGGTGATCGGCTTTGCCGTGTTTGGCCAGACGCTGGACCTTGCCGCGCTGCTTGGGCTGGGAATGATCATCGGCGGGATTGTCGTGATCCAACTCTTCTCGAACTCTGCGACACACTAGACCTTCCATTCTGCATTGCGGCGCTATATGGGCCGGGCAACAACTCATGAGGCCCGTCAATGGATCTGCGCAACATCGCCATCATCGCCCACGTCGACCACGGCAAAACCACGCTGGTGGACGAGCTGCTGAAGCAGTCGGGCACCTACCGTGAAAACCAGGCGACCACCGAGCGCGCCATGGACAGCAACGACCTGGAACGCGAGCGGGGCATCACGATCCTGGCCAAGGCCACGTCGGTGGAGTGGAAAGACACGCGCATCAACATTGTGGACACGCCCGGTCACGCCGATTTCGGCGGTGAGGTCGAGCGCATCCTGTCGATGGTGGATGGTGTTGTGTTGCTGGTGGATGCCGCCGAAGGGCCGATGCCGCAGACCAAATTCGTGACCTCGAAGGCGCTGGCGCTGGGCCTGCGCCCGATTGTGGTGCTGAACAAGGTGGACAAGCCCGACGCGGAACCTGACCGGGCGCTGGACGAGTGTTTTGACCTCTTTGCCAACCTTGGCGCAGACGACAATCAGCTGGATTTCCCGGCCATGTATGCCTCTGGCCGCTCAGGCTGGGCCGATATGGAGCTGGACGGGCCGCGCAAGGACCTGACCGCACTGTTCGACCTGATCGTGGATCACGTGCCTGCGCCTGCACAGGTGGCTGCACGCGACGAGCCGTTCCGCATGCTGGCGACCACATTGGGCTCTGACCCGTTCATCGGTCGTATTCTGACGGGCCGCGTTGAAAGCGGTACGTTGAAAGCAGGCGAAACCGTCAAGGCCCTGAGCCGTGACGGCAGCCTGATCGAAAACTTCCGCTGCACCAAGATCCTCGCGTTCCGCGGTCTGGGTCAGCAGCCCATTGATCTGGCCGAGGCGGGCGACATCGTCACGCTTGCGGGCATGTCCAAAGCGACCGTGGCCGATTCCATCGTCGCCCCATCGGTGTCCGAGGCTCTGCCCGCACAGCCCATCGATCCGCCAACCATCACCGTTACATTTGGCATCAACGACTCGCCTCTGGCGGGCCGTGACGGCAAAAAGGTGCAGTCCCGCGTCATCCGTGACCGGTTGATGAAAGAGGCGGAATCAAACGTCGCGATCAAGATCACCGACACCCCCGGCGGCGACGCCTTTGAAGTGGCGGGCCGCGGCGAATTGCAGATGGGTGTTTTGATCGAAAACATGCGCCGCGAAGGGTTCGAATTGTCGATCTCGCGTCCGCAAGTGCTGTTCCAAGAGATCGACGGCGTGCGTCACGAGCCCATCGAAGAGGCGACGATTGACGTGGACGACGAATACTCGGGCGCTGTGATCGAAAAGATCACCGGCGCACGCAAGGGCAACCTGGTCGAGATGAAACCGGCGGGTGCGGGCAAGACGCGCATCGTGGCACATGTGCCGTCGCGCGGGCTGATCGGCTATCACGGTGAGTTCCTGACCGACACGCGCGGCACTGGCGTGCTGAACCGGGTGTTTCACGAGTGGGCGCCGCACAAAGGGGCCATTCCGGGCCGTCGTGCAGGTGTTCTCATCTCGATGGAGAACGGACAGTCGGTGGCCTTTGCGCTGTGGAACCTCGAGGAGCGTGGGCGCATGTTCATTGGTGCGCAGGCGGATGTCTATACGGGCATGGTGATCGGCGAGCACAGCCGTGAGAATGACCTGGAAGTGAACCCGCTGAAGGGCAAAAAGCTGACCAACGTGCGCGCAAGCGGCACCGACGAAGCGGTCCGCCTGACCACGCCCATCACGCTGTCGCTGGAAGAGGCGATTGCCTATATCGATGACGACGAGCTGGTGGAAGTCACACCCAATGCGATCCGGTTGCGCAAGCGCTATCTGGACCCGCACGAGCGCAAGCGGATGGCCCGCGCGTCCTGAGGGCAGACCGGGGCGCTGCCCCGGACCCCGGCATATTTCGAGAACAATGAAGCAGTCGCCGGTTTCGGGCGGTTACTTTTTTTTTGCTATTCTGAGGTTTCGACGATGAGCAGTTCGCGTTCGGAGGCGCCGCGCGCGTGCTCCAAAGCGGCCTGATAGGCGGCTGAGTGGTAGCATTTTTCCGCTGTTTCCACGTCAGGAAACCGCGCCACGACGTTACGCGGGCGGTCCTTGCCTTCAAGCTGCACGTAGCGTCCACCACGGGCGATAAACGTCCCGCCATGTTCTGCGATGGCGACTGTCGCGCCGGCGGCGTATTTCTTGTACGCCTCTTCGTCGGTGACAGTGACGTGTGCGATCCAGAGTGCTGGCATCTTATCCTCCCATAACGGATTTTGCGGCTGCGATGGCGGCATCCGCGTTGCTTGCGTCCTTGGCGCCACCCTGCGCCATGTCCGGACGGCCACCGCCGCCCTTGCCGCCCAATTCGACCACGGCCGCCTTGACCAGATCGACCGCGCTTACCGTGTCCACCTTGTCTGCGGTGACCCCTGCGGCCACGGCCACTTTGCCGTCCGCTTCGGCAATCAACAGGATTGCGCCTGTGCCGAGGCTTTGCTTCTGCGCGTCGATGAGTGCTGGCAAATCCTTGCCCGTGACACCCTGCAGGACCTGCGCCAGAAACGGCGTTCCTGCGACATCTTCGGCCTCTGGTGCCGCTTGGCTGCCGCCTGACATTGCCAGCTCACGGCGCAGCTGCGCCACCTCGGCGGTCAGGGCCTTGCGTTCGTCCAGCAGCGTCTTGATCCGCGCCGGGACGTCCTGCGTTTGCGCCTTGAGCGCCCCCGCAACCTCGGACAGCACTTGATCCTGAGCGCGCAGGTGGTCCATCGCCGCCTGCCCGGTCAACGCCTCGATCCGGCGCACGCCTGCACTGGAGGCACTGTCGCCAAGGGTGACAAAGGCGCCGATGTCGCCGGTCTGCCGCACATGCGTGCCGCCGCAGAGCTCGAGCGAATAGGTATCGCCGCCCGTGCCCTTGCCCGAACCCGCTTGCGTGCCCATCGACACCACGCGCACCTCGTCGCCGTATTTCTCGCCAAAGAGCGCCTGCGCCCCCAAGGCACGCGCATCGTCCGGCGTCATGATCCGGGTTTCGACTGCGCCGTTCTGGCGGATATAGGCGTTCACCTCTGCCTCGACCTGCGCCAGTTCATCCGCGCTCAGCGCCTTTCCATGGCTAAAGTCAAAGCGCAGACGGTCGGGCGCATTGAGCGACCCGCGTTGGGCCACATGATCGCCCAGAGCGCCGCGCAGGGCCTCGTGCAACAGGTGCGTCGCAGAGTGGTTGGCGCGGATGGCGGAGCGGCGCGTCGGGTCAACTTCAAGAACCGCTGCTTGTCCTTTGGTAAGATTACCTTTTGTCACCTTCGCCAGATGCACAACGACGTCTGCAGTCTTGACCGTGCCTGTCACTTCAGCCGTGCCGGTGTCGGTGCGGATCTGACCGGTATCGCCAACCTGACCACCGCTTTCGGCGTAAAACGGGGTCTGGTTCAGAGCGATCTGAACGGTTGTTCCGGCCTCGGCCACGTCGCCTTGCACCCCGTCGATAACCAACGCGGTGATTTGGCCCTCAGCGGTTTCGGTGTCATAGCCCAGAAAATCCGTGGTGCCGCCGGTTTCGGCCACGTCGAACCAAACGGTCGCATCCGCTGCCTCGCCAGAGCCCGACCACGCCGCGCGTGCCTTGGCTTTTTGTTCGGCCATGGCCGCGTCAAAGCCGTCCGTGTCCACACCAAGACCACGCTCACGCAGCGCGTCCTGCGTCAGATCGAGCGGGAACCCGTAGGTGTCATAGAGCTTGAATGCCGCCGCACCGGGCAGCTCTCCGCCCTCGGGCAAGCCGCTGACCTCGTCGTCCAGCAGTTTGAGCCCACGGTCGAGCGTCTGCTTGAACCGCGTTTCTTCGGCTTGCAGCGTCTCTGTGATCAGCCCCTGCGCCTGCCCCAGTTCGGGATAGGCCGCCCCCATCTGGCGCACCAGCGCGGGCACCAGTTGGTACATCACCGGGTCCTTGGCCCCCAACAGGTGGGCGTGGCGCATGGCGCGGCGCATGATCCGGCGCAGGACATAGCCCCGCCCGTCATTGGACGGCATCACGCCATCCGCAATCAGAAACGAGGTCGAGCGCAAGTGGTCCGCAATCACCCGGTGATGCACGTTGTGATCGCCGTACGGGTCCATACCCGTGACATCCGCCGACGCCTCGATCAGCGATTTGAACAGGTCCGTGTCGTAGTTGTCGTGGCTGCCCTGCAAGAGCGCGCCAATCCGTTCCAGCCCCATGCCGGTGTCGATCGACTGCATGGCGAGGTCGACCATCGAGCCATCTTCGAACTGTTCGTTTTGCATGAAAACGATGTTCCAGATTTCGATGAACCGGTCGCCGTCCTCTTCGGGGCTGCCGGGAGGGCCACCCCAGATGTGGTCGCCATGATCATAGAAAATCTCGGTGCAAGGCCCGCACGGACCGGTTGGCCCCATTTGCCAAAAGTTGTCGGAAGTGGCGATGCGGATGATCCGGTCTTCGGGCACGCCGACCTTTTTCCAGATCTCAAAGGCTTCGTCATCGGTATGATAGACTGTGACGTATAGCCGTTCCTTGGGGATGCCGAACTCACCTGTAATCAGGTTCCACGCAAACGGGATCGCCTCGTGTTTGAAGTAGTCGCCGAAGCTGAAGTTGCCCAGCATCTCGAAAAACGTGTGGTGGCGGGCGGTATACCCCACGTTGTCGAGGTCGTTGTGCTTGCCGCCAGCGCGCACGCATTTCTGCGCAGAGGTCGCACGGGCATAGTCGCGCCGCTCGATCCCGGTGAACAGGTTCTTGAATTGCACCATGCCCGAGTTGACGAACATCAAGGTGGGGTCGTTGCGCGGCACCAGCGGGCTGGAAGGCACCACCGCATGCCCTTGTTTTTCAAAGTAATTCAAGAAGGTCGAGCGGATGTCGTTGAGCGATGGCATGGGCGTGATCCGAGGCGGCTGAAAGGTCGTCCTGACATAGCCCTGTGACGCGGTGGTGTCCACAAACGAAACAGGGCGCCGATGCTGCGGCGCCCTGTTCCAATGGATATGCGGATGGACCTCAGGCGTTATGCCTCGAGGATATCGTCGTCATCCGCCTTTTTCTCGCCCTCGGGCATGTCAAAATCGAGACCGTGTGCAGCGCGAATCTTGTCCTCGATGTCCAGCGCAATGCGGCTGTTTTCCTTGAGGAACGTCTTGGCATTTTCGCGCCCCTGCCCGATCCGTTCGTCGCCGTAGCTGAACCAAGAGCCTGATTTCTCGACCACGCCCGCCTTGACGCCGAGGTCCAGCAGTTCGCCCATTTTCGAGATGCCTTCGCCATACATGATGTCGAATTCAACCTGCTTGAACGGCGGTGCGACCTTGTTTTTCACAACCTTGACGCGGGTGGCGTTGCCGACAACCTCGTCGCGGTCCTTGAGAGCGCCAATGCGGCGGATGTCGAGGCGGACCGAGGAATAGAATTTCAGCGCGTTGCCGCCGGTTGTCGTTTCGGGCGAGCCGAACATGACGCCGATTTTCATCCGGATCTGGTTGATGAAGATGACCATACAGTTCGAACGGCTGATCGAACCGGTGAGTTTGCGCATGGCCTGGCTCATCAGGCGGGCCTGGACGCCAACGCTGCTGTCGCCCATGTCACCCTCGAGTTCGGATTTGGGTGTCAGCGCTGCAACCGAATCGACGATGACCATGTTCACCGCACCGGAACGGACCAGCGTGTCCGTGATTTCCAACGCCTGTTCGCCGGTGTCGGGCTGCGAAATCAGCAACTCATCCAGGTTCACACCCAGCTTTTTGGCATATTGCGGGTCCAGCGCGTGTTCGGCATCCACAAAGGCGCACACGCCGCCCGACTTCTGCTGTTCTGCGACGCAGTGCAGGGTCAGCGTCGTCTTGCCCGAGGATTCGGGGCCATAAATCTCGACAATCCGCCCCATGGGCAGGCCGCCAATGCCAAGCGCGATGTCCAGACCCAGGCTACCGGTCGAGCTGGCCTTGATGTCCTGAATGGCGCCCTCGTCGCCCAGCTTCATGATCGACCCCTTGCCGAACTGGCGTTCGATCTGGGCCAGGGCACTGTCCAGCGCCTTTTGTTTGTCTGCCGATTTTTTGTCTGTCATGGTCAAAAGGTCTGCCGTTGCCATTGATTTGGTCCCTTGTGTCATACCCGCAGAGGCGCAGCAATCGTTGCTGTATCCACGCGGATGTTCCTGTTGCGTTCCTTATGAGATCAAAACCGGAACATTTCAATAAAATTCTCTGCATCCACCTTTTGCGGTGAGGTGTTAAGGAGTAGTTTACAGCAAGGCCCACCGCGGCAAATAAATGACGAGGCGCAGCAGATGTTGGTGTTCTACAAAGCGAATTTGGCGTTTCTGTCGGTGCCGAAAACCGGGACAACCGCCTATGAGAATGCATTGCGCGACCATGCGGACATGGTGATTTCGGAACCGCCGACGCTGAAACACGCGCCGGTGTACCGGTACAATCGCTTTGTGCGGCCGATGTTTGTGAATGTGTGCAAGGTGGAGTTGGAGTTGATGGCCGTGATGCGCGAGCCGATCAGTTGGCTGGGCAGTTGGTGGCGTTACCGGCAGCGTCCGTTTATGGCGGGTCGGCCAAACGCGACGCATGATGTGAGTTTTGATGACTTTGTGCAAGCGTATATGAAGGGTAAAAAACCCTCTTTTGCGGATGTTGGCAGCCAGTTGAAGTTTCTGGAGACGCAACCCAACGGTGTCGGGGTCACGCACCTGTTCCGTTACGAGGACCAGGCGCGCCTGCAGGGCTTTCTGACCGACAGGTTGGGCGTGTCGTTCGATCTGGGCCGGGCCAATGTGTCACCGTCAGTTCCGATGTCTTTGTCGCCTGACGTTGAGGAAAAACTGCGCCGCAAATGCGCGGATGAGTTTGCGCTCTACGAGAGTATTCCAAGCTAGGCTCAGTGCAGCTGCTTGTGCACGGTTTCGGCGAGATCATTCAGTGAGAACGGCTTGGGCAGGAAAACCGAATTTGGGATGTTGTCCTGTTGGTTGTTCAGCCTGTCCTCGGCATAGCCTGACACAAAGACCACGCGAACCTCGGGCCGTTCCTTGAGTGCTTCGCGTACCCAGCTTGGCCCGTCCTTGCCCGGCATCACCACGTCGGTGACAAACAGATCGACGTTCAGGTTTTCGTCTTCCAGCGTTTTGAGCGCGGCTTCGGCGGAATCAGCCTCGAGTACCGTATAGCCTCGCAACCGTAGGGCGCGGCTGGCAAAGGCACGCACGGGCGCCTCGTCTTCGACCAGCAGGATGACACCATCGCCGTGCTTGGGTTCGGTCACCTGTTGTGTCGGTGCTGCCGCAGCTTTTTTCGGCGTTGGGTTTTCGAGGACAGGGAACATGATCGAGAACGTCGTCCCCTCCCCCAAGGTGCTGTCCACAAAGATAAAACCACCCGTTTGCTTTACGATCCCGTAGGCCGTCGACAGGCCCAGACCCGTCCCCTCGCCAGTCTTCTTGGTGGTAAAGAATGGCTCGAACACTTTTTGCAGTTTGTCCGCAGCGATGCCGACACCCGCGTCCTTGACCCGCAAACAGACATATTCGCCGGCTGGAACCGTGACGCGGTCGCGTTCGAGAGGGTCGTTGAGGGTCACGCATTCCGTCTCGATCTCGATCTCACCACCTTCGGGCATGGCGTCACGGGCGTTGACGACGAGGTTCATCAGCACCTGTTCCAACTGGCGTTTGTCGGCGCGGATGGGTTTGAGCACAGGATCGTGGGTCAGTGACAGCCGCACCTTTTCGCCCACAAGCCGGTTCAGCAAGTGCGTGAGGTCGGCCATGGTGTCGCGCAAATCCAACTCTTCGGGGCGCAGATTTTGCTTGCGCGAAAAGGCGAGCAATTGCCCAACGAGCGCCGCTGCGCGGTTGGCGTTTTGATTGATCTGCACCAAGTCGCTGTAGTCGGAATCACCCTGATCATGGCGCAGAAGCAAGAGGTCGCAGTGGCCCGAAATCGCGGTCAGCAGATTGTTGAAATCATGGGCAACACCCCCGGCCAACTGGCCAATGGCCTGCATCTTTTGGCTTTGGACAAATTGCGCCTCAAGCGTTTTGAGTTCGGTGGCATCCGCAAGGACAGCAACAATGGAAACCTCGCCCTGGTCCGACATCCGGTTGAGCGCGACCTGCACAAACATCTCCTTGTCCGCGCGTTTCAGACGCAAAAACTCGGATTGTTGGACCGCACGCCCGGACACCGTCTCGTCCAGCCAGTCAGCAATGGGTCGCCCAAGCCCGGCCATCAGATCGCCGATATGAGTGCCTTCGACCAAACCGGGACCAACAAGGTCCGCACCCTTGCGGTTAAAGCTGCGGACGCGACCGTCGGGCGCGAATCGGACCAGCGGCACCGGCAAGTCCTGAAAGGTGGACCAGGGGGCTGTGGCGTCGCCCTCTTCGGAGGGAGGCAGCAAGTAGATGGCGGTGCGGCCAGCGCCCGCATCCACGCGCGCAGCCAGCACGTCTATGGCCCCTTCGGAGGTGGTGATCTTGTTCGACTGACCATAACGCACCGGCAAGGCGTCAAAAATGGCGTCCAGCGCCTTGACCCGCCCACCGATCAATGTGCGCGCCCCCTCGTTCATATAGAGCACCGCGCCATTGCGCCCGGTCATCACCATCGGCAGTCCCGGACCGTCGGTTCCGCGGCCCTGCCCGGTGTCAGGCACAGCCTCAAGCCGCCAGAGAAAGCGCGCATCCTCCATTTCGTGCACGGCTAGGCGCATGTGGCCACGGCGGGTCACCAGATCCTCGCGGGCCGCGCCCTCAATCTCTGCGGCGGCCTTGAGGCGAAAGAGGATGCCGCCCGGATTGGCAAAGGTATTGCGCAGCGTTCCGGCCAGCGTTTCACCGGAACGGGTGGCATAGGTCTGGCGCGCGGCGGCATTGGCGCGGATCACCTCGCCATCGGCGGTACAGACGAAACTGGGCGAGGCATCTTTTTCGATAAAGGTGCTGATGGCGGACATCGTCACCGCGTCCTTGCTGCGCACCTTGCGTCCGTTCAACGTCACCGCGAGGCCCAACCCCATCAAGACAGTTGCGGACACCGCAAGACCTAGCTGGATCAACGGTTCTGGCGCCAAAGCGGCCATAACACCGAGCAGTACAGACGCGCCCAACAGGCTGGTTGCCCGATGCGCGCCGCCGCCGGTGATCCGGGACGTGGTGGAGTTGGAATGCGCCGTGTCTGACACCTGTCCCTCGCCTTTGTCGATTCGTTGCCTCGTTTGTGCAATTGAATCGGTTAACTGGCCCTTAATCCAAGCGCGCGCGCACACGCCTCACTCATCCTTAGCACAACCAAGGCGAAAGCTGTTAAACTTTAAGTTGAGTTAAATCAGCGTTCAGGCGCGGGTCAGGCAAGCGAGGAAAAACCCGTCGCCCTCCGCGTCCACCGTCCACGATTGCGCGCGCGTCGTCACCCAGTCGGGGTGGCGGGCGAGGAATGCTTCGATCTGGCTGGCGTTTTCGGAAGACAGCACCGAACACGTCGCATAGGCCAAGGTGCCACTGGGCGCCACAAGGCTGTGCGCGGTTTCCAGAACGTCGGCTTGCATCTTGTGTAGTTCATCCAGCCGTTCGGGTGTCAGTGCCCATTTGGCATCAGGCGTGCGCCGCCACGTGCCAGAGCCTGAGCATGGCGCATCACATAGCACCAGATCGAACGGGCCTGCATCAGCCACCGCGTCGGGCGCGCATGTCTCGATTGTGTGACCGCCACGCTCTGCCCGCAGTGGCAAATCCTGCATGCGGCGCGGGTCAATATCATGCGCGGTGACGGACCATCCTTGGGCGGCCAGGGCCAGCGATTTACCACCGCCACCGGCGCAAAAGTCGAGCGCACGTCCCTGACCGGGCAAGGCGCGCACAGCCGCCTGGCTCGAGGCATCCTGAATTTCGACCAACCCGTCGAGATAGGGCGCGGACAACCGCACCTGCCGGGCACCGGACGTCACGGTCAGCGCGCTGTCAGCGCGGGCGTTCGGTATGGTTTCAATGCCGAGGCCCCGCAGTGCGGCCTGCGCGGTTTCGCGATCCGTCTTGGTGGTGTTCACGCGCAGTGTCACGGGTGCGCGTTCGGTCAGCGCCAAGGCGGTCCGCGCGGCATCACCGCTGAGGCTGTCGCGCCAGCGGTCGATTAACCATGCGGGCAAATCCCAGAGGTCTGGCGTGTCTTCGGGCTCCGTACCGCTTGCGCGTTCTTCGGCGGTCAAAGGGGCCGGTGCATGGCCCTGGCCGTGAAAAAGCGTATCGGCATCCTGTTCGGCGGCCCGCAAACGGCCGATCATGCGCGCGCGGCCCGTTGTGCCGCCGCCGCGTACCACGTCGCTGTTCCAATGGCGCAGAGCGTCAAAAACGTGATCGCGCACGGCCGCGCGATCCTTGGATCCGGCAAAGCGACTGGAGCGCGCCCAGCGGGTCAGTGCCTGTTCAGCGGGGCGCCCATCAGCAATGTCGTCAAGGATTTCGATGGCGGCAGCCACCCGTGCACCGGGTGTCACCCTACAGCCTCGACATCAATATGTGCGCGCAAATCATTGATCCATCACATGATTCTGTAATTCGGCGACTCGCGCGTGATCTGAACGTCGTGGACATGGCTTTCCTTGAGGCCTGCCCCGGTGATTTTGACGAATTGGCAGTTCTTGCGCATCTCATCGACCGTGCCACAGCCGGTATACCCCATCGCAGCGCGGAGACCGCCGACCAGTTGGTGAATGACCGCACCTGCCGAACCTTTGTAAGGCACCTGGCCCTCGATCCCTTCGGGCACCAGTTTGTCGCTGGCCGCGTCCTTTTGGAAATAGCGGTCTGCGGACCCGCGCGCCATGGCACCAAGCGAACCCATTCCGCGATAGGATTTGAAGCTGCGGCCTTGGTACAGGATCACTTCGCCGGGGCTTTCGTCGGTGCCCGCGATCATACTGCCGACCATGGCGCAGGATGCACCGGCGGCGATGGCCTTGGCGAAGTCACCGGAGAACTTGATGCCACCATCCGCGATGACAGGTACGTCCCCCGCTGCAGCGGCGCAATCCATGATGGCCGTCAACTGCGGCACACCCACGCCCGCCACCATGCGGGTGGTGCAGATGGAGCCGGGGCCAATCCCGACTTTGATCGCGTCGGCACCGGCGTCAATCAGCGCACGGGTTGCAGCCCCCGTGGCCACGTTGCCCGCGACGATCTGCACTTCGTTCGAGAGGTTCTTGGCCCGGCGCACGGCCTCGGCCACCCCTTCGGAGTGTCCATGGGCGGTGTCGATCACGATCATGTCCACACCTGCGTCCACCAGCGCCTCGGCGCGTTCAAACCCGGCGTCACCCACGGTCGAAGCTGCGGCGACCCGCAGGCGGCCCAGCTCGTCCTTGCATGCGGTGGGGTTCAGGACGGCCTGTTCGGTGTCCTTGAGTGTCAGGAGGCCGGTCAACTTGCCTGCCTGATCCGTCACCAGCAACTTTTCAATACGGCGCGCCTTCATCAGACTGATGGCTTCTTCGCGGTCGGCGGGTTCGGTCAGGATGGCCAGATTGTCCGACGACATCATCACCGACACCGGCGTGGCATCATCGCTGGCAAAGCGCATGTCGCGGTTGGTCACAATGCCCATGACACGGCCCGTTTCATCCACCACTGGAAAACCTGTCACGCGGTAGCGTTCCTGAAGGGCCTTGGCGTCGGCCAGGGTCTGATCGGGGCGCAGGGTGATCGGATTGTAGACGATCCCGGATTCAAAGCGTTTGACCCGGCGGATTTCGCGGGCCTGCGCCTCGATGTCGAGATTGCGGTGCACTACGCCCATGCCGCCAGCCTGCGCCATGGCAATGGCCATCCGGCCCTCGGTCACGGTGTCCATGGCGGAACTGAGCAGTGGGATATTCAGGTCGATCCGACCGGTGACCCGTGTGCGTGTATCCGCCGTCGTGGGCAACACGTTGGAAGCCGCCGGGACCAGTAGAACATCATCGAAGGTGAGCGCCTCGCGAATCTCCATGGGTGTCTCCTTGGAAGGGTTCGTTTGACGCTTCCCTATTTCACGGGTTCGGGAAAATGGAAAGGGGCAAAAGGGCGGCTTGCGCGTGCGCGTCGCGCTGCGCAGAGTGCACCCATGACACATGGATATGACAGTGGCCGCCTGAACCTGCCTTTTGTGGGCATTTCGACCTTCGGCAAACGCCCCTACGTGGCGGAGTGGGACAAGATCGACGCCGATGTTGCGATCCTGGGTGCCCCGTTTGATGCAGGCACCCAGTGGCGGTCGGGCGCGCGGTTTGGCCCGCGAGCGGTGCGCGAGGCCTCGACGCTTTTCAGTTTTGGGCATGCAGGTGCCTATGACCACGAGGACGACGCCACCTATTTGCCGGAGGCCGTGCGGATTGTGGACATGGGGGATGCAGACATCATCCATACCGACACCACCGGGTCACATGCCAACATCGAAACCGGCGTGCTGTCTGCGCTGGCGGCCAAGGCCCTGCCCGTCATCATCGGGGGCGATCATTCAATCAACATCCCCTGCATCCGCGCCTTTGAAGGTCAGGGCGACATCCACATTCTACAGATCGATGCGCATCTCGATTTTGTCGATGAGCGTCACGGGGTGCGCCACGGCCATGGCAATCCGATGCGCCGTGCTGCCGAGTGCGCCCATGTCGCCGGGTTGACGCAAGTGGGCATCCGCAATGTCAGCTCGACCGCCAAGGAAGGCTATGCCGATGCGCGCGCCATGGGGTCCGACATCCTGTCGGTGCGGCAGGCCCGTGCGCTGGGACCGAAGGCCGTGATCGACCGCATCCCGGCGGGCGCGCGACTGTATATCACCATCGACATCGATGCGTTTTGCCCGTCGATTGCGCCCGGCACCGGCACGCCCAGCCACGGTGGGTTTCTGTATTACGATGTGCTGGAGATGTTGCAGGTCGCCGCGCAGCGCCACGAGGTTGTGGGCATTGATCTGGTCGAGGTGGCGCCCGACTATGACCCCACCGGATCAACCGCCATTCTGGCCGCACAAGTGTTGATGAACCTGTTGGGTTTTGTCTTTCACGCGCGCGCCGGTGGCACGGAGTGAGGGGGCCAGCCCCCGCCCTTCGGGCCCCCCGGAGTTTATCTGGCAAGATGACGATGAGCCCGGATTTGACGCCAGCGCGTCGGGCGATGTCGTTTGACACCTTTCCCCTGCCCGCACGCAGGCTATGGTAGCGCTCAGGCAAGGTCACCGAGGCGTCCATGAGCACCGATCCACTCGTCGTATTCACCCCGTCCGGCAAGCGCGGGCATTTCCCGGTTGGCACACCGATCCTGACGGCGGCGCGGCAACTTGGCGTTGACCTTGATTCCGTTTGTGGTGGGCGCGGCATTTGTTCCAAGTGCCAGATCACACCGGGTGTGGGTGCGTTTCCCAAGCATGGCGTAACCGTGGCCGACGATGCCCTGTCGCCGTGGAATGCGGTCGAGGAACGTTACAAATCCAAGCGGGGGTTGACCGAAGGGCGTCGCCTGGGTTGTCAGGCCACGGTTCAGGGCGACGTGGTGATCGACGTCCCCCCCGAGAGCCAAGTCCACAGGCAGGTTGTGCGCAAGCGGGCCGAGGCGCGCGAGATCACCATGAACCCGTCGACCAAGCTCTATTATGTCGAGGTTCAGGAACCCGACATGCACGAGCCCTCAGGCGATCTGGAGCGGTTGGTGCGGGCCATCGAGGCCGATTGGGGCATCACCAACATTCATGCGGACCTGCACATCCTGCAGGCCCTGCAACCGGTGCTGCGCAAGGGCGCGTGGAAGGTCACGGTCGCCATCCATCTGGGCGACAATGAGAACGCGCCGCGCATCATGCACATCTGGCCGGGCTATTACGATGGTGCGGTCTATGGATTGGCTGTGGATTTGGGGTCTACGACCATTGCGGCGCACCTGTGCGATTTGACCACAGGAGAGGTTGTCGCCTCGTCCGGCATCATGAACCCGCAGATCCGCTTTGGCGAGGACCTGATGAGCCGCGTGAGCTATGGCATGATGAACGCGGGCGGCGCGGGCGAGATGACGTTGGCGGTGCGTGAGGGCATGAATGCGCTGTTCACCCAGATCGCCACGGAGGCCGAGATCGACAAGGGCCTGATCGTGGATGCGGTGTTTGTGTGCAACCCGGTCATGCACCACCTGCTTTTGGGCATTGATCCGTTCGAGCTGGGCCAAGCGCCCTTTGCGCTGGCCACGTCGGATGCGCTTCGGATGCGGGCCGATGACCTTGATCTGAACATTCACCCGTCTGCGCGGATCTACATTCTGCCTTGTATCGCGGGGCATGTGGGTGCGGATGCGGCGGCTGTTGCGCTAAGCGAGGCGCCGGACAAGTCCGAGGATCTGGTTCTGGTTGTCGATGTCGGCACAAACGCGGAAATTCTGTTGGGCAATGCGAGCAAGGTGCTGGCGTGCTCGTCACCCACTGGCCCGGCCTTTGAGGGTGCACAGATCACTTCGGGGCAACGCGCCGCACCGGGTGCTATCGAACGGGTCGAGATCAACGCCGACACCAAAGAGCCGCGGTTCCGCATCATCGGTGTGGACCTGTGGTCGGACGAAGACGGGTTTCCCGAGGCCGCCGCTGCGAGCGGGATCACGGGCATCTGCGGCTCTGGCATCATCGAGGCGATTGCGGAAATGCGGTTGGCGGGACTGCTGGATGCGTCGGGCCTGATTGGAAGTGCTGCACAGACAGGATCGCCGCGCTGTATCGCGGACGGGCGGACACATTCCTATGTTCTGCATGACGGTACTACGAAAGGCGGGCCGCTGATCACGGTCACCAATCCAGACATCCGTGCCATTCAAATGGCCAAGGCCGCGCTCTATTCCGGGGCGCGTCTGTTGATGGACAAGTTTGGCGTGGACCGGGTGGACCGCGTGGTGCTGGCGGGCGCGTTTGGTGCGCATATCTCGCCCAAACACGCGATGGTGTTGGGCATGATCCCCGATGCCCCGCTGGACAAGGTGACGTCGGCGGGCAATGCCGCTGGCACCGGCGCGCGGATCGCCTTGCTGAACCGTGACGCGCGGGGCGAAATCGAAGAGACGGTGCGGCGCATCCACAAGATCGAAACCGCAATCGAGCCGCGCTTTCAAGAGCACTTTGTCAACGCCTCGGCCATCCCAAACTCTTCCGATCCATTCCCGACGCTCAACAGTGTCGTCACCCTGCCCCAGGTCAATTTCAACACCGGTGGCGACAGCGACGGCGGTGGACGCCGCAGACGGCGGCGCGCATGACCAACGACGATCAGGAAATCTTTTGGAGCCAATCGGCAGGTCCAGCCTGGGTGTTTTTACAGTCGCAGATGGATTGCCTGATGCAGCCGGTGCTGGACTTGGTGCTCGAGGCGGCAGTGCTCCGGCCGGGCGACCGGGTGCTGGATGTCGGGTGCGGCACTGGCGCAAGCGTGCTCGAAGCCTCGGTCCGGGTGGGCGATGGCGGGCATGTGACCGGATTGGACATCGCAGACACGATGCTGGACCTGGCGCGTGCGCGCCTCGCCGATCACCCCAATACGTCGCTGATCAAGGCCGATGCGCAAAACCATGCCTTTGAACCGGGCGCCTATGATGCGCTGATATCGCGGTTTGGGGTGATGTTCTTTGACGATACGGTGGCGGCCTTTGGCAATATGACGCGGGGCCTTGCGCCGGGTGCGGCGTTGACGCTGGCCACATGGGGACCAGCGCCTGACAACCCGTGGTTCATGGAACCGGCCAGTGCCGCGCGTGACGTGTTGGGGCCGATGCCCAAAGTGGACCGCACCCTGCCCGGCCCCTTCGCCTTTGAAGATCCCGCACGGATCATGCCGATGCTGGAACAGGCTGGACTGGTCGATTTGCAATGCGCAACACACGCGCTGGCGCTGACCCCGCGTGGCAGCGTCAAGGATGCCGCAGACCTGTGTTGCCGCATCGGTCCTGCGGACAGCGCGCTGCAGTACTACGAAGCCAGCGATGCCGAACGCGCCATGGTTTCAGACGCCATTGCCTTGCGTTTCGCGCAGTTTGATGGTGCAGACGGGCTGCGGATCCCTGCCAGCATCCACATCTACGAGGCACGCAATCCGCCTGACCGCCCTTGACGCGCCGCGCCAGCACGCCTATCCACCAAGCGCGCGCGGGTATGGTGAAAAGGTATCACGGCAGCTTCCCAAGCTTTAGTTACGAGTTCGATTCTCGTTACCCGCTCCATCGCATCTCACCGGTCATTTGACATAGATCACAGCCATGTGCGCAAAGCGCAATTTGCTTGCGTAAGCCGCGTTGGCCCGTCAAATGGATGTAATATGACATTGCGCTGCACCTCTGACACTGGGTTCTGGACCATTGCCACCGACCGCACGGTTGTGCGGCGTGCTGCCAAGATTGCGCTTATCGTCGGCACGGTCATCGCGCTGATCAACCACGGCGACAAGATGGTCACGGGCCAGATGTCGGGGATGGCGTGGATCAAGTGCGTGCTGACATTCCTTGTGCCATATTCGGTCTCGACCTATTCTTCGGTGATGGCAGTCCGCGACCGGCTGCAAAGCCTTGGGAACGACTGACGCGTGAATATCCTCTTTGTGATGTATGACCAGCTGCGGTTTGACTACCTCAGCTGCGCCGGACACCCGCATCTGCAAACCCCGCATTTTGACCGGGTGGCCGGCATGGGGGTGCGTTTTTCCAACGCCTATGTGCAGTCTCCGATATGTGGCGGGTCGCGCATGTGCTATTACACCGGGCGCTATGCAGCGTCTCATGGCGCGCATTGGAACGGCTACCCCTTGCGGGTGGGCGAGCTGACGCTGGGTGACCACCTGCGCAAGATCGGGATGTCCTGTCACCTGATCGGCAAGACCCACATGAAGGCGGATGCCGAGGGCATGGCGCGGCTGGGCCTTGATGCTGACAGCATTATCGGAGTGCGCACGGGCGAGTGTGGATTTGACCCGTGGGTGCGCGATGATGGTTTGTGGGCGCAAGGACCAGATGGGTTTTACGACGAAAAAAGAAGCCCTTACAACGAATACCTGAAGTCCAAGGGATATGATGGCGAGAACCCCTGGGCGGATTATGCCAATGCTGGCATCCGGGACGGTCAGATCGCCAGCGGGTGGATGTTTGACAACACCGACCTGCCTGCAAACATCCGCGAAGAAGACAGCGAGACGCCTTGGCTGACATCGCAGGCCATCGACTTCATCGATCAGGCCGAAGGGCCGTGGTGCGCGCATCTGAGCTATATCAAGCCACACTGGCCCTATATCGTGCCCGAACCCTATGCGTCGATGTTCGACCCAGAGCACGTGCCGCCCGCCAACCGCGCGGACGGGGAACGTGAGGACGCGCACCCCATTTTTGACGCCTTTATGAACGGCCCTGTGGGGCGCGCGTTTCAGGACGAGGATGTCCGCGCCAAGGTCATCCCCGCCTACATGGGTCTGATCAAACAATGCGACGACCAGTTGGGCCGCCTTTTGGATCATCTGGAGGCGACGGGGCAAATGGACAGCACGATGATCGTGCTGACGTCGGACCACGGTGATTATCTGGGTGATCATTGGCTGGGCGAGAAAAACCTGTTCCACGACCCGTCCGTCAAAGTTCCGATGATTGTCTATGATCCACGCAGTTCCGCAAATGTCACACGCGGCACAGTCTCTGACGCTTTGGTCGAGTCGCTGGATTTGGCGGCGACATTCATCGAAACCGCCGGTGGTGAAGTGCCAAGCCACATCGTTGAAGGGCGCAGCCTGTTGCCCTTGTTGCGCGGTGAAGCCCCGGATTGGCGCAGCTACGTGATCTCGGAATATGATTTCGGCGCGCAACCGCCCGCCGCCCGGTTGGGGTTGGAGCCGCGCGACTGCCGCCTGTTTATGGTGTTTGATGGCCGGTACAAGTTGATGCACTGCGCTGCGCAAACGCTGCGCCCTATGCTGTTTGACCTGGCCGAAGACCCGGACGAGGTGGTCGACCTCGCCAAGGCTGGGAAACATGACGCAGAAATCGCGCGGCTGACTGGCTATCTGCATGATTGGGGTTTGCGCATGTCGCAACGTACGACGAAATCCGAAGCAGATATTGTGGCTATGCGGGGTGCGTCATCTGGCAAGGGCGTGTTGCCATTTATGAAAGACGGCACCGAGGTTGAGGCACGGCTGACGGAGAAATACCGCGGCCCGGCCCGCCAAAACCACCTGCCGGAGTAGCCGCGTCCTTGGATGGACCACCATCGGCGGAGTCACGCCAAGTTTTCCCGTCAGAGGAGAATTTTGTCATCAAGCCCATACGAAACTGTCACAAATGTTTTGGGATGCCCGGCTAATGCGGGCCGAACGCAATATTCAGCGTGAAATTCCAAGCCTCAGGGAGCCAGGTATGAAAGATATCGATCAAGCCGAAATGTCACCGGATGAGTGGGACGAACTGCATTTTCCGCGCGCGGATCACAACGGGTTTGATGATGTCGTCGAAGCAGCGATTTCACGCCGTGGTTTCTTGAACGGCGTTGTGGCCTTTGGGTCGGGTGCTGCGGTCATGGGTACGTCGATGCTCAAGGGGACCACAGCCGTGGCCGGTCAGTCGGACCGCTTTGCCTTTGAACAACTGCCGATCCAGACCGATGGCACGGTGCATGTGCCGGACGGATACGAATGGGAGGTTCTGGTGCGTTGGGGCGATCCGCTGTTTTCCGACGCACCCGCCTTTGACGCTGCAACCGGCGTCCCCACCGAAGGGTCCGACCGTGTGTTTGGCGAAAACACGGATGGCATGGAGCTGTTCAAAGTGGGCAATCACGAACTGCTGGTCGTGAACAGTGAATATGTGAACACCAAGACGAACCTGCCCGAAAACGAAGGTGGCAAGCCCGCATCTGCTGGCGATGTGCTGCGTCTGCAGAACTTCCAGGGCGTGTCCGTCATGGAAGTGACCGAAGGTGAGAACGGCTGGGAAGTGGTTGTCGACAGCCCCTATAACCGTCGCATCCACCACAACACACCCATGGTCATCGACGGCCCCGCTGCCGGTCACGACCTGCTGAAAACCGACGCCGACCCCACCGGCACCGCGTCGCTGGGCACGTTCAACAACTGTGGCTCTGGCCGCACGCCCTGGGGTACGTATCTGACCTGCGAAGAGAACTTTAACGGCTATTTCGGTGCGACCGAAGAAGCGTCGCTGGACGACGTGACGGCTGCCGGGTTCAAACGCTACGGCGTCAAAACAGACGTTGATCCGGGCCGCTACAACTATCACGGTTTCGACGCGCGCTTTGACATCTCGAAGAATCCGAACGAGCCGCACCGCGCAGGCTATATCGTCGAAATCGACCCGGCTAATCCTGACAGCACACCAGTCAAGCACACCGCACTGGGCCGGTTCAAGCATGAGAACGCCGCCTATGCGCTGGCCCCCGATGGCCGCGTTGCCGTCTACATGGGCGACGATGAACGGGGCGAGTTCATGTACAAGTGGCTCAGCCGGGACAAGTACGTGCCGGGCGGCGACACCTCGACCCTGTTGAGCGAAGGGCAACTGTTCGTAGCCCGTTTCGACGACGACATGTCTGGCGAATGGGTGGCGCTGACACCCGCAGCCACCGGCATGTCCGAGGCGGAAATTGCGCTCTTCAGCCGCATCGCCGCATCAGCGGTGGGTGCCACTACAATGGACCGTCCGGAATGGATCGCCGTCAATCCCACCGCGGTGGAGGCCTATTGCTGCCTCACCAACAACAAGAACCGCGGGATCAAGCCCAATGCGGGCGGCGACGACACGGCGGCCAACGGCCCCAACCCACGTGAGGCCAACAACTATGGCCAAATCGTGCGCTGGCGTCCTCATGGCGACAATCATGCGTCAAACACCTTTGACTGGGACCTTTACGTGATGGCGGGCAATCCCACCAATCAGCAAGGCGCCTACAAAGGGTCGTCGAACATCAACGAAGGCAACATGTTCAACGCCCCCGACGGGATGCAGTTCGACACGACCGGCATCATGTGGATCCAGACGGATGGCAATGATGACAATGAGGGTGAGTTCGAGGGCATGGGCAACAACCAGATGCTGGCAGGTGACCCCGTGACCGGTGAAATCCGCCGCTTCCTGACCGGCCCGAACGGGTCCGAAGTGACCGGCCTGACCTGGTCATCGGACAAGCGGACCATGTTTGTGGGCATCCAGCACCCCGGCAAGCCGTTCCCCGACGGTGAAGGGTCCCTGCCCCGGTCGTCCATCGTTGCGGTGAAACGCACAGACGGCGCAATGGTGGGCTGACCCTGCGTTGGAAAGATTGGGGGCACGCTGGTTCGACCGGCGCGCCCCTTTTTCTGTCTCGCCGTGGGGCGACACTAGCCAAGCAGAACCTGCCCGAAATCGTCCCGCAAGTTGCGTTTGAGCACCTTGCCCGTAGCATTGCGCGGCAGGGCATCGGTAAACACCACCATATCCGGCACCTGCCATTTCGCGATTTTGCCATCAAAGATGCTCAGCACCTCTTCTTGTGTCGGGCTTTGCCCTTCGGCGGCGACGGCGATCAGAACCGGGCGTTCATCCCACGTTTCATGCTGCGCGCCAATCACTGCGGCATCGGCCAGCGCCGGGTGCGCAATCGCGATGTTCTCGAGGTCGACCGACGAAATCCACTCGCCCCCGGACTTGATGATGTCCTTGGAACGGTCCTTGATCGACAGATACCCATCCGCGTCGATGGTCGCCACGTCACCCGTATCAAACCAGCCATTCGTGAGCGTTTCGTCCGTGGTCTTTTGGAAATAGCTGTCCAGAATCCAGTGCCCCCGGACCATCAACGCGCCCTGCGCCTCCCCGTCATGGGGCAGCGCTTGACCTGCGTCGTCCATGATCTCCAACTCGACGCCCCACGGCGCGCGGCCCTGGTTTTCGCGCAAAGCATGTTGGTCCGCGATGGGCAGGTCCGCGTGTTTGGCCAGCGGCTGATTGGATGTTCCCAGCGGCGACATCTCGGTCATGCCCCAGGCGTGGATCAACTCGACCCCGTATTGCTCGCGGAACGCTGTGATCATTGACGGCGGACAGGCCGACCCGCCCACAACTGTGCGTTCCAGACTGGCGAGGTCTGAGCCAGACGCCTTGGCCTCGCCCAGAAGACCCAGCCAGATCGTCGGCACGCCAAGCGCAATGTTCACCCGGTATGTGTCGATCAGCCGGACCAGCGATGGGCCATCCAGCCCGGGCCCCGGCAGCACCATTCGCGCACCCACCTGCGCGCAGGCATAGGGCGTACCCCACGCATTCACATGGAACATTGGTACCACTGGCAAAACCACGTCACGGGCGGAATAGCCGATGCAGTCGCGCGTGTTCGAGGCAAAGGCATGCAGCACGGTCGAACGGTGGGAATAAAGAACGCCCTTGGGATTGCCGGTCGTCCCAGAGGTGTAACAGAGCGACGAGGCAGTATTTTCGTCAAAGTCAGGCCAGTCGAACGTGGGCGCGCCCGTGGCAATCAGCTCATCATAGAATTGAAGCCCATCAATCTCCGCTGCGAGCGTATCGTCACGCCCCTCCATCAACACGATATGCGCCACGCCGGGGATCTTGTCGCGGATCGCCTTGACCAGCGGCACAAAGGTGCGGTCGATGAACAGCACGCGGTCTTCGGCGTGGTTAATGATATAGACCAGCTGTTCGGGAAACAGGCGCGGGTTGATGGTGTGACAGACAAACCCTGCCCCTGAGACACCGAAATAGATCTCAAGGTGGCGGCGGTTGTTCCAGGCGATTGTGGCGCACCGGGCCTGGGGGGCTAGCCCCAGCTTGGTCAAGGCGTCACCCAATTGGTGGCTGTTTGCCCCGACACGGCCCCAATCAGTCATCTCGACATCACCGGATGTGTTAACCGACACAATCTCGGTCCCTGCGTGGTAGCGCGCTGCATGGTCCACCAGTGATCCGATGGTCAGGGGGTAGTTCATCATTTGGCCAAGCATCGGCGCCTCCCGCAAAATACTGTCAACGAAACGCCCAACTGCGCGCCCAACCGGCCGCGCGCGTTCCTCCCATTTGGCAACCCTGCCAAGGGGGTGGCGCGCATGCAAGCACGGCGTGCGTGGCCTGCGCAAAGACAGGGGCCGCGCGTGATGCGCGACCCCTGCCCCGGCAGCGTGCGGGTGTGACTAGCCGCAGCGCAGATCGTCGGCGTGATGGATGTGATCGCGGTTGGCTTCGACATAGGCGATCATGCCCGCAAGGATGCTCGGCTGGCCATCGAAACCGTGCCAGGGTTTGAAATGCGGGATGTGCAGGAACGTCGTCGGATCGCGCCGCAACAAGTTGGCAAAGACGGATGCCACCAGCCGCCCGCCTGCGCCCGTCAGTTTGCCGCCGCCATGGGCCTCGGCCTCTTGCAGGCAGTAGAACCAAAGGGGCGTTTTGGTGATGCCCTTGGCCTTGAGGATGTCCGGCACGGCGACCGGCTTGGTGCCAAGGCGCGCCGCCATCTGCTGACCACTGGCCAACTCATAGGTATAGCGGTCGCGCACCATGTTGCGCAGCGCCAGATTGCGCGACTGCGCGAGGGTCAGCGTCTCTTCGATATCGGCCAGTGCGATTTCGGCATGCACAAACGGCAGGTTCAACAACGGCATGCCAAGCGCAGGTCCCACGGGCCGCGCCTTTTGCGACGCCACCGCACCGTTCATGCCAAAGAACATCGCATAGTCGATGTTGCCATCCACCGGACGCGGACCAAATCCGGGCAAGGCAAAGAAACCGCGAGGGGCAACACCATCCGTCAGCGCATATTCGAACTGCGTCGTCGCATGTCCAAACCGGTAGCCCGCCCCGGTGAACTCAACCGGCATCACAGGGGCGTCCCATCCAAAGGCGCTCTGTTCCAGCGCCCAGTCCAAACAATCCTGCGTGACAAAGGCAGGCAGCAATTCACACCACACCAACCACTGATAATGCAGTCGGATAAACCGCCGAACCTCTTCGAAATTGCTGAGCCGTGGGCTGACATGGTCGTGCCAGATGTGTTTCGGGATACCGTCATGGGCGCAGGCCTTGATGTCGTCGGCTTCGGCACCTGCGTCCACACGTTTGCTCATCAACAGGTTGTGCAACTCGATGAACACCGATTGCACCTGCGCGACCAAAATGTTCTCGTCATTGCGCGGGTCACCGATCAGCGCCTTGCCGGCGCACGTCCGCGCCAGATCACGCGGGTTGTCCTTGCGACCATGCACAAGAAACTGCTCGGCCTCGCCCGCGCCATACAGATGCGGCGACGCCTCAGGCCCGGCCCCATACACACAGTCCAGATCAAGGCTGGGCGTGCGCACGTTGGGAATGGTGGCGGGATCAATGCGCGTACCAAGAGCTGAAGTCGCATCGAGCGTGATGTCATGGTCGACGAATTGACCAAAGAACGTCATGCCCGCATCCGCAGGACCGTCGGTGTTTTCCGTGACACCCATGGATTGCGACAGGTCATCAAGCGCCTGAATGACATCCGCATGCGTGATGTTCTTGATCCGCACTGGATTGGCCGGCATGACCCGACCCAATGTTTGCGCAAAGGGTCGCGCGGGCCCCTCACCGTGAATGCATGTTTTCATAAGTTGGTCGAGCCGCGTGAGCCCGTGATGCGTTCCAGCCATAATAGGCCTCCTATGTTTAAAAAAATTTAGGCAAAAATAATTTGCGCCCAACGCAACAATATTGCGTCAAGCCGTCACTACGCAACCACAGGTTAGGTCAGGAATACCTCCAGTCGCATGCGTATTGAGGCGGATTATCGCCGGCCACCGCGCGGATTTGCACCCTGTTCATTATAAAGCGCCGTCAGCACCACAGGCCAAAAACCCGCTGCCGGAGGCAGCGGAAAGCATCGTGTGCGCCGTCAGGCGCGCCTTTCGGTCACAGCCCGCTTGCCGTTCGATCCGTCAAGCGCGGTGTGCGTGCAGATATGCCACCAGGGCCTGCGTGGACCCGTCCTTGCCATCCGCTGTCGCAGTGCCTTCAATCACCGGCTGCAAGGCCGTGGCCAATTCTTTGCCCAACTCCACGCCCCACTGATCATAGGAATTGATGCCCAGAATGATCCCCTCAACAAACACACGGTGTTCATAGAGCGCAATGATCTGACCCAGAGTAAACGGATCAAGCTTGGGATAGATCAACGTGGTGGACGGGCGGTTGCCCTCAAACACCCGGTGGGCCGCTTGGCGTTCCAGCTCCGCACCTTCGAATGAACCCGCAACCTTGGCCCGCGCCTCATCCAGACTGCGCCCGCGCAACAGCGCCTCGGATTGGGCAAAGCAGTTTGCCACAAGCAAATCATGGTGATGCTTCAGCTCTGGCTCGTGTCCCTCACATGCCACCAGAAATTCGCAAGGGATCACAGATGTGCCTTGATGGATCAGCTGGTAAAACGCGTGCTGTCCGTTTGTGCCCGGCGCACCCCACACAACAGGCCCGCTTTGCACCGGCAATGCCGTGCCATCCATGGCCACCGACTTGCCGTTCGATTCCATTTCAAGCTGTTGCAGATAATTGGGCAATTGCCCCAAACGCTGGTCATAGGGCAGCACAGCGCGGGTTGCATGACCCTGAACCTGCCGGTGCCAGATGCCCACCAAAGCGAGCATCAGGGGCATGTTCTCAACGCCTTCGGCCACCTGAAAGTGCCGGTCCATGTCCTGTCCACCGCGCAGGTAAGCACGGAACCCGTCAGGCCCAATGGCCATCATCAAGCTCAAACCAATCGGCCCCCACATCGAATAGCGGCCACCGACCCAATCCTCGAACCCGAACACGCGGGCCTCGGGAATGCCAAAATCTGAGGTCTTTTCCAGATTTGTCGAAAGTGCCGCGAACTGTGCCGAAGGGTCACCGCCGTGATCCAGCATCCAGGCGCGCGCCGTGCGGGCGTTTGTCATCGTCTCGATTGTCGTGAACGTCTTGGACGCCACCACGACCAGCGTGGTCTTGGCATCCAGCCCCTCAAGGACATCCGCGATATGCGCGCCGTCCACATTGGACACAAAATGGCAGCGGGGTCCGTCGTGATAGGGCGACAGCGCCTGCACCGCCATGGCCGGACCAAGATCCGATCCGCCGATACCGATATTGATCACATCCGTGATGGTGCCACTGCGCACCTCGTCCGCATAGGCGGCCATACGGTCAAGCGTTGCCAGCACGTCCGGCATCACATCGACACCGTCCACAACAACGGGACCACCATCAAGATTGCGCAGAGCAGTGTGCAAAACTGCGCGCCCTTCGGTTTCGTTGATCTTGGCACCGCTGAACATCGCATCACGCCGCGCGGCAACGCCCGACGCGTCAGCAAGCGCAAGCATCGCCGCGCGCGTGTCCGCGTCTATGTTGGTCTTGGCATAGTCAAAGCGCATGTGCTGCGTCTGGACGGAAAATGCCTCTGCGCGCGCCTCGTCAAAAAGGCCAAGGATCGACCGGTCGGCCACTGCGGCCGCCCGCTGTTTCAGATCATTCCACATTGTCTCTTACTCCGCCCAGTGGACTGTCAGCCCATCCATAACCGCCCGGATCGGCGCATCCGTGACGCTCGACCCTTGTGCCCGCTCCAGCGCGGCACGCTTGTCTGATCCAAAAATCACGAGGTGTTTGGCCATTGCACCCGCAAGGGCCGGCCCCGAAAATGAGATCCTCGGTTCCTGCCCTGCCACGGTCACAGGAACGACCAGAGGAGCATCCGCCGCAAGCATCGCCTCAAGCCCCTCGGCACCGGGAAACAACGAGGCGGTATGCATGTCCGCCCCCATGCCCAACAACAACACAGAGATCGGCATATGTTCGGCAAGGCGCTCCGACAAGCCCGGCGCCGCCGACGCCGGTGTTTCGCCCACCTGATGGAATGGCACAAACTGGGCCTGTTCCGCGCGGCTTTGAAACAGGCGTTCGCGCAAAAGCTTGGCGTTGGACCGGTCGTGGTCTTCTGGCACCCAGCGTTCGTCGCTGAGCAGAACATGGACCCGCGCCCAATCAACATCCGCAGCACAGAGGCTATCAAAAATCGGGCCAGGTGTCGTACCGCCCGGCACCACAAAGGACGCAGACGCATGCACCAGCAGACAATTCTTCAACTCGCTGGCCAGCACATCTGCCAGCCCCATGGCCAGCAATTCGCGGTCAGGATATTCGATCAGTTTCATGGGGCCACCTTGCGCCAGACACGTGTGTCGCGGGCGAGCATCTGCACGGCATCCACCGGGCCCTCGCTGCCGCTGTCATAGGTTTTTGGCACATCACCGCGCGCATCCCAACCGTCAATGATCGGATCAGTCCAGGCCCAGGCCGCCTCGACCTCGTCCCCGCGCATGAACAAGGTCTGGTTGCCCCGGATCACGTCCATAATCAAACGCTCATAGGCGTCGGTCTGATCCGCGCCGTCCTCGCCCAACGCATCGGCAAAGGTCATGTCCAAAGGCACATCCACCAACCGCATACCACCCGGTCCCGGTTCCTTGATCGTCACACCCAGCGTAATGCCCTCGTTCGGTTGCAGACGGATCGACAGCACGTTGCGGTGGTCCTGCTGTTCGCCAAAGATCGAGTGGTTCAACTCCTTGAACACCACGGTGATCTCACTCGACCGCGCCTTGAGACGCTTGCCGGTACGCAAGTAAAACGGAGTGCCCGCCCACCGCCAGTTCGAAATCCCGACTTTCATCGCAATGTAGCTTTCGGTGCGCGACCGGGGATCGCCTGCCTCTTCACGGTATCCCGGCCCCTCATCACCCGCCTCATATTGTCCGCGCACGATGTGATGCGGCTCCACCGCGTCCAGCGCGCGGATCACCTTGAGCTTTTCATCGCGCACCGCATCAGGGTCGAACTTGGACGGCGGCTCCATCGCGATCAGGCACAGCAACTGCATCAGGTGGTTCTGCACCATGTCGCGCATCGCACCTGATTTGTCATAATACTCGCCGCGTCCACCGACACCCACCGTTTCAGCCACAGTGATCTGTATGTGATCGACATATTGGCTGTTCCACAAAGGCTCAAACAGCATGTTGCCGAACCGGACAGCCATCAAATTCTGCACCGTCTCTTTGCCCAGATAGTGATCAATGCGGTAGATCTGGCTTTCGTCAAAGTATGTCGCCAAATCCTTGTTTAGCGCCTTGGCCGAAGCAAGATCACGCCCAAACGGTTTTTCGACCACGATCCGGCTCGCCTCATCGGTCATGCCGTGCGCATTCAACCGCTGCGCCAAATCGCCAAAGAGGCTGGGACCAACCGAGAAATAATAAGCGCGCACAACGTCATCGCGCATCAACCCGGCCAGATCGGCCCACCCCTTTTCCCCACGGGCATCGATTGGAACATAGTGCAACCGCTCGAGGAAACCGTCGAGCGTGCCGTCTTCGCAAGCGCGGCCGCCGCCAAATTCGGCAATCGCTTCGGCGATAAGCGCGCGATAACCCGCCGCATCCATATCCGCACGTGCCGCGCCAATGATACGTGCCTCCTTGGGCATCTGTCCGGCACAGAACCGCCGGAAAAGGCCCGGCAAAATCTTGCGACGGGCCAGATCGCCCGTCCCCCCGAAAATGACAAGGTCAAAGGGATCAACGGGAATGACGCGCGACACCATGGCGTAGGCTCCTCAGAAATGTTTGCGCAAACATAAGCAAGATCAAAAGCATACTCAACGCAGGAAACGCATGCATCGACGCTTGCGACCATATGACTATCACAAAGCTGTCACCGCGTTACAGACACGGTTTCCACTTGCCTGCCCGCGCCTTACCTCTACTGTCCGATGCACCGATAGAACGACTGGACGTACCGATGAAAGACCTCGCCAATCTGGGCAAGTTTGAAGACCCCGAATTGACCGCCAAAGGCGAAGCGCGGGCCAAGGTATCCCTGTCCAAGCCCGAGACGCTGTGGTTCAACACCGGCACCTTGTGCAACATCTCATGCACCAATTGCTATATCGAAAGCTCGCCGACCAACGACGCACTGGTCTATATGACCGCCAACGAAGTGTCGGATTATCTGGACCAGCTCGAAGATCGCCAGTGGAATGTCCGCGAGATTGCTTTCACGGGCGGTGAACCGTTTATGAACCCCGCGTTTCTGGACATGCTTGGCCGCAGTCTGGTGCGTGGTTATGACGTGCTGGTGTTGACCAACGCCATGGCCCCGATGATGCGTCCCAAAATCAAGGACGGTCTGGTGGAGTTGGTCGAAACCTATGGCGACAAACTGACCTTCAGGATCAGCCTCGACCACCATGCGCCGCATGTGCATGATACCGAACGCGGCGTTGGCACCTTCGACAAGACAGTGGCCGGGATCAATTGGCTGGCCTCCATCGGCGCACGGCTCGCGGTGGCCGGACGGATCGAAATGGCGGAAAGCGAAACCGAGGCGCGCGATGGCTATGCGGCGCTCTATGCCAAATACGGCTGGAACATCGATTCACGTGACCCCGGCATGACCGTTTTGTTCCCTGAGATGGACGCGCGCGTCGAAGTACCGGAGATCACAACTGACTGCTGGCGCATCCTGAACAAGCACCCAGAAGCGGTGATGTGTTCATCTTCGCGGATGGTGGTCAAACGCAAAGGCGCGTCGGCGCCGGCGGTGCTGGCGTGCACCCTGCTGCCCTACGACCCGCAATTCGAACTGGGCGAAACGCTCGCCGATGCGGAACGGGATGTGTCGCTCAATCACCCGCATTGCTCGAAATTTTGTGTGCTAGGTGGCGCGTCCTGTTCGGCCTGATGCGCACGGCCACCGGGTGTGGTGGGTGGGCGAATTTGCAAAGCAAAGAGTGCACCAACCACACCAAATCAATGTAGCGTAAATTCACCCGAGACATGCCGCCACTCGCCTGGCCGGATCATTTTGCGATGAGTGAAACGCACGGAATGCAGCAGTCCTTCAATCTCCGTTGCCCAGAATTCAATGAACTGAAACAGCCGTGGATGATCCGGCGCCAGATCATAGTCCTGCCAGACAAAGGTGTTCAGCACGTGGGAATAGTCGGGCATGTGATAGAACATCTCTGCCGTCGTCAGCCCATACCCCTTTAGCATCAGTTCGGTTTCACTTTCGGCCATGTTTTGGCTCCTTTTTTGACCACTCCCATCCATCTCAACCCGGAAAAGATTAATTTTCAACAAAAACAACATCCTAGCACCGCTTGTCCACGACTGCTAACAGCCGCATCGCCGCGCCCATTGCACCTTATCTGTGGTTTCTGATAGACTGCACCGCAAGATATAGAGCCACGCAAAGAACGGGCAGGCCCACGTGAACGACACGCCACAACCCCCTGAAAACAATGACGAAATGACGCCTCCTGAGCGGCCTGCATATGACGGTCCAACGGTGTCCATCGAACAAGAAATGCGCACGTCCTACCTGGACTATGCCATGTCAGTCATCGTCAGCCGCGCTATTCCGGACCTTCGGGACGGCTTAAAACCTGTGCACCGGCGCATCCTCTACGCCATGCACGAGACCGGCAACAGCCACGACAAGTCCTATCGCAAGTCCGCACGCCCCGTAGGTGACGTTATGGGGAAATACCACCCTCACGGCGACTCTGCGATCTATGACGCGCTGGTACGCATGGCGCAGGACTTTTCGATGTCGCTGCCGCTGCTGGACGGCCAGGGCAACTTTGGCTCCATGGATGGCGATAACCCCGCCGCCATGCGTTACACCGAAGTGCGCATGGACAAGCCCGCCGCCTACATCCTTGCCGATATCGACAAAGACACTGTCGATTTTCAGGACAACTATGATGGCAAGGACCGCGAACCCACCGTTCTACCCGCCCGTTTCCCCAACATGCTGGTCAACGGTGCGGGCGGCATTGCCGTTGGTATGGCCACCAACATCCCGCCACACAACCTTGGCGAAGTGGTCGACGCCTGCCTGGCCCTGATCGAGGATCCAGACCTGAGCAGCGAACAGCTGATCGACTATGTGCCCGGCCCCGACTTCCCTACGGGTGGCATCATGTTGGGCCGCTCCGGCGCGCGCAAAGCGTACCTCGAAGGGCGCGGCAGTGTCATCGTCCGCTCTAAGACCCGCGTCGAGGAGATCAGGAAAGACCGCTATGCCATTGTAATCGATGAGATTCCCTATCAGGTGAACAAGGCCACGATGATCGAACGCATCGCCGAGGCCGCGCGTGATAAGCGCATCGAAGGCATCAGCCACGTGCAGGACGAATCCGACCGCAACGGTGTCCGCGTCGTGGTCGAACTCAAGCGCGACGCCACCGCCGAGGTGGTGCTGAACCAACTGTTCCGATTTACACCGATGCAGACGTCCTTTGGTTGCAACATGCTTGCCCTGAATGGTGGCCGACCTGAACAGCTCACGTTGCGCCGTTTTCTCACCAGTTTCATAGACTTCCGCGAGGAAGTTGTCGCGCGCCGTACCGCCTACGAGTTGCGCAAGGCGCGCGAACGCAGCCACATCCTCTGTGGTCTGGCCGTTGCCGTCACCAATATCGATGAGGTCGTGGCGACCATCCGGCAATCCGCCGACGCCGCCGCCGCGCGCGCTAAACTGATGGAACGCCGCTGGCCCGCGCAGGACATCCTGCCGTACATTGCGCTGATCGACGATCCGACCCACACGGCGAACGAGGACGGCACCTATAACCTCAGCGAAACGCAAGCCCGCGCGATCCTCGATCTGCGTCTGCAACGTCTGACCCAGATCGGCGTCAAAGAAGTCACGGACGAACTTGAAGAACTGGCAGGTAAGATCAAGGAATACCTCGAAATTCTGGGGTCCCGCGAACGGATCATGGGCATCATCGCCCATGAGCTGAAAGAAACTCGCGACCTGTTCGCAGTCCCGCGTCGCACCGAGATTGTCGACTGGTCCGGCGACATGGAAGACGAAGATCTGATCGAGCGCGAGGACATGGTCGTCACCGTGACCTCCGGCGGATATATCAAACGCACGCCGCTCGCCGATTTCCGCAGTCAGAAACGCGGCGGCAAAGGTGTGTCGGGCATGCAGACCAAGGAAGAGGACGTGATCACCACCCTATTCGTTGCCAACACCCATACGCAGCTGTTGTTCTTCACCACAGACGGCATGGTCTACAAGCTCAAGACCTGGCGCTTGCCGCAAGGTGGACGTACGTCCAAGGGCAAGGCGATCATCAACATCCTGCCGATCCCCCAAGGGGTCAGCATCGCCGCCATCATGCCGGTCGACCGGGATGAAAAGGAATGGGATGATTTGCAGGTCGTGTTTGCCACAGACCACGGCACCGTGCGCCGCAACAAGCTGTCGGATTTCACTAATGTGAAGGCCAACGGCAAGATCGCGATGAAGTTTGAGGGCGACAGCGAGGGCTGGAAACTGATCAACGCGCGCATCGCCTCGAACGATGACGATGTGATGCTGGTCACAAACGCCGGGCGCGCCATCCGCTTCCGCGCCGATGACGTGCGGGTGTTCAACAGCCGTGCCTCGACCGGGGTCCGGGGCATCAAGCTGTCCGGCGACAACCGCGTGGTGTCAATGTCCGTGATCCGCCATTTCGAGGCAACGTCGGACGAACGCGCCGCCTATCTCAAGATGCGCCGCGCCATGGCGGGCATCGCTGACGACCCGGACATGACCGACGACGAAGGCGGCAATGCCGACATGCCCCTGCCACAGGACCGCTATGCCGAGATGTCGGCGGCCGAAAACCTGATCCTCACCATCACTGCAGGGGGTGCGGGCAAACTGTCATCCTCACATGACTACCCGCTGCGCGGACGCGGCGGCATGGGCGTGACGGCATGGGACAAGCGGATGCAGACCGGCGATATCATCGCCTCGTTCCCGGTGGATATGGATGATCAAATCATGCTCGCCACGTCCAAGGGTCAGTCGATCCGCGTGCCCGTGGACGGCATCAGCTTCCGCTCGCGCAGCGCGGGCGGGGTCAAGGTGTTCAACACCGGCAAGAACGAAGAAGTGGTAAGCGTCGCCTGGATCGCAGATCAGACCGAAGACGACGACGCAGAGGAATGATCCGCTGCGCCTGAACGGAATGAGGAAGGCCAATGGCCTTCCTCTTGTCGTTTGATCAGTTGGTTGTGGTCGTGGACGATCCGCCATCCGACGCCAGAGCAACCAGTACGATGGCGGCAGCCGCAATCGCGCCCGTTGTTGCCAACGAACCACCCAGCAACTGACCATTCACCACATTCAACCGCTGGCAGCGGCGCACCAGTTGGCCGTTCACGGTCTGAATGTCGGGCCGGCAGTTGTAGGTCTCACCGTTCGCGCCGGTCACCTGGACGCTGTACACGGGATCGCCAGATGCACCCACCACGGTCTGTTGTGTGGTTTCCTGCGCGGCCAGCGGCGCACCGATCACGGACATGACGGCAACGGCCTGTAGCATGCGTTTCATTCTGTTCACTCCACTCTTTAAGTTTACGTGAACAGAACAAACCCAAAGCAGGATGCGGCGTAATGGGGAATTCCGCCGCGCGCGCGTCACAAATCGTAAAGCGCGGTGAATTTGGTCTTTAGATAGGCGATAATGGGCTCTGGACCCGGCGACATTCCGCTTGCGCGCGTGATCACATCCCTGGGCTCAAACAAACCACCATGGGTTTGCAGGTTGTCTCGCAACCACCCGGTTGCCGCCGACGTATCGCCACGGGCCAACTGATCGTCCAGTGTGGGCACCGCCGCGCGCAACGCTTCATAGAGGCATCCGGCATAGACATTGCCCAGGCTGTACGTCGGGAAATACCCGAACAGGCCTACGGACCAGTGCACATCCTGCAACACGCCATTCGACGCCTTGTCGACGGCATAGCCGAAATCGGCGGCAAATCGGTCGTTCCACGCGGCCTCCAAGTCCGCCACTTGCAAGTCACCCGCCATCAGTGCGCGTTCCAGATCGAACCGCATCAGGACATGCAGGTTGTATTGCACCTCATCCGCCTCGGTACGGATATAGCCGTCGGACACTTTGTTGACGGCGGCATAGAACGCATCCTCGTCCGGAATTCCGAAATCGCCAAACGCGTCCCGCATCTGACCAAAAAGCCAACCGGTGAACGCGCGGCTGCGGCCCAATTGGTTCTCATAGATGCGGCTCTGGCTTTCGTGCACCCCCATCGACACGCCACGCCCCAGCGGGGTCAGCAGGTGTTGCGCATCAATGTTCTGCTCATAGCAGGCGTGCCCAACCTCGTGGATGGTCGAATAGAAACAGTTGAACGGATCGGCCGGATTGGTGCGCGTGGTGATCCGCACATCCAGGCCCGACCCGGACGAGAACGGATGCACGGCCTTGTCGATGCGACCGTGCCCGAGATCATAGCCAAAAGCCTGCGCCAGCTTACTGCTCAGCGCCAGTTGCTTGGCTTCGTCAAATGTGCCGCTGACGCCCCTGGGCGCGGGTTTGTCGAGGATTGCGGCCCGCAACTCGGTCAGTGCGGGGCGCAATGCGCCAAACATCGCCTCAAGATCGGCAGCTGTCGTACCCGGCTCGTAATCGGCCAACATCGCATCATAGACATCACCGCCTGCGGCCAGTGCCGCCCCTTCCTCGCGCTTGAGGGCCACTACTTCTTCGAGCACCGGGGCGAAGGCTGCAAAATCATCTGCCGCTCGTGCCTCTGCCCAAGCACCTTGCGCGGCGGATGTCACCCGCGCGATGGTCGCCGCCAGATCCCCCGGCACCTTGGACGCACGATCAAAGCTGCGACGGATTTCGCGCACACGCGCCGCGCCTACGTCGTCCAGTGTCGCAGGATCAATCGCCGCCAGCCAGTCGCCTACGCGTGGATCGGTCCGGCGGGAATGCAAGACGCCCTCCATCGCGGCCATCTCCTCGGCGCGCTGCGGTGCGGCCCCGCGCGGCATGATCGTCTCCTGGTCCCAGCCCAGCCGCCCGGCCACCTGCGACAGCGCCTGCGTGTCGTGATCAAAGGCCATCAGGTCATCATATGCAGTCATCGGTCAGGTTCCTCGAATGGATGTGGCAACAGGATAGGCAGACAGGAACCGCGCGCGCAGGATCAACACCCACAGGATCACGGCCAGCAGCTGGTGCAGGATCGCCACCTGCCACGGCGCGGCATAAAGAACGGTGACGATACCCAGCACGATCTGCAACGCCATCGCGGCCATGACCGCGTTGAACGCAAAACGCGTGCGCGGATGGGCCGACCGCCGCCCGCGCAGCCACACCACCACCGCAAAGGCAAACAGCAGGTATCCCGTCACCCGGTGCACGAACTGCACCAGACCGGGACTTTCAAACAGGTTGCGCCACCAGGGCTCGAGGATCAGCGCCGTCGCCGGAAACACCTGCCCGCCCATCAGCGGCCAATCAGTATAGCTACGCCCGGCGTCGATCCCCGCCACCAGCGCCCCGATCAGGATCTGCAAAAACGCAAAATGCATCAGCCCGGTGGCGATCGAGAACAGCCGCGCTTCCTTGCCGCGCCTGGCCTGCATCAGGTCGCGCTCCGTCCGGCCCATGTGGAACACATACCACGCGATAAAGCCCAGAATGACAAAGGCCAGCCCAAGATGCGTGGCCAACCGGTAGCTTGCCACATCCACCATGCCCTCGCCCGTGGTCACACCACTGGCCACCATCCACCAGCCGATGGCCCCTTGCAGACCACCCAGCACGCCCAGGCCCAGCAGGGGCAGCGTCCAGCCCGTCGGGATCTTGCGCCGCAACAGGAACCACAGGAACCCGATGACCCAGACCACGCCGATCACGCGGCCCAGCTGGCGATGGCCCCATTCCCACCAATAGATTACCTTGAAATCCGACAGCTCCATCCACTGGTTCTGGATGCGGAATTCATCGATGGCCTGATATTTCTCGAACTCCGATTGCCAGTCGGCGGCATTCATCGGCGGTATCGCCCCGGTCAGGGGCCGCCACTCGGTGATCGACAACCCGCTGTCCGTGAGGCGGGTCAAACCGCCCACCGCGATCATCAGCACCACCAGCCCGAAAAGGATCATCAGCCACACCCGGATCGCACCCCGTGCGCCGCCACGGCCTGCGTCAATCACACCTGCCTGCGCCACCTGTTTCTCGGTGGTGCCCACCTCTTCGAAAATGCTGCGGTTCTTTGCCATGCCAGCCTCATCTGTCGTGTCAGCGGGCAACCTATGTCCGCAGGGCGGGCGCGTCCAGCGTCAGTCGCGCGTGGCCCACCGGACCATCTGACGCAGCATCCCGTGCAGCGTCTGCACATCCGCCCGCGTCAAGGGCATCCGGCTCCACATGTTGCGCAGGTTGACTCGCATGCTGGCGGCCTTGTGGTCCGGGAAAAAGAAACCCGCCGTGTCCAGCCGGTCCTCGAAATGGCGCGCCAAATGCTCCACCTCGTCCGCCGTCGCCCACTGCGTGCCGGCCATCTCTGTGCTGTGCGCAGTCACGTCACCCGCCGCCCGCATCCACTCATAGCCCACCAACAACACACATTGCGCCAGGTTCAATGACGGAAATTCCGGGTTCACCGGGACCGAGATCAACGCGTTCGCCTGCGCGATGTCCTCATTCTCCAACCCCGCGCGTTCCGGCCCGAACAACACCGCCACATGCGCGCCCTCGCCCATGCGCCGCGCCGCATCCGCCATCGCCGCCTCTGGGCTCAGAACCTCCTTGGTCAGATCCCGCTGCCGCGCGGTCGTGGCATAGACATACGTGCAATCCGCAACCGCCCCCGCCAGATCATCATGCACTGTCGCCGCATCCAGCACCCGGCCCGCACCGCTGGCCATCGCCACAGCAGCAGGGTTGGGCCAGCCATCGCGCGGATCCACGATCCGCATCCGGTCCACGCCAAAATTCAGCATCGCCCGGGCCGCCGCCCCGATGTTTTCGCCCATCTGGGGCCGTGTCAGCACAAATGTCGGTGTCATGGCCGCCGTCTACCCCATCGCTGCGGCGCACCACAATCCCTTCATTGTTCCCAAAATATGCGCGCCGCAGGCATAAAAGTTTTCTTTCCCCGCCACATCCGCTAGAGCAGGCCAAAAGGAACAGGACACCCAACGATGGACGCACCCGAGCAGCCGCAACTCTACCTTCTGACGCCGCCGGTGTTCGAGCTGTCGCATTTCCCGGATCAGCTGGCCGCCGTCCTCGACGCCCACGACATCGCCTGCATCCGTCTGGCCCTCGCCACGCAGGACGAAGACCGGATTTCCCGCGCCGCCGACGTGTGCCGCGAAGTGGCCCACGCGCGTGATGTGGCGATCGTGGTCAACGACCACACCGCACTGGCCGAACGGCTGGGCCTCGACGGCGTGCACCTGATGGACGCGGCCAAATCCGTGCGCGATGCACGCAAGGCGCTTGGCCCCGACGCCATCGTCGGCAGCAATTGCGGCACGTCGCGCCATGCCGGGATGAGCGCGGGCGAAGCCGGGGCGGACTACATTTCTTTCGGTCCGCTGACCGCCGTGGCCGACGGCACCGTGGCAGATGACGATCTGTTCCAATGGTGGTCCGAGATGATCGAGGTGCCTGTCGTCGCCGAAGGCGGCTTGACGCCCGAGATCATCGCGCGCCTCGCTCCCATCACCGACTTTTTCGGCATAGGCGAAGAAATCTGGAACGCGGACGCACCAGCGCAGGCGTTGGCTGATCTGACGACCGCGCTGCGCCGCTAGCGGGTTACAGGAACACCCGTTCCACCACCCAATAGGCCCCAATCGCGGCAATCACGACCGATGCGGGCACCGCAATCGCTGTGCGGTACCACGCCTTGGACGCAAACCAGCCCACGGCCAGGAACGCCAGCGCGATCACCGTCAACTGCCCCAACTCGACCCCAATGTTGAACCCGATCAGCGCCGGGATAAACTGCCCCTGCGGCAGGCCGAACTCGCCCAGCACCGACGCAAACCCCAACCCGTGCAACAGACCAAAGCCAAAGATCACCAGAGGTCGCCACTTGCTCAAGCCACCTTTGGCAAAGATGTTTTCCACCGCGACATAGACAATCGACGCCGCAATCAACGGCTCCACGATGCTGCCGGGCACATTGACCAGCCCCAGCGCCCCCAGCGCCAGCGTCACCGTATGCGCCAGCGTGAACGCGCTGATCTGCCACAAGAGCGGACCCAGCCGCGTGGAAAGGAAAAACAGGCCCAACACAAACAGGATGTGATCCAGCCCCTTGGGCAGGATGTGGTCAAAGCCGACGGGAATGTAGTCCACAAAGGTCTGCCAACCGGTTGCCGCATCGCCACCGGCCAGCGCGATCGCGCCGCTGGTCTCTCCGCCCCCGATCAACCCGGTGTAGGGCGCCTCGACACCTTGCTGACGCAGGACCAGATCACCCGCACCCGCAGGCCAGGCCACCGTAACGGTCGCCGCATCCGCAGGCACCGCCCCGGTCAGAACAAGGTCTGAAATCCGCGGCAGCTCGATGTCCGTCACGTCCGGTACCGTCACCGCCTCAACCGACAGCGCAACAGGCGTGCCGCTCACGGACAAGAGCGGCTCGGTGTTCCAACTTGCGATCAGCGCATCCACCCGCGCGGCCACATCCGCCGCGGTCAGCGCACGCAAGGCATCATAGTCGGCGGCGTTCTCGGCCGCATCAGTGTCTTCCACTGCATCCAGATCGATGCCAGACAGCTGCGCCTCAAGGTTCACCCGCATCTCGATCCGCGCGGCACCATCCGCCACGGTCAGATCGGCGATGGTGGGCACAACCTCGTGAGCCGTGGCCATTCCAGCCCAGAAACCCAGCCAAAGGGTTGACATCACGGCCCAAAACCGCAGCTTTCCATTCGTTCCCAGAAAGGTTTCAACCATGGCTCTGTCCCGCCCCATCTTGATCCGATTTGTCCTGTCGCTTTGGTGCGCCATTTGCGCCGGGGTTGCAACCGCACATGAGTTCTGGATCGAGGCGGACAGCTATCAAGTCGCGCCGTCCGGCAATTTGGCCGCACGCTTGAAAAACGGGCAGGAATTCAAAGGCACAACACTCTCCTATTTCGAGGGGCGCTTCACGCGCTTTGACGTGGTGGTCGGTGACACTGTTCGGCCCGTCGAAGGACGCATGGGCGACAACCCAGCGCTGGACGTGCCCGCACCCGTGGGTGGGTTGGTCCGGGTCGTGCACGAAACCACGCCCTCCTTTGTCACGTATTCCGAATGGCCCAAGTTCCAGAAATTTGCCGACCACAAGGATTTCCCCGATATCGCCGCGCGCCATGCGGCCAACGGCTTTCCCGAAGTGCCGTTCAAGGAACGCTACACCCGCCACGCCAAGGCGCTGATCGGTGTGGGCGACGCCGCGGGCAATGACAAGGCGCTGGGTCTGAAGACCGAATTTGTTGCCCTGACCAATCCCTATACGCCGGATTTCGATGGCATGATGGCGGTACAGGTCCTGCTGGACGGCGCCCCGCGCAGCGATGCCCAAGTCGAAGTGTTTGACCGCGACCCGAGTGACGCGGTGACGATCACGCTCCACCGCACGGATGCGGATGGTATCGCACAGGTCCCTGTCACGCCGGGCCACACCTACCTGTTTGACGCTGTGACCCTGGCACCCATCACAGGCGAAACATCAGAAGCCGTGTGGGACACGTTCTGGGCCGCGCTGACTTTTGCGGTGCCTGCACGCTGACTGCCTCTTGCCTTGCCGTGCGCCGGGCGGCACAAGACGGGCATGACCCAACAGCCTGACATTTTGTGCATCGGTTCCGTCCTGTGGGACGTGATTGGGCGCGCCGCATTGGCGATGCGCCAGGGATCGGATGTGCCGGGGCGCATCACCCGCCTGCCCGGCGGCGTTGCCATGAACATTGCAATGACGCTGGCGCGTTTTGGCCTCACACCCGCGCTGCTCACCGCCATTGGCCGCGATGCCGAAGGGGACGAGTTGATCGCCGCCTGCACAGCGCGCGGAATGATCACGAACACCGTCTACAGGTCCGAGGACCTGCCCACCGATCAATACATGGCCGTCGAAGGCGCAAACGGCCTGATCGCGGCGATTGCCGACGCCCATTCGCTGGAAAAAGCGGGTGCCAAGATCCTGCGCCCCTTGACCGACGGCACCATCGCATCCGATGCCGCCCCCTACTCCGGCCTCGCGGCCCTCGACGGAAATTTGACGCTGGACCTGTTGAACGAGATTGCCACCAGCCCGGTGCTGGCGCAGGCCGACCTGCGCGTGGCCCCTGCGTCTCCGGGCAAGGCCGAACGCCTATCACCCTTTCTGACCCGAACGCGCGGCACGCTTTATGTAAACCTCGAAGAGGCGGGCCTTTTGTGCCAGCGCGGCTTTGATAACTCGCAAGATGCGGCCAAGGGGCTGCTGGACCGTGGCGCGGCGCGGGTGCTGGTCACAGATGGTGGCGATGTGGCGACCGAAGGCTCGGCAGACGGGCTGATCAGCCAGACACCGCCACAAGTCCTTGTCACCCGCATCACTGGCGCAGGCGATACGTTCATGGCCGCCCATATTGCCGCCGAATTGCGCGGCGCGGACCGCGAGCAGGCGCTTGACCGCGCGCTCGATGCGGCCGCGATCTATGTTTCAGGAAAGACGCCCACATGACCCTTCACACCCCCTCGCCCGCTGTCGCGGCTGCACTGAACAACGGCACGCCTGTCGTCGCGCTGGAAAGCACGATTATCACCCATGGCATGCCCTATCCGCAAAACCTCGAGGTCGCTCGACAGGTCGAGGCGGACGTGCGAGCAGGCGGGGCCGAACCCGCCACCATGGCGGTGATCGACGGCACGCTGCATTGCGGCCTGACTGACACACAGCTCGAGGCGCTGGCGCAGGCCAAAGGCGTGGCAAAACTGAGCCGCGCGGACATGGCGGCCTGCATGGCGACGGGCGGCACCGGAGCCACAACCGTGGCCGCCACCATGATCGCCGCGCGCATCGCAGGCATCGGCGTTTTTGCCACCGGCGGCATCGGCGGCGTGCACAAAGGCGCCGAAGGCACGTTCGACATCTCTGCTGACCTGATGGAACTGGCCCAGACCCCGGTGACAGTTGTGGCCGCTGGCGCCAAGGCCATCCTCGATATCCCCAAAACGCTCGAAGTGCTGGAAACCCAAGGCGTCCCCGTCATCGCCTACGGTCAGGACGACATGCCCGCCTTCTGGTCGCGCAGCGCGGGCCTGCCCGCGCCTCTGCGCATGGACCGCGCCGCTGACATCGCCGCCGCGCAGGAGATGCGCACGGCAATGGGCCTGCCCGGTGGGCAACTGGTGGTAAACCCGATCCCGACAGAGGCAGAGATTGACCGCGCCACCCTCGCCCCCATCATCGCTCAGGCCACCGCAGACGCCGACACCTACGGCATCACCGGCAAGGGTGTGACGCCATATCTGCTACAGCGGATTTTCGAACTGACAGACGGACGGTCGCTGACGGCAAATATCGCGCTGGTGCGCAACAATGCCCGACTGGCCGCAGAAATAGCCACCGAAATGGGCAAACTTGTCCCCCACGCCTAACAACCGGGTGTAAACCATTGTAACGCCATATGGTCTCGCCTAACTAGGCGTTAGAGAAGGCGCCCGACGATTTATGAACACCCCATTTGATCCGCAAGAGCCCCGCAGGCCCGGTCTGTTTTCGCGCCTGCGCGCGTCCTTTCTGACCGGGATCGTGGTGATTGCGCCGGTTGGTCTGACCATCTGGCTCATTTGGACGGTGATTGGCTGGGTTGACGGGTTTGTCTGGCCACTGGTGCCAACCGTCTGGCAGCCCGATTCCATCGTCAACTACTGGCTGGGCAACCCGCGCAGCGTCCTCAATGATGCAGGGCTGCGCGTCGAAAACCCCGACTGGGTCAATGTGAACGTCCGCGGCGTTGGCGTTATCGTCTTTTTGCTGTTCACGATCTTTATCGGCTGGGTCGCCAAAGGGTTCATTGGCCGCTCGCTCATCCGCTATGCAGAAAGCCTGGTGGAACGGACGCCGGTTGTGCGCTCGATCTATTCCGGGATCAAACAGATCTCCGAAACCGTCTTTGCCCAGTCCGAGCGGTCCTTTGAAAAGGCCTGCCTGATCGAATACCCACGCAAAGGCATCTGGGCCATCGGGTTCATCTCGACCATCGCAAAGGGCGAAGTGTCCAAGCGCGCGGGCAATACCGGCACCCTACTCAGCATCTTTGTGCCCACAACACCCAACCCGACGTCCGGTTTTCTGCTGTTCTTCCCTGCCGAAGACGTGATCGAACTCGACATGAGTGTCGAGGACGCGGCCAAACTGGTGATCTCGGCGGGCCTCGTCTATCCCAACGGCAAGGACCCAACGACGCCGCCCGAGTAGGCGCGTTAGGCGAACATCCCGCGCAGGTCCAGCGTGCTGCGCGCACCGATGTCGTCGAAATGCGCGTCCAGAAACGCGCGCGCGGCCTGCATCCCGGCGTCCTTCAACTTGGCGATGACATAGCCGTTTGGCACCGTTTTGGTCGCGACACTCAGGTCGTTCATCAAGTCATCATCGGCGATCATATGGATCAACACACGCGCCATCCGCCCCTCGGGCAAGGTCCCGTCATCCAACAGCCGCTGGACAAAGTCGATGGCCCGCATTTCGCGCAGCAGTGACGAGTTGAAACTGATCTCGTTGATACGATTCTGGATCTGCTGCGGCGTGCGCGGCAGTGTTTCACGCTCAAGCGGGTTGATGTTGATCACCACAATGTCGTCCGGCAGCGACCGATCAAACATCGGAAACAGGGCCGGGTTGCCTGTGTATCCACCATCCCAAAACTCTTCGTCCTGTCCGGTCTCGCGGTCATGGACCGTGACCGCCTGAAACAGAGTTGGCAAACAGGCCGACGCCATGATGACATCCGGCGTCACTTCGTCCTGACGGAACACGCGCAGCTTACCGTTGCGCACCCGTGTGGCGTTGATAAAGAGCTGTGGCCCAGTATCGCAGCACACCTTGTCCATATCGAACCGCGCCACAATGTCCGTCAACGGATTGCGGTAAAACGGCCCGTAGGCATAGGGCGACACCATCCGTGTGAACGCATCCCCCAGCGCATAGGGCAGCGAATATTCCAGCGCCTGCGACACCTGTGCGGGTCCGAACTGGGCCATCCACTGATGAAACCGCGGATCCTGTACCCCGGCCACTTGCTCCCACAACCAATCAAGGTTCTCGCGCGCGGCGTCCCTGCCGGATGTGGCCAACCCCGCCTTGACCGCCGCCCCGTTCAGCGCACCCGCAGACGTGCCCGAAATGCCCGCGATTTCGATGCGCGTGTCCTGCAACAGAACATCCAGCACACCCCATGTGAACGCGCCATGCGCACCGCCACCCTGAAGGGCCAGGTTGATCTTTTTGACCGTCATCGCAGGAACATCCTTGTCGCGGGCAAAATCACGAACCGCATCAAAGTGCGGTCCAGCCGCCATCCACGCTGATTGTCGTGCCGGTGATCTGATCCGCTGCCGGGGAACACAGGAACGCGGCCGTGCCGCCCATCTGCTCGGTTGTGGCAAATTCCTTGGACGGTTGCCGCTTGAGCATGACGTTCTTGATCACCTCTTCGCGGCCCATGTCGTATTCCTTCATGGTGTCGGGGATCTGGCTTTCGACCAGCGGGGTCAACACGTAGCCGGGGCAGATTGCATTGGCGGTGATCGGCTCTTCGGCGGTTTCCAGCGCGGTGGTCTTGGTCAGACCGACAACCCCATGCTTGGCCGCGATATAGGCCGATTTATAGGGCGAGGCCGTCAAGCCATGCGCCGATGACACGTTGATTACACGGCCCCAGCCTGCGGCCCGCATCATCGGCAATGCCGCCGCCGTGGTGTGAAAGGCGGAACTCAGGTTGATCGCGATGATCGCATCCCATTTTTCGACCGGAAATTCTGGGATGCCCGCCACGTGCTGAATGCCGGCATTGTTGATCAGGATATCACATTTCCCCGCCGTCTCGATCAGCGCGCGGCACTGATCACCTTTGGACATGTCTGCCTGAATGTACCGTGTGGCCGTGCCCGTTGCGTCGGCGATCTCTTTGGCCAGCGCGTGATCTTCGTCCCGGTCGGAAAAGGAGTTCAGGACGATGTCCGCCCCGGCCCGCGCCAGTTCCCACGCCATGCCCAACCCAATGCCAGAGTTGGAACCGGTGATGATGGCAGTCTTGCCAGAAAGGTCGATTGTCAGGGCCATGATGCGTCTCCTCTTGCGTTGGTCGCAATCTACGCAAAATGCTGCACCTGCGAAAGGGCCATCACGCCAGCGTATCAGCCCATGCAAAAATGCTGACACCCGCCGTGCCATCCACAAAATCAGTCACGTCAAAGGCGTCCAGATCGGCGTTGGCGATCACAAGGCGCAAGCCCTCGGCATCTACAACAACATGCGCGCCCCGCTGCGTCGCATGTTCCGAAAACAGATCAAACGCCTCTTGGGCCGTGTAGGTGGCATTGTCGGTTGGACCAAACCAAAGCATGTCGGTGTCCTGTTCGAAGTCGAGGATGACCGCGCGCGTCGCTGTGTCAGGCGTGGCCATGGCCTCGTTCAGCACAAACACAAACGCATCCTGACCGGCCCCGCCTGTCAGCCGTGCAAGGCCCGCATCCCCGCGCAACACGTCGTCCCCGTCGCCACCATCCAGACGGTCATGGCTCGCACCGCCCAGCAGCACATCGTCGCCTGCGCCGCCTAGCAGAATGTCTGCCCCCGCGCCGCCAAAGACATGGTCGTCACCACCACCGCCATTCAGCCGGTCGTTGCCACCAAAACCAGACAGGGTATCATTGCCCGTACCCCCCGCGATGCCGTCACGTGCTGCACTGCCTTCGGCCCGGTCATCACCGGCACCCATGACAAAGGTCACGCTGCCTGCACCCTCCGCGGCGAGTGCTACATCATTGCCGTTGCCGGTGCGGACCACCGCGCCATCGCCCAGAACCTGCACGATGTCATTCAGCCCTGATCCGACGATATCCGCCTTGTCCGCGCCGTCGATCACCAGACCGCCAAAACTGTCGTAGGGGCCGGCGACTTCGCCCAGAGCAAAGACGTAAACGAGGGTCATCGACGTGAACAGCGTGTCTAAGTCTTCGGCAGTTGCGGCAAACCCCTCGGCCGGGCTGGATATGGACGTCGCAGTGATAAGGGTCTCGTCCTCAAGACCCAGCGCCTCCGCCTCGGGGGACCAGTCGATGGAAAACGTGTAACCGGTAACAAGCCCACCGCCGAAACCACCTGCCGGGGACAGGGTTAACCCAACACCTGTCACGGCAAGGCTGAACGTGTTGTAGCCTTCGGTCAATGAGTCCTGCACAAGCAGAAACCCGTCTTCGATTGGTGTGATTGACGTCATACTGGCACCCGTTCCTAACCGTTCAACGAACACTATTCAGCGCCGTTCGGGACTGCACCTTCAAGGGGAAAGACCAAAAAAAAACGCCAGCACGAAGCTGGCGTTAAGTTATTGAGGCAGGTTTCATACAGGCAAGAAACCTATCGAGCAGTACGGACGTTATACGCAAAGCCGCGCGCAGAGTCCAAGCTAAAAGTTTGATAATGCGTAAAGGTCTGCGTCCCGCTATTGTTAACAAAACAAGGGCAAACAGGGATTGTTTACGAAATGGCGCAGGATTATTTCCGTACTCGATGGGCAAAATTTGCCGCCGCGAGCGTGATTCTTGGTACGGTTTTTGCAGCACCCGTACAACCACAAGCAGAGCCAATGCATGGCATAGCTATGTACGGCGCGCCTCAACTGCCACCGGATTTTGTGTCTCTTCCACACGCGAATCCCGACGCACCCAAGGGCGGCGCCATCACTTTGGCCAATACCGGCAGCTTTGATTCGCTCAATCCCTACATCCAGAAAGGGAACGTGCCCTGGCAGCTCAGATTTCTGACCCATGAAAGTCTGATGGGCCGCAATCGCAGCGAGCCTTTCGCGCTATATGGGCTGCTGGCCGAATCGATTGATGTCCCCGAGGACCGATCCTGGGTCGAATTCACCCTCCGCCCCGAGGCCCGATTCTCTGACGGCAGCCCCGTCACGGTCGAAGACGTCATTTGGTCCTATGAGACGCTGGGCACCCAGGGTCACGGGCGCTACCGCAGCCTGTGGTCGCAGATCGAGACGTTGGAACAGACCGGCCCGCGCAGCATCAAGTTCACCTTCAACACTGAAAATCGCGAACTGGCCCTGTTGGCCGGCATGCGCCCCATCCTGCAAAAAGCCCAATGGGAAGGTCAGGATTTCGCCGCCGCCACCATCAACGATGTGCCTATCGGTTCGGGTGCCTACGTGGTTTCCGACTTTGAGGCCTCACGCAGTGTCGTTCTGACCCGCAACCCCGACTATTGGGGTGCGGACCTGAATTTCATGCGTGGCACGTTCAACTTTGACCAGATCACCATCGATTTTTACGGCGATCAGGATGTGGTGTTCGAGGCGTTCAAGGCGGGCGAGGTTTCAGCCATCCGCGAGTTCAATGCCGACATATGGGCCAACCAGTACAGCTTTCCACGTGTGCAATCCGGCGCGATCGTCAAAACCGAGATCGCCCACCAGAAACCATCGGGCATCACCGGCTTTGTGATGAACACCCGGCGCGCGCCCTTTGACGACTGGCGCGTGCGCGAGGCGCTGATCACGGCCTTCAACTTTGAATATATCAACGACACACTGACCGGAGGTGCGCAGCCGCGGATCACATCCTATTTCTCCAACTCGCCGCTTGCGATGCAGCCCGGCCCAGCCACGGGTGCAGTTGCCGACCTGCTGGCACCGTTTGCTGACACCCTCCTGCCCGGCGTGATCGACGGCTACGCCCTGCCGCAAAGCGACGGCACCCTGCGCAACCGTTCGGGCCTGCGACGGGCGATTGGCCTTTTGGAAGAGGCAGGCTGGACCACTCAGGACGGCAAGATGCGTGACGCAGATGGCAAGGCGCTCACCTTTACCATCCTGCTCGAACAACAACGGACCGAAGACCGCGCGATTGCCAACCTGTATATGCAGGCGCTGGAACAGCTTGGCATTGACGTCACTATTGATCTGGTGGATGGCGCCCAGTTCACCGCGCGCGAAAACACCTATGATTTCGACATGACCTATCACCGTCGCGCCCTGTCCCTCAGCCCCGGAAATGAACAATGGTTCTACTGGGGCTCCAACGCCGCCACGCAAGACGGCACCGCCAACCTCATGGGCGTTCAGGAACCAGCGATTGATGCGATGATCACCGCGATGCTCACGGCAACCACGCGCGAGGGCAGCATCGCCGCCACGCGCGCGCTGGACCGTCTGTTGACCGCGGGTCGCTATGTCGTTCCGTTCTGGCAATTCACCACGGGCCGCGTGGCGCACATCTCGGAAATGAAGCACCCGGAGGTGATTCCGATCTACGGTGATGGGCCGGACTGGATGCCGCAATTCTGGTGGTACCAGCAGTAACCTCAACGGAACGCACGTATCATGTTGCAGAAACTGGCAGCCGAAGGGCTGGGAACCGCGCTGTTGCTAATTGGCGTGATCGGCTCTGGCATCATGGGCGAGACCCTCGCAGATGGAAATGTGGCCATAGCGCTGTTGGCCAACGCCATTGCGACGGGCTGTATGCTCTACGTCATCATCACCGTGCTGGGGCCGATCTCGGGCGCGCATTTTAACCCGGCGGTGACACTGGCGTTCTGGCTGCGGGGGGACATAGCTCCTCGCATGGCGCTGGCCTATGTCTGCGTGCAGATTGCAGGGGGTATCTTGGGGGTCTGGGCCACCCATGCCATGTTTGATCAACCGATCCTGCAAACCTCTGCCACCCTACACCGCACCGGCCTTGCCCAGTGGTGGTCCGAGGTCGTGGCGACCTTTGGACTGCTCTTTGTGATCTTTGGCGGCCTCAAATCTCGACCAGAGGTTGTGCCGACACTCGTGGCCCTCTACATCACCGGTGCCTATTGGTTCACATCCTCCACCAGTTTCGCCAACCCCGCCGTTACCATCGCACGGGGATTTTCTGACACGTTTGCAGGCATTTACCCCGGTCACATCGCGGCGTTTATCCTGTGCCAACTCGGCGCAACAGTTATCGCTCACGCCGCATTGCAGAAACTTTTCAGATAAACTGTTGATCTGTCACCGGTTTGTAATATTGTCTGCCGCGTGGTGGATGTCCGACGTGCGCAGTGGAATGGCGACGTCCAGATTGCCCTGACCGGGGCGTATAAACCTGATGGGGGACGACATGACCTGGAACGACCTGACCCAGAACTGGGCAGCGAGCTATCGCGCCTTGTGCCAAGAATTTCCGCGCCTCGAACCCAGCGCCATGCCGTTTCTCAAAGCGGATCAAGACCGCTTTGAAAGCTATCTGGCTGCAACCCACGAAATGACGTTGAAAGAAGCGCAAGAGGCGTTCGACGCCTACCTCAGTTCGATGTCAAAGGTGCTGAACCCCGCCTGAGAGATCAGGCCAGCGACGTCACCCACAGGATCAGCGCGTCTTCGTCACTGACCGACACGACGTTGTGGCCCATGGTCGCGTCGTAATAGGCGCTGTCGCCGCGCCGCATCTCAATGGGTTCGTAAAACTCGGTGAACAGCCGAACAACACCCGTCAGCACGTACAGAAACTCTTCGCCGTCATGGCGGACCCAGCCGTCGAATTCGTCCATGGACCGCGCCCGCACGCGCGCACGGTAGGGCAACATCGTCTTTTTGGTCAGCGCCTCGGCCAGCAACTCGTGCTCATAGGTCACGGTGGCCTGCGCGTTGCCCTCACCCGACTTCGTCACCACCATACGGCCGTTGATCTGGCCCTTTTCCGGTGGCGTGAACAACTGCGGCACCGAGATTTCGAGACCCACCGCCAGCTTCTTGAGCGCTTCATAGGTCGGCGACATCTGCCCGTTCTCGATCTTGGACAGGGTCGACCGGGCCAGCCCTGCCTGTCCCGCCGCTTGCTCTAGTGTCCAGTCGCGCGCCTTGCGCAGCTCGCGCACCCGCGCGCCCAGATCCAGCGGCTCTGCGGTATCCGCATTGCCAGTGGCACGGGCGATCTCGATGAGGGATTTGGGGTCTTTGCCTTGCATGACGACCTGTATAATTCCGCGCCGTCCCGCTTGCAACGCCGCGACATGCGGCATAGCCACCCTATATGTTCAGCATTCACGACACAGGACCTGCCGCCCCCTGCCCTGATCCGTTCAACATGGCCGCACATGTGCTGGCCGCCGGACAGGCCAATCCGTCCAAGGTGGCCGTGTCGATCATTGGGCCGGGCAGCGCATCCGAAGACTGGACCTATGACGCGCTGATCCGCGCCGTACGTGGCACCGGCGCCGCCCTGTTGCAGGCCGGGTGCGTGCCCGGCGACATCATCCTCATGCGGCTGGGCAATACCATCGACTTTCCCATCGCTTATCTGGCGGCCATTGGTGTGGGTCTGGTGCCTGTGCCGACCTCCGCCGCCCTGACCACACCCGAAGTGCAGCGGATCGTGACCGAACTGTCGCCCCGTTTGATCCTGCGCGATGCAGATGTCCCCTCTGCCCCCGGCGCGCCGGAGATTGGGCTGGCCACCTTGCGCGCCATGCGTGCGACACCCCCCGCAGACTGGCACATGGGGGACGCCGACCAGTTGGGATACATCATCTACACATCCGGCACCTCCGGCACGCCGCGCGCTGTGGCGCATGGGCATCGTGCGATCTGGGCGCGCCAGATGATGCATGATGGTTGGTACGGGCTGACGTCACAGGACCGGCTTTTGCACGCCGGTGCGTTCAATTGGACCTACACGATGGGCACCGGGTTGATGGATCCGTGGACGCTTGGGGCCACCGCATTGATCCCCACACCCGGCACAGACCCAAGCCAGTTGGGCGCGCTGCTACAGACACATCGCGCCACGATCTTTGCCGCGGCCCCCGGTGTGTACCGCCAGATGCTGGCCCGCAGCACACTGCCGCCCCTGCCCCATCTGCGCCATGGGCTGAGTGCGGGCGAAAAGCTGTCGCGCGACACCCAAACCGATTGGATGGCGGCCACCGATACGCCAGTGTTCGAGGCCTACGGGATGTCGGAATGTTCGACCTTCATTTCGGCCAGCCCCTCCGCGCCTTGTGACCCGAACACGCTGGGCCGCCCCCAACCGGGGCGCAAGGTGGCCATCATCGGCGATGATGGTCCGGTGCCGCACGACACCCCCGGCGTGATCGCCATCGACCGCGCCGATCCCGGCCTCATGCGCGGTTATCTGCACCAGCCTGACGCCACAGCCGAACGGTTCCGGGGCGACTGGTTCATGACCGGCGACATCGGCGCCATGGACGCCACGGGCCAGATCACATACCTGGGCCGCAACGACGACATGATGAACGCGGGCGGCTACCGCGTCTCCCCCCTCGAGGTCGAAGCGGCACTGGCCGGCGCGCCGGGCATACACCAGGCCGGCGTCACCCAGATCGAGGTCAAACCCGGCACCCGCATCATCGCCGCCTTTTATACCGGACCCGCCCCACTGGACGATGCAACTCTGCAGGCTTATGTCGAACCACAACTGGCACGCTACAAACAGCCCCGCGCCTACGTCCACATTCCGCAGATGCCGCTGGGCGCAAACGGAAAATTGCTGCGTCGGCGCTTGCCGCAATTCTGGCCCGCGACGCGGCCACACTGAAAAAGAAAGCACAGGCAAATGACCGACCCCATCAAACTCGACATCATGTCCGATCCGATCTGCCCTTGGTGCTATATTGGCAAGGCGCACCTTGACCGCGCGCTGGCCGCCCACCCCGACCACCCCTTCGTGATCGAATGGCACCCGTTCCAGCTGAACCCCGACATGCCCGCAGGCGGCATGGACCGCCGCGCCTATCTCGAAGGTAAGTTCGGCGGCAAGGAAGGTGCCGTGCGCGCCTATGCGCCCGCGGTCGAACACGCGGAACAGGCCGGGCTCAAGATCGACTTCGAAGGGATGAAACGCACCCCCAACACGCTCGACGCCCACCGTCTGATCCACTGGGCCGGTATCGAAGGCAAGCAGACCGCCGCCGTGTCCTCGCTGTTCAAAGCCTATTTTGTCGAAACCCGCGACATTGGCGATCACGATGTTCTGGCGGATATCGCAGACGGTATCGAAATGGACGCCGCCGTGGTGCGCAAGTTGCTGTCCAGCGATGCCGACCGCGATGACATCGCCGCACGGGATGCCCACAGCCGCCAGATGGGTGTCAATTCGGTTCCAACGTTCATCGTCGCGGGCAAACATGCCGTCCCCGGCGCACAGCCGCCCGAGCTTTGGGCGCGTGTCATCGATGAGCTGGGCCAAGGCGCTGCCTGATACCGCGCCCGCGCGATCACATTTTTAAGCAGGTGGTCACTTTTTCAACCGAGGGTCGTTGTCATTCGCGGAAAGCACCGCCAATGTGACGTTGAAAAGCGTCAGATCGATCCAAGGACCCACCCGTGACCCAAGCCAAGGGGCAACACGTCAGCAAGCCGGAATTTATCGCCCTGATGGCGATGATGTTCGCGACAATCGCGTTTTCCATCGACGCGATGCTGGCTGCCCTGCCCGCGATTGCGGCGGACATTGCGCCGGGCGGTGTGGATCAAGCCGCGTGGATCATGACGGCGTTTCTGATTGGCATGGGGGTGGGCACGTTCTTTACCGGGCCGATCTCGGACGCCTATGGGCGCAAGCCCGTGGTCTATGTCGGCCTGGCCGTCTATGCTGTTGGCGCAGTCCTCGCATGGGTGGCACCCAGCCTCGAGTTGGTGCTGGCCGCGCGCGTTCTTCAAGGGCTTGGCGCTGCGGGTCCGCGTGTGGTGTCTGCGGCGATCATCCGCGATCTCTATGTCGGCCGGGCCATGGCAAGCATTCTGTCGCTCACGATGATGGTCTTTTTGCTTGTGCCCGCGATTGCCCCGCTCATCGGGGCGCTAATCACGGATGCCTTTGGGTGGCGGGCGATCTTTCCGGCCTTTTTGATCTTTGGCGCGATGATCTTTGTCTGGTTCGGCACCCGCATGTCCGAAACCCTTGCCCTCGCCGACCGTCGACCGCTGCGGGTTGGCTTGATGGCCGACGCGGTGCGCCAGATGTTTGCGCATCCAACGGTCCGCCTGTCGATCATGGTGCAGACGCTGATGCTGATGATCCTCTTTTCGATCCTCACCATGGTGCAACCGATTTTCGAGGTATCCTTTGATCGCGCAGAGAGCTTTCCACTTTGGTTCGGGGCCATCGCGCTGGCTTCGGGCGTGTCTAGCCTGCTCAATGCCGCCATTGTGGGCCGGTTCGGGATGCGGCGGCTGGTGACGTGGGCGCTGCTGGCGCAGTTGGTCGTCTCAACGACCTTTGTGCTGTGGATGATGGCAGACCTGCCGGGGCTCTTTGCTTTTTACATCTTCTGGCAGTGGGGCGTGATGTTTCAGGGTGGGCTGACTGTCGCCAACCTCAACGCCATCGCGATGGAGCCGATGGGACACATCGCGGGCATGGCCGCGTCGGTGATCGGGGCAGTTTCAACCGTGTTGGGCGCAGCCCTCGCATCGCCCATCGCCACGCTCTTTGACGGCACACCCATGCCACTGGTCGCAACCGTGCTTATCGCCTGCTTGCTCGCGTCGGTGATGATGCAGATGATGCGCCGGGCCGAGGTCGCTGCGGCCTAGCCCGCCTTGGCTTTCTTCTTCTGGGCAATCACCTTTTCAGCCAGATCGCGTGCGATAGCAAAGGCACCCTTGATCTTGTCCGCGTCTTTGACCCAATCGCGCCGCACCACGATCTTGTTGTCCTTGACCTTGGCCAGCCCGCGCTGATCCTGAATGAACTCGACCAGACCTTGAGGCGAGGCGAATTTGTCGTTGTGGAACTGGATCACCGCGCCTTTTGGCCCGCCGTCCAGCTTGGCAATCCCGGCCCGCTTGCACATGGCCTTGATCCGCACCACCAGCATCAGCGTGTTCACCTCGCGCGGCAACTTGCCAAACCGGTCGATCAATTCGGCCGCGAACCCTTCCAACTCGACCTTCGTCGACAGGCCCGACAGGCGGCGATAGAGGCCCAGCCGCACATCCAGATCGGGCACGTAGTCTTCGGGGATCAGCACCGGCACGCCCAGATTGATCTGCGGCGCCCACTGTCCGTCATCCTCCATCAACCCTTCCATCTGGCCGGATTTGATCTTGGCAATCGCCTCTTCGAGCATTGATTGGTATAACTCAAAGCCCACATCGCGCATCTGGCCCGACTGTTCCTCGCCCAAGAGGTTGCCCGCCCCGCGAATATCCAGGTCTTGCGACGCCAGCGTGAACCCCGCCCCCAAGGTGTCGAGGCTGCCTAGCACGCGCAGCCGTTTCTCCGCGGTGGCGGTCAGCTTAGCGCGCGGCTTGGTGGTCAGATAGGCATAGGCCCGCGTCTTGGACCGGCCTACACGCCCCCGGATCTGGTAAAGCTGCGCCAGACCGAACATATCCGCCCGGTGCACCACCATCGTGTTCGCGGTGGGGATATCGAGGCCCGATTCCACAATCGTCGTCGCCAGCAGCACATCGTACTTGCCGTCGTAAAACGCGTTCATCCGGTCATCGAGCTCTCCGGCGGCCATCTGCCCATGCGCCACCACATAGGTCAGCTCGGGCAACTGCTCTTTCAGGAACTCCTCGATCTCGCGCAGATCCGAGATGCGCGGCACAACATAGAACGACTGCCCGCCGCGATAGTGTTCACGCAAAAGCGCCTCGCGGATCGTGACTGCATCGAACTCGGAAACATAGGTCCGGATCGCCAGCCGGTCGACCGGCGGCGTGCCAATGATCGACAGATCGCGCACGCCCGTCAGGCTCAGTTGCAGCGTTCGCGGAATGGGCGTCGCCGTCAGGGTCAGCACATGCACGTCACTGCGCAACTGTTTCAGCCGCTCCTTGTGGGTCACGCCGAACTTCTGTTCCTCATCAATGACCAACAGGCCCAGGTTCTGGAACCGCACGCCCTTGGCCAGCAGCGCATGCGTGCCCACCACAATATCCGCCGTACCCTTGGACATGCCCGCGCGGGTGTCGTTGGCGTCCTTCGCACTGACAAAGCGGCTGAGCTGCCGCACTTCGATGGGAAAGCCCCTGAACCGCTCGGCAAAAGACTTGTAGTGTTGCCGCGCCAGCAGCGTCGTGGGTGCAATCACCGCCACCTGCACGCCCGTCATGGCCGCGACAAAGGCCGCGCGCATCGCCACCTCGGTCTTGCCAAAACCGACATCCCCACAGATCAACCGATCCATCGGCGAGCCGCTGGTCAGATCGTCAATCACAGCGGCAATCGCCGTCAACTGATCGTCCGTCTCCTGATAAGGGAAGCGCGCCGAAAACGCGTCCCACATGCCGGGGGGTGGCTCAAGGATCGGGGCCTTACGCAAAGCCCGTTCGGCAGCAATGCGGATCAAACGATCCGCCATTTCGCGGATGCGCTCTTTCAGCTTGGCCTTCTTGGCCTGCCACGCGCCGCCGCCAAGCTTGTCCAGCAGCCCCTCTTCGTGGCCGTATTTCGACAGTAGTTCGATGTTCTCAACGGGCAGATACAGCTTGGACCGCTCTGCATATTCCAGCAGCAGACATTCATGCGCAGCCCCGGCAGCCGTCACCACCTCCATGCCTGTATAGCGGCCAATCCCGTGATCCACATGCACCACCAGATCGCCGGGCGACAGCGACTGCGTCTCGGTCAGGAAATTCTCCGCCCGCCGCTTGCGCTTGGGCGCACGGATCAGCCGATCGCCCAGCACATCCTGCTCGGAAATCACCGTGAGGCCCGGCGCCTCGAACCCGTGTTCCAGCGCCCAGACGGTCAGGTGCAGCCCCCGTTTGCCGATCCGCGTGGCGTCGGTGATGGGGATGACCTCCGCCAGCCCCTCGTCCTCGATCAGCCCGGTCAACCGCTCGCGCGCACCCTCAGAATAGCTGGCGACAACCACCGGCCCCACATCAAGCTTTGCCTTAATATGCGCCGCCAAAGACCCGAAAAGGCTGATGGATTCCTGTTGACGCTCCGGCGCGAAATTGCGCCCGATCCGCCCGCCCGCATCTGTGACACCAGGTCCCGTCGCCTGCGCCAGTGCCGCAAACTGCAGGACCCGGAACCCGGCCACCGCCGTCTCCCACGCCGCATCATCCAGATAAAGCCCACCCGGTGGCGCAGGCTTGTAGACACTGTCCATCTTGGACCGGTTCGCCATCGCCAACCGCCGCGTCTCGTACTGGTCCTCGATGCTCTCCCAGCGCGCCAACCGGCTGGGCGTCACCTGATCGTCCAGTGTGATCACCGCCCCCGGCACATAGTCAAAAAGCGTGTCCATCTCGTCGTGGAAAAAGGCCAGCCAATGCTCCGCCCCCTGATGCTTGCGCCCCGCGCTGATCGCCTCGTACAGGGGATCATCCGTGCCAGCCGCACCAAATTCCAGCCGGTAGGACTGGCGAAACCGCGTCACTGCCGCCTCGTCCAGAATGACCTCGGACACCGGGGCCAGCTCGATCACATCCAGCTTTTCCGTGGTGCGCTGCGTCACTGGATCAAACCGGCGCGCCCCGTCCAGAACATCGCCAAACAGATCCAGCCGCACAGGCCCCAGATCGCCGGGCGGATAGATATCGATGATACCGCCGCGAATGGCATAATCCCCGGGTTCCATCACCGTGGGGCTTTGCACGAACCCCATGCGCACAAGGAACTGCCGCAGGCCGGCCTCGTCCACGCGGCTGCCCACGCGCGCAGTGAATGCCGCCTCTTTCAACAGCCCGCGCGCAGGCACCCGCTGGGTCGCGGCATTCAACGTGGTCAGCAGGATAAACCGCTCTGGCATCCCATGCGCCAGCGCCGCCAGCGTCGCCATCCGCTGGGCCGAGATATCGGCATTGGGCGACACCCGGTCATAAGGCAGGCAATCCCAGCCCGGAAACACCAGAACCGGCATGTCGGGGGCAAAGAACCGCAACGCGGCCTGCATCGCCGCCAGCCGCTTGTCATCGCGCGCCACATGTACAACCGGGCCGCGGGCCGCGACCTCGCCCAAGATCAGCTTGGCGTCAAACCCCTCGGGCGCGCCTGAGACTGTGATGTGATCGGACGGATTCATGCGCAACGGGCCTTCGTGAAACAGGCGCCTTCAATTGGGGCAATCCCGCGCCCTGTCAACCGCCGAAGGGGCCAACGGACATGTTTTGGTACATCCCCCACAGGGCCGTGGCGAAAATCGCAACCATCCCGATGGCCTGCACATAGGTGCGGTGCCGCGTTAGCCGCCGCCACAGCTGCTCGCCCGTGGCCTCCTCCGACTGGATCAGCCGCGCGGTGGACAGGTTCAGCGCCCCCACCAGCGACATAGGCGCACCAAGCAGGAACACCGCCTGCGCAAATTCCACCCCGTAGACAAAACCCAAAAGCGCAAGCCCGGTTAGGATGAAACAGGTGAACCCCAGCACCCACAGGCCAGACACGTTGCCGATGAACAGCAGCCGGTTCGTGTTGATCCGCACCAGATCTTCGAGATCTTCGGCCGTCTGACCACCATTGCGCCGCGCACGCGCCACCATGTCATAGGGCACGCCCAGCACCCAGTGGCTGGCCGTTGACCATACGACCGCCAGCGCAATCCAGAACCACAGGTTCGAGAACGAGCGCATGTCGATCAGTTCAAAGATGGTTTCGTGCCAGTCCAATGGGTGCCCTGCTGTCCGCGCTTGGCGCGGTTCCCGTCGTGATTGATGCCCCTCTTAGCGCGCGCAAAGGGCGGTGCCTAGACTTGGCAAGCGCAAAAATACGTGGCACGGATAAACTGTCACTCAAACTGGACACCTGCATGCGCCCAACCCAAAGCCCCTATCCCGCCACCCGTCTCCGCCGCACCCGCCAAAGCGCCGCCATTCGCGGGCTTGTGCGGCAAAACACGTTGACGGTCGACGACTTCATCTGGCCCGTCTTTGTCCGCTCCGGCGAGGGCATCGAAGAACCGATCCCCTCCATGCCCGGTGTCATGCGCCGGTCAGTGGACAAAGTGGTGGACGCCGCGCGCGAGGCCGCCGATCTGGGCATCCCGGCGATCTGCATCTTTCCCTATACCGGGATCGAGGAACGGACCGAGGATTGCGCCGGTGCGTGGGACCCCGACAACCACGCCAACCGCGCCATCCGCGCGATCAAGGACGCGGTGCCCGAGATTGCGGTCATGACCGATGTGGCGCTCGACACCTACAACATCAACGGCCATGACGGCTTTGTCGAGGATGGCGAGATCGTGAACGACCGCACGGTCGAAGCGCTGGTCAAGATGGCGCTGTCGCAGGCCGAGGCGGGTGCAGACATCATCGGCCCCTCCGACATGATGGATGGCCGCATCGGCGCAATCCGTTCTGCCCTTGAAGGCGCGGGACATCAAAACGTGATGATCCTCAGTTACGCTGCCAAATACGCCTCTGCCTTCTATGGCCCGTTCCGCGACGCGGTGGGCGCGTCCGGCGCGCTGACCGGCGACAAAAAGACCTACCAGATGGACCCCGGCAACTCGGACGAGGCCATGCGCCTGATCGAACGCGACCTGGCCGAGGGTGCCGACATGGTCATGGTCAAACCCGGCCTGCCCTATCTCGACATCTGCCGCCGCGTGAAAACCGAATTCGGCGCGCCGACCTTCGCCTATCAGGTGTCGGGCGAATACGCGATGATCAAGGCCGCAGGCGCAAATGGCTGGGTCGACGAGAACCGCGTGATGATGGAAAGCCTGATGGCCTTCAAACGCGCGGGCTGTGACGGCATCCTCACCTATTTCGCCCCCGCCGCCGCGCGCATCCTCAACGCGGGCTGATCCGGCAGAAACCTGCCAAAGCGCTGCAAAGTGGTGACAGGTGCGCGCAATCGGCGTATACCTGCCCACAAGCGCGGGCAAACCGCGCACCACATTGAGCAGTACAGGCGGTTCAACATGAAAACGAATGGTATCTCGCGGCGCGCGTTCGCCGCAGGGGCGCTGGCCAGCACGGGCGTGCTTGCCGCATGCGGAAACGGTGTCGGCAGCCGGGGGTCCACCCTGATCGACGCGCGGGTCAACGCAACGCTGGAAGAGATGTATCGCAGCTATCCCAACACGGTGTCGCTGGCGCAAAAGGCCAACGGCATGCTTGTCATGCCACTAGTGACCGAGGCCGGTCTGGGCCTGGGCGGCGCATATGGCCGTGGCGCACTTCTCGTCAATGACGTGACCGTGGACTATTATTCGGTGTTCAAAGGGTCAGGTGGCCTGCAAATCGGCGCACAGCAATTTGCCCACGTGTTGTTCTTTATGACCCAGGACGCGCTCACCGATTTCCGCCGTTCCCCTGGCTGGGCGGCTGGTGCGGACCTCGAATATGTGGTGTCCGATCAGGGCGACAGCGTGGCGGCTGACACCACCACGGCCCTGTCCCCGGTGCTGGCGGCGGTCTTTGCCCGCGCGGGCCTGCGGATCGGTGCCACGCTCGAAGGCACCAAATACACCCGCATCATTCCCTGATGCTCGGGATCAGGCGGCGGTTTCCGTCGCCTGCCCTGATACGACACACAGAGGCGCGGACCGGCTCAGCCGCTCTGCGCCATCCATCATGTCTGACACCGCGTGACTGATCCGTGTCATGATGGCGCTTAACTGCATTTCCGCCTGCTTTAGCTTGTCGACAATCTCGTCCAGACCGGACGTGTCCCCGGTCGCGCGTGACTGTTCGATGGAACACATGGTGCGGGTCAGCTCGAGGCCGAACACCATCCGCTGCATATCCTGCAACGCCCGCTCAAAGAAATCCGTCTGCCTGCGCACATCCGACACCGCACGCGTGGCCCGGTCGACATATTGCGCGGCCAGCGACACAAGATGGCTCCGGTCCTCTGTCTGACGCGCATGCGATTGCGGCCCCGGCGGGTCCAGCGTTTCGACCACTTCGGTCATCAGCTTTGCCGTGGCCATCAGGAACGACGCCTCGCGAAGCGGGGCCGCGCCCAGCGTCGAGGCTTCGAGAAAGGCGCCAAGCGATGCCTCGAACGCGTCTGACGTGCGCTGGTGGTTGCTGGAAATGACGCTGATCGGCCCCTCGCGCCCTTCCAATCGCGCCGCCTGAAGCCTCAGGTTGTGCGGAATTTGCGAGGATGCGGCAAACAGCGCGCGTACGCTTTGCGCCTCGACCTGCAAACAGGCCAGACCCTGTTCCACACGTGACAGGGACTGCAGCCGCACCAGCTTGTGACGCGACAGATGGGTGTTGCGGGCTGTCATTTCGTCCACCAACACACCCGACATGAACGCGTCATAGTCGGGAAACCCCATGTCGCGGATACCCTCCATCAAACGCGCGGCACTCTCTTCGGCGGATATGGAACCGTCCTTCTCGCAGGCCGTCACCGCATCATAGAGCGCCTTGACCCGGACCGCGTGATCGGTGCTTGGCTTGAACCGGACCGACAGATACCCGTCCTCGACCGGCATGATCACTGCGAACACTGTGTACGCCTGCCCATCCTGCGTCTGGTTTACCACATAGGCCCCAATGGGGCGTTCCTGTTTCAGAGCGGCCCACAGCATAAAGAACACGCCCTTGGGCATGCCCGGATGGCGCACCACGCGGTGCGGCGCGCCCAGCAGGTCCTGCCACTCAAAGCCGGAAATCCGCTGAAACGTGTCATTGCCAGACTGGATGACACCCCGCCGATCCGTGCGCGAAAAGAACAGGTCCGCCATCGCGAACTCCGCGGTTTCACGAGCAGTCGACAGGGCGTGAAGCATGGCAAGAGGCACCCGGCGCGACATGCGCCACGGCCTCACTATGCACCGATTGTGTTGCCAACAGCTAAACGCGCAGCCTCATCCCATGGCGCGCAACCGCTTGAACAGGCTCGACGTATCCCAACGCCCGCCGCCCATCTTTTGCACGTCCTTATAGAATTGATCGACCAGCGCCGTGACCGGCAGGCTCGCGCCGTTCTCATCTGCCGTATCCAGGCAAATGCCCAGATCCTTGCGCATCCAGTCCACCGCAAACCCGTGCTCAAACGCGTCGTCCAGCATGGTCTCGTACCGGTTGGCCATCTGCCATGATCCAGCGGCCCCCTGGCTGATCACTTCAACCACTGCACGCCCGTCCAAACCTGCCTTTTCCGCGAAATGCAGCGCCTCGCTCAGCCCCTGCACCAGGCCCGCGATGGCGATCTGGTTGCACATCTTGGTCATCTGACCGGCCCCGCTCTCGCCGATGCGGCGGCACAGCTTGGCATAGGCCGCAAGGATCGGCTCGGCCCGCGCATAGGCGCCCTCGTCACCGCCGCACATGATCGACAGCGCCGCATTCTCGGCCCCCGCTTGCCCACCGGAAATCGGCGCATCCACGAAACTGATATGCGCCGTATCCGCCTGCGCATACAGCTCGGCCGTGACCTTGGCAGAAACCGTCGTGTGATCGACAAACACCGTGCCACTCGCCATCCCGGCAAAGGCCCCGTCATCCCCCACACAGACCGACCGCAAATCATCGTCATTGCCGACACAGGCCAGAACAAACTCCGCCCCCTCAGCCGCTGCACGTGGCGTGGTCGCCATGGCACCACCGTAGGTGTCGACCCAATCCTGCGCGCGCGACGCGGTACGGTTGTACACCGTGACGTCATGGCCCGCCTTCTGCAAATGCCCCGCCATGGGCGCACCCATCACACCCAGTCCCAGAAACGCCAGTTTCGCCATGTCTTTCCCTCACGTGGTCATCGCAATTTGCACAAGCTGACGGCTTGCGCTTCCCTGCCTGCCTACCTAACAGTCATGAGCCAAGGGTCAACGCCACCGGGCAACAAGCAAGAGGCACATATGGCAGTCGTCTTTCAATGGTTGGTCCGGATCACAGCGGCGCTGATCGTGCTGGCCGTGCTGGGCGTTGCGATGGTCTATTACCTCGCCTCCCGGTCCCTGCCCAACTACGACGCCGTTGTCCGTGTGCCCAACATCACCGCCCCGGTCGAGATCGTGCGCGACAATGCCAACGTGCCGCATATCTTCGGGGACACCGACACGGATGTGTTCCACGGCCTGGGCTTTGCCCACGCACAGGATCGCCTGTGGCAAATGATGATGCTGCGCCGCACCGCGCAGGGCCGCCTGAGCGAGGTGTTCGGCACCGCCACACTGGATGTCGACAGCTTTGTGCGCAGGCTCGACATCTACCGCCTCTCCGTCCAGTCGGTTGAGGCCCAGGATGCCCGCACCCGCGCTGCACTGGATGCCTATGCCGCGGGGGTCAATGCCCGCCTCGATCAGATCAACGCCGAGGCGCTGGGACGCGGCGCACCGGAAATGTTCCTCTTCAACGCGCCGCTGGCCCCATGGCGCCCCGCCGACAGCATCGCGATTGCCAAACTCATGGCCCTGCAACTGTCCGGCCACATGACCGAAGAGGTGCTGCGCGCCCGCATGTCGCTTGTGCTCGACGATCCGGATCGGCTGGCCGACATCCTGCCCGACGTGCCGGGCGACGGGATCGCCAGCCTGCCGGAATACGCCGCACTTGTGCCCAACACCGAACCACGGTTTGCACAGGCGGCAACCACCGCGCACCCTTTGTCCCCCTTCCAGCCACGTGGCTTGGCCGGGGCATCCAACGCATGGGCCGCCGCGGCCTCGCGCTCGGCATCCGGTGGGACGTTGCTTGCCAATGACCCACACTTGGGCTTTTCTGCCCCCGCCATATGGTATCTGGCCCGCCTCGAATTGCGCACTGGCGGCGTGATCGGCGGCTCCATCCCCGGCGTGCCACTGGTGCTGACAGGCCGGTCACAGCGTCTGGGCTGGGGCCTGACCAGCGCCTATGTCGACGACCAGGACGTACTGATCGAAGAGCTGAACCCCGAAAACCCAAGCCAATACCGCACGCCCGACGGCTGGAAAGAGTTTGAAACACGCGCCTCCATCGTCGAAATCGACGGTCAGGATCCCGTCACCCTCACCCTGCGCTGGACCGACAATGGCCCCGTCATGCCCGGCAGCTTCCGCAACCTCGAAACCATCACGCCCCCCGGCCACGTGGCCGCCCTCAGCTGGACCGTGCTCAGCCCGAATGACACCTCGTTGACGGCCGGTATGGGGGTCATGCACGCGCAAACAGTGGCCGAGGCGATCACTGCATCTAAGGGATACATCGCCCCCGCCCAGAACCTCACACTGGTCGACCGTGGCAGCATCGCCATGAAGACCATCGGCGCGATCCCACGCCGCGACGCCGCACACCAAAGCCAGGGGCGCATGCCCGCGCTCGGATGGCGCCCCGAAAACCGTTGGCAGGGCCGTTTGCCCTATGCCTCCAACCCCGGCTTTGTCTCGCCCGTGGGCGGCATCCTCGGCAACACCAACAACAAGACGGTCGACCGCCCCTTTCCCAACCATGTCAGTTTTCACTGGGGCGACACGCAAAGGGTCCAACGCTGGCGTCGCCTGATGCAAACCCGCGAGGTCCACACCCGCGACAGCTTCATCGAGGCGCAGCTCGACACCGTCTCCTTCACCGCCCGCTCGCTCCTGCCCCTGATCGGGTCCGAGCTGTGGTTCACCGGCGAGGCCGCCCCCGCAGGCACCGCCGAACGCCAACGCCAGCGCGCGCTGGCGCTGCTGGCCGAGTGGAACGGCGAAATGAACGAACACTGGCCCGAACCACTGATCTACGCCGCGTGGCTGCGCAGCCTGCAGGACCGCATGGCGCGCGACGAACTGGGTCCAATGACCGACGCACTCACCCACGTGGAGCCGCTCTTTATCGAACGCGCCTTCCGCAACGTGGACGGGGCGGCGATCTGGTGCGACGTGCGCCAGTCCGCCCCGGTCGAAACCTGCGCCGACATGGCCCGGCTGGCGTTGGACGACGCGCTGATCTGGATCGGTGAAACCTGGGGCACCCAACTGGAATCGCTGCGCTGGGGCGACGCGCATCAGGCGACCCACGATCACCCCGTGCTGGGCCAGGTCCCCGTCCTGCGCTTCTTCGTCAACATCCGGCAATCCACATCCGGCGGCGACAACACCCTGCAACGCGGCCTCACACGCGGCACCGGTGACGCACCTTTCGAAAACGTGCACGGCGCGGGTTACCGGGGCGTCTACGACTTTGCCGACCCCAACAGCTCGGTCTTTGTGATCTCCACCGGACAATCCGGCCACTTCCTGTCGCGCCACTACGACGACCTCGCACAGCTTTGGCGCCGCGGCGAATACATCCCCATGTCGCTCGACGAAGGGCTCGCCCGCGCCGCCGCCGTGGGCGTCACCCGGCTCGAACCCCTGCAATGACCCCACCCTTCATTGTTCCACAAATATGCAAACCCGGTCTGAAACCTTGACCACGATCCTGTTCAACAAACCCTTCGGCGTGCTGTCGCAGTTCACCGACAAAGGCACCCAAGGGTCCACCCGTCCGACGCTGTCGGCCTATATCGATCTGCCCGGCGTCTACCCCGCAGGCCGGCTCGACCGCGACAGCGAAGGGCTGATGATCCTGACCAGCGACGGCAAACTTCAGGCCCGCATCGCCGACCCGAAATACAAAGCCCCCAAAACCTACCTCGCCCAGGTCGAAGGTACAGTGACCCAAGACGCGCTCGACCGCCTGCGCGCTGGCGTCATCCTGCGCGACGGCCCCACCCGCCCGGCCAAGGCCCGCGCCGTAAACCCGCCAACGCTCTGGGACCGCGACCCGCCAATCCGCGTGCGCAAATCCGTCCCCGACAGTTGGCTCGAACTGACCATAGCCGAAGGCCGCAACCGTCAGGTCCGCCGCATGACAGCACATGTCGGCTTTCCCACGTTACGGCTGATCCGCATGTCCATCGGCGACTGGTCCCTCGGCGATCTGGCACCCGGCCAATGGCGCACGGTTTAGGATCACCCTCTCATCGCCTCAGACGGAATTGGCGGTGCGCAGGGCGCAAACCTTCGACGCCACGCACGCCCCAACAACGCGGAATGTCTCAAGAATTCTGAGCCTTGCCTGCAAGAAACCGCACAAAGAGTGTGGTGAGGTTTTCCCGGCGCGACTGGTTTGGCCAAATCGCGTGCAGCCCCAACGGGCTCATCGTCCATTCCGGCAAAACGTGGATCAGTTCGCCCCGATCAAACCCACGGCAAGCCAGATGTTCCGGAATGGCCGTCAGTCCAAGCCCACGGACAGAAAACTCGTACAGCGCACTGGCTGAGTTGACGGAAACGCTCGATTTCCCAAGCACTTTGACCACTTGTCCATCCTTCGACGTCATCTCGGTTTGATCCGTACGCATGACAAATCTGATCCATTGCCAGTCCTCAAGGTCGCTCGGATCCGTTGGCGTAGGCATGGCGTCGTAATACTGTGGACTGGCCACCAGAAACCTGTCTACGTGGCCAATCGTGCGCACCATCAGATCGCTGTCATCCAGCCACCCCGCCCTGATCGCGACGTCAAACCCATCCCGTATCACATCCGACGGTCGATCAGAAAAATGGAAATCCAGCTCAACCTTCGGATAGGTGCTGGCGAAGCGCGCAAAATCGTCCATCAATTCCGTTTGCGTCACAAAGGCAGGCACAGTGACTTTCAAGGCACCGGACGGCTCGCCCGACAACGGGCTGATGGCATCCAGCCCCGTTTCAACAGCGCCCAGCATATCATCAGCGGCAACCTTCAAACGGCGCCCTTCATTCGTCAGCGATAGCTGACGGGTTGAGCGATAGAGCAACGTCACCCCAAGGTCCTTTTCCAACTGCGAAACGACTTCGCTGACGCGCGAGGGCGCAAGCCCAAGGGTCAACGCCGCGGCCCGAAAAGACCCTTGATCAACGACAGCCGCAAAGACCGCAATGCTGCGAAGCTTATCAATCATTATTCACCTCAGCCGAACAGTCCCATCCGGAAACAACCCATTTTTCGGATCATAGAACGGCTATACCTCGTTCCCCACAAGCGAAATCTGACGACGCAACGGAACATTCAGAGGTCTTTTCTCATGCACATCAAACACCTTCTTGGCGCGGCAACGGTCGCTTTTGCAGCCTGCGCCACAAGCGTTTTTGCAGACAACAAAGCAACCGTGACGGTTTTCTATGATCTGCTCAGCGATCCCGGCAACGCCGAACACGTCGAAGCGTTTCAGGGTGCCACATCAGAAGGCTGGGAAAGCATCGGCGACTACTCGGGCAAAGCCAAAAGCCGTGCGGCCTTTCTGGGTCAAATGGGCGGCTTTGCGCAACTCATGCCCGACATCGAATGGGCCATTCAGGACATGCACCAGGATGGCGACACAGTCATCGTACGCAGCCGTGCGACCGGCACACCCGTTGGCCCCTTCTTTGGCGTCGACGGCCAAGGGCGCAGCTTTGACATCCTGACCATCGATATCCACGAGCTGGAAGCCGGCAAAATCATCCGCACCTATCACGTCGAAGACTGGGCCACCGCGCTTCAGCAACTTTCCGGCAAATAGCCCTCTCACGCAAACAGGGGGGCCGAACAACGGTCCGCCACATCCCAAAGGACCACGAAATGCAGCGAAGAACAGTTCTCAAAACATCCATCGGCGCAGCACTCGCGCTTGCAATCGCAAGCAAGGCAGGTGCGCAAGGCGTGGACGAAACCAGTCAGGCAACCCTCGACGTCGTCATGGCACTGATGGCAGCCATGGGCGCGGGCGACACTGATGCAATGTCCAACCTGATGGCGGACGACATGGTGTGGCACAACGAAGGCGACGCGACACTGCCCTGGATCGGACCGTGGAACGGCAAGGACGAGATCTTTGCCTTCCTCCCCATCTTTGGCGAAAACTTCCAAACGACCAAATGGGAGAACACGGATGTTCTTGCCTCCGGTGACACGGTTGCCGTGTTCGGTAACATGAACGGGATCACCACGAAATCCGGCAAGGAGATTGGCGAATTCACCTTCGCCCTGCGCGCCAAAGTACGCGACGGCGAGGTGGTTCTTTGGAACTGGTTCGAAGACAGCTATGCCGTCAGCAAAGCCTATCACGGTTGAATTGATATCGGCGGGCGGCACCAGCGGTGCCAGCCTGCCGACCGTAAAAGGTGAGGACGTCATGGGAAAAGGTTTGGACAACGTGCGCGGTATCTACTTGGACGGTATCGCTGGCGGAAACATTCGTGAGGCCGTCACGAAAAACACCGGCCACCGCTACACGCAGCATTCGACAGGTGTCGCCGACGGTGTCGAAGGGTTCCTCGCGTTCTTTGAACCGTTCGTTCAGCGCAATCCAAAACGAGAGATAGAGATTGTCCGCATTTTCGAAGACGGGCCTTGGGTGTTTTGCAGCGCCTACCAATCCCTGAACGATGGCGCCGCAAAATGGGTCACGATGGACATGTTCTATACGGACCCGGACGGTCTGATCCTGGAACACTGGGACACGATTGCGCCTTTTGTCGAGGAAACAGTCTCGGGCGCTGGCATGGTGTCAGGAAGCCGCATGGTTGACACGAGCGCCAACACAGCCGCCAGCAAATCGCTGGTTCTCGAATTTACCAAACAAGTGTTGCAGGAGCAGGGCACCGACAAGATCGCGAACTTTATAGCCGACGATCTGGTTCAACACGCGGCCACGATCGGAGCCGGACAAGCCGGCATGGCAGAGTGGTTGAACTCGGACGCGGCAGGGTCATACGAAATGATGTTCCAACTCATCGGCCAGGGCGATTTCGTTACGACCTATGGCAAGCGACACGCAGGCGGCAAGGACATCGCTGTGTTCGACCTCTACCGCATTGCCGATGGCAAGATTGTTGAGCACTGGATGAACGAAGAGGAAATCAGCCCCCGCGAGGCCTGGGGAAACTCCGGCAAGTTCTGACAAGGGCATACCCGTATGGCGTTGATAAAAAGGATAAAACAAGCAATGCGCAAGACCACAGGCCGCTCATCCGTTCGGCTGCTGACAGTCACGAAAGCATGGTATTTGACGCCCAACATGATCCGTGTCGTCTTTGCAGGACCAGAGCTGGACGCATTCCCTGAAGGCAGGAACGGCGGAAACTGCAAGCTTATGTTTCCCGAGATGGACGAGGCCAAAGACAGTTTCGCCGCCCGTCTGCTCAATGGACCAACCCCGGTTCGGCGCACGTTTACAGTCCGCAATTTTGACGCGGAAACGCGCGAACTCAGCATCGATTTCGTGGCACACGGCGATGAAGGGCAAGCGTCACGCTGGGCATCACATGCCAAAGCGGGCAGCTTTCTGGGGTTTGCGGGGCCAAGTGGTCCCAAGGTCACGCATTTTGATGCCGACTGGTATCTGATCGCCGCTGACCCGTCCGCCATTCCCGTCGCCGCCGCAACCCTCGAAGCCATGCCGCGCGACGCAAAAGGTGTTGCGATCTTTGAAATCACATCGGAGCAGGACCGCCAGACCATCGACATGCCCCAAGGCATTGACGTCCATTGGCTGATCCATCCTGATCCGCACACCGCCTCTACGGCGCAGGAAACTCTTATCCGGTCTCTTGAGTGGCCAACAGGTCGGGTACAAACCTGCATCGCCGGAGAATCCAGTGTTATCAGATCACTACGGGCCTTTCTGACACAAGAAAAACAGCTGGCACGCGAAGACATCTATATATCAGGCTATTGGAAAATCGGTCTGGTCGAGGACGAACACCAACAGATGAAACGCGCCGACACCTGACAACGGCCCGAACGATCATCAACTGCCGTTCAAACAGTCCGAACAACACAACCGCCTCGACGAGGCTACGCCGGATTTTCACTCACCGCAGCGGTCTGGTTACACAGTTTATTTCAACGAAGACGACCAAGTTGAACCACGGCTAAAGCCCCTCGAACCGCGCCTTCTGGATCGCGGTCCAGCGCACGTCGAACTCGAACCCGTCCTCGCCCTGCCGCTCGCCCTGCACCACGTCCTGCTCGAACAGCCACGCGCGTTTGCGCCCGTCGGCATAGGGCAACACCAGCATCTCCTGGGTCACCGCACCCTGCAAAGTCTCGGCCACCTGCCCCAAGAGCGCGGGTATCCCCTCGCCTGTGATGGCCGACATCGCAAACACACCGTCCTCGCGCGCTGCACGGGCGCGGACGGCCTCTGCCGCGTCGTCGTCCAGCAGGTCCACCTTGTTCCAGACCTCGAACATCGTGCGCCCCTCGCCCACGCCCAGATCGCCAAGGATGGTCATCACATCCTCGGCCTGCGCCTCGGTCTCGGGGTGCGAGATGTCGCGCACATGCAAGATCACATCCGCCGCCAGCACCTCTTCGAGCGTCGCGCGGAACGCCGCGACCAATTCGGTCGGCAAATCGGAAATGAACCCAACGGTGTCCGACAGGATCACCTCCGGCCCGTCCTCCAATTCGACCCGCCGCATCGTCGGGTCCAGCGTGGCAAAGAGCATGTCCTTGGCCATCACATCAGCGCCAGTGAGACGGTTGAACAGTGTCGACTTGCCCGCGTTGGTGTAGCCCACCAGCGCCACAATCGGATACGGCACCTTGGCTCGCGCCGCACGGTGCAACGTGCGCGTCTTGACCACCTTGTCTAACTGCCGCCGCAGGCGCACCAGTTGCGTGTCGATGGCACGCCGGTCCGCCTCGATCTGCGTCTCGCCGGGACCACCCACAAACCCCAGACCGCCGCGCTGGCGCTCAAGGTGGGTCCAGGCCCGCACCAGCCGCGTCCGCTGGTAGGACAGCGCGGCCATCTCGACCTGCAACACGCCTTCGCGCGTGGCGGCCCGGTCGCTGAAAATCTCGAGGATCAGGCCCGTCCGGTCCAGCAATTTGACCTTCCACGCCTTTTCAAGGTTGCGCTGCTGCACCGGGGTGACGGGGCCATCGATCAACACCAGCTCAACCTCGGCCTCTTTCAGCCGCTGCGCCAGTTCCTCGATCTTGCCCGACCCGAACAGCAATCCGGCCCGCACGCGCGGCAGCGGCACAATCTCGCTGCCCACGACCTCAAGTTCGGGCATCGCATGGGCCAAAGACACGGCTTCGGCCAGCGCGAATTTGGCTTCGCGCCGGTCAGGATCGGATTTTATATCAGGATGGAGCACCCAGGCGCGGGTTGTCTCCGGCAACTCACCCATCAGGACGCGTCTTCGCCCTCATAAAGGCTGATGGGCTGGCTAGGCATGATCGTCGAGATCGCGTGCTTGTACACCAGCTGGCTTTGGCCATCCCGGCGCAACAACACACAAAAGTTGTCGAACCACGTGATAACACCCTGCAATTTAACGCCATTAATCAAAAAAATGGTCACGGGCACTTTGGTTTTGCGCACGTGATTCAGGAATGCATCCTGCAAATTCTGTCGGTCCGAAGCCATGTCGGTTAACCCTTTTTTTCTTGCTTAGGCCTGCGGATCAGACCGTCCCTCCGGCGTGAGTATGTCGCGGGGACTGGGAAGATTCCAGCCCAAAAAACAGTCCGTTACGGACCTACCGCGACACCCCGCCTAAGCGCGCCACAAATCCGGTGTGAAAAGCGCGATGATCGCCAATGTCTCAAGCCGTCCAAGGATCATCGCGGCCACAAAAATCGCCTTGGCCGCCCCCCCCAGTTCGATCAGCGCAATGGGGTCGCTGCTGGCGTGATCCAACAGCGGTCCCGTTGTGGACAGGCCCGCAATGGCGATGACCAATGCGGTGTCAAAATCGGTGCCTGCCGCGGACAACAGGATGCTGATCAGTGCGAGGCTGAGGGCAAAGAGCATGAAAAAGATCCATGCAATAAACGCCCCGTCCTTTTGCAATCGGCGCCCCATAGGACCCGCGCCGCTGACAGATGAGGGATGCACCAGCCGCTCCATCTCGCGCAGGCCGTTCAGGTAGAGCGCAAAGACCCTCAGCAATTTGACGCCCCCCGCTGTGGTCGCCACACCGCCGCCCACCAGCGCCAACCCCATCAGCAGCAGGCCCGGTGTCTCAAGGCCCGACCACGCCTGCGCATCGCCCCAGAAAGCCGAGGCAAAGCCGGTTGTGGTCAGAAAGGACAGGACCGTAAACGCACTGCCCCAAAGCGCGCGGGCTGCGTCCTCCAGCTCGCTTTCGGCAGAGACATCAAAGGCGCCGAGGAAATGCCGGACAAACAACACCAGCGGCACGACAATCATCAGTGCCAGGCCGATGCGGAATTCCGGGTCACGCTTGAGCCCCCCGGCCTCCGCCGTAACCGTGTCGGTGGAAAAGGTCAGCCGCGACAGCGCAAAGAGCATAAAGAGCAACATGACCGCCTCTCCGGCCATGCCCGCGCCCGTCCCGGTCAAACCGCCCACAGGCGAGATGCCAGAGGTCGCCATGATCGACATCGCGTGACAGATCGCCACCAACGCACTGTCGCCCCCCACCGCCAGCAGGATCCACAACAACAGCGTCAGCGCCACGTAGATCGGGATCAAAACCGCGCTGACCTTGGCAATCCGCACCCGCACCTCGGGGGCTGTCATGCCCGTCTCGCGGCGGGCACTACGCCCCGGCTCGGCCCGCGCCGTCACTTCGAACCCGCCCAGGTTGAGCGGCGCGAGGATCGCAGAGGCGGCAATCCACATCATCAGCCCCCCCATCCACGCCACCTGCGCGCGCCACAGATGCAGCGGCCCGTTCAACCGGCCCGGATCGTCGAACATGGTGGCCCCTGTCGTGGTGATCGCACTCACCATCTCGACATAGGCATTCAGAAAGGTCGTCGTGCGCACCGCCTCGTAGAACGGGATCGCCAGCAACGCCGGCAGGATCACAAAGGCCGAAAAGAGCGAAACCAGCGGCCCAAGCGCCCCATGCCGCGGATCACGCCCTGCATGGGCCAGCCCAATCAGCGCAAAGATCACGACCCCCAGCACACCACTGTACAAAAACGCCCGCGCCGTCGCCAATTCGCGCACCACACCGCCATAGACCGCAGGCACCAGCATAGACACCGCAAACACACCAACCAAAAGCAGGAACAGCGGCAACGCCAACAGCGTCGCACCAAAGCCCGGCCGCACCGCCCCGCGCGCAGCCATCAGAAAAAGTCGATGGACACCTGCATCAGGCGCTCCACCTCCGGCACATCCTTGGTCAGCGCAAAGAGCGCAATGACATCACCCTCATCGATGCGCGTCTTGCCGACCGGGCGCATCACCGTGTCACCCTTGCGCACGGCACCGACCAAAACGCCTTCGGGAAAATCAATCTCGTTGATGCGACGCCCCGCCATGGGCGAGGTCGACAGCACTTCGGCCTCGATCACCTCGGCATCCGCATCGCCGATGGAATAGACCGACCGCACCCGCCCATGCCGGATATGGCGCAGGATCGAACTCACTGTCGTGGCACGCGGGTTGATATAGGCGTCAATGCCCAAGGGCCCCATCATCGGCACCAGCGTCGGATCATTGATCAACGCAATCGCATAGGGACAGCCCTCGGACTTGGCGCGCACCGCAGCCAGCATGTTGGTCTTGTCATCATCCGTAACCGCCAGCATCGCGTCCGCCCGCGCCACGCCCGCCTCGGCGAGCAGCGCCACATCCAAGCCATCACCGTTCAGCACAATGGTCCGCTCCAACGCCTCGGCGGCCAGCTCGGCGCACTTGCGGTTGCGCTCGATCACCTTGGCCCGCACCCGCGTCGTGCGCTTTTCCAGCGCGCGCGCCACAGCCAGGCCGACATTGCCGCCACCCACCAGCACAACACGCTCCTGCTTGGCCATCGTCTTGCCAAACACCTCCATCGCACGCGGCACATCATCCACATGCGCAAAGACATAGGCCTCGTCTCCGGCAAAAAGCTGATCCGACGCCTCGGGCGCAAACAGCGTCCCCTCCCGGCGCACGCCAACAACCACAACCCGCAGGGTGGAAAACAGGTCGGTCAACTGCCGCAACGGCGTGTTCAACACCGGACAATCCTCGTCCAGCGCAATGCCCAAGAGCTGCGCCTGCCCGTCAATGAACAACTCCGTGTCAAACGCCGCAGGCGCGCTCAGCCGCTGCAAAGCCGCCGCCGCCACCTCCCGCTCGGGCGAAATCACCACGTCGATGGGCATGTGATCGCGGCGATACAGGTCCGAATAGATTGCCGTCAGATAGGACTGACTGCGCAGCCGCGCGATCTTGCGATTGATGCCAAATACCGAATGCGCCACCTGACAGGTGACCATGTTCACCTCGTCCGAATGGGTCGCGGCAATGATCATGTCTGCGTCACGCGCACCCGCCCGGTCCAGAATGTCAGGATAGCTGGCAAAGCCCGCAACCCCCTGAACATCCAGCGTATCCGTGGCCCGGCGCACCAGATCGGGGTCATTGTCGACCACCGTCACGTCGTTGCGCTCGCCCGACAGATGGCGGGCAATCTGCCACCCCACCTGGCCTGCCCCGCAGATGATGACCTTCATCCCTGTCTCCGCGTTACGGCGCACCTGCGCGTCGCCCGTCTCAGCATCCAGCCATGACAGACACGGGCCAGACGGTCAACGCTTGCGCAAAGTCACTCTGAAACGTCGCAACCACGATTGCCAAATCACACGTCCTTCGCCACTCTGCACCTATGCGCGCGCTTGCCCTTCTTCCCCTTGTTCTCTGCGGATGCCTGCCGGTGTCGACCTACTATGCCGAGGGCGTCAGCTTTGCCGAACTTGACCGCGACAACACCCGTTGTGACGTGGCCGCCCTGCGCGACGCGCCAGTTGCACACCAGACCCGGCAACACGCCCCGCGCTATGTGCCGCACCGGGTGTGCAACGCCGCCGGTCACTGCCACACCAACGGCGGCGTCTGGGTGCCGGGCGACATCTATTCCGTCGACGTGAACGCCGACTTGCGCAAACGGGTCAAGGCGCAGTGCATGGGTGATCGCGGCTATTCCCCCGTCGAATTGCCCGCCTGCCCACCCGCCGTGGCCCAGGCCGCACCCCCCGGCCCATCCCCCGTCTTACCCCGCCTCAACGCCCAAAGCTGTGCCATCCGCACAGATGGCGGATTGCGGATCGTCACCCAAGGATAACCATGACCGATCTTTCCCGTGCCAAGGCCTGCGTGCAGGCCCACCACGCCGCCCTTGCGCGTGCCAACCCCGATACCGTTGCGAACGCGCTGGCCACGCACATGACACCTGACACGCTCTGGCGCGGGATGCACCCCTTCCACGTCCAGACCGGGCCGGACGCCATCGCCACGACGTTCTGGGCGCCCTTCCTGACAGCCATGTCGCGGGTGCAGCGGCGGCAGGACATCTTCTTTGCCGGGCACAACCACCTCGATGAGGGTGGTGGCATATGGGTGGCCTCCATGGGGCATCTGATGGCGCTCTTTGATGCGCCGTTTCTGGGCATTCAGCCGACGCGCAAGATCGTCATGGTCCGCTATGCCGAATTTTCGCGCGTCGAGGGCGACCGCATTGTCGAACAGGCGCTCTTTGTCGATCTGCTGCACTTGATGGCGCAGGCGGGTCAATACCCCCTGCCCGGCATGACCGGTGCGCAACTGGTCCAGCCGGGGCCAATGACCCATGACGGCCTCCTCTTTGACGATCAGGATCCGGCGGTGGGGACCAAAACGCTGGATCGTATCCACGCGATGATGGACGCCATCACGGCGGCCAACGCCCTGCCCACGCCCCCCGCACCCGAGGACGAGCTGGCGCGCGACTGGCACGACGACATGATCTGGTGGGGGCCCACAGGCATCGGCGCGACCTACACAATTGACCGCTACATCGAACAGCACCAGCGCCCGTTCCGCACCCAACTGGGCGCGCGCACCTTCAACGGTCACATCTGCCGCATGGCCGAGGGGAACTATGGCGGTTTCTTTGGCTGGCCGAACCTGACCATGGAATGCACCGGCCCCTACATGGGCCTGCCGCCTTCGGGGGCCAAGGCCGACATGCGGGTGGTCGATTTCTACCGGCGCGACGGCGACAAGCTGGCCGAGAACTGGGTGTTCATCGACATCCTGCATTTCCTGAACATGCAGGGTCTCGATGTGCTGGCACAGCTGGATGTGCGGGCGCGTTAACCCAAAATTAAGGGTTAGGTGACTGTTTTTGAACACTTAAATTCTGTCCCCGCGGGGACAGATCAAGACGCCTGCGCTTCCTCATCATCCAGATGCGCCACCCGCGTACCGGCCTTGGACGACGTGACGACGCCCAGTGACTTCAGCTTGCGGTGCAGCGCCGACCGCTCCATCCCGACAAAGTTGGCGGTGCGACTGATGTTGCCACCAAAGCGGTTGATCTGGGTCAGCAGGTACTCGCGTTCAAACGCCTCTCGCGCCTCGCGCAGCGGCAAGGTCGCCAGCGCCCCAGAGAGAACCACACGCCCCTCCTCGCCCGCCGGTTCGTCCGACCCCGGCAACTCGCGCGCGTCGATCGGGCCTGTGCCGTCGCCCAGGATCAGGATGCGCTCCACCATGTTCTTGAGCTGCCGCACGTTGCCTGGCCACACCATCGTCTGCAACAACGCCGACGCGTCCTCGCTCAACTCGCGTTTGGGCAGACCCTGAGCGGCGTTGAACTCTTCGATGAAATGCCCAGCCAGAACCGGAATGTCCTCGCGCCGCTCTTCGAGACTCGGCACCGGGATCGGCACGACGTTCAGGCGGTGGTACAACTCTTGACGGAAGGTTTCGGCCGCGATGGCCTCTTGCAAATCACGGTTCGTAGACGAGATTACCCGCAGGTCGACACGCACATTGTCGGTCCCGCCAACCCGCTGAAACTGTTGATCAACCAGCACGCGGAGGATCTTGGATTGCGTGCCGATGGGCATATCGGCAACCTCGTCAAAATAGATGACGCCCCCATGCGCCTGCTCCAGCAGACCCGGCTCGATCCCGCGCTCGGGCGTTTCGCGGCCAAACAGAACTTCTTCCATGTTTTCAGGGGCGACGCCGGCGCAGTTCACCGTCACAAATGGCCCATCGGCCCGGTTCGACTTGGCGTGGATGTAGCGCGCCGCCACCTCTTTGCCGCAGCCCGCAGGACCCGTCAGCATCACGCGACCATTGGACTTGGTCACCTTGTCGAGCTGCGAAATCAGACCGCGGAAGCTGGCAGAGGAGCCGATCATTTTGGACTGTGCAGCCTCTGGACGACGCAGGCTCTGGTTTTCGCGGCGCAGGCGCGACGTCTCCATCGCGCGGCGGATCACCACCAGCAACTGGTCGATATTAAAGGGCTTTTCGATAAAGTCATACGCCCCCTGCTTGATCGCGGCGACGGCAATCTCGATGTTGCCGTGCCCCGAGATGATCACCACCGGCACGCCCGGATTGTCCCGCTTGACCGCCTTGAGGATGTCGATGCCGTCCATGCGGCTGTCCTTGAGCCAGATGTCGAGGATGATCAGCGCCGGTTCCGCCGTGTTGATCGCCCCCATCGCATCGTCCGAGTTCCCGGCAAGGCGGGTGGCGTATCCCTCGTCTTCGAGGATGTCCGAGATCAGCTCCCGGATGTCCCGTTCGTCGTCTACGATCAAGATATCGCTCATACCGTTTGCTCCTGCTCAACATGTGCGGCGCCCGCGGGCAGTGTGATCACTGCCATGGCGCCGAAATGGGTTTGACCCGCAAAGGGGGCCGCGTTGTCGAGGGTCAAGGTGCCCCCGTGCTCTTCAATGATCTTTTTGACGATAGGCAGGCCAAGGCCGGTGCCCTCGTCGCGGGTGGTCACGTAAGGCTCAAAAAGACGCGCGCGATCTTCGGGCAAGCCCACGCCGTTGTCCGAAATCGTGATCCGCGCACCCATGGCGGTGGTCTTCATCCGAACTTCGATACGGGGCGTATGACCCTCGGGCACATCCCCTTTTTTACGCAATGTTTCAATCGCTTCGCCCGCGTTCTTGATCAAGTTTGTCAGGGCCTGTGAAATCATTGTCGCGTCCACTTCGGCGGCAACAGAGCCGTCTGGCAATTCATCCACCAAGTCGACCTCGGGCTGGCCCGCGCGTTGCAGCACAACGGCGTCGCGCACGATGGACACAAGGTCGTGGGTCTTGCGGTCCGGTTCGGGCATCCGGGCAAATTTCGAGAACTCATCGACGATCCGGCGCAGGTCGCCCGTCTGGCGCACGATCACATCAGTCATCTGCTCAAGGCTGTCGCTGTCATCGCCCAGCTTGGGCGCGAACTTGCGCTTGATCCGTTCAGCGCTGAGCTGGATCGGCGTGAGCGGGTTCTTGATCTCGTGGGCGATGCGCCGGGCCACGTCGCCCCAAGCGGCCATCCGTTGGGCGCTGACCAGATCGGTCACGTCCTCAAAGGCCAACACGTAGCCTTCGAGGTCGCCCTCGACGTTGCGGCGGGTGGCGATGCGCACCAGCAGGTTTTCCAAACGCCCTGCCCGCGTAACCTTGACCTCGTCCTGGGCAATCTCCTGCGGACCGGCGCGCAACAGGGCAAAGAGAGCGGCAAATTCTGGCACTGCCACCGCGAGCGGCACGGATTCGCGGTCTTCTTGCCAGTCCAGAAGACGCGCGGCAGAGCGGTTCACAAAGGTGACCTTGCCATTGGGGTCCACGCCCACAACGCCCGAGGTTACCGAACTGAGCACGGAATCGAACAGGCGGCGGCGGCGCTCGATCTGTTCGGTGTTGGCGAGCAAGGTCTGGCGCTGGCCCTTGAGCTGTTTGGTCATCTGGTTGAAGTAGCGGCTGAGCATGGCGATTTCGTCGTCGCCCTCTTCTTCGCGGACCTGCACGTCTAGGTCACCCGCGCCGACGCGTTGTGCCGCCCCGGTGAGCCGCCCAACCGGACCAGACAGGCGTTCGGCAAACCACAGGCCCAGCCAGATCGCAGCAAGGATCAGGATGACGGCAAAGCCCAAGTAAAGCAGCCCGAACTGATAGAGCAGCCGTCCCCGTTCGCTTTCGAGCTGTTGGTAGAGCCGCACGGTTTCCTGCGTCTCATCAAGCAGGGACAGGATTTCACCGTCCACATCGCGGCTGACATAGAGGAACCGGTCGACGTAGGACGCAAGCGGGACCAGCGCACGAAATTCGTTGTTCGCCCAGTCCTGGATCACCAGCCCGCCGGTTTCCAGTGCCTGGTCCAGTTGGTCGAGGTTGGGGCGTTCAAAATCAAAGAGATAGGACCGGTCGCCGCGCGCGCGCAGATCGCCGGTGCCGTCGATCAGGTAGGCTTCTCGCAGGCCGCGCTGGACCTGCAGTTGGCCGTCGGACAGGACCTCGCGGTCGGCGATGGTTTGCGCGCCACGCACCGTGTCGATGTAGCGGGCAAGCGCGCGGGCGTCGGTGATCAGGTCGGTGCGCTGTTCGGTCTCGTAGGCCTCGGCGGCGGCGAGCGACGCGCCCACCACGCGGCTGACCCGGTCGGAAAACCAGCCCTCAAGGCCGATGTTCACGGTGAGGCCGGCAAAGACAGCCACGGTCACAGTCGGGATCAGGGCCAAGAGGGCAAAGACGCCGGTGAGCCTGAGGTGGAGGCGTGAGCCTGCGGATTTGGCACGCCGTGCCGCCACAAGGCGGGCAATTTGCGACATGACGAGGGCCGCGACCACAAGCACATAGACAAGGTCCGCGAGCAGGACGAGGCGCAAGGCGGGCGCGCTTGCACCCTGGTCAAGCGGGCCGAGGACAAGGAACGTCGTCAGCGCCAGAACAGGCCCCAGCACCACAAGGCCCAGCGTTGCGGCGTTGCGCACGCGCCTGCGGCGCCGCAAGCGCCCAAGCGTCAACCACCAGCTGGTGTGTGTTCCGGATGCCACCAGGCTTGTCCTCGATGATGTGGCGCATGTGCGCCATTACCGCCATATCCAGTGGTCTACCGCGCGCTGCGGCGCGGATGCCACGGGTTGTGTGGCAGTATTACATCAATTTGCGGCGGCGTGTCACCTCTATATCCAGATCGGTGATTTTCTTGCGCAGGGTATTGCGGTTGATGCCGAGCAGGTCGGCGCATTTGGCCTGGTTGCCGCCGGTGGCGTCGAGGGCAATCTCGATCAGGGGGGCTTCGACTTCGCGCAGGATGCGTTGGTAGAGACCGGGGGGCGGAAGCATGTTGCCGTGCAGGTCGAAGTAGCGTTTGAGGTGGCGCGCGACGGAGGCACCCAGTTTCTCGGTGTCGCCTGCGCTGCGGATGGGTTCAAGTTCGGGCTGGCTGCCCAGCACTTGTTCGACCTCGGAGGCGGAGATTTCGACGGCACGGCTGGTCAGCCCCAAGCGGCGCACGGCGTTTTCCAGTTGGCGGACGTTGCCGGGCCAGGAGTATGTGCGGAAGATTTCGGCGGCGTCTTCGGACAGGACGCGGCGGGGTTGACCGGATTTCTCACCGCGCAGCAGGAAGTGGTCGGCCAGCAGTGGGATATCGTCGACCCGTTCGCGCAGTGCAGGCACGTTGAGGGTGGCACCTGAGAGGCGGTAGTAGAGGTCCTTGCGCACCTGCCCCGCCTCCATCGCCATCGTCAGATCGTTTTGCGACGTAGCGAGAAAGCGCGGGACGTATTCGCCGGGCGTGTCCATCATCCGCACGATGCGGGCCTGAAGCTCTTCGGGGATGTCGCCGATCTCGTCGATCAGGAGCGTGCCGCCCTTGACCTTGGCCAGCACGCGGGCCGGGCCTTCGAGGTTTTGCAGCTCGGCGGCGGTGACGGTCACAAATGGCAGCGTGCGCCGGTCGGAAAAGTCGTGGATGGCGCGGGCGATGAGTGATTTGCCTGTGCCGCTTTCGCCCCAGATCAGCACGGGCAGATCGGTGTTCATGACCCGTGCCACAACGCGGTAGAGCGCCTGCATGATCGCGGTGCGCCCCACCAGCGGCAATTCGTCGGGGCGGTCGGTTTCTTCCTCGCGGGCGGGCGCGTGGGCCTTTTGCTCGAGCGCCTTGGCGGTGCGTTTCATCAGATCGGGCAGATCGAAGGGCTTGGGCAGGTAGTCATAGGCCTCGGCCTCGGCGGCCTGGATCGCCGTCATAATGGTGTTCTGCGCAGAAATCACGATCACCGGCAGGCCCGGCCGGTCCTGATTGATCTTGGGCAACATCTCGAGCCCATTGCCGTCAGGCATCATCACATCCGAGATCACGACGTCGCCCTTGCCCTCGCCCACCCAGCGCATCAGCGTCGTCAGGGACGAGGTTGCGTGGACCTTGCACCCGGCCCGTGTGAGCGCCTGGGTCAGAACCGTGCGGATCGTGCGGTCATCATCCGCGACAAGAACGGTGCCATCCATGAATTAGTCCTCTTTGGTCAGGTCGGGGTGAGCAGATTTGGGCGCGCGCGGCAGAGACAGGCGAAACACCGTCCGGCCCGGCACGGAAGTGACCGAGATCCAGCCGTCGTGATCGGAGATGATCTTGGACACCAGCGCGAGGCCCAGGCCGGTGCCGTTTTCCTTGCCCGACACAAACGGGTCAAAGATGTCGGCGGCGATGCCGTCGGGCAGACCGGGGCCGTCGTCGATGATCTCGACCTGCAGGGGCAGCGACTGGCCGGAACCATCGGCGCGGCGCAGTCGGAACGAGTGTTCGAAATAGCTGTGCAGGTGGATCGTACCGCCGGCATTGCCCGCCGCTTCGGAGGCGTTTTTCAACAGGTTCAGCACCACCTGCAAAAGCTGATCGGCATCGCCGTAGGCCAGCGGCAGCGATGGGTCGTAGTCTTCGACGATGGTCATCTGCGCCCCAAACCCAAGCAGCGCAGAGCGCCTTGCGCGGTCCAGAACATCGTGGATGTTCACAGGTTTCAGATCGGGTGGCGACAGGTTGCCGAACTGTTCGACCTGTTCCAGCAATTTCACGATGCGGCGGCTTTCGGCGACGATCAGGTCCGTCAGTTCGAGATCATCCTGATTTAGGTTCATCGACAAAAGCTGGGCCGCGCCAGTGATGCCCGCCAGCGGATTCTTGATTTCATGGGCCAGCATCTCGGCCATGCCAATCGCGGACTTGGCCGCCGATTTGACCGAATGGTTCTGGGTCATCCGTCCCGCCAGTTCGCGGGGCGACACCATCAGCACCATGTGATCCGGCGCGCCCACCAGCGGCGCAATCTGGAGCGCGCATTGCAACGGCGCGCGTTGGCCATTACCCACATCCACATCGTTCACAAACAGGGGCGTGCCGTTTTTGCGGGCGCGGGCCAGGCTGTCTTCGAGGGGGGCGTCGACGGCCAGTTGATCCCAGAGGGGCATGCCGCGCATCGTCTTGGCCGACGCGTTAAAGAACCCCTCGGCGGCGGAGTTGATATCGACGATGTCGTCATTCGGGCCGATTACAATCGTCGGCACGGGCAGTGAGGCCCAGAGGTCGCCAGCGCCGGTCATGCGGCGGCCTGCGCGTGTTCACCCGCAAAGGCGCGGGGCAACAGATCAAGCGTGGCATCTGGCGTCGCAGCGGTCAGTACGGCGCGGCGCAGGTCCGTTGGCGTGTGCGCTGTGTCCATGAACCAACCCAGGTGCTTGCGCGCGACGCGCAGGCCCAGTGTGGTCCCGTAGAAGGCGCACATGTCCTGATAATGCTCGGCCACCAGTTCGAGCAAATCGGCGCCCTTGGGCACCAGGGGTGCGGGCATGCCGTAGAGGTCATGGGCAATCTGGGCCAAGGCCCAGGGCCGCCCCTGTGCGCCACGTCCGATCATCACGCCATCCGCGCCCGACAGCGCCAGTGCCGTGCGCGCAGTCACCGTGTCGGTGATGTCGCCGTTGGCGATGACGGGAATGCCCACTGCGTCCTTGACCTGGGCAATCGCCGCCCAATCGGCCTGTCCCTTGTAGAATTGGCAACGGGTGCGCCCGTGGATCACGATCTGGCGGATACCTGCGGCCTCGGCCCTGCGCGCGATCTCGGGGGCGTTCATCATCGCGTCGTCCCAGCCCAGCCGGGTTTTCAGAGTGACAGGAATGTCCACCGCGTTCACCACCGCCTCGATCAGGGTCAGCGCGTGGTCGGGGTCACGCATCAGCGCAGAGCCGGAATAGCCCTGTGTCACCTTTTTCGCGGGACACCCCATGTTGATGTCGATGACCTGAGCACCCTGCCCGGCAACCATGCGCGCGGCTTCGGCCATCGGCGCGGCCTCGCGACCGGCAAGCTGCACGGCGGTGCCAGCAGCGCCCAGCCCCAGTTCCGCCTTTTCCCGGCTGCCGGGACGGGCGTTCAGCATGTCGTGGCTGGCGACCATTTCAGACACGACCATACCCGCCCCGAACCGCGCCACGAGGGTGCGGAACGGCAGGTCTGTGATTCCGGCCATCGGGGCCAACATCACCGGTGCGATCATATCGAGCGGGCCAGAGGCCATGGGCGGGTGCCTAATCCTTGTGCGTTTGTTCCGAACTATACCACGATTCCGTGTTTCTCAATCAAAGCAAAGGCATTCACTGCCACGGGTTAGACCATTTGCCTGTTTTTTGTGCAAAAGCCACGTGGCATGGACAGCGCAGACGCAACCGCCTAGAGCTTTGAGCATGACTGAAGAGCATGCAGAGGGCCGTCGCGCCGCCGCCGTGATCGTTGCCGCAGGACGCGGGCAGCGCGCAGGTGGCGATGTGCCAAAGCAGTGGCAAATGCTGGGGGCGCAGCCGGTGTTGGCGCACACCTTGGCCGCCTTTGCCGCGCATGATGCGGTGGGTGAGATTGTGTTGGTGTTGCACCCGGATGACCGCGACCGCGCTGCGCCGTTCCTGGTGCCCGGCATGGTGCTGGCAGATGGCGGTGCGGACCGTGCGGCGTCGGTGCGGGCCGGGTTGGCCGCCGTGCGCGACAGTGATTTTGTGCTGATCCATGATGTGGCCCGCCCGCTGGTGTCGGCGGCGTGCATTTCGGCGGTTTTGGCGGTGTTGGAACATCATGCAGGCGCGGCCCCGGCCCTTGCCGTCACAGATGCGCTGTGGACGGGGCGTGATGCGCTGGTGACGGGGACGCAGGATCGGTCCGGCCTGTATCGCGCGCAGACACCACAGGGGTTCCGTCTGGACGCTATTCGGGCGGCGCATGATGCCCATCCCGGCGGCGCGGCGGACGATGTCGAAGTGGCGCGGGCCTATGGGCTGGACGTGGCGATCGTAGCGGGCGACGAAGACAATCTGAAGATCACGCTACCCGGCGATTTCGCGCGGGCGGCACGTATTTTGCGAGGACGCGATGGACATTAGGCTTGGCAATGGGTTTGACGTGCATGCCTTTGGGCCGGGGGATCATGTCACGCTGTGTGGTGTGCAGGTGCCGCATGAGGCGGGGCTGGTTGGCCACTCGGACGCGGATGTGGGGATGCACACGGTCACCGACGCGATCTATGGCGCGTTGGCGATGGGTGACATCGGCCAGCACTTTCCCCCGTCGGACCCGCAATGGAAGGGTGCCGCGAGCGAGATTTTCCTGCGCCACGCGGTGAACCAGGCCGGTGAGATGGGATTTACCCTGTCCAATGTGGATTGCACGCTGATCTGCGAGTGGCCCAAGATCGGGCCGCATGCGCCCGCGATGCGCGCGGCGATGGCCGAGATCATGGGAATGACGCTGGACCGGGTGTCGGTCAAGGCCACGACTTCGGAACGGCTGGGGTTCACCGGGCGTGGTGAAGGTATCGCCTGTATCGCCACGGCCACGCTGGTGAAACCATGATCGCCCAAATGATAGGCACGGTGTGCGGCGTGGGGCATCTGCGCCCTGCCCCCGGCACTTGGGGGTCGGCGGCGGCATTGCCCCTAGGCTGGGCGGTGCATGTGATCGGCGGCTTTCCCATGCTGGTCGTCGCCACGGCCCTTGTGTTTGCCGCCGGTTGGTGGGCAACGGCGCGCATGACCGCCGGGCAAGAAGACCACGATCCATCAGAGATTGTCGTGGACGAAGTTGCAGGCCAGTGGATCGCGCTGGCGCCACTCAGCTATGCGGCGTGGGACCGTGGGATCGACATTCTGGCGATGTGGCCGGGTTGGGTCGCGGCCTTTGTCCTGTTTCGACTGTTCGACATCTGGAAACCGCTGTGGGTCGGAACGGCAGACCGGCGTGGTGACGCACTGGGTGTGATGCTGGATGACGTGATTGCGGGCGCTATGGCCTCCGTGGGCGTTCTGGCCCTTGCGGCGCTGGCGCATGGGGTGTTGATGGGATGAACCTGGCCCCGCAAATCATTGAAAATGCGACATATAAGTCCGTGATGATCGCGACCGCCGAAAGCTGTACCGGCGGAATGGTCGCGGCCGCGCTGACGGATATTGCCGGAGCATCGCGCGTGTTGGAACGCGGGTTTGTCACCTACACCAACGCGGCCAAGACCGAGATGCTGGGCGTGGCCCCCGCAACGCTGGACGCCCATGGTGCCGTCAGCGAAGAAGTGGCGGCCGAAATGGCCCAAGGGGCGGTGCGCCATGCACATGTTCAACTGGCAGTGTCGATCACCGGGATCGCGGGACCCGGCGGGTCGGAGTTCAAACCCGAAGGGCGCGTGTGTTTTGGCATTGCGCAGGGCGATTCCGTGCGCACCGAAACGGTCGAATTCGGGGCGCTAGGCCGGATCGAAGTGCGGACAGCCGCGCGGGATCACGCGCTTGGGCTGTTGCTGGACGCGCTGCGCTGAGCCGCACCGCACCTTTCCATTCTGCCGATTTTTAAGTCACTCAACCGCATTTTACGCCTATTTTTTAGCCTGTTTGCGTTTTGCACTGTTTTAGGGCGTCGTTTTGCCCGCTTGCCGCTTTTTTCTACACCGGCACTGCGCCAAAGCCCCTCGCATATAAAATTCCGGAGGGGACAATGAACGGAGCCGATACAGCCTGGATCATCGTGGCGACCGCCTTGGTGCTGATGATGACGTTGCCAGGTCTTGCACTTTTTTATGGGGGTCTGGTCAGATCCCGGAATGTGCTGAGCGTTTTCATGCACTGCTACGCCGTGGCATGCCTGATGAGCATTCTGTGGTTTGTCGCAGGCTATTCGATTGCATTTGGCGGTGGCACGTCGGGCTTTTGGGGCGGTTTGGACAAACTGCTGCTGAGCGGTGTGGACGCTGACAGCCTGTCTGGCACCCTGCCCGAAGTGCTGTTTTTCGCGTTTCAGATGACATTTGCGATCATCACGCCTGCGCTGATCGTCGGAGCCTATGTCGAGCGGATCGGCTTTGGCTTTGTCCTGCTGTTCTCGGGCCTCTGGATGCTCTTGTGCTATGCGCCGGTGGTGCATTGGGTCTGGGGTGGCGGGATGCTGGCCGATGGCGGCATCTTTGGCGAGACGGGCGTGCGTGATTTCGCGGGCGGCATCGTGGTCCACGAGACTGCGGGTATCGCAGCCCTCGTGCTGGCCGTGTTCCTGGGCGCGCGCAAGAACCAAACAACGCCACCGCACAATCCCGGCATGGTGATGATGGGCGCGGCGCTGCTGTGGGTCGGTTGGTTCGGCTTTAACGGTGGTTCGCAACTGGCGGCTGATGGCGGTGCTGCGATGGCGCTGACTGTCACGCATATCTCGGCGGCGATGGCATCGCTGACCTGGGCGCTGTGGGAAAAGGTCAAATTCGGCAAAGCGAGCCTGGTTGGCATGGTCACGGGCACCATTGCGGGTCTTGCGTCGATCACACCTGCGTCGGGTTTTGTCGGCCCGGTCGAGGCGATGATCATCGGCGCAGTGGCCGGTATTCTGTGCCAGGAGGCCGTGAACCTGATCCGCAACACGCTCAAGATCGACGACACGCTGGACGTGTTCGCGGTGCATGGTGTTGGCGGTATCTTTGGCACGATCATGATCGCGGTGTTCGGTGCCGGTGCATGGGCCGCGCAGTTGGGATCGCTAGTGATCGTGGGTGTTTACACCGTGGTTGTGTCGGTTGTTCTGGTGCTGGTTGTGCGTGTCATGACGCCGCTGCGGGTCGATGAAGAGACCGAAGAACAGGGTCTGGACCTGATTGTCCACGGTGAACGTGCCTACGACGTAAGCAGCTGAACCAGTCCGGCGCGGTCGCCCTTGGTGATCGCCGCCCATATGCCATCCGCCCGTGCGCCCACCAGCGCGCGGGCTTTTTGCATCAGACGTGCGGTGCGTTGATCCAGCGACAGCGGCGTATCGAGATCGTGCAGATAGATGGTGCCATCCACAACGACGCGCGCCTGCATTTCCGTCAGTTGGGGATCTGCGTGCACCTGCACACGGTGTCGGAACCGGCCCATGCCCGCATCGCGCGCGCAGGCATCCGAAAAGGCCGCAATGTCCCCGGTGTCATGGCCCGCCGCCGTCGTGGCCAGCACGTGGGCATAGGAAAACTTGGCCCCCAGACCGGTCTCGGGCGCGGGTTGGTTGCACACTGTCAGCCAGCGGGGATGGGTGTGGACGGTGATCTGTTGGGCATCGGCAAGTGGTATATCCCGCACAGCCTCTAGGCAGGCATGCAGCCCATGGCAACAGGCGTGGAACTTGTGACTGACGCGGGGCATGCGCCAGTCCAGCGTGACGGGGTCCCCGGCCCCGTGATGGGTGTCGCCAAAGCCCAGCGGCCCGGCCAACCCGTCGGGCGCAGCGGTCATGCCAGTTTGGGCCCAGAGCGCGGCCTCGACCCCGGTGCGGGCGGCAAGCCCGGCGTTGAGCGGCTTGCCCATGGTGCCGAACTGGGATTTCAACCCCGAGGCCATGGTGGAACACAGACCAATCGCGTGCCGCGTTTGCGCGGGCGTCAGGTTCAGCAGGCGGGCGGCGGCGATGGTCGCACCGAAGGCACCGGCGGTGGCGGTCTGGTGATAGCCGATCTGGTAATGCGCGCGGCCCAGCCAGAGGCCCGTGGCAATCGACGCCTCTGCCCCGACGAGCGCCGCGTCAATCACCGAAGCCAGCGTTGCATCCTGCGCCTCGCCCACGGCCAGCGCTGCCGAGCAGACCACCACAGAGGGGTGGCCGATGTGGTCGAAATGGGTGTCGTCGTAGTCGAGCGCGTGAGACAGTGTGCCGTTCACCAGCGCCGCGTCGGGCATGGTGCGTGCAATGCCGTCAAAGCCTGTTGACGGGCCAGATGTGCCAAGGCCGCGCGCCCAGTTGGAGAATTCGCCCTGTGCCGCGCCAGCGATGCCGCATGCCGCCCAATCCAGCACCGAAAGGCGCATGACATCTCGCGCTGATTGGGGCGGTGTCGCGCTGGCATAGTCTATCAGCAGCGTGGTGATGTCACCGTTGTCCGGTTGCACGTGATCCCCCTTTTGGGCGCATCAGCCGTAGAGGTCCGCCGCCCGTCTTTCAAAGGCACGCACGATCCGCTGCATCGCCTCGTTGAACACAACGCCGATGATGCCCTGAAGGATCGCGTTTTTGAACTCGAAATCCACAAAGAAGGACACGTCGCAGCCCCCCTCTGTGTCGGTGAAGGCCCAGTTTGATTTCATATAGCGGAACGGGCCGTCCAGATATTCGGTGTCGATCTTGTGGGCATCGGGCCAAAGGACGACGCGGCTGCCGAAGCGTTCGCGGAAAACCTTGAAGCTGATGACGAGGTCGGCCTCCATCACGGAATGATCCGTGTGTGGCGTCACCTGCCGCACGCGGGCCGCGGCACACCACGGCAGAAACTGGGGATAGGCGGCCACATCGCCCACCAGATCGTACATTTGTTGCGCAGTGTAAGGCAGGAAGCGGGTTTCGGAATGGGTTGGCATTGCGTAAGTAGGGACCTTGGAACAACCGGGTTGCTTCGGCATGTGTCGCGAACGGCGCGTAAATTCAAGGGGATGGGTGTGTCAGAGCGGCCATATGTCATAGACCGGATGATCTCGGCCAAGGCGATTGCGGCCCGCATCGAAGCCTTGTGCGGCGAGATTCAGAGCGAATTTGCAGGCACCGACAAGCTGATTGTGGTCGGTCTGTTGCGCGGATCCTTTGTGTTCATCGCCGATCTGGTGCGCGAGCTGGACCTGCCGATCGAGGTCGATTTCCTTGAGGCGTCATCCTATGGCGACGGTATGGAATCGAGCCGTGAAGTGCGTATTCTCAAGGACTTGCGCGGCGCCATTGAAGGGCGCGACGTGCTGGTTGTCGAGGATATCGTCGACACAGGGTACACGATGCACCACGTCATCCGCCTGTTGCAGGGGCGCAATCCGGCCCGTTTGCGCACCATTGCGCTGCTCGACAAACCCACGCGCCGCGAAGTCGACGTCAAGGCGGATTGGACCGGCTTTGAAATCCCCGATGAATTTGTCGTGGGCTACGGGATCGACTTTGCCCAGCGCAATCGAAACCTGCCCTTTATCGGCAAAGTACGGTTCACCTGACAGCGCCCCACGGCTCACATCGACAAGTTGTGACTTTGGTTAATGGCGCAACCGCGCTAGGGTTGTGTCACATCGCCACACAGGAGTTCCCCATGAAGCGTATTTTCGGTCTGTCCCTTGCCACTTGTGCCCTGGCCGCCGCCGCCTTTGCCGGCAGCCATGCCAATCCCGCGTTGGAAGGTGCCGTCAAGGCGCGCAACGCGCAGATGTCCGTGATCGCCTATCACACCGGTTTGCTGGGCGGGATGGCCAAGGGCGATGTGCCTTATGACGCCGCGACAGCGGTGGCTGCGGCGGAAAACCTGGCCTCGGCCGCGGCGATGAAACGCGCCGTTCTGTGGATTGAGGGGACGGAACAGGGTGCTGTTGCCGGATCACGTGCCAAAGCCGAAATCTGGAGCGATGCCGCCGGGTTCGAAGAAAAAGCCGTGGCGCTTGAGGCCGCATCAAGCGCGATGATCACCGCCGCCGGTACGGATCTGGATGCGTTGCGCGCGGCGATGGCGGATGTGGGCGGCAGCTGTGGCGCGTGCCACAAAGCCTACCGCGGCCCCAAGAACTGAAGCGATACCATGCGCATCTGGCATGGCCTGCTGATTGCACTGGGTCTCGGAGTTGCGGGGGGGCTGTACATCACGGCCCCTGCGCCACTTGATGCAGGCTTTGCCTCTGATCATACGGCGGATACCGAGGCCGGGGCGCTGGTTTTTGCCGCAGCGGGCTGTGCCTCGTGCCATACAGCACCAGATGGTGCATCCGAAGGCCCACAGGTGCTGGCCGGTGGCCATGCCTTTGCCAGTGATTTCGGGACGTTTTATGCCCCCAATATTTCGCCCGATCCCGCATCAGGGATCGGTGCGTGGGATTTGCCGACATTTGCGCGCGCTGTCACCAAAGGCGTGTCGCCGGACGGCGCGCACTACTATCCCGCGTTTCCCTATGCATCGTATCAGAACATGACGGATGCGGATGTTGCGGACCTGTTTGCCTATATGCAAACCCTGCCCGCGAGTGCGCAGCCGAACCAACCACATGATGTCGGGTTCCCATTTAACATACGGCGTGGTCTGGGCCTGTGGAAGGTCGCGTTCATGCCAGATGGCTATGTGACCCCTGCCCCGGATGATCCGGTGCTGGCGCGCGGGCGATACCTGGCTGAGGGGTTGGCGCATTGTGCCGAATGTCATACGCCGCGCAACGCTGTCGGCGCATTACTGACCGACCAGTGGATGGCGGGCGCGCCCAACCCGTCGGGCAAGGGGCGCGTGCCCAACATCACGCCCGCAGCGCTGGACTGGTCAGAGAGCGATCTGATCGAGTATTTCACGTCCGGCTTTACACCTGACTATGACAGCGCGGGCGGCGAGATGGTTGAAGTCATTGAAAACCTGAGCCAATTGCCCGAGGCTGACCGGGCGGCTTTGGCAGCCTATGTGGCCGCCCTGCCCCCGATCCCGTCGCCTTAGGCGCGGCCCAGTTTGGCCTGACGTGCGTCCCGCAAGCGGGCAAAGTCGTCGCCTGCGTGATAGGATGACCGGGTGAGCGGCGTGGCCGACACCATCAGGAACCCTTTGCCGTAGGCGGCCTTTTCGTAAGACGCAAATTCCTCGGGCTTGACAAAGCGGTCCACGCGGTGGTGTTTGGGCGTGGGTTGCAGGTACTGGCCGATGGTCAGAAAATCGATGTCCGCGGCGCGCATGTCCTCCATCACCTGAATGACGGATTGGCGATCTTCGCCCAGGCCAACCATGATGCCCGATTTGGTGAACATGGACGGGTCCAGTTCCTTGACCCGTTGCAGCAGGCGCAGAGAGTGGAAATAGCGCGCGCCGGGGCGCACCTCTGGATAGAGGCCCGGCACGGTTTCGAGGTTGTGGTTGAAGACGTCGGGGCGCGCCTCGACGACGACCTCGAGCACGGAGGGATCACAGCGGATGAAGTCCGGCGTCAGAATTTCGATCGTGGTGCCAGGGCTGCGGTGGCGGATGGCGCGGATGGTCTGGGCAAAGTGATCAGCGCCGCCATCCTCGATATCGTCGCGGTCCACGGAAGTGATCACCACGTGGTTCAGACCCAGTTTCTCGACGGCATGGGCCACACGACCCGGTTCAAACGCATCCAGATCTTCGGGTGGTTTGCCGGTGGCGATGTTGCAGAAGGTGCAGGCGCGGGTGCAGACCTCGCCCATGATCATCATGGTGGCGTGGCCCTGGCTCCAGCATTCGCCGACGTTGGGGCAACCGGCCTCTTCGCAGACGGTGACGAGCTTGTTCTCGCGCATGATGCGGGCGGTTTCGGCATAGCCTTCGCCGCCGGGGGCTTTTACACGAATCCAGTTGGGTTTCTTGGGTTGCGGATTGTCCGGGCGGCGCGCCTTTTCGGGGTGGCGCTGTTCGGGAATTTTCAGATCACGCATGGGGTCCCCCGGAGGTCGTTCAACGTTAAACTTGTTTCTAACATAGAAAGCGTACGAAAAAATACCACGCGGCGCATGGCCGCTATGCGTGTTTGCGCCGGACCCAAGCCCCAAGACTATAGTGATCGCGGTGGATCAGCAGGATCAACGCCACCATCGCCGCCAGCACAGCAAGGTCAATCACCTGATTGCGGTGGATGGGAAAGCCGCGCGCATTGAGGGCAAAGGGGTCCAAGAACCCTTCCCACCGGCGCAGGACGGTAAAAAGGTGCATGAGGGCCAGGGCGGGGTAACTGACCCAGCGGATGGCCCCAAGCGCAACGAGAATACAGATGAGGATCTGAACACCGGCCACCGCGTAGATCGTCGTGAAATCCAGATCGACGCCGTCAAAATGGCGCGCAAGCCCCTGATACTGCTTGGGTGTGATGATTTTATGCGCCGCCCACAGAAAGATGAACCAAGCCAGCCCCAACCGCATGAGCAAGAGCGCAAGCCCGTCGCGCGCGTGATGTGTCATCTTTGGTTCCCCCCGGCGGATGCGTTACCGCGCGGCCTAGCCAATCGTGCGGGTTTTGCCAAATCACATTGCCTGCGGGGCATGCAAAAATGGCGCTGCGGGGAGGGACGCAGCGCCATTTTCTCAGGATCAGAGTGGTGTCAGCCGATCAGGCCGCCACCCGGTCCCGTCGTCTCGTCATAGTGTTGCTTGAGCCGCATGAGCGCGATGCGCAGCACAATCTTGCCGGACCGCGCCGACCAGCCCAGCCGTTTTTCAGTGCTTTCCAGGCCCTCGAGGTAGCAGCAGCAGCGCAGCACCACGTCCGACAGGCCCGGCCCCAAGTCCTTGAGCGCATGCGCCACCCGGCCCCGCGCCTGTTCGGGGCCATTGCCCACCCCGCTGTCCATGGCAAAGCCGCCGCGTCCGCCCCCAGTCAGGAAACGATCCCAGTTCTGTGCGACGCGCGGCCCCATCTGGGCCAGTTCGAAGTCTTCGCGCAAGCGCTCTCCGGCTGTGACCAGATCATCGCTCAGAAACGGGCTGCCGTCCTTGTCGCGGCGCCGGGCCAGCGCAGTCAGTGGCGATTCCGCGAGATTGTAGCGCAGCTTGCGCGGTTGGCCGGTGTCGGTGTCCTGCACCGTCCGTTCACCCCATACCCGGTGCTGGTCGGCGAAATCGGCTGGCGCCTCAGAGAGACCGGGCGCGGTGCGCTCTTCGACGTCCATCATGTCCTCGAGAGCGGCGCGGCCTGCGGGGGTGATGCGGTAGCGCGTGATGCGCCCCGCCCGCTCTGCGCTGATCCAGTCCTGCAACGCCATGGCTTCGGCGACCTTGCGATCGACCACCGCGGTGCGTGTGCTGGAACCGGATACGCCATCGCGCACCACGACAGCCTTTTCCATATCCACGGCCACGGCCAGCACAGCCCCCGTTTCGCACAGGCGACGCAAAATGCGCCGCGCATCGCGGTTGAGTGTCGGCGTGTCCGGAGCTTGATCTTTGAGGGCGGCTTGCATCGGAGTGGTATCCTTTTGTTGCGCACGTGCAGCCGACGAATGTGTGTGACCGACACGCGCACCAAGTTTTCGCAGCGCCGCGTCGATCAACGGATCATCGCGGCGGGTTTCGAAACGGCGGATCTGGCGCAGCACAGTCGAGGCATGGCAACCCGATTTCCGCGCAAGTTCGCGGATCGGCAGGCCGGCCTCTGTATGGGCAAGGTAATGCAGCGCGGCATCCGGCACCCAAGCCGGCAAATCCGCCAACACCGGGTCTGATCTATTGATCTGATGCATGTGTCTTGTCCGTCCTCTTCGTGTGTTGGTCCGAGGTCGTTGCGCCCCAGTTGCCCACAGGTTTATCCACACAACCTAAAAGTGCATTGGTTACCCGTTCGTTAACATTCGTCGATATGCCAAGCATTGTTTCTAAATGATAAACAGTTGCTAAACCATCGAACGGCGGCGCGGGAGCCTGCGCAACACCCGTTCAGGTTGTGCCATGGTCGAGACGTCACACCGATGGGGATCGGTCAAACGACTTGCTAGAGGAGCACTGGAAATGAAAGATATTTTGTCGATGCTGAACGCGCTGCGCCGCCCACGTTTGCTGATGCGGGCCGCCCGAATCGGTGCAGAAGACTACCGCCGGTCCGCCCACCTGCCCCGCCTTTTGGGCTATGGTCAGCTGCCGCGCCACGGGGCCGCGCTGATGCGCCTGATGGAGATCGAGGGAGAGCTGAACACGATGCGTCTGGGCGACGATTCGTCCTACAGCCTGTTGCGTCACATCGACGTTTTGATCGCAATCGTGGGCGAAGCACGCATCCTGCGCGCCGCACAGGCAGAGCCCGCGCTCTGATCCTGTGGGCCCGTCGGACCAGCGCAGATCCTACATGAAACTGTCAGGTTCCGCCTCTTTTTTCATAGCCACATAGGCATCAAGTGCCTCGCGCGTTGCGGGGTCCATGGCGGGTTGCTGATAGTCGCCCAGCATCTTTTTGACCCGTAGGGAGGCCAGTTGCATCGTGTCGCGGGCGCCCTCGTCTTCCCATGTCTCAAAGGGTTTGTAGTCCAGCAAATCCGATTTCCAGAACGCGGATTTGAAATTGGCCTGTGTGTGCGCGCAGCCCAGATAGTGACCACCCGGACCCACCTCGCGGATGGCGTCCATGGCTTGGGCATTGTCATCCACACTGACACCCGCGGCCAGGTGGTGCAGCGTGCCGAGTTGATCCGCGTCCATCACGAATTTCTCATAGGAACTGACCAGCCCGCCTTCCATCCAGCCGCAAGAGTGCAGCATAAAGTTCACGCCGGACAGCAGCCCCATATTGAGTGAATTGGATGTCTCATAGGCCGCCTGCGCATCGGGCAGTTTGGACCCGCAGAACGATCCCGCCGACCGGAAGGGCAGCCCCAGCCGCCGCGCCAGTTGCCCAGCGCCATAGGTGATATGCGCTGCTTCGGGCGTTCCGAATGTCGGCGCGCCAGAATTCATGTCAATCGAGGTCACAAAGGCCCCCATGATCACGGGCGCACCTGCTTTGCACAGTTGTGAATAGGCGATGCCTGCCAAAACCTCGGCCAACACTTGCGTCAGCGTCCCGGCGACGGACACAGGCGCCATGGCCCCCCCCACGATGAACGGCGATACGATGCAGGCCTGGCCCGCCTGAGCATAAACCTCGAGCGCACCCATCATCACATCGTCAAACGTCATGGGGGAGTTGATGTTGATCAGCGATGTCATCACCGTGTTCTCGGCCACGAAATCCTTACCGAAAAGCACTTCGCACATCTCGACGGAATCGCGCGCGCGGCTGGGTTCCGTGACCGACCCCATGAACGGCTTGTCGCTCAGCGTCATATGGGCGTGCAGCATATCGAGGTGGCGCTTGTTCACCGCCACATCTGTCGGCTCGCACACGGTGCCGCCGGAATGGTGCAGCCACTTGGACATATACCCCAGTTTCACGAAGTTGCGGAAATCCTCCATGGTCGCATAGCGGCGACCGCCTTCGGCATCATGCACAAAGGGTGGCCCATAGACCGGGGCCAGGACCAGGTTTTTGCCACCAACAACCACCGACCGTTCGGGATTGCGCGCGTGCTGGGTGTAGGACGCAGGCGCCGTCTTGCAAAGCTGGCGGGCCAGCCCGCGCGGTATGCGCACACGTTCTCCGTCGACGTCCGCGCCGGCATCGCGCCACCGTTGCAGCGCGGGGGGATTGTCGGGAAAGTTGACACCGATCTCTTCGAGCACCGTTTCGGCGTTGTGCTCAATGATCTCTAGCGCCTCTTCGGTCAGGACCTCAAAGTTGGGGATGTTGCGTTCGATAAAGCGGGCCGTCTCGAACGACACTGCGCTGCGTTCGGCCCGACGCGCTGCGCCACCACCGCCACGACCCCGTCTGCGTGCTGCTGCCTCGGCCATCGCTCGTCCCCTTGTCCATGATCCTTTGATGCGATGGTGCTACCGTTTGCAATCGGCGACGGGTGCGCGGTTAGCGCCCCCCAAGGGAAAAAAGCGACATCCCCCGGTCATCTTGCCAAATAAACTCCGGGGTACGGGGCAGAGCCCCGTCCGACGCTTGCCACCATCCGTTCACGGGCCTATTGGACAGACCATGACCGACCAGACCCATGACCGCCTCCTGATCATTGATTTCGGCAGCCAGGTGACGCAGTTGATTGCGCGCCGCTTGCGCGAGCTGAACGTGTATTGCGAAATCCACCCCTACCAAAGCGTGAGCGCCGATTTCATCCGCGACATGGTCCCCCGCGCGGTGATTCTGTCCGGTGGCCCCGACAGCGTCACGCGTGACGGCTCTCCGCGCGCGCCGGATGCCTTGTTTGACATGGGACTGCCGGTTCTGGGCATCTGCTATGGCCAACAGGTGATGATGCAGCAGCTCGGTGGTCTGGTCGAAGGTGGCAAGATTTCGGGCGGCGGCGGCACTGCCGAGTTTGGCCGGGCCTTTGTCACGCCAACAACCCCCCTGCCCCTCCTCGACGGTTGGTTCGAGGCAGGCAACGAGCAGGTCTGGATGAGCCATGGCGACCACGTGTCGAAGCTGGCCCCCGGCTTTGAGGTCTATGGCACCTCGCCCAACGCGCCATACGCCATCACGGCTGACACCACGCGCAATTTCTATGCGGTACAGTTCCACCCGGAGGTCCACCACACGCCCAAGGGCGCCAAGCTCTACGAAAATTTTGTCCGGCTGGCCGGGTTCGCGGGCGACTGGACGATGGGCGCCTACCGCGAAAAGATGATCGAGGCGATCCGCGATCAGGTGGGCGACCGCAAGGTGATCTGTGCCCTGTCGGGGGGCGTCGACAGTTCGGTGGCCGCGATCCTTATTCACGAGGCGATTGGCGACAACCTCACCTGCGTCTTTGTCGACCACGGGTTGTTGCGCAAGAACGAGGCGGAAGAAGTCGTGGGCATGTTCCGCGACAACTATAACCTCAAACTGATCCATGCGGATGAAAGCGATCTGTTCCTGGGCGAGTTGGACGGCGTGTCCGACCCCGAGACCAAGCGCAAAATCATCGGCAAGCTCTTTATCGACGTCTTCCAGAAATACGCCGATCAGGTCGAAGGGGCCGAGTTCCTTGCCCAAGGCACGCTTTATCCGGATGTCATCGAATCCGTCAGCTTCTCCGGTGGCCCGTCCGTCACGATCAAGTCGCATCACAATGTGGGCGGTCTGCCGGAAAAGATGGGCCTCAAGCTGGTCGAGCCGCTGCGCGAGCTGTTCAAGGACGAGGTGCGTGCGCTCGGGCGCGAGCTGGGCCTGCCGCCCAGCTTTATCGGTCGCCACCCCTTCCCCGGTCCGGGCCTTGCCATCCGCTGCCCCGGAGAGATCACCCGCCCCAAGCTGGAAATCCTGCGCGAGGCGGATGCGGTCTACATCGACCAGATTCGCAAACACGGGCTTTATGACGACATCTGGCAGGCCTTTGTCGCGATCCTGCCTGTGCGCACAGTCGGTGTGATGGGCGATGGGCGGACCTATGACTATGCCTGCGCCCTACGCGCCGTGACATCCGTGGACGGCATGACGGCGGATTACTATCCGTTCACCCATGACTTCCTGGGCGAGACGGCCACGCGGATCATCAACGAGGTACCGGGCATCAACCGGGTGACCTATGACATCACCTCGAAACCGCCGGGCACTATCGAATGGGAGTGACCCTGACAGGAACGCTGCGGTGCAAGACGGCTGAAGAAGCCGATCGCGTGCGCGCGGCCTTGCCTGCGCATGTGGCACTGACGCGGGCGGAGCCGGGCTGCGTGTCTTTTGAAGTGACGCCGACGGATGATCCGATGATCTGGACCGTCGCCGAAGAGTTCACCGACCCCGCCGCATTCGACGCGCATCAGGCGCGGGCGGCGGCCTCGGACTGGGCGCGCGAGACGGCGGGCATCGAACGGGATTACGTCGTCAAAGGCATGCCATGAACCCGGTGCTCAAGGCCGCCCTGTGGATGAGCGGATCGATCGGATCGTTTTCGATCATGGCGGTGGCGGGCCGCGAGGTGGCGACACAGCTCGATACATTTGAGATCATGATGTACCGCAGCGTTGTCGGCGTGATTGTCGTCTGTGCGCTGCTCACGGTCACGGGGTCATGGGCCCAGGTACAGACCGCGCGCATCGGCACCCATCTGATGCGCAATCTGGCCCATTTCACCGGACAAAACCTGTGGTTCTACGCAGTCACCGTAATCCCGCTGGCGCAGGTCTTTGCACTGGAGTTCACCTCACCGATCTGGGTGATCGTGCTGAGCCCGTTGATCCTGGGCGAACGGCTGACGGCAGTGCGTGCATTTGCGGCCATCATGGGGTTCATCGGTATCCTGATCGTGGCGCGCCCCGACATGGCGGGGATCACGCCCGGCGTTATCACCGCTGCCAGCTCTGCGATCTTTTTCGCGCTGACCATGATGCTGACCAAGAAGCTGACCCGCAACGAGGGCATCGCATCCATCCTCTTTTGGCTGACGGCGATGCAGCTGGTCATGGGCCTGATCATGGCGGGCTATGACGGGGACATCGCGGTGCCGGACATGCAAGCCGCCCCTTGGGTGTTCCTGATCGGCTGTGCGGGCCTTTTGGCGCACTATTGCCTGACCAATGCGCTGGCCATCGCGCCTGCCACGGTGGTGGTGCCCATCGATTTCATCCGCCTGCCGACCATCGCGATTATCGGCATGCTGGTATACGGCGAAGTGATCGACATATGGGTTTTCGTCGGTGCCGCGGTGATTTTTGCGGGCAATTATATCAACATTTGGGTTGAAACACGGGCATCCAAACCGCTGTGACAGGAAAGTCACAAATTTATGACGCTCCGTCACTTGGGCATTTTGTTCCCTAGGGTCAATATTGACGCACCCCTCTTGCAATGGGCAACTTACCGCCCATCGCGCAATCACTCGAAACAGTCCTACGCGCGCTTTTGGGAGGAATAACATGAAAACCCGTCTTTTGACGGTTGCGGCGCTTTTGGCGTCCACCGCATCTGCACACGCCGTTGGACTTGACCGCTCGGGTCAGCGCATCGGCATCCTGTTCGAAGAAGGCAACCGCGTCGAGCTGAGCTTTGGCTATACGGACCCGACGCTGGAAGGCACGACGCAGACCAACCCTGCATTTGGCCCCCTTGGCGGTCAGAGCATCGACAACGTTGGCGACTCTTTCCTGATCTGGAACCTAGGCCTGAAATACGATTTCAGCGAGAAACTGTCCTTCGCGTTGATCACGGACGAACCATACGGGTCCGACGTGTTCTACCCAGGCAACCCGGCCGCAAGTCTGCTTGGTGGCACTGGCGCGACAGTTGACAGCTTCGCCGTTACCGCACTTGGACGCTATAAATTCAACGACAACTGGTCGGTGCATGGCGGCCTGCGCTACCAAGAAGTGTCTGCCGGTGTGACATTGGGTGGTGCTGCATTCGGTGCAACGAACGGATACTCGAGCTCTTTCGGCTCTGACGGTGACGTAGGCTACGTTATTGGTGCGGCCTATGAAATTCCGGCGATCGCGCTGCGCGTTGCGCTAACTTACAATTCGTCGACGACGCACCAACTCCCCACAAGTGAGTCCGGTCTGCCAGTTCCGTCTCTCAACACGACGAGCATCACCGAAGTTGATACACCTGAAACTCTGAACCTGGACTTTCAGACCGGTATCGCCGCCAACACGCTTGTGTTCGGTAACTTGCGGTATGCCCGTTACAGCGACACTGTGGTTGCTCCTACAGGATTTACCGGTTTGACCGGCAACCCCTTGACCGACCTCGAAGATGGCTATGATTTCGAAATCGGCATTGGCCGTCGTTTCAACGAAAAATGGTCCGGCTCTGTTGCAATTGGCTTCTCGACCGTGGGCGACGACAATTTCGTCTCACCTCTGGGCCCGAACAACGGCTCGCGCCACATTGCGGTGGGTGCGAAATATGACGTCAATGAGAGCTTCGCGATCTCGGGTGGTATCCGCTACACCAGCCTCGGCGACGCGGTTTCTTCGCCCGGCGGCAATCCGGTCGCCGACTTCACAGGCAACGACGCGATCTCGGTCGGTGTGAAGTTCGCCTACAAATTCTGATCTGCCCCAAGAGGCAAATCAAACAAAACCCCGTCTGTTTCAGGCGGGGTTTTTTCGTATGCGCAAGAAACGGGTGTCGGCGCGTGGACACGTCTGACACTAAGGCGGCATGACACAGCAAAAGACATTGACCGGCCGCGCTTGGGTCGAATTGATCCTGTTGGCCGTGATCTGGGGCGGGTCGTTCCTGTCGATCAGGGTCGCGCTGGATGAAATCTCACCGCTTACATCTGTGGCACACCGCACGGGTTGGGCCATGGTCGCGCTGTGGCTTGTCGTCTGGGCAATGCGTTTGCCGATACCACGTGATCCGCGGGTCTGGATTGGGTTTCTGGGCATGGGCCTGCTCAACAACGTGATCCCCTTTGGTTTGATGGCGTGGGGGCAGTTGCACATCGAAACCGGCCTCACCTCCATCCTGAACGCGGCGACGGCGATTTTCGGTGTGCTGGTGGCCGCCCTGTTTTTTGCCGACGAGCGGATCACCCTGCGCAAGGGTGTAGGCGTTGCTCTTGGGTTTGTTGGCGTGGCGACGGCCATTGGACTGGACAATTTCCGCAACTTTGACCTGCGCAGCCTCGCGCAGATTGCAATCATTGCCGGCACGTTGAGCTATGCGCTGGCGGGGGTGTGGGCGCGCAGCTTTCTGAGCGGCCTGTCACCGCAAGTTGCGGCGGCAGGCATGCTGACAGGCAGCACATTGATCACCGTTCCGGTGGCGTGGATTGTGGATGGCCCCATCTCGTTTGATCTCCAACCCGCCACACTCATCGCCATCGGCTACTATGCGATTGTCGCGACGGCGGGTGCTTACCTACTCTATTACCGGGTGCTGGCCATGGCCGGTTCGGGCAACCTGATGCTGGTGACACTGCTGATCGCGCCGGTTGCCATCACGCTGGGCGCATTGGTCCGCGATGAGGCGCTTTCGGCAAACGCCTTTGCCGGGTTTGCCATGCTGGCGCTGGGGTTGGTCATATTGGATGGCCGTCTGTGGGGCCACATCAGACGCCGTGCCGTTGACCCATCCCGTCCCCGCAGCTAGGACAGCCTGCAAACGGGGACGGGGACAACCGGAATGCTCTATCGCGATGCTGATCATTGGCGTGCGGCGCCACAAAAGCGGGTGCTGGTCTATGGAATGTCAGGTCTGGGCAAGACCCATATGTCGACAACCGTCAGGGCGTCGGGGACCTGGTTCCACTACTCGATAGATTACCGCATTGGCACGCGGTACATGGGTGAACTGATCGCGGACAACGCCAAAGCCGAGGCCATGAAGGTGCCGTTTCTGCGGGATCTGTTGTTGAGCGACAGCATCTATATCGGGTCCAACATCACCTTTCACAATCTGAGCCCGGTATCGACCTATCTGGGCAAGCCCGGTGATCCGGACCGCGGCGGATTGCCAATCGACGAATATCGGCGGCGTCAGGAACAGTTTCGCCAATCCGAACTGGCGGCATTGAACGACACGCTGCACTTCGCCGAACGCGCGCAAAGCCTTTACGGCTATCCGAATTTCATCTGCGACACCGGCGGCTCTATCTGCGAATGGGTGAACCCGGACGATCCGTCAGACCCTCTGATGACCACACTCAGCACTGCATGCCTGCCGATCTGGATCAGGGGTGACGATGCGCATACCGCCGCCCTGATTGCCCGCTTTGACGCGGCCCCCAAGCCCATGGCGTATCAGCCCGAGTTCCTCTTGACCTGCTGGCAGGCTTATCTGGCCGAAACCGGCCTGCCCGACAGCCGCGTGGACCCGGATGCCTTTGTGCGCTGGACCTATGCGCGCGCGCTGGCGCACCGCCAACCGCGCTACGAGGCCATGGCGCGCTGGGGTGTAACCGTCACTGCGGACGAGGTTGCCTCGCTCAAAGGTGAAGCGGATTTCATCGACCTTGTCGCCACAGCCCTTGAGCGCCGCGCGTCGCTGGCATAAGTCCAGCCTTCACATCATTATCGGACCAATCCCATGCCCATCAAACTGCCCAGCACCCTGCCCGCCTACTCCGTCCTCACGGACGAGGGCGTGATGGTGATGGACGAAGAGTTGGCGGCGCATCAGGATATCCGCCCGCTCAAGATCGGGTTGCTGAACCTGATGCCCAAGAAAATCCAGACGGAAACCCAGTTTGCCCGTCTGATCGGCGCGACCCCACTGCAGATCGAACTGACCCTGATCCGCATGTCCAACCACGAGACGCGCAACACCGCGGCCGAACACATGGAGAGCTTTTACCGCACCTTCCAGGACGTGAAGGACCAGAAATTCGACGGGCTGATCATCACTGGCGCCCCGATCGAACATCTGGAGTTCGAGGACGTCGACTATTGGGCGGAGCTGGAAGAGGTCATGGACTGGACCCAAACCAATGTGCATTCCACGTTTGGCGTGTGCTGGGGTGGGATGGCGATGTTGCACCACTTCCACAAGGTACCGAAACACCTGTTGGGATCGAAACTGTTCGGGACGTACCGGCACAGCAACCTCGCCCCGGCCTCGCCCTATCTGCGCGGGTTCTCGGATGACTGTGTTGTGCCCGTCAGCCGCTGGACTGAGGTGCGTGCCCCCGAGGTGGAAGCCGCAGGCCTGCCCATTCTGCTTGGGTCAAATGTCACCGGGCCATGCTTGATCGAAGATCCCGAGCATCGCGCGCTCTATATTCTGAACCATTTCGAATATGACAGCGACACGCTGAAACAGGAATATGACCGCGATCTGGCCTCGGTGCAGGTCGAAGGGGCCGAAATTGCCCTGCCCGTCGGGTATTTCCCGGAAAATGATCCCAGCCAGACCCCGGCGAACCGTTGGCGCAGCCACGCGCATCTTCTTTATGGAAACTGGCTGTCCGAGATTTATCTGACCACCCCGTATGACATGGAACGTATCGGACAGGACCGCACAGACCTGCGGGGGTGACATTATGAAAACCGGATTGTTTTTCTTGCTGGGTCTTGTGGTTCTGGCATTTGCGGTTGTGCAGTTGTTTGCGTTGAAACGCGAACGCGCGGCGACGCGGAATTTTCCGCCAACGGGTCAGATCATCGATGTTAACGGTGTGGATGTGCATGCGGTGCAGATGGGTGCGGGACCTGACCTTGTCCTGATCCATGGCGCATCGGGCAACACGCGTGATTTCACCTTTGCTTTTGCCGACAGCGTGGCGGATCGATACCGCGTGACGATACTGGATCGGCCCGGCCTTGGGTGGACCGAACAGATGTCAGACATCCACAAAGCGGCATGGAGCACAGCCCACGCCGATCCACGCGCGCAGGCAAGGCTGCTCAAGCAAGCGACGGATCAGCTGGGCGTGGTGCAACCGATTGTGCTGGGGCACTCGTTTGGGGGCGTTGTTGCGCTGGCCTGGGCGCTGGAGTTTGACGATCTGGCGGGCGTTGTGTCTGTGGCTGGTGTGGCAAACCCATGGCCGGGCGATCTGGGCTGGACATACACGGTGAATGGGTCGGCCTGGGGCGGGGCTTTGGTCGTGCCGGTGCTGTCTGCCTTTGTGCCGCAGTCTTACGTGGATGGCGCTGTGGCCAGCATTTTCGCCCCGCAGGTGGCGCCCGAGGGATATGTGGACCATGTGGGCCCTGCCTTGATCCTGCGGCGCGGGTCGATGCGCGCCAATGCGCGGCAGGTGAACTGGTTGCGGCCACATGTGGTCGAGATGTCCGCGCAATACGGGTCCATCAACGTGCCAGTCGAAGTTGTCCACGGCGACGCGGATACAATTGTGCCGCTGTCCGTGCATTCCGCGAAACTGCCGGGACAGATCGAAGGCGCGAATGTCACGGTGTTACAAGGTGTTGGCCACATGCCACAGCACACGCACCCCGAGGAGGTCATCGCCGCGATTGACCGGGTCGCGGCACGTGCGGGTTTGCGTTAAGCGCCGCCCTCCCCCATATTGCATGTTAAGAGCAGTAACTTGGACAATGCAGCATGAGCCTTCCTTTTGACGGCGCGATCACGGCGTTTTACGAAACACACGCCCCGGATGACATCCGCGACCAGATCCGCGGTGCCAAGAAGAATGACATTCTGACACCGACCTACCCGCATGATGCGCCGATGGACAAGAAATCCTATGAGCGCCAGATGGAGGCGTTGCAGATCGAGCTGGTCAAGATGCAGGACTGGGTGTCGACCACAGGCGCGCGGGTGGCCTGCGTGTTCGAGGGCCGCGATGCCGCAGGTAAGGGCGGCACGATCAAACGGTTCCGCGAAAACCTGAACCCGCGCGGTGCACGCGTCGTTGCCCTGTCCAAACCGACCGAGACCGAGGCGACAGAGTGGTATTTTCAAAGGTACGTCAGGCAGTTGCCCGCGGGTGGCGAAATCGCCTTCTTTGACCGCAGCTGGTACAACCGGGGCGTGGTGGAACATGTGTTCGGGTTCTGCGAACCTGCCCAGCGGCAACACTTTTTCGGGCAAGTGAACCCGTTTGAGCAGATGCTGGTCGATGACGGCATCCACGTATTCAAATTCTGGCTCAACGTAGGTCGTGCCGAGCAGTTGCGCCGTATCATGGCCCGCGAAAGTGATCCCTTGAAACAGTGGAAACTGAGTTGGATCGACGTAGAAGGGCTGAAGCGTTGGGATGCGTACACCGCTGCCATCCGCGAAACGCTGGACCTGACGCATACAGGCCACGCGCCCTGGACCATCGTACGATCCGACGACAAAAAGCGCGCCCGTCTGAATGCAATCCGCACGGTTTTGCACGGGTTGGACTACACGAACAAAGACGCGCAAGCCATTGGCGACATAGACACTTCTATCTGCGCAGGCCCGGATATCTGGGATGCCTAAACGCGGCTACCACCACGGTAACCTGCGCCAAGCCCTAATTGACGCAGCCCTCGTGTTGATCGAAGAAAAGGGTCCCACGGGGTTCACCTTGTCAGAGGCGGCCAAGCACGCCGGTGTGACCCCTGCGGCGGTGTATCGGCACTATGAAGGCCGCGAGGATCTGATCGCCGAATGCGCGCGCCAGGGGTATGGCATTTTCGCTGACCTGATGGAGCATGCGTACCAGTCGGGGCAGCCCTCGGCCTTGGCGGCGTTCGAGGCGACGGGCCGCGCCTACCTCGCATTTGCACGTCGGTTTCCGGGCCACTACATCGCCATGTTTGAAGGCGGCATATCAGTCAACCGCACGCCTGAACTGGCCGACGTTGCCGGGCGGGCCAATGCGGTGCTGGAAAAGGCCGCGGGCGACCTGAGCCAACACATTCCCGAAGACCGCCGCCCACCTGCGTCGATGTTTTCGGCGCATATCTGGGCCATGAGCCACGGAGTGGTCGAGCTTTTCGCGCGCAATTCGCCGGGCCGCGCCTCTCCCTTTCCACCTGAGGATCTATTGGAAACCGGGATCGGGATCTATTTGCGTGGTCTAGGACTGATCCAGCCGGACAACTGACGCAGGTTTGCCCTTAACCGGCGGTCATTTGGCGATCACCTTTGCACAGGCAAGTGACCCACGACTTCAACGACTAGAGCAACCCGCCCAGTGCATCTTTGGCCCGTACCGTGCTTTGGTCGATATCTTCGGACAACTGTTTGACCTCACGGGCGATCAGTTTGAAACCAGCGGCGGACTGCTGCGGTCGGGTGGCCAGAACCGCCGTGTTGATTGCAATCATGCGAATGGCAGCGGAAAACTGTTTGATGTCAGACAACGTGGTCTGCAGCGTTGTTTTGAGCGCAGCGTTCTGAGCGACTGCATCCGTTTTCTGCGCGTCCAGATCGGCCCACAGATCCCAAATGATTTCTGTGATCTTGTCGCGGACGATCGGCCAATTGGTATCAAACACCTCTCGCGCCGCGTCAAAATCCGGAACGTGCCCATCGGAGAGTTGCTTAGACAGTGCCAAAAACCGACTCTGCACGGCCTCCAGCGCGGTGCGGCGCGCGACATCATTCCTCACGATGTCTCGGATCCAAAGGACATGATCACGCATCTCACCGCTTGGCGGGGACGTCCCGAACAGAATGTCCATATTTGCGCAAAACTGCTGAAACAGAGACTGAAATTCCGAGCGGATACGCTCTTGTTGCGTCGGATCAGGCGTCGCGGCAAGGGCCATCAACCGCATGGACATCTGGATTGTCAAACCCCGCAAGGTCGCCGCCTCGTCGATCATGACGCGCAATTTGTGTTGCGCGGGGTCCGCATGGGCCGTCGCCGGTTCGTAGTAGGTCGGTGTGGTTTGGGTATCCAGAGCGCCGCCAGTCACAGGTGTGTTTTCCTTGATGCTGTGGCATTGCTACGCGGTTATTGCTTTCCCACCGATTAATATTCCCAAGCCATAGACAGGCCTCGCAAACAAAAAAGGCCGCTCCGGGGTGGAGCGGCCTTTTGATTGTTTGTGGGGTACAGCTTAACGCTTGGAGAACTGGAAGCTCTTGCGCGCTTTGGCCTTACCGTATTTCTTACGCTCAACCACACGGCTGTCGCGGGTCAGGAAACCAGCAGCTTTCAGCGCGGGACGCAGCGAAGGATCGTAGAGTTGCAGCGCCTTGGACACGCCGTGCTTGACCGCGCCGGCCTGACCGGAGAGTCCACCGCCCTTGACGGTTGCGACAACGTCGAACTGACCTTCGACACCTGCAACGGTGAAGGGTTGTGCGAGGATCATCTGCAACACGGGGCGGGCAAAGTATGTGTTCATCTCTTTGCCGTTCACGGTGACCTTGCCCGAACCGGGTTTGATCCAGACGCGGGCAACCGCATCTTTCCGCTTGCCTGTGGCGTAGGACCGGCCCAGCTCGTCGCGGACGGGCTCACGGTGCACCAGGTCAACCGCCTCGGGGGCTGCGTCGCCTGCAACTGCTTGCAGGTCTTCGAGTGTGTTGATTTCGTCGGACATACTCATGCGCTCCGCGTGTTTTTCGAGTTCATGGATGCGACATCCAGAACTTCGGGGCTTTGCGCCTCGTGGGGGTGTTCGGCGCCTGCATAGACGCGCAGGTTGGTCATGATCTGACGGCTCAGGCGGTTGCCGGGCAGCATACGCTTGACCGCGAGGGTCACGACGCGCTCGGGGTGCGCGCCCTCAAGGATCTGTTCCTTGGTCCGCGATTTGATCCCGCCGGGGTGGCCAGTGTGCCAGTAGTGATGTTCCTGGCGTTTGTTCCCGGTCAGCTGGATCTTTTCAGCGTTGATGATGATGACGTTGTCACCGCAATCCATGTGGGGTGTGAACGACGGCTTGTGCTTGCCACGCAGGCGCATGGCGACAATCGACGCAAGACGGCCCAGCACCACGCCTTCGGCGTCGATGATGATCCATTTCTTGTCGATGTCCGCAGGTGTTGCGGTATAGGTTTTCATAAGTCACTTCCAAGACGGGTGGAATTTCAGATTGCGCGGTTATACAGCAAGGCCATGTCAGGTCAACGGCATGAAAACGGATTTAAGTGAGCGAAATCAATTGATTGAAAATAAGGTATCATTTTACCCCATGAAAATAGCGGCCAAACCATGACGATGTTGATCCAATGGGCGGCCCCTGCTCTCTCGGCACTGCTGCTTTTATTGATCGCGACGGGCGCGGGTGTACCCGCGATGCGCAAGCTGATCACGGTGTACGAGGCCAAACACGAGCTCAAACACGGCTCGGCCGGGTGGCTGCGGTCCTTGCGTGGTTGGTCGATGGTGGCCTTTTGGCTGATGATCACGTGGTACGTGGCCTCAATCATCGGAGACTGGGGCATGAACGGTGATCTGGGCGGCGCCATTGACCGCGGATGGTTACGGCTGCGCATTCTGTTGGAGATCGCGATGGCCATCATGGAGAGCAACTGATGCAGGTGGCCGGAACCGCTCAGAGTGAACTGCAATGCGCGGCCTGTGCCGGGCAATGCCTGTATGAACCGGCACAGCAGGCGTTGGTGTGTTCAAGCTGCGGCACGCGCTATGGTCTGGAAACGGACGCTGATGCCGATGCAGCGGCGGAGTTTCCGTTCGACCCTGCCGCACCTGATGTCGACCCACCTGTCACGCAAGATGCACAGGTCCATCACTGCGAAACCTGCGGTGGCGACGTGGTGTTTGTTGGTGCTGCACTGAGCGAGCGTTGTGCCTATTGCGACGGGCCTGTGGTGATCACGGGCCATGACACCGGGTATGCGTCCACCGCTTTGATCCCCTTTCGTGTGCCACACAAGGATGCCCACGACGCGGCCGTGGACTGGGTCGCCCGCCGGTTTGCGGCGCCGGGTGATCTGAAATCCGTTGTCGCAAGCGCACGGGTGGCAGGGATATATGTGCCCTTCTGGACCTTCGACAGCGATGAGGCCGTGAATTACTGGGCCAAGTACAAGGTGCGCAGCGGCAAAAACACCATCACACGGGAAACACGGGGCGCGGTGCGCATCCGGTTCAATGACATGTTGGTGCCCGCCTCGGACCACGTCACGCCATTGATCCGCGACGGCATCCTGCACGAGTTTGAACCCCGCCGCCTGCGCCCTTATCGCCCCGGTTATCTGGCAGGGTTCGGCGCAGAGCGGCACCACCAGACGGTGGCCGAGGGGCTGGACGCAAATGCAAGCGACAAGGATTTGTTGATCCGCAACCAGATCAAGAGTGACGTGGGCAAATCGAGCGTCCACGGCGTCAGGTATCTGACGGACACAACCGGTATCCACTATCGCCGAATTCTGCTGCCTGTTTGGATCCTGCACTATACGTACCGGGGCGAAGCACTCAAAATTGTGGTCTGCGGCATGCAGCGGCGGGCCTATGGTGAGCGACCGTTTTCCGTTTGGAAGCTGATAGGCTATGCCGCCGCCCTGTCGGCCCTGACCATCGCCTTTGGATTGGCGTGGGGGGCGGGCGGGTTGCTTTAGACGCCGATCTGTTCGGGCGGATTGTCCAGCAGTACGCGCAGACGTTCGATTGCGGCCTCAAAAGACTGCAACGACACCCCCGCATTGACCGCCATGCGCACCGCGTGGGGTGTCCGCGCGTCACGGCAGGCGTATTCCTCGGCGGCACGGATGCGCACGCCCTGTTGTTCTGCCGCTTGCACAAAGGCACCTGCGCGCCAGCCTTCGGGCAGATGCAGCCACAAAAACGGTACATCCTCACGCCATACGATCTCGTACCCACCCAGAATGTTGACGGCGCGGCGCACATACGTGCCGATGCCCTTACGGGCGGCATCCATCAAGCGTGGCAATTCGGGATGCACCAACAGCTTGGCCGTCAGGTCCGTCAAAGGTGTCGCCAAGCCAAAGAACGAATATTCCGCGGTCCGGCGCAGAACACCGGCCCGCCCTTTGGGCGCGACAGCCATGCCCAGACGCAGTGCAGGCGTGATGGATTTCGAGATCGACGAAATGTACCAACTGCGTTCTGGTACAATCATGCGGTATCCGGGCGCTTGTGCCTGCCCCAATCTGTAACAATCGTCTTCGAGGATCTGCAAATCGTTGCGGCGCGCCACTTCGGCCAATTCATTCCGGCGCTCGAGCGGCGTAAATCCACATGTGGGGTTGTGCACTTCGGGGGATGTGCAAAAGACCTGTGCGTCATGGGCACGTGCGGCGGCGTCCAACGCCTCTGGAATGACACCATGCGCGTCCATTTCTACTGGGATCACATCTGCGCGCAACAACTCGGCGGCGCGACGAAAGCCGGGGTATGCCAGATCCTCGACCAGAATCGCGGGACGGCGCCCTTTGAGAAGCGCCTGAAAGATCAAGAGAATCGCGTTTTGCCCACCATTGGCCAAAACCACATCATCCGCACCAAATGATCCAATCGGCGCGCCGTCCAACCACGCGACCGCCGCCGCGCGGGCTGCAGCACCGCCCGTCCGCGTCGGGTAATGCATCATCCCCGACGGCGGGTCCTGCGCAACCTCGGCCAAAAGGCCACGGATCAGGGTCGCCTGCCCCACACTGGGCAGGTGCGGGGAAAACAGGTTTACATGCCAGGACTGCGCTTCTGACAGGTGTGTCGCGCTGTCTACTTCAAGCGGGACATCTGCGAATAACGGCGCCTTTTCATCAGGTTGTGCGACGAACGTTCCGCGCCCCACCTCTGCGGTCAGGGTGCCGTCATCGGTCAACAGCGTATAGGCACGCGCCACCGTTCCCGGTGTAATGCCAAGGTGCCAGGCCAGATCACGCACCGGCGGTAACTTGTCTCCCGGTGTCAGATCATGGTCCGCAATGCGCAGCCGGATCGCCTGCATCACCGCTTTGTATTTCGGGCCTTGCCCCTCGATGAGATCCGGCGACCAAATTGTATCCATTACAATATATCCATAGCATTTGCGCAGCACGCATTGTACCACTTATTTGTGCGCTATACGCCACATTGTGTCAATACAATTTAGGAGATACCCATGACACGGTCCCTGCAGTCTACACATCCCCACCTCGCCTACCTGACGGCGCAGACAAATATGCCTGCTGTCTCGGTGCTGGCGGTTCGTGTTGCAGTGACCGTCTCGAAATGGGCCACACGCCGGCGTACGCGCCTGGCGCTGCGTCAACTGACGGCTGAGCAGTTGCGCGATGTGGGACTGACACCCGTCGACGCCTCAATCGAGACCCGGCGCGTGTTCTGGCGGGCGTGACATCCCCGTGGCATCCGCCAGACCTCTTCCTCTGCGGTCGGGTTCAGGTCATCTCCTGGCTCGACCGTTTTTTCAGCTCGGCAGATCGACGCCCGCTGGTGGAATAGCATATGTCAGACTGGCCCGCGCAACGGGCTGCTCCACCCCTTCGGAATAGATCAGCACGTCTGACACCGACAACTGTTTGCCCAGTTTGAGCAACCGACCGTGCGCAATCAGGTCGACCCCAGCGGCAGGTTTTCGCATGAAATCTATGGCGCAATTCGTCGTCACGGCAAGCGCGCGCGGCCCGATATGTGCCAGTGTGACCATATAGGCGGTCACGTCCGCCAACCCGAACATTGCAGGCCCGGAGATCGTGCCGCCGGGCCTCAGGTGACGGTCCTGCACCAAGAGCCGAAGGGTGACGCCGGTGTCGCTCACCTCTTCGACGTGAAATTCGCCGGCCACTTCCAAAAAGACCTTTTGCAGAAATGCGTTCATTTCTGTCGCCGTCATGACAACGCCCATACTTCCCCTCGTGCATTTGGTGTCCTAGGGTTTGCCGGAAACGGGGTGGAGGGCAAGATGGCAATTCTGGAACGTGAGGTCGCAAACGGGGTTGCGCACCTAAGGCTGAATGCGCCCGAACGGCTGAACGCCCTGTCGGACGAGATGATTTCAGCGCTGCATTCCGCATTGGACGAAATAGCCGACGACAACAGCGTGCGCGCCGTGGTTCTGTCGGGCGCGGGCAAGGCATTTTGCGCGGGCCATGACCTCAAACAGATGACTGCCGGGCGGCAGGCCGAAGATGGCGGTGCGGCGTATTTCAAGGATTTGTTCGACCGCTGTGCCGCGATGATGGCGCGGGTACAGTCCCTGCCCCAGCCTGTGATCGCGCAGGTACACGGGATCGCAACAGCCGCCGGGTGTCAGTTGGTGGCCACATGCGACATGGCAGTTGCCGCGCAAGGCACACGGTTTGGCGTGAATGGGGTCAATATCGGCCTGTTCTGCTCCACCCCCATGGTCGCCCTCAGCCGCAACATCCCCCGCAAGCAAGCGTTTGAGATGTTAACCACAGGCACGTTCATCGAGGCGGACAAAGCCATAGAACTGGGCCTGATCAACCGCGCCGTCCCAATGGACGAACTGGCACAGGAGGCGCATGCGCTTGCCACGCAAGTGGCTGCAAAACTGGGTTCCGCCGTGCGCATCGGCAAGCAAGCGTTCTATGCGCAGCTGGAGATGCCCGTGGCGCAAGCCTATGAATTTACAGGTGACGTGATGGTCCACAACATGATGCGTGACGACACCGCCGAAGGTATCGCCGCCTTTATCGACAAGCGTGATCCAAACTGGCGTCAATAACCTTTCTCGCACCTTTGTTTCCAAAACGGGACCTGACTATTTCCAAAAGAAGTCTGGCAAATTGGGCGCAAATGAGGCATAAATGGGTCACGGTTAACAGCAACCGTGACTATTTTGGGTCGCCGTGGGCGGAAGGTCCCTCCAGGTCAGCCTCTCTCTGACCGACCATTCCCGCAGCGGCGACCCCAAAATCCTCCTCATTGTATCCACGGTGATCTACAGCATTGCGCTGTGTGTGCCCCTGCCCTACATCCGCGTCATGACACAGACATTGCATATTGTGGGCGGCGGCATGGCCGGGTCCGAAGCGGCGTGGCAAGCGGCACAACTGGGCGTTCAAGTGGTGATCCACGAAATGCGCCCCAGCGTTGGCACCTTTGCGCACCAGACAGGGTTGTTGGGCGAAATGGTCTGCTCGAACTCGTTTCGGTCTGATGACAGCGAACAGAACGCCGTGGGCCTGTTGCATTGGGAAATGCGCGCCGCGGACGGGTTGATCATGCGCACGGCCGATGCGCACCGTTTGCCTGCGGGCGGCGCGCTGGCTGTGGATCGTGAACCATTTGCTCAATCGGTCACCGACGCGCTGATGGCGCATCCGAATATCACAGTGGAATACGGCGAAGTGACAGCCCTGCCCGATGACGGCAACTGGATCTTTGCAACCGGTCCTTTGACGTCCTCGGCCCTTGGGGCCGCCATCGCGGCAGAGACTGGCGCCGATGCGCTGGCATTTTTCGACGCCATTGCGCCCATCGTGTATTTTGACAGCATCGACATGTCCAAGGCGTGGATGCAGTCGCGCTATGACAAGGGTGAAACCGAAGAAGAGCGGACCGCCTATTTGAATTGTCCCATGGACCGGGATCAGTACGAGGCCTTCATCGACGCGCTGTTGGCCGCTGACAAGACCGAGTTTCACGAAGGCGAGACGGCGTCCTATTTTGATGGGTGCCTGCCGATTGAGGTGATGGCCGAACGCGGTCGCGAGACATTGCGGTTTGGCCCGATGAAACCCGTCGGCCTGACCAACCCCCATGCGCCTGACATCAAACCCTATGCGGTTGTTCAGTTGCGCCGGGACAACAAATTGGGGACGCTCTATAATATCGTCGGCTTTCAAACCAAGATGAAGTACGGTGCGCAGACCGATGTTTTCAAACAAATTCCAGGGCTGGAAGAGGCGAGTTTTGCGCGACTGGGCGGCATTCACCGAAACACGTTTTTGAACGCACCGACGCTGCTGACGGCGGATATGCGTTTGAAATCACGCCCCCACATCCGTTTTGCAGGCCAGATCACCGGCGTCGAAGGTTACGTTGAATCCGCCGCTATGGGGCTGCTTGCTGGCCGTATGGCAGCGGCGGACATCATGGGTGGGACGTTGGACGCACCGCCACCCACCACCGCGATGGGCGCGCTGATCACCCACATCACCGGCGGCGCAGAGGCAAAGACGTTCCAACCCATGAACGTGAATTTTGGCCTGTTCCCACCGGTCGAAGGTCTGAAGGGTGGACGCCGCGGGCGCAAGGATCGGTACAAGGCATATACGGATCGCGCCAAGGCAGATTGGCAAACCTGGCTCGCGCCGCAGGCCGTTGCAGCCTGAAACGCTGGACGGGACAGCATCTGCCCCGTTAATCTGCTGCCATGACTGGTTTTCTGGACAAAGCCTACAAGGCCCGAGATACGGCATCTACACGTGCGCTTTATGATGATTGGGCAACGAGTTACGAGGCCGAGCTGGCCGAAAACGGTTACGCGACGCCCGTGCGGTGCGCCGAAGCCCTCAAGGCACACGTCACAGACATGGCATCACCTGTTCTCGATTTTGGATGCGGCACGGGCCTGTCAGGGCTTGCTCTGAAACATGCTGGGTTCACCACGATTGACGGCGTGGACTTGTCTTCGGAGATGCTGGAACAAGCGCGCACCAAGGGGGCATATCGCCAACTCGATACTGTGGATGCGGATGGTGCAGTACCGCGCGGCGCTTACGCCACAATGTCCGCCATCGGTGTCATTGGCGCGGGGGCCGCACCGATTTCCGTTTTGCACAGCTTGATGCGGGCCCTACAGTCGGGAGGCAAATTGGTGTTCTCACTGAATGATCATGCGTTGGAAGACCCCGCGAACGAAGGGGCAATTGCCGAATGGACCGACTGCGGTGCTGCGCGGCTCGTGTTCAAAGAGCATGGCCCGCACTTGCCCGGAATCGACTTGAGCTCCACTGTCTACGTGATTGAAAAAGCGTGATCTTTACGACCCGCTTTGCACCGTCTCCAACGGGTCCGCTGCATTTGGGCCATGCCTATTCCGCCATCCTTGCACATGATATGGCGCGCGCGCGCGGCGGGCGTTTTCTGTTGCGTATTGAGGATATCGATACCACGCGAGCGCGACTGCAGTGGGAACATGCGATCTACGATGATCTCTCGTGGCTCGGGCTCACCTGGGACGCCCCGCCGATCCGTCAGTCGGACCGTATCGAAGCCTATCGCGATGCGTTGCACGATTTGTGGGCGAACCGTCATGTCCTCTTTGACTGCACCTGCTCTCGCAAGGATATCCTTGGCGCCTTGGGTGCGCCGCAAGAAGGCGCGGAGCTGCCCTTTGGTCCTGATGGATTGATCTATCCCGGAACGTGCCGTGATGACCGCGAGATGCACGAGGCTTTTCCAGACAAGACGACCTTGCGCCTGGATATGAGCAAAGCGGTTCAGATGGCGGATGGCGGGCCGTTCACCTTTCAGGAAACAGGTACTCCCACCGATCAATGGGCGACCGAGTGTTCTGTGACAGGCCATGCGTTGATCCGCGACGTGGGCGATATCGTCTTGTCACGCAAGGATTTTGTCGGTTCCTACCACCTGTCTGTGGTGCTGGACGACGCGTATCAGGGGATCACCCATGTGGTGCGCGGCGCGGACCTGTTTGACAGCACAAAAATTCACGTATTGTTGCAACGGCTGCTTGGCTTGCCGACACCTGTTTACCACCACCATCGACTGATCCGCGACGATGCCGGGAAACGGCTGGCCAAACGCGACGATGCACGCGCTATATCCAAATACCGGGCGGATGGATGCAGCCCCGCAGATATCCGCGCCATGGTGGGCTTGCCAGTCGCATCCGACACTGCGACCAGCGGGTGAGGCGCAGGCTAGACCTCAGGTGCCATCAATTCGACTTCGGGGCCGTCCGTGACGTCCGTATAAAAACAGGTGCGCCGCCCTGTGTGACAGGCGGGACCGGTTTGACGGATGCGCAGCAACAGGCAATCCCGGTCACAATCAACCCGCATCGATACCAGTTCCTGAACGTGCCCGGATGTTTCACCCTTGATCCAGAATGACTGGCGCGAGCGCGACCAATACGTGACGCGCTTTGTGTCCAAGGTTCGTGCAACCGCTTCGGCGTTCATCCAGGCCATCATCAGAACGTCGCCGTTTTCGTCATCTTGAGCGATGGCGGGGATCAGGCCGTTTGCATCATAGCGCAGTGTGGCGGGGTCAAACGGAACGGTCATGGCAAAACCTTTTTGCATCTGGTTCAGGGCCGCTTATGTAAGGACAAAGACCACACGACACCATACCCGGATCATGCCATGCCCGCCGACACCGACCTGATCAAACTCTATTCGACACGCATCCTGGCTCTGGCGTCCGAGATACCGCATGCCACCCGCCTTGATGCACCCGACGCCACGGTCAAGAAACGCTCCCCCCTGTGCGGATCGACCGTCACGGTGGATGTGCAAGTCACGGATGGGCGGATCAGTGGTTTTGGACAGGACGTAAAGGCATGCGCCCTGGGTCAAGCTGCGGCGTCGGTTACTGGTGCGGCAGTCATCGGGCGAAATCTGAGCGAGCTTGAGGCCGCCCGCGACGGCTTGCGCGCCATGTTGAAATCAGGTGGCCCCGTACCGGACGCGCCATTTGAAGGGTTCGAAGTATTGGAACCTGCGCGGGACTACAAAAATCGCCACGCGTCGATCTTGCTCAGCATCGAGGCCACAACCGAAGCCTTGGATCAGGCACTGCGGTCTGATTGCGCCTGACTGCATTAGCCAAATCTGAACGAATTCCCCCTACCCACCTGTCATTCGATATGTAGCAAAGGCGCTTGAATGACGGCCCGGCAAGAGTTTCCCGAGATACCGCAGTTGAACGCTTTGGCGCGTGCGGCAGCAACCCTTGGCTATGAAATCGTCGACATCGCCGGATTTCTCGACATGGTCGAAGCCCAAGCACTTGAGCAACGCACGGCGCTTTCTGCGTTGGAAAGCGGAGCAAGTGACATTGAGGCCGCCAATGCGGCGGTGCAAACATCCGCGTTCGACCTGGGCGAAAGCGTTTCACGCACGGCCGAAGACGTTGAACAGTCAGCGACCCTGATGCGCGCGCTCGGGGCACGTTCGCAGGATGTGGCGGAGTGGGTTCAGGATTTGTCCGATCGCAGCGGCACGGTCAGCGACACCCTGAAAGCGGCCAAAGACAACAACGCCCAGATCGCCGCGATCTCAATGCAGGTCAACACACTGGCCATCAATGCCAAAATCGAAGCCGCGCGCGCCGGGGATGCCGGGCGTGGCTTTGCCGTCGTGGCCGAGGCGATCAATGAACTCTCGCGCAAGACCAAGGATGCGGCCGCGCAGATCTCCACCAATATCGAGACGCTGACCGACTGGATTGCCACCCTGAATGTCGAGGCGAGCAATGTCTCACAAACGGCAACCGAACTGATTGACCATTCAAGCAGGACCGACGGGGCGCTGACGCGGATGGAACGGTCGATTGCCGACACGCAAGAACAGGCACAGCGGATCGAAACCCAGGCAGGTAAAGTGCGCACCGCTATTGAGCAGTTTTCACCGGATATGCGCGGGATCGGAGCCAGCATTGCAACCACGACCTCTGGCATCCACGAAGCACATGGACGTATCCAACGGTTGATCGACACATCGGAAACCATTGTTCAGTCCAGTGCGGGCTTGGGCGGGATGACTGATGATGCGCCATATATCGCTTACGCGCGTGATCGTGCCGCTGCGATCATCGCGGCCTTTGAGGCGCTGCTTGAAAGCGGGCGCCTGACACGCAACGCGCTGTTTGACCGCGCCTATCAACAGATACCCAACACCAACCCGGCGCAGGTCCGAACGGCTTATGTCGATCTGTTTGACCAGATTCTGCCGGCTATCCAGGAACCTGCGCTAGAGTTTGATCCAAAGGTCGTGTTTTGCGCGGCTGTGGATGTGAACGGTTATCTGCCGACGCACAATCTCAAGTTCTCACAACCGCAAAGCCACGACGTTGTCTGGAACACCGGGCATTGCCGCAACCGACGCATTTTTGACGACCGTGTGGGCCTGAAGGCTGGCCGGAACACTGCGCCATTCCTGTTGCAGGTGTACCGACGTGATATGGGCGGCGGCGCGTTCAAGATGATGAAAGACTTGTCTGTACCGATCACGGTGAACGGTGAACACTGGGGTGGGCTGCGCCTCGCCTACACGTTCTGAACCACGCAAAAAAAAGCGCCGCACATCCGGGCGGATGGCGGCGCGAGGAAAGCGTCTCTTGCGTGGGACAGATCCGGAACCCCGAAGGCAGACGGGGCGTGATACGGCAGGCAGAGCCGGTCACGAGGGCGCCAATTGGGACGGGCGCAAAAAGGGATCGAAGCAAGATCGCAGGCAGAACTCAGATCAAGGCAGGAAGATGCAGACCCACCACCAGCATCACCGCCAAGGCCGCTGCCCCAATCGCATCCTGAAGCAATGTGGCTTCGGCGCGGGTGGCAATATCCTTGATGTGGCGCAATGTGGTCATGTCGGCATCTCCCATCTTGAGTTGCCTCTTTGTTCCCATATTATTAACGAAGCGTAAAGAACTTTTTGAGAACATTTGCGAACTTTTTGGAACAAATAGGGTTAACCGACTGATATCAAACGGATCGCCTCGTCTTGCCGCATCAACCACAAGAGAACGCGGGCCGCTTGACCTCGAGGGGAACTGAGAGTCGGATCATCAGCCAGCAACTTTCGCGCATCGCTTTGCGCCACGGCCATCAGCGCGGATTGGCGATCCAGATCCGCAATCCGAAACTTGGGCACCCCAGACTGTGCTGTGCCGATCAGATCGCCATAACCCCGCATCTGTAAATCCGTTTCAGAGATGCGAAATCCGTCCTCGGTTTCCCGCAACACCTCTAACCGTTTTTGCCCCGCCTCGGACATCGGAGCCTGATAGAGCAGCAGGCAGGTTGAAGCCGCATCACCACGCCCAACCCGCCCCCGCAACTGGTGCAACTGAGCGAGCCCAAAGGTTTCGGCACGTTCAATGACCATGATGGTCGCGTTTGGAACGTTCACACCGACTTCGATCACCGTTGTCGCGACCAGCACGCCCGTCTCGCCCGCTTGGAACCTGGCCATTGCCGCATCTTTGTCCGCAGGCGGCATTTGCCCATGCACCAGACCCACGCGGTCCTCGCCCAAAACAGCGCGCAAGCGTTTGAACCGTTCCTCCGCCGCTGTCAAATCCACGGCTTCGCTTTCCTCGACGAGTGGACAGACCCAGTAACACTGCCGCCCCTCGGCCATGGCAGCACTGAGGCGCGCGATCACTTCGTCCATGCGCCCTGTGCTGACCAATGCCGTTTTGATCGGTTTGCGTCCGGGCGGTTTTTCATCAAGGACAGAAACATCCATGTCGCCATATTGCGCGAGCGCTAGGGATCGCGGGATTGGCGTGGCAGTCATGACCAAAACGTCCGCCCCACCCCCTTTTTGACCAAGTGCAAGGCGCTGTCGCACACCAAACCTGTGCTGTTCATCGACGATGGCCAGACGCAAATCGGCAAATTGTACGTCGTTCTGGAACACAGCATGGGTGCCCACGAGAATGTGGATGTCCCCACGCGCAAGCGCATCCAGTTTGGCCTGTCGTTCGCGCCCCTTATCGCGACCAGTCAACAGCTCGAGAACGACGCCTGCGTCCTCGGCCATGGGTTGCAACCCTTCAAGATGCTGACGCGCCAGAATTTCCGTCGGGGCCATCATCACGCCCTGCCCGCCCGCTTCGACGGCAATCAACAGCGCCATAAACGCCACGAGCGTCTTGCCAGCACCGACATCCCCTTGCAGCAGGCGGTTCATTCGCGCGGGCTGCGCCATGTCGGCCGCTATTTCGCCAATTGCCCGTTCTTGCGCACCCGTCGGCGCGTAAGGCAGGCCAGCGCGCACACGTTGCTGCAGCGTTCCCGACCCGATCGATGCAACCCCGGCACCCCGGCGTTCGGACACCCGCGCCAGCGCAAGTGTTAGCTGATGGGCCAACAACTCGTCATAGGCCAACCGCTCGCGCGCCACACTGGTCGGCGATACATCCCCTTGCGATTGCGGCGTATGTGCCGACCGCACCGCAGTGGTGAAATCGGGCCATTTCGCTTGCGCGACTTGGTTGGCATCAGCCCATTCAGCAAATTCCGGCAGACGCGCCAAAGCCGAACGGGACGCCTTGAACATGGTTTTCTGCGTCACTCCTGCAGTCAAAGGATAGACCGGTTCAAAGGGCGGAATCGTCTCGGCGTCTTCTTCGGGCACGATATGTTCGGGGTGCACCATGTTTGCGATGCCGTCGAACAGCTCAACCTTGCCGGAAACGATACGTGTGCTTCCTGTTGGCAGGACTTTGTTCAGGTAATCGCTCCGCCCATGAAAGAAAACGAGTTGAAAACTCGTTTGCGCGTCTTCGACATGGATCCGGTAAGCACCGCCGCGATTGCGCGCGGGGTGATGCGCGCCCACCGTCACTTTGACCGTGACAGTTGCTGGCAGCGGCAGGCTGTCCACCGTTTCCTGCAACGCACGGTCAATCCCGGAATGCGGCAAGGTAAACAACATGTCGCGCGGTGCTTGAATGCCCAGATGGTCAAGGTTCTGGGCTGTCTTCGGCCCCACGCCATCAAGCGTTTCGAGATCGGCGAAAAGAGGAAAGAGAATTTCGGGTCGGCTCATGACGCGCTGATCAGGTCCAGCCAACCGTCTTCATCAAGCGTTTCAATGCCCAGTTCCGCGGCTTTTTTCGCCTTCGATCCTGCACCTGGCCCCGCCACCAGAATGTCGGTTTTCGCGCTCACTGATCCTGACACTTTGGCGCCCAATGTCTCGGCCCGCGCCTTGGCCTCGGCCCGCGTCATCTTTTCCAATGTCCCGGTGAACACGACGGTTTTGCCTGCCACCGGGCTGCCAGACGTGTCGGGGCGCACTGCATCCTGAATATCGAGATGCGCGGCCAACCGGTCGATGCTGTCGACCTCGGCTTGCTGGTTGAAAGTCGTGACAAGCGAACCCGCCATGACAGCCCCCACGCCGTCGATGTCGGTCAGTTCTTCCCACGCGGCGTTACCCGTTTCGGCCGCACGCATTGCGGCGCTGAATGCGTCCCAACTGCCGTAGTGATTGGCCAATAGATTTGCCGCTGCTTCGCCAACGTGGCGGATCCCCAGTGCAAAGATCACGCGCCCCAGTTCGATCTTGCGCCGCTCGTCAATTGCGTCGAAGAGGTTGGTCGCTGACTTTTCGCCCCAACCCTCGCGGTTTTTCAGTTGCTGCATGCCGGTGCCATAGCGCGTGCGCAGTTCAAAAATATCCGCAGGTTCCGCGATCCACCCATCGGTATAGAATTGTTCGACTTGCTTTGCCCCCAATCCGTCGATGTCAAAGGCCGCGCGGCTCACCAGATGTTTCAATTTTTCAACGGCTTGCGCCGGACAGATCAACCCACCAGTACACCGCCTTACGGCATCACCGGGTTCACGCACGGCATCGCTTTGGCAATCCGGGCATTGGGTCGGCATCTCAAATGGGACTGACTGCTCTGGCCGCTTTGACAGATCCACATCAGCAACTTTGGGGATCACATCGCCCGCGCGGTACACTTGGACCCAATCACCCACGCGGATGTCTTTGCCATCACGAATCTCGCCACCCTTGTTGTCGCGACCAGCAATATAGTCTTCGTTGTGGAGCGTGGCGTTCGATACCACGACGCCACCCACCGTCACCGGTGTCAAACGTGCCACGGGGCTTAATGCGCCCGTGCGCCCCACCTGAATGTCGATGGCTTCCAGGCAGGTCCAGGCCAGTTCCGCAGGGAATTTATGTGCGATCGCCCATCGAGGGGTCGTCGAGCGAAAACCAAGTCGGGATTGCAAAGTCAGGTCATCAACCTTGTAGACCACGCCGTCGATATCATAGCCCAGCTGGGCCCGTTGCTGTTCGATGGCACGGTAATGCGCGACCATTTCCGCGGGTCCGTCGCAAATGGCGGTGAGCGGATTCGTCTGAAATCCAAGGTCAGCCAGTCGTGTGATCGCCGCGTGTTGCGTTTGAGCCAACGGATCCGAAAGCGTGCCCCACGCGTAGGCAAAGAACCGAAGAGGACGGGCGCGGGTGATTTGAGCGTCAAGCTGGCGCAACGATCCGGCAGCCGCATTGCGCGGATTGGCAAATGTTTTTTGGCCCGCATCCTGTTGGCGGACGTTCAGCGCTTCGAAATCGGGGTGAGACATGTAGACTTCACCCCTTACTTCCAAGACCTCTGGTGCGTCGATCAATTCGTGGGGAATATCCGCAATCGTCCGGGCATTTTCGGTAACGTTCTCACCGGTAGTGCCGTCACCGCGTGTGGCAGCCTGCACCAGTTTTCCGCCTTGGTACCGCAGTGACAGTGACAGCCCGTCAATTTTTGGCTCTGCGGTGTAGGCAAGTGGCGCATCAGACGGCAGACCGAGATATTTGCGAACACGCCCGTCGAAATCAGCCACATCTTCATCATCGAAGGCATTTGCCAAAGACAACATGGCGACACTATGTGCAACCTTGCCAAAGCCTTCGGCTGGTGCAGCGCCAACTTGCTCCGAAGGGCTATCTGTGCGCTTCAGGTCTGGAAAACGCGCTTCGATGTCTGCGTTTCGACGTTTGAGCGCGTCGTATTCGGCGTCCGAAATATCAGGTCTGTCCGCTGCGTGATAAGCGGTGTTCGCGCGTGCCAAGGTTTCGGCAAGGCGTGCCAACTCCGCTTTAGCTTGTGTGTCAGACAATTCATGGATGGCGATTTCGGCAGTCACGGCGTCCCTCGGGTCAATCTGGCCAAGAGATAGAAGCGTGTGCGGACGCGGTCCAGTCATTGATCCCATCACGCCTCAAAAAGGCGGGATCGATGGCAACAGGATGCCCAACGGAAAAGGGACCGGTCACTGCATTTGCAACCGGCCCCGTGCGTGTCATGTGTCGGAAATCAGGCGCCGATGGCGATCCGTTCGTCATCCGTTTGTTCCGCCGGTTCAGGATCACGCAATACGTATCCCCGCCCCCAAACGGTTTCGATGTAGTTATGCCCACCAGTGGCTGTGCTGAGTTTCTTGCGCAACTTGCAGATGAACACGTCGATGATCTTCAGTTCGGGCTCATCCATGCCGCCGTAGAGATGGTTCAGGAACATCTCCTTGGTCAACGTCGTCCCCTTGCGCAGGCTGAGAAGCTCGAGCATTTGGTACTCTTTGCCGGTCAGATGCACGGTCTTGTTGTCGACGCTCACCGTTTTGGCATCCAGGTTCACGGACACGTCGCCAGTGACAATCACCGACTGTGAATGACCCTTGGACCGCCGAATGATCGCGTGGATGCGTGCAACCAACTCTTCGCGGTGGAACGGCTTGGTCAGATAGTCGTCGGCGCCAAAGCCGAACCCCTTGATTTTATTCTCTGTATCGTCGGCGCCAGACAGGATCAGAATGGGCGTTTCCACCCGCGCGAGGCGCAGTTGGCGCAGAACCTCGTGGCCGTTCATATCCGGCAGATCGAGATCAAGGAGGATCAGGTCGTAGTCATAGAGCTTGGCCAGATCAATCCCCTCCTCGCCTAGGTCCGTGGCATAGACGTTCAGGTTAGCATGGGTCAGCATCAGCTCGATGCTTTTGGAGGTCGTTGGATCGTCTTCTACAAGCAGCACACGCATTCGTCGGTCTCCGCACTTGGGGGTGTCTAAGGGGTCGAACTAAACGTGAACTGAAAAGGTTAACCACACGTTACCCTTGATGGACTAATAACATAACAACTTAAGGTTGTCTATATTTTTGTAGTGCCGTCGCTTTGAGCGCCTCTTCACCATGGGTGGAGACGGCACGCACCCACTCGTGAAACTCTTCTTCGCTTAGCTTGTAACGCTCCAATGCGCCCTCTTGGGTGATCAACCCATAGAGCACGCCCCGCACCACCGCCGCCTTGCGCGACGCGACCCACCGCCGGGTGGATGCAGGCGGCAAATCCGCCTGTGTCAACACAGTCCCATCCGGGAGGGTGACGGCACGCGGGCCATCGACTTTCTTCAAATACATTACACTGCTCACGTTTGATGTTGGCCAGACCATCACCGCGCGCGTTTAATGCAGCGTTAAACCGCCCCTTGAGACTATTTCGCATTTTCATATATATGCGCCCAACATCCCCGGAGACATGCCATGCTTGACCAAACCGGTCCGCTCAATTCGCTCGGCTTTGCCAAAGCGCCCGAAGACACGCGTGTGGTCGTTGCCATGTCAGGCGGCGTTGACAGTTCTGTGGTCGCGGCCGAGTTGAAGGCACAGGGGTATGACGTGGTCGGCGTGACACTGCAGCTCTATGACCATGGCGCTGCATTGGCCAAAAAGGGGGCATGCTGCGCGGGGATCGACATCCATGATGCGCGCCGGGTGGCCGAGGAAATGGGCTTTCCACACTACGTTTTGGACTATGAAAACGTGTTCCGTGATGCGGTGATCGACGAATTTGCTGACAGCTACCTGGGTGGCGCAACACCTGTGCCCTGCATTCGGTGCAATGAACGGGTGAAGTTCAAAGACCTGTTGGAAACGGCCAAGGATCTGGACGCCGACTGCATGGCGACCGGCCACTACATTCAGCGGCTGGTGGGCTCACATGGCCCGGAGTTGCACAGTGCAGCGGACGCAAACCGGGATCAGAGCTATTTTCTGTTTTCCACAACGCCGGAACAGCTGGCCTATCTGCGCTTTCCCTTGGGGCATTTGCCGTCAAAGGACGACACCCGCGCGCTGGCGGCAAAATACGGCCTGAGCGTTGCCGACAAGCCGGACAGCCAAGATATTTGTTTTGTGCCTGACGGCGATTATGCCTCTGTTATCCGCAAGTTGCGTCCCGAAGCGGCAGCACCCGGTGACATCGTGGATGTCGACGGACGTGTTCTGGCGCAGCATGAAGGGGTGATAAACTACACCATCGGCCAGCGGCGCGGCTTGGGCATCGGCGGCTTGGCGGACCCGCTCTATGTGGTCAAGCTGGATGCAGATGCGCGTCAGGTGATCGTTGGCCCCAAAGAGATGCTGGCCACCCGAATCGTACCAGTCAAAGAGGTAAACTGGTTGGGCGACGCACCCTTCGACAGCCAGCCGGAATGGCATGTGGCGGTCAAAGTCCGTTCGACCCGCCCACCGACTGACGCCATCATCCGCCCGCTCAGCGCGACCGAGGCAACGGTTGAACTGGTGGCTGCTGAAGCAGGTGTTTCGCCGGGTCAGGCCTGCGTGTTCTACGACCGCGACAGCAGCCGGATCTTTGGCGGCGGCTGGATTCACAAGGGCTGATCTACGGCTTGCCAGATGGCGGTGGCTGCGGGTAAATGAACATACGTTCATATACGCGGAGGAACTGGCCAGATGAAGCTCGACACAACCTTAGCGATAGTTACCGGCGGCGCATCGGGCCTTGGCGAAGCCACAGCCCGGCATTTTGCGTCACGTAGAGCCGTCGTTACGATTCTGGATCGCGATGCGAATCGCGGCCCGCAAGTGGCCCACGACATTGGTGGGCACTTTGTAGAAACGGATGTCACCGACGATGTGTCGGTCCAAACTGCGATTGATCAGGCCTGCGCCCAGATGGGCGGCATTACCACTGCGGTAAACTGTGCTGGCATCGCGCTTGGCATCAAAACTGTGGGACGCGACGGCGCGCACCCCTTGCCCGCGTTCCAGAAAACCATCGACATAAACCTCGTCGGCAGTTTCAACATCGCGCGACTGGCAGCGGTCGCCATGACGCAAAACACACCCGAGCCAGACGGCGCACGCGGTGTGATCATTAACACCGCGTCCATCGCGGCCTTTGACGGCCAGAAAGGTCAAGCCGCATATGCCGCATCCAAAGGCGGCGTCGTCGGCATGACCTTGCCCATGGCGCGCGATCTCGCATCCAGCGGCGTGCGCGTCATGACCATCGCGCCGGGCATTTTCAAAACACCGATGCTGGCCGGTTTGCCCGAAGACGTGCAGACCGCCCTCGCTGCAGACGTGCCAAACCCTGCGCGTTTGGGCGACCCGTTGGAATACGCCCGCTTGGCCGCGTTTATCGTCGAGATGGGGTATTTAAACGGCGAAGTGATCCGTCTGGACGGTGCGCTGCGGATGCGATGATCAGGCGTCTGCCTTTTCGGCCAACGTCAGCCACTCTTCCTCTGCCGCATCCAGCTTGGCCTGGCGTTCGATCAAGGCATCCGTGGCCTTCTGGAATTTCACCGGGTTCGAGGTAAAGAGGTCGGGATCGGACAGCAACTCCTGCACCTTGCCGATCTCTGCCTCCAGACGCTCCATCTCCGCGGGCAATGCGTCCAGACGGTGCCGCTCCGTAAAGCTCAATCCTGTTTCGGCCTGAGCCTTGGGCTTGTTCCGGTTTTCGGACTTCTTTGCCTTGGTTCCGGCGTCCTGCGACGTCTTTGGCTGGCGTTGTGAGCGGTAGTCGCTCCAACCGCCCGCATAAACGGTCGCTTTGCCGTCGCCTTCCATTGCAATCGTCGTGATCGCCACACGATCCAGAAAGTCGCGATCGTGGCTGACCAACAGAACCGTGCCGTCATAGGCCTCGATCAGATCTTGCAACAGATCGAGCGTTTCCACGTCCAGATCATTGGTCGGTTCGTCCAAAACCAACAGATTGCTGGGCCGCGCCATCAACTTGGCCAAAAGCAGCCGCGCTTTCTCCCCCCCGGACAGCGACCGGACGGGTGCGCGGGCTTGCGCCTCGTCGAAAAGGAACTCTTTGAGGTAGCCCACCACGTGCTTGGGTGCGCCGCGCACCATAACCTGATCCGCCTTGCCACTGACGCGCATGTCCGGATCACCCGTCAGGCTGTCCCAAAGGCTCATGTCCGGATCAAGCTGTGCACGGGATTGGTCAAAAACAGCAAGTTCAAGGTTGGTACCACGGGTCACTTGCCCGTCATCCGGTGTCGTGGTGCCGATCAGCATATTCAGCAGCGTCGTCTTGCCAACGCCGTTGGGGCCGACAAATGCAATGCGGTCGCCCCTTTGTATCGTCAGAGAGAACGGCTCAAGGATCACCTTTTCGCCGAAAGACTTTGAAATATCTTTGACCTCGATGACCTTGCGGCCCGACTTCGGACCTGCCTCAAAGGCCATTGCCGCTGTCCCTTGGCGCTTGATCTGGCTGGCACGCTCCGCCCGCAACTCCTGCAACGCACGCACGCGGCCTTGGTTGCGCTTGCGTCGCGCACTGATGCCTTCCACGGCCCAGCGGGCCTCGGCCTTGATCTTGCGGTTCAGCTTGTGCCGTTGGGTGTCTTCTTCTTCCCACGTGGTGTCGCGCCATGCCTCAAAGGCGTCAAAGCCTTTCTCTTGCCGTCGCACAATTCCCCTGTCAATCCAGAGAGTTGCACGCGTTAGCTCACGCAGAAACGCACGGTCGTGGCTGATCAGTACAAACCCCGCTCTCGTCGCCTTAAGCTCCGCTTCGAGCCAGGCGATCGCTTCGATGTCCAAATGGTTGGTCGGCTCGTCCAAAAGCATCAGGTCCGGCGCTTCGGCCATCAACCGGGCGAGCGCCGCGCGACGACGCTCCCCGCCGGATGCTGTGCTGACCGGGCGCGCGGGGTCAAATTTCAACCCTTCGCCTGCGCGTTCCACTTTGTAGAGGTCCGAGGCATCAAGGCCCGCAGTTGCAAAGTCTCCAAGCGTGGAAAATCCTGACATGTCAGGATCTTGCTCCATGTAGCCAACACTGATCCCAGGGCCGGCCACGATGTCGCCGCGGTCAGCCTCGACCAGACCGCCCATCACTTTCATCAACGTGGATTTGCCCGAGCCATTGCGCCCCACCAGCGCAACGCGGTCGCCGGGCTGGATCACCAACGACAGGTTGTCGAACACAGGATCGCCACCAAAGGTAAGCGAAATATCGGAAAGCTGGAGCAAGGGGACACGGGCCATCCCCGCCAGCTAGCCGCCCTTCCTGCGGGCGTCAACCACACTGTACCGCGTGTACGCCGTTAGCTGGTGCGTCCGTGTGGCACGTGGCTTGAAGCTATGCACCGGCTTGCGCACCAAGCGGCGTTTTTCGACTAGCCAACAACCGCGCGCAGCAGCCGTTTGCGTGCCGGTGGAATCGCCCCAATCTCTACGCCGGTAAACACGTGCAGCGTGTTCATCTGGCGGTCGACAACTGCATGGTCGCTCACCCAGCCCCCCATCATGAGATAGGTCCGCAACAGTGGTGGCATCCGAACCATCGCCTTTTTGACGTCAGGGGCGCGGCGCAGGCGGGCTGCAAATTTAAAAACATGCGGGGCCTTGACCCGTGGCAGCCAGCGTTTGGGGGCCAGATGACGCGCCTTCAGCATTGCAAACGCATCCAGATAGTCGGCGGTTTCTGTCCCTGCAAAAGAAGAACAGCCAAAGAGCAGTTTGACCCCATGCGCATCCACGAACGCGGTCATTGCACCCCATGCCACGCGCAGGATGTCGGGATCTGCAACGGTCGGGTCCACGCAAAAACGGCCCATCTCGACCATGTTGCCATCATAGCTCTCTAACGCGCCGAGCTCGTAGTACTGCGCCGAGTAGCTGCGCGAGATGTCAGCGCCTGTGAGCGGCATCATACGAAAGCAACACACTAAGCTGTCGTCAACATCACGGGAGATCAGAATGTGCTTGCAGTGGGCGTCAAACAGATCCTCGTCATGTGCGAGCCCGAAACAGCGTGCGCGCAAGGCCTGCGCGTCTGCAATATCTTGCTGTGTGGTGGCCTGCCGCGCGCTGTAGCGTCCCTTTTTCAAACCGATCATGCCACGCGCCCTCCACCGATGGGATGTGCCATCCCGGTAGCACGAAACGCATGACGTTGGCGTGACAGGGTCAGAGCAACATCCTCTAGCCGTCGCCGCCAAAGGCGCCAGCGGGGCCAACGCGTCCGATGTTGCCGAGCAATTGACGCAGGAAACCGATGTTGGTTGTGCCGTTGTCCGTCACGCGCCGGTTCAGGCGGACGACATTGCCATCCTCAAGCCCAAAGCGTTCGATGTTCTGCAACACGCCCTTGCCGTCAAAGCTGATCGCCAGAACCTGACGGTCAACGACCTGCGGCCTGCGCGGGCCAAAGGTGCGCACCTTGCTGCGCACATAGAAGTAATCACCACCCTCAAGAACACCGCCCGCCGTTGGCGGCCCAACCAGGTCTTCGACCGAGGCACGGGTGTCGATCCCGACGACCAATTCCTGCAGGTCTTCTTCGGGCGGGATATAGCCGTGATTGCGGAACGTCGGCGCGCAGCCCGCAACGGAAAGGGCCAAAACGGTGGCCAGTAATGCTGTAAAGGTCCGCATTCCGGCCCCCCTTGTCTGCGACGCCCCTTGCTCAGAGGACGCCGTGCTTTTATCTCGACTTACTCAAGGATTGGCTCTGGTTCAAGAAACGAAAGTAGGTGGCATGTCCAAGACCCCTCCCTCGCGCGCGGCTTTGCGGGTGTCAGACCTGGCACAAAACACCGCCACAGCCTTTGAAATCGTGCCTGATGCGACGCAGATGACGGCCATCGCGCAAGAGTTGGACCTGACCGGTTTGCGCAAGGTGCGTTTTGTCGGCGAGGTTCAGGCCGAGGGGCGTGCCGACTGGCGATTGACGGCGAAATTGGGCGCAACGGTTGTGCAGCCCTGCGGTGTGACGCTGGCCCCAGTCACCACACGCATAGACGTTCCCGTGACACGGTTGTTTCTGCGCGCATGGCAAGAGGTCGATGATGAAGAGATTGAAATGCCTGAGGACGACTCGGTCGAGGCATTGGGAATGTGGATTGACCCCGAGGCCGTAATGATCGAGGCGCTGAGCCTCGAGATACCGGCCTATCCACGTGCCGCCGATGCCGAACTGGGGCAGACCGTGCTTGCCGAACCGGGTGTCGCCCCCCTGACAGACGAAGCGATGCGCCCCTTTGCAGGGCTGGCCGATCTCAAGGCGAAACTCGAAGGCGACAAAGAGGGCTGATTTGCCCTTGCGCGCCTGACAAAGATGCGTATTTTGCCGCCCTCACGTCATTTTGGGTTGGACATGGCCAAGGGCTTTGCCTAAACGCACGTCACGCCCACGATCGGACGACAGAATTTGCGCCCCACACCGGGCACGTTGAAACACGCATCCGCGCAATGCCGCGGCCCTGCCCAGAAAACCAAAGGCCCATTCCAATGGCTGTGCAACAGAATAAAGTGTCGAAATCGCGCCGCAACAACCGCCGTGCGCATGACAGCTTGACCCCCGCGAACCCCAACGAATGCCCAAACTGCGGTGAGCTGAAGCGCCCGCACCACGTTTGTGCGGCATGCGGTCACTATGACGACAACGAGATCGTCGCGATGACCGAAGAAGTTGATCTGGAAGACGACGCGGCGTAACGTACACGGGCAACAAGGCGGCACGGCACGACAGTACCCTATGACGGCCCTCACATCAGACAAGGCCGACGCCGGCGCCGCACTCGATTTTCCAATCATTCTATCCGTTGATGCAATGGGCGGGGACGCGGGCCCCGCCGTTGTCGTGTCCGGATGCTCGACATCTGCCAAAAAGAATCGCGACATCGGGTTCATCCTTCATGGACCCGAAGACGAGCTGCGTCGTTTGGTCGACCGCCGCAAACACTTGCGCGGGCGATGCATCATCCGGGACGCGCGTGATGTTGTGACCATGGACGACAAACCCAGTCATGTGGTGCGCAATGGCAAAGGGACGTCCATGTGGTCCGCCGTCGAATCAGTGCGCGCCGGTGAGGCCACCGTCGCGGTGAGTTGCGGCAACACCGGGGCCCTGATGGCCGTTTCGATGATCCGCCTGCGCAAACTGCCGGGTGTGAACCGTCCTGCCATTGCCGTCCTATGGCCAAGTCGCAATCCGCAAGGCTTTAACGTGATGCTGGATGTCGGGGCCGATGTGCGCGCTGACGCGACCGATCTTTTGCGGTTTGCACTAATGGGGGCGTCATACGCCCGCAACGGTATGGATTTGCGCCGTCCACGGATCGGGTTGCTCAATGTCGGGACCGAAGAACATAAAGGTCGGCCAGAGCTCAAGGAAGCATTTGAGTTGATCCGCGACCACGCGGACGCCGCCGAGTTTGATTTTGTTGGCTTTGTCGAAGGTGGCGACTTGCCCGGTGACGTGGCTGACGTGATTGTCACGGACGGCTTCACCGGCAATGTGGCGATCAAGACCGGCGAAGGCACTGCCACACTGATTGGCGAGCTTTTGCGCGAGGCGTTCCGTTTCACCCCCCTGTCCCGACTTGCGTCGGTTCTGGCGTTCACGTCGATGCGGCGTTTGAAAAAACGAATCGACCCGCGCCGCGTAAACGGTGGCGTCTTTTTGGGTCTGAATGGCACGGTGGTCAAAAGCCACGGCGGCGCAGATTCCACAGGTATCGCGGCAGCAATCAAACTGGCTGCGCAATTGGCCGAACTGGGCTTTAACGACAAATTGGCGGCACGGATCGCCCGCGCGGCATCCGCCGCCGAGGAGAGCAAGGAATGACAGTTCGAGCCGTTGTGCGTGGTGTTGGGCACTATTTGCCCGGTCGTGTGGTTGAGAACGCCGAATTCGAGGCGATGCCGGACCTCGACACAACCGATGAGTGGATCAAAACGCGCTCGGGCATCGAGCGCCGCCATTTTGCCACCGAAACCGACACGACGTCCTCGATGGCGACCGAGGCCGCCAAGGCCGCGCTGGCCGATGCCGGTTTAGTGGCGGATGATATTGATGCCGTCGTTCTGGCGACGTCCACTGCGGACCTGACATTTCCATCCGCCGCGACCATGGTGCAAAGCGCATTGGGGATGACACGGGGGTTTGCCTTTGACGTACAAGCGGTGTGCGCCGGGTTTGTCTATGCCCTCGCAAATGCAAATGCGTTGATCATGTCAGGCCAGGCCACTCGGGTTCTGGTCATCGGAGCCGAGACCTTTTCCAAGATCATGGATTGGACCGATCGTACCACCTGTGTCCTGTTCGGTGACGGTGCCGGGGCATTGGTGCTCGAGGCGCAGACGGGCGCAGGCACAAGTGCCGATCGCGGTATTCTGGCCACTGACCTGAATTCCGATGGGCGGCACCGTGACCTGCTTTATGTGGACGGCGGTGTCAGCACGGGCACCAGCGGGTATCTGCGGATGCAGGGCAATCAGGTCTTCCGCCACGCCGTCGAAAAACTGGCATCCACGGCCCAGACGGCCATGGACCGCGCCCAGGTGACCGCCGACGACGTGGATTGGATCGTGCCGCATCAGGCCAATATCCGCATCATCCAAGGCACCGCCAAAAAGATGAGCATTCCGATGGACCGTGTCGTTGTGACGGTTCAGGACCACGGCAACACGTCGGCGGCCTCTATTCCGCTGGCGATGTCGGTGGGAAAATCGCGCGGCCAAATCAAGGAAGGTGACCTGGTTGTCACTGAGGCAATTGGCGGCGGTCTGGCTTGGGGCGCAGTTGTTTTGCGCTGGTAGCATCAAATTCGAACGGATTGCCGATGCGGAATCGGCTTTTGCCCGCTTTCGCAAGCCATTGATATTGACTCGGAATTTCCCCTCAACTTATGCTCACCCAAAGGGGAGAATTCATGGCTGAGAAGACTTTGACGCGCATGGACCTGAGCGAAGCAGTGTTTCGTGAGGTCGGATTGTCGCGGAACGAAAGCGCGCAACTGGTGGAAAGCGTGCTGGATCACATGTCGGATGCATTGGTAAAAGGTGAGCAAGTCAAGATTTCGTCCTTCGGCACATTTTCTGTGCGCGACAAGTCGGCTCGTGTGGGCCGAAACCCGAAGACCGGCGAAGAGGTGCCTATCAATCCCCGCCGGGTTCTGACCTTTCGCCCCTCGCATCTGATGAAAGAGCGTGTGGCCGACGGCAACAAGTCCTAAGCCATGACCAAGTCCGCAGACGCCTTTCGCACCATTTCCGAGGTGGCCGAATGGTTGGGTGTCCAGACCCATGTTCTGCGGTTTTGGGAAAGCAAGTTTACACAGGTCAAACCGGTCAAACGTGCGGGTGGTCGACGGTATTACCGCCCTGCAGACATGTTGTTGTTGGGCGGCATTCGCAAGCTGCTGCACGAAGACGGTTTGACGATCAAAGGCGTGCAAAAGATCCTGCGCGAAGAGGGCATGGCCCACGTGGCGGATATGTCGCCAGCGCTGGACGAAGAAACCGACGCGCAACTGGACAATGACCTGGTGTCTCGCATCGCGGATGACGTGGAAATGCCTGTCACACAGGAAGCTGCACCCAAAGCACCCGCGAGGCCCATTGAAGTGTTGGGGGGCGCTCCGGTTGATCCAACGCCCGCACCGGCGGTTGAAGAAGGCCCGCCGCCGCCCAGCCTGACCGTCGATCACGTGCCGGTCGATGACGCGCCAGCGCCACCCGAACCAGAACCGCCAGTTTTTGTTGAGACCGAAGGTGCTGTGCCTGTAGCGCCTGCGCCTGAGTTACCTCCGGCACCTATGACCGCCGAGCCGACACCGGAAACGACCGCACCGGACACGCCAATCGAAAACGATGCGCCTGCTGCTGAAATTACTTCGACGGAGCAGACGACACCGGTTGAAGCAACTGAGGCCCCTGCCGCCGCTGAGTCGCCACAGAGCGAAGACCCGCTGGATCCGCCCACATTGCCCTCGTTTCTGTCAAACACCGAGGACGAGCCAGTCGAAGCACCCGGTGAACCTGTCGCCGACACGGCCCCGGCCGAACCATCCCAGAGCGTCGATGCAGAGGAGGAGCCAAGGCTGCCTTCGTTCCTGTCGGCGCCACCAGAAGCAGTGCCACCGGTCACCGAAGAGCCAACGCCGGAAGCAGGAAACGAAGCCGTAGAACCCGCTCCGCTTCCATCGTTCATGACCCCAACACAGGCGGAGGACACGCCGGTAGAGCAAGTTGAGGATGAGACGGCGACTGACGACACGGCCCCTGCTCCGGATGAAACGATGTCACCTTTGCCGTCGTTCCTCACCGCGGAACCAGCACCTTCCGTGCCAGTTGAGCCCGAGGAACCGATTACCACCTCAGACGCGCAAACATCCGAAGATGTCGAACAAGAGATCGTCGAAAACATCCCAGCAACTGAGACCATTGAGGCCGCCGCACCCGAGGCTGCCGCGCCCGTGCCGCGCATCATTGACGCGCCAGATGGGCCGGATGCAGACACTCTGGATGCCACCCCGTCCCCGCTTGGCCGCGTTGGGCAAATCACGTCTCTGACGCCCACACAGCGCGACGCCATTCGCCCGCTGGTTGCTCAACTCAGTGCGTTGCGCGACCAGATGTCCGGCGCCAGACGCGATCCGCGTTAAAGAGGCACGTCAGTGCGAATTGTCCCTTGCCCCCGGCCAAAAATCGGGTATGACACCCATCACGTCGGGCTATGGCGCAGCCTGGTAGCGCGTCCGTCTGGGGGACGGAAGGTCGCAGGTTCGAGTCCTGCTAGCCCGACCATTTTCTTCCGCCCCAGCGCTACGGGGCCATGTTTCCAAACCCAAGTACACGGCGACCGCTGGGGGGAAACATGACAGGTGTTCTTGCAGACACACAACTGAAAGACATGATTGCGAACGGTGCGATTGTGGCCGAACCGGCTGTTACCGACGCACAGGTCCAACCCGCCAGCCTCGATCTGCGATTGGGGCGCGTGGCCTACCGTGTGCGTGCATCTTTTCTCGCTGGGCATGGGCGCACTGTAACAGACCGCTTGTCCGAGTTTGAAATGCACCGGGTCGACCTGAGCGAAGGCGCCGTCCTTGAAAAAGGATGCGTCTATGTCGTGCCTTTGATGGAAGCGCTCAATCTACCAAATCATGTGCAGGCCGTCGCAAACGCCAAAAGCTCAACCGGGCGGCTGGACCTGCTGACACGCACAATCACCGATGGTGGAACCGAATTTGACCGCATCGCGCCCGGCTATCGCGGTCCTCTGTTTGCCGAGATATGTCCCCGATCGTTTTCGGTGCTGGTCCGTCCCGGTATGCGCCTCAACCAAATCCGTTTTCGCACCGGCCAAGCGGTATTGAGCGACGCAGAGCTATCTGCCCTGCACAGCGACACGCCGCTTGTGGACGGTGCTGCCGTGATCGACGAGGGGCTTGGGTTTTCCGTTGACCTCCGCTTGCCCGGCTCCACGCTGGTTGGATACCGGGCCAAGCCGCATACAGGCGTCATCGATCTGGACAAGATCGGTTGCTACAACCCCGCCGAATTCTGGGAAGAAGTGCACGCAAGCGATGGACACATCATCCTCGACCCCGGCGCGTTTTATATTCTTGTCAGCCGCGAAGCTGTGCACATCCCGCCTGAGTATGCGGCGGAAATGGCACCTTACCTGGCGATGGTGGGCGAATTCCGCGTCCACTACGCCGGCTTTTTCGACCCCGGCTTTGGCCACGATGCCGCTGGCGGCACCGGATCGCGCGGTGTTCTCGAAGTCAGATGCCACGAGGCCCCGTTCGTGTTGGAACACGGGCAGATTGTCGGGCGGTTGATCTACGAGCGTATGGCCGCCCTGCCCGCACAACTCTATGGCGCTGACATCGCGTCAAATTACCAAGGGCAAGGTTTGAAGCTGTCCAAACACTTCGCGACACCGCACTAACCCGTGGTGTCGTCTTCGGCAATCGTGTCGATCACGGTATCATCACCCCGTTTCGTCCCATCGGATGCAGGATTCGGTTTGAAGATGCGCTTGCCCGCCGATTGGATCGAGGCAAAGGCATCCTCGGCCATAAAGCCGGACAGAAAAGCGATAAACGCCACCGTATAGGGGCTGAGTTCGACATCGTTGCCGGGGCTGCCACCTTGGGTGAGCGCGAGCATCCCCGCACCTGAGAACAAGAAAATGGCGATCGCTGCGGCGATGCCTTCGCCCACGTTGACGAACAAGCGCGAAAGGGTCAGGTTCTCGGCCTGTTTGGACGAATAGTAGCGACGGGAAAAGGCCACAACCGTCCCCAAACCACCCGCCGCGATGGTCACGATCAGCGTCAGGAAGATGGTTGGAAAGCTGACCAAGCGCATCAGGATGTCTGGAAAGATCGGGGAATCCAATGACAAAGCAGCCAATCGCGCACGTGCGACCGAAGCCAGCGGCAGGCGTTCCTGCAGCTCTGCGATGGCTTTGTCATGGTTTTCAATTTTATCTGTCAAAGCCGTAATCTGCGACTTGACGACCGACTGCTCGGACTGAACATCAAGAGACGCCTTGATCGCAGCGTCGCGCGTGGTGATCAGGTCATCAAACACCTGCTCAGACCGGGTTTTGAGATTTTCAAATGCACGGCGCAATTCGGGACTGACATCCGCGCTCTCCGGGCTCAATCCGGTATCGACAATCTGCAACAGGCTGCGAACTTTGGCGTCGGGGTCAAAGTTCTCATCGTTCATGACCAACTCGAATGCCGACCGATTGGTTCCCGGCAATGCAAACCGGTAGTCTTCCAACGCATCAACGCTGACGATCATCTGATCGCGCAACGCATCCTTGGCGCGCGCAATGGGACCAAAGGACTGTTTGACCCGCGACCCAAAGCCTGAAAGTTCGATCTCGGCCTTGGCAATCTGCCCCATGATTTCGGTCTTCGATGCTTCAAGCGATTGTTCCCGCTTGAGAATGAACAGCATGTTGTCGATGTCCACCGATTGGGCTTGCTCAATGTTGCCGTTCGCATCCGTCGCGGCTTCGACTTGCCACGTTGTGCGGTAGATATAGCTGCCAAACCCAAAGGCCACCAAACTCACGAACAGGAAATACAACCCGACAACCGTCACCCCCAGCAATACGCTGCCAACGCTCTTGCGTTTGCCATCTGCGGCCATGATCAAATCTCCCATTGAAATCAATGGGTTTACGCTAGGTCAGCGCCGCACTTCAATCAACGGTGGATTTCCGTACCCTTACCCGCGGTCATTCTCGCGCGCTTGACGGGCCGCACGGCGCGCCTGGCGGGCGGCTCGCACCTCGGCTTGGGTCGGGCCGTTTTGAGGGGTCTCATCCACATCAAGCTGCTGGCGCTGTGGTTGTTTGCGCCCCCTTGTGGCCCGGTTCACACCGGCGTCGATGCTCTTGGAAATTGCTTTGCGCATCACGATGCGCATGATCATATTGATAATCTGATTTGCATTCATGGGACTGCTCCGCCCTGTTGCGTTGACCGCAATATAGCGACAAATGCGGCGAATTTCAGGTCAATCTTCAAAAAGCTCGGATTGACCCTCTGTGCTTTCCTCGTCGTCTTCACTCTCTGGTCCTGGCAATGTACCGGGCGGCGGCCGGTTTTCCAAAAGGCCAGCGGCGCGCAATTCCTTGAGACCCGGCAGATCGCGTGCGTTTTCCAGCCCGAAGTGATCAAGAAAGGTCTGCGTCACAACAAAGGTAACAGGGCGACCGGGTGTCATTTTGCGGCGGCCAAAACGGATCCACTCCAGTTCCAGCAATTGGTCCACCGTTCCCCTGCTCACACTCACACCGCGGATCTCTTCGATCTCGGCGCGGGTGACAGGCTGGTGGTAGGCGATGATGGCCAGCGTTTCGATGGCCGCGCGGGACAGTTTGCGGGTTTCGACGGTTTCCTTTTGCATCAGGAACCCTAGGTCAGCCGCGGTGCGTATTGCCCAAGCATCACCGATTTTCATCACCTGCACGCCGCGCCCTTCGTAGCGTTTGCGCAGATACACCAATGCCTCGGCCGGATCGCACCCGTGCGGCATGCGGGCAGCCAATTCACGGATTGTGATCGGTTCCGCCGTGGCAAAGAGGATGGCCTCGCACATGCGCTCCTGTTCGGCCATCGGAGGCGCTTCGAACAGGCTTTCTTCTTTTTCTTCAGGTGCTTCTGTCACGTGCTTCGTCTCGCTTTCGCAGCTGAATGGGTGCGAATGTCTCGGATTGGCGAATGTCGAGGTGTCCCTCTTTGACCAGCTCAAGAGATGCGGCAAACGTCGCGGCTGTCGCAGACCGGCGTTTCACTGGGTCCGCCTCCCAACCCTCGGGCAGGTACGACAGGATGTCCGTCCAATCGCCCGCATATCCAATCAAACCCCGCATCCGGTCCAGCGCCTGTTCCATGGTGAAAACGGCGTCACGGTCCATAACAAACGGTCTGAATTCGTCGCGGGTTCGGATACGAGCATAGCCCTGCATCAGGTCCAGCAACGTGGCGGAATATGTCACCTTGCGCACACGCGTCACCATTTCGGACTGACCGCGCGCAAAGAAATCGCGGCCCAACTGATCACGCGCCATCAGCCGCGCCGCCGCATCGCGCATCGCTTGCAGCCGCTCAAGTTGGAACGCCAGATGGGCGGCCAGTTCTTCGCCGGACGGCCCCTCTTCGGTAGGGTCAGGGGGGAGCAGGAGACGCGATTTAAGGAACGCGAGCCAGGCAGCCATCACGAGGTAATCCGCGGCCAATTCCAGCCGGAGCTGCTTCGCTTTTTCCACAAATGCCAGATACTGATGGGCCAGTTGCAGAACCGAGATTTTGCGCAAGTCCACTTTTTGCGTACGGCTGAGCGTCAGCAAAAGGTCTAGCGGCCCTTCAAAGCCATCGACATCAACGATAAGCGCCTCGGCGGCGAGGCGTTCGGCGACAGAAACCGTGTCTTCTTCGAATGTGTCGTCAGCCATGCACCGGTCCGCCCAAAAGCGCTTCAAGTTCGGCTTTCAGGTCGGCAATGTCAATGTCGTCAGGTGTCTGGCGCGCCGCAAGCGCTGCCTCTGCCCGTGTTTGTGCGGCATCTGTCATTTGGCCCGCGACGTTTGCACACGCGATGCGGTCGGCCAGAGGGGCGTTACAGTGCAGGATCACGTCGCATCCAGCCGCAAGCGCCCGCGCCGCGTTCTGCGCCACCGTTCCACTCAGCGCCTTCATCCCGATGTCATCCGTCATGATCAACCCGTCAAAGCCGATGTCATTGCGGACCAGCGCCATCGTATCGGCAGACAAAGTGGCCGGCACTTCGTCAATCGCCTCGTAAAGAACATGCGCCGTCATACCCATCGGCAAATCATTGAGGGCTCGAAACGGCGCAAAGTCGGTTTCACGCAATGTATCAAGGCTCACATCCACACGCGGCAGATCATAATGACTGTCGAGGTTCGTGCGGCCATGGCCCGGAATGTGTTTCAGCACCGGCAGAACACCGCCGTCCAACATGCCATTCGCAGCCGCGCGACCGAGCAACGCAAGATCACCAACCGACGTTCCATAGCACCGGTCGCGCAGAAATGCGTGGGTTTCCTTGACAATCAGGTCGACCATAGGCGCGCAGTTGCTGTCGATTGTCAGCGCATAAAGCTCATGCGCGATGTAGCGGTAGCGCAGATACATCGCCCGCTCTGCCTCGTCCCCGGCCTTTTGCACGAAATCCAGCGGCGGCAACCAGTCTGTCCACGTGGGCGCGCGCAGTCTCTGGACGCGCCCGCCTTCCTGATCGATGGTGACCGGCGCATTACGCCCTATCGCGTCCCGAAATTCCGAGCACAACCCATAGACCTGATCCGGCGTGTCTATGTTTCGGGAAAACAGAATGAACCCAAACGGGTTTGCCTCGCGAAAGAATGCCTTTTCATCGCGCGACAGCGTCAATCCGTCAGCATCAAGTATGGTTGCGCCAAAGTTCATCGCGTCACGACGGGGATACAGTCAGCGCCTTCGGCAACCAGCGCAGAACAAAAGCGGCGCGCGTCGCTCAGATCGGCAAACCCGTGCGCCCGGAGCCGGTAGAAGGTCCTGCCACCCGATTGCGCCTGCTGCACGATCCGGTCCTTGCCCGCCAGATAGTCACCAAAGCGGCCTTGCATCTTTTCCCACTGCGCCCGCGCGATGTCGGCGCTGTCAAAGGCACCCAACTGCACGAGCCGCGTTCCCGCGGGGATCGCGGCGGGGTCAAGTTCGGATTGCTGCGGCACAACGGCGGTGACAGTCGCGGGCACAACCACGGCAGGGGCCGAGTTTGGCCGCAGTTGCGGTCGCTTGGATAACTTCGGGCCCGGCCCGGTCACAACGGCAGCACGCGGCGTTGGAGCCGCCGGAGCCGCGACGCTGGCCAAAACGGGTTGCGTTTCATCTTCGGTAGCGTCGATGGTCGCTATGCCGGACGTCAACTGGTTGACCAGGTCTTCGACATTGCCACTCGTGAGCGCATCGGCAACATCGACGGGCTGCTCAGCGTCAAAACTGGCGGCCACATCAAGGGGTGCAGGCTGTTGCACGGGTGCCACCGTTGCGGTCGACATCGGCTGGTCTTCTTCGGTCAAATCGATGGGTTTCGGGGCCAACACAACTTGATCAACTGGTCCCGACGCCTCTCCGACGGCGGCCACTTCGTTCACCGCAAGGCCCGTGTTTTGCGCAAGCTGTCCACCGGGATCCGCAGGTCGAACGCGCATCTCGCCTTCGGCGGCACGCACAACCGGAATGCCCGATACGTCACGCATCACCAGCTTATAGCCCCACACCGAAACGCCCGCGATCAACGCAAGGGACACCGCAGCGCCAGCAAGGTTCGTGATGTTCTTCAAAGGGTTAGAGGATGATCCGGACGTGGGTTCGGGGGCCGCATACCCCACGTGACCCATATCATGGGTGTACTGCATATCTGCCATCTCTGCCTCGTTGTCCGCGCAGATACGTGCCCGCGCAGATCATCTGATTGTGGGTGCGCCATATGGCGCAAAGGGAAACGTTGCCTGTGTTGCCCCTTTTGGCGGGGCTTAACGCAGCTCTTCGGCTGGTTCGACGCCAAGAATACCAAGACCGGATGCAATTACAACGGCGCAGGCACGTGCCAGTGCAATTTTTGCCTGTGACACCGCGGCATCATCCTGGAGAAAGCGCAGTTCCGGCAGATCATTGCCCCGGTTCCACAGTCCGTGAAACACGCCCGCGAGATCGTAGAGATAGAACGCCACCCGATGTGGTTCGTTTGTCCGGGCCGCCGTTTCCACCAACCGCGGCCATTCCGCCAGCTTAGCCGCCAGCGCCAGTTCCGCCTCGTGATCCAGCAATGCAAGGTCTGCCGACGCCAAAGTCGCGTCGTCCACAGTGACACCTGCCTCGCCTGCTTTGCGCAGCACGGATGTGACCCGCGCATGGGCGTATTGTACGTAGAACACAGGGTTCTCGCGGCTTTGCTCAAGCACCTTGTCGAAATCGAAATCCAGAGCGGCGTCGTTTTTGCGGGTTAGCATGTGAAACCGGGTCACTCCGGGACCCACCTGATCCACCACGTCCCGCAAGGTCACAAAGGTCCCTGCCCGCTTGGACATCTTGAACGGCTCACCGTCTTTAAAAAGCTTCACCAGCTGCGTCAGCTTGATGTCCAGCGGCACACTGCCCTCGGACAAAGCCGATACCGCCGCCTTCATCCGTTTGACATAGCCACCGTGGTCGGCACCAAACACATCAATCAGGGCGTCAAAACCGCGCTGCACCTTGTCGTAGTGATAGGCGATGTCCGGCGCAAAATAGGTCCAAGCGCCGTCCGACTTCATCACGGGCCGGTCCACGTCGTCGCCATGTTCGGTTGATTTGAACAGTGTTTGCTCGCGCGGCTCCCAATCCTCGGGCTTTTTGCCTTTGGGTGGCTCCAGCACACCTTCATAAATCAGCCCCTTGGACCGCAGATCGTCCAGCGCCGCCTCGATCCGGCCCGTGCCATAGAGCGACTTTTCCGAATAGAACACGTCCATCTCGACGCCCAAGGCCGCGAGGTCCTCGCGGATCAGATCCATCATCGCCTCGGTGGCAAAGGTCCGCACGTCCTCAAGCCAGTACTGCTCGCCCTTGTCGAGATAGCTGTCACCGACCCGCGCCTTGAGCGCTTGCCCCACTTCGATCAGGTAGTCGCCGGGATAGGTGCCATCCGGGAATGCCACGTCTTGCCCATGCGCTTCCAGGTATCTGAGGTACACCGAGCGCGCCAACACATCGACCTGCGCGCCGCCGTCGTTGATGTAGTATTCGCGCGTGACGTCATGCCCGGCGAAATCCAGCAGGGACGCCAACGCATCACCAAACACCGCGCCGCGCGTGTGCCCCACATGCAGCGGGCCGGTTGGGTTTGCCGACACATACTCGACGTTGACCTTCTTGCCCTGCCCCATATCCGACCGGCCAAAGCTCGGGCCCGATGTCAGGACGGCTTTCACGACGCCCTGCCAAACCGACGGCGCCAAGCGCAGGTTCAGAAAACCCGGACCAGCCACATCCGCAGACGTGATCCGCGGATCAGCGGCCAAACGTGCCGCCAGCGTCTCGGCAATATCGCGTGGCTTCATGCGCGCGGGCTTGGCCAGCACCATCGCGGCATTTGTGGCCATGTCCCCGTGTGCCGCATCGCGCGGCGGTTCAACTGTCACGTTGGCGGTGGACAGGTCGGCAGGCAACTGCCCTGCCTCGACCATGGCAGCAAGATCGGACAGCACAAGGGCGCGAATGTCGGCAAAAAGGTTCATCAGGGGCCTATTCATTGGATGCGCGGGGTGTATCACCTGCACCCCAAGCGTCAAGCGCGCTTAGCCGATCAGGCGCGCATGTTCCTGCAAGGCAAAGCGGTCCGTCATACCGGCGATGTAATCCGCGATGATGCGGGCCAGCGCCGTCTTGTCACCGTCCGCCTTTGCGACGTCCCGCCCCCAGCGGTCGGGCAGCAGATGCGGTTGGTTCAAAAAAAGCGGGAACAGGTCATGCACGACCAGCGTCACCTCTTGGCGTTTCTCCATCACGGACGGTGCGCGATACATGTTGTGAAACAGAAACGAGCGGATGGCGTTCAGGTCAGTCCATAACTGCTCAGAAAAACGCACAACGGGACGTCCGAGGTGGCGAATATCAACCACATCCTGCGCACCGCTGTCCGCCAACAGGACACGAGAGGTTTCAACAACATCACTGACCATCGCTCCGAACACCCGGCGCAGCGCCTCGTGACGGCGCCGTATGGGGTCAAGGTCCGGGTACTTACGATCGACAGCCGAGAACGCGGGCCCGATGATCGGTAGTCCGACAATATCCGCCTCTGTGAACAGACCCGCGCGCAGACCGTCGTGCAGATCATGGTTGTTGTAGGCAATATCATCCGACAGCGCGGCGACCTGCGCCTCTGCACTGGCATGGGTCGCCAGTTCCAGATCATGTTCCGCATCGTATTCGGCCAGCGCATAGGGCAGCGCGCCCGTCACCGGCCCATTGTGCTTGGCAATGCCTTCGAGACACTCCCACGTCAGGTTGAGGCCATCAAAGTCGGCATAGTGACACTCAAGCTGGGTCACGATCTTGATCGCCTGCGCATTGTGATCAAAGCCGCCGTAGGGTTGCATCAACGCCTGCAAGGCATCCTCACCCGTATGGCCAAATGGCGGATGGCCCAGATCGTGTGCGAGGGCCACCGCTTCGGTCAGGCAGTCGTTCAGCCCCAAAGCACCGGCAATTGTGCGCGCGACCTGAGCCACCTCGATCGAGTGGGTCAACCGCGTGCGGTAATAGTCCCCTTCGTGCTCAACGAACACCTGGGTCTTGTGCTTGAGGCGGCGAAAGGCGGATGCATGAATGATGCGGTCCCGGTCACGTTGAAAAGACGACCTGAAAGGCAGCTCTTCTTCAGGCCACCGCCGCCCGCGCGCATGTGCGGGATCAGAAGCATATGGCGCAGTCATGTCTGCTGATCCTTGTCGCCTGTTCCTGCGCACCATATATTGCAGTTGCAGCGAAGTTAAAACGCGCCTTTTCGGAGAAATGCGATGCAATTGCCCCCAACGGTCACGCCCCGCGCCTTTGAGCGTCTTGCCGAAATCGGTGCCGCCGATCAGGGACAGGCCCTGCGTGTGGCAGTCGAGGGCGGTGGTTGCTCTGGGTTTCAGTACGAGATTGCGCTGGATGCGCCCAAGGACGACGATCTGATCCTCGAAGGGTCCGGCCAAAAGGTCGTCGTGGACAGCATCAGCCTTCCGTTCCTGTCAAACGCCGTGATCGACTTTTCCGAGGAACTGATTGGTGCACGCTTTGTCATCGAAAACCCAAATGCGACCAGCTCTTGCGGCTGCGGCACGTCATTCTCGATGTGAGCGCCAGCAAGGCCCTCAAGTCGCATATTGGTGAATTAAATTTTTCTTAACCGAACCGCGCAAGGCTTTGGGTTTTCCCTGCCCGCGCGAACCCTTCAAAGTACGCTTCGAAATGCGGGCTGGCTGCTGCGGCCTCGGACAGGGTGAGTGCCGCATCGTCGTCGAGCATGGCATAGATCGCGTCCTGCATGTGCGACCAGGACCCTGATCGCGCATCCGCGAGCCCAAGCAGTGCCGCAGACATCCCACGCAATGCCCCGCTGTCCGTGGCGGGACGCGCAAAGGTGCAGCGCGTACTCGAGACAGGCGCAAGTGGATCATCAATGTTCATCACGGCCATCGCCCAGGACGACACGAGGTATTCGTGATACCCATCCGTCAGTGGCGCATGGTTATCTTCAAGAATTTCAAAGCTCGCCAAACCGTGCCGTACTGCTGCCACCCAAAGTGGGTTGGGCCGATGCCCCGCTTGCCGCAATGCTACGCAGATCTCTGCCAACAAATCGACGTTTTGATCGAGGAAAGCGGTGATGCCTGCGAACTCTAGGCTGATACGCCCGGCCTCACCGATCATCGGATCCCGCCGTCCATATTCCGACAGGTAAAACACGATATGGGTCAGCTCATAGGCGGCCTTTTTGTTCGGCAAGGCGAATGTATCGGTGCGCTGCACAAAGGCGCGCAGCCTATCATCCAACCCCGCATCCGCAGCGGTCGTGCGCACACCACGGCGCGCCAAGAGGCGGCGCGCTTCGGCGCGTTGCAGATCGCTCAACTCTGCATCCGGCAATCCACGTTGGCTTGCCCAGTCGCACAACCCTTCCATTTGCCCGCCCGGCATACCCAGATCTTCCAGATCGAGGCCAATGGACAGCAAGAACCGGTAGTACTGAGGAAAGAACCCGATCCGATCAGCCAGTCCGGCATAGAAATGCCCAAGCGGTTCCAGTGCCGCTTGGGGCACAGATTGCCCTGTACACTCAAGTATATTGAGGATTTCCGCATTTTCCTTGAGCCAGAAGACATCGTCCTGAACCCGGCGCTGACGTGCGAAACAGTCGATCAGCGCCGGAATGCGTTCCGCCAGGTATTGGCGCCGGGTGGGGGCAGTGAAGGCAATGATATTTGACATGGGTACGTGTCCTTTTCATGCGCTGTGACTGCCCCGCGCGGGCATGTGGATCAGGAGCCCGAGGAAAAGAGGCCGGTTACGGCGCCTTCTGCCACGGTGCCTGTTGTGGGGGCCGAACCGGAGGAAAACATCTCGGTCGCGTCGCCGCTGGTCGCATCGGACGTCACAGGGGCAGAGCCGGACGAAAACATGTGCGTCGCATCGCCTGCGGACAGGTCGGATGCTGTCGGCGCAGAGCCTGACGAAAACATCTCGATTGCGTCACCGCTGGCGGCGTCCGACGCCATCGGGGCCGACCCTGATGAGAACATTTGGACGGCATCGCCGCAGGTTGCATCCGTTGCAGTTGGTGCGGAGCCGGAAGAGAACATTTCTGTTGCGTCACCGGTTGCGCCGCATGCTGCCATGGTTGGCGCCGAGCCTGACGAGAACAGCGCCGTGGCGTCGCCCATCAACAGGTCAGAGGTCTGCGGCATGCTCCCCGACGAGAACATTTCAACAGCGTCCCCAGAGTGCGCAGCGCTGATGTCAGAGCTGGTGTGAACGATGACAGATTTACGTTGGGCGGTCATGAGGACATCCTTTCATCCCGAAGTTTCGACCCCTTCAGCGTTACCCGTAAAAAGTGTGTTGAGAAGGAATTTTTCTCGCCAAAGTCGATCAGAACACCACTTATCCACAGGTTGAGCACGTGAATTTGGATGCGTGAGGCGCAGTTTCCGATCCCGACGAGACAGAGTGAAAAAACTTATCCACAAAGTTATACATGGCCGATTTGGCCCGTTTCGGTTCAAGTTTTCTATAAATCCGCCCGAATCAAATGGTTAAGAATTTATTAATTGTCTGTCGCAACGCCCTCTTGCGAACAATTATCCGATAGGTCACTGGTATCAGCAGAGTGACGACAGGGGGTGGCCATGAAGATCGCGACATTCAACATCAACGGGATCAAGGCCCGGATCGAGGCCCTGCCGCGCTGGTTGGATACGGCGGCACCGGACGTGGTCTTGCTGCAAGAGATCAAGTCAGTCGATGAAAACTTCCCGCGCGAAATCTTTGAAGACCGCGGATACAATGTCGAAACGCACGGGCAAAAGTCGTTCAATGGCGTGGCGATCCTGTCAAAGCTGCCGCTTGAAGATGTCACGCGTGGTTTGCCGGGCGATGAGACGGATGAACAGGCACGGTATATCGAAGCCACGGTTATGGGCGACACTCAGGCCGTGCGTATCTGCGGGCTATACCTGCCAAACGGAAATCCGACACCCGGACCAAAATACGACTACAAACTGGCGTGGATGGAACGCCTGCGCCAACGCGCAACTGTATTGCTGGCCGAAGAGACCCCGTTTTTGATGGCCGGCGACTATAACATCATTCCGCAGGCCGAAGACACCAAGCGTCCGGATGCATGGCGCGAAGATGCCCTTTTCAAACTGGAAAGCCGCACAGCGTATCGCCGCCTTCTCAACCTGGGTTTGACCGAAGCGTTCCGTGCACGCACGCATGGGCCGGGTCACTATTCGTTCTGGGACTATCAGGCTGGTGCCTGGAATCGCGATGATGGCATCCGCATTGACCATTTCCTGATGTCGCCCGGCTGTGTCGACATGATGGTCGACTGCCAGATCGACAAACAGGTGCGCGGCGAAGAAAAACCATCCGATCACGTTCCAGTTTGGGTGCAACTGGCCGCGTAAGCCTTGCGCTACATGAGCAACGCGCCGGGTGAGCGTTCGGTAAACACCCGCACATAGTCACCCGGCGATGAACCCGCCCAATAGACCCACAAACGGGTCGGTAGTCTTTGATCAACCCACACCTGATCGCCCTCTTCCAGGCCACGCAATTCTTCGCTGATGTAAGTGACATTGGTATTGGCGAGGAAATCCGTGGCCCCCATCGTGTCCTGAAACGCCGCGACACCGAGTATGGGCGCATCAAAGTCAACATATCCCATATGCACGCCGGACAGGCTGTCGAAAAACACGTAGTGGCTGGCGACCGTCGTGCCTGCCGGGATGAACCCACGCGCATTGCCGATGTCCACGCGCACCGGTTCGATCAAGGTGATGTTCTGATCTTCGTCGAAACCGTACAGGTTGTCGTCGTCAAACGTATCCGCACCGACGACAAAAGGCTGATCCGTTGGCAAAAGGACAAACGTGCCAGCGCCGGACTGTCGAAAGATCTTGCCCTGCAAAATCTGTGCCTGCGCCGCCTGCCCCACCAAAGACACCAGCATGGCAAAAGCCGTCAAAAATCGCATCGCTGTCCCAACCCACTGCGCCATCGTTCGACACTACCTGATCCGTCGGGATCATGGCCTCACGAGATCGCGATCATCACGCCTCGAGCTCGGCGTCCCAGTACAGGAAGTCCATCCAGCTTTCATGAAGGTGATTGGGCGGGAATTTGCGCCCCATGTTGCGCAACTCTTCGGCACCCGGTTGGCGCGGTGGCTTGCGGAGCGCCATGCCAGTCCGGTGCAGCGCCTTCGACCCTTTGCGCAGATTGCACGGGCTGCAAGCGGCCACGACGTTTTGCCAACTCGTCACGCCACCGCTCGCACGCGGCACCACGTGATCAAAGGTCAGCTCACCACGCGCACCGCAGTACTGGCATCGGAATTCGTCCCTCAAAAACAAATTAAAGCGCGTGAAGGCCACGCGCTTTTGAGGTTTGACATAGTCTTTGAGGACGACAACCGACGGTATCCTGATCTCGGTACTTGGGCTTCGGACCACTTCGTCATATTCGGCGACGATGTCCACCCGGTCGAGCCAGGCCGCCTTGACCGCCTCCTGCCAGGGCCATAGCGACAAGGGATAGTAACTGAGCGGTCGGTAGTCCGCGTTCAACACCAACGCCGGATGCTGTTTCAGCGCAGAGGGGCTGCGCACAAATTCCGTTCTGAAATCACCGTCCATTACTCTGAATCCGTCCTCGCCCTGTCTGCCACCCGGCACCAGAGCGGGGATCCCGCCCCGGCCTTATGTCGTGACTATATCTTGTGGAAACGTTCTGGCAAGCGCCGATGTACCACGAGATGTCGCAGGTCAGATAGGACACCGGCGTGACAGTCATGTGACGTTTTTGCAGGCAGTGACGGAACCCAAAAGAGGTCAGGAAAACCCGACTGGACCTTTGGACACATAGGGCGCATTACGTCGCTCATAGACAGGCCGCATACCGGCCACAATCAATTGAGACGCAGGACATTCCGATGGCATCCCTCATCGCAGATTTCTTTTCGACGCTGCGCAGGCAGTTGGCGACGCTCTGGCGGTCATTTGACCACAACCGCGATGACATCACGGCGTGCAAAGCGCCCCACGGCGAAACCAGCTTTGAACAGATTTGCTGACAGGAGTTAGCGTTTACAGCCCCAGCTTGTCCCGCATAAAGGCAAGCGCAACGCTTAGGCCATCCGGCGCTATCCCGTGGGCCGTGCCCTTCATCACATGGGCGTAGACGTCCTTCCAACCCGCTTCCTGCAACGCTTCGGCGGCTTGAGGCAAGGATTGCGGTGGCACAACATCGTCCTGATCCCCATGCACCAACAGGATCGACGGACGGCTGACCACCTCATCGGCCAGGACTTCGGGGTTCAGCAAACGACCTGAAAACGCAACAATGCCCGCCACAGGGTCTTCGCGCCTCGGAGCCACGTGCAGGGACATCATCGTGCCTTGCGAAAATCCAAACAGCACAACCTGTTCGGGCAGGACGTCTTCGTCCACCATCAAAGCGTCGAGAAAAGCGTTTAAATCATCGCTGGCGGCCATCAGGCCCCGCTCTGCCTCTTCTTCGGAAGAGCCGTCGATCCACGGGATCGGAAACCACTGGTAACCTCCGGGATATCCCGGAATGGCTTCTGGTGCGTCGGGCGCAACAAAGAGAGTATCGGGCAAGTGTTCCGCCATGGGCTCGGCAAGGCCCAAAAGATCGGCACCGTTTGCGCCGTACCCGTGCAGAAACACAACAATCGAGCGCAGCTCACCCGATGCGGGTTCGACCCGCCCTGCCTGCAATACTCTGGTCATGTGGTTCCCTCCCGGCCCTTTGCCACGTGGTAGTAGGTGAAGAACAGCCGCGCGGCAACCGCGCGCCAGGGGCTCCAGTCTTCGGCCATCTGACGCAGCGCCTTTTCCTTGGGGCGCTCCGGCAGATCAAAGATCATGCGTGCGGCTTCTTGCAGGGCCAAATCGCCGGGCGCAAAGACATCCGCCCGCCCCAGTGCGAACATCGCGTAGATCTCAGCCGTCCAGACGCCGATGCCTTTGACCGCAGTAAGTGTAGCAATCAGCTCTGCGTCCGGGGCCGTGCGCAGCGCGTCATAATCAATTCCGGCTTCGGCCAGCGCGATGGCATATGCAGTCTTTTGGCGGCTCAGGCCCGCTGCGCGCAGCCCGTCTTCGCCCGCGCTCAAAACGGTTGCAGGTGATACAAGGTCAGCCCCTTCGAGGCGGGCCCAAATAGCCCGCGCCGACGCGGTGCTGACCTGTTGTCCGATGATGGCATTCAGCAGCGCGGCAAAGCCGTCCGGTCTGCGGCGCAACGGCAGGGTACCAGCAACAACCAGTGCCTTTGCCAAAGCGGGATCATGCCCCGCCAGCCATTGCGCGCCCTCGGCCACATCGTCCAAGGTGTCGATGATCCGTCCTGTCATAGTGTCGCCACCCATTTTGCAACATCATCTGCGTTGGACAATCGCGGGCCTGCGGGTGTCGGGGGCGGATTTAGCAACACAACCGGCAATCCCAACGTCCGCGCCGCCGCCAGTTTCGGAAACGCACCCGGCCCACCGATATTGCGCGCCAGCACAACGTCCACATCCAAATCCTGCATCAGTTTGACCTCGCCCGATTCTGTAAAGGGCGCAGTTCCAAACACAAAGCTGCAGTTGTCCACGCCCGTAGGTTCCATGTGATGCGTCAACTGCCGCAGGAACACAGGCCCATCATGTCGCGCCAAAAGCGGCAGGCTGTCCCGCCCCGTCGCCGCGAAAACGCGCGCCTTGCGTGGTAATGCAGCAATCGCCGCCTCCAACGTGTCGCAATGGGTCCAGTCATCACCACGTCCCGCAACCCAGGTATCGCGGCCGATACGCGCATAGGCACATCCGTCGGGCCAAGCGATCTGCCGTGTCCGTATGTCAAAGGCATGCGTTGCATCCAATACGGCATCGGTGTCTGGCGGCACGGTTGAGCAGCGCGGCATACCCAATGGCACAACGCGCGCACCCTCAGCCCACAAGACACGCGGCGTGCAGGGCACGGCTTGCAGCCATGCAGCCGCGTCTGTCGCTTCCCGCGCGCCAGCGAGCAAAAGGATGTTTGGCCGAGCCGTCATGTCGCCACCCTACCCCCCCGATGCCCATGCGCAACCACCTGTGCCATTTCACACGCTTGCCGGATGGGGTGGACAAGGATAGTCAGGGTTCATGACCCAAATTGATGACTCCCGCGCCAAACGCAATGTCGCCGTCCTTGTCGCGGCGCAGGCGTTTCTTGGATCGCAAATCACCATGATGTTCGTTGTCGCGGGCCTCGCCGGACAACAGCTCACTCCTTATGCGTGCCTTGCGACATTGCCGATCTCCTTGATCGTGTTCGGGTCAATGACCACGGCCCCTTGGCTGTCGAATGTCATGCAGAACCATGGGCGCAAAACGGGGTTTGTGCTGGGCGCCATTGGTGGTCTGATCGGTGCGGCCATCGGGGTCTGGGCGCTGAGTATTGGCAGTTTCTGGCTGTTCCTCGTGGGCAGCTACATGACCGGTATCTATATGTCCGCACAGGGTTTTTACCGGTTCGCAGCGGCGGATACCGCGTCGGACGCATTCCGCCCCAAGGCGATCTCATATGTCATGGCGGGCGGTTTGCTGTCTGCCATCATCGGCCCGCAGGTCGTTGGCTATGTCACTGCAGGTGCTGCCGATGCAACGGTGGCACGCTATATCCCGATCTATTGGGTCGCAATGGGGTTCAACCTGATGGGCATGGCGCTCTTTATGTTCCTCGACATCCCCAAACCGCCCGCCGCTTCAGCCGAGGATGGTCCCGGTCGCACGCGGCGTGAACTGCTGGCCAGCCCGCGCATCGCCGTCGCGGTGATCTGTGCCGCGGTGTCCTACGCGCTGATGAACCTTGTGATGACCTCGACCCCGCTCGCGGTGGTCGGATGTGGCTATACCGAACCGGACGCGGCGAACATCGTCACCGTTCACGTGCTGGCCATGTTTGCGCCCTCATTCTTTACCGGTCACCTGATCACACGTTTTGGCGTTGAGCGGATCATGGGCCTTGGCCTCGGCATTCTCGGGGTGGCCGGCGTTGTGGCTCTGCAAGGTGTGGAACTGACCAACTTCTACGGCGCATTGTTCCTGTTGGGGCTGGGTTGGAATTTCGGGTTCATCGGCGCGACCACCATGCTAGCGGGGTCGCACACACCGCAAGAACGCGGGCGTATGCAGGGTATGAACGACCTGATCGTCTTTGGCGGCGTCACCGTCGCGTCGCTGGCGTCCGGCGGCTTGATGAACTGCATCGGTGGCGACCCGGTCGAGGGTTGGGCCGCAGTGAACATCGCGATGGTCCCGTTCCTCGTCTTGGCGGGTGGATCGCTGATTTGGCTGATGATCCGCCAAAAGCGCGTCGCAGTCTAAAGCACCACGCGCCCGCTCAAGACGGACATACCCAACCGCCATGGCGTCAATGGTGGCGCAAGCCGCCCGTCGGCCACGGACCCTGGGTCTCGCGTCACGTCGTTCAACAACCGCACGGCACCGATGGCAGGCCAAAGCGCCGGTTTGGCACTGGCAGGCAAGCTTGGCCGCGCCACCGCGTCTTTGATCCGGCGGGCCAAATCCATGATCCCGTCATGTGTACCATCGACCAGCGGAATGCGTTTGCTCGCCTCCAACTGCGGAACCGCCCGCAAAAAGGACGCCAGCCCCCCAGCAACAGCGACAGATCGCACTGCTGCCTCCTGCCCCTGCGGTGCGCCCAAAACCTGCGCGGCAGTCCACATCAAATGCCCGCTGGTTTGGTTCAGGTAACCAAGCAAATGCGCCTCGTCTTCGAACGGGTCCTTGTAAATGTCCCAACGCCGCGCCGCCACGGCTTCATCAAGGCAACGCGCCATGGCAGGTGAAAGCACACCCGCCAGCGGTGTGGTCACCTCGTGCTTGCGCACGGACCTGCCGTCCGCAACCTCTTCCAGCGCGTCTCGCCACCATTGCAGGCGCATCTCTGCAATCATCGCCTCTTGGGTCACCCATGGTGCGCGCGCCACTTCGATGTTGAACGCATAAAGCGGGAACAGACGCAGCCGCGCGGACATTGGGGCCGCCATCACGGTGCGAAACCGGTCCGGGTCGCCCTTTTCCACCAATTGCGCACAGGGAAAAACGGCGTCGGGCAAGGTCATTGCGGGCTCACGATCAGCAATGCATAGGCAACTTGGTCACGGGCCGCGCGCCAACGGTCGATTTCCAACTGATTTTCGTCCAGTGCCCGTGCAACCTGTGGATCGGGGTCCGATTGACGCAACATGTCTACGCGCGCCTGCATTGGCTTGTAGTATGCCTCCCACGGCGCGCCGACGATCATGCGATGGGCGTGGGTTTGAAAGCCTGCCGCTGTGACACGCGCCTCAATGCCGGACAAATCCGTGATGTGCGGATAGTCCGACCAAAACGCTGCGACCTCAGCCGAAGGTGTGGGGTCAAGCAAAACCGGTTCGGAAAACACAACATGTCCGCCGGGGCGCAAAGCTCTCCGCCAACCACGCAGCACCTCGGTCACGCCGAGGAAATAGAGTGCGCCAGCACACCAGATCAGATCGTATGATCCATCTGGCGACGCCATATTGTCACAACGCACGCTCACCCGGTCCGCATCGTCGGCCAATTGCGCTTGCGCCTGCTCAACAAAACTCAGCGTTGTATCGACCGCCGTGATCCGCGCCTCTGGCAACAAACGTGCCAGCGTCATCGTATCGGCACCCGGACCACAGGCGGCGTCGAACACATCAACCGCTCCGCTTAGCCCAATGGCATCCACGGCCCACGCCACATCGTCGGGCAAGCCGGGCCCCTGACGTGGCAGGCCCTTGTGGACCTCCAAAAACGCCGCCCACTCTTCGGGGCTCATGTCACGTCGTCCTGCACAAGTTTCCAGCGAATGGCATCAAGCAGCGCTTCAAATGACGCATCCACTATGTTGGCAGACACGCCCACAGTGGACCAACGCCGACCCGTGCCATCCGCACTGTCGATGATGACGCGGGTGACAGCTTCGGTGCCGCCCTGGGTGATGCGCACCTTGAAATCCACCAGCTTTATGTCCTCGACATGCGACTGGAACCGCCCAAGATCTTTGGCCAGCGCCTTGGCCAGCGCATTGACCGGGCCACGGTCAGTTCCGTGTTCATCCATGCTCTCGCTCACCGACAACATCTTGGTGCCATCGACCTTGAGAACGACAACCGCCTCGGACAGCGACACCATCTGATCACGCTTGTTCTTGCGACGCTCGATTGTCACCCGGTAGCGTTTGACCTCGAAGAAGTCGGGCAAAAGGCCAAGCTCCTTGCGCGCCAACAACTCAAACGACGCCTGCGCGGTGTCATAGCTATAGCCTTGCGCCTCGCGCGCCTTGATCTGGTTCAGAATAGCGGACAAGGCGGGATCCTTGGGGGCCACATCCAACCCCATGTCTGACAAACGCTTGCGCAGATTGGACTGCCCGGCCTGATTGGACATCGGGATGATCCGCGCGTTGCCCACGATCTCTGGATCGACATGCTCATAAGTCGTTGGATCCTTGAGGATCGCGCTGGCATGCAAACCAGCCTTGTGGGCAAACGCCGACGCGCCGACAAAAGCCGCCTGTTTCTGCGGGACGCGGTTCAGGATGTCATCCAACATACGCGACGTGCGCGTCAGCTCTGCCAATGCCTCAAGGGTGACGCCCGTCTCGAACTGGCTGGCATAGGGTTCTTTGAGCAACAGAATAGGGATCAGCGTCGTCAGGTTGGCATTGCCACAGCGTTCGCCCAAACCGTTTAGCGTGCCCTGTATCTGGCGCGCGCCTGCCTCCACAGCCGCCAAGGATCCCGCAACCGCGTTCTCCGTGTCGTTGTGCGTGTGAATACCCAACCTGCGGCCATCAATGCCGGATGCGATCACCGCCTTGGTGATTGCGTGAATGTCCTGCGGCAAAGTCCCGCCGTTGGTGTCACACAGCGCAATCCACCGTGCGCCAGCATCATAGGCCGCGTGGATCGCCTCGAGCGCGTAGTCCGGGTTGGATTTGTAACCGTCGAAAAAGTGTTCCGCGTCAAAGATCGCCTCGCGCCCTTGCGCCACGATATGGGCAAAGCTGGCGGCGATATTTGCAGTGTTTTCCGGCAGGGAAATCCCCAGTGCCTTGTCCACGTGGAAATCATGGGTCTTGCCGACAAGGCAGACGGCCGGTGTGTTGGCGTTCAACACGGCGGCCAGCACATCGTCGTTTTCCGCGCTGATCCCCGCCCGTTTGGTCATGCCAAAGGCGGTGAAAGTCGCGCGCGTCTGCGGCTGGTCCTCGAAAAATGCGCTGTCGGTCGGGTTCGCGCCGGGCCACCCGCCTTCGATATAGTCGATGCCCAACGTGTCCAGAGCGGCGGCAATCTGGTGCTTTTCAGGGGTTGCAAACTGGACGCCCTGCGTTTGTTGCCCATCGCGCAACGTGGTGTCGAAGAGGTAGAGACGTTCTTTAGTCATGGTGCGCCTCTTGGTACATCTTCGATACTGCATCTACGCCGAGGCTTTCACCGGCGATGCAAACTCGGCGGAAAAAGGTCATAGGAATGAGTCCAATTTGCTAAGGTCCGCATCAAGATCGGCGCCAAGTACAATGCCATCTTTACTCATCCGAACTTCAACGCCTGCATCCAAATATGCGGCCTTCAATCGATCAACCTCGGTAAAGTCTTTTGTTTCCATTGCCTTGGCGCGGGCTTGCGACAAACGTTCCGTAAGCGCATCTAAAACTACTCCTGGGCGATTAATCCACTCACCCATGCCATTGTTCAACAAGCCAATCATAGCGGCACTCGCCTTTAGTTCTCCGAAGCACCCCTGATTGAACAAATCGTGCAAGACGGCAATCGCGCCTGCAGTGTTCACGTCATCAAGTAAAGTTCGCAAAAACTCGTCCGATGGCGGCTGATTAACATCGACTTCGTCCGTCACAGCGCGCCACTTTCGCAAAACTCTTGCCGCATCTTTGGCTTTCTTTCCTGTCCAATCCATCGGCTTGCGATAGTGCGTCGACAGCATGACAAAGCGGATCACCTCACCCGGCACACCCTGATCCAGCAGATCGCGCACAGTAAAGAAATTGCCCAAGGACTTGGACATTTTCTTGCCCTCGACCTGCAACATCTCGTTGTGCATCCACACGTTTGCAAAGCCGTGGCCTGCGCATTTTGACTGTGCAATCTCATTCTCATGGTGCGGGAATTGCAGGTCGTTCCCGCCGCCATGAATGTCGAAACGGTCGCCCAACAACTCATAGGCCATGGCTGAGCATTCGATGTGCCATCCCGGACGCCCACGTCCCCACGGACTGTCCCACCCCGGCAGCGCATCATCCGACGGCTTCCACAGGACAAAATCCATCGGGTCTTCCTTGTAGGGCGCGACCTCGACCCGCGCGCCTGCGATCATGTCGTCCACTGACCGGCCCGACAGCGCGCCATACGCCTCATAGGCCCGCACCCGGAACAGCACATGGCCGTCATTTTCGTAGGCAAAGCCCTTGGTGATCAGGTCGGCAATCATATCGACCATCTGCGAGATAAATGCCGTCGCGCGGGGTTCGTGATCCGGACGCAGCGCGCCAAGCGCATCCATATCCGCGTGATACCACCCAATTGTCTCATCAGATCGCTCTGCCACCAGCTCTTCGAGCGTGCCTTTGGCTCCGGCCTCTTTGCGGGCCAATGCGGTGGCGTTGATCTTGTCATCCACGTCGGTGAAATTGCGCACATATGTCACCGCGCTTTCACCATAGACGTGGCGCAAAAGGCGGCTCAGCACATCAAACACCAGAACGGGACGCGCATTGCCGAGATGGGCGCGGTCATAGACCGTCGGCCCGCACAGATACATCCGCACGTTGGCCGGATCGATGGGGACAAACGTGTCCTTGCGTCGTGTTGCGGTGTTGTAAAGTTGAATGTCCATCAGGACCTCATCAGGCATATGCGCAAGGGGCGCGCGGTTGGCGCGGGCCTATCAACTCTTGTATGTCATGGAAACAAAGAACCGGCCCGCTGAAAGGATCAGCAGATAATGCAGCAAGTGATGCAAGTGGTCCGGGTCATACGACAGGCCTAACGCGGCACGGGCCACCTGGTCAAGCCTTGTGTCCCGCGATCTGATACGCCACCTTCCAGACATGACACGCGAAACCGTAGACAAGATTTGCCGCGCCCTGCCCGGCGCCCACTGGGCCAGCCACCACGACGGTGGCCTCGATGCGTGGAAAGTTGGCGGCAAGATGTTTGCCTGTATCGGTCAGTCAAACGACGGCGTTTCGGTCAAATGCGACAGCGTGGATACAGCCGCGTTTTTGATCGAGATCGGCGCCGCAGAGAAGGCCAAGTATTTTCACCGGTCCTGGGTCCGCATCCCTTTTGGCACGAAAGACGCCGGTGAATTTGCCGAACGTATCCACACGTCATACGGCCTGATCCGCGCCAGCCTGCCCAAAAAAGTGCAGGCAGAACTCGCCGCCTGGCAAGACAACGACGGGTCGTGAACGGATGACCTCCTGTAGGCCATATCGCGGCCCGCTCACGTGTTGACAATGGCTGTTGGCTCTGCGTCCTTGGCGTTGAAATCTGATCGGAGCGTGCCATGAATCTGTCCCAACGATTGACGACCCTGACTGGCGGTGGATCTGACGGTTGGGACGTGTTTATCAAAGCTCGCAAAATGATTGCCGAAGGCACGCCAGTGACGGAATTGACCATCGGCGAACACGACATTCGAACGGCGGCACCGATCCTTCAGGACATGCACGCAAGCGCCATGGGCGGACACACAGGTTACGCGATGGTGCCGGGCACAGACACGTTGCGCGACGCAGTTGCCGCACGCACCGAGGCGCGCACCGGCGTGCCGACCAGTCGCGACAATGTGCTGATCACACCCGGTGGTCAGTCGGCGCTTTTTGCTGCGCATGCGGCAGCGTGTGATCCAGGCGATGTGGCGCTTTACCTCGATCCCTACTATGCCACCTACCCCGGCACTTTGCGTGGTGTGTCCGCTGTGCCGCGCGCGATCATTACCCGTGCCGAGGACGCGTTTCAGCCACGCGCCAGCGACATCGCCGCCGCCTGTGACGGGGCCACGTCGCTGCTGATCAACTCGCCCAACAATCCGACCGGCACTGTCTATTCGCACGACACCATGACCGGGATTGCAGGTGTGTGTCAGGATCACGACCTATGGCTGATCTCGGACGAGGTCTATGACAGTCAGATTTGGGACGGCACGCATCTGTCGCCCCGCGCTTTGCCGGATATGGCCAAGCGCACGCTGGTGGTCGGTTCAATGTCCAAGAGCCACGCGATGACCGGGTCACGCTGTGGCTGGCTGATCGGGCCAGAGGATATGATTGCGCATCTGATCACCTTTGCCACCCACACGACCTATGGGGTGCCGGGGTTCATTCAGGACGCCAGCGTTTTTGCACTGGGCCAAGGCCCTGAATTCGAAGATGAAATCGCTGCTCCCTTCCGTCGCAGGCGGGCCATTGCGCACGGGGTTCTAGCAGGGCAAAACACTGTCGGTCTGATCCCGGCGCAGGGTGCGATGTACCTCATGCTGGACGTGAGGGCGACCGGCCTCAGCGGTGACGATTTCGCCAATGCGCTGCTGGACACACACCACATCGCCGTCATGCCGGGTGAAAGCTTTGGTGCGGCTGCCGCAGGTCATGTGCGCGTGGCCATGACCATCGACGACAGCGCATTCGAAGACGCACTGCGCACCGTCTGCAGCTTTGCCGAAAGCCGCGCCGCTGCGTGATACGGGCGCGCGCAGCGCCCGTACAGCCATTGCGTTCAGCCAGGCAGGTGAATGTTCAGCCGCGCACGTATCGTCGCCTCGACTGTTGGGTCCAGCGCGGCTCGCGACGGTTGCGACAGTATCTCAGCCTTGCGGGCCTTGGCCCGGTCCAGCAGTGCCGGCTTGCCCAGTTCAACCCACTCCTTGGGCGACGTCCGGTCGCCGAATGTCGGATAGACATAGTCGCTCTGCATCCGGCTGAGCGTCTGTTCTGTCCCAAGGTAGTGGCCGGTCCCGGACAGACAAACGTCCGCGATCTGATCGACGGCCAATGTCTCGTCCGTGACTTCGATCCCGCGTACACACCGCATCGCCTGACCGATGATGTCATCGCCAAGGATCAAGCTTTCGGGGCAAAACCCAAGCAGCGACGCATGCATACCCGCCGCCTCATAGACAAGGTTCACCCCAGACAAGCCCGCTGTCAGGTTGGAACACATCTGTTCCCATCCGGCCTGCATATTTGGCAACTTGCTGTCGGATGCACCGCCCGCGGCCCCACCCGGCAAATCGTAGAACCGGTGCATCTGGCCGCAACCCGCGGTCAACAGCGCCTGCTCACCCGAACCGATCGACATCGCGCCTGTGCGCAGGTCCAAACCAAAGGGCCATGTGCCAAAAATTGCTGGCGCACCAGGGCTGATCGCATTCACGTAAACAAGTCCCGCCAGACACTCAGCGGTCGCTTGCACAATGGCACCCGCAATCGTCGACGGCGCGGTCGCCCCCGCCATCCCCGCAGAGAGCAGCAGAACCGGCATACCGTGCTTGATGCACTCCTCCATCACCTGACAGCTTTCGGGCGCAAACTTCATTGGTGGCACGACAAAACAGTTGGAATTGGACACAAATGGCCGTTCCCGCCACGCCCCCTCACCACCCGCAATCTCGTGCAGCATTTCAATGGCTGGCGCGACAAACTGCGGCTCGGAAAAGCTGGTGCCAATATGCTTGGTCGTGCCCGTGACGCAGGCAAAGATCGAATTGTACTCCATCTCGCAGGTGTCCGGGATGTCGCGACAGATCATAGGTCGCTGGAAAAAGTGGATGTTGTCCAACTGATCCGCGATCCGCGCCGCGTCGTGCAAATCCTGCACCGTGGAATCTCGGTAGGACTCACCGTCCGGCTCAACCACATGCACAGCCGCACCTGCAGTGCCGTAATGCACCCGTCCACCACTCAGACGCATGTCATGGCGCGGGTCGCGGGCATGCAGCGTGATGGTACGATTGGCCTTGGCCAACATGTCCTCAACCAGCGCGCGCGGAAAGCGTATGCGACCGTCATCGCCCTGAATGGCGCCCGCTTTGGTGAGATAGGCAACGCCGCTTTCGGGCGCATCCGCCAGCCCCACGCGTTCCAGCGCATCAAGGGCTGCATGGTGGATGCGCTCCATCTCGGCGGCGGACAGTGGGTTATACAGCCCGCCCTCAAGGCCGGGGCGGATGGGTCGAAGATGGTCAGCCAGCGGTGCTGCACGCGCTGCACGGCGTGCCGCGCGGCCGCCAGCGCGCGAAGTGGATTGATCGTTCATGTTTGGAATCCGAAGTTGGTGTCTAGACAGTGGGTGACAAACTCAATCCCGCGCGGGTCGTCCCCGCGCCGCACGACCACGCTCTGCACCGATGGTACGGCACACAAGTGCGATCTTGCATCGACATCCTTGCACGACAGACCTCCCTCACGTCCCGTTGCAGTGCGGCGTTGTTTGTAAGCTTGATGCGCAAAACGTCGCCTGTCTGTCCCATTTGCGACGCCCCAACGGCGGTGCGCCGCGCAGTGCCTGCGCGCATTTGTGCGGTCCATTGCCCAGTTTAGCACCCGACCCACACTGCCTCTGGAACCACGCCGCGAACTCCCCAGTTGTTGTCACAGCAGGCCTCAAAGGGCCTGTGACACGACGACCAAAGGAGCAGATAAATGAAAATGCGTACAATCCCTGCAACATCGCTGGCGGCCTTGGTGGCATTGTCCACAACGCCAGTCCTTGCGGGCGGCTTTGACACACCCGTTGCCGACGCGCCTGCGCCAACTGCACCACCACCACCCGCACCCCTGCCTGCATTGGGCGGCGATTGGACTGGCGCTTATGGCGGTGTGCAATTGGGCTACGGCGACGTGAATGGTTCGGGTGCTGCGGATGGTGATGACGTCCTCGGCGGTGTTCACCTGGGCTACAACTACGATTTCGGCACCTTCGTTCTGGGCGGCGAACTGGACTACGACTTTGCCGACATCGACCTGAACGGTGCCGCAAGCGTCGACAGCGTGGCGCGTCTGAAACTGAAAGCTGGCTATGACTTTGGCCCGGCGCTGGGATACGTCACCGCAGGCGTCGCAGATGTCGACACCTCGATCGGTTCAGAAAGCGGAGAGTTCTACGGGATCGGCGTCGCCTACCAAATCACGGACCGCTACGTCGTGGGTGCCGAATTGCTGGAGCACAGCTTCGACGACATCGGCGGCAGCGGTGTGGATGCCGACGCCACAACCCTGACCCTGCGGGGATCCATCCGGTTCTGAGCGCACGCGCCCCGGCCGATCCTCCCCCAGAGGCCGGGCGCTGATGCGTCAGATGTAAGCACGGTGCGCTTCGGCGTACCGTGCTTTTTTCGTGCCAACTGTTCCGCTCAACTCAGACAGCAGGCAAGCCGAACACCCCGCCGCAAACACAGTGAGGCCCGGCCCCTGGGGGGAGACCGGACCTCACACCCCCACCCTTCCGCGGAGACGTAGCATCTAAATCCGCACGCCGCGCGGAATTGCAGGTGACCCTTTGGCCTTAGCCGTCTGTGGCTGGCATCAGACCCGCTTCTTGCGCTGCGGCAATCTCATCCGCATCCAGCGCACCGTCCGCGTTCAGGTCCATCGCTGTGAACCCGTCCGATGTGACTTCGGGAAAGCTGGCTTGCACTTCGTCAATGGTCAAAACGCCATCGCCGTTGGTGTCCAGCTCTGACGCGCTTTGCCCCATTGCAAGGGCGGGGATGGCCATAGCGGCCAGAAACGTCAGCGAAGCAAATTTGGTCATAGGGAACTCCCATTCCATTTACGTTGTGAGGGTCCGTGAGTGGCGCCCTCACAGTGTATGAGCCTGAAACACGCCCCAACATCCGCGCGGCACGGCGCGTCGGCAAAACACGCAACCCCACGCCGATTGGCGGCCACCCCATCAGCGATCCGTTGCCCAAAAAGGGGGCATTCCTGACATCGGCAGAAACCCCCCGGCTGTTCAATCCAATCGCAAAGGCGCAGCATCGGCTGCATGAGACACCACAGCCCAATGACCCCGCGCCGCCTTGTGCCGCTGATCCCGATGCTCACCCGCCGGGCCCGTCGCCTCGCGCGCAGTCGCACCGAAGCCGAAGACATCGTGCAGGACACGTTGCTCAAACTGTGCCAACGCCTGCGGGATGGTGCCTCCATTGATGACCTGCCCGCCTACGCCATGCGCACGCTGACCAACCGGGCGCGCCGCAGTTGGCAACATGCCGGAACCGACGAATTAGAAGAAACACACGCCCTGACGGAGCCGGACGCACTGATCCGCCTCGATTGCGCTGATACACTCGCCGCCATCACGACACTTCCACCGCCACAACGGCATTTGATGGATCTTGTCGTGGCTGGCGAAACGTCCCCCCGCGCCTTGGCCAAGGCAACCGGCCTGCCCCTGGGCACCGTCATGTCGCGCCTGGCCCGCGCCCGCGCCCGCCTGCGCCTCACGCTACACGAGGACGGTTGATGCAACGCCGGGGTCGGCGGGTGGGCGAATTTGCAAAGCAAAGAGAGCACCCACCGATCAAAACTCCCAAAAGGAAAAACGGTGGACCGAAGCTCTCCGTTGAGTTTCGCTGTTCTGCGGGCGTTTGCCTAGCAAACGCATGCCCCCTGACAGAACGCATGGCATAGCTCAGCGTGTAGTCAGCGTGCAGATGCCCTGAACAAAAAAATGGGGAGCGCGAACGCTCCCCGTTAGTTTCGCCGTTCAGGCTCAATATGTTAACCGCCCGGTACTTTTCTGCCTGCGGCCTGAACGTCGTCAGGGGCGAGCGCACCCGCCCCGTGTGCCAGAGGCAGATCGCTCTGCCTCCGTAGTAGGATGGGAAGGACTAAAGTCGCGCCCCACCCTGTCTCGTCGGGGGCCAGACCAGCCAAACCGGCCCGACCCCCTCGCGCCCCTGACCGGGACGCGTAAACTGATCAGCTACACCCGGACGTCCCGCCGCAGGTGTTGCACTTCATGCATGTGCCGTTGCGCACCAGTGTGTAGTTGCCACACTCGCCACAGGCCTCGCCCTCATAGCCCTGCATCTTGGCCTTGGTGCGTGCATCCATCGTCGTGGTGGCAGCGGCGACTGTTGTGGTCGACACTTGCGCCGCACCATTCACAGCCACTTCAGGCACCAAGGTCTGCAAGGCAACCTCGGCATCCAGACCGGTCTCGGCCATCCCGCCCTGCAAAACCACCAGATCCTGCGGCAAACGCTTGCGCAGATACCCGGTCGAGCTGATTTGCTTCAACACTTCCAGAGACTTGGATGCGGCCGTTTCCGACAACTCCGAGACGTTGGACACGCCTTCTTCCTCGCCCTGACCCAATGTATCGAACGTGGCGCCCTCTGGCTTCACATGCGCCAGATCGGTGCGGTCGAGGTAAGACACAGCCAATTCGCGGAACACATAGTCGAGGATCGACGTCGCGTTCTTGATGCTGTCATTGCCCTGCACCATGCCTGCGGGTTCGAACTTGGTGAAGGTGAAGGCGTCCACGAATTCCTCCAGCGGCACACCGTATTGCAGGCCCACGGACACAGCGATGGCAAAGTTGTTCATCATCGCCCGGAAGCCAGCACCTTCCTTGTGCATGTCGATGAAGATCTCGCCCAGGTTGCCGTCCTCATACTCACCAGTCCGCAGGTAGACCTTGTGGCCGCCAACGATGGCTTTCTGAGTGTAGCCCTTGCGGCGCTGAGGCATCTTTTCGCGATGCGATTTGATGATCTCCTTGACGATCACCTTCTCCACGATCTTCTCGGCCAGCACGGTGGCTTTTTCCATCGGTGCACCGGTTTCGAGAACCTCAGCGGCATCCTCGTCGTCTTCCACCAGCGCAGCCGCCAGCGGTTGCGACAGTTTGGAGCCGTCACGGTACAACGCGTTGGCTTTCACCCCCAGCGACCACGACAGCTCATATGCGCGCTGGCAGTCCTCGATGGTCGCGTCGTTGGGCATGTTGATCGTCTTCGAGATCGCACCAGAGATGAACGACTGCGCCGCGGCCATCATGGTAATGTGGCTGTCAACACTCAGGAAACGCTTGCCTTTCTTGCCGCACGGGTTGGCACAGTCAAAGATGTGGTAATGCTCTTCCTTCAAGTGCGGCGCCCCTTCCAGCGTCATCGTCCCGCACACGTGGTCGTTGGCGGCGTCGATATCGGCTTTGGAGAAACCCAGCGACTTCAGCAGGTCAAAGGTCGGGTCGTTCAGCTTGTCCGCCGGGATGCCCAGCACTTGCGTGCAGAACTCTTCGCCCAGCGTCCACTGGTTGAACACGAACCGGATGTCGAACGCACTTTCCAGTGCCGCTTCCACCTTGGCCAGCTCGTTGGCACCAAACCCATGTCCCGCCAGTGTCGTGTGGTTGATCGCCGGTGCATTGCCGATGGAACCATGGCCCACCGCATAGCTGACGATCTCCTCGATCTGGGCAGAGCCATAGCCGAGGTTCTCAAGTGCGGCTGGCACCGAACGGTTGATGATCTTGAAGTAGCCGCCACCCGCAAGCTTCTTAAACTTCACCAGCGCAAAGTCCGGCTCGATCCCAGTGGTGTCGCAGTCCATGACCAGACCGATGGTCCCGGTGGGCGCAATCACGGTGGACTGCGCATTGCGGTAACCGTGCTTCTCGCCCAGCTTCAGCGCCTCATCCCATGTCGACATGGCGACATCGATCAAACGTGGATCGGGACAGTTGGCGTGATCCAGAGCGACAGGCTTTACCGCCAGCTTTTCATAGCCTTCGGTTGACCCATAAGCCGCTGTGCGGTGGTTGCGCATCACACGCAGCATGTGGTCAGCGTTCTTCTTGTAACCGGGGAACGGCCCCAATTCGCCCGCCATCTCGGCAGAGGTGGCATAGGCCACACCCGTCATGATCGCCGTCAGCGCACCACAGAGCGCACGGCCCTCGTCGCTGTCGTACCCGTGGCCCATATTCATCAGCAGGCCGCCGATATTCGCGTAGCCAAGGCCCAAGGTGCGGAAGTCATAGGAGCGTTGAGCGATTTCCTTGGACGGGAACTGCGCCATCATCACCGAGATTTCCAGCGTCACGGTCCAAAGACGCGAGGCGTGCATGTAATCCTCGACCTGGAATTTACCGTCCTTGAGGAAGGTCAGCAGGTTCATCGACGCCAGGTTACAGGCCGTGTCGTCCAAGAACATGTACTCGGAGCATGGGTTGGACCCGCGGATCGCACCGTCTTCGGGGCACGTGTGCCAGTCATTGACCGTGTCGTGATACTGAATACCCGGATCGGCACAGGCCCAAGCGGCGTGGCCGACCTGTTCCCAAAGATCCCGCGCCTTGACGGTTTTGGTGACCGACCCGTCAACACGGCTGATCAGTTCCCAATCCGCGTCCTTCTCAACAGCGGTCAGGAAAGCATTTGTGACGCGGATCGAGTTGTTGGAGTTCTGACCCGAAACCGAGTTGTACGCCTCGGAGTCCCAGTCCGTGTCGTATGTCGGGAATTCGATGGCCGTGTGACCCTGACGCGCGTAATCCAGCACGCGTTTGATGTATGTCTCTGGGATCGCGACCTTTTTGGCCGACTTCACCGCGTCCTTCAGTGCATTGTTTTTTTTGGGATCGTAGGCATCTGCCTCTGCGCCGTCCCATGTTCCGATGGCTTCAAAAATGCCGTTCAGCTTTTCTTCGTGCATTTTCGAGCCAGCAACGATCGACGCCACTTTTTGCTCTTCCAGCACCTTCCAATTGATGAAATCCTCGATGTCCGGGTGGTCCGCGTCTACGATGACCATCTTGGCGGCGCGGCGCGTTGTGCCGCCCGATTTGATCGCACCCGCAGCGCGGTCACCGATCTTGAGGAAACCCATCAGGCCAGACGATTTGCCACCACCAGACAGCTTTTCGCCCTCGCCGCGCAGCGACGAAAAGTTCGTGCCGGTGCCGGACCCGTATTTGAACAGACGCGCTTCGCGCACCCACAGGTCCATGATGCCACCATCGTTCACCAGATCGTCTGACACGGACTGGATAAAGCAGGCATGCGGCTGGGGGTGTTCGTAGGACGATGCGGATTTGGTCAGCTCACCGGTCTTGTAATCGACATAGTGGTGGCCTTGCGCAGGACCGTCGATGCCATAGGCCCAGTGCAGGCCTGTGTTGAACCACTGTGGGCTGTTGGGCGCGGCGCGTTGTGTTGCCAGCATGTGACGCATTTCATCGTAGTATGCGCGCGCATCCTCTTCAGTGGTAAAGTATCCACCCTTCCAACCCCAATACGCCCACGCACCTGCGAGACGGTCAAACACTTGCTTGGAAGACGTCTCACCGGCAATCTCTGCGCCGTCGTCCGCTTCGGAGCGCCACAGAAACTCGGGCACGCCCGCCTCTTCGACTTTGCGCAGTTTGGACGGCACGCCCGCTTTGCGGAAATATTTCTGCGCGATGACGTCGCTGGCCACCTGAGACCACTTTGCAGGCACTTCGACCTCATCCAGGTGGAACACGATGGTGCCATCAGGGTTACGTATCTCGGACACTGTGGTCACGAAATCGAGGTCAGCATATGCGTCCTGACCGGCCTTGGTGAACTGTCTTTCAATTTTCATCGCGCTGCCTCGTTTCCAGCATGTCTCTTTTCGCGAATGAACCCGACGTTGCAGGCCTTCGCACTCAGGTGCCGACACGATGGACATACCTCTCCGGTCAAGCGCGATGCAGTGCACGCTTGTTGCGTTGAGCCGCTCGAATGACGATGCTGTCTGTCCCTCGTGCCTGGCCGCCCCCTCATAGTGTTAGCCACTAAATCTTGTGGTAGGCGACCCGGCCCACACAAACTGACGTATCTGAGGGTCTCTCGTCAACGTCATTTTAAAAGTTTTTTGACAACTTTTGTCTTGACCCGTCCGCCGCTTTTGGCACCTCGGACACGCATCCGATTCACTTCGTTAACGCCCGCAGAAACTGCAGAAATTTCGCCCCAAGGGCCCTTTGGAATTTTACCTGCATTCGGGGCAAGTTAGCCCCGCCTGTGGATGCTTCACCTCAAGTTATCCACAGTTAACGCCCGCATAGGTAGAAAGGTTTTGCCGCACTGCGGAAAATATGGTGTTGTGTCTCAGCACCCATCGAAAGGCTGTTTATGCGACCCTTTTTGCCCCTGTTATTGGTCGCGTTGTCCGCCTGCGCACCACAATATGTAGAGACTTCGGTGGAACCGGGACAAGATTTGCCCGTTCGCCGCGCCCTCTTTGCCGAACCGCCGGCACCCCTTGATGCCGCATTCCGCTCGTCCTGCGACTCACCGGGTGATGAGTTGCGCCAGATTTCGCGGGCCGTCGTTCAATGCCGGATCCTGCCGCCGCCAGATGTCGCCGCATTCCTTTTGCTGCAATATGATGGTGCGCTGGAGGCGCCAACTCTGGTCGTCCAGAAAGAGACGGATCAATCCGACGGAAGCTACGTCGTGGAACTGTCCTATTTCGCCGAAGTCGTCCAGAAATCCGGCAACCCGCGCCGCATCTACTTCAAGCAGCGCGATCTCGACAGCCTCATGGACGAATTGCTCGCCGCAACAGGCGGTATCGCCGCAAATACGTGATCTGGGGAAAATGGTCGGAGCGAGAGGATTCGAACCTCCGACCCCCTGTACCCAAAACAGGTGCGCTACCAGGCTGCGCCACGCTCCGACCGTGCGCCCCTCTTAGACGGCGAAATCAGGATTGAAAAGACCTAACAGGGCCAAGCGGGCTCAGAGTTTTCAAAGCTGGGATGCCGCAGCTCGTCACCGACGCTCAACCCAAGCATTTCTGCGAACCCACCATTGATCTCCAGCACGTGCGTCAGGTTGTTGCCGCCGAAAATAGAGGTCTCGTCCAGAGGCACGGCGCGGTGGTGGATATTCTGCACGACGCCGTGCTCGTCCACAAACAGCATATCCAGCTCGATCAACGTGTCGCGCATCCAGAACGACAGGCGTTGCGGGCGCGGGTAGACAAACAACATGCCCGCAGAGGCCGGCAAAGACGGTCGGTGCATCAAACCCAGAGCACGCTCGCCGTCGTCATCCGCAACTTCGACCGTGAATCGCGCTTCGCCAAAGTCGCCGCGAATCCATACGGTATCGTCTCGACATGCAGCCGACGCGACAACAGGCACACAGATCAATGCGTACAGCGCCGCGATACGAACTGTCAGACCACGCTTAATCATCATCACGCGTCAGCGCCGCTTCCCATGCCAGCACTTCTGCTGCCATACGGCCGCGCTTGCCATCGATCACGCGCATCGCCAAGGCTTCGCCCGGCGCCAAATCCGAAAGGCCCGACCGGCGCAAGACTTCGACATGCAAGAATACATCGTCCGCTGAGCCAAAGGCATTCGCGAACCCAAACCCCTTGCCCTTGTCGAACCATTTGACCCTGCCGGGCTGCAATGGGGCATTCGACACCGCTTCGGCGTCCATGTCTGCAATGTCGGTCAGATTCGACGCAGCTTCGTGCGCAGGTGGTACAATGCGTACCACTTCCACGGCTTGCACGCCCCGATCTGTTTCCTGAATGCGCACGTCAATTGCCGCGCCATCCGCGACAGAAGACTGACCGAAGTTGCGCAGCACGTTCACGTGCAAAAGGATGTCCGGACCACCAGATTCCGAAACTATAAAACCAAACCCCTTGACGGGGTCGAACCATTTCACTGTCCCCGTGACCAGGCTCGTATCATCGTTGTGTTCTGACACGACGTGTCTTTCTTTGAGTGTACTGTGCCGCACCACAAGACTTGCGCTATTTCGCACATAGTTTTCAACCCGTAATAAATCGTTTTTTTACAGCGCGTTGCATTTCACGTCACATGAAATTCATGGGTGTAGACGTGTAATATGCCATAGCTGCCCCGATTTTTCACGCCGCCAACGGAACCGGTCGTGCAGCCGAAACGCGCCATCAGCCCAAAACTCGATCTCTGTGGGGACGATCCGGTAGCCCCCCCAAAACGGTGGTCGTTCGGGGCGTGTGCCTTGCTGCGCGGTGACCTTGGCCACCTTGGCCAGCAACGTGGCGCGCCCGTCCAGCGGTTGGCTCTGATCAGAAGCCCAAGCCCCCAACCGGGACTTTAACGACCTGGAGTTGTAGTACGCATCCGCCTGTGGCCCGTCTTCTTTCTGTACCAGACCGCGCACACGCACCTGCCGCCGCAGTGATTTCCAGTGCAGCACAAAGGCGGCCTTGCCCGCATGGTCCAGTTCCGCCGCCTTGGCACTGCCGTAGTTCGTGTAAAAGACAAACGCGTCGTCTTCGATTTCCTTGAGCAGCACCATCCGCACATTGGGCAGACCGTCCGCATCCACCGTGCTCAGCGCAATGGCGTTTGCGTCGTTCGGCTCGCTGGCTTCGGCTTCAGCCATCCAGTTGCGCACAATGGCAAACGGGTCGTCGCCTGCAAATTTCCCATCCCGATCCAACGTCGCGTCCTCCTGTGTCATGCAACATCCAGCTAGCCCGGACACCGACCGGCTTCAACCGGTGCGCACTCCCTTGATGCTACTATGGCAATGGCCTAAAGCTGACCGACAGAAACACGGGACGGGGTGGGCATATCATGGCAACTGACCTTATGGCGGGCAAACGCGGGCTGATTATGGGCCTTGCCAACGACAAATCCATCGCATGGGGCATTGCGCGCACCTTGCACGAGGCCGGGGCTGAACTGGCCTTTTCCTACCAGGGTGAGGCACTGAAGAAACGTGTCGACCCCCTCGCCGCCCAGCTTAGCAGCGACATTGTCCTGCCATGTGATGTAGGCGACGAGGCGTCGATTGATGGGCTTTTTGCATCTCTTCAAGAACGCTGGGGCAAGTTGGACTTTATCGTTCACGCCATTGGGTTCTCCGACAAGAACGAGTTGCGCGGGCGCTATGTCGACACGAGCCGTGGCAACTTTGCCCTGACCATGGACATCTCAGTCTACTCTTTTACCGCCGTGATGCAGCGCGCCGAAAAAATGATGAACAGCGGCGGCAGTGCCGTCACGCTGACCTACTATGGCGCCGAACAGGTCATGCCGCACTACAACGTCATGGGTGTGGCCAAGGCGGCGCTCGAGGCGTCGGTCAAATACCTGGCCGAGGATCTGGGCAAAGACGGCATCCGCGTGAACGCCATCAGCGCCGGACCGATCAAGACGCTGGCCGCTTCGGGGATCGGCGATTTCCGCTACATCATGAAGTGGAACGAATACAACTCGCCCCTGCGCCGCAATGTGACAATCGAAGATGTGGGGCGGTCCGCCCTCTTCCTGCTCAGCGATCTGGGGTCTGGCACCACGGGTGAAAACCTGCACGTCGACGCCGGCTATCACGTGGTGGGCATGAAGGCCGTGGACGCGCCCGACATCTCCAAGGGGTAAACATGACCCTGACCGCATCCGAGCTGCTGGTCTTTAACACCGTTTTGCTGGCGGCACTGGCATCGCCCGGTGCGGCGATGCTGTTCATCACACGCATGACGGTCGCCTCGGGGCGCATTGCGGGCATCGCGACGGGCATTGGTCTTGGAACAGCTGCTGCTATGTGGACGTTGGCCGCGCTTTTGGGCCTTGAGGCGGTATTTGCCCTGTTTCCCTGGACCTACACGGCACTGAAACTTGGCGGCGCGGCTTATCTGATCTGGATCGCCATCCAGACATGGCGCAGCGCGCGTGACCCTCTGGGTGATGCGCCCACGGCACGTGGGCGAGCCTTTCTGTCGGGCCTTCTTGTCAACGCGGGCAACCCGAAGTCCATGCTCTTTGCTGCGGCAATCATTGTCGTCGTGTTCCCGCAGGGACTTGCCGCTGCGGACATTGCGGTCATTGTCTTCAACCATTGGCTGCTCGAACTGGTGTTTTACACCGGGCTTTCCGTGCTGCTCAGCTCAACGCCCGCACGCCGTGGGTACATCAGCCTCAAACCCCTGCTCGACCGCATCGCGGCCACCTTGCTCGGCGCGCTTGGCGTGCGACTGATACTGGAGAAATAACCATGGCAGACCGCCTTCCCCACGAAAAAGGGTTCCACGTCAGCTGGGACCAGATGCACCGCGACAGCCGTGCCTTGGCATGGCGTCTTGATGGCAAGGGCCCCGATGACGGTCAGTGGCGCGCGGTGGTGGCCATCACACGGGGCGGCATGGCCCCCGCCATGATCGTCGCACGCGAGCTGGACATTCGCACCGTGGACACGATCAGCGTCAAATCCTACCACTCGGGCGGCGGCAAGGCGGACCAGCGCCGCGATGCCGAAGTGCTGAAGTCGCCGGATGCCGATATGATGGGTGACGGCACTGGCATTCTGATCGTCGATGACCTCGTGGACAGCGGCAAAACGCTTGAGCTGGTACGCAGTCTCTATCCCAACGCCCATTTCGCCACGGTCTACGCCAAACCCTCGGGCGAGCCTCAGGTCGATACCTTTATCACCGGCGTCAGCCAGGACACGTGGATCTTCTTTCCGTGGGACATGGCCCTGCAATATGTCGAACCCTATCGCGGCACCGATTAAGCCCACCCAACGACATCGCCGCACTGCGCGGCCGCTAACACCGGAGATCCTGCATGCCCGTATCGCGCACTGCCGCCACCTTTGCCCCGCCGGTGATGGAGGCGCGTCGCTGGCTTGACGGCGTGACATTCTCACCGGACGCGCCGCTCATCAACGTGAGCCAGGCCGCTCCGGTTGATCCGCCGCCCCCTGCGTTGCGTCAGGCCATGGCGGACGCGGCGCTGACGCGTGACGACGCACATCTCTACGGGCCCGTTCTGGGCATGGCCGCACTGCGCGACGCGCTGAGCACCCAAATCAACACGCACTACGACGCCGCCACCCGCGCGGAACACGTCGCCATCACGTCGGGATGCAATCAGGCCTTTGCCGCCATCATCGCCAGCCTGTGTGATGAAGGGGATGAAGTCATCCTGCCAACTCCATGGTATTTCAACCATAAAATGTGGCTCGACATGTCAGGTGTGGCCTCTGTCCCACTGCCCGTTGGTGCTGGCATGTTGCCGGACGTCGCAGATGCAAGGGCGTTGATCACCCCACGCACCAAGGCGATCGCACTGGTCACGCCCAACAACCCGGCAGGCGTGGAATACCCCGCCGACCTCGTGCTGGCTTTCTACGAACTGGCGCGCGACGCAGGCATCACCTTGATCGTCGACGAAACCTATCGCGACTTCGACAGCCGCTCAGGGCCTCCGCACCCGCTGTTCCAGCAGGACGGATGGGAAGACACCTTTGTCCATCTCTACTCTTTCTCCAAAACCTACCGCCTCACCGGCCACCGCGTTGGCGCGCTTGTTGCCGCGTCGGACCGACTGGCCGAGGTCGAAAAGTTCCTCGACACCGTGGCCATCTGCCCAGGGCAGTTGGGGCAATACGCGGCCCTCTGGGGGCTAGAGAACCTTGGCCAATGGGTCGCCAGCGAACGCGACGAAATCCTGACGCGCCGCGCCGCCATTACGGATGGTTTTCCACAGCTTGAGGCCAAGGGCTGGTCTCTAATGGGTCTTGGCGCGTATTTCGCCTATGTCACTCACCCCTTTGCACTGTCGTCGGCGGACCTCGCTCCGCGCCTTGTGCGCGAAGCCGGTATTCTCTGCCTGCCCGGCACCATGTTCTGGCCCGATGGAGACGAACGTGGCGCACGCCAATTGCGCATCGCCTTCGCCAATCTGGACGCAAACGGGATTGCCGACCTTTACACAAGGCTGTCAGCCCTCGATCTCTGAGGTCAAGCGCCCTTGCCCGCCGATGCCTGCGCAGATAGACATCGGCTCAACAAAAAATCACCCAACAGAGGGCACCCATGGCCAAGGGCTCAAACAACCTGTCGAAAACCGCCGTTTGGGTCCTTCTGGGCCTGCTTATCCTCGCATTGGGTGGCTTTGGCGCCACCAACCTCAGCGGCACAATCCGCACTGTGGGGCAAGTCGGCGACAAACACATCGACGTGCAGGATTACGCGCGCACCCTGCAACAGGAAATCCAGGCCGTCAGTCAACAGACCGGCAGCCAACTGACCTTTGCCCGCGCACAGGCCATCGGCCTCGATCAAGCGGTGCTGGCCCAGATGGTCCGCGCCCGCGCACTGGACCACGAGGCGCAACAAATGGGCCTCAGCGTCGGCGACGCGACCCTGCGCGACGAAATCCTGAACATTCCGTCGTTCCGCGGGCTCGACGGGTCCTTTGACCGAGATGCCTACAGCTTTGCACTGGAACAGTCCGGCACCAGCGAGGCGCAGTTCGAAACGCAACTGCGCGAAGAGGTCGCGCGGTCTCTCCTGCAGGGCGCAATCATGTCCGGTGTGACCATGCCCGACACCTATGCACGCACGCTGGTGTCTTTTCTGGGTGAGACACGCGACTTTACCTGGGTCCGTTTGGGTCAGGCTGATCTGGCCACCCCGCTGGCCGCACCCAGCGACGACGAATTGCGCGCCTACTACGAGGACAATCTCGACGACTACGAGCTGCCAGAGACCAAGCGGATCACCTACACGGTCCTCTTGCCCGACATGATCCTCGACAGTGTCGAAGTGTCCGAAGATACCCTGCGCGCCGAATACGATGCCCGTGCCGATCAGTTCAACACGCCCGAACGTCGTCTGGTGGAACGGCTGGTCTATCTCGATGCCGCAGCAGCAGACCGCGCCGCCGCCCAGCTTGAGGTAGGTGGCACCACGTTTGAGGCGCTTGTACAGGATCGCGGCCTGACATTGGGCGATGTGGACATGGGCGATGTGTCCCGTCTGGAACTGGACGCTGCAGGCGAGGCGGTGTTCGCCGCAGAGGTGGGCGATGTGGTTGGCCCACTGCCCTCCACCACTGGCCCTGCTCTCTTCCGGGTTAACGCTGTGCTGCCCGCACAGTCCACAACCTTCGAAGAGGCCGCGCCGCGTCTGCAACAGGCCCTGGCACTCGATGCCGCGCGCCGCCAGGTTGCGTTTGAGGCCGAAGAATTCGACAACCTGCTCGCCGGTGGTGCCACGCTCGAAGAGCTGGATGCCGAGACCGATATGGAACTGGGCACAATCGATTGGTTCCCCGCCCAAGGCGAAGGGATCGGCGCATATGACGGGTTCCGCGACGCCGCCGCCCAACTGACCGCCGACGATTTCCCGGAAATCATCAGCCTAGATGACGGCGGTATTGTTGCGATGCGTCTGGAGGAAACCCTGCCGCCGCGCCCTGCGCCCTTTGAGGACGCGCGCGACAACGTGCGTGGCAACTGGGACGCCGAACAGACCGAGCTTCAGTTGACCCAGCAAGCCGAAGCGGTCCTGCCCGCGCTGCGCGCTGGCGAGAGCTTTGCGTCGCAGGCACTGGATTCAATTATCGAAACCGATCTCGACCGTGGTGCCTTTGTTCAGGGCACACCGCCCGAGTTCATGCAAACCGTGTTCGAGATGTCCCCCGGCGATGTTGAGGTGATTTCGGGCTATGGCGCACTGCTGATTGTGCGGCTCGACGCCATCACACCGATTGACGACAACGCCGATGCGATTGCCGAGACCGAAGCCCTGAGCGAAGAGATTGGCCAACTTGTGGCCGCTGAACTCTTCAACATCTTTGGCGAGGACGTCGTGGTGCGCGCCAGCCCCCAGATCAACCAACAGGCGCTTGACGCCGTGCACGTGAATTTCCCCTGATGGCACTTGTTCCCGACTACGACGCCTTTGCCGCAGCCTATGCGGCAGGCGAAAACCAGGTGGTCTATACCCGCCTGGCCGCTGACCTTGATACACCCGTGTCCCTGATGCTCAAACTGACGGGCGCGCAAAAAGACGCCTTTGTTCTGGAATCGGTCACAGGTGGTGAGGTGCGCGGGCGCTATTCCATTGTTGGTATGAAACCCGACCTCGTGTGGCGCTGCCGTGGCGAGACATCTGCCATCAATCGCATGGCACGGTACGACGCCGACGCGTTTGAGGACGTCGCGGGCAACCCGCTGGACGTGCTGCGTGATCTGATCGCCGAAAGCCGGATCGATCTGCCCGGCGACCTGCCACAATCGGCGGCGGGCCTCTTTGGCTACCTCGGCTATGACATGATCCGTCTGGTCGAACACCTGCCCGACATCAATCCCGACCCGCTGGGCTTGCCCGACGCCATCATGCTGCGCCCTTCGGTGATTGCGGTATTGGACGGCGTCAAAGGTGAGGTGACAGTCGTGTCACCCGCATGGGTCAGTGACGGGCAATCCGCACGCGCGGCCTATGCCCAGGCGGCAGAACGTGTGATGGACGCGGTGCGTGACCTCGAACGGGCCATGCCCACCGAAACGCGTGATCTGGGCGATGCGGCCCCCGTGGCCGACCCGGTGTCCAACTTTACCAAACCGGCCTACAAGGCCGCCGTGGAACGCGCCCGCGACTACATCAAGGCGGGCGACATCTTTCAGGTTGTTCCGGCACAGCGCTGGACCCAAGAGTTTCGCGAACCGCCCTTTGCGCTCTATCGCAGCCTGAGGCGCACCAACCCATCGCCGTTCATGTTCTATTTCAACTTTGGCGGCTTTCAGGTCATCGGTGCCAGCCCCGAAATCCTCGTGCGTGTCTTCGGCAACGAGATCACCATCCGCCCCATCGCAGGCACCCGTCCCCGCGGGGACACGCCCGAAAAGGACAACGCGCTCGAGGCGGATCTGCTTGCCGACAAGAAGGAACTGGCCGAGCACCTCATGCTGCTCGATCTGGGCCGTAACGATGTGGGCCGCGTGGCCAAGATCGGCACGGTACGTCCAACCGAGGAATTCATCGTCGAACGCTACAGCCACGTGATGCACATCGTGTCGAACGTCGTCGGCGAACTGGCGACGGGCAAGGACGCGCTTGATGCGTTCTTTGCGGGCATGCCTGCGGGCACCGTGTCCGGCGCGCCCAAAGTCCGCGCGATGGAGATCATCGACGAGCTGGAGCCGGAAAAGCGCGGCGTCTACGGCGGCGGCGTCGGCTATTTCAGCGCGGGCGGCGACATGGACATGTGCATCGCCCTGCGCACCGCCGTGGTGCAGGATCAAAAGCTCTATATCCAGGCCGGTGGTGGCGTCGTCTATGACAGCGACCCGGAGGCCGAGTTCATGGAAACGGTGCACAAGGCCGGTGCCATCCGTCGCGCAGCCGCAGATGCCGCGCGCTTTGGCGGCGGCAACCAGTGACGCTCTGATGGCGCGCCCTGCCTTTCTGCTTGGCGACATGGAGATTGCCGCCGGAACCCGCGCCAGCGTCCCGTTGCCCGTGTCCGCACTGCCTGACCACACGCCTATCAACCTGCGGGTCGAAGTGATCCACGGCAAGCGCCCCGGCCCCACCATGTTTGTCAGTGCCGCCGTGCACGGCGATGAAGTGATCGGCGTCGAGATCGTGCGCCGCCTGTTGCGCACGCCACAACTAGACACGCTGCGCGGCACCCTGCTGGTTGTTCCGGTTGTGAACAGCTTTGGCTTTCTGGCCCGCTCGCGCTATTTGCCCGACCGCCGCGACCTCAACCGTTGCTTTCCCGGCTCATCCAAAGGCTCGCTTGGGTCGCGTCTGGCCCACATCTTTCTGCAGGACGTCGTGCTGCGCTGTGACTTTGGCATCGACCTGCATTCGGCTGCGGAACACCGCACCAACCTGCCGCAAATTCGGGTCACACCCGGTGACGACACCACCGCCCGCATGGCCCGTGCCTTTGGCGCGCCGGTCATCCTGACCTCTTCCTTGCGTGACGGATCGCTGCGCGGTGAGGCCGCCGCCCGTGGCACCCCGGTTCTGCTGTACGAAGCAGGCGAAGGATTGCGGTTTGACGAATTTGCAGTGCGCGTCGGTGTGGCTGGCATCCTGCGCGTGATGCGTGATCACGACATGGTCGCCACCAAAGGCATCGCCAAGGCTCGCACGCCGTCGCTGGTCTGCCGGTCGTCCACCTGGCTCCGCGCGCCCGTGGGTGGCCTCTTGCGCACCTTCCGCGCCGAGGGCGACATCGTCGAGGCGGGAGAGGTCCTTGCCGCGATTTCAGACCCGTCCGGGGAGGCCGAAACCGAACTGACCGCGCCCGAGGCGGGTATTCTGATTGGCCGCGCAGTCGTGCCTGTCGTGAACGAAGGCGACGCGGTCTTTCATCTGGCCGAACTCAGCCCCAAAGCGGACGAAGACACCGTAGATACCCTGTCGGCGCAGCTTGATGCCGATCCGCTTTTTGACGAAGACGAGATTATCTGACCCGTCACCGGTCCGCGCTGAGCGTGGTCAGAACCGCAGACACAGGTGCCAGCGCAACCCGTTCGGCACGGTCCTGCAGACCCCAGAGCAGCAAGGCGGAAATCGTGTCAGGACGCACCCGTCCCACCATGATCACACCGCCTTCTTGCCCTGCACGGAATGCCGCCTGATCGAGGAACCGCCGAATGACCGAAGGGGTCTGATCCGCGCTGTCAAAGTCGCGGAACACCAGGCCCGTCGGCACACCGGCCCGCGCGGCGAGTTTTTGTGCGGTGTTCAATCCCTTCGACTGCAACACCAACCCATGCCCGCTGGCCAGAATGGCTTCGGTCACCTGATCGGACGCGTCACGGGTGTCCTGAATGCCCGTGCCCGGCCCTTCCATCACAGCGACTGCTTGCGGCACTGCGTCCAGCGCGGCGGACAGTGCGACTTCGGCATCGCTGGCCGTGGCACCTTGTGGCAGATCGACCAAAGCCATCACCTCGAACCCCTGCGCGCGGTAGTCCGCGGTGCGCGCACCTGCATCCGTCAGGCTCGCGTCCACCGCAAATGTCAGCGGATAGGGAAAGCTTTGCAGCGCGGCCAGCCCAACCGGCCCACCGCTGAGATCAATGCCGCTGTCGATCAACACAATCGACATCAGCGGTTTGTCATCGGGATTATCGAAACCGGCAGCATAGGCCACGATGGGCGGGGCGTCAGCATCGGTGCTTTCGGCCTCTGGCGTGGCGGTCACGGGCACATCCGGCGTGCGGTCCACCAGCGACACGGCGGGTGTGCCGATCGTCGGACGCCCCTGGGTCGCATCTTCGGTCTCAGGTTCCGTCGCCGCAACCTCTGGCAAAGGCGGAACTGTGCCGTCTTCGCTGGGCGCATCTGGGACTTCGGGTTCGGCCGGTGCTGGCGCGGGACCCGCCGTGGACGTGTCGGGCACGGCGGCCTCTGGTGCCGGTGTGGCAGGTGCCTCGCCCGTTTCGGGCGCTGCATCATCTGTCACTTCCGACGCGGTGGGTGGTGCGGGCAAAGAGGGATCCTCAGAAATCGCAGGCGCAGTGCCGGTGGCCGGCTGGGTCGGCGCATCCGCCGGGGCGACGGGTGCAACGGGGTCAACGTCAGCAATGGCCACCTGTGCATCGGTGTCTGTGGTGTCGCCCGCGTCCGCCTGCGGCGCTGCCCCCGTTTCGGGCAGTGCGGGCGCATCCGCGTCCGCCGCTTGCACTGCGTCCGCATCGCCGGTTTCCGGGGCTTCAACCGCCGGGGCGGTGCTGGTGTCTCTGGTCAGGCCCTCATCCGCCTCCGCGGTGGCGGTCGTCGCGGCATCCGCCTCGGGCGCTTCGGATGCGGCGGGTGCGCGCACATCGGCATCCGGGCTGACCGGGCCGTCGGCCACAACCGACAAAACGCCCGCGCCCACGACGCTCACCACGCCACCCAATACAATACCGCTCAAAAATCCCCGTGCCATGTCCCTGTCTCCGCCTGAGTGTCCGGCCCCGCTTTGCGATGTGCCGGACGTGCCTGCCCGCCCCGTCCTGTCGCCGCCATCCCCTTGACGCTGGCGTACAAGCCTGAGCATGTATGCGCGTAACTATACGGGCCAAACGGCCCCCTTGGAACACGAGATTTTGCGATGCTGCTGCTGATCGACAATTACGACAGTTTTACCTACAATCTGGTGCACTATCTGGGCGAGCTTGGCACAGATGTGGCCGTGCATCGCAACGACGCGATCAACGTCCAGGAGGCGATGGCCATGCGTCCCGACGGCATTCTGCTGTCGCCAGGCCCCTGCGACCCGGACCAGGCTGGCATTTGCCTTGCACTTACCGAAGCCGCTGCCGAAGCCAAAATCCCCTTGATGGGCGTCTGTCTCGGCCACCAGACCATCGGTCAGGTGTTCGGTGGGACTGTCGTGCGCGCACCCGACATTGTGCACGGAAAACTTGGCACAATGCACCACACCGGACGCGGCGTTTTTGCCGGTCTTCCGACCCCTTTCGAGGCCACGCGTTATCACTCGCTGACAATTGCCAGAGAGGGGCTGCCCGACTGCCTTGAGATCACAGCAGAGGTGGATGACGGCACGATTATGGGCCTGTCGCACCGCGAGCTGCCGATCCACGGGGTCCAATTCCACCCCGAGAGCATTCGGTCCGAACACGGACATGCGCTGCTCAAGAACTTTGTCGATCTGATGCCGGTGGCCGCATGAGTGACGCGCTCAAACCCCTGATCGACGCCGCAGCCAACGGCCCGCTGGACCGCACCCAGGCCGAGGCGGCATTCCAGATCCTGTTCGACGGCGAGGCAACCCCTTCGCAAATTGGCGGGTTGCTGATGGCGCTGCGCACGCGCGGCGAAACGGTGGATGAATACGCCGCCGCCGCCGCCGTCATGCGCGCCAAGTGCAACGCCGTGTCCGCCCCAGAGGGCGCGATGGACATCGTTGGCACCGGCGGCGACGGCAAGGGGACGCTGAACATCTCGACCGCAACGGCCTTTGTCGTGGCAGGCGCAGGGGTCACGGTGGCCAAGCACGGCAACCGCAACCTCAGTTCGAAATCCGGCGCGGCAGATGCCCTGACCCAGATGGGCATCAACGTCATGGTTGGCCCCGACGTGGTGGAAAAGGCGCTGGCCGGGGCGGGCATCGGCTTTATGATGGCCCCCATGCACCACCCTGCCATTGCCCATGTCATGCCCACGCGCGCCGAATTGGGCACGCGCACGATTTTCAACATCCTTGGGCCGCTAACAAACCCGGCAGGCGTCAAAAGGCAACTGACCGGGGCGTATCGCCGCGACCTGATCCGCCCCATGGCTGAAACGCTGGGACAGTTGGGATCGGATGCCGCCTGGCTGGTGCACGGCTCGGACGGAACAGACGAATTGACAATCACCGGCGTGTCCTGGGTCTCGGCTCTGGACGCAGGCACCGTGACCGATTTCGAAGTCCACCCTGAAGAAGCGGGCCTGCCCGTTCACCCCTTCGAGGACATCGTCGGCGGCACACCCGAAGAAAACGCGCAAGCGTTCCGGGCGCTGCTCGATGGTGCCGCGGGTGCCTACCGGGACGCGGTCCTTTTGAACGCGGCTGCCGCCCTCAAGGTTGCAGGCAAGGCTGCGACGCTCAAGGACGGTGTCGCCCTCGCCACCGAAAGCATCGACAGCGGCGCTGCAAAAGCCAAGATCGCAGCCGTCGCAGAGATCACGCAAGCCGCCTGATCTCACCCTCTTTCCAAATGTCCGGTCACAGGGCGCACGCCTTTTCTGACCGGACACCAGCAAAAGACACGAGTGCATGACCGATACGATCCTCGATAAAATCAAGGCCTACAAACTCGAAGAAGTTGCCGCCGACAAGGCCGCCAAACCGCTCGAAGCGGTCGAGGCAGAGGCCCGCGATGCAGGCCCTGTGCGTCCTTTTGCGCAGGCGCTGCAACTGGCCAACCGCGAAGGCTATGGCCTGATTGCCGAGATCAAAAAGGCCAGCCCCTCCAAGGGGTTGATCCGCGCCGACTTTGATCCGGCCGCATTGGCCCAAGCCTACGAAGAGGGCGGCGCGACCTGCCTGTCGGTGCTGACCGACACGCCCAGCTTTCAGGGGGCCAACGAGTTCCTTGTCGCGGCGCGTGGTGCCTGTGCGCTGCCGTGCCTGCGCAAGGATTTCATGTACGACACATATCAGGTCGCCGAGGCGCGCGCGCTGGGGGCCGACTGTATCCTGATCATCATGGCCTCAGTCAGCGACGCGCAGGCTATCGAACTCGAGGACGCCGCTCACCATTGGGGCATGGATGTTCTGATCGAAGTCCACGATGCCGACGAGTTGACCCGCGCCAGCGCGCTCAAGAGCCCGCTTATGGGCATCAACAACCGCAATCTCAAGACGTTTGAGACCTCGCTCGACACCACCCGCACCCTGTCCAAACAGGTGCCTGCCGACCGCACAATCGTTGCCGAAAGCGGGCTGAACACGCCGCAGGATCTGGCCGACATGGCCATGTACGGCGCGCGCACCTTCCTGATCGGCGAAAGCCTGATGCGCCAGGACGACGTGGCCGCCGCCACAAGGTCACTGCTGGCCAACCCGCTTGTGTCTGGCGGGGGCATGTGATGGCGCTCACGCATTTTGACGACTGCGGAGCCGCGCATATGGTCGATGTGTCCGACAAGGACATCACCGACCGCGTGGCAGTGGCAGAGGGCTGGATCAGGATGCAGTCCGAGACGCTGGACATCATCATGGATGGCCGCGCCAAAAAGGGCGACGTGATCGGCGTGGCCCGTCTGGCCGGCATCATGGCGGCCAAGCGCACGTCCGATCTGATCCCGCTGTGCCACCCCCTGCCCATCACCAAGGTGTCGGTGGACCTCGAACCCGACACGGCGTTGCCCGGTCTGCGCATCACCGCGACCGTCAAGACCACTGGCCAGACCGGGGTCGAGATGGAGGCGTTGACTGCCGCCTCGACCTGCGCACTGACGGTCTATGACATGGCCAAGGCCGTGGACAAGGCGATGGAGATCGGCGGCATCCGCGTGGTCCTCAAGGATGGCGGCAAGAGCGGCCGGTACGAGGCGCAATGATCCCGGTTTCCAACGCGCTCGACCACCTCTTTGCCCTCGCGGACCTGTTGCCGATAGAAACCGTTCCACTGCGCGCGGCTGCGGGCCGTGTTCTGGCGGAACCTGTCACCGCACAACGCACACAACCGCCCTTTCCCGCGTCGTCCATGGATGGATATGCGCTCAAAGCGGTCGAGGCGGATCAACACGCACAGTTCAAAGTCATAGGCGAGGCCGCCGCCGGGCATGGATGGGACGGCACCGTGGGCGCCGGTCAGGCCGTGCGCATTTTCACCGGTGCACCCGTCCCCGCAGGCGCCGATAAGGTCGTGATACAAGAGGACGTCACGCGCACCGGCGATGTGATCACCATCACCGACGCCCCCAATGCCAAGGACAACATTCGCCCCGCCGGTATCGATTTTGAACGCGGTTCGGTCCTTGATGCCCCGCGCCGCCTGTCACCTGGTGACGTGGCCCTGCTCGCCTCGATGAACATCGCCGAGGTGCCTGTGCGCCGCGCGCCCGTGGTCGCATTGATTTCGACCGGGGATGAACTGGTGCAACCCGGTGAAACACCCGGCCCTGACCAGATCATCGCATCCAATACCTACGGCCTGGCCGCCATTCTGACGGCCCACGGGGCCGTGCCGCGCATCCTGCCCATCGCCCGCGACACCGACATGTCCCTGCGCACCGTGTTTTCCCTCGCCGCCGGTGCGGACCTTATTGTGACTATTGGCGGCGCATCCGTCGGTGACCATGACCTTGTCGCCGGCGTGGCCGCAGATCTCGGGATGGATCAATCGTTCTACAAGGTTGCGATGCGGCCCGGCAAACCACTGATGGCGGGCCGCTTGCATGGCGTTCCTATGGTGGGCCTGCCCGGCAACCCTGTCTCGGCCATGGTCTGTAGCACCGTCTTTCTGCAACCCATGCTGAACGCCATGCTGGGGCTGGGCCGCAATGCCGCACCGCGCGTACAAATGCCGCTTGCGACACCCCTGCCCGCGAACGGGCCGCGCGAACACTATATGCGCGGTATCGTCGCGGACGGATTGGTTGCCGATGCCGGGGCGCAAGACAGCTCCCTCTTGTCCGTACTCGCACGTGCCAATGCCCTGATCGTACGTGCGCCAAATGACCCCGCCGCCGCGCCCGGCGACCCGGTCGACGTTGTCCTCCTGCACTGACTGTTGACACAAAACGGGAACGTCCGTAGAACAAACGCGAGACAATTGCGTTTTGCGCAACAGATGGAGGACAGGGCATGTTGACAAAGAAGCAGCTCGATTTGCTGGAATTCATTCACAAGCGCGTACAGCGCGACGGCGTTCCACCGAGCTTTGACGAAATGAAAGAGGCGCTGGACCTGCGGTCCAAGTCGGGCATTCACCGCCTGATCACGGCGCTGGAGGAACGCGGCTTTATCCGTCGTCTGGCGCACCGCGCCCGCGCGATTGAGGTCGTCCGCCTGCCAGAAAGCCTTGGTGGCGCACCCAGTGGATTTACCCCCAAGGTGATTGACGGCGACCGCCCCGACGCACCACCACCCGCGGGCGCTCAGCGGATCGAGACCGCGCACGCGATTGAACTGCCCGTGATGGGCCGCATCGCCGCTGGTGTGCCGATCTCTGCCATTTCCGAAGTGTCCCACTCGGTGGCCGTGCCGGGTCAGATGCTCAACGGTCAGGGTGAGCACTACGCCCTCGAAGTCAAAGGCGACTCGATGATCGACGCAGGCATCAATGACGGTGACGTCGTGGTGATCCGCGAAACCTCTGCGGTGGACAATGGCGACATCGTTGTCGCCCTGGTCGAAGATCATGAAGCCACGCTGAAACGCTACATGCGCAAAGGCGACACCATTGCACTTGAGGCGGCAAACCCCGCCTATGAGACCCGCATGTTCCCCGTGGGCCACGTCAAAGTGCAGGGCAAATTGGTCGGACTGATCCGGACCTATTGATCCAATCTGATGATGACAAAATATGAGGGCGGGCCAGTTGGTCCGCCCTTAGTCGTTCTGGCGGGCCAGTTTCTCTACACCACCTCGCAGCGACAGCACCGGCTCGGGAAACCGTGACCAGCGCGACCACATCCGGTCCCCGGCCATGTCACGTGCAGTGACCAGATGCGGCCCCTGCCCTGCATCACGAATGGCAATCGCGCCGGTCCGACGCAGCAGCTTGGGCGCCAGCACCAGACAGGGCAAAAGATCGCTGTCTGGCAGTTCGGTGTTGGCCACAACCACCTCGCCCACCGCACATCCGGTAAAGGTCGCAGCGGCACGCTTGCCGCTCAGGTGGATGACCGCCGGCCCAAGGTGCGCACGCGTGTCCCAACGGGCGGCCGCCCGTGCCTGATCCACACCGTCGCCGTCATTCTCCAACCAGTTGCGCGCCACGAACCCGCCGCCCTTTTCCTTGCTCAGCGCGCGACCTTCGGCCGTCATCACCCCAACCAAACCGCCGGTGTCCGCAATCAGCACCGCCGGTCGCGCGCCCGTCTGCCACAAACCAAGCGCCACGAGGATCGGCACAACACCGACAAACCGCGCCCGCCCCTGCCACAGGATCACAAACAGCGCCCCTACCGCCATGATTGGCAAAACCCAAGGGTTAGGTCCGGCAACAAAGCCGCGTGCGCCATCCAGACCGGACACAAAATCTGCAACCCACAGGATCCACTGCAATCCCAACCCCATGGCCCACAGGCCCACCGCCTCTGCCCCGACCGGGGCCAACACCAGCGCCAGGACCGCCGCAGGGATCACCAGCGCGCCCATCAACGGCACGCTGGCGAGGTTCGCAATCAGCCCGTAATGCGCCACTGCGTTGAAATGCGCCGCACCAATGGGCGCTGTGGCGAGCCCGGCAACGCCGGATGAGATGATCACCGCCACCACGGGCTGCGCCCATTTCGGTCCGATCTTGATCTCGGCGTCGCGCATCCAGCCAAAGACCGCGACCAGGGCCGTTGTCGCTGCAAATGACATCTGAAACCCCGGCCCCATCAGCGCCTCGGGCCGCAAGGTCAGCACGATCATCGCCGCAATCGCCACTGCGCGCAGGCTCAGCGCGCGGCGGTTGATCATGATCGCACAAAGCGCCACCGCCACCATGACAAAGGCGCGCTCTGTCGCGACGTTGCCGCCCGACAACGCCAGATAGACCGACGCGGCAGCAAGCGCACCCGCCGCTGCCATTTTGCGCGCGGGCCAATACAGCGCCACACGCGGGATCAAGGCAAAGATCAACCGCAAGAGGCCAAAGACGAACCCGCTCAGCAGGCCCATATGCAGGCCCGAAATCGCCAACAGATGCGCGGTGTTCGAGGCGCGCAAATCCTGCAACGCATCCTGACTAATGCCGCTGCGATCCCCCGTTGTGACCGCCGCGGCAAAGCCACCCACGTCGCCCGGCAAAACGGCACGCACCCGTGCGGATGCCGTCATACGGATGCGGAACACGGCTTGGCGCAGGTCAAATTCCGCCGCGCTGATGGCCACAAGGGGCACACGTGTGTATCCAACTGCACCCAACCGGGCAAACCACGCGTGGCGTTGAAAATCGAAACCACCCGGCTCCACCGGCCCGCCCGGCGCGCTCAGATGTCCGGTGGTCATAACGCGCAGGCCTGGTTCCGGCGTCACACCCAACGTCGCATCACCGTGCAGCGATATGCGCACCCTGTGCGGCGTGTTTTCGGGGGCCACGCGGTCCAGTTTGACGTGATCCAGTGTCAGGCGGATGGCATCAGATCCGCTACGATCCATACCCACAATCCGCCCCTCGACCGGCCCGTAATAGCGCCAGTCGATCACCGGCCCCGCCACATGGTGGGCGCGCACCGCCGCCAGTACAAACCCCAGTGCGATCATCGCCGTACAGACGCACACCGGGGAAATCCGTTCATCCAACCGCCACGCCAGCGCCGCGCAGGCGAACACGCCCACACCGACACCGGCAATCCACGCGCCCGGCGGCTCCGCTGGCATGGCAAAGAACAGGCCAATCCCCACAGCCATCGCCACCGGCAACCATCCAAACAGGTTGCCGCGTTGATGCAGTAACACCTCTGAAACGCGGCGCACAAGGCCCATGCTTGCCCCTGTCGTCCTTGGTGAGTATCAGGAGGCGAAATCCTAGAACCATCGTGGTTAAGCAAAGGTAAATAGGCCCCAATGACCCAACCCGTCGTCACCCGTTTCGCGCCCTCTCCCACGGGCTTTCTGCACATCGGGGGCGCACGCACGGCCTTGTTCAACTGGCTCTATGCCCGTGGGCGCAGCGGCACCTTCCTGCTCCGGATCGAGGACACGGACCGCGCGCGCTCCACACCCGAGGCGACGCAGGCCATCCTCGATGGCATGGCATGGCTGGGCCTCGACCACGACGGCGACGTCATCAGCCAGTTCGACCGCGCCGACCGCCATGCAGAGGTGGCCAACCAACTGCTGTCTGAAGGCAAGGCCTACAAGTGCTTTGCAACCCAGGACGAAATCGCCGCCTTTCGGGACGCCGCACGGGCCGAGGGCAAATCCACCCTCTTCCGCTCGCCCTGGCGTGACGCGCCTGAAGACACGCACCCCGACGCCCCTTTCGTGGTGCGGATCAAGGCGCCACAAGACGGCGAGACCGTGATCCGTGACGAGGTGCAGGGCGATGTGACCATCCGCAACGACCAATTGGACGACATGGTCATGCTGCGCGCCGATGGCACACCGGTCTACATGTTGGCCGTGGTGGTGGATGATCACGACATGGGCGTCACCCATGTGATCCGCGGCGACGACCACCTCAACAACGCCGCGCGCCAGATGATGATCTACAACGCGATGGGCTGGGACGTGCCGGTCTGGGCGCACATTCCGCTGATCCACGGCGCCGATGGCAAGAAATTGTCGAAACGCCACGGCGCACTGGGCGCGCAGGAATATCAGGCAATGGGCTATCCTGCGGCGGGCATGCGCAACTATCTCGCCCGTCTGGGCTGGAGCCACGGCGACGACGAATTCTTTAGCGATGCGCAAGCGCGCGACTGGTTCGATCTGGGCGGCATCGGAAAAAGTCCCGCGCGGTTCGACGTCAAAAAGCTGGAAAACCTCTGCGGGCAGCACATGGCGCAAGCGGACGATGCCGCATTGCAGCGCGAAATCATCGCATTTCTGGCCGCAGCCGCCCTGCCCGAGATCACAATTTCACAGCAGGACGCATTGTTGGCGGCGCTGCCCTACGTAAAGGAACGCGCCAAGACATTCCCGGAACTCCTTGAAAAGGCTCACTTTGCGCTGACGGAGCGCCCAATTTCGCCGGATGAAAAAGCATCAAAGGCGCTGGATACGGTATCCCGTGGTATACTGGCGCAATTGACGCCGCATCTGCAAACCGTTAGTTGGGACCGTGACACTCTGGAGGCGGTCCTGAACGATTTTGCTGCGGCACAGGACACGAAATTCGGCAAGCTGGCTGGCCCGCTCAGGGCGGCACTCGCAGGTCGGGCCGTAACGCCTTCTGTCTTTGACATGATGCTGGTCCTGGGGCGCAAAGAATCCCTTGCCAGGCTCGAGGATGCTGCCACCTGACGGGGTTCATAATTCGTTCATGGTGCGCAGTCTAACGAAGTGGTCATTGCACATGCAGTGACCCGCGGCGGGCCTGCCCGCCCCGCGACGAAAGGAACGACCCTTATGGCTGACGCACCCAAATCCGCAACGCTGACGATCGGCGACGATTCATACGACCTGCCCATTCATTCGCCAACCGCGGGCCCCGACGTCGTAGACATCCGCAAACTCTATGGCCAGGCGGGGGTGTTCACCTATGACCCCGGCTTCACATCAACGGCCAGCTGCGACAGCACGATCACCTTTATCGACGGTGGCAAAGGCGTGCTGTTGCACCGCGGCTATCCCATTGATCAACTTGCGGAAAAGTCTCACTACCTCGAGGTGTGCTACCTGCTGCTCTACGGTGAACTGCCGTCCGCCACACAGCTCGAAGAGTTCGAAAACCTGGTGACAAACCACACCATGCTGCACGAGCAAATGGTGTACTTCTATCGTGGTTTCCGCCGTGATGCGCACCCAATGGCGATCATGACCGGCGTTGTTGGCGCAATGTCCGCGTTCTACCACGACAGCACCGACATCCATGACGCGCACCAGCGCGAGGTCGCCTCGATCCGCCTGATCGCCAAAATGCCGACCATTGCCGCCTGGGCCTACAAGTTCTCGATCGGCCAGCCGTTCGTCTATCCGCGCAACGATCTGGACTATGCGTCGAACTTCCTGCGCATGTGCTTTGCCGTCCCCGCCGAGGATTACGAGGTCAACCCGATCCTGTCCCGCGCCATGGACCGCATCTTTACCCTGCACGCGGACCACGAACAGAACGCATCGACCTCGACCGTGCGTCTGGCCTCGTCCTCGGGTGCCAACCCGTTTGCCTGTATCGCCGCTGGTATCGCTTGCCTCTGGGGCCCTGCCCACGGTGGTGCAAACCAGGCTTGCCTCGAGATGCTCAAGGAAATCGGCACCGTTGACCGCATCCCCGAGTTCATCGCCCGCGCCAAGGACAAGGAAGACCCGTTCCGCCTGATGGGCTTTGGCCACCGCGTCTACAAGAATTTCGACCCGCGCGCGACCGTGATGAAACAGTCCGCTGACGAAGTGCTGGAACTGCTTGGTGTCGAAAACAACCCGGTCCTGCAAGTGGCCAAGGAACTGGAAAAAGCGGCTCTGGAAGATCCGTATTTCGCCGAGAAAAAGCTGTTCCCGAACGTCGACTTCTACTCGGGCATCATCCTCGAAGCGATGGGCTTCCCCACATCCATGTTCACACCGATCTTTGCCCTGTCCCGTACCGTGGGCTGGATCTCGCAGTGGAAGGAAATGATCGGCGACCCACAGAACAAGATCGGCCGCCCGCGCCAGCTTTATCTGGGCGAAACTGCGCGCGACTACGTGGACATCGAAAAACGCTGATCCGCGCACATCACGATCCCGAAATGCGTCGCTTGCAAAAGCGGCGCATTTTTTGTGTCGACTCGCTGGTGCCACTGTTTCCAAATCCGGGAAAATCAACCGGAAGTCGAGTAACTACTTATAATTTGGGGATAATTTTACCATCCAGCGGTTGCAAACTTGACAGGGGCAGACGCACAAGCAGACAATATGGCTTGCTTTGTTTGTTTTGGATCCGGGGGGACCACCATGCTTTTTTTGCTATCGCTTTTTCCTGCTTTATTTGCGGGCTCATTGACACCGGACGAGGACTTCGATGACCAGATCGGAGCTGAAGACGAAAACGGCAAGACCCTGATCGGCACCATCGGCCCGGATGCGATCACCGGCACGGATGGCAATGACGACATCATCGGTCTGCTGGGTGACGACACGCTCGACGGCACCGCTGGCGACGACGTGCTCCAGGGTCTCAACGGTGACGACCTGCTAATCGGCGGCATAGGCAACGACGCCATGCAGGGCCGCGGCGACGACGACACCCTCCAGGGCTTTGACGGCGACGACTGGGTTGACGGCAACGACGGTTCGGACGTGGTGCGTGGTGGCGTTGGCTCCGACGTTGTGATCGGCGGCATGGGCGAGGACATCGTCAACGGCCGCAGCGGCGACGACGTCGTTGTCGGCGGCGAATTCAACGCCGACCCTCTGTCCACCGCTGAACTGGGCGTTTTGCGCGACGGCGGCACAATCAACGACATCTTTGTGGACGGAACCCCACCCGTCGCCGAGCTGCGCGACGACGGCGCCGCAGACCAGCTCTTGGGCGGCGAAGGGTCGGACCTGCTGATTGCCGGCGCCGGTGACGAGGTGACAGGTGGCCGCGAACTCGACGCCTTTGCCATCATCGCCGACAATGGCGACAGCGATCTGGGCCCCGCAACCATCACCGACTTTAACAAACCCAACGGCGAGGCCATCGCGCTCTACTTCCGCGCGGATGAGACCGTGGATGAGGACGCCATCAGCGTCGCGGACGAAGACGGCGATGCGCTGGTGTCCTATGACGGCGAGGTTCTGGCCCGCGTCACTGGCGCGGCTGGCACGCTCACCGCAGACGACATCGAAATCCTGCAACCCGAAGACCCCTCCACCACGCCCGTGATTGACGGCACAGAGAGCGACGACAACATTGTTGGCACAGCGGCTGACGAAATCATCAACGGCCTCGGCGAAGAAGACGTGATCGAAGGCCGCGCAGGCAACGACACGATCAGTGGCGGTGACGGCTCGGATATTGTTCAGGGTCAGGCCGGTTTTGACGTGATCACAGGCAACGCCGACAACGACTACCTTCAGGGCCGTGGCGGCGATGACACCCTGTCCGGCAACCAGGGCTTTGACTGGGTTGACGGCAATGACGGCGACGACCGCGTCAACGGCGGCCTTCAGGCTGACACGGTGATCGGCGGCACCGGCGCTGACCTGCTGTCCGGGGGTGAAGGCAACGACGTCGTCATGGGCGGCGAGCTTTTGGCCGATCCACTGACCACGTCGCAGCTGACACAGGTGCGCAATGGTGAAGAGTTGGATGATTTGGTGCCCGGCGTCGGTGACACGTTCACACCCTTCGATGACAGCGGCAGCAGTGACACGCTGGATGGCGGCAACGGCGACGATCTGTTGATCTTTGGCCAGAACGACATCGCCTCGGGCGGCGCAGGGGAGGACACCTTTGCAATCCTCGGCCAAACCGACGCGACCGGTGTCGCGCAAATCACCGACTACAGCGCGGCGGATGACAGCATTGTCGTGGTGGACACACAGGCCAGTGCAAACCCACAGATCGTTGTCGATGCATCGGGCGCCGACGCGCTTGTGTTCCTGAACGGCGCGCAGATCGCAACGGTGACCGGTGCCGCAGCCACGCTGACGGCCGCAAACGTCACGGTTGTGACGGAACTCGACACGTCACTGGTCGATCCAAACAGCTGATGCGAAACACGCGCGCGGCGGGCCACTGGCCCGCCCGCACTGTCCGCCGCGCCTAGCGCCCTTCGAAATTCGGCTTACGCTTTTCGACAAAGGCCAGAACGCCCTCGCGGAAATCACGGCTCTGACCGCAATCGCCTTGCTCGGACGCCTCTGTCTCCAGCTGTGCATCCAAATCATTTTCCCAGCTTGCCCGGATCACCCGTTTCGCCGCAGCAAAGGCCTTGGTCGGACCGGTGGCCAGATGCATGGCGCGGGCATTCCAATGCGCATCAAAGTCTTTTTCCGGCACCGCTTCCCAGATCATGCCCCAGGCATCCGCCTGCTGCGCCGTGATCTTGTCCGCAAAGAGCGCCGCCCCCATCGCCTTGGCCATGCCCATCGTGCGCGGCATCACATAGGTGCCGCCCGCGTCAGGGATCAGACCAATGCGCGTAAAGGCTTGCAGGAAATACGCCTTTTCCGACGCAATCACCACGTCACAGGCCAGTGCCAGATTGGCGCCTGCCCCTGCCGCGGCCCCGTTTACCGCCGCAATGGTCGGCACCGGACAGGCGACAATAGCGTTCAGCATGGGCGTATATTCGTCCCGCAGCGTCCGCTCCAGATCGAGGTCCGACGCATTGGCGCGGTCGCCCAGGTCCTGCCCTGAGCAAAAGGCGCGTCCCGCCCCGGTCAGCACAACAACGCGCGCGGTCTTGCCTGCGTGGGTCACGGCCACTTCGATCTCGGCGCGCATCTGGGTGGTCAGCGCATTCATCACATCTGGCCGGTTCAGCGTGATCACCGCCATGCCGTCCGTCATCGAATATGTCAGGGTCTCGTACTTCATCGCGGGCCTCCGCATTGGGTTCCCGTCCTGAATATCAAACCGTTTAGTTTAGAAAAGCCCCGACGCGCCGTCAGTCGTCCAAAATCTCGCGCAAACGCCGGGATTCCTCGGCGCTGAGTGCCGCATCTTCTGCGGCGGGCGTTGTGCTGCGCCCTCGGACATAGAAAAACCCGACACCTGCCGCGAGCAAAAACATGAGCGGCCCCGCCGCCCACAGCATCCAGTTCGACCCGGACGCCCGCGGCGTCATCAGCACAAACTCACCATAACGCTCGACAAAGAAATCAACGATCTGGTCATGGGTCTGCCCCGCAGCCACCTGCTCCCGGATCACCCGGCGGGTGTCCACGGCCCATTGCGCGTTCGATGAGGCAACCGATTCCGACTGGCACACCACACAGCGCAGCGCATGATCCAACGCCCGCGCCTGCGCCTCCAGCGCCGGATCATCCAGCATCTCGGACGGATCCAGCGCCAGCGCCACCGACGCCAGCACAAACCACATCGCTGCCGCCAGCCGCATCATTCCGCAGGCACCGCCGCTGTCTTGCGCGCACCAACCGCCACACGGAACCGCCGGTCACTCAGGCTCAACAGCCCCCCCAGCGCCATCAACGTGCATCCAATCCAGATCCAGTTGGTCAGCGGCTTAATATAGGTCCGCACCGCCCACCCTCCGTTGGCCTGCGCATCCCCAATCACCACATAAACATCGCGCGCCAGATCATAGTCGATCGCCGCCTCCGTTGTGGGCATCTGCGCCACCGGATAAATCCGCTTTTCAGGCCGCAGGTCCGCAATCTCACGCCCGCCCTTGGCCAGCGTGATCTCGGCCACCGTCGCCAGGTAATTCGGCCCCTCGACGTCATTCACCGCATTCAACGTCAGATCATAGCCGCCCACGTTGAACGTCTCGCCAATCTGCGCCACGCGGATGTCCTCGGATTGCCACGAGGTCAGCCCCGCCACCCCCAGCATCGTAATGCCGAGGCCAGCATGCGCCACCGCCTTGCCCCAATCGGCACGCGGCAAGCGGAACAGACGGCCCGCGTTAAACCGCTGGCCGGTACGCGACGCGATATCCACCGCCGCCCCCATGACCAGCCACGCACCCAGAAACGCGCCCATCGGCCCGATCAGACTGCGCCCCGTCTGCAACGCCCAGGCCAAACCGCCAAAGGCAATTGCCGCCAAAAACACATAGCGCAGCGGCCAGGCCGCCTTGGCCACGCTACCACGCTTCCACGGCATCATCGCGCCCACGGGCAGGATCAGCCCCAGCACCACCATGAACGGCGTAAACGCCATGTTGAAAAACGGCGGCCCCACACTCAGCTTACGGTCAAAGAACATCTCCGCCACCAGCGGCCACATCGTCCCGACAAAAACGACAAAACAGCTCACCGCAAGCAGCAGATTGTTGGCCACCAGCGCGCTCTCGCGGCTGACCATGCCAAACACACCGCGCGCTTCCATCGTACCGGCGCGCAGCGCAAACAGGATCAACGCGCCCCCCATGAAAAAGCCCATGATCATCAGGATGAACACACCGCGCTCTGGATCATTGGCAAAGGCATGCACAGATGTCAGCAACCCCGACCGCACGATAAACGTGCCAATCAGCGAAAAGCCAAAGGCCAGGATCGCCAGCAAAATGGTCCAGGATTTCAGGCTCTCACGCTTTTCCACCACGATGGCCGAATGCAGCAGCGCCGCCGCCAACAGCCACGGCATGAACGACGCATTCTCGACCGGGTCCCAGAACCAGAACCCGCCCCAACCCAACTCGTAGTAGGCCCACCAGGACCCCAGCGCGATACCGATGGTCAAAAACACCCAGGCCGCCAGCGTCCAGGGCCGCACCCAACGCCCCCAGGCCGCATCCACGCGGCCCTCGATCAACGCGGCCACGGCAAAGGAAAACGCCATGCTCAGGCCAACATAGCCCAAATACAGAAACGGCGGATGAAAGGCCAAACCGGGGTCCTGCAACAGCGGGTTCAAGTCCTGCCCGTCAAAGGGCGGCACCGCCAGACGCAAGAACGGGTTCGAGGTAAAGAGGATAAAGGCCAGAAACGCGACTCCAATCGCCCCCTGCACCGCCAGCACCCGCGCCCGCAGGCTGGGCGGCAGATTGCCCCCGAACCACGCCGCCATCGCCCCAAAAAGCGCCACGATCAGCACCCATAGCAGCATCGACCCCTCGTGGTTCCCCCAGGTGCCCGAAATCTTGTAGAGCATCGGCTTGGCCGAATGGCTGTTCAGCACCACCAGCCGCAGCGAAAAATCCGACACGATGAACGCATACATCAACGCGGCAAAGGAAAACCCGATCAGCAGAAACTGCGCCGAGGCCGCAGGCTCCGCCACGGCCATCCACCGATCATTGCGCCGCCACGCCCCCACAAGGGGCACAGTCGCCTGCAAGATCGCCACCAGAAACGCAAGAATAAGGGCAAAGTGACCAAGTTCTGTAATCATGCCCAAACTCTAGTGCACCGCCCCCGAAACGCCAATGCGACAAACGCATCGCCCCCATCACGACATCGCCAGTTGCCCGCTTCCTTTCGCCCCCAATACCTTGGGGGGAGTCCGCAAGGACGGGGGGCAAAGCCCCCCTGACAATCACGCCGCCCGTCAGGGCGTCCGCAAGATCACGAGGCGGCCATCACGCCGCACGCTGCCATGCCTCCAGCGCCGGGTTTGCGTCCGGCAGGATCGCCGCCGCCGTCAACCGCGCATCCGCCCCCGTGGCCGCAACACCCACACTGTCCGCGCGCATCTTGCGCAAGGCGGCGACGTTCTCCATCACTTGCGGCACACGGCTCATGGTGGTGACAATCTCGCGCTGGAACTGCTGCGCCTTCACCTGATGGCGCGCCCCGAAATAGAACGACACGATCACCCCCAACAACCACCACAGCGGCTCAGGCACCAGTGCGATGCCCTGCATCCGTTCCGCAAACCACAGCGGCGCGACCATGGCCGACACGAACAACCCCAGCGTCCCCAGCGCCAGCGCCGGGCGCGGCAACCGGTTCACCCCGTCCATGATACGGTCAAATACCCCCTGGCGCGGCACCATGAATTCCTGGCCGAACTCCGTCATCGCCTGGACCTGCACTTCATGCGCGCGCGCCGATCCGGCTTCCGCGTTTTCGCGGAACACTTCAACTGTGTCTTTCACAACATTTGATCCGCCGCCAAACAGCAGACCGAACATCCGCTCCATCAACCCCATGACGCAACCCTCTCCTGAAACTGCGCCGGGCTCATGTGATAGCGCGGCGTGATGAATTCCTCGGCCCGTTTGATCCAACCGCCCTTGCGACCGGCGCGGGTGCGGGCGTATTTGCGGCTCGCCGGACGGCGATCCCCGATGCGGAAATAGTAATTGCGCCGCGCAATGCCGTAGGCGTCCACCAGATGATCCGGCGCCGCCTCATGGGCCGCGCGCGCCGCCGCAATCGATTGCGGCCCAAGTGCTCCGTCCACAACACAGGCAAACCCCATCTGGGTCAGCAACCGCTGCAGGATCTTGATCGCGTTGCCACCTGCGTTGACATACATGTCAAACACCGTCGCATGCAGCGTCTGCGGCAGCTCCGCAATCAAGGGACGTTCGAAATAATGCGTGACGAAAATGTCCGTGGCCTGCGCTTGCGTCAGGCGTTTGACATCGCGCACGTCCACATCTCCGTCCCCGTCCAGGTCCAGACCCAAACGACGCATCGTGTGAATGGTGACGCCAAAATTCGTGGCCCCGCCGGGATCATCCGGGTCATTCACATAGCCACCCTCGCGGGCCACAATTTCCTTGGCAATCTCTCTGACCGTCTGCATCTCAGGCTCCCCTCGGCACAGGTCCGTTCCGTGGGGCAACACTGCTGCAATGTTGGTTAACGGGTCTTAACCCGACCGTGCGCTAGCCGTTGGGGTCCTGATAGACACCCTGTTCCTTGAGGGCATCCACCACTTCGGCAGGCATATAGGTCTCGTCATGTTTGGCAAGAATTTCAGAGGCTTCGAACACACCATTGATGTAGCGCCCGGTGCCAACCATGCCCTGATTTTCCTCAAAGAGATCCGGCAACACGCCCGTGAACACCACCGGCACAGTGGCACCCCCATCCGTCACCGCAAAGCGGATCGATTCGCCCTGCCCCCGGATCAGCGAGCCTTCGGCCACCAACCCGCCGATGCGAAACACCTCTGCGGGACCGGGTGGTTCGGCGACAATCTGGCTCGGCGCGCGGAAAAAGTTGATGCCGTCCCGCATCGCATAGCCAATCAGCGCCGTGGACAAGGCCAAGGCCACGGTGGCCAAAGCGATGATCTGGATCCGGCGCTGTTTCTTGAGGCTTTTCATGCGGTCTCGTTACGGAAAAAGCGGGGCCATCATCAGCCCCTCGGTCTCTTCAATACCTAACATCAGGTTGGCGTTTTGCAACGCCTGCCCCGATGAACCTTTTGTCAGGTTGTCCAGCGCCGCCACCACGACCACTCGACCAGGCAACCGGTCCGCCGCAACACCGATATGGCAAAAGTTCGACCCGCGAATGTGCCGTGTCGACGGCACCTCACCCAGAGGCAGCACCTCGATGAACGGCTCGCCCGCATAGGCCGCGGCCAGCGTGTCATGCACCGCCTGCGCGTCGCCCTTCACATAGGCCGTGCCCAGAATACCCCGGTTCGCCGGGATCAGATGCGGCTGGAACTGGATGCGCACGTCCCGGCCCGCCACCTTGGAAAACTCCTGATCGAACTCGCCCAGATGCCGGTGCGCCCCGCCCGTGGCATAGGCGTGATACCCCTCCGACAGCTCTGCGTGCAGCAGGTTTTCCTTGAGCGCTCGACCCGCGCCCGACACCGCCGCCTTGAGGTCCAGAATGATGTCATCCAGATCAATCACCCCCGCCGCAATCAACGGCCGCAACGCAAACTGCCCCGTCGCTGCATTGCACCCGGTGCCCGCCACCAACCGCGCGGCGCGGATCTCGCCCCGGTAAAACTCGGTCAGGCCATAAACCGCCTCGCCCTGCATCTCGACCGCCGCATGCGGGTTGCCATACCACTTCTGATACTCCGCCGGATCTTCCAGCCGGAAATCAGCCGACAGGTCCACGATCCGCAAATCGCGCGGCAGGCCGGAAATCACCTCTTGGCTCGTCTTGTGCGGCAAGGCGCAGAAACACAGGTCAATCCCCGCCCAGTCGATGGCGTCAAACGGCACCATGTCCGGCAGATCCAGATGACGCAGATGCGGATACACCTGCGACACCGGCTGACCCGCCTTGGAAAACGCGCCCAGCGCCTTGATTTGAATAGAGGAATGCCCGGCAATCAACCGGATCAGCTCAGCGCCCGTATAGCCGGAAGCGCCCAGAATTGCGATGTTATAGGTCATGTCAGTCTTCTTGAATAAGGTGTCAGATCAGGCGGCTTCGAACGTGATCTGTCGTCGCAAGAACTGCGTGGCGCGCTGGCTGACGGTCTTGGGATCGCCCGTGGTCAGGAACGCACCCGGCCCCGCGCCCATCTTGTCGGGGTGCCGCTCAAGGTAATCGGCGAGGCTCTCGCCCACCAGACCGGCCTGCGAATAGACGCTGACATTTGCGCCCAGCGCCTCTTGAAACGCCTCCTGCATCAGCGGGTAATGCGTACAGCCCAGAATGGCCGCCTGCGGCTCGGGCATCTTGCGGCGCAGCGCATCCACATGGGACCGCACCAGCGCATCGGCAAGGATCATGTCGCCGTCTTCGATGGCATCCACCACACCGCCGCAGGCCTGCGCCTCGACATCCACGCCGATGGCGCGAAACGCCAACTCGCGCTGAAACGCGCGGGACGCCACCGTTGCTGGGGTCGCAAACAGCGCCACATGCTGCACGCCCACCTCGCGCGGCGGGGAATTGTCGCCCCACTGCCGCTCGGTCAGCGCCTCGATCATCGGCACAAACACACCCAGCACCCGCTTGTCGGCAGGCACCCAGGATTCCTGCATCCGCCGCAATGCCGCCGCCGACGCCGTGTTGCAGGCCAGGATCACCAGATCACAACCCGCATCAAACAGCCGTTGCACCGCCGCACAGGTCAGATCAAAAATATCGTCCGCCGTACGCACCCCGTAAGGGGCATGGGCACTGTCCGCGAGATAGACAAACTCCACCTCCGGTAACCGCGCTTGGGCGGCGTCCAACACGGTCAGACCGCCCAGACCGGAATCGAAAATACCAACTGCCATGTTCCGCCTTACGTGCGATGCCGCTCTTCGAATTCATACCCAAGGTCAAAGACCTTCACCGGGTTCGGGTTCAGCTCATACGTGGCTTTTCGCAGGAATTCCATCATCTGTTTCGGATCGCGCGCCATCGGGTCCAGAACATCCCGGCCAATGGGTTGCCCCACGACCACATCCACGGGCGTGTCCACCCGTTTCTTGAATTCCTTGATCAACAGACCCAGCCGCAGCGTGTTGTGCAGGTGGCTGGCGATCTGGAACAATCGGCTGGTGTGTCCGTCGAAATACAGCGGCACAACCGTCGCCCCGGACTTGGCCACCATGCGCGCGGTGAAACTGCGCCAGCCGGGATCCATGGGGCGCGAAAACGGCTTGGCCGCCGTGCTGACCGTACCACCGGGAAAGATGCCAATCGCCCCGCCATCGCCCAGATAGCGCAGCGCCTCCTTGCGGGTCTCCACGTTCATCGCCATGGCCGCGCGCGTGTCGTCAAAACTGATCGGCAACAGGACGCGGTTCAACTCTTCGGCCTTTTTGAAAACCGAATTTGCCATGATCCGGAAATCGCCTCGGATGGTCGACAGGATATGGCCCATCATCAGCCCGTCCATGATCCCATACGGGTGGTTCGCAATCAGGATCAGCGGCCCCTCACGCGGGATATTGTCCAGATGCCCCGCCACCACGTTCAGCGTCAGGCCATAGCGTTCGACCATCACGGCCCAGAAATCGCGGCCCGCCGCCACCTCGTCCTCATAGCCCTGCGCCCGCTTGATCAGACGCAGCCTGCCGGTGGTGTTCTCCAGCAGGCGGATCATCGCCCGCCCCCCCTTGGTCGCGGCCGAGTGGGAATAGCTGATCTCACGGGTGATTTCGCGTTGGCGGCTGGGCATCTTCTCTGGCCTGTCGGGTGTGCTTGTCTCCCGTTCTACGGGCTTCGGACAAAACTGCCTAGCCCATATGACACGAGTGTGACGCGATCACTCAGCCGCCGCGCGCTGTTCCGGCCCCCCTGCACGGATAACAGACAACAATTCCTCGCGCCGTTTGGCGGCCCGCGCCTCATTAGCCTGTTTGACCGGGCCAAAGCCGCGGATGTCCAGCGGCAGCGACGCCAGCGCCACAATCGCGTTACGCGTGGAGTCGTCCAGCTTTGGCAGCACCGCTTGCATATCCGCCTCGTACTGTTTGATCAGCGCCCGTTCCATCCGCCGTTCCTCGGTCCGCCCGAACACGTCCAGCGGTGTGCCGCGCAGCCCCTTGAGCCGCGCCAACAGGCGGAAATTGCGCATCATGCCCGGCCCGTATTCTTTCTTCATTGGCCGCCCGTCGGACCCGACCTTGGACAGCATCGGCGGCGCCAGATGGAATTTCATCGTGAAATCCCCGTCGAACTGCTCGCGCGCCTTGGCTTCAGTCTCCAGATGCAGGCGGGCAACTTCGTATTCGTCCTTATAGGCCAGCAGCTTGTGATAGCCCTTGGCCACCGCCTCCTTGACGGCCACATCGGCAACCCCGTCAACCAGCTTGCGGTACCGCTTTGCCAGCCGCTTGCCCTGATACTTGACCAAATGGTCCGCCCGGAATGCGATCTTTTCCTCCAGCGACTTGGGCAGTTGCACGACCTTCGGCTCGGCAGTCCGCCCCGCCTCTTCGGGGTGCAGCACCGCCCAGCGCCCGATGTCAAAGGCGCGGGTGTTCTTGTCCACCGCCGCCCCGTTCAGATCAATCGCCGCCATGATCGCGTCATAGGTCAGAGGCACCAGCCCCCGCTGCCACGCCGCGCCAAAGATCATCATGTTGGAAAAGATGCTGTCGCCCATCGTGGCCTTGGCCAGATCGGAGGCATCGAACATGTCCACCCGGTCCCGCAACCGCGCCTCAAGCGCGAGACCCAGCCGATCCGTCGGCAACGCAAACTCCGTATCGCGGGTGAAATCCCCGGTGATAATCTCGTGGCTGTTCACAACCGCGCCCGTGCGCCCCGTGCTCATCAGCCCCAGCGTCTTGGCCCCGGCACTCACCACCAGATCGCCGCCGATTAGCGCGTCACACTCGCCCGTCGCCACACGGATCGCACTGATGTCGGACGGATCGTTGGCCAACCGGCAGTGGATGTGGACCGCACCGCCCTTCTGGGCCAGACCCGCCATCTCCATCATGCCCGCACCCTTGCCGTCGATATGCGCGGCCTGCGCCATCACCGCCCCGATGGTCACAACACCCGTGCCACCCACCCCGGTGATCACCACGTTCCACGTGCCGTCAATCGCGGGCAGCTCCGGCATCGGCAGGTCCGGCAGGTCCAGCGCGGCCGTCGCCTGTTTCTTCACCTGCGCGCCCTCAAGCGTCACAAAGGATGGACAGAACCCTTTGACACAGGAGAAATCCTTGTTGCAGGACGACTGGTCAATCGCCCGCTTGCGGCCCAGCTCCGTCTCCGTGGGCACGATCGAGACACAGTTCGACTGCACCCCGCAATCGCCACAGCCCTCGCAGACATCCGTGTTGATAAACACGCGCTTGTCGATATCCGGGAAGGTGCCGCGCTTGCGCCGCCGCCGTTTCTCCGCCGCACAGGTCTGTACATAGACAATGACCGACACACCTTGGGTCTTCGCCATCTGCTCTTGCACAGCCTGCAACTCGGCCCGCTCATGCGTGGCCACACCGGACGGGAACCGAGACAGATCCACGTCTTCCTTGTCGTCATAGACCACCGCAACCGTCTGACAGCCCATCGCGCGGACCTCGTTCACGATGCGGTAGGGATCAAGCCCGCCCTCGTTGCCCTGCCCGCCGGTCATCGCTACAGCGTCATTGTAAAGGATCTTGTAGGTGATGTTGGTGCCTGCCGCCAAAGCGGCGCGAATGGCCTGCACACCCGAATGGTTGTACGTCCCGTCCCCAAGGTTCTGGAACACGTGCTCGCGCGTCGAAAACGGCGCCTCCCCGATCCAGTTCGCACCCTCGGCCCCCATATGGGTGAACCCCAGCGTCTCGCGGTCCATCCACTGCGCCATAAAATGACAGCCGATGCCCGCATAGGCCCGGCTGCCCTCCGGCACCTTGGTCGATGAATTATGCGGACAGCCCGAACAGAAATAGGGCAACCGCGCCGCTATCTCTTCGGCATTGTCGGACCGACGCGCGGCATCCAGCGTCGCCATCCCCGCCTGAATGCCATCCGTATTGCGCCCCTCGTCGATCAACACCTGCCCCAGCTTGGTGGCAATCTCCACGGGGTCCAGCGCCCACTTAGCGCTGAAAAACACCTCGCCGTCCTTCATGCCGCCATAGACACGCCGCCCCTGACGGTTGTCGAAAATGGCTTCCTTGATCTGCACCTCGATCAGCTTGCGCTTTTCCTCGACCACCACAATCAGGTCGAGCCCTTCGGCCCAATCACTGAACCCACGCATATCCAGCGGCCATGTCTGCCCCACCTTGTAGGTGGTGATCCCCAGCCGCGCGGCCTCGTCTGCATCGATATTCAGCAGCGACAGCGCATGCACCAGATCCAGCCAGTTCTTGCCCGCCGCGACAAAGCCGATCTTGGCCCCCGGCTTACCCCAGACGCGCTTGTCCATCTTGTTGGCATTGGCAAAGGCTTCGGCTGCATGGCGCTTGTGATCAATCAGCCGCGCCTCCTGCTCAATCCGGTCATCCACCAGACGGATGTTCAAACCTCCCTCAGGCAACGCACCCTCCGGCGTGACAAAGGACAAACGATGCGGATCACCGTCAACCACCGACGTGACTTCAACCGTGTCCTTCATGGTCTTGAGGCCCACCCAAACACCGGCAAACCGGCTGAGCGCGATCCCATAAAGACCGTAGTCCATCATCTCCTGCACACCGGCGGGCGACACCACCGGCATATAGGCATCAACCATGGCAAATTCGGACTGGTGCAGAACGGTCGAGGATTCGCCGGTATGGTCATCCCCCATCGCCATCAGCACGCCACCATGACGCGACGACCCGGCCATGTTGGCATGGCGCATCACGTCGCCCGACCGGTCCACGCCTGGCCCCTTGCCGTACCACAGACCGAACACACCGTCGTACTTGCCTTCACCGCGCAGCTCTGCCTGCTGCGCCCCCCACAGTGCGGTGGCGGCCAGGTCTTCGTTCAAGCCCGGCTCGAATGTCACATCCGCCGCCGACAACTGTTTCAGCGCCCGCGTCATCTGCATGTCGACCGCACCCAGAGGCGATCCGCGATAGCCCGTCACATAGCCTGCGGTGTTCAGCCCCGCCGCCACATCCCGCGCCTTTTGCATCAGCATCAACCGCACCAGCGCCTGCGTGCCGTTCAAAAGAACCGGGCTTTTGTCCAAATCGTAGCGGTCGTTCAAGGAAATCTTCTGCGTGCTCATCGCTGGCCTCCCCTGCCGTGATCAGTCTTGCATAACTTTCACCCGATAATAGGTCACAAATGCTGACCTGCATAGGAAAATTTTCGTTATTCGCCGGTTCCGCTTGGCGGGGCGCTGTGAAATAGGGAGATTTCGGTTAGGGTGACGTAGGTTAATGTGACGTTAACGTTGCGAAAGTGGTGCTGATGGACTGGGACAAGTTACGGATTTTTCACGCGGTCGCGGATGCGGGCAGTTTGACCCACGCCGGGGACAAGCTGAACCTCAGCCAATCCGCCGTCTCACGCCAGATCCGCGGGCTTGAGGAATCGCTCAGCGCCACGCTGTTTCACCGCCACGCACGCGGCCTGATCCTTACCGAACAGGGCGAACTGCTGTTTGACGCGACCACCGCGATGAACAAACGGCTCGACACCGCCAGCGCCCGCATCCGCGACAGCGAAGAAGAAGCGTTCGGCGACCTGCGGGTAACCACGACCATAGGCTTTGGCACGCTGTGGCTCGCGCCCCGGCTGGTAAAGCTTTATGAACAATACCCCGATCTGCGCGTCGATTTGATGCTCGAGGAACGCGTGCTCGACCTGCCCATGCGCGAGGCCGACGTGGCCATCCGCATGAAGGAACCCAGCCAGGCGGACCTGATCCGCAAACGGCTGATGACGGTCAAGATGCAGGTCTTCGCCACCCGCGCCTATCTGGATGCCAACGGCCTACCCGAGGACACGGATGACCTCAAGGATCACCGCCTGATCTGTCAGAACGTGAACGCGGCCCAGGTCGGCGCAGGCTCCAGCCTTGTGCAGCACCTGTTGACCTATGACATCAAATCCCTGCTGACGGTGAACAACTACTTTGGTGTGCTGCAAGCGGTGCTACAGGACTTGGGTCTGGGGATTCTGCCTGACTATGTCAGCCTCGATGATCCGCGACTCGTTCGGGTGCTGCCAGACATCGAATCCGCCGATGTGCCTGTTTTTTTGGCATACCCAGAAGAACTCCGGCACTCCAAGCGGATTGCCGCCTTCCGCGACTTTGTGCAGGAAGAAATCATCGCCTACCGCAAGATGTTGAGAGATAAAGAAAAACACTGAGCTATGCAAAAAATGCATAGCGGCCATGCCACGCCGGGTTCAAAAAGTGCCTTGATCGGTGGCAATTCCACCCCTACCTCGCCTCTTGAAGAGACATGGCGCATACGCGTCATCTTCATACCTCCCTGTTGGACTTGGCCGAGCTTCGCGCTCGGCCTTTTTTTTGCCCATCTGCCTCCTCTGCGCACATCTGCCCGGTGCATGTGCCGAAAAAACTTGCGGCTGCGCGACGGAATTGGTCAGTGTCAGCGTTAAACAAGGGTTCCGGGGGGGTACCGTGTTGTCAGTACTTAGATCTGCATGTCTTTTGATCGCGTTTTTGGCGCTTATGCTGCCCGTCCAGGCACAGGCACAATCGCTGGTCAACACCGGCACAGCCGAGGCGGACGCGTCTGTCACCCTGCCCGATCCGCTGACCCCCGAGGCGGCAAATGCCCTGATCTCGCGGCTCAGTGACACGCAGGTGCGCGACCTGCTGCTGGACCAACTCAATACCCAGGCCAGCGAAGACAAGCTCGAAGAAGACGCCTCGCAGCTATGGTACCACGCCACGGCTGGCGCGTTCTCCACCATCTCAGTATCGATCGAACGCCTGCCTATCCTCTTCACCAGTCAGGCCAAAGCATTTTCCAACTTCGGCAACTTCCTCGGCGCGGACGGGCTGGCGCGGCTCTTTGGCTACCTCCTCCTCTCCATCGCGGGCGGGCTTGCGGCCGAACTGCTCTTCCGTCGCATCACCCGTGGGTGGCTGATACTGCCCAAGGAGATGCCGCAGGACGCGACCCTGCGCCAAAACCTGTTCCTGCTGGCCAAACGCCTGACCAGCGAAATCGGCGCGGTGGGCGTCTTTGTCGGGGTGGCGTTCTTGATCACCTATAATGTCGTGCCCCCGTTCTACCGCCCGTTCCTCGGCACCGTTGGCCCGCTGCTCATCGGCCTGCCACGGCTGGCGGTGGCCGTGTCGCGCTTTCTTATGGCCCCCAACAACCCGGCCTACCGGATCGTGCACGCCACCGACGCTACCGCACGCGCGATGGTGTTCCACATGTTCTGGTTCGTCTTCCTCGTCGGGTTCTCGACCTTCATCATCCGCTTCAACGCCGCCAACGGCGTGCCCATGGGCGAAACCCGGCTGGGCTTCTGGCTCAACCTCGGCATTCACCTCTATGCGGCCATCGTCATCTGGCGCTACCGCGAGGCCTCCGTGATGATGATGCGCGGGGCCGACCCCGACGTGAGCCCGGTCGAAGACCGCATCGCCCGCGCCTTCCCTTATTTCGGCGTGGTTGTCGCACTGGGCACATGGTGGATCGTCAACATCGTGGTTTCCACAGGCAACTTCCAACTGCTGGCCGGATCGCCCCATTACAAGACCATGGGCCTCCTGCTCTTTGCCCCAGCTATGGACACGCTGATCCGGGGCCTTGTGCGCCACCTCGCGCCCCCCATGACCGGCGAAGGGCCCATCGCCGAACGCGCCTATGCCTCCACCAAACGGTCCTATATCCGCATCGGCCGTGTGATCGTCTTTGGCATCGTCCTGCTGACCATCGCGGGCTTCTGGGGGATGGACCCTACCAGCATCGCGTCGGCGGGCGTGGGCGAACGCTTTGCCGGGCACATCATCGAATTCCTGATGATCCTGTCCGTGGGTTATCTGGTCTACGAAGTCGTCTCTCTCTGGATCAACCGCAAACTCGCCGCCGAACAGACCGCCGCAGGCTATGACCTCGAAAGCGAGGAAATGGGCGGCGGTGACGGTGGCGGCGCGGGTGGCTCGCGCCTGTCCACGGTGCTGCCCCTGATCCTCGGCGTGTCACGCGCGGCAATCGTCGTGGTGTTCCTGCTGCTGGGCCTCGGCAATATCGGCGTCGACACCACCCCGCTGCTGGCTGGTGCCGGTATCGTCGGTCTGGCCATCGGCTTTGGCGCCCAGAAACTGGTCACAGATGTTGTCTCCGGCATCTTCTTTCTCATCGACGACGCCTTCCGCACCGGCGAGTACGTCGAAGTCGAAGGCACCATGGGCACGGTCGAGAAAATCTCGATCCGGTCGATGCAGCTGCGCCACCACAAAGGGCCGGTCCACACCCTGCCCTACGGTGAGATACCCAAGATCACCAACTTCTCCCGCGACTGGGTGATCATGAAACTGCGCTTTACCGTGCCCTTCGGCACCGACCCCGAAAAGGTGCGCAAGCTCTTCAAGAACATCGGCAAGGACATGATGGCCAACGAGCTTTACAAGGATGACTTCCTACAACCGTTCAAATCGCAGGGCGTGTTCGAATTTGACGACGTCGGCATCGTGATCCGGGGCAAGTTCATGGCCAAACCCGGCACCCAGTTCACCCTGCGCAAGGAAATCTACAACCGGGTGAACAAGGCGTTCGAGGAAAACGGCCTCGAGTTCGCCCGCCGCGAGGTGCGCGTGGCCCTGCCCGGTCGCGACGACACCCAATCCCTGTCAGAGGACGACAAACAGGCCATCGCAGCCGCCGCCACCCAGGCCGCACAGGACATGGCCCCCGCAGCCCCCAAAGGCGATGCGCCCGGCGACTGACCGACACGGGCCACACACAACAACGTGACGCGCGCTTTCCAATTGGGATGCGCGCGCCACGTGTTGTTCAGGCACCGTAACAAAATCGGAGACCACCATGAACTACGCCACACTCATGACTGCCCTCACTCTGGCCTTCACCGCTGCCACCACCGCTCAGGCCGACCTGTCGCCCGCTGATGTGGACACCCTCAACCAACGGGTCAAATACCCCGTGCTCGCCTCTGACGGCTCGGTTTTGGGCACAATGGACGGCATCAGCTTTCAGGGCGACCGCGCGCGCATCTTTGTCCGCTCGCGCGGCGGCAACATCTTTCGCCGCACCGGCGGCAAGGACATTGTCGTTACCACCCGCACCGACCTTCTGACGCTGCGGGGCAATCAACTGGTGATGGACGCGGACACCCAGCGCGTGCGCGTCAAGGCGAACAAATCCTTCACCGATGACAGCTCGCCTATCACCATCCTGCTGCTGAACTGACGCATCCGCCCGGAACCGCCGCAAACGCAGACGCACGCGATTGGTTCCGGGCAAATTCATGTATTTTTCTTGGGGTTTATTTGAAACCAAATGCGCACGGCGGCGTTCCTTGACCATACGAAACACAACGTATGAAACGAAAGGAAAACAACATGACACTGCGCAAATCCGCACTGATCGCTTCGACCGCCCTGACACTGGCTGCGACGCCTCTGCTGGCCAACACCGGCTATACGTTCGACGCATCGAACACGCTGGCGGGCGAAACCGACACCGTGGCTGTGATCGGCGCCATCACCGGTGACCAGATCGTGACACGCGAAGGCGAACTGCTGGGCACCATCGAGGAATTCAAGGTGACCGACGAGGGCCGCGCCCACGTCAAGGTCGACCTCGAAGCGGACCTGCTGTTCCAAGGTGACACCATGGATCTGACCATTGATCCGGCCAACGTGACTGTGCTGGACGGTGCCGTGGCACTGAACGCCAGCCAAGAAGAGCTCTATGCCGCACGCGGTGCCGTTGGCGGCGCGGTCAAGGTCGACTTCTAAGACCACCGGTCGGCCCCTGTGCCGACATCGGACGACAAGGGCCATCCTGCATCCCGCAGGGTGGCCTTTTTTGTGGGCCGGGGACACGGCATGCGGCCCCTTGCACCCCTTCGGCGCTCAGCATGCGCGCAAATCCCTTAGAAAGGGTTGGGGCGGCGTGCGCTGGTCCAAGCCCCCGAAACAAGGCGCGGAATATATAGGCATTGATTTTGCGTGACCCCGGCGCACGCGGTGTCCCCGCGGGGACAGGCTGCCGCCTTTGTCGTTTCCCCACTTTCCCCCGCCCCGCCCTTGGCCTAAAACGCGCCGCAACGGACGGGGGACACCATGCCAGAACCAAAGATCACCGAGGACCTGATTGCCAGCCACGGGCTCAGCCCGGATGAATATGACCGCATCCTCGACATCATAGGCCGCGAACCGACCTTTACCGAGCTGGGGATTTTCTCGGCCATGTGGAACGAACACTGTTCCTACAAGTCCTCCAAGCTGCACCTGAAGAAGCTGCCCACCACAGGCCCGCAAGTGATCTGCGGCCCAGGTGAGAACGCAGGCGTGGTCGACATCGGCGACGGTCAGGCGGTGGTCTTCAAGATGGAGTCGCACAACCACCCCTCCTACATCGAACCATACCAGGGTGCCGCCACCGGCGTGGGCGGCATCCTACGCGACGTCTTCACCATGGGCGCGCGCCCAATCGCCTCGATGAACGCGCTCAGCTTTGGCGAACCGGACCACCCCAAGACCCGCCAACTCGTGCACGGCGTCGTCGAAGGCATCGGCGGTTACGGCAACGCCTTCGGCGTGCCTTGCGCGGGCGGCGAAGTCCGCTTTGATCCGGCCTACAACGGCAACTGCCTCGTGAACGCCTTTGCCGCCGGCCTCGCAGTCGCGGACAAGATTTTCTACTCCGCCGCCTCCGGCATCGGCATGCCCGTCGTCTATCTGGGCGCCAAGACGGGCCGCGACGGCGTCGGCGGTGCCACCATGGCCTCCGCCGAATTCGACGACACGATCGAGGAAAAGCGCCCCACCGTTCAGGTCGGCGACCCCTTCACCGAAAAGCGCCTGATGGAGGCGACGCTCGAGCTGATGCGGACCGGCGCGGTGATCTCGATCCAGGACATGGGCGCCGCGGGCCTCACCTGTTCCGCCGTCGAGATGGGCGACAAGGGCGGCCTCGGCGTCAAGCTGAACCTCAACGCCGTCCCTGTGCGCGAAGAGAAGATGACCGCTTACGAGATGATGCTCAGCGAGAGCCAGGAACGCATGCTCATGGTCCTCAACCCGGACCTCGAGGCCGAAGCCAAAGCCGTCTTCGACAAATGGGACCTCGACTTTGCCATCGTCGGCGAAACCATCGCCGACGATCGGTTCATAATCGAACATGACGGCACGGTCAAAGCCGACCTGCCCCTGTCCAAACTGTCCTCCGAAGCACCTGAATACGACCGCCCATGGGTGCCCACCCCCGCCGCCGAGCCACTTGCGGACGTCCCCGCCATCGACCCCATCGACGGGCTCAAGGCGCTGCTGGCCAGCCCCAACTACGCGGCGAAGCAATGGGTGTTTGAGCAATACGACACAATGGTCATGGCCGACAGCGCCCGCACGCCGGGCCTGGGCGCGGGTATCATGCGCGTGCACGGCACCGACAAGGCTCTGGCCTTCACCTCCGACGTGACGCCCCGCTACGTCAAGGCGAACCCGGTCATGGGCGGAAAACAGGCCGTCGCCGAAGCCTACCGCAACCTGACCGCCGTGGGTGCCAAACCGCTGGCCACCACCGACAACCTCAACTTCGGCAACCCGGAAAAGCCCGAGATCATGGGCCAGTTCGTCGGCGCACTGGACGGCATCGGTCAAGCCTGCACCGCGCTCGACATGCCCATCGTGTCGGGCAACGTCTCGCTCTACAATGAAACCGACGGCACCGGCATCCTGCCCACACCCACCATCGGCGCCGTGGGCCTGATCGACCACCCCGACGACATCATCGCCGGGGACGTGCGCGAAGGCCATGTGGCACTCCTGATCGGCACATGTGGCGGCCACCTGGGCCAATCCGCGCTCCTGGCCGAAGTCTTTGGCCGGACAGATGGTGACGCCCCCCATGTCGATCTCGACGCGGAAAAACGCAATGGCGAGTTCATCCGCGCCAATCGCCACCTGATCAACGCCTGTACCGACCTCAGCGATGGCGGCCTTGCACTGGCCGCATTCGAATTGGCCGAGGCCGCAGGCGTAGGCGTCTGGATCGACGCCAGCGAAATGGGCAGCTTCTTTGGCGAGGATCAGGCCCGCTACCTCGTGGCCTGCAGCTTTGACAAGGCCGAGGCACTGATGATCGCGGCAGGCCAGGCCGACGTGCCAATTGTCTCCGTGGGCAAATTCTCCGGCGACACCGTCTGGATGGGCAACAGCTCGGCCCCCCTGGCCGAACTGTCGACACTCTACCGGTCGAGTTTTGAAAACACCTTTGCATGATATGGGTCGGTGGGCGGGCGCCTTTTGGGCGTCAGCCCAAAACAGAGCCGCCCCACCGACCTAATCAGTGATCATCCGAAGCAAACGGTCCCGGTCCCCCACATCATCGCGGCGTGAAATCACTTGCGCCAGGTCCTCAAGTGCTGCAATCGAATGGCCCGCGCGAAAGCTGTCTACATGCGGCAACATCGCCGCAATGCCACGGGCCTTGGGGGCAAAGGCGTCCCAACGCAGCAACGGGTTGATCCAGATCAGCCGCTTGGCCGACAGATGCAGCCGCTGCATCTGCGCCGCCAAAGCACCTGGGTCATCCCGGTCCAACCCATCCGTGATCAACAGCACAACCGCGCCCTGCCCCAACACCCGGCGGGACCAATCGCGGTTGAAGTCCTGCAAACATGTGCCGATCCGCGTGCCGCCTTCCCAATCCTGCGCCTCGGCCCCGGCCGCGCGCAGGGCGGCATCCACGTCGCGCTGATAGAGGTGACGGGTGATGTTCGTGAGCCGCGTGCCAAAGGTAAACGCATGCACACGCGCCCACCCCGCTCCTTTCGCATTGGCCACTGCGTGCAGAAAGTGCAGCACCACGCGGGAATACTGGCTCATGGAGCCTGAAATGTCGCACAGAACCACAAGGTTCGGGTATCGGACCCTGGGGGTCTTCCACTTGAGGTCGTGCATCTCGCCACCCCGGCGCATCGCGGTGCGCAAGGTGCGTGCGCCGTCCACCCGCCCCGCGCCAGCCATACGCATCCGGCGGGTGGGCAGTGGGTCCACGGGCAAGGTCATGCGCGCCAGCAACGCTTTGGCGCGCGCCATCTCGGCGGTGCTCATCTGTTCGAAATCCAGCGTCTTCAGCCGTTCTTCGCCGGACATGGTGAGGGACGCATCCACTTCGATTTCGGTGCCGTCCTCCTCGTCCGTGTCGTCTGGCGGGTCGATGTCTTCACCAGCACCGTCCAGCAGTGCTTCGGCGGCGCGTTTCTCGCCAGCCTGTGCGCCACGGTCTTCCTGCACGCCGCGCACCGCGGGCAGCATCGCCGCCATCATGTGTTCAAGGTACCGCGGGTCGCGCCAATAGAGGCGAAAGATCTGGGCAAAGATCACCCGCTGTTCGGGTTTGGTCACGAAACAGGCGTGCAGCGTCCAGAAAAAGTCGCGCCGTTCGGTGAACCCGGCTGCGGCCACAGCATTGATCGCATCAATCAACCGTCCCGGACCGATAGGAATACCCGCGCGGCGCAACGCACGGGCAAAATGCGCGATGTTGCCCGCCAGTTTGGGGTCGTCAGGCAGGTCGAGCGGTGCGTATTCAACCATGCCCGCGACCGGGGGCCAGCCCCCGGACCCCCGAGGTATTTGGCGCGAAAGGAAGCATCAGGCGGGTTCGAGCGATGCTTTGGCTTCGTCCAGCAGGCGTTTGGCCTCGGAGCCTTGGAGTTTCTGGATATCATCCTGATATTTCAGCACCGCCCCCAGCGTGTCGGCGATGACCTCGGGTGACAGGGTCAGCACGTCGAGCGCCAGCAGGCATTTGGCCCAGTCGATGGTTTCGGCGACGCCCGGTTTCTTGAAGAGATCCTCGGTGCGCAGGCGCTGGACAAAGGCCACCACCTCGCGGCTGAGACTTTCGGCGGCCTCGGGCGCGCGGGCAGTGAGGATCTCCATCTCACGGTCGAAGTTGGGGTAGTCGACCCAGTGGTAAAGGCAGCGGCGTTTGAGTGCGTCGTGAACCTCGCGGGTGCGGTTGGAGGTGAGGATCACCACCGGTGGTTCGGGCGCCTTTATCGTACCCAGTTCGGGGATGGTGACCTGAAAATCGGAGAGGGCTTCGAGCAGGAAGGCCTCGAACGGCTCGTCCGTGCGGTCCAGCTCATCGATCAGCAGGACGGGTGCGCCGTTTTCGTCCGGGCGCATGGCGTCGAGCAGCGGTCGTTCGATCAGGTAGTCGTCTGAGAAGAGCTCGGCCTGAAGCGCCTTGCGGTCGGCGGCACCCGTGGCTTCGGCGGTGCGGATGGCGACCATTTGCGCGGCAAAGTTCCATTCGTAGACGGCGGAGGACGCATCGAGCCCTTCGTAGCATTGCAGCCGGATGAGGCGTTTGCCCAGACCTGCGGCCAGTGCTTTGGCGATCTCGGTTTTGCCCACGCCTGCCTCGCCCTCAAGAAAAAGCGGGCGGCCCAGCGACAGGCTGAGGAAGGTCACAGTGCCAAGGGCGCGGTCGCACACATATCCCTGATCTGCCAGCATGGATTGGACGGCGTCGATGGAGGAGATGTCGGGCATGGTCATTCCTTGGGCTGTTCGGACCAACCTGCATCGTCTGCCCCTGCCGTCAAGGGGCGGCACGTCCTTAACATTGACCTGATTCGCCACAAATGGCATGATGCGCACAGCGTGGGCGTGCCCGTGCGTTAACGACAGAACAAGAGGTTTGGGGCATTCAGGACCACGAACCCGGACAGAGGCGGCGGGCAATGGACCCCATCAAAAAGGCGGAGTGCGCATGCGCGTAACGGCTGTGACTTGCGTGAAGAACGAAGGCCCGTTCCTGTTGGAGTGGATTGCCTTTAACCGTCTGATCGGGGTCACCGATCACCTGTTTTATTCCAACGATTGCACCGACGGCACGGACCGGTTGCTGGATGCGCTGGCCGAACGGGGCCTGTGCCAGCATCTGCCGAACCCCGCAGAGGGGCGCAATTACCAGATGGAGGCGCTGAAAGACGCGCGGCGTCATGACATCATCACGCAGGCCGATTGGGTCTGGGTCGCGGATGTGGACGAGTTTTTGAACATCCATGTGGGCGATCACACGATCCCGGCGCTGATCGATGCCTGCGGTGATCCGCAGGCGATTTCGGTAAATTTCCAGTTCTTTGCCAGTGATGGTGTGGACGGGTTCGAGGACAGACCGGTGATCGAGCAGTTCACGCGCAGCCACAATCCGGACCTGTGGTGTGGCGAGGCCGCGATCGAGGTCAAGTCACTGGTGCGGCACGATTTTCCCTTGCAGTATTTCGGCGCGCACCGCCCCTTTCAAAAGGGCAAGGCGCGTCCTGCGTGGACGGACGGGTCCGGCCGAAAGGTGCCGCACAAGTTTCTGGTGGCGGCCAATCCGCGCCGCATCCGGCGGTTCCCGGCACATGGCGCGCGGCAGATGGCGACGTTGAACCATTACGCGCTGCGCAGCCTCGACAGCTATCTGGTCAAGAACGACCGGGGCGACGTGAACCGCGAAAACCGCGCCTTTGACGACACTTATTGGCGCGAGCGCAATGATCCGGCCTGGGAAGATCTGTCGATCCAGCGGTACCTGCCGGGGCTGAAAAAGGCGCTGGCGGAGCTGAAGAAAGACAAAGAGATCAATGCGTTGCATGACGAAGCTGTGACGCTGCACATTGCCAAGCGCGACGAGCTGTTGGCCCAGCCCGCCTATCAGGCCATGCAGGCGCAGTTGCGCGCCGCCTCGACCCTGCCGCCGCAGGAAGAGGCAATGTTGATCGAACTGGGGCTGATGGAGCCTGCGGCATGACATTGAAGGTCGTCAATCTGGGCCTGCCCAAGACCGGGACGACTACGCTGGCGCGTGCCTTGCGGCGTGCGGGCTGTCATGTGGCAGACCACCGTATTCGCCCACGTCAGACGCAGAACACGCAGTTGCACAACGCCTTTGTGGCTGACCTGCTCTATCGCGGGTATTTTGAGACGGGCGATCCGGGCGTGTATTTCCAGGACTTTGACGCGATTTCGGAGATGAGCGTGCTGCGCGAGGGGCGGTCATTGTGGCCGCAGATGGATTACGGGCTGATCATGGCCATTCGGGCGCACAATCCCGGTGTGAAATTCCTCGCCTCGTCCCGCGATCCGTTTGCGATGTCGCAAAGCATGCTGGCGTGGTCTGATCTGGGCACTTCGCGCCTGCCTGCGAGCAACATCCCCGGCATGCCCGAAGGGTTTGGCGAGACCAGCATCGAGCGGATGCAGTGGATCGAAGCGCATTATGCGCATCTGCGCGCCATCTTTCGCGATGACGATGATTACCTTGAATACGACGTGGCCGATCCGGCGGCGCGCGACCTGATCAGTGGCTTTCTGGAGATTCCGGTCCACTGGTGGGGCAAGACGAATGTGAACAAGTTGAACGAGGTTGCGTGATGAAAATCCACCTGCATATCGGACTGGAACAGGTGGGCGCGGATCGCCTGCAATCGGTGCTGGCCACCAAGCGGGATCAGCTGATCACCAAGGGGGTGCTCTATGCGCGCAGCCCCGGCAACAAGAACCATACGCGCCTTTATATGGCCGTCACGGACCCGGCACATATCGATCCGCTGCGGTATAATCGCGGGTATATCACCGGCGACAAGCAGAAGGTGCTGCGCGATGCGTTGGCCGGTGACCTAGCCAAGGAGGTGGCACAGCATAGCCCCGATCACCTGATCCTGTCGGCCTCGCAACTGGGGGTCAGCCTGATTGCGCGGTCGGAGCTGGAGACGCTGAAGGCGCTGCTAACGCCCTTGTCGGATGATATTCGGATCATTGCGCATGTGGACGAGCCTGCGCGCCTGCTGACGCGGCATTACGCCGAGCAGATCCTTGAGGGGCGCGGCGTGTCGCTTGCGCAGGAGATGGCGCTGGCGGGCACGGACACGTGGTGGGCCGATGCGCTGGCCGAAGCGCCCAAGGTGAACCCGCAGGCGGGTGTGTTCATTGAAAATCAGGGCGCGCCGTTCTGGCTGGATTATGCTGCGTTGGAACGGCATTGGAATGCGGTGTTTGGCGCGGGTGCTGTGACTTTCCGCGCCTATGACGCAGAGGCTTTTGCCGCCGAGACGGTGACGGATGAGATCCGCGCGGCATTTGAGATTGAGAATGCGATTGGCAAGGCCACGGCGGTGGACGTGGCGGAGGCCCCGTCGGCGGCGTGGCTGGCGCGGGGGCGGCAGTTGAATGATCTGATCCTTCAGGTTCTCAAGGCCGAAAAGCGGATATTGCCACGGCAGTTGTGGCGGTCTTTTGTGAATGAAATCAAGGTGGACGGGGACGCAATTGATCCCGCATCCCTGTCGGCCATCTCCAAGACCTTTGCCACGCAGAACAAGGCGATTGCCAAGGCGCATGGGCTTCCAGCGGACCTGTTCAAGGCGCCGCGTGCCAAGAAGGCCTGGGAAGAGGCGGACCCGACGCTGGGGTTCCGGGCGTCGCAATATCTGCTGGGGTTCATGTGGCGCATCGACAAGGCCACGCAAGAAGAACGCAAGACCAAGGCCGCCGATCTGGCGCGGCTGAACGGGACCGCCGCCCCTGCACCTGCCGCTGTTGCCACGCCGGATGATGGGCTGACCGACAGTGCGCGCGCGCTGATGCCGCCGCTGGCTGTGCAGAATTTCGAGAAACTGCGCACGTCTTCCTTTGCGCCGCACAACAAGCTGGGCGCGGTGAACGAAGAAGAGCTGGCCGCGGCCTATACGCCCCTGCCCCCACGGGATCTGCCCAAGGGGTCATCTGGCAATGTGATTGTCGGCTGCATGAAGAATGAAGCGCCGTATATCGTCGAATGGGTCGCCTATCACCGGGCGATGGGCGTGGACAATTTCCTGATCTACACCAATGGCTGCGAGGACGGGACGAGCGAGATCCTCGACCGGCTGCAAGAGATGGGCGTGATCCAGCACCGCAACAACGACAACTGGAAGGGCAATTCGCCCCAGCAATACGCGCTGAACCAGTCGCTGAAGGAGCCGTTGATCAAGAATGCGGACTGGATCATCCACATTGATGTGGATGAGTTCATGAATGTGCGCACGGGCAACGGGACCTTGCAGGATTTCTTTGACGCGGTGCCGGATGCGACCAATGTGGCGATGACCTGGCGGCTCTTTGGGCACAACGGGGTGACGGATCTGAAGGATGATTTCGTCATCGATCAGTTCGACCATTGCGCGCCGAAATTCTGTCCCAAGCCGCACACGGTCTGGGGCTTCAAGACGATGTTCAAGAACATCGGCGCCTATGAAAAGATCAGCTGCCACCGGCCCAACAAGCTGGATCCGAAGTTTGCCAAGAAAGTGCGCTGGGTGAATGGATCCGGCAAGGATATGACCAAAGAAGTGGCCGAGAACGGATGGAGAAGTTCGAAAAAGTCAATTGGCTATGACCTGCTCCAGCTCAATCACTATGCGTTGCGGTCGGCCGAGAGCTTTTTGATCAAGCGGCAGCGGGGCCGTGCACTGCATGTGGATCGGTCCATCGGGATCAACTATTGGATCCGCATGGATTGGTCCGATTTCCGCGACATCACGATCAAGCGCAACCTGCCCCGGATGCGCACCGAATATGAGACGCTGATGCAGGATGACACCCTGCGCGGCTGGCACGAGAAGGGCCTGGAATGGCACCGTGCCAAGGCGGATGAGCTTCACGCCAACCCGGAGTTCCAAGACCTGTATGACCAGGCGCTCAAGGTCAAACTGACCGAGACCGAGCGGGTGGCCTATGCCCTCGCCCTAGACATGGAGAGCTGACATGGACGGCAGCAATACCATCGACCCCACTGGCTTTATCAAGTCGCGGGGGCTCAAGTTCCCCAAGGACGGGACGTACCTGACCGGCAAGGTGCGCGGGCTGTTGCGCGCGGGCGATTACGAACGGGACCTGACAGCGGCGGCGCTGAAGGCCACGCGCGAGGGTGATACGGTTCTGGATCTGGGATGCGGGTTGGGGTTCGTGTCGGGCATGATTGCGAAACGACGCAATATCAAAGAGATACACGGGTTTGACGGCAATGCGACGCTGTTGACCTATGCAGAGGCGATGCTGGCCACCAACGGGATCGACAATGTGACGCTGACCCCCGGGGTGCTGGGCAAGCGCAAGTCGAGTGTGCCGTTTTACGTGCGTGCGCCCTTTGCCGCGTCGTCGCTGACCCCGATCGAGGGGGAGGAGGCCGAAGAGGTCAAGGTCGAGATGCAGAACATCAAGACCGTGCTGAGTGCGGTCAAACCCACGGTGATCATCTGTGACATCGAGGGCGGAGAGGCGGAGTTGCTGGACGGTGTGTCGCTGAAAGACGTGCGGCAGGTTGTGGTCAAGCTGCACCCCGGCCCTATCGGCCACGCCGGTATACGCACGGTGTTCGACGCGATGAGCAAGGCCGGGCTAGCCTATGACCCGCGGCTGAGTGCGGGGCGCATTGTGGGGTTTGTGGCCCCGACCGACGCGGCGTGAGCCACCTTGCCATCCTGTGCGTGCGCAACGAAGCGGCGTTCCTGTTGGAATGGCTGGCGCATCACCGTGCGGTGGGGTTTGATCATTTCCTCGTCTTTTCAAACGATTGCGACGACGGCACCGATGCGATGCTGGATCATCTGGCCCAGCAGGATTGGCTGACCCATGTGCGCAATGACGGCCCCTATGATCAGGGGGGCATTCAGTTTACGGCGATGAAACAGGCCGCAAAGATGGATGTGGTGCGGGACGCGGACTGGATCCTGCCGCTGGATGTGGACGAGTTCGTGAACATTCATGTGGGCGACGGCACGCTTGCCGATCTGCATGCCACTCTGCCCGATGCAACGGCGATCACGCTGACCTGGCGGCTCTTTGGCAACAACGGTCAGGTGCGGTTTCAGGACGTGCCGGTCACGCAGACGTTTGCCCGTGCCGCCCCCGAAATCCTGTTCTGGCCGTGGCGCGCGTCGATGTTCAAGACGCTCTATGCCAATGACGGCACCTATCGCAAACCGGGTGTGCACCGCCCGCGCAGCCCGGACCATGACCGGCTGGACAACGCGCGCTGGTATGACAGCAATGGCCGCCCGCTGGACGATCAGTTCAAGACCAAGCGCATCTTTTCCAACTATGGACGCCCGAACTTTGGTCTGGCGCAGATCAACCATTATCCGCTGGGCGCGATGGAGAGCTATGTCCTGAAAGCGGACCGGGGGCGTGCGGTGCATTCCGATGACCTGTTGGGCGTGGACTATTGGGTCGAGCGGAATTTCAGCACCGATGCAGACGACACGATCCGCCGCTATGACGCGGCGCGGGATGCGCTTTTGACCGAGATGCGCGCCGATCAGGACCTTGTGGCGCTGCATGATGCGGCAGTGGCCTGGCGCAGCGCGCGGTTCGACGCATTGATGGAGCAAGAGCCCTTTCGCGCTCTGTTTGGTCGTCTGTTGATGACCCCGCCCACCCGGCCGGTGCCGCAAAAGGCCGCGCAATTCATGATCCGCTATGCCAACAAGGCCCGGCAATCGGCCCAATAGTCGCGCAAATTTTCCGCAATTCTGCCGCATTGCCACAGTATCCAATCCCAAACCCGCATATAAACCGCGGGACAAGAGGATGATGCGATGCAGGACGCAACACTGGAACTGGATGCCGATCTGGCGGATTTGCCCAAGGGCGAATGGCTGACCCGTTTGGCGACGACAACAGACGCGCACGGGTTCTTCCAACCCCTGGGGCGCAAGCATTTCGCGGCCATGGTGCAGCGCGGTGACACGCTGTTGGTGACGTTCGAGACAATTCAGGGCATGCGCGCGCTGTCGCCCGAGGCGGAGCCTGTGGGCTGGCAAATGGTGCGCGATCATGGCTGGTCGCATCTGTGCATTGCCTCTGATGGCGACACCTGGTTCCGCGACCGGCATGTGATTGGCCTGTTTGATCGGATGATCGACGACGGGTACTTCGACGATTTCGAGACCATTCTGTTTTATGGCGCTGGCCCTTGTGGGTATGCGGCGGCGGCCTATTCGGTGGCGGCACCGGGCGCGCGCGTTCTGGCGATCCAGCCCCAGGCGACGCTGGACCCCCGCGTGACCGAGTGGGACGACCGTTTTGTCGAGATGCGCCGGACCGATTTCACCTCGCGCTATGGGTTTGCGCCCGACATGCTGGACGCCAGTGCGGCGGCCTATGTCCTTTATGACCCGGTCGAGACACTGGATGCGATGCATGCGGCCCTGTTTGTGCGCAGTGGCGTGACCCAGTTCCGCCTGCGCAACATGGGTGATGCGTTGCAGAGCGATTTGATGAAGATGGACATTCTGCCCGAGCTGATCGAGCAGGCGATGGCGGGCACCCTGAACGACATGGTTTTCGCCAATGCCTACCGCGCGCGGCGGACCTATCCGCCCTATCTGCGCCGTGTGATGGCGGCGCTGGACAGTGCCGAGCGGACGGACCTGACCTATATGGTGGCGCGCAATGTGACCGCCCGGATGAAGGCCCCAAGGTTCCAGCGTCGGTTGTCCGAGATCGAGGCGTTGCGCAAGATGGATGCGGAAAACCCCGATGAGGCCGCGCACGGGGATTGAGGCTTTGGGTCTGCTCGTGCTAACGCGCAGGCCATGACATCCCTGACCATTGCCCGCCCCGACGATTGGCACCTGCATCTGCGCGATGGCGCGATGATGGAGGGCGTCCTGCCCCACTCTGCCCGCGATTTCGCCCGTGCGATCATCATGCCCAATCTGGTGCCGCCCGTGGTGACGGGCGCGCAGGCCGCCGCCTATCGTGACCGGATACTGGCCGCCCTGCCCGAGGGGATGGCGTTTGATCCGCTGATGACGCTGTACCTGACCGAGGACACGGATGCGGACGATGTGGCCGCGGCCCATGCAAGTGGTCTGGTCAAGGCGGTGAAGCTGTACCCCGCCGGGGCCACGACCAATTCCGCCTCGGGTGTGGCGAATTTCGACAATGTGCGCGCTGTGCTGGAGCGGATGGCCGAGATTGGCCTGCCGCTTTGTGTCCATGGCGAGGTGACGGATGGCGATATCGACATTTTTGACCGCGAGGCCGTGTTCATCGACCGGGTGCTGGGCCCGATCCGGCGCGCGACCCCCGGCCTGCAGGTGGTGATGGAGCATATCACGACCTCGGACGCCGTGGCTTACGCGCGTGCGCAGGATGGCAGCTTTGGGGCCACGATCACGGTGCAGCACCTGATGCTGGACCGCAATGACATGTTGGTGGGCGGGATCCGCCCGCATTACTACTGCCTGCCGATCCTGAAACGCGGGTCACACAAGACGGCGCTTTTGGATGCAGCAACGTCAGGCGAGGCGCGGTTTTTCCTGGGCACTGACAGCGCGCCGCACGCGACGCACACCAAGGAGAACGCCTGTGGCTGCGCGGGGTGTTTCACAGCACCCGTGGCGCTGTCCTGTCTGGCCGAGACCTTCGAGGCGGCGGGCGCGCTGGACCGGCTGGAGGCGTTTGTGTCGTTGAATGGCCCTGCGTTCTATGGTCTGCCCGTGAACACCGACACCATCACCCTGACCAAGGGTGACCCGATCACGCCACCCACATCCGTCGACACCGGTGCCGGGCCCGTCACCGTCTTTGACGCTGGCCGTCCGCTGCATTGGAGCGTCGGCTGATCCTGTATTCCTGACCAAAAAGGCACGCCCATGATCCCCACCAGCTATCCCACCGCCGAAGAGATGGCGCGCCTGACCGCGCGCATGTTGCTGGAGATCAAGGCGGTGCATTTCAACGCGGCTGATCCGTTCATCCTGTCGTCCGGTCTGCCCAGCCCGACCTATATCGACTGTCGCAAGCTGATTTCGTTCCCGCGCATCCGCGCGACGCTGATGGATTTCATGACCGTGACTGTGATGCGCAACGCAGGCTTCGAGGCGTTCGACAACATTGCCGGTGGCGAGACGGCGGGCATGCCCTTTGCCGCGTTGGTGGCCGAGCGGATGGGCCTGCCGATGACCTATGTGCGCAAGAAACCCAAAGGGTATGGCCGCAACGCCCGGATCGAGGGCGTAATGACCGAGGGCGAGCGTGTGCTGCTGGTCGAGGACCTGACCACCGATGGGGGGTCCAAGCTGTCCTTTGTGGATGCGATCCGCGAGACTGGGGCCAGTTGCGCCCATACGGCGGTGATTTTCTACTACGGTATTTTCCCGGAGACGGAAAAGATGCTGGGCGATCATGGGGTTGACCTGCATTACCTGTGCACGTGGTGGGATGTTCTGGCCGAGGCGCGCGCCAGCGGGACCTTTGACGAGGACACGCTGAGCGGGGTCGAGGCGTTTCTGAACGACCCGCGCAAATGGCAGGCAGACCGCGCCTGAGCCATCGGAAAAAACCCGCCGACGTCGCGTGATGCGCCCTGTGGACGGGGTGTGGACAAGAGCGATTCTGACCTTCATGCCCCGCTATATGTGGTGTCAGGCCCGGCTCGGACGTCGACATGTGCGCCGGTTCATGGCATTATCGGATTTATCCAAAGGGTTGCGCACAGGGTTGTTCTAGGTTTCCAGACGGTGCGCGCTGTGGCATTGCCCCTGTCTACGGGGACAATGAAAAAACAAAGCGGGGCCGGGCCATGAATGAAATTGCAGCGATCAATCCGACTGGCGTGGCCGTGCAAGACGCGGAGACAATGCCCCATTCGATCGAGGCCGAACAACAGTTGCTGGGCGCGATCCTGACCAACAATGACGTCTATGACCGGGTCGCGGCGATTATCAATCCGGGCCATTTCTATGATCCGGTGCATGCCCGCATCTTTGAAATCTCTGCCGCGCGGATTGCCAAGAACAACCTGGCCAGCCCCGTGACGCTCAAGGCGTTCATGGAGGATGACGAGGGCCTCAAGGAGCTGGGCGGCCCGGCCTATCTGGCCCGTCTGGCGGGCGCGGCGATCAGCGCCTTTGCGGTGCGCGACTATGCGCAGATGATCTATGACCTGGCGGTGCGGCGGGATCTGATCCTGCTGGGGCGGGACATTTCGGCGCGCGCGGCCAAGGTCGATGTGGCCTCCGAGCCCAAGGAACAGATCGTCGAGGCGGAACAGGCGCTCTACAAGCTGGCCGAACAGGGCAGCACCGAGGGCGGGTTCCAGTCCTTCCTCAAGGCGGTGACGGATGCGGTGAACGTGGCCAATGCCGCCTATCAGCGCGAGGGTGGGCTGGCGGGCATTTCCACCGGTCTGATCGACATGGACAAGAAGTTGGGCGGCCTGCACCCGTCTGACCTGTTGATCCTTGCCGGGCGTCCGTCGATGGGCAAAACATCGCTGGCCACCAACATCGCGTTCAACATTGCCAAGGCCTATAAAAAGGGGATCAAGCCCGACGGGTCCGAAGGGGCCATCGAGGGCGGCGTCGTGGGGTTTTATTCGCTGGAGATGAGCGCGGAACAGTTGGCCGCGCGGATCCTGTCGGAAGCATCCGAGGTGCCCAGCGAACAGATCCGCCGGGGCGACATGACCGAGGCCGAGTTCCGCCGGTTCGTGGATGCGGCCAAGCAGTTGGAGGCCTGTCCGCTGTTCATCGACGACACGCCCGCCATCCCGATTGCACAGCTGGCCGCGCGGGCGCGACGGCTGAAGCGGACGCATGGGTTGGACGTGCTGATGGTCGATTACCTCCAGCTGGTGCGCGGCGGGGCCGAGAACCGGGTGCAGGAGATTGCGGAGATTTCGATGGGCCTGAAGGCCATCGCCAAGGAGCTGAACATTCCCGTCATCGCCCTGTCCCAGCTGTCGCGTCAGGTGGAAAACCGCGAGGACAAGCGGCCACAACTGTCGGACCTGCGGGAATCGGGATCGATCGAGCAGGACGCGGACGTCGTGATGTTCGTGTTCCGCGAGGAGTATTACAAAGAGCGTGAAAAGCCCGGCGATCACGATCTGGAGGCCATGGCCAAGTGGCAGGAAGAGATGGAGCGCCTGCACGCCCGCGCCGAGGTCATCATCGGCAAGCAGCGTCACGGCCCGATTGGTACGGTCGATCTGTCCTTTGAGGGCCGGTTCACGCGGTTTGGCAACCTTGTGCAGCCTTGGCAGCAGGGTGCTGGCGGCGGCGACGTGGGGTTCTAGGCGTCCTCTGGCTTTGCTCGGCCCCGTGGCTGCGCCCTAATATTTCTGTGCAATCGACCCAAACTGGTGCACGCACACTGTGCTGTGACTGGACAGGCGTGGAAATCTGCGGCCCACTGGGGGTCATGCGTTTGATTGCCCTTTTGCTGAGCCTTTTGGCCGCGCCTCTTTGTGCACAGGACCGCACGGAGGTGGATGTGGAGCTGTTTCTGGCCGTGGATGTCAGCCGGTCGATGCAGCCCTTTGAGCTGGAGATCCAACGGCGCGGCTATGCCGAGGCGTTGGTCAGTCCGGAGGTGCAGGCGGCGATCACTGGTGGGCTTTTGGGCCGAGTAGCGGTGACTTATGTGGAATGGGCGGGCGTGTACAACCAGCGGGTCATCGTGCCGTGGACGATGATCGAAGGACCCGAAGACGCCGCCCGCGTGGCGTCGCAGATCACCGCGCATTTCGACGAGGCGCTGCGGCGCACGTCGATTTCGGGCGCGCTGGACCATGCGGCGGCGTCGATAGAGGCCAACGGGTTTGACGGGTTGCGCCGGGTCGTCGACATCTCGGGCGACGGGCCCAACAATATGGGCCCGCCCGTGACGCAGGCCCGCGACCGGGTGCTGGCGCAGGGCATCACCATCAACGGCCTGCCGCTGATGACGCAGGATGACAGTTTCATGTCCCGCTGGAACATCCCCGATCTGGATGTCTACTACATCGCCTGCGTGACGGGCGGCACCGGGTCCTTCGTGTTGCCGGTGGTGGAGTGGAGCGCTTTTGCCGACGCGGTGCGGCAAAAGCTGGTGCTGGAAATTGCGGGCCTGCCGCCCGAGCGGCTGTGGCGGGCGCAGGCGGCGGGGCCCTACAACTGCCTCATCGGCGAGGAGATCTGGGAGCGCAATCGCGACATCTTTGCCCTGCCCTAGCGGGTGCGGCGGAACGGGTGCAGGAATTGCCGCCAGTAGCCTTTGGGCACGTCATCGCCCACCACGCCATAGCTGTCAGGCCAAGCGGTGTCCGGCAGATGGTGCGTGCCAAAGAGGAAGTCATAGACCGGGAAGTGCGAGGCATAATTCACGTCGATGGCCGCGCGGTCGCTGCCGTGGTGCCAGTGGTGAAAGCGTGGCGTGACGAGGAACCGTTCCAGCCAGCCGAAATGCCAGCTGAGGTTGGCGTGGATGAAGGTCGAGTAGAAATAGACCACCAGCAGGTAGGTCTGGATCGCCGCCGGATCGAACCCCAGCGTGAACATCGGCACCGCCGTCACCCCGCGCAGCACCGCGATCTCGACAAAGTGCATGCGCCCGCTGGCCAGCCAGTCCAGTTGCCTGGGCGAGTGGTGGATGGCGTGAAAGCGCCACAGGAACGGCACGGTGTGAAAGGCGCGGTGGACCCAGTATTGCACGAAATCCGTGGCTGCCATGATGATCAGCACCTGCACCCAGAATGGGATCAGCCCGATCACCGCGCGTGTGCCTGCAAAGTCGAACCAGCCCGAGACGGCATTGCTGGGCGCCATAGCGAGGAAGGTCAGCACCTGCACCAAGAGCGAGCTGACGAGGAAATAGAACACGTCCTCGCGCCATTCATCGCGCAGCACGGTCTGGTCGGCACGGTTCGGGAAAAACCGTTCAATCGGCACGAACAGCAGCCCCACCACGACGATGTTGATGATGAAATAGTCCAGCCCGAAATAAAGTGACTGACGCGCATCCCCAATCACCTGCGACTCTGCCGTGCCCAAAAGCGAGGCCAGCACCACAAGGCCCAAACCCGTCCAGCCCAGCACCTTGCGGCGGCAGAGCATCACGCTGAGCACTGCCAGCGCATAGCCCGTCAGCAGGATCACCCGCAGCGCCGTCGTGGTCGCCCCGCTGTCATGGATCACCTGCAGGTCGGGCATAGTGAAGGTTTCGGGGAAAAACCGGATCAGGATGATCAACAGCCCCGTCAGCCCGGCCAGAACCGACAGGCTGCCGCTGATCCAGCCGCTGCCAAAGGGGCGTTTGGCCCGCGGTCGTTCAAATTCGGCCAGCAATCGCGTGATCAGCCCCATGCGCCCTCTCCTCCGTTGGGTCGCACAGAGGTAATCACGCAGCCCACAGGCACAAGCAGGGTATTCCCCACCTTGAAAGCCACGCAGATTTGCCCTTTCCCAAGCGGCGATTGCCTGTCAAAACCCCCTGCATGACCTCTGCGACCCTCTCTATCGACCTTGGCGCGCTTGTGCGCAATTGGCAGTCCCTTGATGCGCGATCCGATGGCGAGACCGGCGCGGTGGTCAAGGCCAATGGCTATGGGCTGGGCGCGCCTGTTGTCGGCCGAGCGCTGGCGCGCGCGGGCGTGCGCAGCTTTTTCGTGGCCACGGCCGAGGAAGGGGCCGTGCTGCGCGCCGCCCTGGGTCAGGGGCCTGAGATCTATGTCTTTTCCGGCCATATGGCCAATGACACCAAACCGATCCGCGAGGCGGCTCTGGTACCGCTCCTGAACTCGGTCGATCAGATGTTGCGCCATGTCGAGGCCCTGCCCGGCGCGCCCTTTGGCATCCAGCTTGACAGTGGCATGAACCGGCTGGGCATGGAGCCTGCCGAATGGTCCGCCGTGCGCGACATCGCCATCGCCCAGGGCCCGCAGCTGATCATGTCGCACCTGGCCTGCGCGGACGAGCCCGGTCACCCGATGAACGCCCACCAACTGGCCGAATTTCGTGCCATGACCGACGGTCTGGATGTGCCGCGCTCGCTTGCCGCCACAGGTGGGGCGCTGATGGGGCCGGAGTATCATTTCGACATGACCCGCCCCGGCGTGGGCCTCTATGGCGGTCTGCCCTTTGTCGATGCGGTGCCGGTGGTGACGCTGGACCTGCCGGTCATTCAGGTGCGCGACGTCGCACAGGGCGAGACCGTGGGTTACGGCAATGTCTGGACCGCCCCGCGCGACAGCCGCATTGCCACCGTGTCGGGCGGCTATGCCGACGGGCTGATCCGCGCCATGGGACCGCGCGCCACACTATACGCAGGCGATACGCCCTGCCCCGTGGTGGGCCGCGTGTCGATGGACCTGATCACGGCGGATGTCACGATGCTCGACCGCGATCCCGGCTACCTGCAACTGATGGGCCGGCACCAATCGGTCGACACCGTGGCCGATGCCGCAGGTACTATCGGCTATGAAATCCTGACCTCGCTTGGTCTGCGCTATCACAGGTCCTACGTGGAATGAGGTTTCTCGCCGCCATCGGACGCACGGTGTTGGGCTTTCTCGCGGCCATCGGGCGCGTCAGCCTCTTTGCCTGGGCCACACTGACCCACATCCTGCGCCCCCCCTTCTATCCGCGTGAATTTGGCCTCGCGCTCCTGAACATCGGCTGGCTATCCCTTCCCGTGGTGGGCCTCACCGCCATATTCACCGGCGGCGCGCTGGCACTGCAAATCTACGCAGGGGGCGCCCGTTTCAACGCCGAGGCCGTGGTGCCCCAGATCGTCGCCATCGGCATGGTCCGCGAACTGGGTCCGGTGCTGGTGGGGCTGATGATCGCCGCCCGCGTCACCTCCTCCATCGCAGCCGAGATTGCGACGATGAAGGTCACCGAACAGATCGACGCGCTGGTCACCCTGTCCACGCACCCGATGAAATACCTCACCGCCCCGCGCGTGCTGGCCGCCACACTGGTGGTGCCACTGCTGGTGGGCGTGGGCGACATCATCGGCATCTTCGGCGGCTATGCGGTCGCCACCGGCACGCTGGGCTTCAATGCCGCGGCCTATATCCAGAACACCGTCGACTTCCTGCAACTGCGCGACATCACCTCCAGCCTCGCCAAAGGTGCTGTCTTCGGCTGCCTCGCCGCCCTCATGGGCTGCTATTTCGGCATGAATTCGGGCCGCGGCGCCCAGGGCGTGGGCCGCGCCACAAAGGGCTCGGTCGAAGCCGCCGCTGTCCTCATCCTCGCTGCGAACTTCGTACTCACGGGGGTGTTCTTCTCGCTATGATCGCCCCTTCATTGTTCCCCGAATATGCCCGCCGGAGGCATGCCACCCAGGCCAAAGGCCCCCGCCCATGATCACGCTCGACAACGTCCACAAAAGCTTTGGCGACAACCATGTGCTGCGCGGCGTCGACCTGCACGTGGCACGCGGCACCTCCATGGTGATCATCGGCGGCTCGGGCACGGGCAAATCGATCACAATCAAAACCGTACTTGGCCTCGTCACCCCGGATCAGGGCACAATCACCGTGGACGGCCAGGACGTCACCAGAACCGGCGACCGCGACGCCTTCCTTGCGCGCTTCGGCATGCTCTTTCAGGGGGCGGCCCTCTTCGATTCTCTGCCCGTCTGGCAAAACGTGGCCTTCCGCCTGCTGCGCGGCAGCCTCGCCAAACCCCGCGACGAGGCGCGCCACATCGCCATCGAAAAACTGCGCCGCGTGGGCCTCACCCCGGACGTGGCCGACCGTCTGCCCGCCGAACTGTCGGGCGGCATGCAGAAACGCGTGGGCCTCGCCCGCGCCATCGCCGCCGAACCCGAGATCATCTTCTTCGACGAACCCACCACGGGTCTCGACCCGATCATGGCCGGCGTGATCAACGACCTGATCCGCGAAATCGTCACCGAAATGGGCGCCACCACCATGACCATCACCCATGACATGACCTCCGTGCGCAGCATCGCCGACACCGTCGCCATGCTGCACGGGGGCAAGATCCGCTGGACCGGCCCCGTCTCCGACATGGACAGCGCGGGCGATCCTTACGTCGATCAATTCATCCACGGCCGCGCCACCGGCCCCATCGAAGCCGTCAGATAAAAAAGGGTCGGCGGGTGGGCGTCTTTGGCCGCAAGGCCAAACAGAGCCACCCAACGGCACATCCCATGCACCGCTGGATCAACCTCTCCCTCCTCATCCTCTTTCCCCTGTCGTGGTTCGCACCGCTGATGCGCGCAGGCCTCCTGCCGCTCTTCAATCTCAAGGAAATCTCCGTCATCACCGGGCTGCAATCGCTCTGGGCCTCGGACGTTTTCCTCGCCCTCGTCGTCACTGTCTTCGCGCTTTTCGCGCCCTATCTCAAAACCATCGCCCTGGCGCTCATGCACTGGCGCCTGCTCAGCCCGCGACTGCTCCCCGCCGTCTCGCTGCTGGGCAAGCTGGCCATGGCCGACATCTTCCTCATCGCGCTCTACATCACGCTCGCCAAGGGCATCGGCGTGGGCCGCCTGGAAACCGCGTGGGGTCTCTACCTCTTTACCGCCTGCATCCTCACGTCGCTCTGGGTGAGCTGGGCCACAGAACAATCACGCAAATCCAAGCCGACTGTTTCCACCGACGGGTGAAAACGCGCATGTCGTGACACTTTTCCTGCGACTTTCCCCTATGTCCGCCCCCGCGACCCGTTTTATATAGCGGTTAACGACTTGTTTCTTCTGGGGGGGAGACACCTTGGCCCATCTGCGCGCGGTTTTTCATCTTGTCCGGTATCTGGTGCAGCATCTTGCGATGTTCAGCGTGATCTGTGCCGCCATTCTTTCGGTTACGGCGCTGGTGCTGGCGTATCTGGGCATCTGGCCATGGATTGACCTGCCGCTGACGTGGAACGGCGCATATGTGCCGCAAGCCGGGATGTACACCCAGATCGGCGCGGCCGTCCTGGCTGTGGGGCTGTTGGCCTATCTGCCGACCAACCGCCGGGTGCTGCAGCTGGAGAACTCGCACCGCAAGTTCCACGTGGGCATGCAGGACATCGTGCGCGCTTATGGGGCGGTGCATGCCGCCGACCGTGGGCAGGTGTTCCAACTCAGCGGCGAATTCGAGGCCGTGCGCGAACGGCTGGCCTATCTCCACGATCACCCGGACCTGCGCGATCTGGAACCCGAAGTTCTCGACCTCGCCGCACAGATGTCATTCCTGTCGCGCGAACTGGCCGACACCTATTCCGATGACAAGGTCACGCGCGCCCGTGCGTTCCTGACCCAGCGTCAGGAAGAAATCGACACCTTCAACACCCGCCTCGACAAGGCCAAGGGCATCGCAAACGAGCTGACCCATTGGCGCACCCAGATCGAGTTGGAGGAAAGCGTGGCCGCCGCACAGTTGGAGCGTCTGCGCGAGACTTTGGATGGTCTGGTGCAGGATCAGGGGACCGAAACCGTGGTCAGCCTGGACCGCGACACGCCCGCCCTGCCCCGTGCGGCGGAATAAGCCTTTGACCCCGCTCGGCGGCTGAGGCACACCCCTCGCCATGGCCAAATCCACCACCACCTATACCTGCGCCGCCTGTGCCGCATCGTTCTCGAAATGGTCGGGGCGTTGCGACAGTTGCGGCGAATGGAACACGATCACCGAAGACACCGGCCTGTCGGCAGGTCCGGGCGGCAAATCCCTGGGCGCGAAGCGCGGCACCGGTGTCATCCTGACCGAACTCGCCGCCGAAGAAACGCCGCCGCCGCGCACGCAAAGCCGGGTCGCGGAACTGGACCGGGTTCTGGGCGGCGGGCTGGTGCCGGCCTCTGCCATTCTGGTCGGCGGCGATCCGGGCATCGGCAAATCCACCCTGCTCTTGCAGGCGGCCGCCCGGTTTGCACGCAATGGCCTCAAGACGATCTATGTCAGCGGCGAAGAGGCCAGCGCGCAGGTGCGCATGCGCGCCCAGCGCCTTGGTCTTGCGGATGCGCCGGTACAACTGGCCGCCGACACGAACCTGCGCAACATCCTCACCACGCTCGAGGCCGAGGCACCGGGGCTGGCCATCATCGATTCGATCCAGACCATGTGGCTCGATACCGTGGACAGTGCCCCCGGCTCTGTCAGTCAGGTCCGTGCCGCCGCGCATGAATTGACCACATTTGCCAAGCGCAAAGGCATCAGCATCGTGCTGGTGGGTCACGTCACCAAAGAGGGCCAGATCGCAGGCCCCCGCGTGGTTGAACACATGGTCGATACTGTACTCTATTTCGAGGGTGAACGCGGCCACCAGTTCCGCATCCTGCGCGCGGTCAAAAACCGCTTTGGCCCTGCAGACGAGATCGGCGTGTTCGAGATGACCGGCAAGGGGTTGGCCGAAGTCACCAACCCCTCGGCCCTGTTTTTGTCCGAAAGGGGCAAACCGTCGCCCGGTTCGGTGGTCTTTGCAGGCATCGAAGGCACGCGGCCCGTGCTCTGCGAAATGCAGGCGCTGGTCGCCCCCTCGCCACACAGTCAGGCGCGGCGCACGGTTGTGGGCTGGGACGGTGGGCGGCTGGCCATGATCCTTGCGGTGCTCGAGGCGCGGTGCGGCATCCCCTTTGCGGGGCTGGACGTCTATCTGAACGTCGCGGGCGGCATGAAAATTTCGGAACCGGCGGCTGACCTTGCGGTTGCAGCGGCATTGCTATCTGCACGTGAAGATAGTGCACTGCCTGCAGATACGGTTGTTTTTGGCGAAATCAGCCTGTCGGGTGCGCTTCGGCCTGCACCCCAGACCGAAAACAGGTTGAAAGAGGCGGAAAAACTTGGTTTCACAACGGCCATTGCACCCAAAGGCGGAAAAGCTCAGGGGGCCTCTGGTTTGACGCTGAAACGCTTCAGTGATCTGACCGGATTTGTCGGGGACGTGTTTGGCGCCGGGTAAGTGCCACAGGGCAGAATAAAAGGGGCAGGACCATGGAAGGGTTCACCATCATTGACGGCGCTGTGGCCGTGGTCATCATCCTGTCGGCCCTGCTGGCCTATGGGCGCGGTCTAGTGCGCGAGGGCATGGCCATCGCGGCATGGATTGCAGCGGCCATCCTCGCCTTTCTCTTTGCGCCACGGGTCGAGCCGATGGTGCGCGAGATCCCCGTGATCGGTGATTTCCTTGCTGACAGTTGCGAGTTGAGCATCATTGGCGCCTTTGCGCTGGTCTTTGCCGTGATCCTGATTGTGGTGTCCCTGTTCACGCCGCTGTTTTCGTCGCTGGTGCGGCGTTCGGCGCTAGGGGGGCTGGATCAGGGCCTCGGGTTCCTCTTTGGGGTTGCGCGTGGCGTGCTGTTGGTCGCCATCGCGTTCTTTGTCTATGACACCGTGATCACCGGTCAGGAGTTCACCATCGTGGATGAAAGCCGGTCTGCAGCCGTCTTTGGACGCTTTACCGGGCAGATCGAAGAACAGAACCCCGAACAGGCGCTTGGCTGGATCACCCGCCAGTACGAAAGCCTGGTTGGCGCCTGCGCCGAATAAACGCCCCGACAAGGTCGCAATTTGATCCAAGTCTGGACACTTGGGTCCGTCAGAACACGCACCTCTGCTAACGATTGCTTTGGTGCATCATGGTTCTAAGAACGTTTGTCGCGATAGACAGTGAAAATCTGGTTGTTCAATCCAGCTCTTCTGCGGGGATTGTCGGCAATCCGATCATCAACAATTCCAGCACGCCAAACGGGACGGTGTTCACCTATACCCAAGGCAGCGGGCGGACGATCACCCTGGATGACACCAGCGGCGATCCGGATGTGTTCGAAGACGATCAATCCGGCGGTCACACCGTCGTGGACGGTGCCGGTCTGGTGGGCAATGGCAACGGGGTCGAAGCGGAATCGCTGATCCAGGTGCGCGCGCTTGATGCAGGTGGCAATCAGGTTGGCCCGGTGATCACCATCACCGTCTTTTCCCAGAACGGGAACACAGGCGATGTCTGGGGGTTTTCAAGTGACGCGCCGCTTGGCGACGGTGTGTCCTATGAAAAGGTCAGCGGTAGCAATGCCGGATCTTCAAACTACACAGATTTCGTGACCTGTTTCGGTCCCGGTTCCATGATCGCGGCGGACGGTGCGGACATTCCGGTCGAGGCGCTGTGCGTGGGCGACAAGGTGTGGACCGCGGGCAATGGCCTGCAACCGGTGCGTTGGATCGGGCGGTCGACCGTCATCGGTGCCGGCGCCTTTGCCCCCGTGGTGATTGCGCCGGGTGCGATGGGCAACGCGCAGACGCTGAAAGTGTCGCAAGAACACCGCATGTTCTTTGACGATGCCAGTGCGGCCTATCTGTTCGGCGCCTCCGAAGTGTTGATTGCGGCCAAGCACCTGACCGATCTGCCGGGGGTGTCCATCATCCCGCAGCCAACCATCGAGTACACGCATTTCATGTTCGACACCCACGAGGTTGTGTCCGCCAATGGCATCCTGAGCGAGAGTTTCTTTTTGTCAGAGATGTCGATCCGGGGTCTGGGCGACGCGGCACGGGCCGAACTGTTGGCGCTGTTCCCCTGTTGGCGCAACGCTGTGGCGCAATTTGGCACAGCGGCAGCCGTCACGTTGAAGCAGCACGAGGCAACCGCCTGGGCGCACTACCGCGCGGCGTGACTTTTGCGCATGGGTTGTGGCGTTCCGATCAACGTTTCGGAACATTTGTGATCCTTTCGTGACAGCGCGTGCCGGGCTTGCTACACGGCACGCAGTCCCCTGAAACGGATTCGGAGCTGCCTCTTGTCCGACTTTGACGCTGACGCGCTGATGCCCCCCGCCCATCCCTTTGACGACGACAAACTCAAGGAAGAGTGCGGCATCTTTGGCGTTCTTGGCACGCTCGATGCAGCCAATTTCGTAGCCCTCGGCCTGCACGCCCTGCAACACCGTGGTCAGGAAGCGGGCGGCATTGTCGCCTACCATCCCGACCAAGGGTTCAACTCGGCCCGCCGCTTTGGCTATGTGCGCGACAATTTCACGTCTCAGTCCGTGATGGAGACCCTGCCTGGATCCCTGTCGATTGGGCATGTGCGCTATTCCACGGCCGGGTCCAAAGGTCAGACCGCGATCCGCGATGTGCAGCCGTTCTTTGGCGAGTTTGCCATGGGTGGTGCCGCCATTGCCCACAACGGCAACATCACCAACGCCGACGCTCTGCGCCGCGAGTTGATCGAGCGCGGGTCGATCTTTCAATCCTCGTCCGACAGCGAGTGTATCATTCACCTGATGGCCCGCAGCCTGCAACGCAACATCCCCGAGCGGATGGAAGACGCGCTGCGCCGGGTCGAGGGCGCGTTTTCCGTGGTCGCCATGACGCGGACCAAGCTGATCGGCGTGCGCGACGCACTTGGTGTGCGTCCGTTGGTGCTGGGCAAGCTGGAAACCGGTTACGTGCTGAGTTCCGAGACCTGTGGTCTGGACATCATCGGTGCCGAATTCGTACGCGAGATCGAGCCGGGCGAGATGGTGGTGATCACCGACAAGGGTGTCGACAGTCGTTTCCCCTTCCGCCCGCAAAAATCGCGGTTCTGCATCTTTGAACACGTGTATTTCAGCCGCCCAGACAGCATCCTGGGTGGGCGGTCAGTCTATGAAACCCGCGAGAACATTGGCCGCGAACTGGCCAAGGAAGCGCCTGTGGAGGCCGATCTGGTCTGTCCGGTGCCCGACAGCGGCACGCCTGCGGCTATTGGGTTCTCGCTGGAATCCGGCATTCCCTATGCCATGGGGATCATCCGCAATCAGTACATGGGCCGGACGTTCATCGAGCCCACGGAGAGCATCCGCAACATGGGTGTGCGGCTCAAGCTGAACGTCAACCGGGCACTGATCCGGGACAAGCGCGTGATCCTCGTGGATGACAGCGTCGTGCGCGGCACCACCAGCCGCAAGATCAAGGAAATGATCCTGGATGCCGGTGCCAAAGAGGTGCATTTCCGCATTGCATCCCCGCCGACTGCTTGGCCCTGTTTCTATGGTGTCGACACGCCCCAGCGCGAAAAGCTGCTGGCCGCCACCATGAGCGAAGAGGAGATGTGTCAGCATCTGGGTGTCGACAGCCTCAAGTTCATCTCGCTCGATGGGCTGTACCGCGCGGTCGGTCAGGCCAAGGGCCGTGACCCAAGCAGCCCGCAATATTGCGACGCCTGTTTTTCCGGGGAATATCCGGTCGAGCCCGCTGATATGATCGAAAAAGGGTTCGAGATGAAGGCAGCGGAATAGTGCGCTGCTGACACTTTTCGTCAAGATGCCGTGCCAGTGTGCAGTCCGTGGAACATATGCACCGAGACCTGCTTGATCTGATTGCCAACTGGCCCGACCGCGTGCAGCTCGCATTCGCCAGGGCGCGCACCGTCTTTTGCGACGTAGCTGATGCAGCCGAAGTTGGTCCACTGGACGAAAGCCTCAAGTGGGGACAACCGGCCTGGCGACCGCGGCGGGCGCGTACCGGTTCGACCTTGCGCATGACGTGGTCACCTGAAACTCCGGATCACCTGTTGGTCTATGTGGACTGCAAAACTGACCTTGCTGAACAGATGGAGGCGCGGTTTCCGGGCCAGTTCGACAATGATGGGCGGCGCGCAATGACCTTTGAGATTGGCGCGGACCTGCCGGAGGATGCGCTGTGGCAACTGGCCTATTTGACGTTCACCTATCATCGGAACAAACGCGCGTCGGCATAGGTTTGCCACCTGCCCAAACGTCAATGCGCGGGCGGTTGCGCACTGCGACAAGCCCGGATTTCACCCTCTGACACCCTGTGATAGCGCCCGCGTTCACCCACGAACGCAGAGGCATTATGTCCGAGACAACCAACCGCACCACCGCCGATCACGCCACGCAGCGCAGTGCATTGCCACTGCGCTCATTGCAGGTGATCGGGATCATGGGCACAGACGACAACCGGCGCGCGCTGTTGCGCACCCCTGCTGGCCAGATCCGTCAGATCGTGCCGGGTGACCGGCTGCGTCAGGGCACAGTTGCGGCGATTTCGGTGGATGCCGTCATCTTGCAGACCGCCACAGGGCAGCGGGTGCTGCGCCTGCCTGAGGTGCCGGGTGCGCGTGCTGCTGCTTGACCCTCGCTGCGGCACAGGGCAAGAGCGGCGCATGACACAGACAGCCCTCATCACCGGCGCATCCCGCGGCCTTGGCGCGGCCCTTGCACGCGCCCTCGCACCGACGCATCACATCATCGCCGTGGCCAAGACCACAGGCGCGCTCGAAGAGCTGGATGATCAGATCAAGGCCGCAGGCGGCGCGGCGACATTGGCGCCGATGGACATCACAAATGACGCAGCCATGCAAACGCTGTGCCGTGGCATCCATGACCGCTGGGGCGCGTTGAACCTGTGGGTGCATACGGCAGTGCATGCCGCCCCGCTGGCACCGGCGAGCATGATCGACGCCAAGGACATGGCGAAATCCGTGGCGGGCAATGTGACAGCCACGGCCACCTTGATCACCTATGTCGCGCCGCTGCTGGGGACCGAAGGCACGGCGGTATTCTTTGACGATCCCAAAGCGGGTGCGACGTTCTATGGCAGCTATGGCGCGACCAAGGCCGCGCAGATCGCGCTGGCGCGCAGTTGGCAAGCCGAGACCGTAAAGACCGGCCCCCGTGTCCACATTGCGACACCAAACGCGATGCCTACCGCCACCCGCGCGCGGTTCCACCCCGGAGAGGACCGCAGCCCCTTGGCCGATCCGCAAACCGAGGCTGTGCGCATTTTGGCGGAACTTGGCGCTTGATCTTGGGGCCGCGCCGTGGCCCCATGGCGGGATGCTGAGATACTTTACCACCTTTGACCGACCCAAACCCGTGGCACGCGGTGGTGCGTTGCGCGCCGTCTATGATGCGGCGGCAACGGGTTGGCAGGACGGCATTTCCAAGCTTGGGTTTTTGACAGCCTATGCCGAAGTCATGGCGCATACCCCGGAACCTGCGCCGGACGCGCGGGTGCTGGATGTAGGGACCGGCACGGGTGCCTTTGCGACCGCTTGGGTGGCGCGGCATGGCCGACCCGGTGCGCTGACCCTGACCGACATCTCGCCCGCCATGCTAGAGGCCGCCGCCACCCGGCTGGCCCCTGCCCGGACGGTGGCGACGCCATTGGGCGCTCATGTGCCAGACCTGCCGCCGCAGGACGTGGTGCTTTGCGCCCATGTTATCGAGCATCTGGATGATCCGCTGGACGCGCTGCGTTGGCTGCATGATCGGCTGGCCCCCGGTGGCACGCTGGTCATGGCCATTTCGAAACCGCATTGGTGTACGGCACTGGTGCGTTGGCGGTGGGGCAATGCAGCGTTTGAGCCGGAACACGCAGCCCAGATGCTGAACGAGGCAGGGTTCGAGGACGTGACCGCCCATCCGTTTTCCGCCGGACCACCGTCGCGTCTGTCACACGGATATGTGGCGCGCCGCGCGTAGCGGGTGCGCAACGATCCATGCAGTGGCACAAAAAAATCGGCACCGAGGCTTGCGATGCGTTGCCACCACCACTGTCCCGCGCCTAGTAAAGCGGAAAGGGGCAGCACATGCGCATTCTCATCACCAATGACGACGGCATTTCGGCACCGGGCCTTGCGGTTCTGACCGACATCGCGACCGCACTTGCGGGACCGGATGGCGAGGTCTGGACCGTGGCGCCGGCCTTTGAACAGTCTGGTGTGGGGCACTGTATCTCTTATTCCCGGCCGTTCATGATCCAACAGCTGGCCGAGCGGCGGTTCGCGATTGAGGGCAGCCCGGCGGATTGCGTGCTGGCGGGGCTGCACCAGGTGCTGGACACGGCCCCCGACCTGATCCTGTCGGGCGTCAACCGGGGCAACAACTCGGCGGAGAATGCGCTTTATTCCGGGACCCTGGGCGCGGCCATCGAAGGGGCGCTGCAAGGCGTGCTGTCGATTGCGATCTCGCAATATTACGGCCCTGCCAATCGCGACCTCGACAACCCGTTCGAGGCATCGGCCATCCATGGCAAAGCGGTGGTTGAGCGGATTATTGCCGCCACGCCCAGCGGTCAGCCGGGGTATCAACTGTTCTACAATGTCAACGTGCCGCCCGTGGCCGCAGCAGACGTCAAAGGCACGCGGCTGGTGCCGCAGGGGTTGCGCCCCGGCACCGGGTTTCACACCGAGGCGACGACCTCGCCTACGGGCCGCGATTACCTTTGGATCAAGGGCGGCAACCAACAGGTGCAGACGGCGGCGGGCACCGACGCGGCGGTCAATCTGGATGGCTATATCTCGGTCACGCCGATGCGCGCGGACCTGACGGCCCATGACATGCTGGACACGCTCGGGGCCATCGCCACATGAGCGCAGAGCACAGCGAGGACGACCTCGCCACCCGCAAGATGCAGTTCCTCTATGCGCTCCGCTCCAAGGGCGTGACCGACAAGCGCGTGTTGCAGGCGATGGAGGAAATCGACCGGGGGCCCTTTGTACGTGGGCTTTTCTCGGAACGCGCGTACGAGGATATGCCGCTGCCCATCGCCTGTGGGCAGACGATCAGTCAGCCGTCGGTGGTGGGGCTGATGACGCAGGCGCTGAACATCAGCCCGCGGGACAAGGTGCTCGAGATCGGGACCGGATCGGGCTATCAGGCGGCGATCCTCGCGAAACTGGCGCGGCGCGTCTATACGATCGACCGGCACCGGCGGCTGGTGCACGAGGCGCGCGCCATCTTTGAAGAGCTGGATTTGCATACCATCACGGCGCTGACGGCGGACGGGTCACATGGGCTGCCGGATCAGGCGCCCTTTGACCGGATCATCATCACCGCCGCTGCCGAAGACCCCCCCGGCCCTTTGCTGGCACAGTTGAAAGAAGGTGGCATTATGGTGCTGCCTGTGGGTCAATCCGATGCCGTCCAGAGCTTGATCCGTGTGCACAAGACCGCATCGGGCCTCGAATATGACGAAATGCGCGACGTCCGCTTTGTCCCGCTGCTCGAGGGCTTGGGCAAAGAGTAGAACTGGTGTAAAAGATGCGCGACCGACAAGGCCCCCGCGAACGAGGGGTCCGGCGAGAGGACGACGCAGATGACCCCGAGTTTCCCCACCCCCCGTTTGCGCACGCGTGGGCCATTGATGATTGCAACCTGCGGCCTGCTGGTGCTGACCGCCTGTGACGAGCCGCTGGATTTTGACCTGCGCGGCATTGGGGGCGGGTTTACCACCGCGCAGGCTGCGCAGAACGCCACCGCGGACCGCCCGCGCCCGGATGCGCGCGGTGTGATTTCCTATCCCAACTACCAGGTGGCTGTGGCCCGGCGCGGGGACACGTTGACGGACGTGGCCAGCCGTGTGGGCCTGCCGCCCAACGAACTGGGACGGTACAACGGGATCGAACCGGACGTGCCATTGCGCGCCGGAGAGGTCATCGCCCTGCCCCGCCGTGTGGCCGAACCGTCGCCCGCAACAGGCGCCATTGGCACCGGACCGATCCAGCCGTCTTCGGTGGATGTGACCACGCTGGCCGGAAACGCCATCGACAACGCAGCCCCCACCCCGGCCACGGCCGCGCCGACAGCGTCCCTGCCACAAACCGGGCAGGAACCGATCCGGCACCGGGTGGAACGCGGCGAGACCGCCTTTACCATCGCGCGGCTCTATCAGGTGCCCGCCAAGTCGCTGGCCGAGTGGAACGGCCTGGGTGCCGACTTTGCCGTGCGCGAGGGGCAGTTCCTTTTGATCCCGGTCGCGCGTGTGGCCGCACCGCCGCGCAATGCAAACGCCAATGGGACCACCGCCCCCGGCTCTGGCACACCCACGCCGTTGCCCCCCAGTGCGGCCAAGCCATTGCCCGAGGACGACACCGCGAACCCACCCCCCGGATCGCCCGATCCCGACAAACCCACGGCAGATGTGGGTGAAACGACCACAGCGGCCAAACCCGCGCAGATGGCGCTGCCCGTGCAGGGCAACATCATCCGCGAATACGCCAAGGGCCGCAACGAAGGCATCGATATCAAGGCAGCACCCGGCAGCCCGGTCAAGGCCGCGACCGGTGGCACCGTCGCCGCCATCACCAAAAGCGCCGAAGGCGTCCCGATCATCGTGATCCGCCATCCCGGCAACCTGTTGACCGTTTACGCCAATGTGGACGGCGTTCAGGTGGCCAAGGGCGACACTGTCCGGCGCGGCCAGGCCATCGCCAAACTGCGCAGTGCTGACGACGACGCCTTTGTCCACTTTGAGGTGCGCGACGGTTTCGACAGCGTCGATCCCGGCCCCTTCCTGAAATAAGGCGCACCTGCGGCAACTGTGGCGCGGTTCCTACCCCAGCGGGTGAACCCGCCACATTTGCCTAAAAATGACCTCTGATTTATCGAAAACGGCGGCGTATGGCCCAATCCATGCCCTGTTGCTGGATCAGAAACAATCCAAGGAAACAACTTGGATTGGTTCGGGCCCATGCCTGTCTTTTATGGATACAGTTTTGCCCTGCGCGGCATTCAGACAACCGTCAACGGAGCGGCGAACAACTATGCCTTCGCTCCGTCCGGCACCTGGAGCTATACCGGCGACACCACCTATTTCGTCGTAAACGAGAACGATGGTGCCACGAACTTTAACGGTGACGGAGCCAACAACGAAACGGTGCAGGCGCAAGAGCGGTTTGGCGCGATTGGTCAGCAGACCGTGTTCATCGGCGGGGTCGAACGCCAGATCATCTGGGATTACACCTTTACGGTCACAGACGGCACGACCACGTGGCAGGTTGCGGTCATCGATGTCGACCTGAACAACGACAACGATCTGAACGATGGGGCCAACGCCTCTGCGAGCGATGAGGACGGGTATTTCCTGGTCTTTCCGGACGGGATGCCACCGCCGAACACGAACCTGACCATTGGCGGGATCGTGGACAATGGCGAGTTGGTGCCGCACACGTCACTGGGCGGGACCGTCGTGTGTTTTGCCTCGGGCATGATGATCGACACGCCCTGCGGTGCGCGCAGGGTCGAAGACCTGTCCGAGGGCGATTTGGTCCTGACCGCCGCGTCAGGCCCACAGCCCATCCTATGGGCTGGTCAGTCCACAGTCGCGGCCACAGCGGACATCGCTCCCATCGTGATTTCCGCCGGCACGTTGGGCAATGACAGCGATCTTGTGGTCTCTCCGCAGCACGCCATTTTGCTATCGGACTGGCGGGCGGAAATGCTGTTTGGTCAGGACGAAGTGCTGGTGCGGGCCAAAGACCTTTCGTGCATGGACGGTGTCTATCGCAAGGTTGGCGGGCGGGTGACCTATCATCACATCCTGCTTGAGACACATAACGTGGTGCGATCCCACGGCATCTGGAGCGAGACGCTCTATCCCGGTGCAATTGCGATGGGTGCGGTCGGAGAGGAAGCTCGGCACGAGATTGAGCGGCTGTTCCCGGACCTCACTGGCTATGGCCCGATGTATGCGCCATGCCTCAAAGGCTATGAGGCACAGCTATTGGCGGCCTAGATAGCGACGCCGCGTCGACCGGCAAGGTCGCAGAAATACTGCCAGGCCACGCGCCCCGACCGGGACCCGCGTGTGGCCTGCCATTCAATCGCCTCGGCCCAGAGCGTGTCATCGTCGATCTCGACCCCATAGGCCGCACAATAGCCGCGGATCATCGCCAGGTACTGATCCTGATCGCAGGCATGGAAGCCCAGCCACAGCCCGAACCGGTCTGACAGCGACACCTTTTCCTCGACCGCTTCGGACGGGTTGATGGCGCTGCCGCGTTCGTTTTCGATCATGTCACGGGGCATCAGGTGGCGACGGTTCGACGTGGCATACAGGATGACATTATCGGGCCGCCCCTCGATCCCGCCATCCAGCACCGCCTTGAGCGACTTGTAGTGCTGGTCATCATGGCTGAACGACAGGTCATCGCAAAAGAGGATAAACCGCGCCGTGTCAGCGGTACGCAAAAGGTTCAGCAGACGCCCCACAGACGGCAGATCCTCGCGGTGCAGTTCGACCATTTTCAGATCTTTGTATTCTGCCTCAAGTGCGCCATGGATTGCCTTGACAAGGCTAGATTTTCCCATGCCTCGTGCACCCCAAAGCAGGGCGTTGTTCGCAGGCAATCCAGCCGCAAACTGACGGGTGTTGGCCAAGAGCGTGTCGCGCGACCGTTCAACCCCCAACAGCAGATCCAAAGGCACGCGCGACACATGCGTCACAGGCTCCAGCCGGTCCGGTCCCGTCTGCCAGACAAAGGCCGAAGCCGCGTCAAAATCAGGGGCCGCCAGAGGCGCCGGAGACATCCGCTCCAGCGCCGCAGCGATGCGATCCATGGGGTCGTCGATCATCTTACTTCAACTCGTCCTCGGGCAGATCACCCAGATCGTCCTCGTCGTCGAAATAGCCCTCTTCGCGCAGCTTGGCATCGCGTTTCTTTTCAACGCGGGCCACCAGCCAGATGGAAATTTCGTAGAGGCCGTAGACCACAGTGAACAGGATCAACTGCGTGATGACATCAGGCGGCGTGACCACGGCAGCCAGCACCAGAATACCCACCATCGCGTATTTGCGCACATTGCCGAGGCCTTCGGAGCTGACCAGCCCCGCCTTGCCCATCAACGTCAGCAGCACAGGCAGCTGAAAGCACAGGCCAAAGGCCATGATGAATTTCAGAGTGATATCAAGGCTTTCGTTGACCTTGCCGTTGAACACGATGGTCGGACCATCGCCAGGTTCAGTGGCCGAGCCAAGGATCGAGGCAAACATCGACGACGCATCGGCAAAGCCCAAAAGGAACCGCATCGCAAGCGGCGTAACCACGAACTGGGCAAAGCTGGCACCCAGTATGAACATCAGCGGCGAGGCGATCAGGAACGGCAGAAAGGCGTTCTTTTCCTGCTTATACAGTCCCGGCGCCACGAATCGCCACATCTGGTAGCCGATCACCGGAAAGGCGATGCCAAAGCCGAACACCATCGACACGCGGAACAGGGTGAACAGGTATTCCTGTGGGCTGGTATATTGGAACGTCGGCGACGGATCACCCAAAGCGCGCAACGTGCTTTCAATCGGGGCTAACAGGAATTCCAGCACGTGCGCTGCGATAAACTCGCCTTGGATCGGCACGAAAAAGATCGTGATCGCGATGATGAACGCGATCACGGACCGGATCAGCCGGGTGCGCAGCTCGGCGAGATGCTCGATCAGCGGCGCGGTGCTGTCGTCCATATTGTCAGTTTGGCTCATCTAGCTCTCTTTCGGGGCCTGCGCTTCCAGCTCTTCGGCGCGTTTGAGCGCGTCGGCTGCTTCCTGGGTCTTGCGCTCGGCCTGCGCACGGGCGGTAGCCGCCTGGATCTTACGCGCGTTCTCGGCACGTTCCGCCGCCAGCTTGCCGGTTTCGCTGTTCGGGTCCAGATCGCTCAGGGATGATGTCACGTCGCGTGCGGCGTCCTTGACCCCGTCCATGGCACTGCCCACCGGGTTGGTGGCGGTGTTGATCGTGCGCTGGATGTCCTTGACGCCCGCCTCATCCGCCGCCTGGTTCATGGCCGTCGAGAACTCGCGCGCCATGCCGCGGGCCTTGCCCACAAACCGCCCCACCTGGCGAAACACCATGGGCAGGTCCTTGGGGCCAATCACGATCAGCGCCACGATCCCGATGATCAGCAGCTCGGCAAAGCCAAGGTCGAACATGGATCAGACCTTGTCTTTTTCAGTCTCGGGCGTAATGTCCTTGGCCTCTTCGGCGCTTGCCGCTTCCAGCTCGTCCTTGCCCTCGTTCACGCCCTTCTTGAAGCTGGTGATGCCCTTGCCGACTTCACCCATTAGGCTCGAGATTTTGCCCCGCCCAAACAGCACCAGCACCACAACAGCGATAAGCAGCAGGCCCGGAAGTCCGATGTTTCCAATTCCCATTGGTCTCTCCCATGTCTTTGGCGACGGAATGCCGCCTGTCGCCTCCAGATTTATGAAAAGCCCACTCGCGCCGAAAGGGTCAGACACGCGTTGCAAGTGGTCTGAGGCCGGAAAAGCCGTAAAAATTTCGGTGGCCTGCATCCAACTGACAGGTTAGTGTCAGTTGGATCTCTCTAAACCGGCCGCATCACGCATGAACCAAGAAGGAGACCTATCGATGCGCGTCCTCACCACTTCCCTCTTTGCCCTCACCATCGCCCATGCCGCCAGCGCCGAGGGCGCTGGCCCGTCAGGCCCCGTGTCCGAAATTGTGACCTTCCGCCTGATCGAAGGCACCAGCCCAGCCGCGTTCATTGACGCTGCGGATGATATGGGACCATTCCTGCGCAGCACGGATGCCATGGTTAAACGCACCCTGTCGGTCGACGACACCGGGCTCTGGACCGATCACATCGTCTGGACGTCGCTCGACGCCGCAAAATCCGCTGCCGCCGCCATGTTCGAACGCCCCGAAGCCGCCCCCTTCATGGCCATGATCGCACCCGACGGCATGGACATGCGCCACGCCGCGATCCAGTTGCAACAGGAGTGATATGCGCCGCACCGACCGACTCTTTTACCTGATCCAGATCCTGCGCGACGGCAAGCTGCACACCGCGCAGGAGATGGCAGAAATCTGCGAGGTGTCGGTGCGCACCATCTACCGCGACATGGACACGCTGGTGGCGTCCGGCTTGCCTGTGCAGGGGGAACGCGGCGTGGGTTACATGATCACCCAAGCGATCAGCCTGCCACCCCTTACCCTCACCACCGAAGAATTGGAGGCCCTGAACCTCGGCATGGCAATCGTGGCCGAGGCCGCAGATGACACGCTCAAGACCGCCGCGCGCACGCTGGCTGACAAGATCGACGCAGTCCTGCCCGAACGCACCGTGGCGGACGCTGACAAGTGGAAATTCGCGGTCTACCCTTTTGCCGACGCGGTACGCGGCTTTGCCCAGATGCCCACCCTGCGGGCAGCCATCCGTGCCCGGCAAAAGCTGCAACTGACCTACCACTCCAAAGGCGACCGCATCACCACGCGCACCGTGCGCCCGCTGCACATGGAATACTGGGGCCGCGTCTGGACGCTGACCACCTGGTGTGAACTCCGAAACGATTTCCGGGTGTTCCGCGTCGACCTCATCCAGACCGCCGAAGCATTGCCCGAACTCTTCACCGACGAGCCCGGCAAGCGCCTGCAAGACTATGATCCAACGCTCTGACGCCCCAAGGGTCGGCGGGTGGGCGCCTTTTGCGCCGCAGAGGCGCAAAACAGAGCACCCGACACCCTAACGCACCGGCAGGAACACCTCGATCGCCGCCACGGCCATCACGGCCACATCACCCGCCACAGGCACATCAAGGCCCCCAGCTTCCGCCACGACCTCAACCTGACCGTAAGGCAACAGGCCAGCAATCAGCTCCACATCCACCGCCTCAGGCCGCGGCACGCCAATATGCACCACGATGCGCATGGACTCGCGATCCACACCCAACGTGCCAAAAATCGGCAGCGACGCCCCCTGCAGGGCCTGCTCCACCGCGCGCCGCGCAGCTTTGGTGTCATCCCGCCCATGCAGATCGACGCCCTGCGCCATCTCGATGATCAAACGCTGCTCTGCCATCACGCGCCCTCCACCGACACGACCAGCGCCGCCTGCGCCATCACCGTCGGATTGCCGACCCCCTCGGGCCGCACCACATCAAGGCCGCCATGCCCCACGACAAAGGACGTGCGCCCATAAGGAAACACCTCGGCCAGCACGGACGTATCCACCAGATCGGGCCGCGCACAGCCCACATGCACCTCGATCACCATGTCCTCCTTGCCGACACCCATATATTCCGCAAGGTTGATCGAATTGCGCCACAACGCCGCCCGCACGGCACGGGCCGCGGCTTCGGTATAACTGCCCCGGCGCAACGACGTGCCCAGACCAAATTCCACAATCATCGGCCCACTCATGTGCGCTCCTCACTTGCAAAGACAAAACACTTGTCGCGCCGGATCCGCAGCCACATCACCGTGCCCGCCTGCGGCAGGAACACCCCCGGCACCGTCACTTTGATCACCGATGCATCATGGTCAAGGCGGTATTCCACAAGGCTCTCGTTGCCCATGAACCGCGCGCGGATCACTTGCGCCCGCGCCGCCGTCCCTTCAGCGGCCGTAGGCCCCGGCCCAACGCCCGCCCGGTCAAAATCAATCTTCACATGCTGAGGCCGAAACACGATGTCCACTGGCGTTCCATCCGGCACACCCGGTGCCAGAAACCGGCCAAAGGGTGTCATCGCCAGCGCCCCATCGACCACCGATGCCAACCGGTTCGCATCGCTGAAAAATGCGACCGATGCCCGATCGGCGGGCCGCGTGTAAACGTTGTATGGCGCGCCGCGCTGCACCACCTGCCCGTCGCGCATCAGCGCAATCTCGTCGGCCATCCGCATCGCCTCGTCCGGCTCATGGGTGACCAGCAAAACACCGGTATCCTCTTCCTTGAGGATCGCCAGCGTCTCGTCGCGGATCCCGTCACGCAACCGGTTGTCGAGGCCCGAAAACGGCTCATCCATCAGCATGATCCGTGGACGCGGCGCCAAGGCCCGCGCCAGCGCAATCCGTTGCTGCTCGCCGCCCGACAGCTGATGCGGAAACATGTCGATGAACCGCCCCATGCGCACACGGTCCAGCATCTCTTCGACCCGTGCCCGCTTTTCCTCGCGTGACCCGCTCAACCCATACGCCACATTGCCCGCCACACTCAGATGCGGAAACAGCGCAAAATCCTGAAACATAAGGCCAATTTCCCGCCGTTCGGGCGGCACACGGAACTTGGTGTCGCAGATCAGGGCACCATCCACATAGATCTCGCCCGAGTCCTGCATCTCGACGCCTGCGATCATCCGCAAGGTCGTCGACTTGCCGCAGCCCGACGGCCCCAAGAGGCATGTCACCTGGCCCGGCTGAATCGAAAGGCTGACCCCATCGACCACACGGCGGCCGCCAAAACTGCGCACCAGATTGCGAATTTCCAGCCGAGGTGCCGTCACGTTCCGCCCATTCCCGATCAAAACAGTCGGGAGGTATCAGGCCCGGCGCGCGCCCGCAAGCACCGCCGCAAAACCAACGGCCAGAACAACCACGCAGATCACCAGAAGCTGCTCATATTTGTGGCCCTCCGGCAGCAGAGTCGCAAAGAGGCTCCAACCCCGCCCGAAATAGGCCACCGCGCCCAAAACCGCCGCACCAAAGGCCATCAGATAGGACCAGACCGGCACAGCCCGCCCCATCACCAGACCCACGATCAACACCGGCGTCAGGAACATCGACGCCGTGCCGCTCACCGCCACCGCATCAAAAAGCGTCGCGTTGCCCCACACAGTCAAACCGGCCCCCAGCGCCATAAAGACGACCATGACCAGCCGCCCGCCCAACAGGCTGCGCGGCGCGGCACGGACCTCTTCGACGACCAAACGTGCGGCCGAGGCCAGCGCCGAATCCAAGGTCGAAACGGCGGACACCAACAGCGAAAGCATCAACAGCGCAAACACCCATCCCGGGAACATCACACCCCAGGTGCCGATCAACTCTGCCTCATAGGTCGCGCCGACAAGGCTGGCCTGAATGCCAAAGAACCCGAACCCGATGATGCACAATGTGGACAACCAGAACGCATGGAGAAACGAAGCCCGCGTGGTCCGCGCATCTGCCAGAAACCCCCGGTCCATCATCACCGGATCATGCACAGGATAGGAAAAAACCTGTAAAGCGGCCACGGCCAGCAAGACCCAGCCGTTGTACGCACCCGCCGTACCAGGTGCCGTCAGGACTGCCCCCAACGAAAATCCAGGGCTCAGTACGAGATAGGCAAGCGCCACACTGAACACCGCCAGAAAGACAATCATCTGCGCCACGTCGGTCCGCAACGCCGCACTCAGCCCGCCCCAGGCCGAATAAGCGAGGCCCAACACGGCAACCACAACAATGGCCGCCGTAGCACTGCCCTCAAGAACCGCACCCGCGATCAACCCAACCACCAGCAAATTGGCAAAAACCTCAGACAACAGGCGCAACGCGATGACGATGTTGTACGCCCCGGTGCCCAAGGCCCCGAACTGGCCCGTCAGCCAATCCTGCACCGACATGGCCCCGCGCGCGCGCAAATGACCCACGACATACGCACCCGTCAAAAAGCTACCGTAGTAGGCGGCATAGGCCAGCGTACCGGCGATCCCATAGAAGTAGCCCAGAATGGCCGCGTTCATCAGGCTGCGCGCAAAGATCCAGGTGGTCACCTGGCTCAGCACCAGAACCCACAAACCGGGCGCACGTTCGCCCACGCGTCCGGCAAAAAACCCTTCGACCGTGGCGCGGCGCGGCGCGGCCAGTATGCTGACAGCAATCACAAGGGCAAACAGCCCCATCAACAACGGCATACTCATGGGCAAGGGTCTTTCCTGTGACGTCTTTGCACGGCGAGGTAACAGTCACACCGCAACCGAACCAGCCCATCCACAAACTTGTGATGCGGTATCAGGGTCGGTGGGGGGGCGCCTTTTGCGCGCCAGCGCAAAACAGTGCCCCACCGACCCTACACGATGTCAAATGTGGTCTCGGCCCGGTCCACACCGTTAACCTGCACCACCAGACCATGCGTGCCGGGATGCAGTTCAAACGTCGTCGCATTGGCCTTCAAAACATGACGCTTTTTCAAAACCAACGGTTTGGGCGTTTTGACCGCCCCAACCTTCAGCTTGAACACCTTTTCACCACTGCGCCCGTTTGGTCGGGCAAACCGGATACGGTAGTCCACCAGAACCGGCACATCCTGCGCGGCTTCAAGCGTCACAGTAAATTCCAACGCCTCCCCCAAAACCACACGCGGCGTGGCAACGTCTACGCGCACATCGACCTCCGCATCCTGGGCAAAACCGAGCATGTCCATCGCACCGGCATGCCCGTCCTTGATCAACGTCCGCAAGGCATGACGCCGCATCCAGTCACGCTCTTTCTCCACTTGATCGCCCGCCGCGTCCCAGGCCGCCAACCGCCCCAACACAGTATCAGGATCGAACTTCGCAATATCGTTGAGATGATTGGCCACCGACCGCGTCACAAACCGCGTGCTGTCCGCCTGCAACCTGTCCAGCAAGGGCAATGTCTGATCCAGCGTCAGGTCCACCTTCTGCGCCCAGGGCAATTTGGGTCGCATGCCCTCGCTCACCAGACGCCGCACGTGGTAATTCTCGTCCCCCGCCCAAACCGCAAAACGCGCCAGCGTCTCGTCCGGCCAGCGGTTGAGAAAGGCGCGGATATAGAACTCCATCGAAAACCGCTGTGTCGCGGCATGCAGCAGATCAAGCGCCCGCTCCCTGTGCGCCTCCAATCCGTGCCGCACAGCCAGAATTCCCGGCACCGCATGGATGAACCGGCCAAAGTCGTCGTCCCGCAGTGTCGGATCCAGGCGCGGTGGCATCGCCGCCTCGATCTGGTCCGCCATGGTCGGAAAGTCCGGCGCCAAATACGGCTCCAGACAATCGGCAAACCAGTCAAGGCACGCCATCAACGTCCGGTCCGCGATGCCCGAAACCGCAGCACGGTGGAACGCATCACGGTCAAACCCCGGCACCGCACCGGCGTATTCATCCGCCAAATCACCTACGCTATCCGCGTTAAACAGCTGATCCTTCAGCGAAAATGTCGGTGCGGCTTTGGCCATCAGATGGTCGCCACCGTTGCACCGCCATCCAAAAGCAGGTTCTGACCCACGATGAACCCGGCATGCTGAGAACACAAAAACGCGCAGGCTGCGCCAAACTCTTCGCGTGTGCCGTAGCGCTGTGCGGGGATCGTGGCGGCACGCTGCGCACGGGCCTCGTCCAACGTGATGCCCTGCGCCGCAACAACACCACCGTCCAGCGCATCGGCGCGGTCCGTGGCGTGGATGCCGGGCAACAGGTTGTTGATCGTCACGCCCTTGCCCGCGACTTGGCGCGAGGTGCCCGCCACATAGCCGGTCAAACCCGTGCGCGCCGCGTTCGACAGACCCAACACGGGGATCGGCGCCTTGACCGACTGCGAGGTGATGTTGACCACCCGGCCCCATCCGCGATCCATCATGCCCGGCACCAGTGCCTTGATCAGCGCGATGGGCGTCAGCATGTTGGCATCAAGTGCCGCTATAAAGTCATCGCGGTCCCAGTCGTGCCACATCCCCGGAGGTGGGCCACCCGCATTGTTCACCAGAATATCGGCATCCCCCGCCGCCTCAATCAGCGCCGCCTGCCCGTTCGAAGTTGTTACATCCGCCGCAACCGTCGTGACGTGGACACCGTGCGCCTTGCGCAACCGTTCGGCGGCCGCCTCAAGCGCATCCGGCCCACGGCTGTTCATCACCAGATGTACGCCCGCAGCGGCCAGCGCCTCGGCGCACCCCAGACCCAACCCCTTGGACGATGCACAGACGACCGCCCGCTTGCCCGCAATTCCCAGATCCATGACTTTTCTCCTGTCGTGATGTCACCAACTGGTAACGGCCCCCTCACCAATGCGCCAGCAAAAGACCGAACCGTTGACCGACGCGCGCCACAATTCTAGGTTATGTCGTCTGCAACAAGGCTAGACATCGTCCAAACATGACCGATCACAACATCCCCCCGGCCCAAAGCCTGCCCGTCTACCGGGCCGACGCTTTCAAGGTCAGCCAAGGTGCCAATCTGGGCGACGCGCTGTCGGTCGAGGATGATCTGATGCTCGACGATGTCTACATGCTTGGTGCATCCGCGCGCACCGACGCCCTGACACTGCATGCAACAGACGCCGCCCACCTGACAGTTGCCGAAACCAGCCGTCTCGGCACACCGGGTGCGGCCATCCACCTCGATTGCGCGCTCACGCTGATGTCGCCCGACGGCCAGATCACCGATGCAATTGTTCTGGTCGAGGTCGACGCCGACGGTGACATCGCCGAAATATACCTGCTGCCACTGGCCAGCCTTACGCCGCGCACCGGCTATGCCCTCGTGGGCACTGATCGGGACAGCGTCCGCACCAAGTTTGCGCACCTCGCCTGCGCCCGTTTCACCCGTGGCACGCACATCACGCTGGGCTCCGGCGCGCAGACCCCGATCGAAGAGCTGAGCATCGGCGACCGGGTTCTGACCCGCAATGACGGCGTCCAGCACGTCCGCTGGATTGGCCAAAGCACCGTACGCGCAGTGGGCGATTTCGCCCCGATCTGTATCCGCGCGGGGACCCTGAACAATGACCGCGACCTGATCGTGTCGCCGGATCACCGCCTGTTCATCTACCAGCGCAAGGATCGCCTTGGCGCCGGGCGCTCCGAGCTGTTGATCAAGGCGCGTCACCTCGTCAACGGCGACAGCGTGGTGATCCAGGATGGCGGGTTTGTCGACTATTTCGAACTGCTCTTTGACACGCACCAGATCATCTATGCCGAAGGGATTGCAGCCGAATCCATGCTGATCGACACGCGCACCAAACCTGTGGTGCCCGAAGAAGTGTCAGACCGGTTGACTGCGCACACGGACGCAGGCCTGTCCGGCCTCGATGTCACCGAAACCCTTCTCGACCGGCCCGACGCAGCAGAAATCCTGCGCCGGGCCAGTACGCGCTGACGGGTTACGCGCTGTAAAAGAACTCTTCGCGCACGATCTTGCCATCACCGACGGTATAAAGCGCGACTTCTTTCATGTCAGACACTTCGCCCGATTCCTTGTGCTTGGCCGTCATCTCGAACACGACGGCAAACCGATCTTCGCCGTGCGGCATCGGATCGGAAATCTGGCCGCCCATCACCTCGAACGTGGCATCCCACCATGCGTGCTTGCCCCGGATCGCCTCGATCCCTTGCGCCTCGCGGCCCATGCCGTTGTCCAGTGCCTCGACTGACACCGCATCTGCTGCATAAAGCGCATCCAGATTTTCATGTGCGCGGTTCTCGCGGCATCCTGCGACCAATTCCTGTGCGATTTCATTCAGTGTCATGTGAGCCTCCTGTGCTGTGACTGTGATCAACCTAGCTGGCGCTCCTGACAGTTTTTGGCATGAACCTTGCCGCGCGTGTTGGATGGCCCCGCTTGCCCCGTCCCGGCGCCACCGCTATAGGGCTGGCATGTTGGACAATCGCCCCGAACTGCCCCCCGAAATCGCCCGTCGCCGCACCTTTGCGATCATCTCGCACCCGGATGCGGGCAAGACGACGCTAACCGAGAAATTCCTGCTGTTTGGCGGTGCCATTCAGATGGCCGGACAGGTGCGCGCCAAGGGCGAGGCGCGACGCACGCGGTCGGATTTCATGGCGATGGAAAAGGACCGGGGCATTTCCGTCTCCGCCTCGGCCATGTCGTTCGATTTTACCAACAAGACCAACACGTTCCGCTTCAATCTTGTGGACACGCCCGGTCACTCGGACTTTTCCGAGGACACCTATCGCACGCTCACGGCGGTCGATGCGGCGATCATGGTGATCGACGGCGCGAAGGGAGTGGAGAGCCAGACGCAAAAGCTCTTTGAGGTGTGCCGCCTGCGCGACCTGCCGATCCTGACATTCTGTAACAAGATGGACCGCGAAAGCCGCGACGTCTTTGAGATCATTGATGAAATTCAGGAAAACCTGGCCATCGACGTGACCCCGGCCAGCTGGCCCATCGGGGTGGGTCGGGACTTTATCGGCTGCTACGACATCCTACGCGACCGCCTTGAGCTGATGAACCGCGCCGACCGCAACAAGGTCGCCGAAAGCATCGAGATCAATGGGCTGGACGATCCGAAACTGGCCGAACACGTGCCAGAGAGCCAGTTGAACAGACTGCGCGAAGAGCTTGAAATGGCGCGGGAATTGCTGCCGCCACTCGACCCTGAGGCCATGCTGCAAGGCACGCTGACGCCCATCTGGTTCGGCTCTGCCATCAACTCCTTCGGGGTCAAGGAGCTGATGGATGGCATCGCCACCTACGGCCCGCAGCCGCAAATCCAGAGCGCAGAGCCAAGGCAAATTCTTCCAGAAGAATCAAAAGTTTCCGGCTTTGTCTTCAAAGTCCAAGCGAACATGGACCCCAAGCACCGCGACCGCGTGGCCTTTTTGCGGATGGCGTCGGGGCATTTCAAACGCGGTATGAAGCTGACCCATGTGCGGTCCAAAAAACCAATGGCGATCTCGAACCCTGTGATGTTCCTCGCCTCCGACCGCGAGCTGGCGGAAGAAGCCTGGGCCGGCGACATCATCGGCATCCCCAACCACGGCCAGTTGCGCATCGGCGACACGCTGACCGAAGGCGAGGCGCTGCGCGTCACCGGCATCCCGTCCTTTGCGCCCGAACTGCTGCAAGGCGTGCGCGCGGGCGACCCGATGAAGGCCAAGCACCTCGAAAAGGCGCTGATGCAATTCGCCGAGGAAGGCGCCGCCAAGGTGTTCAAACCCTCCATCGGCTCGGGCTTTATTGTGGGCGTCGTGGGTGCCTTGCAATTCGAAGTGCTGGCCAGCCGGATCGAGCTGGAATACGGGCTGCCCGTGCGGTTCGAACAATCGCAATTCACTTCGGCCCGCTGGGTGAGCGGTGACAAGCAAGCCGTTGATAAATTTACCGAAAGCAACAAGCAGCACATCGCGCATGACCACGACGGCGACATCGTTTACCTCACGCGCCTGCAATGGGACATCGACCGTGTCGGCCGCGATTATCCAGACGTGACGCTGACCGCGACCAAGGAAATGATGGTCTGACCGGATGGCCGATCCGCTGATCGTCCCTGTGCCGCAGCCGGTCGAAACCAGACCGGACCATCTACGCTGGGGCATTGTATCGACGGTCAAAGCGCCGCTGCGCAAGGTGGCCGAGTTCATCGCCCATCACCTCGATCTGGGCGCGCACCGCATCCATATCCACCTCGACGTGCCGGACCCGGCTCTCGCCGAACGCCTGGCGCATCCCAAGGTTCGGTTCACCCAATGCGACGACGCCTATTGGCAGGGCAAGCCCAACCGCGCCCGCGAAACACACCAGATGCGTCAGGCCTTCAACGCCACGCGCGTCTACCGGATCATCGCGCTCGACTGGCTGGCCCATATCGACGTGGACGAGTTGCTGTTGCCGCCCGCCCCCATGACCGAGTTGCTGGCCGCCGTCGATCCGCAGGCCAGCCACGTGTCGGTCGATCCGCGCGAGATGCTGGACGACTGGGGGGCAACGCGGCATTTCAAACGCCCTGTGGGCGGGGCCACCAAACGCAGCGTCTACCCCACATTCGGCGAACACGTTCCGGGCGGTTTCATCAGCACGCTCAGCCCCAAAGTGATCGCGCGCCGCGGGCTGGATGACATCCGGTTCGGCATCCACGCCCTGCGTCTGCGCGGCAAGATCGTGCGCAGCGGCACGACCATTCCCGGCCTTGATCTGGGCCACGCCCACGCGCCGGATTTCGAAACATTTCAACGGCATCTGGCCTATCGCCTCACCAAGGGCAGCTACCATGACCGCAGGGGGCACCTGAACCCGCTGGGCCACCTGATCCGCGCGCTGATGGATGACCCGGACCCGGACGCACTGCGCCGGTTCCATGCGGAAATGTGCGGGGCCACGCCGGAACGGCTTGACCTGATGGCCGCCCATGGCATGCTGGTGTCGGCCCGCCTCGACCTTGATGCCAAGGTCGCGCGGTTCCTTGGCAAGCTGGAGCACTGAAACGTGACAACATGGGGCCTGACCGCCACGATCCTGGCACCCACATCCGACATTCTGCGCTTTGCCGCCTATCACCTCGATCAGGGCGCGCGCCGGCTGTACCTCTATCTCGATGCGGACACGCCGGATGCCTATGCCGCGCTCAAGGCCCATCCCAAGGTGCGGGTGCAAACCTGTGACGCGGCGCATTGGAAGCGTCTGATGGGCCGCCGCCCGGACAAGCATCAGGCACGCCAAACCCTGAACGCCACCCACGCATATGCCCGCAAGGCCGAGGTTGATTGGCTGATCCACATAGATGCCGATGAATTTTTAGTGCCCGACAGCAGCGTCACCGCCGCCCTTGAGACTGTCCCGGCCACCACCACATCTGCCCGCATCCGCCCTATGGAACAGCTCGGCGGGGCGCAATCAGCGTTCAAAGCCTTCATCCCCTCGGACGGCAACCGACGCGCCACGGTTTCAGCCCTCTACCCGACCTTTGGCAAGCACCTCAAAGGCGGGTTCGTCAGCCACGTGGCGGGCAAGTTGTTTGTGCGTACGGGCCTCGATGACATCACGGTCAAGATCCACAACGCCTTTCAGGGGGATCAGATGCTGCCAGACGCCGCCGAATTGACAGACCTGTCGCTGGCCCATTGCCACGCCAAAACCTGGGACACATGGCGCGCGGCCTATGGCTACAGGCTCGACAAGGGCTCCTACCGCTCCGAACTCAAACCTGCGACTGGACCGGATAAGGGCGGCATGACCCTGCACGACCTGTTTCGCTGGCTCGAGGCGGAACAGGGCGAAACAGGACTGCGCGCCTTTTACGATGAGGTGATCGGTGACAGCCCGGACATGCGCGCCAGACTGACGTCGCAGGGCCTTTTGCGCTTGGTCGATCTGGATCTGGATGCGTCTTTGATGCGACACTTCCCAGACGCAGCGGTTTGACGCCAACCGGTGCCTTTGTTATGGACGCGCAGCATGTCGGGGCCTCGCGCCTCCACTTGGGCCGTGCGGGCCGACATCACCAGACGCCGCGGGCCAAGTCAGTGTCCGCAACACACGGACATACATGACAAAATTCTCTGATCTGAACCTGAATACCAAGGTGCTCAAAGCCATCGACGAAGCGGGCTATGAAAGCCCCACGCCCATTCAGGCCGGTGCGATTCCCCCTGCCCTCGAAGGGCGCGACGTCTTGGGCATTGCCCAGACCGGGACGGGCAAGACGGCAAGCTTTACCCTGCCCCTCATCACCCAACTCGCCCGTGGCCGCGCACGCGCCCGTATGCCGCGCAGCCTGGTTTTGTGCCCAACCCGCGAACTGGCCGCACAGGTTGCAGAGAATTTCGACACCTATGCCAAGTATGTCAAACTCTCCAAGGCGCTGCTGATCGGCGGTGTCTCGTTCAAGGAACAGGACATCCTGATCGACAAGGGCGTTGACGTTCTGATCGCGACACCGGGTCGCCTGCTCGACCATTTCGAACGCGGCAAGCTGATCCTGAACGACGTCAAGGTCATGGTCGTGGACGAAGCGGACCGGATGCTCGACATGGGGTTCATCCCCGACATCGAACGCATCTTTGGCCTGACACCGTTCACCCGCCAGACGCTATTCTTCTCCGCCACCATGGCGCCCGAGATCGAGCGGATCACAAACACTTTCCTGTCCAACCCTGAACGGATCGAAGTCGCCCGCCAGGCCACTGCATCCGAGACGATCACGCAAGGCGTGGTCATGTTCAAAGGGTCGCGCAAGGACCGCGAGGCTTCGGAAAAACGCAAAGTGCTGCGTGGCCTGATCGACGCTGAAGGCGAAAAGCTGACCAACGCCATCATCTTCTGCAACCGCAAGACAGATGTGGATATCGTCGCCAAGTCCCTGAAAAAGTACAAATATGACGCGGCACCGATCCATGGCGATCTGGACCAGTCCCAGCGGACACGCACCTTGGACGGGTTCCGCAATGGCGAGTTGCGTATACTGGTGGCGTCTGACGTGGCTGCACGCGGCCTCGATGTGCCTTCGGTGAGCCACGTGTTCAATTTCGACGTTCCGGGCCACCCCGAGGACTACGTGCACCGCATCGGCCGCACAGGCCGCGCCGGTCGCGAAGGCAAGGCGATCACCATCTGCGTGCCACGCGACGAAAAGCAATTTGATGCCGTCGAAAAGCTGATCCAGAAAGATATCCCGCGCCTCGACAATCCCGTGGCGAAACCCGCCAAGACGGAAGAGACCGCAGAGAAACCTGCACGCGCACCGCGCACCACAACCAAAAAGACCGAAGCACCTGCTGCGGTCAGCGACGCGCCCGTGGCCGAGGAAACGCCCGCCAAAGCAGCGCCAAGCACCAAATCTTCCAGCCGGTCCTCGTCGTCTTCCAGCCGCAGCCGGTCATCTTCCAGTCGCAGCGACCGTGACAGCAGCAACAAGGTTGTGGGCCTGGGCGATCACACACCCAGCTTCATCGAGCTGAGTTTTGAGCAGCGCCGGGCAAGCTGATATACATCTGATTTGAAACACAAAAGGCGGACCGTCATGGCCCGCCTTTTTTCATGTCCGCCCTTGCGCGGGCTCAGTGCATCCGACTGATCACAACCGTCACTTCGGGTTTCTTGCCGATCTCGTCCTGCCCCGTCTTGCGCACGATCCGGCGCAGGGCTTCGGTCAGCGGATCATCATCGCGCAGCGTCTTGGCATCGGCCCGGCCAAGGAACTGGCTCAGGTCATGCTCCATCACCTCGACCAGTGCTGCCTTGGACCGCCCCGTTTCCGGCAGGCCCATGGTCTCGCACCACGGCTCGCCCAGCGGCTCGTCCTCCTCGTCGAGGATCAGCGTCACCAGCACATGCCCGTTCAGCGCCATGCGGATCCGGTCCCGCACCACACCGTCCAACGCGCCGATCTGCACCGACCCGTCCAGATAGGTGCGCCCGGTCTCGATATACTCGGCTACGCGCGGCGCATTGCCACTGAGGTCGATCATCATGCCATTGACGGCCAGAACGCCGCGACGCCCCTTGCCCTCGGCCAGCTTGACGTGCTCGCGCAGATGACGGTGTTCGCCGTGCATCGGCACCACGATCTGTGGATTCACGATGTCCTGCAACCGCGCCAGATCCGGCCCGTTCGCATGGCCCGACACGTGATACAGGCCGGACGAATCGTCCACAACATCCACGCCCTTTTCGGACAACTGGTTCATGATGCGGATCACACCGCGTTCGTTGCCGGGGATGGTTTTCGAGGAAAACAGGAACAGATCGCCCTCTTTCAGCTCCAACCCCATATACTTGCCATTGGCCAGCTGTGCGGACGCCGCGCGCCGCTCGCCCTGCGACCCCGTCACCAGCAGCATCAGGTTTTCGCGCGGGATATTGCGCGCATCCTCGGGGCTGACGACTGTGGGGAAGTCCTTGAGCACGCCTGTTTCAATCGACGCCTCGATCATGCGCCGCATCGCGCGCCCCAACAGGACGATCGACCGCCCCGCACGCGCGCCCGCCTCGGCCAGCGTTTTGACCCGCGCCACGTTGGACGCAAAGGTCGTGGCGACCACGATGCCCTCAGTATGCCCGCGCACTAGCTTTTCGATCTCCGGCCCCACGGTTTCCTCGGACCGGCCGGGGTTGGGGGAAAAGATGTTGGTGCTGTCGCAGACAAAGGCCTTAACCCCGTCCTTGCTCACCTCGGCCCAGAGGTCGGGATCAAACGGCTCGCCCACCACCGGTGTCTCGTCCAGTTTGAAATCGCCGGAATGGATCACGCGGCCGTCGGGGCTGTCGATGATCAGCGCCGCACTTTCAGGGATGGAATGCGACATCGGCAGGAAACCCACCTGAAACGGCCCCGCCTGCACCTGATCCGGCCAGCCCGAAACGATCTGCACCGCCTCTTCGTCGTGGCCATGTTCGCCCATCTTGCGACGCGCGATATTGCCGGTGAAGGGGCGCGCATAGATCGGCACACGCAGCTGTTCATAGGTGTGGGCCACGGCGCCTACGTGGTCTTCGTGGGCGTGGGTGATGAAAATCCCCTCGATCCGGTCGCGGCGTTCCGCCAGCCACGCGATGTCCGGCAGGATCAGGTCCACACCGGGGCTGCCATCCATATCGGGAAAGGTCACGCCAAGGTCGACCACGATCAGGCGTTCCTGACCGGGTTTGCCATAGCCATAGACATAGGCATTCATGCCAATTTCACCCGCCCCCCCGAGGGGCAGGTAGATCAATCGTTCACTGCTCATGAGTTCAGTTATTTTCCTTGTTATAGCGATGGATGACCGTCAGGCCATGCATCGTCAAATCATCCTGGAATGCGTCAAAGAGGGTCTCGGTCTGTTGAAACAGCGGGGCCAGGCCCCCGGTCGAGATCACGCGCATGTCACGGGCGCGCTCCGCTTTAATTCGGGCACATATCTCACGCACCAGTCCGACGTAACCCCAAAAGACGCCGGATTGCATGCAGGCCACGGTATTGGTGCCGATCACGGACTGCGGTTTGGTGATATCGACATGCGGCAGGGCCGCGGCGGCATTGTGCAGCGCCTCAAGGCTGAGGTTCACGCCGGGCGCAATCACCCCGCCAATATAGGCGCCGTCGCTGTCCACCACGTCAAAGGTCGTAGCCGTGCCGAAATCCACCATGATCAGGTCACCACCATAAAGGTCATAGCCTGCCACCGTGTTGACCAGTCGGTCCGGCCCCACTTGGGTGCCTTCGTCCACGCGCACGCCCACAGGCAACAGGCAGTCGGGCTTGCCCACCACGATGGGCCGCGTGTTGAAATAGCGATCCGCCAGAACCCGCAGGTTGAACACCACGCGCGGCACGGTGGACGAGATGATCATGTCCGTGATTTCGACATCGATGTTCTGGAATTTCATCAACGTGGACAGCCAGACGTAATACTGATCTGCCGTGCGCTGCCACTCGGTCGAGGTGCGCCAGGTGCCGATGAACTCCTCACCGTCCCAGATGGAAAACACGGTGTTGGTGTTGCCGCAGTCAATCGCCAAGAGCATCGCGCGCTCCCCTCTGTCAGAAATAGACGTCGCCCGCCGGGATGGTGACCCGGCCCTTGGCGGTCTCTAGAACAAGTTGGCCGTCGCCGTCCACATCCGTGAATGTGCCCTGATGGGTGTCGCGGGTGGTGCGGGCGGTGATCGCCTCGCCCAGACGCGCGGCACGGGCCAGCCACGCGGTGCGGATCGGGGCAAAGCCAAAGGTGCGGAATTGATCCTCGTGCCGGGCATAGGCCTGCGCCAGCAGATCTAGGAATGGCTCTGGTTCAACCCGCGTGCCCAGTTCCCCGGCCAAAGCCACGGGGGCAAGCGCGCCCGGCTCAACCGCATCCACGCCGGGGGCTGCGGCAAGGTTCACACCGACACCGATGGCAAGATGGGTGATCTGCGCACCGCTGCCGATGGTTTCCAGCAGGATGCCCGCCAATTTGCCCCCGCGCAGCAGCACGTCATTGGGCCATTTCAGCGCAAATGCGTCCGCGCGCCCCGTCGCCGCCACGCAGGCATCGAACAGGGCCAGTGACATCACAAAGGACCGCAACGCCGCCTGCCCCGGTGCCTCGCTCAGCGGCAGCACCAGCGTGGCCGCGAAATTGCCCGGCGGCATCGCCCACGCCCGCCCGCGCCGTCCGCGGGCTGCCGTCTGTTCGTGGGCCAGGATCCAAGTGGGCGCGGCCATGGAAGGTGCAATGCGCGCGGCCTCGGTCAGGGTCGAATCGACCCGTACCAGCACGTGCCGACCATAGCCTTCGGGCCATCCGGTCACGACAACGGTTCCGTCACGCGGCCCTAGTTGACCAGCGCTGCCGCCGCTGCGGCTGCGGCCCCTTCGACACCCAGCATGTTGATGATGCCCACCACCATGATCAGCGCCGAGGCCATCAGCATCACATAAAGAACCGGAGACCGGCCGCCATTCAGGCGTTCCTCATCCGCGTCGCCGAAATACATGAAGAAAACGATGCGCAGATAGTAGTAGGCCCCTATCACCGACGCGATCACGCCCGCCACGGCCAGCCACGCCAGACCACCCTCATAGGCGGCGCGCAGCACATAGAGCTTGCCAAAGAACCCCAGCATCGGCGGCACACCCGCCAAGCTGAACAGCAGCACCAGCATCGCCAGCGCCTTGCCCGGCTCGCGCTTGGCATACATGTTCAGCGACGCGATATCGACAACCGGCTGGCCGTCTTTCTCCATCATCAGGATAAAGGCAAAGGTGCCGATGTTCATGGTCACATAGATCGCCATGTAAACCAGCATCGCCTGCACACCCAGAACGGTACCGGCGGCCAGCCCCATCAGCGCATAGCCCATATGGGCGATGGACGAGAACGCCATCAGACGCTTGATGTTGGTCTGTCCGATCGCGGCAAAGGCGCCAAGGAACATCGACAGCACCGACAGCATCGCCATGATCTGCTGCCAATCGGCAACCGCGCCGCCAAAGGCATCGTGCATTACCCGCGCAAACAACGCCATGGCCGCAATCTTGGGGGCCGTGGCAAAAAACGCAGTGACGGGTGTGGGCGAGCCTTCGTAGACGTCGGGCGTCCACATGTGGAATGGCACCGCCGACACCTTGAACGCAAAACCCGCCATCAGGAACACCAGGCCAAAGAGCAGACCCAGCGACACGCCCTCTTCGGCGACCTGCACGATGCCGGAAAACAGCGTGGTCCCGGCATAACCATAGACCAGCGACGCCCCATAAAGCAGCAGACCGGAGGACAAAGCGCCCAGCACGAAATACTTCAGCCCCGCCTCTGTCGATTTCACCGACTCCCGGCGCAGCGACGCCACGACATAAAGCGCCAGCGATTGCAGCTCGAGGCCCATATACAGCGCCATCAGATCGCCCGCCGACACCATCATCATCATGCCGACCACGGCCAGCACCACCAGCATCGGATACTCGAACCGCAAGAGGCCCCGGCTGGTCATGTATCCTTCGCTCATCAGCAGCACCGCGGCAGCCGACAGCAGGATCGTCACCTTGGCAAAGCGCGCAAACGCGTCCTCGACGAACATGCCGTTAAAGGCGACATTCGTGCCCTCTCCGGTGAACCCGATCCACGCGCCCACGGCGATGAACACCGCCGCCGTCGCCCACAGCAGGGCCGAGGCCATGCCGTCCTTGGTGGTATAGACCGCAACCACAAGACCCAGCATGGCAAACACAGCCAGCAGGATTTCGGGCAGGATGATGGTCAGATCAGCAGACATGAGTACAGTCCTCAAGAAACAGAGTGGTCGGACATTGATACATGTCCTTAGTTCCCGGCAAACTGGGTTGCGGCCTCTGCCGCGGCCAGCGCCGTGTCGTATTGGGTCACAAGGGCAGCCACCGAAGGCCCGATGATGTCGAGGATCAGCGCAGGATAGACACCCAGCAAGATCGTCATCACCACCAGCGGCGCAAAGATCGCGCGTTCGCGGCGGCTCATGTCCGTGATGGATTTCAGGCTTTCCTTGATCAGATCACCCATCACCACCCGGCGATAGAGCCACAGCGCATAGGCCGCAGAGAAGATAACACCGGACGTTGCCACCAGCGCGACCCAGGTGTTGACCTGGAACACCGCCATCAGCGTCAGGAATTCACCCACAAACCCGGAGGTACCCGGCAGGCCCACATTGGCCATCGTGAACAGCATGAACACCAGCGCATAGGCCGGCATCCGGTTCACCAGACCGCCATAGGCGTCGATGTCGCGGGTGTGCATCCGGTCATAAATCACGCCAACACACAGGAACAGCGCGCCAGAGATAAAGCCGTGGCTCAGCATCTGGAAGATCGCGCCGTCAATGCCCTGCTGGTTCGCAGCAAAAATACCCATGGTCACGAAACCCATGTGCGCGACGGACGAATAAGCGATCAGCTTTTTCATGTCTTCCTGCACCAGGGCCACCAACGACGTATAGACAATCGCAATCGCCGACATCCACAGGACCAGCGGCGCCATCACGTCCGACCCCACCGGGAACATGCCGATGGAGAACCTGATGAACCCATAGCCGCCCAGCTTCAGCAGGATCGCGGCCAGAACAACGGACCCCGCCGTGGGCGCCTGCACGTGCGCATCCGGCAGCCAGGTGTGCACCGGCCACATCGGCATCTTGACGGCAAAGCTGGCAAAGAAGGCAAGGAACAGCAGCGTCTGCATGCCGCCCACCACCTGCATCCCCAGCAGGCTGAACGCCTCGGTGCCAAACTGGTGGTTCAGCAGTGCCTCGATATCCGTGGTGCCCGCATCGGCATACATGCCCACCATCGCCACCAGCATCAGGACCGACCCGAGGAAGGTATAGAGGAAGAACTTGAAGCTCGCATAGATGCGGTTCGCCCCGCCCCAAATGCCGATGATCAGGAACATCGGGATCAGACCGGCCTCGAAGAACAGGTAGAACAGCACCAGATCCAGCGCCATGAACACGCCCAGCATGAGCGTCTCCAACAGGAGGAAGGCGATCATGTATTCCTTGACCCTGTCCGTGACCGACCAGGACGCGGCAATGACCAGTGGCATGATGAACGTCGTCAGCATCACAAACAGGACAGAGATGCCATCGACCCCCATCTTGTAGGTCAGGCCCATGATCCACTCGCCTTCCTCGACGAACTGGAACCCGGTGTCGTTGGGATCAAATTCGAACAGGATGAACAACGACGCAATGAACGTGATGCCCGTGGTGGCCAGCGCCACCCATTTGGCATTGCGCTGTGCCGCCTCGTCTTCACCGCGCAGGAACACGGCCAGGATCAGCGCCGCCAAGGCGGGCATGAAGATGACGATGGAAAGAAGGTTGTCCATCAGTTCGCTCCTCCGCTGAGCGTCATCCAAGTGACAAGGACTGCGATCCCGATCACCATGGCGAAGGCATAGGTAAAGATATAGCCGGACTGCGCACGGCCAGCGAGGCGGGTGATAAAGGGCACGATGCCCATCGACACGCCGTTGATTGTGCCGTCGATCACATCGCCATCACCGCGTTTCCACAGCTGTTTGCCGATCCACATCGCAGGCACGATGAACACGTAGTGATAGAGTTCGTCAAAGTACCACTTGTTCTTGAGGAACAGGTACAGCGGGCGCTGGTTCTCGGCCAGACGACCGGGCAGCGATGGGTTCTTGATGTAGAACCAGAAGGCCACCAGGAACCCGACCAGCATCGCAACGAACGGCGACAGCTTGACCCATGTGGGCACATAGTGCGCCTCGTGCAGCACGGTGTTTTCGGGGGCCATGTAGATGCCCGCTTCACCCGGCGCGCTCTCCATCACGTATTTCAGCTCGGAGGCTTTCGGGCTGCGTTCGGCCACGGCCTTTTTGATCTCTTCCGCAGGGGCCGTGTACTCGCCGCCAAAGAATTTGACCACCTCGTTCGGCTTGCCAAAGAAAGACCCATACCAGATCGCACCTGCGAACATCGCGCCAAGGCTCAGCACACCCAGCGGGATCAACATGACCATCGGGCTTTCATGCGCATGATCATGGGTGTGCTTGTCGCCCCGCGCCTCGCCGTAGAAGGTCAGGAACATCAGGCGCCACGAATAGAACGACGTGAACAGCGCCGCGATCACCAGCAGCCAGAAGGCAAAGGTCGACCCGACATAGGCGCTTTCGATCACCGCATCCTTGGACGCAAACCCGGCAAAGCCGATCCAGCCCGTCAGCGGGATACCGACACCGGTGATGGCCAGCGTGCCGATCATCATGGCCCAGAACGTATAGGGGATCTTTTTGCGCAGACCGCCATAGTTGGTCATGTCCTGCTCGTGGTGCATCGCATGGATCACCGACCCGGCACCAAGGAACAGCATCGCCTTGAAAAACGCGTGCGTGAACAGGTGGAACATCGCCACCGAATAGACGCCGACACCGGCGGCCACGAACATGTAACCCAGCTGCGAACAGGTCGAATAGGCGATCACGCGCTTGATGTCCGTCTGCACCAGACCCACGGTTGCGGCAAAGAACGCGGTCAGCGCGCCCAGCACTGTGACAAAGGCCATCGCCTCGGGCGCGAACTCCATCAGCGGCGACATGCGGCACACAAGGAACACGCCCGCCGTCACCATGGTCGCCGCGTGGATCAGCGCCGACACAGGCGTCGGCCCCTCCATCGCGTCCGGCAACCACGTGTGCAGGAACAGCTGCGCCGACTTGCCCATCGCACCGATGAACAGCAGGAACGCAATCAGGTTCGCCGCATTCCAGTCCGTCCACAGGAAGGTCAGCTGCGTCTGCGCAATCTCGGGCGCTGCCGCAAACACATCGTCGAAATTGATGCTGTCGGTCAGGAAGAACAGGCCAAAGATCCCCAGCGCAAAGCCGAAATCCCCCACCCTGTTCACCACAAACGCCTTGATCGCGGCGGCATTGGCCGACGGCTTGCGATAGTAGAACCCGATCAGCAGGTAGGACGCGACACCCACACCTTCCCAGCCAAAGAACATCTGCACAAGGTTGTCCGCTGTCACCAGCATCAACATCGCAAAGGTAAAGAACGACAGGTACGCAAAGAAGCGCGGCTTATAGCTTTCGCCCTCACGCCACTGCGGGTCATCGGCCATGTAGCCAAAGGAATAAAGGTGCACGAGGCTCGACACGGTGGTGATTACGATCAGCATGATCGCGGTCAGCCGGTCCAGCCGGATCGCCCAATCGGTGCTCAGAGAGCCGCTCTCGATCCAGCGCAGGATCTGGATCTGTTCGGTCGTGCCGTCAAAGGTCAGGAACACAACCCAGGACAGGATCGCCGACAGGAACAGCAGACCCGTGGCAATCCACATGGCCGCTGTCTCGCCAAAGATGCGCCAGCCAAAGCCACACAGCAGCGCGCCAACCAGCGGGGCAAAGAGGATGATGGTTTCCATTATTTCTGATCCTCTTCGATCAACTTGTCTTTAAGAGCTGGCGGAACAAACGCTTGCTGCAACGTCTTCGGGTCACACAGACAACCATTTGGTCGATAACCTTGTATGCTCGATGCAAACCCGTTTTCGTCCAACAGTTTGTCCAATGTTTTAAACGAAACGGTGTCTTCGCTTGCGGCTGCATCTATCAGTATGGACTCTGCGCTCACACGTGAATTGGGGCGGTCTGCATTAGAAATCCAAATCGCGGGACGATCGGAAGAGCACGCCACAAACACCAGTTTGGTTCTCTGACCCAACCCCGATGTGTACCCAAACACCTGATCATCAGCCACGCGTGTCACAACATCATAGACACGCCCATCTTCCTCGACGCAAAACGATGTATCCGGCACCGACGCAAGGGCCTGGGACGCAACGAGGAACGCGAGAATACTTGCTGTATACCTTTTCACAGCCTCAGCCCTTCATCACGTTGACGTCTTCGACGGCGATGGTGCCGCGGTTGCGGAAGAAACAGACCAGAATGGCCAGACCAATCGCAGCCTCGGCGGCGGCGACCGTCAGGACAAACAGCGTGAACACCTGCCCCACGAGGTCATCCAGAAAGCTGGAGAATGCGACAAGGTTGATGTTCACCGCCAGCAGCATCAACTCGATGCTCATCAACAGGATGATGATGTTCTTGCGGTTGAGAAACAGCCCGAAGATGCCAATGACGAACAGCGTCGCCGCCACTGTCAGGTAATGTTCAAGTCCTATCATGTCGTCCCTCCGGGGCTGTCCCCGCTTGTCGTCTGATGCCGGTTAACCCAGCATGAATTCTGTCTTGTCGCCCCGCGCCTCGGGGTAGAGTGCGGCGCAGGCACAGGGCTCCGCATCCAGCGTGATGATGTCGATATCCCGCGCGATACCGTCCAGATCGGCGGCCATGCGGTCAAAGGTGGCAAAGGCGCGCGCGCCGCTTTCGTGGCGCTTGATCACGGCCAGTGCCTTGTCGGTGCGGTCAAACGGCAGGCGCGTGCCCATGTTGTCCTCGGCTGCGCGAAAGGTCAGCGCCGTGCCGGGGCCACAATCCACAACCGTGAACGAAGTCGCAGTACCCTCCTGGCTCCACCAGTCGCGCCACATCACACGGCCCTCACCCAGATCCACATGATCCGCCTCTCCCCCATGGGAGATATGCGTGGTCCGGTCGCAATCGATCAGGGTCAGCGCAATGGCCTGCCCTCCGATCAGCGCGACGACCGCCGCCAGATATGCGCACCGTGTGATCAAGACTTACAGCCCCTGCCCCGGTTTGACGTCCTTCAACTCCATCGCTTTGGCCGGATCGCGGTACATCTGTGCCAGCACATCCTGGCGCTTGACGTCGACGCGGTGGCGCAGGGTCAGGACAATCGCCCCCACCATCGCAACCAGTAGGATCAGACCCGCCAGCTGGAACAGCAGGAAATACTGGTCATAGAGGATCAGGCCGAGGGCTTCGGTGTTGTGACGGTCAACCGGGGTGACCTGCGCCCGCAGCCCTTCGGCGGCGGCATTGCTTTCCCAGGCGCCAAAGGCCAGCACGAATTGCATCAGAATCACCAAACCGATCAGCAACGCCAGCGGCATATACCGGGCCATCTCGGCCTTCAGCTCGGCAAAATCGACGTCCAGCATCATCACCACGAACAAGAACAGCACCGCGACCGCGCCCACATAGACAATGATCAGCAGCATCGCGACAAATTCCGCACCCAGCAGGACGAACAGGCCCGCCGAACTGAGGAACGCGAGGATCAGCCACAGGACCGAGTGCACCGGGTTGCGGCTGATCACCGTGAACAGGCCACCGGTGATCACTGCAATCGCAAAGAGATAAAAGGCAAATACAGTCATGTCTTGTCCTTGTCGTCGTCCATCACCTCTTGGGCCAGTTCCATGGCCCGGGTCATGGCGGGCACACCGGCGAACATCGCCATCATGCCCAATGTCTCGGAAATCTGTTGATCGGTGGCACCAGCCTCGCGGGCGTGGCGCACGGTCTGGCGCACGGCGCTGTCGGCCTGCGCGCCCTGCATTGTCAGCCCGGCAAGGGTGATCAGAAGCCGCGTCTTGGCATCCAGCCCGTTTTCGTTCAGCGCATTGCCGAACCACGTCTCCATCACCTCTTTGGGCATGGTCGGCCACAGGGCCTCCATCGCCTTGGCGTCAAAGCCCTTGGCCGGGTCAAAGGCGCCCATCTGCGGCATGGCCTTTGCCATTTCCTGCATCTGCGCCATCAGCGCGGCAAAAGGGTTCGGCGCGTCAGTCATCTTCGGCCTCGAACACTTCGATTGCGGCGTTCATGCCGTTGATCATGGCCGGAAACCCACCATAGAGCGTCATCTGGTAGATGATCTCGCAGATTTCTTCGCGGCTCGCGCCCACAGCGCGGGCACTGGCGATGTTGACCTTGAGCTGCGGACGCGTCTGGCCGCCCTGCGCGGTCAGCGCGGCAACCGTGGCCAGCAGCCGGGTCTTTTCGTCAACCACACCGCGGGAATAGAACGTGCCATAAGGCACCTCGACCACCATGCGCGACAGACCAGGCACCAGCGCGTCATAGCGGGCAGCCAGGGCCTCCTCCATGCCAGGGTTTACCTGCTCCGACAGCTCTTTGCCGCGCGCATATGTGGGTTCATCAAGGCTCATCTGTAAGGCGCATCCAGTTCGAGGTTGCGCGCGATCTCCGCCTCCCAGCGCTCGCCATTGGCCAAGAGCTTGTCCTTGTCATAGTACAGCTCTTCACGCGTCTCGGTGCTGAATTCGAAATTCGGACCCTCGACAATGGCGTCCACCGGGCATGCCTCCTGGCAGAACCCGCAATAGATGCACTTGGTCATGTCGATATCGTACCGCGTGGTGCGGCGGCTGCCGTCCTCGCGGGGTTCGGCATCGATGGTGATCGCCTGCGCTGGGCACACGGCCTCACACAGCTTGCACGCAATGCAGCGTTCCTCGCCATTCGGATAGCGGCGCAGCGCGTGTTCGCCACGGAACCGGGGCGACAACGGCCCTTTTTCATGCGGATAGTTCACCGTCGCCTTGGGGCGGAAAAAGTGCTTCAGCCCCAGTTTGAAACCCACATAGAAATCCTGCAACAGGAAGTACTTCGCGGCGCGTCCATAGTCGATCTGCGTCATGGATTATCCTCCCATCGGCCAGCGGGCATAGACGCCCCAGAACCATTCGAACTTGGCCGCAAAGGCCACGAACACCACCCAGAAAAGCGAGAACGGCAGGAACACTTTCCACCCAATCCGCATCAGCTGGTCATAGCGGTAGCGGGGCGTGATCGCCTTCACCATCGAGAAGATGAAGAAGACGAACAGCATCTTGGCCACCATCCACAGCACCCCATCGGGCAGGAACGGCACAGGCGACAACCAGCCCCCAAAGAACAAGAGCGACACCAGCGCGCACATCAGCACCACAGCCACCAGTTCACCGATCATGAACAGCAGGAAGGGCGTGGACGAGTATTCCACCTGATAGCCAGCCACCAGCTCGGATTCGGCCTCGGGCAAGTCAAAGGGCGGGCGGTTCGTCTCGGCCAGGGCCGAAATCAGGAACAGGAACAACATCGGGAAGTGCGGCAACCAATACCAGCTGAACAGACCCCAATCGCCATCCTGCGCGGTCACGATCCCGCTGAAATTCATCGATCCCGTCGAAATAATCACCCCGATGATGATCAGACCGATGCTGACCTCATAGGAAATCATCTGCGCCGCAGACCGCAGCGAGCCAAGGAACGGGTATTTCGAGTTCGACGCCCAGCCGCCCATGATCACGCCATAAACCTCAAGCGAGGAGACCGCGAACACATAGAGAATGGCCACGTTGATGTCCGACAACACCCAGCCGTCATTGAACGGGATCACCGCCCAGGCAATCAGCGCCATGACCAGGCTGACCATCGGCGCCATAAAGAACACCGCCTTGTCCGCACCCGCAGGCACCACGACTTCCTTGACGATATACTTGCCGAAATCCGCGAAGCTTTGCAGCAGGCCGTAGAAACCAACCACGTTGGGACCACGGCGCATCTGCACGGCGGCCCAGATCTTGCGGTCCGCATACATCAGGAATGCCAGCGCCACCAAAAGCGGCACAACCACCAGCAGGACCTGACCCACGATCAGCAATCCAATGCCCAACGGGCTATTTGTGAAAAAGTCAGCCATCAGTCCTCACACCGTCGGTATTCCCTTCTCCGCACAGGATGCAGACACGACTTCGGCGTCGATTGTCTTGATCCCCCGCGGCAGGGCTGGCGAGATGGTGTAAACAGCATCCGCCGTCCACACGCCAGCCTCTTCGTCCACATTTGTGCGCAAATGACGCGCAAAGCCCCAGCCCCGGATCAACGTGTATCCGGCAGCGGCACATTCGGCATAGTTCGACACGTCCTGCGCGCTCAGCGCATTGGTCATGGACACGTTGAACTGCACCAGATCATCATCCAACAGCGTCGTCTCCACCCCGCGATAATCGGGGATGAACTGCTCGGCCGTTGGGACCGGGTCACAGGCGGCCAAAGGCACGCAGCTTATGAGCCAAGCGGCCTTCATTCAGCGGCCATCGCCTCGGTCTTGCGCGCCTTGGCGTTGGCGCTCAGCTCTGCCATCAGCTGGCTGGCCCGTGCAATCGGGTTGGTCAGGTAGAAATCGGTCACGTTGGAGGCCAGCGTGCCGCCTTCCATCGTGCCCATCTCCAGCGTCTCACCGCTGTTTTCGGCCACCACGTCGATGTCACCCAAATGCGGATGCGCCGCCACAATCGCCTGACGCAGCGCGCCGATGCTGTCATAGGGCAGTTTCGCATCCATCTCGCCCGACAAAGCGCGCAGGATGGCCCAGTTTTCCTTGGCATCACCGGGGGCAAAGCTGGCGCGGGCCGCCAGTTGCGGACGCCCTTCGGTGTTCACGAACAGGCCCGGCTCTTCGGTATAGGCGGCACCGGGCAGGATCACGTCAGCGCGGTGTGCGCCGCGATCCCCGTGGCTGCCCTGATAGATCACGAACGCGCCGTCCGCGATTTCGATCTCGTCCGCGCCGAGGTTATAGATCACGTCCGCCCCGTCCACGGCGGCCATGGCGTCGGGGTTCGTGGCCCCCACATCCATCGCGCCCACGCGTGCCGCCGCGGTGTGCAGCACCAAGAGGCCCGATTTCGTGCTTTCCGCCAGCGCTTGTGCTGCGGCCAGAACCGCCGCACCGTCGCCGCGCGTCAATGCGCCCTGACCCACGATGATCGCCGACGGCTTTTCCTGCACTGCACTGTGATCGCGCTTGAGCAGCTCGTTCATCACGGAAGGCTCTGTGCCGATGTGGTTCGCCTCATAGGTCAGGTCGACCATCTCGCCGATCACACCAACGCTGGCGCCCCGCGCCCACGCCTTGCGGATGCGCGCGTTCAACACGGGCGCCTCAACGCGCGGGTTGGTGCCGATCAGCATGATCGCTTCGGCCTCATCAATATCTTCGATCGTGGCAGTGCCGACATAGGCCGCGCGGTTGCCGCTGGGCAGTTTCGCACCATCGGTGCGGCACTCGACAATACCGCCCTGCCCTTCGATCAACTGTTTCAGCGCGAATGTCGCCTCAACCGGCGCCAGATCACCCACGAGACCCGCCAGTTTGCTGGCCCCTTTGATCGCTTCTGCGGCCCTGCCCAAGGCTTCGGGCCATGTGGCGGGGCGCAGTTTGCCGTTCTCACGGATATAGGGCTTGTCCAGACGCTGACGGCGCAGCCCGTCCCAGACAAAGCGCGTCTTGTCCGAAATCCATTCCTCGTTGGTGCCATCGTGGTTCAGCGGCAGGAACCGCATCACTTCGCGGCCCTTGGTGTCCACGCGGATCGACGACCCCAGCGCGTCCATCACGTCCACGCTCTCGGTCTTGGTCAGTTCCCAAGGACGGGCGGTGAACGCATAGGGCTTCGACACCAGCGCGCCCACGGGGCACAGATCGATGATGTTGCCCTGAAGGTTCGATTCGAGCGTCTCGCCCAGATAGGACGTGATTTCCGCATCCTCACCACGGCCCGTCTGGCCCATCTGCGTGATGCCCGCCACCTCGGTGGTGAACCGCACACAACGGGTGCAGGAAATGCAGCGCGTCATATGTGTTTCGACCAGCGGACCGAGGTCCAGGTCATCCGTCGCGCGCTTGGCCTCGCGGAACCGGCTGAAGTCGACGCCGTAAGCCATCGCCTGATCCTGCAAATCGCACTCGCCCCCCTGATCGCAAATCGGGCAATCCAGCGGGTGGTTGATCAGCAGAAACTCCATCACCCCCTCGCGGGCCTTCTTGACCATGGGGCTGTTGGTTTTCACGACAGGCGGCTGGCCTTCGGGACCGGGGCGCAGATCCTTGACCTGCATCGCGCATGACGCGGCAGGCTTGGGCGGGCCACCCACAACCTCGACCAGACACATCCGGCAGTTCCCCGCAATCGACAGACGCTCGTGATAACAGAACCGCGGGATCTCGATCCCCGCCTCTTCGCAGGCCTGGATCAGGGTCATTGCCCCATCCACTTCGATCTCGTTACCGTCGATGATGACTTTGCGGAGGTTGCTCATACGTCAGTTCATCCTCAATAGGGCGCCGATCTGGCTGCCTTTTTCAATCTCAACACGGCCAAGGTCGCAATAGCTGGCCGCCTGGCCCTGTGCCACTCCGCCTTGCCGCAAATAAGCGTCTCGCGCACCTTTCAGCCGTGCCTTCTCAGCATCCGACTTGCGATAGGCGTCGATCTCCGCGTTGGAATACCCCAGATCGCGTGCACGGGACTTTAACGACAAAACGGTGCGATAGGCCTTGGCCAGACGGCCCGATATATCCGGACAGTTCGTCCGAATCTCATCCGCAATCCCGACAGCCAAAATCGTACCGTCAATTTCCGGCACCTCCCGCAAAGGAGGCTTCGCCGAGGCTATCCCGGCAGTCAGGCTAAGGATCAGGGCCATAATCATTGCGCGCATCTTTATTTCTCCACATGTCGCGTCAGGTCAACGCAAGGTGGGAAAGCAGTGTTGTGCTATGCAATAACATGGGCTGACACAACCCGTTAGCACACAAAATGTCGCCATTTCGCGAGGCGACGTCACTGCGGCGCACAGGCACCGCGCAACAACAGCTTGTCACCCGAAATCGTTAACCGCCCGTCTTCCGCATCCGGCCCGTTCACCCAGTCGATAGTCGACGTGCCGAACTGCGCAATGCAATACCGGATCGCTTCATACCGTCCCGCCTCGCGCGCACCGTCCAGCGATGCCGACACAGGCGTCACCGACACCTCAAACTGGTCGCGCTGTTTGTCCACTTTCTTGGCCGTCGACCGGAAAAACACGCCGTCAAAAGCCACCCGGTCCGCACGCCGCTCGGCACAGGCCGACAAAAGCAATGCAGCGATCAAAAGCACTCCGGTCAACAACGCGGGGCGCATATCCATCAGGGTTCGGGTCTTGGTCACGGGTCGTCTCCTCCGCCGGTGGCAATCTCACGGGCGGACGTGGTCCCACCCAAAGGCGTGATCCGTATTGCCATGGTTTTCAAGATGATGAAAGCGTTCCATCGCCTCCCCGACCGTGGGGATGTGCCCCTCGGCCACCCACCACATCACCAGCCGCGTGCCCTGTTGGTCCAGATCGTACCACTCCGCCTTGCGGTCATAGAACTGCTTGTGCACCGTTTGAAACACGAAATGCCGGAAACTGTCGACATCCGCCCAGACGGACAAAGTGGACGCCGTCCGCGGATTGCCCCCAAGCGGCCCGCCCGCTTCAAGCTGCGCGGCCTCCATATCCTCGTTTTCCATATGCCAGACATAGCCAGGACAGCGCCGCGCGATGTCATAGACCCGGTCAAGGTTGTCCCGAAAATCCGCAACACGCGGGTCTTCCCAGTCGTATTTGAGAGTGCCTATGTTGAACTCAGCGAGGTGCATTTTGACTAAAAAAACCCTCGACTTCGACAACCGTGCTGAACCTCTACTGCCCCATCCTCTCGCCAGATCACGCGCGGCTAAATTTCGGTTGGCCGCGATACTTCTCGACAAAATGAATTGGCGACATCACGCACAGCTGCCTCTTCGCCGCATTGTATAGGAGTGCCGTCGGATTTCTTCACGATGATAGTGGCTCGACGCACACTCGGAAGCGTAAGAATGACATTCTCTCGAGCGGTGGGCTGAACACAAGGTGTGTCGTGCATTGGTCCAGTGTAGTTGATGAAAAAGAGGTCGTACCTCTCACTCCCAACACGCTGCCCTTGCTGCGCAAGGACCACATCATTTTCGGCAGGGGTGCATGCAGCTAGAAAAGCAAGTGCGATGCAAGCGCAGTATTTCACTCCGCCGCGATCCGCTTGCCCGCAATCCGATCCTCGATCTCATCCCGGAAGTTCCGGATCAAACCCTGGATCGGCCAGGCCGCCGCATCGCCCAACGCACAGATCGTGTGCCCTTCAACCTGCTTGGTCACATCCAGCAGCATGTCGATCTCTTCGACCTCCGCCTCGCCTTTGACCAGACGGTCCATCACGCGCATCATCCACCCCGTACCCTCACGGCAAGGCGTACACTGTCCGCAGGACTCATGCTTGTAAAACTTGGACAAGCGCCAGATCGCCTTGATGATATCGGTGCTCTGATCCATCACGATCACCGCCGCCGTGCCCAGACCCGACTGCAGATCGTTCCGCAGATAGTCGAAATCCATGGTGGCGTCTTTCATCTTTTCCCCGCGCACGCAGGGAACAGAAGACCCACCGGGGATCACGGCCTTGAGGTTGTCCCAACCGCCGCGAATACCGCCGCAATGCTTTTCGATCAGTTCTTCAAAGCTGATCGACATCGCCTCTTCGACGACACAGGGGTGGTTCACGTGGCCCGAAATGGCAAACAGCTTGGTGCCCGCATTGTTCGGACGGCCAAAGCCCGAGAACCAGGACGCCCCGCGCCGCAGGATCGTCGGCACAACGGCAATCGATTCCACGTTGTTCACAGTCGTCGGGCAGCCATAAAGGCCCGCGCCCGCCGGGAACGGCGGCTTCATCCGGGGCATCCCCTTCTTGCCTTCGAGCGATTCCAGCAATGCGGTTTCTTCGCCGCAGATATAGGCCCCTGCCCCGTGGTGCAGGTAAATCTCGAAATCCCAGCCCGACCCAGCGGCGTTCTTGCCCACCAGCCCTGCGTCATAGGCCTCGTCAATCGCGGCTTGCAGCGCCTCTTTCTCGCGGATGTATTCGCCGCGGATATAGATATAGCAAGCGTTGGCATTCATCGCGAAGGAGGCGATCAGGCACCCTTCGATCAGCGTGTGCGGATCATGGCGCATGATCTCGCGGTCTTTACATGTGCCCGGCTCAGATTCGTCGGCGTTCACAACCAGATAGCTGGGGCGACCGTCGCTTTCCTTGGGCATGAACGACCACTTGAGACCGGTGGGAAAGCCCGCGCCGCCACGTCCGCGCAGCCCGCTGTCCTTCATCTCCTGAACGATCCAGTCGCGGCCCTTCTTGATCAGGTTGCCGGTGCCGTCCCAATGCCCACGCGCCTGCGCGCCCTTCAGCGTGCGGTCGTGCATCCCGTAGATGTTGGTAAAGATACGATCCTTGTCAGCCAGCATGGGTACGTCCTTTTTGTAACACGCGGTAGGGCGCGTGATATCCTTTGCCTTTAGTGGCCCTGCGCGCGCAGGCCTAGTTGTCTCGGCTCTTTTGCCAAATCCTGACGGCCACCACCAGTGCCCAAATGAACGCAGCCAGTGCGAAAAGCAGCAGAAGTATCTCAAACCGGCGCGGCAGACCCAAACCTGTCACGATCACCGGTGAAAATATAGATAACAAAGCGGCCCCCGCAATGACGAGGGCCGCGATACGGCCCTGCCGGGCCAGCTTTGGATCAAGCTGATCTGCCATGCGTTAGTAAACGCCGCCTTTTTTGACCTTGCTCGAGAACTCGGTGGTGCCGCCTTCGGCCAGGATCTTGGCTTGCGATACCCATTCGTCACGGGTCACGCGGCCTTTGAACCCTTCGAGGTTCTGATCGACCCAAGCCACTTCGTCCGCGCCCCACGAGGCGACCTGGTCAAAGTGATAAAAGCCCATCGAGTGCAGCAGCGCCTCGAGCTTGGGACCAACGCCTTTGATCTGCTTGAGGTTGTCGGGCCCACCCTCGCGGGCCGCGGCCAGCGTCTCGGGCTTGGTGCCCGCGCCTTCCGCTGCGGCGGGCACGGTCTCCTTGGCCTTGGCTTTGGGTTTGGCTTTTGCCTTTGGCTTGGCTTTCGGCGCTTCGGCCTTGGGCTCTGCGGCATCGCCTTCGTATTTCCACTCGCCCTTGCGCGCAGCCAGCTCTTCCTGTCCGGCCAGCGGCTTGGACGCGGTCACGGCAGGTGCCGCGGGTGCTTCGGCCTTTGCTTCGGCGGCTTTCGGTGCTTCGGCTTTCGGTGTCGGCTTCTCGGCCTGTGCCGCCACGGGTGCCGCCGCCGCAGGTTGCGCAGCCGCTGCTTCGGCCGCCTCTGCCGATCGCGCCTCTGCCGCGGCACGCGAGGCATCCGCCCGCGCTGTCGCGTCGTCCTTGTCACCAACGGACGCCGTGCCCGCCGCAGGCAGCGGACGGCACATGATCCAGCTCAACAGCAGCCCGGCCACAGCTGCGACAACCACAGCGGCGAATACGCCCTGCATGAACGTCCAGCCGCCCAGAACCCACAACAGCACTGCGGCCAACACGCCGCCCAGCACCGCAACCAGCCAGCATCCGAGTGCGCAGCTGATCGATCCCTGTTTATTGTCCATCGGTATCCCTCTCCCGTTTTGAGGTTATTACTCTTTATAGATACCGTCTTTTTTCGCACGTTGGGAGAATTCTGTCTCGGTCCCGCTGGCCAGAGCCTGCGCCTGCGTGACCCAATTGTCACGGCTGACACGCCCCTTGAAGCGCACAAGGTGCTGATCAGCCCAGGCAACTTCCTCTGGCGTCCACGACGCGAGCTGGTCGAAATGGTAGACGCCCGCCGCGTTCAGTTCCTTTTCCAGACCCGGCCCGATGCCCTTGATCATCTTCAAATCATCGGCGCCACCGGCGCGGGCCTCGGTCAGCAATGCAGGCTTTGTCCCCGCGGGGACAGCCGTATCCGTTTGTTTTGCCTCATCCTTTTTCTCGGCCGCAGGGGCGGAGCGCTTGGGCTTGGCCTTGGACTTCGACTCTTTGGGCGGGGCCTTGGACACGGGCGCAGATGCAGGCGCGTCATTGGCATTGCTCGGCTCGGGCGAGGCATTCGCCTTGCCCCACGGGGCGAGCAGCGGCACTTCGGTGCCGTCGATCCGCTTGACCGTGTCGCCGATATCCGTCGCCAGCTGGACAGAGGCGTTGTACTTGGTGTGGCCGCTGTCGAAATCCTTGAGCGAGGTCAGACCGCTGAGCGGCTCGGCGGCGTAGCGCCCGTTCTGAGGGCCCGGCGTGGGCACCTGGCCGGCAGCCAGCTCATCAATGATCTCGCCCATGCGCGCCGCCGTCAGATCCTCGTAATAATCCTTGCCGATCTGCGCCATGGGCGCGTTGGCGCAGGAGCCGAGGCATTCGACCTCTTCCCACGAGAACTTGCCATCGTCCGACAGCTGATGCGCTTTGGCTGCGATCTTGTCCTTGCACACGGCCACGAGATCCTCGGCACCACAGATCATGCAGGACGTGGTACCGCAAACCTGAATATGGGCAACGGAACCAACAGGTTGCAACTGGAACATGAAGTAGAAAGAGGCGACTTCGAGACCCCGGATATAAGCCAGGCCCAGCATGTCGGACACATGTTCAATCGCCGGACGGGTCAGCCACCCCTCTTGCTCTTGCGCGCGCCACAACAGCGGGATGATGGCAGAGGCCTGACGACCTTCGGGGTATTTGGTGATCTGCGCTTCGGCCCAGGCCTGATTGTCCGGGGTGAAGGCAAAGCTGTCGGGTTGTTCGGCGTGGAGACGGCGGAGCATCAGTTACCCACCTTTCGTTGACTGTAGAAAAAGAGTGCAAAAAGGGCGCATATCAGCCCCGTGACGGCATGGCGGGTCGGCGCGATGTTCCAGTAGATAACGGTATCGACAAGCGCCAAAAAGGTGAACCCAATCAACAGGGCCGTGGTTACGATACTGTCTTTGTAGAGAAGTGCGGCAACGAGCAAAGCGCCGAACAGTGCGTAGCGCCCTCCCATCACCAAGGGCAGTTGGTCAACCGTATGATCCGCCGCAGCGAGCGCGGCCACCGGTTGCACGAAATACCAGAACCCATAGGCAACAAATGCGACACCTACGGCGATCCCGAATATGTTGACGGCCCTTTGCATCTGGTGTCAGCGGTCGATTTCGCCGAACACCACGTCCATCGTGCCGATGATGGCTGCGACGTCGGCCAGTTGGTGGCCGGTCGAGATGTGGTCCATCGCTTGCAGGTGCAAGAACCCCGGTGCGCGGATCTTGCAGCGGTAGGGTTTGTTGGACCCGTCCGCGACGAGGTAGACGCCGAACTCGCCCTTGGGGGCCTCGACCGCGCAGTAGACCTCGCCCTCGGGGACGTGGAAGCCTTCGGTATAGAGTTTGAAGTGGTGGATCAGCGATTCCATCGACGTTTTCATGTCGGTGCGCGACGGCGGTGTGATCTTGCCACGGGCCAGCACGTCGCCAGTGGCTTCGCGCAGTTTGGCGATGGCCTGTTTGATGATCGACACCGACTGGCGCATCTCTTCCATCCGGCACAGGTAGCGGTCGTAGCAATCGCCATTCTTGCCCACCGGGATTTGGAAGTCGAATTCGTCATAACATTCATAGGGTTGCGCACGGCGCAAATCCCATGCGAGGCCACTGCCCCGTACCATGACACCGGAAAAGCCGTATTTCTGAATGTCATCTTCGGTCACGACGCCGATGTCGACGTTGCGCTGTTTGAAGATACGGTTTTCAGTCAGCAGACCGTCAATGTCGCTGAGCAGGTCGGGGAACTCATGTGCCCATTGCTCGATGTCATCGATCAGGTCGTCGGGCAGGTCCTGATGCACACCGCCGGGCCGGAAGTAGGCCGCGTGCAGGCGCGCGCCGCAGGCCCGCTCGTAAAAGATCATCAGCTTTTCACGCTCTTCAAAGCCCCAGAGCGGCGGTGTCAGCGCGCCCACGTCGAGGGCCTGTGTCGTGACGTTCAGCAGGTGGTTGAGCACGCGCCCGATCTCGGAATAGAGCACACGGATCAGGGACGCGCGGCGCGGCACCTCGACGCCCGTCAGCTTTTCGATGGCGAGACACCAGGCGTGTTCCTGGTTCATCGGCGCCACATAGTCGAGCCGGTCGAAATAGGGCAGGTTTTGAAGGTACGTCCGGCTTTCCATCAGCTTTTCGGTGCCGCGGTGCAGAAGGCCGATATGCGGGTCGCAGCGTTCCACGACTTCACCATCCAGCTCGAGCACCAGACGCAGCACGCCGTGCGCCGCCGGGTGTTGCGGGCCGAAGTTGATGTTGAAATTGCGGATCTTCTGCTCGCCCGTCAGAGCGTCGTCGAAATTGGAGCCATCCATCATGTCATCACCATGCTTTCCGCGATGTGCCGGCACCTGAGACTGCGCCTGCGTGTATGTGCTTTTACGACCTTATATTGAGGACGCAAGGGGCGTACCAGTGTTACGTGGTCGCGGACCCGCCGGAAAATGCAGCGGATCGTGCCAAAGCCGGTCAGCGGCGTTCCAGTTCCTGGAGTTTGATCGCCATAAACCAGAGCAGACCGAGTGTGCCGATCGGAACGATGGCGGCCAGAGCCCAGTATTTGTTGATGCCGAAGTGGGGCAGCAATTTGAACAGTGGAATGACACTGAGTGCGGCGATGATCAGCCAGTAGATCGACATTTATCCGTAAACCTCCATTGCGTTTTGCCATGCGGCGGGCATGCGGCCCATGTGTTCTGCCACGGCGTCGTATTGCCGTGCCAGCCGTTGATACAGTGCGCGCCCAAGATCGCGGGGCAGATCGGCTGCGTGTCCGGCGTTGACGGGTGCCGGTGCGGTGGCGGCGTGGGGCGCGATGCCCAGAAACGCGCACAGACGATCCAGACCACTGTCAAAGAGGTCTTCGTAGAAGTCGAGATGTACATGTGCGGCGGATGCGATGTGGGACAGATTGTCGAGGGTCATCGCGTAGTCGGCGCGCAGGTCATAGGCGGGCATCTCACCGTTCAGGGCGGATGTGACAACGGAAATGGCGTGATCGACTTCGGACCCCGGCGACTGTTTGCGACCCCGCATCCGGGCGGCCGACCAAAAGCGGTCAATGGGATCGCGCATCACAAAGATCAGCCGCACGCGGTCCGACATTTCATAGAGCGTGCGCAGGCCGTCGCGGGGCAAAGTGGCATAGGCGGGCGTCACCTCGCCCACGACTTTGGCAGGTGGTCGGTTCAGGTGCAGCAGTGCGAGATAGGCCGCCGTATCGATGGTGGTGTGTTCAGTCAGCGCGGCCCATGCCTCGACCTCGGCGGCAAAGTCGTCGAGCGGGACACCGGCGATCATGGACGCCCCGTTTGATCTGGCGCGCGCGATGCTGGTGCGTTTGCGAGCCACGAGGAACCGGTCACGCTCTGCGCGGCCCGGTTCGAATTTGTTGAAGTAGTGCAGGCCTTTGACCCTGGTCATGGCGCAGTCGGGGTGATGCGCCAGCGCGCTGTGCAACCATGAGGTCGCGGCCTTTTGCGCGCCGATGCCTATTGCGATGAGCGGCTCTGTCACGTGTGCCCTACCGCGCGGTGCGGCACGGGGTCAGTCCTTTTTCTCGTCACCGGGCAGGATGTATTCGGCCCCTTCCCACGGCGACATGAAATCGAACTGGCGGTATTCCTGCACCAGGCTAACCGGTTCATAGACCACGCGTTTTTCGACCTCGTCATAGCGGACTTCGGTGTAGCCGGTCGTTGGAAAGTCCTTGCGCAGCGGGTGGCCGCGGAAGCCGTAGTCGGTGAGAATGCGGCGCAGGTCCGGATGGCCCGAAAACAGGATGCCGAACATGTCGAACACTTCGCGCTCGAACCAATTGGCCGAAGGGTGCACATCGACAATCGACGGCACCATCTGATCCTCGCGGATGGACACGCGCAGACGGATGCGGTGGTTCTGGTACATCGACAGGAAGTGGTAGACGACGTCGAACCGCTTGGACCGGCCCGGATAATCGACGCCGGTGATGTCGACCAACGTCGAAAAGCGTGTCGTCGAATCGGTGGTCAGAAACTCGGCCAGTCCCGCAATATTTGCAGGCGCCACATCGACGTTCAGTTCACCATGGGTGACGTCCCAGCCCAGCACACAGTCTGGGCGCTTGGCTTCGATATAGGTGCCAAGTTCGTTCAGGGCTTCGGTCATGGCGTCCTCTTAGCGTACGATGGTGCCGGTGCGGCGCATTTTGCGCTGCAACTGCATGATGCCGTAAAGCAGCGCCTCGGCCGTGGGCGGGCAGCCGGGCACGTAGACGTCGACGGGCACGATCCGGTCGCAGCCGCGCACGACGGAGTAGCTGTAATGATAGTACCCACCACCATTGGCGCAGGAGCCCATGGAGATCACGTAACGCGGCTCGGGCATCTGGTCGTAGACCTTGCGCAGGGCGGGTGCCATTTTGTTGGTCAACGTCCCGGCCACGATCATCAGGTCGGACTGGCGCGGGGACGCGCGGGGTGCTGTGCCGAACCGTTCGAGGTCATAGCGCGGCATGGACGTGTGCATCATCTCGACCGCACAGCAGGCCAGACCAAAGGTCATCCAGTGCAGCGAGCCGGTGCGCGCCCAGTTGATCAGATCGTCCGTGGACGTGAGCAGAAAACCCTTGTCCTGCAATTCGGCATTGAGCGCCTGTGTCGCGTGATCCTTGTCGCCGCCTGCATAGGCGGGACCCGCTGTGTCGGTCATTGCCATTCCAGCGCCCCTTTCTTCCACTCGTAGGCGAACCCGATGGTCAGGACCCCGAGGAAGACCATCATCGACCAGAAGCCCACCATGCTGATGTCCTTGAACGCGACGGCCCATGGGAACAGAAAGGCGATTTCCAGATCGAAGATGATGAACAGAATCGACACCAGATAGAACCGGACGTCGAATTTCATCCGCGCATCGTCAAAGGCGTTGAACCCGCATTCATATGCGGACACCTTTTCAGGGTCGGGGTTACGAACGGCAAGCACGACCGCAGCAAGCAACAGCACAAGGCCAAGCCCGATCGCGACGGCAAGAAACACGAGAATGGGGAGATACTCCCGCAACATCTCTTCCACGTTTGGCTCCTTTTCTTGGCCCGGGAATGCTCGCGCCAGGTCAAGTGGCAATATTGACTGGGAAACGGTTTACGCGCGCCCACCGGCAGGGTCAATAAAGGCAACGCCCGAAGTCACGGAAAAGAACGGGTGATTTCGACGCAGTTTTGCGCCAACCGCTCAGACGCGCCGCCATTCCGCCAGTGTCAGCCCATTTTCAACCCGCGACAGGTTCACATGCAGGGCGTTCACATCGCGTCCGGGCAGATCAAGGACAATCTCACCGGTGTCGCGTCCCTTTTCAGCCAGTTGTTGCGCCGCCTTGGGCAGAGCCAGCAACTCTTGATAGCTGAGATGCAGATCGGTGCGCAGCGCAGAATTTGCAAAAACCAGTTCACCGGCGTCGTTGTGAACCGTCATTGCCTGACCGCGCAGTTCGGCCAGCGTCGTCAGGATTGCATCATTTTCCGCCAGTGCCGCACTGAGCGCCTTTTGCTCATAACGCAGCACATGGCGTTCGATCTTGCTTTCGACCAGGTCAGCGAGGGCTTCGAGATAGGTTTGTTCGGCCTCTTGCCAGATGCGCGATTCCTTGGATATCGCGCAGAGCGCCCCCACCACTGTCCCGTTTTCAAGGCGCAGCGGTACGCCAAGATACGCACCAATATCCAACGCTTGCACCGTGGGCGTGCCGGACAAGACCGGATCGGCCCGGATGTCGGCAACCCTCAGGGGCTTTCCGCTTTCCATGGTGTGCGCGCACACGGCGTCGGAAATAGGGACCGAGCGGTCCGCGGTTTGCACCGTGCGTTTGGAGTGGCCCAGAGCAAAAAATGCGTCATCATGTACAACGCTGATGAGGCTTGTCTCGCAGTTCAAGCGCGCCGCCACGGACTGCGCCAGCGCATCGAACTCTGCCAAGTTACTGAATTCTATGGAATGCAAGGCCATGCGCGCGCGGGAAACCTGTTTAGGTCTTGGGTGACCCAAGAGTGTCAAATGTTAACGACCCCGAAAGTAACGCATTTACACGGTTTCTCAAAACATTCTTAGCGGCGACCTCAGAACAGGTCGCCGCCAAGGTTTCGCAATCAGATACGCGCTGGCGATCCCGCGCGGCACACAACGGTTCAGAGCAGGATGATGTCTGACCCGCCTGCGCCGCGACGCAGCGCGTGCACATCTGCCAGTGTCGGATCGTTGATCCATGCCTCGGCGGCGCTGCGGTCGGGAAACTGCACAATTGCGATGGCGTCCGGCAACACCGGGCTGCCTTCGAGCGTTTTGAGATCCGCGGACGCCTGGACAACCGATCCACCGTGCACCGCAAGGGCGTCTGCGGCCTTTTCGCGGTATTTGGCGAGGCTGTCGGGGTTGCTGACACGCAGTGAGACAACGATATGAGTGGTCATTGAGGCTTCCTTTTCCTGATGATGGACGGAGCATAGCGGTGGCTGGATCGTTCGGAAATTAATGATATGATGGCCCCTCTTGTGCAAAAACGATCAGGGGCAGGCTGTGGCGATCAAGGATATGGATTGGGGCGATCTGCGATATGTGCTGGAGACGGTGCGGCATAGCGGGTTGAGCGGTGCCGCGCGGGCCTTGGGCGTCAATCACGCGACCGTTGCGCGCCGGATTGCAGCGGCGGAGGCGACGTTGGGTGTGTCGCTGTTTGATCGGCGGCCCACGGGATATGTGCCAACCGAGGCCGGTCTGGATGCCGCGCGCACGGCGGAAGCGTTTGAAGCGCACGGTGCGACCCTCAGCCGCGCAATCGCGGCGCGGGATGCGTCAGTCAGCGGGCCGTTGACCGTCACGGCACCGGCGCTGATGATCCAAACGGTTCTGGCACCGATCCTGGGCGCGTTTGTTGCGCAGTATCCCGAAGTTGAGCTGACCGTTCTGGGTGCGAACGCGCCGCTCAACCTTGCGCACCGCGAGGCGGACGTGGCGATCCGCATTTCGGACACGCCGGACCCAGATCTGGTGGGTCGGCGCGTGGCCGCGCAGTCATCCGCCGTTTATGCCAGCCACAGCGTGCTGGAGACATTGGCCGCCGATCCGGAAAAAGAGCTTAGCTGGTTGCGTTTCTTGCATTGGGAGCCGCCGAACAAGGCCGTGCGCGCAGCCTATCCGAACACGCGGGTGGTGATGCATCTGGACGATATGGTGGCCATGATCGGTGCGGTGCGCGCCGGGTTGGGCGCGACGCGGATGGCCTGTTTTCTGGGCGACACCGATCCGCTCTTGGGGCGGGTGCCGGGCCTGCCGCTCTTTCCCTACCCGTCTGTCTGGGTGCTGACCCACGCCGATCTCAAGAACGTGCCGCGCATCGCGACCTTTACGCGTTTTGTGTCGGATGCCTTGCGCCGCCAGCGCGGTGCCTTTGTCGGCGAGGCGTCGCAGGGTCAGGAGTGATCATGGACCCAGGGCGCGGGGCGTTTGTCGAAAAAGGCGCTGATGCCGTCCCGTGCCTCATCGGTTTCCCAGCGCGCTTTGAGTGCGTCGATGGTCATTGCGATTGTGTCTGCGTCAATGCGCGGCCCCAACGCGCGGGCCAATGCCTTGGCCGATGCCACCGCACCGGGGGCGCAGGCGAGATAGGGAGTGACTTCGGCCTCGATTGCGGAGGCAAGGTCGGATGCAGGCACCGCGCGGGCCAACAGCCCCAGTCGCACCGCCTCTGTGGCGTCAAAGAGGCGTGATGACATAAAGACCTGACGCGCCCGCCCTTCGCCCATGCGGGCCAGGACATAGGGCCCAATGGTCGCGGGGATGATGCCAAGGCGCGTTTCGGTCAGCCCCATTTTGAGATGATCGACTCCGATGGCAATGTCGCAGACGCAAGCCATCCCCACTCCGCCGCCAAAGGCGTTGCCCTGTACCGCGCCGATCAGCGGTTTGGGCAAGGTGTTCAACGCCTGCAGCATATGCGCGAGCTTGCCCGCCTCGCGGGCGCGCGTGTCGGCGTCGGCCTGCATCTGTTCGCGCATCCAGGCCAGGTCCCCCCCGGCGCAAAAGCTTTTGCCCGCCCCCGTCAGCACCACCACGCGCACAGCATCGTCGCGGCCCAGCGCATCCGCCGCCTGCGTCAACTCTGCGAGCATTTGCGCACTGAGCGCGTTGTGTTTGTCGGGCCGCGCAAGGGTCAGTGTCGCGACACCGCGCGCGTCCGTTTCGATGGTGATGGTCTCGGGCATAATCGGTCTACTGTTCCTAGCTGCGCAATCGTTGTGCCATCGCGGCGGCGGTATGGATCACGTCCATATCGAGCCCGGTGGTGTATCCCAGCCGGTGCAGATGCGCGGCCACGGCCTCAGTAGCGACATTGCCTGCGGCACCCGGCGCGTAAGGACAGCCGCCCAGACCACCAACCGCCGCATCAAAGACGCGCAGACCCAAACTGAGCGAAGCATCAATATTGTCCAACGCCCGCCCGGCCGTGTCGTGAAAATGCCCGGCCAGCCGACCCACGGGCACCACATCGCGCACCGCAAGCAACATGCGCGCAACGGCATCCGGTGTGCCCTTGCCCAGCGTGTCACCGAGACTGACCTCATAGCAGCCCATCGCAAAGAGACGGTCGGCCACGCGCGCCACCGCCTCCGGCGACACAGGCCCGTCATAGGGGCAATCCACCACGCAAGACACATAGCCCCGCACGGGCACATCGATGGCGCGCGCGGCCTCGATCACCGGTGCGAACCGTTCCAGCGCCTCGTCAACGGATGCGTTCACATTTGCCTTGGAAAACCCCTCGCTGGCCGAGCCAAAGACGGCAACCTCGTCCGCGCCAGCCGCGCGTGCGTCGTCAAAGCCGCGCATGTTCGGCGTCAGCGCGGCATAGCGGATGCCCGGCGCGCGTTGGATCCCGGCGAGCACCGCGTCACTGCCTGCCATTTGCGGCACCCATTTCGGGCTGACAAAGCTGGCACATTCGATCCGCTTGAACCCGGCAGTGCTGAGGCAATCCACCAACGCGATCTTGTCCGCGACGGGAATGTCGGCGGTTTCGTTCTGCAACCCGTCGCGGGGTCCCACCTCGTAGATTTCTGCCATATGCGTTGCGTCTGACATCTAGCCCTCCCAGACCGGGTAAAAGTCCCGAGCGTAGAGCCTGTTTGCGGAATTGGGCAAGCTTTTGACAAAGGCAGGCCTGTCCGTGATCCGGTCAAACCAGCGCGCGGTGGCGGGATGGCTGTCGAGGGCGGTAAAATGGCGGGCCATATAGACCGCCTGCCCCACGCAGATGTCCGCCGCACTGAACCCCGAGGCCAGCAGGTGATCAGAGCCTGCATCCGTGAGCTGCGTTTCCAGAGCGTCATAGCATTTGGCGAGCCGCGCGGCCTCGATCTTCATGATGAGGGGGCTGCGCATGTGATCCTCGTAGAGCACGACATGCTGTTGTGTTAGAGCGGCGGCGTGTTGGCTGATGGTTTCGGCAAAATGGACCCACACCAACCAATTCATCCGGTCCGCATGGCCCGGCGGTCGGCCCAGTGTTTGCGGACTGAAGCGTTCGCAGAGGTATTCGGCAATGGCACCGGTTTCGATCATCTGTCTGCCGTCGATTTCCAGCGCAGGCACCCGCCCCGCCGGGCTGACAGACAGAAATTCGGGCTGGCGCAAGGATTTGTCGAAGGGATGTTCCACCACCTCGAATGGCACATCCAGTTCGTGCAAGATCCACAGCGTGCGCATCGACCGGGTCTGGGGACAGTGGTGCAAGGTGATCATGTGGCGTCTTCCAGTCGGACAAGGGCCGCGCCCGCAGTGACCTGATCGCCCTGGGTCGCATAGACCTCGGCCACGATGCCGTCGCGTGCGGCCAGCAACGCATGTTCCATTTTCATGGCTTCGAGAATGGCGAGCCTGTCGCCTTTGGCCACGGTATCGCCGGGCTTGGCAAAGACGGCCCTGACCAGTCCGGGCATTGGCGCCTCGACGATGTTGCCGTCGCCTGCAGCGCTGGTGGCCACGTCGAGCGGGTCAACGATGTCGTAGATCAAGCCGTAGCCGTCAAACACCGTCGCCGTCCCATCGTGCACGGACACATCCGGTGCCGGATGGCCGTCAATGACCCACCTGCCGTGGCTTTGGGTGGCCTCGACCGAGGTGTCATCGACCGACCAGAGTTGCGTGTGCGCGTCGATCACCTGCACCGAGATCGCAAGCGGTTGGTCCGCATAGGTCAGGGGGATGGCGCGCGTCATCGGTTGCCACAGGGCGAACCCGGCCAGTGCGGGCGGCTGGTCGAGCCCCGACACCGCCATCGCAGCCGCAACCGAGTGGCGTGGTTGTGCCACGGGGGCCGCTGTCAGCGCGTTCAGGTCACGTGCGATGAGACCGGTGTCGACCTTGCTCTGCCCAAAGCCCTCATGCCCGGCCAGCGCCCCGAGAAAGGCGAGGTTGGTCACGGTGCCTGCGACCTGCGTGTCGGACAGGGCGGATTGCAGACGCGCAAGGGCTGTGGCGCGCGTGGGGCCGTGGGTGATCACCTTGGCAATCATTGGGTCGTAGAACGGGCTGATCGTATCGCCCGCGCGCACGCCGCTATCGGCCCGTGCGCCGCCCGGAAAAGACAGATGCGTCAGCACGCCCGTCGCGGGCAGGAAGCCTGCTGGCACGTCCTCGGCATAGAGGCGCGCCTCGAAGGCGTGGCCGGTGATGGACAGCTGGTCCTGGGACTTGGGCAGGCCCTCGCCTGCGGCCACGCGCAATTGCCACTCCACCAGATCGACACCCGTGATGGCTTCGGTGACCGGGTGTTCCACCTGAAGCCGGGTGTTCATTTCCATGAAAAAGAACCCGTCCGCGCGCAGATCGCCAGAACCGTCAACGATGAACTCGACCGTGCCTGCGCCTTTGTAGCCGATGGCTTCGGCGGCACGCACGGCGGCTGTGCCCATTGTGTCGCGCATTTCGGGCGTCATACCGGGGGCTGGGGCCTCTTCGATCACCTTTTGGTGGCGGCGTTGCAGTGAGCAGTCCCGCTCAAACAGATGGACCGCATGGGTGCCGTCGCCAAAAACCTGCACCTCGATGTGGCGGGGATGTGTGACGAATTTCTCGACCAGAACGTCCGGGTTGCCAAACGCGGTCTGTGCCTCGCTGCGCGCACTGGCGAGTGCGTCGGCAAAAGCGTCTGGCGTCTCAACAAGGCGCATGCCCTTTCCGCCGCCGCCGGCAACCGCCTTGATCAGCACTGGATAGCCGATTTTGGCGGCTTCGCCCGCCAGCAGGTCGTCAGACTGGTCAGCGCCGTGATAGCCGGGCACCACAGGCACGCCCGCCTCGACCATCAGCGCCTTGGCCGCGTCCTTGAGGCCCATGGCGCGGATCGCATCCGCTGAGGGCCCGATGAATGTGAGCCCCGCCGCCTCGACCGCTTCAACAAAGTCGGGGTTTTCGGAGAGGAACCCATATCCGGGGTGGATCGCTTGCGCCCCTGTGTCACGTGCGGCGGCGATAATGGCGTCACCACGCAGATAGCTGTCGGCGGGCGCGCTGCCGCCGATATGGACGGCCATGTCGGCCATCTGCACGTGTTTGGCCTGCGCATCGGCGTCGGAATAGACAGCGACACAGCGCACCCCAAGGGACTGCGCGGTTTCCATCACCCGACAGGCGATTTCACCCCGGTTGGCGATCAGAATTGTGTTGAACATTACCACCATGCTCCTGATTTGCCGTCGTTGAGATGCTGGCGCACATAGGCGGGCAACGGCCAGGCATCAAATTCGAGGTCCGCACGCTTGCCCCGCGTGCCATCGCGGAACGCATGATCGTAGAGTTCGCTGTGCAGGCGGATTTCGAGGTGGGCGAGCGCGGTGTCTACCTTGGTCTGCGTGTCCTCAATGCTGTCTTCGAGCTTGGACGCATCCGATTTTCCGGCAAACCAACGGGCAGGCAGGACCTGGGTCAGGATTTTGGTGCCTGCGCTTGTGGCCACCAGCAGGACAAGGTTGGCCAGAAAGGCCGACAGGGATGCCCCGCGCAATTCGGAAAACGTACCCGTGAGAAAGCCAAACCACCCCCGTGGTTTTGCATCGCGGGCCGCCAGTTGTGCACGTGCAATATCAAATTCCCGCGCGAAACTTTCCCGGAACTGGGTGGCAAACGCAGAGCGTCCAAAATCCGAACGCCCGGCCCAAACCGTCAGTGCAGGGCGCACAAACACGCCGTTGCGCGTCTGTTCCACGAACTGTTCGAAATCGAAGATAAAGAAATAGTCCTCTGGATCGCTGGAATTGTGGACAACGTAAACCGGCAGTTTCACTTCCCGACCGATCGACGGCAGTTCGACCTTGGGAATGGCGCGCTTGACCCGGTTGGCGATGTCTTTGGGATTGATCATATCTGCCTCACATCCGGAACACGCCGAAACGTGTGTCCTCTATTGGTGCGTTGAGGGCCGCGCGCAGGCTGAGGTACAGCACATCGCGGGCGCGGCGCGGGTCGATGATGCCGTCATCCCACAGGCGGGCGGAGGCATAGAGCGGGTGTGACTGTTCTTCGAACATGTCGATTGTGGGCTGTTTGAACGCGGCCTCTTCGTCTGCGGACCACGTACCGCCGCCACGTTCGATGGCATCGCGTTTGACGGTGGCCAGCACCCCGGCCGCCTGAGCCCCCCCCATGACGCTGATGCGCGCATTGGGCCAGGACCACAGGAACCGCGGGTCATAGGCCCGGCCTGACATGCCGTAATTCCCCGCCCCGAAAGAGCCACCGACCAGCATTGTGACTTTGGGAACCGACGTTGTGGCCACAGCCGTGACCATCTTGGCCCCGTGGCGCGCGATACCTTCGTTCTCGTATTTCTGCCCCACCATGAAACCAGTGATGTTTTGCAAAAATACCAATGGGATATGCCGCTGGGAACACAGTTCGATAAAGTGTGCGCCCTTTTGCGCCGCCTCGGAGAACAGGACGCCGTTGTTGGCGATGATGCCCACGGGCACGCCCTTGATATGGGCAAAGCCGCAGACCAGCGTTTCACCAAACCGCGCCTTGAACGCATCAAACCGGGACCCGTCCACGATCCGGGCGATGACCTCGTGAATATCGTAGGGGGTGCGCAAGTCGGCAGGCACGACACCCAGAATTTCGTCGGGATCAAATGCGGGCTCTTCGGAGGTTTGCAAAGTGACCGATTGAGGTTTGCAAAGGTTAAGGTTTCCGACACTTCTGCGGGCGAGTGCCAGCGCGTGGGCGTCATCCTCGGCCAGATAGTCCGCCACACCGGACAGGCGTGTGTGTACGTCCCCGCCGCCCAGATCCTCGGCGCTGACCACTTCGCCCGTTGCCGCCTTGACCAGCGGCGGACCGGCGAGAAAGATCGTCCCCTGTTCCTTGACGATGATGGTGACGTCGGACATCGCAGGCACATAAGCGCCACCGGCCGTGCAGGACCCCATGACAACAGCGATTTGCGGGATACCCTTGGCGCTCATCTGCGCCTGATTGAAAAAAATGCGGCCAAAGTGGTCGCGGTCGGGAAACACCTCGTCCTGATTGGGCAGGTTCGCTCCGCCACTGTCGACCAGATAGATGCAGGGCAATCTGTTGGCCGCGGCAATGTCCTGCGCGCGCAGGTGCTTTTTCACGGTCATCGGGTAGTATGTGCCGCCTTTGACAGTCGCGTCATTGCAGACGACCATGACGTCCTGTCCCATCACCTGACCGATGCCCGCGATGACACCGGCGCAAGGTGCCGCGCCGTCGTAAAGGCCATGCGCAGCAGTCGCGCCAATTTCCAGAAAGGGCGTGCCGGGATCGAGCAGGTTCGCCACACGGTCGCGCGGCAGCATCTTGCCCCGCCCAAGGTGGCGGTCCCGCGACCGTTCCCCACCGCCTGCAGCAGCGGCCAGCGCAGCGGTATGGACCTCTTCGAGTGCGGCCAGATGTGCCGTGCGATTGGCGCGGAACGTCTCGGATGCGGGCACGGCCTGCGATGTCAGTTTCATATGCGTTCTCCGGCTTCGGCGGCAGCGCGCGCCTTGAGTTCCTTGCGAATGACCTTGCCTGTGACGGTCATGGGCAGTGCGTCGAGAAATTCGATTTCCCTTGGGTATGAATGGCTTGCAAGGCGGGTTTTGACATAATCGCGCAATGCGGGTCCGTCGGGTGTGCGGCCTGCTTTGAGCACCACATAGGCCTTGACGATTTCGGTGCGCAGGGCGTCCGGTTTGCCAATGACGCCCACGGTAGCGACATCGGGGTGGGTCAGCAGGCAGTCTTCGATTTCGGCGGGGCCGATGCGGTAGCCGGACGATGTGATTACGTCGTCATCGCGCCCGACAAAGCGGATGAACGCGCCCGCGCGCTGGCCTTTATCACCGGTGAGCATCCAGTCGCCCTGGAACTTGTCCGCCGTCTCCATGGGCCGGTTCCAGTAGCCCAGCATCATGGACGGTGCGCCGCGACGGATTGCGATGTCCCCCTCGCCCGCCGTTGGGCGGCCATTCTCGTCGACTACATCGACGTCGAAGCCCGGCACCGGTTGCCCCATGCAGCCGGGTTCTGGGGCAAATCGGCTGGCGCAACTGGACACGACCATGTTGCATTCGGTCTGGCCGTAAAATTCGTTGATCGTGACACCCAGTGCGCTGCGGCCCCAGTCCAGCATTTCGGCCCCAAGCGGTTCGCCACCGCTGGCGACGCTGCGCAGGCCGGTCAGGTGAACACCACCGGCCTTGAGCATCCGCAGCGCGGTGGGTGGAAAAAACACGTTGCGCACTTGGCCGCGCGCGATGACGGTTTGACAGGTGGCGGCGTCGAATTTGGGCAACCTTGCCGCCACCACCGGGACCCCAAGGGCGAGGCCCGGCATCAGCACGTCAAAAAGCCCGCCGATCCACGCCCAGTCGGCGGGGGTCCACAGGCAGTCATCCGGTCGGCCAAGGTCATCATGGCTGATGCGGACACCGGGAAAATGCCCCGCCAGCACACCGTGGCCATGCAGCGCGCCCTTGGGCTTGCCGGTGGTGCCAGAGGTGTAAATCAGGACGGCAGGCGTATCAGCATCGGCCGGTGCGAAGGCGACGGGGTCACCCGCTGTGCCCGCCATCTCGGCCAGCCAGCAGTCCGCGAGGTCACCAACCAGTGTGCGCCCTTCGGCATCTGTCAGGACCAGAGACACGCCCGCATCCGACAAACGGGTGGCGAGTGCGTCCTGTTTGAACAGCTTGAACAACGGCACGGAGATTGCGCCGATCTTCCAAATGGCGAGATGTGCCGCGGCACACCATGGTGTCTGGCTGAGCAACACGCCGACGCGGTCGCCGGGGCTGATCTGTTTCATCAGCGCGCGGGCCAGCCCGTCGGTCATGGCCGTGAGATCGCCATAGGCAATCGGCACGTTCTGGGGGCCGCTCACGTCCATGATTGCGACTTGATCCGAGGGATGGTCCAGGCATTGCGCCGCCATGTTCATATGCCATCCTCCGGTGCGCGTGACACCTGGCCGAACCGGTTCACGCGGTACGTGACGCCACTGCATTCGACATACATCACCCACGCGCCCTGCCCCGGCCAGCCGACGCATGTTGCGGGATCACCGCCGTGCAACCGCGCCACCGCAGCAATCACATCCGCCGAGTCGACATTGACCTGACGCTGCCCAAGCCAATAGCCCGCAAGCGCGGCCAGGATCACAAGCGATCCGGTTGTGATGATGACCGAGCGCGGCATCACCCCATTGCCGTGACCAGTTCGCGCCCCACAAGCATGCGGCGGATTTCCGACGTGCCCGCCCCGATTTCCATCAGTTTGGCGTCCCGGAACAGGCGCGCCACCGGGGCATCGTTGAGGAACCCGGCGCCACCCATGGCCTGAACGGCCTGGTGGGCCTGTTTCATCGCTTCTTCGGAAGCATAAAGACAGCAGGCTGCGGCGTCCTGGCGGGTCACAGTCCCTCGGTCACAGGCCTTGGCCACTTCGTAGACATAGGACCGGGCGGAGTTCATCGCGGTATACATGTCGGCGATCTTACCCTGCATCAGCTGGAAATTTCCAATCGGTTGGCCGAATTGCCGCCGTTCGGCCAAATAGGGCATCACCTCGTCCATACAGGCGGCCATGATACCCAGGCCGATGCCCGCCAAAACCACGCGCTCGTAATCCAGCCCGGACATCAGGACGGCCACACCGCGCCCCTCTTCGCCGAGTACGTTGTCAAAGGGCACCTCGACGTCCTCGAACACCAGTTCACCCGTGTTCGATCCACGCATCCCCAGCTTGTCAAAGTGCGGAGAGGTCGAAAACCCGACCATGTCACGTTCGATCAGAAACGCCGTAATGCCGCGCGGGCCTGCATCTGCGTCCGTCTTGGCGTAGACCACAAGCGTGTCCGCATCGGGCCCGTTGGTGATCCAGTATTTTGTGCCGTTCAGGATGTAACGGTCGTTACGCTTTTCCGCGTTGAGTTTCATCGACACAACGTCAGAGCCTGCGCCCGCCTCGGACATGGCAAGCGCGCCGACATGCGCGCCGCTAACAAGGCCCGGAAGGTATTTTTCCTTTTGCGCGGGCGTGGCGTTCAGCTTGATCTGGTTCACGCACAGGTTTGAATGCGCGCCATAGCTGAGCGACACCGACGCGCTGGCGCGGGCGATTTCCTCGACCGCGACTGTGTGCGCCAGATAAGACATGCCTGCCCCGCCGTAGTCCTCTTCGACAGTGATCCCCAACAGGCCCAATTCGCCCATCTCGGGCCAGAGTTCAGGTGGAAATGTGTTGGATTGGTCAATCTGCGCCGCCAGTGGTTTGACCCGCTCTTGCGCCCAGCGATGCACCATCTCGCGCAGCGCGTTAACATCCTCGCCCAAGTCGAACGCCATGGAATGGGTGAACATTACTCGCCTCCCCGCATTAATGAACACTTGTTCATTAATAGGGCGTAGTTGTCTGCGAGTCCAGACCCTGTGTTGTGCGGCTCAGGCGGATTGGTAGACGCTGGACACTTCGGCGCGGATGATGCGTGCAATCAGCGCACAGTCTTCGAGGGTAAATGTGAGCGGCACGCGCATGTCGACGACACCGGCCAGAATGCGGTCGCTGGCGGCCATCGGCTCGGATGGTGCGTAACGCCAGCTGTCGTACCGGCTGGTAAAGGCGACAGGGTCCGGAGCGCCGAACCACTTCAGCTCGACCCCGCGCGCCGCACAGCGCGCAATCACGTCTTGTACGGCCGAGGCTGCCCAATCCAGCAACAGGAACTGAATGGATGAGCCCACGATTTCTTCGGCGTCCGGTCTGTTGATCAGGGTGAGGCCCGGCGTGTCGCGCAGCCCGTCTTCGAGCGTGTGATAGCGTTCGTTCCACCGCGCGCATTGTGCTGCGATATCCGCGAGTTGAGGCCGCAGAATGGCCGCCCGCAGATTGTCCATGCGGCCCGAAATATTGGGCGTGTGGAATTTGATGTTGTCGAATGCTTCTTTTGGGGGACCGGCAAGATGCCGTTCAAACAGCATGTAGCTGCCGGACAGCATGATGGATTTTGCAGCAAGATGGGGATCATCGGTCACGATGAAACCACCCTCGCCCGAGTTCACGTGTTTGTAGGTTTGGCACGAATAGCAGCCGAAGACGCCGTGCCGCCCGGACGGAACACCGTTCCATGATCCGCCCATCGTGTGCGCGCAGTCTTCGATAACCGCCACGCCTGCCGCATCGCACATAGCCATCAGGCGGTCCATGTCGCATATATGGCCGCGCATGTGGCTGAGCAGGAGCACCCGCGCCTGTGGCAGCTTGGCCTCGAGATCATCGAGGTCGATTGTCAGGTCTTCGGTCACGCCAACGAAGATCGGCGTGGCGCCAACCGATGCAATTGCGCCCGGCACAGGCGCCAGCGTAAAGGCGTTCGAGAGCACTTTGTCGCCCGGTCCCACATCTAGGGCACGCAAGGCTGTTGCCATGGCATAGCCGCCCGAAGCGACGGCCAGACAGTATTGCGAACCGACATAGTCGGCAAATTCGCGTTCCAACAGCGCGGTTTCCGCCACTTCGTCACCCGCCGTATTGTAGCGGTGCAAACGGCCATGGCGCAGCACGGCCAGAGCGGCGTCGATGCCTGCCTCCGGGATGGGGTCCTGTTGGGTGAAACTGCCGGTAAAATGCTCTGTCATAGGCCCGTTTTGGGCATGCGCCCCGTCACCGTCAAGCGTGCGGCGCGTCATTTGGTGTCCTGAAATCGGCGATGTGGGCAATCAGCGGGCAAAAAGCGCGGCAACCACCTGTGGCAATACGGCGTAGGTGTCGAGCAAAGCCTCGGGTTCCAGCGCGGCCATGTCTTCGCCAGAGGGGCCAAAGGTCACGAGAATCGATGGGACACCCGCAGCACGGGCCGTGTTGCGATCCGTATCGCTGTCCCCCACCAGAAGACAAGCGGCCGGGTCCACGCCAAGTCGGCGGGTCGCTTCAAAAAGCGGCTCTGGGTTCGGTTTGCGTACTGGCAACGTGTCGGCCCCCACGAGGCTGCCAAAGGCGTCGCGCACGCCAAGCGCGCGCATCAACTGTTCGGCCAGACCTTCGGGTTTGTTGGTGCAGATCCCAACGGCGTGCCCTTGGACCTTGAGGGTTTCGATGGCGTCCATGGCACCGGGATACAGAGTGGTGTGCGTGCAGATCGCACTGCCGTAAGCCTCGAGCAACATGGGATAGTATTGATCCACAATCGCCTCGTCCGCCTGTGCGACGCGCGCCAGACCGGTGCGCAGCATCATGCGCCCGCCCCGCAGTGCAACACCGGCATCCGCAGCGTCCAAGACATCGCCGTACCCCATGTCGCGAAAACAGACGTTCGCGGCGGCCAGCAAGTCGCCACTGGTGTCCGCAAGTGTCCCGTCGAGATCGAAAATCACCGCTGTCATGGCTGCTCCCTTGGCAAAAGCCCGCTTACACCTGTTGCAAGCCGCAATCTTGTTTGATGGCGCATACGCTTGCGTGCGCGCGCCCAGCGGATAAACAGGACGGAACAAAAAGACAAAGAGAATTGGTATGAAAACCGCATTGATCATCCTGGCCGCGGGCAAAGGCACACGGATGAATTCGGACCTGCCCAAGGTTCTGCACCCTATTGCCGGCGCTCCGATGTTGCACCACGCGATGCGGGCGGGCGATATTCTGGACCCGGAACATACAGTCATCGTGGCCGGATACGGCGCAGAGGCGGTCACGACATCCGTTGCCAGCGTCGATCCGGGCGCGCAGGTTGTCCTGCAAGAGGAACAATTGGGAACGGCACACGCCGCAGCGCAGGCGCGGGATGCGCTTGCAGGCTTTGACGGGCATGCCGTCGTGCTCTTTGGCGACACACCCTTTGTCCGGCCTGAAACCCTGCAAGAGTTGGCCGCATCACCCGCGGATGTGACGGTGCTGGGGTTCGAAGCCGCAGACCCTGCCCGCTATGGTCGGTTGGTGATGAACGGCACGCAGCTAGAGCGGATTGTGGAGTTCAAGGACGCCACGCCGAGTGAGCGCGAAATCACCCTGTGCAATTCGGGTGTGCTGGCCGCCCCTGCGCCGCTCTTGTTCGACTTGATCGACGCCGTGGGCAACAACAACGCACAGAACGAATACTACCTGACGGAATTGCCACGCCTCGCCAGGGCGCGCGGCCTGTCTGTTGCGGTGACGCGCTGTGACGAGGCAGAAACGCTTGGCATCAACAGCCGTGCCGAACTGGCCGCCGCCGACGCGCAGTTTCAGACACGTGCACGAGCGCAGTTGATGGACGACGGCGTGACACTCGTTGCGCCCGACACGGTCTACTTGTCATTGGACACCATTATTGGGCGTGACGCGCTGATTGAACCCAACGTGGTCTTCGGCCCCGGTGTCACCGTGGAAAGCGGCGCAACTGTACGCGCGTTTTCCCACCTCGAGGGGTGCCACGTGTCGCGTGGTGCCACGGTCGGCCCCTATGCGCGCCTGCGGCCCGGCACCGAACTGGCCGAAGACGTCCGCGTCGGCAACTTTGTCGAGATCAAGCAAGCGACCATCGCAGCGGGCGCCAAGGTCAACCACCTCAGCTATGTGGGCGACGCCACGGTGGGGCCAGCCAGCAACATCGGCGCAGGCACAATCACCTGCAACTATGACGGCGTGATGAAGCATCGGACGGAGATCGGCGCGCGCGCCTTTATCGGGTCAAACACGATGCTGGTCGCACCTGTGACGGTCGGTGACGATGCCATGACCGGATCGGGGTCGGTGATCACGTCGGACGTCGAAGACGGCGCGTTGGCCATTGCACGGGCGCCGCAGGTCGAGAAACCGGGCATGGCCCGCAAATTGTTCGAAATGTTAAAGGCCAAAAAGGCCAGACAGAGCAGAGGCAGCTAAAATGTGTGGAATTGTAGGGGTCTTGGGTGACCACGAAGTCGCCCCCATCCTGGTCGAGGCCCTCAAACGCCTCGAATATCGCGGCTATGACAGTGCAGGCATCGCGACCGTCAACAGTGGCACGTTGGACCGTCGGCGTGCCGTCGGAAAGCTGGCCAACCTGAGCGACAAGCTGGTGCATGAACCGCTCGCCGGCAAAGCCGGGATCGGCCACACACGCTGGGCAACGCATGGTGCACCAACCGAGGACAATGCCCACCCCCACAAGGCGGGTCCGGTGGCAGTGGTCCACAATGGGATCATCGAGAACTTTCGCGAATTGCGTGCTGAACTGGCCGAGGCTGGCATCAACTTTCAAACCGAGACGGATACCGAAACGGTGGCCCTGCTGACGCAACACCACCTGGCGCAGGGGCTGGCCCCCGCCGAGGCGGCGTTTCGCACGTTGGACCGTTTACAAGGCGCGTTTGCACTGGCGTTTCTGTTTGATGGCCAAGACGACCTGATCATCGCAGCGCGCAAGGGATCGCCGCTAGCGATTGGACATGGTGATGGCGAGATGTTTGTGGGCTCCGACGCGATTGCGCTCGCGCCCCTGACCGATCGCATCACCTATCTCGAAGAAGGCGACCGCGCGATTGTCACGCGGTCAGGTGTCGAAATCAGGGATGCTAACGGCACGCTGGCGAACCGTCCCGTCCGGCAAATCCAACTGGACGCAGCACGGGTCGACAAGGCGGGCCACAAGCACTTTATGGCCAAGGAGATCGCGGAACAGCCCGTGGTCATCAACAACACGCTGACGCATTATCTGGGTGCAGACGGCAGGATCACCCTGCCCGAGCCGAGCATTGATTTCACCGCTGTTGACCGGCTGACGATGGTGGCATGCGGCACCGCGTACTACGCCTGCCTGACGGCGAAATACTGGTTCGAACAGATTGCGCGACTGCCGGTCGAGGTCGACGTGGCGTCAGAATTCCGCTACCGTGAGCCGCCCGTCCCGGCCCGGACCTTGGCGTTGTTTGTCAGCCAATCCGGCGAAACGGCGGATACTTTGGCCGCGTTGCGTTACTGCGACGGCAAGGCGGACAAGATTGTTTCGGTGGTCAATGTCCCCGAAAGCTCGATTGCGCGTGAAAGCGATCTTGCCCTGCCGATCCATGCGGGCGTCGAGGTGGGCGTGGCATCAACCAAGGCCTTTACCTGCCAATTGACCGTATTGCTGATGCTGGTCTTGAAGGCAGCACGCGACCGGGGAACTTTGACCGACGAGGCACTGGCCGATCATGTGTCCGCCTTGCGCAGCTTGCCCGCGTTGATCAACCTCGGGATCGAGCAGAGCGACGCGATGCAGCGCACGGCACGCAAACTGTCGGAGGCGCGCGACATTCTGTTCCTGGGCCGTGGCGTGATGTATCCACTGGCACTTGAGGGCGCGCTTAAACTGAAAGAAATCAGCTATATACACGCCGAAGCGTATGCATCAGGTGAACTGAAGCACGGCCCCATTGCGCTGATCGACAAACACGTGCCTGTGGTTGTCATGGCCCCCCGCGATACGCTGTTCGACAAGACGGTATCGAACATGCAGGAGGTGATGGCGCGCAAGGGCAAGGTGGTTCTGGTGTCTGACGCCGAAGGGTTGAAAGAGGCCGGTGACGGCATTTGGGAAGAGATCAAGATGCCGGATTGTCCGGATATCGTGGCCCCCATCCTGTATGCCGTACCTGCGCAGTTGCTGGCCTATCACACGGCTGTGGCCAAGGGCACGGATGTGGATCAGCCGCGCAATCTGGCCAAGTCGGTGACGGTCGAGTGACGCCCGAGGACGCGCTGAACCAGATCCGCGCACACGCTGATCCGGAACGCGCGGCAGGCGCGAAAGCCTATCACAAATCGGACCGGTTGCATCTGGGCGTTGCCAATCCGGTGTTGAACGACCTGAGCAAGTCATGGCGTCAGACCTTGGATGTGGAGGCGCGCGTCGCACTGGCTGACGGCTTGTGGCAGACCGACATCTACGAAGCACGGTTGGCCGCTGCCAAGGTTCTGACGCAGGCGCGCTTGCGCCCGGATGATGCGGCATGGGCGCTGATCCAATCCTGGGTGCCGACGTTTGACAGTTGGGCCATTGCCGATCACGCCTGTATGGCGGGACAAAAACGCTTGGTGGCCGCGCCCGAGCGTCTGGATCAGGTCGAAGCATGGACACAGTCGGACCATTTATGGACCCGCCGCGCGGCTCTGGTGATCACCCTGCCCTGGACCAAACAGAACTTCCCCAAACCGGATGAGATCGCCGCGCGCGAGCGGATTTTGGGTTGGGCGGCAGGATACGTGCCGGACCGGCAATGGTTTATTCAGAAAGCCATCGCGTGGTGGGTGCGCGAGCTGGGCAAACACGACGCACCACGGGCGCGCGCGTTTCTCGACACGCACGGCGCGCAGATGAAACCATTCGCGGCCAAAGAGGCGGCAAAGTACCTGACCTAACGCGGAAATAGCGGGCGTTTAACCTGCGAGAACGTCGACCTCGGGGAGGTCCGTCAGAGACGCGCCAATGGCCTGCATTGCAGCGAGCGACATGCGGCTGCCAGCCGTCTTTGGGCCATCAATGGGGATCAGGGTCACGGCCACCGTTTTGCCCGTGTCGGGCGAGAACACCTGCCCGGCCTGTTCGCGTGACACGAGCGGCGTTTTCAACCACAAGCCCGGCTCAGCCGCATTGCCAAGGGACACCACGGTGCGCCCAAGCGTGCCAGCGGACACTTCGGGGGCAACCGCGGGCGGCGCATCAGGCGGGGATGTTTCCAAGCCACCGGGGCGGATCTGTGGGCGCACCACATCGGCGGTCGCTCCGCTCGGTGCATCACTCACTACCACAGGCGGCGCACTGCGGTCTGGCAACAACCCGCAGCCCGACACACTTAACAGACCTATCAATAGCATTCGCATAAATGCACCATAGCTTGCGCAGTTAGGCGCGCAATGCCCCTTGCAGCCGACGCGCACCACCCCTACCACTTTAGGCATGACCGCACCATTGATCGACCCCTTCCAGCGCGCAATCACCTATCTGCGCGTCTCCGTCACGGATCGCTGTGACTTTCGCTGTGTGTACTGCATGTCGGAAAACATGACATTCCTGCCCAAAAAAGAGCTTTTGACGCTCGAAGAGCTGGACAGGATGTGTTCGACCTTTGTCGGTCTGGGGGTCGAAAAGCTGCGCATCACAGGCGGTGAACCGCTGGTGCGGCGGGACATCATGACGTTTTTCAACGCGATGGGCCGTCATCTCGAGGCTGGGACCCTCAAGGAACTGACGCTGACCACCAATGGCAGTCAGCTCGGGCGGTTCGCCAAGGATCTCTATGCGGCGGGCGTGCGACGGGTCAACATCTCGCTCGACACATTGGACGAAACCAAGTTTGCCGACATCACTCGCTGGGGGCGTTTGCCGCAGGTTCTGCGCGGCGTTGATGCAGCCCTTGCCGCTGGCCTGCGGGTCAAAATCAATGCGGTGGCGCTGAAGGACTTCAACGAAGACGAATTGGCGACCATCACCGCGTGGTGTGCCGAACGGGACATGGACTTGACCTGGATCGAAGTCATGCCGATGGGCGACATCGGCAACGAGGATCGTTTGGGGCAATATTGGTCCCTCAAGGACGTGCGCGCCCGGTACGCTGAACATTACACCGTGACGGACCTCGCCGAACGCACCGGTGGCCCCGCGCGTTACGTGCGCCTCGAAGAGACTGGGCAAAAGATCGGGTTCATTACGCCGCTCAGCCATAACTTCTGCGAAAGCTGCAACCGTGTGCGGATCACCTGTACAGGTGAGATTTACATGTGCCTGGGTCAAGAGGACATGGCCGACCTGCGCGCGCCGTTGCGTGCGCATCCCACGGACAACACGCCGCTGGAGGACGCCATTCGCGGCGCGATCCAACTCAAGCCCAAGGGCCATGATTTCGACTATTCGCGCCAGCGTCTTGATGGTCAGATGCCCCGCCACATGAGCCACACGGGCGGCTAACGGGCATGCGCCCGACCTTTCTCTTTCGGCTGTATCAGGCTCTGGTCGCGCTGGCCCTGCCCTTCGCCGCGCGCCGTGCGGTGAACAAGCTGCGCCGCGCGGGCGTTTCCGTGGACCGCGCGCATGAACGATTGGGTCACGCCACAGCGCAGCGCGGCTTTGGTCCGTTGATCTGGTTTCATGCCGCAAGTGTGGGCGAGGCGAAATCCGTTCTGCCTTTGATTGCGCAGACGATGACGGAACATCCGGATGTTCAGGTTCTGCTGACATCCGGCACCGCAACGTCGGCACAGGTGGTGTCCGGGCGGCTGCCGCGGGGTGCAGTGCACCAGTTTGGCCCTTTGGACGGCAACGGCCCCTTGAACCGGTTTCTACGGCACTGGCGCCCAGATCTGTGTGTTCTGGTCGAATCGGAGTTGTGGCCAAACCTGTTGGATCAATGCGCCCGTCGTGACATCCCCTTGGCCCTGTTGAATGCACGATTATCCGAAAACAGCGCGCAGGGGTGGAAGAGGTTCCCGGCCACTGCCGCTTATGTGATGCGTGGGATCACTCTGGCCTTGTGCCAGGACCGGCGCAGCCTGGATCATCTGCGTGATCTCGGGGTGCGAGGCGCGGCGATGGGCGTCAACCTCAAGTCACTGACGGGACCGCCTTTGCTCGACCCTTCGGCGGTTGCTGCGGCACACGCCGCATTGGGCGACAGACCTGTCTGGGTGGCCGCCTCGACCCATCCGGGCGAAGAAGAGATCGTGTTGGCCGCGCACAAGCGTCTGTGTGCGGATCGCCCTGACCTGTGCCTGATCCTCGTCCCCCGCCACCCCGAACGTGCCAACCAAATCGTGGCCTTGATAGAACAGACGGGACTGAATACCGCCCGGCGCAGCACCGGTGCCAACCTTGGCCAAGGCATTCAAGTGTATCTGGCCGACACGATGGGTGAGACTGACCTTTGGTACACACTCAGCCCCATTGTGTTTCTCGGCGGGTCCTTTGCACCCGTCGGTGGCCACACCCCCTACGAGCCAGCAGCCGCAGATACCGCCATCCTGCATGGGCCACTTTATGACAATTTCTCAGATGTTTACGCGACATTCCTGGCGCAGGATGCAAGCGTGCAGGTCAAGGATGCCGAAACGCTCTGTGAAGCGGTAAGGACGTTGTTGGACCACCCCGCGCGCGCCGCCCGGCTGGCGCGCAATGCCCGACCATTGGCAGTGTCTGGCACAGAAACTCTGGCGCGTCTGGGCCAGGACCTCTACTCAATGGCGGCAGAGCACGCGGAAGGACCACATGACTGACCTCGCCGAGATTGACGTGATTGCGCCCAATTTCAAACGGCGCCTGTCGGGGGTGACGTCCACGGTCATTCGTTTGGTTCCCTTGCAGGCCGAAGAGATGGCCATCACCGCCTGTGCGCCAGAAATGCCGCCGCATGTGCCCAACGTCGCATGGCCCCATTTGCTGACCATGCCGCGCCGTGGACCGCATGGCGCGCGCGTCTGGCATGCGCGTCGCAACGTGGAAATGATCGCGGGTCTGGCCTTGAAATACCTGCTTGGAAAGCGGCTAAAGCTGCTCTTTACCTCGGCCAGCCAGCGCCATCATACCGGCCTGACCAAGTGGCTGATCGCACGTATGGACGCGGTGATCGCCACCTCTGCCAAAACCGCCGCCTATCTTGAACGGCCGGCCACCGTGATCCACCACGGGATCGACACTGACACGTTTTCGCCAGCGCCGGACAAACCGGCCCTCAAGTCAGAGCTCGGGCTGCCGCCCGGACCACTGCTGGGATGTTTTGGCCGGATCAGGGCACAAAAAGGCACCGACGTTTTTGTCGACGCGATGATCCGTGTCTTGCAAGCGCATCCGACCGCCGCCGCAATTGTCATGGGCCGCGCAGTCGACAAAGACGCTGAATTTCTGCAAGATCTCAAGGCGCGGGTCCAGGCATCCGGCTGCGCGGATCGTCTCTTGTTCTTGCCCGAAGTGCCGGTGTGGGAGACGCCCAAATTCTATCAGGCCCTCGACGTCTATGTGGCCCCACAGCGTTGGGAAGGGTTCGGTTTGACGCCGCTCGAGGCCATGGCCTGTGGCGCGCCGGCCATCGCCACACGCGTGGGTGCGTTCGAAGAATTGATCCGCGACGGTCATACAGGCGCTCTGATCGAGGCAGGCAACACCGATCAAATGGTTGAAGCAACGGAACATTTGCTGACAAACCCCGACTTGCTGACCACGTGGTCACGCGCCGCGCGGCAACACATGCTGGACCACTTCCAATTGTCACAGGAAGCATCCGCCATCATGGACATCTACCGCACACTATTGCGCGACTAAGGGACGATGGGTGGGGCGATCTGCGCCCCTCAGGGCGCAGGAGCGTCAGCCGACGTCAGGACGCCGCGGGCATACGCTGTTCAACGATTTCCGCCCACCAGGAACACCCGGCTGGAATGGCCTCATCGTTAAAGTCATATTCAGGGTGGTGCACCATCGCCGTGTCCCCGTTCCCGACCAGAATATACGCGCCGGGCCGCTCTTCGAGCATGAATGCAAAATCCTCGCCCCCCATGACCAAGGGCGCTTCATCGCACTGCCCGGACACCGACCGCGCCACGTCCGCAGCAAAGGCCGTCTGTTCGTCGTGGTTTACCATCACCGGATAGTTCCGCTGATAATCCACACGCACCTGCCCGCCAAAGGTCGTGGCTATGCCTTCACAAACCTCGACCACGCGTTTTTCAGCCAGATCACGCATCTCGGCGCTCATTGTGCGCACGGTGCCCATGATCTGCACCTTCTGCGGGATCACGTTAAAAGCTTTGGACGACGTCTCGAACGACGTGATCGACACCACGATCCGGTCAATCGGATCGGCATTGCGGCTGACGATCGACTGCAACGCCGTGACGGCATGTGACGCCATCAATGTCGTGTCGATGGTCTCTTGCGGTTTGGCCGCGTGACCACCCAACCCTTCAAACTCGATCTCCAACAGGTCAGTCGCCGCAAAGAACGGGCCGGGACGAATTGCAAATTCTCCGACGGGACGTCCGGGCCAGTTGTGCATCCCGTACACTTCCTGAATGCCCCAGCGATCCATCATGCCATCATTGCACATCTCACGGCCGCCGCCGCCGCCCTCTTCGGCGGGTTGAAAGATCACCACCACCGTCCCGTCAAAATTCCGCGTCTCAGCCAAATACTGCGCCGCACCCAGCAACATCGCGGTGTGGCCGTCATGTCCGCAGGCGTGCATCGCATTGGCCGTTTTCGAGGCATGTGCGACGCCCGTTTGCTCATGAATTGGCAGCGCATCCATATCGGCGCGCAGACCAATTACCTTTCCGCTTGCATCCGACGACCCCTTGATCACGCCCACGACACCAGTGCGTCCGATCCCCTCGACAACCTCATCGCAGCCAAAGGCCCGCAACTTCTCTGCGACCAACGCGCTGGTGCGATGCGTTTCAAATAGGATCTCGGGATGTTCGTGCATGTCGCGCCGCCATGCGGTTATGTCAGCATGCAGGTCGGCGAACCGGTTTTTGGTGGGCATGGTATGAAAATCCTTGTGTCGTCGTAAATTATTGCGCGGGCATACGTTGCTCGACCAACTCAACAAACCAGCTGCAGCCAGCCGGGATGGCATCGTCGTCAAACCGGTAGGCCGGGTGGTGCAACGTCCCGTTGTCCCCATTGCCCAGCATGATGTAGGCGCCCGGCCGCGCCTCAAGCATATAGGAAAAGTCTTCGGCCGCCATGATGGGCGGTGTGTCGGTGATCACCTCACCGGCAACACTCCGCGCAGCGGCAGCCGCATGTTCCGTTTCCGCTGGATGATTGACCGTCACCGGATAGCCACGGGTATAGGTCACCTCTGCCACGCAGCCATAGGCATCCGCAGTCGCAGTCGCGATTTTCTTGACCCGTTCCTCCATCATATCGCGCACAGCGCCGTCCAATGCGCGCACGGTGCCGGTCATGCGGGTGACCTGTGGGATGACGTTGTGCGTGTCCACATCCGAATGCAGCGCACAAACGGACACCACCGCAGAGTGCAACGGATCAACATTGCGGCTCGCAATGCTCTGAAGCCCAAGGATAATATGCGCCGCTGTGACATTGGGATCCAGTGCCTCATGCGGTGCAGCCGCATGGCCGCCCTTGCCCGTCACATGAACCTCGAACTCATCAGCTGAGGCCAAAAGCGGACCAGTACGGATCGCAAACTGCCCGGTGGGCAAGCCAGGCATGTTATGCAGACCATACACCTCTTGCACGCCCCATCGGTCCATCACGCCTTCATTCACCATCTCGCGTCCGCCACCACCGCCCTCTTCGGCGGGTTGGAACAGCAAAACCACAGTGCCGTTAAAGTTCCGTGTCTCGGCAAGATACTGCGCAGCCCCCAACAGGATGGATGTGTGCCCGTCATGGCCGCAAGCGTGCATGACGCCTTCGTTCTGCGAGGAAAAATCGACGCCGGATGCTTCGAGGATCGGCAACGCGTCCATATCCGCGCGCAGCCCGACAACACGGCCAAGCGTGTCTGTGCGGCCCTTGATGACCGCCACAATCCCGGTCTGCGCAATGCCGGTTTCAACCGTATCCACACCCAGATCACGCAGTTTTTGCGCAACAAAGGCCGCGGTCTCGTGCTCTTCAAACCCCAATTCGGGATTGGCATGAAGATGGTGACGCCAGCCAGTGATCTCGGCATGGGTCTCTGCAAGACGGTTCTTGATCGGCATGACGCACAGTCCTTTTTGGGTTTCGCATGAAACCAGCTAGAGCTTTAGACGGATGGTCCAAGTCGCATCGCGCTGCCGTCATGAAAGCGCGCCAACCGGAACCTGCTCAGATCATGGCCCACCGCGCCACCGGTGACCAGAGCCGCCAGCACCTTTCCCATGCCTGGGCCAATGCCAAATCCATGGCCACTCATCCCTGTTCCGACGGTCAACCCCGGTATCTGGGCCATACGGTCCACAACCGGCACCACGTCTGGCATCGTGTCGATCATCCCGGCCCAAGCCGCCTTGATCCCGACGGGCCCTATCTGCGGAAACAGTTCGCCGAACGTGCGTTGCAGCGCCGCGACTTTGCCTGCGTTGGGCGCCGGGTTCAAAACGCGCATCGCCTCAAACGGAGAAACATCGTCATCCTGCCAGTGCCGCGCAGTGCCCCAGGCATCCGGAAACCCACGCGGCGCAGCCGGTAGAAACCGTGTGCCAAACGGATCCGCGCGCAGTTGCGTCAGATACTTGGGCAAGGCCCGAAACGCATCCGGCCCCACAAACAATTCGTGAAATCCACCGGCAGCCAGCGAATACCCGCCATCTGCACGGGGCCGAAACGCAATACGGTCATCAGCAACGCCACCTGCATGTATTTCGGGCAACGGCTCGGTCGCGGCCACCGTCGCGCGCACGGACAATTGTGGAATATGCACACCGTGGCGGCGCAAAAACAGGCTGGACCACGCACCACCTGCCAACACAACCTCTGGCGCCGAAATCCGCCCCTGTTCCGTCACAACCCCGCTGACACGCCCCGCCGAGATGTCCAAACCACGGACCGCACAGTTTTCGACCAACACCGCACCGGCTCGCGACGCGATCCCCGCCAACGCAGGCACAGCAACCCAGGGCTCCGCCCGCATGTCGCTGGGTGTGTGCAATGCACCCAGGTAGGTCTGTGACATGTCAGGGACCAGCTCCGCCACCTCACGCGACGACAGGATACGACTGTCCACGCCGGCCGCCTTGGCATTGGGAAGCCAGTCTGCATAGCGCTCCAAGTCCGCATCGGAACGGGCCAGATAGGTCACCCCACCGGTCACAAGGCCAATATCGACATTTGTGCGCGCAGCCAGATCTCGCCACAAGCGATTGGCCTCGACCATAATGGGCAATTCGTCGGGATCGCGACCCTGCTGGCGGATCCAGCCCCAATTGCGCGAGGATTGTTCTCCCGCAATGCGGCCCTTTTCTAACATCACAACGCGCACGCCCGCCTCGGCCAGATACAGCGCCGTGCAGACGCCGATCACCCCACCGCCAATCACAACCACATCCGCATGATCCGGGTGCGGCCCCGGCCAGGTTACAGGTGACTGCTCAGATATCGGAAACGTCACGGGCTTACCCCTGTCCAAAGAAATCGCGTCCAGCTTGGGTCGGTGGGTGGGCGCCTTTTGGCCAAAGGCCAAAACAGTCCAGCCCCGACATCATTTCAAACGCGCAACCAGATCACGCATAAACGCATGCCCAGCCTCAAACTGCGCCACACTGATAAATTCGTTTGGTTGGTGGGCTTGGGCAATGTCACCCGGCCCGCACACCACTGCCGAATAACCAGCCGCCTGAAATTGACCCGCCTCGGTGCCATAGCTAACCACATGGGTGCCATTGTCACCTGTAATGGCGCGCGCCAGCGCTTCGGCGCTCCCGTCTTCTTCTGGCGTCAACGGCGGCACGTTAAATCGCGCATCCACTTCAATCCGCGTGTCCGGATGGATCGCTTGCATACCCTTTTCGATGTGGGCAACATGCGCCAGATACGCCTCTTTCAGCGCAACGACGTCGTCCCCAGGGACTGCCCTGAAGTCCATGGAAAACGCGCAGGACTTGGCCGTGATATTGTGCGCGGTCCCCCCCTTGATCTGGCCCACGTGCCACGTGGTGAAGGGCGGGTCGAACATCGCCGCCAAAGCAGACGGCGTCGCCGCCATGTTCTCGGCATTGCGCGCATTGGCAAAATCGATGACCTTGGCCCCCTCCAAAATCGCACTGACGCCCTGTGGCAAGAGTGACGAATGCACCTCAAAGCCGACCACATGAGTGGCAAAGCCTTGCCCACCCTTGTGGCCCGTAACGGCCTTCATCATTGACGGCTCACCCACAATGACCGGCCCGCCTTTGGGCACAACAGCCTGCATGGCCTCGATCATCGGCGGTGCGCCAAGGCATCCGATCTCTTCGTCAAAGCTTAGCGCCAATTGCAAGGGCGTCCGCACACCAGCGACATGCGCCTCAACCAGCGCCCAAATGGCCAGCGCATCGAACCCCTTCATATCGCAGGTGCCGCGCCCAAAATATTTGCCGTCCCGTTCGGTAACAACATACGGATCCGACTCCCACGGTTGGCCGTCGACAGGCACCACATCGGTGTGACCGGACAAGACAACCGCCCCATCGACCTCAGGGCCGACATGCGCAAACAGCGCGGCTTTGGGTTGATCGGGGTCCACATAACGATGCGCGACGATCCCGTGATCTGCCAGGTATCCTTCGACCCAATCCACAAGCGGCAGGTTTGTGTCCCGGCTTACCGTGGGAAAGCTGATCAGCTTGGTCATCAATTCCAGCGGGGTCATTCGGACGGTCACGCGGTCGCCTCCATTGGCTTTATGATTGTTTTGCAGCGGTCTGCCGCAAGACTGCAGCACTGGTCAGCGCCGTACATCCCAAGGCAAGCAACCGACAGGACACTGCTCAGGGCGGCTTGGGTATGGCGCATCAATACCCACTGTCGGTGGTCAGGACGAAATGCCCCGGCTCGACCTCGTTGTAGACAGATGGCTCTGGACGATAGTCGACAGGATGAATGGGCGACGGAATCGGTTTGAAGTTCAAATCCTTCTCGGCCTTCCGTTGCCTTGGGTCTGCGATTGGCACGGCCTTCATCAACGCTTGCGTATAAGGGTGTTGGGGGTTCTCGAACACGCGCGCCCGTGGGCCCATTTCGACGATGCGGCCCAGATACATCACCCCGACCTGATGGCTCACCCGCTCCACAACCGCCATGTCGTGACTGATAAAAAGGAATGACAAATCCATCTCGGATTGCAGCTCCATCATCAGGTTCAAAACCTGCGCCTGAACGGACACGTCCAGCGCAGACACCGCCTCGTCCGCAATGATCAGCTTGGGATTGAGCGCAAGCGCGCGCGCGATGGCCACCCGCTGACGTTGCCCGCCTGACAATTCGTGCGGATAGCGGCGCATGAAGCTGCGCGGCAATTCCACACGGTCAAACAACATCTCGACCCGTTTGCGCCCTTCCTCTCCTTTGAACATGCCAAAGTTGTGCATCGGTTCTGCCACCTGGTCCGCCAACTGCATCTGCGGGTTGAGCGAGGCAAAGGGGTCCTGAAAGATCATCTGCATGTCCACACGCGCCCGCCGCAAATCGCGGTCGTTCAGTGCCATGACATCCATGTCGCCCAAACGAATCTCACCGGATTGCGGTTCGACCAATCGCAGGATCGAGCGGCCCGCCGACGACTTGCCGCACCCGCTTTCGCCCACAAGGCTGAGTGTTTGCCCCTTGTTGATGGTGAATGACACGTCTTCGACCGCGTGGACGTTTGCGACCAGTCTGCGGAAGAAACCACCGCGCACGGGAAAGCGGGTCGTCAACCCTTTGACATGCAAAAGCGGGGTGTCAGATCCGGGGATCGGCTTGATCTCGTCTTGCGCGCGCCCCATCAGCTTCATCGGCTCCGGGTGCGCCTTGCCACGCATCTCGCCCAGTTTGGGCACAGCCGCCAGCAGCGCCTTGGTGTACGGGTGCTGCGGATTCTCGAAAATCTCTTCGACCGGCCCCTCTTCAACCTTGTTGCCGCGGAACATCACCACAACCCGGTCCGCCATCTGCGCCACGACGGCCATGTCATGCGTGATGAACATCACCGCCGTACCGGTTTCGCGCTTTAGCCGGTCCATTAGCGCGAGGATTTCCGCCTGGATCGTCACGTCCAGGGCCGTTGTTGGTTCGTCTGCAATCAGCAGACGCGGCGCACAGGCCAATGCCATGGCGATCACAACGCGTTGGCGCATACCGCCCGACAATTCGTGCGGGTACTGTTTCATCCGGCGCGCAGGTTCCGGAATGCGCACCTGCTGGAGCAGCGCAAGCGCGCGCTCTTCTGCCTGGCTTTTGCTCAGCCCCTTGTGCAGGCGCAGGCCCTCGGTCAGTTGCCGCCCCACGGTAAAGACCGGGTTCAGCGCAGTCATCGGCTCTTGAAAGATCATGCCAATTTCATTGCCGCGGATCGTGCGCATCAGGTCCTGATCCGTTTCGGCGAGATCGACCGCCTCAGCATCTTTGCGATCAAAGACGAGGCGGCCACCCGCGATCTGACCGCCGCCGAACTCGACCAACCGCATCAGCGACAGTGAGGACACCGATTTGCCCGACCCGGATTCGCCAACGACACAGACGGTTTCGCCCGGTTTGATGTCAAACGACACGTCTTCGACACCGACCACCGGACCGTCCTTGGTTTGGAACTCAACGCGCAGTCCCTGGATACTGGCAATCGGCGCTGTGTCGGTGTGATCAAGCATGGACATCCCCGTTAATTGAGCCTTTTCGACCCGTTTGTTTCAAAGAGTGGGCGAAGGCCGCGGCACTGTCAAACCCAAGCGCACGAAATTCACGATTGACTGCACGCAACGCTTGCAATTTCCCCAAAGTCTGTTTCGATATTGGCATGTACTTGGGGGGCCAAGAGTAAAAATCGCGGGGAAACCGTGGGTTACCTTGTTCAGTGCCAAACCCTGCCAAGACTGAAATGTATCACGCCAAACGTGATGCGCGATTGATGCATGGGGCAACCCTGCGTCCAACAAGGAGTATGACATGACAATGAAAACCCTACTTATGGGTGCTGTGGCCACGGCCGCGCTTGCGCCGGCAGCCTTTGCCGAGCGTGGAGCCGACGGCGAAGTGAGCATCATCTATTGGCAGGCGCCCTCGATCCTGAACCCGTACCTTTCGGGCGGGACCAAGGACGTGGAATCGGCCAGCCTGGTGGTTGAGCCGCTGGCCCGTTACAACGAAGTTGGCGTCATGGTGCCGTTTCTGGCTGCTGAAATCCCCACCGTTGAAAACGGTGGTGTGAGCGCGGACCTGACGACCATCACATGGAAAATTGCCGACGGCATGGTGTGGTCTGATGGCACGCCAGTGACTTCGGCTGACGTCAAATTCACAGCCGAATACTGCATGCACCCCGAAGGTGGCTGCGCGCAGGCTGCGTTCTTTGATGGCGTTGAAAACGTCGAGGCCATTGACGATCTGACGGTCAAGGTCACGTTCAACCAGCCCAAACCAAACCCCTACGGGCCATTTGTCGGTGGTCAATCGCCGATCATTCAAGCGGCGCAGTTTGCGGATTGCCTCGGTGCCAAAGCACCTGAGTGTACCGAAGCAAACTTCAACCCCATCGGCACCGGCCCGTTCGTGGTTGACGATTTCCGTCCCAACGACGTGATCCAGTTCTCGGCCAACCAAAACTATCGCGACCCGGCCAAACCTGCCTTTGCCAAGGTGACATTCAAGGGTGGCGGCGACGCGACAGCCGCGGGTCGTGCGGTTCTGGAAACCGGCGAATTTGACTATGCTTGGAACCTCCAGCTTGCACCCGACGTGATTGCCCGCATGGAAGAAGGCGGCAAGGGCAAGGCCATCGCAGGCTTTGGTCCGCTGGTCGAGCGCCTTGAGATGAACATGACGAACCCGTCGCCCGATCTGCCGCCAGAAACGCGGTCTACAGTGGCGGAACCCCACCCCTTCCTGAGCGACATCAACGTGCGCAAAGCGCTGTCGATGGCCATCGACCGCCCGCTGCTGGTCGAAGTTGGCTATGGTAAGGCTGGTAAGGTCACCTGTGACCTCGTGCCTGCGCCCGCCATGTTCGCCTCGGGCGATCAGCACTGTGCAACACAAGACATCGACGGTGCCAAGGCGCTGCTGGATGAGGCGGGTTGGACCGACAGCGACGGTGACGGCATCCGCGACAAGGACGGCGTCAAGCTGAGCATCCTCTACCAGACCTCGACCAACGCCGTCCGTCAGGATTTCCAGGCGCTGATCAAGCAGTGGTGGAGCGAAATCGGTGTTGAAACCGAACTCCGCAACCTTGATGCTTCCGTGTTCTTTGGTGGTGACCCCGGTTCGCCCGACACGTTCCAGAAGTTCTATGCAGACGTGGAAATGTACGCCAACACCTTCAACGGCACAGACCCCCAGCAATATCTGGCGGCCTATCGTTGCGGCGGCGAGCCCAAGCCATCGAGCCAGTGGCAGGGTGAAAACATCAACCGTTTCTGTGATCCCGCATATGACGAGCTGATCGACGAGCTGGCACGCACCGGCGAAATCGAAAAGCGCGCCGAGATTGCGATCAAGATGAACAACATGCTGACCAAAGACACGTTCACCATCGTGCCACTTGTGCACCGTGGCCGCGTGTCGGCCCATGCAAATTCGCTGGGCGGCGTCATCCTGAACGTCTGGGACAGTGAATTGTGGAACGTGGCCGACTGGCACCGCGTGAAGTGATCCTGACCATGGGGTGGGCAGCATTGCCCACCCTACCCCGGTCTCAGACCAAGAAATAAAAAGACCTCCGCAAAAGGACTGGCCCTTTATGCTGACTTTCACAATCCGCCGGTTGATCCTGTCGATCCCGACGCTTTTGTTCATCAGCCTTGTGATTTTTCTCCTGCTCCAACTCGCCCCCGGCGACCCGATGGCGCAGGTCCCGCTGACTGTTCCCCCCGAAGTCAAAGAGAAGATGCGCGAGGCACTGGGCCTCGGCCAGCCGATCCATGTGCAATACTGGAAATGGATCGTGCAATTCTTTTGGATCGAACCACAGGTCCTCTTTGACCACTGGTTCGGCACGTCCTTTGCCGAAGGCAAACAGCGCGTGATCTCATGGCAGACGCGCAGCCCCGTCATGGACATCGTGGTGCAGCGCATCCCGCAGACGCTCTGGGTTGTGGGCCTGTCTTACGTGGTGGGTATCCTGATCGCCCTGCCCATCGGCATCTATTCGGCTTACCGGCAATACTCGGTGTTCGACCAGACCGGTACATTCATCACAATGATCGGGTTTTCTATCCCGCCCTTTTTCACCGGACCACTGCTGATCGTTGTGTTTTCGGTTCAGCTGGGGTGGTTTCCGTCGATCTATGACACCACACATGTCGTCACCGACTGGGCCAGTTTCAAAATCCAGTTCATGCAGATGATCATGCCCGTTATGGTGCTGGCGCTGCAAACGACCGCACAGCTCAGCCGCTATATGCGCTCTTCGATGCTCGACAACCTGGGACAGGACTATGTCCGCACAGCCCGCGCCAAGGGCCTCAAGGAGGGCGCTGTGGTCATGGTGCACGTGCTACGCAATTCGATGATCCCGGTGATCACCGTGATTGCACTGGGTGTGCCGTCGATCTTTGGTGGCGCGATTATCACTGAGAACGTGTTCAAGGTGAACGGCATCGGACAACTTCTGCTGACTGCGCTTTTCGCCAATGACATCCCAATGGTGATGACGCTGACCTTTATCTTCGCGATCCTGATCGTGCTCTTCAACCTCATTGCCGACGTACTCTACGGCGTGCTCGACCCGAGGATCCGCTATGACTGATCAATCCGCAGCAGACCCATATGCCGCCCTCCAGGACAAGGAGCCGCCAAAGGCGCCGCGCAGCCAGTGGAAGGACGTCTGGGACCAGTTCAAGCACCACAAGGGGGCCCTATTCGGTGGCGGGTTCCTGGTGTTCATCACATTGGCGGTGATCCTTGGCCCCTACATCTGGCAGGTCGATCCGCAAAAGCTGGACATCCGCAACAAGGACATGCGTCCGATCTACGTGGCGCTGTGGGACGGCAGCGCCAAGACCGGGTGGTTCCGCCCCTTGGGTACGGACAACCTTGGCCGTGACATTCTGGCAAACCTGATCGCTGGCGGCCGTGCCTCCATGGCGGTGGGATGGGCCGCGATGGTGCTTGCCCTGCTGATCGGCACCTCAGTGGGCGTGGTCTCTGGCTACTTCAAAAAAGCCGATTTCTGGCTCATGCGCTTTACCGACCTTGTGCTGTCGCTGCCGATCTTGCCCCTGCTTCTGGTGGCTGTGACCCTGTTCCGCGAGCCCTTGCGCGCCAATTTCGGACCCGAAGGTGGTATGTTCATCCTGATCGTATCCGTTGTCGGTCTGACCTCATGGATGCAAACTGCGCGGATCGTTCGCGGCGACATCCTCGCCCTCAAGGAACGCGAATTCATCCTCGCCGCCCGCTCCATCGGCACAACTTCCGGTGCAATCATCCGCAGGCACCTGCTGCCCAACGTGATCTCTCCGATCATGGTGTCCGCCACACTTGGGCTGGCCACCGCGATCATCACCGAAAGCGCGCTCAGTTTCCTCGGCGTCGGCTTCCCGTCGGATTTCCCAACATGGGGCAAACTGCTGGCCGACAGTGTTCAACGGATGGAACAGTACCCCGAACGCGTGATCCTGCCCGGTATTCTTATCTCACTGACAGTGCTTGGCGTGAACTACCTGGGCGACGGTCTGCGAGATGCTTTGGACCCCCGGATACGGGGCCGCTAAGAACGTCGCTCGCCGCTTCCAAATTTCACAATTGCAGACAAACGTCTGCAAAGACACGTGCGCGTTAAATGGGTCGGCGGGTGGGCGCCTTTCGGCGCAAGCCGAAACAGTCCACCCCGACGCCTCTACTTGTCGACTTCCTTGCGCAAACGCCGCACCAACCCCCACACGGCCAGAACAACGGGCAATGTCACTATCGCCGTCAACAGACCCTTCGACAGCCCTGTGCTCTCAGCCAGCGGATAAAGCAAGTAGGACACCAGCGACACGGCATAGTAACTGATCGCCACCACCGACAGACCTTCAACGGTGCGCTGAAGGCGCAATTGCAGATCCGACCGTTTGTCCATGCTTTCCAAAAGCGCCTGGTTTTGCGCGGACCGTTCCACATCCACACGCGTCCGCAAGAGATTGGCGGCCCGCACACCGCGCGCTGACATCGCATCCAACCGCTCCTGGGCGGACCGCACAGTGCGCATCGCAGGCTGATACCGCCGCACCATAAACTCGCCAAAGGTCTGACGCCCCTCATGGCGGTCCTCACGTAGGGCCGCGATGCGTTCGTTGACGATCGCCTCATAGGCCCATGTGGCACCAAACCGGAAGGACGACTGCGCTGAAAGCGTCTCCAGCTCTGCCGATATTGCCAGCAATGCCTGCAAGGTTTCTTCGGCTTTCGAGCCTTCGACCGACATCGCCTCAACCAGTTCGGTCAGCCGCGTATCCAGAACACCCAACTGTGCCCCCATGGCTCGGACCCGGGCAAAGCCGAGCATCGACATGGACTTGTACGTCTCGATCTCGCACAGACGCTGTACGATACGCCCAATCCGGCGCTGGCCCGTTCCCTCGCTTGCAAAGACCGCAAACCGCATGTGACCGTTCTGATCAATGCGGAAATCGCCCCCCATGATCGCCGCCCCTTCGAGGACACTGCTCACGGCCAGGCTTTCGGGCACAAACCAGTCCCGGAAATCCGCACGCATCTCTTCGGCGTTACGGCGCGGCTCAACCCGGATCAGAATAGACGTCACACGCTGCCCCGGCGCATCCTCCAGCCAATCCTGCGGGAATGGGTCAAAGGCACGCGCATCAAACGCGCGGTCCTCAACACCCTCCGAAAAGATCGTGTAAGTGACGAACTCGGTATGTTGTTCCCACTTGAGCCAATGGCGACCCAATTGCCCATAGTAATGCGTGGCCCCCGGCTGAGGATGTGGCGCACCATGGCGGTCCAAGAGCGCCATCAGGTGTGCAACGTCGCGCGCACGGTCCCGGTTGGCCGCCATTTCCGGCTGTTTGAACGCCACATACGCCGCCGAACACGGCGCCTGCATGGATGGAAACGGACGCGCATGCAGTTCGTTGGCCAACCGGTAACGTAGCGGGTGATCTTCGATGGGGGCCATGGCTGCTCCGAAAGTGTTTTGGGACAAATAGACCAGATAACCCACAAAGCAAAACGAATTTTACCATATTTTCAATATGTTAATAGAATGCAATGGTATGCAGCCACCACCTATTGCCGCAAAGCGTTCTTCTGTGCATCAGAAAGCGGCAGCGCGCCGCCATCCAACAGGCGGGTAACAAGACCTCCATGCCCTGCGCGCTGCGCACGTTTCAAGAGCGCTGTCACATAGCCTGCATCGCGATGACGCTTGCGCAACAGGGATCGGAACTTGGTCGGGTGCAACCCGCCTTTGATGGCGCGGCTGGCCACCGTCGACATCAATCCCATAGACTTGAGGTGTTGCGGCACCCGGTGGCCCATGAACGGTGCCACATAGCGATCTACGCGGTGACCGGTAAACCGTGCGGCATGTGCGGCGTCCGGTCCCCACCACGGGTCATAGATGATTTTGACGCTGGATGCGCTGCGCGCTGTCTCGGCCGCATCGACCCAAGGGCCGGACCACTGCCCAAGTTTGCGCCCCTCGGGGAACCGCGTTTCAAAAGGCACAATGGATTTGCGCAACGTCGTTTGCGGGGAAATCGCAACCACACGCGCACCGGGCCGCACCACGGAAAAGGCGCAGGCCGCATAGCCGCCCATGGACGCGCCATAAAACACGACATCTTCAAAGTCGGCAAAGAACGCATCATCCCGCAGTTTGCGATAGAGCGCGAACATATCCTTGTGTCGGAACCAGTCGTTCTGTTTGGTCATGTTGCCAAGGTGTGACCACCCCATCTCTGCCGCCAATGCGTGCCCCCAAGGCAACCTTGGAGGGGCGGAGTGGATGGAGCCGAAATGGTCAAATGTCACCAGCAGTTTTGCGCTGCGCGGCATGAACACGGCGCAGTGGCGCGGCATGTTGCGTATGAATCCCTGGCGCCCTGACTTCGCAGATGCCTCTAGTATGGAATTCAACAAACTCACCACAACACTCCAACGGGCGCAACGACCCCGACATAGCCCGTTTGCAAACCGCTGTCAGGTCACGACATGGTGCATCGTTTATCTCACACGCAGCTTTTCAAACGAAAAAGGCGGGCCTGTGAGCCCGCCTTTTCAACTGTTTTTCAGATCTACCGACTTAGTCGATCATCGGCAGCAGCTTGTCGATGGACGCCTTGGCGTCACCGTAGAACATGCGTGTGTTGTCCTTGAAGAACAGCGGGTTCTCGATCCCGGAATAGCCCGTACCCTGCCCGCGTTTGGACACGAACACCTGCTTGGCCTTCCAGCATTCCAACACCGGCATGCCAGCGATGGGGCTGTTTGGATCGTCCTGTGCAGCGGGGTTCACGATGTCGTTCGAACCGATGACAATGGCGACATCCGTGTCGGGGAAGTCGTCGTTGATCTCGTCCATTTCCAAAACGATGTCGTAAGGCACCTTGGCCTCGGCCAACAGCACGTTCATGTGCCCCGGCAGACGCCCGGCAACGGGGTGGATCGCAAAGCGCACCTCTTTACCAGCAGCGCGCAGTTTGCGCGTCAGCTCGGCCACGCCCTGCTGGGCCTGCGCCACGGCCATGCCGTAACCGGGGATGATGATGACGCTGTCGGCTTCGTTCAGGGCTGTGGCAACGCCATCCGCCTCAATCGCAATCTGCTCGCCTTCAACCGCCATCTGCTCACCCGCCGGGCCGCCAAAGCCGCCCAGAATGACCGACACAAACGACCGGTTCATCGCCTTACACATGATGTAGGACAGGATCGCACCGGACGAGCCGACCAGCGCACCAACCACGATCAACAGATCGTTGCCCAGCGAGAAGCCGATGGCCGCAGCCGCCCAGCCGGAATAGCTGTTCAACATGGAGACCACGACCGGCATGTCTGCGCCGCCAATGCCCATGATCAGGTGCCAGCCAATGAAGAGCGCCAGAAGTGTCAACAGGATCAGCGACAACAGGCTGCCGCTGCTGAAGTAGATGATGGCCAGAACCACCGATGCGCCAGCCGCAGCCGCGTTCAGGATGTGTCCACCGGGCAGTTTGGTGGCGGAGCTGTCGACCTTGCCGGACAGCTTGCCCCAAGCCACATAGGACCCTGTGAATGTCACCGCACCGATCCAGATGCCCAGAACCAGTTCGATCTGCAGAATGGTAATCTCGACCGCCGTCTTTTTGGCAATCAACTGACCAAAGGCAGACAGCGGTTCCAACACGGCCTTGTCGACCGACTGCACCCATTGACCGTCTACAATGGCACCACCCAAGGCGGCCCCGTTTTCGGCCAGATGACCATCAACGTAACCGATCATGATGTGTGCGTTATAACCGATGAACACCGCCGCCAGACCGACCAAGGCGTGCATACCGGCTACAAGCTCGGGCATTTGCGTCATCTCGACCTTGGTCGCCAGCTGATAGCCGACGGCCGCGCCGCCGGCGATGAGCAGAAGAGACAACAGCCACAGGCCCTGCCCCGGTCCAATCAGCGTCGCCACCACAGCGATGAACATGCCCACGATGCCGTACCAGACGGCGCGCTTGGCGCTTTCCTGTCCGGACAGACCGCCCAGCGACAAGATGAAGAGAACAGCCGCAACAACATAGGCGGCAGTGGTAAATCCGAGTTCCATTGCGCCTACTCCTTAGGATTTCTGGAACATGGCGAGCATGCGCCGTGTCACGAGGAAGCCGCCGAAAATGTTGATCGACGCCATAAAGACCCCAAAGATCGACAGGAAGGTGATGACACCAGACGTCGACCCGATTTGTATGAGTGCACCAAGGATCACGATCGACGAGATCGCATTGGTCACGGCCATCAGCGGTGTGTGCAGGCTGTGCGCCACGCCCCAAATGACTTGGAAACCGATGAACACACTCAGAACAAAGACGATGAAGTGCTGCATAAAGCTGGCCGGGGTATAGAGACCCGCCAACAGGATCAGTGCGCCACCAATAGCAAGCAGAGTGACCTGGTTCTTGGTTTGCGCCTTGAACGCTGCCGTCTCAGCGGCACGTTTCTCTTCGGGCGTCAGTTCTTTGGCCGCTTCCTTCTTGGGGGCTGCGGCAATGGCGGCCACCTTGGGTGGTGGCGGCGGGAAGGTGACTTCTTGCGCGTGGGCAATTGTGGCCCCACGGATCACGTCATCTTCCATGTTGTGATCGATCACGCCGTCTTTTTCCGGCGTCAGGTCCGTCATCAGGTGGCGGATATTCGTCGCATAGAGGCTGGAGGACTGCGTCGCCATACGGCTGGGGAAGTCGGTGTAGCCGATGATGGTCACGCCATTTTCGGTGACGATCTTTTCATCCGCGACGGTCAGTTTGCAGTTGCCGCCCTTTTCTGCGGCAAGGTCCACGATGACCGAGCCGGGCTTCATCGAGGCGACCATGTCTTCGGTCCACAGCTCGGGTGCTTCGCGGTTTGGGATCAGCGCCGTGGTGATGACGATATCGACCTCAGGGGCCAGTTCCCGGAACTTGGCAAGCTGTGCTTCACGGAACTCGGGCGAAGAGACCGAGGCGTATCCGCCCGACGACGAACCATCCTGCTGCTCTTCTTCGAAGTCGAGATAGACGAACTCGGCGCCCATCGACTCGACCTGTTCGGCCACTTCGGGGCGCACGTCAAAGGCGTAGGTGATGGCACCCAAAGAGGTCGAGGTTCCGATGGCTGCGAGACCAGCAACCCCCGCCCCTACGACCAGCACCTTGGCAGGTGGCACCTTGCCAGCCGCTGTGATCTGACCGGTAAAGAAGCGGCCAAAGTTGTTGCCAGCCTCGATAACGGCCCGGTAGCCCGCGATGTTCGCCATGGACGACAGCGCGTCCATTTTCTGCGCACGAGAGATCCGCGGGATCATTTCCATGGCGACGACAGTCGCGCCTTTTTTGGCGGCGCTCTGCATCTTTGCCTCGTCAGCAACGGGGCTGAAGAACGAGATTAGTGTCTGTCCTTCGCGCAACCGCTTCATCTCGGTGGCATCGGGCGCGCGCACCTTGGCGACCACATCCGCAGCCTTCCACAAGGCGGCGGCTGTTTTGACAACTTCGACACCCGCAGCGGCATAGTCTGCATCTGCAAACCCGGCCTCTGACCCAGCGCCCGTTTCAACCACACAGGTATGGCCCAGTTTTTGCAGCGCCGTGGCACTGTCCGGCGTCATGGCAACACGACGCTCTCCGGCAAAAGTTTCCTTCGGTGTTCCGATCTTCATGCGGAGCAGTCCCCCATGTTTGCTGCAATCTTTGGTGGCAAAGCCGATTGGGTATGTGGTTTACAAAGCCCGCGTGTCCAGTAGCGCCCTATGTTGGGAGATACAAGAAGGGCACCTGCGTCAGCCAGGTAATAAATGAAAAGAATCTAAACCCACCTGCGCACTTTTTGTTCGTAGCGCGTAAAATCGGCACGAAACACGCGGCGCATCCTGTCCTCTTCGGGCACGATAAAGTGCCGTTCGATCCACCAGACAAAGATTGGCACAAGCACCAGGGATGGCACGGCGTCAAAGCGTAGGATCAGACCGGTCAGCAAGAGCGTATCGCCGAGGTAGATAGGATTGCGTGTGCGACCAAAAACGCCGGATGTGATCAGTTTCGACGGTGTTTGATGTGGGATGACGGTGGTGCGTCGGCGGTAAAACTCGATGACAGCGGCGGCCATCAGAATGACACCGGCGCCGATCAACATCCCCGCCATCGTCCGTGTTACGGGGTGATCCACACTCATTCCAAACGGAAAAAAGCGGCCCTGGCACCATGCCAGCAGCAACGCCATGATCAGCCAGACGGGGGGTATGTCGAGTACGTTTTTCATGAGGTCAACAGTCTTAACGGTGGCCCGAGCGTTGGGTCGTGTCAATACGCGATGGTGTTTTGGAAACGACCTGCGACGTTCTGCGTGACTTTGAGTTGCGCGACGTCGACCAAGCACGCACAGTGCCTGAAATCCAATCAGCCTGAGGACACAGCCCATGCAAACGGACTTGAATGGTATTCACGCGTTGGTCACGGGTGGCGGTACGGGCATTGGCCTGGCGGTTGCGCAGATGCTAGCCGACCACGGCTGCAAGGTGACCATCACGGGCCGCCGGGCCGAGGTTTTGGATCAGGTGTCCGGCAATGGCCTCTTTGGCATGACCATGGATGTGCGCAACGAGGCATCGGTCAATGACACGATAGAAAACGCGATTTCTCAACGTGGACCCGTTCAGATTTGCGTTCCGAACGCTGGCATTGCCGAAGGCCGCGCATTGCACAAAACGGACACTGCGTTTTGGCGTGATATGATGGCGACCAACCTGGATGGCGCCTTTCTAACCATACGGGCCTGTTTGCCCGGCATGCGGGACACAGATTGGGGCCGGGTCATCGCGATTTCGTCCATAGCGGGTCTCAGGGGATTGCCCGGTGCGGCGGCCTATGCAGCTTCCAAACACGGTCTGATCGGCATGATCCGGTCGCTGAGTGAAGAGTACATCGGCCAACCCTACACCTTCAACGCGCTTTGCCCCGGCTATGTCGACACGCCAATTGTCACCCGCAACCAAGACGCCATTGCCACTCACACAGGCATGAGCAGCGACGCCGCGCGGCAGGTGATGGTTGACGCCAACCGGCACAAAAGACTGCTGGACGTCTCAGAGGTTGCGGCCGCAGCACTGTGGTTGGTGGGCCCAGGATCACAAAGCATCAACGGTCAAAGCATCCAGATCTCTGGCGGCCAGACTGTTTGAGCGGCACTCAGGTCTGACCGACCGCAAACCACAACAGTCAACTGACGGCGCGCAACTGTGCCGCGACTGACGGCTTGCGCATCGGCATCGTTGCCTGCGACGCTTGCCTGGCACCGGAGGTGTCGTACTGCCCCAAAGACATCGCACGATGGACTGACGAATGCGGCCAGTCTTCGGGCCGCTTGGCCAGACCCGCCTGGACCGGCGCTGCCCAGATCATTCGTCGGTGCGCGGCAAGATCGGCAGGATCGCGAATTTCGTGTTCCCAAAACCTGCGTTGCCAAACGCCCTTTTCAACGCTGCGTGAAAACAGCGTTTTCAACATGCGCCATCGGATCGCAAAATCCGTATCCCCGGCGGGCAAGTCCCAAAGCGTATGGATGACGTCGCCCAGTACAACAATTTCGGCGATGTCAAAGGGGTGCTTGTTGCGGGTTTGCCGCATCGCCTGACGCAAGGCGTGAATTTCACGCACAAAGACGTCACTGCCACGCTGTGCTGCGCGCGCAGTAAAGAAAAAGGTCGGGTTGGATAGATGGGTTACGGGCATGCAGGCATCCTGCCCCGCCCTTGGTTAACGCAAGCTTAAGCGGTGCGCAGCATCGGCCGTGTCCGTTGCCCGTCGGCCCAATCACGGCACGCGGCCCCGAAGGCTTCGAACAGCGGGCGTGAGACTGGGTCACATTTGGCGTTCCACTCTGGGTGCCATTGAACGGACAGGCTAAATCCAGGTGCGCCGTCGATATAGATCGCCTCGGGTGTGCCATCCGGCGCGTGCCCATCAACCACAACCCGTGGTCCCGGCGCTTTGATCCCCTGCCCATGCAGCGTGTTTGTCGGCACAGATTGACGCCCCATCAGCTGATGAAACACGCCATTTTCGGAAAATGTCACGTCGTGGCGAAGGGCAAATTTCTCTTCGAGTGTGCCGTCAGGTGGCATGCGGTGATTGTCGCGCCCCGGCAAATCGCGGATTTCGGGGTATAGGGAGCCGCCCATGGCGACATTGACCTCTTGAAACCCACGACAGATCCCCAAGAAAGGCTGGCCCCTTTCGACCAAAGCGCGGATCAGCGGCAAGGTCACCGCATCACGGTTGCGATCGAAAGCGCCGTGCGCCTCGGTTGCTTCTTCACCGTATTCTTCGGGATGCACGTTGGCACGCCCACCAGTGAACACAAAACCCGCGCAGTTCTCCAGCAAATCGGACAGCCGCACCTTGTCAGGTTCTGCAGGCACCAAGAGCGGCAGACCTTCGGCAACATCCGCAACCGCCGAGATATTGATGAGCCCGGCGGCCTGCACCGGGTATTCATCATTGATGACGTGATGGTTGGAGATAATACCGATAATGGGGCGCGCCATTTGTACCTCTTTGCGATGCGTCGCGCCGTTATAGCCCTGACGCCCCGCCAAGAACAGTGCGGCCCGCGCGCACGTCACTGTGCGCAAAGCCGCAAAGTGTCAGTGCCTAAATTTCAGCCGTCAAAGCAGCCGCTTCGATGCCTGCAACGGCGGCGGCGGCATCGTTGTCGGACGTATCACCCGTGACACCAACTGCACCCACGATATTCCCTTTCTTGTCGCGGATCAGCACGCCGCCGGGAACTGGCACCACTTGACCGCCAAAGAGGCCGTTGACCGCTTCCATAAAGTAAGCCTGCGCTTCGGCGCGTGCCATCTGGGCGGTGCCCGCCATGCCCAGCATGACAGAGCCGTAAGCCTTGCCATGCGCAATCGAGAACCGGCCGGGGGCGGCGCCGTCTTCGCGCTCAAAAGCCTGCACGTGACCACCGGCATCCAGAACAACGACGGACAATGGCTTGAGGTCCAGCTCGCGCCCTTTCTCAAGTGTCTTGCGGATGATGGTCCGTGCCTTGCGCAGGGAAATAGTCATTTCTTGGTCTCCTGCCCTCATCTTTGGGGCGTTTTCTGAACGTGTGGGTATTGGCGTTGCGCGGGCGGCAAGCAGACTTGCCGCGCCGAAACTTGAGTACATGCGTTGGATTACGCCGCTTTGAATTCCAACCGGCGCGCGTGCAGCACCGGCTCAGTATAGCCGGACGGCTGTTCGCGGCCTTTCAGCACCAGATCGCAAGCCGCCTGAAAGGCCACGCCGTCAAACCCAGGCGCCATTGGGCGGTAATGCGGGTCGTTTGCGTTTTGACGGTCCACCACCCCTGCCATCTTCTTGAGGGCCGCCGTCACCTGCGCCTCGCTCACCACGTCATGGTGCAGCCAGTTGGCCAAGGCTTGCGCGCTGATGCGGCATGTGGCGCGGTCTTCCATCAGGCCAACATCATTGATGTCCGGCACTTTGGAACAGCCAACGCCCGCATCCACCCAGCGCACGACGTAGCCCAGAATGCCCTGCGCATTGTTTTCCAGTTCACGCGTGATTTCCGCATCGGAAAAGTTGCGGCCAGTTGCGACTGGGATCGTCAACAGATCTTCCAATGTACCGCGCGCGCCACCCGCTTTCAGTGCGTCCTGACGGGCCAGCACATCGACCTGGTGATAGTGTGTGGCGTGGAGAGTGGCCGCTGTGGGTGACGGCACCCATGCGCATGTGGCACCCGACTGTGGGTGCCCGACCTTGGCGTCGAGCATCTCCTGCATCCGGTCCGGCATGGCCCACATGCCCTTGCCGATCTGCGCACGCCCCTTGAGGCCGCAAGCCAGACCGATATCCACGTTCCGATCCTCGTAGGCGGCGATCCAGGCTGCCCCCTTCATCTCACCTTTGGGGATCATCGGGCCCGCTTCCATACTGGTGTGGATTTCGTCACCGGTGCGGTCGAGGAAGCCGGTGTTGATGAACGCCACACGCGATTTGGCCGCGCGGATACACTCCTTTAGGTTGGCAGATGTCCTGCGTTCCTCATCCATGATCCCCAGTTTGACAGTGTACGCGGGCAGGCCGAGCACTTTCTCCACGCGCGTAAATATCTCGTCGGCGAACGCAACTTCGGCGGGGCCGTGCATCTTGGGCTTGACCACATAGACGGACCCGGTCACCGAATTTCGCAGCCCTTCGGTTTTCTGCAAATCGTGCATCGCGATCAGCGTCGTGATCATCGCGTCCAGCAGGCCCTCGCCAATTTCGGCACCATCGCGGTCGAGGATCGCGGGGTTGGTCATCAGGTGGCCGACATTGCGCACCAGCATCAGGCTGCGCGTTTTGACGTTGAAAGGCGCGCCATCAGGGCCCGTATAGGTGAAATCACCAAACATCCGGCGGGTGATTGTCTTGCCGCCCTTCTCAAAGCTCTCTTCGAGGTCGCCTTTCATCAGGCCCAGCCAGTTGCCATAGGCCAGCACTTTGTCCTCTGCATCGACGGCGGCAACGCTGTCCTCGCAATCCATGATGGTCGACAGCGCGGCTTCGAGGTTGACCGCAGCGATCCCGGCGGGATCCGTGCTGCCGATTTCGTTGTTGCGATTGACCAGCACTTCGATCCCGAGCCCGTTGTGGCGAAACAGGAACATGCCCCACTCTTCGGGTTCCGAGTGGCCTGCGTATTGCGCCGGGTTGGCCAGCGACACAGCCCGGTCGCCGATGCGCATGTCGAGGGCGTCACCCGCAACACCGAGGTGATCAACATCGGCCCATTTGGCACCGTCCAGCGGCACGGCATTGTCCAGAAAATCCTTGGCCCAGGCAATCACGCGCGCGCCGCGTTCGGGGTCGTATCCCTTGCCCGTCGGCAAATCGCCCAACGCGTCCGTGCCATAAAGCGCATCATAGAGGTTTCCCCACCGGGCGTTCGCCGCATTCAGCGCGAACCGTGCATTCATGATGGGCACAACCAATTGCGCGCCGGGTGTTACGGCGATCTCTGGGTCAACATTCTCTGTCTCAATTTCAAAATCAGGCCCTTCCGGCACGAGATACCCGATTTCTTCTAGAAAGGCGCGGTATGCGTCTGCGTCATGTGGGCCGCTGCGGTGCGCCATATGCCAGGCGTCCAGTTTGGTCTGGATATCTGTGCGTGCCGCCAGAAATGCGCGGTTCTTGGGGCCGAGGTCATGCACCAATGCGGAAAAACCGGCCCAGAAGTCTGCAGTTGCCACACCTGTACCGGGCAACGCTTGCCCTTCGATAAACTGCGCCAGCGTGTCCGCCACCCGCAGTTCTGCCCGTTCCACATATGTCGACATGTGATGCCCTCCTGGCCTGGATTCCCTTGATGGCGGAAGGACTAGAGAAAAAGTTTCCTATCGTAAACATCATTGGTCAAAAACTTTTACCAAAAGCCGATCATTCTGTCACCCTTGCGTGAAGAGCACGCAAAAACTGGGAAATTACCCTGTCTTGGATGCGCGGCGGCACTTGTCTGAGCAGTATTTGACCTCATCCCAGACCTTTGCCCACTTCTTGCGCCAGGTGAACGGGCGCAGACACACCGGGCATGTCTTTTCCGGCAAGTCAGCTTTCTTGCGCATGCGACCCATTAGAAATCAAAACCCATTTGGCGCGTGTCTTTGGCGGGCGACGTCTTGCGCCCGCGTCGTCCGGCGCGGTCATCGACAAAATGGCCTTGGGGGTCTTTGCGGCTGGCATGTTTGTCCACGACGCGCGCAGCCTCGGTCTTAAAGGCAGTTCCACGTCGCACGGCCCAAACCCGGTCGCGTGCCTCACGTGCGGCAGCGGCGACATCCACGACCGGCGCTGGATATCCCCGATCCAAAAGGCCCGCAGCGCCGTCCCACAGCCAAGGTTCCTGAAGGTGCGCATCCGGCACCCCAGCCAATTCCGGGCACCAACGGCGCGTGAACACGCCTGTTGGATCCTGATCCTTGCCCTGTTTCACCGGGTTGTAGATCCGGATGGTATTCATGCCGGTCGTGCCCGACTGCATCTGCGCCTGCGGCCAGTGAATACCCGGTTCGAAATCGGTAAACTGACGCGCAAGATGCAGGCCCGTGACTCGCCAATCCAACCAAAGGTGATAGGACGCGACCGCAGTCACCATCGAACGCATGCGGAAATTCAACCATCCCGTCGCATTCAAATATCGCATACAAGCATCGACAAATGGCAAGCCCGTTTCTCCAGCCTGCCACGCCGCGAGCCTTGCCGCATCCGGTACAGCAGGCCGCAAGCCTTCATAGGCTCGGTGCAGGCAATTGTGTTCGAGCGCCGGTTCATCCTCCAGCTTTTGCATGAAATGATCACGCCACGCCAATCTGGCCTGAAAGCTCTTGAGCGACCCACCCCAGCCGGTGCGTGTGCCTTTGACTTCGCGTTGACGTGCAGCCGTTGCCTGCGATGCCTCACGACCGGACAGACAACCGAACGCCAGATAGGGCGACAGACGCGAACAGGCATGTTCACCCGTCACCGGCGACGACATATCCTTGCGATACGTCTGGCCACGCTCTGTCAGGAAAGAGCCCAACAGTGATAACGCTTGCGGACGGCCACCAGTTTGCCTGTGCGGGCAATGGTCGGCTTGCGTCAGGTCGGGAACAGGGTCGGACGCAAGGTCCGGCCCCGTCAGACGTTCCGGCACAACAATCTGAGGCTGTCGCAGATACGCATTGCGCTGCGCCGCCCACCCGTCGCGACCATTCAGACGCCGGACGACCCCGGACTGCGCCACTTCGTGCCACGTCACACCGTTTGCGCCACACCAACCGGCAACTGCGCGGTCTCGCGCGTAGGTCCATCCGCTGCCCGTCTCTTCGTGGCTGAATAGCGTGTGAAAGCCGGTCTCGGCCTGTAGATCACTCAAGACATCTGGCACATGCCCCACACGGATCACCAATGACATACCCAGCGTGGCAAGGTCATCGCCCAGCGCCCGCACGCTTTCACGCACAAAGTCAAACTGCCTGCCCGAGACGTCGGGTTCCGCCCAATATTCCGGCTCAAAGACGTACAGCGGGATCACATCGCCCTGAAAAGCCGCACGGGCCAAAGCCCCGTGATCTGTCGTGCGCAAGTCGCGCTTGAACCAAACTATCGCCGTCATATCCGCATACCTAGACCGGATCGGCTTTTGGCAAACGCTTCATGTCATACGCCCGCGGCTTTGACAGCTTGAGGCAGACGCTTCACCATCCGTTCACTGATCTGCCAACCCTGCTTGCAGGCACCGCAGCGCCGCTCTACCCTTCCCCGATATTCAGCAGGCACAGGTATCCCATGCGCGACGCATCCCCCCAAACGATCTATCTCAGGGAATACACCCCGTTCGGCTACACCGTCGAAGAGGTCCACCTCACCTTCGACCTTGCGCCGTCTGCGACGCGGGTAACGTCGCGCATCAAATTTGCACCCAACCCAAAGGCAACGGACCGGACATTTTTCCTGCACGGCGAAAACCTCTCGCTCGTGTCGGCAAAGATTGATGGTGAGGCGGTGAAACCTGTCGTGACCGAGGCTGGTTTGACGCTGGACGTGCCAGACATGCCATTCACCTGGGAAGCAGAGGTGCAGATTGATCCTGCCGCCAATACTGCGCTGGAAGGGTTGTACCTGTCCAACGGGATGTATTGCACCCAGTGCGAAGCCGAAGGGTTCCGCAAAATCACCTATTACCCCGACCGGCCCGACGTCATGAGCACCTTTACCGTGCGCATCAACGGACCACACGGCACGCTGTTGTCCAATGGCAATCCAGTCGCGGCAGGCGACGGTTGGGCCGAATGGCACGATCCGTGGCCCAAGCCCGCCTATCTCTTTGCACTGGTGGCTGGCGAACTCGTGGCGCATCGCGACGACTTTGTCACGATGGACGGGCGCAAGGTTGACCTGGCTCTTTATGTGCGCCCCGGAGACGAGGGCAAATGCGCGTTTGGCATGCAAGCGTTGAAGGCATCGATGACCTGGGACGAACAGGTTTATGGCCGCGCCTACGATCTGGACGTGTTCAACATCGTCGCCGTGGACGATTTCAACATGGGCGCGATGGAGAACAAGGGGCTGAACATCTTTAACGCCTCTGCCGTTCTTGCATCGCCCGAAACATCGACCGACGGCAATTTCGAACGGATCGAGGCGATCATCGCCCACGAGTATTTCCACAACTGGACCGGAAACCGGATCACCTGCCGCGATTGGTTCCAACTGTGCCTCAAGGAGGGGCTGACAGTTTTCCGCGACAGCCAGTTCACCGCCGATATGCGATCAGAACCGGTCAAACGCATTTCCGACGTGATCGACCTTCGTGGGCGGCAGTTCACCGAAGACCAGGGACCGCTCGCACACCCGGTGCGGCCAGAGAGCTTTCAGGAGATCAACAACTTTTACACGGCGACCGTGTACGAAAAAGGCGCCGAGGTGATCCGCATGCTGAAGACCCTCGTCGGTGACGACGGGTATAAAACAGCGCTCGATCTCTACTTTGACCGTCACGACGGGGATGCCGCTACGATCGAGGACTGGCTACAGGTGTTCGAGGACGCGACAGGGCGCGACCTGACCCAGTTCAAGCGGTGGTACAGTCAGGCCGGCACGCCGCGGGTCTCTGTCACCGACAGCTACAAAGACGACGGCACCTACAGCCTCACCTTTACCCAATCCACGCCCCCCTCGGCCGCGACGCCAGCACCACAGGCGCAGGTGATCCCAATTGCCGTGGGCTTGTTGGGGCCGGATGGCAAAGAGGTTTTGGCCACGCAGGTGCTGGAACTGACCAAAGACACGCAGAGCTTTAGCTTTCCAGGTTTGACGGCGCGCCCGGTGCCATCAATCCTGCGTGGGTTTTCCGCGCCAGTGGTTTTGGACCACACGCCTGATCATGCGTTTTTGCTGGCGCATGACACCGACCCGTTCAACCGGTGGGAGGCGGGTCGAAACCTCGGCAGGGCATCTCTGTTGAATGCGGTGACGAAACAGGCCGCGCCGGACACGGCTTGGCTGGAAGGTGTCGCCAAGGTCCTGACCGACGACAGCTTGGATCCTGCCTACCGTGCCTACTGCCTTGCACTACCAAGCCAGGCGCAACTGGCGGCTGACCTGCACGAAATGGGCACAACGCCTGACCCCGATCAGATTTGGGCGATCGGTCAAGACCACAGGCAAGCCCTGGCCGAAACGCTGGCGGATGCCCTGCCCGGTCTTTACGCGCGCCATCAGGTTGATGCGCCCTATGCCCCCGACGCGGAGCAGTCGGGCATGCGCTCCATGGGCAATGTTGTGTTGTCACTGTTGACACGGCTCGACAACGGGGACGCGGCGCAGGCTCAATTCGATTCAGCGACCAACATGACCCAACAGCTCGCCGCCTTGGCGAACTTGATCCGCGCCGGGCGCGGCGATGCGGCACTGGCCCAATTCGAAGCGCAGTGGAAGTCGGACCGGCTGGTGATGGACAAGTGGTTTGGCCTGCAGGTGATGGAAGCCAAACCCGACGATGCGGCCGATACGGCCAAGGCGCTGACCGGTCACGCCGATTTCAACTGGAAGAACCCCAACCGCTTTCGCGCCACTCTGGGCGCCTTGGCCGGGCATCACGCCGGGTTCCACGCTCGCGACGGATCCGGCTATACCATGCTGGCGGACTGGCTGATCCGGTTGGACCCGGTCAACCCGCAAACAACCGCGCGGATGTGTGCCGCGTTCCAGACCTGGCGGCGCTACGATGCTATTCGCCAATCCATGATTGGCAAAGAGCTGGAGCGCATCGCCTCGACCCCGAACCTGAGCCGTGACACCACGGAAATGATCACGCGCATCCGTGAAGCGTGACCGCAAAGGCATGAACATCACCCGGCTTTGAGTTTGCAAGATGTCCAACATGACGCTCTACGATGCCACGATACCGCCGTTGAAACGGTTGACCGACTCGGTGCCGCGCCTGTTGGCATGTCTGGACGATCCGGCACAGTTGAATGCGCGCCTCGCACCGGACAGTTTCAACGCGGCCGAACATTTTTGCGTTGCACTTGGGTATGTGGTGCGCACCGTGATGCCGCTTATGGGAGACGATGTGCCAGACCTGCCGTTTGATACTGATCCCGGTGCAGTTCTGGCCCTGGCGCATGACATGCGTTTCTTGCTGGACGAAATCCCGGCCAGCGCCTTTGACCGCGCCGAAGAACGCCAGATCACGCATACAGCAGGCGAGACGACCCTGACGCAAACCGCGCGGGATTTTGCATTGCTCTATGCTTTGCCCAATGCGCAATTCCATCTGGCCCTTGGTTATGCCAGCTTGCGCCATGCGGGCGCTCGCGTTGGCAAGGGGGATCTGGATGGCTTCCATGTTTACGACCCACGCACGTCTCTTGTCTCTGACAGCCCGATGAATTGACCAATAGAAAGGCCCAAAGCCCATGTCTGAACGTCCCGTTTGCATGATCACTGGCGCATCCGCAGGTATCGGCGCAGCCTGTGCGCGGCTCGCCGCCGCAACCTATGACTTTGTTCTCACCTATCGCAGCAACGCCGAAGGTGCCGCAGCCGCACGGGCCGCTATCGAAAAAGCGGGCGGGCGCGCGGTGCTGGTCCAGGGCGACGTTGCCAACCCGGAAGACATCACAGCCATCTACAAGACTGTAGATGACCAATTCGGACGTCTGGATGTGCTGATCAACAACGCGGGCATCGTGGACCAGACGGCCAAGCTGACTGATATGGATCACGCACGTCTTACAAGGATGATGAATGTGAACGTCATCGGCGCCATGCTGGTTGCCAAAGAAGCCGTGTTGCGGATGCAGTCCCAGGGCAATGGGGGTGCGATCATCAACATTTCTTCCGCCGCTGCACGTCTGGGGTCTGGGAACCAGTATATCGACTATGCCGCGTCCAAAGCCGCCATCGACACCTTTACCAAGGGGCTGTCTGATGAGGTCGCCGGGGACAATATCCGTGTCATGTCGATACGCCCCGGCCTGATTGACACGGAATTGCACGCCAAAGGCGGCGAGCCCGGACGCGCGCAACGCCTTGCCCACATGGTGCCGATGAAGCGCGAAGGCTCTGCCGAAGAAGTCGCTCGCGCAATCCTTTGGCTCGCCTCGCCAGACGCCAGCTATATCACCGGCTCAACCCTCGACGTGACTGGCGGGCGCTAGGCGCGATGACGCCCTACCGATACGAATCCACCGGGCGCAATCGCGGCACTGTGTTTGCGCTTGGGTTGGTTTGGGCGGGGATTGTGACGGCGGTGATCGCCTTTGACGCCGCGCTTTGGCTGATGGGGCTCTTTGCACTGTGCACCCTGCCCGCCATCTACGATGTTGCGGCGGCCCGCCGCTCGGGTGTCGCACTTGCGTCCAGCGGTCTCAGCTGGTTCGCGGGACGCAGAACAGGCGACATCACATGGGAGCGCATCAGCCACATGCGGCTGGACACAAGGTTGGACTTTTCTGTGCGCGCGAGCGCAGTCCTGACGTCGGGCAAGCGTATCCGTCTGCCTCTGGAATGTACGCCACCGGCTGACACATTCGAGCAGGTCCTGACCGATCGCGGGATCACGGTCCAACGCCATCACTTTTCGCTGCTGGGTTAGGTCCATGCGCGCGGCTTTACTGCTGGTTTTGTCGTTCGTGCTGAGTGGCTGCGTTGCACCAATTGATCCATCATCAGATGAAACACCGATTGTCTTTGACGCGCAGGCTGTCGCATCCGCGCGCAGCGTCGTGATCGCGACACCGGGCGCACTGACATCCATCTCCGTGTTGCGCGATCTGGACAGGTTCGCATCGCCGGACCGTGCGGTGGTCTACTACCGTTTGCCGGGCCTCGACGGGCGCGCGCGTTCTGGCCGGGTCGACATTGAGCGTGCGGCCACAACGCTCACTGATTTCGTAGCTCACCATGAGTTTGAACAGGTCTATTTCGTGGGTTTTTCGACCGGGAATGCCATCAACCTCGAAGCGGCCAAAATACTCGCCGTGTCCCAGTCGGATGTCCGCAGCACAATTGCGGGCATATCGACAGCCCTGCCCGCGCCGCAACCAACGCTGGCAGGTGTGCGCGGGTTTGCAGGCAACGTCGCAGCCGCCGCGCGTGTCGGCAGCTTGAACCGGCGCGACATCTGGTTGGAATACTACAAAACTCTGTTGTTTGGCCCGCCGGATGGGCAACCCGCCACGGTGCGTAAAAGCGCCGAAACCCTGACAGCCGCCAACGCACCGCGGATCGTGGTCCCCGACGCGGCACTGGCGCGCAGCCACGCCAGCGCGCTGATCGGATGGACGAACTCAGAGCCAGAGCGCCTGAAGGACATCGACATCGTACTGTTTCATGGCGCGCGCGATCCGGTGTTTCCGCTGCGTGCGGTGGTGCGTTTTGCCGAAGGTCTGCCGCGCCCTGCGACGGTCGTGTCCTATGACAACAACGGGCACCTTTTGCTGATCACCCAGCCCCGGATCTTTGACCATATGTTCGCGTTTTTCGAACAGGTCGCACCGTGAAACCGACCTATTGCGTGACCTGTTTCAAACCCTCGGGCCGCAATGACGGCCGTGTGGCGTCCAACGTCTTGCAATAGGGCCGCTGACGGAGCCAACGCGACATATCTGCCCGTTTCGGCGCTGACCGCATCGGCCCCCAATCCGCTGCGACACCGCGCCCGCCCCGGCCATAGATGACCCCGTCGCGTGGGACGGTCACAGCCATGATGCGCACGGCACAGCTCAGATTGGCCGCGCCGTTCTTGAGCGCCTCGCCGGTCCCGACATTGCACTTGTAACCACGCGCAGTGGCCGGAAGGATCTGCAAGAGCCCATACCATTTGCCACCGCCGCCGACCGCCTCTGGCCGGTACGTGCTTTCGTATTTTGCCAGTGCTGACATGAAGCCAACCCAAAACGCGCGGCGTTCTGCGTCAGTCGCGTTGGGATAGTTCGGGCACCAGTCCGCGATGTCAGCAGGCACAAGATCAACCAGCGCAGCACCGTGGGTCTTGAGAGCAGACACAGCCGCCCGGTTCCAGACCATGTGACCCGGTTGATGGGTCCACCGTGATTGCGGGACGTTACCATCCCGTGCAGGCGGGCGCAGGCCGCCATAGTCAACGGATGGATCTTGGGCGTGTGCAACATGCGCCGTCAGGCAAAACAGAATCAAACAGCCCGTCCACATGCGAAATAAGTGCGTCATGGCGCTGATTATGCTCTCGGTGATTTGCCACTGTCCAGCAAGACACAACGGCAGCGCCCTTTGGCCAACGACTTGGCGACAATCTTCCCGCAGGGCGCGTATTGTTGTTACCCATACGCGAAATCGCAAAAATTCAACGCTGCTTTTGCCCGATCATGTCCCGCCCTTGCCCTGATTGTGACCCATTTCCGCGTCACATTGGGTCTTGTAAATGGTGACGGATTTTAATGATGGCTTTTGCAGAACGCATCTTGGCGCCGCTGGCGCATTTTCGCGAAACACTTAGGGGCGCCCGGCTGGAATTGGCTCATGATGGCGTTCTGCAAACCGCCCCCCCACAACGTAAAACGCCCAGGCAAATGGCCACGGCACTGGAAAATGCACTTAGCATCCCTTGCCCTGATCCAACTGCCGAAGAACGCGCACGCGACGAACATCAGGCCCGCGGTCAAAAGCTGGCCCGCCTAGAGGACTGGGATGTCCTCATCCGCGAGATCGCTGACGCAGATGCGGCACGCACCAAAACCCCGGGCGGGATGCCGATTGCCGAATTGCTGGCCTTTGGCGCGCGGGGCGATGTTGTTGGTGCAGCAGAACATGCGCTGGTCTCAGGGCACCCTGAAAAAGGCGCTCCGCTTCTGGCCGGGATTGAGGCGCTGGAGCAGGTTTTGGCAGAGCATCCAGAAAACCCGATGCTGGCTGCAATCGTTGCCATGGCGCACATTGACATCGGTTGGGCATGGCGCGGCACGGGGTGGGACATCGAAGTGCCACCGCGCAACCGCGAAGCCTTTGCCGCGCATTTCGACCGGGCCGCCGACATCCTGTCCGAACACAGCGACGCAACAGAACATTCGCCACTGCTCGCGGCGGCTGTCTGTGCGCTGTCAGCCGGACGCGGCGGCCCGGTGCGGCAGATCGTTCGCAATTTCGAAGCATGGATTGAACTGGACCCCCGCAATGCACGTGCCTACCGCACATTTGGCGCACAGATGTTGCCGCGTTGGCACGGAGACTACGACCGGCTTGAGCTTGAGGCGCGGCGCGCTGCTGGGCGCACCCACGACGTTTGGGGCTCTGGCGCTTATGCCTGGGTGATGTTCGATGCGATTTCGAGCGATCCTGTGGCGTGCGCCCGTCTGGACCTCGACTTCTTTCTCGATGGCTTGTCGGACATCCTGCGCAATGCGCAAGACCAGCATACCGTCAACATGGTTGCCGCCTATTGCGCGAACACGATGGGTGCGACCCAGACCGGCGACGACGAAACCGACTACATCCGCGCACAAATCGCAGATGCGGCGGCATGGGTGGTGCGCGAACATCTGACCGAACTGCATCCGATGCTTTGGGCTCATGCCGCACGCGGGTTCGACAACGCATTGCGCATCCGTTGCCCCGACCGTTTTGCCGCATCCGGTTACGCAGACGCATTGCGGTATCTCGCCGATCTCTTCCGCCGTGAACTAGCCGCGGGTAAACGCGTTGTGTTTACAGAAAATGGCGCGGAGACATTCGTCGCGTAGGAGCACCCAAACTAAGCCACCCGGCGCGCGGCCCCCGCAAGTAGGGCACGAGAATAGACCTTGTGCGCGCCAACGAGGCTCTGAAAAACCGGCCCCAGCGTGAGCGCCCCGCCCGGTGTCTGGACAGGTACAACAACAGAACCAAACCGCAACGAATCCGCCTCCGCCTGCAACCATGAGAGCGTCCGCCCGTCTTTCGCCTGCAACAATATCTCAGTCTGAGTCCGGCCTGCGACCTCCCAAACGGCAAATGACTGCGCTGTCCCATCAGCCAATGCTGCAACATCTGCATCTGTGGAAGGCGAGCGCGCCAAGAGACGCAATACCCACCGTTCGGCGCGAAACAACGGCTGCGTGTAGAACGCAGAGATGTAACGCGCCAAATCCACGGGCGTGTCCAACGCCACCTCAAAGCAATCGGTATAATGGCCGTCGCGCGCAGCGTAGTCGGCGATCAATGTACCTGTCGGCACCGAGGTCTCTGTCACTTGCATGCAACGACCCTGGCACATCACGCAAAGGACGGAACCTGTGCCAATCGTCGCGGCCCTCTTGCAGCGCCCCAAGGGCTGATCTATTCCCAAACCCATCACAGACTTATTCCGGGGCACAACCGATGCTGGACCTGACCTACGACACCCCAAAAATCAAAACGATCGCCGGGGCGAAACACGACTGGGAACTGGTGATCGGGATGGAAGTCCACGCCCAGGTCAGCTCGAACGCCAAGCTGTTCTCTGGCGCATCCACGCAATTCGGCAACGAACCCAACGCCAACGTCGCCTTTGTCGACGCGGCCATGCCCGGCATGTTGCCCGTGATCAACGGATATTGCGTCGAACAGGCTGTGCGCACGGGTCTGGGCCTGAAGGCGGAAATCAATCTGCGCTCGGCCTTTGACCGCAAGAACTATTTCTATCCCGACCTGCCGCAAGGCTACCAGATTTCGCAACTCTATCATCCCATCGTGGGCGAAGGCGAAGTGCTGGTCGAAATGGGGGATGGCACCGCGCGGCTCGTGCGCATCGAACGCATCCACATGGAACAGGACGCGGGCAAATCCATTCACGACATGGACCCCAACATGTCCTTTGTCGATTTGAACCGTACAGGCGTTTGCCTGATGGAGATCGTCAGCCGCCCGGACATCCGTGGCCCCGAAGAAGCGGCCGCATATATCGCGAAGCTGCGCCAAATCCTGCGCTATCTCGGCACCTGTGACGGCAACATGCAAAACGGCAACCTGCGAGCGGACGTCAACGTGTCCATCTGCCGTCCTGGTCAGTATGAGAAGTATCAGGAAACACAGGATTTCTCGCATCTCGGCACACGGTGCGAAATCAAGAACATGAACTCCATGCGGTTCATCCAACAGGCCATCGATGTCGAAGCGCGCCGCCAAATCGCAATTGTCGAGGCTGGCGGGACTGTGGATCAGGAAACCCGTCTGTATGATCCAGACAAGGTTGAAACCCGTTCCATGCGGTCCAAGGAAGAGGCACATGACTACCGCTATTTCCCGGATCCCGACCTGCTCCCCCTGGAGATTGAACAAGCCTGGGTCGACGACATCGCAAACACCCTGCCGGAATTGCCCGACGCCAAAAAGGCACGGTTCATCGCGGAATTTGGGCTGACCGACTATGACGCATCAGTGCTCACAGCCGAAGTCGACACCGCAACCTTCTTTGAAAAGGTTGCGCAGGGGCGTGATGGCAAACAGGCGGCGAACTGGGTCATCAACGAATTGTTTGGCCGCCTGAAAAAGGACGATCGCGACATTGCCGACAGCCCAGTGTCACCGGACCAATTGGGCGGCATCGTGGACCTGATCGCAAAGGGCGACATTTCCGGGAAAATCGCAAAGGACCTGTTCGAAATCATCTACACCGAAGGCGGAGATCCGGCTGAGATTGTCGAGGCCAAAGGCATGAAACAGGTGACTGATACGGGCGCCATCGAGGCGGCGGTAGACGAGATCATCGCGGCCAACCCGGCGCAGGTTGAAAAGGCCAAGCAGAACCCGAAACTTGCGGGTTGGTTTGTCGGTCAGGTGATGAAGGCGACGGGCGGCAAGGCCAACCCCAAGGCCGTGAACGAAATCGTTGCGAAAAAGCTGAACAGCTAGTGCGGGACGGCGGGCGGGGCGACTTTGCCAACAGGCAAAGAGCGTCCGTCCCGCGTCACAGCAATATCTTTGAATAGTGCATCATACCGGCACCACACAGTGCCGCCTCCACTTGCGCCCAAACATCGTCAAACGCCTCCACACCCGCACCAATTTCTGCAAGGCACACGCGCCCGTCTACCCGGCGCAACACTGTCGCCGCGTCCGGTGTCACATCAAATGAAAATGCGGACCCGGCGGTGTCTATCGCTATGTTGCCCATCTTGGCTACATGTGCCGCCAACATCTCGGCGTCAACACCTCTGAGATGCGGTACAGCATCTGGCGCGCCCATTGGCGGTGCCAAACCACCACCGGCATGTCGCGCATAGACCACATGTGTTTTGAACGTGCCTCGCAAATCCTCGGCCAACTGCATCCGCTCCAACATGGGCATCGCACCGCAATCGCCCACCAAAGGCGTCGGATCATAAAGCATCGGCTCCGGCGTACCCGCCAGTTCCAGACCTGCGCGCTCAAGAGCATTAGACAATTCCGTAATGCTGAAAGGCCGGTCCTGACTGTGCAAGAGCAGGTCGTAAAACCCCGCATCCCCCTGCTCGTGATCAACCACGCGCACATTGCGCTTGAAAGGATGCGCATCGGGCAATGCCTTGTACACCGCCTTGGCCCGCTTGAGACGTTGGCGCGGCTCAAGGCCTTCAAACAAGCGCCCGAATGCATTCTGCAACGCATAGACGCCAGACCGACCATGCGGGGCATAGACCATAATGCCCATGCCACCGTTTGGCGCCAACGCTGCCGCCAAGGCGTCGAACCCGGCTTGCGGGTCGGGCAAATGGTGCAGAACACCGCAACAATCAATGTAGTCGAACGGACCATAACTGGCTGCATCCAGCAGAGACCCGGTTACAAAGGTGATCCCGTCCAGCTTGCGCACCTTCGCCCGTTTCTCGGCAATCTGGCGCGATGCCTGAGACAGATCCAGATAGGTGATGTCATAGGGCCGACCCGCATCCGTCAGCAATTGCGCCAATTGGATCAGCGCATCACCTGTGCCACCGCCCGCAACCAACACCCGCAATGGCTGTGACCAATCGCGCGCGCCCCCCCAAAGCCAATGGTCCATCTCCACGGGCAGCGACGGCGATCCTGTCACCAGCCGTTTGCGTTCATCCGTGGGTTTGCGCTCGGGGTAAGGATAGGCCTCGTATTGGGCCCGCACATCCGCGCTGCACATCGCTTCTCCCTCCCTCTGGCGCTTTCTTCTGGCTCTGCTCTGCCCTAGCTTGGCCAAGACTACAATCCAGGAGCCGCCAATGACCGTCCCTTTTCGCTCTTCCGTCATGACCGTGAAACCGGAATGGATCGACTACAACGGACACCTCAACATGGCGTATTACAACGTCCTTTTCGACGAGGCGGCGGATCAAGTCTATCCGCTCCTCGGCTTTGGCCCTGATTATCACGCCAAGACCGGGAACACGACTTACACGGCAGAATTCCACCTGACCTATGTGCGCGAACTGCACGTCAACGACCCCGTGACAGTGACATTCCAGTTGGTCGATCACGATGCAAAACGGTTCCACTCCTATCAGGAAATCTGGCACCAGGATGGTTGGCTGGCGGCGTGCGGCGAGGCGATGACCCTGCACGTAGATCAATCAGGCCCCCGGGTGGCTCCAATGCCCGAATCCATTCAGGACAATCTGCGGGCGATGGCGCAGGACCATGCCAGCCTACCGCGCCCAGACCGCATGGGCGCCAGCATCGGCATCCGCAGACGCTAGGTCCTCATCGGCCTTTTCACCTCGGCGCAGGGGCGCTATACGCCAGCCAATCCAAGCAAAAGGTGTCGCATGTCAGGTTGGGAATACAAAGTTGTGCCTGCACCCACCAAAGGGGTCAAAGCCCCCGGTGTCAAAGGCCCCGAGGCGCGCTTTGCAAACGCTCTGGAAACACTGATGAACGACATGGGCGCGGACGGTTGGGAATATCAACGCGCCGAAACCCTGCCCTCGACCGAGCGCACCGGTCTGACCGGCAGCACAACCGAATGGCGCAATATTCTTGTGTTCCGACGGGTCATCAGCACAGCCATGGACGACTTTGAGCCCGAGCTGTTGCCAGCACCCGAAGACATTGCGGACGAAGCTGAACCGCCCCAAGACACAAGCCCCGATAAAGGTACAGACAACGCCCCCGAAACCACGGAGGCCGTGGATGAAACAGACGCTGCTTTCACCCCGGGAAAGGGCGCGACGGACATGTTGCCGGACAACGGCGTGGAAGAGACCAGCGAAGTGGCAGGCATGACCGCATCGCTCAAAAATCTGGCGTCCGCCCGCGGCAGCAAAACAGACACGAGCTGACGGCTCTATACGTCCAGATCAAGGGCCAGCGCGTGTATGCGGCCAATCAGATCCGCCCCAAGCGCGGCATGCACCATTCGGTGCCTAGCAACACGATTTTTTCCTTCAAAATCAGATGTTCGCAGCATGACGTTGAAGTGGCTCTCTCCCCCTGCTGGCGCCCCGGAATGACCCGCATGGCTGGCGCTGTCATCCACAACTTTGATCTCGCGCGGTGCGAAAGCCTCATGTAGCTTATCTTCGATTTCTTGCCGTACTGACATTTTTTTCACGAGACCCCTTCAATCCTGGCCTCACAAGTCTAAACTTGAGCGCCTGAGTCGGAAAGGACCCCGAATGCCCAAATCTGATCCCTTTGGTTTTGACATGTCCGTCTCGTCGGCAAAAAAGAAGAATCCGCGCGGTCGCCGGGGCATGTCGGGAGCGTCTGAAACGTCGACCCGCATCTGCGACCATGACGGTTGCCAAGAGGCTGGAAAGTTCCGCGCGCCCAAGGCGCCCGACGTGCTCGACGATTTCTTCTGGTTCTGCCAGCAGCACGTGCGCGAATACAATCTCAAGTGGAATTTCTTTGACGGTACAACCGAAGCGGAGATCAACGCGCAACAATCCAAGGACAAAGTCTGGGAGCGTGCGACCAAACCCATGACTGATCCCGAGGCGCGCGCCTGGGCGCGGCTTGGCATTGAGGACCCGCACCAGGTGCTTGGCAAAAACGCGACACAGAACCCGGGCCGCGGTGGCAATGCAGCGGCGCGGCGTCTGCCGCCCACCGAAAAGCGCGCAATCGAAATCCTCGAGGCGAAGGCCGACGACAGCAAGGCCGACGTGCGCAAGGCGTACAAAAAGCTCATCAAAGTGTTGCACCCTGACATGAACGGTGGCGACCGCAGCCAGGAAGAGCAACTGCAAGAGGTTGTCTGGGCCTGGGATCAGATCAAGGACAGCCGCAACTTTAAGTAAGGTAACCGGGGTCTGGCGGAACTACGTTTGCACCCGACCCATCGAACAGATCTGCCGGGTCTGGCCAGACTTCCGCCACAGGTGGACTAGGATTTTTTTGATCTGGCATCATTGGTAGAGGGCGCAATAAATCCGGGGACTTAACGGTCGGTCATCTGTATTTTTGACGATGACTGTGGCCCCTTCCCCTTGCCCTTTGCCGCGTTATGTTGCACCACGATCAGCGCGCCCATTTCGGCGCGTTTACTGCTTTTGAAGGGACAGGCGACATGGCCGACGGCGCGATGGATATCAACGCAAAACCGAGCGAAGAGATTTCGGTCCGCGAAGTCTTTGGCATTGATACCGACATGGTCGTCAAAGGGTTTGCCGACGGCAGCGACCGCGTGCCGGACATCGACAGCACCTACAAGTTCGACCCGGACACGACGTTGGCGATCCTCGCGGGGTTCAGCCACAACCGCCGGGTGATGATCCAAGGGTATCACGGCACGGGCAAATCAACCCACATCGAACAGGTCGCCGCCCGCCTGAACTGGCCCGCCGTCCGCGTGAACCTCGACAGCCATATCTCCCGGATCGACCTGATCGGCAAAGATGCGATCAAGCTGAAAGACGGCAAGCAAGTTACTGATTTCCAAGAAGGTGTTCTGCCTTGGGCCTTGCGCAACCCGACAGCGATTGTGTTCGACGAATACGACGCGGGCCGGGCCGACGTGATGTTCGTAATCCAGCGTGTGCTGGAAGTGGACGGCAAGCTGACGTTGCTCGACCAAAACCAGGTGATAGAACCCCACCCCTATTTCCGCATCTTTGCGACCGCGAACACCGTCGGTCTGGGCGACACCACAGGCCTCTATCACGGCACCCAGCAGATCAACCAAGGCCAGATGGACCGCTGGAGCCTCGTGGCGACGCTGAACTATCTGTCAATCGACGCAGAGACAGCCATCGTGCTGTCCAAGAACCCGCACTACAACACCGCCGAGGGCCGCAAGACCGTCAAGCAGATGGTGACTGTGGCCGACCTGACGCGTACCGCGTTTATGAACGGCGACCTCAGCACTGTTATGTCGCCCCGGACGGTCATCGCGTGGGCACAGAACGCCGAGATTTTCCGCAATGTCGGCTATGCGTTCCGCCTGTCCTTCCTGAACAAATGCGACGAGCTGGAGCGCCAGACGGTGGCTGAGTTCTATCAGCGCCTGTTCGACGAGGAACTGCCCGAAAGTGCGGCAAGTGTGAGCTTGGGATAAGCCGAAGGAGGCACGATGCACATCGGCCTGATTGGCGGCATTGGTCCCGCAGCGACTGTTTCATATTACCAGCGCCTGACTGACAACATGCGGGCGCTGGGTGCGCCTTTGGAACTAACCATCGTCAACACCGAGGCGTCTGTCCTTTTGGCCAATAACCTGGCCGGGGACAAGGATGCCCAGGCTCAGGTTTACGCGCGGCTCATCGAACGGTTGAATGCGGCAGGGGTAGACTGTGCTGCCATCACTTCGCTTGGTGGACACTTCTGTTTTGATGAGACGGTTGCCTTGTCCACGTTGCCATTGATCAGCGCGGTCAGCCCGCTCGACGCCTATTTCGCTGCGCAGGGGTTTGGCACCGTGGGATTGTTGGGTACGGGCGTTGTGATGCGTACGCAACTGTACGGGCAACTTGAGCAGACCAAGGCCATCGTCCCGCAAGACTTGGATGACATTGGAACGGCCTATACTGATATGGCGCTCGCAGGCAAATGCTCGGACGCGCAACGTGCTTTGTTCATAGAAGAGGGCCGCAAGTTGACCGCGGTAGGCGCACAGGCAGTTGTATTGGCGGGGACGGATTTGAATCTTGCCTTTGATGGGCGCGACGTGGGCTATGAAGTCATCGACGCGCTTGATATTCATGTGGACGTCTTGGTTGCGCTGGCAACTGGGCGTGCCACCCTGTCCGATCATTCTGTAGGCGGTTCTGCATGAGCACCCAAAACGACAATCCTGCCGATCCGTTCAAAAAGGCCCTCGCTGAGGCCACCAAGGTCATGGCAAATGACCCTGAGTTGAACGTCTCCTACTCGGTCGATCCAGCAGGAGTGTCGGGTGATTCCATGCGCCTGCCGCAGGTCAGCCGCCGTATGACACGTGACGAGGTGATGCTCGCGCGCGGAACGGCTGATGCGTTGGCGCTGCATCGCCGCTACCACAACGGCCAGACCCATGCCCGCTATTCCCCACAAGGCGAGATGGCTCGAGACCTCTATGAGGCGATGGAAACCGCCCGCTGCGAGGCGATGGGCGCGCGCGACATGCCCGGCACGGCCGGAAACATCGACGCCAAGATTGCCAATGAGGCGATGCGCAAAGGGTATGAACAGTGCAAACAGGCCATCGATGTACCGCTGGCCGCGGCTGCGGGATACCTTGTGCGGCATCTCGCAACCGGGCGCGACCTGCCCGACGGTGCGCAGAACGCAATGAACCTGTGGCGCGGCTTTATCGAGGAACAAGCGGGCGGCACGCTCGACGGTCTGGGCGATATGCTTGACGATCAAGCAGCCTTTGCCAAATTCGCGCGGCAAGTGATCACCGACCTGGGCTATGGCGATCAACTGGGCGATGACCCGGATCAGATCGACGAGGATCAGGAAGACGAGGCCGAAGAAGGTCAGGAAGAGGACCAGGAACCCGACAGCACAGGCCAGGACGATCAGGACCAAGAGAACGAAGACGCAAGCGCCGAATCCTCACAGGACGAACAGCAGGACGCGAGCCAGGCTCAGGTCAGCATGGATGACATGGCGGATCAGGAACTGGGCGAAGAGGCTGAAATGCCGGAGGGCGAAGCGCCCCTAGAGCCGCCTGCCCCACAACCGGTGTCCGAGGCCGACCCCGATTATCAGGTCTACCTGAGTGACCATGACGAAGAGATTGCCGCCGAAGATTTGGCAGAGGCGGTCGAATTGGAACGGTTGCGCGCCTATCTGGATCAACAGTTGGAACCGCTCAAAGGCGCAGTCAGCCGTCTGGCGAACAAGCTGCAACGCCGTTTGCAGGCCCAACAGAACCGGTCTTGGGAATTTGACCTAGAGGAAGGCACGCTTGACGCCGGGCGGCTGGCCCGCATCGTGGCCAATCCAACGACGCCCCTGTCCTTCAAGGTCGAAAAAGACACTGAATTCCGTGACACATGCGTGACCCTGCTGTTGGACAACTCCGGTTCCATGCGTGGGCGGCCCATTTCTATCGCGGCCATATGCGCGGATGTCCTGGCGCGCACGCTAGAACGATGCAACGTCAAGGTTGAGATCCTCGGCTTTACCACCCGCGCGTGGAAAGGTGGCCTCGCCCGCGAGGCATGGTTGAACGACGGGCGCCCGACTCAGCCCGGCCGCTTGAACGACCTGCGCCATATCATCTACAAATCCGCCGATGCCCCATGGCGGCGCGCGCGTCCCAATCTGGGTCTGATGATGAAAGAAGGGCTGCTCAAGGAAAACATCGATGGCGAGGCGCTGGAATGGGCGCACCGGCGCATGGTGTCCCGCCCCGAGGCACGCAAGATCCTGATGGTCATATCGGACGGCGCACCGGTCGACGACAGCACGCTGTCCGTAAATCCGGCCAACTATCTCGAGAAACACTTGCGCGATGTCATTGCGATGGTGGAACGCAAAAAGATGGTCGAATTGTTGGCGATCGGCATTGGGCATGACGTCACGCGCTATTATGATCGCGCGGTCACGATCACGGATGTCGAGCAGTTGGCCGGTGCGATGACAGAGCAACTGGCCGCGCTCTTTGACAGCGACCCGCGCGCACGCGCACGCGTGATGGGCATGAGAAAAGCGGGCTGATCTCTGCCTTAGATCCGCGCACAAACAACAAACGAAGGGGGAACTGGCATGTTTCAGAGTTTCGAGGTCACCGCACGCCCGGAACAAGGTCCCCCACGTCTGGCGGCCTTGCGTGCTGAACTGGAGGCTGCGGGATTTGACGGCTTTCTGGTCCCCCGCGCGGATGCCCACCAGGGCGAATATGTATCGGCCCGTGACGAGCGTCTGGCGTGGCTGACGGGATTTACCGGCTCGGCTGGGTTCTGCGCTGTTCTACGTGACACGGCTGGCGTATTCATCGACGGGCGCTACCGGACGCAGGTCAAGGCACAGGTAGCGGACGTCTACACCCCAGTCCCATGGCCCGAGGTCTCCCTTCCCACCTGGCTCAAGGAGCAAATGCCCAGCGGAGGGACCGTTGCCTTTGACCCTTGGCTACATACAGTTGGGCAGATCGAACATGTGCGCAATGCACTGCAAGACACCGGCATTGTCCTGGAGAAATCCGAAAATCTCGTGGACCGTGTGTGGTCGGACCAACCGGCAGCCGCAGCAGAACCTGTGCGCGCGCATCCGTTGGAATTTGCGGGTGAAGCACATGCACACAAGCGCACCCGTCTTGGCACGGCTCTGGCCGAGCAAGGTGCGGCTTGCGCCGTGATCACTCTGCCTGATTCCATCTGCTGGCTGCTGAACATCCGAGGGGCGGACATTCCCCGCAACCCAATCGCGCAGGGGTTCGCCATTCTGCACACGACTGGGCATGTCGACCTCTATATGTCCCCCGCCAAGCTGGCCGATATCGGCGATCATCTGACGCCGGGCGTGACGCTCCATGCCCCTACGGAATTCCTGCCCGCACTGAACGCGCTCACCGGGCCTGTTCTGTTGGACAAGTCATCGGTGCCGGTACGCGTCGCAGACGCCGTTTCCGCGGATATCCAATGGGGTGACGATCCCTGCGCCCTGCCTAAGGCGTGCAAGAATGCCGCCGAAATCAAGGGGTCCGCAGAGGCGCATTTGCGCGACGGCGCAGCCGTTGTTGAACTGTTGGCCTGGCTGGATGTGCGGCCCGTTGGAACCCTGACCGAAACACAGGTTGTCACCCAGTTAGAGGGATACCGCCGCCGCGACAACGCGCTTCAGGACATCAGTTTTGAGACCATAGCCGGTACAGGCCCCAACGGCGCAATCATGCACTACCGCGTGACAACTGAAACCGACAGTGATCTGCAAGACGGGCACCTTCTGGTCTTGGACAGCGGCGGGCAATACCTCGACGGAACAACGGACATCACCCGGACGATCGCAATCGGAACGCCGCACGAAGACGCGTGCAAGGCGTTCACCCGTGTTCTGATGGGTATGATCTCCATGTCCCGCCTGATCTGGCCCAAAGGGCTGGCCGGACGCGACATCGAGGCCATAGGCCGCGCGCCGTTGTGGTATGCGCATCAGGATTTTGATCACGGCCTTGGTCACGGCGTGGGTGCGTATCTCTCGGTCCATGAAGGTCCACAACGGCTCAGCCGAGCCAGCACAGTTCCGCTGCAAGCAGGTATGATCCTGTCCAACGAGCCGGGCTACTACCGCGAAGGCGCATTCGGCATACGCATCGAGAACCTGATTGTCGCACAGGACGCAACGCCCCCATCCGACGGGGACGCGCATCGCGAGATGCTGAGCTGGCGCACTTTGACCTTTGCCCCAATAGACCGTCGTTTGATTGTCGCCGACATACTCGATCAACCCTCTCGCGACTGGCTGGATGCATATCACGCCCAAACTTACGAGTTGCTCAAGGACCGCGTGTCGCCACAAACCGCATCTTGGTTGCAACAGGCCTGCGCACCGCTCTAGCTCTGGTGGTGGTGTTACCGATCTGTTACATCCATCCCTCATCACATTTCCAAACGTCCCAAGGAGAGTTCCCATGGCTGATCACATCACGATCCGCAAAGCCCCCGGCACCTGGACGGTGCGCGCAGGCGGGGCCGTCCTTGGTGAAAGCGCCAATGCGCTGGAATTGTCCGAAGGCGACTATCCCGCAGTGATCTATTTCCCGCGCGAAGACATTGCGATGGCGTTTCTGGACCGCACAGACCGCAGCACACATTGCCCACACAAGGGTGATGCAAGCTATTTCTCGGTGGTCACAAAATCACAAACACTGGAAAATTCCGTCTGGAGCTACGAAGCCCCAAAGGAAGCTGTGGCACGGATCAAGGACCACCTTGCGTTCTACGTCGGTGACGCGATCGCGGTTGAACAAATCTGACCCCGCCCATGGGTCGGCGGGTGGGCGCCTTTTGCGCGTCAGCGCAAAACAGAGCCACCCGACGCCCTAACTGTGCTCTTCCGCGGCTGTGGCCGCCAAAGCCCGGTTGTAAGCCTTCAGCGCATCCACATGAAACAGCGCGCCCTGCAATTCAGGGGCTGCATTCTCGCCCGTGAGCGTGACGACGGGGATAAACGGCACCATCGTCCGATCAAAGATGGGCAGTGCCGCTTCAAGGGTCGCATTGGCGTCCACGTAAATGCCCTCTGAAATCATCTCCCAACTGCGCGCGGTATCCGCCGCTCGTGGATCGTCAGGGCTGCGCATCACCGAACTGACCCGGAACATTGCCAACAAATAGGCTTGCGGCCCTGCGGCCAAGTGCACGCCTTTCCGCTCCAACTGGCTGAGAAAGAAACTGCGGTCCACCAACCGTGACGACAGCGCCGTGGACATGGAAACCGCCACCATAACCGCCAAACCGGTTTGCCAGTCCCCGGTCAGCTCGAACACAATCAACGTTGTCGAAATTGGCGCGCCAAGAACCGCGGCTGCCACAGCCCCCATACCAGCCAGCGCATAAAGCGTAACGGACCCGGACACATCGGGGAAAATCCCAGTTGCGATCAATCCAAACCCAAGGCCAGTCAGCGCACCAATCATCAACGACGGCGAAAAAACACCGCCCCCCATGCGCCCCGCCATGGTGATCGCAACGGCCGCTGTCTTGAGAACGACAAACACCATCACGTCGTTCAATGCCAATTGCCCGGTCAGCGCCATCGACGTCGTCTCATAGCCGACACCGATGATATGCGGATAAAAGATCGCAAGCGCGCCCAGCAAAGCCCCGGCAATTGCTGGCCGCAGCCACCGTGGCAATCCGGTGCGCGCCTGGATCGCCGTTCCCACATCGTCTGTCCAGAAAATGGCCCGCATCAGAACAACAGCGACAAGGCCGCTAATCAGGCCCAACAGCAAAAAGGCTGGCAATTCCTGATAAAATACCAACTCATTGGCCTCTGGCAGCATGAATTCTGTCACGCCGCCAAATTCCAAACGATTGATGACTGTCCCCGCTACACTTGCAATCACGATCGGTGCAAAAGCGTGCACCGCAAAATGGCGCAACACCACTTCCAGCGCAAAAAGCGCACCCGCAATGGGCGCGTTGAAACTGGCTGATACCGCAGCCGCCACCGCACAGCCCAAGAGATCGCGTCCCGTGATACCGTCGGCCTTGATCCAGCGGCACACCTTGGTCGAAATCACCGCCGCGATATGAACCACCGGCCCCTCCCGCCCGGTCGAGCCGCCGGATGACAGCGTGATAAAGCTGGCAAAGGCAGAGGCCACGCCTGCGCGCGTCCCCACCCGCCCATCGCGCATCGCCGCACCTTCGATGACATCGGCCACCGAACGGGCGACGCCATCCTTGGTGAACGTGTGCAGAATGAGGCCCGTCAGCAGCCCCCCGATGATCGGGATGATCAGGATCAGATACCAAGGCAAGGACGACGCAAAACTGTGCAGATATTGCACGTCGTCCGTCCCATAAAGCCACGCTTGCAGCGCCTCGATCCCCTTGCGAAAAAACAGCGCCGCAAACCCGGCAGCTACACCAATGGCCAGCGCAATGAACCAAAACTGGATCTGGCTTGGACCGCGATGCCGCAGTACCTGCCAGCCGTCACGACATGCAGTGACCGCGAGGTCAATCTGACGAGTGATAAGGGCGCGCTCTGGGGCTGGCATCGGACCGGGTCACGGTTGAGGAACTGTTCGACCCTTAACCCACAGAACTTGCGAAAAAAAGGCCGCGCATCGTCACAGCCCGAACTTAGCGACCTTATCCGCCCAACAGCGCACGTGCGGCCCCGCGTGCCTCATCCGTGATCGTGTCGCCTGCCAACATGCGCGCGATCTCGTCAACGCGGTCTGGCGCTTGCAAAGGCACGACATTCGACGTGGTCATCCCCTTGCTGACCTGTTTTTCGACGCGCCAATGGTGCGCGCCGAGGGCTGCGACCTGCGGCGAGTGTGTGACAACCAGCACCTGCCCACCTTCGGCCAGCGCGGCAAGGCGTCGGCCCACCGCATCTGCCGTCGCTCCGCCAACGCCGCGGTCAATTTCGTCAAAGATCATGGTCAGCCCCGCCTGTTCGCGGGTCAGACACACCTTCAACGCCAGCAAGAACCGGCTTAACTCGCCACCAGAGGCAATCTTGTTCAGCTGACCGGCTGGCGCACCAGGGTTCGTCGCCACGGTAAAGGCAACCGCGTCGCGCCCCTCTGGTCCTGCCTGTTCATCCGTAATCTGTGTCGCAAACACAGCGCGCTCCATCTTAAGCGGTGCCAGCTCGGCCATCACGGCCTTGTCCAATGCTTTGGCCGCCCGCGTCCGACCCGCCGTCAGTTTGGCCGCTGCCGCGTCATACGTCGCCTCAGCACTGCGCAAGTCAGCGGTCAACCGCGACAGGTCGGCGTCACCTGCGTCCAGCGCGTTCAACTTCTGCCGTAGCGTATCCGCAAATGTCGCCAGTTCATCCGGGGCCACATCATGTTTGCGCGCCAGACCCCGGATCGCAAACAGCCGCTCCTCGGCGTCTTCCAGCTCTGCCGGGTTGAAGTTGAGCACATCCAAAGCACGCACAACACCGTCCGATGCTTCGTCCAGTTCGACCAGTGCGCGCCCCAACGCGGCCAGCGGCGCATCCAGCGCGCCATCCACTTTGTCAGCAGCCCCGTCCAGCCACCGCATCGCGTCACCCAGTGCGCCTTCGGCACCATCATGGCCCAGCAGTTGATGCGCCTTTTGCACATCCTCACGCACCCGCTCTGCGCCTTGCATCAAACGACGACGTGCATCCAATTCCGCCTCTTCGCCGGGCTGCGGGTCCAGCGCATCCAACTCGCCAACGGCATGGCGCAGGAAATCCTCTTCGTCACGGATGGCTGCCATCGCCGCCTGCGCCGCTTCCAGAGCTTTGCGCGCTTGGCCCACCTGGCGCCATGTCGCGCGGGTCTTGCTCAGGCCAGATGCCAGCCCTGCAAACTCGTCCAGAATGGCACGGTGTCCTCTGGGGTTAAGCAATCCGCGATCGTCATGCTGCCCGTGCAGTTCAATCAACGTGTCGCTGAGCGCGCGCAGCACCTCACCCGAACACCGACGGTCATTCACCCAAGCCGTTTTGCGCCCATCAGACGTGTTCACACGGCGTAGGATAAGCTCATCCCCGCCCGGCAATCCCGCCTCATCGAGCACAGCATGGGCCGGGTGCGCATCCGGCAAATCAAACCACGCCGTCACTTCGCCCTGTGCCGCACCTTGGCGCACCAACTCGGCCCGACCGCGCCAGCCCAAAACAAAACCCAAAGAATCCAAAAGGATAGACTTGCCCGCGCCCGTCTCACCGGTCAACACGTTCAATCCCGGCTGAAACGCAAGTTCCAACCGGTCAATGATCAGCATGTCCGAAATATCAAGACCGCGCAGCATCAGTCCGTTTCCAAAACCCAGGCCAAATGGCCGGAAAAGATCAGAGCCACCGCCCCTGGATCATCTGGCGATACACCTGGTTCAACCAATTGTTGCCCAGAACACGCGGCTCGAGCCCCTGCCCCGTCAACAGTTTAAAGCTGTCCTCGTACCAATCCGTCGACTGGAAATTGTAGCCTAGGATTGCGCCCGCCGTCTGCGCTTCGTTCGTCAGACCCAGCGACAGGTACGCCTCGACCAAACGGTGCAGCGCCTCCGGGGTGTGGGACGTCGTCTGGAAATCCTCGACCACCACACGGAAACGATTGATCGCCGCGGTAAAGTTATCCCGCCGCAAATAATAGCGCCCGATTTCCATTTCCTTGGCCGCAAGGTGATCAAAGGCCAGATCGAATTTCAGGATCGCGGATTTTGCGTATTCGCTGTCGGGATAACGCTCAATAACCTCACGCAGCGATTGCAGCGCTTGAAAGGTCAGACCCTGATCCCGGCCCACTTCGTCAATCTGGTCATAATAGCTGAGCGCCAAGAGGTACTGCGCGTAGGCCGCGTCATCATCATCGGGGTAAAAGTCGATGAACCGCTGGGCGGCTGATCGGCTGTTTGGATAGTCTTTGTCCCGGTGATGGGAAAACGCCTGCATGATCAATGCGCGACGCGCCCAGTCAGAATATGGGTAAAGGCGCTCGATCTCAGAGAAGTAAAAGGCCGCGTCGGTCAGATCACCGGCTTCCAGCTCGAACTCACCCCGTTCAAATATCTGTTCCGCAGTGAATTCTTCGAGCGGAATCTCTTGAGAGTTGAACAGGCCACCGCGTGTCGGACGATCGTTTACCGACCCGCATGCCGCAAGAGCCGCCGCAATAGCCGTGACTGCCGCCAACCGCGTTATGGATGTGCCACGCACCATGGTTTGCTACCCCCAACAAGCGCCCAATATCGCCCTCTTTCGGGCGTTTGGACAGTGTCTATCACAAACAGAACGCAGGGTTAAATGACGATTTGCCCTACTCTCAGGCAACAGCAGGGATCTCGTCCCACACGAGGCCCGCGCCGGGCAGGCGCGCGGTCATCTCTGCATCGCAGGTGACCATCCGGAACGCATCCGGTGTCTCGAAAAGCTTGCGCAGCAGCTGGTTGGTCAGGGTGTGACCCGCGCGGGTGCCGACATAGTGGCCGATCAACGGCGCACCGGCCAAAGCCAAGTCGCCCAACGCATCCAGCATCTTGTGGCGCACGGGCTCGTCCGAGTGGCGCAAACCGCCGGGGCTTGTCACACGGTCGCCGTCAAACACAACCGCGTTCACGCCCGGCGTGCCGCCCAAAGCCAGACCACTGGCCTGCATTTTCTCGACATCACCCTGACGGCAAAACGTACGGCTGTCGCTCAACTCGCGGGCGAAACTGCCATTCGACATGTTCAGGGACTTGGACTGCGTCCCGATAGCTGCGTCTTCGAAATCAATGTGAAAGTCGATGCGCATCACTTCGGAGGGTTGAAGCGTCGCGGTTGCTTCCCCTTGAGTGACAGTGACAGGTTTCAGCACCTCGATCGCCCGCACACGGGCAGGCAAGCGGCGCAGCCCACGCTGCATGATCGCACGTACAAACGGGACGGCAGAGCCATCCAGGATCGGAACCTCGGGGCCGTCAATTTCAATGAGGGCGTTGTGGATACCACAGCCCGCAAGTGCTGCCATGATATGTTCGACCGTACCCACGGATACGCCGGCATCATTGACAAGCGTCGTACACAGTGGCGATTGGCGCACAACGTCATAGCGTGCAGGGATCAACGCATCCACGGTTTCGATGTCAGTCCGCAAGAACCAGATGCCATGCTCGGCCATGGCCGGGCGAATGGTCAAATGCGCAGGCTTGCCAGAATGCAATCCGCACCCGGTAAATGATACTGGCCCTTTGACTGTCGCTTGCACTGGTCCCACCCGTAACGTTTTTGTAACGCACCCAACAGCTATTGGGTGGCGGGCCGGTTCTCAACTCAATCTTTGTAACCGACTGAAACATGGCTGAAACACATGGGCGGCAAAGCGCGCATACCGCTCTAACCCCATGCTTTCAAATGAAAAAAGGGCCACCCTATGGCAGCCCTTGTATTGGTTTGTGAGCGAAAATCAGTTCGCTTGACGGCGCAGGAAGGCCGGAATTTCAATCCGCTCCTGATCGGGGTCAGGAGCCTCGGTCGGTTGGGGCGCGGGTGCTGGTGCCGCAGCGCGCGCCTGTACCGGAGGCTGTTGACGCGCCGGACGCTCGGCCGGGGCGGCACCTTCCGCCGAACCTGTCATCCGGTTGATCAGGGAATTGATGCCAAAGCGCGGCTTATCTTCACCTGCCGGAGCGGCGGCTGGCTGTTGTTGCGCAGCGGGTGCAACCTTCTGCGTTGCCGCACGCAACCGGGCCAACGCCTCGGGCGACGGCGTGCCAGGTGCGGGTGCACGTGGTGCGACAAAGCTCTCGGCGGCAGGCGCTTCGGGCTCAGGCGTTGGTTCAAACGCTGCAACCTGCGGCTGGTACGCGGGCGGAGGCAGATCATCTGCCGCGGCAACCGGTGCCTCGTCTACAAAGATGTCTTCGGCCATATCCTGTGCTGCAGCCTGCGCAACATCCAGTTCCTGGAACAGCGATGGCTCTTCGGCAGCGGCGACAACAGGCGCAGGCGCCGGTTCAGGCATCGGCTGTGGTGCAGGCGCTGGCTCGGCCGCGATTGTCGGCGTCAATGGTGCAGCCATGGAACGGCGTGGAACGGGAATTTCCGTTTGCACGTCGCTGGCGTCGATGCCGGTGGCAACCACGCTGACGCGCATCATGCCTTCCATCGCCGTATCCAATGTCGAACCCACGATGATGTTGGCATCCGGATCCACTTCTTCGCGGATACGGTTGGCCGCTTCGTCCAGTTCGAACAGGGTCAGGTCGTGCGCGCCGGTGATGTTGATCAGAACACCCTTGGCACCGCGCAGCGAAATCTCGTCGAGCAGCGGGTTGGCAATCGCCTTTTCGGCGGCCTGGATCGCGCGATCTTCGCCATCCGCCTCGCCCGTACCCATCATGGCTTTGCCCATCTCATCCATCACGGCACGAACGTCCGCAAAGTCGAGGTTGATCAGGCCGGGACGGACCATCAGGTCGGTCACGCCTTTGACACCCTGGTACAAAACGTCATCGGCCATCGAGAACGCCTCGGTGAAGGTCGTTTTTTCATTGGCCAGACGAAACAGGTTCTGGTTCGGGATGATGATTAGCGTGTCGACCATCTTTTGCAGGGCATCAACGCCGTCCTCGGCCTGACGCATCCGCTTGGCACCTTCAAACTGGAAGGGCTTGGTCACAACACCAACGGTCAGAACACCCAATTCGCGAGCGGCCTGCGCGATGATTGGCGCAGCACCTGTACCCGTGCCACCGCCCATACCCGCAGTGATAAAGCACATGTGCGCACCGGCCAGGTGATCCACGATCTGTTCGATTGATTCTTCGGCGGCTGCGGCACCAACGGATGCACGCGCGCCTGCCCCAAGACCTTCGGTGACTTTGATGCCCAACTGGACCCGGTTTGTCGCGGCGGACTGCTGCAGCGCCTGCGCATCGGTGTTGGCGACAACAAATTCGACGCCATCCAGTTGTTTTTCAATCATGTTATTGACGGCGTTACCACCCGCGCCACCGACACCAAAGACGGTGATGCGGGGTTTCAGCTCGTCATGTCCGGGCATGGAGAGGTTCAGGGTCATGGGTCAGGTCCGCCTGTCTGGTTTGCCGCATTCGCGGGTGTTTTTGTGCCTAAATCCCCACAATCCTAGCGATTCACGGCCCCAGCGTCACCCATAAAACACAAATTTACCGCAAAATATGGGCGAAATCTTGCTGTTGTTCACTCTATGTCCGCGTTTGGACCAGATATAGCGATCACCAGTTGTCGCGGAACCATTTCACGGCCCGGCGCAGGCTGCGTGCGGGATAGCGGTCGTGTAGGATATCGAAATCCCACCACTCGTCCTGGGGATGCGCCGCAAAGAGAGCCAAACCGACGGCAGAGGCAAATCCCGGACCGGTTGCCGCCTGTGGCAATCCATGCACGCGCAGCGGACGCCCCAGACGCACCTGTTGGCCCAGAATTTTGGAGGCGAGGCCATCAAGGCCGGGAATCTGACTGCCGCCACCGGTCAAAACGATCTGCTGGCTGGGCAAATGGTCAAACCCGGCCGCATCCAGACGGGCCCGTACTTCTTCGAGGATCTCTTCGACACGGGGGCGCATGATGCCAATCAATTCGGCACGGGACGCAGTGCGGCGGTCATGTTCGTAGTCGCCTGTGTCGCCACCAATTTCGATCATCTCGCGGTCGTCCATGCCCGTAGCATGCACCCCGCCGTAAAACGTCTTGATCCGTTCCGCATTGGCCGTAGGCACCTGAAGCCCCATCGAAATGTCCGACGTCACGTGATCGCCACCCATGCGCACAGCGTCGGCATAGATCATGTGTTTTTTGATAAAGATCGACACACCGGTCGAGCCACCGCCAAGGTCGATACAGGCGGCACCAAGCTCCTGCTCGTCCTCGACGAGCGCGGCAATACCGGACGCATAGGCCGATGATGCAATGCCCGCCAATTCGAGATCACAGCGTTTCACACAATGCGCCAAATGCTGCACCGCGTCGGCGTCCACCGTCAGCATGTGCATATCGACGGCCAGAGCATTGCCCAGTTGCCCACGTGGGTCCGACAGCCCGGAACGATGATCCAGGGCAAAGTTCACCGGCTGCGCGTGCAGCACCTCGCGGTTTTCACCGTAATCCGGGACATCACACCGCGACAGGACACGGGCCACGTCCTGTTCCGTGACCACCTGCCCTTCCAGATCCACCTGCGCGTCCAGCCCATAGCTGCGCGGCTCTGCCCCTGAAAAACATGCAATGACGTGATCCACCCGGATACCCGCCATCTTTTGCGCGGCCTGCAAGGCAGTACGAATGGCGCGTTCGGTTTCCTGCATCGCGCAGATTTCACCAAAGCGCACGCCGCGCGACCGCGTGGTTGCGGCCCCGATCACCCGGAACCCGGATTGACCGGCCAATGAACCAATCTCGCCCTCATCGCCCAGCTTGGTCGTCCCGTCGAACCGCAACACAAGGCAGGCAATCTTGGAACTGCCAACGTCCAGAATGGCGACGACGCCCCGCTGCATCGCAATCTTGCGCATGTTCCGCATGCTGCGCTGGTTGTCATAAAGGTCGGTCATCAATGTCACTCGGTCCCGGAATTCAACTGTCTGATACGCCACCATTCTTCTGTGGCGGTACTGTTCATGCGCACGGTTGGACGATGCGGCAGCCGCAGGTCGATGCTCGCAATATCGCGGTGCAACACCTCGTCCACACCATTCAGTGCGATCACCCGTTCCAACGCCTGCACGGCGTCGGCCTCTGGCAACATGATGCGCTGGTTGCGATCCAACACCACGTCCCAACGACGGTCGCCAAGGCGCACAAGCCCGCGCAACCGATCCCCCAGCGGCGCACCCGCAGAGACAAGCGCCAGAGCCTGATCAACCTGTTCAGCCGCCCCCTCGCCCGCGATCACGGGCAAATCCGGGCGCGCGATGCGACGCGCGATCGGCTTGACCAGCGCCCCGCTGGCATCAATCAACGTCAGGCCTTCGGGGCGTCTCCAGATTGCGACTGGCACACGTGGGGTCACATCGACCTGCAAAACCCCGCCGGGGCGGATGCGGACACTCGCCTCGCGCACCGGGGCCATATCCATGATCTGCGCGCGCATTGCGGCGGGGTCGAGATCGAAAGACGACACAGGAAAATCGAGCGGGATAGCGGCACGTATATCCTGCGCCAACCCTTCGTCCACGCCATCAATGGCCATCAGGTTAACCATGAATTCGGGGCGCTGTTCGATACTCGCCCGCGCCTCGGCAACCGTGTCCTGAATGGCCTGCTGCGTGTTGGGATCAGACAACCACCACGTGGCCACACCAAGCGACAGGGCAAAGGGAACGCCTGCCCGTACCGTCAGGCGGAACAGCGGCGTCAGCATCAAACGCTGCATCCGCCAGGACCAGCGGGAGGGCGCCGGATCGGCCTTGTTGGCGCGCCGGTTCAGCGGTTGCATGACGCATCCTCCACCATCCACGCGCACATCTCACCAAAGGAAATGCCTGCAAATTGCGCCTGTTCGGGCGTCAAAGATGTCGGTGTCATGCCCGGTTGCGTGTTGGTCTCAAGCAGGATCAGGCCGTCAGCGCCTTTGCTTTCGTCCCACCGGAAGTCCGTGCGGCTGATACCCCGGCACCCCAACGCGTTGTGCGCACGGACGGCATAGTCGAGGCACAGCTCGGAAATCTCGTTTGGCACATCCGCCGGGATCACGTGCCGCGATCCACCGGGTTTGTACTTGGCATCGTAGTCGTACCAGCCGTCGGTCAGGATGTCCGTCACACCCAATGCGCGGGCGCCCATCACTGTGGTCGTCAACTCGCGTCCGGGCGCAAAGGCTTCGACCATCACAGTTTCAGGCATCTCGGAGCCAAGAACGGGCGGCGCATTGCTGCCCTCGGGCACGAGATACACGCCGACGCTGGACCCTTCGTTGTTGGGCTTGACCACATAGGGTGGCTCCAACACGTGGCTGCGCGACACCTCGGACGCGGCCACGATGACACTGTCGACAACCGGCAATCCGGCGGCGCGGTACACGTCCTTGCTGCGCTGCTTGTCCATCGCGAGCGCAGAGGCCAGAACACCGGAATGCGAATAGGGAATACCCAGCCACTCCAGAATCCCCTGAACACAGCCATCCTCGCCCCAACGCCCGTGCAGGCAGTTGAGTACAGCGTCCGGTTTTTCACGTGTAAGAACAGAGGCAAGATCGGGGCCAGCATCGACCTCGATCACCTGATATCCTGTGTCCCGAAGCGCGGTCGCGCAGGCGTTGCCTGACGACAAGGACACCTCGCGTTCCGCCGAGGGGCCACCCAATAACACCGCCACTTTCGGGGACGTCCTGCTCGACTGACCCGCCATGTGCCTCTAAATCCCGGAGTCCTTTTGCGGACCCTCATGATTGTTGCCAGTTTTTCGTTGTTTTCTGGCCTGCCTTGCGCGTCGTGACCTACTTCGGTTCGCCGACCCGCATAATTTCCCATTCTAGCGTGATACCGCTTGAATCGTAAACCTTTTTTCGCACCTCCTCACCCAATCCTTCGAGGTCCGCCGCCGTGGCGTCGCCCGTGTTGATCAGGAAGTTCGAGTGCTTTTCGCTCATCTGCGCGCCACCACGCCGCGCGCCGCGCAAGCCAGCGTCGTCAATGACCTTCCACGCCTTCAGGTCATGCACGTCATCGGCCTGCCCGGTCGAGGAAAAGCCCGCCGGGTTGCGGAATGTGGACCCCGCGCTGCGATCTTTGGTCGGCTGGGTGGCATCCCGCTTGGCGATTTGGTCAACCATGCGCGCCTCAAGTGCGGCCGGATCACCGGCAAGCGCACGCAGGGTCACATCCGTCAACACAGCGCCCTCCGGCAAATCGCTCTGCCTGTAGCGAAAATTCATGTCGCCTGCGTCCAGCGTTTCAACACGACCATCCCGCAGCACCACGCGCGCACTGTGAAAAACGTCAACGGTATAGCTGCCATAACAGCCTGCATTCATGCGCACCGCACCGCCGATCGAACCGGGAATGGTGCGCAGGAACGTCAAGTCCAACCCCGCCTCTGCCGCACGGCGCGCCACATGCGCATCCAGCGCTGCAGCTCCTGCCGTGACCAGATCGCCCTCGATCTTGATGCTGTTGAAGCCGCGCCCCAGACGGATGACCACAGCGCGTAGGCCACCATCCCGCACAATCAGATTGCTGCCCACGCCCATGGGAAACACGTCGACCTGCGGGCCAAGGGCTGTCAGAAATGCACTCAGATCCTCAACATCTGCAGGCTGGAACAACCAGTCCGCAGGTCCGCCAACCCGCAACCAGGTCAGCGTCGACAAATCTTTTTGCGGCGTCAGCCTGCCGCGCACCGTGGGCAATTCGTATGTCACGTGCGGGGCATCTCCTGATGAGGCCACCAGGTCAAGAGACCTTGGCATGGCGGTTCGCCAACCAGGCGATAATCGCGCCACCGATCAATCCGGACACCATCGGCGGGGCCATCAACAAGGACACAACCACCGCAGCATATCCATCCCCCGGCAACGCGTCATGCGGCGCATTCAGCACAAAGAGGAAAGCCGCGATCAGCGCCAGGATCAGGGCAACGAGCAAGCGCACCATGTACCGGCGCGCCATCACGTAACCCACAGCACAGCCGATTATGACGCAAGCAATGGCAATGGCCGTCATCGTGCCACCCTCTGCTTGATCCAGCGGCTCAGGTAGATGACCGGCCAACGCAGCACGCTCATCCCGGCCGCGAGCACCAGCAACCCTATCCACGGCCCATGTTGCCATGTCACAAATCCCAGGATCGGAATGCCGATGGCAATCAACCCATAGGCATTGGTCCAGTGATTGTCCTTGCTGGGAAACATCGCCATCACGTTGGCAATCAGGGCCCAGGCGCAGGCGAGGATAAGGGATAGACTCATGACCGAAGCTCCGGCGGCAATTGAGGGTTTTGGCCGCGCAGCTTGGCCCAGAAATATCGCAAAGGGTTGCGGAACATAGACACAAACGCCGCAGCCGCCAGCGCCCCGGCCCACCATGCGACCGAAATTCCGATCCAGAGGATCAGAACGGGCGCAAGGATCAACAACGCAATGCCCGGAATATACTGATGCCGCATCGGCAACATGGCCACCGCAGTGGAGGCAAGAACCCAACCGACACATGCCAGCAACAGGATCATTTCTGGCCCTCCTCTGTGGCCTTGTTCCGCGCTTTTCCAAAGGACCAGCCAACCAGAACCATCATCGCGCAAGGTGCCGCGTAAAACAGCGGGCCCGTGGCCGACCCGAACGCAAGGTTGATTGCGCTCAGGAGCAAAAGGAAAACCACCACGCCCCCCAATAGCGCGGATCGCGACCCCTGTCGCAGCCACATGCCCAGCGGGATCGCCAGAAAAACAAAGAGAAGAACGACGACGTTCATGCCGCGCCCTTTTGCAGACGACCCGGCAATCCGTTTGCCCACGCACTGATTGTACCCGCGCCAAGGCAGACCACCATGTCACCAGGACGTGCCTGTTCTCGGACCAACCGTTCCAGATCGTCCTCGCCCATCACCGCGCGGGCGTGTCGATGTCCGTGACGGATCAGCCCGGCAACCAGATCATCGCGCGATGCCCCTTCGATCGGGTCCTCTCCGGCGGCAAAGATGTCGGTGATGCCCACCACATCCGCATCGTTGAAACACGAACAGAAGTCTTCGAAGTGGTGGTGCAGCCGGGTGAAGCGGTGCGGCTGATGCACCGCGATCACGCGCCCATCGCTGGCCTGTCGTGCCGCCTTCAGGACGGCGGCAATCTCTGTCGGGTGGTGGCCGTAATCGTCAATGATTGTCACACCGTCAATTTCGCCCACACGGGTGAAACGCCGGTTAACACCGCCAAATTCAGACAGCGCTTTGCGGATTTCCTCACCCTTCATGCCCAGATGCCGCGCCACGGCGACAGCGGACAAGGCGTTGGATACATTGTGGTCGCCGGGCATCGGCAAGGCGCACCCTTCGATCAGCTTTTCCTCGGCTTGCAAGGCGATGTCGAAATGGGCCACGCCCTTGTCATAGGTCAGGTTCATCGCGCGCACATCGGCCTGCGCATTGAACCCATAGGTGACCACGCGGCGGTCGGTGATCTTGCCGACCAATGCCTGCACATCGGGATCGTCGGTACAGCACACCGCCAGACCGTAAAACGGAATGTTCGACACAAATTCGTAGAACCCTTGGTGCAGCGCCTCTTCGGTGCCCCAGTGTTCCATGTGCTCGGGGTCGATATTGGTGACAATGGCAATGGTGGCGGGCAACCGGTTAAAGGTGCCGTCGCTCTCATCCGCCTCGACCACCATCCACTCGCCATCGCCCTTGCGCGCATTCGACCCGTAGGCGTGGATGATCCCGCCATTCACGACCGTAGGATCAAACTTGCCCTCGTCCAGAAGGGCCGCAACCATGGTTGTGGTGGTCGTCTTGCCATGTGTCCCGGCGATGGCGATGTTCGAACGCAGACGCATCAACTCGGCCAACATCTCGGCGCGCCGCACGATGGGCAGGCCCCGCGCCCGCGCCGCATCCAGCTCTGGATTGCCCGGCTTGATCGCAGACGAAATCACGACAACCTCGGCATCCTCGATGTTCTGCGCCTGTTGACCGACAAAGATATGTGCCCCCAGCTCGGCCAGCCGGTCGGTGATCTTGGACGCCTTCAGATCGGAGCCTTGCACGACATACCCGTGGTTCAACAGCACCTCGGCAATGCCCGACATGCCAATCCCGCCGATGCCCACGAAATGAATGGGGCCCACGTCTCCGGGCAGTTTTGTGGCTGCGTTCATCGTTCAGGTCCCTTTCTGACTGAGGGTTTCGACCATGTGGACCATGCTTTCGGTGGCCTCGGGTTTGCCTACGCTGAGTGCGGCGTTGGCCATTTGCGTGGCACCGCCCGGATTGTCCAGAACCATGGCGATCTGTGACGTCACGCTTTCAATGGAAAGCTGGCTTTCCGGGATCAGAATGGCCGCACCCGCATCCACCAATCCACGCGCGTTCGCGGTCTGGTGATCACCTGTCGCCGCAGCGTATGGGATCAAAATCGAAGGGCGTCCAATCACCGAAATATCGGCCACCGACGACGCGCCTGACCGGCTGATGATCAACTGAGCCTCGGACATTCGACGCGGGACATCCTGAAAAAACGGCTGCACATCTGCCGCAATCCCTTGTGCCGCATAAAAGGCACGCACCCGCTCTTCGTCTTCGCCGCGCGCCTGATGACTGACCCGCAGATTGGACAACCGCTCCATCGGCAGGCTCGCGATGGCGGGCGGGATCACGTCAGACAGAATGCGCGCGCCCTGACTGCCGCCGATCACCAGCACTTCCATCGGGTAGTCGCCCGGCGCAATGTATCCGGCCCCTGCCCGTTCCAGCACGGCGCCCCGCACCGGGTTGCCCACATGCACACCCTCGACACCCTCAGGCAGGTCAGTGGGCCACGTGCCGCATGCAACCGCGTCCACCCGGCTTGCCAACAGCTTGTTCACCCGGCCCAGTACGCCGTTTTGCTCATGGATCATGCGTGGCAAGCGCAACAGGGTCGCCGCCGCCATGGCCGGGATGGTCGGATACCCACCGAACCCCACAACCACCGCCGGTTTGTCGCGCATCAGCTTGAGCAATGCGCCCATCACACCCGTTGCGATGCGAAACGGCACAGCGGCCTTGGCCAGCGCCCCACCACGCGCAAAGGTCGCGCTGGAAATCTGCTCAATCTCAGTGGTGTGAGGGAACCCGCCCGTGTAGCGTGCGCCGCGTGCATCCGTGCTCAGCTTGACGCGCCAGCCACGCGCCAGCATTGCCTCGGCCAGCGCTTGTGCCGGGAACATATGCCCACCGGTGCCACCGGCTGCGATCAACAAAAGCGGTTGGGTCATCGACGTCCCCGCCCCAAAAGGTCAGATATCTCGCCCTGTGGGCGCGACCGCGTAAAGGCGAGCAACATGCCAACCGCAATGCCCGACGCAATCACCGAACTGCCACCGTAGCTGACAAATGGCAGGGTCATGCCCTTGGCCGGCAGCAGACGCACCGCAACCCCCATGTTGATCATCGCCTGCACACCGAACATGCAGGCTAGGCCCGTGCCTGCCAGCCGAATAAACGGGTCCCTTTCGCGCACCAGCCGCAACAGCGACCGCACCACGATCCCCGAATAGAGCGCGATGATGCACAGCACCAGAATCAGCCCATATTCCTCAGCCGCAACAGCAATGATGAAATCGGTATGCGCGTCAGGCAGCGACCATTTCACCTGCCCCTCGCCCACGCCAACACCAAACAGACCACCTTCTTGAATGGCATTGGTGGCGTACCCCAGCTGTGTCCGCGGATCGACATCCGGGCTGAGAAAGCCGTCAATCCGGCGCGCAAAGTGTTCGGAGTTGGAATAGGCGATGGTACCACCAAAGATGACCAGCCCCGCCATGCCCACCAACAGGATCATCGGCGCACCCGCCACAAAATACATCACACCCCAGCCAAACAAGACAAGGCACGCCTGACCGAAATCAGGTTGAAGCGCCAACATCAGTACAATCGACACGCACAGCGCAAAGGACCAGGCCTTGCCAGGAGGGCCGTTCAACTCTTGGCTGGCCGCCAACATCCAGGCTGCCGCCACGACAAAACCCGGCTTCAGGAACTCCGACGGCTGCACCGAGGCAAAACCAAGGCTGTACCAACGCACCGCCCCCTTACCAAAATCCGTGCCAAAGAACGGCAACATCGCCAGCGCAACAAATGCAGCCAGAAAGCCAAGAACAGCCAGACGCCGCACCACGACGGGCGACATCATCGACGTCAGGATCATCACGATCAACGCAACTGTGCCGAAAAACGCTTGCCGCGCCACATAGTGAAAGGGTGGAAACCCGTTCTTTTCCGCCAGCGGCACAGAGGCCGCCAACCCCAGCAGCAACCCAATCGCAAACAGGATCAGCACGCAACTCAGCGACCATTTATCAATGGTGCGCCACCATTTTGGAAGAATCGGTTCGCCGTCCCGCACTGGAACTGCGCCATAGACCATCTCTGTCATGATCAGCCGCCTTGCTGCCTAACACTGCCTCGGGTCCCCGGTTGCTCCGAGGTACTCATTTTTAAGCATAGCGCGAAAAATGTGCGCGGGCTAGCCCTAGTCGGATCGCGGCGCCGCAAGCATTGTGCGATTTTCAGCCCAGCGTGCCAACGTGCAAACCCATTCAAGCAAAGGGCTCCTGTCGATCCCTCGCTTTGTAGACGGTCCCGTTGTCACGCGCTTGACCCTTCGCCCACAATCCGGCACGGCAGCGCCATGGATTACGACACTCTTGTCATTGGTGCCGGTGCCGCCGGTATGATGTGCGCCGCCCACGCGGGCGGGCGTGTTTTGCTTGTGGATCACGCCAAAGCGCCGGGGGAAAAGATCAGGATTTCAGGCGGCGGGCGCTGCAACTTTACCAACATGTATTGCGACGCCCACGCATTTCTGTCCGAAAACCCCCACTTCGCCAAATCCGCTCTGGCGCGCTACACCCAATGGGATTTTGTCGCCCTCATCGATCAACACGGCATCCCATGGCACGAAAAGACATTGGGGCAGTTGTTCTGCGACAACTCGGCCAAGGACATCATCGCCATGCTGCGCGGCATGCTGCAATCCGCAGGGGTCGATCTGTATTTGCAAACCTCGGTCACTGATTTTGCAAAGTGTAACGATGGCTTCACATTCACCCTGAACGGCGCCCAACCCGGCACCGCCCGTAACGTGGTGATCGCCACGGGTGGAAAATCCATCCCCAAGATGGGGGCCACCGGCTTCGCCTATGACATCGCCCGGCAATTCGGTCACCGCATCACGGCGCCAGAACCGGCCTTGGTGCCATTCACGTTCCCCGATCGCCGCTTTGCCGATATCTCTGGCGTGGCCTGCCCGGCCCGTGTCACCGCCAACGGACCCAGCTTTGAAGAGGCCTTGCTCTTTACACACCGCGGCCTGTCCGGGCCTGCCATCCTGCAAGCGTCGAGCTACTGGGATGCGGGCCAGCCGATCACGCTGTGCCTTGCCCCGGACACTGATTTCAGCGCACTACTGCGCGACAAACGCCAAAGCGACGGCAAGAAAGCCCTGACCACCGAACTGGCCCGTCACCTGCCGTCCCGGCTGGTCGATTACCTGAGCACACATATGGACCTCTCTGGCCGTCTCGGCGATCTGTCAGACGCGCGTATCGACAGGGTCACGCAGGCACTGACGCATTGGCACCTGACACCCGGCGGCACCGAAGGATACCGCACCGCAGAGGTCACACGCGGCGGCGTCGCCACGGATCACATCAGCTCCAAAACGATGCAGTCCCAGCTGGCGCCCGGCCTCTATTTCATCGGCGAAGCCCTGGATGTCACCGGCTGGCTGGGCGGGTACAATTTCCAATGGGCCTGGTCATCAGCCATGGCGGCAGCCCACGACTTGACCTCCTGAGCCGTAACGCGACCACGTCTGGCCCTGCGTACAAAACATGTCGTGCGCGCGTCAGCGCGCTCCTTTGGATCACAGCCGCTTGGTCACCTGCGCAACGAAGTCCTCCCCGCGCCGCTCAAAGCTGTCGTATTGATCAAAGCTCGCCGCCGCCGGAGCCAACAGCACAACATCGCCGGGTTCTGCCGCCGCCATTGCCGCCTCAACCGCAGCCGCCATCGAGGTACACACCTGTGTTTCGACCTCTAGCTGCATCGCAAATTGCGCCGCCTCGCGCCCGATGACATAGGCCGCCTTGACGGACCCAGATGCGGCATTCACCACCTCCAGCCCGCCGTCCTTTTGCAAACCGCCACAGATCCAGTGAATGTTCTCAAAAGCCGCCAAAGCCTTGGCCGCACTATCAACATTGGTGGCTTTGCTGTCGTTTACATAACGCACGCCGCCCGCCTCGGCGATCACCTGACTGCGATGCGGCAGACCTGCAAAACTGTGGAACGCCTGTTCGATCACCTTGGGTGCGATACCCACCGCCCGCGCCGCGGCATAGGCTGCGCAGGCGTTCTGATGATTGTGACTGCCCGGCAACCCGGCAACACCGCGCAGGTCAATCGACGCAACCTGCCGCCCCTTTCGGGTCTCGGCCAGAAATCCCTTGCGCGCGTGGACGTTCCAGCCCGGCCCGGTCAACTTGGCATCAACCGAAATGCGGATCACCCGGTCATCTGCCGGTGCCTCGCACATCTGTCCCGCCAGAAATCGCCCCTCGTCTTCGTCCACGCCGATGACGGCGCGGTCCGGGCCACCTTCGGCAAACAGCCTGCGTTTGGCAGCATAATAGCCGCCCATGCCCGCGTGACGGTCCAGATGGTCCGGCGTCAGGTTAGTGAAGACCGCAACATCCGGCGTCAAACTGCGCGCAAGATCAGTCTGATAGCTCGACAACTCCAACACGATGACCTCGCCGTCGTGCGGCGGATCAATGTCCAACACCCCGCGCCCAATGTTGCCCGCCAGCTGGCTGGGGCGTCCCGCCACCTCCATAATGTGGTGGATCAATGCCGATGTCGTGGATTTGCCGTTGGACCCTGTCACGGCAATCACGCGTGGCGCCGTATCGAAATTGTGCCACGCCGACGTGGCAAAGGATTGAAAGAACAGCCCGATGTCATTGTCGACCGGTACGCCAGCCGCAAGGGCGGCGACCACAACCGGATTGGGCGCAGGATAAAGATGCGGAATACCGGGGCTGACAATCAGACGGGCCACGTCATCAAAGGCACCCGCACGCTTGAGATCCAGACAGGCGAACCCTTCGGACGTCGCCTTGTCCCGCGCATCGGGGTTGTCGTCCCAGCACACAGGCGTTGCGCCACCGGCCTCCAGCGCGCGCGCAGCCACAAGCCCCGAACGCCCCAACCCAAGTACGGCGACCCGCGCGCCCGCCAATCCCTGAACAGGGATCATCGCTCCAGCCTTTCACACGCCGCCATCACCATGCCTTTTCCTGCCTGTCACGAAAGAACTTGCCCGTCACGTCACCCGGCGCATCAAGCGCCAGCCAAATCGCCGTATCCGCACCCTCTTCCGGTGTGCGCGGCGCGGCGTTGCCCCCCATCCGCGTGTGCACCCAGCCGGGGCACATGGCATTCACACTGACACCGGGCGGCAAATCGCGCGGCAGGGCATAGCTCAGCGCATTGAGCGCCGCCTTGGCGACGCCGTAGCCCCCCGGCCCCTCCATGCCTTCGTCATATGCCCCCCAACCGGACGTCAGGTTGATGATCCGCCCGGCACCCGCGCGCGTCATGTAAGGCAGAACACCGCAGATCAGGTCAAAGGGCGCATGAAACATCACCTGCATGGACCGGCGCAGTCCGTCCGGATTGTAGATCATGCTGTCTTCGATCAGGATACCGGCGTTGTTGATCAGGATATCTATGTCCCCGGCCGCCGCGATGGCGGGGTAAAAGGTCTCAGGTGCCTCCAGATCCAGATGCACCCACGCGCAGCCCAGCGTTTCCGCCACCGCCGCACCGGCCTGCGCATCGCGCACCCCAATCACCACGTCTACACCGCGCGCAATCAGCCCTTGGGCGATGGCATAGCCAATCCCACGATTGCCCCCGGTGACAAGCGCGCGGGCCATCAGCGCACCTTGAGCGTGGCCAGACCAATCATCGCGAGGATCAGCGAGATGATCCAGAACCGGATGACAATCTGCGGTTCTGCCCAGCCCTTCTTTTCATAGTGGTGGTGGATCGGTGCCATCAGGAACACACGTTTGCCGGTCCGCTTGAAATATAGCACTTGAATGATGACCGACAGCGCCTCGACGACAAACAAGCCGCCGACAATCGCCAGCACCAGCTCGTGTTTGGTCGCGACCGCAATCGCCCCCAATGCGCCACCCAACGCCAGTGACCCCGTGTCACCCATGAACACCGCAGCCGGCGGTGCGTTATACCACAGAAACCCAAGCCCACCGCCGAACAGCGCAGAGGTAAAGATTAGCAATTCACCCGTGCCCGGCACGTAATGCACATCCAGATATTCGGTGAAATCCACACGTCCAACTGCATAGGCGATAATGCCCAATGTCCCGCCGGCAATCATAACCGGCATGATCGCCAGACCGTCTAGGCCGTCCGTCAGGTTCACCGCATTGGCCGATCCGACAATCACGATGATCGAAAACGGGATGAACAGCACCCCAAGGTTCAACAGAACATCCTTGAGCACCGGCACAGCCAGCTGGTTTTGAAGCATTTCCGGGTGGTTGATCGTCGAGAAATACGCCGCGATCGCCGCAATCAGGAACCCAAGCAACAAGCGAACCTTGCCCGGAACACCTGCGGTCGTCTGTTTCGACACCTTGGCATAGTCGTCCGCAAAGCCAATGGCCGCAAAGGCCAACGTGACCCCAAGGACAATCCACACAAACGGATTGTCCCAGCGCGCCCACAACAGCGTCGACGTGGCCAGTGCGCCCACGATCAACAGCCCACCCATCGTAGGCGTTCCGGCCTTGGCGAAATGCCCCTCGGGACCGTCGTCGCGGATTGGCTGGCCCTTGCCCTGTTTTCGCCGCAGCACCGCGATCAACGGGCGCCCAAACAGAAAGCCGAACACAAGCGCCGTCAAAAACGCCCCGCCCGCCCGAAAAGTGATGTAGCGAAAGAGGTTGAAAAAATCTCCGCCGTCCGAAAGTTCCGTCAACCAATAGAGCATTGCTGCCTGTCCCTACTCATCATCTTGTGGGGCTGTCTTTTTGTAGATTTTGCCCGGTTAACTCACCGGATGGCCCATTTTGCGGATCGCGTCAACGATTTGAGCCAATCGCATGCTCAACGACCCCTTGGCCAGCACCACATCGCCACTGTCCAGACTGCGCCGTATGTTGACCGCCATCTCTTGCGCGGTTTCCGTCCATTGACCCTGTTTGTCAGCGGGCAACGCATCGTACAGGTGCCGCATGAGCGGCCCCACGCAATGCACCTTGTCGATGGCATCCATCGCGGGCAACGCAGCCAGATCCGCGTGCATTTGTGGCCCCAGATCGCCCAATTCCTTCATGTCGCCGACAAAGGCAATCCGCCGCCCTTTGCTGACACGGCCAATGTCATGGGTGACCTGTGCTGCCGCCAAAACGTCCAAAGCCGCCGCTATCGACGTGGGGTTTGCGTTATAGCTGTCGTCGATCAGTTCAAGCGTCAGATGCGTCTCTACAGGGTCCAGCACGATGACTTCGCGCGCGCCACGCCCTTCATAAGGCGACCATCGGCCCAGGGACTGTGCGGCCAGCGCCAGATCGGCCCCCAAGGCCTCTGCCGCGGCCAGCGCGCCTAGACCGTTCATCGCATAATGCTTGCCCACCGCACCGATCTTGAACAGCAGTGGCGCCTCATGGGCGGTGGCTTGCACAACGGTGCTCTCGCGCTGCAGGTCCACTGATTTCAACACAAAATCAAAACCGTGCTCACCAAATCCAATGTCTCTGCGCTTGGCATCATGCGCCTTGGCCTGCAAAATTGCAGCCGTCGAACAGTCGTTGTTCAGGATCGCAGTGCCGCCATATTCCAGGCCGTCGATGATCGCCGCTTTTTCCAGCGCGATGCCTTCGATATTCTCAAATGCTTCCAGATGCGCCGCCGCGACCGTTGTGATCATCGCAACATGCGGGCGCGCCATACGCGCCAGCGGCGCGATCTCGCCCGGATGATTCATCCCGATCTCGATCACCGCGTATTCGGTGTCTTGCGGCATGCGCGCCAGCGTCAGCGGCACGCCCCAATGGTTGTTGTAGCTCGCCACACTTGCATGTGTGCGCCCCTGATCCCCCAGAATGGCGCGCAACATCTCTTTGGTCGACGTTTTGCCGACGCTGCCAGTGATGGCAACCACACGCGCATCCGTCCGCGCGCGCGCAGCGACGCCTAATGCCTCAAGGGCCGTCAGAACGTCCTCGACGATCAACAGCGGCGCGTCTTGGGCCACGCCATCAGGCACATGCGTCACAAGCGCCGCTGCGGCCCCTTTCTCCAGCGCCTGCGCCACAAACTCGTGCCCGTCCCGCGCGGCCTTGAGCGCGACAAAGAGATCGCCGGCCTGCACGGTGCGTGTGTCGATCGACACGCCCGTTGCGGTCCAGTTGGTCGTTGCCGTGCCAGCCGTAGCCATCGCGGCGGCGTCCGAAGTCCAGAGCGTCATGTCAATCGTCCTTCCAATGCGGCCACGGCCACGCTTGCCTGTTCGGCATCATCAAAGGGCAGCACATCATCCCCGACGATCTGGCCCGTCTCATGGCCCTTGCCCGTGATCAGCAAGGCGTCGCCGGGCTCAAGCGCGTCTACCGCCCTCAGGATCGCCTCTGCGCGGTCGCCCACTTCGGTCGCATCCGGGCATCCGGCCATCACAGCCGCCCGAATGGTCGCAGGATCTTCGGAGCGCGGGTTGTCATCGGTTACAAACACCACATCCGCATGGGTCGCGGCGGCCGCGCCCATCAAGGGCCGCTTGCCCGCATCCCGGTCACCACCCGCACCGACAATCGCCACCAGCTTGCCCATCACATGCGGACGCATCGCCCGCAGGGCTGTCGCCACGGCGTCCGGCGTGTGTGCGTAGTCAACAAAGACCGTCGCACCATTGTCCCGCGTGGCGGCCAACTGCATACGCCCACGTACGGTATCCAAAAACTCCAGCGTCTCGAAAACGCGCGCGGGTGCTGCGCCACATGCGATCACCAACCCACAGGCCAGCATCACATTGTCCGCCTGAAACCCGCCAATCAACGGCATGCGCGACGCATAGGCCTTGCCATCATATTCAAAGCGGACGTCCTGCCCGCGCGCATCAAACCGTTGCGCTGTCAGACGCAGATCGCCGCCATCCCGCCCCACGGCCAGCACCTGTTGCCCTCGCGCCTGCGCAATCGCGGCCATATCCACACCGCGTGCGTCGTCCAGGTTGATGACGGCCATACCATCCTCGGGCAACACACGGGCAAAAAGGCCCGCCTTGGCGTCAAAATAGGCCTCGAACGTCTCGTGATAATCCAGATGATCCTGGGTAAAATTTGTGAACCCAGCCGCTTTGAGCGTCACGCCGTCCAACCGCCGCTGGTCCAACCCATGCGATGAGGCTTCCATCGCCGCATGGGTGATGCCGTTGGCCGCCGCCTCCGCCAATGTCCGATGCAAGGTGATCGGCTCTGGCGTGGTGTGGGCCAGCGGGGCGCTCCACGCGCCCTCAACCCCAGTGGTGCCAAGGTTGACCGCGGCCAAACCCATCTCGATCCAGATCTGGCGCACAAAAGTGCTGACCGAGGTTTTGCCGTTTGTCCCGGTCACCGCCACCATGTGTTCGGGCTGCGCACCAAACCACAACGCGGCTGTCCTACTGAGCACCTCGCGCGGGGCATCGGTCACGACAACAGCCACATTGTCTAGCCATTCAGCCGCCAATGCAGCCCCTTCCGCATCGGTCAGCACAGCCGCCGCACCCATGCGGACGGCGTATTGGACGAACTCGGCCCCGTGCACCCGGCTGCCCGGCATAGCGGCAAAGAGAAAACCGTCGCGCACCTCTCGGCTGTCGACGGCGATGCCGGTGATCCCGGGATTGCGTCCCGCGCGGGCGGTCAGGCCCAATGACGAAAGGAAACGTGCCTGTTCACCCATAAGTCGGCCTTTTGGCTCGGGCGCGCACCGCGCCTCTAGTTGCTGCTGGTCAGCGTTATATCAGCCAATGTCGCGGGTTCAACGGTCGGGCGCAGCCCCAAGAGCGGCGCAATCCGGCCAATCATCTCGGCGGCCACCGGCACTGCTGTCCAACCCGCCGTGCGGCGCGGTTTGTCACCCGATGTCTCGACCGGTTCGTCCAGCGTGACAACCAGCACGTATTTCGGATCGTGGGCCGGGAACATGGTGGCAAATGTGGCGATCACCTTGTCATCGTAGTAACCGCCACGCGGTTTCGGCTTGTCCGCTGTGCCGGTCTTGCCACCCACTGCGTACCCCGGCACTTCGCCCATGCTGGCCGTGCCGGACGTCACCACTTTGCGCAACATGGCACGCGCGGCGCGTGCGGCACCCTCGCTCATCACGCGCTCACCGGTCTGCGCGCCAGACTGCTTGAGGATCGTGGGTTTGACCGCCATCCCGCCGTTGGCAATCGCAGCATAGCCCGCCGCCAAATGCATCGGCGACGACGACAGCCCGTGACCATAGCTCACCGTGACGGCGCTCAGGTCGGTCCAACGTTTGGGCAACAGCGGCTTGCCCGTGCGCGCCTCGACAATCTCGAACGGCGTCGCCTCAAAGAACCCCAACCGTTTGAGGAAATCCTGCTGGCGCTTGACCCCGATTTGCAACGCCATGCGTCCGGTCCCACGGTTCGAGGATTTGACGATGATGTCGGCCACACTCAGCTTGCCGTAGTTCTTGTTGCGGAACTCACCGATCTTGAACCCGCCAACCTTCATCGGTCCGGAGGTGTCAATGATGGTCGACGGCGCCACCAGCCCCAGATCCACCGCCTGTGCGGCCGTAAAGATTTTGAAGGCCGAGCCAAGCTCGTACACACCCTGCACCGACCGGTTAAAGAGCGGGCTGTCGCTCTGGTCGCCTTCGGTGGCCGGGCGCGGACGGTTGTTGGGATCAAAGCTGGGCAAGGACACGACCGAGATCACCTCGCCCGTGTGCACGTCCATCAGAACAGATGTAGCACCCTTGGCATTGAGCAGCCGCATACCACCATAAAGCACACGTTCAGCAGCAGCCTGCACCGTCAGGTCCAGCGACAATTGCAGCGGTTTCTGACCGTTAGACGGGTCACGCAAATAGTCGTCGAATTGCTTTTCAACACCAGCCACGCCAATCACCTCCGCGGCACTGACGCCTTCCTTGCCGAAGCTCGCACCACCCAGCACATGCGCCGCCAACGGCCCGTTCGGATAAAGCCGCATGTCACGTGGCCCGAACAACAGGCCCGGATCACCGATTTCATGCACGGCCTGCATCTGCTCGGGGCTGATTTTCTTCTTGATCCACAGGAACTTGCGCTTACCGGTGAAGTCCTCAAGCAGCTCGTCTTCCTTGAGGTCCGGGAACACAGCCGCAAGCCCCTTGGCGGCGGCGGCCGGGTCAACCATGTGCGGCGGTTGCGCATAAAGCGCGTGCGTTTCGAAATTCGTTGCCAACAGATGCCCGTTGCGATCCACAATGTCCGCGCGCGCCGCAGAGATGGCGGCCCCTTGGGCACTGGCACGCGGCTCGACCGGCTCGGATGTGGCCAGCGCACCCATGCGCAGCCCCACCGTCACAAAAGCACAAAGGAAAAACAGACCCAACACCAACAAACGCCCTTCGGCGCGTTGGCGCATCCGATCGCGCATCTCGTCGTGGCGTGCACGCAGATTCTCGCGCTCGATTGCGTCCGGGTTTTCGCCGGCATCGCGCGCAGGCAGGATACGCGCCAGAGGGCGCAGCGGGGTCCGGATCATTCGCCTGCCTCCCGTTCGCCGCGAACTTCGACGGCGTTATCGAAAATCAACTCAGGTGGCGCCGGATAGGCGACTTCGTCCACATGTCCGAACTGATCCGGGCGGAACGGCAACAGGCCCAGCCGGTCAAAGTTGATGTCTGCCAGATCGCGCAACCTGTCAGGGCGGTTCAGATAGGCCCATTCGGCCTTGAGCACTGCCAACCGCGCGTGCGCCGTGCGGATGTCATGGTGCAGCTTGTCGGTGCGCGCCAGTGACTCCTGTGTGGCATAGTTTTCACGGTAGGCCCAAAAGGCCAGGCCGATCACGCCCAGCGTGGTCAGAATGTACAAAACGGTACGCATCACGCGGCCCCCTTGATCTGTGGCATCCCAATGCTCTTTGCGTCGATGGCCCCGCTGGGCGCATCCGTGCGGATCGCGACTCGCAGCTTTGCCGACCGGCTGCGCGGGTTCGCGGCCAGCTCGTCCGCGTCCGGGCCGATGGCTTTGCGGCTTTTGACGGTGAATTGCGCCGGGGCCTGCGTGGTTTCCGGCGCATAGCGGTTGGCGTTGGCCTGTTTTCCCGCACGCGCGGTTAGGAACCGTTTGACCATCCGGTCCTCGACTGAATGGAACGTCACGACGGCCAGACGCCCGCCGGGTTTCAACGCGCGCTCGGCGGCCATAAGCCCCTGATAGAGCTCACCATATTCGTCATTCACCGCGATACGCAACGCCTGAAAACTGCGCGTCGCCGGGTGCGACTGGCCGGGCTTGGCGCGTGGCAGGCATTTTTCGACAATCGTTGCCAGCTCCAGCGTGGTGGTGATGGGACGTGCAGCAATGATGGCGCGGGCGATGCGCCGGCTCGCCCGCTCTTCGCCGTAGTGATAGAGGATGTCGGCCAGCACGGCCTCGTCTGCGGTGTTGACCAGATCGGCTGCCGAGGGGCCGTCCTGGCTCATCCGCATGTCGAGGGGGCCGTCCTTCATAAACGAAAACCCGCGTTCGGCCTGATCCAACTGCATCGAACTGACCCCAAGGTCGAGGACAACGCCGTCGAGGTCCTGCGCATAGCTGTCCATTTTGGAAAACACGCCTGCCTGCATCACGAGCCGGTCGCCATAGTCGCCCGCCCAAGGCGCGGCCATATCAAAGGCCAGCGGATCGCGGTCCACCGCGATCACACACGCGGCCCCTGCTTCCAAAAACGCGCGGGTATAGCCGCCCGCCCCGAATGTGCCATCCAGCCACGTGCCGCCAATCGGCGCGCACTGCGTCAGGATCGCGTCGATCAGTACCGGAATATGTGGCCCCCCAGCCCCCATGATCAGTCCATATCCCCGTCTAGGTAGACTGATGGGTCAACGTCCGGGTCAAACCCGTCATCGTCGAGGGCGGCAATGCTGGCGTCATAGGTCTCGGGCTGCCAAATCTCGAACGTATCGCCGGACGAGACGAAACGCGCCATGCCATCAAGGCCGATCTTTTCACGCAGTTTGGCGGGCAACACGATACGGCCCGTATCATCCACAACCGTCTCGATGGACTGCGCGCTATAGAGCCGCTCCATCGCCTTCCGCTTGGCCGAACCACGCGGGTGTTTCGAGATTTTCTCGTCCACCTCGTCCATGGCCTCGATGGTGAACCCTTCGAGGTAGTCGCGCGTGGCACCGCCGTAGACGATGATGATGCGTGGCGGCAGGCCGTCCGTCCAATCCGGATCACAGGCTTCGATCACACGACGAAACGAGGCCGGGATAGACACCCGCCCCTTTGCGTCCACCTTGTGGTCGCTTTCGCCTCTGAACCTGCGTGCCACTGTCTTGGCCCGTCCCTCTGTTTTTGCGCCTGCCTGCGCCTTGTCTCTGTCTGCGCCCCCGCGCCTGAATTCACCGCCCCCTGAAAATGGAAACGGCGGGTTGATCTGCTGCCACTGATCAACCCGCCGCCCTCGTCCCGCCTTGCGGGATGTCCAGCTGCGCGCGCCACCTGGGGGGATGTCTGCTCGCTCGCGCGCCGGATCTCTGGTCTGATGAAAGCGAGGTGCCTGTATGAAACCTGCTAGAGTTTTGTTGTTTGCTTGGGGTCGTTTGCTGCCCCGTGCTCGTTCTCATCTGATGTCATAAGGTATGACGTGGGAAAACATGGTACGCAATGGTTTTTTACGGCGCGCCAGGGCAATGACCAGCAGATCAATGCAAGAAAATAGGCGGATTGAAAGGCTATCTCAGTGATTTTCCGGCGGATACTGTTGCTCAATCACCAACACACACAATATCTAGTAGCCTGAAAATGACATCCTGAACCGCCCATAAATTCCCAAAAAACTTGGCAACCGAGGCCGAACATCTACGGTGTTTTTGCTTTGTTCTCAAGTGATTTCCAAAACTCCGGCGAAAATGATTCGAATCGAAGCGGAAATCCCGGTAATCGCCCATGATTTCCCATGCCGCCTCCCATTTCTGCCCACCCCCCTTGCATCCCGCGCCAAGGCACGCCACCTGACGCACATTCAGAAAGGGAACCCTATGTCCGACGCCATCCGTATTTTTAGCCATGCCATTTCAATGGTCTTTCGGGACTTCGGTGCCACCCTCCGCGCGACGTCGGTTGGCGTCGCCCTTGTGGCCCTGTCCGTCGTGGCGCTGATTGCTTCCGCACCCGCATCCTTTGGCACCTTGATCACTCAGTCCTTCGATACCGACGCCGTGATCCCGAATGTCGGACTGGTGGTGGCCGCCTTTTTGCTGATGGCGATTGGGTATCTGACCATGGTGGCCGCATGGCACCGGTATGTGCTGCTCCCGCAAGATCAGCGGAGCGGCGGCTTTACCCCAAGCGCCGGAATTGTACTTGGCTATCTGGGGCGCAGCATTCTGTTGGGCCTGTTGATGATGCTACTGGCAATCCCGGTGTTCATCCCCGTCGGGATCATCGCCGCCGCAACAAACAGCGTGCTGGTGTCCGCCATCGCGTCCATCCCGGCCATCGCCATCCTCATCTGGGTGTTCCTGCGGCTCAGCCTGATCCTGCCCGCCTGCACGATCCACCATGACATGAAAGTCCGCGCAAGCTGGGACGCCACCAAAGAGCTGTCGGGCACCATTGCCATGCTGACCATAATCATGGCGCTGGCCGATTTCCTGATCAATCAGGTTCTGGGCTTGCTCCCTTCGGCCAGCATCCTGGGCGGCGTGGTCTCGGTTGTGATCTCCGTGCTCTATGCCCTGGTCAGCGCAAGCGTCCTGACTACCCTATATGGCATCGCCGTCGAAGGGCGCGACGTCTGATCAGGCCATACCGCCCTTGATCAACCCTTCGGCAATGCGCGCATAGGCCTGCGCCATCGGCCCGTCGCCTACCGCGACGGGCGTGCCACCATCCCCGGCCAGCCGGGTCTCCAGGTCAATCGGCAAGGCACCCAGCAACGGAACACCCATCGCATCCGCCTGCGCTGCAACGCCGCCTTGCCCGAAAATCTCGTGCTGCGCACCGCAGTCCGGGCAGACAAACATCGACATGTTCTCAATCAGGCCCAGCACCGGTGTCTTCAGCGTTGTAAACATATCCAATGCCTTGCGCGCGTCGATCAAGGCCACATCCTGCGGGGTCGAAACAACAATCGCCCCAGTCAGCTCCGACTTGGTACACAGGGTCAGTTGCACATCGCCCGTGCCGGGTGGCAGATCGACCAGCAAGACATCCAGCTCGCCCCACTCCACCTGCCCCAGCATCTGCTGCAACGCGCCCATGAGCATGGGACCACGCCAGACCACAGCCTTGCCTTCCTCCAGCATGAACCCGATCGACATCAACGTGACCCCATGCGCGTGCAACGGAATGATCGTCTTGCCATCCGGGCTGGCGGGGCGCTTGTTGACACCCATCATGCGCGGCTGGGACGGACCGTATATATCTGCATCCAGCAGGCCCACCTTGCGCCCCTGCTTGGCCAGCGCCACGGCCAGATTGGACGACACGGTGGATTTGCCCACACCGCCCTTGCCCGAACCAATGGCCAAAATGCGCTGCACACCGCTGGGCTTGGTCGGCCCGTCCTGCGGTTTGGGATGACCACCAATCTTGAGGCTGGGCGGCGCGGGCGGCTTTGCCGCTGGTCCATGGGCCGTCAGCGCAACGCGCACCTCATTGATACCGTCCATGCCCCGCACGGCGGCTTCCGCTGCGGCACGCACCGGCTCCATCCGCGCGGCCAGTTCAGGACTTGGCGCTTCGATCACAAACTGAACCGCATCGCCCGACACCTGTACGGCGCGAATCAAATCGCGGCTCACAAGATCCCCACCATCCGGCATCGCCACGCGCGCCAGTGTTTCCAGAATATCGTCCTTGGTTCGCGCCATGTCTGTTTTCTCCGCTGAGCTGCCGCATTAACTGGCAGAAATCCCCAAAGAGGCAAGGCCCAGACCACACCCAACGGCACAACGCCAAAACCTTGTGCAACCTGCCCGCCTTTTCAACCCAAGGTCTATGCAAATGCTGCATAGCAGCATTGTATCCGTGTCTATTGTGCAGGCGCAGCATTCGCTTATGTTTGTCTCAACGAAATTGAGCAAGAGGCGAGAAAAATGGCCTACTACAATGACATAGCACAGCGCAGCGATCTGGTTGAACGCACCCTGGGTGCCGTTGCGCGTTTCTTCGAAGCCGCGGCCGAGCGTCATGCAACACGCCGCGTGTACCGCACAACACTGGACGAACTGAACACATTGACCAACCGCGAACTGGCGGATCTGGGCATGCACCGTTCGGAACTCAAGCGCGTGGCCTGGGAATCGGCCTACGGCACAGCGTCCAACTGAGACACAAGGATCAGGTGTTCCTCTCCTCCTCCCTGGGACATCTGTAAATTGGCGGCGGCGCCCTCCTCCTCCCTGGCGTCGTCGCACTTTTTCTTCCGCATCTGACCAGATGCACCGACATACATTGCCACCCGGTCCTCCTCCTCCCTGACCGGCGCGATGTTGCAAGAACGGCGGCGCCCTCCTCCTCCCTGGCGTCGCCGTTTTTTGCGTTTCGGGACAGCGCAACAGCGCAGGCTGCGCGCAGACCATCAGCCCGGCACAAACACCCACACCACGCATCGACCACTCGGGTAGTCAGCGCCCAAAATGGGTCGGTGGGCGGGCGCATTTGCCGTCAGGCGAACAGTCCCGCCCGACGACACAATCAGTTTTCAAAAAGGAATATCGTCACACCCGGAGACAAAGCGGGACACAACCTTCTTGGTCCCCGCCTTCTCAAAGGCCACTTCCAGCTTGTCGCCCTCGATGCCAATCACGGCCCCATAGCCAAACTTCTGGTGAAACACCCGCTCGCCCATGGTGAAACTCGACACTGCATTCAGGTCGATCACAGTGTTCTTGCTTTCTTTCGGCTGACTGATCGGCCGCGTGCTTGACCGCGCCTGCAACCGCCTCCAACCGGGGGAGTTGTAGACATTGGCCTCCGCCGCCGCTTCATGCAGGCGCGATTCCATCCCCATCGACGGGGCCGCCGCACCAAATCCGCCGCCATACAGCCCCGGAGGCGTCAAAACCTCCACATGCGCCTCCGGCAACTCGTCGATAAACCGCGATGGCATCGACGACTGCCACTGCCCGAACACCCGCCGGTTCGCGGCAAAAGACACGGTACAGACCTCTTCTGCCCGCGTAATCCCCACGTAGGCCAGCCGCCGCTCTTCCTCGAGCCCCTTGATCCCGCTCTCATCCATGGACCGCTGCGACGGAAACAGCCCGTCTTCCCAGCCGGGCAGGAACACGCAAGGAAATTCCAGCCCCTTGGCCGCATGCAGCGTCATGATCGACACTTTGGCCTCCGCATCCTCACTGGCATTGTCCATCACCAGCGAGACATGCTCCAGAAATCCCTGAAGGTTTTCAAACCCTTCCAGCGCCTTCACCAGTTCCTTGAGGTTCTCCAGCCGTCCCGGCGCCTCGGGTGTCTTGTCGTTCTGCCAATGCGCGGTATAGCCGCTTTCGTCCAGAATGATCTCGGCCAGCTCCACATGGCTGACTGGCGGCGGGCCGTACTCAACACGCAACGGCGCAACCCCGTCGTCCAGCACAGCGTCATCTTCGACCACTTCGATCCGCGGCCCGCGCAGCTTGCTGTGCCACCGCGCAACCCAGTCGACCAGGCTGCGCAGCTCGTTGCCGCCCTTGCCCTTGATCAACCCCTGCTCCACCGCAATCCGCGCCCCTTCAAGAAGCGACACACCGTTGGCCCGTGCCGTGATCTGGATCGTCTGTTGCGCCTTGTCGCCCAGACCACGCTTGGGCGTGTTCACGATCCGCTCAAAGGCCAGATCATCATCCGGGCTGACCACCACACGGAAATAGGCCATCGCATCGCGGATCTCCATCCGCTCATAGAACCGGGGGCCGCCGATGACACGGTAGGGCAACCCAATGGTCAGAAACCGGTCTTCAAACGCACGCATCTGGTGGCTGGCCCGCACCAGAATGGCCATGTCCTCCAGGGACAGGGGCCGCATCCCGCGCGTGCCCTTCTGCGCCGCCTCGATCTCTTCTCCGATCCAGCGCGCCTCTTCCTCACCATCCCAATGACCGATCAGGCGAACCTTTTCGCCCTCGTCCTTGTCCGTCCACAGTGTCTTTCCCAGTCGATTCTCATTGCCGTCGATCACACCCGACGCGGCCGCCAGAATATGCGGCGTCGACCGGTAATTCTGCTCCAGCCGCACCACATGCGCGCCCGGAAAATCCTTTTCAAACCGCAGGATGTTGCCCACTTCGGCCCCGCGCCAGCCATAGATCGACTGGTCGTCGTCGCCCACGCAACAAATGTTCTTGTGCCCCTGCGCCAGCAACCGCAGCCACAGGTACTGCGCCACGTTCGTATCCTGATACTCGTCCACAAGAATATACGCGAACCAGCGCTGGTACTGTTGCAACACGTCGTCATGGGTCTGAAAGATCGTGACCATATGCAACAACAAGTCGCCGAAATCGCAGGCGTTCAGCTCTTTCAGACGCGCCTGATACTGCGCATACAGCTCCACACCCTTGTGATTGTACGCCCCGCCATCTGCCGCAGGCACCGTTTCAGGCGTCAGCGCACGGTTCTTCCAGCCGTCGATGATGCTTGCCAACTGCCGGGCGGGCCAGCGCTTGTCGTCGATGCCCGCAGCCTGGATCAGTTGTTTCAGCAGGCGAATCTGATCGTCCGTATCCAGAATGGTAAAGTTCGACTTCAGCCCAACCAATTCCGCGTGCTGCCGCAACAGCTTTACGCAAATCGCGTGAAAGGTGCCCATCCACGGCATGCCTTCAATCGGCTGCCCCAGCATCTGGCCCACGCGATTCTTCATCTCGCGCGCGGCCTTGTTGGTAAAGGTCACGGCCAGGATCTCATTCGGGCGCGCACGCCCGGTGTTCAGCAGATGTACGATGCGCGCCGTCAACGCACGGGTCTTGCCCGTCCCGGCCCCCGCCAACATCAGCACAGGGCCGTCCATCTGCTCCACCGCTGCACGTTGCGCGGGGTTCAACCCATCCAGATAGGGCTGCGGCCGCGCCGCCATCGCGCGGGCCGACAGCGATGCGCCCTCAAAGGCGTCAAGATCGTCAAAACTGCTCATGGCGCACATGATAGCGCGCGCCATGACAAAGCGAAACCCGTTCCTGATCTGTTCCGCGTGTTTTGGCGCGTATCCCCGCGCCCGGTCTTACATCACTTCGGAAAAGATGTTGTCCGCCACAGCCGCACCCGCAGCATATGCGGCAGGCACCGGCATCGCCTTGACCGTTTTGGGCGCCAATCGCACCGCTCGCGCGGGCATTACCGACCGCGTCGCCTGCGCCCGCAGCGATGCCAGTCCCAGTTTGATCGCCACCTCATTCGACACGTCCTGCCCCACCACACAGTGCAGAGATGGGAAATGCGGCGACAGGCTGTCCTGATCATCCGCCACATCTGGCGTGCGCAGGATCGCGACCAGATTGGGATTGCGATCCTCGGCCATGCCAAGTGTGTCGCCCAACGCATCGCCAATGGTTGTCTTTTCAATGACCAACAGGTCAACGCCCATACGCGTGATGCAGGTTTCCGCCACCAGCAAACTGCCCGTGCCTGTCACCTGAACCCCCGCATTCATCAAAGCAATCTGGCAATGATCAAGGCGGGCAGCTTGGCGGTCGATGATGAGTGCTTGCATTTGGGTGTGTCCTCTTTGGGTGTTTTTGATGATGATTCCACTTTTGCAAAATTGCCGTTAAAATTTGCTTTAACAGTCCGCATGTTTTTGGCTTTGGGTGGACATAAATCCGTCAATCCCTACAGATGGCGCATGGACCTCAACAGCCGCTTTCCCGCCCTGACCGATCTGCGCGCCCGCGCACAGACCCGTATCCCGAAATTTGTGTGGGAATATCTCGACAGCGGCACGGGCGAAGAGGCCACACGCCGGCGCAACCGCGCGGCACTGGACCGCATCGGCATGATGCCGTCGATCCTGCACGGCGAATTTGATCCTGACCTGTCGACCACACTGCTGGGCCAATCCCGTCCGCTGCCATTTGGCATCGCGCCGGTGGGCATGTCGGGGCTGATGTGGCCCGACGCCGAACGGCATCTTGCGCGCGGTGCGGCCCGGCTGAACCTGCCCTATACCCTGTCCACTGTCGCCGCCGCATCCCCCGAAGACGTGGCCCCCGTGCTGGGCGACGACGCCTGGTTCCAGATGTACCCCCCCCGCGACGAAGGCATCCGCCGCGATATGCTCGACCGTGCGCGGGCGGCGGGTTTCAAGACATTGGTGCTGACGGTGGATGTGCCCGTGGCCTCGCGCCGCGAACGCCAGACCCGCTCCGGGCTGACCAATCCCCCACGCCTGACGCCGCGCCTTTTGGCGCAGGTCGCGATGCGCCCCGCCTGGGCCATGGCGATGGCGCGCAAAGGCATGCCGCATATGCGCATGCTCGACGCCTACACCACCGCCGCATCCCCCAACCTGCCCGTCACAGCGCACGTGGGCTACCTGCTGCGCACGTCGCCCGAATGGGACTATGTCTCGTGGCTGCGCGACGCATGGGACGGGCCGTTTGTGGTCAAGGGCGTGATGCGCGGCACCGATGCCGAGCGGCTCGAAACGCTGGGCGTCGACGCGATCTGGGTGTCCAACCACGCGGGTCGCCAGTTCGACGCCGCCCCCGCCACGATCGAGGTCCTGCCCGCCGTCCGGCGCGCCACCCGCCTGCCCATCATCTTCGACAGCGGCATCGAGGGCGGCCTCGACATCCTGCGCGCGCTCGCATCAGGCGCGGATTTCGTCATGTTGGGCCGCGCCTGGCACTACGCGCTTGCGGCGTTGGGACCGGACGGCATCGACCATCTGGTGCACATCCTGTCCGAAGACCTCAAGTCCAACATGGGCCAACTGGGCGCCCGCACTCTCAATGATTTGCCCAAGCCGTTTCAGCACCCCTAGGGGCTGCGACAACTTGGCCACCACCCGAAACCGCATAAAAGCACACCATCGCCCGTTGTCAGTGCAATCGAAACACACAGCAACGGAGCACTGCAATGACGACTTTCATTCGGACACTGATGGCCTCGACCGTACTGGTCGGCAGCCTCGCGATTGGCTGGAAAACAGCGCTGGCCGATGGCCACGCCACCACCGCCGCCACCGCAGACCTCGTTAACCTGACAGGCGACGTGGTCGGCACCGCCGATCTGCAAGAAACCCCGCACGGCGTGCTGGTTCACATTCGTGTGGGCGATCTGCCGCCCGGCGCCAAAGGTGTCCACTTTCATGCCAAGGCGCACTGCAGCGCCGACACCGGCTTCAAGTCATCCCACGGTCACCACGGCGAACCCGAGGGTGCGCACGGCCTCCTGAACCCGGCCGGTCCGGGCAAGGGTGATCTGGGCAACATCTATGTCGGCACGGACGGCATCGGCGAAATGCAGGTGTTCAAAACCGGGGCCCGCCTGTCCGGCGGGGACCTGCCGCTTCTGGATGCGGACGGTACGGCGATTGTCGTTCACGCTGGTCCCGACGACCAGATCAGCCAACCCATCGGCGGAGCAGGCGCGCGCATTCTCTGCGGTATCGTGACCGCAGGCTGACGCCAGAACACCCCACAAAACCGGTGCCCGCCCCCCGTGGGCACCGCGCGTCCCCGCCGCCTACCCAGAACTACGTGTTGTTTGCGTTACGTAAACGTCATAAAGGATGCTGCAACTGCACAATACTGCTCCGGGGGAAGCATTCATGCCCGAATTCAAAAAGATTCTCATCGCCAACCGCGGAGAGATCGCAATCCGCATCATGCGCGCCGCAAACGAGATGGGCAAAAAGACGGTCGCCGTCTTTGCCGAAGAGGACAAGCTGGGCCTGCACCGGTTCAAAGCCGACGAAGCCTACCGCATCGGCGAGGGTCTGGGACCTGTCGCGGCCTATCTGAGCATCGACGAAATGATCCGCGTCGCCCGCGAAAGCGGCGCTGACGCGATCCACCCCGGCTACGGCCTGCTGTCTGAAAACCCCGAATTTGTCGATGCCTGCGAGAAAAACGGCATCACCTTCATCGGTCCCAAGGCCGAGACCATGCGCGCCTTGGGTGACAAGGCCAGCGCGCGCCGCGTGGCCATCGAGGCCGGTGTGCCCGTCATCCCCGCAACCGAAGTGCTGGGCGACGACATGGACGCCATCCGCAAAGAGGCCAAAGAGGTCGGCTACCCGCTGATGCTCAAGGCGTCCTGGGGCGGCGGCGGTCGCGGCATGCGCCCGATCCTCAGCGCGGATGAGGTCGAGGAAAAAGTGCTGGAGGGGCGCCGCGAGGCCGAAGCGGCCTTTGGCAATGGCGAAGGCTATCTCGAAAAGATGATCACCCGCGCCCGCCACGTCGAGGTGCAGATCCTCGGCGACAAACATGGCGGCATGTACCACCTTTTTGAACGCGACTGTTCGGTGCAGCGCCGCAACCAAAAGGTCGTGGAACGCGCGCCCGCGCCCTATCTGACGCCCGAACAGCGGACCGAAATCTGCGACCTTGGCTACAAAATCTGCAAACACGTGAACTACGAATGCGCAGGCACCGTCGAATTCCTGATGGATATGGACGACGGCAAATTCTACTTCATCGAAGTGAACCCGCGCGTGCAGGTCGAACACACTGTCACTGAAGAAGTGACAGGTATCGACATCGTGCAGGCCCAGATCCTGATCGCCGAAGGCAAGACCATTCAGGACGCCACCGGCAAACCCAGCCAGGATGACGTCGTGCTGACCGGCCACGCGCTGCAAACCCGGATCACCACCGAGGACCCGCAAAACAACTTTATCCCGGACTATGGCCGCATCACCGCCTACCGCGAGGCGACCGGTATGGGCATTCGTCTGGACGGTGGCACCGCCTATGCGGGCGGCGTGATCACGCGCTACTACGACAGCCTGCTGACCAAGGTCACGGCCAAGGCCCCCACACCCGAAATGGCCATTGCCCGCATGGACCGCGCCCTGCGCGAATTCCGCATCCGGGGTGTCAGCACCAACATCGCCTTTGTCGAAAACCTGCTGAAACACCCGACCTTCCTGTCGAACGAATACACAACCAAGTTCATCGACGACACGCCCGACCTCTTCAGCTTCAAGCGTCGCCGCGACCGTGGCACCAAGGTGCTGACCTACATCGCCGACATCACCGTCAACGGCCACCCGGAGGTCAAGGACCGGCCCAAACCGCGCGCCGACCTCAAACCGCCAAAACCACCTGCCGCCCTCGGTGACGCCCAGATGGGCACCCGCAACCTGCTGGAGCAAAAAGGCCCGCAGGCCGTGGCCGATTGGATGAAGGCCCAGCAACAGCTCCTGATCACCGACACAACCATGCGCGACGGGCACCAATCGCTGCTCGCGACCCGGATGCGCAGCCACGACATGATCAAGGTCGCCCCGGCCTATGCCGCCAACCTGCCGCAGCTGTTCTCAATGGAATGTTGGGGCGGTGCGACATTCGACGTGGCCTACCGGTTCTTGCAGGAATGCCCGTGGCAGCGCCTGCGCGACCTGCGCGAGCGTATGCCGAACCTGATGACGCAGATGCTGCTGCGCGGTGCCAACGGCGTGGGCTATACCAACTATCCCGACAACGTGGTGCAGGAATTTGTGCGCGTGGCCGCGACCACCGGCATCGACGTCTTCCGCGTGTTCGACAGCCTCAATTGGGTCGAAAACATGCGCGTCGCCATGGACGCAGTGCAAGAGCAGAACAAGATCTGCGAAGGTACGATCTGCTACACCGGGGACATCCTGAACCCCGACCGCGCCAAGTATGACCTGAAATACTATGTCGACATGGGCAACCAGCTCAAAGCGGCTGGCGCCCATGTGCTGGGCCTCAAGGACATGGCCGGCCTCTTGAAACCCGCCTCGGCCCGCGTGCTCGTCAAGGCGCTGAAACAAGAGGTCGGCTTGCCGATTCACTTCCACACCCACGACACGGCCGGCATCGCCTGCGCCACCATCCTCGCCGCCGCTGAGGCTGGCGTGGATGCGGTCGATTGCGCCATGGACGCACTGTCGGGCAACACGTCCCAGGCCACACTGGGCACCGTGGTGGAATCGCTGCAACACACCGACCGCGACACCGGCCTCGACATCGACGCCATCCGCGACATCTCTGACTATTGGGAAGCTGTCCGCGACCACTACGCCGCGTTTGAGTCGGGCATGCAAGCGCCCAGCTCCGAAGTCTACCTGCACGAAATGCCCGGCGGTCAGTTCACCAACCTCAAGGCACAGGCGCGGTCCATGGGGCTGGAAGAACGCTGGCACGAGGTCGCGCGCACTTACCGCGACGTGAACCAGATGTTCGGCGATATCGTCAAGGTGACACCATCCTCCAAGGTGGTGGGCGACATGGCGCTGATGATGGTCTCACAGGGCCTCACCCGCGCCGAAGTCGAAGACCCCGACAAGGACGTGGCCTTCCCCGATTCCGTCGTGGACATGATGCGCGGCAACCTGGGCCAGCCTCCCGGCGGCTTCCCCATCGGGGTGCAGACCAAGGCGCTCAAGGGCGAGGCACCCAACACCCAGCGCCCCGGCGCAGATGTGCCCGCTGTCGACCTCGACGCGACACGCGCCGACCTGTCCGCGCAACTCGAAGGGCGCGAAGTCGATGACGAAGACCTGTCGGGTTACCTGATGTACCCCAAGGTGTTCCTCGACTACATGGGCCGCCACCGCACCTACGGACCCGTCCGGACCCTGCCGACCAAGACATTTTTCTACGGCATGCAGCCCGGCGAAGAGATCACCGCCGAAATCGACCCCGGCAAGACGCTGGAAATCCGGTTGCAAGCCGTGGGCGAAACCAACGAGGACGGCGAAGCCAAGGTATTCTTTGAACTCAACGGCCAGCCTCGCGTGATCCGCGTTCCCAACCGTATGGTCAAATCCACAACCGTGCAGCGGCCCAAAGCCGAACTGGGCAATGCGGGCCACATCGGGGCGCCCATGCCCGGCGTTGTGGCATCGGTGGGTGTGCAGGTCGGTCAGGAAGTCACCGAAGGCGATCTGTTGCTGACCATCGAAGCGATGAAGATGGAAACCGGCATCCACGCCGAACGTGATGCCGTGGTCAAGGCCGTGCACGTCGCCCCCGGCGGTCAGATCGACGCCAAGGACCTGCTGGTCGAACTGGAATAGCGACACGGCAGCGGCACCGCCCTAGACTGGGGCCATGTCGAATTGTGTCGCGCCTCCTCCACTGGACGCATGGGGCCTCTCTGGCCCCGTGCAACACCTACATGGCGGGCACCGCAACACCGTGTTGCGCTTGGGCGATCATGTGCTCAAATCCACCCGCCGGACCGAAGCGGCGATTGCCTGGCTTGTGCCGATATGCAGGGCGGCGGCCCGGTTTGGCCTCGCCGTCCCTGCGCCAATCGCGTCGCGTTCCGGGTCGCTCGTTGTCGACGGCTGGACATGCGAGCCCTTTGTAGACGGCGTCCCGACCCCGCCCAACCGTGTGGCCTCGGCGATGCGCGATCTGCACATCCGCTTGCGCAGCCACCCCCAACGCCCCGGCTTTGCCAGCGCCCGCGACCTTTGCACCATCGACGCGGGCGGCGACGTTGATCTGACGGACATGCCACCGCCCCTCGTGACCGCCTTGCGCGCGGCGTGGGCCACCCTGCCCGCCGAACGCACAGTCATCCACGGCGACCTCAACCCCTCGAACATCCTCACCGACGCCAACAGCACCCCGCACCTGATCGACTGGGACGAAGCCCGCAGCGACGCCGCAACCTTTGATCTCGCCACATGGTCCCAAACTCCAACCCCGCGCGCCGTTCTGGCCTGGGAAATCGCCTGCTGCTGGCACATCGAACCCGAACGCGCCCGCAGGCTCGCACAACAGTTTACAGACTGAAACATCAGCGCTCAAAGCGGTTTGATTGCGCTTGCCCGCGCCACTTATCCGGTCAAACCTGCGCGCCATGACGCCAAACCCCACAAACACCCACATGAACCGCACCGCATGGTGCGCCGTCTCAGCGATGTTTGCGCTCAACGGCGCGCTCTATGGCATCTGGGCCTCGCGCATCCCTGCCGTGGCGCAGACCCACGCGCTGGACAAGGCCGACCTCGGCTGGCTCCTCCTGCTGCTGGCCGCTGGCGCCATCACTGCCTTTCCACTGGCCGGACGGTTGGCGGACCGGCGCGGGGCGGCACCCGTGACGCTGACCATTGCAGTGGCCTATACGGTGATGCTGGTCGCCATCGGCTTTGCACCTTCGGTGGCCCTGCTGGCCGTCGCGCTTTTTTGCTTTGGGGTCACACACGGGGCGATGGATGTCACCATGAACGCCTGGGCGGGCGAGGCCGAGCACCATATCGGCCGCGCAGTCATGTCGTCCTTTCACGCCATGTTCAGCCTGGGCGCCGGTTTGGGTGCCGCAACAGGGTTTGCCGCGGAACACTGGGGCATCGGCACCGGCCCGCATTTCGCCGCTGTTGGCACGGTTACGGCCCTGCTGACCCTCTGGATCGCCCGCATCCGCTGGCAGTCGCCGCGCCATGCAACCACCACGGATGCGCCACTCTTTTCCCTGCCCAAAGGGCCGTTGGTTGCCGTGGGCCTCATCGCCTTTTGCACCTCGATGGGCGAAGGCGCGATGGTCGACTGGAGCGCCCTGCTCATCATCGAAACCACAACCCAAACCCCGGCCAAGGCCGCCTTGGGCTACACCACCTTTTCCGTCGCAATGGTGATCACACGCCTGCTGGGCGATCAGGCGACGCGCCTGATGGGGCCTGTTGCGACGGCACGTGTCGCGGGCCTCGTGGCAACCGCTGGCACGCTCTGCGCAGTTCTCTCGGGCAGCTTTGCCATGACCCTGACCGGGTTCTGCCTGATGGGCGTGGGCTATGCGGTGATTGTGCCGCTGGCATTCTCGCGCGCGGCCAGCGACCCCAACCTACCCCCCGGCACCGCCATCGCAAGCGTGGCGACGCTGGGCTATGGCGGGCTGCTCTTGGGGCCGCCGATCATCGGCTTTGTGGCCCATGCCAGCGACCTGCGCACCGGGTTTGGTGTGCTTGCCCTGCTGGCCGTGCTGATCGTCGTTCTGGCACCGGCGGTGCGCCGGTCCCGCGCCTAGCCCTTGTTGTAGTAAAAGACTTCGCGCACAACCTTGCCGTCTTTCCACGTCTGGAACGCCACCTGTCGCTGGGTGATGCGCGCACCGCCCTTGGGCGTCATCTCGAACTCCCACTCGACCGCGGCCTGATCGCCGTCCACAACCACCCGGCCCACACGGGCCGCATGAAAGGTCACGTTGGCGACAAACTGCTCTTCGAACACACGGTTGGCATCCTTGCCCACCCGGTCCTCGACACCGTTCTCGCTCATCACCACATCATCGGCATAATAGGCCTCGAACGTCTCGAGGATCTCGCCTCGCAACGTGCCATCAATCACCGCTTGTACATTTTCCCGGATCGACATTGTCTATACTCCTGATTTGCACGCCGCGATATGCGGTGGCTACAACCAGCAACATATATGTGTGAAAATATATATCAACGCATAGCTAAGCAGGGCATTGGTGCGCAAATGAACATAACCGCTTTCACATACATCATCCCCGATTACGACGCGGGCATCGCATTTTTCTGCGGCACATTGGGCTTTGACCTGGTAGCGGACATCGATCAAGGGCGCAAACGCTGGGTCGAGGTCAAGGCACCGGGCGCCAACACCAGTGTCATTCTGGCCCGCGCTGACGGCCCGACACAAACCGCCGCAATCGGGCAACAGGGCGCAGGCCGGGTGTGGCTGTTTCTGGAAACCGATGACTTCGACCGCGACCACGCCCACCTGACCGCACAAGGCATCACCTTCGAGGAAGCCCCCCGCCACGAACCCTACGGCACGGTGGCTGTCTTCCGCGATCCCTTCGGCAGCCGCTGGGATCTGATCCAAAAGGCCTAGCGCTTGGCAAATCCGCGCCCCGCCACGCCCATCAAACAACGCGGCACAACCGGGTAGCCTTGGGTCAGCACATAGGCATAGGTGCCGTCCGGATAGGCGTCGTTGGTGACAAAAGTGCCGTTGCAGGCGTCCAACGTGCCCGCCCCCGCGACATAGGCATAGTCCTGATGGAACGCGCCATCAAAGTTGCCGCCGGGCGCATCCCCACCGGGCCGCTCTCCGCGCCTCAACTGGTAGGATGACGTCATGGGCTGCACCACACCGTCCACCTCGGCCGTCAGCGCATAGATCGGAAACCCGTCTGCCGCATAGCCCAGCAGGGGCGATGGCCCCATGCGGGTCCACCCCAGTTCCTGCATCAAACCAATCGGCAGCCCGTGGTAGTGATAGGCCCCTGTCGCCTGCACATGGCCAAAATTCGCATCCAACCCCAGTGACACCGCACCGCCCAGCGCGGCGTAGTCCCAGCCCGAACGCGGCTGGCCCTGCCAAAACTCGGCGGCATTGGGATCGAACGGCACACCGTTGACCGCCACGCCAAACGCAGCCCCCCGCGCCAAGGGTGTGGCCGCGACCACCTGAGGGGTGAGCGGGACGTGGAACACATGGCTCTGGCCCGACAACCGGTTGGGGTTGCCCGAATTGGGAAAGACCCCAACCGGGTGTGTCGGCACACCGTTGGACCGGATCACCCGCCACGCGCCCGACACCTCGATCCGCACGGTCTGCGCATCCATGGCCCGCGTCGCAGGCGCGAGGCTCAGAGGTGCGGCTTCGGTTGCGGTGTGGACGCGCAACCGCGGCTGCGCATCGCTCTGCGCGGCGCATCCCAGCACGATGGCGATTGTCAGGATCAGCGGTTTGATCTGTGCAAATGTGATGGTCATGGGGTGATCCTCCTGTTCGTGTCAGTCAGGCACCGCCTGTTGCGGCACAACGCTGACTGCCCCACGCCCGGCCATGCCAAAGTCGAACACCAGCGTGAAAATATCCGGCACACCGCGCGCAAACCGCAGCGTGACATCGACCGGCACATCCTCCGCAAATCTCACATCGGCGGGCGGCATGGGCGGCGTCGCCGCACCCTCTGCACTGACAGCGATCAGGCGCAAAGGCCCGCCCAAGCCCGTCAGCGTGACAGAAACCGTCACCGCATCCCCCGACGCAACAGCCGACACAACGTCGGCCATCACGTCGGGACCATGCGCCCCATCATGCGCCAGCACCGGTAGGGCCAAAACCAGCCCCAAGGCACAGACAACACAGCGTCTCGGCAGGTGTGAGTGGTGCTTCATCTTGATCTAACGCCCTTCGATTGGATTTCCGTCGCGCCTTCCGGCCATCTTTTCGATAAACCGGGGCGCGCGGAGAAATATTTTGCCACTGGGGGTGTTTTTCCTCTTGCAGCGCAAGGCGGGGATAAGTATCTCCGCCTCACCCAAGGAAGCGGGCGTAGCTCAGGGGTAGAGCATAACCTTGCCAAGGTTAGGGTCGGGCGTTCGAATCGCCTCGCCCGCTCCAACAACCACACCACCCCATGTGGTATCGATAGGGTCGCCTCCGGGCGGCCCTTCGTCGTTTTGGCCACCCGTTTAAACGCCTGCGGCACGACGACGCCCTGCACCGTCGCAACGGCACATGCCCCCACAACATACCGCTGCCACCCCACGACAGGGGCGGTGCCTCGCCCCTCAAACCGGGCATACATCCACAGATAGAACCCGCACAAAGAGAGTATCTTTTCTGAAAAAGCCTGCTAGCGTCATTCCCATATTGTTTAACCTAAACCGCTCTCACGTTCATTTGATGCTCTGATTTCCGTCCACAGCATTGGCCTGTTTTGAGACTTTGAGCTCCGACGCACAGGATGAACCATGCGCATTTCGACGAACGGCCTTCAGGCCGCAAGCAACGCCGACCTGACCAATCAAGGCACCATCCCTCTTCAAAATGATATGCCGCCCGTCGCGGATGACACCGACAACCTCCTGCTCGGCACCGATGGCGACGATACGCTGTCGGGCCTTGGCGGGGATGACACGCTGATTGGCCTCGCGGGTGCGGATCACCTGATTGGCGGCTCCGGCTCGAACACGGCGAGCTAAGCAGGCTCAGACAGCGCTGTGACCGTCGATCTTGCAAATTTCTCGGGCAGCGGCGGACACGCCGAGGGCGATACCTATGTCCAGATCCAGAACGTGACCGGGTCAGACCACAACGACCTCCTGATCAGTCAGAACTTTGCCGACGGCCATCTGGTTGGCGGGGCCGGTGACGACACGCTACAGGGCGGCTTCCGGCAGCACCTGTTCGAGGGTGGAACGGGCGCCGACAGCATCGTTGGCGGGTTCAGCGGGCAAGATGCCGCCACTTATGCGAACTCAACCGCCGCCGTGCAGGTCAACCTCGAGACCGGCCTTGGCACCGGCGGCGAAGCTGAGGGCGACGTGTTGTCCGGCGTGGAAAACCTGATCGGATCGGCACAGGACGATGTGCTGACCGGGAATGCTGGCAACAACACGCTCGAGGGCGGCGCGGGCGCGGACACCTTGGATGGCGGCAGCGGCGGGACCGACACGGCTGCCTACGATGGTGCAACCAGCGGCGTAAACGTGAACCTGGCCACCGGTATCAACACGGGCGGTGACGCCGATGGCGACGTGCTGATCAACATCGACAACCTGCGCGGCAGCGCCTTTGACGACACCCTGACCGGCGACGATGCCAGCAACGGGCTGTCCGGCCAGAGCGGCGACGACCTGATCATCGGCGGCGCAGGTGCGGACATCATCGACGGCGGCGCGGACCAGGACACGGTCAGCTATGCAACCTCTGCCGAGGCGGTCATGGTGGACCTGTCGGCCTTTTTCGGATCGGGCGGCGATGCCGAAGGCGACCAGATCTTCAACATCGAGCACATCACCGGGTCCGCCGGTGACGACGTGCTGACGGGCGACTTTGCCGGCAATCGGATCGACGGCGGCGCGGGCGCGGACACCATGACCGGCGCAATGGGGGATGACACCTATACGGTCGACGATGCGGACGACATGATTGTCGAACTTGAGAGCGCAGGCACCGACGCCGTCCTGGCCTCTGTCACCTATGTGCTGGGCGACAACCTCGAAACCCTGACCCTGACGGGCACAGACGACATCGACGGGGCCGGAAACGGGCTGGACAATACGGTCACCGGCAACGCGGGCAACAACGGCATCTTTGGCGGGGGCGGCGCCAATGTGCTGGCTGGCGGTCTGGGCGACGACGCCTACTATGCAAGTGCTGCGGACACGGTCACCGAAGACGCCGACGCAGGCAACGACACCGTATACGCGGCCCAAAACGACAGTTTCACCCTCGCCGATAACGTCGAAAACCTGGTTCTGGATGGCACCGCTGATGTGTCCGGCACGGGCAATGCCGGTGACAACCTCATCGTGGGCAGCACAAACACCGGCGCCAACACGCTGATCGGCCTGGATGGCGATGACACCTACCGCGTGGACAGCGGCGACATCGTGGTCGAACAGGCGGATGGCGGCAGCGACACCGTGGTCAGCGACAGCGACTACACCCTTGGCGATCATGTCGAAACTCTGGTGCTGACCGGGGCCATGACCGCGAACGCCACCGGCAACAGCGGCGACAACACACTGATCGGCAACGCGGGCGACAACGTATTGAACGGCCTTGGCGGCGACGACGCCCTGATCGGAGACGGCGGCAACGACACCCTGAACGGCGGCGCGGGCAACGACACACTCGAAGCCAGCGGCACAGACACCACCACGATCAACGGCGGCGCGGGCGACGACCACATCCAGCACACCGGCCTGGGCGGCACCTTCGATGGCGGGGCGGACAGCGACACGCTGTTTATGGCCGGCAGCCGCGATGGCTATGCGGTGGTGCATGACGCCGAGGGCACGCCCACCGTAGCGACACAGATCGCAACGAACATAGGCGGGGAATCGAGCTCCATTGCAGGATTAGAGGTTATTGGCGGATGCGAATGGGGCTTTGCCCCCTGCGAAGCAGAGGACCCCGACGGCGTCGCTGGACCCATAGTGCTGGAAACGGTTGCCCTGTTGACCGACGCCACGCTGACGTCGGACCCGATCGAGCTGATGTCGATGGACGCAGGCGTCATGACCCCATTCGGCGACGGCACAACCGAGGACGGCTATACCGTAACCATCGCCTGGATGACCATCGAGGTGGACGGCAAGCGCCCGGAAACGCAGGAAGAGTTCGAAAGCATCTGGCTCGCCCTGAACCGGTTCTGGGAATACAACGACCTCACCGAAGAAGAACGCGCCGCCCTGACGGCCGAGCTCGAAGCGCTGGACATCACCGGCCTGCGCCTCACCGCCAACCACTTTGGCGAAGTCTACACCCTCACTGTCGGCGCCGAGGCGTTCTCGGTCGCAGCCACCGGCCAGGACGGTGATGACATCATGAACGGCAATATCGCCAGCGACGCATTCGCCGGGGCCGCAGGCAACGACGAATTGAACGGCGGCGGCGGGTTCGACACGCTGGACGGCGGAGCCGACAATGACCTGCTCCGCGGCAATGCGGGCAATGACCTGATGAACGGTGACAGCGGTCAGGACACGCTCTTGGGCGGCATCGGGTTCGACACGATGAACGGCGGCGACGGCGACGACCTGCTCGCAGGCGGCGATGGCAACGACCTGCTCTCGGGTGGTCTGGGCCTCGACACCCTGCGCGGCGACGCAGGCAACGACACACTCAACGGCCAATCCGGCTTTGACGTCCTTGATGGCGGGTCGGGCAACGACGTGCTGAACGGCAACGCAGGCGCGGACACCCTCAGCGGCGAAGACGGCAACGACGTGCTCAACGGCGGCATCAACAACGACCTGCTGTTCGGCGACGCAGGCAATGACACGCTGAACGGCGGCAACGGCACCGACACCCTGTTCGGTGGCGACGGCGACGACTTTGTCTTTGGGAACGCCGGCAACGACAGCCTTTATGGCGGCGCAGGCGACGACCTGCTCGATGGCGGCCTGGCGCGGGACACGTTCTTCTTTGATCTGGGCAACGACACGATCACCGACTTTGCCAACAACTTCGACACCATCGCGCTGAACATGAGCCTGCTGGATGAAACAGTCACCATCGACCTCAGTCCTGCAACCGTCGCGGATGTGTTCACCGTTGTCGGCGACAACCTCGTGGGCGACTTTGGCAACGGAAACACCCTGCAAATCAACGGCGTAACGGATTTCAACCTGCTGTTGGACGATCTGATCTTTTACTGAACCAGATGGCCAGAGGGCGTCATGCCTCCTGGCCGGTCGCGGTTTATGCGGATGCATTCTCTTGCGCGGGCGCGCCCCAGGACGCCACCCATGCAGCACCCGCAGCCGCCGCACCAATGGCCAGCAAACCACCCATCAGCACCAGCCCGACCGAGGCGAAAAAGCCCAGAAATACCAGCGCGGTGATGGTCCCGGCAGCGGTCAGGGCGGCGGATTTGATGCGGTTCATTGGGTTTTCCTTTGTCTCTCATTACGATGAGAAACAGATAGGCACCCCACCTCACCGGCGCCTGACGCGCGGTTTACAATTTTGTAAGCGTCGGAAACCGGACCGTCACAGCCAGCCCGCGCCCGCCGTCCCCGTCCGTCAGGCTCAACGTGGCGTCATGCAGGGCGCTGATGGCCGCCACCATCGACAGCCCAAGCCCGTAGCCCGTACCCTGCCGCGTGTCCTCAATCTGATACAGTGGCTCCCGCACCTTGTCGCGCGCATCCAGCGGGATGCCCGGCCCCTGATCCACCACCGCAACAACGGCCCCATGCACCATCAGGCGCACCACCTGCCCCGCCGCACCATAGCGCAGCGCATTCTGGATCAGGTTTGCCAACAGTTGCACCAACAGATCGCGGTCACCGCGCACCACGGCCGGGGCGGTGACCTCGACACTCAGTCGCTGGCCCGCATCCTCGATCACGGGCGCAAAGGTCTCGGCAACCTCATGGGTCAGACGCCCCAGATCCACGTCCTCAAACGCGGCCTTGCCCGCACCGCTTTCGACCCGCGCCAGACGCAACAGCGCGTTGAACGTGCCCACGATGTGGTCAATCTGGTCCAGTGCCGCCACAAGCGTGTCTGCGTCCACGGCGCGGTCATGGTCGACAAGATCGGTCAGGCTGGTCTCCACATGCGCGCGCAGCCGCGCCAGCGGTGTGCGCAAATCGTGCGCAATGTTGGACGACTGCACGCGCATCTGTTCCATGGACTGCGCCAGCCGCCCGGTTGTGGCATTGATGCGATCGGCCAACAGGCTCAGGTCATCACGCCGTCCCGGCAGCGTGATCTGCGCGTCCAACCTGCCCTGTGCCACGTCCGACAACCCGGCACTGATCAGATCAACCCGGCGCTGCGCGCGTGCGGCAAACCACAGGCCTGCCAGTATCCCCGCCGCCAGCATCCCCAACAACGACACCTGCAAACCACCGATGAGCGTATCCAGCAGTTCGTCCTGACGTTCGACGTTTTCGGCGACGATGATCCTGTCACCTGCTCCGGTCGTGCGCACAAGAACCCGGTAATCCGCGCCGCGCCGATCAAACAGATAGGCACCGTCGCCACGGGTCGGCATGGCAAACGGCAGCGCGCCCTGCACGCCCCCCCCTGTCTGAACTGCAATGTGCTGGCCAAACCCCGGATCCGGCAGCGCCGCCTGCTGTGTCAGTGCCTGCGCGACTTGATCCGCCTGCGCATTCAGGCGCGCATCGACCATCCGGTTCATCTCTTTCTGGACCAGCACATAGGTGGCCACCCCGGCCAGCGCCGTCACAACCGCAAACACCAGTATCAGGCTCAGCGTCAGGCGGACCGCAGACTGTTGGCCGAGCCGTTTAACGCGGTTCGAAAACATAGCCCGATCCCCTGATCGTGCGCAGGACCGTGTCCCCGAACGGCTTTTCGATCTTGCTGCGCAAACGGCTGATGTGGGTCTCGACGACGCTGGTGGTGGGGTCGAAATTCATGTCCCACACCCGCTCCAGCAGCATCGTGCGGGTCTGCACCCGCCCCTTGGCGCGCATGAACACCTCCAGCAGCAGAAATTCCTTGGGGTTCAGGTCGATCTCGCGGTCCTGCCGGGTGCAGGTCCGCTTGTGCAGGTCCAGCACAATGTCCCCCGCGCACAGCTGCGATGTCTGCGCTTCCGGCATGCCCTGCCGACGGGTCAGCACCTCGATCCGCGCCACCAACTCGCGAAAGGCAAAGGGCTTGACCAGATAGTCATCGCCTCCCGCCTGCAAACCTTCGACACGGTCCTCAATGTCGCCCAGCGCGGACAGGAAGATGGCTGGCGCCGTGACCTTGGCCTGCCGCAGCGCCTTGAGCACCGCCAGACCATCCAGCCCCGGCACCATACGGTCCAGCACCAGCACGTCATAGTCCTGCGCCATCGCCGCAATCATCGCGTCCTTGCCGTCGCCAAACAGGTCCACCACATGCCCTGCCTCACGCAGCCCCTTTTCAATCCACGGACCCAGCGTTTTGTCATCTTCAAGAACGAGAAGGCGCATGTGTCTGTCCTGTGATCCGGGCCTTTTGCAGCACAGACTTGCCGATATAGATCATTTCGGTCAATCCAATTGCCCCCCGAAAATCAAAGCGTTCGCTGTGTATGCGGCCCGTCTTGCCCAAATGGGTCCAGATCCGCGTCACCATGCCCTTCAACCCCTCGGGTCCACACAGATAGACCTGCGTGCCAGCGGGCAATGCACTTGCGATCTCTGCAAAGCGCGCCGGCGTCAGACCCTCGCCACGGTCGTTGGACAGCACCACCAGATCCAGCTGCGGCAACCGGCGGGCATGGGCCTCGACTGCAGCGATGCCACCGGCGGTCTCCCGCGAGCGGATGCAATACAACAGCGTGACACGCGCCCCGTCATCGGGCTGCATCCGCTCCATCGCGGCCATGAACGGCGTGATCCCCACACCGCCCGCAACCCACAACTGTTCCTTGCGGGCGGCACCCACCTGCGGCAGGAACCGGCCCACCGCTCGGCTGATGCGAAACCGATCCCCCGCCGCGACAGTATGCACAAACGCACCGGTCCAATCCCCCGCATCGCGAATGACAAACGACCGCGACCGCGCATCCCCGCCCGAAATGGTGAACGGATGCGCCTCGGCCCGCGCGCGATTGTGCGCCAGCGTCGCAAACTGGCCGGGCCGAAAGGCCGACAGCGGCGCATCGGACACAAACCGCACCTCGACCCCACCCTCAAAGGGCGTGACCTGCTCCACCGTGACCAGCCGCGTCGGCACAATCTTGCGCCACAAGGTCTGCCCCCAGGCCAGCAACCCAACCCCGGACACAACCGCCACCAGGGTCCACGGCACTGCCCCCACAGCCAACGGGCTGGCCACGAAAAACGTATGATAGGCCGCCAGCACAAACACCGGACCCATCAGCATATGGCTCGCCTTCCACAAGTGATACGGGATCGCGCGCACCATTGCCGCCCCCGTCATGACCAGCAATCCCATGGCCGCAAGCGTGCCGACCTCTTCGCCGCTCTCGGCCAACAGCGGCGCCAGACCCGCACCAATGGACTCGGCTGTGGCCCAATGGCCCATCGCACCAAAGAGCGCAAAAAACCCCAGCCACCGATGCGCCCCATAGGACTTGTCCGGCCCGCCCATGATCACATCCACCACACGCCACCGCGCCGCCAGAATGAGAGTCAGCGCCATCGACGTCATGGCCAACATGCCAAGGGCCGCAGGCACAACACTCGCCAACGGGACAAAGGGGGCAACAACAGCCACATGCAGACCAGCAAAGGCTGCAGCGATAGAGAGGGACGTCTTGTTCATTTCAGGCTCCGATCGATGATCCGACCGGATGTAGACACCCCACCTGCCCCGCGCCTGACGCGTGGCTTACAATTTTGTAAGACTGCCGCGGGTGCCTAGAACACCTTGAACGTCATCGTGGTCAGCGACCGCTCGATCCCGTCAATGTCCAGCAACTGCTCGTTGATGTACTTGCCCACGTCCTGCCCCTCGGGGATGTAGACCTTCATCATCAGATCGAAATCACCGGAGGTGGAATACAGTTCGGAATGGATCTCGCGCAGCGCGATCTCGTCGGCCACCTTGTAGGTCGTGCCGGGGCGACAACGGATCTGGATAAAGACACAGGTGGTCATGGGCGGGCCTCTCTAGCGTGGCGGACATTGCCCACCCGTAGTGACATGTCTGCACTGGCGCACGCAAGTCGCGTGGCCGCACCCTTGGCGACAGCCGCCCGCCTGCCTATAGAAGGCCCAAGACCGCAACACCCCAAGAGGAGCCGCGCAATGCGCAGCAGCACCATCACGCGCACCACCGCCGAAACAGACATCTCGGTGTCCCTGAACCTCGATGGCACCGGCGTATATGACAACCAGACCGGCGTGGGGTTCTTTGATCACATGCTGGACCAACTGGCCCGCCACGCCCTGATCGACATGACCGTGCGCTGCACTGGCGACCTGCACATCGACGACCACCACACCGTCGAAGACGTGGGCATCGCCATCGGCCAGGCGCTGACACAGGCGGTTGGGGCCAAAACGGGCATCCGCCGCTACGGGTCCTGCCTGCTGCCGATGGACGACGCACTGGTGCGCGCCGCACTCGACCTCTCGGGTCGGCCTTTTCTGATCTGGAACGTGGACCTTCCCACGCCCAAGATCGGCACCTTTGACACCGAACTGGTGCGCGAGTTCTTTCAAGCCCTCAGCACCCATGGCGGCATCACGCTGCACGTGGACATGCTGCACGGCCTCAACAGCCACCACATCGCCGAAGCGGCGTTCAAATCCGTGGCCCGCGCCCTGCGCGACGCGCTCGAAGTGGATCCGCGCCAGGCCAATGCCGTTCCCTCGACCAAAGGCACGCTATGAGCCTCACCGCCCTGATCGACTACGAAAGCGGCAACCTCCACTCGGCCCACAAAGCCTTTGAGCGCATGGCCCGCGAGGCGGACGCAGGCACCGTCGTCGTGACGTCGGACGCCGACGTCGTGGCACGCGCCGACCGGATCGTGTTGCCCGGCGACGGCGCTTTTCCGGCCTGTGCGGCGGCGCTGCGCGGTGCGGGTGGCGTCTATGACGCGCTGGTCGAGGCTGTGGAACACCGCGGGCGTCCCTTTCTGGGCATCTGCGTCGGCATGCAACTGATGGCCAGCATGGGCCGCGAATACACCGACACGCCCGGCCTCGATTGGGTCGGCGGTCAGGTGGTGCCAATCGCGCCTTCGGACCCCGGTTTCAAGGTGCCGCATATGGGCTGGAACGATCTGGTGCTGGATGCGGATCACGCCCTGTTTGATGGCGTGTCCACCGGCGATCACACCTATTTCGTCCACTCCTACCACTTCGAAGTGGCCGACCCCGCCCTGCGTCTGGCGCATGTGGACTACGGCGGTGATGTCACCGCAGTGGTCGGGCGCGACACGATGGTGGGGATGCAGTTCCACCCCGAGAAAAGCCAGGATGTCGGCCTGCGCATGATCCGCAATTTCCTGACCTGGGCCCCCTGAGGCGGCCTGCCGCCCCGGTTCGGGGTGCAGCGTGCCATAGGGCGGCTTAATATCCCCCTAGGGCACCGTGCGCCGCACAAGCCTCTGTTATTCGGTCTGAAATTGCAGGTGGCAAAGATGTCGTGAACACACCGCACACCCTGTCCCCGCGGGGACAGACCGGCCCGGCTCAGGTTCGCGCCGCCTTTTCGGCGATCCCCGACGTGCCCTGACGGCGCGCCAGCTCGTCCATCACGTCGCCCAGCGCCACGTCCCGCGCGGCCAGCATCACCAGCAGATGATAGAGAACGTCCGCCGCCTCCGATGTCAGCCCGGCCTTGTCGTCCTTCACCGCCTCGATGATCGCCTCAACGGCCTCTTCACCGAATTTCTCGGCGCATTTCTCCGGCCCCTTGGACAACAGCTTGGCGGTCCACGAACTCTCGGGGTCCGCGCCCTTGCGCGCCTCGATCGTGGCAAAAAGATCGTCGAGCGTCATGTGGTCAACCTCATCGGGATACCCGCCGCAGCCATGTGCGCCTTGGCCTCAGCAATGGTGTAGTCGCCAAAGTGAAAGATCGACGCCGCCAGCACCGCCGACGCCCCGCCTTCGGTGACGCCGTCCACCAGGTGATCCAGCGTGCCGACTCCACCACTCGCAATCACGGGAATGGTCACGGCATCGGAGATCGCACGGGTCAGCGGCAGGTTGAACCCCGCGCGCGTGCCGTCGCGGTCCATCGAGGTCAGCAGGATCTCGCCCGCGCCCTTGGCCGCAGCCGTGCGCGCAAATTCCACCGCGTCAATGCCCGTGGGCTTGCGGCCGCCGTGGGTAAAGATCTCCCACTTGCCGGGGCTGACCGTCTTGGCGTCAATGGCGCAAACGATGCACTGGCTGCCAAACTGGTCCGCCGCGCGCGTCAGCACGTCGGGGTCCGCGACGGCGGCCGAGTTGAACGACACCTTGTCCGCCCCCGCCAACAGCAGCGCCCGCACATCCGCAACCGTCCGCACGCCGCCCCCGACCGTCAGAGGGATAAAACACTGCTCTGCGGTGCGCTGGACCAGATCGAACATGGTGCCGCGGTTTTCGTGGGTCGCATGAATGTCGAGAAAACACAGCTCGTCCGCACCGGCGGCATCATAGGCCCGCGCCGCTGCGACCGGATCGCCCGCGTCGACCAGATCGACAAAGTTCACGCCCTTGACCACACGGCCATCAGCGACATCGAGACAGGGAATGATACGGGTCTTCAGCATGGGTCATCTCGTAACTTGCTTTCCCGGCGGGGAAAAGGGGCTCTGCCTCCGGCCCGCGTCCCGGCCCCCAGATTATCCGACAGGAAACGGGAATATTTCCGCCCATCACGGAAAGGTGCATGGCGTCCGCTCGTCTGTGTGACAGGTTTGGCCTATTGCAAAAAATAGGAGACGCATGATGCGGATTTTGATGGCTCTGGTGATGGGCGCTTTTTTGACGGGGGCTGCGATGGCAGGCGAAAACGGGATTGTGCGCAAGGAAGCGGCAGCAGGTGTGACCGAGACGGTGGACCAGTTGATCGCAACGATGGAAGGGGCCGGGCTCAAGATCTTTGCTCGCGTGGACCACGGCGCAGGCGCGCAAAGCATCGGGGTCGACATCGGCGCGTCGCAACTGGTGATCTTTGGCAACCCCAAGGTCGGCACACCCGCCATCCAGGATGATCCGGTGTCGGGTCTGTTCTTGCCGATGAAAGTGCTCGTCTACGAAGACGGGACCGGCAAAACCATGATCGCCTACGAAGAGCCCGCCAAGATGCTGGGCCGTCTGGGCGGCGTGTCCGAAGACGCGGCCTATATCCAGACCATGACTGGCGCCTTGGGCAAGTTCACCGGCAGCGTCGCCAAGTAGGCCTAGCCCTTGAGCACTGCCAGAGCGGCGGTCAGATCAATTGCACCATCGTAAAGCGCGCGTCCAGAAATGGCACCGGCGATCACGCCGGTGTCTTTCAACGCGGTCAGGTCCGCCAGCGACGACACCCCACCGCTGGCAATCACAGGGATGTTGACCGCCTCGGCCAGCGCTTGCGTGGCAGGGATGTTGGGGCCACCCATCGCGCCGTCACGGTTGATGTCGGTATAGATGATCGCCGCCACACCCGCGTCCTCGAACGAGCGGGCCAGATCGGTTGCATCCACATCCGTTTCCGTGGCCCACCCTTTGGTCGCCACCTTGCCGCCACGTGCGTCGATGCCCACCGCCACATGTCCGGGAAAGGCGCGCGCCGCTTCGCGCACCAGGTCGGGGTCCTCGACCGCGACGGTGCCCAGGATCACACGTTGCAGCCCCTTGTCGAGCCATGCCTCGATCGTGGCCATGTCGCGGATGCCCCCGCCCAGTTGCGCGGGCACCTTGCAGGCCTTGAGGATCGCTTCGACCGGGGCGGCGTTGACAGGTTGGCCGGCGAACGCGCCGTTCAAATCCACCAGATGCAACCACTCACAGCCCGCATCCACAAAGGCACGCGCCTGTGCTGCGGGGTCATCGTTGAACACGGTTGCGCGGTCCATATCCCCATGCACAAGGCGCACGGCCTGCCCGTCTTTGAGGTCGATGGCGGGGTAGAGGATCATGGAAATCAGCCCTTTTTCTGCAGTTATCCGCCGTTTGGCACCTTACGTCACGATTTGCAACGCGACCCTAGGTCATTCTTGATTTGCAACGCCCCCCTGCCCCAAGGTTCCGGGCATAACGGAGGAGACACTCAATGAAACACCTGTTTGCAGCCGCGTGTGTGGCCGTCATGGGCGCCGGTATGGCAATGGCAGAGCCCGCCACCGGCACATGGAAGACCGAGACCAGCGACGAAGGCGCATTCCTGCACGTCAAGATCGCGCCCTGCGGCTCGAACATCTGCGGCACCATCACCAAGGTCGTTGGCAGCGATGACACGTCCAGCGTCGGCAAGCCGATCATCTGGGACATGAAAGCCAAAGGCAACGGCAGCTATTCCGGTGGCAAGATCTGGGCCCCGGACACCGACAAGACCTATCGGTCCAAGATGTCGCTGAGCGGAAACGCGTTGAAAGTGTCGGGCTGTGTCGGCCCAATCTGCCGCGGCCAGACCTGGCAGCGCCTCAACTGAGGCCTGCCGCATACACGGCTACCTGCACCCGCGCCCCACTCGGCGCGGGTGTTTGCGTTTCAGAGCTTGGACGAGATGATGCCGGTGTTGAACCCGCCCATCCTGAGTTCGCCAAAGAGACGCTGGTATTCGATCTTGGGGCAGCGGTTTTGGATCACGGTGATGCCTTGCGCACGCGCCTTGGCTGCGGCGTCCGGATGGGAGACGCCGATCTGCATCCAGATGGTGCCAAGACCCGGCAGATGTTCCAACGCCTCGTCCACGATCTCTGGCACTGCGTCAGAGCGGCGGAAGATGTCGACCATGTCGACGGGTGTTTCAATCTCTGCCAGTGACGCTACCGTGGTGTGGCCAAAGAGGACCTGACCGGCATAGACCGGGTTGACCGGGATCACCGAAAACCCCTTGAGCGTCAGATAGCGCGCCACGAAATAGCTGGGGCGCACCTGGTTTGCCGACACCCCCACGACGGCCACCGTTTTGGTCCGCTTGAGCACATCGCGCAGCAGCGCGTCAGGATAGGTTTCGTCCATCATTTCCCCGTTTTTGGGCATGCTGACAAAAAAGCGCCCCAATCGCAAAGCGAAAGGGGCGCGCAAGGTACGGAACGAGGGACAGTGAATTAACCTGCAGGAGTTCCAAGCCTGCGGTTCACAACTCCAGATATGGTGGTCTGGGCTCTGTTAAAGACCCTCTCTCAAACCTGTGAACGAAGGGTTAAGTCGCGGTGGCGAATTTCTGCCGGGCGCAGGTTTTTTGCGCGTCAGTCCAGAATGTCCTCGATCAGGTCAAAGGCCTCTTCGAAGAAGTCACCCCAGCGCGATTTCCGCTTTTTGAATTTCTTGGATTTTTTGGGGGTCTGTGCGCGCAGAGCCGAGGGTTTGACCAATTCGCGGTCGCCCTTGGCGGCCTTGGATTTCTTGGGCAGCATTTTCAGGTCGTGCAGCGGCGCGCCACAGCTCGAACAGGCCAGTTCGTGACGGTCGCGCCCGCGCAGCACCAGTGCCGCGCGCGTGCCGCAATAACAGCAAGTGGCGATTTTCGTGGGGTAAGCGATGGCCGCCTCCTATGCGTGGTCCTTGGACGCATATAAGGCGATGGCGGCCGCATTTGAAACATTGAGTGAGCCAAAGCCGCCCGCGGCGTCGATTTTGACCAATCCGTCGCAGGTTTCACGGGTTTTCTGGCGCAGGCCCGGCCCTTCGGCCCCCAGCACGAGGGCCACGGCGCGGTCCTTTTTGCCGGCGAGCGCTGTTTCGATGGTCTGTTCAGCCTCGCCGTCGAGGCCCAGCACGAGATAGCCCATGCCTTGCAATTCGACGATCGCGTCCGACAGGTTGCGTACCCGCACATATGGTTGGCGTTCCAGAGCGCCAGAGGCGGTTTTCGCCAATGCGCCGGTTTCAGGGGCGGCGTGGTGACGGGTGCCGATGACAGCGGAGGCCCCCAACACTTCGGCGGAGCGGAGGATGGCGCCCACGTTGTGCGGATCGGTCACGCGGTCGAGCAGGATCAGGCGGGGCGCATCAGCGCCGATGGCCACGTCGGCCAACCCACCCCAATCGAGCGGCTTGACCTCGAGCACTGCGCCTTGGTGGACCGAGCCGGGGTCGATGGGCGGCTTGAAGCTGCGGGGGTCGACCACCTCGGCTGTGATGCCCGCATGGTCGATGGCGTCGGCCAGTTTGGTCTGGGCATTGAGCGTCACCATGAGGCGCAATTTCTGCCGCGCGGGGTTCATCAGCGCGTCACGCACGGCGTGCAACCCGAACAGCCAGACGGTCGCCGCGGCATCCGCCTTTTTGGCCTGTTCCTTTTCAACGACCCATTTGGGTTTTTTCATCTGTGCACCTTTGCTGGCATCGGCCCGATTTTGTGCCTTGACCCCTGATATTCGTCCCGGTAATCACGCGCTCACGCCATCGGGCTTTGCGCCCTAATGACGTAGTGGGCGACAGGCCGCAAGGTGTGGCAGGGGACTGTAACTCCCTCGCGGAGACGCACGCCTGGTTCGATTCCAGGGTCGCCCACCAAATACTCTTTCATTGATTTGTCAGTTCGGAACGTGACGGGATCGCGCGCGTTTTTTCGGTCTGTGCTTAGCTTTTGAAGAATCGTGTCGGCGGTTGTGTTGCTGCGTCATCCCGCATTTTGATGAATAATTCCGCGCGCTGCATCCATCCTGCGTGGGCGTTCCCGCCAAGATCAACTGGGGCACGGCAGCCTCGGCGACCTGTCTGATTAAAAGAGTCAACAAAACAATTTTATTTCCGACTAAAAAAGTCGGGTTGACTATTCTGATCGAATTACTCAGGTTTAAGACAGCATCCAGCCACCCCGCTCGACCATGGGGAAGCCCGACAATCGTCAGATGAAAGGACTTCCAAGATGAGAGACCAAGTGGACCATTTGAAAGACCTGAATCGTGAACGCTGTACGCCGCGCCCTGACCGATCTGAGGTGGCCGATATCTGGCTTCAGTCGGGGTTTACCGGAGGCTTCAGCATGGAGTGGGTTCTGGACCGTTACGACCACACGGTCACGCCTGCGCGGAGACACCTGTGATGACCTATCATTCAGCGAGAGAAACACTGAAACCTGCCCCGATCACCCTGCCGACATATGCCGCAGAGGATCTGACCAAGGGCGCGGATCAAGCCCATATCGTGCTGGGCGATCAAACCTACACGCTGCGGATCACGCGGGCGGGCAAGTTGATCCTGACCAAATGAGCAACGCAGCACAAAAACGCGGCGGCGCGCCTGTTGGCTTTGTCACCGAACTGGACGGCATCGAGGCCGCGTCTGTCATCTACTTGCGCCTTTGGAGCGACGGGGCTGACAGCCGCGACAACGTATGGGGCGATTTTGCCGCGAGCCTGGGCGTGGAACAGGGGCGCAAGGCGCTGACATCGTTCGAAAACCTGTGCAGCCTGTGTTCAAAGTTCGGGCGGCGGCCACTGATGCGACATGCAGTGAACTGCAAGTGCCTTGGCGCGGACGAATCCTGTTTCGCCAACTTTATCGGCACGGCAGTCACCGGGGACCGTGACGACGCCATGCTTATTGCGACGCTGCTTGTGCGGGCTGATGTTGCGCCGCTGCTGACATCGCTTGCGACGGATTTCGGGTTGGCGCTGAAGCGTATGAACCTGCGCGCGCCCAGACATTTGGCTGGCGAAGACCATGCCATGCACACACCTCCTACCACCCTTCACTGACAGGACCATTTCATGAAGAACGCCTTTCTATCATCCACGGCTTTGATTGCCTCCCTGGCGACCCCTGCCCTCGCCGTTGAAAAAGCCGAGGTTTTGGCGACCTATGCGGACATTGCCGCCGCCAAATACGAAGACAGCCTGACCACCGCGCGGACCTTGCAAGTGGCGGTGAATGCGCTGGTCGCGGCACCCTCGGCTGAGGCGCTGCAGGCCGCCAAGACCGCGTGGTTGGCCGCGCGTGTGCCGTATCAGCAGACGGAGGTGTACCGGTTCGGCAATGCCATCGTTGATGATTGGGAAGGCAAGGTGAATGCCTGGCCGTTGGACGAGGGTCTGATCGACTATGTGGACGCGTCCTATGGCGGGCCATCGGATGAAAACGAGTTTGCCGCGTTGAACGTGATTGCGAACCCTGTGTTCACGCTGTCGGGCACGGAGGTGGATGCGCGCCGGATCACGCCTGCTTTGCTTGAGGACACGCTGCAAGAGGCGGACGGGATCGAGGCCAATGTCGCCACGGGCTATCACGCGATTGAATTTCTGCTTTGGGGTCAGGACCTGAATGGTCATGCGGCGGGTGCGGGCAACCGGCCCTGGACGGATTACGCAGCGGGCGATGCCTGCACAAATGACAACTGTGATCGCCGCGCCGAATACCTTGTTGCCGCGACCGATCTGCTGATTTCTGATCTGGAATGGATGACCTCGCAATGGGCCGATGAGGGCGCCGCGCGTGGCGCGTTGACCGCAAATGCCGATGCCGGGCTGGCTGCGATCCTGACGGGTATGGGGTCCCTATCCTATGGCGAGGTTGCCGGGGAACGGATGCGCCTTGGCGTGATGCTGAACGATCCGGAGGAAGAACATTCCTGTTTTGCCGACAACACGCACAACGACCACTACTATGATGGGTTGGGTGTTCAGAACATCTACCTCGGTGCCTATGTCCGCGTGGATGGCACGGTGATTTCAGGGCCGTCCCTGTCCGATCTGGTTACTGAGGCCGACGCTGCACTGGATGCCGAGATGCGTGGCAAACTGAGCACGACGATGATGTCGCTTGGTCGGATCAAGACCGCCGCAGAGGCGGGATTTGCCTATGATCAGATGCTGGAGCGCGGCAACGACGCGGGCGAAGCCCTGATCATGGGGGGCGTGAACGGTTTCATTGATCAAACGCGGTCCATTGAGCGGGTGGTTTCGGCCCTTGGCCTGGACCAGATCGCGTTCGAAGGGTCCGACAGCCTCGATGATCCGGACGCTGTTTTCCACTAAATCAAACAAGGTCTTGTCGTCATGATCATCTGTCATTGTCAGAACATCACGGATCACGACATCAACGCAGCCATCGACTGGATGCGGGCGTCGGATGACAAGACCATCATCACCCCAGGCAAAGTCTATCGGGCATTGGGCAAGGCAGCGGATTGCGGCGGATGTATGCCGCTGTTCCTGTCGACCATGCGCAGCAACGACAACCTGGAAGTTCCCTCGACCCTCCCCATGCACCTGCGGAATTTGAAAGCCGCAGCCACACAGGACACAGCACATGAACGGCGACACGAAAGTTATTGAATATCTCAACGATGCCCTGCGCAGCGAACTGACCGCAGTCAGCCAATATTGGCTGCATTACCGGATGCAGGAGGATTGGGGCCTTGGGCATATGGCCAAGAAATCGCGTGAGGAAAGCATCGAAGAGATGAACCATGCGGACACCATCATCGCACGCATCCTGTTCCTGGGCGGGCATCCAAACCTGCAAAAGCTGGACCCGCTGCGCATTGGGCAGACGCCCAAGGAAACGCTGGAATGCGATCTGGCCGCCGAACATGGCGCGCGGGATTTGTATATGAAGGCCCGCCAACACTGCGAAACAGTGGGTGATTTCGTCACCAAGAACATCTTTGAGACGCTGTTGACCGACGAAGAGGGTCATATCGACTTTCTTGAGACGCAGCTCGACCTCGTGGCAAAACTCGGTGAAGAAAAATATGCGCAGCTCAATGCCTCGAAGATGGATGAAGCCGGGTAACCTGCTGGTTGTCGTGCTGGCCGGTGCCACGGTGGCATTGGCGGAACCATCTGCCGAGGGCCCCATGTGGGACCTTGGCGATCCGCATCTGAACACGGTCCCCCGTGCGGCTGAGGAAGCGGCGCGCATTGCGACGGTGACAGCACTGGCGACCGATTTCGATGCGCCGCAACGGTTCGAGGACAAACCCGGCGGGGCCGCGACTGTGCGGGCCATGACAAATGCCGATGCGTTTTCGCAACCGTCGGGCAATATCAGTTTTGAAGATCAGCTGGACTTTCGCGTGGGCAACGGCCTGTTTCGAAAGCTTTGGGTTTCGTCACCGTCTTCGACACTGGCCTCGGACGGTCTGGGCCCGCTTTACAATGCGCGGTCCTGTCAGCGGTGCCACATCAAGGACGGGCGCGGCCACCCGCCCGAGACTGCGGACGACAACGCGATTTCGATGTTCCTACGGGTTTCGATCCCCGGACCGGTGGATGCCAGCGAGGCCGCGATCAAGGACTACATCGCGACCTTGCCGGAACCGACCTATGGCACGCAGTTGCAGGATTTCGCGGTGCAGGGTCACGCCGCGGAATACCGGCTGGACATCACTTACGAGGAAGAGGTGGTGGTGCTGGCCGATGGGACAGAGGTTGCGCTGCGACATCCGACCTATGCGGCGGCTGACCTTGGGTATGGCCCATTGCATCCCGACGCGATGCTGTCGCCCCGCGTTGCGCCACAGATGATCGGCCTGGGCCTGCTCGAAGCGATCCCGGCGGCAGACATCCTTGCCAGAGCCGACCCCGATGATCTGAACGGTGACGGCATTTCGGGGCGGCCCAACGTCGTGTGGTCCGTGGAACATGACCGCCCCATGCTTGGCCGCTTTGGCCTCAAGGCGGGCAGCCCAACCGTCATGGAACAATCGGCCGCTGCCTTTGCCGGCGATATCGGCATTTCCAGCCCCCTGTTCCCGGCAGGTGCCGGGGAATGCACCGCCACGCAAAGCCGGTGCCGGGATGCCATTCACGGCGACAAGGACGCGCGCGGCACCGAGATTGACGCCGAGGGCATGGACCTGGTGACCTTTTACAGCCGCAATCTCGCGGTGCCTGCGCGCCGTGGGGCGGGTGACCCTGAGGTGTTGCGTGGCAAGCAGGTCTTTTATGCGACGGGCTGTGTGGCCTGTCACAGGCCCAGCTTTGTCACTCACCGCCTTGTGGATCAGCCCGCACAGAGTTTTCAGTTGATCTGGCCTTACACCGACATGTTGTTGCACGACATGGGTGCGGGTCTGGCCGACAATCGTCCCGAGGGGCGCGCCAACGGCCAGGAATGGCGAACGCCGCCGCTGTGGGGCATTGGACTGACCAAACAGGTGAGCGGACACACCTATTTCCTGCACGACGGTCGCGCACGATCGCTGCTGGAGGCGCTGTTGTGGCATGGCGGTGAAGCGCAGGCGCAACGGGATACAGTGGTGGGCATGGCCACCGCTGACCGCGAAGCCCTGATCGCATTTCTGGAGAGCCTATGAGACATATATGCCTGACACTTGCGCTCGTTGCAGCCCCGGTCGTGGCCCTGGCTGACACGCGAGACGACAAAATCGAAAGCATCGTAGCGGGTCATATCCTGCCACGGTTCGAGGCGCTCGCAGATGGCGCAGACGCCTTGTCAGTCGCGGCACAGCAGGATTGCGACCCGGCATCCGCCCCCCTCAAAGCGGCCTATGGCACAGCCTTTGATGCGTGGATATCGGCAAGTCACTTGCGCTTTGGTCCAACCGAGGTCGACGACCGGGCATTTGCGCTGGCCTTTTGGCCCGACAGCCGTGGGGCAACGCCGCGTGCGTTGAACGCGTTGCTTGCGGATCAGGACCCTATCGCAGCCTCGGCGCAGGGCTATGCTCAGGTCTCTATCGCGGCGCGTGGATTCTACGCGTTGGAGTTTCTGCTTTTTGACGATGCGCTGAGCGCGGAAAGCGATGCGCGCTATCACTGCCAGTTGGTTCGGACGATCAGCGCCGACATTGCGGCGACGTCCCGGAGCATCCAAGACGATTGGACAGCGTCCTATGCCACGGTGATGCTGACCCCTGCGCCGGACGGCGTCTACCGCAGTGACGCGGAGGTGCTGCAAGAGATGTTCAAGGCGCTTTCGACGGGGCTTCAATTCACATCCGAATCTCGTCTGGGGCGGCCCCTCGGCACGTTTGACCGCCCTCGACCGGCGCGGGCAGAGGCGCGTCGCTCGGGTCGCTCCGCTGCCCATGTTGCGCTGAGCCTGCGGTCCTTGCGCGATCTCGCTGCCCGTCTGGCAGAGGGCGATATGTCGAACAGGCTGGACGCCCGTTTTGATCATGCGCTGTCGCTGCTTGCCGCGCTGGATGACCCGACCTTTGCCACGGTTGCGGCACCTCAAACCCGGTTGAAGATCGAGATCATCCAGCAATCCGTTGACGCCATCCGCGCCGCTGTGCGCGATGATCTTGGACCGACGCTTGGCGTGGCGGCGGGGTTCAATGCGCTGGATGGGGATTGACGTGACGGTGACCGATACAGGACGCCGCCGGTTTCTGGGCGGTTTGATTGCTGTGGGCGTGGCGCCCGGTGTGACATGGGCGGATGCGGGCTCTCCGGCGTTTTTGTCGGCGGCTGCGCAACCGGACGGGCGTTTTGTGTTGTGCGGAATTGGTCGTGAACTCGACATCCGGTTTACACTGTCCTTGCCCGCCCGTGGTCATGCCGCTGCGGCGCATCCATTGCGCCCCGAGGCGGTTGCCTTTGCCAGACGGCCCGGCACCTTTGCGCTGGTCATTGATTGCGTGTTGGGGACGCAAATGGCGGTCCTTGAAGCGCCGGAGGGGCGGCACTTTTACGGGCATGGGGTGTTTTCATCGGACGGGCGTTATCTGTTCACCACTGAAAACGATTATGAGGCGGGACGTGGGCGCATTGGGGTGTGGGACGCGGGCCATGGGTATCGGCGCATCGCGGACTGGGACAGCGGCGGGATTGGCCCCCATGATATTGCGTTGCTGCCTGGATCGGACACCTTGGTTGTTGCCAATGGCGGCATCGACACGCATCCGGACACGGGCCGCACCAAACTGAACATCGCCACGATGGCGCCCAACCTTGCCTATGTCCAAGACGGCGTGGTGGTCGAGACCGCAGCCTTGCCAGCCCATCTGCACAAGAACTCCATCCGGCACCTGTCTGTGGGCCATGACGGGCATGTGGCGTTCGGGATCCAGTGGCAGGGGGACGGTCCAGCACCGGTGCTGGCGGGTGCGCATCGCATGGGTCAGACGCCCAGGCTGATGACCGCCCCCGAAGCGGCGATGCGGGACATGCAGGGCTATGTTGGCAGCATTGCTTTGTCGTCCAATGGGCGGACCATTTCGGTCACGTCACCGAGGGGGGGCGTGTTGCAGCATTACGACGTTGCCACGGCGGAGCTATTGGCGTCGCTGGCCATGCCAGATGTGAGTGGTGTGGCGGTGATGGGTGGCGCGCTTGCCGTGAGTGCGGGAACGGGTGCCTTGCATTTGATCGGCGCGGACGGCACCGCCCGAGAGCGGCAGACCCGGTTGCAGTGGGACAACCATCTGGTTGCGGTGGGTACGACGTCAGCGTGATGGAACCGGTTTGGGGCGTGCTGGCCTAGCCCGCGTAATGGGCGGCCAGCACCACATTTGCGATTGCGATGTCTCGCGCCGCGATGCCCGTCAGATCGGCCAGAGTGATCTGTGTGTCTGAGGTGCGACCGGACGCTGCGCCGCTCAGGATTTGACGGACCTATGGCATCTACATCCTGCACGACGAGATTTTCAACGGGTTGGGGCCAACGGGTGCGCGCCATCTGCCCTTTGTTGCGGATGTGTACGAGCGCGGGCTGTGGTTGAACGTGATGTCCAAGTCCTATGGTCTGCCGGGGGTGCGGGTTGGGTGGATCGCCTGTCAGGATGCCGACATCCTGTCGAAAATGGAACGGATGAAGCATTCCCTCTCCATCTGCCATTCCGGCCCAAGCGAGCAACTGACGATGATCACGTTGCAGAACTGCGACCGGCTGTTGCAGCGCAATTGCGGCATCGTGGACCAGACCCTGCCCAAGTGGGAGGCGTTCTTTGCCCGGCATCCCGACCTGTTCGACTGGCGACGCCCGGATGGGTCGTTCGTGGCTTTTCCGCGCTAAGTGGGGCCGGGGCGTTCTGTAAGTCGCTGGTCGAGGACAGTGGTGCGCTGCTTTTGCCCAGCACGAATTACCGGTCCGACCTGCAAGAGACACCGGATGATCGGTTCCGTCTGGGCTTCGGCCGCTGCGGGCTGGACGAAGGGTTGGCCGCGCTGGAGGCGCATATCCTGCGCAACAAGGGCGGCTGACGCGGCGCCTATTTGACCGTAGTGGACGCAGGTTTTGCTTGACCTGCCGCCTGTTCCTGCGCTGCCCTGTGAGCGTGTGGTGTGCGCCACGGGGATGCAGGGGAGAGTGCGCAGTGAGACTGAAGATCGGCCGGGTTCTTTTGGTCTGTGCCATAACGCTGTGCATTGTCGTGGTGGCCTATTCTGTCGCGGTGACGGCAGAGGTTGGGCAGCGGGCCGCATATGCGTTGGCCGCTGTGGGCACGGGAATTTTGGCGCTGCTGGTGCTGGTGGGGGTCATCGACGCAGACAGGGCGGACGACGGGGTGGTGACCACCATCGTGTCGTTGTTGCCACGGACGCTGAAACACGCGGACACCTCGCCCGTGCGGGCTGTGGTTGTGAGCCTGGGGCTGGGCGGGATCGCCGCCCTGTCCTATTGGGCGGGACCTGCGGGGCTGGGCACGCTTGTGGTGGCGTGCGGCGAGGCGGAAAAGGTCCAGCCGGTCACGGACGCGGTTCCAGCCGATTGCAAGGCCAGCTATGCCGAACGGTATTGGCGCGCGCCCTGGCAGCGGGCGGAACGTCCGGCGCTGGTCTGCTATGATGCCGCGTTGATCAGTTGGCCCGGAACCTGGAGCGCACCGGGGCGCGGAACCTGCGGCGCGCGGCCATTGGAGGCGCGGTTTGCACAGGTGGGCATCCCCTTTCCCGACGCGCTGGACACCGGTGCAACATCCGTTCATGACCGCGACCGCGCCGCATTTGACCGGCTGGCCGCAGGGTTGCAGAACGAAATCCCGGATCTGCGCCGGATGGACGACACGCTGCTTTTTGCGACGTGGAACATGCGGTGGCTGGGGCGCGCCAATCGGTTGGACATCTCTTATGTCCACATGGCGCAGATCATCTCGCATTTTGACGTGGTCGCCTTTCAGGAATTGCAGTCGCAAGACGGGTTGGACCGTATTCTGCGCTATCTCGGTCCGGCATGGCGGGCGGAATACGGGCTGGAATCGCCCGGCCCCCAAGGCAATCGGGAGCGGCTGGGGTTTCTCTATGACTCCAGTAAGGTACAGGTGGACCCTGTCTCGTCCAACATGGTGCTGGCGTCCTCTGACCTGCGCCACACAGAGACAGGGCAGCCGGCCCGCCCACCGTTTGTTGCCGCGTTTTCCGTGAATGGCCGCAAAGTACTGGTGGCCAACACCCATATCGTCTTTGGGCGCCCTGATGCCCGCGCGGACCGCATTTCAGAGCTTGAGGTGATAGCGCAGAACCTTGGCAATCATGCAAAGCGGTCCTTTGGTGGCATTCCCGCGCTGTTGGTTGGCGACATCAATGCCGAAACGCCGGACGGCCCCGTGATTGCTGCGGTCGAAGAGGCCGGGTTCTATACCGATGCGGCGTTGCGGTCTGCGCCAAGCTCGGTGTTCACCGACAAGGTTTATGATCAGATTTTCGTCCAGAACGACGCGGCTAAACGGTTGGTCTTTGGTCAGACGGGCACGTTCAATCCGTTTGATCACGTGATGCGGCGCGAGGATATGCCGCTGTTCCAGACGGATCTGGCGCGGGCCACGACCCTGACGCAGAGCGAGGATCGCAACCGCAACCTCTATACGCGTTGGCGCAGTTCTCAGTTGTCGGATCACAAGGTGAAATGGGCCGCATTCCGCATGGATTGGTAGCGGCCCCTGCCCCGGTGTTTTGCGGCGACCTGCATGTAAGAGCCCGTCGCCGCATCGCCCCGCGCGCTCAAGCGTTGCCCTGTGCGACAACCTCGCCGATCAGGCCCACAAAATCCTCGGCAGTGTTGATGCCCACCAGATCGCGTGCAGGTATCGTGTAGCCCCAGTTTTTGGCAATCTGGCGATAGATCGGCAGGCGAAATTCGATCAGCCGACGAAAGGCCCAGATCGCAAAGCCGTTTGGATCGACATCGCGCCAATCGGCATCCGCCCCCTGCGTTTCGAGATAGACGTTTTCAGCCGCCTCAAAGAACGCATCGGAGTAGTAGATCGGCTTGGGCCGTTCACAGAAACGGTCGATCAGTTCCTGGCGGGCGGCATCGTCGCCTTCGATGTAGAGCAGGACGTGATCGCGGGCGAGCTTTTGCAGGATCGGATCGTTGCGGTCGTTGGGATCGACCACGCTGCACAGGCTGCCGGACGTGTCACAGACGAAGTGGTTGTAGTTCAGGATGCCGCGCGCGCGGTCCTGAAAGGCGCGGATGTCCTGCATCGCAGCCGTTTCGGCACGTTTGTGGACCGCCTGCCGCGCCAGAAAGGCGCAGCGATCCATGCCGCCCTTGGCCGGGTCGCCGATCTGACCCAGATAGGCCGACATGGCATCCAGGTTGTCGATCCCGAACTTTGCCTTGATCGTGACCGCATCCGCCCGCAACAGGTTCGGGAACGGTGCCAGTTCCATCGCAGCGCGGCGCAGGTCATCGTCGATGTGGGACGCCAGATAGGCCGATCCGATGCGGTAATCGACCGAGTAATGGAACCAGTCACCCGTGGCGCGCAACATGTTGGACAGGTGCGTCTTGCCCACGCCGCTCATGCCGATGAGGGCGATGTTCTTGATCTCCAGGCTGCGAAACTCCTGGGCTGTGCTCATTTTCATGTCAGGCCTCCTTTGGTGTGGCGGGTTGGTTGAACAGGGCGGCGATCCCGCCCGCGTCGAGCCGGTCCATCAGGTGTGTGGGCAGGGCCGCAGTTGTGCCCAGCACTGGCGTGCTCAGGTCAGCCCAAGCGACGGCCTCGGTCCCAAAGACCGCAAGGCAGCGTTGCGCGAAGCGTGGCGAAACGGGCTGCAACAGGGCGGCGATCAGGCGGAACTGGCATAGCGCCTGCGTGGTGACCGCATTGCGCGCCACCAGATCGGTTTGCGCCCACGGCGCATGCGACTGGATAAAGCCGTTGGTGCGGGTTGCGATGTCGACGATCCGGCGGATGGCCTGCCCCGGTTCAAAGGCGTGGAATTGCGCAACCGCATCGTCGGCAAGTGCGGCGCACTCGGCCCAGAGTGCGGGGTCCAGCAGGGTGTCAGACAGGTGCACCGCCTCCGGGTCCTGCACCAGACCGCGCAACCGCACGGGGATGTTGGCGATCTTGCCCACCAGTTCGGCATTGACCCGATCCACCACGTCGCGGGCGGAAAAGTCGATATCGGTGGTGAAATCGCCCAAGCGCGACAAGAGCGCATAGCGCACCGCGTCGCTGTCCACATGTGCCGCCAGATCGCTGGCCAGCAAGAAGGTGCCGCGCGATTTGCTCATCTTGGCGCCCTCAACCGTCAGGAAGCCGTGCGCTTGCACGCGGCTGGGCAACCGGCATTTGCCGGCCGTCAGCAAGGCGGGCCAGAACACGGCGTGAAACGAGATGATGTCCTTGCCAATGTGGTGGATGATTTCGGTGTCCGACCCCTCGCCCCAATCATCGCGCCACGTCCGGCTGCTGCCAGTGGCGTTCAGATAGGCGATCAGCGACGCGATGTAGCCGAGCGGTGCATCGAGCCAGACGTAGAAGAACTTTCCCGGCTCGTCCGGGATCGGAAAGCCGAAATACGGCGCGTCACGCGAGATGTCCCAGTCGCGCAGACCATCATCGAACCAGTCGCTGATTTTGGCCAACACACCGGACTGCAACGTCCCCGATTGCGCCCATGCACGCACGATGGGTTCCAGCGCGCTGACGCGAAAAAACAGGTGCTCGGAGTCGGCAATGACAGGTGTCGCGCCCGTCAGCGTTGAAACGGGATGCGCCAGTTCGGTCGCCTGATAGGTCGCGCCGCAAGCCTCGCAATTGTCGCCATACTGGTCCAGCGCCCCGCATTTCGGGCAGCCCCCTTTGACGTGCCGATCACTGAGAAAACGGCCTGCGTCCGGGTCGAAGAGTTGCGCGACATTGCGGCGGTCGATCAGGCCCGCCTCCTGCATGTGGCGGTAGACTTCGGCGCACAGGGCCTCGTTTTCGGGGCTGTCGGTGCTGTGATAGTGGTCCAAGGAAATGTCGAAGGCGGCATAGTCCGCGCGGTGGCGCGCGCCGATGTCGGCGATCAGTTCTTGTGGGGTCTGGTTCTGGGCTGCGGCTTTGATCTCGATCGGCGTGCCGTGGCAATCATCGGCCCCGAGAAAGACGACATCGTCGCCGCGGGCGCGGCGGTGACGGGCGTGGCAGTCGGCAAAGATTGCCTCGACCAGGTGCCCGACATGCAGGTCGCCGTTGGCATAGGCCAGAGCGATGGTTTGCACCACGCGGGTGGGGGTGTTCTGTGTCATTGGATGTCCTTTGGATGTGCTGAGGTCGCCAGCCCCACCGCGTGCGGGCAGAGCTGGCAAAAGGTGTCAGAGAAGCGATTTTTCCCAAGGCAGGCCCGCGCGGCCGAAGTGGCCAAAGCTCGCGGTTTGCTCGTAGGTCCAGCCGTCACGTTCCCACAGGCCCAGACGGTCCTGAATGGCGCGGGGCGACAAGTCGGGGAACTGTGACGCGATCCAGTCGGAGACGTCGTGGCGCCCATCAACCACCGCCATCACGGCCTCTGGTTGGACCTGGCCAATGCCGTAGGCAAGCGCCACCTGGCAGGTCTGGCCGTCGGCAAAGCCGTTTTCCAGAACCGTGCGTGCCAGCGCCCGCGCCATGTAGGCACCGGACCGGTCAACCTTGGACGGGTCTTTGCCCGAAAACGCGCCGCCCCCTACGGACCAGTATGGCCCAAAGGCGTCCACCACGATCTTGCGCCCGGTCAGCCCGGCGTCGGCGTCTGTGCCGCCTTCGACAAAGCTGCCCTTGTGGTTGATCTTGGCAATCTCGCGCGGCACATCGCCCAGAACCGGCACGACGACCTTGTCAAAGATGTCCTGACGCAGCTGATCCAGCGCGATGTTCGGGTCGTGCTGTGCCGACACGATCACGCTGGTGATGCGACCGTCAGGCGCCACCGAGACCTGCGATTTGGTATCGCGGCGGATGTAGGGCAGCGTCCCATCGGCGCGGGCTGCATCCAGTGCCTGGATCAGGTTGCGCGCAGCCGCGTATTCCACCGGCATCATTTCGGCGGTGTCGCGACAGGCCATGGCGACCATGATGCCTTGATCCCCTGCCCCGTCATCACCGGTGATCGCGGCAATTTCGCTCGCCTGCGGCTGGATATGGTTCATGATGACCAGATCGACGCGCGTGGCGTAGCCCAGTTCGGCACGGACACGGCGAACGATGGCGGGCACGTCAATCGCTTCGAGGACACCGGCGGGCGCGCGGGCCTCGCCCGACACCACGACGAGACCCGCCTTGGCAAAGACCTCGATGGCGGCGCGGCATGTGTGCGGCGGGTGGCCCTGACGTGCGCCTTCGATATAGATCGCGTCGTGGACAGCATCCGAAATCTTGTCGCAGGCCTTGTCCGGGTGGCCAGCGCCAACATGTTCGGCGGTGGCGATGGTATTCAGTTGGATTGGAGTGAACATTGGATATTTCCTGTGTGTAGGTTGGATTTTGGGATGGGCGGGGCCACGCACGCGGCCCCGCGCCGTTCTCAGCCTCGAGGCGGGCTGAACTTGCGCGACAGTTGCTGGCAAAGCAGGACACCGATCAGCAGGCAGTTGATGCTGCAGAACAGCGGGACCGCGGTCAGGCCGTTTTGCACGCCGTAAAACGTCCAGGCGGCATTGCCCGCGACCATCAGGGCGTTCCTGCTGATGCTCTGTTTCTTCGCAGCCTCGGGATCAGTGAGGTTGGTCCAAATCTGCGGGATGCTGGCCAGGGTAATGGTCGCCCCGGCCAGCAGCGCCAGATTTTCGTATTCCATCACTGTACTTTCCATCATGCGGCCTCCCGCTCGGCGGGCAGTTCGCGCACGTATTCGAGCGAGACGTAGCCGCCGTTGTAGTCCGCCGTGAGGTGGCGGCACTTTTGCGCGTCGGTGATGGTGCTGAAACAGAAATGGCCGGTGGGGTGCCATCCGAGCCCACGGTAGAGCCTGTCGGGGCCGGGGCTGACAACGCCGTGCCAGACACGGACCACCAGAAACACCCACTCCCCGCCACGGTCGCGGACGGATTGCACCGCCTCTTCGATGGCGCGTGTGGCCAGACCCTTGCGCACAAAGCGCGGATCGGTGACGACACCGCACAGATCAAATGCGTTGCCCTCACCGCGCGAGGCGGTTGTGCAGGCGCTGACGAGCTGACCGTTGCTGTCCAGAACCGCGTGAATCCATGCGTTCGCGTCGATCAGGTCCTGGGCCGTGGTGTTGTACAGGTTCTCCGCGGCTTCGGTTTTGCAGAGCTCTTGCAACACGGATGCGTATGCCTCCGCGATCTTGGGGCGCATGCGCGCCCGTGTTGTGAGTGTGGAAAATGTGGTCATTTGGTTCCTCCTGTTCGGTGAGGAACTTGGTAAGCCGCTGATTTTGCACTTAGAACCGTCAGAAAGTGACTTTAATCCAGGTTTTTATTCCTGATTAAATCAGTGCCATTTTGCCTGTATTTTCCGGCGCATTTTCGGGTCGCGAAAATACCTAGAAAACCGTCATAAAAGTGAAATTAATTCCTGCGAATCTTTCGCGTCTGTATAACGGCTCCCAACCGATCCACAGAGAATCGGGACGAGGAGGCGCAGTGACGGACCAACAACACCCTGAATCGGCCCGAAGAAGAGGGCGCCCCGCAAATCACGAGCGGTGGTTCAACGCATCAGACGCGGCCATCGCGCTCGAAACCCTTCACACTGCGCAGCGAGACATGGACGAGCTCTGCACCGAGCCATGGCACAACGACTGGCCGTTCGAAACAGAAACCCGCGCGCACCACAATACCCACTTTGGCCAGCGAAACATGATGTGGGCCATCATGTTGCTGTGGCGCCATACGTCCGACAAGGTGCTCAAGCCTGTTGAGTTCGCCAGGTGCTTTCTTGGTGGTAAACGCAACACGGATTTGCAGGAATTCGCCGCCGCAATCCTGAGCGAGGTCACCAGTTCGAAACCCGCCAACTACGATCAGGCAAGTGTGCAGACTGGCGTGCAAAACCTGATCAAGGCCACCGCAGCGCGTCTGGTCCGGCCCAACGCGCCACTTGCCAGGCAGCCAGTGACCGACGTGGTAAACAAGATACAGGCCGCGCTGACCGACCCGGCTGCGCAGGTCGATACCGAAACCGCTTACTATCATCTTGTCGCGCAGCTCGGTCTCGCCGGTTCTTACACAGCACCGGAGGGCACATCGCGCGCGGTGCAGCCTTTGCAATTGCCGCCGCCGGAGCCTGTTCTGGAGGATCTGAACGACCTGCCCGAAGGCATTGTGCAATACCTGTCCGAAGACGCGGTCACCAACCTGCCCAATTCCCGCGACATCACCAAACTGGGCGCGGAGACCCTGTTTGGCAAACTGTCCGACATGGTAAGACCGAAGCGCATCGCCATTCTGACTGGCCCACCGCACGCTGGCAAAACGGCGGTTCTGGTCAGCTTTCTGCGGCGGCTGGATCCGAAATTCAACGGCACGGCCCGTCTGAACCTGAACGATGACGGACACATTGAGCGGTTGCCTGTCCTCATGCTGAACGCGCAGCGGTTTTCCTATCGGGATTTGCTGATGCGGACACTGGCGTTCCTGCGCCGTCTTGCAGACCCGTCCATGTCAGCGGCCGCGCATCTGGATCAGGCTCAGGCGGATTTTCCACAACGGGTTGCGTTGGACAACGTCTCTGACATCCTGAACGAAATCCGCGACCTGCATGCACATGATGCCGAAGGCACCCGCGGCCACCCGGCTGTGTTCATCTTCACAGACTGGCAGGACTTTGCCCCTGACCAGAACCGGATCGTGCTGCGGGATGCCCCAAGGGCGAATTTGATCGAGCTGCTGATCAAGTCCAACCCCTTGTCGCGGGTTGTTCTGTCGGCCTTGCCCGACGTCGCTAAGGTGAAGATCCCCCGAAACATGCCTCGGTTCTTCATCGAGAGCATGGAGCATCCGGATTTCAAAGAAATCCTCCGCTATTTCGAGGACGAGCGGACCGTCGACCGTACCAAGGAACCTTGGAAGAGCGTGTTCCGAGACAACATGGCCAAGAAGATTCCCGGCGACATCCTGTTGTTGGCTGCGGCGACATATCAGCTCTGCGCCAACCGCCCGGAGGTGCAAACGTTGGTCGTTGAGGCGCTGGGGCGTTTCTGTGCGTTGATCCGAGAGGAGAAGACCGAAGGGGCCGAGGACGAGCTGATTTCGATCCTGTTGAACGAATTGAAAGCGCGCAAGGTCCTTGGCATGTTCTTTGTGGTGGCCGCGTCCGATGATGGTGTGCGCCGCGCGTCATTGGAACGTATTTTCGACCAGTGGTCGCGCGAGAACTACGCAAAGGATGCACCCACGTGGGACACACGCATCGCGACCTTTGAAGCGCTCAAGGACCTCGCCATCCGGTTTTTCGTGAAGTACGAGCCGTGCACGAATTATGACCCGCGCGAATACGACATCGGCGAAGAGCACAAGGCCGATGACCGCGTTTGGGAAGTCGACATCGCGATTGCGTCCCGGATCACCGACGCCATGTACCGGGCCGAAAGGGGCGGGGAAGATCCGCACCGTCTGACGGTCCACGCGGATTTGTTGCGCGATGCGCGCAGGCAGTTGGCGAATTTTGTACGTTGGCGGGCGCGCACCCGGCGCCTGCACACCAGCACAATCGCCGAACCCCGCAACATCCGGCTGATGCGCCGCGACATGCAGTGCCACGAAGCACTGCTGGCCAGCATCCCGCCGCAGGCATTTGACGGGCAGCCTGATTTTGCGGCGGACGCGCCGATTGCCGATCTGGTGCAAGGCACGGGTCTGTCCCCGAAACTGCCCCGGTTGCTGAGCATTTCCGAAGACATCGTCTTTTCGACCAACACGCAGGTGTTCCAGCCACAGACGGCGCTGCGATATGCGTTGCTGCAAATTCTGCGCCGCGAGATTGATCACGATCACGAGCTGTCCATGCTCTATGATTTTGACCTGATCCGGCTGCGCCTTTATTTGCTGACGTGGTTGCCGCTGGGGCGGCGCTATGGCGGGTCGGTGGATGAGATTTGGGATGTGGTCAGCACCCTGCCTGCTGACAAGATCCCGGACCAAATCCGCGCGAGTTTCACCCCGACCGAGATCATTGAATTGCTCACAACCATTGCGCTGGCCAGCTATCACAGCCAGCGCCCTGCGATCATCGACTGGGCGCGCGGACAGTTTGAGCTGCTGCTGGATCACTATGCACCTGCGGATGATCCAGATGCGCTGCCTTTGCGTCGCAAGCTGTTGGGCCGCGGCGTACGCATCTATTGCTCGATCCTCGACAGCCGTATTCAAACTGGTGGCATCCGGGCCGCCGGGACCTTTTGCGATGAGACGGTTGACCAGACACACTATGGCACGCTGGCTATGCTGCGGTCGTGGCTGGAGGCGCACTACGATGACTATGAGGCGGTGGCGGGCGACCCGAAGGCGCTGGCCGCGCTCAGCCTTGCGGGGTTCCGTCGGTGCAAGGCGTGGATGCGCCTGAAGGCCAGAGAGGCCGAAGTGCTGTCCTTGCTGGCTACGGATCAGGGATTTGATCGCAGCAGGCCCGAGATTGCCAAGGCCCACGAGATCTATTCGTGCCTTGTCGCCGCCGAAGAAGCGATCGCAAAACCCGCCTCGAGCAAGACGTCCGTCATTTTCAGCGGGCGCACTGCGCGACGCTACATCCGGTTCCTCATCCGGTCGCAAGACTATGCCGTCCCCGAGGACAATCCCGCGCTGCGCGACGCGGTGGACAGCGCAATTTGCAGCCTGATTGATATCAACATTGCCCGGTTGCGGCACTATGGCGGTGCCGATCAGGTTTGCGCGTTTATCGACCGGTCGATGTACACCTACAGCCGAGTGACCAAGCACACGGATGCCGATCAGGCCGCGCGCTGGAAAGACAGCGCGTTGTCCTATGCCGAAGAGGCGCTGGAATTGTGCCGTCAGGGTAATGCGAGCCATGCGATTGAGCTGGAGGTGTTGCAGATCCTGATTGCGCAGACGCTTGAGAAAATTCAGGTGCTGGGGGAAGCCGGTACAGCGCGGCGCACTCTGAAGCCCATACTGGACAAAGTGTGCGCGCATTTGGAACGGGCAGAGCTGCTTGCCGGTCAGTTGGATTTCCTGCCGTCACTGGGCGTGGCGCAATACTTGCGGGCCAAGTGCAAATACGTGTCTTGTCTGGTGGAAAAGCCCAGGAACGTCGACGACCACCAAACCGAAATGGTGAACAAGCTCGACGAGGCGCGAGAAAGTTTGGGACGTGTGCGCGACATCAGCTTTGCCCGCGAAATCACGCAACTCTATACGGACATCCATGATCTGGATGAGCGTCTGAAACAGATGGCCTAGTGGCCCACGCCGCACATATTGGGCGGTGCTGATCAGCGTTCTTTGCCAAATGTTCACCAGTGGATCATTGAAATCCACTGGTGAAGAGATGTTTGCAATTTTGGGTCGAGGCCTGCGCCCCCCGCGTCAGCGCCGTAGGATCGTGGGCATGCCCAAGAGACGAGACAGCGAAAAGCCCTGCCCTTGCTCGGCTTGTTTGGCCGCGCCGTGTTTGATGACCAGCGGCAGGAACAGATCGGCCATGCGGCCGTGCCGCGAGATCATCGAGCCGGTGAATGGCTTGCGCCGACTGGTCAGACCAATTGGAAAGTTGGCCATCCGCGCGTGACGGGGAAAGGCAAACTTGTCCTTTGGGGTGCGACGACTGATGAGCGAAATCGGAAAGTTCGCCATGCGTGCGCCGTTGGGGACCAGCGCGTTGGTGCCGGGTTTGCCGTTGATGAGATGCGGAAAGGGCCAGTTGGCCATGCGGGTGTGGCGGCCAATCACGGTGCCGGTAAACGGCTTGCGACGGCTGATCAGCGAGATCGGGAAATTTGCCATCCGGGCGTGACGTGGAAAGGCAAAGGCATCCCAGGGTTTGCGCTTGCTCAGCAGCGGGATCGGGAAGCGCGCCATGCGGGCATGGCGGGGAAAGGCGAATTTGTCCTTTGGTTTGCGGCGGCTGATCAGACCCATCGGGAAGTCCGCCATCCGCGCGTGACGCGGGAAGGCAAAGGCATCAACGGGCTTGCGACGGCTGATCAGGGGAATCGGCCAATCGGCCATGTGCACCGTGTCCCCCATCTGTCCCAGACGGCGGGTCAGGTAGTGGGGATGATCGCTGAAGACGGACAGGCTGCGGCCCGGTGCGGTTTTGACCGACACCTCTTCGACCAGATCGCCCATGTCGGCGGCGCCCATCTGAGCGGTCATGTCGCGGGTCAGCTGTGCAGCCCCAAGCGGTTTGTAGGTGGCGCGCGCCACCAGAACGGCACCGCCGTCTGCCAGCTTTTTGGCATAGGCACTGACGGTGGCCGGATCAACCTGTGCCGCGGTCAGCGCGTCACCTGCCGTGTCCGCGTCGGTCAGCACCTCAAGGTCGCTGCGTGGAAAGCGTTCGATTTCAAGAGATCGCTTGACGACAAAAGCCTGTGACGCGTTCTCGAAATATCGCGTGATGACTTGGGTCATGATGCCTCCGCCGGATTGTTTGGCAGGCCCGTCGCGGGCCGCTGTGTTGTGTCAGGTATCGGGACATGGCCCCGACGGTTTTTGCGCACCAGTGGGACAAGGATAGCGCACGCAAGCGCGAGGAAAACCATTTCGATGAGGAAAACTGCATTGTAGGGCACATGCGCGGGCATTGCGCCTTGGTCCGGCAGGGCGACGATGATGTCACGCACCACCCCGGCCAGCGCCACGCCGATGCCTGCAGAGGTCGCCTGAACCGCGCCCCATGTGCCAAGCGCCAGTCCGATTTGGTCGGATGCCGCAGACCGGATGGTCGCCGTCAGTGTCGCGTGACCAAAGAGCCCCGCCCCCAGACCGGTTGCGATGGTGCCCAGCAGGAACATCAGCGCACCGCCCCCCATCGAAGACAGGATGATCCCCGCAAAGCCCGGAATACCGATCAGCGCACCAATCAGGCCTAGCCGCGCCGGTTGACCGCCCTTGCCCAAAACGCGCGATGCTATGCCAAAGCCGATGAGCGTCCCTCCGGCCAGCAGGGCCGTCAGTTTCGTCGTTTCGGCCACGGTAAAGCCAAGCGCCTGTCCCCCGTAGGGTTCCAGCAACACGTCGGCAGCCCCGAACCCGAAGGTGCCCAGCGCAATCACTGCCAGCAGGCGCATCTTGCCCGGTTGCCGCACAAAGGCGCGGCAGGCGGTTTCGAACGGTACACGGGGTGTGATCTGCATCTGTTGTGCGCGTGCGCGGCTGCGGGCCTCTTGTTTCCAGAGAGCAGCCAGGTTCAGCGTCACGGTGACAACCGCCGCGCCCTGGATCACCTGTATCAGGCGGCCGGGCGTGTAATCGGCCAAGAGCGCTCCAAAGACGAGCGCACTGACCACCATCCCGACCAGCAACATGACATACATCAGGCCCACGACCTTGGGTTGATCCTCTTCGCGCACAAGGTCGGTGGCAAGCGCAAGGCCCACGGTCTGCACCATATGCACACCCGCCCCAACCAGAAGGAAGGCGAGAGCCGCCGAAGACAGGCCCATCCAGCGCGGGGCATCGACCGCCTCGCCGTAGCCCGACAGCACCAACAGCGCAAAGGGCATGATCGCAAAGCCGCCGAACTGATACAGCGTGCCTTTCCAGATATAGGGCACACGGCGCAGGCCGAGGGCAGAGACATGGGTGTCGGATTTGTAGCCCACCAGCATGCGCAGGGGCGCAAACAGCAGCGGCAGTGCCAGCATCAGCGCCACGAGGCTGGCCGGCACGTTCAGCTCAACGATCATCACGCGGTTCAGCGTGCCGACCAGCAGCACAACAGCCATACCCACAGTGATCTGAAACAGAGACAGGCGCAGCAGGCGCGACAGCGGCACATCGTCGGTCGCCACATCCGCAAAAGGCAGGTAGCGCGGCGCTATCGAGACCAGTTTGCGCAAGGCAAATGTGCGATAGTCAAACATGGCTCCCCCGCCGTGGAAATTCTGGATCGCGGCACCGGGTTGCGGGCACGCGATCTTGTGCGGGTCCCTCGCCGATCATGACGAGGGACCTCGCGTCACTGTTCGACTACGCGCGGCAGCACCGCACTGGCGTGAACGGTCGTCGATGGCTGCAACACAGCCGATTGCGTCGTGCCATCCGGCATGATCACAAGCACCTGCTGGCCGCCGTCTGCATGCGGCAGCACATATGACGCCTTGGCGACATTGTCCTGCTTGAGCATTTCGGCTGCAGCCTGTGCATCCCCTGTTCCCAGCTCAACACCGGACAGGAAGTCAGCAACCCAGGATGTATTGCTCAGGACAGCGACGTGGACCGCGAACGATCCAACGGCGACGGCGCCGAGAAAGACGGGAACGCCAACCGCTGGTGGCACAACAAGCCACATTTTTGCGTTGTTCATGGTGTTCCTCCTTTAGCCGAGCCAGGGCGTGGACGCCGCGACCAGCATGTGTGCGATCAGGGCAATGGCACCAAAGACGCGCGTGCCATCAATCAGATAGCTGTGCACCTCTTCGGCTTCGTGAAGGTTGAGACCAGTTGGCCAAACCTTATCGGGATCGTCGGACATATAAATGTTCCTCCAAGTCTGCTTCGATTGAAGTGCGACGACGGCCCCAGAAATAGAGACGTGGTGCTGCCGCGCAGCTCCTGGTCGCGACACGCACACTCGGACCATGGGAGCAATATGTCACACATTATTGACAGTGAAAAGTGTCTATTTTTACTGACACTTAAATCACTCAGGACACAAATACCCCGGCAGCCGTGAGAAAAGGCGCAATATAATTCAACGCTGTAACGGACATTCCGGACCAATGCGCGCACGCGCCAAAAAGGCGCGCAGGGCCAGCCCAAGCACGCGCGCCTTCTCCAAGGTACTGAAATCAGGCGAATCAAAGCCTAGCGTGCGGCGGTGCGCCCTTCGGACACGCGCGGCACCAATGCCTTGACCAGATCGGTCATTTCCAACTGCCCCACCGCCGTGCCATTTTCGACGACGCGGTAGACCTGTTCGGTGTCCCCGCCAGATTGCGCAATCAGATCTTCAAGCGTGCTGGACGGGCTAACATCGTTGGCAAAGCTCGTGCCGGTCAGCGGCTGCATGACCGACCGCACCCGAAGCACCCGCGCGCGGTTGATGTCACTGACAAAGTCTTCGATGTAAGGATCGGACGGGTTGAGCAGGATGCCCTGCGGCTCGCCCTGTTGCACCACCGCGCCATCCTTGAGGATCACCAAGTGGTCGGCAAGTTTCAACGCTTCGTCCAGGTCATGCGTGATAAAGATGATGGTCTTGGACAGCTCTTTTTGCAGCTCCAGCAAGAGGTTCTGCATGTCCGTGCGGATCAGCGGATCAAGGGCCGAGAACGCCTCATCCATCAGCATGATGTCGGTGTTTGCGGTCAGCGCGCGGGCGATGCCCACCCGTTGCTGCATGCCCCCGGACAGTTGTGCGGGATAGCGATCCTCGAACCCTTCGAGGCCAACGCGGGCCAACCATTTGCGACCCTCCGCGTCACAGGTCGCCGCATCCGCCCCCTGCACGCTGAGCGGCAGTTGCGCGTTTTCCAGCACCGATTTGTGTGGCAGCAACGCGAATTTCTGGAACACCATCGACATCTTCTTTTGCCGCAGGTCGCGCAGGGCGCTTTGGCCCAGCTTCATCACGTCGCCGCCGTCGACCAAGATCTCGCCCGCCGAGGGTTCGATCAGGCGGTTGAGGTGGCGGATCAGCGTCGATTTGCCGGACCCGGACAGGCCCATGATCACGGTGATTTCGCCCGGCTGCATGTCGACATTGATGTCCTGCAGACCCAGCACGTGGCTGTGACGCTCAAGCAGCGTGGGTTTGTCCATGCCGCCCCGGACGTGGTCCACCATCGCCGCGTCATTCGGCCCAAAGATCTTGTAGAGTCCGCGAATGGATACTTTGGCTGTCATGTCAGGCGTCCTTGCGTTGCGTGTCGACACGGGCCAGTGCGGCCTTGGACACCCGGTCGAGGATCACGGCGAGCAGCACAATACCGAGGCCCGCGACAATGCCCACGCCCAGTTCCAGATTGCGGATGCCGCGCAGGACCAGCACGCCCAACCCCGGTGCAGACACCAGAGAGGCGATCACGACCATGGCGAGGCTCATCATGATGGTCTGGTTCACGCCCGCCATGATGTTGGGCAGCGCCAGCGGCAACTCGACCCGCGCCAGTTTCTGCCACGCGGTTAGGCCAAAGGCGTTTGCCGCCTCGATCACGTCCTTGTCCACAAGGCGGATGCCCAGATCAGTCAGGCGGATCACCGGTACGATGGCGTAGAGGATGATGGCGATGCCATAAAGCTTTGATTCCGTGACGGAAAACAGGAAGATCAGCGGGATCAGGTAGACAAATGTCGGCAAGGTCTGAAGCAGGTCAAGGATTGGTACAATGGTGCGCTGTGCGGTGTCGGATTTCGACATCCCGATGCCAATGGGCACCCCCAGAACAACCGAGAGACCGGTGCAGACGAACACGATTGCCAGCGTCTGCATCGCAACTTCGTAGTGGTCGATCAGACCAAAGAACAACAGCACCAGTGCCACGAAACCCGTCACGGGCCGCGAGCGGCTGACCCAATAGGTCAACGCAAGCAACGCCGGGATCATGACCCACCACGGCGCGCTTTCGAACACCCAAAGCGCCCCGTCCAACATCCAGCTCAGCGGTTGCGTGATCGGGTCGAGGACAAATTTCAGCTCGGCGCGGATGGCGAGAAAACCCGCCTCGATGCCAGCGGTCAGGTCGCGGGTCTGGGGCACGGCGGCGCAGCTTTCGTGCAGCGCGTCAAGCGACGGGAACGGCAGACCGCCGCCCTCTTCGGTGCTGTCGCTCGCGCCACTCTGGGCCAGCAATTGCGCCATGGACATGGGCGCGTCTTGCTTGTCCGCGTCGCACCAGTCGCGCAGGCCCAAACCGTCAAAAAGGCCGTCATACTGTGCCATTGTCGTCCCCGGATGTGTTGGATGTGGTGCCTAAAGAGGCGATCCGCGCCAAGGCCCCTGCCCCGGCGCGGAAGGTCGTTTTACTTGAGCAGCGCCGCCAGCTTGCCGCGCGCGTCGTCGTTCAGCCACGCACCCCACACATCGTTGTAGGTGGTCAGGAAGTAGACAGCCGCCTCTTCGTTCGAGGCCTCATTGGCTTCCTGCCAGGCCAGCACCTCGCCCATCTGGGCGTTGGTAAAGGTCAGGTTCTGCATCAGCGCCGCCGCATCAGGTTCGCGGTCAACAAAGGTCTGCGTCGCAGCGGTCACCACGTTGGACACCGGATAGGACGACAGAGCGGGTGTGCCGCAGTCCTCAAGACCGTTGCAGGTGTGCTTGTCGGCGTCATAGGCGGGCATTTCCACCTGCACCATCGGGTATTTGCCCAGAACGGATGTGGGGGCCCAGTAGTAGCCGAACCATGGTTCTTTGGCCTCGTAGGCGGCGGCGATGGCAGTAGCCAGTGTCTCGCCCGAGCCGTGCTGGAAGCGTTCGACGCCGGCATCGGCCAGACCTGCGGCCTTGAAGTTGTTGTGGTTGGTGATGTCACAGCCCCAGCCCGACGGGCAGTCGTGGAACCGGCCACCGACCAGTTCGGGGTTGGCCTTGATGCCGTCCAGCGTTTTCAGCTCGGGATGGGCCGCCGCGAGGTAGTCGGGGATCCACCATGCTTCGACACCGCCATCGGACAGCACCTTGGACATTTCAACCAGTTTGCCCTCGTCGCGCAGCTCTTCGTAGACCTCGGTATAGCTGGTCCACAGCTCGGTCAGGATGTCGGGTTCGCCGGTTTCGGCCACCGACGCCATGGCGGGCACGGTGGTGGTTGGCACCACAGTCACGTTACAGCCATAGCCCTGTTCCAGCAGGAACTTGGCGACGTTGGTGACCACGGCGGCCGAGGCCCAATCCATTTCGGTGATCGACACCGCGCCACAGTCGGCGGCAGCGATGGACGCCGCGCTGGTGCCCATCATAAGGGTGGCGGCAAATGCGAGTTTCTTCATCTTGGTTCTCCCTGTTCTTGCGTCAGTGTCGCAGAAGATGGCCAAAGTGATAGCCCCAAACCGGAGCGACATAACAGTCCAATTTCCCCCACAGACCCGCAGGCCGCATTTTTTGATCAACCTGCCCAATGGCAGATCACAATTTTGCCCAAGCGAGCGAATTGAACAATTTGCCCTTGGGTCCGGGCCTCTGGGCTTGTTAGGGTCCAGCAACTTGGAACGACGACGACGCATGAAAGGTTCAACATGGACGTTGCACAGGCCCTGGTGATGGGGATGCAGACATGGGGGATCATCGGCGCCATCGTGGCCCTGATTTTCCTGACGATTGGCATTGACCGCATCGACGAAGACGCGCGCGGTGCCTACGTATTCCGCCCCCTGCTGATCCCGGCGGTACTGCTGATCTGGCCGATTGTGCTGTGGCGCTGGTGGCAGATCGAGACAGAACGCGCCGCCTGGGCCGCACGTTACCGCCCGGTGCGCGCCTACTACGGCGCGGCTGTGTGCCTGATGAGCCTCGGCATCGTCGTGATCGTGTTCTCCGGCCTCAGCATCCGCCAGACCTGGCCCGGTGACGTGGCGCCTGTGCAACTCAGTGAAGGGGTCACGCAATGAGCGTCAAATACACGCCCGTCCAGTGGAACCGGAACAAGTGGATCTATGACGCCGTGATGCTTGCAGGCGTTGCCGCGTTCTTGTGGGTGTTTCTCTATGTGACGCCCGACGTGCTGAACCACGAACGCGCGATCAACCCGCAGATCCACAATGCGCGCGCCTTTGGGGCCTGTGCGTTCATGATGCTGACCGTGATCCTGTGCATCGGCCCCGCCGCGCGGCTGGACCGGCGGTTCTTGCCGCTGCTTTACAACCGTCGGCATTTTGGGGTGATGACCGCCTTTGTGGCGATCACCCATGCGGGCTATATCCTGAACTGGTACTTCAATTTTTCCAGCTCTGACAAATATGTGGGCCTGCTCTATGCCAATTCGAGCTTTGGCCAGATTGCCGGTTTCCCCTTTGAACTCTTTGGCATTTTTGCACTGGTCTGCTTGCTGATCCTTGCGGCGACCAGCCACGATTTCTGGCTCAAGTTCCTGACCCCACCGGTGTGGAAGCGGCTGCACTATCTGATTTATGCAGCCTATTTTTCAGTGGCCGCGCATATCAGTCTGGGCATCCTGCAGGATCAGCAGAACCACCTGTTCACACTGCTGTTCATGGCAGGTGCGGCGGCGGTGATCGTGCTGCATGTGGCTGCGTGGCTGTCGGAACGGTCGGAGGCCGCGGCCAAGGACGGTGCCTGGGCCGAAGTGGCGCGGGTCGGCGATTTCCGCGAAGGATTTGCCAAGATCGCAAAGCTGGCCAATGGCGAACGTGTCGCCGTGTACCTGATGGAGGGGCAACTGAGCGCCATCTCGAACGCCTGCGCGCACCAGAACGGGCCGCTGGGCGAGGGCAAGATCATCGACTGTCTGGTCACCTGCCCCTGGCACGGGTTTCAGTATGATGTACGGTCGGGTCGGTCGCCTGCGCCCTTCACCGAAATGGTGCCGACATACCGTTTGCGCATTGTCGAAGACATGGTCGAAGTCCACCCCGACGCGAACCCGCCCGGCACCTATGTCGATCCCGTGCCTGTCCCTGCCCCCGCGGACCCCCTGCCCGAAGAAGGAACACCGGCATGAGCGAGAAACCCTTTTTCGTCGGATACCTGCCTGCGCCGGGCCCTTTGCGGGTCTTTCTGCTGGCGGCGTGTATGCTGGTGATCGCGGGCCTTGGCACGGCGGGTTACCTGATGGGCGCCGCGCAGGATGATCCCGGTCCGGGCGCGTTCCGGTTCGACTATGGCCGTCAGACCGTGACGGGCGTGGTCGAGATGACACCCTATCCGGTGATCCACGTGACCGAGGGCAATGACCGGATCAAACCCGGCGACAGTTTTATGATGACGGCAGGCGGGAAATCCGGCGTGGACAGCCGCGCCATGCCGCTGAACGGCCAACTGGCGCAAGTCTCCGGAATCGTGCTGGAACGCGGTGATCTCTACATGATGCAGTTGCGCGGCGGCCGGAACGGTTTGCGCGCAGCCGAAGGCGACGCCCCGGCCATCCCCATCGAACCGCAAGGGCGGTGGCAACTGACGGGCGAGATATGCGACGGCAAATGCCTTGCAGGTGCGATGCGCCCCGGTCGCGGGTTGGCCCACAAGGCCTGCGCAAACCTTTGCCTCTTGGGGGACGTACCGCCGATCTTTGTGTCGTCGCAGCCCGTTTTGGGATCCGAGTTCCTGCTGGTGACGGGCCCGGATGGCACCCGCCTGCCCCGTGACGCCTATGACTATGTGGCGCAATTCATCACCGCCGAGGGCGAGATCACCAAACGCGGCGACCTGCTGGTCTGGGAAATCGACGTGGACACAATCGAGGTGACGGAATGAAACGTGTCATCTGGCTGATCATCGCGGGCGCTGTGACGGCTGCACTGTTCTATGTCTCGCGGTTCTGGGATTTCCGTCTGTGGTCGCGCGATGGCCTTTTCGGGATCGAAGCACTGCGCCCGCAGGGCGGGTTGGTGGGCCAATGGGTGCGCGGCACCGATCTGGCCCCGTTTGAATTGCTGATCTGGGCCGTGGGCGCGTTTCTGGTGCTGACCGCACTGCAAAAGCTGTACGATCTGCTCAACCCGCCGCCAGAGTGACCGCAAGCAGGTCTTTTGCGCGCGGTCGAACCGTTCTATAGTTTGCGTAACTCAAACAGACCCAGCACGGGCGACAGGCATATGGCACGCACAACCAAAGCACCCCCCACACCCGCGTTCAACGTGGCCCTTGTCGGGCAATCCGGTCGGCTGGGCTATGAGGCTATGCTGTTTGTGGCGTCCTTGCGCGCCAAGAGCCCGAATTTCGCTGGCCGTGTATTGATTGCAGAGCCGCAGCCCGGCCCGCTGTGGACCAAGGACCCGCGGATGACGGAGGATGTGCGCGACGCGCTGGCCGCGATGGACGCAGAAGTTGTCCCCTTTGACAGCGTTCATTTCGGCGAGGCCTATCCCTACGGCAACAAGATCGAAATGCTGACCGCCCTGCCCAAGGACACGCCTTTTGTGTTTTTCGACAGTGACACCCTGATCACCGGGGACCTGATGTCGGTGCCCTTTGATTTCGATTATCCCAGCGCGTCGCTGCGCCGCGAAGGCACCTGGCCACAGATCGAACTCTATGGCCCCGGCTACGGTGAAATCTGGCAGTCGCTCTATGACGCCTTTGGTCTGGATTTTGACAGCAGCCTCGATATGTCCGAGCCAGACGAATATTGGCAGCGGTATCTCTATTTCAACGCGGGCTTCTTTTTCGGCACTTGCCCGCATGTATTCGGAACCAAGTTCCTGGACTATGCGCTTGCGATCCGCGACACGCCACCCGCCGCACTGGTCTGTCAGTCGCTGGACCCCTGGCTTGATCAGGTGGCCCTGCCCTTGGTGATCCATGCGCTTGGCGGTGGGCGAGACAGCGCGGTGCACGACCATCTGGATGGGCCCGTGAGCTGTCACTACCGCCTGCTGCCCCTGCTCTATGCGCGCGAAAGCGAGGCCGTGATCGACACCCTCGAAGAGATTGCAGCCCCCAACAAGATCAAGAAGGTGCTCAAGGGCTACGACCCGATCAAGCGGATGGTGTTCCAGGGGCGCGGCGAAAAGGTGCGTGCCTTGTTCGACCAAAACGACATGCCTCGGCGTGAACAGGCGATCCGCAACCGGATCAAATCCAACGGTTTCTGGATGCGCTGAAACTGACGCTGCGGAACATAGCGGGTATGCGCGCGCCACCATGGCCCCGCCCCGTGACGCCGTCCTATCCCGTCCTTATGTGACCCGTAAGGCAAATACCTTTTTCAACATGATACGGAGGGACGTCATGTCCGCCTCCCACCAACAGTTTCTGGAGCGGCTTGCGCACGCCTTTTGTGCGGGACATCTGGTTCAGGTGGCCGAACATTTTGTCTACCCCATGCCCTATTACTCGGATCATGGGTTGGTCGTTTTTGGCAGCACAGGCACATTGTCCGAAGGCCTGGCATTGTACCATCAGGCCTGCAAAGCGAATGGCGTTGATCGGATCACGCCACGCATCGTCGCCGAAGGCATGACGATCCGGGGATACTCAAATGTCTGGGTGGAATGGGACCACTTTGACCACGCAGGCGTCTGCATGCGCACAAGCCAAGTCCGCTATGTCCTGTTTCAGGAAACCGGCGCGCTGTTTCCCAAGATCGAAATGGTCGACTACACCGTTCAGGCCTTTCCCGAGGTGAACGACGACATGCCAGCCATGGCGACCGCGTAATCGCAGCCGCCACGCCGTTTGGTTTGACTCAGGCGGGTTTGGCCAGCAATGTATAGGTCGCGATCAACGCATCCGTGGCCGTTCCACGTGCAATACCGCCCGTTTCCTTGCGTACACTTTTGGCACCCACTGTGCGTTTGATCACGCGCCCCAGCTGTTGGTTCAGCGCGGTGCGCACGCGGCGCGCCCGTGCGACGGCCTTCTCGCTCTCGCCGTCCGCTGCGGTCGCAGTCTCGTAGGCTGTGGTAAACGCAGCATCCGCCGCCGCCGTGTTCACGACCTTCAGGATGAAATCCGCGTCGAAGGCGCCATCGGCATCCAGTTTCGTGGCCGTCGCCTGCACCGTGTCGATCACAGTGCGCTTGGCCGCCAGTCGTTTGGACAGGGCCAGATCCGCAGGCGCGGTGTCGATCACATAACCTTCGACGATTTTCTGCATCAGGTGCGACAGGTCGAGGCCCTCGGCCTTGGCTGTCTGCGCGAGATACGTGCGTACCGCAGGATCAACGGCAAAGTTGATGGTGTCCGCCTGTTTCAGTTTTTCCAGCTTGGCCGCGCGTTTGCCGCGTGACGGCGTGGCGGTGTCTGGGGTCAGAGTTTCCGTATCGGCCATTTCCAGGCTCCTTTTGACGATAACTGGCACGATTCATACATGATGCATATGCAGATTGCAACATATATGATGAGTATGCGCACAGCATTATTCCCGCTCTGCCTTGCTCCGCCTCGCGCCATTGCCTAACGATGGTGCAGAAATTGCCTGGCAGAGGACAGACGACATGAACGACGGCCCAAAATACGGTTTTGACACCCTTCAGATCCACGCTGGCGCGCGGCCAGACCCCGCCACCGGTGCGCGGCAAACACCGATTTACCAGTCCACAGCATACGTGTTCCGCGATGCCGAACACGCGGCGGCGCTGTTTAACTTGCAAGAGGTTGGCTATATCTACTCGCGTCTGACCAACCCCACTGTGGCCGTATTGCAGGAACGCATTGCCACACTCGAGGGCGGCGTTGGCGGTGTGTGCTGTTCATCGGGCCACGCGGCACAGATCATGGCACTGTTCCCGCTGATGGCACCGGGCCTGAATGTGGTTGTGTCAACGCGCCTCTATGGCGGCACGGTCACCCAGTTCAGCCAGACCATCAAACGGTTTGGGTGGGAGGCGACCTTTGTCGACTTTGACGATCTGGACGCGGTCAAGGCCGCCATCGACGAAAACACGCGCGCCGTGTTCTGCGAATCCATTGCGAACCCCGGCGGCTACATCACCGACCTCGACGCCATTGCCGCCATCGCGGATGCGGCCGAAATCCCGCTGATTGTCGACAACACGTCGGCCACGCCGTACCTTTGCCGCCCCATCGAACATGGCGCGACGCTGGTGGTGCACTCGACAACCAAATACCTGACGGGCAACGGCACCGTCACAGGCGGTTGCGTCGTCGACTCCGGCAAATTCGACTGGTCCGCGAATGACAAGTTCCCGTCCCTGTCGGCCCCGGAACAGGCCTATCACGGCCTGAAGTTCCACGAGACCTTTGGTCCGCTGGCCTTCACCTTCCACGGTATCGCAATCGGTTTGCGCGACCTGGGCATGACCATGAACCCGCAAGCGGCGCACTATACGCTGATGGGAACAGAAACCCTGTCCCTGCGCATGGACCGCCACGTGGAAAACGCCGTCAAAATCGCCAACTGGCTCGAAGCAGACGACCGCGTGGACTACGTCACTTACGCAGGCCTCGAAAGCTCGCCCTATTTCGACCGCGTGGCCAAGATTTGCCCGCGCGGTGCGGGTGGCCTGTTCACCTTTGCGGTTAAGGGTGGCTATGACGCCTGCGTCAAACTGGTGAACGCGCTGGAGATCTTTAGCCATGTCGCCAACCTCGGCGATGCGCGTTCGCTCATCATCCACTCGGCCTCGACCACGCACCGCCAGTTGACCGTCGAACAGCAACGCGCAGCGGGCGCCGCACCCGAAGTGGTGCGCGTGTCTATCGGTACAGAGGATGCCGACGACCTGATTGCCGATCTGGATCAGGCGCTGTCCAAGGCCGTCAGCTGACTATAGCGCCCGTTCAGGGCAGCAAACCAAAGGTGACCGCGACCCGCGCGGTCACCGACACTTCGCCACTTGCAATGGGCACATCCGCAGACCGCGCGGCGGCGAACATTTCCGGGCGGCCACCTGCGCCCGCTTCGGACATCGTGACAATGGGGCCCAGCGCGACCTCTGCCGCCGCGGCCATCTGGCTGGCGCGTGCGCGGGCGTCACGCACCGCTGCCGCCCGCGCCTCTGCCATCGCAGGGGCCGGATCGGACAGCTGGAATTGCACCCCGCCAAAGTCATTTGAACCGACATTCAGGGCCGCGTCGATGACCGCACCCAGTTGGGACAGGTCGCGGACACGCACCGACACACCGTTGCGCGCCACATAACCCGCGATGTGACGGTGCCCGTGGTCGTTGTTCCACAGCGGTTGCACACCCACCTGCTCGGTCTGGACATCACGTGGCATGACGCCGAACGCTTCGAGCACCCCCAAAAGCGCCCGCGCGTCGGCGCTGACCCGGTCCATTGCCGCCTTGGCCGACGCATCGCTGTGCGTCACCCCAAGCGAGATCACAGCCATGTCCGGCACGGCTGTCGACTGGCCTTCGCCCACCACCGACACGGTGCCCGTCGCGTCCTGCGCCAGCCCCGCCGTTGTCATCGCCAGCGTCACGATACCGGCCATCATCCATGATCTCATATTCATCCTGCTCCTGTGTGGTGCGCCATGCGCAGCCGCATGTGAGCCTGTCCCGACACAGAACTCAACCACATCGGTGGGCTTTTGCTTTGCATGGGCAAAGTCCTGCTTTATCCTGACCGCGACGATGGATGCCATTCCATCCATGACTTGAAATTGCTAAAGGCCCAGTATGAAGCCTAATTTCGCGCTATCCTTGTCCTTTGACGGGATCCGTCTGCTGCACCGCGCAGCAGGTGGGTGGCATTTGGTGGGCGAAGTGTCGGTGACGACACCCGACCTGCCAGCCGCGCTGGCCGACCTGCGCAAGAGCGGCGCACGGGTCAAGACCAAGCGGTTCCGCTCAAAACTGATCATTCCCGACGACCAGATCAAATATCTGACCATCGACACCGGAGACGTGGACGCTGATGCCCGCCGGGCTGCGGCAGAGCTGGCGCTGGACGGTGCCACACCCTATACCGTCGATGCGCTGGCGATCGACATTTCGCCCGAAGGCGCGCAGACCCACGTGGCCGCCGTCGCCCGCGAAACCCTGGCCGAGGCCGAAGCCTTTGCCGTCGAGCACAAGTTCAATCCCGTCAGCTTTGTCGCCGCACCGGAGACCGCCGGTTTTCTGGGCGAGCCGTTCTTTGGCCAGACCTCTTTGTCGAAAACGCTGCTGGCCGAAGGTGCCACCGTCCGCCCCGACGGCGTGCGCGTGGTTGTCGTAGGCGATATCGACAGCGCCGAGGCACCGCCCGCCACCGTTGTGCCAGAGCCCGCAGATACATCGGACACGGCGGATCAACAGGACGCAATCGTTGATCAATCGCCAGAGGTTGTGCCGGACGCGCCGAAGCCGGATGAAGTGTCGGACGTTACGGCAGATGCCGAACCAGACACCCCGTCTCAACCGGAACCGGACGTAAAAGCCGAAACGACGCCCCAAGCACCTGAGCCTGAGCCTGAGCCTGAGCCTGAGCCTGAGCCTGAGCCTGAGCCTGAGCCTGAGCCTGAGCCTGAGCCTGAAGAAACGCCCGCTTTGCTGGGCTTTGCAACCCGCCGCAGGCAGGACCCCAGCTCGACACCTGCACCGGCAAAGCTGGGCGGTGTGACGCGCACGCCACCTGCCCCCGGTGCAGCCACACCGCCGCCTTTGAGCACACAAGCGCCTGCCGGGCCTGCGACCCCCTTGGCCCCACCCAAAGAGGCCGCCGACAGCCTGCGCCCCGTCGCTGCACCCACGCCCGTTGATCCGCCCGGCGCTGCCGCTGCTCCAGTCGCGGCCCGCAAGGGCGGGTTCCTGTCGCGCCGCAAACCGCCCAAGGCTACGCCCGCAGCGGCCCTACCACCTGACGCAGGAACGGCGCCCAGCAAAGCGGCGGCACTCGAATCCGAACGCATGACCATTTTCGGCGCGCGTGGCGAAACGGCGGTCGGTGGCAAACCGCGTTTCCTGGGGCTGATCCTCACCGCCGTCCTGTTGGTGTTCCTTGCCGGGGTTGCGGCATGGGCTTCGGTTTTTCTGGACGAAGGGCTGGCCAAACTGTTTCCCGGCCGCGAGCGCACGTTGGCCTCGACCCTGCCCGATGACACCCAAGCGGCACTGGCCGAAGATGTGGGTGCGACCACGACGCTGGCACCGGACGAGGCCGCGGCGGATGGTGTGGTGGTGGCCGCGCTCAACGACAGCCTCACCGATGGCCTGACCGCAGAGGATGCCGCAGTGCTCGACGCCCTGCGCGACCCGCAACCCGACCCCATCGCCCCCGAAGAATTGGATGCCGAGGCACTTGAGGCGCGTTACGCCGTGACGGGCATCTGGCCAAAGGCACCGGACGGCGCGGCATCACCCGTGGGCAGGGTCGACATTGACGGGCTCTACGTCACCGGCATCGACCCGGTGAGCCCCGCACTCGACGCCGTGGCCATGGCGGGCGAGGACAGTTTTCAAACCGATCAGGCGCTTCCCGTGATTGCATCACCGCTTGCGGCGGGCACCACGCTCGCACTGGACGAAAATGGTCGCGTGATCCCTAGCGTGGATGGCACCCTCAGCCCCGATGGGTTCACAGTGTTCCTGGGACGCCCGGCTGTGACACCGCCCGCCACACGCGCCCGGCCCGAAGAGGCGCCAACAATTGATCCGCTGATCGCACAGATACGCCCCCGCCCGCGCCCCACGGATCTGGTTGAGCAAAACGAACGCGCCACGCTGGGCGGCTTGTCCCGCACGGAACTGGCGGCGCTGCGCCCACGCCTGCGCCCCGCCGCCCCCCAAGAAGAAGCGGCCCCCGAGGTTGCAACAACCGCACCCGAAGAAACGATCGAAACGCCGGAGCCCACCGTTCTGGCCACGGCCCCGATGCTGCGCCCCGCGACGCGGCCCCGCAATTTTGACCGCATCGTCGCACGGGCCGAACGCGCCGCCCGGCCCAGCACCACAACACGCACAGCCGCCATTGCACCGCGCACGGTGACACCCGCCATCCCAACCGTGGCGTCCGTCGCGCGCGAGGCCACGGTGCGCAACGCCATCAATCTGCGACGTGTAAATCTGATCGGGGTCTACGGCACACCGTCGAACCGCCGCGCGCTGGTGCGGTTGTCGAACGGGCGTTACCAAAAGGTCAAAGTGGGTGACCGCGTCGACGGCGGGCGTGTGTCCGCCATCGGCGACAGCGAATTGCGCTACCAGAAAAGCGGACGCAACGTCGTCCTGAAGATGCCGCAGGGCTGACGCCCAAGCCGTCTCAATCCGTCACCAATTCGCCGCTGTCAATCTGCTCTTGCTCGATGCTTTCAAACAGCGCCTTGAAGTTCCCCTCGCCAAATCCGTCATCACCCTTGCGCTGAATGAACTCGAAAAAGATCGGGCCAATCACCGTTTTGGAAAATATCTGAAGCAGGATCTTTGTTTCTCCGCCATCCACGACGCCTTCGCCATCAATCAGGATGCCGTGACGCTGCATCCGGTCCAGCGGCTCGTCGTGTCCCACCACGCGATCCTTGCTGAGCGCGTAATAGGTGGCAGGTGGGCCAGGCATGAACTTTAGCCCGTTGCCCGCAATCGCATCGGTGCTGTCATAAAGGTCATCCGACCCAACTGCGATGTGCTGAATGCCCTCGCCCTTGTACTTCTTGAGGTACGCCACGATCTGCCCGGTTTCGCCACGATCTTCGTTGATCGGGATACGGATGCGCCCACAGGGCGACGTCAGCGCGCGACTGAACAGCCCGGTGAATTTGCCCTCGATGTCAAAGAACCGGATTTCCTTGAAGTTGAACAGGTCGCCGTAGAACCGGAACCATGTGTCCATATTGCCCTTGTGGACATTGTGCGTGAGGTGATCGAGGTAAAAGAACCCCACGCCGCGCGGCTTGGACTGCTCCAGCCATTCGTAGGCGTCGTTGTAAGGCGATGTTTCGTAATACTGGTCCACGAAATAGATCAGGCTGCCGCCGATGCCGTAGATGGCAGGCACGTCCAGCACCTTGCCCGCACCCTCATAGGGTTTGGCGCCCAGCTGCACCGCCCTTTCAAAGGCGTGCTGTGCATCCACAACCCGCCACCCCATCGACGGCGCGCAAGGCCCGTGCGCATCCACGAACTGCGCGCCAAAACTGCCTGGGTCCGCGTTCAGGACATAGGTGATATCCCCTTGCTGCCACAGCTCAATGTCACGTGTCTTGTGCCGCGCCACACGGGCATAGCCCATCTGGGTGAACACCTCGCGCAGGGCCTCCGGCTCAGGGTGCGCAAATTCGACGAACTCAAACCCGTCTGTGCCCATCGGATTGTCTGCGGTGATCTTCGACTTGGGGGCGTTGTGCGGAAAGGGTCCCATTTGCTGTCTCCTGCTCGGGTGTCTGCGCACAGAATACCCCGTGTGCCGCGGCAATAGCGCGCATTCTCCCAGTGTGGTCTTTCAAAAGATGCGCGAAACCCGCACATTTCTGTTATTTAACGCGAGACTACCGCACATGCTGGACAGCACAGACACCCGCCTTTTGGCCGCCTTGCAACGTGACGCCTCTCTGACCGCGCAGGAGCTTAGCGAGGCGTTGAACCTGTCGGCCAGCCAGATTGGCCGCCGCAAGCAACGTCTGGAGGCCGAAGGATACATCGAGGCCTATGTCGCCCGGCTCGACGCGGCCAAACTGGGCCTCGGGGTGCAAGGGTTTGTTCAAGTGCATCTGGCCACACATGGGCCAGAACACGCCGTAGGCTTTGCCCGGTTGATCAATGCACAACCACAGGTCACAAGTGCTTGGACATTGACCGGCGATGCGGATTATCTGTTGCGCGTGTACTGCACCGATCTCGCCGCCCTGAACACGTTAATACACGACATCCTGCTGCCCCATCCCGCTGTCGCGCGGGTGCACAGCCAGATCGTCATGGACCACCTCAAACGCGACGGGCCGCTGCCGACCTGATCCGACGACGGAGACCGACATGGAAAGCTTCCTCTACCAGGCGTCAATCTACCTCGCTGCCGCTGTCATCGCCGTACCCATCGCCGCGCGGCTGGGCCTCGGATCGGTATTGGGCTATCTCGCCGCCGGGATCATTGTCGGGCCTGTCCTGGGCCTGGTCGGGTCCGAAACCGAAGACCTGCAGCATTTTGCAGAATTCGGCGTGGTGATGATGCTGTTCCTCATCGGGTTGGAGCTGGAACCGCGCGCGCTCTGGGACATGCGGCACAAGCTGCTGGGCCTCGGCGGGATGCAGGTGACAATCTCGGCGCTGGCCCTGATGGGGGTTGCCATGGCCTACGGCCAGCCTTGGGGCGTGGCGCTCGCCATCGGGCTGACACTGGCGCTGTCGTCCACGGCCATTGTGCTGCAAACCCTGTCGGAAAAGGGGCTGATGCAAACCAATGGCGGGCGCAACGTGTTCTCCGTGCTGCTCACTCAGGATATCGCCGTCATCCCCATCCTCGCCTTTCTGCCGCTGCTTGTCGTCACGCTGCCGATGACAATCAGCGCAGATGGCTCGATCGCGCGTAACGCCGCCGACGGACATGGCCACGGCCACGCCGCGATGAGCCTCGTTGACGGCCTGCCCGCCTGGGGCGTGACCCTCGTTACAATCGCGGCAATCGGTGCAGTGATCTTTGCAGGTGTGTTCCTGACACGCCCGGTCTTCCGCTTTATCCACGCTGCACGCTTGCCGGAAATGTACACCGCGCTTGCGTTGTTGATCGTGGTATCGATCTCGTTCCTGATGATGTTGGTGGGCCTGTCGCCTGCGCTCGGCGCCTTCCTCGCGGGCGTCGTGCTGGCCAGCTCAGAATTCCGGCACGAACTGGAATCCGACCTCCAACCGTTCAAGGGGCTGCTGCTGGGCCTCTTCTTCATCACAGTGGGCGCAGGCATCAATTTCACGCTGCTGTTCGAAGACTGGCCCGCCCTGCTGTCCATGGCCATCCTTGTGATCACGATCAAAGGTGCCGTCCTCTACGGTCTGGCCCGTGCCTTTGCCATAGCCGGCCGCGACCGCTGGCTCTTTACCTTGGGCCTTGCTCAGGCGGGCGAGTTCGGCTTCGTCCTCGTCGCCTTCTCCGTGGGTCAGGGCATCCTGCCCCGCGGGGTCGCTGAGACGCTGCTGCTCGTGGTGGCACTGACCATGCTGATCACGCCGCTGCTGTTCATCCTCTACGAATTGATCACACGCCGCATGGGCGACACGTCCGAAGAAGTCGAGGCCGACACCATCGACACCGAAGGCCCGGTGATCATCGCAGGCATCGGCAGGTTCGGCCAAATCGTAAACCGACTGCTGCAAGGTTCAGGCTTCAAAACCGTTGTGCTGGATCACGACATGGAAACCATCGCACTGATGCGCCGCTTTGGGTTCAAGGGGTTTCTGGGCGACCCCAGCCGCCCTGACATCCTGCACGCGGCCGGCCTGCACCACGCGCGCATCCTGGTTGTGGCGCTGGACGATCCGAACGTGGCCACCAAACTCGTGGCCTATGCCCGCAAGGAACGTCCCAACCTGCACATCATCGCCCGCGCCTATGACCGGGTGCATGTCTACAAACTCTACCAGGCAGGCGCTGACGACATCGTGCGCGAAATGTTCGACAGCTCGCTGCGCGCAGGCCGCTATGCGCTCGAAAATCTGGGCCTCACCGAATACGAAGCCGCCGAAGCCGAGCGCGTGTTCTACGCCCATGACCGCGATGCTGTCCGGCAACTGGCCGAAGTCTGGAACCCAGACATTCCCGCATCCAAAAATGACGCCTATGTCGAACGGGCCAAGTCCCTTGAAAAGACCCTCGAAGCCGCGTTGTCCGCCCGCCAGGAAGAACCTAAGCGCGCCTGAAAACTAAACTTGCCCCAAAAGGGTCGGTGGGTGGGCGCCTTTTGCGTCAGCAAAACAGAGCACCCACCGGCTCAACCGTCTGACACACCCGCCTCTGCAAAGGTCGACATGCCGGAGTGACAGGCAATCGCGCCTTTCAAAACCCCGATTGCCAACGCAGCACCTGACCCCTCGCCCAGTCGCAACCCAAGCGACAAGAGCGGCGCCTTGCCCAAAGCCTCCAACATCCGACCATGCGCCCCTTCAGCACTCTGATGGCCAGCCACCACGTGATCCAGCGCACCGGCCACCGTCTTTTCCAAACAGGCCGCAGCTGCCGTACAAATAAACCCGTCCATGATCACCGGAATGCGCAGCGCACGCGCCCGAGCTATGGCCCCAGCCATACCGGCCAACTCGCGCCCGCCCAAACGCATCAAAACATCCAAACCATCGGTCGCAGCACCATGTGCAGCCAACCCATCGTCGACGACCTGCGTCTTCAACGCCAGCGCATCATCCGCAACACCAGTCCCACGCCCGGTCCAGTCCCCGGCAACACCGCCAAAGAGGCGCGCCGCAATGGCCGCAGCCGAGGTCGTGTTGCCAATCCCCATCTCACCCACAACCAACAGGTCCGCGCCCGCATCCACCGCGTCCCAGCCCGCGCGCAAGGCAGCAACGGCTTCGACCTCGTTCATTGCAGGACCCGTCGTGAAATCAGCCGTTGGCACGTCCAGATCGAGCGCCACCACATCCATCCGCGCGCCAAAGGCCTGCGCCAATTGGTTGATCGCCGCGCCACCATGTTCAAAATTCGCCACCATCTGCACAGTGACTTCCGGCGGAAAGGCAGACACGCCCCGCGCCGCAACACCGTGGTTTCCGGCAAAAACGATGACCTGAGGCGCTGTGATCTGCGGGCGTGCGTCGCCGCGCCAGCCTGCATACCAAATCGCCAGATCTTCCAGCCGTCCCAACGCACCCGGTGGCTTGGTCAGTTGTCCGTTCCGCTCCGTGGCCCCTGCCACCGCTGCATCATCTGCCACAGGCATGTCTGCCAAAAGAGCGCGAAGCCCGTCCAGTGTGTCAAAACTCATGTGCGTCATCCTTGCCTGTTGCTGTCACGCTCTTTACCCAATGCGCACGCGCCCGCAAGTCAGGACCGGACATGCCACAGAAAGAAACCGACATCCCCGTTGCGGCCCGCCTTTGGGACGTACCGGCCGCGCTTGTTCTGCTGACACGGCTGCCGCTGCCCGCATTGCCGGACCGGGCCTTTGCCAACGGTGCACGCGCTGTTTGGGCCTATCCGCTGGTGGGCCTCATACTGGCGCTGATCCTCTCGCCCTTATTTGGTGGCCTTGCCGCAATGGGGGTGCCCGCGCCGCTGACTGCCGGTGTGACCTTGGGCGCGCTGGCAATGCTGACAGGTGCCATGCACGAAGACGGGTTTGCCGACACCGCAGATGGGCTTTGGGGCGGACACGACATTACGCGACGCCTTGAGATCATGAAAGACAGCCGCATCGGCGCCTACGGCGTTCTGGCCCTGATCATCGCCATGGGACTGCGCTGGACCGCATTGGCTGACATCTCTTGGGTCGGCTTGCTGGCGGCATTGATGGTCAGCCGCGCGATGATGGTGCCGCTCATGTACGCCCTGCCCCATGCTCGCGACGTCGGGCTGTCGCGCTCCGTCGGCAGCGCCAGTTTTGGACCGACATGCGCCGCAGTGCTGATCGGCGCTGTTGGCGCGATTTTATGCGCAGGTGCTGCTGGACTTGTCGCTGTGGCGGCGGCGGGATGTGTCATGGGCGGCATGGCCAAACTGGCGCGCACGAAGATCGGCGGTCAGACAGGTGACATTCTCGGCGCGACCCAGATCGCCACCGAGATCACCGTCTTGGTCATTCTCGTGACCCTTGCCGCATGAAAAAGGCGTGTCCCCGCGGGGACACGCCTGATTTCAAACGATTTTTGATCCGAAGATCGCGTTACGCAGCCACACGGCTGGTCAGGACGTCGCCGACTTCCTTGGCGGCGGCGATCTCGTCACCGCCGGATACGGCGGCCACTTCGCGGGTCAGCCGCTCCAGCGCCGCTTCATAAAGCTGACGCTCGGAATAGCTCTGCTCGCGCTGGTCGTCGGTGCGGTGCAGGTCGCGAACCACTTCGGCGATGGCGATCAGGTCGCCGGAGTTGATCTTTTGCTCGTATTCCTGCGCCCGGCGCGACCACATGGCGCGTTTGACCTTGGCCTTGCCCTTGAGCGTCTTCATGGCCTGGCTGATGACATCGGGGCTGGACAGAGCGCGCATCCCGATCTCGGTCGCCTTGTGTGTCGGCACACGCAGCGTCATCTTGTCTTTCTCGAACGAGATGACGAACAGTTCCAGCTCAAGGCCGGCCACTTCCTGCTTTTCCACCGACGTGATCTGGCCAACGCCATGGGCGGGATAGACCACGTATTCGTTGGGGCGGAAGTCGAGTTTTTTAGATTTTGTCATTCCTGATCCTCATGCGACCACGGCACCTCCGGCAAATTTCGACAGTCAAAAACCGCATAAGGCGGGGCATCCTCTGCCCCGTCCAGGTGCGGTTTACGGTCAAAGATTTTATCAGGCCCACCAGCAAGTGCGGCGGGTCAGGGCGGCATCCGTATGTCAGTTGTTCAAGCAGCATAGCACAAAAACGACGCATTCGAAAGTTGACCTAGGGTCATTTTCCGAAAACCATGGCGTTTTCAGGCCGTTATATCCCGCAATTCATACCGCAGGCGCAGCGTTACCACGTCAAAAGCCGAATCGGTGCCTCAGCCGCCTTCGCCAGCATTTTCGGAAAACAGATCAATCTTGCCGGGTTTACCGTCCATGTCCTCGGCCGTTGGCAGCGGGTCTTTCTTGGTAATGATGACCGGCCACATCTCGGAATACTTGCGATTGAATTCGACCCACTGTTCCATGTCCGGCTCGGTGTCCGGGCGGATCGCGTCGGCGGGGCACTCGGGTTCGCATACACCACAGTCGATACATTCGTCCGGGTGGATCACCAGCATGTTCTCGCCTTCGTAAAAGCAGTCCACCGGACATACCTCGACGCAGTCGGTGTATTTGCAGGCAATGCAGGCATCGTTGACGATATAGGTCATGCGAGTTGTCTCATGTGTCAGTCAGAGGCCTAGCTAAATCAGCAGACCCAATCATTCAAGATGGCGCGCGCGCGAAAGATCACCCTGCCTGCGGTCCCGCTTGGTCGGGCGGCCTTTTCCCTCGAAACGTGGATTTTCCGGAACGGGCGTCTCTTTTGGCGGCGGTGGCGGGGACATATCCGTGTAAAGTGCCTGCGCTTCGGGCGCGGGTCCCCGGCGCGTACCGATGGCCACGACCTCGATGATGCGCACCACACGACCTTGTGAAAAGGTGAGGATGTCGCCGGGTGTGATGGTCGTGGACCGTTTTGTCACCCGGTCACCGTTGACCCGCACATCGCCTGCCGCAACACGTGTGGCGGCCAGAGATCGTGTTTTGAAGAAACGGGCGAACCACAGCCACTTGTCGAGGCGCAGTTTACCCGTGTTTTCGGCCACTTACTTGCCGTCCTTGAGCCCCATGAGGGCTGCGGCAAAGGGGTTGTCGGGGTCGATCGCCTTTTCCTTTTTGGGCGGGCGCGCCGAGAAGTTCTGGGCCTTGTTGCCGCCATCGCGGCGCGGACCACCTTTGCCCTTGGGTTTGCCTTTGGGTGCGCCCTTGCCACCCTGGTTGGGCCGGCGGTTGCCACCTTGCTGCGGGCGGCGGTTGCCACCTGCGTTGCGCCCCCAGGTGAAGGTGTAAAACACTTCCATCTCAGTCTCGGACGTGGCCGCATCAGGTGCCGTGCCGGGATCCGTTTCAGTCTCGGAAGACTGCGGGATGTCGGCGGCCACTTCGGGTGTTTCGGCGGCCTCGGCGATGATGGGCGCCTGCCCTGCATCGGCGATGTCTGCCGTACCCTCGTACACATCCGCGGGCGCGGGTGTTTCGCCCCCTGCCGTGGCAGGTGCTGTGTCGCCCGCATCCATCACCGGCGTGTCTGCTTCGGGCTTGGCGGCAATCACGGTATCAACCGCTTTGACCTTTTCGCGCTCACCCTTTTCAGCCTTGTACCCAAGACCTTCCATCAGACCAGAGAACTGTTCCAGCGTCATGCCGGTGATCGACAGCATGTCGGCCTTGGCCTCGAAACCGCCGCGCGAATCTTCGGAGCGGAGCATGTCCGCCAGCCGTTCCAACATGTCGATGCGGATGGCCCGGTCGCCCGCATTACGGTAGCCTGACATCGTGTCCACGCCGCGCGGTCCATCGGTCATCGCAGGCACGGTCACCAGACCGGGGGGCGGCGATTCCGGGAATTCTGACAGGCCGTTGACCAATGACCACAGCACCAGGCGCAGCCGTGTTGGTGCGGGTTTCAGCAGGAGCGGCATGAAGATCGTGAATTGGCCAAAGCGGATGCCATGTTTGCGCAGCGCACCGCGCGCATCCTGATCCAGCGCCTTGACGTCATCGGCCACCGTGGCACGGGGCAACACGCCCAGACCCTCGACCATCTGAAAGGCAAAACCCTTGGCCAGACCGGTCAGCGTCTCGTCGCGCTGGATATTCATCAGCGGTTCAAACTGTGCAGCAACCTTGCGGTCGATGAAGTGTTGCAGGCGGCGTTGAACCTTTTGCGCGACCTCAGGGCCGGCCACGTCGTCCACGAACACCTCGACCATGGGTTTGAGCGCGTCCGCGCCCGCCACCAATTTGCCGACTGCCGATGCGCCCCACATGAGGCCACCCTGTTCGGTAAAGTCCAGTTCGGTGTCCGGCGCGTTATAGAACCGATCAGCCCGAAGGTGGAAATGCGGTGCAAGCGCCTGAAGCGCCGCCGTCTTGATCGTCTTGGCCTCGGCCGCGCCCGCCCCCTTGTCCTGAGAGAACCGGAACCCGTCCAACTTGCCGACGAACTCGCCTTCGACAGTCACTTCACCTGCGTCATTTACTTCGGCCACCATGGCCTCCTTCTGGCCTAGCCGGCGCAGCAAAACAGATGTGCGCCGGTCTACAAATCTTTGTGTCAGCTTTTCGTGAAGAGCATCTGACAAGCGGTCTTCTACATGGCGTGTTGCGTCCCGCCAATGGCTTTCGTCATCGACCCAGCCCTTCCGCTGCGCCACGTAGGTCCATGTGCGGATAAACGCCAATCGTTTGCTGATGGCGTCGATGTCGCCGTCGGACCGGTCGATGCGCTTGATCTGGCGCGCCATCCAGTCGTTCGGGATCGTGCCGCGTTCGTGCAAATAGCGGAAAATGACGTCGAGCAGATTGGCGTGTTCCTGGTGGCTGATACCGCGAAAATCGGGCACGCGGCACACATCCCAAAGCAACCGGACCGACAGCGCGTCCGTGCAACGCGCGGTGACTTCGGCGGATTCAGCGAGCGATTTGAGCGCCTGAAGGTCGTCCGCCTCGCGCGCCTTGACCAGCACCTCGTGATCCGAGGGCGCCTCGAGACTGCGGATCAGGGCGTCGATGGTGCCAAATTGCAGCGCGTGGTTGCGCCATTGCAGTTTGGACAGCGGGGTAAAGCGGTGGTCCATGATCGCCTGGGCCACGCCATCGTCGAGCGGGCGCACGTCGCCTGTCACGCCAAACGTACCATCCTTTTGCCCGCGCCCTGCCCGGCCTGCGATCTGGGCCAATTCGTTGGGCGCGAGCGGACGCATCCGTCGTCCGTCGAATTTGGTGAGCGAGGAAAACGCCACGTGGTCAATGTCGAGGTTGAGGCCCATGCCAATGGCGTCGGTGGCCACAAGATAGTCGACCTCACCGTTTTGGTACATATCAACCTGCGCGTTGCGGGTGCGCGGGCTGAGCGCGCCCATGACCACGGCGGCCCCGCCCTTTTGGCGGCGGATCAGTTCGGCGATGGCATAGACGTTGTCGACGGAAAACCCGACGATGGCGCTGCGCGGGCGCATGCGGCTGATCTTTTTCTGCCCGGAATGGACCAATTGGCTCATCCGTTCGCGGCGCATGAACTGCGCCTCTGGCACCAGCGCCGCGATGGGGCCACGCATTGTGTCGGACCCAAGAAACAAGGTCTCGTGCAGTCCACGACTGCGCAGCAGCCGGTCGGTAAAGACATGCCCGCGCTCAGGGTCGGCGCAGAGCTGGATTTCGTCTATGGCCAGGAAATCGCATCCCATCCCTTCGGGCATCGCCTCAACAGTGCAGACCCAGTACTGGGTCCGGGGCGGGACGATTCGTTCCTCGCCGGTGACAAGTGCCACGACGGACGGGCCACGCAACGACACGATGCGGTCGTAAACCTCGCGCGCCAGCAACCGCAACGGCAGGCCGATCACACCTGTGCGGTGGCCCAGCATCCGTTCGATGGCATAGGTTGTCTTGCCTGTGTTGGTGGGGCCGAGAACGGCCACCACGCGCGTGTCGCCCGACATGGGCAGTCCCCCGATCCCTCGTCAGAGCGTGCGGCCAATGCCCTTGGCTTGCAGCTGCTTTAGCGCCTTGGTGGCGTTTTCGTGGTTGGGATGCAAGTCGAGCACCTCACCAAAGGCCTGTTCGGCGCGCACGTAGTCGCCGAATTCCTGTAACATTACGCCCAGTCCAAAGATCGCGTTGTAATTGTCGGGATTGAGAATCAACGCGCGCTGCAGATCGTCGAGCGCGGGGCCATAAAGGCCCTTCATGTAGTAGGCAGTGGCACGGGCGTGCCAGCCTTCGGCGAAATCTGGCGCATGGTCGGTCACCGCGGTGAGGTGTTCGATGGCCACATCGATGTCCTCTTCTTCGAGGGCGGCGCGGCCCCGGCGCAGAAGCATATCCAGCGATGTCGAGCCCGATTGCGCCCATGTGCGCTCGATCTCGCGGGTGAGGTGTGTGGCCTCGGCCGGTTCGGCGTCACGCAAGGCCTGCATCATCTCGTCAAGCGTGGATTGCGCCTGTGCAGGTAAGGAATTCCCTACTGTCAGTAAAAGTGCCGTGACGACAGGGTAGAGTTTGCGAATACGAGTGCCCATAACGGTGAATGTAACAGGCCGGGCTGCAAATTCCAGACATGCCTCCCGTCCACTGACCAAAAAGGGCATCAAAGATGAGTGACACAGTGACCGAAGCCGTGGCCGTGCTGAATGAAAAGCTGGCCAATGCCGATTTCAGCGGCACCGCGAAATTCGACATCGACGGCGAAGGTGCCATCATGATGGATGCAAATGGCGCGCGTGCGGCTGACGAAGAGGCCGATGTGACCCTGTCGGCGGATGCAGACACGTTCCGGTCCATCCTTGAAGGCGACACCAACCCGACAGCCGCCTTTATGACCGGCAAGCTGAAAGTGGACGGCGATATGGGGATGGCCATGAAATTGGCATCTGTGCTGGCCTGATGACCCTGACGGCTGCCCCTCTTTTCACCGATGTGAGCCCTGCGCCGATCGACGGGGCAGCTTATTGGACACATGCGTCCGACGGCGTGCGCCTGCGCGTCGGCGTGTATCAGCCCGACGCGCCCAAGGGGACAGTCCTGCTGTTTCCGGGGCGCACGGAATACGTGGAAAAGTACGCACCCGCCGCAGGTGATCTGGCGGCGCGCGGCTATGCGACGATTGTGATCGACTGGCGTGGCCAGGGGTTGGCGGACCGGCTGCTCGACGACGCCCGGATTGGACATGTCGAGACATTTGGCGACTACCAGTTGGACGTGGCGGCCATGGTTGCCGCCGCGCAAGAGCTGAACCTGCCAAAACCCTACTACCTGCTGGCGCATTCGATGGGCGGCTGCATCGGCCTGCGGTCGTTGCATGACGGCCTCGATGTGCGATCCGCAGCGTTTACCGGGCCGATGTGGGGCATCCGCATTTCTCCACACCTGCGCCCTGTGGCCTGGGCGCTGGGGCGGATGATGCCTGCGATCGGGCAAGGGCACCGTTTGCCGCCGGGGACGATCCTAGATTCCTATGTGCTGACTGCGGATTTCGACGACAACGTCCTGACCACCGATTTCGAGATGTTCGACATGATGCGGCAGCAGCTGCAGGCCCATCCCGAACTGGCCTTGGGGGGACCAAGCTTTGTCTGGTTGCGCGAGGCGCTGGACGAAACGCTGGCGCTGGCGCGTATGCCCGCGCCTCAGGTGCCTTGCGACGCTTTTCTCGGCACAAACGAACGGATCGTGCACACCGGGCGGATCGAAGCGCGGATGGACACCTGGACCCACGGCACGCTGCACATGATGCAGGGCGGTGAGCACGAGGTGCTGATGGAAGACGCCACGACACGCGCCGGCATCTTTGACACTATGACCACACGCTTTGCCGAGGCCGCCTGACCACGCGCCACTGGCCCCCGGAAAATAGCATGCTAGGTTTGCGCACATGGCTGCGCTGACCTTTACGCCTTCGGGCATCTATTGCCCCGCCGGGGATTTCTACATTGATCCGTGGAAACCGGTTGATCGGGCTTTGATCACGCATGGACATGCGGATCACGCCCGGTGGGGCATGGGGCACTATCTGGCAACCGATATCGCAGCGCCGGTGATGCGCCACCGTCTTGGTGACGTGTCCATCGACACGGTACGCTACGGCGAAACGCGCCGCATCGGTGGTGCAACCGTGTCGTTCCACCCCGCCGGTCACGTACCCGGCTCGGCGCAGATCAGGGTCGAGGTTGGCGGCGAGGTCTGGGTGGCATCGGGCGACTACAAGGTCGTGGGCGACGGGTTATCCACGCCCTTTGAGCCGGTGAAGTGCCACCATTTCATCACTGAGAGTACATTCGGCCTGCCCGTGTTCCGCTGGCAAAGTCAGGACGTGATTGCGGCACAGATCAATGACTGGTGGCGCGGATGTGCCGCCAACGACAAGACCGCATTTCTGGGCTGCTATGCCCTGGGCAAGGCGCAACGGCTGATGTCGATGCTGGACCCTGACATCGGCCCGATCCTGACGCACACGGCAATCGAGAACACAAACGCAGTGATGCGCGCGCAGGGTATCCCGTTGGCCGCAACCATTCAGGCGGGTGGCGACCTTGTTCACAAGGATCATCCGGGCGCTATTGTGCTGGCCCCGCCTTCGGCACTTGGATCCGCATGGGCGCGCAAATTTGGTCCACAAGAGACGGCATTTGCCTCTGGATGGATGGCGGTGCGCGGCATCCGTCGGCGACGCGCGGGCGACCGGGGATTTGTCATCTCTGACCATGCCGATTGGTCGGGCCTGTTGTCCGCGATCCGGGAAACGGGCGCAGAAAACATATACGTTACGCACGGTTATACGGATATATTTACGCGCTACCTGAATGAACAGGGGTGGAATGCGCAGGTCCTACAAACCGAATTTGGCGGCGAAGACGCAGAGGAAGACGCCGCATGAAACGCTTTGCTGCGTTGTTCAACGCCATCGACCAATCGACCAAGACAACCGTAAAAGTCGCGGCCTTGACCGACTATTTCCTGACCGCACCCGAAGAGGACCGGATCTGGACCATTGCCATATTCTCTGGCCGTCGCCCCAAGCGGGCGGTCAACTCGACCCGGTTGCGCGAATGGGCCGCTGAGGTTGCGGGCATACCGCTGTGGCTCTTTGAAGAGGCCTATCCCATTGTTGGCGACTTGGCAGAGACCATCGCCCTTGTCCTCCCCCTGCCGGACACGGACACAGATCACGGATTGAGCCATTGGATCAATGCGTTACGCAATCTTGCAAATGTGGAAGAACCCGCGCGCAAGGACTTTGTGCTGGAGGCGTGGCGCAGCCTCGACACCACGCAGCGGTTCCTGTTCAACAAGTTGCTGACGGGCGGGTTTCGGGTGGGTGTCAGTCAAAAACTGATGACCCGCGCGCTGGCTCGTGCGACCGGCAAGAACGAGGCCGAGATGGCGCATCGCCTCATGGGCGATTGGGATCCGGCCCGCATCACGTGGGCGCAGCTGACAGTCGACGATGACCCGGCGGCCAACGCATCGCGGCCCTATCCGTTTTACTTGGCGTATGCGTTTGATGACGCGCCGGAATCCCTCGGGAATCCAGAGGATTGGCAAGCAGAGTGGAAGTGGGATGGCATCCGCGGGCAATTGATCCTGCGCGACGGTGCGCATTACGTTTGGTCGCGTGGCGAAGAGTTGATGACCGACCGGTTTCCCGAATTGGCGCGGGCGTTGGATTTCATCCCGAATGGCACCGTTCTGGACGGAGAACTGCTGGCCTGGGGTGACGGCGCGCCGCAAAGCTTCAACGCCCTGCAAAAGCGTATTGGGCGCAAAACGGTTCCCAAGAAGCTGTTGAGCGAAGCGCCCGTGATCCTCTATGCCTATGATCTGCTTGAATGGGGTGGTGTTGATTATCGACAAGAGCCGCTTGAGGTGCGGCGTGCAACCCTCGAAGAGGTATGCGGAAACCTGCCCACAGATGCTCCTGTGAAACTGTCCCCGACAGTGCCGTTCGACGCTTGGGAACACTTGGCCGACCAGCGCGCCACGGCGCGCGCGGCACAGGCCGAAGGTCTGATGCTCAAGCGTCGCGACAGCCCCTATTTGACCGGACGCAAGAAGGGCGATTGGTGGAAATGGAAGCTGGACCCGCTGACCATCGACGCGGTCATGATCTATGCGCAGTCGGGGCATGGCCGCCGGGCCAACCTGTTCACCGATTTCACCTTTGCGGTATGGAACGGCAACGATCTGGTGCCATTTACCAAGGCCTATTCCGGGCTAACCGATGAGGAGTTTCGCAAGATCACTGCATGGGTGAAAAAGAACACGCAACAGCGCTTTGGACCCGTGCGGCAGGTCACGCCGGAACATGTGTTCGAGATTGCATTTGAGGGCATTCAAGCCTCCAGCCGCCACAAGTCAGGCGTCGCGCTGCGGTTTCCGCGCATGTCGCGCTGGCGTCACGACAAACCGATCCAAGAGGCCAACAGCCTCGACGACCTGAACGAGATGTTGAATACCTATGGATAGTGCCCAAGCTCCTTTTGCCGCGTCTGCGCCCACTATTGCCCTGCCGGAAAACGCGTGGGACGCCCATGTGCACATGCTGGGTGGGCCACAGCATCCCCTGTCGCCTACCCGCGCCGAGGACCCCGCGCCGGGCCATGACTTTGACGATTGGCTGAGGCTCTTTCGTGCGCATCTGGGCGCATTGGGATGTACGCGCAGCCTGATTGTCCATTCGATCATCTATGGAACGGACAACAGCGTGACATTGGATGCGGTGCGCGCGCTCGGACGGGGGTTCAAGGGCGTGGGCTTGTTGCCCGATGGCGCCAGCCAGGCGGAGGTGGCGCATCTGGCGCAGAACGAAGTTGTCGCCGTGCGTCTGAACTATGTGCATGGCGGTGTTCTGACCTGGGACGGGGCGCGGGCGATGGCACCGATGCTGGCCGATCAGGGCATGCACATCCAGATGCTGCTGCATGCAGATCAGCACATTGTTGAATTGTCAGATGATATACGCGCCCTGCCCGTGCCGCTGGTGATCGACCATTGCGGTTGGCCCACCAACCTCGACCCTGACACGCCAGCAATCGATACGTTGTGCAATTTGATGGCGGAGGGGCATGTGATCGTCAAACTGTCTGCGCCCTACCGGCTGACGAATGACATCGCGCTGGCCGCCCCCCTGATGCGCCGTCTGATCGACGCCAATCCCGATGCGTGTCTGTGGGGATCAGACTGGCCACATATCATGTTGAACGGTGCGGGCATGCCGCGGGCGGCGGCCCTTGCCGACGGCCTGAGCGCCATCACCACCGCCGAGGAACGGCAGAAGATCTTTGTGGACACGCCAACGGGCCTTTTCTGCCCTTGAATTGAACAATATTCACACGGCGGTGTTTTAAAGACAGAGCCTTGGTGCGACGCCAGACGGCCTGCACCGCGAAACCCTTGCCCCCGCTGACGGCACCTCATACCTATGACGCAACGCCCAACAAAAGGTACGCACATGTTCCACCTTCCCTTCCCTGTCCGAGACGCAAACGCCGCATCCGGGGATCAACCCTTGGGCAATTTGCCCGAATGGAACCTTGATGATCTCTATGCCGGCGAGGACGCGCCCGAACTCAAGCGCGATCTGGACTGGTTGGAGCAGGCCTGCACCAGTTTTGCCGCCGACTACGAAGGTAAGTTGGCCGCGTTGGACGCGGCGGGTCTGCTGACCTGTATCCAGCGTCAGGAACGCATCAACCAGATTGCGGGCCGCATCATGTCCTATGCGGGACTGCGCTATTACCAGCTGACCACGGATGCGGATCGGGCAAAGTTCATGTCCGACTGCCAGGAAGACATCACCAACTTCACCACGCCGCTCGTGTTCTTTACGCTGGAACTGAACCGGTTGGAGGACGACCATTTGAGCGCGGCCATGCAGCAAAGCGCCGAACTGGCCCGCTACAAGCCGGTGTTTGACAAGATCCGGGCGATGAAGCCCTACCAACTGTCCGACGAGATGGAAAAGTTTCTGCACGATCTGGGTGTGGTGGGCGATGCCTGGGAACGCCTGTTTGACGAAACTATTGCCGGTCTGACCTTTGACATCGACGGTGAGGCGCTGAACATCGAGGGCACGCTCAACTTTCTCACCGACCCGGACCGCAAAAAGCGCGAGACCGCGGCCCGCGAGCTGGCCGAAGTGTTTTCGAGCAATATCAAGACCTTTGCCCGCGTTCACAACACGCAAGCCAAGGAAAAGGAAATCCTGGACCGTTGGCGTGGCATGCCGACTGCCCAATCTGGCCGACACCTCAGCAACCAGGTGGAACCCGAGGTGGTCGAGGCGCTGCGCAACGCGGTCGTTGCGGCCTATCCCAAGCTGAGCCACCGCTACTATGAGCTGAAGCGCAAGTGGCTGGGCCTGGAAACGATGCAAGTCTGGGACCGCAATGCACCGCTGCCGATGGAAGACCCGCGCATTGTCGGCTGGGACGAAGCGCAACAGACCGTGATGGATGCCTACAATGCCTTTGATCCCCGGATGGGAGAGTTGGCGCACCCGTTCTTTACCAAGGGGTGGATCGACGCGGGCGTGAAACCCGGCAAGGCGCCCGGCGCTTTTGCGCATCCGACCGTCACCGATGTGCACCCCTATGTCATGCTGAACTACCTCGGCAAACCGCGCGATGTTATGACGCTTGCCCACGAATTGGGGCACGGTGTGCATCAGGTGCTGGCCGCCGGTCAGGGCGAGATGCTGTCGTCGACGCCTTTGACACTGGCCGAAACCGCGTCTGTGTTCGGTGAGATGCTGACATTCCGCAAGATGCTGGATGGGGCCAAGACAGATGCCCAGCGCAAGGTGATGTTGGCCGGCAAGGTCGAAGACATGATCAACACCGTCGTGCGCCAGATCGCGTTCTATGACTTCGAATGCAAACTGCACGAGGCACGCCGCGGGGGCGAATTGACCCCGGAGGACATCAATGCCTTGTGGATGTCTGTTCAGGCGGAGAGCCTTGGGCCTGCCTTTGAGTTCATGGACGGTTACGAGACGTTTTGGGCCTACATCCCGCACTTTGTGCACTCGCCGTTCTATGTCTATGCCTACGCCTTTGGCGACGGCTTGGTGAATGCCCTGTATTCGGTCTATGCCGATGGTGCCGAAGGGTTCGAGGACAAGTATTTCGACATGCTTAAGGCTGGTGGCTCAAAGCACCACAAAGAGCTGTTGGCCCCCTTCGGGCTGGACGCCTCTGATCCCAAATTCTGGGACAAGGGTTTGAGCATGATCTCGGGCTTTATCGACGAGCTGGAGGCCATGGAGGGGTGACCCCACTCCTGCGAAATCAGCTGCTTTGGTGATCGGATGATCACCCTCGCCCCGCTTTCGCCCCAAGACCTGGACCGCGTGGCGCACATTGAAGTGCGCCACGACCAAATCCGCTATTCCGGCACCGTTTCAGAGGCGTTTGACGCCGCAGAACCGGACGTCGATTTTCACGCCATCCTAAACGACGCGACCCCGGTTGGTTTTTTCAAGATCGACCGGGCATATGCCACACGGTATCCGTTTGCAGCACCCGATGGTCTGGGATTGCGCGCCTTCATGATCGATACAGCGCATCAGGGGTGCGGTTTCGGCACACGGGCCTGCCACGCGCTGCCTGCGTATATGACCCGCCAGTATCCGGGGCGCAGTGCGCTGTGGCTGACTGTGAACATTGGCAACCCGGTAGCCTACAGGGCCTATTGCAAGGGCGGCTTTGTGGACACCGGACAGATATGGCCGCATGGGGATGCTGGCCCGCAAAACGTCATGGTGATGACGCTGGTGTCTATTTGAGCTGACTGTCTTTTGACCCACGTCGGTTGATGCCACCCCGCGCCTGGAACGCGGCATCGCGTTCGGCGACACAATCAACGCAGAGTTTGACCCCTGGCAAGGCTGCCCGGCGCGCTTCGGGAATGGGTTCTTCACATTCAGCGCAGTGGGTCAGGCTTTCACCCACGGGGCGGCGGCGTGCCTGCATCCGTGCCAATTCATCTGAAACCGATGCTTCGATCTGTTCCGATACTGCGCCGTCTTTTGCCCAACCGCCTGCCATCGTCACCTCGCTGTTCAGCCGTTGTCATTCCTCGCCTTGTCAAAGATCGCGTCTATCATGGCTTGCGTGCCGCGCGCGTCCTCCAACGTCCACGGATATGGTGCAACGTCGCGCACATGCGCCGTGAACGCCTCAACCTGTAGCACATAATGGTCCACGCCGGGGAACCGTTCTTCGGTCATGACGCTGCCCTGATGCAATTCAAGCCGTGCCGTGGCAAAGCGCGCCGGGTTGAATGGCGCGGTCAGGCGGATCACCCCCGCATCACCGACAAAGGTCATGTCCTGCACCGGGTGGGTGCGCATCGAGTTCACCCAATGGGCGGTAAAGCTGGGGAACCGTGCCGAAACACGCGCCACGACGTCCACGCCGTTTTCAAAATCGACATCCGTGTGCGTGATGGCTTCCGGCTCTTCTCCGGTCATCCAGCGGGTTGCGCCATAGGTGTAGACGCCAATGTCCGGAATGCCGCCCCCACCGGTTTCCGGCCGGTTGCGCACATTGCCGGTATCAGTCGCATTGTTGTAACCGAACGTGCCTTCGACGTGGATCAACTTGCCAATCGCACCGTCGCGCAAAAGCGTGCGCGCGCGTTGCCATTGCGGGTGGTTGACGATCATATAGGCCTCTGTGGCGAACAGGCCCGAGCTGTCGCGGGCGGCAATCAGCGGCGCGTATTCATCCGCCGCCATCGCCATCGGTTTTTCACACAGCACGTGTTTGCCAGCCGCCAGTGCCTTGAGCGACCATTCCACATGCAAGTGGTTCGGCAGGGGAATGTAGACCGCGTCGATGCCCGGATCGGCCAGCATCGCGTCATAGTCCTCGAAAACCTGCAAACCGGGGCAAAACGCCTGGAACGGCTCGGCTTTGGCGGCAGCGGACGTGGCCAGAGCGACCAGTTCGGCGCCCCGTGCCGCGTGGATCGCGGGCGCCATGTCGCGCCGTGCAAAGGCGCTGGCGCCCAGAATACCCCATCGGATTGGATCTGACATAGCTGAACGCCCTCTTTCATGGTCACTGTTTGCGCTACCATACCCAAAGGCGCGCGCCCCACAACCCCGACCTGCCGCCGGGTCAGGGTTGGTGCTTTGACCCGACCGGGGCTACACTGATGTTTCACAGCAGAGGTGTCGCCATGCGTCTGGTCAAACGTATTCTTGCAGTCTTGCTGGCCCTTGTCGTCGTCGCGGTTGGTGCGTTTCTGGCGATCGCGCCGGGCTATGTGGAACGCAGCCGCAACGAAGTTGTGCCGCATGATCCCTACCCTGTTTCTGACACGGCGCGGGCACTGCACAACACACTGATGGTGGGTGACTGGCACGCGGACAGCCTGCTGTGGCAGCGCGATATTTCCAAACGCGCCACGCGTGGTCATGTGGACCTGCCCCGCCTGATCGAAGGGGGTGTGGCGCTGCAGGTGTTTTCTGCTGTGACGAAATCTCCTGCGGGGCAAAACTACAGTTCGAATTCAGCCGACACGTTTGACAACATCACGCCCTTGGCTATCGGTCAGCTTTGGCCGCCGCGCACGTGGGATTCGTTGCTGGAGCGGGCCGTTTACCAGGCCGAACGGCTGCACCGCGTCGCCAAACGTGCGCCAGACCGGTTGAGCGTCATCACCTCGCGCGCTGACCTGGAGGCGCATCTGGACATGCGCGCCAACGGTGGAACGGCCGTGGGTGGCTTGCTCGGGATCGAAGGCGCGCATGCGCTCGAAGGCGAGATTGCGAACATGGAGCGACTGGAGGCCGCGGGACACAGGATCATCGGATTGCATCATTTCTTTGACAATGAGCTGGGCGGATCCTTGCACGGCGTGAGCGGAGAAGGATTGACCGATTTTGGTCGCGCTGTGGTGCGCGAGATCGAGGCGCGCGGCATGGTGCTGGACCTTGCACATTCGCACGCAAACGTGGCGCGCGATGTGATCGCCATGACGGACATGCCCGTGATTGTCAGTCACACGGGGCTACACGGGTTTTGCCCGGTGCAGCGTAATTTCGAGGATGAAGTGATGATCGCGGTCGCCCAGACAGGTGGTGTGATCGGGCTGGGTTACTGGGGTTCGATCCTGTGCCGTGACGCAACGCCCGACGCCATTGCCGCCATGATCGTGCAGGCAGTGGATACGGTGGGGGCGGATCACGTGTCGCTTGGGTCCGACTTTGATGGATCGGTCAAGACGGCATTCGACACATCCGAATTGCCCGCGTTGACCCACGCACTGACCGCTGCAGGGTTGGACGACGACACCATCGCCAAAGTCATGGGCGGAAACATGATCCGCGTGCTGCGTGCACGGCTGAATTGACGTCTAGGGGTTCACGCGAGGCCACACCGTCCCAACACGCGGTCGGCCAGATCGGGATCCGTGCTGCTGAGGCAGCGGTCGCCAAAGTACCACCAGATGAACTTGTCATAGGCCCGTTTGCGGGGCGGGCGGGACAGGATTTGTGAGAGGTCTTGCGGGCTGCGGGCCACGTCGGCGATGTGGTGAAAATCCGACTGGCCGCACAGAACGACAGGCTTGCGGTGCAAATAGGCCTCGACCCCCACAGCAGAGTTGATCGTCACCACGCGGTCAGTGGCCGCAATCAGGTCATGGATATTGCCGGAACTGAGCGTCATATGCGGAAACTCGTCCGCCAATGCCCTCAACATCTCATGTGTGGTGGGGTCAGTGTCGCGTGGGTGCGGCTTGACCAACACTGGCCCGTCCGTGTCCGCGCAGACGCCGCGCAGCATCTGCCAGCGGTCCAGATAGCAGGTTTCACCAACGATGCGGTGCCCTTCGGATTGCAGAAACACAGCAGCCTTGGCCGGGTTTACTGCCGCCGCATCTGTGGGCTGTTCATAGCGGGACGTCCGTCCACCAACGATCCGCTTGCGCAATCTGCGAAAGAACGGGCGGGCCACCTCGGGGTCAATGTCGTCTTGTGGAAAGGCGGTCTTTCCAATCGAGGAAAAAGCCCGAATGCCCTGCGCGTCGAAATTCCAGAACGGATAGATGTACGCCACGTCGGCATTGCGCGCGCGCGGGTGTGCAAACCGCCCGTGATGCACCACATGGATGGCGCTGTCCGCCTCGACCCGTTGTGGCAGGGTGTCCCGGTCCAGCACCTCGACCTCATAGGCCACGCCACGCGCATCCAGCCCTTTCATCAGGCGGACATAGAACGGGCGAAACCCCTCTCCGCTCAGCGAAAACCAGGATCGGGGGACGTGAAAAACGAGGTCGGACATGGCATCAGATAGGCAAAAGCCCCGCCCGAAGGCGAGGCTTTTCGTTTTCTGTCGGTCGCGTTGGGTCAGGCCGTTGCCAAAAGACCTTTAGTCTTGGCGATGTCGCGCATCTTTTTCTGCAGCTTTTCGAACGCGCGCACCTCGATCTGGCGGATGCGTTCACGGCTGACGTTGTACTGGGCCGACAGGTCCTCAAGGGTGACGGTCTTGTCGCTCAGACGGCGTTGGGTCAGGATGTCTTTTTCCCGGTCGTTCAGCACGCCCAGCGCCTCGGCGAGCATCTCGCGGCGCACTTCCAGCTCGTCACGAGCCTCGTAGTCGCCCGCCTGGTCAGCGCTTTCGTCTTCCAGCCAGTCCTGCCACTGAATGGACCCTTCGCCCTCGGAGCCGACGGTCGCGTTCAGGGACGCGTCACCACCGGACAGACGCCGGTTCATGCTAACAACTTCGGCTTCTGTCACGCCCAGGTCGGTCGCAATCTGTGCCACGTTCTCGGGGCGCAAATCGCCTTCTTCCAATGCGCCAATCTTGGCCTTGGCCTTGCGGAGGTTAAAGAACAGCTTCTTTTGTGCCGAGGTGGTGCCAAGTTTCACAAGGCTCCACGAGCGCAGGATGTATTCCTGGATCGAGGCGCGGATCCACCACATCGCATAGGTCGCAAGGCGGAACCCTTTTTCGGGGTCAAACCGTTTGACCGCCTGCATAAGGCCCACGTTTGCTTCGGAAATCACTTCGGCCTGCGGCAGACCATAGCCGCGATAGCCCATCGCGATCTTGGCTGCGAGACGCAAGTGGCTTGTGACCATTTTATGCGCAGCGCCTGTGTCTTCTTTCTCGACCCAGGCTTTGGCCAGCATGTATTCCTCTTCCGGCTCCAGCAGCGGGAACTTGCGGATTTCCTGCATATAGCGGTTCAGACCGCCTTCGGGTGTGGGTGCGGGCAGATTTGCGTAGTTGGCCATGATGTCCCTCCTGTACCCCTGTTCCTTTATGTTTAGGGGCTTAACATTGCATATGGGACGGCGATCTCGTGCGTTCAAGGGGCACGGGTCGTCGCAGATGTGAATATCGCACGCCCCGCACCGGTTTGGCAGGGCATTGCCTGCGCTCTCACGCGCATGTGCTGTTCGTTACAGCCGCATCTTAACAAAACGTAAATAATGAGCGCAGTGGCCCGTCAGGCGGCCAGATGGTCCAACAATGCGCTGAAATCTTCCGGCAAAGGTGCCTCAAATCGTAACAGTTCACCCGTCACGGGATGCTCAAATCCCAGAACTGCGGCGTGCAGAGCCTGCCGCGCAAAGTTTTGCACCGCCGCCGCTGCATTGTCGCTAACCGCACCGCGCGCCAGTTTGCGCCGCCCGCCATAAACAGGATCGCCGACCAGTCCGTGACCGGCATGAGCCATGTGAACACGGATCTGATGTGTGCGCCCGGTTTCCAGCCAGCATTCGACCTGCGCCAGTACAGCGGGTGTCCCGTACCGCGCCACGACACGCGCGCGCGTCACGGCATGGCGGCCACCGTGAAACAAGACGGCCTGCCGTTGGCGATCAGTCTTGTGGCGCGCCAGTTGCGTGGTCAGTTTCAGCACATTGCCCGGTTCGAAATTCGTGCCTTTGATGCCGCGCAAACGGGGATCGTTGGCGTCCGGCACTCCATAGACCAGCGCCCGGTAGTACCGTTCGACACTGTGCGCCGCAAATTGCGCGGCCAAACCGTGATGGGCGGCATCGCTTTTGGCGACAACCAGTAAACCGCTGGTGTCCTTGTCGATGCGGTGCACGATGCCGGGGCGTTTCAGACCGCCGACACCAGACAGATCATCACCGCAATGAAACATGAGCGCATTGACCAGCGTTCCCGAAGGCGAACCCGGTGCCGGGTGCACAACCATACCTGCGGGCTTGTTCACCACGATCAGTGCGTCGTCCTCGAACACGACATCAAGTGGAATGTCCTCAGCCGCGATGTGGCTTTCCGTGGCTTCCTCGACGCGCACCTCGATGGTGGCCCCTTCGGACACCCGCGCCTTGGGGTCAGTCGCAACGATGCCGTCTACGGTCACCGCACCGTCCGCCAACAGCCGCGCGAGGCGCGTGCGCGACAGGGCGGCACCCTCTGGCACGTCCCGTGCAATCGCCTTATCAAGGCGCGGCGGCGGATCGGCAGCAATCACAAAGGACACGGACGTGGACGACATGGACACCCCAGAAGAACCCGCCAACCTCGCGTTCCTGCGCCGGTTGGTCACGGTGTTGACGATCATCATGATCGGGGGCGTTGTAACGGTGGTTGCGCTGCTTGTCATCCGGTTGAACGCAGGGCCCGCTCCCCTGCCCTTGCCCGAAAAAGTCACCCTGCCGGGCGGCGCTACGGCAACAGCGTTTACGGTTGGATCAGACTGGTTTGCCGTCGTCACCGAAGACGATCAAATCCTGATCTTTGATCAAGTCACGGGCACATTGCGAAACACCCTGACAATCGACTGACGCCCCGACCAGCCCCTCTCATTTTACAAAAATTTTCTTTCCAGACTCCGCAATTCTGCGTAGCGTTTTGGAATACTGAAAATTTTTCTTAACGTGATTCATTGGAATTGCATTTAAATAGAGGGTGTTATGGACACAATTACGTTCAGCGAACAGGGATTCGGCACGGTCGACCCCACATATGTATTTGACGACAATACGGTCACATTTGATGGCGTGATCCTGGGGGATAGCGCACAACCCGCTTCGCCCGTCATTGCCGCGAATTTCAGTTATCTCGGGCCCGTTTTCATCAATTTCGACATCCCCGTTGATTTCGTATCATTGGACGTTGGTTTTTTTGACAATCTGGGCAGCACTCGTATTGAATTTCGCAATGCCGCCGGGGAATTGCTGTTCTCGACCAACAATGACGACCTTGGTGTTCTGACCTTTTCATTCGCATCGGAGGAAGGGATCGCATCCGTTGCGGCCATCGACGAATCCTTCGACGCGTCGGGCTTTTCGGTCGATACAGTTGTTTTTGGCGAAAACGTAGAACAATTGCCGCCACCTGCCGTTAGCCTGCTGGACAGTGCGCCCGCAACAATTGACCGGAATTTCGGCACCGTAGATGAAGGAGCCACATTCTTTTACCAAGGGTCTGTTGGCGGAACCGACACCGAGGACGCATTGCGGATCAATGTGGCCGAAGACATGGTCGCCACATTCAATGTCTTTCTGGCCAGCAATTCCGGTAACGTGTCGACCTTTACGGTCAATCTGACCGAAGGCGTCAATTTCGTGAACGTCGCGCCCCTCGAAGCTTATGAGAACGCCGAAGACTACGTGGTCACCTTTTCCGTGGTGGACGCCGAAACCACACCGCGCGAAGAGATCATCGACGACCTGCTCGAAGAACTGCTGGGTGGTGTGTTCAACTTAGCAGAAGTCTCGGCTGACCTGGCGACCTATTTCCGTACGAATGCTGGCAACATCGACGAATTGACAGGCTTCCTGGATGATTTCGGCAAGAAGTTGGGATTGATCGGCCTGGCCCTCGACATTGCCGGGCGGATCGACAACGTCATCGCAGCCGAAGAGCCTGACCAGCAGGCCTTTGTCGAAACAATTGACATGCTTACTGGGATTGCGATCACCGGGGTGGTCAGTGCAGGTGCTACCTACGTCGGCACACCGCTGGCCGGTATTCTGGGCGGCGTTGTATCGGGCGTCGTCTATACCAACTTCATCAGTGACGGTGTGCGCGACGAAGCCGGAGACTTCTACGACGATCTCGTGGGCAACCCGAGCCAACAATTGAACCTCAACACGTTGCTCAGTGCGCAGATTGATCTGACTGACTTTACCTTTGACGCAGAGTTTTACCTCGCAACCTACCCGGACGCGGCAGAAGCCGTAGAATCTGGCGAAGCGATCAGCGCGATTGTTCACTACCTCACCACAGGTATCGGCCTCGGCTATGAGATCAACGCAGGCGGTGCAGTTGTCGATCCCGGCGACCTCGCCGGTGATTTCGAAATCGCCAATGCCGCCAACCTCTACAACTTTGGTGTATTCACAGCGGCGGCAGGCGACCTGGCCGGAGACGCCGTGTCCACCGGCGAAAGCGCACTGGCCGATTTCATCAACGAACAGCGCACCGAAGGCACCGAGTTTGCCTTCAACGCGGCGCTGTCTGCCTTGGCAAACCGCGTGGCCATTGACCTGGTCGTCAACCAGAACGGCGCCCCACTGGGCGGTGCCATTTCCGAAAACGCTGCGGGATGGATCACCGAACTGTCCAATGGCGAGATCTGGAACGACGCATTGGCGGATTTGGCCACCGAAAGCGGCATTTTCCTCGGGCAAGCCTCGATCCTCGGTGCGTTTAATCCCGGCACTTCTATCGAAGAGGTCTATGAGTACATCAACAACTCGCTGGCGGGCACGGCCTTGCTTGTCGGGTTGGACAACAACAGTGTGGGCATTGCCGAATTTGGCGGCATTTGGGTGGTCATTGTCACGCCTCAAATCCTCGACGACGATACGGTGATCGACGACACGGATGTGTTGCGTCTGTTTGGCGACGCCATGGCGGATTTCCTGCTCGGGACAGGCATTTCCGACCTGATCGAAGGGCTGTCGAACGCGGACCAGTTGTCCGGGCTTGGGGGCGACGATGATATCTCTGGCAATGGCGGCAATGACACGCTGGATGGCGGCGAAGGTGACGACATGCTGTCCGGTGGCTTCGGCTTTGATGATGTAACGGGCGGCGCGGGCAACGACACGATCGACGGTCAGAACGGTGCCGATACGCTGAACGGTGGCGACGGCGATGACCAGGTGTCAGGTGGCGCGGGCAACGACAGCGTCGACGGCGGCGCCGGAGACGACGTCATCAGCGGCGGCATCGGTTTCGACACGATCAACGGCGGACAGGACGATGATGTTCTGACAGGACTTGCGGGTTTTGACGCCCTGAACGGTGGCGGCGGAGACGACGTGTTGAACGGCAATGACGGCTTTGACCTGTTGTCAGGCGGCGTCGGCAACGACACGTTGAACGGCGGCATCGGGACTGACACGCTGAACGGCAATGCAGGCAATGACCTGCTTGTCGGCGGCGCAGGTTCTGATGTGCTGAACGGGGGCGCTGACAATGACACCCTGAACGGCAATGCGGGTGCTGACCTGCTCGAAGGCGGCGCAGGCGATGACCGCCTGAATGGCGGGATTAACCAGGACACGTTGCGCGGCGGTGAAGGCAACGACACCGTGCTGGGCGGCAATGGCGCCGACATGCTGGACGGCGGCGGCGGCAATGACCGTGTCGAGGGCAACGCTGGCAGCGACACGCTCACCGGTGGGGCGGGTCAGGACACGCTCAAGGGCGGGATCGGGGCAGACACGTTTGTGTTCTCTGCCGGTGACGACAATGACAGCATCACCGACTTCCAGGTTGGTGTGGACGCAGTCGAATTGGATCTGGACCTCTTTGGAGGTACGGCGCCCACCGCTGCTGCTTTGTCCGCCCTCGCATCAACAAGTGCGGACGGTTTCCTGGTCCTGACATTTGGCGGCGGCGACAGCCTCACCTTCAACGGGGTAACATCCCTCGCTCAGATCGACGATGATCTGACCTTTGTCTAAGCAATGAGGTGTAGGGCGTTTCGGCGCCCTGCACATGCCTGGCGCTGCGTTTCCTGAAACGGTTCTCACGCGCAAGCGAAGACGGTTCAGTCGCCTATTTCGAATTGAACATATAGTGCTCGTTGGAACTCAGATCATTCCAAGGTCGTACAACATGATAGTGAGAAGATGGTGCACCGGAGAAGAACAACCTAGAACCTTTTTCGAGCGATGAGCTGCTGTTAGAACTGGAGAACTGGAGAACTGGAGAACGGTTCTGCGGGCGGAGCCAGAGGTTATTGCGAAGCTTTCGGAGTTTCAGGCGGCGGCAACAGGGGTGAAACCGGACGACGAAGTCGCAGATAATCTGTTGGAAGAAACTGTGCCGCACGCTCCGCCAGAGGAGCCGTAGCCATGACGAGTGCCTCTCAAAACACTACGTGCGCTTTCAACGATACGGCAAAGCCGGCAGCCATTTCTGATCCGAAGCGCAACCGCAGCAAACGCCGTGAACCCTTGCCTCTTGTCATCCGCCTGACAGTCGGAGCGGTCGCGACTGGAGGAACTGGCCGCAGGCATAACTATGTCGGCCTATGTCCGGGCGTGTGTGCCTGCTCAGGGAGCCAAGCGGGAAAGAGACGGCCCAAAGATGCTGTTGCCGACAAGAAAGCAGCGGCTGAGGCGCTGGCCCTGCTTGGGCAGTCACGGATTGCGAACAACCTCAACCAGCTTGCCTATCACGCTAATATCGGGACGCTGGATGTTGTGGCGACCGAGCGTGCGAAGATCGATGAAGCCTACGCGCATGTGCTGGCGATCCGGGCACTGCTGGTCACCGCGTTAGGGAAATCCTCGTGATCCTCGAAGGCAACACGCGCGGTTTTTGGCGCAAAGTCGGCCCTGCATCTGCTCAATCCGCGCGACAATGACCATGTGACCGTGCACGGCATTGAAGTCTTTGTGGCTGACGATCTCTTTGGAGCCTTTGCGGAGACAGAAGCCATCGCACAGGCCACGCAATGCCAAAAGTAGCTGTTCTCGCTGTCGCTCAATCCGCCTCCGGATCAATCAGTCTCCATCGATCTGTTTGAAGCGACCTTTGCAGAGGCGGAGAAACAGCTTGGTCTGGCGGGCCAGCCCCGCGCGGTTCTTTTCCATGAGAACAACGGACCTCGGCATACTCATGTGGTGTGGTCGCGCATTGATGCGGCGTCCATGACAGCCATCAACATGCGCCATTTCAAGCGCAAGCTGACACGGCAGGCGCATGAGATTTATCTGAAACAGGGCTGGGACGTGCCCAAAGGCTTTGAGCGATTTAAAGAGCGTGATCCTCTCAACACTTCTCGGCAAGAGTCGCAACAGGCCAAACGCACAGGCCGGGATCGTGCGGCGCTTAATCGACGCTCAAATCCCGCGCGATGGCGTCATAGTCGATGTAGAAATGCAGCGGCTCAGGAATGTCGCCAAACAGGCCTTGTTCAACAAAGTCCTCGGTAAGCTCACGCATCGTATCGACATGGTAGATATCAAGGTCGAAATCGCCTGGCTGGGTATTGTCTTCAACTGATACCCGCACTCACCTACCGCTAGAATGACACGGGTTTGTCGTCCTCGTCCCAGTCTTCAACCACATCCAAATACTGCTTGAGATTGGCCTGAATGATGCCTAAGGCCTTTGCCAGATCGCAATCAATGAACTGGATTTCGAACTCTTCAACGGGATCATCGTAGTCATTCCGCAGCTTTACTGACTTCTCAGCGTCGCCGTCATAGCTGTCAAAATAGAACCCTGTCGCTGCAAGGTCATAGGGTTGTGCAGGTAATTGAACGGTCATTGTCTTGTCCTTCTCTTTTTCCTCCCTTGGGGAGGGGTTGCGCCTGCAACCCTTGGCTCTCTCCGAGAGTGGAGATGGGAGGGGACACGAAAAATCGGCGAAAGGATCTCTTCCTTGTGGGAGGCACCCGCAGATGAAAGCTGCGGGAGGCACCGGCAACGAAAGATCCTGAGCGCTCTGTTTTGCTTGCGGGGAGAGAAGAGGCAAAGCCTCTCGACCTCCCCGATGAATGGAGGAAAGTGGCGGTGATAACCGCCGCAATAAATGCGTCAGGGAGCAAAGCCCGCAGGGTAGAAACAAGCGCAGCGCAGGTTCCGTTCACGCGCACCCGGCCCGGCATGGGAGACGCCCAAAAGAAATGGAACGTTTGGGACTGAGTCAGCAATCTATCGCCCGTAAAAGGCGAAGCAATACACTCTATACGATCCTTGCCTTGAGACATTCCCGCAATTGGCATAGCGCGGACCAATCAAAAGAGGGACAGAACATGACGGAAATCAACTGGGACGCGTTTTCGCTGGATGAGCTGAGGAACATCCAAAAGACCGCGACAAAAGCCATCGAGAGTTTTGAAGCCCGCAAGCGCAACGAAGCACTTGCGGCAGTCGAAGCCAGAGCGGCTGAACTGGGCTTTTCCCTGAGCGAGCTGACGGGCGGTGCCAAAGCCAAAGGCATTAAATCCACGCCCAAATATTGCCACCTCGAAAACCCAGCCAAGACCTGGACCGGCCGTGGCCGTCAACCGAGCTGGGTCAAAGACGCGCTCGCCAATGGCAAGTCACTCGAAGACCTGCGGATCGCAAAGTAAACTCATCTGATACAGCAAATAAGAAAGATGCGTACCTCTCGGCACGCCTCTTCCCAACACGCAACGACGCAGAATGCTAGGCGGGGCCATCCATGGATGGTTCTACAAACTCATTGCCCGGCTGCTGATCGCCCTTGACGGTCCGGAGGACTAAGCGCCCGTCGAAGGGGTAACGCATCCATGCGCGCTTCATAGCCTTCACTGTCTTTATGCGCCCAGGCGGCTGCAATCTTGCTCCAGAAAGACGTTTGGCCATCACCAATGGCCGTCACGGTGTAGCCCAACATGAACGGTTTGTTGCTGGCGGATTTGGTTCCTGATCTGTGTTCGTTACTAATAAATGTACTCCTTACTAAAAAACATTGAACGAATGAAAACATATAAGGAACAAAAATCCATGCGAGTGCAAAAAAAATTTAGCAAAAACATACTGATGTATGTAGTGAATACTAGCGTGGACGGTGGAAAGCAGTATTTCGCTGCGCGCGCGCTTTAATTGGGAAGGAGGTGCTAAGCGGCCATTCGGTTTTGGCCTGCAGACCTGTCTCTTCTCCGCCTTCATTCAGGTACGATCTATGAGAATTGGTTCATCTGGATGCCAAGCGATTTGACCTTTGAATAGGCGGTTGTTGGCGCAAGCCCGAGGATCGCTGCTGCGCCGAACTTGCCTGAAATCTTGCCTTTGGCACGGCGCAGCGCTGCCTCGAAGTTCGCAATTTCCAATTGGCGCAACTCTTTCTGGGTCAGGACGCGGTTTGTTTGCGTGGGCGCATCTGATGGGCCGCTTTGGATGTCGAACTGCAACCGACCACCCTGAGCAAGGATCGCTGTGCGCTCTATAACGTTTTCCAGCTCCCGCACGTTTCCCGGCCAGTCATAGGATTGTAGCGTTTCTATGTTGGCTTTGGTCAGTGTCATCTTTGGCAGGCGCAGACGGCGCATCGTGCGATCGAGGTAGTGCCGCGCGAGGTAGGGGATGTCTTCGGGCCGGTTCTTGAGGGGTTCGGTCATGATCGGCAGCACGTTCAACGCAAAATAGAGGTCTTGCCGGAACCTTCCGGCCCGCACCTCGGCCAGCAGATCATAGCTTGTGGTGGCGATAACCTTGGCCGCGACGGGAATGTCAGAGCCGTCACCCAGACGCCGGAAGTGGCCCGTTTGAAGAACGTCGTGCAGGCTCGCTTGCACCTTGGCGGGTAGGCTCGCGACCTCGTCCAGATGTAGGGTGCCGTTGTGGGCCATGAGCAATTTGCCCGTCATATCCCGCGTGGCACCTGCAAAGGCACCGCGGCGATACCCGAAAAGCTCTGCTTCTAGATCGGCGGCCTTTTTCTGATCACAGTTGATGCGCACGAGGGGGCGGTGGTGACGGTCGCTTGCTTCGTGGATCGCCGAGGCTGTCATACTTTTGCCGGATCCAGACGGGCCAGAGACCAGCACATGGGCACCGCTTTGCGCGGCCAGATCAATCTGAGCGTTCAGCGATTTGATTGCGGGTGACACGCCAACCACACCCGTGTGCGACCGCGCCGAGCGTATCTCTGTCAGAAGGTATTCGTTTTCCTGTTGCAGCTTCACCTTCAACTCTTCGACCTGCGCCAGAGCATCCCGCAGCCTGCGTTCATTTTCTTTGCGCTCGGTCACATCGCGAAAGATCACCACGGCACCGGCCAGGACATCGTGGTCGTAGATCGGGGTCGAAACATATTCCACAAGGATCGGCTTGCCGTCTTTGCGCCAAAACACATCATCTTCCACGCGCATGGTCTGGTCGCGGCGGAACGATTTGTAGATTGGGCATTCATGGGCGGGGAAGTGATCACCACTCAGGTGTTTGTGGTGGATGATTGAATGCAATTCGCGCCCAATCAGATCGTCCGACGACCAACCCAACATTTCCTGCGCCGCGCGGTTCACGAAGGTGGCCTGCCCTTTGGAGTTGATGCCATAGATGCCTTCGCCAGCAGCTTCGAGGATCAGATGGTTCTGGGCCTCGACCTCTTGAAAGAAGCCATAAATGTTTTGCCATTGGGAAAGGCCTGCGTTCTGATGCGCCTCCCGTTCTGCTTGCTGGTTGCGACGGTCGTGTTCGTCAAGGTCCAGAAAGCTGAGCAGCACCAACCCCGACTTGAGTTGCGCCCCATAGGTCTGAAGCCGCAAAGGCATCCCCTTCGCGTTCGTCAGTGAGAGGCTACGGTCCACATACGATCCGAAATGCGCAACAGCATCGAAAAACACCATGGCGACCGAGAGGTCATTTTCCATGTGGCGAGAGAGCGGCACAGACAGCGCCGTCTCCCCCAACAAGGCACGCCCTGCCTCATTGGCAGCGACGATACTGTCGCAGCGGGTGTCGACAATGATCGTTGGCATCGGATGATGGGCGATTAGATCTGCAGGTTCGGTTTCATCGAGCATGAGCAGATGATGTGAGTCCGCAGGCACCGAGCAAATTACGAAATCCCGTAACTTACGATAATTCGTAACGCTCGCTCAAAAATTAACCAACAAAATCAATACCAACCTGCTTTGAAGGCATTTGGAGGAAGGTCTTCTGCACCGCGGCGTCGCGTGAAAACATCTTGTTAACCAATGACAGGAGACGGACATGACGATCAAAAGCCTTGGAAATCCATTTTCCGTAAAGACCGACCTGAGACATGGCGCTGATTGCGGGTGCGATAGCTGCCTGACGGGTCACGGACACGACAAGAACCACAAAGAACCGACATCCATGTCTTCAGAAGAGATGATGGAACGGGCGGTTGAAAGTGCGGTCGTCCGATCCGTTTTCGGTCAGAACGACATCGCGCGGCGGTCTTTTATGGGCATGCTGGGCGGCACATCCGTTGCGGCGGCGCTGGCTTCTGTCTTTCCTGTCAAACAGGCGGTGGCCAATATTCTGGATGATCTCGGCCCTCCAGAAAAGACTGACCTGAACATCGGCTTTGTACCGATTACCTGCGCCACGCCGATCATCATGGCGCAGCCCTTGGGCTTTTATGAGCGTTACGGTTTGAATTCTCAGGTTATCAAGACTGCGGGCTGGGCCGTGGCACGCGATAAATCCCTGTCCGGTGAATACGACGCTTCACACATGCTGACGCCCATGCCTTTGGCGATGACGATGGGGGCAGGTTCCGTGGCCGAACCCTACATCATGCCAGCCGTGGAAAACATCAACGGGCAGGCGATTGTTCTCTCCAATGAACACCTCGACAAGCGTGACCCGAGCCAGTGGAAGGGCTTCACCTTTGGCGTGCCGTTTGAATACTCCATGCACAACTTCCTGCTGCGCTACTATGTTGCTGAATTCGGGCTGGACCCTGATGTGGACATCCAGATCCGCGTTGTGCCCCCGCCAGAGATGGTCGCCAACCTGCGGGCCGGAAATCTTGATGGCTACCTGTCGCCTGACCCGTTCAACCAACGTGCCGTGTACGAAGGCATTGGCTTCATACACATCCTCACCAAAGAAATCTGGGAAGGTCACCCATGCTGTGCCTTTGCTGCGCCTTTGTCTTTCGCGACCGAATTGCCAAATACCTACGGCGCTTTGCTCAAGTCGATCATTGACGCGACACAGTACGCATCAAACCCCGAGAACCGCAAAGAAATCTCGGCGGCCATCGCGCCGACGAACTATCTCAACCAGCCGGTCACGGTGATCGAACAGGTCCTGACGGGCACCTATGCCGACGGTCTGGGCGAAGTTCAGCGTGTGCCGGACCGTATCGATTTCGATCCCTTCCCATGGCATTCGATGGGCGTCTGGATCCTCACTCAGATGAAACGTTGGGGCTATATCGAAGGCGATGTCGATTACAAAGGCGTAGCAGAACAAGTCTACCTCGCCTCCGACGCCCGCAAAGTCATGACCGATCTGGGGTATGAAGCACCGGCTGAAAGCTACAAATCGCACATGATCATGGGCAAGACCTTCGATCCGGCACAGCCCGAAGCATATGTCGACAGCTTTGCGATCAAAGCGGGCGACTGATGGAGCGTTTATCAGAAAACAGGCGTGCAGCAATCTGGTCGGTCGTCTTGCTGTTTGTTGGTCTGTTTGTGTGGGAAATCTCGATTTCCGCGCAAACGGTCAACACCGGCGAGCTCACCGAATATGAATTGCTGACAGGGGCGGGCACGGCGAAAGCGGGCGTGCCGCCCCCCAGCGAAGTCGTAGTCAAGGCGTGGCAGGAGCTGTCCAACCCTTTCTATGATGCAGGGCCAAACGATAAGGGCATTGGCATCCAGATCGGCTATTCGATCTACCGTGTCCTGACTGGGTACTTTCTGGCAGCAATCATCGCGATCCCGCTTGGATTTCTGATCGGCATGTCATCGGTGGCCTACAAGGCGCTTAACCCGTTCATTCAGGTTCTGCGGCCAATTTCGCCGCTCGCGTGGATGCCATTGGCGCTGTTCATCATTCAGGATTCTGAGGCGTCGGCTATTTTCGTCATCTTCATCTGCTCTATCTGGCCAATGCTGCTGAACACAGCCTTTGGCGTGGCTGGCGTGCGCGAAGATTGGGTGAACGTGGCCCGCACCCATGAACTTGGGGCGTTCAAAACCGCCTTTACGGTTGTCTTGCCCGCCGCTGCACCCACCATCGTGACGGGCATGCGGATTTCTATCGGGATCGCATGGCTGGTCATTGTTGCGGCAGAGATGCTCGTCGGCGGGACCGGGATTGGCTACTACGTCTGGAACGAGTGGAACAACCTCGATCTGACCTCCGTAATCTTCTCAATTCTCATGATCGGCATTGTTGGCATGTTTCTAGACGCGGCCTTTGGCCTGCTTCAGCGACGCGTCGCTTACGTCGAATAAGGTAAACCAATGGCCAATTCATTTCTGAGCATCGAAAAGCTGACCCAGCGCTATCCCGACGGCAAAGGCGGCGAGTTCACGGTTTTCGAAAACGCCAGCTTTGGCATCGAAAAGGGCGAGTTTGTTTGCATTCTAGGTCATTCGGGCTGCGGTAAATCCACCATTATGAACATCCTTGCTGGGCTTTCTGAGCCGACTGAGGGCGTCGTAAAAATGGACGGTTATGCAATCTCCGGCCCCAGCCTGGACCGGGGCGTGGTCTTTCAAAACTATTCGCTGCTGCCGTGGCTGACAGCCTTGAAAAACGTGACGTTCGGGGTGGCCGCGCGCTTTCCCGACTGGAGCAAACAAAAGATCGAGGACCACTCGATCGCGTTTTTGGACAAAGTCGGTTTGTCGGGCGATGCCATCCACCGCAAGCCCAGCCAACTGTCAGGGGGCATGCGGCAGCGTGTGTCAATCGCCCGCGCTTTTGCCAATGAACCCAAACTTTTGTTGTTGGATGAGCCCTTTGGCGCGTTGGACGCGTTGACCCGCGGCACCATTCAGGAAGAGCTGCTCAAGGTTTGGAGCGGCACCGATCAGACGGTATTTATGATCACCCACGACATCGACGAGGCGATCCTGCTGGCGGACCGCATTTTGTTGATGACAAACGGACCGCTGGCCCGCGTCGCAGAAAGCGTGGAGATCACCATCCCAAGACCACGCGTGCGCACCGACATAGTGGAGCACCCGAATTACTATGCCATCCGCAATCATCTCGTCCAGTTTCTTGGGAAACGCTCAGCGGAACTGGCAGGTCAAACAAGTGCGGAAGGCGAGACCCATGCGCCGGAAACTGTTCTCATTGAAAAGACAGATCATGCGGCGGATGAGCAGCCGTTGTTGCAGGCGGTCAAAACATGACGGACCAGCCGCAGCGCGCGCCCATTCCACCGTTCAGCTACGATGACGCTGTGCAAAAGGTGCGGATGGCCGAGAACGCCTGGAACGGGCGCGACCCTGCCAAGGTTGCGCTGGCCTATACGCCTGACACCAAATGGCGCAACCGATCAGAGTTTCTGAACGGGCGGGCCGAGGTGGAGGCTTTCCTAACCCGCAAATGGGCCACCGAAAATGGCTATCGCCTGATCAAGGAAATCTGGACCCACAGCGACGACAAAATCGCGGTTCGGTTTTGCTATGAATGCCACGACGCCAATGGGCAGTGGTTTCGCGCTCATGGGAATGAAAACTGGGAATTTGACGCCTTTGGCTACATGGCGCAGCGTCACGCCTCGATCAACGATGTTCCCATCAAAGAAGCAGAACGCCTGTTTCACTGGGACGCCTCCGGGCCCCGCCCCCATGATCACCCCGGCCTGACAGAGCTTGGGCTGTAAGACATCAATACAAAAGAAGGACACCACACCAATGACCGACATGATGACCAAAGAGGACGTCACAGCAATGATCCTTTCGGCCAAAAAGACCGCCGGAATGACATGGGAAGGCATTGCCGAAAAGATAGACATGTCTCCCGTCTGGACCCATTCGGCGGCGATGGGCATGAACGCCTTTCCCGCGGAAAAAGCAGCGTTGATGGTCAAGGTCATGGGCCTGCCACAAGAGGCCGAAAGCATCCTGGCCGAAAGCCCCACCAAGATCTGGGAACAGGCGGTTCCGACCGACCCTTGCATCTACCGCTTTTACGAAATCGTCGGAGTCTACGGACCAACTCTCAAGGCGTTGATCCAGGAAAAGTTCGGCGACGGCATCATGTCCGCGATTGATTTTGATATGTCTGTCACACGGGTCGAAAACCCCAAAGGGGACCGCGTGAAAGTTGAAATGTCGGGCAAATACCTTGGCTACAACAGTTGGTAGGACTGAATTGGGGTCGCCTTCTTAGGCGGCTCCCATTGCCTTGAATTGATCCATTTTGCAGACGCTAGGTATTCCAGTCTCAAGACACAAACGCCAGTTACCCTGCCACATCAACGCCAATTCCGACTTTTCGTGGGTCGATCGCCACGATCCACGGCAAGGTGGATGCATCGGGTCAGTCCAAAACAGCGCTATCCAAGAGTAGTACCATGGGGCATGCTCAAGTTTGAGCAATTCACGCGAGTGCCAAGGCGGATTGCAATCGTAGGCTTAGAAATTTCCTGACAATTCTCACGTGCAGAACAAAGAGTGGTGGGTGCAAACCGAAGGTCTGGGCGCCCTGAAATGCCGCAATATCAGCCGAGGTTTGCTCTGAACCTCGCGGCCAAAGCATTGCAGCATTGACATCAAGGTCCCCCTAGGACGCCCATGCACCGCCGGACGCCCCAGACTAAGCACGATGCCGCGGCGCCTCCGAGGTGGACATTTAGCCCATTCTGACCGTTGCTGCATACAAAATTGCGAAGCAGTCATCACATGTTTGGACGAGCTCACACGCCGGTCTTCGATCTGTCTTTCGCAGTGAACCCTACTGGCGTTCAAAAAAGCGCATGATTGTGTTTGCAGTAAGTGATTGGTTGGTCAAAGCCACACCGTTTTCGACAGCACGATGCTCGACTTCACTGTTGGCAATATAGCCCATCAAAGCATTCAGGTCGCCGGCCGTGAAATCCATACCGGCAATACATGGGCTGTCTTCTTTTCGAATTTGATCGGAAAGAGGTCCGATGTCGTCTTCAAAGGCATCGGCGCTCAGGACCCTTAACATCCCATTTGCCGTGACGCATTGAAAGCCACCTTTCAAAACCTCGAAGCCTTGGTACAAGTTGCCAAACTGTGTCCGCAGGGCTTCGTGATGCTTTTCATGCGCAACGACATTTACACCGCGGATGCCATCAACTGTGTTGGGGTGCTCTAACCATTCAGGCACATAAATCAGATCCGGGCGATGTTGTTGGCACAGAAAAAGCGACAAACGTGGGAAGTTGTTATCAGGCAAAAGCGCCAGCGTGGTTTTTGTACGCCCCTCAGTACCGTCAGGCAGGATCACATCGCGACCAAACTCCAAGTGCCCCGCGACGACCAAACCCGCTTTCTCTGCATGCTTGGCATCCTCAACAGAATTGGTGCTGTGCAACGCCGATAGGGCAACGCCTTCGCGGATATTCAAATGCTTATGGATATGCCGTCCAAACCGAAAATGACCTGCGGGCACTTCGTCCAACAGCGTGTCATCATAGATGCCCATGATCTCGAGGAGACATCCGTCAAACATCGCAAGGCTGGTACTGGTGCCCCACGGATGCTTGCCGATAGCCGTCATGTTGAAACCCAAAAGTATCAAGCGTTCGCGCAACGCAACAATATCGTTGGTCGCAAGCAGTGGGTGATCAATTCCAAAAGAAGCGTTCATGAGGGGGTTCCTTTTGTCGGAACGAAACTGACGCGGGATGAACCACGAACGCAGGCCTTTGATCCAACGGCAACCATCCCTTCCGGAATGTCGTCCACAACAATTGAACCCGCCGCGATATTGGCGTGTGCCCCAATGGAGATACCGCCCAATAGGACAGCACCTGCACCTATCACCGCCCCCGTGCCGACATGGGGATGCCGATGCGCACCACTGTCATTCAGAGTGCTGCCTAAGGTGACGTTGTGCCAAATCGATACGTCTTCTTCGATCACGACTGTCTCGCCCACAACAAAGCCTAAGCCATGGTCAAGCCACAGCCCAGCGCCGATCTGCGCGGCAGGATGAATGTCCGTCGCGAATGCGCGACCGCAACTGGCCTTGATCGCCAGAGCGAGGTTCGTGTCACCGCCCACCCAAAGTTTGTGGGCAACGCGGTGCGCCATAATCGCCTGTACCCACCGCGAGAACAGCGCTGTTGCGGCCTGGCCGCCGGGCTCGAAATTGCGACGCGCGGTTTCGGCAATATCGTAAAGCGTGATTTCAACCAGCAGGCTATCTTCAGCATAAACCGATTGAAAAACACTCCCAATGGCATCGCTGTTGCAGAACTGACTGAACAAGGCCCCCGCAAATTGCGGAAAATCCTCGAATGGGCCAAGGTTAAGGACCTGCACCAATGGCGGATTGCCGTTAAGGAGTGCTTGGACGTCATCAACCAGTTTCATCAGATTTACCCTCTAAGAAACATACCCAAACGCGATGCGTGGCTTTGGTGCGCTATCAAGCCAAACGCTTTTGGCAGAGGTATATTCCATCAACGCATCTGTCCGGCTGGAGCGCCCAAAACCAGAGCTAAGTGAGCCACCAAAAGGCGAGGAGACGTGGATCGCCTTGTAGCTGTTGATCCAAAACGTACCCGCACGAACGGCATCGGCCATTCGGTGTGCCCGTCCCACATCGGCGGTCCAAACAGCGCCGGCCAGTCCAAAATTGGTGGCGTTCGCAAGCGCGATAGCATGAGCTTCGTCCTCAAACGGTATTGCGGTGACGACAGGACCAAAAATCTCTTGCTGCGCGGCCTTTGCAGCATTGGACAATCCGTTCAAAAATGGTCGGTGGGACGAAGTAACCTGTTTCCTGGATATCGGTGCGCGTGAGAACCGACGCGCCTTCGTTCTCGGCCAGTGCAACCATGTCACTGACATGTGCGAATTGGCGACCATTGCTGATAGGGCCAACTTCCGTGGCTTCATCCAGTGGATCGCCCAGTTTGATGTTGTTCATGCCCTTCGACAGCATATCGACCAGCTCTGCGTGAACGGATTTATGCACGAGCAGGCGTGACCCAGCCACACAGCTTTGCCCTGCCCCAGAGAAGATCGCCGCTTGGGCACCAAGACATGCATGTTCGAGATTTGCATCATCAAAGACGATGTTCGCAGATTTGCCGCCAAGTTCCAGGACCGCCGGCTTCAACGCTTCGGCTGCCGCAATCGCAACACGTTTTCCGGTTTCAGGAGAGCCAACAAAGACGACCTTGCGAACCGCCTCGTGCGCGATCGCAGCCTGTCCTGATGTTGGACCCAGACCACAAAGCACGTTGACCAAGCCCGCAGGCAAGCCCACACTTTCTGCGAGTTTTACAAGGGCGACAGTTGTGATTGGCGTCAGTTCACTAGGGTTATGACCCATTGATTTCCGCTTATTGTGGTGATTCACGATTCACAAACGAGCGGTTAGTATGTCTGATCTTTTCTGGTTG
>NZ_CANLAG010000001.1 GCF_947488715.1 uncultured Tateyamaria sp. | reverse complement strand
GAAGGGCTCAAGGCGCGCCATCTGCGCGTCGCTCAACCAGAAAAGATCAGACATACTAACCGCTCGTTTGTGAATCGTGAATCACCACAATAAGCGGAAATCAATGGGTCCTGACCCTAGTTCTGACCGATAAGCGTCTCGTCGGGCCCGGCTGGCCCTCACTGGCTACGCACCTGCGCCTGGAAACGGAACGGCTTGCTGACCTACTTTTTGAGCTAGCCACACTTGGAAAACCAACTCTCTTCATCGACGGGATAGATCGCCTAGGTAATGAAACCCGTCAGACAATCTTAGACATCGTAACTATTCTTCTTGATGATCCGAGGCTTGCGGACTGGCGCGTTGTGGCATCTACCCGGTCCTCACACCTCGAAGACTTGAGGATATGGCTCCCCCCTCAACTCATTGAGGAGGGCCAGGCACAAATCGTCGAGATCGATGGATTTGATGATAATGAAACTGGTATCCTTGCTGAGCGGTTTCCAGCGATGCGCGAAGTCCTGTTTGCCGAGGGTCACGAAAAGGAATTTGCAAGGCGCCCTTTCTTTGCTCAGGTGTTGGCACAGCGTTCAGTGAGCACTGATAGAGCACCGGGCAAGTTTTCCGAGATTTCGCTATCACAGGTTTGGCTAGAAGGACCGCAGGGCCTACATGATAAAGCCTCTTCGATTGAACGCCGCCAAGCGATGGGTGAGCTAGCCGCGAGATGCGCTCAAGCACCCAATAGAAGCGGCGCAGTAGAAGGTATTTCCGCTCAGGCTCTGACGGCACTAGTACAAGAGCGAGCGATTGCTGAGGTCGCGGGTAGCGGACGATACTCCTTTACCCACGACATATTTCTTGAATGGGCAATGTACGGATTGTGTCGCCAAAATGGTCCAGATTGGCCGGGCACCTTCGCGGCTGCTGGCGACAGGCCCGGACTAGTCCGGGTGGTAGAGCTACTGTCACAGTTTGAATTCGAGTCCGAAGGCACCTGGACTAAAACGCAATTGGCACTGGAGCAGCAGGAGGAATGGCGTCATTGGAGCAGGGTTTGGCTTCTTGCCCCATTTGCCTCTCCGGTGTTCTTTGATCGCAAAGAATCAATTTCGGGTTTCTTGAGCGAAGACCATCGGCTCATCCGGCTCCTTTCTTCTTTCTTAGCACACAAGACCATCGAAAACCTTCTGGTCGTCCATGGTGCGTTCGAACTCGGCGGGAAAACGAAATTCGAAAAATTCAGAATAGCTGACTTTTTGTCTTGGCCCCGCCCTGTTCGGAATTGGAGGCGCTTTCTGATCTGGTTGCTTTCACTTGATTGGAACGAGGCAACGGCTGAAGACATAGTTGACACGTTCGACGTATGGCTGAACCTCTTTCAAAATTATCCCGACCGAATCAAAGATCGTTATGCTGAACGAATTGATCAAATTCTTACTGAGTGGGACGCCTATGACTATCGGGAGCGGGGCAAAAAGACCACTCCGCTGGGGTTTCGTAAGGACGGTTTCGGCGACAAAATTCGACAGGCTTTCTTGAGGTCCTCTCTCACCAACACGGACCTACTAAGTCGTAGGCTACAAGCGTGGACGACCGAGCGAGTTGACGACAAAGTTCAGTCAAGCGTCTTTGCGGGGAGTGTGCGCTTTGCCAGTGTGGTTCCTGATGCCCTAGCTGACTTTTCGTTCCAGGCGTTTGTCGAGCCACTGCCATCAGAGTCAGCTGAACGGTCACGAGGGCATATGATTGGTTGGTCGCCCCATATTACCGATTGGGATTCTCCGGGCATCAGTGACCATTCGCGCCACTGCCATCCAGCCTCCCCTATCCAGCAACCATTTGCGGCCCTTTTCCAGCACGCGCCTCAAGAAGGTCTTCGTTTAATTCGCAAGCTGCTCAGCCGGACCGTAGTCGCATGGAGAGAGCTCCCGCAATACGACTATCGCAACCGTGAAATTCCGGTTCCATTTAGCGTTGATTTTCCCTGGGGAACTGAAACGTTCTGGGGCGACCAAAGGATTTATGGTTGGTATCGAGGTCTGTTTTCTTGCGACATCCTCGAGTCGGCACTTATGGCGCTGGAAGATTGGGCGTTCTCCGAGCTCGAAGCCGGACGTGACATTGATGAGATCGTAAGGGAGCTTGTTACGGGACACGAAAGCGTGGCCACGCTGGGCATCGCTTTGGGGGTCTTGTTTGACAAGGACGCGCTGTCACCTGCGGCAGCCGCCCTCGTATGCTGCCAGCACATCTGGGCCATGGACGAATACCGCTGGCAACACGACGTCCAAGGCCTTCACTCAAACGAAATCGGAGCGAGCTTCGGCTTGTCCAACGAGACAACTCATCTTGAAGCGCTGAAACGCCTCAACTCGCGGCCTTCCCGGAAAAAGAACATCGGATGGCTCGCGACAGCATTCATTCTCACAGCTAACGACCAACGCGAAAAGGTAGCGGAAAAGCTTACCAGCTTTCCAAATGAGCTACCCTTCACCCACGAAGGCCAAGAAGATGATGATAAGCTAGTCGCATATTTTCTGCATCGAGCCGAGGAGTGGGCTGCGATGGCAGACCTTTCGAACTATGCTCAGGTGGAGAACAATGATGGGAAAGTCGGCGTCGCATTCCAGCCGTCAGACGAACGGGTGCAACAGGCCGAAGAGGCAGGTGAGCGGCTAGCCCATTGGAACGAAGGCTTCCAACTGCTGAAACAAGCTGAGTCTTGGTTCGAAAGCGGTGTTATTGATGATCAGGTGCGAGATGAGACCGTAGCTCTTGCCCGCGAAGTTGATAATGAGGAACTGTATACATCCGGTTTCGATGCTGGAGACCCCGGGAGCCGTCGCGCTGGCGGAGTGGCAGCCGTGTCATCAGCCCTCCTAAGTTTAGGTGCCTATCTTTCAAGGGATCAACAGGAATGGGCCGAAGGCGTTGCTTTCCGCGCCGCCAATACTGTTCCGGCAAGCAATGAGTTTTTCCATGCTGATGCTCCTGCCGACGACAGACCCGAAACATTTGCGTCAAAGGGATTGGCGGCGATAGTTGCGGGTCGCGGACCATTAGCAAGTTCGGCACCGGAAGAACTGGTTCGATTGTGCTTTCATCCCTACAAGGGCGTGCAGTTAGCTGCCTTGTCAAACGCCGTGTCATGTTGGCAAGAGCAAAAGGGCTTCGCGGACAAGTGCACGGCGCTTGCTTTCAAGCTGACGACTCTTGAATTGGTTCGTGGTTCGCCTGATTGGTACCGGCGACGCGATGAGAGAGACAGCCATCTGGCCGCCGAAAAACAGCGGCTGTTTGAGGCGACTGTAAAAGGTATAGCCTCTGGCGACTGGAACGGGCTGTCTGAGACGTACGCCGAAATTGGGCCGGAACACTTGGATCAATGGCGCGTCAAAGACTTCGCATCGATGTTGTCGATCATCCCGAAAAACAGGTTCACCGATGATGCTGGCTTTCGAGACGACGTGTTGTCGCTCTTGCGTAGCTTCGTAGCGAAGCTCGCCATAGCGATCAGTACTGCTGACGAGGCCGAACGCCGCTCGGGTTCAAGGCTATGGCGAGAGTTTTCCTCATGTATCTGGGGCTTAGCGTCGCTTTGTGAAGATTTGCCAACAGAACAGGTGCGCACCGAGATCATACCCATGTTGTCTCTATTGCCCACTGAACCGAAAAGCGAAGTCCTCTCTACCTTCGCGAATGCATACTCTTGCATGCGAGTTTTGGACGCTCCGGAGGTGCCATCAGGAATCTTCGACGTTTTCATTGATATCTTTGAAGCGGTTGCAGATCACCCCGATTGGAAACGTCCTGAGTGGCGAGAGGAGTATGGTCTTCCTGATCAGCTGCACAAATTGGTCCGTATAGCGATGGGGGCAAATTGGGACCGACCAGCAATGGGTGCGGCTCGCTTCGCCAACAATGAATGGTCTGATGCAGGTTTACTGGACCCATTGATCGATTGGATGCTTCAACGATTTGGGCATTTGCCTCAGGTCATGCAAGCGTTCTTGTTCCATGTTGAAAGGTCCTTCGAGAACCGCACTAGCGAGTTCCTTGCTTCAAGGTTGGGAGGCATCGCACCAGCCGTATGGCAGTCTAGGGGATTTTGGTCCGGGGGGCGAACTGCCCAGCTCGCCGGCCTGCTTCAATCTTTTGCCGAACGAGACACACCATTGAAGCCTGACGTCCACATTCAGTTCCTAGAGATTCTCGATCACTTGATTGAACTTGGGGATCGTCGTGCAGCAGCGCTTCAAATTAGCTCGCTCTTTGACCTTCCGCGCAGGCGAACATCACAGAGTGTTTCTTCGATAGAACCTGCAGGTGGCACGCCAACATAGATACCCGAATGATACCCGAGAACATTTAGGACAGCTTCTCGTTCGACGAAGAACCGCGCAAGTACTTGATTTTTATATATTAAAATGGTGCCCGGGGGCGGAATCGAACCACCGACACGAGGATTTTCAATCCACTGCTCTACCCCTGAGCTACCCGGGCACGGGAGACGGTCGGACCGTCGGGTCGCAGCGTGATAGGCCGAAGCGGGAACGCTGTCCATAGGAAAACAAACAAAAATCACCCAAGCGCGAACACAACTTCAATGCGGCCTCAGGTCTTGCTCCGGATCAACGTCCTGATCTTCTTCGCGCTGGGACGGCACAGCGTAGCCGCCATTCATCCAGCGGGCCAAATCCACGTCTGCACAGCGCCGCGAACAGAACGGGCGGTAGGCTTTGTGGGTCTCGGATTGGCAAATGGGGCAACTCACGCCATCACCTCTGCCAAAGGCAGGCGCGCGCGCTTGCGTTGCAGTTCAAAATGGCCCAACGGCGTCCAACCCGCCATCACAGTGTCCACATCATCGTCGCGCAACGCCGCACGCAGGGCCGCCTCGAAACTGCGGCGCTCCTTTTTCGGCATCGGAGCCAGGTCGATGGTGATCTGCCCGCCCAACCCCCTGACCCGCAAAGCGGCGGGCAAGGCACGAGCACAGGCGAGGTTGGCACGCAGCCCGGCGGCAAACGATCCATCCGCACCGGTGTTTACATCCACGGCCACCAAGGCGCGGGTTTGTTCAATAAAGAGCGACGCTCCACCCGGCAGCATTTGACGCGCGCCACAGGCAGCATCCACCGCATCGAGGACCCCTTGGTCCTCAAAACACCCGGCTTGCGTAACAAAATCCGCGGGCGCAACCCAATCCCGCCATGCCAACACGTGGGGGCCGTCACCTTCCAGCAAGACCTCTGGTCCAGAGCCTGCATCGGCCGCGACCTGTTCGGCCAGACTACGCATGGCAGCAACGTCTTCTGCGATGTCATCGGGTGCTGCATCGGCGGCGATAGACCGCAGGATGAGGCCCATGTCACTTCCCGCCATCGCATCATGGGCGATTTCCATCAGGGTGTCGCGCACGTCGTCATCCTTGATGCTCCGCGACAGATTGAGGCCCGGCGCGTCCGGCGTCACGATGGCATACCGGCTCTTGAACAGCAGCTTGTGCGTTACGGGGATCGCCTTGCCCGGTTCGGCGTAGCCGGTGACCTGCACCTGCAATGTCTCGCCTGCGCCGATGCCTTTGACCCCGCGCAGGTACGCGGCACCGTCCGGCGTTTTCAGGAATATGCCACCCTGACCCGGAACAGGCCGATCTGTCACGGCCCGGTACACCGTGCCGGGGCGTGGTGCGTCGCCGTCAATCAACAGATCATGCAACAACCCGTCCACCATGAGGGCCGCTGCCTCGCGCTGGCCGATGTGATCCAGCAATACTTGACGACCGTTCATGGCTGATCCTGACTGTTGCTGCGCGTCTTCCAGATGGCGACGCCCGCCGATTGCAAAAGACCCGCCGTTTCCGCCAAAGGCAGGCCGACGATGCCGGTGAACGATCCGCTGATCCAGGGGATAAACGCGCCTGCAGGGCCTTGAATGCCGTACCCGCCCGCTTTGCCGCGCCAGTCGTCGGTTGCGATGTACCCGTCGATTTCGTGGTCAGACAACGACTTCATCCGGACGGTGCTGACAACGTCGCGTTCCCACAATTGGTCACCGCACCGTACGGCGACGGCAGTGACGACCCTGTGCCGACGGCCCGACATCAGCCGCAAAAACGACGCAGCCTCGGCGGCATCCGCGGGCTTGCCCAGGATGCGGCGGCCTAGCGCCACAGTTGTATCCGCACAAAGGACAACGTCATTCGTATCGGCAATGACAGCCGCCGCTTTTTCGCGGGCCATACGCGCGCAATAGGGCCGCGGCAGTTCGTTTGGCGCAGGATCTTCGTTGATGTCAGGCGGCCGAACATCATCCGGCACAACGCCGATTTGCCCGAGAAGCTCAAGCCGCCTCGGACTGCCCGATCCCAGAATAAATCCCACGGGATGAACTATTTAAAGCGGTAGTTGATCCGGCCCTTGGTCAGGTCATAGGGGGTCATTTCGACCTGCACCTTGTCCCCTGCCAGCACGCGGATACGGTTCTTGCGCATTTTTCCTGCCGTGTGTGCGATGATCTCATGGCCATTTTCAAGCTCGACCCGAAACGTCGCATTCGGCAGGAGTTCCTTTACGACACCGGGAAATTCGAGCGTATCTTCCTTGGCCATGGTCTCTCCTTGCTTACACAATCCGCCGATAATGCGGACGCGCCACTAAATGCGCCTCTGCGTCCCATAATTCAAGGGCAAATCAGGGCAGTGGCGTGACTGTGACCCGTTCGGCACGCGGCGCACCCAACGCCCAGTCACGCCGGTTCAGAACGCCGCCGTCGCGCCGCACATCCGCAACCCGTGCCAGATCGACATCGGCATAGACCCATCCCGGAACGTTCAGTTCGCCCAGCGCCAGGATGCCAGTGTCCGGAAATCCGCGATCCGGTGGGCCAAAGATCCCCCCGGCCCCAACCGATACATCCACCGCCTCTGACCAATCCGCCGCTCCGACCACGGACGCCATGACCGTCACGCACTGATTTTCGAGCGCACGGGCCTGCGCACCGATCCGCACGCGCGAATACCCTGCTAGCGCCTCGGTCACCGACGGCACCAAAAGGATATCCGCCTCGGACAGCGCGCGCCCCAACAGCGGGAATTCGCTGTCATAGCAAATCAGCACGCCAATCTTGCCCAATGCGGTGTCAAACAGGCACAGCGGCCCACCGGGCACGACATCCCAGACTTCGGCCTCGAACCGGGTCATCACCTGCTTGTCCTGCACCCCCATGCTGCCGTCCGGGGCGAACAGGCGCGCGCGGTTCACCGGCCGGTGGACACCGTCAGGCAGGCCATGGGTCGCCGGGCCACTCGCCGCCAGAATGTGCACCTGAAATTGCCCGGCGAGATGCGCATGCAGCGCGTCCGCCTCCGGCAACCGATCCGCCACGGCGTGCAAAGACGCCTCTAGATCGCGCGCAACCTCAAGACCGGCCAAGGTCGCAAGCTCCATCGCGCCATATTCCGGGAACACCAACAAATCCGCGCCCTGCCCGGCGGCTTCGGCAACCCAAGCGGTCAGCTTATCCTCGTACGCCGCCCAATCGGGCAACACATCCAGCGGGTATGACGCAGTGGCGATTTTCATGCTCACACTGTGCATGTGCCCTCCGCCGCAATGCAATCCCCCCTTCAGTTTTACAAAATTGCAATTCACCAACGGTTTGATGCAAATATTTATTGACCCGAAGCCACCATAGTTTCAAAAAAAGCGAAACTAGAAAGGAACCGGCATGCTCAGCAAGGGCGTCACGCTCCGCGGTCTCGAAGTGTTTGAAGCATTGGCCGCCACAGGCTCCGTCGCTCAGGCCGCCACAGTGACCGGGCTGAGCCAACCTGCTGTCAGCCAGCAATTGCGCAACCTTGAAACGGCACTGGCCACCGATCTGATCGACCATGGCAAACGGCCCATGCGCCTCACCCCTGCCGGGCACAGTTTTCTGATCCGGGCAGAGGCGGCATTGTCGCAGCTGCGCCTTGCACAGTCCGAGTTGACGGTGATGGACCTTGCGCACCTGTCGGCCCTGTCCATTGGTGTGATTGACGATTTCGAGAATGATCTGACGCCCCGTCTGGTCACCATCCTTGCGGACAGCCTGACCCGGTGCAAATTCACGCTGGCGACGGCACCCAGCCATGAAATCCTGCAGTCCATCGCCGACAAACGTCTGCACATCGCGATTTCGGCCAGCGACGGGACGATGCGGGACGGCGTGCTGGAATACCCGTTGGCGCGTGACCCCTTTATCCTCGTGGCGCCCAAAGGCGTCGTGACATCAGACAACCCGCTTGCGGCCCTGCGCACCCTGCCGTTCTTGCGCTATGAGCGGGACCAATTGATCTCGCGCCAGATCGAGGCGCATCTTGCCCGTCAGAAAATGGACTTTGCCGACCGGTTCGAAATTGGCAGCCATCTGGCCCTCATGGCCATGGTGGCGCGGCGCATCGGGTGGTCGGTCACGACACCTTTGGGCTTCATGCGTGCTGGCCGCTTTCATGATCAGGTCGAGGCGTTCCCCCTGCCCTTCAAACCGTTTTCGCGGACCATCTCGCTCTATGCGTCGGCAGATTGGGCGGGGAACGTGCCAACGGATGTGGCCAACACCATGCGTCGCCTGATCATGACCCACATGATCGAACCGGCTTTGGGGCAACTGCCCTGGCTCAGCGGTGAATTGCGCCTGCTCGACGGTTAACGGCGGCGCAGACGGTCCAATCGCCGGCCACCGCGCACCATGTGCCAGTGCATTGCGATATTGGGCAGGAACAGCAGCACAAAGCCGAAGGTGACAAACATCACGATCATCGCTGGCAACCACACAAGCGCACAGACCAGACCAACCGCCCCAGCAACTTGCAATGCACGCGCCTCGGACATCACGCGCAACAGGCCCAGATGCAACAGTTTGCCACCATCCAGCGGCTGTACCGGGATCAGGTTCAGGGCGAACAGCATCAGGTTCAAGTGCGCCGCGAACCAAAGCCATTCAGCCACGTAGAGATAGACATATGGATCGTTCTGCGTGGGATCAGGCATGCTGAACCATATGGCCTCGGCACCCAGCGACAGAACGGCCCAAAGGCCCAGGTTCACAATCGGCCCCATCGCAACAATCAGCTCGGACGCGCGCGCGCCCGCCGCTGCATGACGACAAAACCCACCCCCGCCGTGCAAAACGATGCGATCAACGCGCACCCCTTGCACCATCGCGCCCCAGGCGTGGCCCAGTTCATGCAACAGGATCGATAGCACAAGGATCACCGCCAGGATCACCCCGTCCCCCAGCGCCGCACCGGCAGCGCTTGCATTCACCATCACAATCAGCCCGACGAGAAACAGAACCGAAGGCGCGATCTCGATCGGGACACCCCATGGGCCGCGGAATCGCAGGATCGACGTTTCGTTTTCCATAGGGACCCCTTGCCTTGTGCGCGTTGACTTGGTCAGGTGCGCTATAGGCGGCAATCAAAGCAAGAATATGGCACATCCTTCCATCGTTATCCTCACCGGCGCGGGCATCTCTGCCGAAAGCGGGCTTGGCACCTTCCGCGATGAGGGCGGCCTGTGGGCGCAGCACCGCATCGAAGACGTTGCAACCCCCGAAGGGTTCGCCCGCAACCCGCAGTTGGTCGTGGATTTCTACAATGCCCGCCGGGCACAAGCGGCCGAGGCCACGCCTAACGCCGCTCACGCCGCCTTGGCGCGGCTTCAGACAGAGCATCCGGGTGACGTGATGCTGGTGACGCAAAATGTCGATGACCTGCACGAAAAGGCGGGCAGCCCAAACGTGGTCCACATGCACGGGGCGCTGAACTCTGCGCTGTGCGGTGCCTGCGATCACCGCTGGCCCGCGCCGTTGCAGATGGCGGTTGGTGACGTCTGTCCCGCCTGCGCCCAACCCCGCGCGCGCCCGGACATCGTCTGGTTTGGTGAAATCCCCTATCACATGGACGCAATCGAACGCGCCCTGTCACAGGCCGACATTTTTGCAGCCATTGGCACGTCGGGCAACGTGTACCCCGCCGCAGGCTTTGTACAATTGGCGGCACATGTGGGCGCGTTGACCGTCGAGATGAACCTCGACCCGTCTGAAACGGTCGCCTTGTTCGAAGACACCCGCCCCGGCAAAGCATCCGAAACCGTCCCCGCATGGGTCGACAGCATTCTCGCCAACTGACCTCAGCGCCGTGGTTTGGCGCGCAAGGTCGGATCGGCCTGTGTCGGGTCCTCGGGCCAGGGATGCTTGGGGTACTGCCCGCGCATATCCTTGCGCACATCCGCATATGTGTTGGCCCAGAACCCCGGCAGGTCGGACGTTATCTGGATCGGGCGCTGCGCGGGCGACAACAGCGTCACCTGCAGCGGCACCTGTCCCACCACCGGATGCCGCATGACGCCAAACAGCTCCTGCAACCGCACCGAAATGCCCGGCGTCGCGCCGTCATAGTCGATTGCAATACGCCGCCCCAACGGCGTCACAAAGTGCCCCGGCACCGCGCGATCCAACTCTTGCATCGCGGCAAAGCCCAGATGCGCCTGCAAGGCAGGCAGAATGTCGAACCGTTTCCAGTCTGCTGCTGATGTCACACCACTCAGATAAGGCACCAACCAGTCTTCGAGCGTGTCCAGAAGATGCGCCTCAGACAGGTCTGCAAACTCAGGCCCCATCAGTGCCGCGCGGGCCATCAGACGGCGCGCGGCCTTTGATGGCAACAGCCCCTGAATGCGCACACCCTCGGCCATGGCAAGGGCCAGCGCATCATCAGGCGCATCGTGCCAGGGTGCGTCTTCCAGAACCAGCGCACCAAAGCGCCGCTGCTCCCGTGCGCGCACCGCCTTGTCGCGCTTGCTCCAGTTGCACACCCGAACCTGTTCAATCTGGTCACCGAACAGCGCCTCAAACGCGGCGCGGTCCAAGGGGATCGCTTGACGAATGCGCGCCTCGCGCGGGTCACCATCAAGGTCCGTGGCCACGATCATGCTTTGCCCGGACAACCTATCCCCTTGCGGCAGCACGGCCCCCTTGCCCCCCGACAGGATATAGCGCGGCGCATCACCCGCCCGGCGCAAGCCGATGCGGTCCGGATAGGCCAGCGCCGCCATTTCGGACGCATCACGGGGCGGGCGGTCAGACGCGCGCGATTTCAGACGTTTCGCCTCGTCCCGGATGCGCGCCAACGTGCCACGATGCGCATCGGGAAAGGCTCCGGGATCGCGCATCGCCCGCAACCGCAGGCCAAGGTCCGTGCCGCGATTGCGCAGCGGGTCCCGTTCGGCCAGCAACGCCGCCAACGGGGCCGCGCCCTTGCCCGCTGTCTCCAGCATATGCGCCAAACGGGGATGCAGAGGATAACGGGCCAGGGCCCGGCCATGCGCCGTGATCCGATGGTCCGCGTCCAGCGCGCCCAACATGCGCAACACTGCCCGAGCCTCGGCCAAACGACCGCGATGCGGGGGCGTCACAAATCGCAGGTCTGCCTCACTCGCGCCCCACAGGCTCAACTCCAGCGCAAAGCTCGCCAGATCACCCGCTTCGATCTCGGGTGGAGGAAACGCCGCCATTGCGCCGTCCTCTCCACGCGTCCAGAGCTTGTAGGCCACACCGGGTGCCACGCGGCCCGCGCGTCCGGCACGCTGGGTCGCCTCGGCCCGCGTCACCCGTTCGGTGATCAGGCGCGACATCCCCGAACTTGGATCAAATCGCGCCCGCCGTGACCGGCCACCATCCACAACGATGCGCACGTCCGGGATGGTCAGCGATGTCTCTGCGATGGCGGTGGCCAGAACCACCTTGCGCCCCTTTGACGGCGCAAGTGCCGCCCGTTGCGCTTTGAAATCCATAGCCCCAAACAGCGGCAGCGCCTCGACACCCCCCGGCAGGCGCGGCGTCAGCAAAGCCAAAGTACGCCGTATCTCCCCCTCGCCCGGCAAAAAGGCAAGCGCACCGCCATCCGCCGCGCCCAATGCCTCAAGAATCAAATCCGCCATTGCGGCTTCGAACCGGGTGTCCTTGGCCACGGGGCGGGGCAACCAATGGGGTACAACTTCAAAACTGCGCCCTTCGGACGTCAGGATTTCGCACCCCATCACTTCGGCCACCGGGGCGGCATCCAACGTGGCCGACATGGCCAAAAGGATCAGGTCGTCCCGCAGCGCCTCGGCCACCTCAAGGCACAGTGCCAAGCCCAGATCAGCATTCAATGACCGCTCGTGAAATTCGTCAAAGATCACCGCGCCTACGCCGGGCAGATCAGGCGCGTCTTGCAACATCCGGGTGAGGATACCCTCCGTCACCACTTCGATACGCGTGTCTTTGCTGACTTTGCTCTCGCCCCTGACCCGGTAGCCGACCGTCTGACCCGGCACCTCGCCCAGAGTTGTAGCCATACGTTCCGCAGCAGCGCGCGCGGCCAAGCGCCGGGGCTCCAGCATCAGAATGCGCCCCTTGCACAGACCGGCCTCGTGCATCGCCAGCGGCACGCAGGTCGTCTTGCCTGCACCCGGCGGGGCTTGCAACACGGCCCGCCCGTCCCGGCGCAAGGTGGCGATCAGGTCGGGCAAGATGTCATGGATCGGCAACTGGGTCATGGGTCGCGTTATGCGCCAACTGTGCGGCGCCGCCAACTCTGGACATTTCACGCCTCATCCCGGACATGTTGCATCAGGGAGAGCACGCTCATGGACACAGCCGACCTGGCACATCGCATTGCCGCCGGAGAACGGCGGGCCCTTGCACGCGGTATCACGCTGGTCGAAAGCGCGCGGGCCGATCACAGGGATCAAGCAGCGGCTGTTCTGTCCAGCCTGCCCCGTGACCGCCAGGCGCTGCGCATCGGCCTGTCCGGCACACCGGGCGTCGGCAAATCCACCTTTATCGAAGCGTTTGGCATGATGCTTGTCGCACGTGGCCTGCGTGTTGCCGTGTTGGCAGTGGACCCGTCATCGGCGCGCTCCGGTGGGTCAATCCTGGGCGACAAAACCCGCATGGACCGGTTAAGCCGTGTGCCCGAAGCCTTTATCCGCCCCTCGCCCAGCCAGACCCACTTGGGCGGCGTGGGCCGTCGCACCCGCGAAGCGGTGGCCCTGTGCGAGGGTGCAGGGTTTGACGTCATTTTGATCGAAACCGTTGGTGTCGGACAATCCGAGACTGTGGTAGCGCAGATGGCGGACCTTTTTCTGCTGCTATTGGCACCGGCAGGCGGCGACGAGTTGCAGGGGGTCAAACGCGGGATCATGGAAATGGCGGATATGATCCTCGTCAACAAGGCGGATGGCGATCTGAAACCCGCTGCGACACGGACCTGTGCCGACTACGCGGGTGCGCTGCGCCTGCTGCGCAAACGTCCACAGGACCCAACGGGCTACCCCAAGGCGATGATGGTATCCGCCCTTTCCGAGGACGGGTTGGACACTGCTTGGGCCGACATGCAGTCCCTCGTGGCATGGCGTAGGGAAGCGGGCTTTTTCGCACGGACCCGCGCCGATCAGGCGCGCTATTGGTTCGAGCAGGATGTGCGCACCGCACTGCTGTCACAGTTGGAAACACCCGACGTGCAAACCCGCATGGCGACACTGGGCGCAGAGGTGTCCTCCGGCGCATTGGACCCCGCCATCGCCGCAGCACACATCCTGTCTGAATTGGGGGTGGATTTAAGCCCACGGCGGGTTGACCCTGACCCCGATTCCCCCTAAAGCCTCCAGACCAAATTCGATGGCGCCGCCGACATCGCGCGGTGCCTGTGTCGTTTCAGGGCGGGTGACCCGGTGTGAGGCGGCAAAACGTTAAGAGGATAAGCCCATGTCGCGCGTATGCGAATTGACCGGTAAAGGCCCGATGGTTGGCAACAATGTCAGCCACGCGAAAAACAGAACACGTCGGCGTTTCTTGCCGAACCTGAACGACGTGACGCTGCAATCCGAAACGCTGGGCCGTGGCGTCAAGCTGCGGATTTCGGCATCGGCGCTGCGCTCAGTCGATCACCGTGGTGGTCTGGACGCGTATCTGGCCAAGGCCAAGGACGTTGAACTGTCCGACCGCGCGCTCAAGGTCAAAAAAGAGATTGCCAAGGCGCAGGCTGCAACAGCCTGAACCACGGTTCATCCCGATGCACATCACCCCGTCTGCGCAGGCAGGCGGGGTTGTTCGTTTCGGAACAACCGCAATGCGCCGACCCGCAACGCATTGCCGCAGTTGAGTGTACCCACACGCTGATCTAGAACATGCCCATGATGCGCGCGTGCCTGTCCATTCTGCTGAGCCTGATGCTACTTGTGACAAGTCACAGCATGGCGGTGGCGCGTGGTGCGGATCGCGCCGTGGACCGCATCGTCATCTGCACCGGCACAACTCTTTCCGCGATCTACGTTGATGCGGACGGGCAGCCGACACAGGCCCCGCACCTTTGCCCCGATTGTGCACTGCACAGCACAGACGCGCTCGCCCCTCCCGCCATCAGCCTGACGGCTCCGACACGGTTTCACCTGTTGCAGGTGTGGGAACCTGTTGCGTTTGCGGAACATTGCGCCTCGGGCCGCCCCGGCGCACGCGCACCGCCTTTGGTGATCTGACCCACCCTTCAGAACAGCACTGCAATTCAGATCACCAGAAAGGGGACGTTCATGTCCTTTCCCAAACCCATCTTGGCGGCTGTAACCGCTACCCTCATCGCCCTTCCAGCCCTGGCTGACAACATCATGGTCATGGATCCATACGCCCGTGCGGCCAGCCCCTCGGCCAAGGCTGGCGCAGCCTTTATGATGCTGCACAACACATCAGGCGCGGATGACGTTCTGATCGCGGCCCGTTCCGACGCGGCAAAACGGGTCGAGCTGCACACCCATGTCGAAGTCAGCGACGGCGTCATGAAGATGACCGAAATCGAAGGCGGCATCGCCATCCCCGCAGGCACCATGTACGAAATGAAACGTGGCGCCGATCACGTCATGCTGATGGGCCTTACCGGGCCGCTGGAACAGGGCAGCGACATCGAAGTCACGCTGGTCTTTGAAAATGCGGGCGAGGTGGTCGTGACCATCCCTGTCGACAACGAACGCAAACCGGCGGCAGACGCCCATGGTGGCCACGACGACCACAGCACCCACTCGAACTGAAAACGGCCAAGGCGGGGCAAGTCCCCGCCAACGCCACCCGGTCGAGCGGGCTAGAGCGTGCGTCTGATCTCGTCCACACTCAGGCCCGGCGGACCGTTGCCTGCGGTCTCGGCGGCCTGGATCAACTGGCGCATCCGCGCATTGACCGGGGCCTGACGACCAAAACGATCGGCAAGTTGCAGGATCGTGCCTTGCAGGGCGTCAATCTCGGTCGTCCGACCACGCTTCAGGTCTTCCCACATTGACGAACGCGCGGTTGCATCAATGGTCAGCATCTGCGCCGCCACCAGCCGGAACACCGGCGTGGGCAGCCGGAGGATCATCGGGATCAAACCGGGTGCCACCGCCGTGGTCTTGGCCGGGGTGATGCCCGCCGCACGCAGCACGCGCAGCGCCTCGCGCATCTGATCGGCCAACAGACGACGCCAGCGGACGTCCTGCAATTGCTCCAACAATGGCAGGTCCGACAGCGCGTTGACCGCGTTCCCCAGGTTGATCAATAACTTGCCCCATTGCACGGCCTCGATGTCGGTATGTGCGGTCCAGGCCAAATGCGCAGTGCTCAGCGCAGGCAGGGGACCCGCCTCAACGAGGATATCGCCGGATGTGGCGCGGTGCACATGCGCGGCGCCCTCTGCCACGACATTGAACGGCACCATGGCTGCGCGCACATCATGGCGCGGCAAGGCGGCGCGCAAAGTGGCGGCATTGGTCACCCCGTTTTGCAGGCTGATCACCTGCGCGCCGTCGGCATATTGCGCGATCTGCGCGGCCATCGCGGCGGTGTCACCGGATTTGACACAGACCAGAACCACGTCCGCGTCCGCGAGACCCACCTCGGGCGAGGCGGTCGCTTGAACCTGCTGCAGATGCAGGTCCAGACCATCATAGCCGGTCAATCGCAGGCCCGACGTCGCGCAGGCATCTACCAGTCGCGCCCGACCAAGAAAACGCACGTCGTGTCCCGCATGCGCCAGCAGCCCACCGACGAAACAGCCGATGCTGCCCGCTCCGGCCACTGCGATGCGCACGCCGGTCATCCCGTCAAACGCCCAGACACCAGCGCATGATCGCCTTTTGCGCATGCAGCCGGTTTTCGGCTTCGTCAAAGATGACAGAATGTGGCCCGTCCATGATCTCGGACGTTGCCTCGTCATCGCGGTGGGCGGGCAGGCAGTGCATGAACAGGCTGTCCGCCTTAGCCTGGGCCATCAGGTCCGCGTTCACCTGATAACCGCGCAACTGGTTGTGCCGCCGTTCGCGCGCGGATTGGGGATCATGCATCGACACCCAGGTGTCCGTAACAACCAGATCGGCACCTTCGACGGCGCGCGCGGGGTCCCGCTCGGTTGTGTAGAGACCGTCCAACGCCCGTTCGGGATCAAGCGGTTCTGGACCGGTAAAGACCAGATCAAACTCGAATTGCTTGGCCGCATGGGCAAAGCTGGCAAAGACATTGTTGCCGTCACCGGACCACACGACTTTCTTGCCGCGGATCGGGCCGCGATGCTCTTCGAAGGTCATGATGTCCGCCATGATCTGGCAGGGATGCGTGCGATTGGTAAGGCCGTTGATTACAGGCACGGTCGCATATTCCGCCATTTCCAGCAGCGTCGCTTCTTCGAATGTGCGGATCATGATGAGGTCCACATAGCGGCTGAGGACACGGGCAGTGTCGGCAATGGTCTCGCCATGTCCCAGTTGCATGTCCGATCCGGACAGCACCATCGTCTGGCCGCCCATCTGGCGCACGCCCACGTCAAAGGACACGCGTGTCCGAGTAGAGGGTTTTTCGAAAATAAGGGCCACCATGTGCCCATCCAGCGGCTGATCATCGTCCCGCGTCCCCTTGGGGCGGCCGGCACGGGCGGTTTTCATGTCGCGGGCGCTGTCGATGATCTGCCGCAGGTCAGGTTGCGACGTCGTATGGATGTCTAGGAAATGGGTCATGTCATGTCTCTTGGTGCGGGTTGCCGGGGGCTGTCTGCCCCCGAACCCCCGAAGGTATTTGATGCGAAAGGAAAGTCAGGACGCCAAAGCGATTGCGGCGGCATCAAGTCGGTCCACAGCGGCTGCGATTTCGTCGTCGGAAATATTGAGCGGAGGCAACAGGCGGATCGTGTTGTCTGCGGCAGGGACGGTGATCACCTCTTGGGCATAGCCGGCAGCGACCACGTCACCGCATGGCACTTTGCACTTGATCCCCATCATCAGCCCGGACCCGCGCACCAGGTCGAAGACATCCGGATGGGCGGCAGTCAAACCTTCGAGTTTCTGGCGCAACAGGCCTGCGCGGCGGTTCACATCCGCGAGGAAGGCAGGGTCAGCGACAATATCGAGGACGGCACAGCCCACGGCGCAGCCCAGCGGGTTGCCGCCATAGGTCGAGCCATGCGTGCCTGCGGTCATGCCGCTTGCGGCGTTTTCGGTGGCCAGCACACAGCCCAGGGGAAAGCCGCCGCCGATCCCCTTGGCGACCATCATGATGTCCGGCGCCACGCCCGCCCATTCATGGGCGAAAAGCTTGCCCGTGCGGCCGACACCGCATTGAACTTCGTCAAAGATGAGCAGGATGCCATGCGTGTCGCACAGGTCGCGCAACCCTTTGAGGCATTGGTCAGGCACAGGGATGATCCCGCCCTCGCCCTGGACAGGTTCGATCAGGATGGCTGCGGTCTGGTCGGTGATCGCCGCCGCAACCGCGTCGTGATCACCAAAGGCCAGGTTGGTAAATCCGGGCAGGAGCGGGCCAAAGCCCTTGGTCATCTTTTCAGACCCAGCCGCCGCGATGCCCGCAGATGACCGGCCATGGAAGCTGCCGGTGAAGGTGATGATATCGACCTTGTCGGGTTCACCTTTGTCGAACCAGTATTTGCGCGCCATTTTGACGGCCAGCTCGCAGGCCTCGGTGCCCGAGTTGGTAAAGAACACCGTGTCGGCAAAAGTGGCATCGACCAGTTTGTCGGCGAGGGCCTGTTGCTGGGGGATGTGGTACAGGTTCGACGTGTGCCAGAGCGCATTGGCCTGGGTGGTCAGCGCCTCGGTCAGAGCAGGATGGGCGTGGCCCAGCGCATTGACCGCAATACCGGCGCCCAGGTCGAGAAAACGTCGCCCGTCCGCTTCGATCAGCCAGGCGCCTTCGCCTTTGACAAAGGTCAGAGGGGCGCGGTTGTAGGTCGGCAAAACGGACGTGATCATGGGGATCATCCTCTTGGGTCAGCCAAAAACGTCAAAACACGTTGGTGCATGAGGCATTGGGCGGGGTCAACAGATTTAAGAGAGGGATGTGTGGCCAAATCCGGCGCACACGCAAAGATCGTCGGCAGCCTCAGCTGCGGCGCAAGGGTCGTCGGAGATGTGTCGCCGTGATCTTCATGCCCGTCTGATAGACGCCCCGTTTGAAAAAGACCAGATGAAATGACTTGCACCTGTCCCGGCTTGGGCGCAGGTCACGTACATGTATGCCGCCAAACCTCCGAATCCTGCCCTTGCCGCTGGCCTGATCGGCATCGCCTGCGCGTTCATTGCGGCCACCACCCTGTTTGCCAAAGCCTTGGGCACAGACCAATTCGGCCCGGCCCTGCACCCGTTCCAGATCAGCTTCGGGCGGTTCCTCTTTGCCTTTGTGGCGCTCGGGACGGCGGCAGCGATCCTGCGGCCCGAATTTCAACGGCCCCATCTCGGTCTGCACCTGGCCCGCACGGTGTCGGGCTGGCTGGGTGTGACGCTGATGTTTGCAAGCGTGGCGTATATCCCGCTCGCCGACGCCACCGCGATCTCGTTCCTCAACCCGGTGTTCGGCATGATCCTGGCCATCCCCCTTTTGGGCGAACGCGTGGGCAAGTGGCGTTGGCTGGCCGCCGCTATTGCCTTTGCCGGGGCCATGATCCTGCTGCGCCCGACACCTGCCAGCTTTCAACCTGCGGCGCTGCTCGCCCTTGGGGCTGCGCTTGTTCTGGGGTTCGAGTTGAGCATCATCAAGAAACTGACTGGACGCGAGGGGCCGTTTTCGATCCTTGTGGTCAACAACCTGCTGGGCATGATCGTCGCCGGGCTGGCCGTGGTTTGGGTCTGGCAAGCGCCAACAGGTGCGCAATGGGCGCTGATGGCAGGCATCGGCGGCGCCATGGCCGTGGCGCAGACCTGTTTTGTAAATGCCATGGCGCGCGCAGACGCCAGTTTTGTTGCGCCGTTCAGCTATGGAACGCTGATCTTTGCGGCACTTTACGACACGATTTTCTATGGTGTCATCCCGGACGGCATCACACTGTTGGGTGCTGGCATCATCATCACCGGCGCACTTTTGCTGGCCTGGCGCGAGGGGCGAAATGCCCGCAGGCAACGGGACCATGCTCCCTTGTAACTTTGGCGTGGGTGACTAGAATAGAACGCTGACATGAAATTTCAGGGCGGCCCCATGGGAGGCCGCCTTTTAGCTAGGAAAGCCTGCCGATGTCTTGGACCGACGAGCGCGTTGAACTTCTGAAAAAGATGTGGGGGGAGGGCCAATCCGCCAGCCAGATCGCCAAGGAGTTGGGCGGCGTGACCCGCAACGCGGTGATCGGCAAGGTGCACCGGCTTGGCCTGTCGAACCGTGCAGGCAGCGGCGCAAGTGCTGCAGCAGCCAAAGCGGACCCCAAGCCCAAGCCAACACCCAAGGCCAAGGCAGAGCCGAAACCGCAGCCCAAGACCGAGCCAGCGATCAAACCTGCCCCGGCACCCGAGACAAAATCGACCCTGCCCGCACGCAAACAGATCATTCCCGCCGGACAGCCGCTGCCACCGCAGCCGTCCGCAAACGAAATCAGCCCAGAGGCGCTGGCCAAGGTCAACGAGATCGAGAAAAAGGCCAAGAAGATCAGCTTGATGGAGCTGACTGAACGGACCTGCAAATGGCCCGTGGGTGACCCCGCGACTGACAATTTCTGGTTCTGTGGCCTGCCCGTCCAGCAAGGCAAGCCTTATTGCGAGGCCCATGTCGGCGTTGCATTCCAGCCGATGTCGTCCCGCCGGGACCGCCGCCGCTAGGCCCCAGCCCTGCGCAGGCGCAGGGCGTTTGTCACCACAAACACCGATGACAGCGCCATTGCCAGCGCGGCCAGCGCGGGCGACAGCTGTGGCCCGCCAAACGGGACAAGCAGGCCCGCCGCAACCGGGATCAGTACCGTGTTGTAGCCAAACGCCCAGAACAGGTTTTGCCGAATGTTGCGCAGTGTCGCCTGACTGATGTGCAGGGCGCGCAGCACCGCGCCCGGATCGGGAGACATCATCACCACGTCCGCCGCCTCGATTGCGGCGTCACTGGCCCCGTTCACCGCCAGCCCGACATCAGCCCGCGCCAACGCGGGCGCATCATTGATCCCGTCACCGACATAAGCCACCGGGCCAAACTGGTCTTGCAACGCCTCGATCGCGGCAACTTTGCCATCGGGGCGCACCTCGGCCACCACATGTTCAATCCCCAACTGGCGCGCCACATACTGTGCCGCCGGTGCTGCATCGCCCGAGATCATCGCCACCTGACGCCCGGAGGCTGCGATATCGGCCAGCGTGTCTTTTGCCCCTGGTCGGACCGCATCACCAACGGCCAGCGCCGCAACATGCGCGCCGTCCACAGCCACATGTACAACGGTGTACCCGTCTGCCGCCCAACCCGCACCGGTATCCATCAGGGTGGCCTCTGACGCGACACCCTCACGGGCCAACATCGCGGCATTCCCGACCACAACGGTGTGTGCATCCACCTGCGCCCGCGCGCCTTCACCCAGCACGGCCTCAAACCCATCGACCTGTCCGGCAGAGGCTGGCGTGAACGCGACGATGGCGCGCGCAATGGGGTGCTCTGACCTCTGTTCCACAGCGGCGGCCAGCATGATCGCCGCATCGTCACCGGCCACATGCATCACACTCGGTGTGCCTTGGGTCAGCGTCCCGGTCTTGTCAAAGGCGACAACGCGCGCGTCCTGCAAGCGCTGCAAGGCCGCGCCCTTGTGAAACAACACGCCCAGTTCAGCGGCGCGACCTGTGCCCACCATGATGGACATCGGCGTGGCAAGACCCATGGCACAGGGACACGCAATGATCAGGACCGACACGCCCGACACAACTGCAGGGGCCAGTCCGGCCAAGGCCCACCAAAGAACAAAGGTCACAGCCGCGACAATCAACACCGCAGGCACAAACCGTGCGGTGATCCGGTTGACCAGCGCCTCGACCGGCAATCGTGCGGCCTGTGCCTGTTCCGTAAGCGTCGTGATGCGCGCCAGAACGGTATCCCGTCCCACATGCGTCGCGCGGTAGGTCAGCGTGCCCGTGGTCACCAACGTGCCAGCATGCAGCATATCGCCTGCTGATTTCAGAACAGGGACCGGTTCGCCGGTCAGCATGCTTTCATCCACATGGGTCGCGCCGTCTACGACAACGCCGTCCACCGCGATGCGCCCACCGGGGCGCACCCGCAGGACGTCGCCCACGACGACCGCGTCGAGCGCGCGTGGGGCAAAGGTGCCGCCGCTCTCAACCTCCGCCGTGTCGGGGCGCAGGCCCAGCAGACGGCGCACCGCGTCGCCGGTGCGTCCCTTGGCACGCGCCTCGAGCCAACGGCCAAGCAGGATCAACGTGACAATGACCGCCGCCGCCTCGAAATAGACACCCGAAGGCGGCAACAGGCCCGGCGCCAGCACCGCGAGCGCAGAGAACAGGAACGCAGCCCCCGCACCCAGCGCCACCAGCGCATCCATATCCGGGCGCGCCTTGATCAGGCCGGGTATCCCGCGCCGGAAAAACCCAGCGCCCGGCCCGGCCAGCACCGCAAAGCTCAGAACCAATTGCAGGATATGACTGTTGGCCTGACCAATCGTCGCGGCAACCCAGTCATGGACCGCAGGCACGGCATGGCTTCCCATTTCGATGGCAAAAACGGGCAGGGTCAGCGCCGCCGCGATCCCGAAACGGCGCAAATAGCGCGCCGCCGGATCGTCTGTTGGTGCAGCCTCTGTCTCGTGTTGTGCCGGATACCCCGCTTCGGCCAGCACGGCCATGACTGCATCTGCGGACCCTGCGGTGTTGACCTGTACCACGCGCGTCGGCAGATGCGCCTGCACATCCAGCACGCCATCCGCCCGGCCCGCCGCATCCTCGATCCGCGACACGCAGGACGCACAGGACATGCCCGGCACCGACAAGGTCAGATGATCGACGCGCGCAGGATACCCCGCCGCCTCAAGCGCAGTCACCACGTCGGTCGCGGCAACACCGCCCACACGCGCACTGTGATCGGCCAGATTGACACGCACATCCCGCGCGCCCGGCAACGCCAAAAGCGCCGCCTCGGCCCGACCAACACAGGACCCGCAATGCAGGCCCGTGATCCCGATATTGAGAACTTGATCCGTCATTCTACTCTCACATAAGGACCCGCACCGGTGAAACGTCAAGGGACGGACCGCACGACTGAAACAATGCGCCACGCAGGTGTGAGTTGTGCGCAGGCCTGACCCGTGACAGGAAGGCGCGGTGCCGCGTTCCGACAAGAAAGACACGACAATGAAAGACCTGCCCCCTAGCCCACCACGGGCCGCCGATGTTCTGGCCGCACGGCTGTATGATGCCGGGTGTCGGCTCGCCTTTGGCATGCCCGGCGGCGAGGTGCTGACACTGGTGGATGCGCTGGAACGTGCAGGCATCCGCTTTGTGCTGTGCAAACACGAAAACGCCGCCGCCTTCATGGCCGAAGGCGCATGGCACCGCACCGGCGCGCCCGGCATTCTCGTGGCAACGGTTGGACCCGGCGCTCTGAACGGGGTCAACGCAGTGGCCAACGCCCATCAGGACCGCGTCCCGATGATCGTGCTCGCTGGCTGCGTCGACGCGGACGAGGTGCAGACCTACACCCACCAGGTCCTTGACCAGACACAAGTTTTCCGCCCGATCACCAAGGCGACGTTCACCCTGAACACCGGAGCCGCCCATGTCATTGCCGACAAGGCCGTTGGCATCGCCCTCGAAGGACGCCCCGGCCCAGTCCATATCGATGTGCCCATCACCGTGGCCGTCACGCCGGTCAGCCCGGGAATCCCCTGCCGGCGCACAACGGCAACAGCCACCGTTCCAGCGCCCGCCGTGCTGGACGCGATGCGCGCTGAACTGGCGCGGGCCAAACGCCCGATCCTGATCGTGGGTGTCGATGCGCTCAACCAGGGCTTTGACACCCAGCGTACCGACATGGCCGACCAGCTGCGCCAATTCGCCGAGACATTCAACGTCCCCGTCATCACCACCTACAAGGCCAAGGGCCTCCTGCCAGAGGATCACGCCCTGGCTCTGGGTGGTGCAGGCCTGTCGCCCAAAGCGGACAAGATCCTGTTGCCGATGGTGCAACGCGCCGACCTGATCATCGGGCTGGGCTATGACCCGATCGAAATGCGTACTGGCTGGCGGGATTTCTACTTTCCCGGCATCCAGACCATGATCGACATCACCGCCGAACCCAACCACCACTACATGCACCAGGCCTCCATGAACGTGGTTGGCGATTGCGCCGAAACACTGGCGGCAATGGCGCAGGGCGTCACACCGCAACCCACATGGACCGAAGGCGAAATCCCGGCGGCCAAGGCCGACCTGACCCGCGCCTTCCCCGCCGACGAGGCATGGGGCCCCGCAGCCATCATCGACACGTGCCGCACCACCCTGCCCCGCAACACACTGGCCACCGCCGACAGCGGCGCGCACCGCATCCTGCTCAGCCAGATGTGGGAATGCTACGAGCCGCGCGGCCTGATGCAATCATCGGCCCTGTGCACCATGGGTTGCGCCATCCCACTCGCCATGGGGGCCAAGGTCGCAGACCCCGACCGCCCCGTGGTCAGCTTTTCCGGCGATGCCGGGTTCCTCATGGTTGCGGGCGAATTGTCCACCGCAGCGGAACTGGGCCTGAACACGATTTTTGTCGTCTTCGTCGACGCCTCGCTGGCCCTGATCGAACTCAAACAACGCCAGCGCCAACTGACAAATGCTGGTGTGGATTTTGCCAAACACGACTTTGCCGCCATGGGCCGTGCCTTCGGCGGGGCGGGGCACACCGTCACGTCCCGCGCAGAACTTCAGGCCGCACTGGAAGCGGCGCAAACCGCAACAACCTTCACCGTGATCGCAGCCGTCATCGACCGTGGGGCCTATGATGGCCGCATCTGATACGCAAACACCCGGCGCGCTGGACGGTGTCTATGTGCTCGACCTATCGCGCATTCTGGCTGGCCCCACCGCCACGCAAATGCTGGGCGACCTTGGCGCAACGGTGATCAAGGTCGAGAACCCCAAGACCGGCGGCGATGATACGCGCGGCTGGGGGCCGAACTATGCGCGCGACCATGAAGGGCAACCGACGGACCTGTCGGCTTATTTCATGTCCGCCAACCGCAACAAACAATCCATCGCCGTCGATCTTTCGACGGACGAGGGTCAGGACATCATTCGACAACTGGCCGCGCGTGCGGACATCGTGATCGAGAACTACAAGCCCGACGGGCTGGTCAAATACGGGCTTGATCATGCGACGCTGTGCAAGGCGCATCCGGGGCTGGTCTACTGCTCAATCTCCGGATTTGGGCAGGTTGGCCCCAACCGCGATCAACCCGGCTATGACCTCATGGCCCAAGGCTACGGCGGGATCATGTCCCTGACTGGCGATCCCGACGGCGCACCTATGAAAGTCGGCGTAGGCATCGCGGATGTCATGTGCGGCATGTACGCCACCATCGGTATTCTCGCCGCACTGCGCCACCGCGACCAGACCGGCGAGGGCCAGCACATCGACCTCAGCCTCGTGGACGCGCAGATGGCGTGGCTGATCAACGAAGGGTGCAATTTCCTGACCAGCGGCCAGGTGCCCGAACGGCGCGGCAATGCCCACCCTAACATCGTGCCCTACGACGCCTTTGCAGGCAGCGACGGACACGTGCTGGTTGCGGTTGGCAATGATGCCCAGTTTGCGCGGTTTTGCGACGTGATCGGCGCACCCGAGTTGGGGACCGATCCGCGCTTTGTCACCAACCAGTTGCGGATCGAAAACCGGGACGCCCTGATCCCGGACCTGCGGACACGTCTGGCGCGCCTGACCAAGGACGACATCCTGTCCCGCCTGCGCGGTGCCAAGGTACCCTGCGGGCCGATCCACGACGTGGCCGAAGCGCTAGGATCCGATCAGGCGCAGGCACGCGGCACGGTGGTCGAGATTGCACGCGATGATGTGGCTGACGGTCACGTCCGGTTGCTGGCGAATCCCCTGAAATTTTCTGCGACACCCGTGCGTTACAACCGCCCGCCCCCCCGCTTTGGACAGGACACCGAAGCCGTTCTTGCAACATTGGCACCCCAAAAACCGCAAGACTGATCACGAAATCGCAAGCGCTTTGGCTGGTTTCCGCCTGCTTTGGGCATCTATGCTCACAATTTGCTCACGGATCGCTAGTACAGCCTTCACGCTTGCGTGTTTCGAGCCCGCAAATGGTCCCAAACCGTCTTAGATGCTTTACACCCGTCGCCAATAACACTCCGTAAGAGGTACCGCTCTCATGATGCACGATATTTGCCAAGCTCCCGTCAGCCTGGACGACCCCGCCCTGGTTGCCGAGTGGAACGGCATGATCCGCGCCTTCATGGCACATGGCACAGCCACGCCAACTCATTTGGGCGCCGTCCTCTCGGGCGCTCCGAACTTTGCGATGGGCCACGCCACCAAGGGGCTGTTTTCGCTCATGATGGGCCGCAAGGAACTGAACTCGGTCGCGCGCGAGGCCGGTCAGACGGCTGTGGCCGCACTGGCCACCTCTGGCGGTTCTGCCCGCGAACGGCTCTGGGTGCGGGCATTGGGTGAATGGCTCGATGGACGCCCCTCCGGTGCCATCGCCGCGATGGAACGCGTTCTGGCCGAACACCCCACCGACACGCTGTCGGCCAAGGTCAGCCATGCCATCCGTTTTATCCTGGGTGATGGCGTGGGCATGCGTGCCTCCATCGAAAACGTGCTCGACGCACACAAGGGCCACGCCCTCGAAGGATACGTTCACGGCTGCCACGCCTTCACGCTTGAGGAAACGGGTGACTATGACGGTGCCGAGGCCGCTGGCCTCAAAGGGCTGCAACTGGCAAGCGACGACGCCTGGGGCCTGCACGCCGTGGCGCACGTCTACGACATGACCGCCCGTCCCGATCACGGCATCGCACTGATCGAAAACAACTGCGCGGCCTGGGATCACTGCAACAACTTCCGCTACCATGTCTGGTGGCACAAGGCGCTGCTGCACCTCGACCGCGGCGAGAATGACATCGTTCTGGCCCTCTATGACCAGCAGATCCGCCACGAAAAGACCGACGACTACCGCGACATCGCCAACGCCACATCGCTGCTCATGCGTCTGGAACTCGAAGGCACCCAGGTGGGCGACCGCTGGGACGAATTGGCTGACTTTGCGCAACACCGTACCGATGACGGTTGCCTGGTGTTTGCCGACCTGCACTACCAGCTTGCTCTGGGGGCTGCTGGCCGGGACGACGCGCAATCCGCACTGACAGCGCGCTTTGCCGTTGATGCCGCGCGCCAGGGTGAAATGCCCTCGCGCGTTGCCGATCCGGGCAAGGCCGCACTTGCCGGTCTCAACGCCTTTGCCGAAGGACGCTATGACGATGCGTTCCGCAATCTGGCATCGGCCCGCCCCGGCATGCAAACCATCGGCGGCAGCCACGCCCAGCGCGACGTGTTTGAACGCATGACGATCGATGCGGGCCTGCGCTCTGGCATGTACGACGCCACCGAGGCCCTGCTCGAAGACCGCATCGCGCGCCGCGCAGGTGCCGTTGACCGGTTCTCGGCCACCCGTCTGGCCAGCGTCAGCGACGCCCGCCGCATCCCCGCGCAATAAACGCGCCGGCCCCCGCGTCTGCACGCGCGCGGGGCCTGACTCTTTGACCAAAGAAGACTAGACAGCGGCCATGACCTTTGCCGATCCCACCCAATCCGCAGCCGCACCCGCGGCGGCCGCCCCGGCGGCACAGCCCGTGCGCGTGCGCGACGTCCGCCTCGACTTCTTTCGCGGGCTTGCGATGTTCATCATCCTGTTTGCCCACACGCCGGGCAACTTCCTGACCTCATGGATCCCCGCACGCTTCGGCTTTTCCGATGCGACCGAGATCTTTGTTTTCTGCTCGGGCATGGCCTCGGCCATCGCCTTTGGCGCGACCTTTGACAGGGCCGGATGGCTCTTGGGCACGGCGCGCGTCATCTACCGCATCTGGCAGGTCTACTGGGCCCATATCGGCCTCTTCTTTGCGACCGCCGCGATGCTGGCATTCCTGACCAACCTCGATGCCACAACGCGCAACTACTGGGGCCAGTTGAACCTCTGGATGCTCTTTGTCGAACACTCCGAGGGCCTGTGGGAAACGCCGGACATGCTGTTCCGGTTCATGACCCTGCAATGGGTGCCGAACCTCTTTGATATCCTGCCGATGTACATGGTGATCCTCGCCATGATGCCTATCGTGATCGTGTTGGGCGACCGCCATATCGGGCTGCTGGCCGCCGCCAGCCTGATCATCTGGTTCCTCGCCCAGCGCAAGTTCACCGAAAGCCTGGGCTTGCCCTACCTGAATTTCACCGCCGAACCCTGGGTCGGCAATGACGACTGGCAACGGCGCTGGTTCCTCAACCCGTTTGGCTGGCAACTCGTGTTCTTTACCGGCTTTGCCTTCATGCGCGGCTGGCTGCCTAAACCACCCGTCAACGCCCTGCTGATGGGGATTGCCGCCTTCTTTGTGCTGGCCAATGTGCCGCTGTCCAACATCGGCGTGCGCGAGTTCGGCTTTGACTGGGCGCGTGAATGGCGCGTGGACAACCGCCAGTGGATCTCGAAATCCGACTTCGGCCTGCTGCGCTATGTCCAGTTTCTGTCGCTGGCCTACCTCGCGTGGGTCATCGCCGGTGACAAGGGCCACCGCCTGATCACCAAAGGCACAGGCCTTGCCGCGCGCGTCTGGCAACGCACCCTCGCCATCATCCTGCGTGTGGGCCAGCAATCGCTTGCCGTGTTTGTGGTGTCGATCTTTGTCGCCCGCTTCAACGGCTTTGCAATGGACATGCTGGGCCGCGACACCGGAACCGTTCTGGCGGTCAATGCGTTTGGCTGTGGATGCTTGATCCTCACCGCCTACCTTGCCGGGTGGTTCAAGACGACACCGTGGAAACCAAAGGTGACCCGCTGATGCTGCGACGTGAATTCCTTGCCAGTCTGGCCGCCCTGGCGGCAGCCCCCCGCGCCTCTTGGGCGCAAGAGGCGGCAGAACCCGGTCTGCAACTGGGTGAGACAACCGCCTTTGCCCCGTCGGACGTGATCGACATGGCGCGCGAAATGGCCGCGCGTGACTATACCCCGCGCCCGCTCATTCCCGAGGCATGGCGCAACCTGACCTATGACCAGTACCGCAAAATCTGGTTCGACAGCCGCAATGCACTCTGGGAAGGGTCCGATGCACCACAGCGCATCGACGTGTTCCCTCCCGGCCTCTACTTTCCGCAAGCCATCCGCACCTATGTGGTGGACGGCGATCAAGCGCGCCCCCTGTCCTTCGACATGGGCGTGTTCGACACCACCGACAAATTCCCCGATGTGCCAATTGACGACACGCTGGGCTATTCCGGCCTGCGCTTGCGCGCCGAACTGCGCCAGCCCGGCATCTACGAGGAATACGCGGTCTTTCAGGGCGCGAGCTACTTCCGTGGCATCGGCACCGGCGACATCTATGGCCTGTCCGCGCGCGGCCTTGCCCTGAAAACTGGCGACCCGTCGGGCGAGGAATTTCCCGACTTCACCCATTTTTGGCTCGAACGCCCGCAGGCTGGTGCCGCCGAGATTGTCCTGCACGCCCTGCTCGATAGCCCGTCCTGCACCGGTGCCTACCGGTTCGAGATCATGCCCGGCCAGCCCCTGAAAATGCGCGTCGAGGCCGAGATCTTTGCCCGTAGCACGCTGACCCATGTGGGGATCGCACCGCTCACATCCATGTTCCTCTACGACGATATGGACCGCCAACGCTTTGACGATTTCCGCCCCGCTGTGCACGACAACGATGGGCTGATGATCCACAATGGCGCGGGCGAAGTGATCTGGCGTCCCCTCGCCAACCCGCTCACGCTTCAGATCAGCGCGTTCGGCGACAACAACCCGCGCGGCTTTGGCCTGATGCAGCGGGCGCGCAAGTTCGAGGATTTCAACGACCTCGAGGCGCTGTACCACCGCCGCCCTGGCCTTTGGGTGACACCGGGCGAGGGATGGGGGCGCGGCAACGTGCAACTGGTCGAGATCCCAGCCGACCGCGAAATCTATGACAACATCGTCGCCTACTGGCGTCCCTCTGCGGACATCGAGGCAGGCAGCTCGCACCGCATCACCTACCAGCTTGATTGGGGATCCGATCCCGCGCCCAAGGCGGCCATGCCACTGCGCGTGCTGAACACGGCGGCGGGTGGACGGCCCGAGGGCGGGCGCATCTTTGCCATCGACTTTGAGAATGCCGACCACGTGCCAACGGACCTCAGCAAGATCGACCGCCTCGTGCGGTCAAGCGCGGGCGAAGTGACCGAGGGCATCATTCAACGCAACCCTGCAACCGGTGGGCCGCGACTGGCCTTCACCTTCATGCCGGGCGAGGCGACATGGGCCGAGTTCCGCGCGCAATTGCGCCTCGACGGCGAAGCGCTCAGCGAGGTCTGGCTCTACCGGTGGACGCAATCGTGAACCCATTCCGCGACATGCCCCCAGAGGCCCCTCTGGCCATGCCAGAGCAGGACTTTGCCACCGCACCGGACGTGATCGACACGCCGGTCGACGGGCGAAGTCGCCTGTGGCGGATCGCGGTGTTCCTGCCTGCCCTTATAATCACGGGCGGCATGGTCTGGGCGCTCTACGGCCTGTTTGAAATGGCTGGCATGACCGGGTTCGAATATGTGCTGTTGGTGTTGATCGGCCTGACCTTCGTTTGGGTCACCCTGTCCGTGTCGACCGTGGCCGTGGGCCTCGCGGGCCGCTTCGAGGACCCGCCCGAGCTGCCCGATGCCGCGCCGCTCGACGTGGCACTGCTGGTGCCTGTCTACAACGAAACACCCTCTGACGTGTTTGGCAACGCGGCGGCTATGCTCCGCGACCTGACTCGCGAACGCGGCGGCCACCGCTATACGCTATTTGTCCTCAGCGACACGCGCGACGACGCCATCGCCCTGCAGGAATGGCAAGCCTTTCAGGCGCTCAAGGCCAGCGCCCCCTTCCCGGTCCACTACCGCCGCCGCGCAGCAAACACCGACAAAAAGGTCGGCAATCTGGTGGACTGGATCACCGGTTGGGGCGCCGACCACGAGGCGATGCTGGTGCTGGACGCCGACAGCCTGATGACCGGACGCGCCATCGACCGCCTGGCCACCGAACTTGCCGCCGACCCCCGCGCGGGCCTGATCCAGAGCTTTCCGCAACTGATCGGAGCCAACACGCTGTTTGCGCGGATGCAGCAGTTCTCCGGCGTCACTTACGGCTGGCTTCTGGCCGAAGGACTGGCGCACTGGTCGCGCAGCGAAGCGAACTATTGGGGCCATAACGCCATCATCCGCACACGCGCCTTTGCCTCGTCGGCGGGTCTGCCGCACCTGCGTGGCCTGACCGGGCGCACCGACCTGATCCTCAGCCACGACTTTGTCGAAGCGTCCCTGCTGCGCCGCGCAGGCTGGCGCGTGCGGTTCCTGCCGCGCATCACCGGCAGCTTTGAGGAAACGCCCGGCACCCTGATCGACTATACCCTGCGTGACCAACGCTGGTGCCGGGGCAACCTGCAACACCTGCGCCTGCTCGCCACACGCGGCCTGCACCCGGTCAGCCGCTTTCACCTCTTCCAAGGGGCCGCCGCCTACCTGATGTCGCCCGCTTGGTTTGTCCTGCTGGTGTTCTGGGCGCTGCTGGGCCGCGACGCGGAAACCAACGTGATCTCGTACTTCAACGAGGCGAACCCCCTCTTTCCCAACTGGCCGCCTGCCATGACCCATATCGACAGCGCCATGTTCCTCGTGGTGATGTACGGCATGCTGCTGACACCCAAAATCACCAGCGCCGTCATCATCGCCAGCAATGGCAAGGCCGCGCGCCTCTTTGGCGGACGCCGGGCCTTTGGCCTCGCGGTGCTGGTCGAACTGGCCCTGTCCATCGCCTACGCCCCCATCATGATGATCCAGCAAACCCGCGCCGTACTGCGCAGCCTGACAGGCCGAGGCGCAGGCTGGCAGCCACAATCACGCACCGCGACCAGCTATCCGCTGCGCACGCTGGTGGCCTTTCACTGGGTGGAAACCGTACTGGGCGCGCTGCTTCTGGCGGGCCTCAGTGCCGGTCTGGTGTCCTGGTGGCTGTTCCCGATCATGGCCAGCCTGCTGATGTCGGTGCCGCTGTCCGCCCTCAGCGGTCGCACCGCCGCGATCCTGCGGCTGGACAATCCGCTGACCCTGCGCGAGCCGACAATCGTCTCCGATGCGCGTACCGCCCGTGCCGAGATGCAGGCCCAGATCGACACGCCGAACATCGCCGCAGAATAACCGCAGCACCCACGCATGAAAAAAGGCACGCATGTCACTGCGTGCCTCGTCTCTGTGTCATTCTACCGGATGAAACCGGCTATTCCGCCCATGTCACTGTGGGCAAACCGCGCTTGAGCCACCCAGGCCCAGCACCCGATCCCAGCATGCCCTCCGGCACGTCGATGATCGTCGTGAACCCTGCCGCCGTCAGCCGCTCGGTCATGCGCCGGGACCGCACGCCGCGCGCGCAGATCAGCGCGACCGGTGCGTCCGTGCGTCCCGCCGTGTGCTGCAATAGAACATCGGTGAAATCGTCACGCCGCATGTCGATTGTCACAGCGCCTTCGCCCACACCCGTGCGCTCCCACTCGTCGGGGCGGCGAATGTCGACCAACACGATGTCACCGGACACAGCCGCCTTGTGCGCGTCAGGCGTGCTCAGCGTGCCTTCGACACCGGCCTGTGCGCCGATATTGTACCATTGCGATGCAAACACCGCGCCGCCAACGATCGTGGCACCGGCCATCAGGCCAAAACCCCGACGCGACAGGCGCGCCGGGGTCTCACCCGAGGTTTGTTTTTCGAGGGTCTCGGGGTCTTGGGTCATATCAGGTATTCGGAGCCTCACTGGTGAATTTGGGGATGGTACGATCAGAGGCCGGGGCGTCGTCGATCGAGACCCAGTTGCCTTCCGACTTGTTCAGGTTGCCAGGAATGTCCTCTTCCCAGAACCCGACCACAACGTCGGTGATGTTGAGATACAGCTTGTCGTCCACGATCCGCCACAGGTTCGGGTTGGCAGGCACTTTGCCGCCCTGCGCGACACCGTAAGCACAGTGGCCGTCATATTGCGGCGCGTAACGGGCCGGGTCCGCGACAAAGGCGTCGCGATTGGCTTCTGTCGAAAAGGCGAATGTCGCGCCGTTGTACTCGGCCGTGATCGATGCCTTGCCCGGCACGCCAGCCGGTTGCGACTGCCCCACGGGGTTCTGCGCCAGGCCGAAATAGGCCACGACGTCATAGCCGGACACGGCAAACCCTGTCTCATCGACATATTGGTCTCCGGCAAAGGCCGTGGTGGCCAACGCCATCGCACTGGCAGCGGCGGCAATCGTCATGGTGAAGCGGTTCATCATTGGGCGGTATCCTTCAGGCAGCTCGGTTTCGGTTGCATATGTTTGTGATGCCCAGCCGTCTTGCGACCCGGCAATGATGCGGAAATAGGGCATGCCTGTCCAGCATTGCAGACCGTCTCGCGGTGATGTGACCACGCGCCAGAGTAGCGTGATGCAAGCCGCCTGAGGCTTTCGCTATCGCTCTAGCGCAAGCGCGGCGGGCGGTTCGGGTCCGATCCGGGTGCCGTGGGCTCTGGCGCCGTCGTGGGGGCCGGTTGTGGCAGATCAAAGCGCAGCCCAACCCGCGCCAGCCGTTCCGTCACCGGATCATTTGCATCAAAGAAACCGACATCCATCGCGCCTGCCTCGATGCCTGAGAACGTCAACGCCTCTGCTGCGGCCCGCGCCAGCGCCTCCTGTGCGCCCGGCGTCGCCCCCACCAGTGCCAGCATATGGCCCCGCTTGCCCTCGGTATCTGCTGTGCCGACCAGATAGGCCATCTGCGCCAACCCCGTCGCCGTCGCCAGCTTGGTATCGAGGGCTGCAATCAGTGCATCGGGCAATCCCGTGGGGGCCGTGACTTCGGCCAGCCGCGCCTCGACCGTGTCCGGCGCATTGTCCAGCGTCTGCGCCAGCCACCGCACACCGTCCGCGTCCAACAGGAAAGACGACGGCGCCACATCCAGGTTCAGGCCAAGGCCCAGCCCCTGCTCCGCCAACAGCCCCGCCACAATCCGGCCCGACAACGCAGCATAATCTGCCGCCGCACCGGCAAAACTTGCCAGCCTGTCTTCCCGATCAAACACCAGCACCAACGGCCCCGTTCCGGGATCGAACACCTGCGGCGTCACCTGATCGCCTACGGCCTCCGCCTCCAGCAACAGGAACAGCTCCGCATCGCCCAGCCGCTCGAAAAAGCGCAGGCGCAGCGCGTCGTCCTCCGGGGCCGCCTGCATCGCCGCGTGGGCCAGGTCCAATGCTGTGTCTGTCATGCCAAAACCTCTTGCACCCGCGCGCGCAGAGCCGGCAGCACGTCGGCCTCGAACCACGGGTTTTTCCTGAGCCAACCGGTATTGCGCCAGGACGGGTGCGGCAACGCAAAAGCCCGCGGCGCATGCGCGCGCCAGTCGGCGACCGTTTCCGTGACCGATGTGCGGGTGCCCAGATGCCAGCTCTGCGCATAGCCCCCGATCAACAGCACAAGCGGGACGTCACCCACATGCGCCATCACCTGCGTCCGCCACGTCTTGGCGCAGATCTTTGGCGGAGGGCGGTCGGACCCCTTGGCGTCATAGCCCGGAAAGCAGAACGCCATCGGCACAATCGCCAGCTTGTCACGGTCATAAAACGTCTGCTCGTCCATCCCCAGCCAGTCGCGCAACCTGTCACCAGACGGATCGGTAAAAGGCCGCCCGCTCTCATGGACCAGCGCACCGGGGGCCTGGCCCGCAACCAGAATGCGCGCACCGGGGCGGAACCAGACCACAGGGCGCGGCGCATGCCCCGTCTCGGTCGCGGCAAACCGGTCGGCGCACAGCGTGCAGGCGCGGATGTCGTGGGTCAGGCTCATGGACCCGCAGCTAACCCGCCACCCACGCAAAGACAAATACTTCGATACTTATCGAAATAAAACTTGGCGCGGCTAATTCATTTCGATAATACTAGAAACATGAAAATGGAATCACACACCCCGCTCGACCTCACACGTGCCGCCAGCGCCTTTGCGGCGCTGGGGTCCGAACAACGCCTGTCCGTGCTGCGCACACTTGTACGGGCCGGGCCGGATGGCCTGAGCATCGGCGCGCTAGGGGACCGCACGGGGGTCACCGGCTCGACCCTGACACATCACATGAAAATCCTGGCCACCGCCGGGCTGGTCACACAGGCCCGCCAGGGCCGCTCCATCATCTGCGCCGCTGTCGCCTATGACGAGGTCAGCGCGCTCTCCAACTTTCTGCTCACCGAATGCTGCGCCGACAGCGCGGCCCCTTGCGAGGATCACGACCATGGCTGACACCGCAACCCAAACCCCACCCCCCTGGCGCAAACGCATCGATGGCGCCTGGGCGTTCTCGGCGGCTCTGCTGGCACTGGTGGCCCTGCTCGATCTGCCGCAATTCGTGCCCACAGTCACCTTTGCCGCCCGCGCCATCGCAGGAACCGCCCCGTTCATCCTGTTCGCGGTCTGCGCCGTCGCCTACCTCAAGGCCACCGGGGCCGAAAACCTGCTGGCCCGCGCCTTCGAGGGCAACCCGGCCCGCATGATCGTCATGGCTGCACTGCTGGGCGGGCTTTCCCCCTTCTGCTCTTGCGAAGTCATCCCCTTCATCGCCGCCCTGCTCGCTGTGGGCGCACCACTGGGCGCCGTCATGGCATTCTGGCTGGCGTCACCGCTGATGGACCCGGCCATGTTCGCCATCACAACCGGTGCCATTGGAACCGAATTTGCCATCGCCAAGACACTGGCCGCCGTGGGCCTCGGCATCTTTGGCGGCTTTGGCACGCAACTGCTGTCCGGCACGCCTATCTTTGCCAACCCGCTGCGGGAAAAACCTGCCGTCGGCGGCTGCTGCGGCGTCTCACAGCCCTTCTCGGCCAAACCGGTCTGGCGCTTCTGGACAGAACGGGCCCGCGTGACGACCTTCCGGGACACCGGCCTCGAAAACGCGGCATTCCTGCTGAAATGGTTGACGCTGGCCTATATCGTCGAGGCACTCATGGTCCACTACATGCCTGCCGACCTGATCGCCAACGTGCTGGGCGGATCCGGGCTTGGCACGGTGATCCTGGGCGCGCTGGTGGGCATGCCTGCCTACCTTAACGGCTACGCCGCCGCACCATTGGTGGCTGAACTGCTCGAACAGGGCATGTCCAACGGTGCCGCCATGTCCTTCATGATCGCAGGTGGGGTCAGCTGTATTCCCGCCGCCATCGCGGTCTGGGCGCTGGTCAAACCACGGGTCTTTGCCGCCTACCTGACCTTTGCGCTGACAGGGTCGATCCTGGCCGGGGTGGTCTGGCAGGTGGTCGCCTGACCACTGGCAACCGCCACGCAAACGTCATGGCCCGTGACCCCGGCCGCATTGCCCGACGGCATCGAGTGGTGCTAGGCCCATCCCATACCGACGTGGGGTGGGCCAAACATGTACCGTGTCTGGAATTTTCTGACCAACTACTCGCTGCTCTTGATCATCGGCGCATTGACCGCGCTGGTCTGGGCCAACATCGACGCTGACAGCTACCACCACTTTGTCGAATACACCCTCTGGGATCACGCCCCCATCGGGCACGCCCACGACGGCCACCGCACCCTGACGCTGCACTATCTGGTCAACGACGTGCTCATGGCGTTCTTCTTTGGCATCGCCGCAAAAGAGGTCTGGGAGGCCGTCGTGCTCAAGGACGGGTCACTGCGCGGGAAAAAGGCCGCGACCCCGCTCTTTGCCACACTGGGCGGAATGCTGGGACCGATTGCGATCTATCTGGGCATGGCGTCCCTTTTTGGGTCCACCACCTATGACGCGGTTGCAAACGGCTGGGCCATACCCACGGCCACCGACATCGCCTTTTCCTACCTTGTGGGGCGGCTGGTGTTTGGCGCTGGCCACCCAGCGGTGCGGTTTTTGCTGCTGCTCGCCATCGCCGACGATGCGGCCGGGTTGATCATCCTCGCCATTTTCTACCCCTCGGGCGAACTGGCGCTGGAATGGCTGGTGATGTCCTTTGCCGCGGCGGCCATCGTCTTTGTGCTGGCCAACTGGCTGCCACGCCGTCTGGACCGCCACAAACAGGACCGCCCGAATTCTACCTGGGTCCGGCGGCGGCTGGGCGTTCTGCCCTATGCCATTGCCGGCTGCTTTAGCTGGTATGGCTTTATGGCATCCGGCCTGCACCCCAGCCTCGGGCTGTTGCCGATTGTGGCCACAATCCCCCACGCCGACCGGGCCTTTGGCATCTTTGCTGACGCGGAAAAGTACCTCACCGACCTGCTGAACCGGATCGAACACGGGTTGAAAAACCCGGTCGAGATCATCCTGTTTTTCTTTGGCCTGCTCAATGCAGGGGTCGAGCTCGGGTCCATCGGGGATGCGACCTGGCTGGTGCTGGCGGGGCTGCTGGTGGGCAAACCGCTGGGCATTTTTGTCATGGGCTGGATCGCCGCGCGCCCTCTGGGACTGGGTATTCCCGAAGGGATGCGCATTGTTGACCTCGTTGTGATCGGCTGTGTTGCAGCCATCGGCTTTACCGTGTCCTTGTTCTTTGCATCCGCCGCATTTGACCCAGGCCCCACCCAGGACGCGGCCAAGATGGGTGCCCTCTTCAGCTTCGCCGCCGCAGTCCTGGCGCTTGTTTCGGGCAAATTGCTCCGCGTGCAAAAGCACCCCGGCTGATTATTCACCGCACTCACAGGCTTGTGCAGCAGGGCCTGTGCGCTGTTCTTTCCCCGTCAACAGTACCGGGTCAAACCTGTACATTTGTTGCCAACTTCGACATAATGTTGCCTAAGTCGATGATTAGAGCGTTAAGACACCTCTGGTAAGGAGGGTTCCGGTTTCCCACCTTAAAAACGGGGCGCCAATCACAGCACACCGCGGAGCAACGGGATGCTAGAGTTCGAAAATGTATCCAAGTCCTTCTGGACAGGCACACAGCGCAAGGTGATCCTTGACCGTGTGTCTTTTCGGGTGGAATTGGGCCATTCCTTCGGCGTGCTGGCCCCCAATGGCACCGGCAAAACGACGCTGATCAACATGATGGCAGGGCTTGAGAAACCGGATGAGGGCGAAATCCGGCGGATGTGCAACATCTCATTCCCGCTGGGCTTTATGGGCGGCGTGATCCCCAAGATCTCCGCCCATGAAAACAGCCGCTACATCGCGCGGCTCTACGGGCTCGACCCCGACTATGTCGAAAGCTTCTGCCGCTGGCTGTGTAATCTGGGCGAATATTTCGACCAACCCATCGGCACCTATTCATCGGGCATGCGGGCGCGCTTTTCCTTTGCGCTCATGCTGGCCCTCGACTTTGACATCTACCTGATCGACGAAGGGATGCCCTCGTCCACGGATGTCGAATTCAACCGCAAAGCAGGCGAAGTGCTGCAGGAACGTCTGCGCACCACAACAATCATCATCGTGTCACACCAGGCCCAAACGCTCGAGAAATTCGCGCGTTCGGCGGCGGTCTTGCTGGACGGCAAGCTGCATATGTTCGACACGCTGGAAGAGGCGAAACGGCTCTATGACTACGAAACCCAAAGCTAGAAAATTCCGCATCAAGCGGTCAGCACCAAGCCTGGGCAGCGCAGCCGCCGCCCAGCCCGAAAACCCGCAGGCCGCGCCACCACCGCAGCAACAGCCCCGTGCCGCAGCCCCGCAACCACCCGCAGCCCCCGCGCCGCAAACGGGCGAGGTCGCCTCGGCCGGACAGGTCGCAGGCGAGAACACCATCGATGCCATACGCCAGGAGGGCCTGACAGGCCGCCAGCTGCGCATGGCCCGCCGCGTGGCGCAGAAACACGACCTGCCCGCCACCTCTGACTTTGACGCGGTGCGCCTGCTGCGTGACAAGGGCATCGACCCGTTCCAGCGCTCGAACATGCTCGAACTTGTCGTGCCACAGGCGGGTGCCGAACCCCACGAGGGCGGCGCACCCGACGCCTTCGCCAGCCTGCCTGCCACCACGGGTGGCGCGGGCGCGCAGCAGGGCAAGGTGCAACTGCCCCAGACCGTCCCGGTCAAGAAACAACAGCTCCCCTCAACCGAGGTCAGCCCCGCCGAACGCCGCGCCGCCGAGATCCAGAACATCCAGCGCGACATCGGCCGCCGCCGCCGCAAGAAAACCGGCCTCCTGCTGGTCCGCCTGGCGTTCTTCGTCATGCTGCCGACCTTCCTCGCGGGCTACTATTTCTACGCCATCGCCACGCCGATGTACGCCACCAAATCCGAATTCCTCATCATCCAGAACGAGGGGTCGGGCGGCGCGGGCCCCCTTGGCGGCCTCCTGCCCACGCAATTTGCCACCAACTCCGACAGCATCGCGGTGCAGGGCTTCCTGCAATCCAAGGACGCGATGCTGCGGCTGGACCGCGATGTCGGCTTCAAGTCGCACTTTACCCAAGGGTGGATCGACCCGATCCAGCGCTTGTCGACGGACCCCACCAACGAAGAGGCCTACAAAGCCTACAAAAAGAACATCAAGATCGGCTATGACCCCACCGAGGGCATGATCCGCATGGAAGTCGCCGCCGCCGACCCAACCGTATCGGCAGAGTTTTCGCGCCAGCTGATCGACTACGCCGAACAGCGGGTCAACAACCTCTCCGCCCAGAAACGCGACGACCAGATGCGCGACGCCCGCGAAGGGTTTGAACGGGCCGAAGCCGAACGGCGCGCCGCGCAGGAAAACCTTGTCCGCCTCCAGATCCAGGGCTCCACCCTCGACCCCGAAGGCGTGATCGCATCCCTGCGCACCCAGATCGGGCAACTCGAAACCCAGATCATCGAAAAGCGGATCGAACTGAACAGCCTGCTGAACAACTCGCGCCCCAACCAGTCGCGCGTCGATGGTGCCCGTGGCACGCTCGAAATCCTTCAGGCCGAACTGGCAACGCTCAACAACAAGATGACCGACGTGTCGCAGGGCGAAAATTCGCTCGCGGAACTGGCCGCCAACATCCAGATCGCCCAGGCCGACCTGGCGGCGCGCGACATGATGATGCAATCGGCCCTGCAACAGATGGAACAGGCCCGCGTCGAGGCATCGCGCCAGGTGCGCTACCTGACCGTCGCCGTCGAACCCATCGAAAGCGAGGAACCGTCCTATCCCCGCGCATTCGAGAACACGATCTTGGCTTTCCTCGTCTTTGCAGGCATCTACCTGATGATCTCGCTCACCGCGTCGATCCTCAGAGAACAGGTAACCAACTAGAATGAAACATGTCGCCGTCGCCGACCTGACCGTTGGCAATGACCGCCCGCTGACCATCATCGCAGGCCCGTGCCAACTGGAATCCGCCGATCACGCCCAGATGGTCGCCGGCGTGATGAAAGAAGCCTGCGATGCCGCCGGCGCGCAGTACATTTTCAAATCGTCCTTTGACAAGGCCAACCGCACCTCTGCCGACGCCTCACGCGGGCTGGGCATGGACAAGGGGCTGGCCGTTCTGTCCGACCTGCGCAGCAAGATCGGCGTGCCCGTGCTGACCGATGTCCACAAGGAAAGCCAATGCGCCCCCGCCGCCGAAGCGGTGGATGTGCTGCAAATCCCTGCCTACCTGTGCCGCCAGACTGACCTGCTGCTGGCTGCGGGCAATTCCGGCGCGGTTATCAACGTGAAAAAGGGGCAGTTTCTCGCCCCCTGGGACATGGAAAATGTCGCCGCGAAAATTGCCAGCACCGGCAATGACAAAATCATGCTGACCGAACGCGGCGCGTCCTTTGGCTACAACACGCTGGTGACCGACATGCGGTCCCTGCCCCAGATGGCGCAGACGGGCTATCCGGTGGTGATGGATGCCACCCACTCGGTGCAACAGCCCGGTGGCCTGGGTGGATCGTCGGGGGGGCAACGTGAACTGGCGCCTGTGATGGCACGCGCGGCTGCCGCGATTGGCGTGGCCGCGATCTTTATGGAAACCCATCAGGATCCCGATACCGCGCCCTGCGATGGCCCCAACATGATCTATCTCGATCAGATGCCTGCGCTGGTGACGATGTTGATGCAGCTCGACGCGCTGGCCAAGGCCAACCCGATCCGCCTCTGAATGACGCGCCCCGATCCCACAGTGACACCAAACACGTGGGCGTTCCTGCGCGACCCCATGATCGCGCCGTCGGGCTTTCGTGAATATGACTGCCGCTGGCAATATCCAGAACAGATCAACCTGCCCGGCGTGACGGCGCTGGGTCTGGGTCTTGGCACCCAGATGCACCGGCGCGGGATCAAACCCGTGATCGCTGTGGGCAACGACTACCGCGACTATTCCCTGTCGGTGAAAAACGCGCTGATGCTGGGGTTGATGCAGGCGGGCATCCACGTGCGTGATATTGGCCCCGCCCTGTCACCCATGGCCTATTTCAGCCAGTTTCACCTCGACGCACCCGCCGTCGCGATGGTGACGGCCTCGCACAATCCAAACGGCTGGACCGGGGTCAAGATAGGCTTTGACCGCCCCCTGACCCACGGCCCCACCGAGATGAGCGAGCTGCGCGACATCGTGCTGTCCGGTCGCGGCGAGGCGCGGCCGCGCGGGCGCTATGAATTCGTGGACGGCGTGGCTGAGGCCTATCTGGACGATCTCGCCGGTGACTTTCGCCTGTCGCGCCCGCTCAAGGTGGTCTGCGCCACCGGAAACGGGACCGCAGGTGCCTTTGCCCCCGCCTTGCTGGAACGGATCGGGGCCGAAGTGGTCCACCGCCACACCGACCTCGACTACGGCTTTCCCAACTACAACCCCAACCCCGAAGCGATGGAGATGCTGCACGACATGGCCGACGCCGTCCGCACCAGCGGCGCGGACTTTGCGGTGGGGTTTGACGGGGATGGCGACCGCTGTGGCGTCGTGGATGATCGCGGGCACGAGATTTTTTCCGACAAGGTCGGCGTCTTGCTCGCGCGCCACTGGGTCACAAAACACCCCGGAGCCACCTTTGTGGCCGATGTGAAATCCACCGGCCTCTTTGCCTCTGACCCCGTGCTGTTGGCGCACGGCGCACAGGCCGATTACTGGAAAACCGGCCACAGCCACATGAAACGCCGGGTCCGCGATCTGGGCGCCCTCGCCGGGTTCGAGAAATCCGGCCACTACTACCTCAACACCCCCATCGGGCGCGGCTATGATTGCGGCCTGCGCGTCGCGGTCGAACTGTGCAAACTGCTGGACCAGTCCCTCACCCAGACCATGTCCGCCCTGCACGACAGCCTGCCCAAGACCTACGCGACACCCACCATGGCCCCCTTCTGTGGGGATGCCGACAAATACGACGTGCTGGCCCGCATCGTCACCAAACTGCAGGCCCTGCCCGACCTCGCCGGACGCGCGATCACCCACATCACCACAGTCAACGGCGCGCGCATCCACCTCGAGGGCGGCGCATGGGGTCTCGTGCGCGCCTCGTCCAACACACCCAACCTCGTCGTGGTCTGCGAAAGCCCGAATTCCGATGCCGAAATGCGCGCGATCTTTGCCGCCCTCGACACAGTTATCCGCACCGAACCAGACGTCGGCGCCTACGACCAAGAGCTCTAAATTCCCGTCCCGCTTGTTTTTGAACTGTTAACAACGTACGATTGAAAGCAATTCAGCGCCTTTTGCGCACAAATATTGCTCGACGGTTTTTGACATGCGACAATTTCTGGCTCCGCTTTTCCTCGCACTGAGCGTGCTCAGCGCCTGCGCCTTCGGGGCCGCAGAGTTTGCCACCTACAGGCAGGCCTTTGAACTCCAATATGTCGAGGGGCAAAAGGTCCTGGACGAGGTCGGACGCGCCGAACGCACCCTCGTCGACCAACAGTTCAGCCGCAAACCGGGCATCCGCGCCTTCGACCCCGACGAGGCGAAATACTACGTCCGTGTCGGCGATCCTCCCCTCACCGGCGCCATCCGCGCCAGCCTGACCGCCCTCAAGGACTACAACGACGCGCTGTCCGGCCTTGCCACAGGCGAAGCCGCCGCCGCCGTCCGCGGTGAACTCAGCTCTGCCAACACCACGCTCAAATCGGCCCTCACCAGCCTCGGTGGCGCCACCGGCGTGGACGTGAACTTTGTCAGCACCCTCTCTGGCGGCATCGCCAAGGCGATCACCGTGCTCGAAGTCCTCGAACGCGCCCAGAACCGCATCGACTTTCGCCAGCAACTCGTGGCCGCGCACCCCGACATGAAATCGCTCCTGACAACCCTGCGCGCGGGCACGCCCGAAATGTTCGACGTCGTCCAGCTGTCCCGCACCACCGTGGGCGGGCTCGGCGGCACCGACGGCGTCAGCGGCGACAACCTCACCCGCCTGCAGGAATTCCGCACCCTCATGGCCGGTTGGGTGATCCTGCTCGACCAATCCGCACTGGCCCTGGACCAGGCCGTCGTGGCCGTCGCAACCCAGGCCGGCAATCCTGACCTGACCTCTCTCATCGACGCCTCCGTCGAGCTGGAAATTCTCGCAGGCGCGCTCAAGGCCGCCCGCAACTGACCCAACCCACCTGCGCGAAAGGAACGTCATGGACCTGGACCAGATGAAACAACAGCTGCTGACCATGCGCCGCGCGCTCGAAGCGCCATGGGCCGCCGCCAAGGCCGCAGGCAACACCGCCGAAATGCAGCGCCTCGAGGCCATCGCCAAGGACATCGATGAACTGCGCATCGACGCCGCCTTGATCGGTCTCGCGCAACTGGCCACCGAAGTGACCAAGATCCGCGCCCGCATCGACGGGCATCAGGCCAACCTTGATGACCTGACTGGCGGCCCCCTCTCGCGCATCAAACAGCAAATCCAGGACATATTCGCCCAAACCGCCGAAGAGGACGTGACCGCCCCACCGGTCGCCGTAACAACCCGCGACGCCCCTGTGGTGGCCGCACCGACGCCCGCCGCACCTGCCCCAACACCCGGCACCCCCACACCGCCACCCGCGCACACGGGCCAGCTGGTTCTCACCGACGCACACCTGATCGGCCTCTGGCGCCGCTCGCTCTTTCCCATCGACGACAGCCGCATCACGGTGTTTGGCCTGCGCGGCTGCCGCCCGGTCGATTTCTCCGGCACAGCCCTCGCCGCAGGGCACGAGATCGTGCTGACCCCTGTGGACTACCAGGTGATGAAATGCACGTTGGGCCATTGGCACCCCGGCAAGGGCCTCGCCCTGTTCCCCGGCTCAACCGTGCCCTACGGTGCTGTGGTCGCCTCGAAACGCGCCAACAACGGTGTCGGCGTCAACCAGATGGGCCGCGGTCGTTACAGCCGCTATGTCGGCGGTTGGCACAAACGCAGCGAAGGACCAAATGGCCACTGGGCGCTGCGCCAGGAATGCGCAATCACCATCCAGCGCACCGGGGATGACACCGACTTTGACCTCAACGACCGGTGGGAGGTTGGCCGCATCGCAGGCGACAACATCCACTGCGCCTTCCACATGGGCGTGGACGGCAACCCGGCGGACGCCAAATTCTCCTCCGCCGGATGCCAGACCGTCGCCGGCACGCTCCGAAAGGGTGTACGCGGGTCCGAACTTGGCCCCTACAAGGATTTCATCGCCCCCTTCACCGACGCCCTCGGCACCCAAAAGGAAACCCAATACGTCCTCTTTGGTGCCGAAGAGGCCCAGATGATGATCCGCACCCACTGCGCGGGCAAAACGGTTCTGCTGCGCTTTGGCTCCTTCGGCCCGCTGGTCGAGGACCTGCAAAGGGCGCTGAACCTGCAAGGCGCGCACCTCAAGGTCGATGGCGACTTCGGGCCGGGTACATTCGTGGCTGTGACCGACTTCCAGACCCGCAGCTTTGGCCCCAGCGGCGATGACGGCATCGTTGGCCCCGGCACGGCGGCCAAACTCGGACTGACCCTGCCCATCTTCGATTTCGATGACGCCGTGCGTGGCGGTCCCGGCCATACCGGCCCCTCGGGTCCGCCCGCCGGGGCGGGGACCAGCGACAATGCCAGCCTCTTTCCCGGTGCCGTGCCACCCGTAGCCAGCCCCGGAACGGAAATCGCTTTTGGTGCTGTCACCCGCGCCAAACACGGTCAGGCCTTCAACGACAAGGTGATCGCCATCGCCGCGCGGCTCAAATGCGACCCAAATCACCTGATGGCGGTGATGGCCTTCGAGACCGGCGAACGGTTCACCCCGGACGTCAAGAATGCCGCAGGCAGCGGGGCCACAGGGCTGATCCAGTTCATGCCCAAAACCGCCATAGGGCTGGGCACAACCACGGCCAAACTGGCGCAGATGTCTGCCATCGACCAACTCGACTTTGTCGAGGCGCATTTCAAAAGCGTGGTGGGCCGTCGCGCCATGCCCGCCCTCAGCGATGTCTACATGGCCGTTCTGCTGCCCAGCGCCGTGGGCAAACTGGACAGTCACGTGCTCTTTGCCAAAGGCACCCGCGCCTATGACCAGAACAAGGGGCTGGACAAGAACAAGAACGGCAAGATCACCAAGGCCGAAGCCGCAGGCAAGGTGCAGCTGAAACTCGAACTGGGAATGAAAAACGGACGTTTCGGATAATCGCGCCCTCCGGGTCGGCGGGCGGGCGCCTTTGCGCAACGCGCAAACAGAGCCGCCCGACGGCAAACCCACCGTCCGCGCCCCTTCGGCTCACAGAGTGCCACGCGCGGCCTTAACGCCCAGTAACCCAACCGCACGGCGCGCAACCCTCTGACGCCCAACGGTTCCCTGTAAATTCTGAACAGAGGGTGACCCCAACGCACACCCTGTCCCCGCGGGGACAGATCAGTCAAAGAGGCTGCGCAGCCCTTTCTTGACCTCATCCTCCAGCTTCTGCTTGGCCGCATCCTCCAGACTCTGTCCTTGGTCCGCGACACCCAACTCCTCGGCGACTTTCGCTCGGACCTTCTCTTTGGCTTTAGCTTCCAGCTTGGCCTTTTCCTCTTCGATCTTCTTGTCGAGGTTCAGGTCAATGGCCGCCTCCAGGTCCGGTCGGATCCGCGGGCTGGCCCAGGGACCAACAATGCGCACAGGGATCGCAATCCCGTTGCCTTCGTTTGCGCGCAACGCCACCGGGGTAAAGGTATAGTCGATGGTCTGAAGCCCCAGCCCAACCTGCCCCGCGCCCCGCGCCTCGTAGTTCTTCAGCTTCAACAACAGGTCCTGATTGCGCAGCACCCCATCCGCAATGTCCCAGCTGGCGCCCAGGCTGTCGAACACCGTTGTCCCGCCCCCGACCTGGCCCGACCGCATCAGCCGGTCCAGATCAATGCCCAGGATCGTGCCCTGCCCAAAGCGGATCGCGCCTTTGCCGGACAGCGACTTCATGATCGCATCGACCGTCTGACCCACACCCAGAAACGACATCTCACCATTCGCCTTGCCGGTCAGCCGGTCAATGCCCGCCGCGTCCGTCAGCACCGCCTGCATGTCCAGCGCGGCCATGTTGATCTTGCCACCCACCGACAGACCAGAGCGGTTGTTCATCACAAACTCGCCCGTGACCGTGCCGCCGTAAGCCGCAACCTCGCGCAGCTCGAACACCATCCGGCTGCGCTCATTGCGCAGCAACGTGCGGGTCTGACCCAGTTTGAACTGCCCAAGATCTATGCTGGACGCAGTCAGTGCGATCTCTCCATTAAAGGCCGACAACCCGCTGGCGTCGATCGGGTCGCGGGGCCAACCGCTGCCCGCCGGGGCCGCCGCTTCGCCGCCGCCGCCACCTGACGCACCGCTGGACGTAGGACTGCGCAAATCGAGCGCGCCCGCGTTCAGCTGGGCGTTCACCGTCGGTGTCCCATTGAGCCCGATGTCTGCCGCCCCACGCAGCGCATTGCCCCCAAGATCCACGTTCAAATCGCGCAGCGACAAACGCCTGTCCGTCGTCAGCGTCAGATCGGTGGTCATGTCCACAGACCGTCCCAACGTGTCCGGCAGGCCCGGCGCAGGCAGGCCCAGCGCCGTCAGGAACCCGTCCGTGCTGGGCAGATCAAGCGACAGCTTGCCCGCCACCTCACCCGCCGTGCTGGCGCGACCGTTCAGGGTCAGCGTGCCGCCCCCCGCCCGGATGGAGGCATCCACCGGCTGCACAGCCCCGGTGATAAAGGCGTTGAACCCGCCAATCGTCGCCGTCACATCCACGTCGCTGCCCGCAGGGCGCAAGGTCGCGGCAATCTCTGCGGGACCGGTCCGCACAGGCCAGTCCAGCGACAGATCCACACCTGTGTAAGACACAAGATCCGCACCCTCGGCGTCATAGATCAGGGTCGCATCGGTGATCTGCATCCGCTCGATCACGATGTCCTGCGGGGTGCGGTCCGGCGCCACTTCGGTCTCGATCTGGGCGGCCCCGCTGGCATCGGTGAAGACCCAGCTGGCGCGCCCGTCCGCACGGCTTTCCAAGCGGATGGTGGGGCGGGTCGCCTCGATGTTCTTGATCTTGATCTCACCGGACAAGAGCGCCATCGCATCCACGCCGATGGCCGCGTTCTCGGCGGTCAACATCGGCCCCTGCCGGGACCAGTCCGCATTTCCAACCTCAAGCCCGTCCGCGCGCACACCGAGCACCGGCCAGAGGGTCATCGACACGCCCGAGATGGTCACGTCGCGCCCCGTCGCCTTACGCAACTGGTCCGCCGCCAACGCCCCGATCCGGTCAGCCGGCAAAAAGAACACCGACACCACCGCCACGAGCACAAGCACGACGACAAAGCCAATCAGGCGTAAAATCCATTTCATCGAGGGCTGCTCCGTTCTGATGACGTGTTACCGTCAGCTTAACGCAGCGCACAGGCACGCCCCAAGCCTTTTCCCGACGCTCAAGTTCACATATGAGGCAAACCATGAGCACAAACCCGCCAAACCTGCGCCCCGACCTCGCCCCTGCCGCCAAAATGGACGGCACGCGCCGCCCCGGACAGCCGACCATCGGCATGGTCAGCCTTGGCTGTCCCAAGGCGCTGGTGGACAGCGAACGCATCCTGACCCGGCTGCGCGCCGAAGGGTATGGCGTGTCGCCCGATTACAGCGGCGCGGATGCGGTGATCGTGAACACCTGTGGGTTTCTCGACAGTGCCAAGGCAGAGAGCCTCGACGCCATTGGCGAGGCGCTGGCCGAAAACGGGCGCGTGATCGTGACGGGGTGTCTGGGGGCCGAGCCCGACTATATCACCGGCGCGCACCCACGCGTGCTGGCCGTCACCGGGCCACATCAATACGAACAGGTGCTGGACGCGGTGCATGCCGCCGTGCCGCCGGACCCGGACCCGTTTGTTGACCTATTGCCCGCCAGCGGCGTGTCGCTGACGCCCCGGCATTTCAGCTATCTGAAGATTTCCGAAGGCTGCAATCACAAGTGCAAGTTCTGCATCATCCCGGACATGCGCGGGCGACTTGCGTCGCGGCCCGCCCATGCGGTGGTGCGCGAGGCGGAAAAGCTGGTCGAGGCAGGCGTGCGCGAGTTGCTGGTGATTTCGCAGGACACCTCGGCTTACGGCGTCGACATCAAGCATGCCGAGGATCGTGGGCACCGGGCGCATATCACCGATCTGGCGCGTGACCTTGGGTCTTTGGGGGCTTGGGTACGCCTGCATTATGTTTACCCCTATCCGCATGTGCGCGAGTTGATCCCGCTGATGGCGGAGGGGTTGGTGCTGCCGTATCTCGACATCCCATTCCAGCATGCGCACACCGACACGTTGCGGCGCATGGCGCGCCCGGCGGCGGCGGAGCGGACGCTGGACCGGATCGCTGAATGGCGCGACATCTGCCCGGATATCACGCTGCGCTCGACCTTTATCGTTGGCTATCCCGGCGAGACAGAGGCGGAGTTTCAGACCCTGCTGGATTGGATGGACGAGGCGCAATTGGACCGCGTGGGCTGTTTTCAATACGAAAACGTCGATGGCGCGCGGTCAAACGCGTTGCCCGATCACGTAGCCCCCGAGGTCAAGCAGGAGCGGTGGGAGCGGTTCATGGAGAAGGCTGCGGCCATTTCCGAGGCCAAGCTGGCGGCCAAGGTTGGCCAGCGCATCCAGGTGATCGTGGACGAGGTCGACGACGAGGCCGCCACCTGCCGGACCAAGGCCGACGCGCCCGAGATCGACGGCAACCTGTTCATCGACGAAGGGTTCGCACATCTGACGCCCGGTGACATCGTCACGGTCGAGGTGGACGAGGCGGGCGATTACGACCTGTGGGGCAAGTTGGTTTAAACCCGCGATTTTGCGTGGATGTTGCATTTTGAGATAGATGTTCTATATTTGTTCTCTACGATAGGAGAACGCTCATGTCCATACATCCCACGCTTCCTGGTCTGTTTGAGCCTGTGCAAGCCGCACTGCCGCTGGATGTGCAGCCGGCGACGGAAAAGCAGATTGCCTTTGCCCGGTCGCTGGCGGCCCGGACGGGGCAGCCATTGCCTGCGGCGCTGTTGGCGGATCGGGCGGGGTTGTCCGCGTGGATTGACCGGGCGCGGCCCAAGGCGCCCGAGGGTCGGTTTGCCGCCTATCCCAGCGCCAAGCAGGTGCAGTTTGCGGAACGGATTGCGCGGCTGAAGCGGCGCGAGATCCCGGCGGAGTGTTTCAAAGACAAAGGGTTGATGTCGCGCTGGATCGACGGGAACAAGCCACGCTGACGCTGCGGCGCTTTGCCCCTTCGCGCTTGCACGGGCGGAGATTATCTTTGGGTTATGACTGATGACACCCGCGTTCTGTACAATGCCAACTGCCCTGTGTGCAGTTTCGAGATCGACCACTATGCCGCGTATAGTGACCGGATGGGCCTGCCGATCCGGTTCGAAGATTTGAATGCGGCCGAGATGGACGATTGGGGGCTGAGCCGGGACGCGGCTGCGCGGCGGCTTTATGTCCTGAAGGACGGTCAGATGTATTCGGGCATTCCGGCGTTCATCGTTTTGTGGCGTGATATGCCGCGCTATCGCTGGTTGGCGCGGCTGGTGTCGGTGCCGGGGGTGCATTGGCTGGCGTCCAAGGCCTATGACCATGTGCTGGCGCCTGTGATCTACCGCTGGCACATGCGCAGGCTTCGCGCGACGTCAACGGTTTCGTGACGGTTTGTGCCCTAGACTGAGCGGGCAATGACCGTCAGGCTGGTGCCATGTCATATCCCTATTCCCTTCGTGAGACCCTGGCTGATGCGTCGGTCCATGTGATTGGTGTCAGTTTTGCGCTGTTGGCGGGTGGTCTGTTGATCACGCATGTGGTGCAGCACCATGGTGCGCCGCAGATTGCCGCGACCAGCGTTTATGCGGTGTTCATGGCCGCGTCGCTGGTGGCGTCGGCGCTCTATCACCTGTTGCCGTGGGACCGGACGCGCCCGTTCTTTCACCGGATGGATCACGCGGCCATCTACCTCAAGATTGCGGGCACCTACACGCCGCTTGTCGTGCTGATCGGATCGGTCTTTGCCTATGTGGTGCTGGCCGCCGTTTGGGTTGTGGCGTTGGCGGGTGCCGTGGCCAAGATGAGCTTTTGGGCGACGGACGCGAAGGGGTCGCTGGCGCTGTATCTCGCGCTGGGTTGGGCGAGTGTGCTGCTGATCTGGCCGATGTGGCAGCACCTGCCGGGACCAACCATTGCGCTGATCGTTGTGGGTGGGGGTCTCTATTCCCTTGGCACGGTGTTTTACGCGATGAAGGCGCTGAAGTTTCAGAACGCGATCTGGCACAGCTTTGTCCTGGCAGCGTCGGTCTGTTTCTTTGCTGCTGTGGCGGTGGGCGTGTCAGCCTGAGCCCTTGGCCAACGCGTCAAAGGCCTGTGCATTGCGGCAGTAGTCCGGTGTGGTGCCTGTCTGAGCGTCGAGCCATGCGGCACAGTGATCCGCGCGGACGCACCCGGCACAGCGCAGCACAAGCTCTGACTGGTCCGCGGGGGTCAGCGCGCCGCGCAGGGAAGCCTCTTGCAGGTCGAGGCCGCGTGCCGTGGCCATGCGGTCCACAAGGGTGGCGTGGTGTTTCAGACGGGCAGTGGTGGACATGGGCGTGATCCTGTGTGGCGTGGCGCGTTCGGGTGCGCCCCCTCACCCTGACATGCCGTCACGCCCGCACATTGACCCAGATCAAAGCGCGTCCAGATAGGCCCGCACGCACGTCTGCACATGGCGAAACCGATCGCCGCCCAGATGTTTGCCACCGTACCAGCGGGTCACCACCACCATGTGATCGCGCAGACCCTCACGCATCAGCATGCGCAGGATCACCATGCCTGCGCCGCTTTCGCCGTCATCACCCTTGATAGGCCCACCCGAAGACAGGTCACAGCCCCATGTGTTGTGCGTCGCCTTGGCGTAGGATTTGTCGCGCCGCAGCACCGTCAACGCGGCATCGATGCCCGCACGGTCGGTCACCGCACAGCCGGACACCGCGTATTTCGACCCCTTGTCGGTCAGGATCAGCCCAAGCTGTTTCATGGATTTGGTACGCCGGTCACAACCGCAGGCATGATGCCGGTCAGAGACCTGCCGCCGTGCGCCGCACTGTTTCAATGCGCTGCGCGTTGGGCGGGTGCGTGCCGAGGAACCGGTCGCCTGGGTCCGGGATACGGTTAAAGAACTGGGACCCCGCAATCGGATCATAGCCCGCCAGCGACGTAATCACCGTACCCAGCGCATCGGCCTCGAGCTCGAAATCCTTGGAATAGGTGCGCGCGCCGACCTGGGCGCCCAGCCGTTGAGCCGATTCGACATCGCCACCCGCGATCGAGGCCAGCCCACCAAACACCACCGCACCGGCAGCCGCATTCTGGCGCTGGCGCGCAATGTGGCCACGGATGTGGTGCGCCGCCTCATGCCCCATGACAAAGGCGATTTCGTCCTTGTTCCGCGCCTCGTTCAAAAGCGCCAGGTTGAAGACCAGCAACGGGCGGCCGTCGTCGTCCAAGGTCTGAAACGCATTGGGCGGCTGCCCACGACGATCATCCACCAGAATCTTGAAGTCGCAGTTCACACCATTGGTCCGCCGCCTGCATTCGCGTTCGGCGACCGGCTCGACCCGGCCAACCACTTCGACAAAGGCGCGCCCGGTCTGGTCGCCGCTGCGCAATTGGTCCGGCACGTCGCCGCCAGACGGCGCAGGCCCGGTGGGCGCAGACGTTGTTGTCAGCGTTTCGTCACAGGCCGCAGCAAACAGCGCCACAGCCAGAACTGCCATCCAACGGGTCATCGGCATCCATCCTTTGATCATACAACGTGCATCAGCCTATCACCGAAATAATCCGGGTGCAGCCCCGATCAACGGCCTGATCAAGGGGATGTGTTCCCCTTTGCTTCGTGCGGCGGATCCCCTAGCGTTGCCCTATGTTTACGATTGAGCACGAATTCGACGCGACCGTCATCACACTGGTCGACGAAGGCCAGGCGCCCCTGCAAGAGGACGTTGTGGTCAACAGCTTTGCCGAGGTGATCACGGTCGAGCAATATGATCCGCGCACAGATCAGGTGGTGCGCATTGCGCTGTCACCCGAACAGGTGCGCGATCTGGCTGCAGCACTGGATTTGCCCGAGGGGGTGTACCAGCTCAAGACCGGCGCGCCCTAGCCCGGCGCCCGCGAAAAAGGTCTGGACCTATGACCTGTCTCTGATAGCGTGTTCGCGTTCAAGGGGGAGAGAAGCGCATGGCAATTGGCAGCAAGATCCGCACGTATTTTGAAGGGGCCTGGCACGAGGGCGATGTGCCGATCATGCGCGCGGCGGATCACGGGTCGTGGGTTGGGTCGACTGTGTTTGACGGGGCGCGGTTCTTTGACGGACGTGCGCCCGATCTGGATGCCCATTGCGCGCGCGTGAACCGGTCCGCCGAAGCCTTGATGCTGACGCCCACGATGGCGGCAGAGGATATTGTCGCCGCCGTGCGCGAGGGTTTGTCGACCTATAGCGCGGACGATGCGGTCTATATCCGCCCGATGTATTGGGGTTTGGACGGCGATCCGTCAGGCATTGTGCCACAGGCCGCGTCCACCGGTTTTGCCATTTGCCTCGAGGCCGTTCCGATGGCCGATCAGGGTGCGTCGACAACCTTGGGCCGGACCCGGTTTCGCCGCCCTGTCCTTGAGGACAATGTGGTCAACGCCAAGGCCGGGTGTCTTTATCCCAACAACGCGCGGATGCTGACGGATGTGCGGTCGCGTGGGTTTGGCAATGCGCTGGTTGCTGATGCGATGGGCAATGTGGCCGAGAGTGCCACGGCGAATGTGTTCATGGTCAAGGATGGCGTGGTGTTCACACCGATCCCAAATGGCACCTTTCTGGCCGGTATCACCCGCGCGCGGCACATGTCGAACATGCGCGGTGACGGGATGGAGGTGCACGAGGCTGTGCTGTCCTTTGACGATTTTGCCGAGGCGGACGAGGTGTTTTTGTCGGGCAACATGATGAAGGTCACGCCTGTGTCGGCCTTTGAGGACACGCAGTACCAGATTGGTCCGGTGACGCGCCGGGTGCGCGAAATGTATTGGGACTGGGCTGCGAGCGCCTAGCATCCGGGTTGCACGGCCCGTGTGGTTGGTCCATGCTTTGGCCAAAGAGGGGTCAGCATGCGCAAATTTCTGGTGGTATTGGACGACAGTCAGGAGTGCCTGAATGCGATGCGGTTTGCCGCGATGCGGGCGTCGCATACAGGCGGCGGCGTCGAGGTTCTGTCGGTGATCCCGCCGGACGAGTTCAACCATTGGATCGGTGTGGGCAACGTGATGCGCGAAGAGGCGCGGGAGCGTATCCACGCGCATTTCGAGGTGTTCGCCAAATGGATGCGCGACAAGCAGGGTGTTGATCCCGAACTGGTGATCCGCGAAGGCCCGCCCGTCGACGAGATCATGGCGCAGGTGCATGACGACCCCGAGATCGGCGTTCTGGTTCTGGGTGCGGGCACCGACAAGAAGGGCCCCGGCCCGTTGGTCACCCAACTGACCCGCAATGCTGGCAACCTGCCGATCCCGATCACAATTGTGCCCGGCGATCTGAGCAAGGAAAAGCTGGAAGCGATTACCTGAGCTTATTGGTCGATCGCAAATGCCACCGCGCCAACGGCCTCTGAGGTGTTCTTGTACTTTTCAATAAACGCGATGGCGCGGTCCTGGATGCGTGCGCTTTCAGCAGATTGCTGGCTTACAAAACCCTGTGTCGCAAGGCGTCCAAGCAGGTTCATGTAGTTTTCCATATCGAGTTCGTTCAAGTCGTCGATATCTGCGACCAAATCGACAATCGCGTTTTCGGGGCGACCCTCAATCATCCAAATAATCGGTTCGTGTGCTAAGAACACTTCCGGAAATCCGTTTTCCCGCGCGAGTTCGGAGTACTTTCGGTAGATATTGAATGCTGCGGCGCTTGGTTGCCCTTCGGCCCATGTCTCCGGAGCCCCTGCTGCGCCGATGACGCGACGCCCATATGCCTGTGTCAGCGTTTGAATAGCGGTGCGACTGGTCGCGCCATATCCCGGAGCCTGAGACAACAGTCTTTCGATACGGCCGAAGTCACCGCCCTGCCCCAGGTTGCGGATCAGCAGATCAAAAGACGGGCGCAATGCGTCCTTATTTTCATCCAGCTGACCTTCCGGGATGTCTGATGAGCTGCTGCTCCTCTTGGCATACGCCTCGTTCAAAACGATGAACTCCCGAAGTACGGGCTCAATTTCACTGTGTGTAAATCCGCTCGAGAGGTCGATCCTTGTCAGTTGCACCCCAAGTGACGTGGAGCGCTGCAGGAATTCCACCCGAGATACAAAGCCTTCCTGCGCTGTCTCAAACTGCTTTCGGACCGCGCTTTCAATGATGATGCTGCCAAAATACCCTCCGATTGCGATCAGGGCCGTCAACCCGACACCAATCAGCGATGTATAAAGCGAGCGTCTCGCCCGCCGATCAACGTCCAGCTGAGAGCGCACACGTTGCGACACGGCGTCAGTGACAAGCGCATAGGCCTGTTCGTTGGAAAAGAGGTTGGATGCGTCTGGCGTTTTTCGGGCGCGCGTTGCGCGGGATGTGTAATTTTTCATTTTCGTCCTGAATACTTGGATTTTAATGCATTCAGAATAACACGTATTAAGCGAAAATTGGACCCTGACCGTTAGAATTGTGGCCCTACAAGTTTAGAACCATTCCAAACCTTGACTCTGCACCACCGGACCCGCATATCCTAGTATAACGCTCAGGAGATGCCCGATGTTCATCCAGACAGAATCGACACCCAACCCCGCCACGCTGAAATTCCTGCCGGGTCAAACCGTGCTGGAAATCGGCACGGCTGATTTTCCGACTGCAGATGCGGCGGCGAAGTCGCCACTTGCTGCGCGGGTGTTTGCCGTGGAGGGCGTGACGGGTGTGTTCTTTGGCACAGATTTCGTGACTGTGACCAAGGCCGACGCCGTCGACTGGGACCACATCAAACCCGCGCTGCTCGGCGCCATCATGGAGCATTTCCAGTCGGGTCAGCCCGTGATGGACGATGGCCATGCGCCCGCATCCGGTCATGCCGAGCATGATGGTGAGGACGCCGTTGTTGTGGGCCAGATCAAGGAATTGCTGGACAGCCGGGTTCGCCCTGCCGTGGCGCAGGACGGGGGCGACATCACGTTCCACGGCTTTGACCGCGGCGTTGTCTACCTGCACATGCAGGGCGCCTGCGCGGGCTGCCCGTCTTCGACGCTGACGCTCAAGATGGGGATTGAGAACCTGCTGCGGCACTACATCCCCGAAGTGACCGAAGTGCGCCCCGTCGCGGTGTGATGGGCCACCGGATCCGGTGCTGACCGCCAGATGCTATTGCGGCGCGTCCCGTTGGACGCATGATGGGCCACCCCTGTTGGTGGCCTATTGCCATTGTCGCGACTGCCGCCGCTGGACAGGCGCACCGGTGGCTGCCTTTGCCGCCTTTGAAAGCACGGGCCTGCACATTCCGGGCACCCGTCACAGCCACACCCAAGGGGTCGAGCGCTGGAACTGTTCGGCCTGTGGATCGCCGCTCGCGGCGCGGTTCGACTATCTGCCGGGACAGACCTATGTGCCCGTGGGCGTTCTGGATCAGGCCGAAACCCTGCAACCAGTGCTGCACAGCCACGCCGATCGCGCGCTGCCCTGGTTGCACATCGAGGATGACCTGCCGCGCGCAGAGGCATCCGCGCGCGATATGCTGGACCCCGCGCGATGACGGATCTGCCGCTGATCCTCGGGCTGGACACATCTGGCCCGCACTGTGCCGCCGCATTGATCCGTGGCCCCGAAGTGCTGGCCGCGCAGGGCGAAGACATGGCCCGTGGACAGGCCGAACGCCTGATGCCGCTGCTCGAAGAAGCGCTGGAGGCGGGCGGCGCCACATGGCGTGACCTGAGCGCGCTGGCCGTGGGCACCGGGCCGGGCAACTTTACCGGCATCCGCATCGGTGTCTCGGCTGCGCGGGGTCTGGCGCTGGGGTTGGCTGTGCCAGCCTATGGCGTCACCGGGTTCGAGGCGCGCGCGCGTCTGGCCGCCCCTGGCGAGACCGTGACTGTGCCGGCACCTCGCGGCATGGTCTATGTCATGGACGCCACTGGCGCACATCAGGTGCCATTGGACAGCGTGGACCACCCTGCCCCGCCCGTTTCCACAGCACTGCTGGCGCAGGCCATTGCACAAGCGGCCGCCGCGCGTTGGCCCACCGCTGCCCCATCACCCGCACCATTCTACGTGCGCCCACCGGATGCGGCACCGGGACGAGACGCGCCACCGGTCCTGTTGCCGTGACGCCAGAGACGGCCGCCGCCATTCATGCCGCCGCCTTTGCGGACGGGCGACCCTGGACCGCATCCGAGATTGCGGATTTGATCGCATCGCCAAACACCTATCTGACTGCGCAGGATGCGGCGGGGTTTGCCCTGTGGCGTGCGGTGGCGGGTGAGGCCGAGCTGTTGGCCATAGCCGTGTCGCCGGACCGTCAGGGACACGGCATCGGAGCCGCGTTGATGCAGGACTGGATGCAAGCGGCGCGCGCTTTGGCCGACACTGCGTTTCTGGAAGTGGCCCATGACAATGTCCGGGCCTGCGCGCTTTATGCCCGGTGTGGGTTTGTCGAGGTGGCGCGGCGGACCGGTTACTATGCGCGACCGCAGGGTCGTGCCGATGCGTTGGTGTTGCGAGCGGCCTTGCGCGCCGTGCCATCCTGAAGAATCCGCCCCACCCCGCACAACCGTTCAGCTTGCCCTTGCGTCCATGGGCAAAACCCTTGCCCAAATGGTCAAAAAGCGGTTGACCCCACCCCGCCCCTGCGGCCTAATCCCGTATGATCACTGCGATCCCGGGCGTGCGGAGCCCTGCTGCTGCTGCCCCAACCATGACAACTGGGAGAAATGACACCATGACCCTGATGCAGAAATTCCTCGGCGCGACCGCCGCTCTGGCCCTGTCGGCCGGTGCCGCGCTGGCCGATCCTGCGCTGATCTTTGACCTTGGCGGCAAGTTCGACAAATCCTTTAACGAAGCGGCGTTCAACGGTGCCAAGCGGTGGGCAGACGAGACAGGCGGCACGTTCCGCGAGATCGAACTGCAATCCGAAGCACAACGCGAGCAGGCCCTGCGCCGCTTTGCCGAAGCGGGTGCAAACCCCATCGTCATGGCTGGCTTTGCCTTTGCTGACGCGCTGGGTCAGGTGGCTGCGGACTATCCCGACACCAAATTCACCATCATCGACATGGTCGTGGACGCACCCAACGTGCGGTCCGTGGTGTTCAACGAGCATGAGGGTTCGTACCTCGTGGGCATGATGGCGGCCAAAGCGTCGAAATCCGGCACCGTCGGCTTTATCGGCGGCATGGACATCCCGCTGATCCGCAAATTTGCCTGTGGTTATGCGCAGGGCGTGAAGGCCGTGAATGGCGACGCGACTGTTGTGGCCAACATGACCGGCACAACACCCTCCGCATGGAACGACCCCGTGAAGGGTTCCGAGCTGACCAAGGCGCAGATCAGCCAGGGCGCTGATGTGGTTTATGCAGCCGCAGGTGGCACCGGCGTGGGTGTTCTGCAAACTGCTGCTGACGAGGGCATCCTGTCCATCGGCGTCGACAGCAACCAGAACTATCTGCACTCGGGCAAAGTCCTGACATCCATGATGAAGCGCGTCGACAACGCCGTGTTCTCGGCCTTTTCTGACGGTGTCGACATGGAAACCGGGTTCCAGGTGATGGGTCTGGCAAACGGCGGCGTGGGCTATGCCCTGGACGAGCACAATGCCGAGCTGGTCAGCGATTCCATGCGCAATGCAGTGGATGATGCCGCCGACAAGATCGCCAGCGGCGAACTGGCTGTGCATGACTACATGTCCGACGACAGCTGCCCGGTTCTGAACTTCTAAGACCGGCACCACAACAATCTGGGCCGCGCGGGTAACACCGTTGCGGCCCAGTTTCTGCACGACACCTCCGCGCCCAAGGATCGCCAACATGACCGCACCCGCGATTGAGCTCAAAGGCATTTCCAAGGCCTTTGGCCCTGTCCAGGCCAACAAGGACATCTCGATCCGCGTGATGCCCGGCACGATCCACGGCATCATCGGCGAAAACGGCGCAGGCAAATCGACGCTGATGTCGATCCTCTATGGTTTCTACAAGGCCGACGCGGGCGAGATCTTTATCTCCGGCACCCGCACCGACATCCCCGACAGCCAGGCCGCGATTGCCGCAGGCATCGGCATGGTGTTCCAGCACTTCAAACTGGTCGAAAATTTTACGGTGCTGGAGAACATCATCCTCGGCGCCGAAGACGGCGGGTTCCTGAAACCGTCGCTCGCCAAGGCCCGCAAGTCGCTGGTTGATCTGGCCGCCGAATACGAATTGAACGTCGACCCCGACGCGCTGATCGAAGACATCGGCGTCGGCATGCAGCAACGGGTCGAAATCCTCAAGGCGCTCTACCGCCAGGCCGATATCCTGATCCTGGACGAGCCCACCGGCGTGCTGACCCCGGCCGAGGCGGACCAGCTGTTCCGCATCCTCGGCCGCCTGCGCGAAGAGGGCAAAACCATCATCCTGATCACCCACAAGCTGCGCGAGATCATGGACACAACCGACACTGTCAGCGTGATGCGCCGCGGCGAGATGACGGCCACGGTCAAAACCGCCGACACCAGCCCCGAAGAACTGGCAGAACTCATGGTGGGCCGCAAGGTCCTGCTGCGCGTCGACAAAACACCCGCAACCCCCGGCGATGTGGTGCTGGACGTCAAAAACCTCCGCGTGGTCGACGAACAGGGTGTGGAACGGCTGCGCGGCATCGACTTGCAAGTGCGCGCAGGTGAAATCCTGGGCATCGCGGGTGTGGCGGGCAACGGCCAATCCGAACTGCTCGAAGTCCTCGGCGGCTACGGTGACGCCACGGGCACCGTGACACTGAACGGCGACCCCATCGACCTCACGGGCCGCCATTCCGACGGACGATCCCGCCGCGACAAGGGCATCGCCCACGTTCCCGAAGACCGCCAGCGCGAAGGCCTGATCATGGACTTCTCCGCCTGGGAAAACACCGCCTTCGGCTATCACCGCGACGCCAGCTACCAATCCGGGTTGCTCAGCAACAATGCCGCGATCAAGGCCGACACCCAGGCCAAGATGGACCGCTTCGACGTCCGCCCCCCGCACCCGCACCTCGCGGCCAAGAACTTCTCCGGTGGCAACCAACAGAAAATCGTCCTCGCCCGCGAGATCGAACGCAACCCAGACCTCCTGCTGATCGGCCAACCCACACGCGGCGTTGATATCGGCGCCATCGAATTCATCCACCAGCAAATCGTCGCCCTGCGGGATCAGGGCAAAGCCATCCTATTGGTCTCGGTCGAGCTCGAGGAAATCCTGTCCCTCGCCGACCGCGTCGCCGTCATGTTCGACGGACAAGTCATGGGCGAACGCCAATCCACCCAGACCGACGAAAAGGAACTGGGCCTGCTGATGGCCGGGGTGGCGTCATGATCTCTTCCTTTCGCCCAAAATACCTTGGGGGAGTCGCGCAAGCGACGGGGGTGAAACCCCCTGAAACATCGCGCGTGCGCAGCACACATTCAGAGAACGAAAGCAAACCATGGACGTGATGCCAAAATGGGCCGAGGTCATCCTCGTGCCGCTGATCTCACTGATCCTCGCCGCCATCCTGTCGGCGCTTGTCATCCTCGCCATCGGCGAAGACCCGGTGGCCGCCGTCAACCTGATGGTCACCGGCGCGTTGGGGTCGACCTATGGTTGGGGTTACACGCTCTACTACGCCACCAACTTCATGTTCACCGGCCTCGCCGTCTCCGTGGCGTTCCACGCGGGTCTTTTCAACATCGGTGGCGAGGGTCAGGCGATGCTGGGCGGGCTTGGCGTGGCGCTTGTGCTGCTCTTTATCCCATGGCCCCACTGGACGGTCGCCCTGCTGGCCGCCACCGCAGGTGCTGCGGTCTTTGGCGCGCTTTGGGCCGCCATTCCCGCCTATCTACAGGCAAAACGCGGCAGCCACATCGTGATCACCACGATCATGTTCAACTTCATCGCCGCCGCCGTCCTCAACTACATGCTGGTCAACCAGTTGCGCCCTGCGGGCAGCATGGATCCGGCAACGGCACGGTTTGCCGAAACAGTCCACCTGCCCAACCTGCATGAACTGTTGGCCCCCTTCGGCATCGCCTTTTCCAAAGCAGCACCGGCAAATGTCTCGCTGCTGATTGCGTTGATCGCCTGCGTTCTGGTCTGGCTGCTGATCTGGCGTACACCGCTTGGGCTTGAAATCCGGTCCTATGGCAAATCGCAACGCGCGGCGCGCTATGCCGGGATCGGCGCGGTGCGCATCACCATGATCGCCATGCTGATCTCCGGCGCACTGGCGGGCATGATGGCGATCAACAACGTGATGGGCGAGGCAGAGCGTCTGGTCCTGAACGCCGTTGAAGGCGCCGGTTTCATCGGCATCGCCGTGGCCCTGATGGGCCGCAGTCATCCGTTTGGCGTTTTCCTTGCCGCGATCCTCTTTGGCTTTCTCTATCAGGGGGGCGCAGAACTCGCACTCTGGACGACGATCCCACGCGAGCTGATCGTGGTCATTCAGGCGCTGGTTATCCTGTTCACCGGCGCGCTCGACAACATGGTCCGTATGCCGCTCGAACGCATCTTCCTCGCCGTACGCCGTGGAGGTGCCGCATGAACTTCCTCGCACTTTTTGACCTGTCGGTCCTCGATTCCACCGTCCGTCTAGCCACGCCGCTGCTGCTGGCTTGCCTTGCCGGGCTGTTTTCCGAAAGGGGCGGTATTTTTGACATCGGCCTTGAAGGCAAGATGCTGGCTGCGGCCTTTTTCTCAGCCGCGCTTGCGGCGATGACAGGCAATGTCTGGATCGGGCTTCTGGCCGGGATCGGGGCATCGCTGATGTTGTCGGCAGTGCACGGCCTCGCCTCTATCACCTTCCGTGGCAACCAGCTGATTTCGGGCGTAGCTATCAATTTCCTCGCTGCGGGTATGACGGTTCTGATTGCGCAGGACTGGTTCCGGCAAGGTGGACGCACCCCGTCGCTGATTGGCGGCGGGCGGTTCGAGCCGATCACCCTGCCCTTTGCCGAGACCCTCAGCACAGTTCCATTTTTCGGGCCGATCTATGCCGAGCTGATTTCAGGCCATTCGATCCTGGTCTATGTGGCACTGCTCTGCGTTCCGGGGACCTGGTATATCCTGTTCCGCACGCGCTTTGGCCTGCGGTTGCGCGCAGTGGGTGAAAACCCCGCCGCCGTCGACACGGCAGGCGTCAGCGTCATTGGCCTGCGCTTTGCCGCTGTGGGCATTTGCGGGATCCTGTGCGGGATTGCCGGGGCCTATCTGGCCACCGGCCTGCAAGCCGGGTTCGTCAAGGACATGACCGCCGGGCGCGGGTTCATCGCGCTGGCCGCACTAATCTTTGCCAAGTGGCGACCCTGGCATGCGCTGTGGGCCACGCTACTCTTTGGGTATCTCCAGGCCATCGCCTTGCGGCCGGACATCATCGAGGGCGCGCTTGGCTTCAAGGTGCAGGTGCAACTGTTGGATGCGCTGCCCTATATTCTGACGGTGGTGATTCTCGCAGGCTTTGTCGGCAAGGCCATTCCGCCCCGTGCGGGGGGCGAGCCATACGTCAAGGAACGCTGACCCGAGCAAAGGCAAACCATATCCGTCCAGATTGCCGAGAAACTTAGAGCCAGTTCGCTGCGCGGCGGCATGACACCTTGATTTCGGTTCCAACGCTGTCCTAACAGGGACCATGCAAATTTACCTGCCCATTGCCGAAGTATCGGTCAACGCGTTCCTGCTTTTGGGATTGGGCGGCATGGTGGGCGTTCTGTCGGGCATGTTTGGCGTTGGTGGCGGGTTTTTGATGACGCCGCTGCTGTTCTTTATCGGCATCCCACCCGCTGTTGCGGTGGCGACTGAGGCCAACCAGATCGTCGCCTCGTCCTTTTCCGGTGTGCTGGCGCATTTCAGGCGCAAGACGGTGGACCTCAGGATGGGGGTTGTGCTGCTGATTGGCGGCCTTGTCGGCGCGGCGTTGGGTGTCTTTGTCTTCAACTACCTCAAGTCACTGGGCCAGGTCGATCTGCTGGTCAAGCTTTGCTATGTCGTCTTTCTTGGTGTGATCGGTGGGCTAATGTTCATCGAAAGCCTGAACGCGATCCGCAAGACCGCCAAGGGCGGCGCGGTGCCCAAGCGCAAGAAACACAACTGGATCCACAAGCTGCCGTTCAAGATGCGGTTCCGGGTGTCGGGCCTCTATATCTCTGTGATTCCACCGCTTTTGGTCGGCCTCGTGGTCGGTATTCTGGCGGCGATCATGGGTGTGGGTGGCGGGTTTATCATGGTGCCCGCGATGATCTATTTGCTGGGCATGCCGACCAAAGTGGTCGTGGGCACGTCGCTGTTCCAGATCATCTTTGTCACCGCATTCACCACGATGTTGCACGCCACGACGAACTTTACCGTGGACGTGGTGCTGGCCGTGCTGCTGCTGGTCGGTGGCGTGATCGGCGCGCAGATCGGCACGCGGATCGGCGTGAAGATGAAGGCCGAACAGTTGCGCATCCTGCTGGCGATCATGGTGCTGGCGGTTTGTGGCAAGCTGGCCTTTGACCTACTGGTCATGCCGTCAGAGCTTTATTCCATCGGCGCGGCGGAGGGGCATTGATGATCCGCTGGCTCTTTGCCCTGTTGCTTGTCGCACTGCCTGCCGCAGCCGCCGAAGAGGTTGTGCTTGGCCTGAGCCAGAGCGAAGTGGCGATCACCACCAATTTCAACGGCTCCGAAATTTTTGTCTTTGGGGCGATCAAGCGCGATGCGCCGATGCCCGAGGGTGACATGGGCGTCATCGTCACAATCAGTGGCCCGCCCGTGCCTGTGTCCGTGCGCAAGAAAGAGCGCCGGTTCGGCATCTGGGTCAACACCGACGTGGTCGAGATCGAAGCCGCGCCCAGCTATTACGCCGTTGCCACCAGCGGCCCGCTGGAGGACGTGTTGAGCACGCGGGAGAACATCCTGCGCAAGGTTTCCGTGCCCAGCATGATCCAGTCCATCAGCGCGCCAACCACGGTTTTGGATGCCACAGGCTATGTCAACGCGCTGATCCGCATCCGCGAAAACGCGGAGGCGTTCCAACTGTTGGAAGGTCAGGTTGTTGTGGACGATGACACGCTGTTTCGCACCCGGATCAAGCTGCCTGCGGCGCTGACAGAGGGGGCGTATCAGACGCGTATCCTGTTGACCCGCGACGGCGCTGTTGTGGATCAATACCAGACGGCGATCGACGTACGCAAAGTTGGCCTGGAACGCTGGCTGTATAGCCTGAGCCGCAATCAGCCGTTTTTGTACGGGCTGATGTCTCTGGCGATTGCGATCTTTGCCGGATGGAGCGCGTCGGCGGCATTTTCCCTATTGCGGAACTGACATCGCCGTCATGCGGTGCGCTGTAAAGGCACACCTTACGGGTCGGTCTCAACCTCAAGCGTCAGCGTTGCGGCAGGCGTGCTGCGCAGGTCATCCACGCTGAGCGGGCCAGTGGGTTTGGACAGCCGGTTGCGCACCACCCAGATCAGCCGTTCCTGGGCGCGGGTGATGGCCACATAGGCCAGACGTTTCCACAGCGGCTGCCCCGCCTCACTGCGGCCCATGCGGGCGGCGGTGTAGAGGTCGGGGGCAAAGACCTGCACCGTGTCCCATTGGCTGCCTTGCGCCTTGTGAATGGTCACGGCAGCACCATGCAGGAACGTGGCCCCCATGCGCGCGGCAAAGGGGATGAACGGCTCTTCTTCGTCCGGCTTTTCGATTTTGACGATAGAGGCTGCGGAGACTTGCGGATCTTCGGCGCCCATCACGTGCAGGCGCGAAAAGCCCGGTTTACGGCCCTCACCCAGAAAGATCACCTGCGCGCCCTTGATCAGGCCACGGGCCTCTAGGTCGAGGCGTTTCTTGCGGTGTTTGAGCGGCAGTTCCAGCCCGTCGCAGATCAGTGGCTCGCCCTCAAGCAGGCGATCCTCTGGCGCGCCGTGGACGGCGCGGAAGGCGTTGATCAGACGGATGCGGGTGGCGTTGCGCCAGACAAGGACCGGGCTGCGGGCCATCAGATCAACCTCGACCCGTTGGCCCCAGACGACACGTTCATCGCGTTTGGCCGCCTCTTCGACCATCCGCTCGAAGGCATAGAAATCGACCTGTGGGTCGGCCAGCGCGTGCGCCAGATCAAGGATCGGGTTGTCGGCCTCTTGCCTGTGGATGCGGTTGAGGTTCAGCACCCGCCGTTCGGGCAGTTTTTCGAACACCATGGTGCCGGATTGGTTGACGGGTGCGAGCTGTGCGGGGTCACCAAACAACAGAAGCGTCGGGAAAATCTCTTTGAGGTCTTCGAACTGTTTGTCGTCCAGCATCGACGCTTCGTCGATGAACCCCACATCCAGTGGTTCCTCGCGACGTTTCCAGCCGGTGATAAAGTCACTGCCCCGCAATCCGGCAGCGGCCAGCGCGCCGGGGATGGATTTGTTGTTCTGGTAAAAGGCAAAGGCCCGGTCCAGGGCCAGATCGGTCAGCCCTTCGATCTCGGGGCGGTCGCCGTTGCCTGCCAGCCATTCAGCGATGCGTTCGTATTCGGGGTCATAGACCGGCGTGTAGAGGATGCGGTGGATGGTTGTCGCGGGCACACCGCGAAAACGCAGAACCGATGCGGCCTTGTTCGTGGGGGCCAGGATGGCGAGGGTGCGTTTGTCGCGGCGCTTGCGCGATTCGTAGTCGCCGGACACCACTTCGACGCCTGCGCCCTCGAGTGCCTTGTAGAGTTCAGACAGCAGCAGCGTTTTGCCCGATCCCGCCTTGCCCGTGATCGCCATGACCGATGCGGTTGACGATTTGGGCGGCGTCAGCAGCGCATCGTCCAGGTCGATGCCCGCCCCGCGCAGCAGGTCGGTCACCGCGTCGAACGCGTTGGCCTGATCGTCGGAGAGGGCAAGGGCTGTGGTCATGGCGCGACCCTATATGCGGGCTACGCCATGGACCAGCGGGTTTAGGCGCTGCGGGCAAAGGCGGTAGCGGTTTGTGTGCCAAAGGCGCGGTCGAACCACTGGCGCGAGCGGTCGAGCGGCACGCCTGCGCGTTCTGCCACTTTGGCGGCGGCGCTGTCATCGAAGTGCCACAAGCCGACACTGATCTGGTCACGGCCGGTGCCGGCGCTGCCCAGAACCTCGGGCGAAGATCCGATCAGGCGATAGATCCGGACCATGCGGGCATCAAACACGCCGACGAAATGCTCAACGCCGAAATTCTGCATAATCTCGCCACCGCCAAGCATCAGCGCCGCAGCGACGTGGCTGCCTGCGCCGCGGGTCAGGCAGAACCGGGTGCATTCCCAAATGACGGGGCTGGTGATGGGGCCGGAAATCAGGTCGCCAAAGTGTTCGTTCACCATCGTGCGACCCGTGGTGGGCAAAAAGCGCATGGAGCCACCATGGCTGCCATCGGGTTCTTCCCAGATTACATAGAGCGGGTTCAGGTCGTCATATTCGTCGCGTTCGTACCCATCGGCGTCGATCGCAACATCCCAACCCAGGCGGGTTTTGAATTGATCGGCGCGGTCACGGAACATCGTGCGGGCAAGTTTCGGGTAGTCGGCCAGATCAGAGGCATAGACGTAACGCAGCATGGGGAACTCCTTGGGCAAACCGGGGCAGGTATGACCAAAATACTACCGATACGTGCGTTAACGTCTACTCATACACCCGTGCGGTGCAACGAGCACCAGGGCAACGGCGGTTTTTACACCACAATCAGGCCGCGACTCATCGCGCGTGCAACCGCGTGGGTCGTGTTCATCGCACCCAGTTTGAACCGTGCGCTTTCGATATAGACGCGCAGGGTGTGTTCCGAGATGGCAAGCGTGTCCGCCACCTGCGCCCGGCTGTATCCCATGGCCAGAAAGGTCATCGCGTCCACCTCGCGGGGGCTGAGCGATTGAGACTGTTCCGGCGTGCGGTCCGGCTCGAACTCAAGAGCCTTTTCGTTGAATGTATGGGCGATCAGAATCAGGTCACGGCGATGCGCATCTGTCCATCCCGCCCACGTGTCGTCGTCGCATGAGTGGCTGACTGTAAAGAGTGCAAACTGCCCGTTCGGGCCGCGGATCGGCACCGAGAACCCCTGGTTCCCGACCCCGTGTTCGATGGCTTCGGCCTGAAAGGCGCGGGCCGCTTTGCTGGACCAATCAAGACGTTTCCAGTCAACCGGATGAAACCGTTGAAAACATCCCAATATGACTGGATCCACGCGCAGATAATTCTGTTCGAGATACCGATCCCGCCATGTATCCGAATAGGTGCCGCAACCGTATTGATCCCCGGCGGAATCGACCCAGTGATAAACAACGTGGTCGACCCTGTAATGGTCACGTATCTGTTCGGAGGCCGCCTGAAGAGCAGCCAGCCCTTCAGCTTTTTCCAAGTCCTCCAAAATGGGTTCCAACGGCTGCCTCGCCGTGGTGACGCTGAGCATCGTGCTTGTCCTTCATCGCGGCGATCTCGGCCATCGCGACAATTGCAGTGTCGTCCAATTGCTCGGCAAGCGAGGGCATGCCGTTGGCGCGTGCAAAAGTCTTGAGGTCCGTGAGAACGTCCAGTATCCAGTCACTTCGCATGATAAGACTCGCTTCCAAGTGGTTAATGAAAAGTTAACACAACTATAGCATGCGTTAACTCAGCCTGAAAATTCACGCTTTTCTACTCCCCAGAAATGGTGAGGGTACGATTTTTAACCCTTTGTTCCTGTTGAAGGTGCCTCAAAACGCAAAAGCGCCCGCGACAACCAAGGGTGATTCGCGGGCGCTTGGGATACATCCAGAGCGTGTAGTTCTTAACGGCGCGCCTCCAGCGCGTCCTCAAGAGTGCGCAGCCCGGTCTTGGGCGCTTGCACCAGAACGGACATGTTGCCGGGCTTGTGCTCGTTGCGCATCATCTTCATGTGCGCCTCGCGCAGGTCGTCCCAGGCGAACACTTCGGACATGCAGGGATCGAGGCGACGCTCCACCATCAGGTGGTTGGCGGCGGAGGCCTGCTTGAGGTGGGCAAAGTGGCTGCCTTGCAGACGCTTTTGGTGCATCCACATGTAGCGCACGTCAAAGGTCAGGTTGTAGCCGGTGGTGCCCGCACAGATCACGACCATGCCGCCCTTTTTGCAAACGAAGGTCGACACCGGGAACGTGCTTTCGCCGGGGTGTTCGAACACCATGTCGACGTTGTTGCCTTTGCCGGTGATGTCCCAGATCGCCTTGCCGAACTTGCGCGCCTCTTTGAACCACTCCGCGTATTCAGGGGTGTTCACCGTGGGCAGTTGGCCCCAGCAATTGAAGTCCTTGCGGTTGATCACGCCCTTGGCGCCCAGATCCATGACGAAATCACGTTTGCTTTCGTCGCTGATCACGCCAATGGCGTTGGCACCGGCGGTGTTGATCAACTGGATCGCATAGGAGCCCAGACCGCCCGAGGCACCCCACACCAGCACGTTCTGGCCGGGTTTCAGGTCGTGGGGTTCGTGGCCGAACAGCATCCGGTAGGCCGTGGCGAGGGTCAGCGTGTAGCATGCGCTTTCTTCCCAAGTCAGGTGCTTGGGGCGCGGCATCAGCTGCTGGGCCTGCACGTTGGTGAACTGTGCGAACGACCCATCGGGTGTCTCGTAGCCCCAGATGCGCTGGCTGGACGAATACATCGGGTCGCCCCCGTTGCAGTGTTCGTCGTCACCGTCATCCTGGTTGCAGTGGATCACCACCTCGTCGCCAACTTTCCAGCGTTTGACCTTGTCACCCACGGCCCACACGATGCCGGACGCATCAGAGCCCGCGATGTGGAACGGCTTGCCATGCCCGTCAAAGGGGCTGATCGGCTGACCAAGGCTGGCCCAGACACCGTTGTAGTTCACGCCAGCGGCCATGACCAAAACCAGCACTTCGTGGCTGTCGAGGGTCGGCACATCGACCACCTCGAGCTGCATCGCCGTGTCGGGCGTGCCGTGACGCTCGCGCCGGATCGCCCACGCATACATTTGTTTCGGGACATAGCCCATGGGGGGCATTTCACCCATTTCATAGAGGTCTTTTTCAGGTGCGTCGTAGGACGCGATGCCTGTGTCTGATGCAGTGTCGAGTGCCATGTCAGCCTCCGTGCCGTGAATCGTAGTACAATTTGCGCCGCAGCGCAGAATCGCGGTGTGTCAGGGCTGAATATGGGGTGTCACGCAACATTGCAACATCTGTTGCGCTGTTTTTGTAATTTTATGACTTTGCGGTCGCAGCATTCTGAGGGGCCGTTGGACCGTCATACAGACCGTTGATGGAATTGGCATAGAACCGGAACAACGCCTTTTCCGCGTCGACCCGGCGCCAGCCTGTGTCGGACTGTGTGATCATGCCCCGGCGTTGCATATCGCCCAGTGCGCGGGTCACTCCGGCGGCAAAGCTCTCATCGACCACGGCGGGCCGTGTGCCACGCGAGGCAGGCAATGCGGACCGTGCGGCAGCTTCGACCTCGGCGGGCGTCATTGGGCCCTCTGCGTTCAGGAACACGCGCGACAGCAGTGGCACAAACAGCACCGGCATCACCTCTTGGATGCTGTCGCGCAAGGTACGGGCCAGCGCGCGCAGGTCGTGATCCTGCCCCAAGGCGGACAATGACACAGGCGGGCCAAACACCACCGACGCGATGCCGAACTTGCGATACCGGCGCGTGATCCATTGCCAGAAGAGGCGCAGGATTTCAGCCATGACAACGGTGATGCGCGCACCAAACCGTCGGTCACCGCGTTGGTCGGCGGCGATCAGCACCCGGTCTTCGAGCACGCGGTCGTAATTGATCGCGACAGGTACAAACACAACGTCGCGTTTGCCCGCGTCGAACCCGTCCACCACATAGGACAGCAACCCCATCTTGAGCGGCATCAACCGCCCGTTCACACTCAGCCCACCTTCGGGAAAGATGGCCTGGGTCACGCCCGCCTCGGTTGCCATCTGCACATAGCGCGACAGAACCTTGCGATAGAGCTGCCCCCGCGAGCGCCGCCGGATAAAGTACGCGCCCATGGATTTGATGAGGTGCGAAAGCGGCCAGACCCGTGCCCATTCGCCCACCGCATAGCTGAGCGCAGAGGACCGCGCCGCCAGGTAGGTCACAAGCACATAGTCCATGTTGCTGCGGTGGTTCATCACAAAGATGACGGTGGCGTCGGGCGTCACGCTTTGGACCTGTTGGTCGTTGTTGAGACCCGTCCGCACATCATAGAGCGCCGTGGCCAACCACCGCGACACCCGCGCGCCAAAGCTGAAATAGGCAAAAGCGGAAAAGCTGGGCACGATTTCCCGCGCGTATCGCCGGGCCTTTTCAAAGGCCACGTTTTCGGGAACGTCATTTGCCTCGGCGTGGTCGACAATCGCTTGCGTCACCTCCGGGTCATAGATCAGCCGCTGGATCATGTCGTGACGGCGGGCCAGTTTGAACGGCTCAATCGGGCGGGTCAGCCGTGTGTTTAGCCGCGCCACCGCCCGCTCCAACCGCCGCCGAAAGAACCAGCGCACAGACGGGAACAGAAAGTGTGAGGCAAAGGTGACCGCCGCAAACAGCACGATCAGCACGAACAGCCAAAGTGGAAGTTGAACGGTTGTCATCATCGCGCGAACCCTTACAGCCGGATGTGGCTGGGTAAAGGGTCAACAGGGCTGGTATCGCGCATCCCCTTCCCGCAAACTGTGTCCCATGTACGAAGCGGATTCATTTTTCACTCTTACCGTCTGGGGCCAGATTGGCCTGTTCGGGGTCTCGATACTATTTGCTGCACTGGCGCTGGGAATGACTTGGGTGATGACACGACACCGCCCCATAGTCATCCGTGTGCCGATATGGGCGGTCCTGTTCATTTGCTTTATCTGGGCGTCACCCCAAGGGTACTACACCTACTATCGCATGATTTTTGACGACCTGCCCGCCCAAAGCGTGATTGGCGACCTGCCACCGCCCGATGTCGTCCTCAGCTTTTTGACCTTTACCGGGCAGGTGTCGCTGTCGGCGCATTCCGTCGGCATTCTGGGATGGGCCATGTTTCTTGTCGCCGTTTGGCCGCAGCGCAGAAAATGCCGCGATGCGGCGAATTGACAGCGGCACATAATTACCTATACCTCAGGCAAAACGTAATTTTGTTACTCACGTGATTCACATCACTTGATGGAGGCCGCCATGTCAGACCCCGCACAAAAAGACCGCCCCTGGCTGATCCGCACCTATGCGGGCCACTCGACCGCTGCGGCGTCCAATGCGCTATACCGGTCGAACCTGGCCAAGGGGCAAACCGGGTTGTCCGTGGCTTTCGATCTGCCGACACAGACCGGATACGACAGCGACCATGTGCTGGCACGGGGCGAAGTGGGCAAGGTTGGTGTGCCTGTGTCGCATCTGGGTGATATGCGCACCCTGTTTGGCGACATTCCCCTGGAACAGATGAACACATCCATGACGATCAACGCCACGGCGCCTTGGTTGTTGTCGCTCTATATCGCTGTGGCCGAAGAACAGGGCGCGGACGTGTCCAAGCTGCAGGGCACGGTGCAGAACGACCTGATCAAGGAATACCTGAGCCGCGGCACCTATATCTGTCCGCCCGAGCCGTCGCTGCGGATGATCGCGGATGTGGCCGAGTACTGCTATACCAATGTCCCGAAATGGAACCCGATGAACGTGTGTTCCTATCACCTGCAAGAGGCCGGAGCGACGCCGGAACAGGAACTGGCCTTTGCACTGGCAACGGCAACGGCGGTGTTGGACGCGCTGAAGCCGCGCATTGATCCAGCGGATTTCCCGGCCGTGGTTGGGCGTATTTCGTTCTTTGTGAATGCGGGCATCCGTTTCGTGACCGAGATGTGCAAGATGCGCGCCTTTGTCGATCTGTGGGACGAGATTTGCGAAACGCGCTATGGCGTGACGGACCCCAAATACCGGCGTTTCCGCTATGGGGTTCAGGTCAATTCACTTGGTCTGACCGAGCAACAGCCAGAAAACAATGTCTACCGTATTCTGATTGAAATGCTGGCGGTGACCCTTTCGAAAAAGGCCCGCGCCCGTGCGGTGCAATTGCCCGCGTGGAACGAAGCATTGGGTTTGCCGCGCCCTTGGGATCAGCAATGGTCCATGCGGATGCAGCAGATCATGGCCTATGAAACCGATCTGTTGGAATTTGACGATCTGTTTGATGGCAATCCGGCGGTGGACGCCAAAGTCGATGCGCTCAAGGACGGCGCGCGCCACGAATTGGGGAATCTGGATGCCATGGGCGGCGCGATTGCTGCCATTGATTATATGAAAGCGCAATTGGTGCAATCCAATGCAGACCGGCTGGGCCGCATTGAACGCGGCGAAACAGTTGTGGTCGGCGTAAACAAATACCAGGCCGGAGAGCCGTCTCCGCTTATGACCGGGGATGGCGGGATCATGGTCGTGGACCCTGCGGTCGAACAGGAACAGATCAACCGTCTGTCCGCCTGGCGTGTCGAACGGGACGCAGAGGCCGTTGCCGCGGCCCTTGCTGATCTGCGTGCAGCGGCCAGTGCGGGGCGCAATGTCATGCCCGCCTCTATCGCCTGTGCCAAAGCGGGCGTCACCACGGGCGAGTGGGCCGCACAGATGCGTGCCGTGCATGGCGAATACCGGGGCCCGACCGGCGTTGCGGCAGGACAGTCGAACATGACCGAAGGGTTGGACACATTGCGCGACGCCGTCGATGCGGTCAGCGACCGGTTGGGGCGTCGATTGAAATTTCTGGTTGGGAAACCGGGTCTTGATGGACATTCGAACGGTGCAGAACAGATTGCCGTGCGCGCACGGGATTGCGGGATGGACATCGCCTATGAAGGCATTCGCCTGACGCCTGAGGAAATCGTGCGCGCGGCAAGCGAAGATGGCGCGCATGTTGTCGGCTTGTCGATCCTGTCCGGCAGCCACATCCCGCTGGTCGAGGACCTGATGCACCGGATGCAGTCCGCAGGCCTGGGGCATGTGCCGGTGATCGTGGGTGGTATCATACCGGATGACGATGCCGACCGTTTGCGTGCCATGGGTGTGTCGCGGGTGTACACCCCTAAGGACTTTGAATTGAACACGATCATGGCCGATATCGTGACCCTCGCCGACCCTACCCCGGTCGCTGCCGAATAAGGGTATGCGGCGATTCGGATTTCACTGATTCTCTGAATTTGCCGCTGTTTTGTCGAATTCAGCGTAGCACCGACATTTACCTTGGGTCACGTTTTCCACCGTCAGTCGAAGAAATCCCGGCACGCGGGCAAAGTGTCGCCGTTGACACAAATGAGTTCATCCGTGTGATTGATTTTTGAGACGAATTGCAAAATACCCTGCACGACAAGGACAGTATTTGGAGACCAGAAATGGCTATCAAACTCGATCAAATGACGCGGGCGGAATTGGAAGACCTGCGCATAGACATCGACAAGGCAATCGTTGAGCTGCGTAAGAAAGAAAAGAAAGACGCGCTGGAAGCGGCACAAAAAGCGGCGGCAGAGTTCGGCTTTTCTCTGGATGAATTGACGGGCAAAAAAGCACCGCGCGCGGGCGGAAAAACGGGTTCGGCAGAACCGAAATTCATGAACCCCGACAATCCCACACAAACGTGGACCGGCAAAGGGCGCCAGCCCAACTGGTTCAAGTCGGCCATCGACGCCGGCAAAAACAGCGACGATATGCTGATCTGATTTTTGGTCATACGGGGGGCGCAACGCCCCTCGTATCCCATGATACTTTTGCGTACCGTGGCCCGACTCGTATCAGATCGGAGCCTTACGCATGACCGTACATATCGGTGCCAAACCCGGACAAATTGCTGAAACCGTGCTCATGCCCGGCGACCCCTACCGCGCACGGTGGGCGGCTGAGACATTTTTGGACGACGCCGAACTGGTCAACGAAGTGCGTGGCATGCTGGGCTTTACCGGCACGTGGAAAGGTCACCGCGTCACCATCCAGGGATCAGGTATGGGCATGCCGTCACTGTCGATCTACGCCAATGAGCTGATCCGCGACTACAACGCTCAGACGCTGATCCGCATCGGATCATGTGGCGGGATGCAGGCCCATGTAGGCATCCGCGATGTCATCATTGCCATGACCGCCAGCACTATCACCTCGCCCTCCTCCGGGTTTTTCAAAGAGATCAACTTTGCCCCCTGCGCTGACTACGGTCTGTTGGCCGCTGCGGTGACGGCAGCCAATGGCAAGGGGACCAAGACCCATGTGGGCGGCATCTATTCGTCCGACGTCTTTTATGCAGAACGGCCCGATCTGGACGAGCAGATGGTGCGCCACGGCATTCTGGGTGTCGAGATGGAAGCCGCCGAACTCTACACGCTTGCCGCACGCTTTGGACGCCGGGCGCTGGCGGTTCTGACTGTCAGTGACCACCTGCAAACCGGTGAGGCGCTGCCCTCGGAAGACCGGGAACGCACCTTTGGCGACATGGTGGAAATCGCATTGGAAGCCGCGTTCGCAGCCTAACGTCCGTGGGACCGGTCGTAACCGTTGGGCGGCGGGCTTTGCCAGCCGTCCAGTGCACCATCCGCCGGGGCGAATATCTCGACCTTGAGCGGATGGCACGGTGCCACGTCTGATGTGTGTTCCGCCCCGCAATCACCGCCCGGACAGGCGCTGAGGCCGCCAATGACGTCGATCTCGGCAAAGAACTCGATGTAGTCGCCGGGACGCACGGGGCTGGCCTTCATAAAGTACTGACCGGTGTCGCGGGTGAACCCCGTACACATGAACACGTTCATCACGTCATGCACATGAGGCTCGGCCTCGTGCAGCGTCATGCCGGTATGATCCGCAAGTGCGCGGGTCAGGTTGGAATGGCAGCAATAGTGGTAGTGCCCCCCCTGAAGCAGGTTGCCCGTATAGGGGTCACAGCGGGTGCCGATCACATCGTGGACACCACCACCAAAGGCATCAAAGCCGTACCAATCCAGCGTATCGGCCACGATGGTCGCCATGGGGCGCAGGGTCGGAAACGTGCTCCACAACCGGTCGCCGGTGTTCACGTGGCTACCGTGCAAGGCGCGGGTCTTGCCCGAATAGAAACGCTCTGACAGGTCGGCCGCATTCCACAGGTTGAAGTCACCAACCTGCGGCCCCTCGACCGACGTGATGCGGAAAAAGTGCCCCGCAGGCACATCGAAACAGGCCGCGTCGCGCGGGGCTACAATCACCTCGCCGGTTTTCTTGGCCCCCTTTCGCGCGGCCGCATAGAGGTCAAGGTCAGGTTGCGGGCCGGTTTCGGGCGGGTAGCAGATGACCGGGGCAACAGCGCGGCGCGCATCGGCGTCAGGGGGCTGGGGCATGGGATTTCCTATCGCGTATGGTGCGCAGTCAGCCGCGTTCGTGCCGTCGACGCCATTCGCGGGCATAAACGGACTCTTCGGTGTGCTTGCGGTTCAGATTGGTGGCGCGGTCCTCGGCCTCTTGCGCGGTTTCCGCGCGGGCTGTTCCCGCGCGGGCCTGCGCAGCGCGTTCAAAGGGGATGACCTGAACCATGGGGCTGCCTGCGGACAAACGTATGCCGGGGGTCTGTCCGGTCCAGAAGAACGGCACATTCACCGGCACGTCCAGCGCATCGCAATCCACAGTGCCGCCAAAGGCCATGAACGGCAGTTCAAAATGGTTGACCGGGTGCAGAAAGGTGGCCGACCAGCCCGGCGGCACCTTGACCCGCCACGGGTTCATCAGCTTGAGCGGCATCGCGTTTTCAAAGGGTGGGTTGGGCGCGCCCAACTGACCCGGATGGTGCATGTCGATCGGTTGAAACGCGGCATCGCTGGCCCATTGAAACTGGATCGCACCAGTCGCAGGATCGGGTTGCGTCCAGATGTCGTAAGGCGTGGGAATGATCCAACCCTGCGCCATCACATCCGCAACGGGCAAGCAGGCCCGCACCGTCAGGCCCGGCAGACCATGGGCGTCTTTCATGCCCATTTCGCGTTCGAGGTTGCGAAACCAGTCGGGCAAGAATTTTGCCGCAGGGGCAGGTTCGGGTATCTTGCCCGCCAATGCTGGCGGGCAAAGAAATTCAATGTCGGCCATCATCTGTCCTCTACGCGGTTGGCGTCACTCTGCCGCCCAGCCGCGCGGGGTGCAAGACGGTTCAGACCGTGCGTTCGACCATCATCTTTTTGATGTTGGCAATCGCCTCTGCCGGATTCAGGCCCTTGGGGCAAGTCTTGGCGCAGTTCATGATCGTGTGGCAACGATAAAGCTTGAACGGATCCTCAAGGTCATCCAGACGCTCGCCCGTCGCCTCATCGCGGCTGTCGATGATCCAGCGGTAGGCATGCAGCAGGGCGGCTGGTCCAAGGTAGCGGTCGCCGTTCCACCAGTAGCTGGGGCACGAGGTTGAGCAGGACGCGCACATCACACATTCATAGAGGCCGTCGAGCTTCTTGCGATCTTCGATGGACTGGCGCCATTCCTTGGCGGGGCGGTTCGTTTTCGTCTCGAGCCACGGCATGATGCTGGCGTGCTGGGCGTAGAAATGCGTCAGATCGGGGATCAGGTCCTTGACCACCGGCATGTGCGGCAGGGGATAGATTTTGACGTCGCCCTTCACCTCGTCCATGCCATAGATACAGGCCAGTGTGTTGATCCCGTCGATGTTCATCGCGCAGGATCCGCAAATCCCCTCGCGGCACGACCGACGGAAGGTCAGCGTCGGGTCGATCTCGTTCTTGATCTTGATAAGCGCGTCCAGGATCATCGGCCCGCACGTGTCCATATCCACGAAATAGGTATCAACCTGCGGGTTTTTGCCGTCATCCGGGTTCCAGCGATAGATCTGGAACTTGCGCACGTTTGTGGCGCCTTCGGGCTTGGGCCATGTCTTGCCCGTCTGCATGCGGGAGTTCTTGGGAAGCGTCAGTTGGACCATATCGGTTCTCCTTTCACGCGGTCAGGGCGTCAAGCCCAGCCCGGAAAATGCACTGTTGAGTTTCGGCACGCCCCAGAACGGTGCGCACTTGGGTGGCGGTGGCGTCGGTGACGCCGATCACGGCGGCCTTCGCAAATTCGGTGATTTCGCGGGCCGAGGAATTGTCGATCACGCAGTCGGTGAAGGGCGTAATCGCCTGTTTCGGCACGGCGGGAAAGCGGGTGGCAAGCGTTTCGGTCACGGCTGATTTGGCGGACTGCCGCGCCAGTTGGTCGGCGGCCTGACTGGCCTGATCACAGGCGCTGACGGCGAGAAGTGACACAAGGGCAAACGCGCGGATCATGGCAGGCGCACCTGTGCCTGCGCGGTGTCGAGCAAGCCCGACAGGCGTTCGGCATCGGCCGGGAACACGTCCGCCAACCGCTGCATGAACCCCAGATCACGGGCGGTGGTCCATAGGAAGAGTTGATATTCGAGATCGTCAGCCATTTGGTCACTGCGCGACGTTGTCGCCAGATCGGCCACTGTCGCGGCCTTGCCCTGAAAGGACGACCCGCCGCCATAGCGTTGCACCGCCCCCAGCCCCAGATCACGGCCCGGCAGGTCCAGACTGTCCAGTGCGGTGGCGCGGTAGGCGTCGTCCTGCATCCACGCGTCGTAATAAAGCGGGACGACGTCGTCCTCCTGCACCCGGTCCAGCATCTCGCCATAGGTGCGCATTGCCATCATCATGATCCGCATCCGCTCCAGCGGACCATAGCCCGTGTTGCCCTGTATCTTGCGCAGCAGGGACGCCGACCAGTGCAGGAAACTGCGGTAGATGATGACGCAGGTCTCGGGCGCATCATACAGCGGCGCACGCTCGCGCGGCGGCATCGCATCTTCGTAGGACACCAGCGTAAACGGTGTCTCCCCCGCCGCGCGCAGCTTGGGTTTGCGCCCTTGCAGGTCGACCACCTGACCGCCCTCGTAAACAGACGCCCCGCGCGTCGTGGACACCGGATCGCGCCCCGGTTTGCAATTGTTCAGGAACAGGCCCGACCCGCCCGGCGCATTGCGCATCAGCCAGTCGATCAGCGCGTGATTGCCAGACCGGCGCATGCCATAGACCCGCAGCACCCGCGCAGGCGCGAATGCCGGAACCTCTGTGACCTGCGCCGCCTGAGCCATGGACGCTTAGTATACCCGTGCCTTGGGCGCGATCTTTTTCAGATCGATGCCGCCGTCATTGTGGCTGGTGAGCGGTTGCAGGTGCACACCGCGGAAGCCAAGCGAGGCTTCGTTGCCCTGGAACCAGACAAGGCTGTGCTTGCGCCAGTTCTCGTCGTCGCGGTCGGGATAGTCCTCGTGCGCATGCGCGCCCCGGCTTTCCTTGCGCGCCGCTGCGGCCGTGATCGTGGCGACCGCGTTGGGCATCAGGTTGGTCAGCTCCAGCGTCTCCATCAGGTCAGAGTTCCAGACCAGCGACGTATCGGTCACCTGCAGATCGCTCTGCTTGGCGGCGACGTCCTTCATCTTTTCCTCGCCCTCGGCCAGCGTCTTGTCGGTGCGGAACACGGCAGCGTCGGCCTGCATCGTTTTCTGCATCTCGAGGCGCAGTTCCGCCGTCGGCACGTGGCCTTTGGCGTAGCGCAGCCCGTCAAAGCGGCTGAACGCCGCCTCGACCGAGCGCTGGTTTGGCGTCGGCGCAGGCGCGTCCGCATCCACAACTTCTTTGGCACGGATCGCAGCCGCACGGCCAAACACCACGAGGTCGATCAGCGAGTTCGAGCCCAGTCGGTTGGCCCCGTGCACCGAGGCACAGCCCGCCTCGCCCACGGCCATTAGACCGGGCGATACGTTGTCGGGGTTGTCCTTGGTCGGTGCCAGCACTTCGCCCCAGTAGTTCGTGGGGATGCCGCCCATGTTATAGTGCACGGTGGGCAGCACCGGGATCGGCTCTTTGGTCAGGTCAACGCCCGCAAAGATGCGCGCGCTTTCCGAGATACCGGGCAGGCGCAGGTCCAGAGTTTCCTTGGGCAGGTGGTTGAGGTGCAAGTGGATGTGATCCCCCTGCTCGCCAACGCCACGTCCTTCGCGGATTTCCATCGTCATGCAGCGCGAAACAACGTCGCGCGACGCCAGGTCCTTGTAGGTCGGCGCATAGCGTTCCATGAACCGCTCGCCTTCGGAATTGGTGAGGTAACCGCCCTCGCCCCGCGCCCCTTCGGTGATGAGGCAGCCGGCACCGTAGATGCCGGTGGGGTGGAACTGCACGAACTCCATGTCTTGCAGGGGCAGGCCAGCCCGTGCCGTCATGCCGCCACCGTCGCCGGTGCAGGTGTGCGCAGACGTGGCCGAGAAATACGCACGGCCATAGCCGCCCGTCGCCAGCACAACCATCTTGGCGCTGAACAGGTGCATGGTGCCGTCATCCAGCTTCCAGCACAGCACACCCTGACACACCCCGTCTTCGGACATGATCAGGTCGATGGCAAAGTATTCGATGTAGAACTCGGCGTTGTTCTTGAGCGATTGCCCATAAAGCGTGTGCAGGATCGCGTGACCGGTCCGGTCGGCGGCGGCGCAAGTCCGCTGCACTGGCGGGCCTTCGCCAAATTCGGTGGTGTGGCCGCCAAAGGGGCGCTGGTAAATCTTGCCCTCTTCGGTGCGCGAGAACGGCACGCCGTAATGCTCCAGCTCGTAAACCGCCTTGGGCGCTTCGCGGGCGAGGTATTCCATCGCATCAGTGTCGCCCAGCCAGTCCGAGCCCTTGACCGTGTCATACATGTGCCACTGCCAGTTGTCGGGGCCCATGTTGGACAACGACGCCGCGATGCCACCCTGTGCGGCCACAGTGTGCGAGCGGGTCGGGAACACCTTGGTCACGCAAGCGGTGCGCAGGCCCTGTTCGGCCATGCCCAGTGTCGCCCGCAGTCCAGCGCCACCCGCGCCAACGACCACGACGTCATACTCATGCGTCTCGTAATCATATGCAGCCATGTCGGCCTCCTATCGGTTCGGGCGTCGCCACCCGGAAAGTTTCAGAGCGCGATGCGCGCAATTGCAAACAGCCCTGCGGCAATCATCGTGTAGGCGAAAGCCGTTGTGGCAATCAGCGTCAGCTTGCCCGCTGCACCGTGGACATAATCTTCGATCGCGGCGTGCGCCTCGCGCATCAGGTGTTGGATCACGACCACCAGCGACAGCGCCATCAGAATGGCCGGAATGGGACGACCAAAGAACGCCAGAACTTCGGCATGATCACCGCCCAGCGCGGCAGCGAACAGGATCACCAGGATCGGCACCAGCGGCACCAAGAGGATCGAGCTGACCATCATCTGCCAGTGGTGGTGTGTCCCCTGCCGACCGGACCCAAGGCCAGCGGCACGTTTACGATCTGTCAAAAAACGCATGTCAGCCCCTCCTTACGCCACGACCAGAACAAAAATGGTCAACAGCGTCGCGCCGATGAACATGCCTTTGGCCATGTCTTCGGACACCGGCACCTTGACCAGATAACCAAAATCCCAGAGCACGTGCCGCAACCGGCCAAGCATGTGGTAAAAGATGCCCCACATCGCCGCGACCAGGATCAGCGTGCCCAGAATGCTGCGCAAGAACCCGTCAATTGCACTGAACGCCGCCTCGGACGTCGCCGCTGCAAGCAGCCACCACACGACCAGCACCGATGCGATCAAACAGCCGATGCCGGTGATCCGCACCATGATCGACGAGATAGACGTCCACTGCGGACGGTAGATTTGCAAGTGCGGCGAGAGCGGGCGATTGCCCCGATTGACGTCGGCCATAATGCGTCCTTTTTGTTCCCTGACCTCTTGATAGCGGTTTTTGCGCATGAGTCACGTGCTCTGCGATCACAAGTGGCGCGGTTTTTTGGCGCATTGGCGGTATTCTGCAGTTGCGTGATCACATGCGAAATCTGTGTGATCACAAGTGACCCTCTAGGGCCGCAACTCGGTGACCTGACGGGTCGTTTCCCGCTGCAACTTGCGTTTGATCTGCTCCGGGTAGTCCTCGAATCCACGCGCCGTCGCGACAAAGGCGCCCGGCCCCGTGATCAGGTTTTCGTAGAAATAGCCGGTCAGGTCCGTGGCGTCCGTCTCGATTGCAAGCGCATTGACGGTGATGCCCGCCTGCACCATCGCCTCGCGCTGCGTGGCGGGCTCGATCCCTTCGTTTGAGACGCCGTCGCCTGACACATCGATCACGCGTCGGGTGCAATGCGCCATCTGGTCCAGTGCTGCGCGCGACACCACCAGTGCCTCGCCAATTGCGGTGGAGTAATTGCGCCAAACGCGCGGATCCTCTGCGACCCGGTCAGCGAACGCCAGAACATCCGCGTAGGTCGCAATCTGCGTCCACGGCACGGTCTGGCGCTGACGGGACGCGCCAGTCCACTGCACCAGAGCGACCTGCGCCTGCTGTTCGATCAACGCATCCGCAACGATCCCGTCCCGCAACGCAAGCGCCAGGCCATCCATCTGAATACGGTATTCATCCCGGTCCACCGACCCCGACACGTCCACGGCCAGCAATAGCGCCAGATCACACGCCCGCGCAGGCGTGGACAGACACAGCAAAAGGGCAACCCATCTCAACATGGTCGCAGCCTAGCGCATGCACGACACTGACCGCACATCACATTATCGCAGTTCGTTCAGAACCTTGCTCATCGTGGTGTCAAACGTGACATAAGAGATCTCGAGCGATCCGCGGGTCGGCAGCGCCAACAAGTACACCGACATCGGCCCCTTCAAACCCTTGATGTTGAAGGTCGAGATCTCCTGAACCATGCCACCCACGTCGATCCGTTGCACCACCGTCTGACAGGATTCAAACCCGTTGGGGAATAACCCCTCGAGCGATCCGACAGCTTCCCCGAACGCAGCAGGCCCACCCTTGACCAACGTCGTTGTCACTTGAGCAAAGCTCTTGAAATCCCCTTTGAGAAACGCGGCCTTGGCGGTCTCGAACACCTCCAGAGGCTCGGCACCTCGCATGTCGCACACAGGAGCGGCAAGTGCGGGCAAGGGCAAAAAGGCGAGGGCGGCGGCACGGAAGAAAGTTCTCATAGGCTCAACAAGAGCCGATTTGCGGAACCGACGCAACGCCTACTGCAAGTTGTCGTACAGGTGGCGCAAATGGCCCTCGAACTCCGTGCACATGATGATCGCCACATCCTGCGGGTCATAAAACGCATTCGCTTCGCCACAGGGTTCAACGCGCACGGTCACGGCCTCGGGCAACAGGAAATCCGCATTCAGCGCAGCAACCTCCGCCGCAATCACGTCCGACGTCAGGCTGGGTGCATCCCCATCGACAAACGCAAGGCTTTCTCCAGCCCCGGAAATCTCGTCAAAGGCTGCGCCCCAACTGTCCAACGCCTGCTCATACTCTTCCGCACATGTCTCGGCCCGGTCCTCCGGCAGCCCCATATCGCTGGCAAAATCATCACGCGCATCCGGGTTGCCGCCGTAAAACAGGCACACGGTGTTGTAAAACCGCTGCTCGTCCGGGCCATGCACGTCCCAATAGGCAACATCGCCCGCCGCATCCGCTTCTGCCAGGAACCCGAACGACGCGTCATAGGCCAGGTCCTGCGCCGCCTCTTCGTCATAGAACGCGTCGATCATCAGGATCGAGGCGACATCGGCTGCGTCTTCTTCCTGACCGAACACAGGCAGTCCCAGAACGTCGATCAACGCGTGACCAAGCTCGTGATAGAAAATGCCAAGCAGATTGGCCTCCACAAACGCATCCTGCGCCTCGTCCGCAGCCGCGGCAAAGGGGAACAGAACAAAAGCCAGACCAAATCGCATTGCGTGCCTCCTCGTGACTTGCGGGATGGCGGGTGGGGCGTCGTCGCCAGACGCGCGTCACCCCGGCATCCCTACATCGGCATCAAGGCCCAGTAGTCGAGATCAAGCAAGACCTCAGGCAGGTATTTCCCATCCTCACCGCGCAACCCAAACGGCGCACCACCCTTGGTCGCAACCAGCCGCAGACGGATCGCGCCCACACCCGGTGCCGATGTCTCGGCCTTGTCCAGAACCTCGGACCACGCCCGCACCGTGTCGCCCGCAAGGCACGGGTTGGCATGGGCACCGGCATTCAACCCCACAACCATCTGAGCATTGGCCAACCCATTGAACGACAGCGCCCGCGCCATCGAAATCACGTGCCCACCATAGATCAACCGCGTCCCATCCGGACGTGCCGACGTGTCAAAATGCACCTTGGCCGTGTTCTGCCACAGGCGCGTGGCCAGCATGTGCTCGGCCTCTTCCACGGTAACACCGTCCACGTGGTCAATCTGTTCTCCAATGGCGTAGTCATCCCACCGGTGCGGCTCGCCCGCCAGATCAAAATCATATCCCGAAAAATCCAGGCCCTCCGGCACAACCAGACTGTCCGCCGACACCGAGGCCGCCAGTTCCGGCACAACCGTTTCAGGCGCGGGCGCATCCGCATCACGTTTGCGCACCATCACCCAACGCACATAGTCCAGCACCGTTTCACCGCGCTGGTTGCGCCCGGTTGTGCGCACCCAGATCACCCCGGTCTTGCCGTTGGAATTCTGTTTGACCCCGATCACTTCCGAGGATGACGTCAGCGTGTCACCCGGCCAGACCGGCGCGTGCCAGCGGCCTTCGGCATATCCCAGGTTCGCCACCGCGTTCAGCGACACATCCGGCACCGTTTTCCCAAAGACCATGTGAAACGCAATCATGTCGTCCATCGGTGACGCAGCCAGCCCACAGGCCTGCGCAAAGCCATCGGATGAATACAGCGCATGCCGCGCAGGATAGAGCGCATGATAAAGCGCCCGTTCCCCATCCGACACCGTGCGCGGCACAGCATGGGTCAAGACATCGCCCACGGCGTAATCTTCGAAAAAGCGGCCCGCGTTGGTCTTGGCCATCATTGCTGCCCCAACTTGATGTCTGGATGATAGTCACCGGGCGCGTCCTTGGTCACCGCTTGCCCACAGCGCATGACGCCTGCCGCATGGTCCCAGGTCTGCGTGGGGCTGCCATGCAGCACCCACCCCTTGTTCAACGCCTCAGTCACCTTGTGACAAAAGGCGGACGTGTCCTCTTCGGACAGAAAACGATATAGTTTCATGTGTTTACCCCGGAAACGGCCAGACACCCAGCCAATTGTGAACCATGCCGATCACGCCAAGCAGCACAACCGATCCAACCAGGAACATCCCGTCCTTGGCCAAGGATCCGCCGCTGCGCGCCTGCCACGCGGGCTCGGCCGCGTTGATGATCCGCCCCGTCAGCACGGCCCAGACCAACAGCCCGCCGAACATCAGAACCGATGCCAGATCCCCGTTCACCGCCAGGTGCGCCACCGCCCAAATGCCAAAGCCTGTGAGCATCGGATGCCGCATCCCGGCCAGCAACTTGCCCCGCTTGGGTGCTGGCGACAGCATGTAGATGGCGATGAGCATCGCCAGATTGTTGATGTGCACCATAAAAGTCGGTGGCTGCCACACGGGGATGAAATCCGTCCCGCGATAACCAATCACCATCAGGACAATGGACACGACCAGAACCCCGGCCATCGCACCCTTGCCCGGATCACCCAGAGCCGCGCGACGCGCCGGGGCAACCCGCTTGAACAGATGCGCCGCCCACCACAACGCCACGCCGAGCAGCAAAATGATCCAATACATATGTTATCCCTCCATCATGGACGCAATCGCCCCGGCTTTGGCCAAGGTCTCCCGTGCGGTCACGATGTGCAGGTTTTCGACAATTCGTCCATCGACGACTGCAACGCCCTGCCCGGACGCCTCAACCTCTTCAAAGGCGGCGATCTGGCGGCGGGCCAGATCAATCTCGTCCTCAGATGGGGAAAAGGCCGTGTTCGCGATGTCGATCTGCGCCGGATGGATCAGTGTCTTGCCATCAAACCCCATATCCCGGCCCTGCGTGCATTCGATCTCAAGCCCCGCCGTGTCCTTGAACGCATTGTAAACGCCGTCAATAATAGCACAGCCATGCGCCTTGGCCGCCAACAGGCAAAGTCCAAGACCCGTCAGCAATGGCTCGCGGTCGGGCCGGAACCGGGTTTGCAGCTCTTTGGCTAGGTCATTTGTGCCCATCACCATGCCCTGCAAAAGCCTGTGCGTCGCAATCTGGGGCGCATTGAGCATGCCCAGCGGCGTCTCCATCATCGCCCACAGAGGCACGTCGCCCGTCAGCGCCGCAAGCGCGTCAAGGTCCGCAGGTGCCGACACTTTGGGCAACAGCACCGCATCCACCCCCATGTCCCGCACCGCCTGCGCATCCTCTGCGCCCCACGGCGTATCGAGGCCATTGATGCGAACGATCTTCATCCGTGCGCCATAGCCCCCCTCGGCCAAGGCGGCAGCAAGTGTGGCCCGTGCCGCGACTTTTTCATCGGCGGCAACCGCGTCTTCGAGGTCAAAGATGATGGCATCAACCGGCAGGCCACGCGCCTTCTCCAGTGCCCGAGGTCGTGATCCGGGAATATAAAGGACGGAACGAAGCGGGCGCGCATCAGGCATGGATTTTTCCTGTCGAGTTAGAAAGTTGCGCGGAAAGGGGCATTTTTTACCAGATAGTTCAAGACCCATTGTGCCGCAGCGCAGCAAAAATGTGCACGACTGTCCACAACACTGCGTCGAATCAAATTGAAAACATCACCGTACGGGGCGTTAACCATTAATTCAGCCACGAGGCGCAGGCTGTGGTCACTCCGCTCTTTCTGGGAGGGCCGTTTCAGCCGGGCCGCTGAACAGTTTACGGAAAGAAGGATCGGATCTGACATGAACCGGGGCTGCCCGGTCATCGCCGGACACCCGGCAGGGCCAGATGACCAGAGGTGACGCCTTCATCCTTGTGAAGGGCTGAACGTGATGAAACGGATTTCGAAACTGAAGATGATGGGCGCTCTGGCCGCGACCTGCGCGGTGATGACCAGTGCAGCACAGGCACAGCAAAACCGCAATTGCGGGCCGCGTGAACTGGTCGTGAACCGGTTGGCCGAAGGGTATGGCGAGACGCGCCAATCCATGGGCCTCGGTGCCAACAACGCGGTGATCGAGGTGTTTGCCTCTGACGACAGCGGCACGTGGACCATTACGGTGACCACCCCCAACGGCATGACCTGTCTGGTCGCCAGCGGCCAGGCCTTCGAGGAATTGGCCGAAGTGCTGCCTGCTCAAGGCAACGACGCCTGAGGCATCGCACCACTCACGCAAAATGCAAAAGGCGGGCCAATCGGTCCGCCTTTGTTGCGTCTGTCTGCTGGATCAGGTCAGACCGTCCCAAATCAGTTTGGTCCCGGTCAGCAGCAACAACACGTAGGTCAGCGCAAAAAACGCGCGTTCCGGCACCAGATGGTGCGCCCGCACCCCCATCCACGCGCCCAGCAATGCAAATGGCGCCAGCGCCAGATTGGCCGTGAACGTATGTAGGGTGAACATGCCCAAAAAGGCGTAAGGCACAAATTTGAACACATTGATCGCGGTAAAGATCAGAACCGTGTTGGCCTGATACCCGGTCTTTGTCGGGTTCAACGACAACAGGTACACGGCGGCAGGCGGGCCACCCGCATGGCTGACGAAACTGGTGAAACCGGCAACCGCGCCCGTCAGCACCCCGACCCACGCTGGCAAAGCCGCTTGTGCCAGACGGATCCATCCCCGTGCCCGCCCGACCTGCCAAATGACAAAGGCAATCGAAATGGCACCGATCAAAACGCGAAACACATCCGCATCCGTGCGCACAAACAACAACGCCCCCAGCGCCACACCGGGCAACGCGCCGAGGATCATGCGCCCCGACACAACCCAATCCCATTTGCCCCAATAGGGTTTCAGCGCCGACACATCCATCAACATCAAAAGCGGCAGGATCACCCCAAGCGCCAGCCCCGGATCCAGCACAAGCGCCAGAATCGACGCCGACGCAAAGGACGCCCCTGACCCGAATCCAGCCTTGGAAATCCCTGCGAAAACAACCGCCGGGGCCGCGATGGCGAAAAACCAGAAATCCAGCTCCAGCATGGGCGTGCCCTCGAAAAAATGCCGCGTTCCGTGACTATTAGCCCATGGCCCCACGACCCACCAGCGATCACATTGGGCCGCGCCGCAGCGCAGCACACTTGCACGACGGGCCGTGGCACGCTACCCACCGCGCCAAGTTAAACCCCTAGTGCGGAGAACCTCACCCATGGCCAGACCCAAGATTGCCCTGATCGGCGCCGGTCAGATCGGCGGCACCCTTGCCCACCTCGCAGCCCTCAAGGAGCTGGGCGACGTGGTCCTGTTCGACATTTCCGAAGGCACGCCCGAAGGCAAGGCGCTCGACATCGCCGAATCCGGCCCCTCCGAAGGGTTCGACGCCAAGATGAGCGGCACACAGTCCTATGAGGACATCGCAGGTGCCGACGTCTGCATCGTCACAGCCGGTGTGCCGCGCAAGCCGGGCATGAGCCGCGACGACCTCTTGGGCATCAACCTCAAGGTCATGAAATCCGTGGGCGAAGGCATCCGCGATCACGCGCCAAACGCCTTTGTCATCTGCATCACCAACCCGCTCGACGCGATGGTCTGGGCGCTGCGCGAGTTCTCAGGCCTGCCCCACGAGAAAGTCTGCGGCATGGCCGGTGTTCTGGACAGCGCGCGTTTCCGCCACTTCCTCGCCGAAGAGTTCGGCGTGTCGATGCGCGACGTGACAGCCTTTGTGCTGGGTGGCCACGGCGACACGATGGTGCCGCTGACACGCTACTCCACCGTGGCCGGTATCCCGCTGCCCGATCTGGTGAAAATGGGCTGGACCAGCCAGGAAAAACTGGACGCCATCGTCCAGCGTACCCGTGACGGCGGTGCTGAAATCGTTGGCCTGCTGAAAACCGGGTCGGCTTTCTACGCACCTGCGACATCAGCTATCGAAATGGCCGAAGCATTCCTCAAGGACCAGAAACGCGTCCTGCCCTGTGCGGCTTATGTGGACGGCGCGCTGGGGCTCAAAGGCATGTACGTGGGTGTGCCCACCGTGATCGGTGCCGGTGGCGTGGAAAAGGTGATCGACATCCAGATGACCAAAGACGAGCAAACCATGTTCGACAATTCGGTCAACGCGGTCAAAGGTCTGGTCGACGCCTGCAAGGGCATCGACGACAGCCTGGCATAAATCGCCACAGCCGCGCATTTTCTGGGCCGGATGCCGTCGCATCCGGCCCTTTTTATGTTTAGACTATTCACATGCCCCAATCGCGCCCCATCGAACGCAAGCTGACAACCATCCTCGCCGCGGATGCCGCCAACTACTCTGGCCGCATGAACCGCGACGAAGAAGGCACTGTGCGCGCCCTGCGCGCCGCACGTGATGTCATCGACACGTCGATTGCCAGCGCGCAGGGGCGCATTGCCAACACATCCGGGGATGGGTTGATTGCCGAATTCCCGTCTGTGGTGGGTGCCGTCCGCTGCGCGATCAACATTCAGGCTACGCTGAATGCCCGCGACGATCTGCTGCCCTTTCGCCTTGGCGTGCATCTGGACGATGTCATCGTCGAGGGTCAGGACCTGCTGGGCGACGGCGTCAATCTGGCCGCGCGCCTTCAGGAAATGGCCGAGATCGGCGGCGTGCTGGTCAGCCAGCAGGTGCGCGACCACGTGCGCGACAAGATACCGGGCGTCGAATTGCGCCCGCTCGGCCCGGCGACGCCAAAACATCTGGATCAAGTCGGCCTCTATGCCATTGTGGCGGACGGTTTGGTCGCCCCCCGCATTCTGGACAACCTTGGCCCCAAGGTTGATCAACCCGCTCCGGACGTCATTGCAGAGCCCGTCCTGCCCACCGAGGCGGTCGAGATGCGCAGCAAATACGTGAAAACGCGCAAACGCATCTGGATTGGCATCGGCAGCCTGGCCGCGATTGACGTTATAACGGGCGCGCCATTTCTGGTCACGACAATCCCGACAGTGGCCCTGGCATGGATCCTCTGGTCCAAGTGGTCCAAGCTGCGCAGCGTGGAAAAGGCGGCACCCTAGCCCGCGTCCAACAGCTCCGACAGCCACGGATTGCGCACCAACAGGTCGGCATCAAAGGCAGCGGGCGACAGGTCAACGCCAATGATCTGCCGTAGATCAAACGGAACCTCCGCCAACAACTCAAACGCCGACAATTGCGCCACACGCGCAGGATCAAGCGCAAAGAGCGTGCGGTGAGCCGCCTCGATCTGCGCCATGGTGTTGCAGCGGTCCATCATCCATTCGATCTGTGCGGCCCGGTGAGGTTGCAGGATCGCACTCTGCACCTGCGACGACGTCATCCGGTAGCGCAGGAATTTCATCGCCCAATGCAGCGGCGTCAGCCCGTCAAAATGCAACAGCCGCGCGGAACGCGACACCTGTTTCGGCGCGCGCCGCCATGTATCGCCCCGGCGCACCGTCGCGTTGTGTACGCCAAGGCGCAGGCCCGCACCAACACGCACACCGCTTTTGCCTGCGCCGTGCGAATACTGACCCCGTTTCATGAACCCCTCAAAAGGCGCATAGGCACGCGCTGCATCCGCCTCGGGCAGATCGCCGGTGACCCGAAACGCCCCGGCAAAGATATGCGGCGCCGGCTCTTGCGGGAACAACCGCTCCAGCACGGGCAGGTTCAACTCAGTCCCCGGATCGGTCATCAGCGCCAGCTCCGCGCCAAGATCATCGTCCTGCCAGATGAACTCATCCGCATCGATGTGGAACAGCCACGCCGCATCCGTGCGCCGCTGGGCCACGTTGGCATTGATCGTCTGTCGCCGCATCTGCGAGGGCGGGCACCCCTTTTGTGGCCTGCGTTGCGTCCAATAGGCGGCGTCACATAGCTGAACATGACAGCCTGTGATCTCGGACAGTCGCGCGGCACCGCTGTCCTCCGGGTCGTCGAGAAAGACAAAGACCTCGTGCGCACCAGTCGCGAGGTGCCACCGGACATTCGCCTCGACCAAGGCCACAGGTTCCCGCACAGTCATCACCACAGCCCAGCGGGCGTGGGTTTCCTGTGCGTGGCTATCCCCTTGACCTGTCACCATTTGATTCCCTTTTTAACCACTTTCCCTGTTGCGATGGCGTTTGTGATCACACTTTTTTGGGCAGTGATCACAAATGTCGCTTTTCTGGCCCGAAAACCCGTACTGCGACATATTACCCGTTTACCCCGCGTTTAGTCATGGTCGTATAGGGCCAATCCAGATGCATCTATACGGGACCGATCTGTCATGAACATCCATGAATACCAAGCCAAAGCCCTTTTGCGCAGTTATGGGGCTCCGGTCTCGGACGGGCGCGTCGTGCTCCGGGCCGAGGACGCCAAGACGGCAGCGGGCGCGCTGGACGGCCCGATGTGGGTGGTCAAGGCGCAGATCCACGCCGGTGGCCGCGGCAAGGGCAAGTTCAAAGAGCCGGACGCAGGCGACAAGGGCGGCGTGCGCCTGACCAAGTCGGTCGAGGAAGCCTCGGAAGAAGCCAAGAAGATGCTGGGCCGCACCTTGGTCACGCACCAGACTGGCCCTGCAGGCAAACAGGTCAACCGCATCTACATCGAAGACGGCTCCGGCATCGAAACCGAACTGTACCTCGCCCTGCTGGTTGATCGCCAGACCAGCCGCGTCAGCTTTGTCTGCTCGACCGAGGGCGGCATGGACATCGAGGAAGTCGCGGCCAGCACGCCCGAAAAGATCCTCAGCTTCAGCGTCGATCCCGCCACGGGCTACCAAGCCTACCATGGCCGTCGCATCGCGTTCTCGCTGGGTCTGGAAGGCAAGCAGGTCAAGCAGTGCGTCGGCCTGATGGGCCTGCTCTACAAGGCGTTCATCGAAAAAGACATGGAGATGCTCGAGATCAACCCGCTGATCGTGACCGACAGCGGTGACCTCAAGGTGCTGGACGCCAAAGTGTCGTTTGACGGCAACGCGATCTACCGCCACGCCGACATCAACGAGCTGCGCGACGAGACCGAGGAAGACCCCAAGGAACTCGCCGCCTCGAAGTACGATCTGAACTACATCGCGCTGGATGGTGAAATCGGCTGTATGGTGAACGGCGCGGGCCTCGCCATGGCGACCATGGACATCATCAAACTCTACGGCGCAGAGCCTGCCAACTTCCTCGACGTGGGCGGTGGTGCGACCAAGGAAAAGGTGACCGAGGCGTTCAAGATCATCACCTCTGACCAGAACGTCAAAGGCATCCTCGTCAACATCTTTGGCGGCATTATGCGCTGTGATGTGATCGCCGAAGGCGTTGTCGCCGCAGTCAAAGAGGTCGGCCTGCAAGTGCCGCTGGTTGTCCGGCTTGAAGGCACAAACGTGCAACAGGGCAAGGACATCATCAACAACTCCGGCCTCGACGTGATTGCTGCCGACGACCTCAAGGACGGCGCGCAAAAGATCGTCAAAGCGGTCAAAGGCTGAGCCAGTGCGCGCGGCTCTGGCATGGATGGCAATTGCGGGCCTCGCGGCCTGCCAAACCGGTGGAACTGCGTCTGATACCGCGGCTGTGGAAACACGCGCCGCGGTGCCTGTGTCTGCAGCCGCCGGGCCCGGCGCGCGCAGTGTTACACCCGCCTTTGGTGCCGAAGTGATACGCACCGCCTGCCTTGAAACCCGGCCCGATTTCCGCCGAACCGAACAGGCACTGGCGCAGCTGGGCGGTTTCGTCCAGAACGCCAGAACCGGCACCTATTTCAGCCAAACCCATGACCTGTCGGTCAAACTGATCGAAAACCGTTGCTCGGTCGTGATGGGTGGCCAGTTTAACGGTGACGCCGCCCGCAGACTGGTCAACGCCACTGGCGCGCCCGAAGCGCTGCGGCCCGGTTTGCCACGGCCCGTGAACGGCAAAGTCTATCTCTCCTTCTCCGTGGTGAAAGGATAGGACATGCGGACCCGCTTTTTCCTCCTTCTCCCCTTTGCGCTGGCGGCCTGTGCCGATCCGGCGATCCAGGATGATCATGCGATGACGCTGCCCCCCATCGGGCTCGCAGCAACCGCCGTTTGGCTTGACGAACGCGAAGCGAATACGCCTCGCCCGACGCGCGCCTCCGACATCCCCACGTCCCAGATCCGCGCCACCGTGAATGGGGGCGTCGCCGCGACACCCGTTGCACAACCCGTTCCAAACCGCGCGGCTCCGTCCGGAAACATCGCCCTCGCCGCGCAGGCATTCGCGGATGTGTGCGTGGCCTCCCTGCCCACAATGGCTGGGATCAAGGACCGTTTTGATCAGGTCAGCCTGCGTGATTTTGGCGTCCGCCCCAGCCGCGCGGCCTCCAACTACTACATCACCGGCCAACGGCGCGGCGACATCTACATGAACCTGTCGCTGGGCGCAGGCCGCTCAAACATCCATCAATGCGCTGTTTCGGTGCGCCGTCAGGATGCGGCCACTGTTGCCCAAACGCTCGTCGACACGGTGACCAACGCGGGATATGCCCTGTCACCCGTCGCGGCCTCGGGCACTGCACAACAGGCCTGGGCCATCTCGGGTGCCCCTGCGGGGACACAGCTCAAGACCTCGACACGGATCAACGCGTTGGGTCAGGAACTCACCGGGGTCTGGATCACATGGCGCTAGGCGTCCGGCATATGGCATGGGCCGCTTTGGCCTGCGCGCTGGCGGGCAACGCCGCTGCCGGTGGGGCGCACCCCGCCGTGACAGCGTTTACGACCTATTGTTTCAAGGCCGGGCAGACCGCCGAACAGGCGCGCGCGAACATGCAATCGGTCGCAGGCGTGCCGCTGCCCTTTGCCCTGACCTTTTGGGACACCTCGCTGGAACCCGCCCCAACCGCGCCCGCCCATGCCGAACGCCGGTGCGAGGTCCAGTTCGACGGTGATATGCCCGCCGCCTTGCGCGCCGTACAGGCCAAGATGGCGACACCGCCCGTCTTTGGCACTCCGATCCCCTTGCCCGCGCCATATGCGCCCGAGGCAGGCACCGCCTATATCGAAGGGCGCGAACTGCTGCGCGGTCGCGTGGCGGTTGTGCATATCGGCACCCGTGGCACCCAGACATTCATCGGGGTGGATCGCCTGCCCGCTGGCATGGGGCTGCCCGAATGAACGACCTGCGCCCCTGCCCCAGCTGCACCGGCACCGACGCGACACCCTGGCCCGCCTATTCGCGCGACCCGTGGATCGTGGCACGCTGTGGCACCTGCGACCTGACCTATTTGCGCAATCCCGTCGACTACGTCGCGCTCGAGGAAGACTTCGCCTGGGAAAAAACCTACGAGGAGAAAAAGGACGCCACCAAAGGCTCCACATCCCTCAGCCCGGCCATCCGATCCCTGCGTAAGTCGCTCAAGCTGACGCACAAATCCAAACAACACCGAATGAACACCTGGTTCAACGGCGGCCATGTGCTCGACATCGGTTGCGGCAACCTGATGAACGTGCCTGCCCCCATTACGCCCTACGGGATCGAGCTCAGCAAGGCGCTGCACGCCTATGCGGACGATTGGATGCGCGCGCGTGGCGGCTACTGCGTGCATGGCGCGGGTGCCGAGGCAATCTGGGATTTCGACGCCGAGATGTTCGACGGCGTGGTCATGCACAGCTATCTCGAACACGAGGTTGACCTGATGGGCGTGCTGCGCGGCGTGTTCCGCGCGCTGAAACCCGGCGGGGCCGCCTATGTGCGCGTGCCCAATTTCGGATCGGTAAACCGCCGCGTCGTGGGCGCAAACTGGTGCGGCTTCCGCTATCCCGACCACGTCACCTACTTTACGCTGCCCACCCTGCGCGACGCTGCTGCACGCGCGGGTTTCACGGTTGAACTGGTCAACCGCGTGGGCCTACCCATCGACGACAACATCAAGGCGCTGCTGCGCAAGCCGGTGGCCCAATGACACATCCCCATTCAAATACCCTCCAAGGAGACGCCCCAAATGGCCGTACTTATTGACGAAAACACCCGCGTGATCTGCCAGGGCCTGACCGGTTCGCAGGGCACGTTCCACACCGAACAGGCCATCGACTACGGCACCAAAATGGTGGGCGGCGTCACCCCCGGCAAAGGCGGGATGACCCATCTCGACCTGCCCGTCTTCAACTCGGTCCACGAGGCGATGGATGTGACGGACGCAAACGCGAGCGTCATCTACGTCCCGCCCCCCTTCGCAGCCGACTCGATCCTCGAGGCAATCGACGCCGAAATGCCCCTGATCGTCTGCATCACCGAAGGCATCCCGGTGCTCGACATGATGAAGGTGCAGCGCGCGCTGGAAGGGTCGAAATCCCGCCTGATCGGCCCCAACTGCCCCGGCGTTATCACCCCGGACGCCTGCAAGATCGGCATCATGCCCGGCCACATTCACAAGCGCGGCTCCTGCGGGGTTGTGTCCCGCTCAGGCACGCTGACCTATGAGGCCGTCAAGCAGACAACTGATCTGGGCATCGGCCAGTCCTCTGCAGTTGGCATCGGTGGCGACCCGATCAAAGGAACCGAACATATCGATGTGCTCGAGATGTTCCTGGCCGATCCAGAGACCACAAGCATCATCATGATCGGCGAAATCGGCGGCAGCGCCGAAGAGGACGCCGCCCAGTTCCTCGCGGATGAGAAAAAAGCAGGCCGCTGGAAACCCACCGCCGGTTTCATCGCAGGCCGCACAGCCCCTCCGGGCCGCCGTATGGGCCACGCGGGCGCGATTGTCGCCGGTGGCAAAGGTGGTGCCGAGGACAAGATCGAAGCCATGCGGTCCGCGGGCATCGTGGTGGCCGACAGCCCCGCGACGCTGGGTGAGGCGGTAATGGAGGCGATCAAAGGCTGATTATGCTGCGACGCTGGGCTTCAAAACTGAGGGCATCCCCCGACCGCGGGTGGGGGAATATCCCCCGCCCGGGGGGGCGGTCGGGGGATGCCCGGCTGTGCCGCCGGGCCGTCATCCTCCTCTGCTGTGTCGCATCTATTGGTTCTCCGCTTTTCGCGAATGGAACTTTCAATGAAGCCATGAAAGCCTGTTCTTCCGTCGGAGACCATGTTCATCGTCTGGACATTCTCCATGGCAAAGGTTGGCACCTCATACTGCCAAGCACTGCACTGGCGGCAACGTACGGAGACTCTCTGGCCGTAGCCAATCCACCAAAGGAAAATTCTATCGCTGCGTGGGAAAATACGCGAGCGTGGTCACGAGATCTCATGCCGTCATTTTTTGCATCAGCCGTTTCTGTGGCGCGCAAAAGTGACACTCTTCTAGCTCTCGGCCCACAGCGGCTAACAGATGCCCCGACCTGTTTTCTGATGACCGTCCCATCCGAACAAAGTGAAGTTTTTTTGACCTCCTTGAAACAGGCTGATCGTGTTAACGGCTGGGGTTACGGGCTTCGCGGTCAGTCCTCCGTCCAAAGCACAAGTGCTGATGGACGAAACTACCGTACAGATGTTTCAATTATGCTTGTGAAGCGCGACGCGCTCCCAGACCTCCCCAGTCCTTTGCATCCAACTTTGACAGTCAGCTTTGTCACTAAACCGGTAAGGTAACTCCAATGACCGACCAATCCCCCAACGACCAGTTCCATGCCTCGTCCTTCATGCAGGGGCACAATGCGGAGTATCTCGAACAGATGTACGCCCGCTATGCCAACGACCCCACGGCGGTCGACGAAAGCTGGCAGGCGTTCTTCAAGGCGATGGGCGACGATGAGGTCAGCGTCAAACGCGAGGCCGAGGGGCCAAGCTGGGCGCGTGCCGATTGGCCGCCGCAGCCCGGTGACGATCTGACCGCCGCCCTCACCGGCGAATGGGCGCCAGAGCCTGAGGTCAAAGGGGCCGGTGACAAGATCAAGGCCAAGGCCGCCGAAAAGGGCGTCGCGGTCAGCGATGACCAGATCAAACGCGCCGTGCTCGACAGTATCCGCGCGCTGATGATCATCCGGGCCTACCGGATCCGGGGGCACCTTGTGGCCGACCTCGACCCGCTGGGCATGCGCGACCAGACCCCGCACCCGGAACTGGATCCGAAATCCTACGGCTTCACCGAGGCCGACATGGATCGCCCGATCTTTATCGACAAGGTTCTGGGCCTCGACGTTGCGTCCATGCGCGAGATTCTGGCCATCGTAAAACGCACCTATTGCGGTACATTCGCCCTGCAATACATGCACATTTCCGACCCCGAACAGGCCGGGTGGCTCAAGGAGCGGATCGAAGGGCTGGGCAAAGAGGTCCAGTTCTCCCGCGAGGGACGCCGCGCCATTCTGAACAAGATGGTCGAGGCCGAAGGGTTCGAAAAATTCCTGCACGTCAAATACATGGGCACCAAACGGTTTGGCCTCGATGGCGGCGAAAGCCTGATCCCAGCGATGGAACAGATCATCAAACGCGGCGGCGCGCTGGGGGTGCGGGACATCGTCATCGGCATGCCCCACCGGGGCCGTCTGTCGGTGCTCGCCAACGTGATGCAGAAACCCTACAAGGCGATCTTCAACGAATTTCAGGGTGGGTCGTTCAAGCCCGAAGATGTGGACGGTTCGGGGGATGTGAAATACCACCTCGGCGCGTCGTCCGACCGCGAATTTGACGGCAACGAGGTGCACCTGTCGCTGACCGCGAACCCGTCGCACCTCGAGGCGGTAAACCCCGTTGTTCTGGGCAAGGCCCGCGCCAAACAGGATCAATACAAGGACGACAGCCGCACGTCGGTGATGCCGATCCTGTTGCACGGCGATGCGGCCTTTGCCGGGCAAGGCGTCGTGGCCGAGTGTTTCGCACTGTCGGGCCTGCGCGGTCACAAGGCGGGTGGCACCATGCACATCGTTGTCAACAACCAGATCGGGTTTACGACTGCGCCGCATTTCTCGCGCTCCTCGCCCTATCCCACCGACAACGCGCTGGTGGTCGAGGCGCCGATCTTCCACGTGAACGGCGATGACCCGGAGGCCGTGGTGCACGCCGCCAAGGTCGCAACCGAGTTCCGTCAAAAGTTCGGCAAGGACGTCGTGATCGACATCTTCTGCTACCGCCGGTTCGGGCACAACGAGGGCGACGAACCCATGTTCACCAACCCGGTGATGTACAAAAAGATCAAAAAGCAAAAGACGACGCTCACACTCTATACCGAGCGTCTGGTCCGTGACGGGCTGATCCCGGAGGGCGAGATCGAGGACATGAAGGCCGCGTTCCAGGCCCGCATGAATGACGAATTCGAGGCCGGCAAGGACTACAAACCGAACAAGGCCGACTGGCTGGACGGCAAGTGGTCGCATCTGGACAAGAACAAGGACGACTACCAGCGCGGCAAGACGGCCATCGCGCCCGAAACGCTGGCCGATGTGGGCCGCGCGCTGTCCACCGCCCCCGACGGGTTCCCGATGCACAAGACGGTGGGCCGGTTGCTCGATGCCAAAAAGGCGATGTTCGAGAGCGGCGAGGGCTTTGATTGGGCCACCGGCGAGGCCATCGCCTTTGGCTCGCTGCTGACCGAAGGGTTCCCCGTCCGGCTTGCCGGGCAGGACAGCACGCGCGGCACATTCAGCCAGCGGCATTCCGGCCTGATCAATCAGGACACCGAAGAACGGTACTATCCCCTGAACGCGATCCGCGCGGGCCAGGCGCAATACGAAGTCATCGACTCGATGCTGTCTGAATATGCGGTGCTGGGATTCGAGTACGGCTATTCGCTGGCCGAGCCCAACGCCCTGACCCTCTGGGAAGCACAGTTCGGCGACTTTGCCAACGGCGCGCAGATCATGTTCGACCAGTTCATCTCCTCGGGCGAAAGCAAATGGCTGCGGATGTCCGGCCTCGTGGTGCTGCTGCCCCACGGGTTCGAGGGCCAAGGCCCTGAACACTCGTCGGCCCGGCTGGAACGGTTCCTGCAGATGTGCGGCCAGGACAACTGGATCGTGGCCAACTGCACGACGCCTGCGAACTATTTCCACATCCTGCGCCGCCAGATCCACCGCGATTTCCGCAAGCCGCTGATCCTGATGACGCCCAAATCGCTGTTGCGTCATAAACTGGCCGTGTCCAAGGCCGAGGAGTTCACGACCGGATCCAGCTTCCACCGCGTGCTCTGGGATGACGCACAACTGGGCAATTCGGACACCACATTGGCCGCCGATGACAAGATCAAGCGTGTCGTGATGTGTTCGGGCAAGGTCTATTATGACCTGCTCGAGGAACGCGATGCCCGCGGGATCGACGATGTCTATCTGATGCGGATCGAACAGTTCTATCCGTTCCCGGCGATCAGCCTGGTCAAGGAACTGGAGCGGTTCAAGGGCGCCGAAATGGTCTGGTGTCAGGAAGAGCCCAAGAACCAGGGCGGCTGGACCTTCATCGAGCCCAACATCGAATGGGTGCTGACCCGGATCAAGGCCAAGCACCAGCGCCCGGTTTACGTGGGCCGCGCCACTTCGGCCTCGCCCGCCACGGGCCTCGCCAGCCAGCACAAAGCACAACAAGCCGCTCTCGTCGACGAAGCGCTGACCATCAAAGGATAAGACCATGACCACCGAAGTCCGCGTGCCCACCCTGGGCGAAAGCGTCACCGAAGCCACCGTCGCCACCTGGTTCAAGAAACCCGGCGACAGCGTGGCGGTTGATGAAATGCTCTGCGAGCTGGAGACCGACAAGGTCACCGTCGAAGTGCCCAGCCCCGTAGCTGGCACACTTGGCGACATCGTCGCCGCCGAAGGTGACACGGTTGGCGTCGATGCGCTGCTGGCCACGATCTCCGAGGGGGCAAGTGCGGATGCGCCTGCGGCTGATCCCGCCCCCGCGCCTGCGGCCGCCGAAGCACCCGCCGCAGGCGGCGAAAGCGTCGATGTCATGGTGCCGACCTTGGGCGAAAGCGTGACCGAAGCCACGGTCAGCACATGGTTCAAGGCCGTGGGCGACAGCGTGGCGCAAGACGAAATGCTCTGCGAGTTGGAAACCGACAAAGTCAGCGTCGAAGTGCCCGCCCCCGCCGCCGGTGTGCTGGCCGAGATCACGGCCCCCGAGGGGACGACCGTGGATGCAACAGCCAAACTGGCGGTGATCTCGTCCTCCGGCGCGGCTCCTGCTGCTTCTTCCGAACCCTCCGCCGCCCCGGCAGCCAGTGCGTCCAAGGCAGATGTCGAAGACGCCCCCGCCGCGAAAAAGGCCATGGCCGAGGCGGGCATCAGCCGCGACGCCCTGACCGGATCGGGCCGCGATGGTCGCGTGATGAAAGACGACGTGGCCAAGGCCGTCGCAGCAGCACGCTCGGCCCCGCCGCCTGCGGCGAGCGCGCCCGCCCCGCGTGCCCCAGTTGCCGCCAATGATGAGGCACGCGAAGAGCGGGTGAAGATGACCCGCCTGCGCCAGACCATCGCCAAGCGTCTGAAGGACAGCCAGAACACCGCCGCCATGCTCACCACCTACAACGAGGTCGACATGACCGAGGTGATGGCCCTGCGCAACGAGTACAAGGACCTTTTCCTGAAGAAGCACGGGGTCAAGCTGGGCTTCATGTCCTTCTTTACCAAGGCCTGTGTGCACGCGCTGAAAGAAGTGCCGGAGGTGAATGCCGAGATTGACGGCACCGACATCGTCTACAAGAACTTTGTCCACATGGGCATTGCCGCGGGTACACCCACGGGTCTCGTGGTGCCGGTGATCCGCGATGCGGACGCCATGAGCTTTGCCGCCATCGAGAAGGCTATCGCCGAGAAAGGCGCCCGTGCGCGCGACGGCAAGCTGTCCATGGCCGAGATGCAGGGTGGTACGTTCACGATCTCGAACGGCGGCGTCTACGGCTCGCTCATGTCCTCGCCCATCCTGAACCCGCCGCAATCGGGTATCCTCGGCATGCACAAGATCCAGGACCGCCCCATGGCCATCGGTGGCCAGGTGGTGATCCGTCCGATGATGTATCTGGCGCTCAGCTACGATCACCGCATCGTGGACGGCAAAGGTGCGGTGACATTCCTCGTGCGGGTGAAAGAAGCGTTGGAGGATCCGCGGCGGTTGTTGATGGATTTGTAAGGACGCGATGATCAAAAAACGCAAGAAAACATGCTGACATGGACTTTGGGTCGATCATTGAAGACTTGGGCGATCTGCCGGACAACCCTTTGGAGGTCTGGCTGATCGTCGCGAAACGTGCAGTCTTGGTCGCCAAAAACGCAAATGCGGGACACACGGCTGGTCAGAAAGATGTCAACAACGACCTGCTGCTGCACTTCCTTGATGAGATGTCGATGCGATTGAGCGTTGAGCGCCCTGTTTGGACCGGATCATCTAGCTACTCAAACAAGTGGGATACCGTTCAGAAACTGATCCAACGGCAAGACAACAAGTTGGCTGTGGAAAAGCTTGGCGCAAAAGTGGGTGCGACAGGGAACGGTACAGCCGCTCTTCCGGCGCCAGAGCAAGTCGAGATCTCCAACTCCGGTCTGGTCAAGATACACTCACTGCTTGGCGACTTGCGCCGCGCCGTCGACGCCACCGATCTGCCGGACAAGCAAAAAGCAAAGCTTCACAAACACCTGACAGCCTTTGAACGCGAATTGGTGACACGGTCGATGTCCTTGGGGCAGGCATTTGGCGTTTTGGCTTTGGTTGGGGCGGGGCTGGCCGGGGCCACCAGTACGCTAGCAGACGGCCCACAAGCTTGGGAAACACTTGGCAGGATCACGGCGGCTCTGGGTATCGAAAAAGAACAACAAGACAAAGCCCAGGAGATCGCAGATCAATCAAAGCAGACCGCTCTTCTTTCCTACGGCAACCATCCCGTCGATGAACCTGATCACACCGAGTAGACCATGACCCCGGAACTCACCGCCTTGACCCTTGCCGCTCTCCTTCAAACGGCACAATTCTATCTTATGGCGATCCCCACCAATATCGAATTGCCCCAAGGCAAAACCTTGTCGCCCAGAGACAGCGCACGCCTGGGCGGTGACATCAAAGAACAGGTCTCGCCTAAAACCGCCCGCCTGATCCGCGCCTGGGAAAACCATTTCGAAAGCCTGGCGCTCTTTGCCATCGCCAGCACCGTCATCGCGATCTCGGACCAGTCAACCCCGCTCACTGCCGCCTGCGCCTATATCTACGTCGCCGCACGCGTCGCCTATGTCCCCGCCTACTATTTCGGCCTCGTCCCCTGGCGGTCGCTGATCTGGTACACAGGCTTTACCGCCACAACCGTAATGCTCATCACCGCACTTCTTTAACCTTCCTTTCGCACCAAATATCTCGGGGGACGGCCAAAGGCCGGGGGGCAGCGCCCCCGCCCCACACCAACAAAAAGGACCACACCCATGGCCTCATACGACGTGATCATCATCGGCTCCGGCCCCGGCGGCTATGTCTGCGCCATCCGCTGCGCACAGCTGGGCCTGAAAACCGCCTGTGTCGAAGGGCGCGAGACGCTGGGCGGCACCTGCCTGAACGTGGGCTGCATCCCGTCCAAGGCACTGCTGCACGCCTCCCACATGCTGCACGAGGCCGAGCACAACTTTGCCGCCATGGGTCTCAAGGGCAAATCGCCTTCGGTCGACTGGAAACAGATGCTGACCTACAAGACCGACACCATCGGTCAGAACACCAAGGGCGTTGAATTCCTGTTCAAAAAGAACACGGTCGACTGGCTCAAGGGCTGGGGTTCAATCCCTGAGGCGGGCAAGGTCAAGGTGGGCGACGAGGTCCACGAGGCCAAGAACATCATCGTGGCCTCCGGCTCCGAGGTGGCGACATTGCCCGGTGTCGAGATCGACGAAAAGGTCGTGGTCAGCTCGACCGGCGCGCTGGAGCTGGGCAAGATCCCCAAGAAGATGGTGGTGATCGGCGCAGGCGTGATCGGGCTGGAGCTTGGGTCGGTTTACAGCCGTCTGGGATCCGAGGTGCAGGTGATCGAATTCCTTGACGCCGTGACCCCCGGCATGGACGCCGAGGTGCAGCGCCAGTTCCAAAAAATCATGACCAAGCAGGGCCTCGGCTTTACCATGGGCGCCGCCGTCCAATCGGTCGAGGCGACCAAGACCAAGGCCAAGGTCACCTACAAACTGCGCAAGGATGACAGCGAACACACCGTTGACGCAGACGTGGTGTTGGTTGCGACGGGCCGCAAGCCGTTTACCGACGGGCTGGGGCTGGACGCGCTGGGGGTCGAGATGACCAAGCGCGGGCAGATCGCGGTCGACGCCCATTGGCAGACCAATGTGCCGGGCATCTACGCTATCGGTGATGTGATCGAAGGGCCGATGCTGGCTCACAAGGCCGAGGACGAGGGCATGGCCGTCGCCGACACCATCGCGGGCAAGCACGGGCACGTGAACTATGGCGTGATCCCCGGCGTGATCTACACCCACCCCGAGGTCGCCAATGTCGGCGCCACCGAAGAGACGCTGAAGGACGCGGGCCACGCCTACAAGGTCGGCAAGTTCAGCTTTATGGGCAATGGCCGGGCCAAGGCGAACTTTGCCGCCGACGGCTTTGTCAAAATTCTGGCCGACGCGGAAACCGACCGTATTCTGGGCGCACATATCATTGGCCCCGCGGCGGGTGATCTGATCCACGAGGTCTGTGTCGCGATGGAATTTGGTGCCTCGGCCGAGGATCTGGCACTGACCTGCCACGCCCACCCGACCTATTCCGAAGCAGTGCGCGAAGCCGCTCTGGCATGCGGTCTGGGGCCGATCCACAGCTGATCCCGACCGCCCAAATCAGCAATCTGTCCCCGCGGGGACAGATTATGTTAAATTACCACATGCGCGGCTTGGCGTATTCGGGGTAGTTGCGGTCATACTCCGCCCCGCCATCCACGCCGTTCGACATGTCCGACAGGATTTGGCCCACGGTGGGCAGGTCCGCGCCGTCTTCGCGCGCCCAGAGGTCGGACCGCATCAGCGCCTTGGCGCATTGGGTATAGACCTCGCGCACCTCGAACAGGATCACGGTTGCGGGCTGCTTGTCACCCTTTGCAAAGCTGGCGCGCAGGTCGTCATCCGTCGTCAACCGCGCTTGACCGTTCACGCGCACGGTCGTGTTCGTCCCCCGCGCCATGAACAGCAGCGCTGCGCGCCCGTCCGCCACGATATCGCGCAGACAATCCAGCCGGTTGTTGCCGCGCCAGTCGGGCATGACCAGCATGTGCGGGCTGTCGATCCGCACAACCGGGCCGTCATCGCCACGGGGCGAGGCATGCACCCCGTCCGGGCCCACGGTGCTGAGCACACAGAACCGCGCGCCCTCGATCCACGTCCGGTAGAGCGGCGTCAGATGGTCAGCGACCTTACGGATCGAAGACGCGACGGGTGCGGGATAGAGCGCCTCGAGCGCGGCGATGTCGTCAACGTAGTGCATCGGGGTCAAACCCTCCTTCGCGCATCAGGGCATTGGACCGGGTCTCGACCGTGTCCTCGAGATGGGCGAGGAAGGCGTCGCGCTCCATCCCTTCGGGCATCGCGGGCAGAAATTCGACAATCGCGGTGCCGGGCCGGCGGATGATGCCCTTGCGCGGCCAAAAGATGCCGACATTCGTGGCCACAGGCACGCAGGGCTGGCCCAGTTGTTCATAGAGGACGGCGGTGCCGACCTTGTAAGGCGCTTTGACCCCCGGTGCCACGCGGGTGCCTTGGGAATAGATGATCAATTGACCGGGCGTGGCGCGACCCGCCTCGACATCGGCCACCATCTTGCCAATGGCCGCGCCGCGCTTGCCGCGTTCGACCGGCACACATTCCAGACGTTTGGCATAAAGGCCGATGATCGGGGTCCAGAGGATCTCGCGCTTCATAATGAATTTCGCGGATGGCAGCGCGGTAAAGATCATCATAATGTCGAGGAACGACTGGTGTTTGGCTGCGATCAGCACCTCGCCTTCGGGCACGGGGCCGCGGACTTCGGCCTTGATCCCCACCATCCAGCGCATCGACCAGAACACATAGCGGCTGTAGGTTTTGCAGGCCGATCGCGCGCCATGTTTGCTGAGGATGGCATAGGGTGCCCAGAGCACGCCAATGATCAGCATCATCACATAGATATGGCCGACAAAAACAAGCGACCGAAGGTATTGGATCATGTCAGGGTCCTTAGGGCGCGGCTGGCGGCGTAGGCGGTGGCAATCAGGGCAACGGCGGCGCAGATCAGCGGCAAGAGCAACGGCACCAGCCAGCCCGCGCCCTGAAACCCGATGCCAGTCAGGAAACCCGGTGTGTCGCCGCCCGTGGGCAGCAGCCAGACCGCGAGCAGGCCAATCACGACGCCGACGCCCGACCCGATCAGTGCGCGCAGGGTAAAGCGGCGCACAAAGGCCTGGGCGATGTAGCTATCAGTTGCACCAACAAGGCGCAGCACGGCGACCACCTGCGCGTTGGCGGCGAGGGCTGCGTTGGCGGCGAGTGTCACCATCGCGGCCACAGCGCCGAGGATCAGCAAGGCCGCAGCCCATCCGAGGATGCGCAACCGCTGCGCGGCGGACACCAAAGGCGCGCGCCACCTGCCGTGATCATCGAGAACTGCGCCCGGCACTTCGGCGGCGAGGCGCAGACGCAGGCCCGTGGCGTCGAACCCGTCGCGTGTTACCACGATCTCGATCAGGCGCGGCACCGGCAGTGCATCGAGCGGCAGGTCCTGCCCGAACCACGGTGCCAAAAGCGCCTGTTGTTCTTCGTCTGTCAAAGCACGGGCCGAAGCGATGCCCGGTGTGGTCGACAGCACCTCGAGCGCGGCTGTGGTCTGAATGGCGCGCTGGTCTTCGGGGGCGACGATGCGGATGGTCGCCGTGCGGGCCAGTTCATCGCCCCAGCGTTGCGCGAGCCGCCCGCTGGCCAGTGACAGGGCCAGTGCGAACACGGCCAGAAACGCCATAGCGCCCGAGGCAAATAGGGTCAGTTGCGCGGTAAAGCCGGTTGGCGGGACAACGCGGTCGGCCTGCCGGTCGCCTTGCAAGAGTGCGCGCAGGGTATGCAGGTCAAACCTCACAGGTCGGCCCCCGCGAGCTGCACCCGACGGTTTGAGATGCGCAGCACGCGGGCCTGCACCTGCGCCTTGGCCGCGCGGATCAGCGACAGATCGTGGGTGGCGATCAGCACGGTTTTGCCCATGCGGTTCAGTTCGACCAGCAGGGTCAGCAGCCGTTGTGACATGTCCCAATCGACGTTGCCTGTGGGTTCATCGGCCAGCACCACGTCCGGCGACATGATCACAGCACGCGCCAGCGCGGCGCGTTGACGTTCGCCGCCTGACAATTCGGGCGGCACGGCGCCTGCGCGGTTGGTCAGGCCGACCCAAGCCATCAACTCGCCCAGATCGGGGCCTGCGGCCTCGGCGTGGCGACCCGACACGGTGAGCGGCAGCGCGATGTTGTCGGCCACGGGCAGGTGATCGAGGAATTGCACGTCCTGATGCACAACGCCGATCTTGCGGCGGATCATCGCCACGTCATCGCGTTCCAGTGCCCGGACATCCGTTTCAAACAAGCGCACATGCCCCGCCGTCGGCAAGAGCGCGCCGTAGCACAGCTTGAGCAGCGTTGTTTTGCCCGCGCCCGATGGGCCGGTCAAAAAGTGGAACGATCCCGGCGCCAGCTTGACGGAGATATCCGACAACAGCTCGCCCCCGCCGTAACTGTAGGCCACATTTTCAAGCTCGATCACGCCTGCCCCCGCTCTTGGCACCTGTTGTGCCTCAGCATCATGCAGGTTTCAATCGGTATGCCCGCCCGCGCCATATGAAGATATGACTTTTCTGCCATATCGCTACAACATATGGTAACACACAAAAAAGAGGCAGGACGACTGATGCGGCTGATTTGTCCCAATTGCGACGCACAATATGAGGTTGTGGATGATGTGATCCCGACCGAGGGTCGTGACGTGCAGTGTTCGAACTGCGGGCAGACGTGGTTTCAGCACCATCCGGACCACGCGCCCGAAGAGTTGGACGCCGATGGCCTGCCCGAGGACTTATCTGAGCCCGACGACACCCCCACTGAAGACGAAGAGCGCGTACCGACCGCCGAGCCACAGCGCCGTGAGTTGGACCCGTCTGTTGCGGACATTCTGCGTCAAGAGGCGGAGGTCGAACAGCAGGCCCGTGCACAGGCGGCTGAAACCCTCGAAAGCCAGCCGGATCTGGGGCTCGAATCCGCCGAAAGTGATGGCGACCGCCGCGCCCGTGAAGCGCGCGAGCGCATGGCGAGGATGCGCGGCGAGGATCCCGGTCTGGCGCAGGTGTCCGAAGAGGTGGCAACCGCCGCGGCCATCGGATCGCGCCGCGATCTGTTGCCCGACATCGAAGAGATCAATTCGACCCTGCGGTCGACCAGCGACCGGCAATCCGGCGGTGGTACTGATGTGGCCGAACCGACGATGGAGGCCATGCCGCGCAAACGGTCAGGGTTTCGCCGCGGGTTCCTGTTGGTGATCTTGCTGGCGCTGGTGCTGGGTGCCGTTTACGTGTTTGCCCCGCAAATTGCGCAAGCCGTTCCGCAGGTTGACCCCTATCTGAGCGCCTATGTGGCGCAGGTCGACAGCGGTCGGGCGTGGCTGGACGGTCAGGTCACATCGCTGCTGCAATCGCTGGATCAGGCAGCGACATCCGGCGACGGCTGAACCGGTTCAGAACCGGTCCAGCAGACGTTTGAGGTAGTCCAACTCGACATCGGGGCGTTCGCCCTCGCCCGAGCGGCGGCGGATTTCGTCGAGCAGATCGCGTGCGCGGCGGTAGACGTCTTCGCCTTGCAGCAGCCCCTCTTCGGTGCCGACGGACCCGTTTGAGCCAGGATCACGCCCCAGCGGGTCACGCGCATCCGCGCGCCGGTCGCTTTCGGACATGCCTTGGCCCTGCTGGCTGTTCTGTGCCTCTTGCTGCATTGCCTCGCCCAAGGCGCGCATCCCCTCGCGGAGGGCTTCCATGGCCTGGCTCTGGTTGTCGATGGCCTCGGCAAAGTCGTCCTGACGCAGCGCCTCTTCGGCGCCGTCCATGGCGCGGCCCGCACGGTCAAGCGCGTCACGTGCCGCATCCCCTTCGGGTGTGCCGGCACCGGGCAGGCTGCCTTGTTGGCGGCGCAACTCATCGCGGAGCGCCTGTTGCCGGTCGGCCAGTGACCCTTCGCCCTGCCCGCCATCGGATTGCTGGTCGCCGTCACCGCCCTGTTGGCCGTCGCTTTGTTCGCCCTGACCCTCGCCACCCTGGCTGTGCTGGTTGCCACGGCCCTGCCCGCCATTGCGGCCCTCGTTGCCCTGGTTTTCACCAGCCTGGGCATCGGGATTGAACTGTTCCTGAAGGTCACGGAACGCCTGATCGCTCAGGCCCTGCTGTTCGCGCAGCGTATCGGCCAGCCCTTCCATGGCTTGCTCACTGGGGCTCTGGCCGCCTTGTCCTTCGCCCTGGGTGACGCGCATGTTCTCGAGCATTTCCTGAAGCTCTTGCAGGGCCTGTTCGGCCTCGGCCATGCGGCCCTGTTCCATGAGTTCCTGAATGCGGTCCATCATGCGTTGCAGATCGTCCTGGGTCATCTGCATCTGGTTTTGGTCGCCCGACTGGCGGTTTTCCTCGTTCGCGTCGGCGTCAAGTTCGGCCTGACGGGACAGTTGCCGCATGTAGTCGTCGGTGGCCCGGCGCAGCTCGCGCATCAGCTCTTCGATCTCGGCGGGGCTGGCCCCGTCGCGCATCGCCTGGTTCAACCGTTCCTTGGCGCGGCGCAGACGTTCGAGCGCGTTACTCAGGTCGCCCTCTTCGATAGCCAAGGCAAGGTCCCAGAGATCGCGGGCAATCCCTTCTTGTTGTTCGTCCGTCAGCCCGTAACTGGCGAGCGTTTCAAGGCGGTTGACCGCGCGGCGCAGGCGCAACTGGTCCACCTCGGTGCGGAACACGTCATCGGGGCGGTGCGCCACGGCGCGCAAGATCTGGGCCACGCGGGTCGCATTTTCGCGCGACCAAAGCAGATCGCGGCGTTGTTCGATGACGGCGGCGGCCAGCGGATCAAAGAAGCGACGCCCCGGCAGAGTGATGGCGCGCGGTTCGGTTTCGGACTGCTGTTCAGCGGCGTCGAGGACACTGAGCACCACGGTCACGGGCAGGTTGGCCCATGGGTGTTCCGAGAAATCTTCGATCAAGGTCTCTTCGAACTGGCTGCGGCTGCCTGCGATGGGCATGGGCAGGGCGATGGTCAGGGCGGGGCGGTCTTCGGGTGCGATGGCAAGGCCGTGGCGGCGGTCAACGGCACCGAGGTCGAGGGCGATGCGTGCCTCGCCCGCTTCGACGCCGTAGTCATCAGACGCCTGGAACGGCAATGACATTTCACCCAGCGCATCCGCATCGGGTTCGTTCAGGATGGCCACCGTCGGTGCGGTGTCGGGCAGGATTGCAATGGACCACGTGCGCCCACCGGGGCCGTTGATGGCGATGTCACCGGACTGGATCGCGGTAAAGTCCTGTTCAGAGGCGGAGGCCGGGGGCACTTCGCCTGCGCGGCCAGACACGGTTTCCGCCACGGTCAACGCGCCGATCTCGCCATAGAGACGCAGGGTGATCAGGCTGCCTGCGGGGATGTTGAGCGGCCCCTCAGGGATGTCGTTGAGGTAGATTGTGGGGCGGCCCGTGTAGCGCGGGCTTTCGACCCATCCTTCCCAGACCGGGCCGGTGGCGAGACCGTCCGCCGCGCCGGGTGCCATGGTCGCCACCGATCCCACGCGCCAGATGGAGCCGAAAATCAGGGCCACGGCAAAGATCAGAACCGCCACATACCGCAGGGCATAGGGGTCACGTCGCGAAACGCGCAGGTCGGCAGGCACTGCGCGCGCCTGTGACGCCCGTTCGGCCATGCGTGATTGGTGCGCGCGCCACACGGCGGTCGAGGCCGCATCGGTGCCGCCAATCGCCTGTGTGTCTTGTAGCGCCTGGAGCGGGCGGCCCGGCAATGTCGCATCCAAACGCGCAAGGGCCGCCGCCCGGCTCGGCACCCGGAAGCGTACAAAGGCATAGATCAGCGACGCCACGGCCGCGAGAGCCGCCACCACGGCGCCAGCCCAAACGATTTCGATCACCACGCGGTCCTGCAGGCCGAGCATGAGCACGGCAAAGACGGCGAGAACCACCGTCACCAGCGGCCATGTCGCCTGCCACAAGGATTCGGCAAACATCCCGATCCGGGTCCAAAACAGCGGCCAGCGGACCGCGTTCAGCCCACGGCGCACGTCATGTCGGGAAAAATTGGCCATCTGTCGCGTCCCTTGCCGGTGGCGCGGCGCACCATAGCGCCAAAAGCCGTCAAAGGCCCTGACGGGTCAGAGCCACTCGGGAATGGTATCTCGATTTATCATTTCGTCAAAGGTCGGACGTGGGCGGATCACCGCGTATTGATCACCGTGGACCAAAACTTCGGGGATGAGGGGGCGCGTGTTGTATTCGCTGCTCATGACCGCGCCATATGCACCGGCGGACCGGAACGCCACGAGGTCACCCGCGGCGAGGTGCGGCATCATCCGCCCCTTGGCAAAGGTGTCGCCGGATTCGCAGACCGGCCCCACGATGTCATAGGGTGCCTGTTCTGCCCCTGGCGCGGGTTCGATCACGGGGATGATGTCGTGATGCGCCTCGTACATGGCGGGGCGGATCAAATCGTTCATTGCGCCATCAAGGATCAGGAAATCGCGGCCTTCACCGGATTTCACATAGATCACCTCGGACACCATCAGTCCCGCGTTGCCCGCGATCAGGCGGCCCGGCTCGATCTCGATCTCGCAGCCGAGGTGGCCGACAGTACGCTCAACCAGCTTGCCATAGTCCGTGGGCAGCGGCGGCGCCTCGTTCGAGCGGGCGTAGGGGATGCCCAGCCCGCCGCCCAGGTCCAGCCGCTTGATCGTGTGGCCGTCAGCGCGCAATTGTTCGGTCAGCTCGGCCACCTTTTGATAGGCCAGTTCAAACGGCGCGAGGTCGGTCAACTGGCTGCCGATATGGACGTCGATGCCAATCACGTCGAGGTTGCCCAGCGACGCGGCAAGGGCATAGACCTCGCGGGCGCGGGCGATGGGGATGCCGAATTTGTTCTCGGACTTGCCAGTTGCGATCTTGGCGTGTGTTTTGGCGTCGACATCGGGGTTCACACGGATGGTGATCGGTGCGCGCACGCCAACCTCACCCGCGACACGGTTGAGGACCTCCATCTCGGGTTCGGATTCGACGTTGAACTGGCGGATACCGCCGGTCAGCGCCATACGGATTTCGTCGGCCGTCTTGCCCACGCCAGAGAACACGATCCTGTCACCCGGCACGCCTGCGGCCTTGGCACGGGCGTATTCGCCGCCCGACACCACATCCATGCCAGCGCCTGCCTGCGCCAATGTCTTGAGGATGGCCTGATTGCTCGCCGCCTTCATCGCGTAGCAGACAAGGTGATCCATGCCGGCGAGCGCCTCGTCAAAGAGGGTGAAGTGGCGCAACAGGGTCGCGGTGGAATAGACGTAAAAGGGCGTGCCAACTGTCGCCGCAATGTCGGCGATGGGCACATCTTCGGCATAGAGAGCGCCGTCGCGGTAGAGAAAATGATCCATGACCCGCCCTTAGCGTCAGGCGGGTCACAGATCAATTGGTCATGTTGTTCAGCGGGTCAGCGCTTTTTTCGGGTTCCGGCGTTCAGACGGGCAACCTGCTTGCTCTGGCGCTGCGCGACGGCGTCCCAAGTGGGGGCCAATTCCGGCTGCGTGACCCCGGTGCCGGAGGCAATCTGGTAGAGCATGTGCGACGGGTTGTCGTTGCATTCCAGCACTTTGGGCCCGTCCGCGGTAACCGCAATGTCAAAACCACAGACGCCAAATTCGGGGAACACGGCATGCGCGTCCTGCGCGATTTTCAGTGTTTCGGCCCAGAACGGCAGTGTCACACCGACCATCGGCGCGCCGGAGACGGGGTGATCGGCCATGCGTTCGGCCTTGAGCCCCGTGCCACGGACACATGTGAGGATCTCGCCGCTGTGCAGGTCAATATGGGCCAAAAGGCTGCCGTCTTGCCAGAAGTTGTCAGACATCGCCGCAGGTGCAGGCAGTTTCCAGACGGCGTAGGCGGGCGTCGGCCCGGCGCCGTCATTCACGGTCACAATGCGCACACAGCCGATGGACGGCCCCGCGATGACGGCCATGTCGGGGTGCGGATCGAGCGCGGTTTGCATCAGGAAGCCACCAGGATAGCGGTCCATGACCTCTTCGGCAAAGGCCGCGATGTCCTGTGTCAGGCCATTGCCCAGCCGCAGCGTGTCGCCGTCACGGCCATCAATGCGCACGGACCCTTCGGACAGAGACCCATGGTGGGGTTTGCCGAATAGAGGAAACTGTGCCGTTTCGCGTAGGAACGTCGCAATATCGTCAGCACTCCGCAGGATCGGCAGTTTGCCTGCGTCACGGAATTTGCTGACCAGCGCCTGTGTCGTAGATGTGCCGATGCCCAATTGAGCCAGCAGTTGCGTGTAGAGCAGTTTGTTGCCGACAAAGGCCCGTGTGGGCACGGCAACCGGCGGGTTCATGGAGGTGTTGAGCGCGTTGATCCCCGCCTGCCCAAGAAAAGCGCGTTTGGCCGTCGGCGCGATGTCCGGATCAAAGAGGCGCAGGGAATAGTATTCCGGGCCGCTGAGTTTCTGCGCCCCGCGCCGCATCGAAAAGATGTCGCGCATCTGACGCAGGGGGCTGACCCCGAATTGCTGCGCCACTTGGGCGATCAAGGGTGCTTCGGCTTTCTTCGCCGCGCCCGGTCCATCGAGAAGCGCCCCTTTGGGTGCCTGAATACCTGTATCTGTCATAGCGTTGCCCCGCGTTTTGATACCCATTTGTGCTGGATTCACATGGTACGAGGCAAAAATGGCAACAATTGGGCGTGATTGTTTCCGTTTTGGCTAAAGTCTTAGGTAACCGGGCGGGATCGAAGGAAAAGGTAGAGCGGCAAGCCGCAACTGACGCCGATGCAGAAGGTCGCGGGGATCGCCACAAGGGCCAGCCAGTTGCGCCGGGCCATGACCTCGGACACGATCCAGATGGTCAGGGCCAGTGCGGCAATCGTCAGGTCCCAGACCAGGCCGCTGGTCGCGGCATTGACGTGCCAGGCGTCGACCATGGCCATGATGTCATAGCTGTTTTCGTTGAACCAGCTGATGAAATAGAACATCGGGTGGATGGCGCCCCAGATGGCGAGGCCCAGATAGATCACGCGCACCGGGGCCATGGATCAGAACACTCCGACGCCGACAGTCAACGGCCCTTTGGTCACGCCCACCGTTGCACCGGCATTGACGCCCCCCGACCCGATGCCAACGTTCACCGCACCATGCGGTTTCAGCGGCTCACCATCCACGCCACACGCGGCGAGCGACAGCAGGGACAACAGGCAAAGGGCGCGGATCATGGCAAGAGGTCCTTCCAGCGGGCGATCTGTTGGCGCACCTGATCAGGCGCGGTTCCGCCATAAGATGTACGCGATGCGACGGAATTTTCCACGCTCAAAACGTCAAACACGCCCTCGGTGATGCCGTCATGGGCGGTTTTCATCTGATCCAGTGTCAAATCCGGCAGGTCGCAGCCCTGCTGTTCGGCCAATGCCACGAGGCTTCCGGTGATGTGGTGGGCGTCGCGGAACGGCAGGCCCAGCACCCGCACCAGCCAGTCGGCGAGGTCCGTGGCGGTGGAAAATCCGGAGCCTGCGGCGGCAGCGAGGCTGTCACGGTTGGCAGTCATGTCGCGCACCATCCCGTCCATCGCAGCGAGCGCCAGCATCCAGTTGTCGGCGGCGTCAAAGACCTGTTCCTTGTCTTCCTGCATGTCCTTGGAATATGCGAGCGGCAGCCCCTTCATCACCATCATCAGCGCGGTGTTGGCCCCAAAGATGCGGCCCACCTTGGCGCGGATCAGCTCGGCCGCGTCGGGGTTTTTTTTCTGCGGCATGATCGACGAGCCGGTTGAGAACCGGTCGGACAGGGTGACAAAGCGGAACTGGGCCGAGGACCAGATCACGAGTTCTTCGGCAAAGCGGCTGAGGTGCATGGCGCAGATGCTGGCCACGTTCAGGAATTCGAGGGCAAAGTCGCGGTCGCTGACAGCATCGAGGCTGTTTGCGGCGGGCCGGTCGAAACCCAGCGTCGTGGCCGTCATGTGCCGGTCGATGGGAAAGGACGTGCCCGCCAATGCCGCGGCCCCCAGCGGGCTTTCGTTCATCCGGGCGCGGGCGTCGCGCACGCGGCTGAGGTCACGACCAAACATTTCCACATAGGCCATCATGTGGTGGCCCCATGTCACGGGCTGCGCGGTTTGCAGATGGGTAAAGCCGGGCATGACCCAGGCGGCGCCCGCCTCTGCCTGATCCAGCAACGCACCGATCAGCGACACGAGCGCGCCGTCAGCGGCGTCCAGTTGGTCGCGCACCCAGAGTTTAAAATCGGTGGCGACCTGGTCATTGCGGCTGCGCCCCGTGTGCAGGCGGCCAGCCGGTTCACCGATGAGGTCCTTGAGGCGCGCCTCGACGTTCATGTGGATGTCTTCGAGGGCGGTCGAAAAGGCAAAATCGCCCGCTTCGATTTCTGACAAGACCGTGAGCAGCCCTTCCCGTATCGCGTCGACATCCTTAGTGTCCAGAATGCCGGTGGCGCCCAACATGGCGGCATGGGCGCGCGAGCCTGCGATGTCCTGGGACGCCATGCGCTGGTCAAATCCGATCGAGGCATTAATTGCCTCCATGATCGCATCTGGCCCGGCAGCAAAGCGCCCGCCCCACATCGCATTTGCGGATTTGTCGGTCATAAACGTGCCCACCCAAGGAAGTGACATGAAAAAGATTGTTATCGCAGCCCTCTACATGGCCCTGACCGTGGGCGCAATTCCCGGCCATGCCGACACCGACGCGGCCATCGCTGCGCGGTCGGGTGACATGAAGAAACTGATCTTTCACAGCGCACCCGAAGCGGTGTCGAATGCAGCCTATGATCTGGCGGACGGCGCAGGTCAGGGCACGCTGGCCGACTACAAGGGCAAGCATGTGCTGGTGAATTTTTGGGCCACGTGGTGTGCGCCGTGCCGCCACGAGATGCCCATGCTGTCGGAATTGCAGGCCGAGTTCGGGGGCGACGATTTTGAAGTCGTGACCATCGCCACCGGGCGCAACAATCCGGCGGCCATTTCCCAGTTTCTGGAAGATATTAACGCCACCAACCTGCCCCGCCATCAGGATCCCAAGCAAAAGCTGGCCGCTCAAATGGGTGTGTTTGGCTTGCCGATCACGGTGCTGATTGACCCCGAGGGTCGCGAGATTGCGCGGTTGCGTGGCGACGCCGATTGGTCATCGGACAGCGCCAAGGCGGTGATTTCAGCGTTGATCGGGGCAAAGGGCTGACGCGAGGCCAGTCTTTCAGCTGCGTTTTGGTCTCCGCCGACCTGTTGGCGGAGGACTATTTCATTCGCCGAACCATGCACAAACGGCGGCTGCGTTGCGCGCGGATCAGGCCGCGTGGCGCAGGATTGCCGCCTCGCTGGCGCTGAGGTTCCGACGCGCGTAGGTGCCGTAGGTGTGAGCGTCAAATTCCAGATCGGGCAGTTGATCCAACAAGCGCGTTCGATCCCCATCCGCAAGTGTCGACAGAGCCGCGTTCGCGGGGTGGAAGCTTTCTGTTTCGACGCCGTTGGCCCGAAGTACCTCGTGGCGCGGAAGCAGAAGGTGCACATAGGTCACCTCGCGTGCCTTGAGATCGACGGTCACGCTTGTCCCGTTGATCAGGTCTTTGGCCGCGACCAGCACTTCGGGTGTGTTGAACAGATCACGTGCCACGTCGCCCTGAACCAACATCCGGTGTTCCGGTGACACCAACAATTCCTGATCGGGACGGTCAATGCCCAGCGCACCTGCCGCGAACCGGATCGGTCGCAGGCGCGGCAAAGCAAACAGGCGCGCGCCGCTCATCCGGCGGCTGCCGATCCAAAGGATGTCCTGTGCGCCATTGTCCTTGGTTGAAACGCGGTCGCCTTCGCGCAGGTCTTCGATCAGGCGTGGACCGTCGGGCGTGTCGATCCGCGTGCCGGGGGTAAAGCAAATAACCCCGCCGGATGCTGGCCCGACCGCGTCACCCACCGCCGTATTGAGCGTGTGATGCACGACCCACAAGTCGGCCTTGCGGGGGGGAATATCGTCGAGGAACATCAACAAAGGCGGCGTGCCGGGTGCGACGTCGATGACAGTGACTGTGTAGCTCTTGGCGCCGTCCGTCACCACAAAGCTGCTGTCTGTCATCAGCGCGTCGGTGTCCGCAGCGCCTGTGTCAGGTTGCGAACGATCCATCGCCGCCCCAACCAATCTGTGTACCATACGCGCCGCACGCTTGCGGATCGCCTCGGCGCCGTCTGCCCTGTCCAACCGCAACACATCTTGCGGACCATCCACGCGCACAGCGTCCCCACGCCATGCCCAAGCGGCACCCACAGTCAACGACTGCAAAGGTGCGGCCTCGAGACCGTCTACTTCTGTTTGCGACCAGGAGATGACAAACGTGCCACGAAAGCCCGTTTCCATTGCCTGTATGCCTGCCTTGTCTTTTTTTATTAAGAAGACGTTAACAAAGGCAAAACCACCTGTGAAGTTCGGAATTGTGTCAGATTCCAGTGTGTTGCAGGAATGCCTTGACGTGGTTTCCGCAAGGTTGACGCAAAAACGATGCACGTAAGCCGGGAAACTGCCGCGTAACCCTTGCGTGCATGAATGCGCGTCAGGCTAGAATGCCACCTTGAACCGCACCGATCCGACGATCTGCCCTTCGCTCTGTCCTTCGAATTCTTCGCCCAGATAAGTCAGGCCGTAAAAGCCGGAAATGCCTGCCTCACTCTGCCACATGATGCCCGCGCGGACGCGTTCGCGGCTGTCTTCGGCGATGACACCACGGTCCGCGGGCAGAAATTCACTGTCGCTGACGGCGGCGATGTCGGCCCCCAGAACAAAGCTGTACCCGCTCCAGTCGCCTTCGATGGCGCGGTAACGATGGCCCGTGACGCTGTCGCGGATCAGCAATTCGCCCTGCCCCAGCGCGCCAAAGGTCAGGTCGACACCGGCGCGCACCAGGGTTTCATTGCCTGCGCGCCCTTCGAGAAAGGGGCGGACCACCGTGCTGTCGCTCAGCGCATAGGTTTGGCCCATTTCGACCACGACCGTCGGGTTGATGGCGTTGCCAATTTGCGACGACCGGACAGCATCCGAGGGGCGCACGATGTTGAACGTGTCGTGGAAGGCATCCTGAAATTCATCCAGTCGGGTTTGTGGCCCGAGGAACACCAGGTCACCGCCTACGGAAAATTCGGTGCGACCGCGTTGGAAATGCGTGTGCAGGCCAATCGACAACGCACCGGCATAGGGTCTGTCGCCCGGAGCCGGCGTGCGGATGTCGTCCGGTGCCAGGATTTCTGCGCCCAGACGCAGTTCGAGCAGTTGCCCAAAGCCTTCGGGGGCCTGACCAGCCCATGTCGGCCCCCAGACACGCGATGACTGGAAACCACCCGTGCGCCAGCGGTCTTCGCCGTCGCCAAAGAAGTCGTTGGTGATCAGTCTGCCATAGCCGAGGCGCTTGCGCTCTTGCGCGTCTACGGGGGTGGAAAGGCACGCAGCGGATACCAGTGCGGCCACAATAAATCTGGACATCAGGCATTCCTGATCAAAGGTGCCCCCCCGGGCAAGAACCCGCCTACTCCAATCCGCCCTGATTTGCCTAGTGCTGAAGCGCCGCACTGGTGTTTTCTTGTGCCGGTTGTCATCCTGCGACAACAGCACGGCACCCATGTGCCCAAGTTGCAGGCAGAACGGCATGGCACAGCACAAGACACTGACAGATTTCGCCGCTGACGGCACGATGATCACCGCGCCTGATGGCGCCTGCCTGTTCCGCCCGGACGATCCGGTCAGCGCGTTCCTGATCGTGGTGGCGGGTACAGTGCGGGTCGAGCACAGCACGCCCGCCGGGCGCACCGTCACCTTGTACCGCGTTGAGGTGGGCGACAGTTGTGTGCTGACGACCACGTGCCTGTTGTCGGCGCGGGCCTATTCCGGCTTCGGCTATGCCGAGGGGCCGGTGCGGGCCATTGCCATTCCGGCGGACCGGTTCCGGCACCTTTTGGGGACGGACCCCGCCTTTCAGGAGGTTGTGTTTCGCGGGTTTGCCCAGCGGGTTGGCGAGCTGACGGATGTGATCGACACACTGCTGGTTCACCGCACCGACCTGCGCATTGCCCATTGGCTTGGCACCCGCAGTGCGCAGGACCTGAACATGACGCATGAGGATATCGCCCAAGAGCTCGGCACCGCACGTGAAGTCGTGTCACGCACCCTGAAGGCGCTGGAGCGGAATGGATGGATCGAGACCGCACGCGGACATGTGCGCATCATTGATCAGGCGGCACTCTGTCATCATGCCCGCGCGCATACTGTGTGACACCGTCACAGACCTGACCGCTTGGAGGCCTTAACAGGTTCTCATCACACAAGCGGATCGGAGCACTGACATGACACTCACACGCAACCTTGGACGATTTGACCGGTTGGCACGCCTTGTATTGGGTGCGCTTTTGGTCGTTCTGGCGATCACCGGGACCATTGGGGTTTGGGGATGGCTGGGGGCGATTTTCGTCGCCACTGCGTTTATGAACTTTTGCCCCGTCTATAGGGTTCTGGGCCTCAAGACGTGCCAGGACTGCTGAAGCGCCTCGTTCTGTGGGCGGCGATCCTGAGTGGTGTCGCCGCCCTGACGCTGATTTGTTCCACGATGATTGTTTTTGGGTAGCAACACGTCACGCAGGTGCCGATGGCCCAAACGTTTCAAAGTGGATGTGTGCGGCTGAGATACCGGCCGCTTCAAGACCTGTGCGCATGTCCGACAAAAACCGGGCGGGTCCGCACAGCATGTAATGTGCATCGGCCCCGACACCGCCAAGTGCCGCGACATCTTTTGACGTCAGGCGGCCTGCTGCGTCGTAGTCTTGTCCAGCCACGTCCGTCGTGTCCGGTTGGCTGTAGACCACGTGGCGGTGCAGGTTGGGGTGTGTATCGACAAGCGCGCGGACATCACTGGCAAAGGCATGTGCAGCGCCATTGCGTGCGGCATGCACGAACCAAACGGGGCGGTGACTGCCTTGTGCCGCAAGTTCTTGCATCATGGCCATCATCGGCGTGATGCCAACGCCCGCACTGACCAGAACCAGCGGGCCGTCCCCATCTGGAACAATAAATTCGCCGCCCGGCGGCGCGGCTTCGATGACGTCACCGGTCTGGAGGTGGTCGTGGAAGAACCGCGACACCAGCCCCTGTTCCTCGCGCTTGATGCTGAGACGCCATGCCTCTGACGGGTTGGAGGCCATCGACAGCGAATAGCTGCGTTTGGACAGGCCCACCTGACCGGGGATCTGGACCTGAATTGGCAGGTGTTGACCCGCCTTGAAGTCAGGCAGCGGCGCGCCATCCACCGGGCTGAGGTAGAACGAGGTGATGTCCTGCGCCTCTTGCACGCGGGCCGTCACCTTGAGTTGACGGGTGAGGTGATCCTGCGGTGCCCACCGCAGCGACAACGCCGCGGGGCGGTCGACAATGGCATCAATCTCGACCTCGATCATGCGCCGCGCATCCGGGTCGCGGGTCACATCGGGGTCCCAGTCAATTGTGGCCCGCCCCGACACATGCAGCAGCCCGCCGGTTTCAAAATCCACAAAGACGAGGCCCACCCGTGCATCGTTGATCAGGTTGCCGATGGTGTTGAAAAAGTTGTTGCCGGAATAGTCGGGGATATGCAGGTGCGTGCCGTCGATCACCTGGACAAAACCGGGTGCGCCGCCTCGGTGCGAGGCATCAAAACCACGCGACGGCACGTCGTTGCCCTCTTGGTGCCCTGACCCGATGAACAGGGTGTCGGCGGCGCGGATGCGCGCGATTTGGGCGTCATCCAACACATCGGTCCGGCGCGCAGGCTGCGGCGCATGCTCTGTCACCCGCGTCCAGGCGCGTTGATGGATGTATTGCGGGCAATTGCCAAAGGTCTGGCGGATGTCGATGGCAAAGCCTGTGTCGGTTTTGCGCGTGTCACCGCTGAACCGGTTGCGGCGGCGCGAGGCCAGTTCAATGCCCACGGCACCGATGGTAGTGCCACCCGTCAGTGCCAGCGCCAGCGGATCGTCATCATCAATGTGGGTATCGAGTGTCAGTGTCCGGGTGTCCGGGGACTGGATAAACCCGTCGCCCCCCTCGACAAGCGTGACCCAAGTGTGGCCTTGCGTGTCCGCCCCGGCAAGCACCAGAAACGGGAGGGAGGTGTGAAACTCCCGATGCTGCTCGGGCAGGTGGTCGCGGACAAAGCCCCCGGCCCATTCCGCCACATTGCCGACGCCTGCGCGGATTTGTGCGGTGCGTTCGCCATCGTGAAAAGGGGTGTCCGTGGTTGCATGTGCCATGTCAGCGACCTTTGTTTGGGGTGCGAAAGGTTGGCGCATCGGCGCCAACGCAGTTCAGTGTTTCAGGCCAGTTCGGGGATCGGCGAAGGGGCCATCCCGACAAAGCCCGGCTGTGCCTCGACACGCGCAATCCACGCGCGGATGTTCGGATATGCGGACAGGTCCACACCACCCTCAGGCGCATGCGCGATATAGCTGTATCCCGCCACGTCAGCGACGGTGATCGTGTCCGCCGCCAGCCAGGTGCGGCCCTCCAGATGCGCCTCAACCAGCTGAAACAGGGCGTGCGCCTTGGCAATGGCTGCCTGGTGGTCGAGCGGCGCACCAAACAACGTGACAAGGCGCGCAGCACAGGGGCCGGAATAGATGTTGTCCGCAGCGACGGTCAGCCAACGCTGTACCTCGGCGGCGGTTTTTGCGTCCTGCGGGAGCCAGTCGCTACCCGCCGCATAAGTCTGTACCAGGTAGACAAGGATCGCATTGGAATCCGCCAGCGTATAGCCGCCATCGTCAATCGCCGGCACAAGGCCAAAGGGGCTGATCGCCAGAAACTCGGGCGCTTTGTGCGCACCGTTCATCATGTCGAGGTCAATCGTCTCATAGGGCAGGCCGAGAAGGGCAAGCATCAGTTCGACGCGGTGACAGTGGCCGGATTTCGGCGTGCGGTAGAGTTTGATCGGGGTCATTTTATCCTCGGGTCAGTGGAGTGGTGAAGTTACAGGCCAAGATCGCTGAGACCTGGGTGAGCGTCCGGGCGGCGGCCCAAAGGCCAATGGAACAGGCGTTCCGCCTCGGTGATGGGCAATTCGTTGATCGACGCGTGGCGATTGGCCATGAACCCCTGGGCATCGAATTCCCAGTTTTCGTTGCCATAGGCGCGATACCAATGACCGCTGTCGTCGCGGTATTCATAGGCATAGCGCACCGCGATGCGGTCCTCGGTATGCGCCCACAGTTCCTTGATCAGGCGATAGTCCAGTTCCTTGTGCCACTTGCGGGTCAGAAACGCCTGGATCTCTGCGCGGCCTTGCGGAAATTCCGCACGGTTTCGCCATTTACTGTCCAGCGTATAGGCCAGCGTCACCTTGGCGGGATCGCGGCTGTTCCAGCCGTCTTCGGCCAGTCGAACCTTTTCGATTGCGGTGGCTTTGGTGAACGGGGGCAAGGGGTGTCTGGGCGGTTCTGCGTGCATCGTTTCGTCTTTCGCATATCAGCGGGACTGGGGCGTCCGTTTCGATACAGGACAGATAGATTGCGCCATTAGACAAATTAATATAGTAATTTTGAAAGTCATTATTTTGAAAAATAGCTATAATTGAGTACCCGGATGGATCGGTTACAAAGCCTGGAAATCTTTATCGCGGTGGCCGAAGCACAGAGTTTTGCCGAAGGCGCACGGCGCATGGGCCTGAGCGCGCCCTCTGCAACGCGGGGTGTGAACGGGTTGGAAGCACGGTTGGGGACGCGGCTGTTCACCCGCACCACCCGCCGCGTGCGGCTGACCGAGGTCGGGCAGGCCTATCTCGAAGATGCGCGGCATATCCTCGCCCAGGTGCAGGCCGCCGACGAAGCCGCCGTTGGCGCGGCGACCAATCCGGTGGGCCAGTTGCGCATCACCTGCCCCACGGAATTTGGTCGGATTTATGTGGCGCCTGTGTTGACCGAGTTTCTGGATCTTCACCCCTCGGTGCAGGCCGATGTGCTGATGGTCGACCGCGTGGTGAACATGGTCGAGGAGGGTTTTGACCTCGCGGTGCGGATTGGCCCGCTGCCATCATCGGGGCTGACGGCGGTACGGGTCGGCCAAGTGCGGCGCGTGGTGTGCGGCACGCCCGCCTACTTTGCCAAAAACGGTGTGCCGGAAACCCCATCAGATCTGCGCGATCACCAAATCGTATCCGCCGGAGCGGCCAGCCCCACAACCGAATGGCGGTTCGGTCGTGATCAGCAAGAGGCCGTGCGCATTCACCCGCGACTGTCGGTCAGCAGCGTGGCCGCCTCGATTTCCGTTGCCAAACGCGATTGGGGTCTCTGCCGCGCTCTGTCCTATCAGATTGGTCCTGACCTCGAGGACGGGACATTGCAGACGGTGTTGGACGCGCATGAACCCGCAGCATTGCCCATTCACCTCGTCCACGTGGAGGGCCGCCGCGCACCCGCAAAGATACGCGCGTTTATTGAACTGGCAAAAGAACGGCTGCGGGCGAAGCGGGTGTTGAACTGACAAAACGATACCATCGGTATCGCGTCCGAGCCGTCTTCAACGATGGCATAGCCAAGACAAAACATCTGCGAACGTACCGAATACCATGCAGATCGTTCAGAGACCTGTACACCTGCGCTTGAGCGCTTAAATTACAGGCATGCTTGATCTTCTCAGTGATATCCTCACCAACCTGTCGATGCGCGGCACGCTGTATTTCCGCACGTCGTTCACCAAACCCTGGGGCGTTGCCGTTCCCAACTATGAGAACGTGGCGCGGTTCCACTTTGCGCATCGCGGCAGTTGTCTGGTGCGCGTGGCTGGGGTGGCAGAGCCTGTGGCGATGGAACAGGGTGATCTGGTCATCATCCCACACGGATCTTCGCACGATCTGTATTGCGGCCATGACCCGGATCGCACGATCATGCCGTTGGACGCTGTGCTGGAGAAATCCGGCTTCAAGGGGTCGGGCGTGTTGGTGTACGGCGGCGAAGAACCGCAAAGCGAAACGCAGTTGATTTGCGGCCACTTTGCGTTCGAGCCGGGTGCTCGGCACGTTTTGATGGAGCGTTTGCCGCCCCTGATCCACCTCAAGAACTACGGCGAAGCCGCAGGTCGCTGGATGGAGGCGACCCTGCGCGTGATCGGCGAAGAGACGGGTGGGCACAAGATGGGCGGTGACCTGATCGCCCTGAAGATGTCCGAGGCGATTTTGGCGCAGGCGATCCGCAGCTTTATCGAAGGCGATAACGCACCCGAATGGGGGCTGGGCGCATTCTCTGACCCGCATCTGTGCCGGGCGCTGGACGCGTTTCACAAGGCACCATCCCAAAGCTGGACAGTCGAAACACTCGCCAAGACCGCCGGGATGTCGCGCACCAGTTTTGCCGTGCAGTTCCAAAAGCTGATGCAATTGACGCCGATGGAATATGTGACTGGCTGGCGCATGGAGATCGCCAAGAAACGCCTGTCGCAGCCGTCCACGTCACTGAGCGATGCAGCCGAATGCGCGGGCTATGCGTCCGATTCCGCGTTCACCCGCGCCTTCAAAAAGGAAACGGGTCAAACACCTGCGGAGTTCAGGCGACAACAATCCGCTGTACGTTCCGAAGTCTGAACGATCTGCATATTTTCCAGAACGTGCAGGCATGTTTTGGCACGGCTAGGCTGCCTACTTTCTGACTATCAGTGCTGAACACAGCACGCGTAGCAACAAGAGAGAATAGCCGATGTTTCCCCGTTTCATCACTAAATCCATCCACGCCTACCTCGACTACCCCGTCGCATTGGGACTGCTGGTCATGCCCTTTCTGTTTGGGCTGGGCGCAGAAAATGTACTGGCGTTCTGGCTGTCTGTCGCAACAGGCGTTGCGGCCTTTGGGCTGACTGTTCTGACGGATCACCATCTGGGCGTGATACGGGTGCTGCCTTATGGCTTGCACCTTGCCGTTGACGGCATGGTCGGCGTGGCCTTTGTCGCAGCCCCCATCCTTCTGGGCTTTGTCGGGTTGGATTTCTGGTACTACATGGTCCTTGGCCTGACCGTTCTGGCGGTTGTCGGCCTGCACCAGCCCGAAGGCGAAGCCGCACGCGCCTGACCTGGCCGCACAATCCAAAACGGACCGCATATCCCATGCGGTCCGCACCCGTTTCGGAGGCATCATCATGCACAAGGGCGAAACCATCAGTCACCTGACAGACCAAGTGCGTGCATGTACGATCTGCAGTGACTTACCCTTGGGTCCACGCCCGATCTTTCAACTCGGTGCATCCGCCAAGTTGCTGATCGTGGGTCAGGCACCCGGGCGGATCACCCATGAAAAAGGTGTTCCGTTCGATGACCCGTCCGGCGACCGCTTGCGGACGTGGCTGGGTGTTGATCGCACGACGTTTTACGACGCCAAAAAGACTGCGATCCTGCCCATGGGGTTTTGCTTTCCCGGCACGGGCAGTGGCGGCGACCTGCCGCCCCGTTCCGAATGCGCGCCTGCGTGGCGGACGCAGGTGCTGGACGCTTTGACCGAAGTTGAGCTCACCCTTGTCATCGGGCGCTATGCCATCGACTGGCATCTGCCCGACTATGGACGCCACACGGTCACCGAAGCAGTCAAAGCCTGGTCCGACGTCTGGCCCGCGCAGTTGATCCTGCCCCACCCCAGTCCACGAAATAACCGCTGGCTCAAGACAAACCCGTGGTTCGAAACAACTGTTATCCCTGCCTTGCAAAGCCGCGTGCGCGATCTGTTGTGATAGACCTTGCCGGTTTTTACACGGCTGCCAGTCAGGCTGCTGGAGTTGGCTGTTTTACTTGAATGCGTGTCCAAGTTTTACAGGTGTTAACCAAGCCGACAGCGTGTAGTTCACAAGGTCATCCGCACTTGGAAAACCCGCAAGACGCACATGTCATGCACCCCTCGACCATACGCAATTCATAGCTGCCACAGGACGAGCACGCTTTGCCGCGTGGTGCGTCGATCCCGACGACGTCCGCCTTGGGATCAGACTTCAACCCCATGCCCTCACCCTCGATAAAGCCGGTCGCCACCAGATGCTGTTCGATCACGCCACCAATCGCAGCAAGGATCGACGGGATGTATTTGCCCTGCATCCAGGCACCACCGCGCGGATCGAACACCGCTTTGAGTTCTTCAACCACAAAGCTCACGTCACCACCGCGCCGGAAGACCGCCGAAATCATGCGCGTCAGGGCCACGGTCCAGGCGAAATGCTCCATATTCTTGGAGTTGATGAACACCTCGAACGGGCGGCGATGCCCACCGATCACAAGGTCGTTGATGGTGATGTAGAGCGCGTGCTCGCTGTCCGGCCACTTGACCTTGTAGGTGTTGCCCTCGAGCGCGTTGGGGCGATCCAACGGCTCGGCCATATAGATGACGTCGCCATGGGGTTGCATCGGTTCTGCATCGTCGTTGGCCCGCACGGCGACCTCGGCGGGCTTCTCTTCCGCCACAGTCAAAACGCTGCCCGTCACCGCATTGGGCCGGTAGGTGGTACACCCTTTGCAGCCGGTGTCCCAGGCTTCCATATAGACGTCTTTGAAGTCATCAAAACTGATGTCCTCGGGGCAGTTGATCGTCTTGGAAATCGACGAATCCACCCATTTCTGCGCGGCCGCCTGCATCTTGACGTGGTCCAGTGGGGCCAAAGTCTGTGCGTTCACAAAGTAATCAGGCAACTCTGCGTCGCCGAACTTGTCGCGCCACATCTGGACGGCATAGTCCACCACCTCTTCTTCGGTCCGGGAACCGTCCTTTTGCAGCACCTTGCGCGTGTACGCATAGGCAAAGACAGGTTCGATCCCCGACGACACGTTCCCGGCATAGAGGCTGATGGTCCCGGTGGGCGCGATAGAGGTCAAAAGCGCGTTGCGGATCCCGTGTTCGGCCACGGCAGCACGGACGTCTTCGTCCATGGCTTGCATCGTGCCTGACTGCAGATACCCCTCCGCATCAAAGAGCGGAAAGGCACCTTTTTCCTTGGCCAATTGCACCGACGCCAGGTACGCGGCGCGGGCGATGGATTTCAACCAGCGCTCGGTTTGACGCGCCGCCTCGTCGGATCCATAGCGCAGACCCATCATCAATAGCGCATCGGCGAGGCCAGTCACACCCAACCCGATCCGGCGCTTGGCCGCTGCCTCGCGTGCCTGCGCCTCGAGCGGAAACCGGGACGCATCCACAACATTGTCCATCATCCGAACTGCCGTCGTTACCAACGCGGTCAATCCGTCCTCGTCCAGTGATGCCTGTGCAGCAAAGGGCGCATCAACCAAGCGCGCCAAGTTGATAGACCCCAATAGGCAGGCACCATAGGGTGGCAGCGGTTGCTCGCCACAGGGGTTTGTCGCGGCAATTGTCTCGCAATAGTTCAGGTTGTTGGCTGCATTGATCCGGTCAATAAAGATCACGCCGGGCTCTGCGTAGTCATAGGTCGACCGCATGATGCCGTCCCACAGCTCCCGCGCCCGCACCGTCCTGTAGACAGTGCCATCAAACACCAGATCCCACGATCCGTCCGCTTTGACCGCATCCATAAACGCATCGGTCACCAGAACGGAGACGTTGAACATGCGCAGACGGGCGGCGTCGGATTTGGCGGTGATGAAGTCTTCGATATCGGGGTGATCACACCGCATGGTCGCCATCATCGCGCCCCGGCGGCTGCCCGCGGACATGATCGTGCGGCACATGGCATCCCAGACGTCCATAAAGGACAACGGGCCGGACGCATCAGCGGCAACCCCTTTGACCCCTGCCCCTTTGGGCCGGATCGTGGAAAAGTCATACCCAATTCCACCGCCCTGCTGCATCGTCAGGGCCGCTTCCTTCAGCATCTCGAAAATGCCACCCATGCTGTCGGGGATGGTGCCCATGACAAAGCAGTTGAACAGGGTCACCGACCGCGCAGTGCCTGCGCCAGCCGTGATCCGGCCTGCGGGCAGAAACTTAAAATCTTCGAGCGCCGCGTAAAACGAGTCTTCCCACGCGTCCGGGTCTGTTTCGACCTTGGCCAGATCACGTGCAATACGCCGCCAGCTGTCTTCGACGGTTTCGTCGATGGCAGTGCCGTCCGCCTCTTTGAAGCGATACTTCATGTCCCAGATTTGTTCGGCAATCGGTGCAGCAAAACGCGACATTGGTTCATCCCCTCGACGGGCGCCGATTCTGTCGGCCCCCTTGGCAGGCAACCAACTTAGCCCAAATTGCCCACAACCACTAGACGCAATCGCCGCGCGAACACTAAATGTAGCGCCACAGCAACCACAACACCTTGCAGCTTTGGCGGCAAATGCTACTATATTTGGTATGGCTGGAGGTGGATTCTGTGGACAACTACGTCAATCTTATCAAACTGTCCGTTGGCAGTGAGACCTATGATGATCTTGCCGCCTGGCAACAGACAAAGCGGGCACAGACCGCTGACGGGTTCCCCCGGCACGTCACGCGGATGTGGCCCAAACGCGCCGATGACATCTTGAATGGTGGTTCGATTTTTTGGGTCGTCAAAGGTGTGGTGACATGCCGTCAGCGCATTATCCGTCTGGACGAAGTGATTGGCAGCGACGGGATCCGTCGCTGTGCCATCGTGTCAGACCCTGAACTGATCCGCGTACAGGGCGCATTGAAACGCCCGTTTCAGGGGTGGCGCTACCTCAAACCCGAAGACGCACCACCAGACCTGCCAAAGGGGCGCGAACGCGAGGAACCTTTACCGACGGAGCTCAATCGCGCATTGGCGGAAATCGGCGTTCTCTAGCCCTTTGGTTCAGGACAGCGACAGCTTTGCCATCAAGGCAGACAGGACCGCGCGGTCCGTATCCGTAAGGTCCGCACCGCGCGCGCGCCACAACGTTGCCTGGCTGGCCAGGATCAACCCATCCTCAAGGATCTTTAGGTGGTTGGCGCGCAAGGTCTCGCCCGACGACGTGATGTCTGCGATGGCTTCTGCGGTCTCATTGGCGACGGTCCCTTCGGTCGCGCCCTGACTGTCGACGATGGCGTAATCCGCCACGCCAGCATCCCGCAAAAAGTCGCGGACCAGCCGGTGATACTTGGTTGCGATCCGCAGACGGAACCCATGCGTGGCCCGAAATGCCGCCGCAACCGCGTCGAGGTCATCGGTCAAATCCACGTCGACCCAACCCTGCGGCACGGCAAGCACGAGATCAGCATGGCCAAAGCCCATTTCAGCCATCGGCTCGACCTGCTGTTCCCACAGGGGCAGTTTTTCATGGATGAGGTCAGTGCCTGTCACACCAAGATGAATGCGCCCCGCAGCAAGTTCGCGCGGCACTTCGCCCGCTGACAACAGCACCAGAGCGACACCGTCAATGCCGTCAACAGCACCCGCATATTCGCGATCCGACCCCGTGCGCATCAGCATGACACCGCGCTTTTCAAACCACTGGAACGTCTTTTCCATCAGCCGCCCTTTGGACGGAACACCCAATTTGATCATTGTCCGCCCTCCAGTTCGACCAGAAGGCCCGGACGGATGACCGCACCCACAGCGGGGATTTCCTGCCCCTGCCCCAGGCGTCTGGTCAGCGCGTCATAGCGGCCACCGGACGCCACAGGGGGCAGATCGGGACGGCCCTCAGCGTAGAACCCGAACACAAAACCATCGTAGTATTCCATCGACGTCCGGCCGTAATTCGCCTCGAATTCCAGCGTATCCACATCGATCCCACGGTCCTTCAACGCGTTGGCGCGTGCATCCAACCGTTTCACGGCAGTGCGGATTGCAGGCAGGTCCACAGAAAGGTCATGCAACTGCGCCAAGGCAAAGGGCAGCGTCTCGCGCACCTGCAACAACGCATCCAGGCTGTCGATCTGCGCACCGGAAATCGGCGGTTCGGCGGCGTCTGCATGCAGTGCGGCAATCCGGGCATCAATCTCGGCCTGACTACGCAGACCGGTCAGCGGCACGTCGGTTTCGACACGCCCATCCAACAGCGCAGCGCGTGTGTCGGGTTGCGGCGTGCGTCCCGAGAACCGGTCAAGCAAGGCGCGAAAGCGGCGCGGGCGCCAGATATGGCGGCGCAGAGCGGTCTTGCGTCTGTCGGAGGTCTGCAACCCATCAACGGCGGCCATCAAGATACCGATGTCGCCCGTCGCCGCGCGCAGGTTCAGCCCCGACGTGGTATCAGCGATCAGTGCAAAAACATCTGCATCGGCTGCGGCGGGGTCCACGCGGTCAAACACTTCGTATCCGACTTGCAGGTATTCATTCGCGCGCTCGGGATCGTCCTCTTGCCTGCGAAACACCTCGCCCGCGTAGGTATAGCGCGCGGGCTCCGCCCCGTGTTCCATGTGCATCTGCACCACTGGGACTGTAAAATCCGGACGCAGCATTTGTTCGCCGCGCAAGGCGTCGGACGTCACATAGGCACGGGCGCGGATGTCTTCGCCGTAGAGATCAAGCAGCAGGTCCGCAGGTTGCAGGATGGGCGGCTCAACCGCCTGCGCACCGGCAGCCACAAACCGGTCCCGCAGGGCGTAGGCCCGCTGGCGTGCGTTTGTCATTGGTTCAGGATCTCTTTGACCTTGGCGAGCATCTGATCGCGCGGCACTTCGAACTGGCTTGGGCGGTCTTTCCATTCTTCATGGGTCGCTGTTTCCGCAATTTTTGCACCCAGGATCAAGTCCTTGATCTGCACCACGCCGCGTTCGTTTTCGTCGCCGCCTTCGATGATGGCGATGGGGCTGCCCCTCTTGTCCGCGTATTTGAGCTGATTGCCAAAGTTCTTGGGATTGCCAAGGTACACTTCGGCCCGGATGCCCGCGCTGCGCAGTTCGGCGACCATGGCCTGATAGTCGGCCATGCGGTCCCGGTCCATCACAGTGACGACGACAGGCCCCTGTTCGGTCGTGCCGATACGGTTGGTTGCGCGCAGGGCAGCGAGCAGACGGTCAACACCGATAGAGACGCCCGTCGCCGGGACCTCCTGACCGGTGAAGCGCTTGACCAGATCGTCATAGCGCCCCCCACCCGCGACCGAGCCGAATTGGACCGTCTGGCCCTTTTCGTTCTGGACGTCGAAGGTGAGTTCGGCCTCGTAGACCGGGCCGGTGTAGTAGCCGAGGCCGCGCACGACCGAGGGGTCGATGATGATGCGGTCGGGGCCATAGCCGAGCGCATCCAAAAGGGCGGCGATCTCTTCGAGTTCGGCAACACCTTTGGTGCCAATGTCAGACCCATCCACCAACTCACGCAGCCGAGCCACAGTCTCAGGTCCAGTTGCGCGTTGCGCATCCATGAAACCCATAACGACATCGGCGTCGGCTTCCGACAGTCCCGCACCTTTGGTGAAGTCGCCGCTTTCGTCCTTGCGTCCCTCGCTCAGTAGGGCGCGCACACCGTCTTGCCCCAGGCGGTCCAACTTGTCGATGGCGCGCAGGACGATGCCGCGTTCGGCCTCTTTGTCGTCACCGGCAAGACCCGCAACTTCCATCACCCCGTTCAACACCTTGCGGTTGTTGATGCGGATCACGTAGTCGCCGCGCTGGATGCCCACGGCCTCCAATGTGTCGGACAGCATCGCGCATATCTCGGCATCTGCGGCCATTGAGGCTGTGCCAACCGTATCCGCATCGCATTGATAAAACTGGCGGAACCGACCCGGCCCCGGCTTTTCATTGCGCCAGACTGGCCCCATCGTATAGCGCCGGTAAGGGTTTGGCAGGTCATTGCGGTGCTGTGCGTAGACGCGGGCCAAGGGCGCCGTCATGTCGTATCGCAGAGCCAGCCAATCGCCGTCCTCTTCTTGCCAGGCGAACACACCCTCGTTCGGGCGGTCGACGTCAGGCAGGAACTTGCCCAGCGCCTCGACCGTTTCGACGGCACTGCTTTCCAATGCGTCAAAGCCGTAGCGATGGTAAACCCCGGCGATCTTGCTGAGCATATCGGCGCGGTCGGTGACATCCGTGCCGAAATAGTCGCGGAACCCCTTGGGCGTTTGTGCCTTGGGGCGGGGGGTCTTCTTGGGCTTGGCCATGGTGCCACTCCGATTGGGTTCGGGCGCGCAATATCGCAGGCGCGGTGACGGGGCAAGGCAAGGGTTGCTTGCGCGCAGGCGCGGATTGGCCCACATGGAGGACATGACCGACACACGTATCAACGCGCTCGAAGAGCAGATCGCCCATTTGACCCGCGCCGTCGAGGACCTGTCAGACGTCGTAGCCCGTCAGGAACGCGAGATTTCGCTGCTGACGCGGCGGGCGCAATTGCTGATGGAACGCGAGGCCGAGCGTGAGGCACAGGGCGGCGGCGGTGTTGTGGTTGGTGACGAACGCCCCCCACATTACTAACCGGGTCAGACGTGTATCAGGGCGTTTTGAGTGCAGCCGCCAAGACTGTGCCATCATGCAGCAGCATGTCCGACCAGCGCGCGTTTTCGCCAAAGTTCTCGTAGACGCTCACAAATACGGTAGTTTTTTCCAACCGTGAGATGCGACCGCCGCACGGTGTATTCCGTCCCACATGGCAGATCCGCGACTTCAGCTTTTCATAGGCTTTGTCGGTGGTCGAATAGGGGTATTCCTCTGCCGGCAGTCCGTAGCGCAGTTGTTCGTGGAACTCTGGCGCGCCAAAAATGGCGAGCGATGCCGTGAACTGGCGGGGGCAATTGTCAGCGAAGCCCGTGATGTAGAACGTGCGCGGGCCTGCGCTGTCGGGTGCGCTGTCATATAGGTAATATCCCGGTCCCTTGCGGGCGGCACGATCCACAAGTGTGCCAAGCTCGCGGGTGCGTGCGTCACATACCCGCGCAATTTCACCAAACGGCAGCACGGTTCCTTTGGGCACGTCGCGCGCATCCGGTCCGGTCCGGCGCGCTGGTGTCGCGCGCAGACCGCCAAAGAGGCGCGCGCGTTTTTCCGGCTCAACAAGGTCCGGCGTGTCCTCAATGGGTGCGGCCACTGCAACTTCAATAACCTCTTCCTCTTCAGACGGGCTTTCAGTGACCGTTTCGGCGGTCTCGGTTTCCGTCTCTGGCGTGTCTTCCGCGGCTGCGGCACGGCGCAACCATCCCAACACGCCCCGACCCGTCGGGTGTTCGGGCGTCTCAACACCCTCGGGCACATCCGCGCTCAGCTGCGCGTCGGCGGGGGCGTCAGCAGCCTGGTTTTCGATGGATGCGTCAGGCGCAACATCCGTGGACGCCACTGCGGTATGTTCATCGGGGCTTGGTGTACGGGGGCCAAAAAGTCCGGACAGAACGCTGCCTTCGCGGGCCAGCTCTTCGTCGGAGGGTAATGCGGCGCTGCCGCTGTCATCTGGCAATTCCGTCAAACCATCAGAGACACGTTCCACGTCGCGCAGCGGATCACCGCAAGCACCCAGTGCCAGACACAATGGCACGACGATCCAAGTCATGGATTTCATGGCAACGCTCCTCCCGGCCACTGACCTAGCCTGTCCGGGGCCCTGCGTCCAGAGACGGGACCGTCCGGGGCGTCACATGTCCTGAACGTCCAGCACACCGGTCAAGGACTTGATCGCCCCCTTGATCTGTGGCGTGACTGGAAATTCCGCGCCCAGATCCATCTCAACCTCGCCGGGCAGGCTGTCGTCCATCAGACAGACGGTGATGGGGCCACGCCCCGCGCCTTTGGCCGCTTGTGCCGCACCGTCCAACACCGTCGCGACAGATGCCAGAGCCGTTGGCGCATCGACAAAGATGCGCAGGCCCATGCCGCCCACGTCCGCGACCACCGTGTCAATCGGGGCCACAGAGCGGCCCAAGAGTTTCAGTTGATCGCTTTCCATCGTGGCCTCGACCGTGACGATGACCTTGGCCCCGGTCACCAGGCTGTCTTGGGCCTTTTCGAGGCTTTCGGAGAACAGCGTGACCTCATATGCGCCCGTGGTGTCCGACATCTGGCAGAAGGCAAACCGGTTGCCGCGCGCAGATTTGCGGATTTGCAGACCCGACACGACGCCTGCCAATTTTGCGACCAGCGGCTGGCCTTCGGCCTTGGCCGTGACTTCGTCGAGTGTGATGACACCCTTGCGCTTGAGCGGGCCCATATAGTCATCGAGCGGATGACCAGAGAGGTAAAACCCAACGGCCTTGTGTTCCTCGCCCAGCCGTTCCGCCGGAAGCCAATCATCCACAGGCATCATGCGGGGTTCCGGAAGATCATCTCCCGCCTCACCAAAGAGCGAGACCTGATTACTGGCCTTTTGATCAAAGATCGCGGCGGAATAGGCACTGAGATTGTCGAGTGCGTCGAAGACGCGGCGGCGGTTGGGATCAAGTTGATCAAACGCGCCCGCGCGGGCCAGCATTTCAAGCGGGCGTTTGCCCACTCGTTTCAGGTCGACGCGGCGGGCAAAGTCAAAGAGCGTCGCAAAGGGTTTGTCGCCACGCCCCTCGACCACCAGTTTCATCGCCTCGACGCCTACATTCTTGAGCGCGCCCAGCGCGTAGACAAGCGCCTGATCCACCACTTTGAACGTCGCATCGCTGCGGTTCACACATGGCGGCACCCAAGGCAGGTCAAGCGCCTTGCGCACTTCTTCGAAGTAAACGCCCAGCTTGTCGGTGAGATGGATATCGCAGTTCATCACCCCGGCCATGAATTCGACCGGATGGTTCGCCTTGAGCCAGGCCGTCTGATAGCTGACCACCGCATAGGCGGCAGCGTGCGATTTGTTGAAACCGTAGTTGGCGAACTTGTCGAGCAGGTTCCAGACCTCGGTCGCCTTTTCCTTGTCGACGCCATTCTCTGCGGACCCTTTGAGGAATTTCGGGCGTTCGGCGTCCATCGCCTCTTGGATCTTTTTACCCATCGCGCGGCGCAACAGGTCAGCACCGCCAAGGCTGTAGCCTGCCATTTCCTGCGCGATCTGCATCACCTGTTCCTGATAAACGATGATGCCCTGCGTCTCGTCGAGGATGTGATCGACGGTCGGGTGCAGCATGTCACGCTCGCTCAGCCCGTTTTTGACCTCACAGTATTTCGGGATGTTTTCCATCGGACCAGGACGATAGAGCGCAACAAGGGCCACAATGTCTTCGATGCAGGTGGGCTTCATACGCTTGAGCGCGTCCATCATGCCAGAGCTTTCCACCTGGAACACGGCGACAGTCTTGGCGGCAGAGTAGAGCTTGTAGCTCGCCTCGTCATCGAGCGGGATGCCACCAATGTCGTTTTCCATGCCATCGGCGGGCACGTAAAGTTCGGTTCCATCTGCAGCCACATGCAACGGGCGGCCAGAGGCAAGGATCTGATCTACCGCATTTTGAATGACGGTCAGGGTTTTCAGGCCCAGAAAGTCAAACTTGACCAGCCCCGCCTGTTCCACCCATTTCATGTTGAACTGGGTTGCGGGCATGTCCGACCGCGGGTCCTGATAAAGCGGGACAAGCGCGTCAAGAGGTCGATCCCCGATCACCACACCCGCCGCGTGTGTGGATGCGTTCCGCAGCAAACCTTCGACCTGCTGGCCGTAGGTCAACAACCGGTCCACGACCTCTTCGCTGCGCGCTTCTTCCCGCAGGCGCGGCTCGTCCGCCAACGCCTTTTCAATACTGACGGGCTTTACGCCTTCGACCGGGATCAGTTTCGACAGCCGGTCCACCTGTCCATAGGGCATCTGCAACACGCGCCCGATGTCTCGCACCGCAGCCTTGGACAGCAACGCACCAAATGTGATGATCTGCCCGACTTTGTCGCGCCCGTACTTTTCCTGCACGTAGCGGATCACTTCCTCGCGCCGGTCCATGCAAAAGTCGATGTCAAAGTCAGGCATGCTGACCCGCTCCGGGTTTAGAAACCGTTCAAACAGCAACGCATAGCGCAGCGGATCGAGGTCGGTGACGGTCAGCGCATAGGCGACCAGAGAACCCGCACCCGATCCACGACCCGGCCCAACAGGTATCCCCTTTTCCTTGGCCCATTTGATAAAGTCGGCAACGATCAGGAAATAGCCGGGGAACCCCATCCCCTCGATGATGTCCAACTCGAAATCCAGCCGCTTTTGGTATTCCTCGACCGAAGTCGCATGCGGGATCACTTTGAGGCGGTCTTGCAATCCTGCGTTCGCCTGGCGGCGCAGCTCCTCAACCTCGTCATCGGCAAATTTGGGCAGGATCGGATCGCGGCGATAAGCCATGAACGCACAGCGTTGCGCGATCTCTACGGTATTCTGGATCGCTTCGGGCAGGTCCGCGAACAGGGTGACCATCTCGGCCTGGCTTTTGAAATAGTGCTGTGCCGTCAGCCGTCGGCGCGGTTCCTGCTGGTCGACATATGCGCCTTCGGCGATGCAGATCAGCGCGTCATGGGATTCGTACATATCCGGCTTGGGGAAATAGACGTCATTTGTCGCAACAAGCGGGATGTCCATTGCATAGGCCATCTCGACGAACGGGCGCTCGGTCTGACGCTCTGCTTCGGGGGCACCGCCATCACCTGGATGTCGCTGTAGCTCGATATACAAACGATCAGCGTAGATTTCGGCCAACCGGGTCATCAAAGTCTCTGCCGCCGGGCGTTGGCCTGCCTGCAACAACATGCCAACCGGTCCGTCCGGACCGCCCGTCAAACAGATCAGGTCATGCGCATAGGTCGCCAAATCGTCCACCGTGACATGCGGCAGTTCCGATCCATCGCGCAGATACAGGCACGAGTTCAACTTCATCAGGTTTTCGTAACCCGCCTCACTTTGGGCGAGCAGAACCAGTGGCGCGGGATCGCGTGGCCGCTCCCCCGGACGGGGCGTGACATATTGCAGATCCACCTGACACCCGATGATGGGCTGTACACCCGCCCCGGCCATGCCGACGGAGAATTCAAGCGCCGCAAACATGTTGTTGGTGTCCGTCAGCGCAATCGCGGGCATATCCGCACCGCGCACCAGGTCCGGCAGCTTTTTCAGCCGCATGGCCCCTTCGAGAAGGGAGTATTCGGAATGGGTGCGCAGGTGAATGAATCGGGGAGCATCAGTCATAGGGCCACGATATGTCGTGGCGGCCCGCGCGAAAAGCCCCACAAGCTGTTATCCCCAGAACAATAGAAAGCTATTCGGCTAACTATCTTGACGCGAATCATGAAATCACATTAGTTAGCAATATGGCTAACCAACTGGACCAGTTCTTTGCGGCACTTGCCGATCCGACCCGCCGCGCCGTTGTCGAACGGCTTCTGGACGGGCCGGCCGCGGTCGGCGTCTTGCACGCCGAACACGACATGGCACTGCCGACATTTCTGCGCCACCTCAAGGTGCTGCAACGCAGCGGCCTGGTCACCAGCACCAAGGTCGGGCGCGTCCGCACGGTGGAAATGCAGCCCGATGCCTTGGCGCAGGCTGCCGGTTGGTTCGACGCACACAGGTCGATGTGGGAACGGCGCATGGACCGCCTCGCATATCTTGCCGAACACATGGAAAGGACCAGAACATGACCACAGACACCGGCCATTTTGAAATGACACGCACGTTGCCTCTGACACCTGAGCGCCTGTGGCACCTGTTGACCGACGCCAGCATGCGTGAACGCTGGGGCGCACCGAGCGAAGGCACGGTTCTCACGGTCGAGGCTTCGGATCTTAGGGTGGGCGGTTCTGACCGCCACCGCTGTGGTCCTGCCGACGCCCCTGAATTCACGGTGGATACCCGCTGGTACCGGATCGACGCGCCGCATGACGCCGCCTTTACCGAAACGGTGCACGTTGGTGATGACACCATCGCCACCACACTTGTGACATACCGCGTCACAGGCGTGGACAACGGATCAAGATTGGATGTCGCCGTCGCCGTGTCCTCCTTTGTGGGCCCCGACGCTGACGGTGAATTCGAGGCCGGATGGACTGCCGGTTTGAGCAATCTCGCGGCACTGGCCAACGAAATGGCTTCCTGAACCAGCCGCTCGCCTTGCCATTGCCTGCCCGCCTCGCCTAACCTGTCGCCTGACAGCCTGCCCTCTGGTCTACGCCGCATCGACTTCAGGGCCAACGAAGGGGCATTGGTACCGCGGCGGGCACAACACACCATGCGTACGACCTTTCTTCTGAACGGAAGCGAGATCACGGCAGAAACGTCACCCACAACGACATTGCTGGATTGGCTCCGAGAGCACCCCAACCTCACGGGCACCAAAGAGGGATGTAACGAAGGCGACTGCGGGGCCTGTTCCGTCATCATCACCGACGCAAATGGTGTGCGCGCGCTGAATGCGTGCATCCTTTTTGTCCCCCAAATACACGGAAAGGCCGTGCGCACAGTCGAAGGCGTTGCCGCGCCCGACGACACCCTGCACCCTGTCCAACAGGCCATGATCGAACACCACGGTTCGCAGTGCGGCTTTTGCACACCCGGTTTTGTCACCACCATGGCCGCAGCACATCTGAACGGCGCCACCGACCACGACACCCAACTTGCGGGCAACCTGTGCCGTTGCACAGGCTACGCACCGATCATCCGGGCGGCCCAAGCTGCGCAAGCAGCCCCAGTGCCTGACCACATGCGCGATACCTCACTTCCTTTCGCGCAAAATACCTCGGGGGAGCCGCAGGCGGGGGCGGAGCCCCCAACAACCCCCGACGCACTCGCACATTGGCTGGATCAAAACCCCGATGGCACGTTGATCGCGGGTGCCACGGATGTGGGTCTCTGGGTCACCAAGGACTTTCGAGACCTGGGCAAAACGGCGTTCCTGAACCGTATCCCAGAGCTCGCAGGCGTCACGGTGACCGACAACACGATCCGAATTGGCGCAACCACCACGCTCACCGATCTGCAAACAGCCATCGCGCCGCATTACCCCGCTTTTGCCGAATTGATCAGGCGATATGGCTCTGTCCAGGTCCGCAATGCGGCCACGATCGGCGGCAATGTGGCCAACGGCTCGCCAATTGGCGACGGCATACCCGCGCTCATAGCTTTGGGGGCCACGCTCCACCTGCGTTCCATAGACGGCCCACGTGCAATGCTGCTCAAAGATTTCTTTGTCTCCTACGGACAACAAGACCGGGCCAAAAACGAATTTGTCGAAGCCATTACACTGCCCAAGCTCCCCGATGCGTTGAAATGCTACAAACTGTCAAAACGGTTCGATCAGGACATATCGGCCGTCTGTGGTTGTTTTTGGATCGTCGTTGAGAATGGACAAGTGGCAGACGTGCGTCTGGCCTTTGGCGGTATGGCCGGCACCCCCAAACGCGCCAAACAAGCCGAAGCCGCACTGCGGGGCCAGCCTTGGAATGCCAGCCGCGTGAAATCGGCAATGACGGCGCTGGAACAGGACTTCGAACCGCTGTCCGACATGCGCGCCTCGGCTGCCTACCGGATGGAAGCGGCGCGCAACATGCTGTGGCGTGCTTGGGCCGAAGGCGATGGGCAGGCCACAAACCTGCATGCGGTGACGGCATGAGCGTCTCACGACCCCTGCCCCACGACGCCGCACATCTGCATGTCACAGGCGCCGCGCGCTATGTCGACGACACGCCCACGCCGGCTGGGACTTTACACTTGGCCTTTGGTCTCAGCGACGCCGCCCGTGGCCGCATCACCGCGATGGATCTGACGCAGGTACGCGCGGCACCCGGCGTGGTCTCTGTCCTGATCGCGGACGACCTGCCCTCTGCCAATGACGTCTCGCCATCCGCACATGATGAGCCTCTGTTGGCCACTGGTGAGGTTCACTATGTGGGACAACCCCTATTCCTTGTGATTGCCCACAGTCACCTGCAAGCACGCCACGCGGCGAGGTTGGCACAGGTTGATATTGCACCCGTCGCGCCAATCCTGAGCATCGAGGATGCATTGGCCGCGGACGCCCGCTTTGAGGACGGACCACGCATTTACGCACGCGGCGATGTTGCCCAGGCACTTGGCGGTGCGGCCCATCGTCTGACCGGCCAGATCGAAATCGGCGGGCAGGAGCATTTCTATCTCGAGGGTCAGGCCGCACTGGCCATGCCCGGCGAAGATGGCGATATGCACATCATCTCGTCCACACAGCATCCAACCGAGATACAGCACAAAGTCGCGGATGCCATCGGTCGCCCCATGCATGCCGTACGGGTCGAAACGCGCCGCATGGGCGGTGGGTTCGGCGGCAAGGAAAGCCAGGGCAACGCATTGGCCGTCGCCTGTGCCGTGGCAGCACGGGCCACCGGTCGCACCTGCAAGATGCGATACGACCGCGACGACGATATGACCGTGACCGGCAAACGGCACGATTTTCGCATCGACTACGATGTAGGCTTTGACGACGCGGGTAGGATCACTGGCCTCGACGTGCGGCACTACACACGCTGTGGCTGGGCCATGGACCTGTCATTGCCCGTGGCCGACCGCGCGATGCTGCATGCCGACAACGCATACTGGCTGCCGCATGTGCGGATCGAAAGCCACCGTTTGCGCACCAACACGCAGTCCGCAACTGCATTTCGCGGCTTTGGCGGACCTCAGGGCATGCTGGGCATGGAGCGTATCGTGGACCATGTCGCGGGACATCTGGGCCTTGATCCACTGGCTGTGCGCATGGCGAATTTCTATGGCGCAGAGGCACCGGCGAAATCGCAGACGACGCCCTATGGCCAGGTTGTCGATGACTTTGTCGGCGATGCTCTGGTGGCAAAGTTGCGAGACAGCGCCAGCTACGACGCCCGTCGTGCTGCGGTCGCTGACTGGAACGCGGCAAACACGATCCTCAAAAAGGGTATTGCGCTCACGCCCGTGAAATTCGGCATCAGCTTTACCCTCACACACCTCAATCAGGCCGGGGCTCTGGTGCATGTCTATGCGGATGGCTCTATCCACCTGAACCACGGCGGCACCGAAATGGGTCAGGGCCTTTTTCAGAAGGTGGCCCAGGTTGCGGCATCAAGGTTTGGTGTACCGCTTGAGGCGGTCAAGATCACGGCGACCGACACCGCCAAGGTGCCAAACACATCCGCCACGGCAGCCTCGTCGGGCAGTGATTTAAACGGCATGGCGGTCAAGGCCGCTTGCGACACAATCCGCGACCGTATGGCTGAACACATCGCACAACTGCATCAATGCGCGGCGGAAGATGTCTTGTTTGCAGAGGGCCGCGTGCGCGCCGGAGCAGCCGACCTGAGCTTTACCGAGGCCGCCACCCTGACATATGAGGCGCGCATCAGCCTATCGGCCACCGGTTTCTACAAGACACCGGACATCAAATGGGACCGGATCAAAGGGCATGGCCGCCCATTTTTCTATTTTGCCTACGGTGCGGCAGTGACTGAGGTGGTGATAGATACGCTGACCGGGGAAAACCGTATTTTACGCGCCGATATCCTGCACGACGCGGGCGCGTCACTGAACCCGGCGCTGGACATCGGCCAGATCGAAGGCGGCTATGTGCAGGGTGCCGGATGGCTCACCACCGAAGAGTTGGTATGGGACGATCAGGGCCGATTGCGCACCCATGCACCATCGACCTACAAAATCCCGGCCTGCGGTGACCGCCCCGCTATTTTCAATGTGGCCCTATGGGATGGTGAGAACGCCGCAGACACCATCTACAAATCCAAAGCAGTTGGCGAACCGCCTCTGATGCTTGGGATTTCTGCCTTTCTCGCGCTCAACGATGCCGCTGCTGCATGTGGGCCGCATTACCCCGATCTCGACGCGCCTGCGACACCTGAGGCAGTGCTAAGGGCCGTGCACACGGCGCGTGGCGATGTTTGACCGCGCGGGCCTGATCGCCGCGTGCGAGGCGCATGGGCGTGTGATCCGCGTCGTTGTGGCCGCAGTACACGGGTCTACCCCGCGTGAGGTCGGTGCGGCAATGTTGGTCTGGGCGGATGGGCAATCCGGCACAATTGGTGGCGGCGCATTGGAATACCAATTGGCGAAATCAGCACGGCATTTGCACAAGGACAGTCTCAGCCGTCACGCGCTTGGACCGGATATGGGGCAATGTTGCGGCGGCGCCGTTGAGGTGCTGAGCGAGATATATGATCTGAAACGCGCGCAGGCTCTGCCCGAAGATGTGATCGCGCGCGGATCAGGTGACATGCCGCTGGGCGTCACCCGCCTGTTGCGCGCGGCACGGGGCCAAGGCACGCTGCCGTTGGCGCAACTGGTCGACGGATGGATGGTGGAACCCGTCGCTGCAACCCCGCATCATCTGTGGGTTTGGGGCGCGGGGCATGTCGGACGCGCATTGGTCGATGTTGTGCACAAAATGCCGGGCGTTGCGATCACTTGGGTGGATACGGCGCCTGATCGTTTCCCTGCCGATGTACCACAAGCCGTGACCTGCGTGCCCGCAGCAGACCCTGCCGTATTGGCACCTCACGCACCGCGCGATGCGCACCACTTGATCCTGACATATTCGCATGATCTGGATTTGGCGCTTTGCTATGCGTTGCTGTCCCACGGCTTCGATACATGCGGGCTGATTGGATCGGCAACGAAATGGGCCCGTTTTCGCAAACGGCTGGCCGCGTTGGGGCACACCCCTGCGCAAATTGCGCGCATCATCTGCCCGATCGGCGACCCGGCATTGGGGAAACACCCGCATATGATTGCGGTTGGGGTGGCGCATCGGCTAGCACTGTCACTGCAATCAGAGAAACGACCAATGGAGAGACGCGCGTGACTGACCTGCTTGCCCTGCGCGGGCTCACCAAAGCCTATCCCGGTGTTGTGGCCAATGACGATGTGTCTTTGGCTATTGCGCCAGGAGAAATTCACGCGTTGCTCGGTGAAAACGGGGCTGGGAAATCCACTCTGGTCAAGATGATATATGGGCTGGTCAAGCCGGACGCCGGCCAAATGGAGATGCAAGGCAGCACGTTTGCACCCAGCGACCCGCGTGCCGCGCGCGGTGCTGGCGTCGGCATGGTGTTTCAACACTTTTCGCTTTTCGACGCTCTGTCCGTTGCCGAAAACATCGCCCTCGGTATGGAAACACCGCCGCCCATGCGGACATTGGCCGCACGTATCCTCGAAGTATCGGACACCTACGGTTTACCCCTGTCACCGGACAGAACGGTCGGGGATCTGTCTGCCGGGGAGCGGCAACGGGTCGAGATCATTCGCTGCCTGCTGCAGGATCCCAAGCTGTTGATCATGGATGAACCGACCTCGGTGCTGACGCCGCAAGAGGTCGAAATTCTATTCGAAACTCTGCGCAAACTGAGCGCCGAAGGCACCGCGATCCTCTACATTTCTCACAAGTTGGAAGAGATCCGGGCGCTGTGCGACGCGGCGACGATCCTGCGCGGAGGCAAAGTCGTCGGCACATGTGTGCCCCGCGATACCTCGGCACGTGACATGGCCGAACTGATGGTTGGCAGCACGCTGACAACGCCCAAAGCATCATCGCATAGCACCGGCGATGTAGCGCTTGCTGTGACGGGCCTGTCTGCCGCATCCCCGTCCGCATTTGGTATGGCACTGCGCGACGTGACATTTGACGTTCATGTAGGCGAGGTGCTGGGCATCGGTGGGGTCGCAGGAAACGGCCAGGACGAACTCTTGGCCGTTTTGTCCGGCGAATTGGCTGCGGGGCCCGGAATGGTCGCCTTTCAGGGTCGCGATATGCACGGCATTGGACCAGAAGCGCGGCGTGGCCTGGGGGTGTTGTCGGCGCCGGAGGAACGGCTGGGTCACGCCGCGGCCCCAAACATGTCGCTGACCGAAAACGCCATGTTGACCGGTGCGGCGCGCGAAGGTTTGGCCCGCCGCGGATTGCTGGATTGGGCCAAAACGCGCGCCTTTGCGCAGCGGATCATTTCAGATTTTGACGTGCGCACACCGGGGCCAGAAAACGCGGCCCGGTCGCTGTCTGGCGGCAATTTGCAGAAGTTTGTTATCGGACGCGAGGTGCTGCAGAAGCCAGACGTTTTGGTGGTGAACCAGCCCACGTGGGGCGTGGATGCCGCTGCTGCGGCTGCGATCCGACAGGCGCTACTAGACTTGGCAGCAGGCGGTGCGGCAGTGGTGGTGATTTCTCAAGATCTCGACGAGTTGATGGAGATTTCGGATCGGTTTGCCGCATTGAACGAAGGACAGTTGTCGGCCCCGCGTCCAACTGCGGGGCTGGACGTTGAACAGATTGGCCTGATGCTCGGTGGCGCGCATGGGATGGAGGTTGCACATGTCTGAGCCGTCATTGCGTGCATATTTTTGGAACAATGAAAGGCTGGCGCGATGATCCGCATTGAGGCGCGTCCGCAACCCTCGGCCCTGATGGCCTATGCCACGCCCGTACTCGCGGTTGTGTTGACGATGATTTTTGGCGGCGTGTTGTTTGCTGTTCTGGGCAAGGACCCACTGGAAGCGATTGCGACGATTTTCTGGGAGCCGATATTTGGTGAGTTTGCGTTCTTTTACAGGCCGCAACTGTTGATCAAGGGCGCGCCGCTGGTGCTGATTGCCATTGGCCTGGCCTTGGGGTTTCGGGCAGGCATCTGGAACATCGGGGCCGAAGGCCAGTACATCGTCGGAGCCATTTGCGGGGCGGGTGCTGGTCTGGCGTTTTATCCGACCGAGAGCGTTCTGATCTTTCCGCTGATGGTGTTGGCAGGGGCGTTGGGTGGTTGGGCCTGGGCGATGATACCGGCGGTTTTGAAGGTCAAGTTTGGCACCAATGAAATTTTGGTGTCGCTGATGCTGGTATATGTGGCCGAGCAGTTACTGGCCTCCATGTCGTTGGGACTGTTGAAAAATCCCGAAGGCTTCGGGTTTCCGGGATCGCGCAACCTTCAACAATACGGATCAGCGCATAATGCCGAGATCATTGCCGGAACGGGCATGCATTGGGGTGTCGTCGCGGCGCTGATTGCTGTGATCTTTGCCTATGTCCTGCTGACGCGGCACCGGTTGGGATTTGCCATTCGCGTGACGGGCGAAGCGCCCCGCGCGGCGAAATTTGGTGGTGTGAACCCCGCGCGTTTGGTGCTGTTCTGCCTCGGGATGTCGGGTCTTTTGGCGGGTCTCGCGGGCATGTTCGAAGTGTCCGGTCCGTCCGGCCAGATCAGTATTGATTTTAATGTGGGCTATGGGTTCACGGCAATCATCGTGGCGTTTCTGGGCCGTCTGAACCCGCTTGGCATTGTGGCCGCAGGGTTGCTGATGGCGCTGACCTACATTGGCGGCGACATTGCGCAGTCGCAATTGGGTTTGCCTGCAGCGGCCATTCAGGTGTTCCAGGGGATGCTGTTGTTTTTCCTGTTGGCGCTGGATGTGCTGACAAACTACCGCGTGCGGTTTGGAACGGCGGAGGTGGCGTGATGCGGTGGTGCCTTGCCCTTGCCTTCATGTTGATTTCGAGTGCAGCACAGGCGACCATTTGGGTCTGTGATGCCGCATTGTCGACGCAGGATACGGTATTGGGCATCTCGGACATGCAGTTTCGGCTGGCACTTGTCGAGGGTGGCCGATTCTCTGCTAGGGCAATGCGTGAGCAAAAGTCGTATCAGGCTTGGTCCTGGTCCGGGCATTGGATTGAAACCGAAGAACAAATCGCGATGATTGGCCATGCGAGGTCTTCCTACGACGACCCAATTCTGGTCAGACCCGCCAGCACAACACAAGAGGTGCGCGCATTCTCATTGCTGTTTCAAGACGATGTCATTGTCCTCAACTTACAAAGACACACCTATCCGGACACCATGGTCCGTTGCTTGCGAAGGGAGCACTAGATGGACCTATCCGCCATCAACCCCATCCTCCTGATCGCGGCGATGATCGCGGCGGCGACGCCCATCCTGCTGGCGGCCATCGGTGAGCTTGTCGTCGAACGCGCCGGGGTGCTGAACCTTGGCGTCGAAGGGATGATGATCACGGGCGCGGTGTGCGGTTTCATCATCACGGTGAATACCGGGTCGCCCACAATCGGGTTCATAGCGGCGGCGGTAGGTGGCGCGGTCCTTTCGCTGCTATTTGCGTTTTTGACGCAAGTTGCTCTGGCCAATCAGGTCGCGTCTGGCCTTGCCTTGACACTCTTTGGACTGGGGCTGTCGGCGCTTATGGGCCAAAGCTATGTCGGGATCAAACCGCCCCGAACCGAGACCACACCGCTCGGCCCGTTGGCCGACATTCCGGTCATTGGTCCCATTGTTTTTGGGCATGACCTTATCGTGTATCTGGGCCTCGCGATTGTCGCCGCCACATGGGCCGTTCTGACGTTCACACGCGTCGGGTTGGTGTTGCGCGCCGTGGGCGAGAACCACGACGCAGCCCACGCACTGGGCTACAAGGTCAAACGTATCCGCACGCTCGCCATACTCTTTGGCGGGGCCTGTGCGGGGCTGGGTGGTGCCTACATTTCGCTGATACGTGTGCCGCAATGGACCGAAGGGATGACGGCAGGTGTCGGCTGGATTGCCCTCGCCCTGGTTGTATTTGCCAGCTGGAAGCCCTGGCGCGTGCTTTTGGGTGCCTATCTTTTTGGCGGGATCACCCAACTGCAGTTGAACCTGCAAGGCGCAGGCGTTGCTATTCCGGTCGAGTATTTGGCAATGTCCCCCTACGTCGTGACGATCATCGTGCTGGTGATTCTGAGCGCAGACAAATCTCGCGCCCCCGGCTCGCTGGGGCGCACATTCCACGCCTCGGGATAAGAGGCGCACCTAAACGGGGAGAAGACCTGAGATGAAATTTACAACACTGTTGGCAAGTGCTGCCATGGTGCTGGGCCTCGGCGGCGCGGCGCTGGCGGACGGGCATGAAAAGACCAAGGTTGGTTTCGTATATGTTGGCCCGGTCGGCGACGGCGGCTGGACCTACGAGCATGACCAAGGCCGCCTCGCGGTTGAGGCGGAGTTTGGCGACAAGGTCGAAACCGTGTTTGTTGAAAACGTGGCCGAAGGCCCGGACAGCGAACGTGTGATGACGCAGATGGCGCTGGACGGGGCTGACCTCATCTTTACCACGTCCTTTGGTTACATGGACCCGACAAACAACGTCGCGGCCAAGTTCCCGGACGTGAAATTTGAGCACGCCACCGGCTACAAACGCCTGCACCCGAATGTGTCGACATACTCGGCACGGTTCTACGAAGGGCGCGCGATCCAAGGCCACATCGCTGGCAAGATGACCAAGTCGAATGTCATTGGATACATCGGGTCCTTCCCGATCCCCGAAGTGATCCGGGGCATCAACTCTGCCTATATCCATGCCGCCAAAGTGAACCCCGACGTCGAATTCAAGATCATCTGGGTCTACACATGGTTTGACCCCGCAAAAGAAGCAGACGCCGCCAAGGTTCTGATCGAACAGGGCGCTGACGTGGTCTTGCAACACACGGATTCGACCGCACCGCAAGCCGCAGCCCAAGAAGCAGGGGGCGTGATTACCTTTGGTCAGGCCTCGGACATGGGTCAGTACGCCCCCTTCCCCCGCGTGTCCTCGATCATTGACGATTGGGCACCGTACTACATCGCGCGCACACAGGCGGTCATGGACGGCACCTGGGAAAGCAAGGACACCTGGGATGGCATCGGCGCTGGCATGGTCGGCATCGGCGAGATTTCGGACGCCGTTCCTGAGGACGTCAAAGCCGAAGCACTGGCGATGAAAGCCGCACTGGCCGACGGGTCCTATCACGCGTTCACCGGCCCGTTGAACAAGCAAGACGGCTCGCCGTTCCTTGCCGAGGGCGAGACCGCAGATGACGGTACGCTGGCTGGCATGAACTTCTACGTCGAAGGGATCGAGGGCGACATTCCTCAATAAGCCTCAACGACAACCAGACTTCGAAAGGGCCCCCTTTGCCGGGGCCCTTTTGCTTTCGCAGATGTACGGGCCGCGTTAACCGATGGTTGACTGAATGAGCCTAGTCTCCGATGCTCAACGATCTTGGTTGATCGGTGCGCGCAGTTTTGGCCAAAAAGGGAGGGTTTCGAATGCGTCTGTGGTTCCGAACGGTGTCTTTCTGGACCTTTTTGGTCACTATGTTCGCGTTTCCCGTTCATGCGCAGACGGTGGACCGCATCGTCGCCGCCAACTATGCGCCGTTGATGAACGAGGGGAACAGTGAGCGACCGGGCTATGCCATAGAAGTCCTGCAAGAGGCCGCACGACGCAATGGACGCCAACTCGATATAACCTTCATGCCGTTCGAACGGGCGATGCTGGCCCTGCGCAGTCAAGACGAGGTTTTGATGCCTGCCCTGTTCTTTGGGAAACGGCACAACAACGAATTCAGATGGCTCATCGAAATTCACAGCGCCAAGCTGCGTTTTGCAACCATTTCCGACTCAGTGGATTCGCTGGACGCTGCGCGCGCTCTAGGCTCCATCGCGATAGAAAGCGGAACCACAGCCGATGCGATGCTGAGCAACCTTGGCTTCAGCAATCTGGTCAGAACAGTGTCGCCAGAATCCAGCAGTAGGATGTTGGCCGCTGGTCGCGTGGATGCGTGGTTTCAGAACGGGCACACGATGCAGCAGTTTTGGGCGCAACTCGAAGTGTCGCAGCCAATGACGCTTGGGCAAACTGTGCGCGAGGTGCCCATCTTTCTCGTGGCGAGCGCCGGTCTAAATGACGACGTTGCCAACGCATACAAAAACAGTGTTGAGGAAATGAGGGACGACGGGACGTTGGATGCACTGTTTGAGAATTACGCCCCCAACCGCTGACCCAAGCAGATTTCTTACCATGTCGCATGGTAAAATCCACTGATTACCCCGGAAAAATCTGGGCCATTCGCGCATCGAAATAAGCCCACGTCATCGTCGCCTTGTTGCCCGCATATCCATGGTAATGCGACTTGCCCGTATCATTCGGCAACCCGGCCCAGATTTTGGCGAGGTTATTCATGAATTGGTGCCGCGGCATGTCTCCCGCGAGGAAAGCGTTCAGCCCAGCCTCAACCAGCAACAGATCGGCCAGCTGATCTTGCAATCGTGGTGAAAACCGAACCTGCGTACTCACACCGAGGCGGGTGACCAGACGGCGCAGCGTCGGCGGAATAAACTGATATCGCCCAATCGCATGGGGCTGTCCGGGCGTGTCATCAATCCAGTCATAAATCTCTTGCACCGTCATCGCAGTGGGCGGCGCAGACGGACGAATATCTGCGCCGTATTGGACGGCGTCATATCCTTTGGATCCTGCTTCCGCCTTGGCGATCAAACTGCGCAGGTCACTCAATGGACCACGTCGTGGTCCGGGCAAAACACTGGGGGACGGCGCCGGACGTGCGCGTTCTGGGGGTGGCGCCAGCAGGCTTTTGCCTTGGGTTCCGGAAAAAAGGCTGGGCGACGCACGCGAGACAACGGGAGTTATCGCAACGATCGGCGCACGCTGTGTCAACAAACTGCCACGGCTGCCCATCGGCAACGCCTCTGCCCAAACAGGGGGGGTCGCCATCAGTCCCAGACCACATACCCGCAGGCTCTGCATCCAACGCATTCCAACTCCATTCTGAAATCATCGCGTGGCCTGTTGATGCCCGCCAATGATTGACAGCCGGTTGCGCCGGTTGGGGTCATTTCCTTCAAATGCGATCTAAATGGCGGCGGCGCTGTTGTTCCAGAAACCGCACAAGGCTGACATCCGTGGCACGAGCAATCGCCTGATCATAGGCTGGCCCAGCACGCGGATCGTTCAATTGCGACAGAAAATTGGCGCGGGCTGCCCATACCGGCTGCAGATCTGCACCAACCTGAGGCGCAAGCGCATCCAAAGCCTCCAGTCCCGCCGCAGGGCCGTGCAATCGACCTGTCACCACCGCCTGCGCGACCAGCGCCCCGGCGGACGGCGCAACGCGCAACAACGCATGATAAAGCTGATTGAGTGCGGCCCAGTCAGTCTCACCCGTGTCGGCCCGCGCCATGTGAACCTGTTGTATCGCCGCTTCGAGTTGAAACCGACCGGGTGCGTGATGCGCAAATGCGCGCGCCAGCATACGGTCACCATAAGCGCGCAAACTGCCGTCCCAGAGCGCTACGTCCTGCGCGCCCGTTGGCACCAAAACCCCATCAACCACCCGCGCATCACGACGCGCGTGCCCAAAGCCGATCAAGGCGGCCAAGCCCATAACTTCGGGAAAGTCGGGCAGCAGACGCACAAGCAGATCCGCCAGATAAATCGCCTCTTCACCACCGCTGTCGGTTGGTTCCACCCAATCCAAGGTGTGGGCGGCATAAATCGCCTCTAGTATGGCACCGGCCCGGTCCGGCAACGCCTCGGGCCCAGGTATGGCAAAGGGTATGCCCGCATCGCGCACCTTGGCCTTGGCCCGGCCCAACCGTTTGGTCAACGCAGCGGGTGACACCATGAACAAACGTGCAATCTGGCCCGCGTCAATGCCCAGCACCGTTTGCAACATAAGGGGCGTGTGCAAATCCCGCGCAATGGCGGGGTGCGCACACACCATCAACAGCTCCAACCGCTCATCCGGCAAAGACTGAACCGTTTCGGGGAGAGGCATGTCAGGCACCTCATCATTCGTGTGAAATCGCGCCACATGCCGCTGGCGATCCGTCATGCGGTTGCGCGCAACCGTCATCAACCACGCATCTGGGTTGTTTGGCACGCCTTCCCGTGCCCAGACCTCCAATGCTTTGGCAAATGCGTCGGACAATGCGTCCTCTGCCAGCCCGATGTCGCGCGTCCGCGCAGCAAGGTAGGCGAGCAACCGGCCATAGCTGTCCCGCGCGGCATGTTCCGCCGCGCGGGCTGTGTCGGTCACCCGTCGCCCATGGCCGTTGGTCGTATCTCGACCTTGCCGGTCTTGGCCGCCGGGCATTTCTCGGCCCACGTCATCGCCGCATCAAGGTCAGGCACGTCCACCACAAAGTATCCGCCCAGCGTTTCCTTGGTATCGGCGAACGGACCGTCCTGGACCTGCCTTGTGCCGCCCTTGAGCGTCAGAGTGGTCGCCGTCGCAACGGGTTGCAGCCAATCGGTGTCCACGAACACACCCGCGGCGTGCAGCGCACCGATATAGCTGCCGTAGACTTCTTTTTCCGCAGCCCAGTCCGCTTCGGTCATGTGAGCCAGATCAGCCGGGTCGGTATAAAGCAAAAAAGTATAGCGCATTGTAATAGTCCCTCAGATTGCAGCGGCCAGATTGCCCAGGCCTTGTTCAAAAGTTTTGCCGATCATGCCGTCCATGAACAACCCCATCACGCGGCCCACGGGATTGAACCCCATGTCCGCATCCATGCTCCAGGTGACTTGCACACCTTCGGCTGCCGGTTTGACGACGATGGCTTGGGTCGGTTTGCCCATCGGACCCATATCAATGTCATAGCGCACGGAACTGTCCGTGATCGCGGCGACAACCTGCGTGCCTTTGCCGTCTTTTCCGTCAAAGGCAAAACCCGAACCGACACCGGCATCTGGACCGAAGTGCGAGATCTGCAAGGCCGGGTCTACAGCCAGATAGGGGTTGAAACGCTGATAGCCGGTGTTGGACGCCGCCAGCGACAGAACGGCCTCGGGTGTCCCCTGAAAGGTCGCAGTCCGTTCAACATGCACATGGCGCGGCAACAGCAGGCTGCCTGCGGTCGCCAGTGCTGCAACGCCGCCGATCCCGGCCAGAATGGTCCAAATGGTCATTGTGATTTCTCCTTGTCACAGTCGAAAGCAACAGTGCTTTCATAGCTATGACGAACGGGAACACACCGGATGGACATCACACCGAAAAAAATCACAGATGTTTTTCAAACATCTCCCAGACAGGCAACAGAGCACGGACGTGATCAACGGTGGACTTGACCACACCGCGCACACGCCAGTCCTCTGGCATCGGTGCAGAAAGGGCCAAGGCCTTACGCCTCATCAGGTCACCATGCGCGTGGTCCGGCGGATAGGGTTTTGGCACACGTTTGAGCGGCTCGGGACCCCAATCACTGATCGTCGCACCAATGCCGTCGTTTGCGCCCTGCAACGCGTCCTGCAAACCGTCACCCCAACTGTCCACAAACGCCCGATACCGCGTGAGGTCTTCGCCTTGCAGACCCATCACACCCATCCCAACAACGAAATAGTCAGGTGACAGCCCCCAGAACCAACTGGGCGCCAGCACGTCCCGATCCGCCGGTTGCCACATCACATGCAAATGCGTGTTGAGCGGGGTCTTGTCCTTGGAAAACCGAACATCCCGGTAGATGCGAAAAACCTTGGGGCTGTGTGCTTGGCCAGTCAGACGCGCAATATCTTCGGCCAGCAAGTCCGCGAAAAACCCGGCAGGTCCGGCAATGGCCTCTTTGTAATGTGCCTTTTGCGGCTCAAACCACGCCTTGGAATTGTTAACTTGCAACTGCACGAAAAAGGCCAATGCAGCGTCCACCATCTCTTCGAACCCATCTGCCATCACATGCTCCCTTCACCTGCTCTACATCGCACAATCTAGCACGGGCGCTGCGGTGTGCATCCCTATCGTATAAATTGGGTCGAACAGGATAACCGTTGCACGGGCGCGGCCCGCATGGCACCACATCTCCATGATCACATCCCCTAACGGCACCCCGCTTTCGCCGCTGACGTTCGGCACAATGCAATTCGGCGGCAACGCTGACGAACAGGCCAGCCGCGCTATGTTCGATGCTGCGCGGGACGCCGGGATCACCCATTTCGACACCGCCTACGTTTACACAGATGGCGCGTCCGAATCCCTGCTGGGCCAATTCATCCAATCCGAGCGCGACAACCTCATTGTTGCGACCAAAGCTGCGTATTCAGGCGGATCTAGTCGCGGCAATATCTTCACCGGTTTTGCCACATCGCAACAACGCCTTCGTGTTGACGTCGTCGACATCCTCTATCTGCACCGCTTTGATGACGACACGCCGTTGCAAGAGACGTTCGACGCACTGGCAACCCTGAAACACGAAGGTCGGATCAGGCACATCGGCGTCTCCAACTTTGCGGCTTGGCAGGTGATGAAGGCGCAAACCGTCGCCGCGCAGTTCGACATTCGCATCGACATTGTCCAACCCATGCACAGCTTGGTCAAACGTCAGTCCGAAGTCGAAATTTTCCCCATGTGTGTGGATCAAGGTATTGAGCTTGCGCCCTATTCCCCATTGGGCGGCGGATTGTTGACCGGGAAGTATGCAGGCGGCGGCACCGGCCGGTTGACCGAAGACAGCCGCTATGCCGCGCGCTACAACGTCGCCTGGATGCGCGAGGCCGCGGACAAGCTGACCGCCCTGGCGCGCGACATGGGTATCGATCCTGCGTCTCTGGCCGTGGCCTGGGCCATGGCACATCCGGCACGGCCACGCCCCATCGTATCCGCTAGATCGGCAAGCCAATTGACCCCATCCTTGGCCGCACTCGAGGTCGAGATGACATCGGACCTCTACGATCAAATTACAGGCTTCAGCGTCACACCGCCGCCCGCCACGGACAGGATCGAAGAGGCGTGACAGATGTCATCGTGATCGGTGGTGGGATCGCGGGCATCTCTGTTGCCGCGCGTCTGTCCGAACACGCGTCAGTGACTCTGATCGAGGCGGAAACGGCCCTTGGCTACCACGCATCCGGCCGATCCGCTGCGCTGTTCGAGGAAAACTACGGTGCGCCTTCTGTCGTTGCACTCAGCCGCGCAAGTGCCGCCGATCACCAGCCCTATCTCAGCCCACGCGGTTTGCTGCTGTTGGCCCGCGCGGGCGAAGATGAACTGTTTCTGAAAGACGCCAAGGCCCTGCAATGCCCGGAAATCCCATTGGCCGAAGCATCCGCGCGCGTGCCCATTTTGAACGCTCGCATTGCACGCGCAGCCTATCATGAGGGTGCGCAGGACATCGACACAGACCGCATGATGCAGGACATGGCCAAGACCCTGCGCGCAAATGGCGGACGCATCAGAACCGGCACGCCCGTCACAGCAATTGCGCGCACAAGGACGTGGCAAGTCCAACTGAAAGACGAGCAGTTGACTTGCGACGTGCTAGTCAATGCTGCAGGCGCCTGGGCCGACCAGATTGCGAACATGGCAGGTGTGAGACCCATTGGCCTGACACCTTGTCGCCGTTCCATGGCACGCATCCCCGCACCCGGCGGTCACGATGTCAGCAATTGGCCGATTTTTTTCGGCGTCGGAGAGACATGGTACGCGAAACCCGATGCGGGCAAACTGCTCGTATCCCCCGCCGACGAAGACCCCGTAGATCCCCATGACGCATGGGCCGACGACATGGTGCTCGCCGAAGGGCTGGACCGCTATGCACAGCACGTGACGGAACCGGTGACACGGGTCGAAACAACTTGGGCCGGGCTGCGTAGTTTTGCACCAGATCGCACGTTGGTTCTGGGTGCCGACCCAATGCAGCCCAGCTTTTTCTGGTGCGCGGGTCAGGGCGGATACGGTTTTCAAACGGCACCCGCAGCCAGCCGGCTGGTGGCTGATCTAGCACTGGGACGCACCCCCGAAATTGATGCCACAACCGTCAAATCCTTGTCGCCAGCCCGGTTCTAAGCCGCTAGGCTACTCACATGTTCAAACCTCTTTTGATTGCCGCCATTGCGCTGCTCGTTGCATGCGCGCCTGCACCCTTCACCGGCCCGATGGTCATTGGTGACACGGATCCCGTCCGGTTTTCAGGCCGCCAACCGACCACATTCCCCGTACGCGGCATGGATGCGGCCCGGTTCCAAACCTCGGTCGATTGGGAACGCGCCAAGGCTGTTGGCATCGAATTTGTGTTTCTCAAAGCAACCGAAGGCGGCGACCTGTCCGACCCAGCCTTCCGCGACCACTGGCGCGGCGCAGGTCGCGCAGGCATCAAACGCGGGGCCTATCACTTCTACTATTTCTGCACGTCACCCGAAGTGCAGGCCCAGTTCTTTATCCAAACCGCGCCAAAAACCAAGGGCAGCCTGCCTCCCGTCCTTGATATGGAATGGAACCCGTTTTCGCCGACATGCCAACGCCGCCCTGACGGCGCAACCGTGCGAGATGAAATGCGCCGTTGGATGGGCCTGGTCGAAGCACACTATGGACAGCGCCCCATCATCTACACCACACCTCGCTTTTTTAAAGAAAACGGCCTTGGTGCCTTCCGCAATGTTGATTTCTGGCTGCGCACCACTGCCAAAACCCCGGCCGAAGCATTTCCCGGGCAACCCTGGCGCTTTTGGCAATACACATCCACAGGGACGTTGCCCAACTCTGCGGGGGCAATCGACATCAACGCGTTCAACGGATCACGGCAGGATTGGGAGGCATGGCTCGCCACCCGCACCCTCCGTTAGGGTCGGTGGGCGGACGTCTTTGGCCGACAGGCCAAACAGAGCCGCCCAACGGCCTCACCCATCTTTGCGGATCGTCTCGTTCTTGGGATCGTAAGGGCTGTCCACGACGACCTCTGCATCCCACAACTGGTCAAACATCTTTACCTTTAGCCGCGTTCCCGGCACCGCAAGCTCTGGCGTGACATACCCCATGCCAATAGACCGACCAAACGCCACGGAATAGCCCCCGGATGTCAACCGGCCCACGCGCGTCTCACCATGGTACAGCACTTCGCGCCCCCATGGGTCCGCATCATCCGGCCCATCAATCAACACCGTCACACATTTTGACCGCACACCCAGCGCTTCCATCGCCGCTTTGCCGTGAAAGTCCTTAGATAGATCAACGAACCGGGGCAAATCCGCCTCAATCGGCGTCGCATCCCGTCCCAGCTCCGTTCCAAACGCGCGATACGACTTTTCTTGCCGCAACCAGTTCTGCGCCCGCGCACCAACGAGCTTCATGTCATGCGCCGCACCTGCAGCAACCAACTGATCCCAAAGGTAATTCTGCATTTCAATCGGGTGATGCAACTCCCAACCCAGCTCTCCGGTATAGGCAACACGGATCGCGCGCACCGGACACATGCCCAATTCAATGTCACGACAGCTCAACCACGGGAACCGCTTGTTGCTGAGTGCTGTGTCAGGATCAGCATCCCGGATCAAAGCGCCCAGCACATCTCGTGATTTCGGCCCGGCAATTGCAAACACACCCCACTGGGTCGTCACATCTTGCGCGTTGATGCGGCCAAACTCCGCCTCCTTGTCCTCAATCGCCTTGAACAGATAGTCCTGATCATAGGTCGTCCATGCCCCAGCCGACACGAGATAGTAATCATCCTCACCCGTCCGCACGATGGTGTATTCAGTCCGCGTCGTTCCCGCAGCCGTCAGCGCATAGGTCAGATTGATCCGCCCAACCTTGGGCAGCTTGTTCGTTGTGAACCAATCCAGGAACGCTGTCGCGCCCGGTCCACTGATCCGGTGCTTGGTAAACGCGGTTGCATCAATGAGGCCAACACCTTCGCGAATGGCCTTGGCTTCTTCAAGCGCATGGTCCCACCAGGCACCACGGCGAAAAGACCGGCTGTCATGGTCAAATGTCTCGGGGGCATCCAGCGGACCATAGTAATTTGGCCGCTCCCAGCCGTTTACAAACCCAAATTGCGCGCCCGCCGCCCGCTGGCGATCATAGGCAGGCGACGTTCGCAAGGGGCGACAGGCAGGGCGTTCTTCGTCCGGGTGGTGCAGGATATAGACGTGATCGTAGCACTCTTCGTTCTTGCGGACCGCGAACTCCGTTGTCATCCAGTCGCCGTAACGCTTCGGATCAAGCGACGCCATGTCGATCTCGGCCTCACCCTCCACCATCAACTGCGCCAAATAGTAGCCCGTGCCACCTGCTGCGGTAATGCCAAAAGAAAAGCCTTCGGCCAGCCACATGTTCCGCAATCCCGGCGCGGGACCAACCAGTGGGTTACCGTCCGGCGTATAGCAGATCGGGCCGTTGAAGTCGTCCTTCAGACCACTCTCTTCGCAAGATGGCACACGGTGGATCATCGCCATGTACTGTTCTTCGATCCGCTCAAGATCCAACTGAAACAGATCCGCGCGGAAACTGTCCGGCACACCGTATTCAAACCGGGCAGGCGCGTTTTTCTCGTACACACCCAAAATCCAGCCGCCGCGTTCTTCGCGGACATAGGATTGCGCGTCCGCATCCCGGATCACCGGATGTTCGGCATTGCCCTCGGCGCGGAATTTCACCAGCTCGGGGTCCTGCTCCATCACAATGAACTGATGCTCAACCGGAATGGCCGGCATCTTGATACCCAACATCTGAGCGGTGCGTTGCGCATGGTTCCCGGACGCTGTGACCACGTGTTCCGCAGTGATCACAATCTGCTCGTCCGAAGGGACCAGATTGCCGCCCTTTTCCACCATTTTTGTAACGGTGACCTCCCACGCATCACCGTTCCAGTGAAACGCGTCGGCCTGCCATTTTCGTTCAATCATGACGCCGCGCTGCCGCGCACCCTTGGCCATTGCCATCGTCACATCCGCCGGATTGATGTAACCGTCTGTCTGGTGATACAGCGCGCCTTTTAGGTCTTCCGTCCGGATCAGTGGCCATTTCGCCTTGATCTGGTCCGGCGTCATGAATTCATACGGCACACCACATGTCTCGGCCGTCGACGCATAGAGCATGTATTCGTCCATACGCTCCTGCGTCTGCGCCATGCGCAGATTGCCCACCACGGCAAAACCCGCGTTCAACCCGGTTTCTTCCTCAAGCGTCTTGTAGAACTTGATCGAATAGTCGTGGATGTGGGTCGTGGCATAGGACATGTTGAAATACGGCAACAAACCGGCAGCGTGCCATGTCGATCCGGATGTTAGCTCGTCACGTTCCAGCAACATGACATCGTCCCAACCGGCGCGTGCCAGATGGTAGGCGATCGACGTGCCAACAGCACCTCCGCCAACAACCAGAGCTTTGACTTGCGTTTTCATGTCCCGAATCCCCGTCCGACCTTGCTGCTCCGTTCTAAAAAACATCCTGCTGTACCGCGCCAGCCAGCCGACCGCTCAGTGGCTAAAAACGACGCACCAACACGTCTCATTGCTGGATCGCGGACGACGCGCGGGCGAAGCCCACAAAAAATGTCGTCGCCCGTTAGGGCGGCCTTTGGATCACTTCAACCTTGTAAACACAGCCATGCCGATGGGGCGTAGCCCGCTTTGCGTCAAAAACCCAGGGTGCGTCAGCAGGCGCACGGACTGTTGCGGCTGCGTCGGCACATTTGGCCCTTCAAATTCCGGCCCACTGTCGACACCGGCATCCCAGACCCACAATGGAACCTGCACCCTGTCTTTCCACGCATCACCATCGCGGAGGCTCACACCACTCGCCCCGGAAAACCAGTCCGGGCTCGGTGCAAGCATCGTCACGAACGACACCTGCGTGTGCTTGTCACTGACCTTCAGCTCAAAGGAAAACTGCCCCACACCGTCCGGCAATCCAGGCAACACAATTGCTTCGCCCACACGCCCACGGCGTCGCCCTTCTGCCAGTTCCGCTTCCAGAACTGTCACCCGGCCGTTGGTCGCCACCAGCCCAAGACCGGACGTTGCCGTATCGCCGTCGGAAAACAGCTTATACCGACTGGAATGCGCAAATCCGATCAGGCGCGACCAATGCGGTGCGATAGATGCCTCCGTGCGCCACTCAAAGGTCACATCAACCTGATAGCGTTCTTGCGCCACCCCGACACCGGCCCATAGGGCCAGCATCAATGCCAGCCAAAAGGCTCTAACGCGGCCCAAAAATCTTGCCCGGATTCATGATGTTCAATGGATCAAACGCCCCCTTGATCGCCGTCATGAACTCGGTTGCCGCACCCAGTTCCTTGACCAGATAGGGGATCTTTCCCTGCCCGATGCCATGCTCGCCCGTACAGGTCCCATCCATTCGGATCGCTTCTTCGGCGAGATAGGCGGTGAACTCTTCGGTCCGGGCGACCTCATCCGCATCCTCCATATCCAGCAGGACCAGCGAGTGAAAATTCCCGTCCCCCACATGGCCTACAATCGGGGACAGCAGGTTCAGTTCCGCGGCCTTGGCCTGCGCGCCGGTCACCGCTTCGGCGAGGCGTGAAATGGGCACGCAGACATCCGTGGCCACGCCCTGCGCACCGGGGCGCAGCGACATCGTTGCCCAGTAGAGGTCATGGCGGGCCTGCCAAAGCTTGTTGCGTTCTTCGGTGGACCCGGTGGCTTGAAAGTCGAACCCGCCGACATCCTCAGCGATGGACCCAAACATTTCCGCATGTTCCACAACCGCGCTGTCGGAGCCATGGAATTCAAGCAAGAGCAATGGCGTCTCAGGCAGGTCGAGACCCGCATAGGCATTGGCCGCCCGAATGTTCAATTCGTCCATCAACTCAATCCGGGCCACCGGGATGCCATATTGAATCGTGGTCATCACCGCCTGACAGGCCGCATCAATCGACGGAAAGGACATGCGCGCCGCATGGATCGCTTCGGGAATACCATGCAGCTTGAGGGTCACTTCGGTGATCAGGCCCAGCGTCCCTTCGGAACCGACCAGAAGGCGGGTCAGATCATATCCTGCTGACGATTTCTTTGCGCGTTGGGCTGTGCGGATCACACGACCGTCGGCCATCACCGCCTCAAGGGCAATCACGTTATCCTTCATCGTGCCGTAGCGCACGGCGTTGGTGCCCGAAGCCCTCGTCGACGCCATACCACCCAGCGACGCATTGGCCCCGGGATCAATGGGAAAGAACAACCCCCTGTCGCGCAAATAGGTGTTCAACTGTTCACGCATCACACCAGGTTGTACCACGCAATCCAGGTCCTCGGCGTTGACGGCGATGATCTTGTCCATGCTTGTCATGTCGACACAAACGCCCCCGGCAGGGGCGTTCACATGCCCCTCAAGTGACGTGCCTGTGCCGTAAGGGATGACCGGCACCCGGTGCGTTGCACAGACTTTGACAATGTCGGACACCTCTTGCGTCGACATCGGAAAGACCACTGCATCCGGGGGCTGCGGGGTAAGCCATGTGGTCGTATGTGCGTGCTGGTCCCTTATGGCCTGCCCGGTATGAAAACGGTCACCGAATTTCTGCTTCAGTATGCCCAGCGCACTGGCAATCCCGTTTTCATTGCGTGGTAAGTCAATGGCTTGACCCATCTATCGTCCTCCCATTGGCGCTAGGCATCAATCGCCCAGCGCAATTCCTTCGCGGCGCGGATCCGCTCCGCCTTGCAGGCCATCACCAATGGCAATGGCATGCAGACCAGAATTCAATCCACGTGTGTTGACCTCGTACCCCATCGCCTCGAGCGCGGGTGCCAGATCAGCAGCGGATGTGCCCTCTTCCACGTCAAAGGTGCCGAACCGGTTTACCGCATGGGGCAAGCTGACGGCCTGTTGAACATCCATGCCCCAGTCCAGATGGGCAATGATGGCCTTGGCAGTGTAGCCGATGATCCGGCTGCCGCCCGGCGACCCGATAGCCAAAACTGGCGCGCCGTCTTTCATGACAATCGTTGGCGACATCGACGACCGGGGTCGTTTGCCCGGTGCCAGTGCATTTGCAATGGGCAGACCGTCATTGTGGGTGCGAAAGCTGAAATCCGTCAGTTCGTTGTTCAACAGGAACCCATGCACCATCAACCGTGAGCCAAAGGCATTCTCGATCGTGGTGGTCATCGACGCCACGTTGCCAAAGCTGTCCACAATCGAGATGTGCGATGTTGAGGGCAGTTCGATGCTTTCGTCATCGGCCCAGTTCATGCTGTGGTCAAAGGCAGGCACACCGGGTGCCACATCTGCCAGCGCCGCATCACCGGACAGCGCATTGCCACGGTCGGCAAGATACGCGGGGTCCACCAATCCGGCGGTCGGCATCGGCACATAGTCGCTGTCGGCCATGTATCGGCCACGGTCTGCAAAGGCGAGGCGCGAGGCATCCCCGATCAACCGCCAGCTTTCGGGGTTGTCAGCACCAAGGGTCGCCAGATCATAGCCGTCCAGCATGCCCAGAATTTGACCAACAGTCAGCGCACCAGATGACGGAGGCCCCATGCCACACACGTCATGCGCTCGGTACGTCGCGCAGACCGGCGCGCGTTCCTTGACCTGATAGACCGCCAGATCCAGCGTCGACAACACGCCGGGATTGTCTGACAGGTGCTGCACGGTGGCGGCGATGTCCTGTGCAATCTGTCCCGTATAGAACGCATCCGCCCCGCTCACCGCCATTGCGCGCAATGTGTCCGCATAAGGCCCGTTGACCAGCACATCGCCTGCGGTGACCGGCTTGCCACCCGGCAGGAAATAGTTGGCTGTCAGTTCAAAGCTGCTCAAACGCTCAGCATCCCGCTCGACGAGCCCCGCCAAACGCGGCGACACCTCGAACCCGCCATCGGCAAGATCAATCGCGGCATCAAACAATCCGGGCCATGCCAGCGTCCCCCAGCGCTTGTGAACCTCTTCCAGAAGCGCGGGCGTGCCGGGCGTTCCAACTGAACGCCCCCCAACGACGGCGTCAAAAAAGCCCATCGTCGTGCCATCGTCTTTCTGGAACAGGCGCGGCGTTGCCGCCAACGGCGCCGTTTCGCGCCCATCCAGTGTCGTCAGCGTTTCCGTCTCGGCATCGTACCAGACCAGAAACGCACCCCCGCCCAGGCCCGAAGACTGAGGCTCAACCAGACCCAAAACGGTTTGCACAGCGACCAGAGCGTCCGCCGCTGTGCCACCTTCGGCCAGAACGTCGACACCCGCCTGAACAGCGAGTGGGTTCGCCGCTGCGACCATGTAAGAGGCGGCAGTCACAGGCTGGCCCGCGTCTTTGGCCGCCTGCGCGGCGGCAACCCGTTCGGATATGGCAGCGGCGGCACCGTCGGTGGCCCCTTCGGGCTGTACGGCATCTGCGGTTTGCTGGGCCAACGTGGCTCCGGCGATCAGAGAAAAGGCAACAGTCAGGCAGAAACGCATAGAACTCTCCTTTTGGGTTTTGCGGGCATCAGCACCCGTAACGCATCACAACATCGACGGTACAACTTGGTCCGGTGGTCGGTGGCCATCGTCGAAGGTCTTGATATTGATAATAACTTTCTCGCCCATCTCGACACGGCTTTCGCGCGTGGCCGACCCCATATGCGGCAACAGGACAACATTCTTCAGCTCGCGCAGCCTGGGATTGACCTCTGTGCCATGCTCATAAACATCAAGGCCCGCGCCCGCGATATCGCCCGCCCGCAGCATCCGTGTCAGCGCGTTTTCGTCGATCACTTCACCGCGTGAGGTGTTCACAATCACCGCGTCCGGCTTCATCAACTTGAGACGGCGCGCATTCATCAAATGGAAGGTGGATGGGGTGTGAGGACAGTTGATGCTGATCACGTCCATCCGCGCCACCATCTGATCCAGGCTCTCCCACCACGTCGCTTCCAGCTCTTGTTCTGCCTCGGGACGCAGGCGTCGGCGGTTGTGGTAATGCACCTGCATGCCAAAGGCAGACGCGCGCCGCGCAACCGCCTGACCGATGCGTCCCATGCCCAGGATACCCAGACGACGCCCCGCCACCCGTCCACCCAAAAAGGCGGTGGGCGCCCAGCCATCCCAGTTGCCAGCCTGCATCGCCGCCAGCCCCTCGGGCAAACGGCGCGTTACGGCCAGGATCAATCCCATGGTCATGTCGGCCGTGTCATCGGTCAACACGCCCGGCGTGTTCGACACCAGAATGCCGCGCTGGCGCGCCGTCGACACATCGATGTTGTCGACCCCGGCACCATAGTTGGCAATCAGCTTTAGGCGATCACCCGCCTGCCCGATCATAGAGGCATCGACAGTGTCCGTGATCGTAGGCACCAGCACATCTGCGGATTTCATGGCCTCGACGATCTCATTGCGGGTCATTGGCGCGTCTTCGTCCCGCAAACGCACGTCAAACAGCTCACTCAGGCGGGTTTCCACCTCGGCGGGCAACCGTCGCGTTACGACAACACTCAAACGATCCTTTGGCATTTTTGCCCTCCCGCTGCTTGGCGTGCCCGCCATTTAGAGGCATGGTGGCGGATGTGAGCACGAGGCACAAGAACCTCGGCCATATCAAGAGGCGTGAGATGAGCGGAACTTCCACATTGCGGATGGCCTTGCGGCTGTTCTTGTCTGTTTTTCTGGCACTGGGCATTGCGGCCCCGCTGGCTGCGCGCGACACCGGCCCGGTGACCAATCTGCCACTGCCGCGCTTCGTGTCGATGAAAGCCGCCGAAGGCAATGTGCGGCGCGGTCCATCGTTGACCCACCGGATCGATTGGGTGTTCCAGCGGCGCGACATGCCATTGCGCATCACCGCAGAGCATGGCCATTGGCGCCGGGTCGAAGACCGCGATGGCATGGGCGGCTGGGTTCACTATTCCCTTTTGTCCGGCACGCGCACAGTTCTTATCGAACAGGACATGCTGACGCTGCGCACGCGCCCGGAAACGGACGCCCCGGTCACCGCCGCGTTGGAAGTTGGTGTGATTGCACGCCTCGGTCAGTGTGGCCCGGAATGGTGTCGGGTCAGCTCAGCCGGGTACAAAGGCTGGGCACCCAAGGCACGCCTTTGGGGCGTTGGCATGAACGAATTGCGCGACTAAGCACTGGCCGCGACAACGCGAATTTCGACAACGGCACCAGGGCGGCGCAGCCCGGCAACCTCGACTGCAGTCCATGCGGGGAACGGTGCCGACAAATGCTGACGCCGGACACTGTCGAACAGATCGAAATGCGCTCTCAGGCCCACATGATAACTGGTCATTTCGACCACATAACCAAGTGTCAGGTCCGCCTCGGCCAAAACGCTGGCAATCTTGTCAAAACAGGAATGAAATTGCGCCTCAGCCTCTGCTGGCATCACCCCGTCGGAAAGCACCCCTGTCACACCCGTCAAAAAGACGTGGTTCCCGGACTGAATGCCCGGTGACATGTCAGCGGCGGCGCACGCCGCGCGCAGGTTTTCGGGGATCAGCGCGCGACGGGTCATGTCAGTGTCTCTTTCCATAGGGTGCGGTCAGGTCTGGCCTTTCCGGGGTGGGTGGCTAGTCTGTGGACAGGAAACCACAATCATCGGACCAGTGCCATGCGCGCCATTACCTATTCCACTTTCGGTGCTGCCAGCGACGTTCTGGCCTTGGTCGATCTGCCCACACCTGCGCCGGGACCGGGCGAGGTTCTTGTGGAGCTGGCCATCTCAGGCGTGAACCCGTCCGACGTCAAAGCGCGCGGTGGGACACGACCGGGTGTCACCAAACCGCCCTTTGACCAGATCATACCGCACAGTGACGGCGCAGGGACAATCGTGGCTGTCGGCGATCAGACAGACAGCGACCGGGTGGGCCAACGGGTCTGGATCTGGAATGGGCAATGGCAAAGGCCCCAAGGCACCGCAGCGACCCACATCGTTGTCCCGTCAGAACAGGCTGTGCCTTTGCCGGATGGGGTCACATTCGAAACCGGTGCGATTCTGGGCATTCCCGGACTGACAGCGGCAGAGGCCGTTTTCGGTCAGGGGGATGTAAAAGGCAAAACAGTATTGGTTCAGGGGGGCGCAGGCACAGTTGGCCTGTTGGCCGTGCAATTGGCCAAGTGGGGCGGCGCCCACGTGATCGCCACGGCGCGCGGCGCCGGTGTGGATGCCGCGCGGGCCGCTGGCGCAGATGCAGTCATCGACTACGGCGACGCCGAACTGGCGCAGGCGATTTTGCAACAGAACAACAGCCAACCCGTAGATCACATCGTCGAAGTTGAACTGGGCATCAACATTGACACAGATGCCGCCGTGATTGCGCCAAATGGCACCATTTCGGTCTACGGCTCTGCCAAGGATATGCAGCCCTCGATGCCGTTCGGTCCCCTGCTCTTCAAGGCGGTGACGATCGACATTCTCCTGATCTATCTTTTGCCACCCAAAGCGAGGCAAAAAGCCATCGCGCGCCTGCACGCTGCCTTGGCTGATGGGGCCCTGACATGTCCCGTCGCACGTGTTTACGGACTGGCGGATACGGCAGAGGCCCACGTGGCCGTGGAACAGGGCGGGCGAGCAGGTGCGATCTTGGTGGATGTGCGAAGATGATACGCCGCCTACTACTCGTTCTGTGCCTCTTGGCGATGCCAATTGCAGCACAAACTCAGGAACAACCGCAGGGGACCATCGCTGTTGCTGACAGCGCCCCGCAGGATGCAGCAATTGCCAACCGCATCCGCGATATCCTGTCCGAGCTGGAGGGGTTCGATGGCGTGACCGTATCGGTGTCCTCCGGCATCGTGACATTGCGCGGAACGACCGTCGACACCACCACAGCAACGCGGCTGAACGATCTGGTTGGCCGCGTCGAAGGTGTGGTGGCCATTGAAAACAACGTCACCGAAACAACCGATGTTGTCGCCCGCCTGAACCCGGCGGTCGAGCGGTTCCAGACCCGCATCGCGCAGGGCATCGCCTTACTGCCATTGGCGGCCGTGGCTCTGGCGGTGTTTGCGCTGGTGCTGGTGGCAGGTCTTCTGATTGCGCGGATGTCCTACCCCTGGGACCGGATCGCGCCTAACGCCTTTATCGCCAACATCTATCGCCAGATTGTGCGCATGGTCTTTTTCGTCAGCGGCTTGGTCATCGCGCTGGACATTTTGGGGGCCACTGCCTTGCTGGGTACGATCCTCGGGGCGGCGGGGATTGTGGGCTTGGCCATCGGTTTTGCGGTGCGCGACACCGTTGAGAACTTTATCGCGTCCATCATGCTGTCGATTCGCCAGCCCTTCCGTCCCAACGACACCGTCGAAATCGAAGGGGACATCGGCAACGTCATCCGCCTCACCAGCAGGGCCACAATCTTGCTGAGTTTTGACGGCAACCACATCCGCATCCCGAACGCGACTGTCTTCAAAAGCCGCATCGTCAACTATTCGACCCACCATGAACGCCGGTTCGATTTTCAGATCGGCGTCGCATCAGATGCTGACCTGGCCGCAGTCACGCATATCGCCGAAAACGTGGTGGCAGGTCTGGACTTTGTCTTGTCCGAGCCTGCGCCGATGACATGGATCGACCGCATCGGTGACGGCGCGGTGATTCTGACGGTAACCGGCTGGATTGACCAACGCGCGACATCCCTGGTGCGCGCCAAGGGCGAGGCACTGCGACTGGTCAAGAACGCCATCGAGGCCGAAGGCATCGAAGTTCCGGACACAACCTACCGCATCCAGATGATCGGCGGCACACCTGCAGCCGCAATGACGCAAGACGTGCCGCGTGCGGCCAATATAGCCCCCGTGACACCCCTGCCCGCATCAGAGGTCGAAGACACATCCAAGGTCGCACTCGACCGGTTGGTCCAAGCCGAGCGCAGTGACGACGAAAACCCCGATCTGTTGACCGAAGACGCGCCAAAGGAATGATAATGATTTTGATCCAAAAGGGCTTGCGCGTATCTGCCGAGCAGACTAATTAGCGCGTCACGTTGGGGTGTAGCCAAGTGGTAAGGCAACTGTTTTTGGTACAGTGTACCGTAGGTTCGAATCCTACCACCCCAGCCACTCTTTTCTCTTACACCTGACGCCGTAAAATCATCTGGATCGTTTTCCAGTGAACAGGCAAAAGATGCCTTTTGAAACGACGGTGTGCCCGGCTTCGAATGCAAAGACAGAGCTTTATGTTTCGTCGCCTAATGCTCCGCCATTTGCTCTACATCACCCTCTGACGCTGCCGAAGTGTGCAAACTGTACTTGCAAGGCGCGCGGGCATCTCAAGGTGAGGGCTATACGCCCTATGGAATCCGATACTCGCAATGGCGAAACAAGCGCTTTCCGGCGAAACATCGCAACCTTGGAACCACATATCATCGACGCCCCCGATACGGGCATTTTGCAGCGCCAACATATGTTTAAAGTTGTGTATTTCCGCCTCCCGAACATGCTACGTTAAGTAGAAACGCGTCTTCGGCGCACTAACTCCATTGCACCAGCAACATCGCACCAGAAATAGAACTCATCCCCATGTCCGAACCAAAAACCATCGTTGCAATCGGCGCCAGTGCCGGGGGGTTGGGCCCGTGCGAGCTGTTTTTTGATCACGCCCCGGTCGACAAGGGATTCGCCTATGTCGTGATCCAACACCTGTCGCCGGATTTTCGGTCGCTCATGGACGAATTGCTGGCACGTCATTCCTCGATGCCCATTCACCGTGTCGAAGACGGCATGGTCATCGAACCGAACACGATCTACCTGAACCGCCCACGCCAGGTTCTGACTGTATCCGACGGCAAATTTGTCGTGGCACCCGAAGAAACCGAAGACGTGATCCGCCTGCCGATCGATGATTTCTTTACCTCCATTGCCGAGGAATATGGCGACGAAGCGGTCGCGGTCATTCTCTCCGGCTCCGGCAGCGACGGCGTGCGCGGCGCCCGCGAGATCAAATCCCGAGGCGGGCGCGTGTTTGCCCAAACCCCCGAGACCGCGAAATTCGACAGCATGCCGCGCGCGGTTCAGTCGGCCAAGCTCGAAGACGGGTCCGCGGCGCCCGAAGACCTGCCAGACCTCATCCAGCGCTACATCGCCGGCGAATTCGGTGAAGGGGGCCACGTCTACCGTGAAATGACCGGCGACCCGGTCTTCGACATTCTGGGTTTGATGCAGGACCGCTTTGGCACCAACTTCAACTTTTACAAGATCGAGACGGTGGCTCGGCGTCTGAACCGCCGCAAGGACCTGTCAGGGCACGCGGATGTGCGCGAATACTACCGGTCGCTGCTGCAAGACCCTGACGAATTGGAAACCCTCTACAACGACTTGCTGATCGAAGTGACGTCGTTCTTTCGGGACAAGGCTGCATTCGATCTGCTGGCCCGCGACGCCATCCCCGAACTCTGCAAGGAAATGTCGCCACAGCGCCAGATCCGCATGTGGGTGCCGGGATGCGCCAGCGGCGAAGAAGCCTATTCGCTGGCCATTCTCGTCGCCGAATACGCCCGCTCGAATGACAAGGTGTTCAACCTCAAGATCCTTGCCACGGACATTCACAAACGGTCCCTCTCTGCGGCCTCCGCCGGTATCTTTTCAAGCGAGACGCTGGCCGCCCTCGATGAGAGCCTGATCGAGCGGTATTTTGAGAGAACGGGCGAATACCACCAGGTGCGCCAGACCCTGCGCCGGGCCGTTGTCTTCAGCCCCCATGACTTGTTGCGCGACCCGCCCTTTACGCGGATGGATTTGGTCAGTTGCCGCAACGTGATGATCTATCTGACCGAGGAAGCGCAGCAAAAACTGCTCGCCTTGTTCCACTTTTCGCTGAACAAGGACGGGTATCTGTTCTTGGGCCCCAGCGAAACCACCGGCAAATTGCAGCGGGAATTTACCCAAATTTCCCAGCGCTGGCGGATCTTCCGCAAGACCCGTGACGTGCGCCTGATGGAATCCACCCGGTTGTTGAATTCACACCGCCTCCCCTCCGAAACCGGGCTGGCGTTGGCCGCAACACGGAAAATCCCGCAAAAACCCAGCCAAGCGCGCGTGGCCAACGACCTCAAGGCCGGTGCAATCAACAACGCGTTGCACCACCTTCTTGGCATCTATGGACCGGCCGGGTTCTTGATCGACCAAAGCGGCCAACTGATCCACATCTTTGGCGATGCACGCAAACACCTGCGGTTCAATACAGGCGGGTTCAGCAATGTGCTGACCGAACTGCTGCGCGATGAACTCAAACCCTTTGTCGCGCCGATGATCGACCGCTTTCGGCACGGCATTATGGTTGAACACGCCCGCAACGCGACCCTCGCCGAAGACGACGGCGTTTCGGTCGATGTACGGCTGCTGCTCCGCCCGCTGGACACCGGCGAACAAGACGGTGGCCCTTTTGCCATTGTCTCGCTGGAACAGTCGGGGCGCGTGGAAACGGATATCACGCTGCTGGAGGCGGCAGACACGGATGGCGACCTGCTGACGTCCTATGCCTCCCGCGTGTCCGAACTGGAACAAATGCTCGGATCGACCGAGGAAAGCCTGCAGGCCACCATCGAAGAGATGGAGACATCCAACGAAGAGTTGCAGGCCACAAACGAAGAACTGATGTCTGCGAACGAGGAATTGCAGTCCACAAACGAGGAACTGCACTCGGTCAACGAAGAACTGTATACCGTCAGCTCTGAACACGAGCGCAAGATCGAAGAGTTGAGCGAACTCACCTCGGATATGGATCACCTGCTCAAGAGCACGGACATCGGCACGATTTTCCTCGATCCCGATTTGCAGGTCCGCCGGTTCACCCCTGCGGCGGCACACACGTTCAACCTGATTGCGCAGGACGTCGGGCGTCCCTTTGCGCATGTTACGGCGCGGTTCTCGACGGTGGATGTGCAGGAAATCGTTCGCGAGGTGCAGGACACGGCCAAGACCATCGACCGCGAAATCGTGTCCAACAATCGTGCGTACCTCATGCGCGCCCTGCCCTATGTTTCGGACGTCGAACAGCGCACGGGTGTTGTCATCACCATGATCGACATCGACGCACTCAGCCGTGCGCGCACCCGCATTGCCGAGATGGAACAGTTGCACGACGACGTGCTCAAGGACATCGGGCAGATGATTGTGCGTTGGGACAAATCCGACGGCACCGTCACCTTCTGTAACAAGACCTTTGCCGATGTATGCGACAGCAGTGTGCCGGAAATTCTGGGCAGCGATTTCAACACGCTGCTGTCTCATGACGTCCACAAAAAGATCAGCGAAGCGGTTGAGGAAATTGCGCCCGGCGCGTTCCGCCGCGTGGTGTTCAAGTACCGCGATACCAATGGCGCCGAGCGTTTCTTTGACACGATGCTGCGCGCGCTGTCGGATGAGCAGGACAGCATTTTCGGGTTCCAGATGACCGGCCGGGACATGACCTCGGACAACGAATACATCATGGCCCTCGAAGAAGTCCTCGAGGTCGACCGCTCAGACCAGCCAACCGGCCAGACAGAATCCGACGTGGCGCAGAACGAACTGGCGCGCGTCGAACAACTCTTTGAAATCGTGCAATCCTACCTTGGTGCGACGCAACTGTTGGTGACCATCGGCGCGCCAGGCGAGACGCCCAAACCGCTTGATCTGCCTTCGGTCAGCCTTCCGGGTGTTGTTCCCAAAAGCGCGTATGACTGCCTCGACGCCATTGTGTCCGGCGATGCGGTGAATTCGGAAACTGTCGGCATCCGCCGCACCAATTCACGCGCCAGAAACCAGCAAAACGCACTGCTCAAGGATCTGGGTGCCTCCCGCGCCATCGTGGGCCCGATCATCGCCAAGAATTCGGTCATCGGGCGGGTGGCTTTGGCCGTGCCCTCCCATCGCAACGACCGCGACTTTACCGAACTGGAACTGGCGCTGGCCCGCATCACGATCCGCTGGGCGGGATATATCTGGGACAGAAGCCGCGCCATTCAGGCGATGGAAAGCACCAGCGAACAACTGAAGCTGACGATCGACAACCTGCCTGCGCGCGTCTGGTTCAAGGACGACGAAAACAGGATCATTTGGCTGAATGCGACAGCGGCTGCGTCCATGGGCGTCAGCATCGAAAAGGCCACCGGGGCCAGCACGTACGACCTGTTTCCGGATATGGCTGCCAAGTATCACAAGGACGACCTTGAGGTGATCAACGGTGGCAAACCGCTGATCGGTATTGTCGAGGAATACACCCCCAAGGACGGCCCCCACGGCTGGAGCCGCACGGACAAGATCCCGTTTTCAGACAGACACACCGGTGGGCGACATCTGTTGGTGATTTCCACCGACATCACAACGATCAAACGTCAGGGTGCAGAGATCGAGCGGCTGAACGACTCGCTTGTGCAACAACGCGGCCTCTACCGCGAGATCTACCAGCATACACCCGCCATGATGCTGACCACGGATGCGCAGGGCTGCATCGAGGACGCGAACGATCTGCTCGCCAATACCGGCGGATACACTCGCGCCGAGCTGATCGAACGCGCAATGAGCGAGGTGTTCCTGCCGCGCACGTCCGAACCTGCCGACATGCCCACCAGCGCAGAGGTGAAAGCCCGCGGCCCAATCGAACCAATGCGCCTGCTGTGCAAGAACGGGGCCATGATCGACGTCGAACTTGCAGGGATTGACGATACGCTGGCGGATGGTGGGTTCCGCCGCCTTTGGGTGGTCTATGACGTGTCCGCACGCAACACCGCGCTTGCCGCGCTCAAGGACAAGAACTCGGAGCTTGAACAGCTTAACGATGGTCTGGCCCAATTCGCCTATGCCGCGTCGCATGACCTGCAAGAACCGCTGCGCAAAATCCGGCAGTATGGCGATCTGCTGACCGAAGACTACAGCACGTCGCTTGATGAAGACGGGCGGTTCTATGTGGACGTGATGACGTCGTCAGCCGAGCGGATGAGCAGCCTGGTCAAAAACCTGCTGCAGTTTTCCAGCGCCGCCCAAGGCGACTTTGCCCCGCAGGACGTCCGCCTGGGCCGCCTCATAGACAAGGTGCTGGACGACTACCGCCACATGATCGAAGAAACCGGCGCAGAGGTCAGCGTGGACACGTTGCCAACAGTCCGGTGTGACGAAAACCTCGTGCACATCGTGTTCTCGAACATCATCTCGAACGCGCTCAAATACCGCTCACCCCAACGCAAACCGGTCATCAACGTGTCCGTGACCCAGAACGAAGACCGCGTTGTCCTCGGCTTTACCGACAATGGCATCGGTTTCGACAAAAGCGAGGCGGAACGCATCTTTGACCCGTTTGTCCGGCTGGTGTCCAAATCCGAGGCACAAGGCACCGGCATCGGGTTGGCGATCTGTCGCACGATTTGCGAGCGGCACAACTGGACGTTGACCGCCGAGAGCACCAAAGGTAGTCAAACCCGCATCGAAATCCGAATTCCGACCGAAGGCCAATAGTGGATACAATCGCGACCGGAGGAAATGTCATCATTGTCGACGATGATGACGAAGACGTCTTTGCCATTCGGCGCGCGTTTTCCAAATATGATGGCAGCATCCAACTCAGGCACTTGGCCGACGGCGCCAAAGCCGTAGATCATCTGCTCGCAGTTCAGGAATTTTCCGACCTGCCAGATCTTGTGCTGCTCGACATCAATATGCCGCGTGTGAACGGTTTCGAAACGCTTCAGGCGCTGCGCAGTTCGACCCTCACGCGCCACCTGCCGATCATTATGTTTTCCACTTCAGACTCGGTGCGTGAAATTCGGCAGGCCTACGCCGCCGGTGCCAACGCTCATATGGTCAAACCCAATTCCATGTCCGAGCTACAGGAATTTGTACGGGCCATTGCGTTGTTCTGGCTGAACTCTGCCGCCCTGCCCAATCGCAGCTAGGAAGCCCCAGACAGCGACTCCACCAAGAATGCCCGCGTGATCTGGTCCTTTTCCATATACACAACGTCCGCTTCGTCACCCGCCCGCGCCGGATCGAGCACCGACGACATCACGATGATGCGCGTCAGGATGCCGTGAGACCGTAGCAATGCAACCGAGGCCACCGGATCGTTGTCAGGCGGAATACGCGCGTCCAAGAGGATCAAATCCACAGGGGATCGCGCCAGCGCCTGTGCTGCCTCTGCGACATCGAAATAGGGTCGCAGCGCAATATGCGTTTCCCGACGCACAAGTCGCGCAAGCAGATCATGCTCCAACGCATCATCATCGATACAGGCCACATGGAACTGACTTGGGGAAATCGGTGCGGAGGTCATCCGACCGATGTGGCCACTTACGCCTTGAATTGCAACGAAATTGCAAATGTCGTGGCGTCGATATCAAGTGGCACGGCCTGCCCACCCTGACGCTGCATCACCTCGCGCGCCAGCCACAGCCCCAAACCACCAAACCCCTTGCGGTCACGCCCGGAAAAGGCCGCAAAATCTTCTTCCGTCGCCGGACGGTCCGCTGGGGCCAACAAGTCAATCGCACCATCCCGGATTCGCACACAAAGCGTCCCACCCCCCGGACCATGATCGCCGACATTCTCCAGTGCAGCATCCAACGCCAGGTCCAACATCGGCATATCCACGGTCGCGGTGCCCGTGCCCTCAACCCGGTTGCCAAGCCCCCCCAGACGTCCCGCATTGCGCAGGATCGCCTGTGTCACCGTCTTTTCCAGGTCAACCGGTTCTGGATCTCCCGCGTGCAAAGCAACCTGCGTCACACGCCGCCCCATGCGCACCAATGAAAACAGCAAGGCTGACTTGGCCCGCAATTGCGCGCCGACATCCGCAACGCGCGCCGGGTCATCCGCATCTTCGATCAGAATATCGGTCAGGATAGCGATGTTGCGGCACAGGGCCGTGGTGTCATGTGCCAGCCGGTCGGCGACGTCGCGAATGGCCACGTGCTAGGCGTTTACGGCTGTGGGTTGCAGTGGTTTTTCCAACAACTGATCGGCCACAGACTTCACGTCGAACCGTTTTTCGATGAACCAATCAGCCCCATTCTTGAGACAGGTGTGAATATGGACAACCGCATCCATACCGCTCAAGACGCCAATCACTGGCGCGTCTTCGTGGTAGATTTCCCTGATCTGTTTGATCGTCGACAACCCGCTTAGCTGCCAATCCACGCCCTGAACATCCGGCATGAACAAATCGACACAGATGATGTCAACCTCCTCGCCCTTCTGTTTCAGAAACTCCAGACAATCCACAACGCGACCAAAGGTATGGACACTGGCATCGCCACGCAGCTCGCCAGCAAGCGCCGCAAGATAAGCCTCGTCATCGTCAACCAGTACGATTTTCCTACCTGACATGGGATCAACCTCTACAACCTATACGATAGCAAATTGACATGGATTCGGGAAAAGTCAAACCGTATCCATGTGTCAGCCCGTGGCAAAACATGCCACAAACGCGGTCAGTTCATAGGTTTGACACCGGTATCCAGAATGGCGCGCAGCACCTCTGTCTCAATGGGTTTCACAACCCATGGGGCGGAAATACCCTGGACCAGATGGAACGCATCGCTGCCATAGCCGGTTGCGAAAACAAACGGAATTCCGTCTTTTTTCAAACGCATAGCTATGGGTGTACACAACGCGCCCTGCAAATTCATGTCCAGCAAACAAAAGTCATACTCTTGCGCATCCAATGCCTGCAAGGCGTCGGAAACACTGGCCGCCGCGTCCACTTGGACAAAGCCCAGATCGTGCATCATGGCCGTGGATTGCATCGACACAACAAAATTGTCCTCAACAACCAGAGCACGACCACGCGGCACCGCTTGACCCACTTTGCCATCGGTCACGGCACCGCCTTTGGACGGGCGCGGAACGATATCTACATCCACAACAATGTCCGTCGGCACAGTAAATCGGGCCTCAACCCCGGCGGGCAGGAATTGCAACGACGACGTGCCACCGAACTCATAGCGCAGGCTTTCTTCGACGATGGTCCTGCCCACCCCCGACCGCGTGGGGTCTGCAACCGGCGGTCCACCGCTTTCCACCCACAGCAGGTCCAGCGTGTCCTCGGTAACGCGCCATGTGACCATCAACCGCCCTGTCGCGGTCGACAGCGCCCCATATTTGACGGCGTTCGAAGTCAGTTCATGGATCACCAAGGCAAAAACAGACGCGGCATCCGGCCTCAGCACCGTATCCGGCCCCTCGACTGTGATCCGGCCCAATTCGCCCGCAAATGGCCGCAACTCCAGCAGCACCAGCTCTGACAACAACACACCGCGCATGTCGGCGCGCGTCATCAGATTGTGCGCCCCCGCAAGTGCTACAATGCGGCTTTCGAGCGAAGCGGCGTATCCGTCAATAGATGTGCTGCCCTGGCGTGACTGTGACGACAGCGATTGAACCAACGCGAGAATGTTGCGCACCCGGTGGTTCAGTTCATGCACCATCAGGCCCATACGGTGCCGGTTGTCCCGCATCTCGTCCTGGGTTTCCAACACCTGATACAGCGCATCATAGAGCGCGCGCACGATCTCGATATCGACGGCCGTCCACTCCTTGGACTGTTCACGCGTGCTTTCGATATAGGTGGAAAACGAGGCGCGCGGTGACAATCGCGGCACGCCGTCCTGCACCGTTATCTCCTTTTCGGGCTGACCCGCCCAGCGCACGGACCGTTCGACAAGGTTCCGGCAAAAGGCAAGCGTCACATCCCGCTGCCGCGCAACACGCAGCGCCAGAACACCCGCCGTATCGCCCCAGTCGACGTCCGGGCGCGCGGTGGGCAACGTGTTGAGGCTGACGATGGTGTCGACCGCTGTCGCAAACAGATCCGGTATGGCCCGGCAGGCATCCATGGGCGGCACATCACCCTGTGACATCACCTGCTGCCCCAGCATCATCACAACACCGTCGCAGCCCACCATCGCGGCCAATTCGTCTTTGACTGCGGTCCAATATTGATCGACGGCCAGCTTGCTGTCATCGACAACGAACAACCGGTTTGCGATGCCGAAACAGGTGGTGTGGGCCTGTTTGCGACGGCTCTCAAGGACATGCTGCACCCGCAGGCTGATCACCTTGCCCGCCAGTTCCGCCGCCACCAGCACGTTGGGGTCCACGGTTTTGAGCGTCATGTGATGTGCGGCGAACAAGCCCCACAGCACCCCATCAACCACAACCGGCACTGTCAGCGTCGCGGCCACTCCCATGTTCTCGAGGTACTGCCGATGCACCGCATCTTTACCCCGCAAAACGGCCAGCGACATATCCAACGGCCCGGCCCCCGGCAGACCGATCATCTGGCTGTCCGAACCCTGAACATCGTGAATGACGCGCACAGGCGTCTGGGCATAGAGGGTGCGCGCAATCTGCGGAATGTCACTGGCGGGGAACCGCAATCCCAGGAACGTATCCACATCTGCATGACGCGCCTCGGCCACGACCTCTCCGGCACCGTCGGGAAGGAACTGATAGAATTTGACCCGGTCAAAACCCGAAAGCGCCCGCAGCCGCTCTGTCGCGCCATGAAAGAACTGTACAAGGTCGCCATCATTGATTGGCGTGGAAAGGAACGTCTGTGCCTGGCTGAGCGCGAGACCATGATCATGCCCCTGCAAAGGCTCGGGAACGATTTCTACAATCGCCTGATCACTCGCCATGTGAATGGACATGTGGCAGGACCGGCCCCGCACCACTTTGGGCGGCAACACCTCACGCTGGGTCTTGATCGTGCTGTGGCTCAACACGTTTCGAAAGCTGTGCAATTGCTGCTCGGTGAACAGGATGTCCGGGGATTGGCCCACAATCTCGGTGCCTGCACGACCAAACAGGTCCATGCAATTCTCGCTGATGCTGGTGATCTGCGTGCAGATGCGATCTATCGCAACCAAAACGCCAAAATCCTGGACATGTCCCGGAATGTGGATCGGATCAGCGCTGCATTGATCCAGCGCGCGCTGCAATTCTTCGGGGGATAGGGTCACGACAGAACAACACCCAGTGGCAAGAAAAATCAGTCAATACCACAACCTGCGCGTGATATCAGCCTGTGTCAAATCATCGCCTGCATCGCACTGTCACTGCAACAGACGCTGAACCTCGGCCCTGAGGTCTTCGGGAAAGAACGGTTTGCGCATGATGCTGTCCACATCCATGTTCTTGACGGTGACAAGCGGGTCGACACCGGAAAACTTGCTGGGCATGAACCCAGACACTGCGATTGTCTTGGGGCGATTGGCTCTCGGGATTTGCGCCCGGATTTTGCCCAGCAACAGGATGCCGCCGTCAATGGTCGGGTGGCCCTCTTCGCTTCGGATAAAGATGTCGGCGACCACGATGTCAAACGCATCCTGCCCCAACAACGCCCAACCCTCCAGCGCGCTGTGGACGTGCACGGTTTCGATACCAACCTCATCCAAACACACGCGCCATGCCGCAACCAGATCAAAGTCGTCCTCGAGGATCAAAGCTCGCATATGTGCCTCTTCCTTGCCTTCCCCCTCTATCGCGGAGAAATGGCGCAAGGAAAAGACAGGTCAACCAATCAGCGCATAACAAACGGATTTGCCATGGGCGCCTCAGAGGTGTTGATCCATGTGGTCTGGGTCCGGGTATAGTCCAAAACCGCCTCAATACCGGCCTCGCGGCCATAGCCGGACTGGTTGAACCCACCAAACGGCGCGATGGGTGAAATGGCCCGGTAGGTGTTCACCCAACAGATGCCGGACCGCAAGCGCCCCGAAACCCGGTGCGCGCGGGCAAGGTTTTGAGTGAAAACGCCCGATCCCAATCCAAAGTCGCTGTCATTGGCCAGCGCGATGGCTTCTTCCTCCGTATCGAAGGGCAACAGCGACATGACCGGGCCAAACATTTCAACCTTGAGCGTCTGCGTGTCAGGCCCCGCACATTCCACCAGCGTCGGAGCCATATAGTTGCCAGGACGCTCCAGCGGTGCACCACCAAACCGAATGCGCGCGCCTTGTGCCGTGGCGCGTGTCAGCGTGTCCTCGATGGTCGCGATCTGGCCTGTGGTACACAACGGCCCGACATGGGTTAGCGCATCCAGCGGGTCGCCCACGACAATCCCCTTGGCCTTGGTCTCGATCAACGCGGCCAGAGGTTCCAGGATCGACCGATGCACCAGCCCCCGCGACCCCGCAACACAGCTTTGGCCCGAGGCACCAAAGTTGCCCGCGATCAGCCCGTTTGCCGCCCCCTCAAGGTCTGCGTCGTCAAACACCAGAATGGGCGACTTGCCCCCCAGCTCCAGCGTCGTGACCGCGAAGTTCTCCGCCGAATTGCGCACCACGTGGCGCGCCGTACCCGGCCCACCGGTGAATGCGATGCGGTCCACGCGCGGGTGACGTGTCAGCGGCACCGCACAGTTTTCAGCATCACCCGTGATGACCGACACGACGCCGGGGGGGAACCCCGCCTCTTCGATCAACTTGGCAAATTCCAACATTGGCGCAGGCGCGGCCTCTGACGCTTTCAGCACCACGGTACAGCCCGCCGCAAGCGCCGGTCCCAGTTTGGTCGCGGTCAGGAACATCTGCGCGTTCCACGGCACAATGGCCGCCACAACGCCGATAGGGGCGCGCCGGGTGAACACGTGCATGTCGGGTTTGTCGATGGGCAACACGGACCCTTCGATCTTGTCCGCCAGCCCGGCATAATACCGGTAGTAGTCCCCGACATATCCCGTCTGCGCAGCCGTTTCCGCCAGCAGTTTGCCGCTGTCTGTCGTCTCAATCTCGCCCAGATGGCGCGCGTCGCGTTCAACCAGCTCGGCCAGACGGTACAACAGCTTGCCCCGCGCCGTCTGCGTCATGTCGCGCCAGACCGGATCCTCCAGCGCAGATGCTGCCGCCTGCACGGCCCTGTCGACGTCCGCCGCGCTCGCGCAGGCAAAGGTGGCCCAATCGGCACCGGTTGCCGGGTTGGATGTCGCCATCACTTGCCCGTCCGATCCCTCGACCCAAGCGCCACCAATGAACAGCGGATAGTGCGGTAATTGTCCCATGGGTGTCCTCACTGAAACTTGGGCATGACGTCGTCGATGAACCGGGCCAGCGAGGCCCGCTTGCGCTCCACGCTCATACCACTGTCGATCCAGAACGAGAATTCATCGTATCCGAGGTCCTCGTACCGCTTGATCCGGTCAATCACCTGCTGGGTCGTGCCGATGGTCAGGTCGCGCGCAATGTTGTCCGCCGAATACATCTGGTTGGCCGCAATCTCATCGTCCGTGATGCGCTGGATAATGCCCTGCGACACGGGCCGCTTGTTCAAAAACCAGGCCCCGAAATAGTTGTAATAGCGTTGCAGGTCGCGCACACCCTGCGCCACGTCATCCGCATCCTTGCCCACATAAGTATGGTGCAACAGCATCACCTTGGGGCGCGGCCCATCATAGCTGTCGCAGGCATCATTGAACCGCCCCATCAGCGTTTCGATCTCTTCCATACCCTGCCACAGCGGCGTCACCTGAATGTTGAACCCGTTGTGCACGCCAAAGGCATGGCTGTTGGGATCACGCGCCGCGATCCAGATCGGCGGGCCGTCCTGCTGAACCGGTTTGGGCGCCGAAGTGGTCGATGGAAACGCATAGAAATCACCCTCATGCGCGCAGTCCCCGGCCCACAGCTGCGGCAAGAGCGGCGTGCTTTCCCGCATCCTTTGCCCCGCCTCCCAGGCATCCATGCCGGGCATCAGGCGTTCATATTCAAACGCATAGGCCCCCCGCGCGATGCCCAGCTCAATCCGTCCGCGCGTCATCTGATCGGCCGCGGCCGCCTCACCGGCCAGCTTGATCGGATGCCAGAACGGCGCCACCACAGTCCCCGTACCCAGACGCAAATTCTTGGTCCGGTGGGCCAGATCGACCAGCGACAGGAACGGGTTGGGCGCAATCGTGAACTCCATCCCGTGATGTTCGCCCGTCCAGACCGCGCGCATCCCACCATCGTCAGCCATCTGAACCAGGCTGACAAACTCGTCATAGAGAACGTCATGCGGCTGATCCGGTGTCAGACGTTCCATATGGGCAAAAAGGGAAAAGTCCATGGTCTGGGTCCTTTATGACAAGGCGTGAATTTCGCCGCCCTCGGCATCACCGAGGTAGAGGGAAAAGTTGCGGGACTGCGCCTCGCGGGCAAAACGGGTCATCATGTGACCAATCGCAGGGGTCGAAAATGCCTGTGCGGGCAAGGCTGAAAACGGGACAAGGCACATGCCGGCGGGCGCGGCGTCCATATGGGGCGCATGGGCCAGATAGTAGGTGTGACGCACCCCGGCTTCGTCGTCGGAAAACGCGGAATAGACCTGATTGATCTGCACGCGCAAACCACGTGTCTTGAGCGCCGCAGTGATATGGTCGCGCTGTGCACCCGTCGGGGTGCCCGCCACTTGCACCGGGCGCATCCCGGTCTCGGCCTGCTCCATCAGGACGTGACCGTCCACTTCAACAATGGCACCTAGAACCGTGGCCGCGCCCGCGCCGGTCTCCCGCTCAAGGCCCAGGCTGAAATACCGCCCGCCCACATATCCCAGACCCGCAGCATCCGTGTGGGACACATCCGTGATCTCCCCCATGAGAACGACGTGATCACCTGCCGGCACGACCTGGTAGGTCTTGCAACAAAACTGCGCTACCGCGCCGTCGATCAACGGCAGTTCGTGCGCTCCGAAATGATGCGGCACCTTGGCAAACCGGTCACCCTTGTACCCGGCAAAGGTGTTCGACACGTCCTCTTGCCCCTCTGCCAACACGTTGACGGCAAAGTGGGTGCAGGCCTCAAACGCTGCAAAAGTCGACAAAAACCGCCCCGGACAGACCAGCAACAGCGGCGGGTCCAATGACACAGAGGTAAAGGAATTGGCCGTGAACCCCACAGGCGCGCCGCTGGCGTCACGGGCCGTGATCACGGTCACACCCGTCATGAAGCGCCCAAAGGCATCACGCAACGCAAGCGGGTTCATGGCAGGCACCGCGCTGCGAACCCGCACAAGATGTCGCTGATCACAGTGTGATGGGTCATGGGCAACATATGCGCCGCCCCGTCGATCACCATCGCGCTGCCTTTGGGCGCGTGGCGCGCCATGGCCTCGGACATGGCGGGGGTCGAATTGGGCTCCTCCGCGCCGGTCACGAACAGCGCGGGGCAATCCAAAGCCGCCAAAAGTTCAGGTGACGGGCCATCCTCGCTGGCAAAGGTCGTGTAGGCAGATTTGTAAGCCGCAGGATGCACTGCGCGCAGCCAGGCGTCACAGGCCCTGCGTGCAGGTGTGTCCGCCTCACCGAACCAACGGTGCAAGGTCGGCTCGGGATCGGGCAAGGATGCACCGTCCAATGCAGATGCGCGCGCCTGTACTGCTGCCGCAGCCTCTGGCGAGCGCTGAAAAATGGCATTCATGGCCACAACGCCCACAACCTTGTCCGGGGCGGCCTCGGCCAACGCCAGCGCAATCATCGCGCCCATCGAGTGCCCGATGACAACCACAGGGCCCTCCAATGCCGCGGCAAGAGGGCGGACATAGTCCGACAAATCCGCACCGGGTGCTGCGTCCGATCCCCCATGGCCCGGCATATCTGTCGCCATCACCCCGTAGCCATGCCGCGCCAGCACATCGATCTGCGGGGCCCAGGCATCTGCACACAGCCCCACACCGTGCAGCATCAGCACATCCACCCCCTGCCCCGCGACGACCGCAGGCAGGCCAGAGACCTCAGACCGCGGCCGGGTTGTCCACGTCATGTCCCAAATCCTTCAGGTCCTGATACCGGTCGCCAATGCGGTGATGTGGCCGCCCCGTTGTCGCCGCCCCCAAAACGACGACAATCTCATCCGCACGCGGCGCGTCCGGGATGGCAAACTGAATGGTCAGGTAATGCGACCGCCGCCCGGCATCGTTCTTGTCCATCAGCGGCACCATGATGGGCGCATTCGCGGGCCCGCGCGTGTTGGTAAAAGACAGATACGACTTCGCCCCCACCGCCTCGCGAAAATGATTGCCGAACCGCAAGGTGTGGATGAGCCCCGAGGCATGTTCGACCTCGCCGTCCAGACCAACAACCGCCGCCTTGCCATAGGCCTCGATGGCGTCACCGCCGCCCGTCAGGGCGATCATCCTGTCAGTCAGCATCTCACCCAACACCGGGCCATAGGCCTGGATCTCGGGCTTGAGGTCCTCCACATAGCGGCCCGCCCACGGGTTGCGCACAACCGCAGCCACGGCAAACATACGCCACGGAACGCTGGCTGCGCGGAACCCTTCGATCAGCACCTCTTCGTCATATGTTACGATTTTCCGAATGTCTGGTGTCACGGCGCGCCTCGTCTGCAAGTGTCGTCCAATTGATCCGCCGCGCCGTGTTTTTTGACAAACGAAAGAATCTGCGCCTTAGGTATTAGTGTTACTGATAGGTTGCTTGCACATGTCCAAATCCCTGCCCCCACTCAACTGGTTCCGCTCGTTCGAGGCGGCGGCCCGCACGCTCAGTTCCACCGCTGCGGCCCACGAGATTGGATTGACCCAATCCGCCGTCAGCCAGCAAATCCGCGCGCTAGAGGATCGGTTGGGCGTGCGGCTGTTCACCCGGCATGCCCGCGGGCTGACGCTGACCGATGAGGGGCGCAAACTGTTGCCGCAGGTTGAAACTGCGCTGGACGGCCTGCGCGTGGCGACCGCCCCCTACGCCCACGCACGCAACAGCGCGCATATCACCGTGGCCGCATCGCTCAGCATCATCGAATGGGTGATTTCGCCGGGTCTGCCGGACTTTCACGCACGTCACCCCGATGTCACGATACGGTTTGTCAGCACGATCTGGCCGGACGAATTTGCAGTGGCGCGGGCCGATGTCGAAATCCGGTTCGGGTCAGACAAACAGGTGGGCAAAGGCGCGCAGGCACTTGGGCCGGACAGGCTGATCGCGGTGGCGCGCGACAGTGGCCCGCTCGACACGATGCCCCTGATCGAAACGGTGGGCACGTCGCATGGATGGGCCGCATGGCACCAGACCACCGGACAAACCGCGCCACAGCCCGCCTATTTCGTGGATTCCTACGGCCTCGCCCTCAACCTCGCGGCCAATGGCAGTGGCGCGGCACTGGTCAGTTCGGTGGTGGCGGGGTCCGCCCTTGCAACCGGCAAGGTGCAGCAGGTCCACGAGACCTCAATCGATGCAGCAGAAAAGTACTTTCTAGCGTTGCAACGCACATCCGACGCAACCCAAAGCTTTGCCTCATGGCTGTCAGCGCGGATCGCGCCGGCAGATGCCTGAACACTCAGTTGCGGATGCGGCCAAAGGTCGACAGACGGTTGATCTCGTCCAGTCGCTCAAGGTTTACAACCGTGGACAGCATCAAACGGTCCTGGCTCCAATCGCCGGGCCGCTGAATGGCAATCGCCGTCAGCATGACGCAGGCCACAAGCGGCAAGAGCGTCGCAAGGTACAACAAACGGGGCCGCCGCATGTGGCGGAGATCAAGCAGCGATGTGATCCGCTGGTGCAGGAAACTGGTCTGCGTGTCATGCATTGCCGTCCGGTCCGCCGTCACCAGCGTCACCTTGGGAACCGCAACCACGAACATACGGTCCCGGCGCAAAGTCTGCTGGCACACCGACAGCAGCGTATCGCAATAGGCCCGCACGTCGATCCGACCACGGCGCAACACCTCGGCATCACAGCTCAATTCGCGCAGATGTTCCACCTGACGCTTCCACGCGTGATAGGCAGGGTTGAGAAAGAATACCGGCTTGAGCGCCTCCAGCAGGATCTCCCACTCGATATCGCCCTGCCGCAAATGCTGGAACTCATGCGCCAGCGATACTTTGAGCTCCTGACGCTGGCCCAGCATGTGCGACGGCACCACCACGTAATAGAACAACAGACCCCGCGTCGAAAACGGCACCAATGTGCGGTCCGACAGACGCAGCCGCACCCGGCCAAACTGCCGCCAGGCATAGCCCGCCGACACAATCCGGTAGAGGCAGGCCATGGAGTAGCACAGACGCAAAATGCCCAGCGCAAGGCTAAGGAAAAACACCGCGATCACGGTCCAGGCCACCCAACCGGCGGCATTGACGACGTTGTTCAGAAACGTGTCGCGCAGGTTGACCAGTCGCTCGAATTCGGTCGCGGGCATCTCGAACCCGCCATTCAGATAGTAGGCGACCACCATATCCGACAGGTTCACATTCACGCTCTTGGCGTAGCCGCTCGACTGAAGCGTCGTAAACGCGAGGATCAGGAACGGCGAAAAAATGATTGCGACGAAAACGGTGTTCAGCAGCTTGAGCTGCGTGACGTAGCTGTGTTTCAGACCCAGTCGGGTCAGGCCCCAGCGAATGCCCCGCCACAAGAAAAACGCAACGATAATGAGGATATTGGCATTGATGAACGCATCCAGAAAGGCATCACCCGGTATCATTTTTCAACCTCCGATCCACTAATGCCCGGATTGTCCCCAATGCTTCGTCTGTCAGTTCATCGTCGTTGACGAGGCGCGCAACCAAAGACACAGGCGTGTCGTCAAACAACTTCATGGACAGATCTTTCAGTGAACGGGTTTGATAGGCATCCTTGCCCAGCGACGGGATGAACACGTGGCTCTTGCCGTCTTTGCGGCTGGTCACGAATTCCTTTTGCTCAAGGATGCGCAGGATGGTGGCCGCAGACGTATAGGCCAGATCGCGCCCTTCGGGCAGACGGTCCAGTACGTCGCGCACCGTGCCTTCTCCCAAGGCCCAGAGTTCGTTCATGAACTCCAGTTCGACCTCGGTCAGCAGCTCGTTACTTTTCTTTTTTCTCATACGGTACCATCCAGCACGTATCGCTCACTTTTTGTGCATCGTGAGTAAATACGAAGTTTTTAGTTTTTCAAAACGTTTTTCACACTTTCCAGAAACAGAAGATGCCCCAAACGACCGACAGCCCCAAGGGCGCCCACAAGGGTTGCCCCACGAAACCAAGCCACGCGAGGAAAATATAGGCGCTTCCCAAAAGAGTGATGAACAGGCGATCGCCCAGTGTTGTGGTCAGGCCAAACACGCCCGTGCGTTCAATTCCATCGCGGTACTTGGTGATTTCCAGCGCCGCGATGATCGCAATCGCCCCAAAGATCCCGCAGAACAGTGCAAAGGTTACAGGCGTCCACGCCATCCAGAAACTGGGCCACAGCGGATCGGTCCACGAAAACCCCTTTTCCTCGGTTTGCTGGGCGACGTTGCCCCAGCCCTGTGCCAGCGCCGCACCCGGCGCGATGGCCGCAAGATATGCCAGACGTCTCATCAGACCCTCCCCAGGGCAAAGCCCTTGGCAATGTAGTTACGGACAAAATAGATCACGATGGCGCCCGGAATGATGGTCAACGTCCCCGCCGCCGCCAACAGGCCCAATTCGTATCCGGCAGAGGATGCCGTTTTGGTCATGGTCGCGGCGATGGGTTTCGCGGCCACCGCCGTCAGCGTCTTGGCCAGCAGCAGTTCCACCCACGAGAACATAAAGCAAAAGAACGCCGCCACCCCGATCCCCGCCTTGATCGTCGGCAGGAAGATGGTGACGAAAAAGCGCGGGAACGAATAGCCGTCCACATAGGCCGTCTCGTCCAGCTCTTTGGGCACGCCACCCATGAACCCTTCGAGGATCCAGACCGCCAGCGGGATGTTGAACAGACAATGCGCCAACGCCACCGCCAGATGCGTGTCGAACAGGCCGACGGACGAATAAAGCTGAAAGAACGGCAAGGCGAACACCGCTGCGGGTGCCATCCGGTTGGTCAGCAGCCAGAAGAACAGCTGCTTGTCGCCCAGGAACCGGTATCGCGAGAACGCATAGGCCGCAGGCAGCGCCACACAGACAGAGATCACCGTGTTCAACGACACATAGATGATCGAGTTGATATAGCCCCAATACCAGCTTGGGTCGGTAAAGATGACCCGGTAGTTCTCCAGCGTGAAGGTCTGGGGAAACAGGCTAAAGCCCGCGAGGATCTCGTTTGTGGTTTTGAACGACATCGCAACCAGCCAGTAGATCGGCAGCATCAGGAACGCGATATAGAGGATCGGGATGAGGGAGCGTTTTCTCATTGGTCAATACCTTCCGCGCCGACCAGACATTCAAGAAGAGCAAAGGGCAGCCCCCGACCGAGGGTGGGGGCATAGCCCCCGCCCGTGGGGGCGGTCGGGGGCTGCCCGGCGGTTCCGCCGCCGGGCACGACACACATGTCAAAGGTCATCATTGCGCGTCATCCTTCGTCATAAGGGTATAGAACAGCCACGACACCAACAGCGTGATGGCAAAGTAGATCAGCGACATCGCCGCCGCCGGGCCAAGGTCGAACTGCCCCAGGGCAATCTTTACCAGATCAATCGACAAGAGCGTCGTCGAGTTGCCAGGCCCGCCACCGGTCAAAACAAACGGCTCCGTATAGATGTTGAAGCTGTCCATGAACCGCAGCAGGATCGCGATGGTCAGAACGGTCTTCATCTTGGGCAGTTGGATGTAGCGGAACACTTTCCAGGGGGATGCCCCGTCAATCTTGGCCGCCTGGTAATAGGCATCCGGGATCGACACGAGGCCCGCATAGCTCAGCAGCACCACCAGCGACGTCCAGTGCCAGACATCCATCACAATGATCGTGACCCAGGCCGCAAAGGGGTTCTGCGTCATGTCATAGGCAATGCCCAACACGTCGTTCAGGAAATAGCCCACCAATCCAATCTTGGGCAGGGTAAAGATGTTCCACATCGCGCCGACCACGTTCCACGGGATCAGCATCGGCAACGCCATCAGCACCAGACAGACCGGCACCCACATGCCCTTGCGCGGCATCGACAGGGCAATGATGATGCCGAGCGGCACCTCGATGATCAGGATCAGAAAGGTGAACAGGAACTGCCGTCCCAATGCGGCCTGAAACCGGTCCGAACGCAGGATTTGCTCGAACCAGTCGAGGCCCTGCCAGAAGAACACGTTGTTGCCAAACGTCTCCTGCACGGAATAGTTCACCACCGTCATAATCGGCACCAGCGCGTTGAACGCCACCAGAGCCAGCACTGGCAGCACAAACAGCCAAGCCTTTTGGTTTTCGGTCTTCATGCCCGTGCCTCCGTAGAAATCCACCCGTCGCGATAAAGCCGTGTCTGATCCGGGCGGAATGCCAGATGCACCGCCGCACCTTGTTCAGGCACAGCACCCTCGACAATCGCCTTGACCGCCGTGTCACCGACCATCGCCTCGACAACGGCATGGCGACCGACGTCCGACACCTTCTGCACCCGCGCGGGCAGTCCGGTCTCCGCCAGCGACACAAATTCCGGACGGATGCCCACTTGCGTCAACCCGCCTTCGCCAATTGTCTCACCCTCCAACACGATCTGCTCGCCTTGGAACATCGCGCCGCCGGCACGCTCTTGGACGGGCAACACGTTCATGCCGGGGGACCCGATGAAATGGCCGACAAATGTGTGCTGCGGACGCTCAAACAACTCGACCGGCGTGCCGATCTGGACCACTTCACCGTCCTGCATGACCACCACCTGATCGGCAAAGGTCAACGCCTCGGTCTGGTCATGGGTCACGTAGATCATCGTGGCCTTCACCCGCTGGTGCAGTTCTTTCAGCTTGGACCGCAGCTTCCACTTCAGATGCGGATCGATCACGGTCAGGGGTTCGTCGAACATGACGACATTCACATCGTCGCGCACCAGCCCACGCCCCATCGAAATCTTTTGCTTGTTGTCCGGCGACAGGTGCGACGCCTTGATATCGAGCATGTTTTCGACCTCGAGCATCCTGGCAATCTCGGACACCCGCGCGGCAATGCGCGCCTCGTCCACGCCCCGGTTGCGCAGGGGGAATGCCAGATTGTCCCGCACCGTCATCGTGTCGTAGATGACGGGAAACTGGAACACCTGCGCAATGTTGCGCTGGTTTGGCGGCAGATCGGTGACATCCTTGTCGTCAAACAGGATGCGCCCCTCGGACGGGACCAACAGCCCCGAGATGATGTTGAGCAGCGTGGACTTGCCACAGCCCGACGGCCCCAGCAGCGCATAGGCACCGCCATCGCGCCAATCGAGGTTGATTTCCTTGAGCGCATAGTCGCCGGGCCCGGATGGGTTAGGCATATACGAATGACGCAGGTTCGAAAGTGTGATCTTGGCCATTACACGCCCCCTGTGCGGTGCGCATGAATGCGCGCCCGGCACTGTGCCTTAGGGTGCGCCTTTGCGGCGCACCAATGTTGCGAAACCGTGTTCATGCCACGAGCCTCCCATCTTGCGAGAAATAAAAGGCCTGGCTGGCATCCATGTAGAAATCATGCGTCTCGCCAACCTCATAGGGATGCACCCCATGCGCCAGCGACACCCAACCGTCCGCGCCCATCTGAAAATGCGCACTGGATTCCGAGCCCGACAGCTCCGTGACCAGCACGGTTCCAGAGACCGCCACCTGATCTGTCCCCGCGGGGACAGGTGTCACGTGGTGCGGTCGAATGGCCAATGTGTAAGACCCGTCAGGCAGGTCTGCGGCAGCACCCGACATGGACCAGCTGACCCCAGTGTCCAGCGTCGCGGTCTGGCCCGACTTGGTGACCCGTGCCGCGTTGATCGGCGGGTCCGAGAACACGCGCGCCGCCGTCAGACTTTCGGGTTTGCGGTAGATCGCAGCAGTCGTGCCGAACTGGGTGACGTTGCCGTCCTCCATCAACGCCGTGCTGCCGCCCAGCAGCAACGCCTCTTCGGGTTCGGACGTCGCATAGACCACCACCGCGCCGCGACCGGCAAACAGTTCGGGCAATTGCTCGCGCAACTCTTCGCGCAGCTTGTAATCAAGGTTGGCCAGCGGTTCGTCCAGGAACACCGCGCGGCTTTCCTTGGCAATGGCGCGCGCAAGGGCGCAGCGTTGCTGCTGACCACCCGACAGCTCATGCGGGCGACGGTGCAGCATGGGCCGCAGTTGCAGGATGTCCGCCGCCTCTTCGACGCGGCCCTGAATTTCCGATTTCGCCATGCCTGCAACCCGCAGGGGGGAGGCAATATTGTCGTACACCGTCATCTGCGGGTAGTTCACAAAGAACTGGTGCACGAGGCTGATGTTGCGTTTCTGCGTGGACAGTTTCGACACGTTCTGGCCGTCCATCCAGATCTCTCCGGCCGCCAGCGGGTCAAGGCCCGCCATCAGCTTGATCAGGGACGTCTTGCCCGATCCGGTCTGTCCCAGCAGCACGTTAAAATGTCCGGTCTCCAGCACCAGCGAGGTCGGTTTGATGTGCGTGATGCCACGCGTCACCTTGCTGGCCTGTTTCAGCTCGATTGTCATGGGGGTGTACCTGTTTCAAAACGGCCGGGGCTGTTGGGAACCCCGGCCTGATGTCGGCCCGCCTGCACTCACCAGGCGGACCCACGGGGAGGTTTAGTTCTGCCAGCGGGCAACCAGCTCGTCATAGTTCACGGTCTCGCCTTGCGGCTTCTCGTTGTCGAGCTTGGGCTTGGCGCCGCCATTGGCGAACCAGTATTCCGCGTCCTGTTCGTCGTTCAGACGTGGACCACAGCCACCATAGACACCTGCCGCCTCATCAGCTTGCTGCATCCGAGCCATGGTGATGTCCATTTCTTCGGCCAGACGGTCCATCGCTTGCTGCGGTGTAAACGCACCGGAGTTCACGTCACCAATCTGCTGCCACCAGATCTGGGCCAGCTTGGGATAGTCAGGCACGTTGATGCCGGTGGGCGACCATGCCACGCGATCAGGCGAGCGGTAGAATTCGACCAGACCACCCAGTTTGGGCGCGCGTTCGGTAAAGGACGCATGGTTGACCGAGCTGTCGCGTGTGAAGGTCAGACCCACATGGGACTTCTTCACGTCGACCGTCTTGGACGTCACGAACTGGGCATAGAGCCACGCGGCCTGTGCGCGGTCCGACGGGGTGGACTTGAGGAAAGTCCAGGACCCAACGTCCTGATAGCCAACCTTCTGACCTTTTTCCCAGTAGGGGCCGTGCGGGCTGGGTGCCATCCGCCACAGCGGGTTGCCAGCGTCGTCGACAGTGTTGTTGCCTTCGGACTTGGGCTTGACCATGTCGGCGGTAAAGGCGGTGTACCAGAAGATCTGCTGGGCCACGTTTCCTTGCGCCAGTGCGGGCAGCGATTGGTAGAAGTCATAGGACGCCGCACCCGGAGGAGCATAGTTGCGCAGCCATTCGTCCCACTTGCGGATCGCATAGACCGCCGCAGGGCCGTTCGCCGCGCCACCGCGCGTCACCGACGCACCGGCAGGGTTGCACGAACCGGCTTCCATGCGGATGCCCCATTCGTCGATCGGCACGCCGTTCGGCTCGCCCTTGGACCCGGTGCCTGCCATCGACAGCCACGCATCAGTCATACGCCAGCCCAGGTCGGGCGCGCGCTTGCCATAGTCCATGTGGCCATAGATCGCCACGCCGTCGATTTCCTTCACGTCGTTCGAGAAGAAATCAGCGATGTCCTCATAGGCGGACCAGTTGACCGGCACACCCAGATCATAGCCGTACTTGGCTTTGAATGCGGCCTTGTTGTCCGCGTCGTCGAACCAGTCCTTGCGGAACCAGTAAAGGTTCGCGAACTGCTGGTCGGGCAATTGGTACAGGTTGCCGTCCGGACCGGTGGTGAACTGGATACCCATGAAGTCATCAAGGTCCAGCGTCGGCGAGGTTGTCGCCGCCCAGTCACCGCCCATCTGTTCGGTCAGGTTGTAGGCCAGTTGCAGCCGCGAGTGCGTGCCGATCAGGTCGGAGTCGTTGACGTAGCCGTCATAGAGGTTCCGCTGGGTCTGCATCTGTGTCTGCACAGCCTGCACAACTTCGCCTTCGCCGAGGATCTGGTGGTTGACCTTGATCCCGGTGATTTCCTCGAACGCTTTTGTCAGCACTTCGGATTCGTAACCGTGGGTCGGAATGCCCTCGGACAGGACGTTGATTTCCATGCCCGCATAGGGCTCCGCGGCGCCAATGAACCACTCCATTTCCGACATCTGCTCGGCCTTGCTGAGCGTGGATGGCTGGAATTCCTGGTCAATCCATTTCTGAGCTGCCGCGGCATCAGCCAAAGCAGTCCCGTGCCCCGCGATGACAGCAATCGCTGCAGTCGCGGAGAGTAGATACTTGCGCATCTTGTATCCTCCCAAAATGTGTTTGTGAGCCGGATTTCGCCGACTGACATAACGATAGTCGCAAAATTTCGGCGCTGTCAAACTAAATTATTAGTAGTTTTTTATTGTTTATTTACAGTATTTTAAAATCGCTCTCGCGCCAGAAAGCCACCAAAAGCGCTTTGGTCACCACTCAGGTGTCGCGCCATATTCCGCGCTGCGATCCGGCGGGACTTTGCCAAATCTGGACATGCCGGGACGCCTGTTTCACCCGTCCTTGTACTGGGCGAAACTCTTGCGGTTGCGTGACGCGATATGCGCGCCCACGGTGACGGGGGCGTAACGACAGGCCGCACGGTCCACGCCAAGGTCCGCAGGGTCAACCACCGTGTCCGTATGCGGGTCAAAGAACACCGGGATCGAATAGCGCGCGCCAGCGGTGCGGTTGATCACGCGGTGCAGGGTCGAATTGAACCGGTCATTGCTCCACCGCGCCAGCAAGTCACCGATGTTGCACACCAGCGTGCCGTCAATGGGCGGCGCTTCGATCCAATCACCAGACCGCGCGCGCACCTGCAAACCGCCGCTAGCGTCCTGCAACAGCAGGGTCAGGACCCCGAAATCCGTGTGCGGCGCGACACCATAGCGCCGCGCGGCCTCGTCGGCCTGGGTCGAGGGCGGATAGTACACCGCCTGCCCCCGCGCCAGCGGCTTGGCGTAGGCGGCGTCGAACTGATCAGCGGGTTGCCCAAGGCTGACCGCGATGGCGGACATCAGGCGACGCCCCACATGGCAGACCGCCGCGTGATAGGGGGCAAGGCCGCGCCAAAGCTCAGGACAGGCCGCATCCGGCCACTGGTTGGGTGCAACCATCGGCTTGCCCGCACGCCAGTCGGGATCATCCTCTGCCACCTCAGCAGCCCAAAAGAACACCTCCTTGAGGTCGTGGGTGTCCGCCCCATCCAGCCGCGACATACCCTGCGCCATCCACCCGCGTTGGTGTGTGTCGACGGCGACAGACGCCTTGGCCTCGGTGTCCAAAGCAAAGAACTGTGCGGCGGCGGAAAAGGCGCGGTCGATAACCGTTTGCGCAATCCCGTGGCCCGAGACATAGAAAAACCCGTGATCCGTCGCGGCGGCGTATATGGCATCGGCGACCGCATCCATCCCCTCCCCCGCCATGAGGGTGGATATGTCGATCACAGGGATCGTCTTGGCATCTGTGGCACGTGCGGCGGCAAAAGGCGTGTCGGTCATGGCTGCACCTCAGTGGGGCTCAGAAAGGCGGGTTTGACGGTGCCGGGGCGGGCCGCTTCGATCTCCGTCAGGATGTCGATCACCGGCACAGGCGTCACGTCACGGATCGCGGGTTTGTAGGGCGGCAGGTTGGTGCATTCGAGCACGATGCAGCGATGCACAGGGCGGATGTGGTCCGCGATCAAGGTGCGCATTTCACGGGCGGCGCGGTCCTGATCCAGATGCGGCAGGTTCTGCCCGATCACCTGCCGCAGGTGCATGTCCGGGTACAGACCTACGATGCTGGCCGCAAACGCGCCGTGGCGACCCAGATGCGGCGCGCCAAGGCTGCCTGCGTCGAAGGTGACGATCATCACCTCGTCCGGTGCATGGGTTCGGGCGATGCGGTCCAGTGCCACCAGCGACGAGGCAATGACCGGACGGTCGGCCAGCGCGGCAAGGTGCGCCTGCCAATAGGACAGGAACCCGCAAGAGGTCACGATCACCTCGCCCGAGGCTGCGCGCAGGGCCGCTTCGAACGGGGCAATGTCGATATCCTGCGGCGCGCCGCTGACCACATGCGCGACCGTGGCGCTTGGGATGCGCAGCACCTCGATTGGATCGATGTAGGTCTCGGCACTGCCCACATCGCCCGGCACCCTTGGGAAATCGGTGTCGAGTTGCAGGACAGTGACAGACGGTGCCATGGCTATTGCCGGATGTTGTCCGGCAGCCACGTGGCCAGCCCCGGAAACGCCACGAGGATCACCACCATCAACAGCATCAGCCCCACCATCGGGATCGCGGTTTTGGAGATATAGCCGATGTCATGCCGCGTCATGCCTTGCAGCACAAAGAGGTTGAAACCGATGGGCGGTGTGACCTGCGCCATCTCGACCACCACGACGATGAAGATGCCGAACCAGATTACGTCGATGCCCGCCTGACGGATCATCGGTTCGACAATCGCCATGGTCAGCACCACCGACGAGATCCCGTCGAGGAACATGCCGAGGATCACATAGAACACCGTCAGCGCCGCAATGAGCGTAATGGGCGACAGGTTCATCTGGTCGATCCACGCGGCCAGCGCGCGGGGCAGCCCGGTGAAGCCCATGGACAGCGACAGGAACGCGGCCCCCATCAGGATGAGCGCGATCATGGCGGATGTGCGCGTGGCCCCCATCAGGCTTTCGAAAAGGGCCGACGCCGTGAGCGACCGCTGGAACGCAGCCAGCACAAGCGAGCCGATCACACCCACCGCCGCCGCCTCGGTCGCGGTGGCCCAGCCGAAATACATCGACCCGATCACGGCAAAGACCAGCATCAGCACAGGGATCAGGAACCGGCTTTCGGAGAACATCTCGCCCACGCTCATCCCCGGTTCGGGGGCCGGGCGCTGTGCAGGCCGGAAATAGTGCCATGCGATGATGTAGGACATGAACAGGCCCGCCAGCACGAGGCCCGGAATGATGCCCGCCATGAACAGCTTGATGATGCTCTCGTTGATCGACACGCCATAGACGATCAGCGTCAGCGACGGCGGGATCATCAGGCCCAGCGTGGCCGCGCCCGCCAGCGTGCCAACGATCATGTATTCGGGGTATCCGCGCTTGCGCAGTTCGGGGATCGACATCTTGCCCACCGTGGTGAGCGTGGCCGCCGACGACCCCGACACGGCGGCAAAGATGGTGCAGCCCGCAATGTTGGTGTGCAGCAGGCCACCGGGGAGGAACCGCATCCACGGGGCCAGGCCGCGGAACATGTCCTGCGATAATCGGGTCCGGTACAGGATCTCGCCCATCCAGATAAAGAGCGGCAGCGCGGTCAGCGTCCAACTGCTCGACCCCGTCCAGATTGTGGTGATCATCGCGTCGCCTGCGGGGCGGGTGGTAAACAACTCCATCCCCACCCAGGCGACGCCCATCAGGGCCAGACCGATCCAAACGGACGACCCCAGCAGGGTGAACAGGACAAAGAGAAAGACAATCGTGGCGTAGGCTTCGGTCATTCCACCGTCTCCGATACGATTGGGTTCACGCCGGTGATCAGCATCCGGAACAGGGTGTCCCACAGGGCGATGGCCAACAGGACGGTGCCCACGGACATGGCCAGTTGCGGGATCCAGACGGGGGTATAGACCAGCTCGCTCGACCGTTCGGCCCAGACGGTGCCCCACTGGCTGACCGCGTGGCTGGGCAGGCTGAACAGGGTCACGACCCACTCGGGAATCTGGTCTTGCCCTTGCGTCCGGTCGTTCAGCATCTCGGAAAATACGTTCGCCTTGATGGCGTAGCGGGCGAAATAGGTGGCGATGACCGCCGCGGCAAAGACCGCAAACACATCGAGCCAGCGTTTCAGAAAATCATTGGCGTTCAGGATGATCGACACCCGGATATGCGCCCCGCGCGTCATGGCGTGGCACAGCGCGAAAAAGGACGTGGCCGCCATTGCGTAGCCCGCGAACTCGGTGGTGCCGGGCAAGGCCACGCTGATCCAGCGCGCAATCATACCCGCCACGATCAACCCCAGAATGGTGACCATGAACACCGCCGCCATCACCCCGCTGGCCAGATAAACACCATCCAACAGCCGCCAAAACGGGCGCAGGATACGCTCGATCCGGGGACCGGCAAACAGGCAGATCACCGCAAACAGGGATGGAAGGACAAAGAGCCAGACCCAAAGCGGCAGACCCATGACCGGTGACCAGTCACGCATGGCAAATTCCCGATGTTGGAAAAACGTAGGTCGGCGTCGCAATGGGGCGACGCCGACCTTGTGTCACTCAGTTGGCCTTGTAGGCGTCAAGGATCGCCTGACCATCCGCACCTGCGGTTTCCAGCCACTCGGCGGTCATCTTGGCGCCAATCGCTTCCAGCTCGGCCAGGAAATCGGGGCCTGCATCTTCGACGCTCATGCCGTTCTTGGCCAGTTCGTCGAAATAGAAGTTCGCCAGTTCCGCCGACTTGGCCGCACAGCTCGCCGCTGTCTCATCCGCAGCCTTCTGAATGCCCGCTTGCACCTCTGCGTCCAGACCTTCCCACGCTTGGGTGTTGACCATCACGTAGTTGCGCGGCAGCCATGCGTTGACCTTGTAGTAGTGGCTCAAGTGTTCCCAAACCTTGCGGTCATAGCCGGTAGAGCCCGACGAGATGAACGCCGACGCCACGCCTGTGGCCAGCGCCTGGCTCAGTTCCGCCGCTTCGATCTGGACGGGGATCATGCCCAGCTCTTCGGCAAAGGTCGCAGTGGCCGAGTTGTACGAGCGGAACTTGATGCCCTGCGTGTCAGAGGACGATCCCACTTCGTTGTTGAAGTAGAACCCCTGCCCCGGCCATGGGCAGGTATAGAGCGCCACGAGGTTCAGGTCGGCAAGCTGTGCATTGACTGTGTCGCGCGCGGCCTCCCACAGTTTGGCGTTGTCCTCATAGGTTGTCGCAATAAACGGCAGGTTGTCCCAACCCAGCAGGGGCGCTTCATTTGCGTGGGCGGACATAAACCGTTCACCGATCGGCACCTGACCGGTCTGGATCGCACGCTTGATGTCACCACCGCCGAACAGCGAACCACCCGGATGGACCGTGATGTCGATGGCACCGCCGGTGTACTCACGCACCTTGTCGGCAAAGATCACGCCGTGCTCGGAATGAAAGTTCGTGGCCGCATAGGCCATAGGCATGTCCCAGGACTGCGCATGCCCATCGGCCCAGGCGGCACCGGTCATGCCAATGGCCGCAACACAGGCTGTTTTGAAAATCGTCTTCATGTCATTCTCCCTGAAGGCCGAGCAGTGCGCGCGGCAAATTTCATCGGATCAAAAGGCGCCAAATCTGCGTTCGGCTGTTTTCCGTCGATCAGATCCGCGATGATCCGACCCGTTTTGGGACCACCTGTCAAGCCAACGTGCTGATGTCCAAAGGCAGAATAGCTGCGGCCGCCCGGATCATTGGCACCGATCAGCGGCAAGCTGTCGGCCGGGGCGGGCCGGTGGCCCATCCACTCGACAATCCCGTCATGGGTCACGTCCGGCAAGAGCGACGCAACCTGCCGCCGCAGCAAGGCAAAGGGCGCGCGGCTCGGGCCGTTGTCCAGCCCGCCGAACTCGATCACCCCTGCGGCACGCAGCCGACCCTCCATCGGGGTGAGCACGAATTTGCCGCTGGCCACCATCATCGGAAAACGCGGCATCCGCGACGGGTTCAACAGCTCGATATGATAGCCGCGCTCGCTTTCGAACGGCACCTTGATGCCCAGCTTGTGTGCAATGGCCTTGGACCATGGTCCCATCGCAAAGACGATACGGTCTGCGCGCATCTCTCCGTCACGCGTGACCAGCGCGTCGATGGCCCCTTCGGCCGTGACGTTCACGTCGGTGATCTCGGTCAGGTGCAACTGCCCGCCCTCGGCGACAAAGTGATCGGCCAGTGCCTGCACATAGGCCCCCGGATCAGAGATGCGCCCATGGTTGTGACAACGCACAACCGTGTCAAAGGCGGTGCCGAACACCGGGTCATCCCGCCCGTGCGTCGCCCCCGAAATAACAGAGAATTCATATCCCAGCGCCTTGCGCTTGCCCCAACCATACGCATCCGCATCGTAGGCGGCGCGGGTGGCATAGCCAAAGCAATAATCCTCTTCGCTGATGAACCGCGCGGCGGGTGTGTCGCGGGCCAGCGCGCGATGCTGGTCCAGCGTGTCATGCAACAGCATGGACATCGCCGCCCCGTAGCGGTCGACATGCGCGTCGGTGGCATGGGGCAGGTAACGCATCAGGAACGGCATCAGTCGGGGCACGTAGGACCAGCGCAAAAACAGCGGCGCGTCCCGGTTCAGCAGCATGCCCGGTGCGCGCCGCATCAAACCGGGCGTTGTCACCGGCAGGACTGCGCCCGCCGCCAGCACACCCGCATTGCCGTGGCTGGTGCCGCTCGCCGGGCCCGCCCGGTCCACGATGGTGACGTCATGCCCAGCCCGTTGGAGCCATATGGCGCAGGACACGCCGACGATCCCGGCCCCTGCAACGATGATACGCATACCGCCCCCCATGCGACGTGTTGGTTTGCCCTGTGCCGCACAACACCCCAGACCGGCGCGCGGCACAAGGCGTTTCGCAGCACCTACTGGCGGCGGCGCACTTGGGTCGGCGTTGCATGAAACGCAGTCCGAAAGGCGCGTGTCATCGCACTGGCGTTGTCATACCCACAGCGCCCCGCGATTTCGGACACCGGCTGATCGGTCTCGATCACCAACTGATAGGCGCGGTTCAACCGCAACCGGTGATAGACCGCTTGCGGGGTGGCCTGCATCGCCTCGCGCATCCGGCTTTCCAATGTCTTTTGGGTGCATCCTATGCGCCGGGCGATGTCGGGAATGGACACGGGCTGTTCCAGATGCGCCTGCATCACATTCAGTGCGCGCGCCACCATCCGACCGGGTCGGCCCACGGCTGGGCCCTGTGCCGGTGTCCTGTCGGTGGACATGAACAAATGCGCGACGTCTGTGGCCAACAACGGCCCATGCGCCATGCCGATCAGATGGGTCACCAGATCAAAAGCTGCCATCGCACCCGAACAGGTGATGCGCGGGCCATCCAACACGAACCGCTCTCTTTGCACGTCGATGTCGGGAAACGCCTCGGCAAAGGCCGTCAGCTCATCCCAGTGGATCGTGGCCCGGCGGCCATCAAGCAGACCCGCACGCGCCAGCAACCACGGCCCGGTGTCAAATCCGGCAATCACGCCGTAACGGTCTGCAACCCGCCGCAGGGCGCGCACCACCGTCCACTGGTCCAGCGCCCGGATACCGTAAGACGGCATCACGCACAGGGTGTCACCCGTCGCATCTGCCAAGGATACGTGCGGCGCGACTTGCATCCCGCTCGAGCTGGCCACCGGCGCGCCATCCAGCGTGCAGAACTGCCACTGGTACAGATCCCGCCCCGCCAAAGCATTGGCCGCGCGCAGGGGTTCAACCGTGTTGGCCAGACAGTGATTTGAGAATTGGTCAAAGAGCAGCACGTCAATGTGACGGATGTCGTGCCAAATATTTGACGAAATCTGCATGATTTATGTCTAACTCTGCATGCCAGAGCTGCGCAAGCTGCGCTTTGATCCTTGTGACCGTCGTTTGAAAGGATGCCAAGGACATGCAGTTTGGCCTGACCCAGGAACAAGAGATGATTGTCTCGACCGTGCGCAGTTTCGTGGAAAAGGAAATCTATCCCCACGAGGCCGAAGTCGAGCGCACAGGCCACGTGCCGCACGAGCTGGGTGAAGAGATCAAGCGCAAGGTGATCGACCTGGGGTTTTACGCCTGCAACTTCCCCGAGGAGGTCGGCGGCGCAGGCCTGAGCCACGTGGATTTCACGCTGGTTGAGCGTGAACTGGGCCGCGGGTCCATGGCGCTGACGCATTTCTTTGGCAGGCCGCAAAACATCCTCATGGCCTGCAACCCGGAACAGCGCGCGCGCTATCTGCTGCCTGCGGTGCGCGGTGAACGGATGGATGCGCTTGCGATGACGGAGCCCGATGCCGGGTCGGATGTGCGCGGTATGAAATGCACAGCCGTGCGCGACGGCGGCGATTGGGTGATCAACGGGTCCAAGCATTTTATCTCGGGCGCGGAGCACGCGGATTTCTTTATCGTGTTCATCGCCACCGGCGTGGACGAGACACCCAAGGGGCCCAAAAAGCGGATCACCACATTCCTTGTCGACCGGGGCATGCCGGGGTTCGAGGTGCGCGATGGCTACACCTCGGTCAGCCACAAGGGGTACAAGAACTGCATCCTTTATTTCGACAATTGCCGTCTGCCCGATGCGCAGGTTCTGGGTGAGGTCGATGGCGGTTTTGCGGTGATGAACGAGTGGCTCTATGCGACGCGACTGACGGTTGCGGCCTTTTCCGTCGGTCGTGCGCGGCGGTGTTTCGACTATGCGCTACACTATGCAGCCGAGCGCCAGCAGTTTGGCCAACCCATCGGCAAGTTTCAGGGTGTGGGATTTCAGATCGCCGACATGATCACCGAGATCGACGCAGCCGACTGGTTGACGTTGGCGGCGGCCTGGCGGCTGGACGAAGGGCTGCCCGCGAACCGGGAGATTGCGTCCGCCAAGCTTTATGCATCGGAGGCGCTGGCGCGGGTCACGGATGCGACCTTGCAGATCTATGGCGGGATGGGGTTGATGGACGACTTTCCCATTGAGCGGTTCTGGCGGGATGCGCGGGTGGAACGCATCTGGGACGGGACCAGCGAGATCCAGCGGCACATCATCAGCCGCGATCTTTTGCGGCCCTTGGGCGCATGAATTTGGATCGAATGGGCAAGGCCCATCCGACAGGAGCGAGGGGCGCTGCCCCTCGCGCTCCCCGAGGTATTTGGAGCGAAAGGAAGCCATGACGGACGAAGTGCGGGATGTGATGCGTCTGATGCGGCCCAGATCCGTGGCGGTTGTTGGCGGTGGTGCCTGGTGCACGCAGGTGGTGCAGCAATTGGTGTCGTTTGGGTTTGATGGCCCCATTTGGCCAGTGCATCCGCGTGCTGCGATGGTGGCCGGGCTAGGTGCCTATCCGTCGGTTGCGGATTTGCCCGCGCCGCCGGATGCGACCTTTGTTGGGGTGAACCGCGTGGCGAGTGTCGACGTCGTGCGGGCGTTGGCAGGCATGGGCGCTGGGGGGGCTGTGTGCTTTGCCTCAGGGTTTGCGGAGGCTGAGGCCGAAGATGCCGCAGGCGTAGATATGCAGGCGGCGTTGGTTGCGGCAGCGGGGGCGATGCCGATCCTTGGCCCCAATTGCTACGGGTTTATCAACGCGCTGGACGGTGCGCTGTTGTGGCCGGACCAGCATGGGTGCGTGCCGGTTGAGCGGGGCGTCGCGCTCCTGACGCAAAGTTCGAACATCACGATCAACCTGACCATGCAGCAACGGGCGTTGCCTGTGGCCTATGCCGTCACCTGCGGGAACATGGCGCAGACGTCACAGGCGCAGATTGCGACCGCACTGCTGGACGACCCGCGCGTGACAGCCATAGGCCTGCATATCGAGGGCTTTGGCGATGTGCGCCAGTGGGAGGCCTTGGCCGCGCGTGCCCATGAGAAGGGCGTGCCCCTGGTGGCGATCAAGGTGGGCGCATCCGATCAGGCCCGTGCCGCGACGGTGTCGCATACCGCATCACTGGCAGGCAGTGATGCCGGGGCGCAAGCGTTTCTCGACCGGCTGGGCATACCCCGCGTGCGCAGTTTGCCGGAGCTGTTGGAGACGCTGAAGCTGTTGCACGTGACGGGGCCGTTGGCTGGCGGGCGCATTGCATCGATCAGTTGTTCGGGTGGTGAGGCGAGCCTGATTGCGGATATGGCGCTGGATCACGGGCTGACCTTTCCGGCCCTGGACCAGACGCAGACCAAGCAATTGCGTGCGGCCCTTGGGCCTATGGTGGCGTTGAGCAACCCGTTGGACTACCACACCTATGTCTGGCGCGACACGGATGCGATGACGCGTGCGTGGCTGGGGATGACGGGTGCGCAGATCGATATGACGCTGTCCATTGTCGACTACCCAGTGACGGATGCTAGCGATTGGTCCTGTGCCACCGATGCCGCGCTGAACGTGCGGCGTGCAACTGAGCGGCCCTTTGGCGTTGTCTCCACCCTGCCCGAGTTGATGCCGCGTGACACAGCAGAGACACTGATGGCAGGTGGTGTTGTGCCGTTCTTTGGGTTGGCCGAAGCCTTGGCCGCGCTGGATGCCGCACGACAGGTTGGTGCGCCGCATGAGCAAGCGGTGGCCCTGCCCGGCTCTGGCCCAGCTACGGAAACCCTGTCAGAGGCGTCAGCTAAGGCCGCGCTGGCCGCGCACGGTGTCATCGTCCCGGCGCATAGAACTGCAACGCCGCACACCGTTGACGCCGCAGTGGCGGCACTCTCACCACCCTTTGCGATCAAAGGGACGGGCCTTGCCCACAAGACCGAAGCCGGGGCCGTGCGCTTGGGCGTCACACGGGCGGATGCCGCGCGTGTCGCGACCGAGATTGGGACCCGAACCGTTTTGATCGAAGAGATGATCACAGACGGCGTGGCCGAGCTACTGATCGGTGTCACGCGCGACCCGGCACATGGCTATGTGCTGACGCTGGGCGCGGGCGGTGTGTTGACCGAAGTTCTGAAGGACACGGTTTCGCTGCTGTGCCCGGCCACGGCATCCGACATTGCGCAGGCCCTTGAACAGTTGGCATGCGCCCCGTTGCTGCGCGGCTATCGCGGCCAACCTGCTGCGGATATGACGGCCATTACAGACACGGTTCTGGCGGTGCAGGACTACGTGCTTGCGCAGCGTCTGACCGTCAGCGAAGTTGAGATCAATCCGCTGATCTGCACACCGCACCGCGCGGTGGCGGTTGACGCGCTGATCCGCATGGCACGCGCGGATGACGCCACCGATACGGACCACGACCCACTGACCCAAGAGGCACCGACGACATGACCGACACTCCGATCAAGACACGGCGCGATGGCGCAATCCTCGAGGTGACGCTGGACCGGCCCAAGGCCAATGCGATCGACCTCGCCACATCGCGGGTCATGGGCGAGACATTCCTGGCCTTTCGCGATGACCCCGCGTTGCGCGTGGCGATCATCACGGGTGCGGGGGAAAAGTTCTTTTGCCCCGGTTGGGATCTCAAGGCCGCAGCCGACGGGGATGCAGTTGACGGGGACTACGGCGTCGGCGGCTTTGGCGGTTTGCAAGAAATGCGGGCCATGAACAAACCCGTCATTGCGGCGGTGAACGGTATTGCCTGTGGCGGTGGGCTGGAACTGGCGCTGAGTGCGGACATGATCCTGGCCGCGGATCACGCGCAATTCGCCCTGCCCGAGATCCGGTCCGGGACGGTGGCGGATGCGGCGTCGGTCAAGCTGCCCAAGCGGATCCCGTATCACATCGCGATGGAGCTGCTGTTGACCGGGCGCTGGTTTGACGCCGAAGAAGCGCATCGCTGGGGGCTGGTGAACGAGGTTGTCCCCGCGGGGACACTTATGGACCGGGCGTGGGAACTGGCGCGGCTGCTCGCCTCGGGGCCGCCGCTGGTCTATGCCGCGATCAAGGAGATCGTGCGCGACGCAGAGGATGCCAAGTTTCAGGACACAATGAACCGTATCACCAAGAGCCAGTTGCCCTCTGTCGAGAAACTCTATCGCTCCGAGGATCAACTGGAGGGCGCGCGCGCCTTTGCCGAGAAACGCGACCCCGTCTGGAAAGGGCGCTAGGGTCGCCGCCGCGCGCCCAGGACGACTACCAGAACCGACAGCGCCATGAACACCGCAGCCACCGGGCTGGTGAACAGGAACCACGGGTCACCACCGGTGGCCGAAAACGATTGCCGCGCGCTGTCCTCGAGTTTGGCACCGAGGATAAAGGCAATCACAAAGGGCAGTGGCGACATCCCCACCAGCCGCATGCCAAACCCCAGCACGCCAAAGCCAAGCGTGAACCAGACGGCCTCCATCCGGGTTTCCTGCACGTAGATGGCGGTCAGGGTCAGCACCAGAACCACCGGCAGCAACCGGTGGCGCGGCACGCGGGCCAGAAAGCCCATCGACCGCATGAACACACCACCCACGGTCCAGTTCATCAGGTTGGCGACGAACATGCAGGTAAAGAGGCCAAAGGCGATCACCAGTTCCGGGTTCACCTGATCCGTGGTGAACCGAAACACCGAAGGTCCGGGGTTGAAACCGCCAATGCTCTCGGCGGCCAGGATCAGGAACACCGCCGCCGTGTTGCCCGGAATACCAAGCGACAGCACCGGGATCAGGTTGGCCCCTGACACGGACGAATTTGCCGCCTCGGTCGCGGCAATCCCGCGCGGCGCGCCTGTGCCAAACGCGGTGGCATCCGGCGGGCTGTGGCGGTCATGTCGCGCCTTGGCCGATGTGTAACCGATGGTGGCCGCCAGCGTGGACCCAATGCCCGGCAGCGCGCCAATCACCGTCCCAATCACAGAGGACCGCAGGATCGTGGGCATCAGTGCCCGAACCTCGGGCCAGGACAACGCTCTGTCGGCGTCCTGATCCGGCGTTTTCGCGTCACCTGAGGGGCGCAGGCGGTCGGCGTGGCCCTGCGCCATTTGGTGAAACACGGTGCCCAGGATCAACACGCCCAACACCGCTGCGGCAATCGGGAAACCCCGGTTCAAAGTCTGGGTGCCCATGGACAAGCGCGGATAGAAATCCTCGCCCGTACCAACGTAGACGGCCAGCAGACCAAGGCCCGCGCTGATCAGCCCCTTGCCCGGTGATCCGCCCACAACCGCCGCGATGAACGACAGCGACAGAATCAGCAGGGCCGTCTTTTCCGGCAGGTCGAGATAGGCCTCGACCATCAACGCAAGGAAGGGCGCACAGAGGATCAGCACGATGTCCGAGAACGTGTCGCCCGAGGCCGAAGACAGGTGCGCAATGCGCAGGGCGCGTCGGGCCTGTCCCTTCATCGCCATGGGATAGCCGTCCAGCGTGGTCATGTAACTGTCGGGCGTGCCGGGTGTGTTGAACAGGATCGCGGGTACCGCGCCGCCAATTGTGGCCCCTTTCATAATCCCGATGAGAAAGCCCATCACCGGCAACAGCGCATCAGGGGTAAAGCCAAAGGCCGAGATCAGGATCGGCAGGGAAATCGCCATGGCAATCGGCCCGCCCAAACCCGGCGTGGCACCGGCGACAATGCCCAGCAGGAACCCGGCACAGACCATGACCAGCGTGACAGACACGCCAACCCCTAACAGAGCAAAGGCTTCGGGTCCCTGAAACACGGCCAGAATGCCCAGCCAGACATATCCCAGCGCGTCCATCAGTAGTCCCCGTTGGGCGGCAACAGCAGATCGTCAAAGGGCAGATCAAACAGGGCAATCATCCCCGCCACGGCACCTGCGCCGATCAACAGCGCACGGATCGTCACGGCGCGTTCCGCCAGGCAGATGGGGCCGCTGATGGCGATCACGCCGCCTAGCACGAAACCGATGTATTTCCAGGGCGTATCCGCCCGCAACAGCCGGTATTCGCGCGCGCTCCCCTGCACAGTGTCAGCCAAGGCAAGCGCCATAGGACCGGCCACCAGCATCACCGCAAACCCGGCAACAATCATCGCCAGCATGGCCACGCCAAACCCAAGGGTGCCGCGCCAAGGCGCGCGATCCTCAGCCTCTGTTGGACCCGGTGCCAACGCCAACAACAGCCCACCCATCAGGACAAAGACCGCCGCCACGGTCGGCGCAAGCGCATCGCCGATCTCGACCCGGCGGCGGACCTTTTCGATCAGCCCGGTATCGGTATCAAGCGGGATCCAGACCGTGATGCACAGCACTGCGAAACTGGCGCAAATCAGGCCGAGCGCTCTTGTTCCGGTGCGGGACATCTGTTGCCTTTGTGCTTGGATCCGGGCCGCGTAGCTGGATGCGGTCCGGATCACCCTAGCCTATTCTGACGCCGCCGCCAAAAGCGCACCAGACGCATCGAAATCGGCGGCCAATTGCGCCTGCAACGCCGCACCGGACACGATCAAGGGTCCGCCAAATGCCTTGGCAATCAACGCGCCCGCTCCGGTGTCGGGGTCCGAAATGATCTCGGCAATAGCGGCGGACATGGCGGCCTGTGCCTCGGCGGACATACCGGCGGGACCGGCAAACAGGAACTGGCCATCCGAGTTGAAATCGACGCCGAGGTCCGCAAATGTGGGCGCATCCGGCGTCTGGTTCAGTGGTACGGACAGTGCCGATGCGAGGTTGACCAGATCACCTGCTGCGACGCCTTTGGACTGGATACCGGCCATAAAACCAAGGTCGAGATCACCCGCGTTCACGCCGTCCATCACCGCCTTGCCACCGCGCACTTCGACGATGTTGAACGTGACACCCTGGGCCTTGCCCAGGAGATAGGCCAGGTCGGCCAGTCGTGGGCTCATCGCGCCAAAGCGCAACGCCTCACCGCCCTTGGCTGCGGCCACGGCGTCACCGATGGTCGTCCACCCCTTGGAGCTGAGCGACACCACGCCCATCTGAAACCCGGCTGTGGTGGTGATACCGGTGAAATCGCCAGGCTTCATGCCCGCGTCCGCCGCAGCCATGTTGTAGCCAAACGTCTCGGTCACAGCCATGCCGATCACGGTGCCATCCGCAGGCGCGTCCTTGAGCACGGCGGCGAGGTTCAACCCGCCCTTGCCGGTGACCTGTTCGGGAATGATTTTCCAACCGTGCCGTTTCTCCAACTCTTCGGCGATCAGGCGGGCCTGTGTGTCCGCGCCGCCACCGGCACGAAACGCAATCATCAGCTTGATCGGGCCCGGCGGTGTCCAGTCCGCAGCCAGCGTCGTTGTCGCCGCCAAAGCCACGGCCGCCGCACCCAACAGTGTTTTGAAAATATCCTTCATCGCTTGTCCTCCCAGACCCGACGACGTGTCGCCAGAGCAATTAGTTGATACGTCAACAAAATCGGATCACCGGTTTGAGTCAAGACATATCGCATGCGCCCGGCCCCCGTTGGCGGGCCCGTTTCAAGGCGTGATGCGGCCATCAACGGGCAATCCGCTGGGCACGGATGCGGGGATGCCCAGAGGGCCATCGCGCGCTGTTTCGCCCGTCAAAGCCCCTAAAAACGCAACGATCTGAGTGACTTCCGCATCTGACATCTGGATGTTCGTCATCGGCACTGCCGCGCGCAGGCGCGCCATTTCGAGACGGTCCTGCCAAACCATGAAGTCAATGCCAGAGAGCCACGGCACGTCCGGCAGGTTGGCCATGTCGCGCGTCCAGGCATCCAGCATGTCCAGCGGCGCAAGGTGGTGGCGCACAATCCCTTCGAGCGTCGGATAGGCCCCGTTGTGACCGTAGGGTGCGGTCAGGGCCACATTGCGCAGCATGGGCGTTTTGAAGGCATAGGCGTCCTCGAGCGCATCGCTTTCGCCCATCCGACCGACATCGCGCACCATGGGGTCAAAACGGCGCGTGCGGCCCGGTCCAAACGGCGGCAGGCCAAGCGCGTGAAACTTCTGATCGGTCATCAGCGGACCGGCGTGACAGCTTGCGCAATCTGCCTTGCCATAGAACAGCGCCATGCCCTGTTTCTCGGCTTCGGTCAGGGCGCTGGGATGTCCGGCCAGATGGGCATCAAACGGGCTGTCGAAACTGGTCCATTCCCAGATCATGAACGCGCTGAGCGCGTTGGCAATATCGGCGATGGTGATGTCGGTGGCGGTGTCGATATGGGGGAAGGCGCCTGCGAACCCTTCGGCATAGGCGGGGATGTGGCGCACCCGGTCAGTCAGGATCGGCCAAGCGTAATCTATGCGGTTGTGCACCGCGCCTGCGACCTCGTTTTCCTTGGGATTTCCGGCCATCTCAAACTGGGCCACCAGTGGAAAAATAGCCTGTGCGGCCAATAGGTTATCCAGACCTTCGGGCAGCCACTCCTCGGCCGGGGAATTGAAGCCGTTCTCGTAGGTGTCCGCCACGCTGAGGCGGCCATCGTGGAACATCGTGTGCAGGTCGCGCGCTCCCAGATTCCACAGGCCCGGCGCGTTGCGCGGGATGCGCTTGCGGATACGGTCATCGCCCACGCCAGCGGTGCGGTGCGGGCCCAGACCTTCGCCCCCTTCGCCGATGCCCAGGCTCAGACCATCAGCGGTGCCAAGATCGGGGTGGTGACAGGTCGAACAGGCGATATTGCGGTTGCCCGACAGGATGCGATCATAGAACAGCAACTGCCCCAGTTTGGCTTGCGCCGGATCCACGGTGATGAAATCATCCGACGTCAAAGGCTGCGGGAGCCCTTGGGCAAAGGCCGGGGATGCAGCGAGGAGAATGACATGCGCAAACTTGCCATAGCCCTTTGTTTTCTTGGCTTTCCTGCCTTTGCCGAAATCGAGGAAGCCCGCGATTTGATGGAGGCTGGTGCCTATGAGGCGGCCTATGAGGCGCTGTGGCCCGCGGCGCGGTCGGGCAATGCGGATGCCGAGGAACTGATCGGCGTGATGTACGCCCTTGGCCTTGGGGTCGAGCGCGACGACGAGCGGGCGTTCGAATGGTATTTGCGGTCGTCCATGAAGGGGCATCCCGGCGCGCAGAGCGGTGTCGGATGGTACTATGAGGTTGGGCGCGGCATGCCCGCCCCGGACCTTGTGCGCGCCTATATGTGGTACACGCTGTCCGCCATCGGCGGCGACCCGGACGCGGCCATTTCGCTGGAAGAGGTGGTCAAGAAAATGACGCAGGAAGAGATCAATCGGGCGCATATTCTGGTCGCTGACTACAAGGTGTGGATGTATCCGTTTCGGTGAGTTTGGCAGGGGATGGACGCCTTGGGAACCCCCCGGCGTTAATGCACCGTACGGTGGTTCAGATCGGGCAAAACGTACAGTTTCAGGCGACATTTGTACGTTTCCCACCCGCCTGAGACGGCTGGATTTAGCGATTTTGAGCAAATTGTGCAGTTTTGCCGCCAAACTGCACGGTTTTGGTCCGGGACTTGCGTTCATACCCCGTTAACACCTGACGGGCGTTCATATTTGAAACCGCACGGTAACTTTTGGCTAAGGGTTTCGGGGCGGGCCACATAGCGCGCGCAGACCCTAGCCGGAATTTTCATTTTCGCGGGCGTTTTGGCTGGCGACGGCGGTTACGGCGTCCACGAACTCTGCGATCAATGCGCTGTTGCCGGTCTTGCGATAGGCGACATAAAGGTCGATCCCATTCTGGCTGTGATCAAACGGCACAAACGACAGGCCGCGCGGTGCGATGGTTTGGACCCAAGCCGGGGCCAGTGCGATGCCAAGCCCGTGCAGGACAAATTGCAGCAACGTGGATTTGTCGATCACTTCGCACACGATGTTGGGCTGCCGGCCCAGCGCGCGGAACCCCTGCCACAGCATTTCGTGCAGGATCGGGCGCGCGTGTTTTGGATAGCCGACAATGGGCTCGTCCAGCAAATCGGCGGGGCCGAGGTGGTGTCTGGTGGCGAGCGGATGGTTTTCCGACGTCACCACCACCACGCTTTGACTGTAGAGAAGGCGGCTGGTGACGAAATCCTCTTGGGAGGGCGTGCGAATGAAGGCGATGTCCGTATGATAGCTGGCAAGCTGTTGGGCATGGAAATCGGAGCCGGATATTTCGAGGATTTGCGCGTGTACATTGAGGTGCCGCGCGCGGAACCTGGCCAGGGCCTGAGGCAAGAGCATTGAGATCGCTTCGTCCACGCCGCTGATCCGCAACGTCCGGAGATCGGTTGCAGACATGTGGCGGACAGATGCGACCGACGTTTCGACGTCTGACAGGATCTTTTTCGCATCGCGCAGCAATTCGGCACCCGCCTGTGTCAGGCTGACCTGTCGCGTGGTTCGGAACAACAGGGGCGCGCCAAGTTCGGTTTCGAGCGCGGTGATCCGATCCGACAGGGCGGAGGAGCTAAGCCCCAGCCGTTCGCTTGCCTTGCGGAAGTGCAATTCCTCGGCGACCGCGACGAAACACTCTAGCTGTCTGAGTTCCAAATTGCCCCCGTTTGCCGGACTATTGCGCCACGGTCACACGCATGGTTTCGGTCAGACCCGCCTCGAATTGGCGGATCGCGTCGGCGTGTTTCAGGCTGTCCAGCGTGTCATCGCGATCTTCCAACAAAGCGGCGCGGGTTGCATCATCCATTGTGAAATCCAGCGTCTCGTTGCCGTGGGACAATTGCCGCGCCGTGATGTCGATGGTGATGTGCAGCCCGTCGGGATGGTCCGCCAGTGCAAGCAACCGGTCGCGGATGTCCGCTGTGATGATGGGCAGGGCCAGCCCGTTCTTGCGCGCATTGTCAAAGAAGATGCCCGCAAAGCTGGTCCCGATGATCGCGTGGACACCGTATTGCATCAGCCCCCATACGGCGTGTTCACGGCTGGACCCGCAGCCAAAGTTGTCACCCACGATCAGGATCGATGCGTTGTTCCACGGGGGTTTGTTCAGCACGAAATCCGGGTGTTTTTTGCCCGTCTCGTCGAACCTCAGATCGGCCAGCGCCCCATCGGCGAGGCCCTCGCGGGTGATGGTCACCAGAAACCGTTTGGGCATGATCACGTCGGTGTCGACATTGGCGAGCGGGAGTGCGGCGGCAAGGCCATTCAGCGTTCTGGGCATCAGTCGGTCCCTTTCTCGAAATCGCGCACGTCAGCCAGATGCCCGGACAGGGCGGCGGCGGCGACCATGGCGGGGCTCATCAGATGGGTGCGCGCCCCGCGCCCCTGACGTCCCTCAAAGTTGCGGTTGGTCGACGAGGCGACGCGCTCGCCGTCCATGGCGATGTCGTCGTTCATGGCCAGACACATCGAACAGCCGCTCTCTGGTCGCCAGTCAAAACCGGCCTCTGTGAAAATGGTATCCAGACCTTCGGCTTCGGCCTGAAGTCTCGTCATGGCCGATCCGGGCACGACAATCGCGTTCACGCCGGGGGCGACGGTGCGGCCCCGGATTACAGACGCCGCGGCGCGAAGATCCTCGATACGGCTGTTGGTGCATGACCCGATAAAGGCGCTGTCGATGCGGATGTCGGTGACCGGCTGGCCGGGTTCCAGCCCCATGTAGTCCAGCGCGCGTGCGAGGGCCTGTTGCGCCTTGGGTGTGGTGGCGGTGCTGGTGTCGGGCACGGTGCCGTCGATGGCAACCGATTGATCCGGGCTTGTCCCCCAACTGACCAGCGGTGCGATTGTGGCGGCGTCGATGTCATAGGTCGCGTCATAGGTGGCGCCCGCGTCCGAGGCCCAGGTTTCTGCGTCGTAGCGCAGCCCGGTCGAGGCGGCGTTAAAGCGGTCTGGTCGGCGGCAATCAGGGCTGCCCGCGCGCCCAGTTCGACAGCCATGTTGCAGATGGTCATCCGGCCCGCCATGGACTGCGCAAAGATGGTGTTGCCGGTGAATTCCACGGCAAACCCGTTGGCACCGCCTGCGCCAACGACTTGGACAACTTGCATGATGATGTCCTTGGCCGTTACGCCCGGTGCCAAAGCACCTTCGACATTGACCCGCATGGTCCTGAGCCGTTTGTAGCGGAGCGTTTGCGTCGCCAGAACGTGTTCGACCTCGGAGGTGCCGATGCCGAACCCCAAGGCCCCGAACGCGCCGTAGGTGGTCGTGTGGCTGTCGCCGCATACGATGAGCATCCCCGGTGCCACGAGCCCCTGTTCCGGCACGACGACGTGTTCAATGCCTTGGCGCGGGTCGCCCAACCCGTAAAAAGCGATGCCGTGCTTGCGGCAGTTGGCCTCGAGATTGTCGATAAGGAGCTTGGACGCCGCATCATGCGGGTCGCGCTGGCGTGTGGCGTTCACGTGGTCGACCACGGACAGGTGCGCCTGGGGACGCCAGACCTTGAGGCCCTTGTGGTCGAGGCCGGAGAACGCCTGTGGGCTGGTGTATTCGTTCATGATGTGGAAATCGACATAGACCAGCATGTCGCCGTCGGGCAGATCGCAGACCTTGTGGGCATCGACCAGCTTGTCATAGAGCGTGCGGCTCATGCTTTGGCCTCTGTTGCGGTGTGCAGGGCAAAGAAATCCGCCATCCGGGTGGCGATGTCCTGGGGGATTTCTTCGGCCATGTAATGCGTGGCATCCAGCATCTCGCCGTCCACATGGGCCGCGCGTTCGCGCCACAGGGCCAGCGCGTCAAAGCAGGCCGCAATTGCACCACGCTTGGCCCAAAAGACCCGCGTGGGCGTCGCAAATTTGCGGCCGCAGTCTTCATCGTCGTGCTGGATGTCTATGGTGGCCGCAGCGCGGTAATCCTCGCAGGAGGCGTGGATGGCGGCCTTGGTGCTGAAGGCGTCCAGATATTCCGCCAGCGCATCCGCCGCGAATGGATTGCCGCCCTTGGCCTGATTGAGGCATTTCAGTTTCCAGAACGATTGGGGGTCAGTGCCGATGATCTGTTCCGGCAGCGGGTGCGCCTGGATCAAGAAATACCAGTGCCAGTAGGCCGTGGCGAAGGCTGTTCCCGCGTCGCGGTACATCTCGCGGGTGGGGGCAATGTCCAAGAGCACCATCGCGTTCACACGGTCCTCGAAATCCAGCGCCAACCGGTGCGCCACACGCGCGCCACGATCATGCGCGCCCAGAAAAAACCGGCGATGTCCAAAATGGCCCATGACGTGGATCATGTCGCGGGCCATGACGCGTTTGGAATAGGGCGTGTGATCCGCGTCGGTGTCCGGTTTGCCCGAGCGACCGTAACCACGCAGGTCGGGACAGATGACATGGTAATTCGCGGTGAGCCGCGGCGCCACGCGGTGCCACATCGCGGACGTCTGCGGATAGCCATGCAGCAACATCAGCCCCGGCGCGTCGCGTGGCCCGGCGTGACGGACGAATATGTCCACGCCGTCGCCCTGTACGACCTCTTCTCTAAAACCTTCGAACATCGCGACCTCGGGATTTGTTTGCCGCAGTCTAGCCGGATTTTCATCGAGCACTGTCCGGAAAAACTGAGCAATGATTTCGGCGAAAATGCTGTGGCAGTTTGGGGAGCGTGCTTGGGCGGTCAAGCGACCGAAGGACAGGCGCGGTGGCGGCGTTGAGCGCTCACAGACAGGTGATCAAGGGAAAGCTGGACTCAGACTAACCGGTTGGTTATTGGTCTCGCATGACCACGCAAGAGACCAAAACCCAGATCCTGGACGCGGCAATCGAGTTGTTCTGGACGTCGAGCTATCATGCCACGAACATGAATGCCCTGAGCGATGCCGCGGGCATGAACAAGGCCACGGTATACCAGCACTACCGCTCCAAGGAGGCCATTGCCATCGCGGCTGTGGGCCGTGCGCTTGAACGCACGGAGGGCTGGGTTTTCAAGGAGAGTTTTGAGGCGTTTTCTGATCCTCTGGAGCGTCTTCAGTCGATTTATCAACGCATCTACCAAAGCCACAAATCGCTCTATGAGGCGGATGGGCGGATGCGGGGCTGCCCGTTTGTTAATATCGGCGTGGAGTTGGCCGTGAGCAGTGACGGCGTGCGTGAAGCCGTCAACAAGGCCTTTGCGGTCTTTGAAGGTTATTACGCCCGGATTGTCGAGGACCTCGCCGCGTCGGGCAAGCTGGTGCATGACCTGCCAGCGGCACAGCTTGCCACAGATTTGCAGGACAACATGAATGCAACGCTGGTGACGTCAAAGCTCACCAAAAGCCCCCAGGCGATACTTGATGGAGCGGATCGCGCGCGGCGGTATCTCATCGGGTAAAAATTTTGGCCGGAAAATAACCAACCGGTTGGTATAAGGAGGAAGCCATTGAATGACATGACCACCGTCGACCCTCTGGGTCTCAGGGCATTGGCGACGTTGGCCCACGCGTTGGGCGGCACAAGCGGACGTATCAAGGGCATCTGACCGCCACGACCTGACACCTGAAAAATTCGAAACCAACGCCGTCGGTCCCCGTGCCGGCGCATGGCACCGCTGTGCCAACGCACACCCAACAGGAGCGTCCTCATGCAACTTGTCTATTCCATTGCCGTCCCCGTCCTTGTCGCCAGCTTTGCCATGCCAGCACTGGCGCAAAACGGGCCCTCGCCGCTCTATGTGGTGTCGATCCTGGGCAGCGACACGCAGACGGCGGCAGAGCTGGCATCTGCCTACAAGGCCGACGTGTTCGTCGATCTGATTCATCACGAGGGCCGGTTCATTTCGGCCCCGAATGCCGTTGCAAAGGAAATGGACAACGACTGGCTGCCGGACGGCGCGACGGCCTTTCGCAATGACGCGGCGACGTCGTTCACCGAAGCGCGCGGCGATTTTCTGACGGCCGACCAAGCCCCCCGAAACCTCCAGAAAAGGACATAACCCATGATCACACGCAGAGACATTTTGATGGGGAGCGGTGCCGCCCTTGCCGCATCCATCGCAGGGCAGGCGTTCGCGCTTGGCAGCAGATTCCCGCATGACCAACGCACCATTGGAAATTTCCGGGTCGACACCGTCACCAGTGCCGCATTGGACCAGACCTTTGCCCTGCAACTGGACGCAGCCCCGTCGTCGGTCTGGGAATTGGTCGGCTCTCACATCCGGCTCAACGAATGGTTCCCCGGCATCGCACGCGCCTATGTGCTGGAGCCGACATCAACCAACCGCAGCTTTGCGCCGCTCTTGACCCGCCAATGCGAGTTCGAGGGGGATCTGCTGACCGAGGACATTCCCTATGACAATGGTCGCGACGCCTATGCCTATTCGATCAACAAGGACCGCTCGAACGTCCTTGTCCCCATCTCGGATCATCTGGGCGTTTTCACAGTCGAACCGGTGCAGGGCGGCAAGAGCCTGCTGGTGTGGCGGCAGTACTGGCGCAAGGGCCTTATGGGTCAGGTCGGCGTGCCACGGCTTGTGAACCGTTACATGAAGCCGGGGTTGCAGAACCTTGTCGACCGCTACGGCGGCGGCTTTGTGGCTGTGTCCTGAGGGGGTGGTGATATGAACAAGACAGCATTCCTTTCCCGTTTTGGCCCCTGGGCCATGGTCACCGGGGCCACATCAGGCATTGGGCGCGAATTTGCGGATCAACTGGCGGATATGGGCATGAACCTTGTGCTCGTGTCGCGCTGTCAGGATGCGCTTGATGGTGTGGCGGCCAGCCTGTCCAAACGGTCGGGCATCCAGACACGCACCATCGCGCTGGATCTGAGCGATCCGGGGTTTCTGGCCCCGCTGAAAACAGCCATTGCAGACATTGATCTGGGCCTGATCGTGTCCAACGCCGGTGCCGATCACATGGGCGCATTGCTGCGCATCCCCTTGCCCGATTTGCAGGCGATGCAGCGCCTGAATGCGGCGTCGCATCTGGACATGGCGCATGGGTTCGGCACCCTCTTCATGGAAAAGCGCAAGACGGCGGGTCTGATCTTTGTGTCCTCGACTGCCAGCCTTCAGGCGACGCCGTTGCTGGCGAACTATGCCGGGGCCAAGGCCTATGTGATGAACCTGGGCGCGGCGCTGAACAGCGAGCTGCAAGGCACGGGCATTCATTCCACGGTTCTGGTGCCGGGGCCCACGAAAACGCCCGCCTTTACGGACAGAACGGACATCGATCTCAAGACGATGCCCATGCCGCCGATGAAGACCCGGCCCGTCGTGCGCGCCGCCCTGCAGGGCGTGATGCAGAACAAACCCATCGTCATTCCCGGCACCCTCAACCGCGTCATGGATTGGATGGGGCGGCGTGTACTGACCCGCGGGATGAGTGCCGGCATGTGGGGCATGCTGATGAACAAGGCGGCCCCCGACACCCTCAAAGTAAAGCCGCGTGTTTGACGACGGTCTGAAAGGAAAACCCAATGAAACATCTCTATGCGTTCTGCGCCGTCATGGTGCTTTGGACAACATCAATGCTTGCGCAGGGCGGTTCTGACCTGGACCCCCGCATCGCCATCAAAGCGCCGCAGGCCTCGGAATTTGTCACGGTCAACGGATCGCAAATGCACTATCTGACGGCCGGGTCCGGGGATCCGATTGTCTTTTTGCATGGGCAGCCGACATCCTCTTACCTGTGGCGCAACGTGATGCCGTTTCTGGAGGATCAGGGTCAGGTCATTGCGCCCGACCTGATTGGCTTTGGCCAATCGGACAAGCCGGACCTCGGCTACACCTTTCAGGACCACTACGCTTACATCGACGGGTTCATGGATGCGCTTGAGCTGTCTGACGTGACGCTTGTGATCCACGATTGGGGATCGGTTCTGGGGCTGACCTGGGCGCGCGAGAACCCGGACCGCATCAAGGCCGTGATCTTTATGGAGGCCCTGGTGGCCCCTGTCTTTCCGATGGACGACATCAGCGCGTTTGGCCCTTTTGCCGACACGTTCCGGGCCTTTCGTGATGCAGAGGCAGGGCCGGAGTTGTTGATCAAGCAGAACGTGTTCATCGAACAGATTTTGCCAACATCGGTGTTGCGCCCCTTGCGTGCGGAGGAAATGGACACCTACCGCGCGCCGTTCCTGAATGAGGCGGATCGCAAGCCGTTGCTGATGTGGCCGAATGAGCTGCCGATTGGCGGTGCGCCTGCGCGCAATGTTGCGGTGTTCGAGGCCAACAATGCGTGGCTGACAACCTCCGAGACGCCCAAGCTGTTGATCTACTTCGATCCCGGTGTCCTGATCCCGCCTCAGGTCGCCCATTGGATCGGGGCGCATTTCAGCAACATCGACATCCGTTACGGCGGGGCGGGCCTGCACTTTGCGCAGGAGGACCAGCCCGTGGCCATCGGACGTATCAGCGCCGACTGGCTGAACGCGCTTGCCGCGCAGTGAAACGAGCAGCGGCAGGTCCTCTGCCGCCCTACCCCTCAAGGATTGGAACACATAATGACATTCACAACCGCTCTTGTCTCCTTTGCCATCATCACGCTTTTGGCCGTTGGTCTGGAGATCATGTACACCTACGCCACCCAGGGCTTTGGCTTTGGGTTTTCGTCCAATCGCCCCGCTGTGCAGAAGTCGCCGCTTGGGTTGCGCATCCAGCGTGCCTATCAGAATCAGGTTGAATCCGCCGCCTACATTGTCCCGCTCTTGATCGCAGGGCAGATGACGGGCCTGACGGGTGCAACCGCTGAATGGGTGACGCTGATCATCATTGCAGGCCGCGCGGCGTTCATGGTGCTGTATTACACCGGGATTCCGTTCCTGCGCATCCTTGGCTTTGTCGGCGGCTCGATGGGATCGATGGTTCTGGCCTATCTGCTGCTGACGATGGCAACGGTCTAGGCGGGTCGTCGGCAACTTTGCGACCTTGACCGGCGCGCCAACATGGGCGCGCCGGGACATTTGCCCAGCTCAGTTCAAGCCAAAGCAGTTCGCATAGTAGGTCACGGTCGCGGGCCAATCCGAGAAGATGCCTTCGATGCCGACGTCTTGTGCCAGCACGTGCAGCACCTCGTAATAGTCGCCATCGTTGTCAATGACATCGGCCGTCGACTGGAAGTACCAGCCACCACCCGTTTTCAGCGGCCCCGAGCGTTCCAGCGTCCAGGTGATGATTTTCAGACCGGCGGCCTTGGCTTCCTTGGCGTAGGCGGACGGGACAATCTGGTCGCCATCCAGAGTGACAAGCATCCACATCGGCGGTGCGATATAACGGACGCCGCGTGCGTAGAGGCTGTCCATGGTGTCGGGATAGGTGGTCGGATCGTTGGCGTCGAACCCTTCGACATCATAGCTGTCGTCGAGGTAAACCGCCTGTTTGCCGAACTCCGGCTCGTTCTCGACCCAGTAAAGCACATCGTCCAGATTGAACGACTGGAGCCAAACGTCGGACGCAGGCACGCCCGCCGCCTTGTATTCGTCCACCAGCTTTTGCGCATAGTCTTGTTGGCTGAAGCCGTTGAAGGGCATGTCGACCGAGGGCGATTTCAGTTCGGGTGTGAACTTGGCGCCAAGGGCGCGGAACACCTCGATCGATTCCGCGTGGGTCATCAACGTGGTGTTGTCCGCGAACAGATCGGTGCGCCAGCCCGCGGTGCCATCAAGATATGCCTCCGCAGTTGTGGCCGCCTTGTTGGCCGCGTCCATCTTGGGCGTCAGGGTGCGGAACTCGGCGAGTGTCAACTCAGAGGTACGGCACTCGGCCACAGCACCCGCGTCGCCCGACGCAGGCGTGAAGCCGGTCACGCATTTGTCTGCCAGGTCCGAGACGACGATATTGGTCGTCGTGTGCAGGTCATTTTGCGCGTGACGGCACACCAACGCCTGATCGGCGGTAAATGTCACGTCACACTCCAGAATACCCGCGCCCTGCCGCGCGGCGGCGACGTTGCTTTCCACCGTATGCTCGGGGAACATCAGCGGCGCACCACGGTGCCCGATGGAGAACAGCGACCGTTCCGGCGTCTGCGCAGAACACGAGAGCAGCTTTTCCTTGAGCGGGCTGTCGTCCATCTGGTCGATCAGATAGAACGGGCGGCTGCCGTATTCGACGTTTGGCTCGGACAGGTGCCCGTCCGCCAAGAGCGGCCCGCCGGCAATAATGGCGGCCGTGAAAGTGAGATTGCGGATGATCATGGTTTTCCCCGTATCGGATGCATGTTGGCGCATCTGATGGTCTGCACATGACACCGGTCTTACAGCGGGATGAAGTTTGCATGACGCGGCGACTATCGCACGTCAGAGCGTCATGCGCTCACACGCCCTCAATCACGACGCGGTGTCCGTCGCTCCATTGTCGTGGCGACTGGCCGTACATGCGTTTGAATTCGCGGCTGAATTGGGAGGGGCTGGCGTATCCCACGCCGATGGCGGCCTCGTTCACGGTCATGCCGCCTGCCATCTTCATGGCGGCGTTGTTGAGGCGCATTGATTTGACGAATTGGATCGGGGCCATTGTCGTGACCTGCTTGAACTTGCGATGAAAAGCGGCGCGGCTCATGCCTGCGCGGGTCGCCATGTCATCAATCGAAATCGGCGCATCCAGATGGGACGACACATGCGCAATGGACCGCGCTATGGCGTTGCCAGCGCCAAAGGCGCGCCGCGCAAATGGACCCGCCCCGCCCTGCAGGATCGCGTAGTACAGCTCGCGCAGCCGCGCGTCGCCAAGAACCGCCGTGTCTGTTGGATTTGCCCCAAGCTGCAACAACCGCAGCAGCGCATCCGCGAACGCTGCGTCCCACTCTGCCAGCCTGATGCCCTGCGCGCGCAAGGCGTCCTTTTCCGGCCCCATGGCGCCACCGACATTTTCCATCTCCAACACGAGTTCGGTCATCACACGCTGGTTGAGCGAGATGAACACCCCGTAGAGGGGATTGGAGACGGAGGCGGCGGGTGTCCCGGCTTTGACAGGCATCGACATCGGGCAACACAGGTAGTGGCTGTTGTCGTAGATGTACCGGTGACCGTCCAGCACCGCCTCTTTGGAGCCGCAGACGATGGCCACGACGCTGGGTTCATACACCGCCGGAACGCAAGGGATCGCTTGGGTCGCCCGAAACAGCCGCACCCCTGCTATCCCGGTTTCGGTCAAACCGTCATGCACGGTGCGGTCCTGGATAAGCTGTTTGATACGGTCTTTGATCATACGCCCAGTCTAGGGCCGCGCACCCAGTCGCGGCAACACGGCTGATACAATCAGGCAAGTATTTGCGATGAATTCGGCTATTTCCGGCGTTTGGTGAGAACTATTTACAAATGCAGGATGCGATCAATGGCGCGGCGGCAACGCGCGCGAGTGAAGGACAGGTGCAATGGCAGATACGACATTTGGACCGAAAGGCTGGACACCAGAGCGGCTGGGGTCACGCGCAGGCAAAACCTATGTGATCACGGGCGCCAACGCGGGCACGGGGTTTCAGGCCGCGCGCACCTTTTTGTCGAAGGGCGCGAAGGTGGTGATGCTGAACCGCAGTGCAGAGAAATCCGCCGTCGCGGTTGCGGCACTGAAAGAAGAGTTTGGTGCAGATGCCGACGTGCATTTTGTCCGCATGGACCTGTCCGATCTGGCCAGCGTCCGGGCCGCCGCAGAGGAGGTCAGACAAACCATTCCGCAGATTGACGCGGTGATCTGCAACGCCGCAATCGCGCAGGTGCCGACACAAACGTTGACCGTTGATGGGTTCGAGAGCCAGCTTGGCACAAACCACTATGGTCATTTCGTGCTGTGCGGGATGCTGTTTGACCGGATCGAGGCCAGCAAGGGCCGCATCGTCGTTGTCGCCAGCCTTGGCTATAACATGGGGATCAAGACGATCCAGTTTGGCGACATGAATTGGGACAAGAACTATAGCGCCAACGCGGTCTACAGCCAGAGCAAGCTGGCGCAGATGATGTTTGCCTATGAATTGCAAGACCGTGTCGCAGCGGCGGGCAGGCAGGTTCAGGTCTATGTGTGTCACCCCGGTGCATCGGCGACATCGCTGATCAGCACCAGTGGCGGGTTGGTGACGCGGTTGACCTGGTGGTTGATGAGCAAGACGCCGATGGTTCAAACGGCGGCAAAGGGTGCCTATCCCGAAGTCATGTGTGCGACCGAGGACGGACTGGAACAGCGGGCGCTTTATGGTCCTACGGGGATGATGCAAACGGGTGGTCCGGTTGGCAAGGGGACGCTGAACCCCCACGCCTATGACAAGGCGGTCATGTCCAAGCTGTGGGACGTGTCCGAAGAGGCGACGGGGTTTCGTTGGGACCTGTGATCGCCGCTTGGGTGGGGTCACGGGGCTGGGATTGGCCCGGCAATTGATCCCGTTCGGTTCTTTGGTGCCGCAAGTGGGCGGCCTAGGCGAAGCGTTTTGACAGGAAGGACCCGGTGACGCGGTAGTGGGCGACCAGTTGCTCTTCGGCGCTTTGGGCATCGCCGCCGAGGACGGCGTCGAGGATGTGCTGGTGTTCCGCGTCGACACTGCGGCCATCATAGTTCGATGAGGCGCCCGCGATGTAGCGGTAGCGGATGTTCAGATCATAGAGTTGGTCACAAAAGCGCATCAGCAATGGCGAGCCGCAATTGCTGATCAGCGCCATGTGGAAATCTTTGTGGTGGCGTTCGAAGTTCTCATGGTCCGACCGCTCGGCGCGCGTCATTCTGTGGTGCGCGAGGATCAGGGCCTCGTTGTGATCGTCGGAGGCGTTTTCCATGCTCTGACGCAGGGCCTTGCCTTCGAGGGTGCAGCGCAATTCGAGGATTTCCTCGAAGTTCTCGCGACTGGTCTCGGCGGTTCTGAAGCCGCGTTGATCGAGGCGGACCACGAGTTGATCGGATGTCAGCAGGCTCAGCGCCTCTCGGATCGGAGAGGCACCGAGCTCAAGCACGTCTTTGAGATTGTCGATCTTGAGTTTGACCCCAGGCGCCAGTGCCCCGGTCACGATCATCCGCCGCAACCGGTTGTAGGCCACACGGGTGGCCGAGTTTTCTAGCGTTTGGTTCTTGGGGTCAGTTCCAAGGTACATGCTGTTCCTTACCGATCAGCCGGTCTTGACTGCCGACACGATATTCACGAACTCCTCATCTGTCAGTACGTCCCGTTTGGCAATCCCGGTTGTTTTCACTTCGTCCAGGATTGCGGCGATCTTGTCGTCCTCCAATTCGCCCAGGCCTAGCTCTCCCATCTTGTAGATGATCGACGCCTTGCCGGACTTTTTGCCCAGCACGACCTCGCCTGTTTTGCCGGTCAACGCGGGGTGGGTGGCGAACATGACCAGCGGGTCATTCATCACGTAGTTGATGCCGATACCAGACTCGCGGATGAAATTGCCGTGGCCCAGCACCGGCTTGTTGCGGGCGATCGGGATGTTGGATTTCTCGGAGATCATCGCGGCCAGTTCGGGGATCTTTTCCAGCTTGTAGTTGGTGTCATAGCCGTAGAGCAGGTGCAGCCCCATCATCAGTTCTTCGAGGGCGGCATTGCCGGTGCGTTCGCCCAGACCGTTGGCACAGCTGTGCACGCAGACCGCGCCTGCGGTCACGGCGGCCAGTTCGGTGGCGACGCCCATGCCAAAGTCGTTGTGGGTGTGAATTTCGATAGGCAGGCCGGTCATGTCATTGACCCAACGCACCATATGTTTGATCGCCTCTGGCGTCGCGCAGCCCATGGTATCCACGATGCCGATGCTGTCGGGCGGCGCGTTGTCCATGATGTAGTTGCACAGGTTGGTCAGATCGCTTTTGCGCGCGCGGGTCGTGTCATAGGGAAAGAACAGCGCGTGCAGGCCATTCTCGCGTGCGTAGTTGATGACCGGCGCGGTTTTTTCGGCGACGTCTTTCCAGGTCCAGCCAAATTGCGTGACCAGTTTCGGGTAGCCAATCGGGACCTCGATCACGACACCATCCGCGCCACATTCCAGCGCCATGTCGATGTCTTTCATCATCGCGCGTGCGAAGGTGAAGATCTTGGAATCGAGGCCAAGTTTGGAGATTTCGGTGATCGCCTGTTGGTCCTGCGGGGAGACAGCGGGCATGCCTGCCTCGATCCGGTCGACACCCAGCTCGTTCAGCTTGGTCGCGATCTCGATCTTGTCGTCGACCGAAAAGACCACGCCCGGCGTCTGTTCGCCGTCGCGCAGGGTGGCATCGTGGATCTCGACCTTTTTGGGGAGGTTCAGTTCACCGCGTACATCGGCCTCGAAATTGTACGGGCTGACCCACCATTTGCCGTCTTCCAGATGTGTTTCACGCATGTTTTTTCCTTTCAGGTCGGTGTCTGCGCCGCCTCGGGCGCCAGCACGAAATCGAAATTGACTTTGTAATAGGGAACGGTGGCGTTTCGGCCGATCTGGAGGTCATCCGGCAGTGCGTCCAGGTCGCTGCACTCGATGTAGTCCATGATCAGGTCCTCGCGGACGCCGAACACCGCGTCCTGGTCCAGATAGGGGTCGCCATTGGCGAACACCTCGGTGACCAATGCGCGATAGCCCTCGGCCTGCACGATGAAATGCAGGTGCGATGGGCGCCAGGGTTCGCGGCCTGTAGCGCGGAACAACTCGCCCACCGGGCCGTCGTCGGGTACTTTGTAGGGTGCGGGTTTGACCGTGGTCATGGCATAGCGCCCGTCGGTCCCGGTGGTCATTGAACAGCACAGGTTGAAGTCGCCCTGCCCCGTGTCCTGACTGTAGTAGAGGCCGTTTTCCGCCGTCTGCCAAAGCTCGATCACAGCGCCTTCGATCTGATGGCCGTCGGTGCCTTTGACCACGCCCTCGACGAGAACGGTTGCGCCCTCGTTGTCTTTCTTGAGGTCACCCCCGACGGGCAGATGCGGTGCGCCGACTGAGTGAAACGGGCCGAGAACGCTCGAAGAGGTCCCCTCGTGGCGCGAGCCCAGCATGTCCACCAGCGACGACATGCCGGTGACGTCCGAGATCAGGACAAACTCGTTGCGCTCATCGTCGGAGATTTGCCCGGCATCGGTGAGAAACTTGAGACCGCGCATCCATTCGGCGTGCGTCAGTTCGGTTTCCTTGGCAAAGGCGTGCATGTGTTCGACCATCTTGCGCAGCACAAACAGCGTGCGCGGGTCGGTGTCGGGGCCGCAGTAATCCAGAAAGGCCTGCGTGATCGTGTCGATGGATACGTCTTTCATAGCGTCGGCTCCTAGTTAAGCAGGGCGGTGGAGAGAACCGGATAGCGGATCAGCAGGATGAGCACACAGAGCATGATGGCCGCAAAGGGAAGCGCGCCCAGAAAGACGTCCTTGAGGCTGATGTCGCGCCGGTTGAGCGTGCTTTTGATCACAAAGCAGGAAATCCCGAGCGGCGGCGTCAGCAATCCGATCTCTGCGCCGATGACGGTGACGATGCCGAACCAGATCAGGCTGAGCCCCATTTCCTCGATCAGTGTGATAAAGAGCGGGACCACGATCAGGATGATCGAGGCGGTGTCCAGCAGGGTGCCGAGGACCAGCATCAGCAGAACGTAGATCAGCATGATCTGGAAGAAGGACAGCTCCCACGCGTTGAGCACGGCGTTGAGTTCGTTTGGCAGGCCCGCAAAGCCGAGCATCCGACTGTAGAAGGAGGCCATGGTGATCAGCAGCAGGATCGCGGCCGTGATGTGCCCGGTTTCGACCAGAGTGGACCAGAACCCGGACCAGTTGATAGAGCGCCGCACCAGCGCGACGATAAGCGCCAGCGAGGCACCGGCGGCCCCCGCCTCGACCGGGGTGAGCCAGCCGGTGTAGATGCCGCCCAGCACCAGAATGATGAGGACAACAACCGGCCACGCCTTGGAGATCATTTCCGACGTGCTCAGGCCCGCGCTGTCGTCGACGGCAATGTCTGACCCGATGTACGACGGCCAAAGCCGCGCCATGGCGTAGATGGCCACGATATAGGCAGCGGTCAGGATCAGGCCGGGAATGATGCCCGCGAGGAACATGTGGCCCACCGATTGTTCGGCCACGAAGGAGTAGATGATCAACATCGCAGAGGGCGGGATGATCATGCCCAAAACGGACGACCCCGCCACAACGCCCACGGCAAAGCGTTTGTTGTAGTTGAACCGCAGCATCTCGGGCACCGAGATCTTGGTAAAGACCGAGGCCGACGCGATGGACGAACCGGTGATCGCGGCAAAGACCGCATTGGCCCCCACGGTGGCCATGCCGACCCCTGCCAACACGCGCCGAAAGGCGGAGTTCATCACTTCGTAGATGTCGCGGCCCAATCCCGCCTTGGACACAAGCAAGCCCATGAGGGTGAACAGTGGGATCGTGGCAAATTCGTATTCCGTGACCCCGTCACCCACCGCGATCTTGAGAAAATTGAAGGCGAGGATGGATTTGCCCGAGATGATCCAGATGGTCACAAAGGACACAAGGCCCAGCGCCACGGGGATGTAGAGCCCCAGATAGACCAGCGTGACAATCGCCAGCACGGACAACATGCCGATTTCAACCGGGCTCATGGCCTAGACCTCGCTGTGTTCATCGGAGATCGGCTGGGGATCACCCAACGCGGCCTTGAAGAAAAAGAGCAGGCCCGCCATCACGCAGCCAAAGACGATGGCCAGACGTGCGGGCCACCATGGCACAGTCATAATGCCCGGCGTGCCAAAGTAGTCGCACCGCGCCAGCGCCGCCTTGAAATCAGGCCAGAACGCGCCGGTGGGCTGTGCGCCAAATTCGGGCGGCGTGAAGAAGTGGCAACTCTCGAAGGCCTCGGTGAACTCGGGCCAGACCGTCCAGACGATCATGAACATGAAACCGCAAGACACCGCGTGAATGATGCGTTCCAGACCCTCGCCGAGACGCGGCGTCCTGGCGCGCATCAGGCTGGGAAACCCGTCCGAGCGGGTCAGCCTGCCGGTGCGGACCACATCGGGCAGTTGCAAAAAGACGATGAGGACGAGGGCAAAGATCACCAGCTCGACCACACCGCGAAACGGGGCATGAAACACGCCCCGCGCAATGACGTCCATATTCATGATGACCACCAGCGCCAGCAGGACAAAGGCCCCGCTGACGTTGGCGATGATTGCAACGGTCTCGGTGAAAGACCGGATTTTGTGCAGCACGGAGGCCATCATGTTTTCCTGCCGTGCCTAGTTGGTGGCTTCGGCAGACCAGTCGCGCAACGGGGTCATGCCCGCCGCTTTCAACTTGCCCATGTAGGCGGCCAGCATCGCAGAGCCGGGACCACCGGCGACGTCGATCTCTTTGGCCCATTCAACCGCGATGTTCGGCATGGCGTCGGCCCAGGCCTGACGCGCCTCGGGGCTCAGTTCGACAATCGTGCCGCCGCCTGCGACATAGGCCTCGCGCGATGCGGTGGCGCGGTCCATGGCGACGCCTGCAACGTGGTCGCGATATTCAATCGCCACGGCTTGCAAGACATCCTTTACGTCCTGCGGCAGACCTTCCCACACGTCGGCATTCACGGTGACCGTCTTGGAGTTCACAGCACCCAGATCGGCGCGCAGCATGTAGGGCGCGACCTCTGCGATCTTGAAGGTCTTGGCCGCTTCGGGCCAGAGCATCGCCGCGTCGACAACACCGGTTTGCAGCATGTTGTAGAAGTTGGGCAGACCGCCGCGCACGCCTGCGGCACCCGGAATACCCTCGAGATAGCGCAGGTTGTACCCGGCACCGGCCACTTTGAGACCCTCGATGTCCGCCAGCGAATTGATCGGCGTTTTCGAGAACATCTGGTAGGTGTCCAGCACAACGCCAGTGGCGAGGTAGACCTGATTTTCAGCGGCCAGTTCCGCGCTCATTTGCGGGAATTCACGCGCAATTTCGTCGACGGCCTGCGCCACGACACGGGCGTCTGCGGCCACAAAGGGGGTCACGGCGGAAATGCCCTGCGAGGGCAGCGCCGAGTTGTGGAAGATGGTGGTGACAATGCCGATGTCACCCAGCCCCAGCTTGATCCCCTCGAGAACGCCGCGTGGTTTCACGATTTGGCCGCCGTAGGCTTCCATCCAGTTGATCTGGTACGCGCCGGTCTTTGCCAGCTCTTCATTCACGCGCGGGATAAAGAAATTCGAAAATTCCTGAACCCACATTGCCCGCGCCGGATAGCCGTCGATGGCGGTCAGATTGATTGTTTCCTGAGCGGTTGCCGCGCTGCCAAGCGCGCCTCCCAATCCCAGTGCAAGCCCGGTTGCTAGGGCCAGACGCCGTGTCAGTTTCATGTCTTTCCTCCCAAGTTGGTTGTTAGCCGGCTTTTTGCCAGTCTTCGTTTATGACGGTGCCGGCGCCGCGAAAGAGCTTGGCCAGCGGGCAGTATTTCGCGACGTCGGCCGCGACTGCGTTCAGTTCATCTTGTGTGGCGGTCCCGTCCGAGATGACGACCAGGTCGATCTCTTCGAAGGGGACGTCGATTTCGTCGCTCAGGGTCACGCCGAGGCGGTTGAAGCGGCAGGTGGCCGAAATGTTCAGGTGGCCGATGTCCACGCCAAGTTTCGCCGCGCATTTGTGGCCGATCACGTTGGTGCAGCCGATCAGGGCGCTCAGGGCGGTGTCGGTCGGGGTGAACCCCTTGTTCGTGCCGCCCCGCGCCGTGGGTTCGTCGATCATCTGCACCAGATCGCGCACCGCGACCTGTGACAACGAATGCGAGGGACATTCAGCGCGGGCGGTGAGGGTCACGGAAGTCTTCATCTTGACGGTCATTGCCGGGCTCCTGTGTCAGATGATTTCGCACACGTCGTCAAAGTCGAACCGGGGCAAGCGTTGGAACAGCGCGGTTTCATCCGCGTAGCCGACATTGCACAGGAAGTTCGATTTGAGCGTTGTGCCCTCAAAGAACTCAGCATCCACAACCGCGTTGTCAAAGCCCGAGATCGCACCGACATCCAGCCCGAGCGCACGGGCGGCGACCATGAAATACGCCCCCTGAAGCGTGGCGTTGCGAAAGGCCGTGGCCTCGATATGCGCTGGTTTGCCCTCGAACATCGGGCGGCGATCCTCGTGCGGGAACAGGCGGGGCAGATGGGTCCAGAATCCCAGATCATGCGCGATGACCGCGGTGACCGGAGCGCCCATGACCTTTGGCACATTCGCGGGTTTGAGGGATTTCGCGAGACGTTCCTTGGCCTCGGTGGAGCGGACAAAGATCAGCCGCGCCGGGCAGGTGTTCATGCTGGTTGGGCCCATGCGCATGATGTCGAAGATGTCGCGCAACATATCATCGGCGACGGGCCGATCCGTCCAGGCATAGTGCGACCGCGCCCCGGTCAGGATAAGATCAATCTGATCATCCGACAGACGATCAATCTTGCCCCGCAGCCCACGCACATCATCCTGCGCGGATTGCCGGAGCTGCTCCAAATGCGAACTCAAGCCGTGTCCCCCCGTCTTTCTTTTGGGAGATAATCGGTATTTTTGCGCGTTGTCCAATAAAATCGATTTTTTAACTTGAAGGGTTTTACGTTGCCGATAGCATCGCGTTGACAAAGAGGGAGGACATCCACGTGCCAGACTGGGACAAGTACAAGGCAGAGGCCAAGGCGCGCGGCGCGCTTGCGCTGGAGCTGTATGTGATCAAAAGCACGCCAAACGATATTTCGCTGGTCAAAGAGTCGTTGCCCGATCACTTGGCCTATCAAAAGAAGCTGGAGGCTGAGGGCGTGTTGTTCCTGGCCGGGCCGATTTCGGATAAGACCGGGATAGCGATGGACGCGGAAGGCATGATGATCTATCGCGCGCCAGATTTTGAAACCGCCCACGTGCTAGCCATCAATGATCCCATGCACCTTTCGGGCGCGCGAGACTATGAGATCCGCAAGTGGCTGATCAACGAAGGCAGCGTGAGCCTTTCAGTCTCTCTGTCCGGTCAGGCCGCGCACTTCAAATAGGCAGTGTCGGCCTAGACTGGGTTGGGTCTCAGGCGTCCAGATGTGGCGGTGATACCAACCCGTTTGCCTCGGCCTCTTCGCGGTCCCAATAGGCGATGTAGATGCCGGGCGGTTCCTTGCCCGCGGCCATGCGTTCGATGATCTGGGGGCTGCGGGTGATCCGCGAGTGGTGCTTGCGCGCCCATTCGAAATGCAGGTCCCGCATGCGCGCGATCTGATCCTGGTGGTCGGGGCTGTCGCCCAGGTCGTGCAATTCGTCCGGGTCGGTTTCGAGGTCAAACAGCATCGGGCGCATCAGTTCGACATGCACGTATTTCCAACGACCGTCGAAAACCATGACGAGGCGCGCATCGCTTTCATCGACATTCACGTCCTGGCGGGCGTCGCGGGTGGAATAGTCGTATTCCGAGATGCAATAGTCGCGCCACGGCGCATCCTGACCGTGCAAGAGCGGTTCAAGCGAGCGCCCTTCCATCACATGGGGCTTGGCCTCGCCGCCCATAAGTTGATGAAATGTAGGCGCCAGGTCGATCCCCTCGACCAGCTTGTCACATGATGTGCCGCGCGTGCTGTCTGCCTGGGTCCGGGGGTCATACACGATCAGCGGGATTCGGGCGGAGCAATCGTAGAACAGGTCCTTTTCGCCCATCCAGTGATCCCCCATGTTGTCGCCGTGATCCGAGCAGAACACGACCATGGTGTCGTCCATCCGCCCGCTCTGTTCGAGGTGGCCAAACAACCGGCCCATGTTGTCGTCGAGTTCCTTGATCAGCCCCATGTAGACAGGTGCCACGATCTCGCGAACATCTTCGCGGGAGAAGCTCTTGCAGATGCGCGTCTGCGTCCAGGCTTGCAAAAGCGGGTGGCTGTGTTCCTGCGGCCGGCGGTTCACGGGTGGCAGATCATCGCGCGTGTACATGTCGTTGTAGGGCGCGGGGGCCAGATAGGGCCAGTGCGGTTTGATATAGCTGAGGTGGCACAGCCAGGGCTTGTCCCCCTGGCTTTCGATGAATTCGATCCCGCGTGTGGTCAGCCATGCGGTTTCCGAGTGCTCTTTGGGAACGCGCGCGGGCAAGGGTGCGTTTTCCAGAAACCAGCCTGATTTCTTTGTGCCGTCCGGGCCAATTGCGGTGTTGGCCCATTCCTCCCACGGGGTGTCGCCGCCCATCCCGTGTGCGCGCAGGTAACGTTCGTAGTCTTCGGCATGCCGGTTCTTGTCGGTGGCCGCATTGGTGCCGTCGTCCCGCACGAAGACCTCGAAACCACATTCGCTGACCAGCGCGCCTATGGTGCTTTCGGGATCAATGCCAAGGCGTTTCATGCCTTCTTCGTCGGGGCGCATGTGGGTCTTGCCGACCAGCGTGCTGGTGACGCCGACCTCGCGCAGGTGGTCGCCCAATGTGGGCTCGCCCACCCGCAGGGGAAAGCCGTTCCAGGTGGCACCGTGGCTGCGCACATACCGGCCTGTATAGAAACTCATCCGGCTGGGACCGCAGATCGGGGATTGCACGTAGGCGCGGTCAAACCTGACCCCTTTGGCCGCCAGACGGTCGATATTGGGGGTCGCGATATGTTGGGCGCCATAACAGCTGAGATAGTCCCAGCGGAGTTGGTCGGCCATAATCCAGAGGACGTTCATCGTGTTGCCTTTTGTCTGGGCTAGCGCGGAGGCATGTAGAGGTTTTCGGATTTGAGGACGTCGATATTGACCTCCTCTCGGGCCATGGCGCGCTGCACGGCGGGGCGCGCATTGCTGAGTTCAAAGTGTTTCTGGACGTTCGGGAAAGCGGTGCCGTCATAGCCGACGCCGGTGATCCGCCCCCAGACCCAATAGAGGTAGCCATCCACGATCGACCACGTCTCGCCGTACCACCAAGGACCGTCCTGAAGGCGGGTGTCGATCATCTTCATGATCTTGTTCATGTCCTCGACCCCTTTGGGGCGCACGATCTCGAAAGACTGCGCGGCGTCGGGGATCATTTTCATGGGCATGGCGATCCGGGTGACGACGGGATGAACGGTGCCGGCCCAAAAGGCGAGGTCTGCCGTCTGCTTGAGCGCGGCAAGCTGGTCGTCGGTTTCGGGCAACAGATGCGCCTCTGGATAGGTCGCGGCCAGCCAGCTCAGGATTGCGACATTCTCGGTCAGGGGCGCGCCGTCGATCAGCAGTGCCGGCACCTTGCCCTTGGGATTGATTTTCAGGAACTCGGGCGAGTTTTGCTGGTTGGCCGCCGTGCGGATCAGGGTCGTCTCAAACGGCACGCCAATCTCTTCGAGCGCGATGGTTGCCACGCGGGCACATGTGTTGGGAGCGACAAAGAGTTCTAACTCGGGCATTGCGCGACGTCCTAATCTGGTTACAGATATTCCCCAAAACCAAAAAAATCGATTTTTTGACCGTGGGTGAGATATAAGCAGCTAACAAAAGCGGTGTCACGCTCAAAGAACACGCATCATCTGGGAGGAAATATGATGTCAAACAAACGAATTGCGGCGGTGATTGCCGCGGCCTGCATCGGCTCTGGGGCCATGGCGCAGGGTATTTTGACTGCGGAGACCGCGGCGCCGAACACAACGCCGGGGATCTCGATCATTTCGCTGTCGGAGGCCGCGTCAAAAGCCGGTATCGCCGACATTCAGGTGACCGCGGGCCAGACGCTGACCAATTCGGTGCAGAACGTCGCCGAAGGCAAAACCGACATTGCCGCCGCCCCCTTTATCCTGCCGTTCCTGATGTCGCGCGGTGTGGGCCCCTACGCTGGTCTGGGTGCCGAAGCGGGCGCGGACCTCGCCGACAATCTGGCGGTGCTCTATACCTACCGTGTCTCGGTGCAGGGGCTTTTTGTTTATGACAGCGCGAACATTTCCGGCTGGGACGGGTTGGAAGGCAAAACCATCTACAACGGTCCGCCGCGCGGTGCGGCCCTGACCAATGCGCGCCTGTTGACCAAGACGGTGACCGGCCTTGAGGAAGGCACCGGTTACACGGGCGTGCAGGTGAACTGGGGACAGGCCGTCAAGACGATCCAGGACGGATCGGCCGATGCCTTTGTCCTGCCGCAGGCCTTCCCCGATCCGCGCATCACGGCGGCACTGGCCTCTGGCGACATCACCGTCTTTTCGATGCCCAAGGACGTGCATGAAGGCGAGGCATTCCAGAAGATCGCCAAGCTTCCCGGTACGGTCAGGTTCTCGATGCCGGTGGCAGAGATGGGTTACGGCGACGGTGTGACGGTTGTGTCCGAAGACGACACTTTCCGTGGCCCGGCCACCGTGGGCGGAGACGTGGTAAACGTGAACATGGACTTTGACACGGCCAAGGCACTGACCACGGCGTTCATCGAAAACATCGAGACGATTTACCACGCCAAAGCGTCTTTCATGCCCGTCACATGGCATGGCGAAACGGACCCTGAGGTGACGGATATGTGCGGCACAAATCCGATGAAGTACCACCCCGGCGCCGTCGCGGCCTGGGAGGAAGCCGGCTACACGCTGCCTGACTGCGCCAAGTAAGCAAGCAGACGAGATCGGGGCCGGGCGCATCTCGCGTGCGGCCCTTTCTTGAGGGGTAGGTATCACCATGTCTGAGGCATCGCCCGACCAGCAGGGGACGCACGGTTTCGCGCGCCGCTTGCTCTATGTGCTTTCACTGGTGCTGGTCATGGTGGGTTTGATCAATTCCACGCCCGGCATCCCCGGATACGACGATCTAACGGCCTCTTTTTTCGGTGAAAACGGGATGCGGTTTCGCAAGTTCCCGACCGAGTGGTTCTATCCCCTGTTTTTCGCGCTGATGATGTGCGTGGTGGTCCTGAAACACTCGATGTGGCGCGATTGGGTCGGGCGCAGTGCGATGCGCCGCGCGATGGGGCTGGCACTGGACGTCGCCCTGGTGGTCATGGCGATGACCATATCGGTCACCTATCTGGTCGAAATCGAATCTGTCTGTCTGATCGACCGCCTGAATGGCGACCGCGCGCGGCTGATTGCGCAAAGCCTCGCCGCCGCTGCGGAGTTCAGTGAAAGCCTGGGCCTGCCTGCGCCCACCACAGTCGAGGACCCGCAATGCGTCAACACCACGGGCGGCTGGCTGGTTCTGATTGTCGGTCTCGCGGTGGTGGTTTTCCTGTCTTACAACATCAAGGTCTGGGGCCTGCCGCTGGTCATCGTAGCTATTGCGGTGGCGGGTTACACCATTCTGACGGTGCTCGTCTGGTATGTGTACGGCGCCGACGACATCAACAAATACCTGGTCACCAAACTGGCGGGCGAGCCGCGCCTGCTGTCTGACGGACGGCCAAGGGTGCATGACGTTCTGGTCAACAACGCCTCCGGTCTGTTGGGTCGGTTCATGGATATCGTGCTGAACACGATCTTTCCCTATCTCGTGCTTGGTTCGCTCTTTGGCAGCTCTGCCGGTGGGCGGTCCTTGATCAAGCTCGCCTTTCGCTGGACCCGGCACCTGCGCGGAGGACCGGCACATGCGGCCATCGTGTCCTCGGCCATGTTCGGCACCATCTCTGGCGGGCCCATCGTCAACGTGCTGTCGACGGGTGTTCTGACCATCCCGATGATGATCAAGCGGGGCTTTTCCAAAGTGTTTGCGGGTGGTGTTGAGGCCGCCGCCTCGTCCGGCGGGTCCATCATGCCGCCGGTCATGGGTGTTGCGGCCTTCGTTCTCGCGTCGCTGACCTCGGTCCCGTATTCCAGCGTCATCGTCGCGGCGATCATCCCGTCCATCGCCTATTTCTTCTGTCTGTTCCTGTCGGCGGTGTTTCAGTCGCGCAAACAGAACCTCACCGCGATTGGCGAGATTACGGACGACATGATCCTGGAGCGGCAGGATTACCTGAACCTCGTGATGGTTTTTGGCCCGATCCTGCTGATCCTGACGCTGTTGCTGATCTCGAAGGATGCGGTGGGCTGCGGCCTGTTGGGCGGTGTGCTGGGTGCGGATCGCGTGTTCAACGACGGCACCTGTCAGGTTGAGAGCCTGAGTTGGTTCTTGCAGGCGGTCCAGAACTCTTCCGGATCGGCGGGTGCGGCGGGCTGGTGGGCGGTCATGTTGCTGTTGGTGTTGCTCTTGCTGGATCCGGAAATCCGCGCACGCCCGCGCAAGATTGTCGACGCGCTCTCTGGGGCGGGTGTTTTGATCGCGACGCTGTACTTGATGTTTCTGGCGGTCTCGATCATCGACTTTTGCCTGTCGTTCACGGGGCTGCCCGTCTTTTTATCGTTGGACGTATTGGCCTGGCTCAACAGCCTCAACCTCGGCACGGCCGGCACCGCGTTGCCGCAGTTCGTGGCGCTTTTGCTGACGATGCTGCTGGCCGTTTTGTTGGGCATGGGGATGCCTGCGGTCCCGGCCTATGTGAACGCGGCCCTGTTGATGAGCCCCGTTCTGGCCGGGTTGGGGTTGTCGTTTTTCACAGCGCATATGTTCATCTTTTACTTTGCCGTGGCGAGCGCCATCACACCCCCGGTCGCCCTCGCCGCCTTTGCCGCCGCTTCGATCACCAAGGCCGAGCCGATGGCGACGGGCCTGTCCGCCGTGAAATCCGGGATCGTCATCTTTGTGATCCCGTTTGTGTTCGCCTTTCACCCCGAGCTGCTGCTCATCAAGGAGGCGATCCTGGACCCGCAATCGGCCAACGGCGCGTTCCTCGCCGGGTACGGGGGCCAGCTTGATATTCTGGCGCTTGTCCTGCTCTTGATGCGCCTCGGGCTGGCGTTGTACCTGTTGTCATCGGCGTTGGCCGTCTTTGACCGGGCGCGGCTGGCGCCTTGGGAGATTGCCGTGCGTTTGGCGCTCGCGGCGCTCTTGATGATGAAGGCCGAGGTGATCTGGATCACGGCTGTTGCGGCCACTTTGGCGGTACTCTTTGCACATGACCGGTGGCGCGCACGGACACCTGTGCGGGCCGTTGATCCGAACGACGGGCGTTAGAGCGCACAGCGCTTCGTTTTGTCTGTGGGCGGACTATGTCCGCTTGTTCTGGTGCAAAGTTTGAGTGGCTTGGTTGTTGGTGGCTTGAGGCCTGCGATGCCGCGAAGGTCAGCGGCCAACGCGCTCAACTGCATCTGCAACCAGCGTGTCCGCCTGTGTCCATGGATACCCCTGCATGGTGATCAGGGAATGCATGATCCCGTGCAAATGGCAGATCAAACCATCGGTGGCGATTTTCACGGAAGGGGCCATACGATCTGCGGAACGCATTTTGGCGACGGCTTGGAAAAAGACGTCATACCGGGCAATGGTCTCTTCCTCTCCGACAAAGCTGCGCACGTCCGTGTCGGTAACGCCGGGGTTCATGAAGACAAGGTGGTAATGATCCTTGTTCTCGCACCAATAGCTGACATAGGCCTGTGCGGCCTGTGACAGCGCATCTTCGGGCGTGTCCGCGCCCTGCGTGGCGGCCGTGACACGGTCGAACGCCTTGCCAATGATGTAACCCCAAAGTCGGGCGAGAATGTCCAGCTTGCTGGGGTAGTATCGGTACAAGGCCATCGGCGTCAGGCCGACTTCCTTTCCCAAGCGGCGCATTGAGACGGATGCAAAGCCTTCGCTCAGAAACAGGCGCAAGGCGACGGAAGCGATTTCGTCGCGGCGCTCCGCCAAGGTGTCCTGTGACAGTGTAGGTCGTCCGCGTGTAGGCGTTTGCTCGGGCATTGTTACGGGTCCTCACGGCGATCGGCGCCTGTCATCACAAAATAGTATACGCGTATGATTTAATATGTACAGGTCGGTATATTTAAGTGTACGCGTATATTGCAGGGAGTTTCCTGTGGCATTCAGAACTGCATTCCATGCGTTGAACCGCCGTGATGGCAAGACCGTCCGCGCACCGATTGGGGGGTCGGCCCATCACACCATCGCGGCTGCCGCATGCTTGGGCGTCATCTGTCAGGGCTCCACGTTTCCAACTGAAAGAGGACAAGACAATGTTGGTACTTTTGAAATCTCTTCTGCTGCTCAGTGGCGCAGCGATCATCTGGCTTGGCCTGAATGTCGGGCTGGGCGGAATTGAAACGCTGGGCTGGCAAGGCGCGGGTGACTTCGTGCAAGTGACCGACCCCGGTACATTCGCCGTTCAGGACAATCACACGCGCTTTATCGCGGGCGTGTGGACATGTGTGGGTGTGCTGTTTGTTGCCGGGGCGTTTGCCTTGCAACGGTTGCGGACTGTCTTGATCGTGCTGATTGGCATGATCTTTGTCGGGGGGCTGATGAGGTTGACGCAGAGCGATATGGCGCTGCTGATGAGCCGCGACATTGCACCGTCCTTGGTCGCTGAACTCGTCCTGTTCCCTCTGCTGGGGCTATGGATCGCGCGGGCAACGCGGGGGGCGGAGCATGTTTGAGATCACATTGATCCTCGTCGGTTTGCTCGCGGGCAGCCTGTTGACCGAAGGCATGGTCCTTGTGCCGTTTTGGCGTGGTTTGCCAGCGGCCAAGTTTATGACCTGCATGGCGCGGGAGGACCCCGGCTGTTTCGTTATTTCGCGCCTTTGACGGCGCTTGCGGTCATGGCGTCGATGGACTTGGCGATCCTCGATGGACGGCCCGCGACTTGGACGGCGGCGTTTCTCTGCGGCCTGGCCCTCGCCTCGTTCTTTGTCTTTTTCCGGACGATCAACAACAGGCTGGCCGCACATGCGTACAACGATCAAGAGCTGATAGCGGTGCTGCGGCAATGGTCGATTTGGCATCACGCCAGAACGGTGATGGTGATACTCGCCTTTGGCGTTCTCGCTATAGGGCGCTGACGTCGGGGCGGGTTTTTACGGCAAAGCGTCGTGCCGTTCGTCCAAGACTGTCCCGCGATGGGCAGGGCCCACGGATCAGTCACCCACTGCAAAAGAAAAGGCCGCCCCCATCAAAGGAGCGGCCCGCCGTAGGATGCGCCCTCGGGGCGCACCGCATGTTTAGTTCAGGTCGGCGTCGCGCGCGGCGTTGACGTCCGCTTCGGCGGCGGCCACGGCCTCTTGCAGCGCGGTCAGGATCTCATCCCCACGGGCCACGTTGGCGGTGAACCAGTCGTTCACAGGTGCTGCCGCTTCGGCGAAGGCTGCCTTTTGTGCAGGTGTCGGCACGTAGAGGTCACCGCCGCCGGCCACGAAGTCTTCGTAAGCCTGGATCGACTTGCGCTTGGGCGAGGCGAATGTCGCCTGTTGCAGCGCATAGAAGCCGTCGACCACGACGCGGCGCATGTCTTCGGGCATCGCCATGAAGTTCTGGTTCGACATCCACCACAGCGCGCCCATGTAGGCGTGGCCGTCCAGTGTCACGTATTGCAGGCCCGCATCGGGGAATTTCATGCCCATGATGTCGGTGATGCCGTTTTTCGAACCCTCGACAACGCCGGTCTGGAATGAGGTGAAGAGCTCGGGCCACGGGATCGGGGTCGGGGACGCGCCCAGAGCCTTGACCAGTTCCTGTGGCAGGTCGGCGACGACTGTGCGGATCTTGAGGCCGTCCATGTCCGCGGGTTCAGCCACACGGCGTTGCGTGTTGGCAAAGTTGCGCCAACCGCCGGTGTTACCGATGGTCATCAGGCGGATCGCGTCACCGGAGTCTTCCAGTGCCATGGCGCGCATTTTGCGGGTGAAGTCGCCCGACAACACGTGTTCGGCGATACGGTCATCGGCCATCAGGTAGGGCAGATCGAGGACCTGCACGTAGGGGAAGATGCCCGACGCGCCACCGGAGGTGGAGATGTAGACATCGATCGAGCCGTCTGCCACGCCTTGCAGGCATTCCGCGCCGTTCGAGCACAGCTGTGTGCCAATGAAGAGTTCTACGGCGATGGCGCCATTGGAGGCTGCCTCGACATAGTTTTTGAACACGACGAGGCCGTCATAGTCTTCGTCATTGGTGTTGGAGTTGGCGGTGGCGCGGATTGTGTAATCCTGAGCCTGCGCCATGATCGCGGAGCCCGCGACAAGCGCGGCTGCGGTCAGGGTTTTGAGGGTGTTTTTGAGCATAGTGGTAAGTCCTCCCGGTTATAGCTCTTAGTTCGCGAACCCCGTCAGGCGGGGTATCGTCATTGAAATGGCCGGCACGTAGGTGATCAGGAAGATCACCGCGATTTCGATGGCCAGGAATGGCAGGATCGCCTTGGCGATGGTTTCGACCTTTTCCTTGCTGACCGCCGCGGCGACGAACAGCACAAGGCCCATGGGTGGCGTGGCCAGCCCCACGGTCAGGTTCACCGACATGATGATGGCAAAGTGGATGCTGTCGACGCCCAGATCGGTGAAGATCGGGGCGAGGATGGGCCCGAGGATGATGATGGCGGGGCCTGCGTCGAGGAACATGCCGACGATGAACAGCAGCAGGTTGATGAGGAACAGCAGGATCAGCGGGTTTTCCGACAGGGTCAGAATGTAGTCGGCCAGGATCTGCGGCGCGTAGGACAGCGACACGACCGTCTTGAACGCCATGGCGGCCCCCACCAGCAGCAGCACCACGGCCGAGGTGAGCCCTGCCCGGCTGAGGATGTCGGGCAGGTCCCGGAGCGACATGGTGCGCAGGACAAAGAACGCCACGAACACCGCGTAGGCCACGGCGACGGCGGCGGCCTCGGTCGGGGTAAAGACACCGCCGAGGATACCGCCCAGGATCAGTACAGGCGTTTGCAGCGGCACGATGGCGCGTTTGCAGATGGTGCGGAAGTCCGAGCTGACCTGCGTGCGGAGTGCCAGCAGCAGCGCGTGGGCCACAGCCACGGCGGCGAGGAACGTCACCCATGTCATCAGGCCCGACGTTTCGGGCAGCGGCGCGATGACCCAGATCAGCAGGCCGATGTTCAGACGCGCCAGCGCGAAGCTGACCCATTTTTCCAACGCGCCCAGTTCGACGCCGTCGAACTCCACCCGCTTGGCCGCGGGCAGGTCGTATTTGTCGGCGGTGACGCGGATCATCACCATCAGGCCCACGCCCACGAGGATGCCCGGCACGATGCCCGCAAGGAACAGCGCCGCGACGCTTTCGCCCATGACATAGGCGTAGATGATCATGATGCCCGAGGGCGGGATGATCGGGCCGATGACAGAGCTGGCGGCGGTGATCGCAGCGGCGTAGCGTCTTGTGTAGCCTTCCTTTTCCATCGCGGGGACCAGCATGGAGCCGAGCGCGGAGGTGTCCGCCACGGCAGAGCCCGAGAGCCCTGCGAACAGGATCGAGGACAGCACGTTGACCTGTGCCAGCCCCCCGCGCAGGTGGCCCATGAGCGCCTGTGAGAACTGCACGAGGCGGATGGTGATGCCGCCCTTGTTCATCAATTCACCGGCCAGCATGAAGAACGGGATCGCCATCAGCGGAAAGCTGTCCATGCCGTTGTAGACGTTGCGGTACAGGAGGGTGATGTCCTTTTCCTGACCGTTCATCCACAGGAGCAGACCGGGGGCGGCCAGCAGGCCGAAGAACACCGGCAGGCCGATCAGCAAAAAGAGCAGGAAGAGAGGCAGAAACCAGATCAGCATATCATTCGCTCCCCGCGGCCATGTCGCCCAGATCGAGATCGGGCAAACGGTCGCCGCCGCCCAGGAAAGTCACGATGCTGCGCAGTATCAATTCGATGTTCACACTCAAGAGCAGGACCACACCCACAAAGAGCGAGAGCATCATCCAACTGCGCGGCACCCGGAACCAGCCGTCGAATGTCGGCAGGTAGAGCGATGCGGTGGCAAATCGGCCGCCAAAGCCTGTGACCTCTTTGAACCCGATCTGGACGGCCACGATCAGGATGGCGAGCGAGATCAGGAGGAGGACGAGGCCCAGCAGGGCCGCGACCCGTTTGGACAGAAGGCCCGAGATCATGTCGAGCGCCACGAAGCCGCCGCGCCGGAAGGCCGTGGGGGCCATCAGGCCGGTCATCCACAGCATGCAGAAGCGTGCGGCCTCGTCCGGCCAGGGCAGGGCGTTGTTGAAGATATAGCGGGCCACGACCTGTATCAGGATCGCGGCCACCATGAATGCGATGGCGGCAATACCGACCGCGCGCCCGAACTTGAGCACGAGGGCGTTCACCCAGCTGAGCGGTGCAAGCACCGTCAGTAATAAGCCCATTGCGGGCCCTCCCTTTGTCGGTCGCCCGGCAGTTTGTTCTGCCGTGGCCCATTTTCCGCTTTCACCCCGCGGGCGGGTATTGGGCCTGTCCTAGCTGGATAGGCTGCCGAACTGGCCGGCAAAGAATGTGAGCGGCTGGCCATCGCGCATTTCGGTGCGCTGGACCTGGCCCACGATGATGACGTGGTCGCCCGCGTCATGTGCAGCCACCCTGCGACATTCGAACCGCGCAAGGCAATGATCAATCAACGGCACTCCATCAGCGTTAAGCGTGTGGGGGTGGTCGTTCAGCATGTGGGCGTTGCGCGCAGCCAGGCTGCATACGTCCTGCTGTTCTGCCGCCAGCACGTGGATCGCGTAGTGGTCCGCCGCCTCGAAATAGGGAAAGCGGCGCGCGCCGCGGTCGACGGACCACAGCACCAGTGCGGGATCCAGCGACACGGACGAAAAGCTGTTGGCGACTATGGCGACCGGGCCGTCTGCGCTGGGGGCGGTGATGACCGTGATGCCGGTCGCGAATTTGCCGAAGGCGTCGCGCAGCTGGCGGCTGCTGTCGGCGTCGGGGGAAAACACAGTCGGTTGGTTCGGGCTTTGCATTGTCATCAGGCCACCTCGTGTCCAAGCGCCGCCTCGTAGAGACGGAACCATGTGGGTCGGTCGAGCGTCACATTGGTCGCTGCGCCGATGTTCTTGATCCGGTCGATGTTGTTGGTGCCCATGACCGGGATGATATGTGCGGGATGCGCCAGCAGGAACGCGGTCGCCACGGCGGCGCGGTCCACGCCATTGGCGCTGGCAATCTCGTCCATGACGGCGTGCAGTTTGTCGCCGCCCGTCATCAGCCCGCCGCCGCCCAAGGGCGACCATGCCATCAGGGGTTGGCCGTGCTGTTGGTGGAAGGCCAGATCGCCATTGGTGAAGGGGTCGATCGCGCTGAGCGAAATCTCGATCTGGTTAGTGACCAGCGGGGTTTTCATCGCTGATTGCAGCAGGGACCAATCCCAGGGGCGGAAGTTCGACACGCCTACGGCACCGACCTTTCCGCTCGCCACGGCCTCGTCCAGCGCGGCCCCTGTTTCATGGTGGTCCATGAACGGGTCGGGACGGTGGATCAGCAGCAAGTCGATGTGGTCAATCGCCATATCGCGCAGGGAGTTTTCGATGCTCTGCATGATGTGGGCGCGGGAGGTGTCGTAATATTTGACCGGCGCATCGGCATAGCGGCCCACTGGGGCCACGATGTCGCATTTGGTCACGATCTCCATCTTGGACCGCAGGGCAGTGTCGGCGCGCAGGGCCTCGCCCAGCACGGCCTCGGCCACGTAGCCGCCGTAGATGTCGGCCTGATCGAAGGTGGTGATGCCCTGATCGAGGCAGGCGTGGATCTTGGCCTGCACATGCGCCACGGAGGTGTCCGTGTCATCGGCCAGACGCCACATGCCATAGACGATGCGGGAAAAATTCAGGGTGTCGGATAGTTGGACGCGGTCCATTAGCGGCGCTCTCCTGCGGCAAGGGGTGTTGCAGGTGCCTGTGCGGGCACCCGGCCATAAGCATGGGGCAGCGAACAGGTTTTCAAGTGCGGCATGACGCGCGCGCCGAAATGTTTTGCCTCGTCGATGTGGGGGTAGCCCGAGAAGATGAAGGCGCGGATGCCCATTTTCTGGTACTCTTCGATCTTGGACATGACCTGATCGGTGGAGCCGACAAGGGCGGCACCGCAGCCAGAGCGCGCCCGGCCCACGCCGGTCCAGAGGTTTGGCTCCACATAGCCGAACTTGTCCGCCAGTTCGCGGGCCTTGGCCTGATGCGCGACGCCAAGGGACGTCGAGTCCAGTGCGCGGTCGCGGATCAGCTGGCCGTATTCGTCATCCAGTTTCGACACGATGTAGTCGGCGTATTCGCGGGCCTCGGCCTCGGTGTCGCGGACGATCATGTGGACACGCAGGCCGTAATCCAGCGTGCGGTTGTATTTCTCGGCCACGGCATTCACGTCGCGCATCCGCCCTGCCAGATTTTCCTGTGGCTCGGGCCACATGAGGTAGACGTCGCAGTGCTGGCCGCAGAGTTCCAGCGCAGAGGGCGAGTAGCCGCCGAAGTAAAGGAGCGGGCCACCGGTTTGGTAGGGGCGCACCGGGTCGGTGGTGAGGCCGGAGAAGTTGTAGACTTCGCCCGCGTAGTTGATCTCGTCCTGGGTCCAGGCCTGTTTCAGAATCTCGACCACCTCGCGCGAGCGTTGGTAGCGGTAATCACTGTCGGCCTTTTCACCGGGGAAGTCGGACGAGATGATGTTGACCGTCAGCCGCCCCTCGAGCATGTGGTCGAGTGTAGCGATGGTGCGGGCGAGCATGATGGGCTGCATCTCGCCACAGCGGACGGCGGCCAGCAGGTTAATCTTCGACGTGATGGGGGCACAGCCCGCGACAAAGGACAGCGTGTCCTGACCGACCTGATAGGAGGACGGGCACAGGATGTTGCGGAAGCCTTGAGCCTCGGCCTCGCGTACGATGTCGGAACAATGCGCCCAGGACGAGCGCAAATCGCCATCCGGCACGCCGAGGAACTGGTAGTCGTCCGAGCAAAGCGCCGAGAACCACGACACTTCGGCCGCGTCGAGGTCTGGGGAGGTGATGGGGACGACTGTCATCTTCGGTCTTTCATTCGCTTCAACTTGCCCCTTGCGTAACACTGTCATTGATGTAGATCAATGGTGTATCAATTTTCAAAACGCCACGTCGCCGCATCCTATGACCAGCCCCCGCCAATCCCCCCAGTCGCTGCCGATCTATGTGCAGATCGCCGAGCTGTTGACGCGGGATATCGTGGCCGGGCGGCTGATTGACGGCGAGCGGTTGCCCCCCGAGCGGGACATGGCGGCGGAGCTGGGCGTGAGTGTCGGCACCTTGCGCAAATCCCTGCGGGATATGGGCGAAAAGGGTCTGATCGAAAGCGTGCAGGGGTCGGGCAACTATGTGCGCGCGGGCGGGGATACCGGCACCGTATACGCGATGTTCCGGCTGGAACTGCTGGAGGGCGGGGGCCTGCCGCGGGCGCAGGTGCTGTCGGTGGATGTGATGGACAAGCCCGCCGATTTGCCGACCTTCGGCACGGCGACACGAGCGACTCGCATCCGGCGGTTGCGGTCGCTGAATGACACAATCATGGGCGTCGAGGAGATCTGGCTGGATGCGGATGCGGGAATCGTGTCGGAGGCGACGATGTCCGAATCCCTTTATGCCACCTATCGCAAGGATCTGGGCCTGTGGATCCAGCGCGCCGAGGACCGCGTGTCGCTGGGCCCGGTGCCGGATTGGGCACCGGATGCCTATGGCCCGCGCCCCGGCGACGCCGTGGGGTATATCGAGCGGCTGTCCTGGTCCGATCCGCCCGCCCCCATCGAATTTTCGCGCACCTGGTACGATCCGGCCCGCGCGGTTTATGTCCAACGATTGAAGTAAGGAACGCCACCCATGGCACAGCACATCACCTATGGCATCATCGGATGCGGCATGATGGGGCAAGAGCATATGCGCAACATTGCCCTGTTGCCCGACGCCACCGTTGGCGCCTTTTACGAGCCGGACGACGAGATGGCGGCGCGCGCCCTGGCGATTGCACCCGCCGCCACGCGGGTAGGATCGGTGGCGGAGTTGCTGGCGGTGGAAGACCTTGACTGCCTGCTGATCGTCAGCCCCAATTTCTGCCACGTGGCACAGATGGAAGAGATCGCGGCCACGCGCCCCCTGCCCCTGCTGGTGGAAAAGCCGTTGTTCACCGACCCCGAGGATGTGGCCAAGCTGGCTGCGTTCCGAGACAGCTATCCGCATCCGGTCTGGGTCGCGATGGAGTACCGTTATATGCCCGTGGTCACGGAATTCCTGACCAAGGCCGCAGAGGCCACGGGCGGCATCAAACAATTCAGCATCCGCGAGCACCGCTTTCCCTTTTTGGAGAAGGTCGGCGACTGGAACCGGTTCAACCGGTATACGGGCGGCACCTTTGTCGAGAAATGCTGCCATTTCTTTGACCTGATGCGGCACGGGTTGCAGGCCGATCCGGTGCGGGTCATGGCATCAGCCGCGCAGGCGGTGAACCATCTGGACGAGCGTTACGACGGCGAGGTGCCGGACATCATCGACAGCGGGTACGTGCTGGTTGATTTCGACAATGGCGCGCGGGCGATGCTGGAGCTGTGCATGTTCGCCGAAGGGTCCGCCTATCAAGAGGAGCTGTCCGCGGTGGGGCCAGTGGGCAAGATCGAAGCCTTTGTGCCCGGACCGGGGCGGTTCTGGCCGGAGCATCTGGGGCCGGCCCCCGTGGCGAAGCTGGTGACATCGCCGCGCCATCCGCAGGGGCCGGTCGTGCATGACATCCCCGTGGACCCCACATTGCTGGATGCGGGCGATCACAATGGATCGACGTTCTATCAGCACCAGAAATTCGTGGCGATGGTGCGCGGCGACGGCACGCCCGAGGTGACGCTGGCCGATGGCTGGGCCGCCGTGGCCATGGGGATCGCCGCGCAAGAGAGCGCGCGCACCGGTCAGGCCGTGGACCCGCGCCGCTGGATGTAGATTGCGCCCACGCCGAATTGGTCATACAAAATGACCAATTCAATCAGTGGAGCGCCGATGCCCTTTCGCCCTGTGCAACCGGAAAAGCTGTCTTCGGCGGTGATCCGTCAGATCGAGCAGTTGATTTTACGCGGTATTCTGCGCCCCGGTGAACGCCTGCCGCCCGAACGGGAGCTGGCCGAGCGGATGGGCGTGTCGCGCCCGTCGCTGCGCGATGCGATTGGCACCTTGCAGGACAGCGGGTTGCTGGCCACGCGGCCCGGTGCGGGGATCTTTGTCGCGGATGTGCTGGGGTCGGCCTTTGCGCCTGCGTTGACCGAGCTCTTTGCCCGCCATGACGAGGCGGTGTTCGATTACCTGAGCTTTCGCAGGGACATGGAGGGGCTGGCCGCCGAGCGCGCCGCGCGGCTGGCGTCGGATACGGATCTGGCCGTGGTGCAGGCCGTATTCGAAAAGATGGAGGCCGCCCATCCCAAGCGCAACAGCGACGAAGAGGCGCGGCTGGACGCGCAGTTTCACATGGCGATCATCGAGGCCAGCCACAACGTCATCATGCTGCACATGATGCGGTCGATGTACCAGTTGCTGAGAGACGGCGTGTTCTACAACCGGCAGGTCATGTTCAAACAGCGCACGACGCGGCAGGCCCTGCTGGATCAGCACCGCGCGATCAATGCCGCATTGCAAACCCGCGACCCGGAAGGTGCGCGCGCCGCGGTTCACGCGCATCTGGACTATGTGGAGCGGGCATTGCGCGATCAGGTCACGGCGGACCGGAACGAGGATGTGGCGCGTCAACGTCTGGACCACGAAACCGGCGGCTGAAACGGGGCCACGAAAAAACCCGGCGCACTGGCCGGGTTTCATCAGAATCTTAGATTTGACTGCGCTTAGTGCAGCCGCGTGTCCACTTCGGCAATGGCCGCGTCGATCAGCTTGTTGCCGTCGGTTGCGGTCATCTGCTTGGCGATCACCTCACGGGCCACCTGCACAGCCATGGTTGCGGCTGTGTCACGGACCTCTTTGACAGCGCCTGCTTCGGCAGAGGCGATCTGGTCCTCGGCAGCGGCAACACGGCGTTCGATGGAGCGCGCCAGGTCGGCACGGGCCTGTTCCGCAGCGGCTTCGGCGTCGGTCTTGGCCTGGGCCACAATCTTGTCTGCCTGCGCCTGCACTTCTTTCTGCTTGCGCTCGTAGGAGGCCAGAAGCGTTTGCGCCTCTTCGCGCAGGGCGCGGGCCTCGTCGATCTCGGACTGAATGCCCGAGGCGCGGTCGTCGAGCATGCGCGACAGCATACCCGGCACCTTGAAGTAGAACAGGACGCCGACGAACAGGATGAACGCCACCAACACGATGAAGTCGGTGTTGGCGAGGCTCAGGAACGGTCCCTTGGCGGCGAGCGCAGGGCTGGCCAGCAGGGTCAGAGCCGTGGCGGATGCAAAGATGTTGCGCATGTGCCTTATCCCTTCATCCGGCTGTCGACCGCAGCGGCAACCGCTTTGGCGTCGGCCTTGCCACCCATGGCGGCGACGATTTCCTGTGCGGTGTCCTTGGCCACTTCGGCCACGGCATCCATGGCACCGGCGCGAATTTCGGCAATGGCCTTTTCGCTCTCGGCAGCCTTGGCCGCGATGTCTGCGTCTGCCTTTTCGATGGCGACGTCGAGGTCCGCCTGAATGGCAGCCTTGGTTTCGCCTGCGATGCGCTGTGCCTCGGCACGGGCGTCTGCCAGTGCTTTGTCATAGGCGGCTTCGGCGGCCTCTGCCTTGGCCTTGAGGTCCTCGGCGGCGGCGATGTCATTTGTGATTGTGCCCTGGCGTTCCGCCAGAATGGCCGCGATCCGTGGCAGGGCCACGCGCGACAGCACGAAATAGATCGCGACAAGCGTGATCAGCAACCAGAAGACCTGGTTGTCGAAAGTGCCAATGTCGAGTTGCGGCATGCCCGGAGGGGCGCCTACTGCAACTTCGCCCAGGGCGTTTGTGTTCTCTGCCATATCGGTCGTTCCTCTGGAGTGGCCCGATATTCGGGGCCGAAATGCGAAGCCGTTACATTGGGCAGCGTGAGGGTGTCACGCCGCCCAACCGTAAGGAATGCGTCTCAGAGTGACTTAGACAGCGAACATCAGCAGCAGAGCGACGAGGAACGAGAAGATCCCCAGGGCTTCTGCGAAGGCGATGCCGATGAACAGAGTAGCAGTCTGGCCGGCAGCAGCCGACGGGTTGCGCAGGGCGCCGGCGAGGAAGTTGCCAGCCACGTGACCAACACCGATGGCGGCTGCGCCGGAACCGATTGCTGCGAGGCCTGCGCCGATGTGTGCGAGTTCACCTTCCATGAGAATTCTCCTTACGATTGGAAGTTTGATGTTCGTAGGGTGGGCAATTTGCCCACCAAACCTTTAGTGATGCGGGTGCAGTGCGTCCTTGAGATACACGCATGTGAGGATCGTGAAGACGTAGGCCTGAATGGCCGACACCAGCACTTCGAGACCGTAGATCGCCATGACGCCGATGATCGCGACGGGCGCAATGGCCGCCACCTGGGCAAAGCCCGCGAACACCTTGAGCACGGCGTGACCGGCCATCATGTTGCCCGCCAGACGAATGGAGTGGCTGACCGGGCGGACGAAATACGAGATGATTTCGATGATCGCCAGCACCGGGCGCAACGGCAGCGGCGCGCTCGACACCCAGAACAGGCCCAGGAAGGACGCGCCGTTCTTGACGAAACCGAGGATGGTCACGGCAAAGAACACGCCAAAGCCCAGGATGGCCGTTACGGCGATGTGCGACGTGGTGGTGAACGACATCGGGATCAGCCCGAGGAAGTTGGCGCAGAGGATGAACATGAACAGCGTCATGATATAGGGGAAGTACTTGATCCCGTCCTTGCCCGTCACGTCCTCGACCATTTTGTAGACAAAGCCGTACATCAGTTCGGCGATCGACTGGCCACGGCCCGGCACGACGGCGCGCTTGGACGTGGTCAGGACCATCAGGCCTATGATGGCCAGTACGGCCAGTGCAAGCCACAGGGTCGCGTTGGTGATGGTGTACCAGTGAACCGGGTCGCCAACCTCGCCAAACAGCGGTTTGACGATGAACTGATCCATCGGGTGAAATTCGAGGCCACCGCCACCTTTTGCGTCGTCTGCCATCCGGCTGTCTCCACTTGTCTCACCCGTTCGGGTGGGTCTCGTCCTCGGCCATTTCGGCCGCTTGTCGGCTCTGCACTTCCTCGGCGCTGCGCATCATCGTTTTGACGCCGGCCGCAAAGCCCAGAAAAATAAACACGATCATGAACCATGGAGAGGTGCCAAAGATGGCGTCCAGCCCGTAGCCCATGCCAAACCCGATCCCCAGACCGGCCACCAGTTCGATCACCATGCGCCAGGCCAGCTGGGCCTGAGAGTGATGATCCGGCGTGCGGGGTTTGGGGGCGTGCACCTCTTTGACGGCGTCGATCCGGGCGCTGAGCGCCTCCATCTTGGCCTTGTCATCAGGGTCGGTCACACACCTTCGTCCCGCAATTTGGATTACAGGGTGGATATGTCGGGTGGGGGCGTGAGTCAACGCGCTGCTTGCTGTGTGGGGTATGGTGTTAGGTCGTTGTTTTCTTGCATATTTTTGGAACAATGAAGATGGGCGACACCGCGCCGCACCCTGTGTTTGGGGCGGATTGCGGGGCTTTGGCTTATTCAACCGTTTGGTTGATTTTACGCGCTGCGCAGTGCCTGTGTGTGGTCGAGCAGCCATGTGCGGACCTGGCGCACGGCCTTGCGCCGCCCGGCCTGGCCGCTGGTCAGAAGGTGGAAGGACCCCTGGCGGAAGCCCACATCCGACACCCGCACGAGGCGGCCTGCGGTTTCGTCGAGATGGGTGCCGTCGGACGCGCCGAGGTAGATCCCCGCCCCGTGCACCGCCGCCTCGAGTGCGAGTGCCGCGCGCATGCGCCACGGCGGGTCGGGCACGGCGACATCGAAGCCCGCGATGCGGGCCCAGTCGATCCAGATGTTGGGGCCGCGGTCGCGCAGGAGGAGGCGTTCGAGCAGGTCATTTGGGCGCAGAGTGTCATTGGGGAGGTATCCCGGCGCAGTGAACGGATAGATCGGCGCATCACTTAGCAGATCGGAGGGTTGGTCGAGGCTGCCGGTTTTGGCGTAGCGGATGGCGAGGTCGGCCTCGTAGCGGTCGAGGTCGGCCAGTTCGTTGGAGCCCACCAATCGCAGGTCGATGCCCGGCAGGTCCTGTTGGAACTTGGCCAGCAGGGGGATCACGATCTTGGTGGCGAAGACCGGTTCGCTGTTGACCACGACCCGCCCGGCGGGGGCGTCGGCGAGCCCCTCGGTCGCCTCACCGATCACGTCGAAGGCGGGGGTGATGCGCTGAAGATAGTGGCTGCCTTCGGCGGTCAGGGCCACGCCGCGCGCGGCGTCGCGGAAGAGGTGCACGCCCAGCCGGGCCTCGAGCCCGCGCACGTGGCGGCTGATGGCGGAGTGGCTCACGCCCAACTCGTCCGCGGCACGGCTGAAGCTTTCGTGGCGGGCGGCGGCCTCGAAGGCGCGCAGGGCGTTGAGCGGGGGCAAGGTGCGGGACATGTAACGGTAACCTGTGCAGAAAACGCACAAGAGATGTCAGGGAACTCTGTTTGTGGCAAGGGCTGCGTTTGGGCATGGTGGGTATATTCCTCAACCCAAAGAGGTCTTTCATGCTTGTCACCCAACAAAACGCGTTTTTGCGCGCCCTGTCGACCTGTGCTAAAATCTTGCGCCGCTTGCGGCCTGCGGCAACTGTCAAAGGCACCGCTTTGCCGCCGATGACCGATCATATCGCCCGTGACATCGGGCTGAGCCCGCATGAGCGGGCGTTGATGTCGCATCACTGGCCGTCGCGCGACAGCAGGCACCCGTTTCTGTGATCGCTTTCCCTTGGCGCTTGCGCCCGGTATGACGGGGCATGGCCGATCCGCTCGACACTGTGTTTTCTGCGCTTGCCGACCCGACGCGGCGGGCGATCCTGACCATGCTGCTGGAGGATGACATGGCCGTCACAGATGTGGCCGAGCCGTTCGAGATGTCGCTGGCCGCGATTTCGAAACATCTGACGATCCTGACGCGCGCGGGCCTGATCACGCAGGAAAAGCGCGGGCGGGTGAAGTGGTGCAAGCTGGACCCCGATGCGATGCGGGCGGCGTCGGTGTGGATGCAGGGGTTTGGCCAGTTCGAGCCGGTGAACCTGGATGCGTTCGAGCGGTTTCTGGCCGCAGAGCTGCCGCATGATCCTGCCGCTGACGGATGACCTGCCCGACCCGCGCATCCGTGTGGTGCGCGGCGCGGTGGTGGTGCCGGATCAGGGCGCCGATCTGGTGCCGCATGGTGTGTTCGACAGTCGGGGCGCGTTCCTGCCGCTGTCGCGGGCGCGGTTGTCGCGGGGGCGGGTCAGTGCGGTGCCCGAGGCGCGCGCGGTCGAGGGCCATCTGCCCGGCACGCATCTGTATATGGGGTTCAGCCACACGCATTTCGGTCACTTCCTGCTGGAGGGGATTGCGCGCCTTTGGGCGCTGGATCATGCGGAGATGCGCATTGACGGGCTGGTTCTGCCCGCGCGGGGCGACATGGATATGGAGCACAACCTGTCGCACAATCTGGGGCCGGTCGTCGCGCGGCTGTGCGATGGGCTGCCTGTCCGCATCCTGCATGTGCCGACGCGGGTGGACCGTCTGGTCCTGCCCAGTGCGGGGTTCGGGCATGGGCCGTGGCTGGTGGGCACGCCCGCGTTCCGCGCCTTTGTCGCCAAGCGGTTTGCGCAGATCGAGGTGGACGGGCCGGAGCGGCTGTACCTGACGCGGGGCCGTTTGAACCGGCCCGATCAGTTGGTGGACCGCGAGGACGAGATCGAGGCGATGATGGAGGCGGCGGGGTATTTCGTCTTTGCGCCCGAAAAGTTCCATTTCGAAGTGCAGTTGGGCGTGTTTCGCGCGGCGCGGCAGATCGTCGGGCCGGATGGGTCGGCCTTTCACCACCTGCCCTTTGCCATGCGCGGGGATGCGCAGGCGGCGGTGTTCATGCGGCGCAACCGGCCCGAGGTGCTGGGATACCTGGCGCGGCAGATGGAGGGGTTTGCGGGGATCACCCCCACCACGATTGACCCGCGTGTGCGCCCCCTGCCGCGCACGACGCCTGCGCCGCTGGATCTGGATGTGCTGCGGGACAGGCTGGGGCAAGCCGGGTTTCTTTAGCGGGCGCGGTCCTCGTCCCGCAGGAGCATCAGCAGGGCCACGATGGTCAGGGCCACACCTGCGAGCACCAGTGCACCCGGCACGCCGTTGCCCAGCGCCATTTCCCAGCCAATCACCCATGTGGGGGTGAGGTAGGTGTAGGCCATGACCTTGGCTGCGGGCAGGCGCAGGGACGCGAATTGCAGCAGGACGAAGGTGGCCGCGCTCGCACAGACAGCGATGTAGATCAGCGTGATCCAGACGATGCCCGGCAGGGCCGCCCATTGTGTCGCGCGCAGGTCACCCCAGCCATAGACCGTGAGGAGCAGTGCGCCCGCGAGCAGGGTTCCAAGGGTGAAGACGACTGCGCTTTCGCCGCGGTTGAGCCGGCGCACCAGCGGGGTGTAGACGGCGTGGGCGATACAGCCGAAGAAGTAGATGACCTCGCCCCGGCCCACGGCAAAGGCCATGAGCGCCGCGATGTCCGCGCGAAAGATCACCCAGAGCGCGCCCGTGGCCCCGATGGCCAGCGCCAGCGCCATGCGCGGGGTTGTGACCTGTCGCAGCAAGAGCCAGCCAAAGCCGCCCGCCAGCACCGGCGTCAGGGTAAAGACGGCGGCGGCGCTGACAGGGGGTGCGGTTTTGAGCCCCTCGAACATCAGGACGAAATACGTGGCAAAGAACCCGCCCAGCAGCAGGTAGCGCCAAGGGGCGGCCAGTGCCGATCGGGGCACGCCGCCGGTGGCAAAGACAACCGCGCCTATCACGCAGGCCGCGATGGCAAAACGCGCCGCATTGAGTGCGGCGGGTTCAATTTCATTCGCGGCCAGAGACCCAAGCGAGAACGACCCCGCCACCAGGGCGGAGAAGCACAGCATTGCCAGATGGCCCTGAAGGGCGGGGGTCACAGCACCTGCCAGTTCTTCGACTGATCCTTGAGATAGGTCAGGAAGGCCTGCACCTTGTTGGTGCGGTGCAGATCCACGTGCGTCACGAGCCAGAGCGGCGCAGACCAGTCTTCGCGCGGGGGCATGATTTCGACCAGATTTGGGTTGGCACGCGCCTCGAGCACGGACAGGAACCCGATCCCTGCCCCTGCCAGCACCGCCTGTTCCAGCGCACGAACGTCGGTGGAGCGGAAGGTGATGTCGTCTTCGCGCACCTGGCTGCGCAGCCATTTGTGGAAGGGCGCGCGGTTGTCGGCGGCATCGTGGCTGACAAAGCGGTGGCCGGTGCAGGTCGCGATGTCACCCGGGTCGCCGTATTCGGCGATGTAGCCTTTGGTCGCATAGATGCCCATCGACTGACGCACAAAGGGTTGCACGACATTGTCTGGTTGATCCGGCGCGTTGCCCGCGCGGATGGCCACATGCGCCTCGCCATATTCGAGACGGAACAGCCGGTCGCCGGTCAGGTAGCGCACGACCACATCCGGGTGCATGCGTTGGAATTCGGTCAGGACCGGGGCCATGCGCGGGGCCATGTTGACCAGCGATGTGACCACCAGTTCACCCGACACCTCGGTGCCGCGGCCCTTGATCCGGCCCACCAACTGGCTGAACTGATCATCGGTCGCCTGCGCCACGCGAAACAGGTCATCGCCCGCCTCGGTCGCAGTATAGCCGCGCGCGTGCCGTTGAAAGAGTTTGACGCCGAGGCGCCCCTCGAGCGCGTCGATATGGCGGATGACGGTGGCGTGGTGCACGCCCAAGACGTCTGCCGCCCCGCTGACCGTGCCCATGCGGGCCACCTGATACGCGGTCTTGATCTCGTCCCAATTGTCCATGTGTGACCTGTACTGTGCAATTTCAAACAGATGTTGTTGAGTTTCAGCAATTGCGTTCAAATTTGCAAGGGACAATTGTCATCCCAGACACACAACACATCCCAATGAGGACCCGACCATGACCATTCTTCACATCGACAGCTCTGCCCGTACCCAAGGTTCCGTGACCCGCGACCTGTCCGCCGACATTGTTGCAAAACTGGGTGGCGACGTGATCCGCCGCGACCTGTCAGAGGCCCTGCCCCAGATCAACGAGACCTGGGTCAACGCCAACTTTACCGCCGTCGACGACCGGGACACGGCACAACGTGACACGCTGGCCCTGTCCGATCAACTGGTGGAAGAGCTGAAGGCTGCGGACACCATCGTGATTGGCGCGCCGGTCTATAACTTTGGCGTTCCTGCCGCGTTGAAAGCGTGGATTGACCTGATCGCTCGGGCCGGTCTGACGTTCAAATACACCGAAAATGGCCCCGTGGGCCTGCTTGAGGGCAAGCGCGCGGTGATCGCGGTTGCCACGGGCGGCACACCTGTCGGCAGCGACATCGACTTTGCCTCTGGCTATTTGAAACATGTGCTGGGGTTTGTCGGCATTCACAATGTCGACGTGATCGCGGCGGACCGCGTGATGGCCCAAGGGGAAGAAGCCATTGCAAATGCCAAGGCCGATATCGCCGAACTGGCAGCCTAGGCACTCTTGAAATACGTCACCACTCACAGGCCCCCGGAGCAGACTTCGGGGGCCTTTTTCGTGTTCAACGCGATGTCAGTGGCAGTGCAACGGTTGCGATCCCGCGTGGCAACATTGGCCCGGAGGCGATGATTTGCGGCAACCGCCGCTGTGCCAGACGACCTTGTCAGGGGCGACGCTCAGGGCCGTTGGGGTTGGGGCCGCCTGAACAATGGGGGCTGTAAAGGTGATGAGGGCAAGAACGATGCAACTGCGTTTCAATGGGTATCCTAGTCTGCCGGACCTTGCGGGTGCCGACGTGGGTAAAAGTTAACAATGGGTTAACGCGGACAGGCCCACAAAGTTCCGAGACTTGTTGCGATACGGCTTTGGCCGCTACGGTCGGGACATGACAATCCTGCGCAACATGCCCCAGCACTTGATCCTTGCCCACGCGCCCTGGCTGCTGGGGGGTGGGTTGATCGTGTGCATGATCGCCTGCGCGGCGGCGGGACTGGCGCTGATTGCCGGTGGTGAGACGGCAGGCCTGTTGACAGTGCTGGTGGGCGCAGGCGTGCCGCTGTGCATCTTTGCACTGGCGGTCAAACGGGATCAGGTGATTTTCGATTCCATCGCCGGGACGGTCACGGTACAGCGCCGCACCCTGCTCGGGTATCGCAGCGCCACCTACCCACTGACCAACGTACGGCGAGCCGAGGTGGAGACGTTTTCAGACACTGCCCGCGCAACGCTGACCTTTCACGACACCGCCCCGCCCTATCCGCTGGTCGAGGCTTACGTTTCCGGCAACGGCCCGCGGCAGGCGACGGACGCCATTAACGATTGGCTGCGTAACTGGCGGCGGAGCGTGTGATCAGCGCCCGGCCCAGATGTCAGCCTCGGTCACGCCCATTTCGGTGAAATCAGGCGCGCGCAGGGACGCGTCGGCCTCCCAACTCATGTAGAATTCGTCCAGTTGCGGCGGTGGCACGTCCGTCATGCTGAGCAGCCCGTGCACCTGACCCCGGTGGTGGATCTGGTGCTGGATCAGGTGCAGGAACGTCCGGTCAAAGCGTTCCTCCTGCGCCCCGCTGTCGCGCAGCATGCGCACGGTGCGAGCGGGATCAGAGAGGGTCGCATCCTGCGTCACCGCGATCAGCCGTTGATCAACGTCGCGCTGCGCCGCACGCAAGGCAGACAGATCGGGACAGGGCACCAGATCGGCAAAGGCCTGCGTCCCGACACAGGCCCCTTCGAGGGCAGACACATAGAACCAGTCGACAATCAGGATGTGGTTGAGCGCCGCGATGATCGAACCAAAGAAGGATGGGCGCGGCGCGGACAGATCGGCGGCAGAGACCGCGCCACATGCGCGCAACAGGCGGTGGTTGGACCACGCATTGTTATACGCCTGCGGGGCAAAAAGGTCGGACATGGGCGGCACCTTTGGGTTTTGACGCACCCTAGCGTGCCTGCGCCCGGCACGTAAACGGCCCGAGACTTGACTCTGGGCGCGCTGCCGCCTAATCCGCGCACAACACCCGGAAGCGTGAAACCTTCCGGTCCCATGGATTTATTCCGGGATCGCCCTCCGTCAGCGCGTTGCGCCCACGGGGGCCATCGTGGTTTGGGCCATTGGGTTCCACGCCGCCCGCACTTAGGTGAAGGCATAATGTCAACGGTCGAAAGGATGATGGCCCATGTTTGAAAATCTCTCCGAACGCCTCTCCGGTGTATTCGATCGGCTGACCAAGCAGGGCGCGCTGTCCGAGGACGACGTCAAGACCGCCCTGCGCGAGGTGCGTGTGGCCCTGCTGGAGGCGGACGTGTCGCTGCCCGTGGCGCGGGATTTCGTCAAGGCGGTGCAGGATCAGGCGACGGGTCAGGCGGTCACCAAATCCGTCACCCCCGGCCAGCAGGTCGTCAAGATCGTGCACGATGCCCTTGTTGATACACTCAAGGGCGAAGGCGAGCCCGGCGCGCTCAAAATCGACAGCCCCCCTGCGCCGATCCTGATGGTGGGTTTGCAGGGTGGTGGTAAGACGACGACCACCGCCAAGCTCGCCAAGCGCCTGACCGAACGGGATGGCAAGCGCGTGCTGATGGCCTCGCTTGACGTGAACCGTCCGGCGGCGATGGAACAGCTCGCGATCCTCGGCAACCAGATCGGCGTCGACACCCTGCCCATCGTCAAGGGTGAAGACCCCGTTGACATCGCCAAACGCGCCAAGACCCAAGCCAGCATGGGCGGCTATGACGTCTATATGCTGGACACCGCCGGTCGCCTGTCCATCGACGAAGAGCTGATGACGCAGGTCGAGCAGGTCCGCGACGTCGCCACCCCGCGTGAGACGATCCTCGTGGTCGACGGCCTGACCGGTCAGGACGCGGTGAACACGGCACAGAATTTCGACGACCGTATCGGTATCTCGGGCGTGGTCCTGACCCGGATGGACGGCGACGGGCGCGGTGGTGCCGCCCTGTCGATGCGTGCCGTCACCGGCAAGCCGATCAAGTTCGTGGGCCTCGGCGAAAAGATGGACGCGCTCGAAACCTTCGAGCCGGAGCGGATCGCGGGCCGTATCCTCGGCATGGGCGATATCGTTTCGCTGGTGGAAAAGGCGCAGGAAACCATCGAGGCCGAACAGGCCGAGCGCATGATGAAGCGCATGGCCAAGGGTCAGTTCAACATGAACGACCTGCGCATGCAGCTGGAACAGATGATCAAGATGGGCGGCATGGAGGGCATGATGGGCATGATGCCCGGCATGGGCAAACTGTCGAAACAGGTGGCGGATGCGGGCTTTGACGACAAGGTCCTGAAACAACAGATCGCCATGATCCAGTCCATGACCAAGAAAGAGCGCGCCGCCCCCCAAATCCTGCAAGCCAGCCGCAAGAAGCGCATCGCGCGCGGCTCCGGCATGCAGGTCAGCGACCTCAACAAACTGCTCAAGATGCACCGCCAGATGTCGGACATGATGAAAAAGCTCGGCAAGGGCAAAGGCGGCATGATGAAACAGGCGATGAAGGCCATGATGGGCAAAGGCGGCGGCATGCCCGACATGGGCGGCATGGATCAGGCGCAACTGGAAGCGGCGGCCAAGCAATTGGGCGGCAAAATGCCCGGCGGCCTGCCCGGTCTGGGTGGCGGCATGCCCCTGCCCCCCGGTCTCTCGGGGTTCGGCAAAAAGAAATGATCACCGCGCTCATCACATATGTGATCGACCCGGCAAAGGTCGATGCGTTCGAGGTCTACGCCCGCGCATGGATACACCTCGTGAATTGCATGGGCGGCACGCACCACGGCTATTTCCTGCCATCTGAGGGGGCCAACAACAAGGCGTGGGCGATGTTCTCGTTCCCGTCGCTGGCAGCCTACGAGGTCTACCGCACCGAGATGGCACAGGACGGCGCATGCCAGCGCGCCTATGCACACGCGCAAGACACCGGCTGCATCCTCAGCTTTGACCGCACATTCACCCGCCCCGTTCTGGACGGCGCCACGGTCGAGGAGCTGGGCCTGTGACCGCCATCGCCCCCACCCTGACCACGGATCGGCTGACGCTGCGCGCGCATGTCATGGACGACTTTGCGCCGCTTTATGACCTGTTCGCATCCGACCGCGCAAAATACATGGGCGGCCCTGTGGACGCCAAACAGATGTGGTACTGGATCGCTGCCGAAGTGGGCAGCTGGCAGCTCAAGGGCTTTGGCAGCTGGGGCATTGAGCGCAACAGCGATGGCGCGTTCATGGGCCAGATCGGCATCAACCAGCCGCACCACTTTCCCGAACCGGAACTTGGTTGGGTCCTGCTCGAAACCTACGAGGGGCAGGGCTACGCCGCCGAAGCCGCGACACTGGCACGCGACTGGTATTGGGCCAGCTTCGATGCCGACACACTGGTCAGCTATATCACCCCCGGCAACACGCGGTCCGAAGCACTTGCCACAAAGCTCGGGGCGATTGCAGATGAAAACGGGCCCTGGCCCGGCGGCGAAGATGTGGCCGAAACCACGGTTTACCGGCACCGGAGGGCGGCATGATCACCCTCACCGGCACCCCCATCCTGCGCACCGAGCGCCTCACCCTGCGCGCGCCCATCGAGGCCGACGCGGACGCCTTTGTCGCCTATTTCGCAACCCAGCGGTCTGAATTTACCGGCGGCCCCAAGACACGGCGCGACGCCTGGAACTTCTTTGGCACCGAACTCGGCCATTGGGTCATGCGCGGCTTTGGCATGTTCACGGTCACGCGCCGCGGCGACGACACCCCGCTGGGCATCGTCGGCCACTGGTACCCGCTGGGCTGGGCCGAACGCGAAATCGGCTGGGTCCTCTTTGACCCAAAGGACGAGGGGCAAGGCATCGCCGCAGAGGCCGCAACCGCCTGCGTCGCCCACGCTTTTGGCCCGCTAGGCTGGGACACCGCCGTCAGCTACATCGCGCCGGGCAACGTGGCCTCTATCCGCCTCGCCGAACGGCTGGGCGCACAACGAGACGACGCCGCGCCCAAGCCGGAAACTACCAACCCCTGCCTCATCTACCGCCACCCGAGGCCCGCACCATGACCGCATCGCACGCCCTCCGCCCCCAACGGGCTCACGGTGCAGCCGCCGCCAGAATCGTGTCGCGCGTCAGCGCGCCAATTGGATCACGCCGCGTCAGCGCGCCAATTGGATCACGTCCCGCCAACGGGGGACCGCGCGCATGACCTACGCCTGCGAAACGCCCCGGCCTGGCGCAGCTGCGCTCTTTGCCATCGCCCTTCAGAGCCACCTGCCCACGCTGGCCACGGACCGGTTGATCCTGCGCGCGCCGCGCGTGACCGACTTCGACACCTACGCGCAGATCGCCTGCACCGATCGTGGCAAACACCTCGGCGGCCCGATGACGCGCGAGGACGCCTGGCTCGACTTTTCCCAGATGACCTCCACCTGGCTGCTGCACGGGCACGGGCTCTGGACCATCGGCCACGCGGGCGACATCGCGGGCTTTGTCGTGTTGGGATATGAACCCGGCGATCAGGAGCCGGAACTGGGTTTCATGCTCACCGCAAAGGCCGAAGGGATGGGCGTAGCCTTCGAAGCGGCCAGCGCCGCGCTCACCCACGCGTTCGAAGCACTGGGCTGGTCCACGCTCGTCTCATATATCGACCCTGCCAACGCACGCTCCCTCAAACTGGCGCAGCGGCTCGGTGGCCTGCCCGATGGCGAGATCACGCAAGACGGCGGCACGACCCTCATCTACCGCTATGTCCGGGAGGTGATGTGATGGGCCACCCCGTTATCCCCGTGATCGAAACCCACCGTCTGGTCCTGCGCGGACCGCAACCCGAGGATTACCCGGACTTCAAGGCCACCTTCGCCTCCTACCGCTCGCGGTTCATGGGCGGGCCGTTGAACACCTACGAGGCCTGGATGCTCTATGCCGCCGAGATCGGGCACTGGGAAATCCGTGGCTTTGGCATGTGGATGATCCACGACAAAGACAGCGACGACACCTATGGCATGGCAGGCGGCTGGCAGCCCGCGGGCTGGCCCGAGCGCGAAATCGCCTGGATCATCTGGCCCGACAAGGCCGGCAAGGGCTATGCGCTCGAGGCGACCCATGCGGTGCGCGCGCACTACTATGCAAACGGCTGGGACGGGGCGGTCAGCTATATCGACCCGATGAACCTCGACAGCATCCGCCTGGCCGAACGGCTGGGTGCGATCAAGGATCGGGACGCCCCCACCATCGACGGCTCGGACGCCGTCTATCGCCACCCGTCGCCTGCGGCCCTCGACGGCACGCAGCTGGCGCACGGGATCGAAATGGAAATCGGCCACTATGCCGACCCGATGTTCAAACCGAAAGGATGGGCGCTTGACTGATGCCGTTTCCAAAGCAGCTGACGTGCTGGCCGATCACCGCGCCAGCATCGACCGGCTTGATGCGATCCTCGTCTACACGCTGGGCGAGCGGTTCAAACACACGCAGGCCGTGGGGAAACTCAAGGCCACACACGACCTTCCGCCCTCTGATCCCACGCGCGAAGCCGCGCAGATCAAGCGGCTCGAAGATTTGGCGAACCGGGCCGATCTGGACCCCGAGTTCGCCAAGAAGTTCCTGAACTTCATCATCGCTGAAGTCATTCAGCACCATCAAAAACACCAATCGTAAGGCGGACGTGTCGTCCGCCACCCAACTGAAAACCAAAAGGAAATACACCATGGCTATGAAAATTCGTCTCGCCCGCGGCGGCTCGAAAAAGCGCCCCTTCTATCGCATCGTCGCAGCCGACAGCCGCATGCCCCGCGACGGCCGCTACATCGAGAAACTGGGCACATATAACCCGCTCCTGCCCAAAGACAGCGAAGAGCGCGTGAAAATGAACATGGAGCGCGTCCAGTACTGGCTGGGTGAGGGCGCACAGCCCACCGACCGGATTTCCCGTATGCTCGAAGCCGCGGGCGTTCTGCCCAAGAAAGAGCGCGCGAACCTGAAAAAAGGTGAGCCCGGCGCCAAGGCCAAGGAACGTGCCGAAGAGAAAGCCGCCAAGGCAGCAGAGGCCGCCGAAGCCGCAGCCGCACCTGCCGAGGACGCTGTCGAAGAAGCCGCCGCAGAGTAAGGCCGCGCAACCGGGCCATCCGCCCGGCCACGATCACGAGACGCCCGTCCGGTCCACGACCGCGGCGGGCGTTTCATTTCACCCCGCAGAAATCTTCAACCCGGCCACACCCGCAACAATCGCGAGGGCCGAAATCACTTTGAGCGGCGTCAAAGCCTCGCCCAAAAACGCGTATCCCAGCGCAACGGTGCCCAGTGTCCCCACTGCCGTCCAGATCGGATAGGCCACGCTGACTGGCAGGTCGCGCAGCGCCATGGTCAAAAAGCCGATGCCAGCAATCACCGCCACCACCGTCACGATGCTGGCCCGCAGATTGGTGAACCCATCCGCGTATTTCATGCTCATCGCAAAGATCACTTCGAACACGGCTGCCAGAGCCAGATAGAACCACGCCACTTCGCCGCCTCTCAATTTGGAACCATTTGGTTCAAAATCTAAACCGATCACTGTCACAGGCAAGGGCCAAAACGTGCCCTACGCCCATGTCTTACAAGTGGCATGGGCGGGTTGCCGTCCCGCCCATGCCTTTGTGCAACTAGATCAAGGCTTTGACAAAGGTCACCTTGTCTTCGCCTGCGCCAAAGAAGTCGGGGATTGTCCCGACCTGACGCCATCCGCGCGCGACGTAGAACCGGCGCGCCCGCGCCTGATCCGGCAATTGCGTGGTATCGATCACCAGCAATCTGGCCTCGTGCAGCGCGGCTTCGACAGCGCGGATAAGCGCTGTGCCGGCCCCTGCGCCACGTAGATCGGGATGTGTCGCAATCGCCCGCAGGTTCCACGTGCGGTCGGTCATCGCCTCCGGCTGAGCAAAGGCGAACCCGACCGGGATGTCGTCACGTGTCACCACGCGCCACAGGTCGTCGCCCTCTCCGGCCAAGGCCGGTGCCATCATGTCCCTCAGCAGGCTGCCGGGAAACAGTGTAGCGTCCGCAATGGCGGCGAGGGTGGGGATGTCAGTCGCGCGAGGGGCGCGTGTTTGAAAGAGGTCTGGCATTGGCCATCCTTTTGATATTTTTCGGTTTTGGATGAAAGCGCCAGCAACGGGCGCCTTAAAATCGAGGCACAGCTACAGGGGTCGCGTCGCGACCTGTGTGTATCCCTGAATGCGGCACCCATCGTGGGGCCACGGGGCATGTGCCCATTTATACCGACATAAAATCTCCGTTCCGCACCTTGGGGCGCGGTTGTGGCGAGTTTGGCCGTCAATGCGGTCTCGGGCAAGGCTGCTCTGGACAAATACCCACCGGGTGTCCCAAATGCATCGACCCGCCACCAGCCCATACAGGTGCCTATGTTCGGACTGATCCGCACTGCCATTCTGATCTGCGTCGCCTTCGTCGGCGGCCTGCTGTTCGAACGCAGCCAGGCGGCGGATGCCTGTGCGGGGTCGGGCGGCGTGATGCGAGACGGGATATGCTGGAATGAGTGAAGAGTTGATCTGTGTCGGGGCCATCAGCGGCGCCTACGGGGTTCAGGGCGAGGTGCGGATTAAGTCCTTTTGCGCCCAGCCCGACGACATCGAAACCTATAGCCCGCTCACAACAGAGGACGGCAAACGCAGCTTTGCGCTGGCTTTGATCCGCCCGATGAAGAACGGGTTTGTGGCCCGCATCGCCGAGGTCTCGACCAAAGAGCAAGCGGATGCGCTCAAAGGCACGCAGCTATTTGCGCAGCGCGCGCAACTGCCCACGTTGCCGGATGACGAATACTATTACTCTGATCTGGTGGGGCTTGAGGTGTTCGACACTGGCGGCACGTCGCTGGGCCGGGTGAAGTCGGTGCAGAACCACGGCGCCAGCGATCTGCTGGAGGTGCATCAGCCCGGCGCGACGGCCACTGTGTTGCTGCCGTTCACGCAGGCCGCGGTGCCCACCGTCGATCTGGGTTCGGGTCGCATCGTGGCGGACCCGCCCGACGGCCTGTTCTGAGCGATGGTGCAGCGGCTGATCGTCCATGCGGGCTTTCACAAGACCGGCACGACCTCGATCCAGAAGGCGCTGAAAGCGCATCGTGCGCAGTTGCGGCCCCATACCCGCGTCGGCCTGCGCCCTGCGATTGTCGGTCTGTGCGAGGCGGCGCGCGCCTATTCCGTCAGCCGCAGCGCGCTGGACCTGGGGCTGGTGCAATACGAGGCCGCAGAGCTGGCGAGTGCTTGGGCGGAGCAGGACGGCACGCTGCTGCTCAGTTCCGAAGACCTGAGCGGTCACATGCCGGGTCGGCGCGGCCTCCAGACCTATGACGCCACGCCCAAGCTGATGGCGGCGATGGTCGAGGCGTGGCGCGCGGTGCTGGGGGATGTTGCGATCGATCTGGTGTTCACCACCCGTGAGGCTGGCCCGTGGCTGGCCAGTTGTCACATGCAGCATCTGCGCGCGACACGGATCACGCAGGCGCAAGAGGACTATGTGCGCGATTATGCCGGGTCTGCTGATCTGGACGGGATTATCGACGCAGTTGCCGCTGCGTTGCCGGGGGTGCCTGTGCACCGGTTCCCGCTCGAAGACGCGCCCTTTGGCCGGATCCTCGCGCTGGCGGGCGTGCCAGAGGACCTGTGGCCCGCCATGCCGCATCGCAACCGGGGCGAGCCGGACAGCCTGCGCGCGGCCCTGTTGGAGATCAACCGGTCGGACCTGTCAGACGATGACGCCCGTGCCGCCCGCAAAGCCGCGATGCAGGCCAAGGCTTGAAACCGCAGGGGCCTTGCGCCCATAAGTCGCCCCAGACCCCCGCGTGAGTGATGTGACATGACCGGACCTTCGAAATCCCACGGCCGCAAGGCGATCCGGCCCACTCTGCGGCCCTCGTCGCTGATGGACGAAGCGCCCGATCTGGTGGGCGTCTGGCAGGCGCGCATCGTGACGCTGTTTCCCGAGACCTTCCCTGGCGTGCTGGGTGCGTCGCTGACCGGCAAGGCCTTGCAGGACGGCAAATGGCAGCTGCACACCCACGACCTGCGCACCCATGGCGTAGGCAAGCACCGCAACGTCGATGACACGCCTGCGGGCGGTGGCGCGGGCATGGTGTTGCGCGCCGATGTGGTAAGCGCAGCCCTCGCCGAAGCGCAGGCAAATGCCCGTGGACGCTGGCCCATCCTGTACATGTCCCCGCGGGGACAGCCGTTTGATCAAACCATGGCGCGGGATCTGGCGCGCTGTGACGGGGTGACGATGCTGTGCGGTCGGTTCGAGGGCGTGGACGAACGGGTGCTGGAACACTGGGGCGTGACCGAGGTGTCGCTGGGTGATTTCGTGATGACCGGCGGCGAGATTGCAGCGCAAGCGATGCTGGACGCCACCGTGCGCCTGTTGCCCGGCGTGTTGGGCAATGCGGAAAGTGCGGTGGAGGAAAGCCATTCGAACGGCTTGCTGGAGCATCCGCAATACACCCGCCCCGCCACGTGGGAGGGGCGCGATATCCCCGAGGTGCTGATGTCCGGCAATCACGGCAAGATCGCCGCGTGGCGGCAGCAGATGTCAGAGCATTTGACCAAGGAACGGCGGCCCGATTTGTGGGCCGCCGCACAAAGCACCGACAGTCTTTAACTGCGGCACACGCCGCCCGCGTAACTGCCAACGCTGCGTTTGACCGCATTTGGAGCGGCTTCGATCCGGCGCCCGGTCAATTCGCTGCGCAAAACTCGCGTCATCAGGTTGGTCAACGACGTGACGCGGTAGCAGGACACCGTTGGTTCTGCGTGCGCGTTGCCCACGCCGCTGTCATCGGTGAGGAACATATATCGCCCACCTGTCGCGACAGCGCCCTGGCGCATCAGGAATTCAACCTTTGCCTCGGCGCCGCTGGCGGCCAGACCAAAGACCTGCACCCCTTTGACAGCAGCGTTTTGAACTGCCGTGTAATAGACGCCCACCTGATCGCGATGTGGCGGCTCGTCCCCGATCTGGATGATCAAACGTTCCCCCCGGCCCCGGCGCCAAGGCAGGGCAACCGCTGTCTCAAGCGATTGCGCCATGGCTTCGGGATAGCCACCGCCGCCACTTGTGGGCAGCTCGCGCTGCAACCACCGTTGGAACTGGGACCTGTTTTTGGCAAAGCCGTAGTCGCGCACCGTGTACACGTCGCCCCGCGATTTGTAGGTGACGAGGCCCAGCCGCAGGTCGACTCCCTTGGCCGTCGCTTTCACAATCGCCCCCAAATCCGAAATCAGCCATTCGATTTCGTCCGTCATGCTGCCCGTCGTATCCACCACAAAGACAAGGTCGACGAATTGCGGCTGCCACGCATGATCCGTGTCCAAGGCGACGGTAGTTCGCCTGCCGTTCGTGCGCAGGGTCGCCTGTGTGGCAGGGCCGTCGTCCGAGGGAAACGCGCGCAGTTCAATTCTGTCGGACCGGCGCGCATCCACCACCGCAGGGAAGGCGGTGATCATGCCATCAACGCCGGAATACCCATCGTGAAACGGGTCTGTTGCGCCGGGGTGGCGCAAAGTGAACCGAACACCGGGGGCGGGCGTACCCGTCGGGCCCACCAATTGCGCCAGCACGGGTTTGGACAGGTTCATGCGCTGCCATTTCAGGTGCCGCGCGGCGCGGGTCTGGTATCGCATGAGCGCGGAGAGGTTCAGGCCGTCATCGATGTCGCCCGCTGTCAAAACGCCGGATGGCGGCAAAGAGCGCCGTTGGGGTGCGCGGGCCACGGATGAATTGGGACGCGGCGCGGTGATCGGTACAGCGCTTTCCTGAGCAATGACGGGTGCTTCGATAATCGGTTCAACAACCCCACCGCCCCCCGGCGCGCAGGCCGCAACACATGCCCCCGCAAAGAGCACGCAAATCAGTCGCTTGGGTATAATCATGATGAGACTCCAGAAAATGTGTATTTTGCACATATTTTGAATCAACTGGCGCCGTCAAGATAAATGTGTATTTTGCACATTATGATAACCCTGCTTGATGCCCTGCTTGCGCCGCTGGCCCGACTGCTGGTCGCGCAAGGCGTGCGATTCCCTGACCTCGTTGAACGTCTGAAGGGGCATTATGTGGCGGCAGCCGTGGATCATACGGACGGCAAGGTGACGGACAGCAGGTTGTCGGTCATGACCGGGCTGCAGCGGCGCGATGTTGCGCGGCTGCGTGCAGCGCCGCCGCGATCCGAGCGTGGCAATGCTCTGTCTGCCGTGGTGGCGCGCTGGCAGACCGACCCGGACTATGGGGGCAAGCCGATCCCGCGTACCGGCCCTGCCCCCTCTTTCGAGGCATTGGCCCAGACCATTTCCCGCGATGTTCATCCGCGCACCGTTCTGGACACGTTAAGCGCGGCGGGCACCGTCTCGATCTCGGGCGACACGGTCGCGTTGCAACAGGCGTCCTATCAACCGCTAGCCGGGTCCGAAGATCAGGTGCGGTACTTCGCCCACAACCTTGGCGATCACATTGCAGCGGCCACGGATAACGTCCTGGGCACCACCCCGCCTCATTTCGAACGCGCTGTTCATTACACCGATCTGACCGATGCGCAGATCGAGCTGTTGCAGGAGATACATGCCGAACGCCAAATGGCCCTGTTTCACGACCTTTCTATCGAGGCCGCCAAGATGAAATCACAGAACACCAAAGCACATGGCAGGTTCCGCGCCGGTGCATTCTTCTTCAGATCCAAGGATATGAAATGAGATTTATTGCTGCACTCGTGTGTCTGCTTTTCGCCATTGCATGCACACCTGCGCCACCGCCAGCCGAACCAATCTTAGAAGAAGCGATCCTCTCTGAAGAGCGCGTTGAGCCATGTGTGACCGGCGACGGTGACGGGATTGGCGGCACGGGATGCCCCGTCGACTAGTCCCTTGATCCACCTGTCGGCTTTGCCTATACACCGCCCATTCCGACTCGGGTATTTCCGATCGGACCCTTTGTGCTGTGGCACCTTCTTCGGTGCAGCAGGCAGGGCAAGGGGCAGCACGACAAGGAAATGATGACCTGATCTCTGGCGGGCACTGCGGTGGACCCGGTGAAGACCAAGAGCTCTGAGGCGCGACAAACCTTCGTGGAAAAACCACGAGCATCAAGAGGAGATGGTCAATGGACCTGATCGCACAATTGGAGGCGGAGCAAATCGCCGCCCTCGGGGCAGATATCCCCGATTTCAAAGCCGGTGACACCATCCGTGTCGGCTTTAAAGTGACTGAAGGCACCCGCACACGGGTGCAGAATTACGAAGGCGTCTGCATCGCACGCAACAACGGCCACGGCATTGCCGGTTCGTTCACCGTGCGCAAGATCTCCTTTGGTGAGGGCGTGGAGCGTGTGTTCCCCCTCTATTCGACCAACATCGACAGCATTACCGTCGTGCGCCGCGGCCGCGTACGCCGCGCCAAGCTGTACTACCTCCGTTCGCGTCGCGGCAAATCCGCCCGTATCGCAGAGGTTACAAACTACAAACCCAAGTCCGAAGGAGCCAAGGCATGAAGGCCGATACGCATCCCGACTACCACATCATCGACGTCAAAATGACCGATGGCACAGTGGTGCAAATGAAGTCGACCTGGGGCGCCGAAGGCGACCAGCTGGCTCTGGACATCGATCCCTCCGTGCACCCGGCATGGACAGGCGGCTCTTCGCGCCTGATGGACACCGGTGGCCGCGTATCCAAATTCAAGAACAAGTACGCAGGCCTGGGCTTCTGAGCCAGCCACGCGCATCACAGCCCAAAGCCGTCCCAAAACGGGGCGGCTTTTTTTGTGGGACATTGATGTTCAGCCTGACAGAATGATGGCGGGAGGTACCCATGATCGACCACATCACCATAGGTGTCGCAAACTTTGCGCGATCCACCGCGTTTTACGATCCGGCCTGTGCGCCGCTCGGGGTCAGCCGCCTGATCACCATGACCGAAGACGGGGTGGACATCGCAGGCTATGGTGACACGCAGCCGTGGCTTTGGCTGGTTGCGGAACGTCCCACCACCGGTCTCCTGCATGTCGCATTGCGCGCACCGAACCGGGCAAGCGTCGACGGTTTTCACGCAGCAGCCCTCACAGCAGGCGGAATGGACAATGGGGCGCCAGGCCTGCGCCCGCACTTTCACTCGGACTACTACGCCGCCTTTGTTCTGGATCCAGACGGGCACAACATAGAAGCGGTGTGCCACAGCCCACATGCCCCGATACAGCCAAAATGATTAACGCGCCAACCGTGGGTCGGCGGGCGGGCGCCTTTGCGTCAGCAAACAGAGCCGCCCGACGACGCCTTAACGCGGCAACGCAGCCGCGTCGCGCGCCAGTGCCTCGATCCCGGCCCAATCGCCCGCAGTGACCCTGTCCTTGGGCGCGACCCAACTGCCCCCGGCGCACACCACGTTGGGCAGGCTCAAATAGCCGTCGGCATTGCCGGGGCTGACGCCACCCGTCGGGCAGAATGAAATCTGCGGCAGCGGCGCGCCAATGGCTTTCAGTGCAGGTGCGCCACCCGATGCTTCGGCAGGAAAGAACTTGAGCATGTCAAATCCCTTCTCGAGCAGCGCCATCGCCTCGGACGCCGTCGCAGCGCCAGGCAACAACGGCAACTCTTCAGCCGCACAAGCGGCGATCAATGCGTCCGTCGCCCCAGGCGACACGCCGAAATGCGCACCCGCCGCCTTGGCCGCTTTCACATCATCGGGTGTCACCAACGTCCCCGCCCCGACAACACCGCCTTCGACTTGCGCCATCGCAGCGATCACATCCAGTGCTGCTGGCGTGCGCAATGTCACCTCGAGCGCGGGCAAGCCGCCAGCCACCAGAGCCTCGGCCAATGGGCGCGCATGTGCGACGTCATCGACCACCAACACAGGCACAATTGGTGCCAGTTCACAGATTTCGCGGGCCCGAACGGATGCGGCCTTGGCAGTCAGCATAATCAAAAGTCTCCAAATACGGTTGCGCCGGTATTGGCGGATCCCACGGTGTTGCGGAAGGCCGTGAACATGTCGCGGCCCACACCCCACTGGTTCGCGGACAGATCCGCCGTGGCGTGCGGCCTTTGAAGCACACCTTCGGTGAGAACCTCAAGGACGCCCGCCTCAGCATCGATACGAATGATGTCACCATCCTGCACCTGACCGATCGGGCCGCCGTCCAGCGCTTCGGGGCAGACGTGGATCGCCGAAGGAACCTTGCCAGACGCACCCGACATGCGGCCATCGGTGACCAGCGCCACTTTTTGCCCCCGTCCCTGCAAAATCCCCAGCAGCGGCGTCAGGCTGTGCAATTCGGGCATGCCGTTGGCCTTTGGACCCTGGAACCGCACCACAATGATCACGTCGCCAGTGAACTCACCGGCCTTGAATGCTGCCTTCACCGCCTCCTGATCGTGGAACACCCGCGCGGGTGCTTCGACAATGCGGTGTTCGGGGGCCACGGCGGAGACTTTCATCACACCCGTGCCAAGTGTGCCTTCCAAGCGGCTCAGCCCGCCGGTTTCCTGGAACGGGTCCGTTGCGGGGCGCAGGATGCCTTCGTTCAGACTGTCCTTGGTGCCCGGTGTCCAGCCCAGCACGCCGTCGGTCAGTTTGGGCTCGTGGGTATAGTTCTCCAGCCCCTCGCCCGCGACGGTCTGCGTATCCTCGTGCAGCAGGCCCGACGACAAAAGTTGCCCGATCATAAATCCCAAGCCACCAGCGGCGTGGAACTGGTTCACATCCGCAAGCCCGTTGGGATAGACCCGCGCCAGCAGCGGCGTCACCTCTGACAGGTCGGCGAAATCCTCCCAATCGAGCACGATGCCCCCCGCCCGCGCCATGGCAATGAGGTGGATCAGCAGGTTAGTAGAGCCACCAGTTGCGTTCAGCCCGACAATCCCGTTCACGAACGCCTTTTCATCCAGAATGTTGCACACGGGCGTGTAGTGGTTGCCCAGCGCCGACAGCGACAGGGCGCGTTTCGCCCCCTCGACCGTCAGGGCGTCACGCAGGTCGGTGTTGGGGTTGACGAAAGACGATCCGGGCAGGTGCAGCCCCATGAATTCCATCAGCATCTGGTTGGTGTTCGCGGTGCCGTAGAACGTGCAGGTGCCCGGCCCGTGATAGGCGGCCATTTCGGCCTTGAGCAGTTCGGCGCGTGTGGCCTCGCCTGCGGCGAAACGCTGGCGGACCTTGGCCTTTTCATCATTGGGCAGGCCGCTGGTCATTGGACCCGCGGGCAGGAAGACGGCGGGCATGTGGCCAAAGGATTGTGCCGCAATGATCAGCCCCGGCACGATCTTGTCACAGACACCCAGATAGACGGCGGCATCAAAGGTGTTGTGCGACAGCGCGACACCGGCGGCCAGCGCAATCACGTCACGGGAAAACAGGCTCAGCTCCATCCCCGCCTCGCCCTGGGTCACGCCGTCACACATGGCAGGAACGCCGCCTGCCACTTGCGCCGTGCCCCCCGCTGCGCGGATCGCGTCGCGGATCAGCGTGGGATAGCGTTCGAAGGGCTGGTGCGCCGACAGCATGTCATTGTAGGCGGTCACGATCCCCAGATTGCCAGCGCTCGCCTCGGCCAGCCGGGTCTGATCGTCGCCTGCCGCGGCAAAGGCGTGAGCCTGGCCGCTGCACGACAGGTGCGCGCGCGCTGGACCCTGCGATTTGGCGGCAGCCATACGGTCCAGATAGCGGCGGCGCGTTGGTTCGCTGCGGGCAATCACGCGTTCTGTCACGCGTTCGAGTGTCGGGTGTAGGGGCATCTCGCTCTCCCATCTCCATTCCTAGGTTGCGCGCACTCTATCATAGCAAAAATGATAGCGCTAACATAAACCAGCCTGCGCCCCCCGTGCCACGGTGCCGCAGGAAAAGGCGCGCGCCCGCTTTTCAACGCGCAGACCACAACATATAGTGTGCTGAAAATCGCCTAGCGGACGTGCGGTAAGGGGACATCAATGGCGCATATCATCGTCGTCGGCAACGAAAAGGGCGGCGCGGGCAAATCGACCGTGTCCATGCACGTGGCCACTGCGCTTGCGCGGATGGGTCACAAGGTCAGCGCGCTGGATCTGGATTTGCGGCAACGCACATTCGGTCGCTATGTCGAGAACCGTCAGGCCTTTATCGCGTCGTCCGAATTGGACCTGCCCACACCTGATGTGCATGACCTGCCCGAGATTGACGCCAGTGCGCTGAAACCGGGCGAAAACATCTATGATCACCGGTTGTCAGCCGCTGTGGCGACGCTGGAGCCGGACAGCGATTTCATCCTGATCGATTGCCCCGGTTCGCATACGCGGCTGAGCCAGGTGGCACATTCGCTGGCGGACACGCTGATCACGCCGCTCAATGACAGCTTTGTCGATTTCGATCTGTTGGCGCGAATCGACGCGAGCGGAGAAAAGATCCTCGGGCCATCGGTCTATTCCGAGATGGTCTGGAACGCGCGGCAGTTGCGCGCGCAGGCGGGGCTGAAGCCCATCGACTGGATCGTTGTGCGCAACCGGATGGGCGCACAGCGCATGGTCAACAAGGAAAAGATGGAGCGCGCGATCAAGATGCTGTCCCAGCGCATCGGGTTCCGCATTGCACCCGGTTTTTCCGAGCGGGTGATCTTTCGCGAACTGTTTCCGCGCGGGCTGACCCTGTTGGACCTGCGCGATATTGGCGTCAAACAGTTGAACATATCGAACGTCGCTGCGCGCCAGGAACTGCGCGAGCTGCTCAAGGCGGTCAAGCTGCCGGGTGTCGAAGTCGACCTTTAGGACACTTCGTTCTCAAACCAGTCCATGACGCGGGTGGACCATCCCTGCGGCGCGCCGTGGCCGCCCTTGTGCAACATCAACTGTATCTCGCCGGCGGCACAGTCGGTCCAGTGGCGGAACCACAAGTCGCCCTCATAGCTGTTGCGTTCGGGTTGGCGCGCGTCGCACCCATTGGTGGCGCGCAGGATCTTGAGAGACGCCCAGACATCGCCCTGCACAACCGCGCCGTCGCGAAAGGACCGCCCTTCGAGCGGCACAGTACGATCATTCCAGCCATGGGTGTGAAACAGGCGCACAGGCGCGGTGCAGTTGTCGGGCAGGTCGTCCCACAGCGCGCCCGCAAGCGGCGCGTAGGCGGTGGCAAAGTCAGGCGTATAGCAGGCGATGTCCCACACCATCGACCCGCCCCGCGAGAAACCCGCCAGCAGAACCGTATCGTTGGTCACCCCGCCGCGCGCGCGGGCATCGGCCAGCACCTCGCGCAGAAACGCCTTGTCGTCGCGATTGTGTGACGTGCCCTTGGCCTTGACCGACCAGTCGCGCGTCCAGCGGTTTTCCGGGTGCTCGCCATTGGGCGCGACAAAGACGTAACCACGCGCCAGCGCCGCTTTGGCCAGACCGGAGTTCAACAGACCACGGCCCCGACCGCCGCCACCGTGCAGGTGGATCACCACGCCCTTGGGGTTTGCCACATCCGGCGTTGCCATGTGATAGCCCCCGATTGCCGTTTCGCAGGGCGTGTCGGCATCACCGCAATCCGCGGCGTGGCCAAGGGTGGGCCACATCAAACAGGCAAGGGTAGCAAGAAATCGGCGCGGCATGGCAATGTCCTTTGTTCACACGCGCAAAGACTGTGGTGAGACATGCGCCTGCGCAAGTCACGTTCTCATGACTGGCGGGCAAGTGCCGCCAATTGCGCCTTGAGGTGTGCAACTTCGCCCGCGGACATGCCTTCGACCAGTGCGGCGTCATATTCCTGTGCAATGCGGCGCAGGTCGTCATAAACCTTGCGCCCCATAGCGGTCAGTTCCAGGTGTTCAACCCGCCGGTCGCCATCATCGCGCTGGCGCACGAGATAGCGCCGTTCGGCCAATCGCTGCACCGCCCGGCTGATCTTGGTCTTGTGCATCTGTGCGCGTTCGCCGATCTCGCTGGCGGTCATGCGGGTGTAGATGCCCAGATGGAACAACACACGCCATTCGTTGCGCAGCATCCCGTAGCGGTCCTTGTACACTTTCTGAAATTCGAGGCTCGACGCCTCTGCCGCCTGATTCAAAAGGTACGGCAGAAAGCTGCGGACATCGAAATCGGGATCATTTGGCATCATGTGGTCGCTTGTTAGTTACAAAAACAACTATTACATACGTAACCACTGCGCAAGGGAGTCCCAGATGAACCGTCAAACCACACCGCACAGCATGATCCAGGCCCCGTCTGGCGCGGGCATCACGGACGGATACATGCCCGGCTTTGGCAATGATTTTGAGACCGAGGCGTTGCCCGGTGCGCTGCCTGTGGGCATGAATTCTCCGCAGAAATGTAACTATGGCCTGTATGGCGAACAGTTAAGCGGGACGGCTTTTACCGATGTGCGACCCGAGCGCACGTGGTGTTACCGCATTCGGCCATCGGTCAAGCATTCCGGCCGATACGGGCGCATCGACCTGCCCCACTGGAAGACGGCGCCGCATGTGCCACAGGACGTTACAAGCCTGGGGCAATACCGCTGGGACCCGGTGCCGCACAGCGACGAGGCGCTGACGTGGCTGACCGGCATGCGCACCATGACGACCGCCGGGGACGTGAACACCCAAGTGGGCATGGCCAGCCACATCTATCTGGTCACGGCGTCGATGCAGGACGCCTATTTCTACTCCGCCGACAGCGAAATGCTGGTGGTCCCGCAGGAAGGTCGCCTGCGCTTTTGCACCGAGCTGGGCATCATCGACGTCGCTCCACAGGAAATCGCCATCCTGCCGCGCGGCTTGGTTTACCGGGTCGAAGTGCTAGAGGGGCCGTGCCGTGGCTTTGTCTGCGAAAACTACGGCGCCAAGTTCGAAATGCCGGGGCGCGGGCCGATTGGGGCCAACTGCATGGCGAACCCGCGCGATTTCAAGGCCCCCGTCGCCGCGTTTGAGGACCGCGAAGCGCCGTCGACCCTGACGATCAAGTGGTGTGGGCAATTCCACGAGACGACGATCGGGCATTCACCGCTGGACGTGGTGGCGTGGCACGGGAATTACGCGCCGCTGAAATACGATCTGACCACCTATTGCCCGGTGGGGGCGGTACTGTTCGACCACCCGGATCCGTCGATCTTTACCGTGCTGACCGCCCCGTCGGGCCAGCCGGGCGTGGCCAATATCGACTTTGTCCTGTTCCGCGAACGCTGGATGGTGGCCGAGGATACGTTCCGCCCGCCCTGGTATCACAAGAACATCATGTCCGAGCTGATGGGCAACATTTATGGCCTGTATGATGCCAAGCCCAAAGGGTTCATTCCGGGAGGCATGTCGCTGCACAACATGATGCTGCCACATGGCCCCGACAAGACAGCCTTTGAGGGGGCCAGCAACACAGCCCTTGAACCGGCCAAGTTGGACAATACCATGTCGTTCATGTTCGAGACCCGGTTTCCCCAACATCTGACACGCTTTGCCGCGCAAGAAGCGCCACTGCAGGACGACTACATCGACTGCTGGTCCGACATCGACAAGAAATTTGACGGAACACCGGGCAAAAAGTAACCAAGTGCGGTGCGCGGTAAACGCACACCCTACCCAGACACCGTAGGGTGCGCATGCACTGCGCGCCGCAACCAGAAAGACACCCCATGCCTCTGCAACGCTCCTGGGTCGCCAGCGCCAACAGCGCCGACACCGACTTCCCTCTCAACAACCTGCCATACGGGGTTTTCTCGACGCCGAACCACGAGGCGCGCTGCGGCGTGGCAATTGGTGACATGATCCTTGATATGGCCGCCGCCGAGGAACAAGGCGTCATCGACCTGACGGACGAGCCGCTGTTCGACATTCCGTTCTGGAACGAATTGATGGAACAGGGTCCTGCCGTCTGGACCGCCCTGCGCAACCGCCTCACCACCCTGCTGGCCGATGGCGCGGCGGACCGCGCGCTGGTCGAGCCGCTGTTGGTGCCCGTGTCCGATGCCACCCTGCATATGCCGTTGGTCGTGTCCGAATTCACCGATTTCTACGCAGGCCGCCACCACGCCACCAATGTCGGCACCATGTTCCGAGGCGCCGAAAACGCGCTGCCCCCGAATTGGCTGCACATTCCGATCGGCTACAACGGGCGCGCATCCTCTGTCGTGGTGTCCGGCACCGACATCCGCCGCCCCTGGGGCCAGCTCAAATCACCCGACCATGATAGCCCCGCCTTCTTGCCCTGCCGCCGCTTTGACATGGAACTCGAAATGGGCGCCATCGTCGGCATGTCCTCGGATGGACCAATCAGCGTTGACGAGGCGGACGCCGCAATTTTCGGCTATGTGTTGCTCAATGACTGGTCGGCACGCGACATCCAGGCCTGGGAATACCAGCCGCTCGGCCCATTTCAGGCCAAGGCAACGGCCACGTCCATCTCACCCTGGATCGTGACCAAAGCAGCGTTGGAGCCGTTCCGCACCTCCACTCCCGACCGCGAAGTCGCTATTCTGGACCACCTAAAAGACACAGGCCCCATGCTCTACGACATCGCGCTGGACGTCTCGCTGACACCGGATGGCAAACCGGCCACAACCATCACCCGGACCAACTACAGCGAAATGTACTATTCCGCCGCCCAACAGCTTGCCCATCACAGCACCTCGGGTTGCCCAATGAATGTCGGCGATCTTCTTGGTTCCGGCACGATCTCGGGGGCCACGAAACCCGAACGCGGATCCCTTCTCGAACTCAGTTGGGGCGGCAAGGAACCTCTCACCCTCGACTGCGGCAGCACGCGTACCTTCCTCGAAGACGGCGACACACTCACTCTCGCCGGCGCCGCCCACGGCGACGGGTTCCGGGTCGGGTTCGGCACCTGCACCGGCACCATCCTCCCCGCGCTCCCTGAACCTTACGCGCGCTGATGCACTTTCCTTTCGCTTCAAATACCTCGGGGGAGGCGCGCAGCGCCGGGGGCAGCGCCCCAAACCGCGCCAAGGGGGCGGCACCCGCATGACCAACAAGCACGGCCCCACCCGTGGCGATCTGAAATTCCGCTTGGGCTTTTCGCTGCTGGGCCTTGCACTGGTGGGTGCAGCGCTTGCGGTGCGTGGCCTGCCCCAAGGCCCAGGCGGATGGGAGGCGATTGGCCTCGGCACACTCTTTTTCGGCGGAACACTGGTCTGGACCCTGCGCAAGCTGATCCGGCGCGACCACAGCTAGGGGGCCGCCGCCCACACTTCGACTTCGACCACAAATTCGGGGCGTGTGAACCCGGACACAATCATCAGGGTCGACGTGGGCAACGCCACCCGGTCCGACACATACGCGTCCCGCGCCGTCATGTACCCCAGCATGTGCTCGCGATCCGTGACAAAGGCGCTGACGTGAAACACGTCCGCCGCGGACATGCCCGCCTGCGCCAAAATGGCGTCGATATTGCCAAAACACACACGGGCTTGCGCCTCAGCCCCGTCCGGCACCTGACCATCGGCCTGTTGCCCCAATTGGCCCGACGTGCGGACAAACCGGTGACCTGCCGGGATTTCCACGCCATGCGCATATCGGGCAAATGGCGGTGCAATACGGGACGGATTTAACGACTTCATGCGGCCACCCTTGCGCGTGCCGTCAAAATTTGAAACCCTCAGAGTACATCTCTGGCACAGATTTCGATCTCAAGGGCCGCTGACATCCACTTGCAAACGGAGCAAGCAATGGACACGCGCATCTTGTGCATCCGCCACGGCGATGGCCCCATGGACGACCGCGTCACCACATGGTGTGGCGCACATCAAGTACGGTGTGACGCGCGCCGCGCCTGGAAAGGTGACCCACTCGGGGACATCACCGAAGACCTGGCCGGTGTGGTGGTCTATGGCGGCAACTACAATGCCTATGACACGGCCAAGCATCCGTTCCTGAAAGATGAATACCGCATGATCGACGCGGCGATGGCGGCTGGGGTGCCCGTGATGGGCCTGTGCCAGGGCGCGCAGATGATCGCACATCACATGGGCGCATTCGCCGGAGCGCCGGATCATGGCAACCACGAGTTTGGCTATTACAAGGTCACACCCACCGCCGCAGGGCGCGATATGTTCCCTGCCCCGCAGTACTTTGCACAGGCACATTTCCACACATTCGACATACCTGAAGGTGCCACCCATCTGGCGCGCAGCGCGTTGTTTGAGCATCAGGCCTTCGCCGTCGGTGACCGGGTTCTCGGATTTCAGTTTCATCCCGAACAGACCATCGCAGGTTTCCAACGCTGGATGGCGCGGGGCCACGAATGGGGCCGCTATGATGAACCGGGGGTCCAAAGCCCTGCGGAACAGACCCGCCTGATGCTGCAACACGACGCAGCCCAGGGCGAATGGTTCCGCGGCGTTCTTGACCGTTTCTTTGCACGGGCCTTGCCATGAACGTGCTGGTCCCGCGCAAATTGATTGATGATCCCGGCGCGTTTGGCGGAGCGCCCTGGGACGATTGCCTGCACGGCGCACCCGTGATCAAGGACGGGCGGCTCATCGCCCTGACACCGTCGACCGGCGCACCGCAACGGATGGTTCTACCCCGGCTGGTCGAACCACACTGCCACTTGGACAAATGCCACACCATTCACCGCCTGGGGCAAGTCGGCGGAAACCTGCGGCATGCCATCACACGGCAATTCGAGGACAAGGTACACTGGACCGAAGAAGACCTGCGCGCCCGTGCGTCTAAGGGTTTGGCAGAAGCACAGGCCAATGGCTGCCATCTGATCCGGTCCCATGTGGATTGGGGCACCGATCCCGCCCCGCCGCTCAGTTGGCGTATGCTGTGCGACTTGGCCGCCGAAACACCGGGTTTGCAACTTGCTGCACTGATCGGGGCGAACCAGTGGGCAGATCCCGCATTTGTCAGCGCGGCAGTGCCGACCATCGCCGCAACAGGTGGGGTTTTGGGTGCCTTTGTGCTGGACCATGATCACATCGATACGGCGCTCGAACATATCTTTGATGCAGCCGTGCAGCATGGTCTGATGCTGGATTTTCACGTCGATGAGGGGCTTGGCGATTTCAACGGGCTTGAGGCGATCGCGGACCGTGCCATCGCAACCGGGTTCGAAGCACCCATCCTATGCGGCCATGCCGTCAGCCTGATGGACCGCACAGAACCCGATTTTGCCCGCATTGCAGACAAATGCGCGCGGGCGGGTATGACCATCTGCGCCTTGCCTGTCACCAACCTCTATTTGCAGGGACGCGTAGAGGGCACCCCGGACCGGCGGGGCATCACACGGCTGCGCGAATTGCGAGCGGCAGGCGTGCCAGTGATTGTTGGGTCAGACAACGTCGCCGATGCGTTTTGCCCGTTGGGCGCACATGACCCGCGCGCGGCACTTGCCCTTGGGTGCGTGACCGCGCATCTGGATCCCCCCTTGGGCGATTGGCTGAGCGCCATCACGACGGATGCCGCCGCTGCATTGGGTCACCGGCCCGTCACCGTGGATGGTGCCGCGTTGAGCGATCTGCTGACCTGTGATGTGACCCACACCGCCGACCTCGTTTCTGGCCACACCCCTTTGTTGTCTGCAGAGGAGAGCCTGACATGACTTCGCTTTCGGGCAAGACCGACATCGACTGGGTGGCGTTTGCCGCTGCATTGGCACCGGTCGAAACCATCACCGAACCCGTGCTGATCAAGAAACGCAGCCGCGATTTCTTTTGGTATTCACCCATCCTGAACGCGGAACTCAAGCGGTGTTTTGGTGACCTTGTGGCCCGACCAAAGTCACCTGATGAAATGGCACATGTTCTGTCCGTTGCTTACCGGCATGGCGCGCCCATCGTGTTGCGCGGCGGCGGCACGGGCAACTACGGTCAGGCGGTGCCGATGGAGGGCGGTTTGATCATCGACACCACGGCCATGGCCGGTGTGTTGTCGATCGGAGACGGGCAAGTTACGGCATTGGCCGGTACACTGATGGCGGACATCAACGCGGCCGTTGCCCCGACTGGTCAGGAAATGGCCATGTTCCCCTCGACCCTGGATATTGCGACCATCGGAGGCTTTGTCGCCGGCGGGAGCGCGGGCATCGGATCGATTGCCAACGGGGCGTTGCGCGATCCCGGCAATCTGATCGCGCTCAAGGCGCTGACTGTCGAAGACACTCCGAACACACGTGTGTTTGAGGGCCCCGATACGCTGCATCTGCACCATGCTTGGGGCCTGAACGGGGTCATCACCGAAGTCACCCTGCGCACGGTGCCCAAGCGCGACTGGGTGGGCTGCATGGCCACATTCGACAGCTATGAAGCCGCCTATGCCGCAGGCTTGGCCATCGCGCAGAGCGACGCCATCGCCGCTAAGCTGATCACAACCGTAGACGCCCGCATCTGCACCTACTTTCCCAAGCTGGTGGGCCATATCCGCGCCGACCGTCACCTGCTGGTGTCGATGATCCCCGCCGAAGATCAAGACGCGTTTGCCACCTTGATCGGCCACCAGGCGGGCCATGTAGACCTGATGTTGACCGAGACGAAACGACAGGACCTCGGCCTGCCGCACGTGTTCGATTTCAGTTACAACCACACGACGTTGCAGGTGCTCAAGGCCGACCGGTCGGCCACCTATCAACAAGTGGGCTGCCCCACACCGCCTGACCCCGCAGCCATTGCGGCACTGCGTCCAAAGCTGGGTGACGATGTGTGGATGCACCACGAATTTGCACGGGTCGGCGGTGAGATTGTCACCTTTGATCTTCCGATCATCTGGTACACGACGCAGCAGCGGCTGGACGCGATCAACGCCACCTACACGTCGCACGGATTTCCGGTCTATGACGCCCACACCTGGAACGTCGAAGGCGGTGGGCTGAAACCGGACTACACCCATCTGGCCTGGAAAAAGCGCATGGACCCAAAGGGGCTTTTGAACAGTGCCAAGTCCAAGTTCTGGCATGCGGTCAAAGACATGGACGCGGACGAGATCGAAACACTGGGTGCGCCATGAATGGGCCCGTTTCCGCCCAAATGCGGCATCAAAGGACGGTTTTGCACCGCTGGACGACGTGGAATCGCAAAGAGCCGCCTGATTTATCAAGTATTTGTATTCGCGCGACCCCCGAAGATGGGGTTGACGCCAAGCGCCTGATCGTTTGATCTTTGGGCGTCCCCCGCGAGGGGAGGCGATAAAATCGCAGGTCAACTGCAACACCGACAAGGCAAGGCACTCACCCTTGCCGAACAAGGACGCGGCCCATGGTCGCGACGCCAACAGAGAGGAAGAACATGACCTTTTTAACCCGTACCGGCAAACCGCTGCCTCAATCCGTCGTGGATTCGGCTGCCAAAGTCGGCACCGATCCGGTCAACCGCCGCGAGTTTCTGGCCATTGCCAGCGCATTCGGCGCGACCGCTGCGACAGCATATGGCATGCTGGGCACAGCCGCACCGGCGATGGCCGACGGTCACAAGACCGGCGGCACCGTCCGCATCCAGCAGGAAGTCCGCGCACTCAAGGACCCCCGCACCTACGACTGGAGCCAGATCGCCAACGTCTCGCGCGGATGGCTGGAATATCTCGTGTCCTATGAAAATGACGGCACGTTCAAACCACAGCTTCTGGAAAGCTGGGAAATCAACGACGACGCGACCGTGTACACGCTGAACGTCCGCAAAGGCGTCAAGTGGAACAACGGCGAAGACTTTACCGCCGAAGACGTCGCCCGCAACATCGCGATGTGGTGTGACAAGGACGTCGAAGGCAACTCCATGGCGGGCCGGTTTGCGACGCTCATCAGCGCCGACACCAACCAGGCCATCGAAGGCGGCATCGAGGTTGTCGACAGCCACACTGTCAAACTGAACCTGCCCGCATCCGACATCTCGCTGATCCCCGGCATGGCCGACTATCCTGCGGCCATCGTGCACAGCTCGCACACCGCTGACAGCATGGCGGACAACCCGATCGGCACAGGCCCCTACCTGCCCGAGTCGATCGAAGTCGGCGTAAAAGCCGTTCTGGTGCGCAACGACAACCACACATGGTGGAATGCTGGCAACGGCGCTTACCTCGACCGGATCGAGTACATCGACTACGGCACCGACCCGTCGGCCTTTGTCGCTGCGGCCGAAGCCGAAGAGATCGACATGACCTACTCCATCGAGGGTGAGTTCATCGACATCTTTGACACGCTCGATGGCTGGGTGAACAACGAGATCGTGACCGCTGCGACCATCGTGATCCGTCCGAACCAATTGGCTGAGATCGACGGCAAGACACCCTATGCGGACGCACGGGTACGTCAGGCGATCACTATGGCCGTCGACAACAACGTGCTGCTGGAGTTGGGTTACGCCGGGCGCGGCATCCCTGCCGAAAACCACCACGTTGGTCCGATGCACCCCGAATATGCGGAAATGCCCGCACGCAAGGTTGACCCCGCAGCGGCCAAGGCCCTGATGGACGAGGCCGGCATGGGTGATTTCGAGCACGAGCTGATCTCGATCGACGACGCCTGGCGCAAGGACACCACCGACGCGGTGGCGGCCCAGCTGCGCGACGCAGGCATCAAGGTCAAGCGGACCATCCTGCCCGGCTCGACCTTCTGGAATGACTGGGCGAAGTATCCGTTCAGCTCGACCAACTGGAACCACCGCCCCCTCGGTGTGCAGATCTGGGCCCTGGCCTACCGCACCGGCGAGGCATGGAACGAGTTCGGCTATTCCAACCCAGAGTTCGACAGCCTGCTGGAACGCGCGCTGGCCACAGCCGACGTCGAGGCGCGCCGCGCCCTGATGGCCCAAGGTCAGGCGATGATCCAGAACGACGGTGTGACGATCCAGCCGTACTGGCGGTCGCTCTACAACCACACCCGTGATGGTCTGGTTGGCGGTGCACACCACATCTCGTTCGAAATCCGCCCTGCGGAACTGGCCTGGACCTGATCCAAGCCTTTTCGACCATTCGAGGGGCCGCTTTCGCGCGGCCCCTTTTTCATGTCTGCCCCAATTTGCGCGAAAGGGCCCAATGGAACACATACTTATTTCTGCTCAGGCCCTCGTCACTGCCTTGATCGCGGCGTGGCTCAGCCTCGGGGTGCGGGACAACATTTTGCACCCTGCGGTGAACGAAACCTACACCGCCGAAGTGATGGAAATGTCCCGGATGCGAGCGGACTTTCCCGATGCGTTTGTACATGTGGCCCACCGCGCCATCACCGACCGCCGCCTGCAACGGCTGGCCTTTCGCGTCGTTGTACTAGCCGAGTTGATTGCCACTGTCGTGCTGTGGGCGGGTGTGTGCCTGCTGATGACCGGGCTGTTCGGCCTGACGGACATCACCACAGGGCAGGTTGTGGCGCTGGGGGGTGCCATGCTGTTCACCGCAGTCTGGGCGGGGTTCCTGATCGTCGGCAACCACTTTTGTTACTGGTTCTGCCACGAAGGTGCGCAAAACACGCACTACCAGATGACCCTCTGGGGTATTGGCACCATGATCTTGCTCGCGCTCTGACGGGACGGTGGGCGGGGCGCCTTTGCCACTTGGGGCAAACAGCGTCCGACCGGCGGACCGTCCTACAGCGACATCATCTTGTACGCGGGAAACCCCAAACAGGCCGCAGCACCTCGCGGATCACTGCGCACTTGATCGCCAATCTCTGCATGAAGCACATCGACAAGAACCGCACCTTCCAACTCGTCGCGCGGCAGTTTGGCAAACCACGCCTCTTCGCGCACCAAATCCTCGATCAACGGATCCACAACCGCGCCACCGCCACCGGGATAGCGATAAAACCCCCACCCCACGCGTTTGCCGAGCCGTCCCTCGGCCACCATCCGCGCCAAAACTGGCGTCGGATGCGCGCCTTGGCCGCGCGCGTCCAGCACCACATCAAGCCCAATCAGGTCCTGCGCCGCACAGGGTCCGATCCGGTAGCCCCAATCAGTCAGCGCATCATCCAGTTCCCAAGGGTTTGAGTGGCGCAGGATCACTTGCTCGCACGCCCGCCAAAACATGTCCTGCATCGGATGGATGGCGGCTAACAGTGTCATTCGACACCCACATGGCCCAGGAACCGGTTTTTGGCGATTGTCGCCAGCAAGTCGTTCAGCGAGGTTTGCACCGTCCTTGATGCCGTATCCACCTGTGCATGTGCCCGCTCGTACAGGGGTGTGCGTGTCGTCAAATACGACTTCAACTGGTCCATGGCCGCGGGGTTGCCCTCCATCGGGCGCAGGTCCCCCTGCGCGCGCACGCGCTCCATGTGTTCGCCCGGACTGGTGCGCAGCCAAACCGTGTGGAACCGTTCAAGCACCTGATCATAGGTCGCAGCCTCGGCAACTATACCGCCCGCAACCGCCAAAATCAGCTTGTCATACTCCGCGACCACCTGCGCAATCGCTTCGGCCTCAAACGCGCGATATCCGTCCTGCCCATAAAGAGCCATGACTTCGCTCAACGGCATCCCGGCACGCGCCTCGATTTCGTCGTTCAACTCGACAAACGGCAGCTTCAGCTTGTCCGCCGCCATCCGCCCAAGTGTCGACTTACCAGCCCCGCGCAGCCCGATGAGACAAATCCGGTGTGCCCGCAGCGCCGTCGGATTCTCAGGCGCCAGCAACGCGCGCACGCGGCCCTGCACCGCCGGAGACGCTGACTGATACAGCCGCGCAACACGCGCGACATCCCCGTCGGCAGAGCCGCCTTCGCTCAGCAAATCTTCGATGCGCAAGTTCAGCGCAGTCGCAACGCGGTCCAGCAGGATGACCGATATATTGCCCTCGCCTGCCTCGATCTGCGCGAGATACCGTGGCGACACACCGGACAGATCAGACAGCGCGCGGCGGGGCATGCCCAGCGCGGTACGCGCTGCGCGAACACGGGTGGCGAGACGTTCGATCATTGCGACCGACGCATCAGGAATGGGCTTCGGTGATGTCATGCGCACAACTGTTTGTCTTATCAACCAATGCTAGCGCGATGTTGCGCCAGATCAACGGGTTAGGCACTGAGAATATGGGGCGCGATGACCTGTCGCAGGGACTCTGGCGCGGGCTGGCTCTTGGACTGATCCGCGATCACAAAGACGCAGACAAACGTCCCTTCGAAACACAAAACGCCGTCCTGATGCCCGTCCACACGAAAGGTCACGGACCGATCACCCAGCGCACTTGGCCACACGGAACACTGCAAGCGGTGGCGTGGTGTGACAGGCGTGCGAAAATCCATGCTCATGTGCACAAAGGGCGTGCCAATGTTGCGATCCACCTCCAGCTGATACCAACCATCACCACCTAGATGTGCCTCCCACCAGGCATTGATGGCATCCAGTGCAAACCACGGCAGGCGGGCGGTGTAGGCGATGCGCGCCGGGTCACAATCGCCCCAGGTGACGCGGATCTCGTGGCAAAAGGCTGCGTTCAAGCGGCTTTGTCCGCAGTCATCAAACCAACGATGCCCTGCACCCACGGCAACGCAATGTCCTCGGGCATTTCAAAGCTGGACGCGTCATGCAAGCCGCGCTCACCCACCTGCACTGCGCCTTGCGCCGTCATCATCTGCGCCAGCTTCATGGAGCCATGGTTGTAGGTCTCGGCAAACACCATATCGCCCAGACCAAAAATCGCAAAGCGGACACCCTGCAGGTCGGGTTTCGCAGTTGTCAGCGCCTCTTCGAAAGGCAGGGCGGTCGACGGCAAATCGCCATTGCCGTAGGTCGATGTCACAAGGATATAGAAGGCGTCCGCTTCCATGGTCGCCGGATCAACGTCCGCAAGGCTCTGGATGTCGCATTCGAACCCTGCGCCCAACTCGGTCTCGATGTCCTCGCAGAGCATCTCGGAATTGCCGGTTTCAGAGCCGTAGTAAATTCCAACTTTCATCACTTTACCTCACTCTCAATGTCGTGTGACGGCTGTTCCGTCCGGCCTTTGAGCGCACCGCAGTGCATCCCGTTCATCTCGTGTCAGCATCATGTAGAGCGACAGGCAGATACCAGTGCACCCATCGCATTCCAGCGGGCAGAATGCCTGCCCGTTGGTGTCATTCATAGCCAAGGTGGCGCGATCAATCTGCATGTCCACCTCTCCGTTCAGGCCATGTGCAATTTGACGTATTCAAAATCGCCGGGCTTGTTGTCGATGCCCACGCGCGGTGGGGCGATCCAACTGGCAAACTTGCCGGGCTCATAACAAGGCTTCATGAGCGACTGGATAAAGGCCCCGTCCTCTTTCGTCGGCAACCACTCCGCCTCGCGCGCGGACCAGTCCTCTGCGCTGATGAACGTGCCTTCGGGCGTGATGGGCTGGTTTGCAAATACGCCGATCTTGCGGTGGAAACCCTCGTGCGGCAGCGTCAGTTCGAACTGGATGCCTGTGCGGGAAATCTGCTTGTTCCAACGCCGCAAACCACCGCTTGCGTCGCGGACATAGTCGTCGCGCAAGCGCATGTTGATCGCGGTCAGTGCAGGCACATCCTCGGTCACGATCTGGCCGTCCTTGATGCTTGCCACGGCATATGTGTCATTGGTCAGCTTGTGATCATCCTCGATCCGCTGCTCCATATACCGCCCCTTGATGCCTGCGTTGAACGCATTGGCGGCGTTGGTGCTGACCTCTTGGCCAAAAAGGTCGAGGCTGAGGGTATAGTGCAGGTTCAGCTTTTTCTGGATTGTCGGTAAGTCGATCACGCCCAGCGCGCGGATTTTGTCGGTGTCATATGAATCTTCGATACCATTGGCCTGCATCGCCTCAAGCGTCGCCTGAATGGTCCGCCCCACACCCGTCTCGCCGACGAACATGTGGTGCGCCTCTTCGGTCAGCATGAACCGGCACGTGCGCGACAGCGGGTCAAAGCCGGATTGCGCAAGGCTTTCCAACTGCATCTTGCCATCGCGGTCGGTGAAATAGGTGAACATGAAGAAAGACAACCAATCCGGCGTTTCCTCGTTGAAGGCGCCCAACATCCGTGGCGCTTCGTCAGACCCCGAGGACCGAACCAGCATGTCGTCGGCCTCTTCGCGCCCGTCCTTGCCGAAGTACTTTTGCAGCAAATAGACCATCGCCCAGAGGTGGCGGCCTTCTTCGACGTTGACCTGAAACAAGTTGCGCATGTCGTAGAGGCTGGGAGCTGTGAGGCCCAGGAACCGCTGCTGTTCTACCGATCCCGGCTCCGTGTCGCCCTGAATGACGATCAACCGCTTGAGCATGTTGCGGTATTCTCCCGGCACTTCCTGCCAGGCGGGTTGGCCGTAGTGCTCGCCCATGGGAATACGCCTGTCCTCGACAGCCGGGGCCAGCAAAACACCCCAGCGGTAGTCGGGCATTTTCACGTAGTCGAATTTGGCCCACCCCTTGGGGTCCACGCTGACAGCTGTGCGCAGATAGACCATCGAGTTCTGGAAATTCTGCGGGATCAGGTCATTCCACCAGTTGATGTAACCGGGGTGCCATTTTTCCAACGCCTTGAGAACTTTGCGGTCCTCGCTCAGACCCACATTGTTGGGGATCCGGGTGTCATAGCTGACGTTCATCACAGTCATGTCTTCATCTCCTCCAGGGTCCGTAGGGTGCGCATTCACTGCGCACCGCTATACCCGCTCCATGTTGAAATCACCGCGCACGCCGGTGCCGTATCGTTGCAGAGCACCCTCTGCGCCAACCGCGTTGGGCCGGTTGAAAATCCAGTTCTGCCAGGCCGTCAGCCGTCCAAAAATCCGGGTCTCCATCGTCTCTGGCCCGGCAAACCTCAGGTTGGCTTCCATCCCCGTCATCGCATCGGGCGAGAAACTCGCCCGCTCTTCGAGAAAGATGCGGATTTCGTCTTCCCAGTCGATGTCATCGAGAATTTCAGTGACCAGACCGGCCGCCTCCGCCTCTTCGGCTTCCAGCGGTGTTCCGATATGATCCTGCAGGCCCGCAGCATCCTCTGTGCCGTAGAACCGGGTTTGCAACCGTGTCAGGTCGTTGCCCATAGGATACGCACCGAAGTTGCCGTCGCTCAGGGTGATGGTGGCGAGGGGGCGGTTGTCGCCCTCAAACTCGTCCTCCATCATGTAAGTCCGGTCGACGGCCCACAAAAGCTCTGCCAGCACGCCCGCAAAACAACTGCCATGTTCGTTCAGCGCGACCAGCGACCGCGACGTCACATCCACACGCTTCAGCACCCGTTTCCAATAGTGCCGGATTTCGTTTGCCAGCCAATGGTCCGGGTTGTTCAGGATCAACGCCTCATGGGCCAGCACGGCCTCCGGATCGCCCTGAGACCGGATCACCCACACACCCGCCTCCATCTCATTCAAACGCAGGTGCAGGATTGCGTCCTCCAACTCGCGTGCGAGGCGCAGCATATAGGACTGATCCCCCTCGGCGACCAATGCCGCAACGTCGGCAGGTGCTGCACCTTGGGGGCCCTTGATCAGTATTTCGGCACGGCGCGCGGCCCGGTCCAGGGTGACCTCGACCAAGCTGTAAGTCACTGACCCGTCCTCAGCGATACTGCGTTCCAGCGGGCCAAGCGTGATCCCATGCGCAACATCCGGTTTCGCAGAGGCGTCAGCAAACTCAGCAGCACGCGCAGTTACCACAGCATCGAAAGTGGCGTTTGGCACCGCCTCGTCCACCAGTTTCCACTGCACGGCGCGCTTGCCCTTGACCCCTTCTTCGGTAGAGCAGAACACGTCCGCGCGATCCCGGCGCACCATCCTCTTGTCAGTCACACGGGTCAGGCCACCGGTGCCGGGCAGCACGGCGAGCAGTGGCACTTCGGGCAGGGCCACGGATGAGGTGCTGTCATCCGTAAGCATGATGTGATTGCACGCCAGCGCCAATTCATAGCCACCACCCGCACAGGCACCTTTCACCGCAGCGATGTATTTCTGTCCACTCTCTGCTTCTGCGGCCTCATAGGCGTTGCGTGTCTCGTTGGTGAATTTGCAAAAGTTGACCTTGTGCGCATGCGCGGCACCACCCAGCATACGGATGTTGGCCCCGGCGCAGAACACGCGATCCTTGGCGGATTTCATCACCACGACCTTGACCTCGGGGTGCTCAAACCGCATCCGCTGGACCACATCGTTCAACTCGATATCGACCCCAAGATCGTATGAGTTGAGTTTGAGCTGGTAGCCGTCGAACAGACCGCCGTTCTCGTCCACATCCATCCACAACGTCGCGACAGGTCCGTCATAGTCGACGCGCCAATGGCGGTACTTGGACGGGTCCGTGCGAAAGTCGATGATCTTGGACATGAATCAGGTCGTTCCTTGGCGCTGAATTGGCACTATCATACATTATTTACCTACCTTGATGCACAAGAGTGCCGTAATCGGGCTGTAAGTATGCACTTTATTGCTATATTTGCGTGATCTGAACGGCACTTTGCTCCAGTTGTTGAAGCGTTGTGCAAAACGCCACCACCGCGTCGCGGACCTGATCCGGCGCGTCGTGGTGTGGAGCATGGCCTGCGGCCTCAATCATCAGGACGTCAACCGGCGCATAGGATCGGTCGTGGGCCTCATCCACCTGCGCGCGCGTGCCGTATGGATCATCCGTGCCTTGCACGATCAAGGCAGGTACGCGCCAATGATCAATGGCATCCCCCACATTCCAATCCGCAAAGGCAGGGTCAGTCCACGCATCATGCCAGCCATAAAATGCCACATCCGCGTTGTCGTGGTGCCGGGCCAGCCGCGCCTTGAGGTCGCCGGTGCCATATGCCGTTCCCGCAGCACGAATGGCGGCAAGCCCCTCTGCTTCGGTAAAGAAATGAGGGGCGATCAGCACGAGGCCCCGCACGCGCATATCCGACACCGACCCGGCATAGATGCCGGCAATTGTCGCGCCGTCGGAATGGCCCAGCAACACGGCGGATTGCACACCCGCTGCATCCATCAAAGGCCCCAGAATATCCGTCGCCTCGCGGCTCATGTAGTCAAGAGGGCGCGGTAGATCCACCAAAGACGATCGCCCATACCCCGCACGGGAATAGGCCAAAACACCCATCCCGGTTGCCTCGGCCAGCGCTGCGGGCCAGTCCCGCCACAGATCGACCGCCCCCAGCCCCTCATGCAACATCACCAGCGTCGGTGCTGTGTCAGGGGCGGGGCCCCAGCATGCGTATTCCAGATCGTGCCCCGCAACCGCGACAATGCCCCTGCCCCATTCCATCACAGACCCTCGCGCAGTTTAAACCGCTGAATTTTGCCCGTCGCGGTTTTGGGCAGGCTGTCCACACATTCGATCCAGCGTGGGTATTTCCACTTGCCGATCCGGTCTTTCACATGCGCGCGCAACACGTCCTCAAGGTCATCCGGCGTCTCGCCGTGTACCACCACGAAGGCTTTGGGCTTTTCCAGACCATCGTCGTCGCGCGCCGCAACCACGGCACATTCCAGCACCGCGGGATGGCTGCTGATTGCCTGTTCCACCTCGAATGGGCTGACCCAGATGCCCGACACCTTGAACATGTCGTCTGTCCGACCGCAGTACACAAACCGCCCGTCCGTGCGGCGCTCGTATTTGTCGCCCGTGCGGGTCCAGACACCTTCGAACGTGGCCCGCGTCTTGTCACGCTGGTTCCAATAGCCACCTGCGGCAGACGCGCCGTTGACCAGCAATTCACCGACCTCATCCGTGCCAACGTCGTTGCCAGCCTCGTCCACCAGCCGCACGTCATAGCCCGGAACAGGCGTCCCGGAGGTGCCATAGACCACGTCGCCGGGCGCATTCGACAAAAAGATATGCAGCATCTCCGTCGACCCGACGCCGTCTAGAATTTCGGTTCCCATTACCTGTTGCCACCGCGCGCCGACATCTTCCGGCAGGGCCTCGCCTGCCGAGATGCAAAGACGCAGAGGCACGTCCGGGGCGCCATTTGCCTCGAGTTGCGCAACCAGCGCCGCAAAGAGCGTCGGCACACCGCAAAACAGTGTCGGGCGTTCGGTCGCCAGAATATCAATCACACCGTCCGGGGTCGGGCGGCCTGCAAAAATCACCACGGTCGCGCCGACCGACATGGGAAAGCTCATCGAGTTGCCCAGACCGTAGGCAAAGAAGAACTTGGCCGCAGAATACACAACATCGTCGCTGCGGATGCCGAGCACCTGTGCGCCATATGTGTCCGAGGTGGCACGCAATGCGGCGTGGACGTGATGAACCCCTTTGGGCGCGCCCGTCGAGCCAGAGGAATACAGCCAGAATGCCGTTTCATCGTCATGGGCATCGTGGGCCGGCAAGATCCCGGTTGCCTTGGACATCAACGCCTCAAAGCTGATCGTACCATCCGGCGCGTCGCCGATCACGATCACCGACCTCAGGAACGGTGAGTCGAGCAGCGGGGCCACCAGATCGAACAGTTCTGCCGATACAACCAGTGTCGTGGCCCGACTGTCACGCAGGATCGCGTCGTAGATCGGCGTGGCCAGCAACGTGTTCAAAGGAACAGGGATCACTCCGGCCTTGATCGCGCCCCAGAACAGGACGGGAAATTCGATCTGATCCAGAACCAGCATCGCCACGCGTTCTTCGGGGCGAATGCCATGGTTCAACAGGGCGGATGCCGCCAGGCCGGACATATCCGACAACGCGCCATAAGTGATGCTGCGGCCTTTGCCGACCTCGCGAAAGGCGACCTTGTCCGCGCGTCCTTCGTCCTTGTGGCGGTCCACGAAATATACAGCGGCATTGCTCATGCGCGACCCTCCCAAAGACACGAATGATGCTTTATCCTGCGCCCCAGGACACGCCTCCGCAATGAATTCGCCGGATTTTAGCTTTTTACTGCATATCTAGAGTGCGCAGAAACACCGACTGCGCATCTGCCAAATCTTGTGTCTCGGCCTTTGGGTTAGGGAATGAGGAACAGCGTGATGGCGGGAAACAGCACCAACAGGATCACACGCACGATATCGGACCCGACAAAAAACATGACCGCCTTATACGTCTCGGTCATTGGCGTTGTGCGATCCATGGCGTTGATGATGAACAGGTTCATACCGACTGGCGGCGTGATCAGACCAACCTCGACCACAATTAGCACCAGAATACCAAACCAGATCGCCACGTGTTCCGGCGTCATGCCAAAATCGAGGCCCTGTATAACCGGGAAAAAGATCGGCACGGTCAGCAGGATCATCGACAGGCTGTCCATCACGCAGCCGAACACGAGGTAGAACACCAGGATCACGCTCAGCACCAGCAAGGGCGTAAACCCTTGGTTCAGTACGTAGTCCGCCAGCCATTGCGGTGCGCCGGACAGGGCGAGGAAGTTGTTGTAGAGCGATGCGCCCAGCACGATGAAAAAGATCATGGCCGTGGTTTTTGCCGTACCAATCAGCGCCTCACCCAGAACGGCCCATGTCAAGTTGCCGCCGACCAGTGCCACGAAACCGGTACCAGCCGCACCAATGGCCGCCCCTTCGGTCGGGGTGAACCATCCGGCATAGATCCCGCCAACCACGATGGCAAAGATTGCCAGAACGGGCCACGTGTCGCCCAGTGCTTTCCAACGCTGTGCCATGGGAATTGCCGGGCGCGTCCCTGCGGATCCGGGAAACAGCCGCACATAGATCGAGATCGTGATGACATAGCCGATAGCTGCCAGAATGCCGGGGATGAATGCGGCCAGAAACAGCTTGGCAATGTTCTGTTCGGTGATGATCGCATAGATCACGAGGATCACGGATGGTGGGATCAGGATGCCCAGCGTCCCGCCTGCGGCCAGCGTCGCCGTCGAAAACCCGCCCGAATAGCCATAACGTTTCAGCTCTGGCAGAGCCACGCGGCTCATCGTGGCGGCAGTGGCCAGTGACGACCCACAGATCGCGCCAAAACCGGCACATGCCCCCACGGCCGCCATGGCGACGCCCCCACGACGGTGCCCCAGAAATCCTTCGGCGGCTTTGAACAGCGCGGTGGACATGCCCGAGAGGGTCGCAAATTGCCCCATCAGCAGGAACATCGGGATGATGGTCAGCGAATAGTTGGAAAACGTGCTGTAGGTCTCAGACTTCAGCTTGGCCAGAATCGGGGTCGGATTGCCGTTCATAGCAAATACCCACCCAAGCAATCCACACAGGAACATGGCCAACCCGATGGGCGCGCGAAGGAAAATCAGCCCCAGCAGGATCGGAAAGGACCAGAACCCCAACTCGAGCCGACTGAGCCCGATAAACTGAACGACGTCGCGTATCCAATCCATTGTTCAGCCTTCCGGTAGGATCATGCGCCCGGTCGCCGCCTCAACAAGGCGGGCATAGGCGCAGTACAGGGCCGTCAGACTGGCAATGGCCGCGGCACCCACAGATGCCGCATAGGCCCACCAGACCGGAAATTGCAGGAACAGCGTCGTTTCACCATTGCCCAGATAGCGCAGCATCCCCTCGTAGAGGCGCAGAGAAATGAAGACTATCACAATCGCCAACACGACCTCCCACATGGCGCGCAGCCATCCGAGAGGGCGTGGTCGCATGGCAGAGGTGAACACGTCCACCGTCGCGTGCTGACCGTAGAACTGGCAGACCGGAAAGAACGCAAAAATGGCAAATGCCACGCCTGCCTCGGTCAATTCGTAAGTGCCGTTGATCTCGTCAATGCCTGCGGAGACGATGAAATTGCCCAACAATGCCAGAGCGCCATCGCCCATGGCGTGACCCATCTTGGACAGTTCGCGCCCGACAATCGACAACGTCGTCAAAACGATCAGGATCAGCAAGACACCCCCGCCAACGATCGCTGACGCACGCGCCAACCATTTCACCACCCCGTGCATATCTGCCTCATGTCCCTGGAAAAACAGGGCCGCGGCATCACAGCCGCGGCCCGTTTTCAGTCTCTGTCTACAGGATTACCCTTCGTAGGCATCCATCAGCGCACGCGCTTCGTCGATCAGCGCCTGACCATCGATGCCTTTGCTTTCCATGTCTGCGACCCATTCGTCATAGATCGGCTGCGACACGGCACGCCATGCGTCGAGGTCCGCGCCAGACACGGTCACGATGTTGTTGCCGTTGTCCACGGCACGCACCCGCGCTGGCCCATCGGAGTCAGCCTGTGTGCCACCGGCAAAGATGCTGAACTCGAGGCCCGAGTTGTCGTCGATGACCTTTTGCAGATCAGCAGGCAGACCCTCGTAGCGGTCCTTGTTCATCGCCAGCACAAAGGTCAGCGTATACAGCGCCTCGCCCTCAAACTCGGTGTGGTTGCCCACCAGTTCCGGTATCTTGAGCGCTGCGGTGACTTCCCACGGGATCGTTGTGCCGTCGATCACACCTTTGCTGAGACCCTCAGGCACGGCAGGCACCGGCATACCGACAGGCGTGGCGCCCATCTTTTCCAGCAGGTTGTTGACGGTACGCGAGCCGCCACGGATCTTCAGGCCTTCCATATCCGCGGGCGTTTTCACCTCTTTGTTCACGTGGATCATGCCGGGGCCGTGGACCCATGTGCCAAGGATATGCACGTCCTTGAATTCGGTGTCTTTCATGTGCTTTTCGAACATCTGCCAATAGGCCGACGACATCGCGCGCGCGTTTGTCATCATAAAGGGCAGCTCGAAAACCTCGGTGCTTGGATAGCGGCCAGGGGTGTAACCCACAACGGTCCACACGATGTCGGCCACGCCGTCGATGGCCTGGTCAATCAACTCGGGCGGGCGACCACCCAGTTGCATCGACGGATAGCGATCAATCTTGATACGACCATCAGAGGCCGCTTCGACATTGTCGGCCCAAACATCCAGAACCAGCTTGGGCACGTTCGCCTGCGCGGGCAGGAATTGGTGCAGGTTCAACGTGACCTCCTGGGCCAGCGCCGCGGTCCCTGACCCGATGGCAAACGCTGCGGCGCCCACCATGCTCAGGAATGATTTGCGTGTGAATGACATGGATTTCCTCCCTTTTGCCGGTCCGGCATGAAGCGCCTGACTCGCTGTTCGAGGGGAATTGTTATGCAACGCAACTAAGTCTGTCACCCGCCTTTGTAACTATATGCCCGCTTTATGCCGTGCCCCATCATTGGCGAGGGTGGGTGTTGCCTGGATCGTAGGGACCCGCTGCGATGACCCGTCCGGGGACATGTTCGCCCAGACTATCGACTGTAAATTCAGTGCCTTGCGCTGCATGTGCGGTATCAACAAAGGCATAGGCCAGGTTCATGCCAACCCTATGCCCCCAGTCACCGGATGTAACGGTGCCAACAACTTTGTCATCCTGCAAGACAGATGCACCGGGATGCGCCGGGGCCGTTTTGCTATCGATGACCAGGCTGACCAGCTTGCGTTGTGCACCCTTGGCCTGTCGGGCTTGCAACGCCGTTTTGCCCACGAAATCCTTGTCCATCTTCACGAACCTGTCCAAACCTGTCTCGAACGGATCAAACTCGGTGATCAGGTCGGCCTTCCAATGCAAATAGCCCTTTTCCATCCGCATTGATTCAACTGCCCGCGCCCCGAACAGCTGCAAATCATGCGCTTGGCCTGCCGCGCGCAGCGACAGATAGGCGGAATACAATTGATTGTTCGGCACGTGAATTTCAAAGGCCAGCTCGCCCGAGAAACTGACCGACATCACCACCGCAGGCGCAATCCCGATGAACGCGCGGCGCACCGACAACCAGGGAAAGGCAGCAGCCGACCAATCCTCGCGTGACACCGCGCTCAACACATCCCGCGCCTTGGGTCCGGCAAGTACCAGAATGGTGTGATCATTGGTCAGCGACCGCAGCGAAACGTCAAAGCCGTCAGCATGTGCACGCAGCCAATCCATATCATGCCACTCGGCCGCCGCCGCCGATCCATACCACACTGGCCCATCAGGGATGTTTGCCACTGTCGCCTCGGCCTTGATACAGCCGTGGTCGTTCAACAGGTATCCCAAACCAACCTTGCCGGGTTTGCGCGGCACCCGCCCACATATGACATGATCGAGAAACGCATGCGAATCGGGTCCGTCGATCTCGATCCGGTTGAACCCGTTCACTTCGGCCAGACCAACGCCACTTTGCACGGCTCCCACTTCGCGCGCGACCACATCAAAGGCCTCGTCGAAATGAAACCCATGTGTCACGGCGAAATCCGGCGCGGGTTTGAAATACTCTGCCCGTTCCCATCCATTTACGACAGTAAACTCGGCACCTTCCGCGGCCAGAACCGGCGTCAGCGGCGTTGTTTTGATTGGCCGTCCTGCGGGCCGGTGTTCATGGGGGAAATGGAACCGGAATTCGTTTTGATAGTCTTCGATCGCCTTCAGCGCGGTCAGTTCCACATTGCCATGGTCGGTAAACCGGCGGGGGTCCAAACACCATGTGTCATAGCAGGCCTCGCCATGGACGATTTGCTGGGCCAAGAGCCAGCCATGGCCGCCGCCCTCACCCAAACCTGCGCGCAGACCGATGATGCAAAACGCGTTGCGCTTTCCCGGGATCGGCCCGACCAGAGGGGCCCCGTCGATGGTGTAGGTGATCGGCCCATTGACCACCGTATGCACCCCCGCCTCCATCAACGCGGGCATCCGGGCAAACGCGCCCTCAAGAACATCTGTCACACGGTCCAGATCATCGGGACACAGTGCGTTGGTAAAGTCAGGCGAAATGCCATCCATGCCCCAAGTTTTGCAATCCTGCTCATAAAACCCCAAGAGCAATCCGTTCTTTTCCTGACGGCAGTAATAGTCACTGATCGGACAGCGCAGCAGCGGCATCCGGTGGCCAGCGTCGCGAATGGCCGGTATCTCTTCGGTCAGAAAATATTGGTGTTCCATCGACGCCACCGGGTGATGCACACCCATCATCGCACCAACTTCGTTCACCCTGTAACCACAGGCGTTCACGACGACGTCGCAATCGATATCCCCCTTGGTCGTGTGTACGGTCCAGGTGTCATCACGGTGCTGCGTCAACCCGGTCACGGGCGTGTGGCGATAGACCTCCGCCCCCGCCTTGCGCGCGCGGCGCGCCAACGCCTGACACAGTTGCGCGGGGTCGATGTCGCCGTCCATAGGATCCCACAACCCGCCGATCAGATTGTCGGTGGAAATCAGCGGATGCCGCCGGGCGCATTCATCCGCGTCAATGACTTCGAAGTGCACATCCATGCCGCGCGCCATCGAAGCAAAATGCGCATATCCATCCATTTGCGCCTGCGTGTTGGCCAATCGGATGCCGCCATCACCATGATGGTAATTGATCGGATAGTCGGGATCGTTTGCAAGCTCCTGGTAGAGATTGATGGAATGCGTCTTGAGCCCAACCATCGTCTGGTTCATTCCAAAGTTCGTCACCTGCGCAGCAGAGTGCCACGTCGTGCCACTGGTCAACTCGTCCCGCTCGACCAGTACAACGTCCGTCCAACCTTCCTGTGTGAGGTGATACAGGGTTGAACAGCCTGCGATGCCACCACCGATCACTACGGCACGGGTTTGGGACTTCATGACAACACTCCGGATTTGCATATTTTCAGGAACAATGAAGACAAGCGGCAAAGGGTCAATCGTGACACCCCACTTTCATTGTTCTGAAAATATGCATTTGCTGACGTCGAAATCCGTAGCAAACACTTGCCTAGGGGAAAGGGGTCGGAGCCACGGGTCGTTTACTAACGATCTGCACAACTTCTTGGCCCTCTCCAGCCGCTACGGTATTGATAGCGCAACAACCGCCACATCGCGGTTTGAATGAAAAAGAGATGTAGCAGGATCACCGACACATGACCGTCAAAGACACCAACAGCATGATTGCCGGTATGACGCCGATACTGACGGACGGTCGATGGGTTTATTGCAGCGTTCCGAGTATGGAAACGGCAGGTCCTGTGCTGACGGACGCTTTTGCCATCGTGCAAGAGGCCGAGAGCGTCACTTTGATCCTGCCTGTGGACGTTGCCGCGGCGCGTGGTTTCGACACTTCTGTCCCGATGCGCAAGATCACCCTCAATGTCTTTTCCGACCTCGAAGGGGTTGGTTTGACAGCCGCAGTGGCCCATGCGCTGACCGCATGTGGCATCAGCTGCAACATCGTGGCCGCCTATCACCATGATCACGTGTTTGTACCTGACGCAGACGCGGCAGCCGCACTTGATGCGTTGAAGGACGCGCAAAAGGCAGCGCAGCAATTGAGCGCCTCATGACCTTTGCCGCGCCGGGGCAGGAACAAGGGACATACCGTTTCGGGGTCGAGACGGCCGATAGCGTCCTCAAGGTCAGGCAAGCCAACCTGTGGCCTGAAAGGCCCCTGTCGCACGTGCGCGTTCCCGGCGATGACACCGCCCTGCATCTTGGGGTCCGTCACACTGACGAGCTGGTGGGCGTGGCATCGTTTTTCGTTGATGGGTCCGCCGCGCAGCTGCGCAAACTCGCTGTAGATGCTCGGCATCGAGGCCAAGGTCTGGGGGCGGCGCTGGTGCTGCAAGGGGCCGCACAGATGCGCGACAAAAACCTTGGCACACTCTGGTGCGATGCGCGTGTAACTGCGCTGCCATTTTACCAAAATCTGGGTTTTGACGTGGTGCCTGGCATCTTCTTCAAATCCGGGTTGCCCTACCAGAAAGCAACACTGGCTCTGAGTTGACCCCCAACCCAACTGCGGGGTACGGTCTATACGGTCTTGCCGTCGGATATTTTGAAGGACAGGTCCATCACGCGGTTGCCGTCATCTTTCGAAGACAGGAGCAGTTTGGCGGCTTCCCGACCCATCTCGAAACGCGGGGTTTCGATACTCGACAGCGGGATCGGCGTCGCCTTGCCGATCTCTATCCCGTTAAAGCCCAAAAGACCCAGCTCCCCCGGCACATCAATGCCCGCAGACAGCGCATGAAACAGCCCGCCCAAAGCCAAATCGTCATTGGCAAAGAAAATGCAATCAATGTCCGGATGCTGGCGGCGCAATGTTTCAGTCGCGCGTGCACCAACCATCGCCGACGAACGCTCTTCTGCAATCAGCGATGCAACCAGCAGCGCGCCGCGTTCTTCCAGCCGCGCCTCAAAGGCCAGCCTGCGCGCTCTTGATCGCTCGGGCCGCTCGCTCCAGGCACCAATGTAGCCGATCTTGCGATAGCCCTTGTCGTACAGATGATCCGCCGCCGTGACTGCTGCAGCACTGTGTGAAATCCCGACGGCAGAGCCGATGGGCGCGCCTTCGATATCCATGATTTGCACAACCGGAATATCAAGCTGCGCAATCATGCCGGGGATCGGGTCCCGGTGGTGCAGCCCTGTCAGGATGATACCCATGGGGGACCACGACAAAAGCTCGCGGATGACCCTCAGCTCGCGATCGGCGTCGTATTCGCTCAGGCCCAAAACGGCGTGCAACCCTTGGTCATTCAAGACAGATTCGATGCCGTCGAGGACCGAAGAGAACACTTCGTTGCTCATGGACGGCAGGACAACCGCGACAAGGTTGCTGCTTTGGTTTTTCAACGCACCGGCAACCCGGTTGGGCGTGTAGCTCAGAGCGTTTGCGGCCTCCATGACCTTGTCGCGCAGCTTGTCCGAGATATTTGGAGCGTTACGCATCACACGCGACACAGAGATTTCGGACACGCCCGCAAGCGTGGCGACATCCCGCACGGTTGATCTCGCGCGCTTGTCAGTTTTGACGTCGGATCGGTCATTCATGAGGGTGATATATTTCATTGAAATCGGGCAGACAACGATAACAATTACAATTGACATCGATAACAATTAGAAGACATCGTTACCAATAAACGCTTCAGAGGGAGGAAAACATGAAGCTGAAGTATCTGATTTCCACGTGTATCGCTGCTGTCGTATCGACTTCTGCGGCCATGGCCGACGGCTTTCCCGAGCGCCCGATCAACTTGATTGCCCCGTTCAACGCGGGCGGCGGCACCGATCTTTTGTTGCGTGGCCTTGCACCACATTTCGCAGAGGCCATCGGATCCGATGCCTTTGTCTCAAACATGGCTGGCGGCTCTGGCACGGTTGCGGCATCCGCCCTTCAGGCACAACGCCCGGACGGCTATCAACTGGCCTATATGTCCATCACTGTGTCCACCATCCAGCCGCAGATCAAAGCCGTCCCTTACGGCCTCGACAGTTGGACGCCCATTTGTTCGGTGGCAGCGTCGCCTACTTTGCTTTTTGTGTCAGATGACAGCCCGTTCCAAACGGCCGAGGATGTGGTTGCAGCCGTCAAGGCAGAGCCTGGCAAATACGTCTATGGGTCGTCCGGCCCAGGGGCGATGACCCACCTGACCACTGTTGCCGCCTTTGCCGGACTTGGGATTCTCGATGATCTCAAACACCTGCCATTCCAAGGGTCTGGCCCCGCGATCAAAGAGCTGACGGCAGGCAATATCCAGTTCTTTGGTGACACCGAGGTGCTGATGCAGCGCGGCGATTTCCGCCCTCTCATGGTGTTCAACAGCGAACGGCTGGAAAACTATCCCGACGTCCCAACAGCCACCGAGGTCGGCATCGCGCCGCCGCTGAACGAGCTTTACCTTTGGGGCGGTCTCTTTGCCCCTGCCGGGCTCGAACCCGAGGTTACGGCAAAGCTTGAAATGGCCTGCGAAACCGCTGTCGCCTCTGACGGGTTCAGGGACTTTGCAGCCAACTCCGGCACCGTGATCAACTACCGTGGAGCAGATGAGTTCAACGCCTTTTACCGGGCGCAATACGAATCCAACGCGGCATTGATCGAAGCTGCGGGTCTTTGATCCCACACTGCCCGCGGCGCGATGCTGCGGGCGGCCTTTCATTCACGTAGAGGACCACCTCATGCAACGGTTCGCCAATGAGCGCGTGGTTGTGCAGTTCGGCCTGCTTATTCTGGCCGTGGCGCTTTATGCGTCGACCTTTCAACAGAGCTTTTCCGCCAGCGACCTTGCGCAATCACCAATGTTCTTTCCACGCATCATTCTGACGCTTTGGATCGGGTTGGCCGTGGTGGCGTTGATCCAAACCGTGCGCACGCAGGAAACACAGTCGCCCATCGCCAGTTGGCCGCGCATCGGCGTCGTGATCGTTGCGGCCCTGATCTACACCAACGTGATTGGGTCCGAGGGGTTCTTTCTGCCGTCCGTCGTCTTTGCGCTGATTTGTCTGCCTGCCTTTGGCGTTCGAAATCCGCTGTTGGTTGCTGTCTTTGCCATTCTTGTGCCGGGCGCATTGGTTTTCCTGTTCAACCACACGCTTGGGATGCCGCTGCCGACGTCGCGGTTCACCTACGTCTTCTGAGGGCCGCCAATGCTGTCTGCACTTCCCGAAGCCATTGGCATCCTGCTCAGCCTCGAAGGCCTGTTGGTTTTGGTCATGGGGACGGTTCTCGGGATCGTTCTTGGGGCCATGCCCGGCATTGGCTCAACTGTGGCCGTGGCTATTGTGCTGCCCTTTACGCTGACCATGGGGCAGGCACCCGCCATCCTTTTGTTGTTGGCCGTCTATGCCGGGTCCGTCTATGGCGGATCGATTGCCGCAATCCTGATCAACACGCCCGGAACGCCACAATCGGCGGCCACCTGCCTCGATGGTTATCCCATGGCGCAGCGCGGCGAGGCGGGGTTGGCCCTCGGATGGGCGACGGTCGCATCCGTGGTGGGCGGGCTGGTTTCGGCCGTTGTCCTGATCTTTGCCGCGCCACAGCTTGCGGCCTTTGCGCTTCAGTTCGGCCCGATTGAAACCTTTGCCCTGATCCTGCTTGGAATGACCTGCATCGTATCCGTCTCCACCGGTTCGGTGGTCAAAGGGTTGATGGCCGGGATGATCGGCATTTTTTTATCGACAGTCGGGGGCGATCCGATCCTGGGTGAAATGCGGTTCACCTTTGGCAACTGGCAACTGTTTGCAGGGTTCAACCTGCTTGCCGTGGTCATTGGCGTTTTCGCCCTGTCCGAAGTGTTCATCCGCGCCAGCAAACCAATCAGCAGGGTGTCAAACCTCGTTGCCTTCAGTGGCATCATCCTGCCCACTTGGAAGATGTGGAAAGGCCGGTTACGCAACCTGGCCAAGTCGGTAGCCATCGGCAATGTCATTGGCGTTTTGCCCGGTACGGGTGCAGCAACCGCCGCATTCATTTCCTATGCCGAGGGCAGACGGTCCTCCCCCAACCGCGAGGGTTTTGGCAAGGGAGAGCCCGATGGCATCGTGTCGTCAGAGGCGGCGAACAATGCGGTGACGGGCGGCGCGTTGGTGCCAACCATGGCCCTGGGCATTCCGGGTGACGCCATTACGGCGGTCATGTTGGCCACCCTGACCCTGCACGGGATCACGCCCGGCCCCAAGCTGGTGGACGACAATCCAACCTTGATCGCGGCGATCTTTGCGGGGTTCTTTGTGATCAACATTTTGCTGCTGCCGTTGGGCATGCTGCTGTCGCGGGTGGCAGCGCCCATCCTTCGCATCCGCGAGGCGTTCATGATGACGGCCATTGTCATACTCTGCGCGGTCGGCATCTATTTCGTCCGGGGCAATCCGTTTGACCTGCTTGTGATGGGCGGCGCCGGGTTCGTTGGCTTTTTGCTGCGCAGGCAAGGCGTGCCAATGGCGCCGCTGGTAATCGGTATGGTACTGGGGCCAACGCTAGAACTGACGCTGAGGCAGGGACTGATCCTGACCGATGGGAGCTTTCTCGCGTTCTTTACGGGCCACCCCATCGCGCTGGTTCTCGCGCTTGCCGCTCTTCTCGCCCTCAGCCTGCCACTGCTGCGAAGCCTGTTGTCCAGGACAGCATCGTGAGCGATCCAACCAACTGGCTTCTGATCGCTCCGGTCTTGCTGGTGGTTGGTGCCGTAGCAGGCACGCTGGCCGGTTTATTGGGCGTGGGTGGCGGCATCGTGATTGTGCCTGTGCTCTACTGGTTGACCGAGATCGGGATGCTGGATGTGCCCGGCGATTTGGCCATTCATTTTGCCGTTGCCACGTCGTTGCTCACCATCATCCCCACGTCAATCTCGTCCGCGCGCGCGCATGCGAGGAAAGGGTCCATCGACTTTGAAATGTTCCGGTCCTGGGCGCCCATGATGGTTGCCGGTGCGCTACTTGGTGGTCTCATCGCGGCCAACGTGAACGCATCTATGCTTTCAGCCGTGTTTGGCGTTATCGCCTTGATTGTCGTGGCGAACATGTTGAACCCAAAGCCGCTCACGCTGGCACCTGCGCCGCCCGAATCGCTGGCAGCGCGCGCGGCCATTGCGGGACCAATCGGCGTGCTGTCCGCCATGATGGGGATCGGCGGCGGCACTTTGGCTGTGCCCACGATGACCCTGTTGTCCTTGCCGGTTCACCGCGCTGTTGGGACGGCGGCGCTCTTTGGGTTGATGATCGCAGTGCCGGGCATTGTTGGCTATGCCCTCGCTGGGCAAGACATACCCGGCCTGCTGCCCTATTCGCTGGGTTACATCAACATACCAGCCGCCTTGGTCATTTCCGTCGCCACGTTCATCTTTGCGCCCCAAGGGGTAAAGATTGCCCACCTGCTAAACGCACGCCGCTTACGCGTCGCCTTTGCCGTTTTCCTCGGCATCAGCGGCGTCAAAATGCTGTCAGAGGCTTTTGCATGATTGCGCGTCCCCTGACCGAAGGGCTTTTGGAAACAGGGCGTTTGGCGGTTCACCACATCCACGCGCCACACCCCGACGCGGCGGCCCCACGGGTACTATTTCTGGGTGGATCAAACTTTGACCTGACCCTGAAACGCAGCTTTTTGAACAGCGATCTGGCCCACGGTTTCACCTTTGCGACTTATGAACCACGCGGGATCGGTCGCACAGAACACCCCGACGGGTCATGGGACATACAGGACTATGCCAAGGACGCACTGGCGGTCATGGACGCCCTGGAATGGGACACTGCCGCAATTGTGGGTGAAAGCTTTGGCGGCATGACAGCGCTGCACCTAGCGGGCCTTGCGCCCGACCGTATCAGCGCGCTTGTCGTGGCGTCGGCTACGGCGGGTGGGCCCGTGCACCGGTCCTTTGACATCTCTTCCTTCTTATCGCTATCGCGCCGTGATGCAGCGATTGAGGCGCTGTGCCTGCAAGACACGCGCAACATAGCCCAACAAACGCAGGACCCCGATGGATTTGCACAAAAACTCGCGGCACGGGTGCAGTTCGAAGAGGACTTTGCCCAACCCTCGATCGCAAGCGGTGGTTATGCGCGCCTGCTGAATGCGCGGCGTGGGCATGATTGCACCAGCGACTTGCCGTACATTGAAACACCGACCTGCGTTCTCGCAGGGCGCTTTGATCAACAGGCGCGACCCGAGGCGCAACAGGCGCTTGCCGACGCTTTGCCTCAGGGCCAGTTTCACTTGTTCGACGCAGGGCATGGGGTTCTCTTTGCCACGCCAAGGGCCACAGAAACCGCCGCCGCGTTCATTCGGACCCAATGGGCCAACCGCGCCGCAAAACGCAAGGCGCTGATGTAGCCGGGCGCCTTGGTGCTTGGCCCCGCAGCAAGATCATACCGCGTCGTGCACCAGTCTGAAGACTTCTATGGGTTCCCGCATGCCCGTGAGGTTCAGTTCCCCCCGGCTCTCGATGTCAAAGTCATCCTCGACCGCAATACCCGCCCGCGTGCTCAGCAGGATTTCACCATCATCCGCCGCGTCGCACAGACGCGACGCGAGATTGATTGCCGTCCCGGATGCGGTGTAATCGAACCGCCCCTCTGACCCCACAAGGCCTACCGTCGCATAGCCAAGCGAAACGCCCACCCCAAACCCGAGACGGTGGCCCAGACGTTTCCAACCCGCGCACAGCTCGCCCATCCGCGCGCGCATGGCAATGGCCAGTCGCACGGCGTCGCCCGCCGGATCGTCGCAGGGGATCGGATCATTGAACAGGACCATGATACCGTTCCCCATTCGCAGGTCCACGCCAGCCCCGTGCAGGTTGATCAGTTTGCCCATCTCTTCGTGGTAGGTCTGCAGCACCTCGATTGTCTCTTCCGGCTCCGCTGTCTCGCAAAAGGCGGTAAACCCCTGAATGTCGCAAAACAGAACACCCAACAGCGCGCGGTGGCTTTGCAGCATCGTTTCCGATCCAGAGGACACAACCCGATCCGCCACGGCAGGTGGTAAAAACCGCTTGAGCCGCCCCATCCGTTCGATTTCAACGATCTGTTCGTCAACTTTTGCCTCAAGCGAGGCGTTCAATTCCTGAACTTCACGCGTGCGGGCTTGCAACGCCCGAAACTGGCGGACGTTTTCCAGAGCAATGACCGCCTGTGTGGCAAAGGTTTCCACGAGTGCGATTTGCTCATCGCTATACGGTCTGACTTCGTGCCGGAAAATCACGAAACATCCGATCCCCTCACCATCCCGCACAAGCGGCACAAACAGGTTCGTGCGGATACCTTGGACGTCGCACAGTTCCACGACATTGGGAACACCGGCCCGGTATTGATCCGTGTCCATCATATTGTGCAGATGCACGGGGCGTTTTTCGGTGATCGCACGCGCGGCAAAGGACTTGTCCGGGTCCATCGGCACCCTTCCCTCGGCATAATAGTCTTCGGTGCTTTTCAGCGCGCCATGATGCGCGATCATCGCTTGGATTTCGTCCCCCGGCCGGGCCAGTATCAACGCCGCAAACGGGGCATCACACAGCTTGCGCGCATTGCCCAGGATGGCATCAAAGACCGGCGTTTCATCATCGCTCGTGTTGCTGATCGCCTCCAGAATTTCATGCGTGGCCGCGGCACGGTCCAGCCGCGCCTCCATGTCCTTGATGTGTTGCGAGTTCTTGATCGCGATGGCAGCCTGATCCGCAAAGGCTTGGGCCAGTTCCAGGCTCCGGTCGTTGAACGGATGCACACGGGTCCGGTACACGCTAAAAACCCCGATCAAGCGCCCTCCCGCCGTCATCGGAATCGCAGCCAGTGACCGGGCGCGGCCATAGGTGACGGTGGCAAAACGCAGCGGGTTGTCGTCGTACGCGACGTCTTCGGCGCTCACATCTGCGATGCTGACAGGCTTCAGCGTTCTGGCTGCGCGGCCCACGGCGGTGTCAGCCCCCGGATTGAAGGCGCCCTGCGCCGACAGCCAATCCGAAAACGGCACGCTGATGTTGCTGGACCGCATTTCGGTGAACGTGAAATCCCCATGATGCTCCATCAGGATGCCAAATTCCGCTTCGCAGATTTCAAGCGCCTGTTCCAACACCTCGTCGATCACGTCATCGAGGTTGCCGCTGCTCTCATTCACGATCCGCAAAACACGGGTCATCGCACGCTCGCGGCGCATGGCCTCGTCCAGCTCTAGCGCAAGGTCCGCCAACAGGCCGGACGTATCTGACGCCACATCCGAAGGCGCATGAGGATCAGCCAAGGCCTGCGCCAACGCGATTTTCGATGTGACGTTCAGCTTGCCATACACGGTGCGCAGGTGAGACCGCACAGTTGTTGGCGAAATGCCCAGATCACGTGCAATGACCTTGTAACTGGCACCGTCCGCATAAGCGGCAGCCACCTCCGCCTCTCTTTTGGACAGTGGTTCAACACTGGACGCCGCGTCCGACATAATAACCTCGGGCAAATACAGGTGAACCATACCCTACACGCCTCCTGCATCAACTGGTTCATTTGAACGATACCCCGGCCCCATAGCCATCCGTAGCTTGAACACACAGCACGATGGGGGTTGGCCCCGGTGCCAAATCCAAGGAGACGACAGTATGACGATGACAGACACCGCACATGCGTTTTTCGAAGCCTGCGAAACCGGTCAGGGGTGGGACGCATGCGCCGCGCATTGCACCGCAGACGCCAGCTTTTCCTGCCAGTCAGGCGCGCTTGCAGACACACACACGTTGGCGGCCTACGCCGAATGGATGAAAGGCCTGCTGACACCCGTTCCCGATGGCCGCTATGAGTTGAAAGGCTTCGCAACCGACGAAGACCGGGGCGTCGTTCTGGCATTCGCGGTGTTTCACGGCACGCAAACCGGGCCGGGCGGTCCTGTCCCAGCGACGGGTGCCACGGTGGCATCGGACTATGTCTATGCGATGGAATTCGCGGGCGGAAAAATCGCGCATATGACCAAGATCTGGAACGACGGCCACGCACTTGCACAGCTTGGCTGGGCCTGATCAGAGACGAGACGGGCGGACACTCCGCCCTTCTCGCCACCACGATACGCGATCCACACGGTCAAAGCGCACTGGCAGTGTCTCTAGTCTTCAGGCGAACGCGTCGGGCTATCCGCTCAGCGGGGTAAAGCAAACAGTAAGGAAGGCTATGGTGGCGTGGGGGAGACTTGAACTCCCGACCTATCGATTATGAGTCGATCGCTCTAACCAACTGAGCTACCGCGCCATGGAGGCGTGACCTATGACAGGGCCTGAGAATCGTCAAGGCCGAAATCAGTCTTAGCCGTTCCGAACCGTCTCAATCATCAGCGCCACGTTCTCCGGGTCCGCATCTGGGGTGATTCCGTGACCCAGATTGAAGATATGCGGCCCCTTGGAAAACGCCTGAACAATCGCACGCGCCTCATCGATCAAGGGCTGACCGCCCGTGACCATATGCGATGATGCCAGGTTGCCCTGCACGCAGCCACCTGTCTGAACATGTGACGCCCCCCATTCGGGACTGATCGAGTTGTCGAGGGCCACACAGTCAACGCCGGTCGCAGCATGGAACCCGATATACCCATCGCCTGCCTCGCGCGGAAAACCGATGACCGGGATGTGTGGATACCGTGCCTTGATGGCCGCCGTGATCTCGGCACAAGGGGCGACTGCATATTTCTGGAACGCCGCACCCTTGAGCGACCCTGCCCAACTGTCAAAAATCTTGACCACTTCGGCACCCGCCTCGATCTGTGCCGCGAGATATTCGATGGTGGCGGCAGTGATCTGCGCCAACAACGCCTCGAACGCGGCCACATTGCCCTGCATAAAGGCATGCGCAGGCCCCTGATCCGGTGTGCCACGTCCGGCAATCATATATGTCGCGACAGTCCACGGCGCGCCCGCAAATCCAATCAGGGTTGTCTCTTCGGGCAACTCGCGCCGCAAAATCCGCACCGTCTCGTAAATCGGGTTCAGTGTCTCGTGGATCGCATCGACAGGTTTCAGCGCATCCACACCCGCCTGATCCGTGATCGTCGACAAACGCGGCCCTTCACCGGTCACAAACCACAAATCCGCGCCCAGCGCCTGTGGGACCAGCAAAATGTCGGCAAAGAGAATCGCCGCATCAAACCCGTACCGCCGAATGGGCTGCAACGTGACCTCGGCGGCCAGTTCGGGGTTGTAGCACAACGACAGAAAATCGCCCGCCTGCGCGCGCGTCGCGCGATATTCCGGCAGGTAACGCCCCGCCTGACGCATCATCCAGATCGGAGGCGTCGGCAGCGTCTCACCTGCCAATGCCCGCAAAATCGTCTTGCCGGTTCCGCCATCTTTCATCGCGCTTGCCTTTTGTTTTGCCGTTTCCAGTTGTCAGGATAAGTTGACACACCTAAAAGATAAACCCATGACAGTGCGACTTCCTACCCCTTCCGCACCGCTGCGCATCGGCACACGCGGTTCTCCCCTGGCTCTGGCACAGGCTTACGAAACACGCGCGCGCCTCAGCGCGGCGTTTGACGTGCCCCCCGAAGCGTTTGAAATAGTCGTGATCAAGGTGACCGGCGACGACCGTTCCATGATCGCTGCGGACCGACCGCTCAAAGAGATCGGCAACAAGGGGCTGTTCACACGCGAGATCGAAGATGATCTGCTGAACGCCAAGATCGACATCGCCGTACACTCGATGAAGGATATGCCGACTGTCCAGCCCGACGGCCTGATCCTCGACACGTACCTGCCCCGCGAAGATGTGCGTGACGCCTTTGTCTCGCCCAACCTGACCAGCCTGCATGACCTGCCCTCAGGCGCCACGGTCGGCACATCGTCTCTGCGGCGGCGCGCACAGCTATTGCACAAACGCTCCGATCTGAACGTCGTGGAGTTTCGTGGCAACGTGCAGACACGGCTCAAGAAACTGGGCGACGGCGTGGCCGATTGCACGTTTTTGGCCTGCGCCGGGCTGAACCGTCTGGACATGAACGACGTCCCGGCGACACCCGTTGACCCCAACGATATGCTGCCCGCCATTGCCCAAGGTGCCATCGGCATCGAACGCCGCATTGACGACAGCAACACCGCCGACCTGCTGGCCGCAATTCATCACGACGAAACCGGGCAACGACTGGCCGCCGAAAGGCAGTTTCTCTTTACCCTGGACGGCTCTTGCGAGACGCCTCTTGCCGGGCTTGCGACACTCGACGGCACGACACTGACCTTGACAGGCGAGGTGCTGCGCCCAGACGGGTCACAGGCCCTGAGCGGCGCACGCACCGGCCCCGTTACGGACGGACCAGCCATGGGCGTTGACCTGGCACAAGAGTTGCTGCGCACAGCCGGGTCCGGGTTTTTCGACTGGCATTGACCGCATGGCGCCACCAGAGCGCATGCAACGACACCCTTGACCGGCGCGGCATGCTGCGCCCACGATTGGGGCATGCCTGCACCCCGCTCCAACCTCGAAACCCATAGCGTCGATAACCAACCCGGCCCCTTGGGCGACACAAACCTGTTTGCGACTGATCCGATCCTGCGTGATCTGGACCCAGACAGCCTCTCTTCTTACGGATCGGCATTGGGCTTGGCCGACATGCGCGCGGCAGCGCGGGATGCAAATCGCCACAGGCCCGAATTGCACGCCTTCGACGTGGCGGGCCGTCGCCTGGACGAGGTGCATTTTCACCCGGCCTACCACAGGTTTATGAAACTCAGCCAAAGCGCCGGCTACGCAGCACACCCGTGGGACGGCGGCAGTCATCGCGCACACGCCGCCATGGTCTACATGGCCAGCCAGGTTGAACCGGGGCACTGCTGCCCCCTGACCATGACCTACGCCGCTGTGCCAGTGCTGCGCACGGAACCATCCCTCGCCGAAACCTGGGTCCCCAAGCTGACCACACGCGCATACGATCCCCGCGTGCTGCCAGTCTCACAGAAAACCTCCGCCACGCTTGGCATGGCGATGACCGAGAAACAGGGTGGATCGGATGTGCGCGCCAACACAACCACCGCAGAGCCCGAAGGCGATCACTGGCGCCTGCGCGGCCACAAATGGTTCTGCTCCGCGCCAATGTCCGACGGATTCCTGACCCTTGCGCAAACAGACGAGGGGCTCACCTGCTTTCTGGTGGCGCGTTGGATGGACGACGAACGCAATGCCATCCACCTCATGCGCCTCAAGGACAAACTGGGCAACACCTCAAACGCCTCTGCCGAGATCGAATTCCACAACGCACGTGCCTATCAGGTTGGACAACAGGGCAAGGGCATCCGCACCATCATCGACATGGTCCACCACACCCGGCTCGACACCGCAATGGACCCCGCCGGGCTGATGCGCGGCGCATTAAGCCACGCGATGCACTGGGCCACATCCCGGCGCGCATTCCAGAAAACGCTGATCGACCAACCCCTGATGCGCACCGTGCTGGCCGATCTCATCCTCGACTGGCAGGCGGCAACGCGGCTGGGTCTGTTCGTGGCTGGCCTCTTCGATGACCCAAACGCCCACCCCATGGCACGCATCAGCGTCGCACTGGCCAAGTTTCTCAACAACAAGCTCTGCCCGCGCGTCACCTATGAATGCATGGAAGCCATAGGCGGCATGGGCTACGTCGAAGACACCCCAATGCCCCTCTACTACCGAGAGGCCCCGCTCAACAGCATCTGGGAAGGGTCCGGCAACGTGATCTGCCTCGACATCCTGCGCACCCTCGCACAGCAAAAGGACGCAAGGCAGGCCTTGGACAACCACCTGAATGCCGCCAGAGGTGTGGACCGGATGTACGACAAGGCGCTCGACGACCACCGCGCCCGCTGGCCCGATTTGCCAGACGAGGCCAACGCGCGCGCCTTTGCCGAACGCACCGCACTGCTCCTCACCGCTGCCGTGCTTTTGGACAGCGCACCAGAGGCCGTGACCAACGGCTTTCTCACCACTCGCCTGCCGACACCCACGGGCCAGATCGCAGGCACGGCGACCACGATAGACGCCACCGCATTGATCAACAGCTTCTCGCCCTGAAAAGGGTCGGCGGGTGGGCGCCTTTGCGCTTGCGCAAACAGACCAGCCCGTCGGCCTACTCCATGTCAAAAAGATCGCTACTTAGTGCCACTTCGCCAAGGGTGGCAAGGACATCAGAACCGCATTGGCGTCATGCCCGGTTTCAAGACCAAATTTGGTCCCACGATCATAGACCAGATTGTACTCAGCATAGAGCCCGCGATGCACCAACTGCCGATCCTTGTGATCCGCATCCCACGGCTGCACCCGACGTTTCTCGACCAAAGGCACATAGGCAGGCAAAAATGCACGGCCGATATCCTGCGTCAGGGTAAAATCCTTCTCCCAATCACCGGTGCACAGATCGTCCATGAAAATGCCCCCAACCCCACGGGCGCGATTGCGGTGCGGGATATAGAAATACTCATCCGCCCAGGCCTTCAACTTCGGATAGTGATCCGCACCGTGCGGATCCAGATGTGCCTTTTGCGTGGCGTGGAAATGCGCCGTGTCGTCGGCATACTCGATGCACGGGTTCAGGTCCGACCCGCCCCCAAACCACCACGCATGCGGTGTCCAGAACATCCGCGTGTTCATGTGAACCGCCGGACAATGCGGGTTTTGCATATGCGCCACCAATGAAATGCCCGACGCCCAGAACCGCGGGTCGTCCTTCATGCCGGGGATGCCCTTGCGCGCGGCCATGGCCATCTGCGCCCGCTCACCCAGCGTCCCGTATACGGTCGAAATATTCACCCCGACCTTCTCGAACACCCGGCCGCCGCGCATCACGCTCATCAGCCCACCACCTGCGTCCGATCCGTCCTCTGATGTCCGCTTGGTTTCTGTCACTTCGAACGCACCGGGCTCGTCGTCAGACATCGGACCCGCGACATGTGAGGCCTCCAACGCCTCAAAGGCCGCAACGATGTCATCGCGCAATTGCCGGAACCAACCCGCCGCGCGGGCCTTTTGCGTGTCGAACTGTTCTGTCATGCGAAGTGTCCTGTCTGGTTGACAGTTTTCTAGCGCACCCTTGCCCACGTGGCCAAGCGTTAATGCGCTGGGGCCTCGACCGGATCCAACAGGCTGCGCCCGCCATCCACTGTCATCACGTCCCCGGTCACGAACCCCGACCCATCCGACGCCAGGAACTGCACCGCGTCCACCAATTCCGTTGGACTGGCAATCCGGTGCAGCGGTGTATGGTTTTCGATCTCGTCGCGCCAGTCGGGACGGTCCCCGATGGACGACTTGAGCGACGCGGACATCACAGAGCCAAAGGCGACCGCATTGACCCGGATACGGTGCGGCGCCAGCGCCAGCGCCATGGACCGCGTCATCTGCTCCAAACCCGCCGACGCAATCGAATACCCCAACAGCTCTGGCCGTGTCTGGTGTGCGGCAATCGAGCTAAGATTGACGATGGACCCGATGCTCTCATCCGCCGACCGTCCCTCGCCCTGCTTGATCATCCGCCGCGCCACCTGCTGGCTCAACCGCAGCGCCGTCATCACGTTCTGCTCGAACAGGGTGGCAACGGTATCATCCTCCGGATCAAGGGCCTGCGTTTCGGTCACCTGACGGGACGCGTTCACCAGAATGTCGATCTCGTCAAAGGCATCGATGGTTGCGGACACCAAATTGGCAATGGTCAGACGCTGGCGCAGATCACCTGCAAAATAACGGATATTGCCCTCTTCGGCGACATCCCCCAGCTCGTCCGCGAGCCGTTTCTCATCCATATCAGCGCACATCACATTGGCACCGCGATCGGCAAAATGGCGCGCGATGGCCAGGCCGATCCCGTTCGCTGCGCCGGTCACAATGGCCGTCTTGCCGTTGATCGAAAAGGACATCGCCTATCTCCGTATCCGTTTGGGCCGTTCCGCCCGGACCAGTTTGAAACGTGCATCCCCCTCAAGATCAACCACTTTGGCAAAGTGTGTGGCCAAGGCGTCCTCGTAAGGCAGGTGCCGGTTTGCCACCATCCACAGCGCACCATGGGGGCGCAGGATGCGGGCAGCATTGGCGATAAACGCCCGACCCAATGCCGGTTCGGCGTTGCGCGTCGTGTGAAAGGGCGGGTTCATCACCACCGCATCCACAGGATCCGGCGGCGTCCAGGCCGTCGCATCGGCCCAGTGGAACTGCGCCCGGTTGTCGGTGACATTATGGCGCGCGCATTGCAGCGCCATGTCATGCGCTTCGACGAGGTGAACGGCAGCCACATTGCGGGTCAAAACATGCGCGGACAGATATCCCCACCCGGCGCCCAGATCCGCAACTGTACCTACCATCGCCTCAGGCAACGCTTCGGCCAACAGCGCAGAGGCAGGATCAACACCATCCGCAGAGAAAACCCCGGGCGCGGTCCAGAACCCACCCGGATGCAACGCAGGCCCCGCCTGCCAGTCGGAAAAATCAGAACCGCCCTGCGTCCAATAGATCTTGCCATGCGCCTTGGCGATTGGGCCACCGACCTCGACCCGCTTGCGCAAAGCCTTCAACATCGAATCGGCCCCGTCGGTCTTTTGGCCGTCCACGACTATCAACCCATCTGTTCGCTGCATGGCCGAGGCCATCAACGCCTGCGCCTCCGCGCGGGCGCGGGTCAGACACAGCACAGTCGCGGCAAACCGCTGTGAAACGGGCATCTCCGGCGCGACCTGATAGCCCCGCGCGGCAAAGGCGGCACAGACGGTCGCCATCGGCGACACAACCAGCACCCGGTCGCGTGGCAACGCAGACAGGTCCGCCGCCTCAGCCGGATGCAGCACGGCAATGGGACCATCGCCCCCAAGCTCCACCGCTTCGAGCGCCAAAGGCAGACGATCCCCGATCACGTGCCTATTCTTCTTTTTCCATGGTGCATTGCAGCGGATGCTGATGGCGGCGGGCATAATCCATGACCTGCGCCACCTTGGTTTCCGCAATTTCGTGGCTGAACACGCCCACAACGGCGAGACCCTTTTTGTGGACCGTCAGCATGATCTCGAACGCCTGCGCGTGATTGAGACCGAAAAACCGCTCCAGAACATGTACGACGAATTCCATCGGCGTATAGTCATCGTTCAGCAACATGACTTTGTAGAGCGGCGGGCGCTTGGTCTTGGGCTTGGTTTCGGTGATGACCGACGTATCGCTGTCATCATCGGACGGACCGGCCATCATCGTGGCGATCATATGCATGTCTGTACGCATGAACGTCTTCATCAAACCGGGAATCCTGTGGTCGCCTTGGGCTGCTCTATATAACGTGGAACGGCATTTAGAAAAGAGGGCCGTTGGATATGAGTGAAACCATCCTGCCGTCTGGATTTGATCCAGACCGCCTGGCCTGTGTGGCATTCGATGCTGACGACACGCTGTGGCACAACGAACGGTTCTTCAAACTGACGCAGGAACGGTTTGCCGAACTGCTGGCGCCACATGCCGACATCACGACACTCGACACCCGCCTGATGCAGGCCGAGCGGCGCAACCTCGGGCACTACGGCTTCGGCATCAAAGGGTTCGTGCTGTCCATGATCGAGACCGCCCTTGAGGTCACCGACAACACGGTGCCGGGTCCAGTGATTGCTGACCTGATCGCCGCCGGCCAAGAGATGCTGCGCCATCCCATCGACCTGTTGCCCCATGCAACCGAAGCGGTCACTGCCGCCAAGTCACGCGGCCCGGTCCTCTTGGTCACCAAGGGCGACTTGCTGGACCAGGAACGCAAGCTGGCGCAATCGGGTCTGGGGGATCTATTCGACGGGGTGGAAATCGTGTCCGACAAGCGACCAGACGTCTACACCCGCATCTTTGCGGCCCATGGCGGGGTCGCGCGCGGCATGATGATCGGCAACTCGATGAAATCCGATGTGCGTCCGATGATCGACGCGGGCGGGTTTGGCGCCTTTGTCCCCCACGACCTCGCTTGGGATTTCGAAGCCGCCGAAGCCCCCGACGGGCATGACCGGTATCTGGCGCTGCCTGATTTGGGTGCGTTGCCGGATGTCCTGAACACGCGCGGTTAACCGCCGCCACATTCTCGCCACAATCGCCTCTGTGGGGGCGGCGTGATGCGATCCCCCCATATGTTGAGAAACCGATGGGTGAGAAAACGGAATCGTGAGGTTCATCAACACTTTATCGAAAATCGTCCCTGTGTTAGCCTATGGGCAATCAAAAATATGGCCAGTCGAATAATCGGCGGTCAGAGGCAGTCATAGGCAGGTTTACCGTGAAGGTGCGACATCTCCCGTCGGCCCGTGCAGGGCTTTTTCTCATTGCGGCGCTTTGGATGCTGGTCTTTGTGCCCGTGTCCGTTCTTGCCGCGCCATATGCGGCATTTGTGATGGATGCCCGCACCGGCGAGGTGCTGCATTCGCGCAATGCCGACACCCGGCTGCATCCCGCGTCCCTGACCAAGATGATGACGCTCTACGTTGTCTTTCAGGCGGTCGAACGTGGCGAGATCACGCTGGACACCAAGGTCAAGATTTCCGCCAAAGCCGCCTCCGAACCGCCGTCCAAGCTGGGCCTCAAAGCCGGGTCGCGCATCAAGTTGCGCTATCTGATCCGCGCCTCTGCCGTGAAATCCGCCAATGACGCGGCCACCGCCATGGCCGAGGCGATTTCGGGTTCCGAGGCGGCCTTTGCCCGCCGGATGAACCGCACGGCGGCATCGCTGGGCATGACCCGCACCACGTTCAAGAACGCCCACGGCCTGACCGAAAGCGGGCATATGTCCACCGCCCGCGACATGTCGATCATGGGCCGGCACATGATCTATGACTATCCGCAGTACTATAACCTGTTCTCGCGCACCTCGACCCACGCGGGCATCCGCGACGTGGCCAACACCAACCGCCGCCTGCTGGGCGCCTACAAAGGTGCCGACGGGATCAAGACTGGGTACACCCGTGCTGCGGGCTTCAACCTTGTTGCATCTGCCGAACGTGGCAACGAACGCATCATCGCCACGGTGTTTGGCGGCAAATCCACCGTGTCGCGCAACGCCAAAGTGGCCGAACTGCTGGACCTTGGCTTCCGCCGCGCGCCCAGCCGCGCACCACTGCGCAAGCCGCAAAAACCCAACTACGTCCCCGGCGACGAACCCGTTGTGGTGGCCGGCAATCAAAACGCCCCCAAAGGTGCTGGCAAAATCATCCGTTTGAGCGGCGCAGTCAAAACCTCCTACCGCCCGAAAATGCGCCCCGGCACCCAAGCACCGGTGCTGGTCGCAGAGGCCCCCGTCACATCCAGCGTCTTGCCGGATGACATCCAGACGGCGCTGGTCGCGGCCCAAACCACCGAAACCACTGCTGTCGCAGCCGCCGCAGCCGTGTCCAACGCGCTTGTGCCGACAATGCGGCCCGAAGCCCGACCGCAAAACGTGGTGTTGGCCAAGGCCGAACCCGAGGTGGTCACGCGCATCTCCACTTCCGGCGGCCGCCATTGGGGCGTGAATGTCGGGCGCTACACCAGCCGGTACAAGGCCGAAAAGGTGTTGTTGCAAACCGCTCTGACCGAGATGTCCACGCTCGATGGATCGCTGCGCAAGGTGGTACGCAAACCCACAGGCTTTGACGCGAATTTCATGGGCATGACCCGTGACAGCGCCGATCTCGCCTGCCGCCGTTTGCAGGCCCGCAACGTCACCTGCTTTATGATCGGCCCAAAATCCTGACGCATCAGCCCCAGGTGACGGGGTCCAGCCGGAACAGCAGTTTCAGTTGTGCATACACATCGGGTTCGTCGTCTTTCAGATCGCCGGGCCGCTCAAAGAACATCTCCACCGCCACGGCAAAGAACTCTTCGTGGTTGTGCGCACCATAAGGGTCGATCACCGTCGCTTGTCCCCGTTCCACCTTGGCCGCATGGCGGGCGTGGGCGTCGACAAACACCTGTTCCCAAACCCGCAGGCTTTGACCCGACTGCATCACCGGCGCACCATCGGTGTAACCTGACAGATCATCAAGCTGATGCGCAAACTCGTGCAGAACCACGTTGTGCCCATCATCCTCGTCCTGCGCGCCCTGCTGACTGTGATGCCACGACAGAATGACCGGTCCGCGGCTCCAGCTTTCTCCGGTGCGCACAACCTCTGCTTCTGTCTCGACGTAACCGTCATGGATGGTTTGCCGCGACTTGAACGCGCCGGGATAAATCAGGATTGTCGTCAGATGGTCGTACCAACTGTCCGTGTTGACCACGAGCAGACAGGCCTGCGCGGCAATCGACAGCTCCATCTCTTCGGTCACGTCCAACCCGTTGCATCCCACCATGTCGACCTGTGCGCGAAACCGGTTGATCTTGCCTTCCAGCGCCGGGCGCAGCGACGCAGGCAGTCGCGCCAACAAAGGCACATGGCGCGCCACGATCCGCCGCGCGTCATCCGTCAATGGCATCGCCAACAGCCGCGCCTGCGCCTGCTTGCGGCGGTGACGGACATAGATAAAGGCACCCAATCCGGCCAGTATCAGCAACAGAAACAAAGGCATGGCTACTCCCGCTTGGACCTCTTGCGCACTCTCACGGATGCAGGCCCGGTGATCAAGCGCGCGCCGCCTTGCGGATCCAGCGTAAAAACGCCCGCAGCTGCGGCCTGTGCACGCCGGGACGCGTGACAAGGTGGTACCCCGCCCCTTTCGTCAAATCCTCGTGCAGCACCACGAGGCGACCGGCCTGAATGTCCGCCTCGACAAATGTGCGCACCGTCACGGCGGCCCCCTGCCCGTCCCGCGCGCCGTCCAGCATCAGGTTGCCCGGCACCTGCGTCAGCGGCCCCCGCATCCCACCCGGCACGCCGTGTGACAGCAACCAGCGGGTGCTCTCGCTGGTCCCGACCTCTTCCAGCCAGGGCAATTCGCCAATGTGGGTCAGGTCCGTCAAATCATACCCAGCCAACAGATCAGGGGCGGCAACCACAACCATCGATGTCTCGACCAGCAGCTCGTCTTCCAAACCGTCCCATCCGCCCAACCCATACCGGATCGACACATCCACACCACCCGGCGCCAGCCGCACCAATTCCGCGGTGGGATCCAGCACCAGGTTGATCCCCGGATGCAGCGCACGAAACTCCGACAGGCGCGGCATGAGCCACGCGGCCGCAAAGCTCGGGGTCGGCGAAATGTGCAACGGACGGGCGGCCTCGGCTCCGGTGACAAGGGCAACAGAGCGCTTGATCGCGGCAAACCCTTCGGCACAACCCTGCGCCAAAATCTCGCCATTCGGTGTCAGCCGCATCGCCCGCCCCGAACGATCCAACAACGACACCCCCAAATGCGTCTCGAGACTGCGCAACTGCTGGCTGACAGCCGCATGACTGACGGACAACGCATCCCCCGCCGCAACCACACTGCCGGTTTCGGCAAAGGCCACAAAGGCGCGCAAAGCGGCCAAGGGGGGAATATCGCGCCACTCCATATGTTAGCTCAGCTTAAATATGACCATTCCAATTGACTCGCATAATACCGGTGAAAACGCAATAAAAAGGCACAAACGCAGAGCATTGGAGGATACACGATGTTGGATATCTACGCTCAAACTTTCATGACCGCCACGCGCAACCGTCGTTGCACGTCAGTCCGAGTGCCGCGCAAACGCTGGTGGCAGACCAAGCGCACCACGTGCATCGACCTGGACCGCCTGTGATCCGGGCGCTGCGGTGGTCCACCGGAACGGACACGATCAAATGGGTGGCATCCGTGGCGCAAATCCTCGGATACGGTGCAACCGCGATGCAGGCGACGCCGCTTAACCTCTATTTCTTCATGGTGGGCATCGCGGGATGGTTCATCGTCGGATGGCGCTGGAACGACAACGCCATCATGCTGATCCACATCGTTGCCGTCGCCGCAATGATCTTTGGCATGACAGCGCGCTAAGGGACGGCGGGCGGGGTGTCGTTGACCCGAACAGGGTCAACGCACGTCGTCCCCGGCCCTAATGCGTCGCCTGCAACAGCAACCGGGTATATTCGGTCTGTGGCCGCTCAAACAGATCATCAGCCGTGCCCTGTTCGACCACATCCCCCTGTTTCATCACCAAAACCTTGTGCGACATCGCCCGCACCACTTTCAGGTCGTGGCTGATGAACAGGAAGGCCAACCCGTATTTCTGCTGCAACCCACGCAGCAGCTCCACGATCTGAACCTGCACCGTCATGTCCAGCGCGGATGTCGGCTCGTCCAGCACCACCAGCTTGGGCCGCAGCACCATCGCCCGCGCAATCGCGATCCGCTGCCGTTGCCCACCCGAAAACTCGTGCGGATACCGATCCATCGTGGCCGGATCGAGGCCCACCTCGGCCATGACCTCCGCAACAACCTCGCGCGGGCTGCGCCCATCCTCAATCCCGTGCACACCCAAGCCCTCGGCAATGATCTGCATACAGGTCATACGCGGGCTGAGTGATCCAAACGGGTCCTGAAACACAATCTGCATGTCCTTACGCAACCGGCGCAACTCGCGCACCGACCACGCCCGAATGTCCTGCCCCATATAGACGATGCCGCCTTCGGACGAAATCAACCGCATGATCGCCAAGGCCAGCGTGGTCTTGCCCGACCCGCTCTCGCCCACAATGCCAACGGTTTCGCCCGCATGGACCTGCAAGGTCGCGTCGTTCACCGCCTTCACATGGCCCACAGTCTTGCGCAGCAAGCCCGCCGTGATCGGAAACCACACCTTCAGATGCGATGTCTCCGCGATCAGCGGCGCATCGGCAGGCACCGGCGCAGGCTGCCCCTTGGGCTCCGCGCTCAACAGCTTTTGCGTATAGGGATGCTGGGGCGCGTCGAAAATCTCTGCCGTGGGGCCGGTCTCCACGATCTCGCCGTTCTGCATCACGCACACACGATCCGCGATCCGCCGCACGATCCCCAGATCATGGGTGATGAACAACAGCCCCATCTGTTCGGTCTTTTTCAACTCGGCCAGCAGGTCGAGGATCTGCGCCTGGATCGTCACGTCCAGCGCCGTCGTCGGCTCGTCTGCAATCAAAACGTCGGGCTTGTTGGCCAGCGCCATGGCGATCATCACCCGCTGCCGCTGCCCGCCCGACAACTGGTGCGGATAGGCCGACAAACGGCTTTCCGCATCACGGATGCCCACCTTGTCCAACAGTTCCAGAATGCGCCCCCGCGCGCTCTCCCCCACGATCCCCTGATGCAGGGCAAGGCTTTCGCCCAGCTGTTTCTCAATCGTATGCAGCGGGTTCAGCGACGTCATCGGCTCCTGAAAAATGAACGAGATGTCATTGCCGCGCACCTTGCGCAGCAACCGCTCATCCGCGCCAATCATCTCCTGCCCGTCATAGGTCACCGACCCCGACACCTCCGCGCTGTCGCCCAGCAAGGACACGGTCGACAGGGCCGACACCGACTTGCCCGACCCGGATTCGCCCACCAAGGCCACCGTCTCGCCCCGGTCCACATGGAACGACACGCCCCGGACCGCCTGCGTCAACTGGCCGTCCTGACGAAACCCGACCTTCAGGTTCTCCACATTCAACAGCGCCATCAGGAAAACGTCTTTCGCGGGTCAAAGGCATCGCGGATGCCCTCGAAAATGAAAATCAGCAGGCTCAGCATGACCGCAAACACCGTGAACGCGGTGAACGCCAGCCACGGCGCTTGCAGGTTCTGCTTGGCTTGCAAGGTCAGCTCCCCCAACGACGGCGCCGAGGACGGCAAACCAAAGCCCAGGAAATCCAGCACCGCCAACGACGAAATCGTGCCCGTGATGATGAACGGCAGCATCGTCAGCGTCGCCACCATCGCGTTGGGCAGCATGTGGCGGAACATGATCGTCACGTTGCCCACGCCCAGCGCCCGCGCCGCACGCACATATTCAAGGTTCCGCGCACGCAGGAATTCGGCCCGCACCACACCCACAAGGCCCGTCCAGCCGAACAGCACCAGCAGGAACACCAGCAACCAAAAACTTCGCCCAAGAATGGCGAACATGATGATGATCACGTAGAGACTGGGCGTCGACGACCAAATCTCAATGATCCGTTGAAAGATCAGGTCCGTGCGCCCGCCGAAATAGCCCTGTACTGCACCGGCGATAATGCCGATCACCGCGCTGGCCCCCGTCACGATCAGGGTGAACAGAACCGACAAGCGGAAACCGTGTATCACCCGCGCCAGCACGTCGCGTTTGGTCCCATCCGTGCCCAGCAGGTTCTCACCATTGGGCGCCAGCGGCGCCGCACCGGGCCGGTCCACGGCCGTGTCATAGCTGTAGGGAATGAGCGGCCAAATCGTCCAACCTTTGGTGATCGCCTCACCGTCAACTTCGCCATCCTGCGCGTCTTCGATCACGCCTTCGGGGTCGTCAAAACACGCGTCCAACCCGCCCGACACGATCAGGCATTCGACCTCCGGATCGCGGTAACTTGCCTCGGTCTGGAAATCGCCGCCGAAGTCGGTTTCCGCATAGAAATTCCAGATCGGCGTATAGAACTGGCCCTGATACCGCACGAGGATCGGCTTGTCATAGGCGATGAACTCGGCACAGAGCGACAGGCCAAAGAGCACCGCAAAGATCCACAGCGACCAATAGGCCCGGCGGTTTTTCTTGAAATTCCGCCAGCGCCGCTGGTTCAGCGGGGACAAGGTGAACAGCCCGCGCCGTGGCGCAGGGACAGTCACGGGGGTCGTGCTGGTCTCTGGCATCGCCATCAGCCCTCCCTCCGCTCAAAGTCGATGCGCGGATCCACCAGGACGTACATCAGGTCCGACAAGATCCCCACCAAAAGACCCATAAGGCCAAAGATATAGAGCGTGCCAAACACAATCGGATAGTCACGCGCAACCGCCGCCTCGAACCCCAGACGCCCCAACCCATCAAGACTAAAGATCGTCTCGATGATCAATGAGCCGCCAAAGAACACGCCGATGAACACTGCTGGAAAGCCCGCGATCACGATCAGCATCGCATTGCGGAACACATGGCCGTACAGAACGCGGCGCTCGGACAAACCCTTGGCCCGCGCGGTCATCACATAGAGCTTCTTGATCTCGTCGAGAAAACTGTTCTTGGTCAACAGCGTCAGCGTCGCAAATGCCCCAATGGTCCCCGCCAAAACTGGCAGGGTGATGTGCCAGAAATAGTCAGCCACCTTGCCCAACGCGCTCAACTCGTCAAAGTTGTCCGACGTCAGGCCGCGCAGCGGGAAAATCTGGAAATAACTGCCACCCGCAAACAGAACCAGCAGCAGAATGGCAAAGAGAAAGCCGGGGATCGCATAGGCCGCAATGATCGCCCCTGATGTCCATGTATCGAACGGCGTACCGTCGCGCACCGCCTTGCGGATGCCCAGCGGGATCGACACCAGATAGGCAATCAATGTGGACCAAAGCCCCAAGGTGATCGAAACCGGCAGCTTTTCCTTCACCAGATCGATGACCCCGATACTTCGGAAATAACTCTCGCCAAAATCGAACCGGGCATAGTTCCACACCATCAGCAGGAACCGCTGCACCGGCGGCTTGTCGAACCCGAACTCGGCCTTCAGCTCTTCGATAAACTCGGGCGGCAGGCCCCGCGCACCGACATAGTTACTGTCCGAGGCCGTGTTCAAATCCTCGTTGCCCAGCTCTTGGGCACCGCCATCATTGCTGCCACCGGCAAAGCCACCAAACACATCACCACCGCCCTGGGCGCGGGCAATGGCCTGTTCCACAGGACCACCCGGCACAAATTGTGTGAGCGTGAAATTGACCAGCAAAATGCCAAGCAGTGTCGGAATGACCAACAACAGTCGGCGCAGGATATACGGGCCCATCGGCTTACCTCAGGGCGCCAGAGGCGCGCAGTTCCGCTTCTTTCTCGGCATTGTGCCACCAGAAATCCAGGCGTCCCAAGGCAAAGGGCGGCAAGGGGTCCGGGTACTCGAACATGTCGTAGTAGGCGACCCAGTGGTTTGGATTGTACCACACAGGGATCATGATCAGCTCGTGACGCAGCGCACGGTCCAACGCCATGACCGACGCCACTTCCTCTTCGCGGGTTTCCACCAACAAGGATGCCTCGATGATCGCGTCCACCAGCGGGCTGGCGAGACCGGCGGGGTTGAACAACGAGAACGCGGATGTCTCGGACCCGTAATACTGGGCAAGACCCGTACCCGTGCCCTGGAACGCGGCATATTGGAAAAAGATCATGTCATAGTCGCGGTCCCGGCGACGCGCTGTGTATTGCGAGCTGTCGACCTCTTCGATCCGCAGATCCACGCCCAGCTTTCTCACATTTGAGGCAAAATTCTCGATCACGCCGGTCAAAGTGTCCGAAGATGTCGACGCCGTCAGAAACTTGACCGTCAGCACTTGGCCATCTGCATTGCGGCGCATCCCGTCGTCGCCCACGGTCCAACCCGCTTCGTCAAGCAGCGCCATCGCCTTGCGCGCATTGCGCCGGTCAAACAACCGCGCCTCGTTCGACGTGTGCGGCACACGCACATCCTCATTGAACAGCGCGTCCGGTACAATATCACCAAGCCCCTTCAGGAACGCCAGTTCGGCGCCTTCGGGTGTCCCGGTTGCCATAACCTCGGTCCCCTCGGAAAACGACTTGCGCTGTGAAAACAGCCCGAATTGCAGCGATGCGTTGGTCCACTCGAAATTGTACCCCAAGGCAATCGCCTCGCGCACACGGCGGTCGGCAAAGACGGGCGAGCTGAGGTTATAGACCATACCCGTTGGCACAGGCGGGTTGCCGTCAGGCAATTCCTTGGTGACGATCGACCCGTTCTGGACCTTTGGCGCGTTGTAGCCTGTCGACCACTTCTTTGAATCGCCTTCCGAGCGGATCGTGTATGCACCCGCCAGAAAACCCTGGAACAGGGCCTCGGCATCGCCAAAATACTCCAACCGGATCTTGTCGAAATTTGCGCGCCCCTTGTTGACCGGCAAATCCTTGCCCCAGTAGTCGGGGTTACGCTTGTAAACAATGCGTCGGTTCACATCGATGCTGTCGATCATATAGGGTCCCGAACCGGGCGAGGTTGTCAGACGCTGCTCATCAAGGCGGGCATCGTTTTCCTCGTACCACTTTTTGGACCAGGCCGGGACATTGCCCACCTGGCTGATCAGTGACCGACGCGAAATGCCGGGCGTAAAGTAGAATTTGACCCGGTAGTCATCCAGCACCTCAACATTGGGAATCCGTTTGCGCACCGCATCTGCGTAGGATTTCAAACCCTGATCCAAAAGCAGGTTGTGCGAAAACGCGATGTCATGCGCCGTCACTGGCGACCCGTCGGAAAACCGTGCTTCGGGGCGCATGTGAAAGATGACCCAGTTCTTGCCTTCGTCATACTCCAAGCGCTCACAGAGCAGGCAGTAATATTCGGCATAAGTATCAGCAGGCAGGGCCGCCGCGTTGATTCCCTCGGCAAACAGGTTCTCATACATGATCGACGACAGCCCCGCCGCCCGACCTTTGCGAGAGTATGGGTTTACGCTGTCAAACGTGCCAACCGTGCCCAGCGCGATTTCTCCGCCCTTGGGCGCATCCGGGTTCACATAGTCGAAATGCGGATAATCCTCGGGATACGTCAGTTCCCCGTAAAAGGAATAGCCATGCGAGGTGATGATGTTCTCATGTTCGGCCGCGCGCGCGATGGTCGACAGGGCCAGCGTCACGATCAAACCCAACACCCCCAGGGCCGCCCAGGTCATGTACCTGTTTCGCGCTGCGATAACGCGGGCTTCGGCTTGGTCTTTGCTGCGGGTCGGGCGCATGGCTGATCCTCCTGTCTGTGGCGTTCGGGGCCGTCTTGTCATTGAAAGGTAAGCTAATGCCGGGGCGCGCCAATAGGCAACTTGAGAATATGTGATCAAGCGCCTTGCTACGTGACCGAACTGTAACATCCAGCATAGAAAAAGGCCGCCAGCAGAGCGCCAGCGGCCTTAAAAACAGGTCAGGTCTGTAACAATCAGTCGTCGAGGCTGTCCAGGTAGGCGATGACATTCGCCCGATCTTCGATTTTGCCCAGACCGTTGAACGCCATTGTGGTCCCGGATGCCCAGGATTTGGGGTTCTCAAGGAAACCGTTCAGCTGCTCAGGCGTCCAGTCGCCTTCCAGACCGGTCAATGTGCCGGAATACGATCCGTAATCAGCGACCGACGCAATCTCACGGCCAACAACACCATAGAGGTGCGGGCCAGTGCCGTTCGCACCGTCTTCCACCTTGTGACAGGCCGAGCATTTGCGGAACACCTTGGCACCATCGGCAACGTCCGCAGACGCCAGCACGACAGAGAAATCGACTTCGGGTTCATCCGCAGGTGCATCCTCTACACCGGTGTCGATCACATAGGACTGTTCACCGCCACCGTGACCGCCGGAATGGTAAATCTCTTCGGCGGCCCATTTGCCGAGCAAAAGCACCAGCAACGCCCCGCACAGGCTGCTGGCGATCTTGGTAAAGGTCATCGTGTCGAACATGTGGATACGGTTCCCGTGACGTGAATGTTGTTCTTTCCGGCGGGTATCTATTGCTTCCCCTTGTCACTGGCAAGGTATAGATACCGCGACCAATCGCCCTGCCTCGCGCGCAGTGACGAAAAAGACGTATGACAAGGCAGGCACAGACATGGCAGACCGCATCGCATTTCAGGGGGATTTGGGCGCCTACGGCCACGAGGCCGTGCTCAAGGCCCGCCCGAACGCCGAACCCATCCCCTGCCACGCCTTTGAAAACGTCATCGAGGCCGTGCGCAACGGCGATGCCGATATGGCCATGCTGCCGGTCGAAAACACGACCTATGGGCGTGTGGCCGATATCCACCGCCTCCTGCCCCAAAGTGGGCTGCACATTGTCGGCGAGGCATTTGTCCGCGTGCGCATCGCGATGATGGCCCTGCCCGAACAATCATTGCAAGACATCCAACTGGTCCGCGCGCACCCCGTGCTGATCCCGCAGGCGCGCGCCTTTCTCGACGCAAATGGAATCACCGCCGAAGCCGCCCCGGACAGCGCAGGCGCTGCCGCAGCCATCGCCCAATCCGGCGAACGTGGCGTGGGCGCGCTGGCCTCAGCCGTCGCTGCGGACATCTACGGGCTGACCGTTCTGGCCACCGACATCGAAGACGAAGGACACAACACAACCCGCTTCCTGCTGATGTCACCAGACGCCGACACTAGTCGACGCGGGGACAAGATGATCACCACTTTCGTCTTTGAAGTCCGCAACATCCCCGCAGCACTCTACAAGGCCATGGGCGGCTTTGCCACCAATGGCGTGAACATGACAAAACTGGAAAGCTATATGGTTGGCGGCGCCTTCACAGCCACCCAATTCTACGCCGACGTCGAAGGTCACCCCGATGACCCCCATGTCGCCCGCGCGCTCGAGGAACTGGACTACTTCACCAACCGTTTGGACATTCTCGGCGTCTACCCCGCCGCAACCGGGCGCGACTAAGGGTCGGCGGGTGGGCGCCTTTGTCCCGGTCACGGGACAAACAGAGCACCCGGCGGCCTAGGCGCTGCGCTGCAGCCGGTCCTCCAGACCTTTCGCATATTCCGCAACCCGCAGCTTGAACCGCTTGTTGAGGTTGTTCTTCGCCAGCTTCAGCGACTGCACCAGCAAACGCGCCGACAGGTTCAATGGCGTGATATCCAGCGCAATCGCCATACGTGTCCGATTGCGCGACAACGCCAACAATTCGACCGAAAAATCGCCATCAATCCCGGTCGATTTCACGTCAAACACCAGCTCATTGGGCACATCGAAACGCACCAGCTCGATGCTGACATCGCGCTTCCGGCCACGCATCGAAAAGGCAACCTGCCACTTCATCCCGGCCCCGGCCTGCGTCAGCGGATCCACCCGCTGCACATCTGCACCGCGGCGCATCGCCTGACGCTCAAACCCCTCGAAATCGCACAAGGCCGCAAACACCTGGTCGATAGGGGCTGCGATATCTTCCCGTGCGGAGAATTTCATGTGATCTGCCTGCTTGTCCCAACTGTCGGCAGTGTCGTCTTAATCCAGCGTGTCCGCAAGCCAGTTCTCCAGCAAAAAATGCGCAATTGCACCTTTGCGCGCTGGCAGGATCGACGGATGATCACCTGCAAAAACATTCATCATCTCTTCGCGCGTCACCCACAGCGCATCCTCGATCTCGGCGGGATCAATGGTGATCGCATCACTGGTTGCCACACCGCGGCACCCGAACATCAACGATGCCGGAAACGGCCAGGGCTGGCTCGACAGGTAATCCACATGCCCTACCCGAACGCCCGCCTCTTCGAACACCTCGCGCCGCACCGCGGCCTCCAGCGTCTCTCCGGGTTCGACAAAACCCGCGAGCAGGGAATACATCCCCTCCGGCCAACCCGGTGACCGCCCCATCAAAACGCTGTTGCCATGGGTGATCAACATGATGACCACCGGGTCGGTGCGCGGAAAATGATGTGCGCCACAGTCCGGGCAGGTGCGCTGCCACCCGGCCATTGTGACCTCTGATGCTGCTCCGCATCTGGCGCAGAAACCGTGGCTCGCATGCCAGCCAAACACCGCCTTGGCCGTTGCCGCCAATTCCGCATCGCGCGGCGTCAGCCAGGTCATCACCCGCCGCAATTCTGCAAAAACCTCATCCGTGCCACAGGCCGGATGATGCTGCTCCGTAGGATCCAGAAACCCACCCAGCGCCGCCGCGTCCAGCACCGCCGGAGCCCACCGCGACACATCAAACGCAAAGCGTGGCGCGCCGTCCTCCCGGCCCAGAAACACAGGCGGCTCAGTCGCATCCTCGAGAATCGGGTGATCCATCGCCAGACGCAGAACATGGGCCGGGCGCGTGCTGCAAATCAGCGGCTTGCCACGCCACAGGACCAACGCGCGGGCAGAGGCGTCCTCCCGCGCCGCAGCCAGCGCCGCATCATCCCCACGCAGCTCGGCCGCACGGTCCAGACCCGACCCTCCAAACGTCACCGTCTCCGCATGTTTCATGGCCTGCCCTCCCTGCGCCTCACGCGGCAAGGCTTGGCACGGACCCAGACCGGGCGCAATGTTTTCAACCTCGGCAAATGCGCCGCACCTGCCCGAATGATTAACAGGCCAGCCCCCGCGAGGGCTTGCATTTACTCTACTTTAAGGTGCAATTGAGTGTATGGGCTCAACCAAGATACATGCAGATCTGCGCATTCTGGCGACGTCAGACATCCATATGCATGTGACCGGCTGGGACGCGCTTCGCAACACCGTGACAGCCGGACGTGGCATGGATGTGCTGACCCACAGCATCGCAGCCGCCCGCCGGGCTGCACCGGGAACCTGTTTGCTGCTCGACAATGGCGACACGCTTCAGGGGACGCCCATGGGCGACATCTGCGCCCGCCCGCGCTCTGGCGTCCCGCACCCCTGGCCCGGCGTGGCCAATGCGCTTGACTATGATGCACTGGGCCTCGGGAACCACGACTTCGACTTTGGCTTGCCCTTTCTGGAACGCATCATTGGCCAACTGGACGCCCCCGTCCTGTGCGCCAGCCTGATCAAGGGGACCGTCCACGGCGCGCAATCCGGTGTGATCCTCAACCGCCAGGTCGCCTGCTCGGATGGGCAGAGCCGCCCACTCGCCATCGGCATCACCTCGGTCCTGCCACCGCAAACAGCTATCTGGAACCACCGGCACCTGATCGGGCGCGTGGCCTTTGACGACGGGGTGTCGGCGGCACAACGCGCCGTGCGCCTGTTGCGGCGCGACGGCGCGGACATCGTCATCATGCTGTGCCACAGCGGTCTTGTCGCCGTGCCGGACCCCGAGGGCGAGAACTTTGCCACCGCGATGGCGGCGCGCGTCCGGGGGATCGACGCGATGATCCTCGGCCACACGCACAAGATGTTCCCCGCCCCCGACCATGACGGCGATGACCGCACGGACCCCGATAAATCCACCGTACACGGCATTCCGGCCGTGATGCCCGGATTTGCCGCACAGACGCTTGGTGTGATCGACTTGGGCCTGCGCTGGGAAAAGGACAAATGGCGCGCCGCCAGCCACGTGACGGCCTTGCACAACCCGGACATCCGGCACCTGCCGGACCGGTCCGTCACCGCCATCGCCGCCCCCGCCGTATCTGCAACCCGTGCTGCACTCGATGCTCCGATCATCAAAGTCGATCGCGGCTTTCACAGCTATTTCGACATGCTTCAATCCGGCACAGCCAACGCGCTGGTAGCGGGTGCGATGCGCAACGCCATCGCGGACAAGGTGGTCGACACATCGCTCTCTGCCTTGCCGCTGCTGTCGGCAGTGGCACCCATGGCGGTCGGCGGACTCTCCGGGCCAGACCACTATGTCAACGTGCCAGAGGGTGTAATCCGCGAACGGCACGTCGCGATGATGGTGCCCTATCCCAATGCCGTTTGGGCCGCCGTGATGACAGGCGCCGAATTGCAGGAATGGGCCGAACGCGCCGCAGCCTATTTCGCACCGGACCACACACCCGACACGCTGCTTGTGAACGCCCTCGCGCCCTCGTTTAACTTCGACAGCTTGCACGGGCTGGACACGGTGATCGACCCGTTCCAACCCGCACGCTATGACGCCGCTGGCCGGTGCATCGACCCCGACGCGCAACGCATCGTGTCCTTGTCCTATGATGGCATTGCGCTGGAACCAACGCATACCTTTCTCGTGGCGATGACCAGCTATAGGGGTGCAGGTGGCGGCGTGTTTCCCGGACTGACCCACGACACGAACATCGTGCGCACCGACATTGATCTGGCACAGGCCGTGCGCGCGGAACTCGCCAATGGCGCGGGATCGAACGGGCCTGACGGATCGGTCTGGCGGTTCGCACCGGACCTTGGCCAAACGGTGGTGATCCAGACCTCGCCCGACGCCGAGGCGCACCTGGATGACATCGCCCCCCTCGCACCAGAGCCCATCGGCCTCTCGGACAAAGGGTTTCTGAACGTCCGCGTGACCCTCTGAGCGACCCTTGCATCACGGCCATCGCCCGACTATATCACCCGTCGAGAGGTTGGCGCGGGCGAGCGCCTCGCCAACCCGGTCAGATCCGGAAGGAAGCAGCCGTAACGAGCCCCGCTTGGGTCGTTGTCAATCTCTCACCAAACGCATGCAGGCGCGCGACGTGGTCGCCGCCGCACGCGCCACCCGCCCCTAGTTTTCCAGCAACGTGCTCCAAATCGCCTTGTTGCGCCGCGAAAACGCACTGATGTGTCCAATCTGTTTCAAACCATGTGCGCGCGGATCGATGGTCACGTGCTGGGCCGTCGGGCCGTACACATCCGCCAAACGCTGAACACAATGCGGGGGAATCAGATCGTCATCCGCAAAAGAATGCAGCCGCACCGCCGCGTCCGACCGCCAGTCCGGCCCAGGCATATCCGGGCCAATATCCGCGTCATAAAAGCTGCGACTGGTGCACCACTTGCGCCACTGCCAATACACCCCTGCCGGCAAATCCTCTCCGAGGCGCAGCGCCTTACCGGGAAAGTAACCGGCCAACACGGTCGCCAATGGCCCAAAGGTGAACCAGAAATTCAACGCCACAGCGCGGTAGGGCCAGGGATGATCGGAATGATGCACCATGCCTGATGCCACACCAATCACGCGCACCACATCATCCATCTCGGGCTGATTGGGCAGCACCATCGCCCCAAGCGAATGACCAATCACCCACAGCGGCGTGCCGGGCAATGCACGGCGTACAGCCCGCCGCGCGGCCACCTGATCGCGGATGCCCCAATCCGCCATATCCGCCTGCACCCTGCGCAATGGCCCGGCCTCGGACCGCCCCATTCCGCGATAGTCATAGGTCAAACACGCCATACCACGCTCCGCGGCCAGCCACCGCGCGAAATGGCTGTAGAACGTCTGTGGCACCCCGGTTGCGCTGTTCAACACAACGGCGGCAAAGGGACGTTGGTCCGGCAAATACATACGGCCCACCAACTCCGCGCCGTCCTGGGTCTTGAACATCAGTGACCGCTCGGAAACGGACCGCTGCACCGGGCAAGTATCAAACATCACGGGCTCCATGGATGCCAAAGGAACTAGACCACTTGGTCTAATTGCCACGCTGGACCAATCGGTCTATTCCTGTCAAGATCAAAGAATGACCAAACCAGACACCCCGCGCCCGACCAAAGACCGCCTGATCCTTGCGGCGGCCAACCTGTTTCGGACCCGTGGGTATCATGGCGTCGGCATGGCAGACATTCTGGCAACGGCACGCGCACCCAAGGGGTCGCTGTATCACCACTTTCCCAACGGAAAATCGGACCTCGCCCTCGCGTCGGCCACCTGGGCATCAGACGAAATGCTGCGCCTGATCGCGGCCAGCTTTGATGGCGCCGACACCTTCAAGGACGGTGCCACCACGCTGTGCTACAAGTTGGCCAAACTCTTCGACATCACCGGGTGGGACACCTGCCCCATCGCCGCGACCCTGTTCGAAGGGCCGGACAACGACAGCTTTCGCGACCATGCCGGGCATATCTACGAAGGGTGGATCGCCGAAGTTCACGACCACGCCGAACGGCTTGGCCTGTCCGATACCGAGGCACAGGCCAAGTCCGAACACCTGTTCATGCTGATCCAGGGGGGCTGGGCCCTCGCAAGGGCCCGACGCAATTCAGATGTGATTCGGCAGATGACAGACCGGATTTAGGCCGTCTGCAAAAAGATGTCCTGCGGTGTCAGACCCGTGCCACCAACCACACGCACGACCTCGACACCATTGACGAGCACAGTCACCCCGCCGTCAAACGGCTCGACCGTGACGCCCGCGCCGGTGCCATTCAACAGGCTGTCCTCGCCCTCAAGCTCCAATCGATCATTGGCAGGGTCGAAATCCTCGATCGTCACCAGTTGGTAACCCTCTTCGACACCATTGGTCACATCAACGGTGACAAAATCCTGTCCAACGCCGGTGTTGACGGTGTCACCCTGATCCACGACCAGCGCGTCAGACCCCGTGCCACCACGGACAACGTCAGGCGTCACCCCATCGCTGTCGACGGCCACGATGAAATCATCGCCGTTCTCGCCGCGCAATTCGTTCGACCCATAGGCATCAGCAATATCATCCGCACCGCCACCACCGCGAATGGTGTCATTGCCTGCTTCCAAAACGGCCGCTGTAGCAACACCTGCGTCCGATTGAACAAACGGGCGATTGTCATCCGGGAACGACCCCGTCCGATCCGATTCGCCCGACACATCCGCCCCGGCACCCAGTTCGATCAGGTCATCGCCTTCGCCACCGGCAGCGCCGTCATCGCCGCCACCCACGGAAATGGTGTCATTCTGATCGCCGCCCAAAATACCGTCTTCGCCATCGCCTGTGACGATGTTCAACGGCCCTGAGGCGCTGGCCGTATTGTCAAACAGCGCATCCGCCTGCGCCTGCGTCAGCTCACCCTCAGACACCAGGTCATCCAACCCGGCCTGAAAGTCATCGACATAGGCATCACCGACAAACTGAAGCGGGTCATCTCCTTCGGATGCGACCTGCGTGGGCTCAACGCCGTCGTCCACAGGCTCTGCAACGGGGTCATCATCGCCCCCCAATCCGCTCAAACCACCAACCAGCAGGCCGAAGCCCAACAACGCAAGAATACCAACCATTTCAAACTCTTTTGGCCTAGGCCCCCGCACGAACATACACGCGCCACGCGTTTTCAGGCAAGCCAGGCGGAACCAAATCCAGCGGCCTGTGATCCACGAGGCACAGTCGCTTTGACCGATCGGGTCATCCCAGCGGTGGACGCGGTCGGCCCTGCCCCTTAGTGTCGTCTGGTCACTCCGAATCCCGTGCCGAGGCCCATGACAGACGAGACCCCCACATATCAGGTTCTGGCCCGCAAATACCGGCCCGAGACCTTTGCCGATCTGGTCGGCCAGGACGCCATGGTGCGGACGCTGAAAAACGCGTTCGAGGCCGACAGGATTGCCCAGGCGTTCGTGATGACCGGCATCCGCGGCACCGGCAAGACGACCACGGCCCGGATCATCGCCAAGGGGATGAACTGCATCGGCCCCGACGGGACAGGCGGCCCCACAACCGAACCCTGCGGGCAGTGCGAACACTGTGTCGCGATCATGGAAGGTCGGCACGTCGACGTGCTCGAGATGGACGCGGCCTCCAACACCTCCGTCAATGACATCCGCGAAATCATCGACAGCGTGCACTATCGCGCGGCGTCAGCCCGCTACAAGATCTACATCATCGACGAAGTGCACATGCTGTCCACCAGTGCCTTCAACGCGCTGCTGAAAACGCTCGAAGAGCCACCTGCCCACGTCAAATTCATCTTTGCCACAACCGAAATCCGCAAGGTCCCCGTGACCGTGCTGTCGCGCTGCCAACGGTTTGACCTGCGCCGGATCGAGCCCGAGGTGATGATCGCGCTGATGCGCAAGATCGCCAACGCCGAGGGCGCAGAGATTGCAGATGACGCGCTGGCGTTGATCACACGTGCCGCCGAAGGGTCTGCGCGGGATGCGACGTCGCTGCTGGACCAGGCGATTTCCCATGGCGCAGGTGAGACAACCGCCGATCAAGTGCGCGCGATGCTGGGTCTGGCCGACCGGGGTCGTGTGCTCGACCTCTTTGACATGATTCTCAAGGGCAACGCGGGCGGTGCGCTGACGGAACTGGGCGCACAATATGCCGATGGTGCCGACCCGATGGCTGTGCTGCGCGATCTGGCCGAGATCACGCATTGGGTGTCCGTGGTGAAAATCACCCCAGAGGCCGCCGACGATCCCACGATTTCTCCTGACGAGCGCGCGCGCGGGCTCGCCATGTCCGAGACATTGCCCATGCGGGTGCTGACACGGCTGTGGCAAATGCTGCTCAAGGCGCTGGACGAGGTCGCCGCCGCCCCCAACGCCATGATGGCCGCCGAGATGGCGATCATCCGTCTGACACATGTGGCCGACCTGCCGTCTCCGGACGAGTTGGTGCGCAAGTTGCAGAACGCGACCCCGCCGCCCGCCGCCGCCCCTGGCCCCGGTGGTGGTGCCTCAACCAATGGTGTGCAGGCCGTGCAACAGGCGCAGACGCGTATGGCCGCGCAGCCCAACGCCTCTGGCCAGACCACTGCGTTGGCGCGCGATGTCGACGCAGCGCTGGCGCGCTTTCCCACATTTGAACATGTGCTGGAACTGATCCGCTCCAACCGCGACGTCAAACTCTTGGTCGAGGTCGAGACCACGCTGCGCCTCGCCGCCTATCAACCGGGCCGCATCGAATTTGAACCCACGGAAAACGCGCCACGCGATCTGGCGCAACGACTGGGCCAGCGGCTGCAACTGTGGACGGGCAACCGTTGGGGCGTGTCGATCGTCAATGATGGCGGCGGCAAAACCATCGCCGAAGTGCGCGATGCCGAAGAGCTGGCGCTGAAGTCCAAGGCCGAGGCGCACCCGCTGGTGCAGGCCGTCATGGCGCAATTTCCCAAGGCCAAGATCATCGCGATCCGAACCGCCGAAGAGATCGCCCAAGAAGCCCATATCGAGGCACTGCCGGAGGTAGATGACGAGTGGGACCCGTTCGAAGAAGACTGACAATCGGCAATCTGTCCCCGCGGGGACAGCTCTATGCTCTTGTAACAGCTATATCTTTTTTTCCGCGTGCGGCCTGGGCCGAGGTTTGTGACAAGCCTTATCCCGATTGGGACGGCACGCCGGTCACTGCGGTGGGCGAGGCGCTCAACCTGTTTTTGTCGCCCGCCGGGATTGCCCTGCTGCTCATGTCGCTGGTGGCCTTGCGGTTTCGCCAGCAATGGGTCGGACTGGCCGCAGTGATCCTGTGGACCGTGTTCATCACGGTGGTCACCATGGCCGACCCCACCGGTCTGCGCGCCGACATGTTGGCCGAGGGCTGTGTTGGATCGCCCACCTTGTTCATCGTGGCCGTGGCTGCGATATGTGTGGGGATTGTTTTATGGACCAAGCCGCGCAGCAGCGGCGCAGATGGATCGGAGACCTGAATGCTCAAGGGACTTGGCGGGCTCGGCGATATGGCCGGGATGATGAAAAAAGCGCAGGAAATGCAGACCAAAATGGCCGAGATGCAGGACGAGCTGCACAACGTCATGGTCACAGGTGAAAGCGGCGCCGGGTTGGTCAAGGCGACAGCCACAGCCAAGGGCGAGTTGACCGCGCTGGACATCGATCCGTCGATCTTTAACGGCGACGACAAGGAAGTGGTCGAGGATCTGATCCTTGCCGCGATCAAGGACGCGCAGGTCAAAGCGAACGAAAAAGCGCAGGAAGAAATGGGCAAGCTGACCGAAGGTCTGGGCTTGCCTGCGGGAATGAAGCTGCCGTTCTAGGCCAAGGGTTCTGGTTCGTCCGGCCCGGCAACGGGTGGGGCGACACCGTCCTGTTGCGCGCGCGCGCGTTGGTGCACATGCCGACGTATGCCCAGCAGCGCCGCCAGAAACACCAGATAGATGGTGAATGTCAGGCTCAGACGTGCGACGCCCTCACGAAAGGTGAGCGCGCGGCCACCAACCGTGACGTCGCGGCGGTCGCCATGTTCGGCCCCGGCGGCTGCGTCCGTGCCGCTTGCGACCTGACTGGTGCCCGAACACTGTGATTGGATGGACGCGCCAAGACGGGACACCGGGTCCCGCAGGCCCGGATCAACAACCATCCCGCGCCCCGCCGCCAATGCGGTTGCGGTGTCGATGACCTGACCAGCCGCGCGGGCGTCACCGCGCGCCACCTCTTGTGCAATCGTGCGTTTCAGCGCCTCACCCTCAAGCCCCGCGATGGCACGGACCAGACGGTTGCGGTGGTGGATCGACACGGTGCCACCTGCATCCAGAACCGCCAGCAGTGTCGCATTCACACTGCGCAACGGTGCCGGATAGGCACAGGCCGCAGCCAGCGTAGGCAGAGCGCCCAGCAAAAAAGTCAAAAGAAAAGCACCCAAAACTGGACGTTTCACGCAGACACCCCCGATTGCGGCATAGCCCAAGGCTAGCCCGAGAGAGTTGAAAACTGGTGAACCTGCATCGGCTCTTTCTGTTGCGGCACAAACGCAATAGGATTCAAAGCCATGAGCAGCACGCGCGACATCGACGCCCTGATTGAGATGATGGCCAAATTGCCCGGACTGGGGCCACGTTCGGCACGCCGTGCAGTGTTGCACCTGATCCGCAAACGGGCGCTGCAACTGACGCCACTGGCAGACCTGATGCAGACGGTCGCGGCCACGGCGCGCGAATGTCTGAACTGCGGCAACGTGGGCACCACCGACATCTGCGACATCTGCACCTCGGAAAAGCGGGCAAATGGTGAGCTGTGCGTGGTCGAGGACGTGGCCGATTTGTGGGCGATGGAGCGGTCGGGCGTGTTCAAGGGGCGCTATCACGTGCTGGGCGGCACCTTGTCCGCGCTGGACGCGATTGGACCGGACGAGTTGCGCATCCCGCGCCTGATCGACCGGGTTGAAACGGAAGGCGTGACCGAGGTCATCCTTGCCCTGAATGCCACCATCGACGGGCAGACCACGGCGCATTACATCGTTGATCAGCTTGAGGGCCGGGTCACACTCACCTCATTGGCGCAGGGCGTGCCGATTGGCGGCGAACTTGATTATCTTGATGATGGCACGATCACAGCGGCCTTGCGGGCGCGCAAGACGCTGTAACACACCGCATCACCCACCAAAAAAGCGGCGGAACCCGTCAACGGCGGCGTTGAGCCCCTCGTCCGAAACGTCCTTGTGCAGCACAAGGCGCGTTGTGCCGGTGGCCCCACTGAGTGTCACGCCCCGTTCGGCCATATGCTGTTGCAAGGCCGGGGTCACGCCGCCGTCGGGTTTGAAAAAGATCATGTTTGTCGCCTGCTCGACCTGACCGTATTGCGACAGCGATTGGCCCAGACGTTCGGCGCGGGCGCGGTCCTCGGACAGACGCGCCACGTTGTTATCCAGCGCATGCAGACCGGCCGCAGCGAGCACGCCAGATTGCCGCGTCCCGCCGCCCAACATCTTGCGCCAGCGCCGGGCGCGGTCGATGATGTCACGCGGACCGACCAGCACAGAGCCGACCGGCGCGCCGAGCCCTTTGGACAAACAAATAGACACAGTGTCGAACAGGCCCGCCAGATCCTGTTCCGCACATCCCAACGCCTCGACAGCGTTGAAAAACCGCGCGCCGTCCAGATGCACGGACAGACCAGCCGCACGTGCGGCATCGGCGGCATCCTGACAGCGCGAGAGGGGAACGGCGTGGCCATTATGGGTGTTTTCCAGACACAAGAGCCGCGTGATTGCGTGATGCGAATCGTCCTCTTTGATCGACGCGGTAACAGCGTCCGCATCCAGCCCGCCGTCGGCTGCAACAGGCAGCGGATCAAGGGCAATCCCGCCCAGAACAGACGCGCCCGCCGCTTCGTATTTGTAGATGTGATAGCCGCGTCCGACGAGGATCTCTTCGCCCCGTGCGCAGTGGCTGAGCAGGCCAACCAGATTGCTTTGTGTGCCAGAGGTCAGGAACAGGCCCGCCTCTTTGCCCAGCCTTTCAGCGAGCGTGTTTTCAAGCCGCGTGACAGTCGGGTCCTCGCCGTAGACATCATCGCCGACTTCGGCCTGCGCCATGAGCGTCCGCATCTGGGCATCCGGGGCGGTTACGGTATCGCTGCGCAAATCGCACAGCACAGGCGAAGACGGACGGGAGGAAACGGCGGTATATTGGTTCATGGCGGACCTCTTGGGGGTGTGCCGCGATCCTAGGCGGGGGCGCGCGAAACGGCAATTGCCAGCGGACTGGACCCTGTCGGTTTCGACCACAAAAAAGGGCCGCGCGGCATCACTGCTGCGCGGCCCTTTGACAGTCTGGGGTGCCTATCAGGGCTGTTCGTCTTCGTCGTCGCCGCCACCTTTGGGCAGGTTGAACAGGCTTTCGGCGTCCACCAGCGTGGATGTGTCGTCGTCCTCGTCATCATCGACATCCATGGAGAGCGAGAATGTCTCGAGCCCTTCGATGGCGGTCGGGATCTTGGGCTCTGCTTCCATGCCGAGGCTCTGTTCGGTGCTGACCAGTTTGCGGCGCTCGTCGTCGGACATGACGGCACCGTCGGCGGCCTTTTTCGCGGCGGCTTTTTGCACGGCGGCGTCCAGCTCGGACTGCTTGGTCAGGCCCAGCGCCACGGGATCAACCGGCTGAATGTTCGAGATGTTCCAGTGCGTGCGCTCGCGAATCGACTGGATCGTCGGTTTGGTTGTACCCACCAGCTTCGAGATCTGACCGTCGGTCAGTTCGGGGTGGAATTTGACCAGCCAGTAGATCGCCGCAGGACGGTCCTGACGTTTGGACAGGGGGGTATAACGCGGGCCGCGGCGCTTTTCCTCGCCCACAGCAGCGGCGTTGAACTTGAGCGACAGCTTGTGCAGCGGGTTCTTTTCCGCCTCGTCGATTTCGTTCTGCGTGAGCTGATTGTTGGCAATGGGATCAAAGCCTTTGACGCCTGCCGCCACATCGCCGTCTGCAATGCCCTGCACCTCAAGTTCGTGCATTCCGACAAAGTCCGCAATCTGTTTGAAGCTGATCGTCGTGTTGTCCACCAGCCAGACGGCGGTGGCCTTGGCCATGATCGGTTTTGCCATTGTCATGCTCCTTCGCGCATATCTTTCCCGTCGCCTGAAATAGGCGGCCTTGGCGTCCAAGGCGGGTTTCCGTTGTGGGGGAACTTGGACGCGATATAGTCCCGACAGCGGAAAAAGGAAAGCCTTATGCGTTTCATGTTGATCTGGTTGATGATGGCCGTGCCCGTGTGGGCCGAAGGCGAGCGGGCGGGCGCATTCGAATATTACGTCCTGTCGCTCAGCTGGTCGCCAAACTGGTGCGCCTATGAGGGCGATGCGCGCGGGTCGGATCAGTGCGATGCGCGGCACGACCATGGTTGGATCATGCACGGGCTTTGGCCGCAGTTTCACCGGGGATTTCCATCCTATTGCCGCACCGCCGAACGCCCGCCCAGCCGCGCGATGACGCGCGACATGGCTGACATCATGGGCACATCCGGGCTGGCCTGGCACCAGTGGAAGAAACATGGCGTCTGCACCGGCCTGTCGGCCCCGGCCTATTTCGCCCTGTCGCGCGAGGCCTATGACCGGGTTGTGCGCCCGCCGGTGTTCCGCAAACTGGACAAGACGGTGCGGTTGCCCGCCGCCGTCGTGCAAGAGGCGTTTTTGCAATCCAATCCCGCGATGGAGGCCGATGGCGTGACCATCACATGCCGCGATGGCCACATCCAAGAGGCGCGCATCTGCCTGTCCCGCGACCTTGACCCGGTGCCGTGCGGCCAGGACGTGGTGCGCGACTGTTCCGCGCGGGACGCGCTATTCACGCCCATCCGCTGAGGGGCTCCAACCGGGGCGCCGCACCATGTAGCGCCATGCCTCAGCCCATGTGCGTGCCGTCACCATGTCGCGCCACAGGCCCGGCACCTCGGAGAACCACACAACAAGGGGATTGCGGCTGTCGAAGTCGCGCTTGAGACCATAACGCGGCGTTTCCTCTTCGGCCTGGTAGGTGCCAAAGAGCTGATCCCAGACCACGGTGATGCCGCCATAGTTGCGGTCGATGTATTTGTCGTCGGACCCATGGTGCACACGGTGATTGGCGGGAGAGTTCATCACCGCGTCGAACCAACCCATTTTGCCAATGACTTCGGTGTGGATCCACGTCTGGTAAGCGAGCACCACGATGATCCCGAAAAAGATCATGTCAGGCGAAAAACCAAGAAAGACCAGAGGGATATGCGCAAGCAGGCTCCACACACCTTCGAGCGGACCAAAGCGGATGCCGGTAATTATATTGTAGTCGCGCGACGAATGGTGCACCGCGTGCTGTGTCCACAAAATGCGCACCTGATGCGCGATGCGGTGTTCCCAGTAATAGGTGAAATCCGCCGCAATCACGGCAAGGGCGATGCCCCACCATGTCAGCGGGATTTGCCAGGACACGAACATGTCCGCGAGGATGTAGTAGACGCCATATGCGGCGGTCAGCAGGAACACCTCGATCAGGATGGACGGGATTTGCGTTGAGGCACTGACCAGCATTTCGGCCAGTGTTCGGCCCTTGTGACTGCCTTTGAACAGCACCTCGGCAAGTTCGATCAACAGGATTGCGATGCCGATGAAAAAGAAAACCTCGTCGATCTGGGTCCCGAGGACGTCGAGCGCATCAAGTGTCATGGTGTTTTTCCGTAGGTTTGAGGCCAGTTGTCAGAGTGCGCCAGGCGAGGTCGGCGGCCTGGTTTGGTGTCGCTTCTTCGGCGGCGACCATGGCCCAACTGGCGTAGAGCAGGTTTTCGTAGGCTTGTGCGATCCAGGCGGTCGGGACGTCCGTGTCGAACGCCCCTTCGGCTTTGGCCGCGTCGATGTCACTGTAGAGTTCGGCGGTTTCCGCCGCATAGGTCGCGGCCACGCGCGGGTCCTGTTCCACAGGTTCGGTGCCGAGGAACATGTACCGTTGGGCCAGCGGCAACATGGCCCGAAACGCAACGCGCAACCCTTCGGCATAGGTGGGCGCATCCTGAACCGCGGCATCGACCGCCGTGTTCAGCTCTGACGATGCGACCAGCGCCATTTCGGCGACCAGATCCGCCCGCCCGGTGAAGTGCCGGTGCAGGGTTGCACGTCCGACACCCGCATGGGCGGCAATCTCTGCCAGAGACGCACCGGGATTGCGGCTGAGCAGGTCAAAGCCTGCCTCAAGGATGGTTGATTTGGATGATACAGTTTTGCCTCGCATGAGACATATGTGTATCACCCCGTTGCGGATATCAAGTGAGGATCAGACGCGGCTATGCGATCCCCGCATTTCAGCAAGGATCAAAAGCCCGTTAAGCATCTGATTTCAAAAGGTACTAGCCGCCCGCAACTTCGAGAACGATCTTGCCGATGTGACCGGAACCTTCCATGCGGGCATGGGCGGCGGAGGCGTCATCGAGGGGGTAGTCCGAATCCATGACCGGACCAATCCGCCCTGCCTCGAGCAGCGGCCACACCGCCTCGCGCAGGTCCTGGGCAATTCGCGCCTTGGCCAGATCGCTCTGCGGGCGCAGCGTGCTGCCTGTCATGGTCAGGCGCCGCGTCATCACCTGAACCATGTTCAGTTCCACCTTGGGTCCCTGCAAAAACGCGATTTGCACCAGCCGCCCGTCATCTGCGAGCGCGGACAGGTTGCGTTGGATGTACGGCCCGCCCACCATATCAAGGATCAGATCCGCGCCGCCTTCGGCCTTCATCACGTCGACGAAATCAGCGTCGCGGTAGTTGATCGCCACCTCGGCCCCAAGGGCGCGGCAAGCATCGCATTTGTCCTCGGACCCGGCCGTCGCAAACACGCGTGCACCAAACTGGTGCGCAAGCTGGATGGCGGTTGTTCCGATGCCAGACGAGCCGCCGTGCACCAGAAACCGTTCGCCGCCCTTGAGACCGCCACGGGAAAAGACGTTGGACCAGACGGTAAAATATGTCTCGGGCAGGCAGGCCGCCTGTTTCAGCGTCATGCCGGACGGCACCGGCAAACAGTGTGCCGCGGGTGTTGCGACATACTCCGCATAGCCCCCACCCGGAAGCAGCGCGCAGACAGCGTCACCCACCGCCCAGCCGGACACGCCTGCGCCGATCTCGACGATCGTGCCGGATGCCTCAAGCCCCGGTAGATCGCTGGCACCCGCTGGCGGGTTATAGAGCCCCGCACGTTGCAGCGCGTCGGGCCGGTTCACGCCTGCCCACGCCACGGCAATGACCACTTGTCCATGCCCGGCAACCGGTCGGGGCCGCGAGACCGGTTGCAGAACCTCTGGGCCACCCGGTGTCGTGATTTCGATTGCGCGCATTTGCTCTGACATGATCATCCCCTTCGTTTGCGACACCGTATCCCGATTCAAATCGGGAAAGGAACCCGAATGCGCAATGCCGCCGGGTTCGGACGATACCGTGTCAGTGGAAAGGCCGCGTGTCTTGCAGTGCTGCTTGTGAGCAAGTCTCGGACCGCAGGCGCAGGATCAATCGCGGGTTGACGACCACATGCCCGGCAAGTCGGGGTTTGGCATACGCGGCGGTGCCTTGATCTGATCCAACAGCCAGTTCGGCCCGGTCAACAAAGTGCTCAGCAGTTTGTTGTCGCGCACCTGCGCCTTGACCTTTTCGATCTGCATGACGTCGTCAATGCGCCGATCGAGAAAGGCCCAGGTCGCCTGGTTGTCGGTGCTGTCATCGCCCAGCCAATAAAGAACCGTCGCGCTGTAGACCCCGGCAAGCGTTGCCCGCTTGGTGTACCAGTTCACATCGGTCGACGTGTCGCCCAGCGTGTCCCAGATTTTGTCGGCAGTGCCCCAGATGGCCTTGGCCCCGTCAGCCGCATGCATCGGAAGCGCAAAGAGGGTGGTGCCGCGCCGCACCGCTTCTTTGTCAGACACCGCCTCGATCCGAAACCGCACGGCGGCGGCAATCTTGTCGCGGAACCGGTCCGGCAGCGCCTCGGATTTGAGCCGGGCCACCATCGCGGCGTCCCCGCGCGCGTGATAGGCCAAGGCAAGGTCCACAGCGCCGCGGGGACACATGGCGCGCGCCATGGCGGCATCCACATCTGCGTCTCGGGCGGCGGCATTCAGCGTCGCATCGGACCATCCGTCAAAGGGCACATGCATCAAAGCCGCGTCCAGCAGCCGGTCGATCAGGTTTTGAGGTGTCTCTGTCATACCTCAAAACCTAGAGCCCCCAACCTGCCCGGGCAAGTGTACGCGCCGTCGCATCCCCCGACGCCAGTCTCTCGGCGAACACCTGCCGCCTGTGCCAGACCAACAGCAACGGCACGCCCACGTCGCCAGACGGGCGCGGATATCTGCCATGAAAATGCCCCACTTTCCGCGCCGATTCGCTGAAATCCCAAGGCATTGCATCACGACTTGCTGCCCGCGCAGTGCCCGCCGACACAGGCGACCGCCACGCACAACTCAAAGGATGACACCATGTCTGTTGCCAGCACTTTCGAACGGCAAATGCTTGACCTGATCAACGAGGAACGCACCTCGCGCGGGTTGAACCCGCTGACCCTCGAACTGCGCCTGAACGACGCGAGCGAAGATCACACCATCTGGATGGATCAGACGGGCAATTTCAGCCACACCGGCATTGCCGGGTCAAATCCGGGCGAGCGCATGGACGACGCGGGCTTTGTCTTTTCCGGCAATTGGACGTGGGGCGAAAACATCGCCTTTCAGTCAGAGCGCGGCGCGCCGGGCATCGCGGACGATGTGGTCGATCTGCACAATGCGCTGATGAACAGCCCCGGCCACCGTGCCAACATCCTCAATCCTAACTTTGAACTGATCGGGATCGGGATCGAATTGGGGGACGGGCGCGGCTATGACGCCGTTTATGTCACACAGAATTTCGCGCGCACCTCTGCGGATGTGCAGTTGGACACGGGCGGCACCCCTGCACCTGCCCCCGTACCGGTGGCCCCCGAACCGGTGAGCGAAGACGACGTTCTGACGGGAACCGCAGGCAACGACCGGCTGGACGGTGGCGCGGGCGACGACCTTGTGCGCGGTCAGGCGGGCGACGACGCGCTGCTGGGCCGGGTTGGGAATGACACGCTAGAAGGCGGCGACGGGCGTGACCGTATTGCCGCGGGCGATGGCGACGACATCGTGCGGGGTGGAAATGAGAACGACACGCTGGATGGCGGGGCGGGCAATGACCGCCTGAGCGGCGGAGCGGGCAACGACCGCGTCAAAGGCGGGGACGGGTCGGATGCGGTTTACGGTGCGGATGGCGCCGATCTGTTGACGGGGAACGCAGGCAACGACACCCTGAATGGCGGCAATGGACGCGACACGCTGGATGGCGGGTCGGGCCGGGATCGGCTGATCGGTGGTGCGGAGAATGACCGTTTGTCCGGGCAAGCCGAACGCGACGTGTTGGACGGTGGGTCGGGTCGGGACATCCTCAGCGGGGGGACCGGCGACGATGTGTTTGTGTTCTCCGCCGGGCGCGATGTGGTCACCGATTTCGACGTCGATGCACGGATGGAAGTGGTCGACCTGCGCGGAGTGGCGGCCATTACGTCCTTTGCGGATATGCTGGCTGATGGGCATCTCAGGCAGTCTGGATCCCATGCCGTTGTCGATGATTTGGCCGGGAACGTGATGATCCTGATGAACGTGGATATGAATGACCTGGAGGCCAGCGACTTTCTGTTCTGAGGGCGGCCACGCGGTCTGGACAAAGAGGGTTCGGTTTGCTATGCGCACGTCTCCTGCAAATCCTTGCAACTCTTTTCTAGAAAGGTGGTGACAACCACATGCAGGTTAGTGTTCGCGACAACAACGTCGATCAGGCGCTCCGTGCCCTGAAAAAGAAGCTGCAGCGCGAAGGCGTTTTCCGCGAAATGAAGCTCAAGCAACATTTCGAGAAACCGTCTGAGAAAAAAGCGCGCGAGAAAGCTGAAGCGATCCGCCGTGCCCGCAAGCTGGCACGCAAAAAAGCGCAGCGCGAAGGGCTGATGTAAGCCGTTTACACGCGCATTTTTAAGAATCACAATCCCCGTGGCAGTGCCGCGGGGATTTGTTTTTGGGACTAGGTTAAGTCGTGACGCCTACGCAGTGCGCGACATCTGAGCTGGCTCTGTGTCTGCGCCTTCATCATCGGTCAGTGGCACCGACGTGTTGTCATGTTGCAGTTCAAAGCCGCGCAATCTATCCGAGATATGTTCCATTCCGGCGGTGAGAGCGTGGCACGCCGCCGTGGTTTCTTCGAACATGGTTGCATTGCTATGGGCCACGGCATCCAGATCGTTGACCGTATCGTTGACCGCCCGCAGACCGTCTGATTGATTTTCCGCCGCCTGCGCAATCCGTTCGACCGCAGCGGTCATGTTGGCAATCGAATCGACAATTCCATCCAGTGCTTTTCCTGCCTGCCCGACCAAGGCGACCCCGTCCTGTACCTGCCGTCCGCTGCGTTCCGTCAAATCGTTGATGCCGCGTGCCGCTTCGGTTGCGCGCTGGGACAAGGCCCGCACCTCGGACGCAACCACGGAAAAGCCACGGCCAGCCTCGCCTGCCCGCGCCGCTTCGACGCCGGCATTGAGCGCCAAGAGGTTTGTCTGAAAGGCGATGCCGTCCATGACCGCGTTGATTTTTGCGATCTCCTGGGATGAGGATTCGATATCGCTCATGGCGGCGATGACCCGGCGCACCACGTCGCCGCCTGCAACCGCGTCGGTTTTGACAGCGATGGCGGCAGACGCCGTGGCACGGGCATTCTCTGTCGATGCCTGAACGGTCTTGTGCAGGTTCTCGATCGCTACGCCTGTGGCGTCAAGCGACGCAACCTGTTTGTCGGTGCGTTCGGACAGATCGTTGGCAGAGGCGCTGACACCTGCGACCTGTTCCATCAATGTGCCCGTATTGGCCGCCACATCTGACAGCGCGGACGCAAGGTTTTGGATCGCAGCGTTGTAGTCCGACCGCAGCACCTCGTAGGCGTCCGGGAATGGTTCGGTGATCGGTGACGCCAGATCGCCACGCGCCACGCGCGACAGCCCATCGCGCAGCGCCGTTACGACACGCGATTGATCGTCCAGAACGGTTTGGCGCACCTCGGCGGCATGCGCTTCGGTTGCGCGCGCGGCGCTGTCGGCCTTTTCCCTGGCGGTCTGTTCCTCTTTCAACTGCGTGAGCAGTGCCTCGGCTTTACTTTGCGCCTCTTGCGCGCGCGCGGTTTCGCTTTGCGCCGCTGCATGGGCGGTTTCGGCAAGCGCGCCAGATTGTTCGGCGCGCACAGTTGCCGCCTTGGCATCCGTCAGCGCGCGTTGCACCTGCTTGGTCAGGCTGATCCGGATGCGGACGGCCCATGCCAGCACAACCACCTGAAGACCGACAATTGCACCATGAAACAGCACCCGTTCCACGTTTTCGAGGAAATCCACAGTCGGGAACACCAAGTGCGGCAGAAATATCCCCAAACTCAGATGGTGCAATACGGTCGTGATCGCCGCAAAGACGATGGCGCGGATGTCGACCAGCCCAACCAGAGCGGACAGGGCGACAAAGAAGAGCATATGCGCGTCCATTTGCCAGGTCGAACCAGACATCGCGACCAAAAGTGCAATGGGTTGTGCCACGGCGACCTGTCCGACGATGAGGCGGTACTGCGGGTATTCAACCCGCACAGACCAATAGCCGACGGCAGTTGCACCCAAGGCGATGAGCGCAGGCACAAATGAGTTTGCTGGCATCAGCAGCCCGGTCATTGCGATACACACACCCAGAACGAGACACCCGTTCAACAGCCAGCGCGCCGCGCGCAAACGTGACGCATCCAGCGCGCTCATGACATCTTGGGTCTGGGTCATCGGTACACTCCGCAAATGGCGGCAAGCGGCCCGGCCGGAATAATCCACCAAGCCCCTGCGTCATAACCGGCGGCAATCCGGTCGGGATGGTCGGTTTGCAACAAAACACCCAGTCGCGCACGTTCTGGCCCAACCTGATGCCCCAGCAACGCCTCGGACACCAATTCAGGATCCTGCCAAGGGGGAAGAATGACCACAAAAAGGTCTGTTTCATCCTCAGGCGTGACGCCAAGGGCCGCCAAAGGCCCCGCCACCACCAAAAGGGTCATCAAAATCCACACGCGCATTGCCATACCGCCTACTCAAACACGGGCTGGATAGCGGGTGCGTCTAAAGGAATACCTAATCCGCGTCGATTTTCACGACCTAATTCAGTGCCCTGTGAACACCAGTGTTTGCAGCGGCAACAACAGTGACCGGATACGCAGCCCCGCCGCATGCACCACGCCGACCGTTTCGACCACATGCAGGAACACGCGTTCCAGACCACCGATATTGGGATCGTGTGCCAAGCGGTGATGATTGTCGGTATAGGCATTGGCCATGCACCGGCTGCCGGGTGGAATGTCGTTGGCCTGCCCCGGGTAGAGGGGTTCAAGATAGGCCGTCACTGTGCCGGGCCGCCCTTGATTTTGCGCGTCCCCCAAGCGATCGGACGGACGCACCTGACCGGCGGCGATGACATCCTGAACTTCGACAATCACCATGGGCACCACCGTGAACGGTTTGGACATGCACATGATTTCGGCCACGCCGCCCTGTTTGACGACCTGTGCGGTCACTTGCGGAAAACCGGCGAGGAACCGATTGCGACCGGCATCGCTGGGCACCAGCACCCCTGCGGGCCGCAAGAGAGGGTTCACGATGTCGCCCTGCCGCAGGGACAGTTGTTCGATACGCCCGCTCACACCGGCATAGACCGTGAGTTTGGAGATCTCGGTTTCGGCTTGTTGCAACGCAGCCTGCGCGCTGGCGTGGCTGGCGGGCAATTGCACGCGGATCTTGTCATCAACGGCGCGCAGACCCGCCTGTGCTGCATCGACAGACGCCTGATTGGCCGCCACAGACGTCTGTGCCAGTTCCAGATCACGGTCGCTGACTGCGGTTGATCCACGCTGTTGCAAGGCCACCTGGCGTTCCAGATCAGCGCGCGACTGGGCCAGAGCGGCCTGTGCCTGCGCGATGCCCGCCTCGGCCTGTGCGCGTTCGGATTGGGCCAGCACCAGCGCCGCGTCGACTTCGGCCATTTGGCGTCGCGCGGTTTCTGCCGCCGCCTGTTGGCTGCTGTCATCAAGTCGGAAAATGGGGTCACCCGCGGCCACGTCCTGATTGTTGCGCACGTATACTTCGGCCACACGGCCGCCGCCTTCGGACAGGATCGTGACAGTGCGGAAGAACGAAGACACGTTGGTTGTGCTGGGGTGGTAGTAAAAGACGATTGTGATCATGCTGATGGTCAGCATCGCGCAAAGGGTAATGCCCCAGCGCAACTCGTACCACACCGTGAAAAAGTTGATCTCTTCGCCCCAACGCTTGCCCTGAAACTGACGCCGCAAAAGGTAATCGGGCAGGATGGTCACGAGGGAGCACAGCAGCAGCTCAAGCATGTGTCTTCTCCTCGTCAGGCGTATCGGACTGGGTGGGCATGTCGGGTTCCTGTGGCGCCGCATCACGCCCGGCAATGCGGGTGAGCGCCTGTGCCATCGCGTTCAGTGGCGTGACAATGTCCGGCGGGCGGAACGCGGCAAGCGCAAGGGCTGCAACCCAAAACAGGTTGTTATGCGTAAAGAGCGCAAGCATGGCCAGAACGCTGATCAGTTGAAGCTGGGTGCTGTTGCCCTTGTGCGCCATGCGTTCGGGCAGGGCGTGCAGGGTGAAATAAGCCACCCCCAAAAGCAGGATGAGCCCCACGACAAAGAAGATCATGACGGTGAACAAATAGTCGCTGCCATCCGCTGCCGTGATGAAGGATGGCAAGTGTTCGGGTGCCATGGGGTGCCGCGTGTCTGACATAAAAACCTCTGGGTGAATGCCCTATCTCAATATGCTTCGGCAGAGGCTAGTGGGGCCGATTTGACTTTGCCAGTGCAAATTGCGCCGGACCACTCAAACGGGCAGCGCGGTCGTCTTGAAAACGGTGCGCAAGGCAAAACTGGATTGCATCTGTGCCACGCCCGGCAGACGCGCGAGGTGCTGACGGTGGATGCGAGCAAAGTCTTCGGTCCCTTCGGCGACCACCTTCAGGATATAGTCCGCCGTGCCTGCCATCAGGTGACATTCCAGAACGTCGGGGATGCGCGCAACGGCCTTTTCAAAAGCCTCAAGCACTTCGTCCGCTTGGCCCTGTAGGGTAATCTCGACAAAGACAGTTGTGGGCACGCCCATCTTGCGTGCATCCAAAAGCGCGACGTAATCGCGGATGTACCCTGCCTCTTCGAGCCGCTGGACCCGGCGGTGGCAAGCGGACGCGGACAGGTGGACCGTTTCGCTGAGTTCGGCGTTGGGCATACGGCCCCGTTTTTGCAGGGCGGTCAGGATACGACGATCTGTTGCATCTAGGCTCATTGGCGCGAAATTCTCCTGCCCTTTTGTTCGTGCGCGCAACAATCTTCGACTGTTACCCGCAAACACGAACCTTCTTTCGTGACCGATTGCAAGCCTTGAGGCGCATCATGGCGACAAATTCAAAGGAGGATACCCCATGCATATCGGTTGCCCGACTGAAATCAAACCACAAGAATTCCGCGTTGGCCTGACCCCCAATGCCGCCCGAGAGGCGGTTGCACATGGCCACAAGGTGACCGTTCAGGCCGGCGCAGGCCTTGGTGCCGGGTTCGATGACGCGTCTTATGTCGCGGCAGGCGCGGCCATTGCGGCCAGTGCGGCAGACGTGTTCGCAACCGCAGATATGATCGTGAAGGTCAAAGAGCCCCAGGCCAACGAGCGCAAAATGTTGCGCGAAGGGCAGTTGCTGTTCACCTATCTGCATCTGGCACCCGACCCCGCGCAGACGCATGACTTGCTGGAGTCAGGATGCACGGCCATCGCCTATGAGACGGTGACGGATGCGCAGGGCGGCTTACCCCTGTTGGCGCCGATGTCCGAGGTTGCGGGCAAGCTGGCACCCCAGGTGGGTGCGTGGACCCTGCAAAAGGCCAATGGCGGGCGCGGGGTTTTGATGGGCGGTGTGCCCGGTGTCGGCCCTGCGCGTGTCGTCGTGATTGGTGGCGGTGTTGTCGGCACCCACGCCGCGCGCGTCGCGGCAGGCATGGGCGCGGATGTGACGGTGCTGGACCGGTCGCTGCCCCGGATGCGGTATCTGGATGATGTCTTTGGCGGCGTGTTCAAGACCAGTTTCGCGAGCGCAGGCAACACCGCTGAACTAGTTGCAGAAGCGGATATGGTTGTGGGTGCTGTTCTGATCCCCGGTGCCGCGGCCCCGAAACTGGTGACGCGCGCGCAACTCGGCATGATGAAACCGGGCGCAGCCATTGTCGACGTCGCCATCGATCAGGGCGGTTGCTTTGAAACTTCCAAGGCCACCACCCATGACGACCCGATCTACGAGGTGGATGGCATCATGCACTATTGCGTTGCCAACATGCCGGGTGCTGTGGCGCGGACATCGACGATCGCCCTTGGGAACGCGACCATGCCGTTTATGCTGGCGCTCGCAGACAAAGGTTGGCGTCAAGCCTGCGCGGATGATCCACACCTGCTTGAGGGATTGAACGTGCATGCGGGTCAGTTGACATACTACGCCGTCGGGAAGGCGCTTGGGATCGACGTTCTGGCCCCGGCGCTGGCGCTCAAACAATAAGACTGCGCCCAAGCAGAGGGATTGAGGTCCGAGTGTCCCCTGCCCTCACCAAAGAAAAAGGGCCGCCCCGCGATGTGCGGAGCGGCCCTTTGAAACAAGCGTTGCCTTGACGGTTTACTTGGCCAGCGAGTCGCGGATTTCCATCAGGATATCAAGCTCGCTGGGGCCTGCGGGGGCCTCTTCTTTGGGCTCTTCGGGCGTCTCGGTTGCGGCTTTGACCTTGTTAACATAGCGCACCAGCATGAACACCACGAACGCGATGATCAGGAAATTGATAATCGCCATGATGAACGAACCGTAGGCGAACACAGCCGCACCCGCCTCGCGCGCCGCTTCGAGGGATGCGCCGTCGGCCACGTCACCGGACAGCACGAAGTACATGTTGGTAAAGTCGATGCCACCCATGAACAAACCGATGAATGGATTGATCAGGTCGGCGACCAGCGACGACACGATTGCAGTAAAGGCCGCACCGATGATGATCCCGACGGCCATGTCCATAACATTGCCCTTGGCAATGAAATCTTTAAATTCGTTAAGCATTTCTAGTCCCTTGTTGGCTACTGCACGGTGCGTCTTGTCGCGCTTCGTGCGTGAGTGAACACCTGTTAACACATGATTTCACAGGGCAAAGGGTATTTTGCGGTCAGTTTTCCCCTATGTCTTCTGTCTATGACAACAGGAGATGTCCAATGGCTGACCTCAGCGCCTTCGCGATCACGCAAAAATGGAAACCGCAGAACCCTGATGTGCTGCAACTGTTTTCCTTTCCCACCCCAAACGGGGTCAAAGCCTCGATCGCGCTGGAGGAGATGGAAATCCCCTATGAAGCGCATCTCGTGACGCTCTCGGATGCGGATGTCAAAAGCCCGGAATTCCTGTCGCTGAACCCCAACAACAAGATCCCCGCGATCATCGACCCGAACGGGCCGGATGGCACGCCTGTGGGCTTGTTCGAATCCGGTGCGATCCTGATCTATCTGGCCGAAAAGTCCGGCAAGTTGATCGGTGAGACCGCCAGCGACAAAGCCAAAACGATCCAGTGGCTGATGTTCCAGATGGGTGGCCTGGGTCCGATGCTTGGTCAGATGGGCTTTTTTGTGAAGTTCGCTGGGTCGGCGTGGGAAGACAAACGCCCACAGCAACGATACGTCGACGAAGGCAAACGGCTGCTGGGCGTTCTGGATCGCCAGTTGGCCGACCGCGATTGGATCACAGGCCAGTATTCGATTGCCGACATCGCGATTGCGCCCTGGCTGAACGCGCTCAACTTCTATGAGGCCAAGGAGATGGTCGGCTGGGACGATCACAAGAATCTGGTGGCCTATCTCGACCGTTTCATGGCGCGGCCAGCAGTTGAAAAGGGCAAGAATATCCCGCCCCGCCCATAGCCAGCCATAGCGCGCAGCGGCCAAGCCTTACGCTGCGCGCATCCCCGCGCTGATCTTTTCAGCCATCATGATGGTTGGCGCATTGGTGTTGCCCCCGATCAGACGCGGCATCAGCGACGCATCCACCACGCGCAGACCGGTGACACCGTGCACCTTGCCCGACGGGTCGGTGACAGCCATGTCGTCAACGCCCATCCGACAGGTCCCCACAGGGTGATAGATCGTGTCGGCCCGCGCACGGATGTCAGCCTCCAACGCCGCATCGGATCCATCATGCGCATAGAGACGTTTGCCACGCCACGGATCAAGCGGCGGCGCGGACAGGATACCATCCATCTGGCGTGCGCCATGCATCAAAAGATCGAGGTCTCTTTTGTCGGACAAATATGCCGGATCGATGCGCGGCGGCTGCGCCGGGTCCGCAGACAGTAGTCCCACGTGGCCCCGGCTGTGTGGGCGCAACACGCAGACATGACAGGAGTAGCCATAGCGAAAATGGATCTTGCGCATGTGGTCATCCACGATGCCAACGACGAAATGCAGTTGCAGATCGGGACGGTCCGCATCCGGCGTTGACCTCAGGAAAGCACCACCTTCGGCAAAGGGCGAGGCGAACATCCCCGTCCCATCCTTGCGCCACCGCATGCCCGCCCGCGCCAGATCGGCCAAGCCTTTGGGCCCAAGTCCCACGACATCATCCCGCTTGGAATGAAAGCTGATGATGTAATCAAGGTGATCCTGCAAATTCCGCCCCACACCGGGCAGGTCATGCACCACGTCGATCCCGTGCTGGTCCAATTCGTCGCGCGGGCCAATGCCAGACAGCAACAACAGCTGCGGCGATCCAAAAGCGCCACCCGACAGGATGACCTCACGCGTGGCCTCAACCAGCTTGATCCGCCGCGCATGTTTGATCCGCACCCCGATGGCGCGGCCCTCCTGCATCTCAACCTTTTGTGCAACTGCACGGGTCAAAATCGTCAGGTTTGACCGGTCGCGGACCGCCTGAGGCAGATAAGCAGCAGCAGCCGAACACCGTTCACCCCGAGCCGCACCGCGATGCTGTTGTGTTACCTGATAAAGGCCAATGCCCTCTTGACGCGGCCCGTTGAAATCTTCGGTCGGGCGCAATTGCGCTTGCGCACCGGCCTCAACAAATGCGTGCGTGATTGTCCTCGGCTCGGATTGATCCGCAACCTGCAAGGGGCCGTCTGTTCCGTGCAGGTCGTCCGCCCCACGCACATTGCCCTCAGACATCCGGAAATGCGGCAAGACAGACGCCCAGTCCCAACCGTCGGCCCCCAGATCCGCCCATTCGTCGTAATCGCGTTGATGGCCACGCACGTACAACATCGCATTGATCGCACTTGATCCACCCAACGCACGCCCGCGCGGTTGAAACCCCCGTCGCCCGTTCAGCTCTTTCTGGGGTTCGGTCTTGAACGCCCAATTGTTGATCTTGGGCCGACCAGAGATCATCCCGGCCACCAACGCAGGCGCACGCACAAAGATGTCGCGCCCGTGCCCGCCGGCCTCAATCAAACACACCGAAATATGCGGGTCCTCGCTCAGCCGAGATGCCATCACACAACCCGCTGACCCGCCACCGACAATCACGTAGTCGAATTTCATGCGCCGCCTCCCTGTTGAGGCAACCCTACAGCGCACCCGTTCCAAAACAAGCGTGACCCTGGGTCGGTGGGCGGGCGCATTTGCCGTCAGGCAAACAGAGCCGCCCAGCGCCCTAACCGGGCAAAGCACCCGTCAGCACATAGCGCAGGATTTCCACGACTTGCGCGGGCTCCTGCGCAACGGCCAACGCTACTGCATCCACTTCCTTGAGTGCATGCGCATGGTCAGGGCCATGAAGAATGATCAGCGACTTGCCCAGCGCAGCGGCATAGCCCGCGTCAAAGGCCGCGTTCCATTGCTTGTACTGATCGCCAAAACGCACCACGACCACATCCGCGTCCGAAATCCCTTTGCGGGTGCGCATGGCATTGACCATCGCCCCCTTGTGATCGTGCCAATACTTGTCGGTCTCCGCGCCCAGGATCACCACACCACAGTCATCGCTTGCGGCGTGGTCGGTCACCGGCGCGGAAAATGTTACATCCAGGCCCTGCGCACCCTCGATGATCTGTTGGCGCCAATCGGTGTGAATTTCACCAGACAAATAGACATTCAGCATCCGCACGGTCCTTCTCTTGCGTTCCCGCTACCAATTGCGTCCGCACCCGGCAAAAGCAAGGGGCGAGCCTCGCTTACCGTCGCTTGGCCACCACAAAATGGTTCGGGGGCCGCACGGGGAAATTCCCTGTCTCGACGATGTCGAACCCCGCCCGCTCCAGCGTCGCATCAAGGGCCGATATCGTTTCAAACCGCACAAATGGAGCCTTCCCAAACCGCTGCATCAAAGGGATGGCCAATCGTATCAAGCTGAATTTCAGCCCCAGACTCCGCTCTCCGATGCAGGGCGTCTTTGAGATGAACAGCCCACCCGGTGGGATCAATGAATGGACGCGCGCCAATACGGCATCCAGATCGTCAATCAGATGCAACACGTTAAAGGCCATCACCACATCAAAAGCCATGCCGCTCAGATCATAGTGGAACACATCCGCTTGCATGAATCGAACACTGTCATGCCCGAACCGCGCATTGGCTTGCGCAATCATGCCCGCCGAAAAGTCGATGGCGAGGATTGACCCCGCATCCGGCGCCAGCGTCAACGCGGTGGCGCCCGTCCCGCAACCAAATTCCAACACGCGTGCGTCCGGTGCCAGGTGATCGCGGACACGGTCCAGCGTCAGTTCATAGGCGGGGACGTCATCAATCGCCTGCAAGGCGTATTTCGGGGCAATTCTGTCCCAGAATTTTGCATCGGGTTTCATCTGTGTCTCCTTTGCCTGCGCATATACTATGCCATTAGCCGCACCTGAATTGACGAGATTTGCACGGCAGCCATACAAATACGCATGGATAGAGGATTCGATTGGAACCACATGCGGGCTTTTCTGGCCACTGTCGATGCCGGGTCCTTGTCTGCGGCGGCGCGGCAATTGGGTTTGACCCAACCCACCGTTGGACGGCAAATCACGGCTCTCGAACAGGAATTGAAACTCGCCCTCTTTGAACGCACCGGGCGTGCCCTGCAACTGACGGACGCGGGGGCGGATCTGTTGGCACAGGCGCGCAGCATGTCCGATGCCGCCGCCCGGATTTCGCTGATGGCGCAGGGGCGCACACAGGCATTGGACGGCACCATTCGCGTGACCGCCTCCGACATGATGAGCGCCTATGTGCTGCCTGCCACCCTGATGCAGTTGCGCAGCGTCGCACCCCGGCTGCGCGTCGACGTGATTGCGGCGAATGACATCCGGGACATCCTCAAACGCGAGGCTGACATCGCCATTCGTCACGTCCGTCCAACCGATCCCGATCTGATTGCCCGACGGATCAGCGACGCCTCTGCCCACCTCTATGCATCGAAATCCTATGTGGCCGCACATGGGATGCCACAAGCCATTGCGGACCTTTCGGACCATGACTTTATCAGCATGGGCAATGACGACGCCTTTGTCGCTGCGATGGAGGAACGCGGGCTGCCCGTGGGTCACGACAACCTGCGCGCCGGGTCTACCAGCGGCATCACGATCTGGGAGATGCTGCGGCGTGGCTTTGGCATCTTTCCGATGTCAGACCACATTGCGGCACAATTCGACGACGTGGTGCGCCTGCTGGATGGTGTGACCGACCTGCGTTTCCCGGTGTGGCTGGTCACACATCGTGACCTGCACAACAGCAAACGGATCAGGTTGGTCTTTGACCTGCTGGCCGACGTGCTCGCCGACCAATAGGCGCGACCAGCCCTTATCCGCGCAGGGTGCCGCCGGTGGCTTTGGTCACCTTTTCCACGACCTTTTGTGCCACAGCTTCGATGTCCGCGTCCTTGAGCGTCACGTCACGCGGTTGCAGGCGCACGGTGATGGCCAGGGATTTCTTGCCCTCACCCAGGCTGCCGCCAATGAATTCGTCAAACACGCGCACATCGTCGATCAGCGCCTTGTCGGCCCCCGCAGCGGCGTTGACCAACGTCAAAGCCTCGACATCGGCATCGACCACAAAGGCAAAGTCGCGCTCGACCGATTGCAAGTCACTGATATCGAGCGCCTGACGGGTTGCGCCCGTCTTGCGTGGCATCGGAATTTCGGCAGGCCAGAGCGTAAAGGCCATGGCTGGCCCCTTGATGTCCATCGCCTCGAGAACGCGCGGATGCAGTTCACCAAATACGCCAAGCACCTTTTTCGGACCCAGACAGATTCTACCGTGGCGACCCGGGTGCCACCACTCCTGCGCACCGCGCATGATCTGCACCTTTGCCGGTGCGCCCATGGCGTTCAGCACAGCCTCGGCGTCGGCCTTGACGTCATAGACATCGACGGGTCGGGATGCGCCGTGCACGTCCTTGGGCCCTGTTCGGCCAACCAAAAGGCCGGACACCAAAAGATGCTGTTCACCCGGTTCACCACCGTGAAAGGCCGGACCGACCTCGAACAAGGCAAGGTCCATGAAACCCCGCGCCTGGTTGCGCGCAGCCGCTTGCAGCAAACCCGGCAGCAACGCAGGGCGCATATGGCTCATATCGCTGGAAATGGGGTTCTCAAGACGGGTCGTGTCATCGCCGCCGCCGAACAACACGGCCGAAGCCTGATCGATAAAGCTGTAGGTGACGCATTCGTTGTAGCCCAGCGCGGCCGCGGTGCGGCGGGCAATCTGTTCGCGACGCTGGATCGGGGTCATCACGGGCTTTGGCACACCTGTGGTCAAGCGCGGCAACGGACGGCCTTGGAGTTTGGTCAGGGATGCAACACGCGCCACTTCTTCGACGAGGTCGGCCTCGCCCATCACATCGGGACGCCAGCTGGGGACATGGGCCATATCGCCCTCGAGCCGGAAACCAAGTGCTGTCAGTGTCTGGCGCTGTTCGCTTTCTGGAATGTCCATACCAACAAGGCTTTGCACCCGCGCCGCGTCCAGCCGGTAGGCGCGGCTTGTGTCAGGGACGGCCCCCGCACTGATCATGTTGGAGGCTGTGCCGCCAGCGTGTTCGAGGATCATGGCGCAAGCATGGTCCAGCCCCACAGGCGTAAAGGACGGGTCAACGCCACGTTCAAAGCGATAGCGCGCGTCCGAGTTGATCTTGAGCGCGCGGCCCGCATAAGCGATCTGGACCGGGTCCCAATAGGCGCTTTCCACAAAGACATTCACGGTCTCTTCGGTACAGCCTGTTTCCGCGCCACCCATGATGCCCGCGATGCTTTCAGCACCGTTTTCATCGGAAATGACCATCTGACCGGGTTGAAGGGTATAGTTCTTTTCGTCCAGCGCTATGATCTCTTCGCCGCCTGTTGCACGGTGCACCCGCAGATTGCCCGCAACCTTGTCCGCATCAAAGACGTGCAGGGGGCGGTTTTGGTCATAGGTAAAGTAGTTGGTCACATCCACGAGGAACGAGATCGGGCGAAGGCCAATGGCGCGCAGACGATCCTGAAGCCACGCGGGGCTTGGTCCGTTCTGAACACCGCGGATCAGGCGACCGAAAAAGACGGGGCAGCCATCCAACGTATCCTCATCAATGCTGACGGAGATGTCAGACACGAACGCGCCCTCGACATCGGGTGCCGGGCAAAGCCGCATCGAACCGAGACCGCGTGCGGCGAGGTCGCGTGCAATGCCGCGCACGCCAAGCGCATCAGGGCGGTTGGGCGTGATCGCGATTTCGATCACCGGGTCGACCTTGGCCGGATCATTTGCAGCCAACCAATCGACGAAACGTTCACCCACCTCACCACTCGGCAATTCGATGATGCCGTCATGCTCGTCAGACAGCTCCATCTCGCGCTCGGAGGCCATCATGCCAAAGCTCTCGATGCCCCGGATCTTGCCCACGCCGATGGTGGTGTCGATGCCGGGCACGTAGACGCCCGGTTTTGCGACCACAACGGTGATACCTTCGCGGGCATTGGGCGCGCCGCAAATGATCTGTTTGGTGCCCTCATCGGTCGCCACCTGACACACGCGCAGGCGGTCGGCATCGGGGTGTTTTTCCGCACTCAGGACATGGCCGATTGTAAAGTCAGCCAGCTTTGCCCCACGGTCTTCGACGCCTTCAACTTCGAGGCCGAGATCGGTCAGAGCATAGGTGATCTCGTCCACCGTGGCGGTGGTGTCGAGGTGCTGCTTGAGCCAGCTGAGCGTGAATTTCATCGGGTGTGTCCCTTGCCTTGGCGGTTGCGTCTGCAATGGCAAAGTTCGCGCCGAGGTGCAAGCCGCGCGGGGCTTGCAAGCGCTGTCAGGGGTAGGTCGGGCGGCGGTCCAGCAATTCGTCGAGTTGCCGACCGATCCAGCCGTGCGGGATGAAATGCCCGCCCGAATGAATGTCGAGCGTCACTTTGGTTCCCTCCGCGCAATCACCCCATTCCGTGCGTGTCAGCGTCAGGAAATCCACCACGGACCAGTCGCGTGTATCCGTCACCACGTCAGTGCAACCAAGGTGATCGCGCCACAGCGAAACGGGATACTCCGTCTCGCCCTGCGGGCCGTAAGGAAAGTCCAGCACGTTGTCCTTGAGGCCATGCACGTGGCGCGCCTCTTGTGGGAACTGGGCGCAATCTTCGGATTGGCTGATCGTGCCTGAAATGCCCAGGAGCGCGCGCACGTTCATCTCTTGGCCGCGGTCGCAGGCAACACGCCATGCCATGATCGATCCGTAGGAGTACCCCGACAGAAAGATGTTATCGGGATCGATAGGATAGCGCGCCATCACGTCCGCCAGAACGTCCACCGCGAACTGCACATCGTCGGTTTCCGGGTACCACATGTCCCATGTCTTGCGGATGCCGTTGGGCGCGATCAACAACACACCCCGGCGACGCGTGGCGCCGGAAATTCGCTGGTGCTGGACAGGCAGTGCGCCCGTACGCTGCCACCCGTGGAAGTGGATCAGAACCGGCATCGGGCTGGTCCCGTCCCAGTCGTCCGGTTCCTTGACGTGATAGGACCGGTCATCCAGCACACAGGGGACATCAAGGTGGCAGGTGTCACGCTGCCATGGCCCCATGGCGGCGGCAGGCAGCGCCCAGCAAAGGGCGATCAGGCAAAACAGAAATCTCATGCGCCGCACGCTACGCATCTGCGGTCCGGTGTCACGTCACATTGTCGTGGTCGTCGCGGTTGCGCCGCTGGATCGCCTCCAACCAGCGGTCGATCAACAGGATCGGCGCCAGAACGATGGTCCAACCCGCGACGTTGAGGACGGTGAACGTGACCTTGAGATGTACGGGCATGTCCGACCGCCACAGGAATATGTGGGCAATGCCGATCACGGCGATCATCGCAAGAACAAGCCAAAGACGCATGTGGGGGAACATAGCGTGCAATGGATGGCGTGCAATGAATGCTCACCCTGCGTAGGGTGGGCGGTCTCCGCGCACCTGTGCCAAACATCGCCTACCGGCTCAGCCCGCCGTGCAAGGTCGGCACGTCCAGCGCCGCAAAGCCGTAGTGGCGCAGCCACCGCAAGTCACTGTCAAAGAACGCGCGCAAATCCGGGATGCCGTATTTCAGCATCGCAATCCGGTCGATCCCCATGCCAAAGGCAAAGCCCTGCCATTCGTTCGGGTCGATGCCTCCGGCCTGCAGGACCTTAGGGTGCACCATGCCGGAGCCGAGGATTTCGAGCCAGTCGTCGCCCTCACCAACCTTGAGTGTACCGCCCTCCCAAGAACAGCGGATATCAACCTCGGCCGATGGTTCAGTGAAGGGGAAGTGCGAGGCGCGGAAGCGCAGATCAACACCGTCCACCTCGAAATAGGACTTCACGAACTCTTCCAGCACCCATTTCAGGTTGGCCATCGAAATGTCCTTGTCGATGGCAAGGCCTTCGACCTGGTGGAACATCGGCGTGTGGGTCTGGTCATAGTCTGCGCGGTAGACACCACCGGGGCAGATGATGCGGGTCGGCGCGCCAGAGGCTTCCATCGACCGGATCTGTACCGGCGACGTGTGTGTGCGCAACACGTGCGGCGGGCGGTTGTCGCCCTCGGCGCGGTGCATATAAAACGTGTCCATCTCGGCCCGTGCAGGGTGGTGACCGGGGATGTTCAACGCATCAAAGTTGTACCAATCGGTGTCGATGCGCGGCCCCTCGGCAACGCTGAACCCCATCTCGGCAAAGATCGCGGTGACCTCTTCGCTGACCTGACTGATCGGGTGGATTGTGCCCTGCCGCTGTGGCCGGGTGGGCAGCGTCACATCAAGCCATTCGCTGCGCAGCCGTTCATCCAGTGCGGCATCCGCCAGCGCAGCCTTTTTCGCGGCCAGCGCGCTGTTGATCTCGTCCTTGAGCGCGTTGAGCGCCGGTCCTGCCACCTGGCGTTCTTCGGGCGTCATCTTGCCCAGCTCGCGCATCTTGAGGGCAACCTCACCCTTTTTGCCGACGGCGGTGATGCGGATGTCTTCCAGCGTAGCCTCGTCACCGGCCTCTGCGATCAGGGTCAGATATTTGGATTTGAGATCGTCCATGGCACCGCTGTTCCCACGTGGTTTCAGAGCGATCTAACGCTGCGCGCAGCACAGTGCAACCGGGCTTGGGTCGCCCATGGCCGCGCCCGACGTCACAGTTTCGCCCCAACGCCGTCGAATGCGGGTCAAACACGCATGTTTCAACCCATGCGCGTAAGGAGTATCGACCATGCAGTACCTCGCCCGCCAATATGAAATCCTGTTTCCGCGCCTGCCCTATCTGGTGCGGCTGGCGTTGAACCTGATGTTGCTGCCCATCATATTGGTCTGGGCCATGCCCCGCGCACTCTGGCGGTTGAGCAAAGCACACAGCCCCATCGGTGACGCAGGCATCCCGGTACCGGAGGTCGAGGACGGGCAATTTGAGCTGGACACGAAAACACGCGACGAAATCGCCCATGAACCCGCCGCCATGTTTCGTATGCGTGGCTTGGCTGGCACAGAAAAGTGGCCCGCATTCCTGACCCAGATGGCGCGATGGGACGCGGTGAATACGTCGGTCGAAGGGCAACCGCTCACCTATGTCGGCACGCGTGCTGCGCGGTGGGCGCAGTTGACGTTCCTCGAGGAAAACGACGACTGCTATGGTATGGTGGCATCAGAGCTGCCGCTTGCTTCCATTGAAAAGCTCGAAATGGCCTTTGCCGAACATCACCGTGATCCCCGTCTGGCCGCGATGCTGGCACGTGCGCACGAGGAGATGGCCTGGGCGCGGCGCGGTGGTGACTATGCCGACGCGGTGACGTCGGACGGATGGCACGGATTTGAGATGCATCTGGAACGCGCCAACGAAGTGTTGGCCGACTTTGACGTCCAGAAGGAGACGTCCTTTCTGCTGGCCTCGGTCACGCACACGGTCGCATTGTCATCGGAATGGGAGGACGCGGCCTGCGACGCCGTGTTCCAGCGCTGTCTCGCCCTGAACCCGCGGTGCTGGGTGACGATGCGCGAGCGCGCCTTTCACCTGCTGCCACGATGGGGCGGCGATTATGAGCGTTTGGAGATTGCGGCCCGGCAGGCCATGGCCGACACCTCCGAACTTGGGGCGGCGGCCTATGCCGCGTTCTACCTCGGGGTTCTGGATCGCGACGAGGGCACAATGTTTTACTGCGATCCCGCCCTGTTTGCCGAAGGGCTGGCCGACATGGCCACGGCAGAGCAGGATGATCAAGTGTTCGTCAATGGGTTGATCGAAGCCGTGATCGAGATCGTCACCCCCACAGCAAGCCTTTTCGGTGGTGGTGGCGATGTGGACATCAACGAACGCCGCGCTGCGTTCGGAAACGCCGCGGACGCGCTGTTGAAAGACCACTTTCACTGCCATGTCACAGATGTCTGGACCAGCGCGCCGCAAGAGGTCTGGAACATCGTGGCCACCGCCTATGCCGCGGAACTGGAGGCGGGATGCACAATCCGCCTGACCCATGCGGGCGGCGCGCAGATCACGCAACCTACCCCGGAATGAAAAAACCCCGGCACGAGGCCGGGGTTTTCAAAACTCAGAACTGAGGCGCCGATCAGGCGGTCAGCTGTGCCTTGGCTTGATCCACGATCGCGGCAAATGCCTCGGGCTCGTTCACGGCCAGGTCGGCAAGAACCTTGCGGTCGACTTCGATGCCGGCCAGGTTCAGACCATTGATAAAGCGGCTGTATGTCAGCGCCTCGTCATGGGCACGCACGGCGGCGTTGATCCGCTGGATCCACAGCGCGCGGAAGTTGCGCTTGCGGTTATGACGGTCACGCGTGGCGTATTGGTTGGCCTTGTCGACCGCCTGGCGGGCGACCTTGAAGGTGCTCTTGCGGCGGCCATAGTAACCTTTGGCGGCCTTGATGACCTTCTTGTGACGGGCGTGGGCGACTGTTCCACCTTTGGTACGGGACATATCAGATACCTCCTATCAGCGGTCGTAGGGCATGAAGCCCTTGACGATTTTGGCGTCGGGGGCCGACAGGGTCGTGGTGCCACGGGCGTCACGAATGAACTTGCGGGTGCGTTTGATCATGCCGTGGCGTTTGCCGGCTTGACCTGCCATGACCTTACCGGTCGCGGTCACCTTAAAGCGCTTTTTGGCGCTCGATTTCGTCTTCATCTTGGGCATTTCCGTCTCCATCGTTTGAGTTCGGTAGATGCGCGACTCGGCATGCCACTTGGGCCGGACGCGCGGAACGAGTTGGGCGTATAGGAGGTCGCCCGACCTATGGCAAGAGCAATTGCGTGCCAGCGCCTTCAGATAAAGCGGGCGATGACCCGGACAAAAACATCCGGTATTTCCTGAAGGGAGTAGCCGCCCGGTTGGGTCTGGACAGCAAGCAGGATCAGACCACCCGCAATCAGGATGGTGATCGCAGAGGCACGTGGCGCGCGGCGATCAGACAGGGCGGACAAAACGGATGGGATAGAAAACCCGGCAATCAATATGCCGAGCACCAGATACATATCGGGGCTCATAACAGACCTTAACCTTAATCGGGGAAAGGTTACTCCGGATCTGTCGAGTAAATCAAACGTTCATCACAAGGGGCCACGCGCAGGATGTTTGTCGTGCCTGTCACGTTGAAGGGCACACCCGCCGTGACGACGATCTGATCGTCGGCTGTGGCAAAGCCTTCTTCGCGGGCGGCTTTGGCAGCGCCCACCACCGCGCCTTTGAACCGGTCCATAACGCCGGTGATGGCACAGTTACAGCCCCAGCTCAGCGCCAAGCGCCGGGCCGTACCGACCAGTGGGGTCAGTGCGATGATCGGCACGCGAGGCCGTTCGCGGGCCACCAACAGTGCGGTTGTCCCGCTTTGGGTAAAGCAGCAAATCGCCTTGATGTCCGCGGTTTCCGCAATCTCGCGGGCGGCGGCCACGATGCCATCCGCAACGGACCCACGGACCGGGTTCCGGCTGGCTTCGATGATCTGGGTATAGGTCGGGTCCTGTTCGACCTCTGCCGCCACACGGTCCATCGTCGTCACGGCATCAATCGGATAGCTGCCCGCAGCACTTTCGGCGCTCAGCATGACGGCATCGGCACCTTCATAGATCGCCGTCGCCACATCGCTGACCTCGGCGCGGGTCGGCATCGGGCTTTCAATCATGCTTTCCAGCATCTGCGTGGCGACGATCACCGGCTTGGCGGCATGACGGCACTTGCGCACCAGACGTTTCTGAATAGGCGGCACATTCTGGACGGGCAATTCCACACCAAGATCGCCGCGCGCGACCATGATGCCGTCGCTCACAGCCAGAATGTCGTCAAACCGCTCAACCGCGTTGGGCTTTTCAATCTTGGACAGAACGGCAGCGCGCCCCTTGATCAGGTCACGCGCCTCTTGCACATCCGCGGGGCGCTGGACAAAGGAAAGCGCCATCCAGTCAACGCCCAACTCGGCCACAAATTCGAGGTCGGCCCGGTCTTTCTCGGAAAGCGCGGCCAGGGGCAGTTCAACATCCGGGACGTTGACGCCCTTGCGGTTGGAAATCACACCGCCAGTCACCACGACGCAGTCGGCAAAGTCCGGACCGCAGTCTTCGACCTTGAGCCGGATCTTGCCATCGTTGACCAGCAATGTCTTGCCCGGTTCGAGGGCTGCAAAAATTTCAGGGTGTGGCAGGCACACGCGGCTGCTGTCGCCATCTGCGGTGTCGAGGTCGAGGCGGAACTTGGCGCCTTCGTCCAGCATCTCGCTGTCACCGGCAAACACACCCACGCGCAGTTTGGGGCCTTGCAAGTCGGCAAGGATGCCGATGGTCGATCCGGTGTCTTCCTCGATCTTGCGAATGATCGCGTGCTTTTCCGCAATCTCGGCATGGCTGCCGTGCGACATGTTCAACCGAAACACATCCGCGCCTGCCTCATGCAGGGAGCGGATCATGTCGTATGTGTCGGATGCGGGGCCCAGCGTTGCCACGATTTTCACGTTTCGCATACGTCTCATAGTGGCAGGCCTCTCTAATGATATCGCTAACGGGGGCCTTATTGCCCAATTCACTTCCCATGGCAACTGGCCTAAACCTGCGACACATTTGGTGAAGGTTACATGACACACATCCCCTATTTCATCGACGGCGCAGATCGAAACGGCCCGTGGGTCATTACCTGTGATCATGCCACGAACCTTGTGCCGCCCCATGTCAATGGCGGCACGCTTGGCCTACCGGACGCGGAAATGGAGCGCCACATCGCCATAGATATTGGCGCGCTTGGTGTCGCGCGGGCGTTGGGTGTGTTGCTGAATGCGCCAGTTGTCAGTGCCAATTTTTCACGTCTCGTGATTGACCCGAACCGGGGTGCCGACGATCCCACCCTGATCCCCCAGCTGTATGACGGGACAATCATCCCCGGCAATCGCATCCTGCCGGACGAAGAGCGACAACGCCGGATCGACACCCTTTATGCGCCTTATCACAGTGCCATCGCGCACACCGCCGCCGGGCGTGAGGTATGCTTCCTCGCCATGCACAGCTTTACCCCGCAGCTTGTTGGCCGCCCGCCGCGACCCTGGGAGATTGGCGTGCTCTCTGCGCAAGACCGGCGTATTGCCGATCCGTTGATCCAACGCCTGACCGCGGATTTGACCACACCTGTGGGTGACAACGCGCCCTATGCGGGATTTTTCCCCGGCGATGCGATGAGCCAGCATGCCCATATTCCCGGTCGCCCGAATGTCATCCTGGAGCTACGCCAGGATTTGATCACACAGGCGGAAGGCCAACAGGAATGGGCGGCGCGTCTGGCCCCGCATCTTGACGCCGCGCGCTTGCAAGCCAATCTGTGATCTCTCACGCCCCGCCAGATCGCACACAAAAGGACCGACCAAATGGATGACCAAACCCAGCTCGAACTCGAGGCCGCCGCATTCCGTCGCCTGCGCCAACACCTGATGCAGGACCGGACAGATGTGCAGAACATCGACATGATGAACCTGGCTGGGTTCTGCCGGAACTGCCTGTCGCGCTGGTATCAGGAGGCCGCGAACAAGCGCGGCATCGATATGACCAAGGATGCCGCGCGCGAGACGTTCTATGGCATGACGATGGATGACTGGAAGGCGGACTACCAAACAGACGCAAGCGCCGCCCAGCAAGAGACCTTCAAGGATGCCTTTGCCCAGAATGTCGGGGACAAGTCGTGACATACCGCGTTGGTCAGCGCGCCGTTGACGCCCCCGAGCCCACTGCATTCACACCGGACCCGTTCAAACGGGCCAAAGCGCCCGATCCGCTGCAGTTCGAGGTGAACCTTGTGGCCGAGGCCGGAAACATGCAGCACAAGACCGGATCGGTGTCCGTGAACATCCCCGGCTTTTCACCGCTCACGCTTTATTGTGACGAACAACCCCCGGTGGGCGAAGATCAGGCACCGCCCCCGCTGGCCTATTTCTGCGCAGGCATCGGGTTCTGCCTGATGACGCACCTCACCGACATCTACACTGCGCGCAAGATCGAAATCACGTCTCTGCGGCTGGAACAACGGGTGCGTTTTGCCACCAACCTCGGGCATATGCGCGACTTGGGGCACACGACCGACGGCAGGACGGAGCTTGTCGAAACACATGTTCTGATCGAAAGCCCCGAACCCCGTGACCGGATCGAGGCATTGCTGGCGGAGGCCGAAGGAGCCTGCATGGCGCATTTTGCGCTGCGCAATCCGATCCCCTGGACCACACGGCTGGTCCACAATGGCGACACTGCGCTCAGCCACTCCGGCAACGGCGCCTGACCAAACGGGCGGAGCAATGCTCCGCCCGACGGCATATCATTCGTTGATATCGCGGTCCCAGTGTTTGACCTGTCCGCGCCGAACGCCGATGATGTTGCGCAGGGCAATGGCCGCGACCACGGACGACACTGCAAACAGCAAGAGCAGCATGGGCAACCCGGCGCCGACCCAGCCCAGCAGGCCAAAGCCAAGTGCGACCCCAACCACGGCGGCACCAACGGCCAGACCAAGAAAGACAAAGGCAGGGATGAACACTTCGATCAACGCCAGCGTCAATGCGGCAACGATCCATACCCACCAGACTGACCAGAGATCCGTCATCATTTCTTCCTCCCCGCCAACATCCCAAAGGCTTCACCGAAAGCGTCCATTGCACTGGCTGGCAGAATGACGGTCTGCTGACCATCACCCGACGCCATGGCCGACACGGCATCCACCTGTTTCAAAGCGACCTGATACTGCGCCGCTTCGATCCCGTGGGTCGCAATCGCCTCGGCCACAACCTGCGTGGCATAAGCCTCGGCCTCCGCCTCAACACGGCGCGCCTTGGCGGCTTGTTCGGCTGCATACAGCTCTGCGTCCGCGTTCAACTCGGTCGCGCGTTTGCTACCTTCGGCTTCGGTCACCGCGGCGCGACGCGCGCGTTCGGCATTCAGCTGCTGCAGCATCGCCTCGCGGGTTGCAGTGTCCAGGTTCACGTCCAGAATTTCGGCGCGCGTCACTTCGATACCCCAATCGTTCACGGCCTCTTCGACCAGGTGTTTGATCTGGTTGATCAGTTGCGAGCGGTTCGATTGGACCTCATCCAACTCCATCTTGCCGATCTCGGCGCGCACGATCCCGGCCACAGTGGTCTGGACCGCACCGTCCACGTCGCGGATCCGGTACACAGTGCGCTCAGGTTCCGTCACCCGGTAAAAGATGCTGGTTTCAACCTGTACCAGCACGTTGTCCGACGTGATTGCATCCTGGCTGGCATTCGGCAACTGACGTTCCAGCACTGACACCTTGTGACGCACAACGTCCAGAAACGGCACGATAAAGTTGATGCCCGGCCCGAGCACCGAGTGCAAACGGCCAAATCGTTCAACCACGTATTGCTCGGATTGCGGCACGATGCGAACGCCCAGAAACAGACAGACAAGCAGGAACACGGCACCCAAGATCAAGATCAGGTTCTCGCTCAGCAGGCTCAGTATAAGCTCTTCATTCATTTAATTTGCCCCTCGATGTTAATATAGTTCACATTCTGAGATGGGAATAAAAAGCCCGCTTTTCAAGAGGTAATTGAAAAGCGGGCTTTGAAGTGGTCGATCAGACTGCCGCTTTGCGGCTCTCGTCAAGGTAGATTTCACGCAAACGCGGCGCGACACGACCGGGTGTGCCATCGCCCAGCGTCTGACCATCGATTTCGACAACCGGCATCACAAAAGTCGACGCCGAAGTGATGAACGCCTCGTCGGCCTCTCGGGCCTCGTCGATGGTAAAGTTGCGTTCCTCAACCTCCATTTGCGCCTCTTGGGCAAACCGCAGCACAGCCGCGCGGGTGATGCCGTGCAGGATATCCTTGGATTTTGCGCGGGTGATGATCTTGTTGCCTTTGACAATGTAGGCGTTGTTTGACGTCCCTTCGGTGACAAACCCGTCCTGGATCATCCAGGCGTCATCGGCCCCGGCCTTTTTGGCCATCATCTTGCCCATCGACGGGTACAACAATTGCACCGTCTTGATGTCACGACGGCCCCAGCGGATGTCTTCGATGCTGATGACCTTCATCCCCTTTTTGGCGGCGGGGTTATCTGCCAGTCCGGGCTTGTTCTGTGTGAACAGAACGATGGTCTGGGGCGTCGTCTCGGGATCGGGAAAGGCGAAATCCCGATCATCCGGCGCACCCCGTGTGATCTGGAGATAGATCATCCCTTCTTCGATCCCGTTCAGACGCACCAGTTCGCGGTGCACTTCAAGCAGGTCTTCCTTGGAAATCGGAGATGCCATGTCGAGTTCGTCCAGCGAACGCTGAAGCCGCACGGCGTGGCCGTCGAAATCAATCAGCTTGCCGTCCAGAACCGATGTCACCTCGTACACCCCGTCCGCCATCAGGAACCCACGGTCAAAGATCGACACCTTGGCCTCGTTCTCGGGCAAGTAGTCGCCATTTACATAAACAGTGCGCATGTCTCTTATCCTTCTTGTCCGGGCCGCGCCCGTTTACCGTGCAGTGGCGAATCGAGCGTCGCCTGCGATCAATTGCATTTTCTGTCGCGCATTGGGTTTGTTGCCCCACGCCATTGTCACTGCGCCGTCCGTCGCATCATGCAGGATCAGGCACACGGTGCCACGGGGTTTGCCCGTCGACGCCCAATACCCGTCAAACATGCACACAAGCCCTTCGGATGTGACGGTCCAGCTGTCAAAATATGTTTTGAGCAGCCCACCGCTGCCCATAGCAATCTGTTCCGCATAGACATCTTCAAAGACCACAGCGAAGCCTTTGGCCTTGAGTGACATGATGCTGCGGTTTTCCAGAGCTTTGCGCAGCGCCTTGTCCTCGCGCAGCCCCGCTGGAGACGAGAGCGCCGTTTGGTGTTGCGCTGCGGCGGCAGGGACATTGCCCGCAAAGTCGAAATCGACCCGACCGAACAGCGCGGCCGCCTGACGGCCGTTTACAGGTCTGTAAACCTTGGACACCTTGCGCGTCTCAACGACCTCAGGGACCATACGTTTGCCTGCCAGTTCGAACAGAAAACAGTCACGCTTGCCCGGTCGCAGTTCGGACTGACAAAAGTTGACCGCCCGTGCGCCAGCATTTTCCGCACTGTCGTAGCCCCAGGACCGGCCCCATGCACCGTCCGGCGAAATCGCAAATGCGGTCACATCAGGCTCGCCGGACAACTCGGCCAGCGCCTTGGCCTGTTTCTTGGTCAGCACAACGGTCCACGGCTGCTGCGCCATCGCCGCTCCGGACGCCAGTGTCAGGATAAGGCCCAAAAACAGTCCAAACCAATTTGGCATTTGCGCCCCCTTATCGTTCAATCAGCCCCACAGCGCCGCCTTGGGCGGATGCACACCGGCATCATCAAATGTCAGCGGGGTGTCCCTGTCTTCGGCCAACAGCAATGGGCCGTCAAGGTCCACGATCGACGCCCCTTGCGCCAACAGGGTCGCAGGCGCCATCGCGAGGGACGATCCAACCATGCACCCGATCATGATGCCGTAGCCCTGAGCGAGCGCTTCGGCCCGCAGCGCCAGGGCCTCTGTCAGCCCACCGGCCTTGTCCAGCTTGATGTTGATGAGGTCGTATTTGCCCTTCAGATGGGGCAGGCTCGCCCGATCATGGCAGCTTTCGTCGGCACAGACCGGCACAGGCCGTTCCATCCCCAACAACGCGTCGTCCTGATCAGCGGGCAGGGGTTGTTCCACCAGATCAACGCCCAAACGCACCAGATGGGGTGCAAGGTCGGCATAGACTTCGGCGGACCACCCCTCGTTGGCGTCCACGATGATCCGCGACTTTGGTGCACCGGCACGCACCGCCTCCAGACGCGGCATGTCATCGGGCGTGCCCAGTTTGATCTTGAGCAGCGGGCGGTGCGCATGTGTGACCGCTTGCGCCTGCATCGCCTCTGGCGTGTCCAGCGACAGCGTATAGGCCGTGATCTCGGGGCCCGGCACGGGCAACCCGGCCATGTCCCACATACGTTTCCCGGCCTGCTTGGCCTCAAGGTCCCACAATGCACAATCGACAGCATTCCGTGCGGCCCCTGCGGGCAGCAAGTCGTAGAGCGCCTCGCGCGATACAGTCTCCGGCAAACCCGCGATTTCAGCCATGACGCTGTCCAACGTTTCGTCATAGCGGGTGTAGGGCACACACTCGCCCCAACCGTTTGCATCGCCATCCGAGATGCGCACAGTCAGCACATTCGCTTCTGTCCGAGACCCACGGGAAATGGTGAAAACCTGCGCCAATTTGAACGCGTCTCGGGTCACTTCGATGCGCATATCCCGCCCTCGCCTTGCCAAATACCAGCCAACGCGGGGCCATGAGGCCCCGCTATCTCTGCGTCAGGATGCCAGCGCATCCACCAGCTTGCCAGCGCCAAAACGGAACGGGTCCGTTGCGGGCAGGCCCATGCGATCTTCGATCTCTTTCAGGCAGGCTTGCGCCGCCGCCTCATCCAAAGCCTTCGTGTTGACCGACACACCCGCCACAAAGCAATCCGGGTTGGCCACACGCGCCAAGGGCAGTGCCGTGTCACGCAGTGTCTCCAACGACGGCAAACCGTAGTGCGGCAGTCCGCGCATGTGTGTCCGCGTGGGTTCGTGGCACAGCACCAATGCATCCGGCTGACCGCCATGGATCAACGCCATGGTGACCCCGGAATAGGACACGTGGAACAGGCTGCCCTGCCCTTCGATGTGATCCCAGTGATCCGCATCGTTGTCGGGTGTCAGGTATTCAACGGCGCCGGCCATGAAATCGGCAATCACAGCGTCCAACGGCACACCCTTGCCCGTGATCAAAATACCAGTCTGCCCAGTTGCGCGGAAATCGGATTTCATCCCCCGGTCGCGCATCTCTGCGTCCATGGACATGGCGGTATACATCTTGCCACAGGAACAATCCGTCCCAATGGCCAAAACCCGCTTGCCTGTCCGTTTCTTGCCGTTGGCAATGGGATAGGCGATTGTCGGCACCCGCACGTCATGCAGCGTACCGCCATTGACCTTGGCTGCCGACTGCAATTCGTTTTCGTCGCGCAGCAAGTTGTGCAGGCCAGCCGCCAGATCATACCCCATCTGCAAGGCTTGAACTAAAACGACCTTCCACTCATCCGAAATCACGCCACCCCGGTTGGCCACACCAATGACCAGTGTTTTCGCACCGGCCTTCAGCCCTTCTTCGAGGGACATGTCGGCAAGGCCCATATCCGCACCACAGCCCGGCAGTCGGAATTGACCCACTGCATTCTCGGGGCGCCAGTCCTTGATGCCTTGCGCCACTTTCGCAGCCAGTTGGTCAGGCGCGTCGCCCAGGAACAAAAGATACGGTGTCTGAATCATGTCGCATTTCCCCATAGCAGTTCCGCGCGATTTTACCGGTTTTCTGCGCAAAACCATTGCGAAGCGCGCTCTGACGCAGTCCTTAACCGTAGATTTCAGCGCCAATTAGCAAATTGTTCGAAGAAACTTGCGCGAAGCCGCCATGAAACGCACACGCCGCCGACTCGAATGCTGCACCTGCAAAATGATGGTTGCGTACCGCTACGCAATTTAATAGCTGCGTGACAGAGAAAAACGAAACAATGTTGCCAAGGGGTCGCCCATGTCCTTCCGCCTTCAACCCACACCGCCTGCACGCCCCAATCGCTGCCAACTCTTTGGCCCCGGATCTCGCCCTGCCATTTTCGAAAAAATGGCTGCCTCCGCTGCCGATGTCATCAACCTGGACCTCGAAGACAGCGTGGCCCCCTCCGACAAGGACAGCGCTCGCGCCAACATCATTCAGGCCATCGGCGACATCGACTGGGGAACCAAGACGCTGTCGGTGCGCATCAACGGCCTCGATACACCCTACTGGTATCGTGACGTCGTCGACCTGCTGGAACAAGCGCCCGACAGGCTAGACCAGATCATGATCCCAAAGGTCGGCAATGCAGCCGATGTCTATGCCGTCGACGCCCTCGTCACTGCCATCGAAACCGCCAAGGGCCGCACAAAACCCATCACATTCGAAGTCATCATCGAATCCGCAGCAGGCATCGCCCACGTCGAAGAGATCGCAGCCGCTTCTCCCCGCATGGCCGCTATGTCGCTGGGCGCCGCAGATTTCGCGGCCTCCATGGGCATGGCAACCACCGGAATCGGCGGAACACAAGAAAACTACTACATGATCCGCGACGGCCAGAAACACTGGTCCGACCCATGGCACTGGGCACAAGCAGCCATCGTCGCCGCATGCCGGACACACGGCGTCCTGCCGGTGGATGGTCCCTTTGGCGATTTCTCTGATGACGACGGCTTCCGGGCACAGGCACTGCGCTCGGCAACACTGGGCATGGTCGGCAAATGGGCCATCCATCCCAAACAGGTCGCCATCGCCAACGAAGTCTTTACCCCATCAGAGGCCGCTGTGGCCGAAGCCCGCGAGATCTTGGCAGCAATGGACGCAGCCAAGGCCAAGGGTGAAGGCGCCACGGTCTACAAAGGGCGGTTGGTCGATATTGCGTCGATCAAACAGGCCGAAGTCATCGTGCGGCAATCCGAGATGATCGCCGGCGCGTGACAATAGGGATGGTGGGTGGGGTGTCTTTGGCCACAGGCCAAAGCACGTCAGCCCCCATCCTCCACAGACCAATCCTTGCGCCCATCAACACCTGTCTCGGCAATCAACCCCAAGCGCTTGGCTTCGTAATAATACCCCCGCGCGTACCACATCACGGCGGCATCCATGTCGCCCCCTGACACCAACCACGCACCGCGCAAATACCGGACTGCAAACTTCAAATTCGTCTCCGCATCCAACAGCGCATCGGGTTCTCCGCGAAACCCCATGCTGCGCGCTGTCGCTGGCAGAATCTGCATGAGCCCATAATAGGTACCATTTCGCGCCTCCGGCCTGTGCGTGCTCTCGCGCACAATCACCCGCTGCACCAACGCCACAGGCACGTCGTTCCGCGCCGCCGCTGCTTCGATCTGCGCGCGCAATGCGACTGTTTCGTTCGGGTATAGCGGCACAGCCTCCAAAACCGGCGCGGGTTCAGGGCGTCCACACGCAGTCACGATTACAATGCACAGGAAAACAAGCCATCTCATTGCACTGCGATACAGCACAGCCCAAACGCCCGCAAAGACCGCCTGCCTTCATAGGCAGGGAACCGCACAGAGACGTGATTGGGCATCTTCGCCCAGCCATTGTTGACTGTCCCAAACAGTAAGGACCCCGATATGACACGCCTGTTCGCCGCTCTTGCCCTGATCCTGTGCACACAGACCGCCCACGCCGAGATGGCACAACGCGCGGGCTGGTCCGTCACACCCAGTTCAAAATCCTATGACGCCCTGATCGCTGATGTGAAATCGGCCGCCAAGGCGCACAAAATGGGCGTCGTCACGCAAGCAGGCCCAACAGGGGCCGCCAGACAAAGGGGCATCACCATCCCCGGCAACCGCGTGATCGGTCTGTTCAACAACGTCTACGCCGTTAACATCCTGAACCTGTCGACCGCCGCCATGATCGAAGCGCCGGTACGGGTCTACGTCACTGAAAACCAGGATGGCACGGCCACTCTCAGCTACAAACTGCCATCGACCGTCTTTGCACCCTACGTGGACGAGGCTGGCCCAGAGCTTGCCACACTTGCGACCGAACTCGATGGGATCTTTGCAGCGATCAGCGCACAAGCCACACAGTGACCTATGCGCGCTCATCCTTTGGGGATCCGATCACCACATAAGTCGTAATGCCGTTCACCTGCGGCAGCGCGCCCAACATATCCGTGTGAAACGACTTGTAGCTGACCAGATCCGCGCATTCGACACGCAACAAATATTCCACATTTCCGGTGATGTTGTGGCATTCCCGCACCTCGGGTGCATGGGCAATAGCCCGTTCAAAGGCTTCCTGACTGGCCTTCGTATGACTGTTCAGACCGACACCGATATACGCGACAAACCCCGTGCCCAATTTGGTCCGGTCCAGAACGGCGCGGTACCCGCTGATGACGCCTGTGCGCTCCAACTCCTGAACACGGCGCAGACACGCAGAGGGCGACAGCCCCACCCGTGCCGCAAGGTCGATGTTGCTGATCCGGCCGTCTCGACCAAGCTCTGACAATATATTGTCGTTTATCGCGTCAACCTTCGCCATTCATTGCGTAGCTTTCCGCATGCCCTACAAATTTGCAATCCTAAGCGGCGCGCTTCTTGCCATTTGTTGCACATGACACTTGAACTCATCAGCGCTTTGGCCGTCTTTGCCTTTGTCAGCTCGATCACGCCGGGCCCCAACAACCTGATGCTCATGGCGTCGGGCGCGAATTTCGGCTTTCGCCGGACGATCCCACATATGCTGGGGGTCGGTCTCGGCTTTGTCTTTATGGTGCTGCTTGTGGGGGCCGGGCTGGTGCAGGTGTTCGATGCCTATCCAGTCAGCCACACGATCCTCAAAGGGGCGTCCGTGCTGTACCTACTGTGGCTGGCCTGGAAAATCGCGCATGCCGCGCCGTCCGACGCATCGTCCAACACCGGCACGCCGATGACATTCCTACAGGCCGCCGCATTCCAATGGGTCAATCCAAAGGCATGGACCATGGCCCTGACGGCTGTCACCGTCTACACGCCCGACACGTCGGTGTGGGCGATTGCCATCGTCGCGGCAGTCTTTGGTGCCATCAACTTGCCTGCGGTCAGTTCATGGACGTTGCTGGGGCAACAGATGGCGCGCATCCTCACCAATCCTGCGCGTTTGACCGCTTTCAACTGGTCCATGGCTGTATTGCTGGTGGCATCGCTCTACCCGGTCCTCTTTCCCTAGCGTTGCAAATTGCGACGCGCCCCGCCATATAGCGGCAAACCAAGAGGCGGAGATCGCGCGTGACGCAATATCTGGAATTCGAAAAGCCGTTGGCCGAAATCGAAGGCAAGGCCGAAGAGCTGCGGGCACTCGCGCGCCAAAACGAGGACATGGATGTCTCGGACGAGGCCACCGCCCTCGACGCCAAGGCCGAAGTATTGCTGGCCGACCTCTACAAGGATCTCACGCCATGGCGGAAATGCCAGGTGGCCCGCCACCCGGATCGTCCGCATTGCACCGACTATATCGAGGCGCTGTTCACCGAATACACACCTCTGGCCGGGGATCGCAATTTTGCCGACGATCACGCCGTTATGGGCGGTCTGGCTCGTTTCGACGACCGCCCCGTCGTTGTGATCGGCCATGAAAAGGGCAATGACACCAAATCCCGGATCGAACGCAACTTTGGCATGGCCCGCCCCGAAGGTTACCGCAAAGCCATCCGGCTGATGGACATGGCACACCGATTTGGCCTGCCGGTGATCACGCTGGTGGACACCCCCGGCGCCTATCCCGGCAAAGGTGCGGAAGAGCGCGGCCAATCCGAAGCCATTGCCCGGTCGACCGAGAAATGCCTGCAAATCGGCGTGCCCCTGATGTCGATTGTCATTGGTGAGGGCGGATCAGGTGGTGCTGTTGCCTTTGCCACAGCCAACCGCGTGGCGATGCTGGAACACTCTGTCTATTCCGTGATCAGCCCCGAAGGCTGTGCGTCGATCTTGTGGAAAGACGCTGAGAAAATGCGCGAGGCGGCAGAGGCATTGCGCCTGACGGCACAGGACCTCAAGCAGTTGGGTGTGATCGACCGTATCATCCCGGAATCCGTTGGCGGCGCCCACCGCCATCCTGCGGCCACGATTGCATCGGTCAGTGCCGCAATCGCCGGCATGTTGACGGAACTGGACGGCAAGGACCCCAGCGCCCTGATCGCAGACCGCCGCAAAAAATTCCTCGACCTGGGGCAAACGGGGCTGGCGGCCTAACCGACGCCAGTTGCCTGCATATCCGCGCCTACGACGATACCCGGCAGTTCAAACAGCACTTCTGCGCCAACATCGCGCTGTGCAACGGTGACACGCCCGCCGCGTGACCGCGCAAGGCGGCGCACCCCCAACAAGCCATATCCGCCAATGGATTCGACCGGCCCTGCGTCCGGTCCATACGCATTGACGGCCACATCGCCGAAACCATCCCCATCATCGAGCACAGAAAACACCAGGCGCTGTGCGTTCATCTGAGTGACACCGATCTGTATGTGGACCGAGGGCTTGCCCGAGAACTTGATGGCGTTGTCGATGAGATTGCGCAGGATGATCTGGACTACGGTGTAATCGGCCTGAACCTCAACACGCGGAAATTCCGCACTGTGTGACCGCATCGGGTCCAGCAGAACCATGACATCGTCACACAACGCCCCGAAATCAAATGTCGTCGTCTGGTCCGGCGCATTCGCAGCGAGCGCCTGCGCCATGATGTCAGAGACAACAGACAACGCTTTGTCTGCGATTTTATCAATCATATCAATTAACTGAACTTTGCCGTCACCATGATCCACAAAGTCCTGGCGCATCACGGAGGCCAGCGTTTTCAGATTGCCGATCGGACTGCGCAAATCATGCGCGGCCAGACATACCAGGTCTTCCATCTCGCGGGCCGCCGCGTGGGCCATCGCTTGCGCTTGTATCTGCTCGCGGTGGTCGGTGATGTCCTTGGATGTGCCAACCATATAGCTCAGGGCGCCCGCATCGTCATAGACGGCGCGCAACCGCGTATGGACCCAGGTTGTCGCGTCCTTGATCGGCAGCGCAACCTCGTACTCGGTGGATTGGGCATCTGACCACGCGCGGCACTGTCGCCTGTAAACGGAATAGGCCGCGCGCCCGGAAAATATCTCGTAAGCCGGTTGATCGCGCACCTGGTCCAACGTCTTGCCCAGACTGTTCAGACCACACGCATTGAGAAAATGATAAATCGGGCGACCCGCCGCATCCGCCTTCAGGACAAAGATCGCCTCGTCCACGAAATCATAACTCGAAAAGTCTTGCGTCTGCATCGGTCACCCTCGTTCAGTGCAACGAGACATATACCGGGCAAGTCTACCAAACGCTTAACGTGTCAGGTGGCGAGCATACGCAACCCTTGGGTGACGTCGGATCGGACCGCAAGCCGCAACCCCGGCTCGTCCCCCGCACGCAGGGCCGCAATGATCAGACGGTGATAGCGCGGCGGCTCAGTGCGCCGCAATCTGCCATAGAGCGACCGCATCGTCGGTCCCATCTGCAACCACACGGTCTCTGCCATGGCCAGCATCGCGGGTGCCTGCGCCCGCAGGTACAGTGTGCGATGGAATTCGAGGTTCGTGCGGATATAGCTCACGGCATCACGGTGCGCGACAGCCTCGGCCACCGCGCCGTTGATGGATTGAAGCCGCTCAATCAATGCAAGATGCGCACGCGGCAACGCCCGCGTTGCGAGTTCGACCTCGATCAACGCCCGCAGCGCGGCCAATTCCTCGATCCGTTCATTCGACAGCTCGGGCGTCGACATGCGCCCGGACGGCGACAGCGTTAACGCACCCTCAGCCACGAGGCGGCGGGCAGCCTCGCGCACAGGTGTCATGGACACATCGTACTGTTTGCCAATCCCGCGCAGTGTCAGGGCCTGCCCCGGCGGGATGTCGCCGTGCATGATCCGTGTCCGCAACCGCCGATACACGCGATCATGGGCGGCTGTTGTGCTGTCTCTTGGGCGTGGCGATACTTGCATGGGCATTTGTGATCACAGGCAGAACCGTGGGTCAATCGCCAAATCGGTAGCGGTGCAGGTCGTTGCCATCCGTGCGCAACCACCGACGCATTTCGGTATAGGGTCCGTGGATGCGTTCAACCTCGGCCCAGAACGCGGGCGAGTGGTTCATCTGGGCCAGATGCGCAACCTCATGTGCCGCCACATAGTTCAGCACGGGCACCGGCGCGAGGATCAAGCGCCACGAAAACATCAGCCGCCCAGTCGAGGAACATGACCCCCAACGGGACCGGGTGTCTCGAATACTGAGGCCGGAATACGACTGACCCAACCGCGCTGCATAAACGTCACAGGCGGCGGCCAAACGGTCACGTGCATGCGCCTTGAGATATCCCAGCAGGCGACGCGGCACCGCGTCTACTTTTCCCGGCACCAGAAGGGCGTCATCCGTCAGCTCAACAGTACGGCCGCGCCCCGGATCAATCCGCCGCGGCATCCCCTCGACGGGCAGAACTGCGCCAACGGTGACACGCACTTCACCGGGTCGCGCTTCCAAATGCTTGCGAATCCACCGCTCTTTCTGGTGGGCAAAGGCCAGCGCCTCGTTCGTTGGCACCGCATTTGGCGCTGTCAGGGTCACCCGTCCATCCAATTGGGAAATACGCAATGTGATGCGCCGCGCCCGCGCAGATCGGCGCAAGGTCAGCGGGATATCCGGATCCCCTTGAAGCACATGCTCCGCCACCCCATTTCCCCCATTGCGTCATAAGGCTTTGACTCCGTCCCGGCCTTATGGCACTTGCCCAGAATCGCCGCAATATGGACGTCCTGCACCGCGCGCTGTCGCGCCATCGCACCGCAGGCCACACGAGACACGAAGGATCACCGATGCCAAAGGAAGAATGGGGCACCAAACGCCTGTGCCCAACCACGGGTAAACGGTTTTATGACATGAACCGGAATCCCATCGTCAGCCCCTATACAGGCGATGTGGTCGAACTGGACAGCACCAAGACGCGCATGATTGCAGCCGACGCCGAAGATGCCGTAACAGCCAAAGCCAAGGCTGCAACCGCGTCCGAGGACGAGGATCAGGTGCTCGACGATGATGACGTCGATGTGGAACTGGACGACGATTTGCTGGACGACGAAGAGGACGAAGATACAGTCCCCCTCGAAGAACTGGCCGACGTCGCATCCGAGGACGACGAGTCCTGAAAACCAAGGGTCGAACGGGGTCTTTTTCGCTTGATCCCGTTCGGCAAAGCGCCTAATCAGCGGCGCACGGCCAAACGGCCAACCAGGAATGGGGCATTAGCTCAGCTGGGAGAGCGCCTGCATGGCATGCAGGAGGTCAGCGGTTCGATCCCGCTATGCTCCACCATTCCTCGCCATCAAGACATGTGACAACTGCATCCGCAGGCGCTGACTTACGGGCAACGGCTGCGCCGTCACCCTGAGTGCAGCGGTTCGATCCCGCTATGCTCCACCGTTCCTCGCCACCAAGACATGTTAAAGCTGCATCCGTGGGCGCCGACCGACGGGCATCGGCTGCGCCGTCACCCTGAATGCAGCGGTTCGGTTGCGCAGATCCACCAGATTTTTCCGCTTGCGCTGGAGCAACTCCAGCTTGCTAGGGTCCTTTTGGCGATGCTGTGAAAGGACCCAACCATGAAGATTACAGAAGTCTCCGGGAAATGCGGGCGGAGCATCGACACCATCCGCTACTATGAGAAATCCGGCGTCTGTCCGCCCATCGCGCGGGCACCAGATGGGCAACGTCGGTTCACCCCTGAAAATCTGGACTGGTTTGTCTTGCTCGCGTCCCTGCGCAACACCGGCAAGCCCACCGCACGGATGAAGGCGTTTGCCAATCTGTACCGCCATGGCGATGCGACCATTGCCGACCGAAAAGAGATGTTGGAAGCGCATGGCGCCCATCTCGATCAACAGCAGCAGCACCTTGATCAATGCCGTGCGCTGCTGGGGCGCAAGATTGAGCGCTATGAGCAGATCATGGAGGCATGGCATGAGGATTCTTATCGTTGGCGCCTATGGTGACGTCGGGCGCGCGGCCTGCGCCGCATTGGGCGAGCGGCATGACCTGATCCGTGCGGGCCGCTCACGCGGGGATGTGACACTCGATATGTCGGACGCTGCGGCAGTGACTGCGATGTTCTCCCATATCGGGCAGGTCGATGCCGTTGTCAGCACTGCAGGTGAGGTGCGGTTTTGCCCGCTTGCGGATCACGACCACGACACGATGCTTTACGGCATGCGACACAAGGTGATGGGCCAGATCAATCTGGTCCTGTGCGGACTGAACACTGTTGCCGACGCGGGCTCCTTTACCCTAACCAGCGGGATCCTTGACCGCGATCCAGTGCGCGGAGGCATCGGCGCGGCCACGGCAAACGGCGCGCTGTCGGGGTTCGTTTCCGGCGCGGCCATTGAAATGCCACGCGGCCTCCGGCTGAACGTGGTCAGCCCCGGCCTGCTCGACACGTCGCAGGACCGCTATGGTGCACTCTTTCCAGGTCACGCGCCGGTACCGGCCGAGGATGTTGGACGCGCCTATGTCAAAGCCGTCGAAGGCGCAGGCACCGGACAGGTCATCACCGTGCCATAGTGCCCATCAGCCTCCGTATTTCTCCAGAAACGCTTCGGCGGGCAGCCTGCGAAAATCATCCAAAGCGCCGCGCAAACGGTCGTGGGGCCAGTCCCACCACGCCAGCGCCACAAGGCGCTCGGCAATGCCCTCTGGCTGCCGGTCACGCAATTGCACGGCAGGGGTGCCCGCCACAATCGTGTAAGGCGCAACGTCCCTGGTCACGACCGCGCCCGCTGCGACCACGGCACCATCACCCACAATCACTTCTGGCTTTATCATCGCCCCATGCCCCAGCCAGGTATCGTGGCCCACGGTCGCGCGGCGGGACCTGCGATGGGCAAAGAACGCCTCGTCCCGCCCGGCATCGTCCCAATAGTCATCTGACCGGTAGAGAAAGTGGTGACAGCTCGCCGTATGCAGCGGGTGATCTGTCGCCCCAATCCGGACAAAGCTCGCAATGTTGGAAAACTTGCCCACAGTCGCGTTCGCAATGTCGGCATAGCGGTCACAATAGGAATAGTCGCCCAATGTCGCATAGACGATCCGCGATCCCTTGCCGACTTCGACATAGTGACCAAACGTGGTCTCGGTCACCTCCACATCTGCATGCAGAAACACATCCTTGCCGAGGCGCGCCATCAGTGTTTGCCTTCACTGCGCCCAATCAGACGACCGCGCAGCCAACCAGAGAACCAGTCCATGAACATCACCATCAGCACAACCAGGACGATGTAATAGGCGACCTCTTCCCAATCTTTTTGCGTCTGCATCGCTTGCGTCAGCAGCAGACCAATGCCGCCCCCTGTGATTGCACCGATGATCGTCGCGGACCGGGTATTCGATTCCAGGAAATAGAGGATCTGCGCCAACAGCACCGGCACAATCTGTGGGATCACCCCAAAGCGGTAACGCTGCATCGGCTTGGCCCCGGTCGACGCGACACCTTCGATCTGTTTGGCGTCCACGTTCTCCAACGCTTCGGAGAAAATCTTGCCGAACGTGCCCGTGTCCGTGATCAGGATTGCCAAGGCACCGGTCAACGGCCCCGGACCAAAGGCCCGCGCCAGAACGATAGTCCAGATCAACGCATCAACGCCGCGCACAAAGTCAAAGAGCCGCCGCGTCACACCCCGCACCAGCGCCAAGGGGGCAAAGTTGCGCGCCACCATGAATGCCAGCGGCAGCGCGATCATTGCAGCGCCAAATGTGCCCAGAAACGCCATCAGGATGGTCTCGCCAATGGCCCAGACAACGTCGGCATGCCGCCACATGGGATTGCCCCAGAAGTCACCCCATGCTCCGGCCACATTGGACTGCGCGGGGTCGATCTGTTCTCCGAACAGGATCTGGGTCACCGGCACCCCGTGATAGGGCGAGGCCAGTGTGAAAAAGAACAGCTCCCAACCGCCCTGATACCGGAACACTTCGGTCTTGGACCGCGTCAGTGTCACCCGCCCATTGTCGGTGGTGATGGTCACCCGGCGCGGGCTGGCATTGATCCAATCGGGCAGCGTACCGCTGAGGTTGGTGACAATCTGACCGTCGGCCAACACGGCGTCGATCACGCCAAACGTGGGTACTTCGATCCGGGTGGCGTTGCCCGGCAGCAATGTCACCATTGCCCCGTCACCCAATGCGATGCGCAACGCATCATCCCCGCCTGTCACCCATTCGGGGCGCGCACCATCGGGATACCGCCCCTTGCGCTCGCCCTCGACCGCATAGTCGACCGCACCCGACCGGTTGGACCGTGTCACATGCGTCTTATAGGACCAACTGTCGGACACCAACGTGACTGCGTTGTCCCACTTGGCCCGCTGTGCCAGACCCAGAACGTCAAAGGCGAAAAAGACGTAGACAAGATAGGCCAGGATCACCGCAGGCACCGCACAGGCAATCAGCCTCTTGCGCTGGATCAGCCCGTCAGCATCCAGTTTCAATGTTGCAACGTCGCTCATGCCCGCGCCCCCTTGGTCAAACGGTCGCGGTAGCGCGACGACACCTGGTCAAAGGCCACGATGGTGGCAAAGAGCAGGATAAAAATAGCCGCCGCCTCGTCAAATCGGCCCGGCCCCCAAGCCATCGCATTGCGCAGCTCATAGCCGATCCCGCCTGCGCCAACGAAACCCAGGATCGCCGAGGCGCGGATATTGATCTCGAACCGCAGCAAAGCATAGCTGAGGTAGTTGGGTGCAATCTGCGGGATCACGCCCAGCAGCATTTGTTGCGACCATGTGGCCCCGGTCGATTTCAAACCATCGACGGGTTTGAGGTCGGCATTCTCGGCCACTTCGGAAAACATCTTGCCCAATGCGCCCGCGGTGTGGATTGCAATGGCAATCATCGCAGGCACAGGCCCGCCGCCCATGACGAATATCAGCATCAGGGCAATGACGATCTCGGGGATGGCACGCATCAGGTCCATGAACCGCCGAAAGACCGGAATGGCGCGCGGCCACCGCGCCAGACCGCGCGTGGACAACAGCGACAGAAACAGCCCAGCAACCGCGCCGACCAATGTGGACACAGCAGCAATGTTGATCGTCTCGATCAGCGCCGGGATGTATTTGACCAAAAGACCCGGCAGGTCGGCCCGCTTGGCCCAGGCCTCGGACAGGACATCAGCGGGATAATCGCCAATGTTGTGCAACCCGTCCCAAAACCCACCCGCGTTGCGGTCGTCAGCGATGTTGAACCCGCTGATCATCAGCAGGGCAAACACCGCGAGCGTCAAACCGCCGTACAGGCGACGACGGTTTACAAGGGCCATATAGTTGGCCTGTATCTGCGCAGTGGCGTCGGTCATGGGGATGCTCGATTTGAAAACGGGGCCGCCTGTCTGGCGACCCCGTGTGATGTGGAAATCAGTTGCTGATCTTGGCTTTGCGCGCCTCGATCACCGATGTGTAGGTGTCATGCGTCACCGGCTGAAAACCGAGCGTTTCGCCAGCCGCCACAGCGTAGGCACAGTCCTGGTCACGCTCGTGCAGACCGTCGACCAGCGCCGTCATCGTGGCACGCACATCCGCAGGCAACGCCTTGCGCAGCACGATGGGACCTTCGGGGATGACCTTGGATTTCCAGATCTGCGTCAGCTCGTTCATGTCGACCAGACCGGCATCAACCGCCTTGCGCAATGCGCCGGAGTTATAGCCGTCTTCCCAGTCGCCCTGACCGTCAGCCCAGGTCACGCCTGCGTCGATGTCACCGTTGAACACAGCGACGATGGTCTGCTCGTGGCCGCCGGTGAATTTGACCTCACCAAAGTAGTCGTCGGATTCCATTGTTGCGCCTGTGGCCTCGGGGATCTCGATCGACGGGATCAGATAGCCAGAGGTCGAGTTCGGGTCGCCAAAGCCAAAGTCCTTGCCCTTCATGTCATCCAGCGATGTGATGCCGGATTCGGTGCGGGCAAACCCGATGGAATGATAGCCGATGGACCCGTCCACGTTCACCTTGACCAGAACCGGCTCGACCGCTTCGGGGTCTTGCAGGAATGTCGCCGCGTAGGACGACGCACCCAGCCACGCCATGTCGATGGTGCCGCCCAACAGGCCCTGGATGACACCGTTATAGTCGGCAGGCGCGAACAGCTTGACCTCAACGCCCAGCGCGTCTTCGGTGTAACCTTGCAGGCAGGAATACGAGTTCAGACGGTCCTGGGCGTTCTCGCCGCCCAGGATGCCGATGCGAAATTCGTTGATGGTCTCGGCATATGCGACACCGCTCAGCGCGGTTGTGGCGGCCAGGGCCAGGGCAAAAGTCGTTTTCATGGGTCGTCTCCGTCAGTTGGACATGGATTGTAAAAAAGTCAGGCCGGAACGCGGATTGCCGCACCGGCCTGGTTCAGCGTCTCGATCTCGGTCGAGGTCGCAGCTTCGGAAAAATCGGCGCCCGCGCCGTAGATGTCGCGCGCAACACCAGTGGTCAGTTGTGCAGGCGTGCCGTCGAACACGATCCGCCCATCCCGCATCCCAATCACCCGGTCGCAATAGCGGCGCGAAGTATCCAGCGTGTGCAGGTTGCAAATCACTGTCCGCCCATCTTCGTCATGGATGCGGCGTAGGGCCTCCATCACGATCTGGGCGTTCATCGGATCAAGCGACGCGATGGGTTCATCCGCCAGGATAATGTCCGGGTCCTGCATCAACGCGCGCGCAATGGCGACCCGCTGCTGCTGACCGCCGGACAAGGCCTCGGCCCGTTTGGGCGCTTGTTCTGCGATGCCCAGACGATCAAGGATGTCGATGGCCGTGTGGATGTCGGCCTGCGGGTATAAGTTGAACATCGTGGCCAGCGTCGACCGACGGTTCAGCGTGCCGTGCAGCACGTTGCTAACCACATCCATACGCGGCACCAGATTGAACTGTTGAAAGATCATCGCACAGCGCGATTGCCAGTCCCGCCGCCGCGCACCAGACAGGTGTGTGACGTCCTCACCATTGTAGGTGATGCGCCCCTCGGTCGGCTCGGCCAAGCGGTTGATCATGCGCAACAACGTGGATTTGCCCGCACCAGACCGCCCAATGATCCCGATCATGGTCGGTTTGTCGGTCACGAATGACGCGGCATCCACAGCGGTCTTGTCGCCAAAGCGTTTCGTCAATCGGTCGATTGCCAGCATGTGAGCCCCCGTTTGTGCTTGGGGGCCGGAATACGCACCGTCCATGTCTGATCGGTGACAGTTTTGAAACCTGACGGTTACAGTCTTGCAAAGGATTTGTGACGCGCAGCGCCTGAGCCGGGTGTCATACAGACGTTACCAAATCGGGCTAGGTGCCGGCCGCGCGGCACGCGTCGGACACCCCGACCTTTGGCTGCACACACATTTCACACAGCATTTCAGTGACTCTGTCGCCCCCTGTCATAGGGGGCGACAATTCCCGCTGCCCGCCCATAAAAAACGGCGCCCGTTGGGCGCCGCTCTTGATCTTGCATGGGATGGGGTGGCGTTTAGCCTTTGCCCTTCCAAGGCACCAACAGCCGTTCGGCCCAGCGCATCAGCATGTCGATGCCGAAACCGATGATGCCGATCAGGATGATACCCATGATCACGATGTCCGTATTCTGGAACTTGGACGCGACCATGATCATCATGCCAGCACCCTGTTCGGCGGCGACCAGTTCGGCGGCCACAACCGTTCCCCAACAGACGCCCATCGCAACCCGCGCCCCGGTAAAGATCTCGGGCAACGAGTTGGGCACAATCACGTGCCGCATGATCTGCGCCTTGGACGCACCCAGACTATAGGCCGCATGCACCTTGGAGATTTTGACGCCGGACACACCGGACCGCGCCGCAATCGCCATAATCCAGAGCGCAGCAAGGAACAGCAGGATGATCTTGCCGGTTTCACCAATGCCCGCCCAAATGATCACCAGAGGGATCAGCGCCAAGGGCGGCACCGGACGCATGAATTCCACGATTGGGTCAAACCACCCCCGGAACCAGTTGCTCAGACCCATGGCATAGCCCAGCGGAATACCAACAAGCGCACCAAAGAAGAACCCGACAACAACGCGGAACAGCGAATAGCCCAGATGCTCCCACAATGTGGACCCACGGAACCCCTCGCTTGCGATCTCGCCAATCCGCTTGACCACAGCCTCAGGTGCCGGAAGCCAGATGGGCTCCATCTGCCAGCCCTTGTTGGGCTGAATGTTCGGCGTGCCTTTGTCGGAAATCGTCACCGTGGCAAAGCCCACATCGACCGTGTCTCCGGGCTGTACCTTGGATCCGTTGATCTCGACTACCTCGGCACCGTCACCGCGGCCCAGCTCATCGTTGCGGTCCACCCGCAACAGGCCCGACCGCCACATGCCGATGGCCACGCTGTCATCCTTGGCCCAGCCGTCACCGGGGGCCACTTCGGGCGCATCGGTGGGCGTATCGATAGGATGCACCACAACCGTGACCGTGGCTGTGTCACGCTCATTTCCCGCCTGAGCGGTGTATTCAAACGTACCAGTGCCCTCGAACGGACCCGGCGCATGCAGGAATTTTGGCAACAGGGCCGACCCGGTAAACATCCCCCACAGCAGGAAAATGGTCAGGATCGAAATCACACTCGCCGCCCGATTGGGCGTCACGGCGCTTTCATCACCAAACGTCACCGTCTTGAGCGATCCATAGTCGGAAATCGCCGACCGCTGCGCGATCTTGGTGACAACGAAAAAGGCGACCACAAAGATCGCGACGTAAATCAAAAACGGGATCATGTCGCTGCCTCCGTACGGCCCATAATTTCTTCTTCCATATCCCAGATCATGCCCAGAATCTCTTCGCGACGCTCCGAGAACTCGGGATGTTTCTTGACCTCACGCAGATCGGCATCAACGCCCATCTCCGCAAATGGCAGGCGGTATTCCTTGTGAATACGGCCAGGGCGCGGGGCCATGACCAGCAAACGCTCGCCCAGCAACAATGCCTCTTCGACGGAGTGGGTGATCAGGATGATTGTCTTGCCCGTCTCTTTCCACAGCTTCAGCACAAGGCTCTGCATCTTTTCGCGGGTCAGCGCATCCAGCGCGCCCAAGGGTTCGTCCATCAGGATCACGTCGGGATCATTGGCCAGACAGCGGGCCAAAGCCACACGCTGCTGCATGCCCCCCGACAACTCGTAAACGGCCTTTTCCTTGAAGTCCTGCAAACCCACCACATCCAGCAGGTGATCCACGATCTCCGCCTTGTCGGTCTTGGGCATGCCCTTCATCGACGGGCCAAAGCCCACATTCTCACGCACGCTCATCCATTCAAAAAGCGCGCCTTGCTGGAACACCATGCCGCGTTCGGCATCGGGTCCGCTGATCTCGTGACCGTTCAGGATCATCTTGCCATCGGTCGGCGCCAAAAAGCCCGCAACGATGTTCAATAGAGTGGTCTTACCGCACCCCGACGGGCCAAGCACGCTCAACAGCTCTCCGGCCTTGAGGTCCAGCGACACATCTTGCAGCGCCTGAACATGCCCGCCATTGGGCAAATCAAAGCGCATCGAAATACTTTGGATAGATAATCCGGACATAGGTTCCCACCTGTGGCTTGGGTGTTAAAGCACCCGGTAGGGCGGGGTTCACCCCGCCTCGGTATGAAAAAGGGCCCGCGCGCACATGGCACGCGAGCCCCTTTCCGATGATCTTACTTCGCTGCGGCGAGGGGCGCTGTGTTCACAGTGCCTTCATAGCTGTCGAGCGCGCTGTCGATGGAACCCGCGTTCACGAACACGTCGGCCACACCTTTCATGAAGGCAGGAGCCGTACCACCGAGCCATGCTTCGCTCAGTTGCTCTTCAACCGTGGGGAACTTGAAGGTCGCTAGCGTTGCGGCTGTCGCATCTTCGTCCATACCAGCGTCCTTGGCGATCACGGGCAGCATTTTCGCCTGGTTGGCCTCATCGGCCCACATTGCGTTGGCTGCGGCTGTGACAGACAGGAACTGGCTCAGCAGCTCGCCTTCTTCGGCGATGAAGTTTGCAGGGGCAGTTGTGGCGTCAAACACCAGGATGCCCAGCTCTTCTTTTTCCGCACCGGTCAGCAGCACGTTGCCGGACTCTTTCATGCGACGCAGTGCGCCACCCCAGCCACATGCCATGTCGACCGAACCCTGTGCCAGGGCGGCCGCACCTTCGGCGGGTGCCATGTCAACAACGTCCAGCGATGCCAGATCCACGCCAAAGTGGTTCATTTGGCTCAGGAAGCCGTAGTGCGCGGCTGTGCCCAGTGGCACGGCGACTTTCTTGCCGGCCAGTTCGCCTGCGGATTCCTTGTCGATCTCCAAACCCGAGGACACGACACAGTTGTCGTTCTCGGAATAGGACACGGCCACATCAACGATCTGGATGTCCTGACCGGCGGAAGCTGCAACCACGAACGGCGGCACACCTTGGCTGACCGAGATCTGAACGTCGCCCGACGCCATCGCCGCGGACATCGCGGTGCCGGTGTCAAAGCTCACCCAGTTGATCTTGGTGCCCCCCATGGCCTCTTCGTACATGCCCGTTTCTTTGGCGAACTGGAACGGCATCGGCCATTCCAGGAAATAGGCGACGGTGATCTCACCGCCATGACCGGCGGCGACGGCACCTTGTGCGCCCGCCAACATTGCGGTGGCTGCAACGGCACCCATCAGCTTGGTCTTGAATGTCATCTTGTTACTCCCGTGGTTCATGCAGCCATCTGAGCTGCACGTTTTTTGGATAGGTTCGGGCGGTGATCCGCCTCTGGTGGCGCGCGACACGCGCTGCGCTGGCGTGATCGGAGCCCAAAATTTGCGCCGGATCAACGTAAAATGAAACAAAGCGCCACAAATCCTACGACTTGAAACCGGCCTTTGGGATTCCGAAAACTGCGCCAGAGGCTTGAAAACAAGGCAAATTGACGGGTCAACCAAATACAAATCTATACCAAAAGGGTAAAACTGGATGTACTTATTGGGTTAAACTGGCCCTACTGTCGTGACTAGATTCTCAGCGATGTAAAAGTTGACGGGCGAAATACGCCCTTATTTCATTGGGTCCCCCAAACATCGAAAGGTCAAATGCTATGGACGGAACGTTCAACGAAAACGACATCAGCCGCGTTGTCGAGGCCGACCGCGCAAATGTGTGGCACCATCTGGTTCAACACCAGCCATTCTTTACCGGCGCGGACCCGAAAATCATTGTCGAAGGCAAGGGCCTCCGCGTGTGGGACCAAAAAGGCATCGAACATATCGACGCGGTGTCCGGCGGTGTCTGGACCGTCAACGTAGGCTACGGCCGCGAAAGCATGGGCGACGCCGTGCGCGACGCCATCGTTAAAATGAACTTCTTTGGCGGCACCGTCGGCACCATCCCCGGCGCGCTCTTTGCCGAAAAGCTGATCAGCAAGATGCCGGGCCTCGACCGCGTCTACTATGTGAACTCCGGTTCCGAGGCGAACGAGAAAGCCTTCAAGCTGGTCCGCCAGATCGCGCACAAGCGCTACGGTGGCAAAAAGCACAAGATCCTGTACCGCGACCGCGACTACCACGGCTCCACACTGGCCGCGATGTCGGCGGGTGGCCAGGACGAGCGCAACGCGCAATACGGCCCCTTTGCGCCCGGCTTTGTCCGCGTGCCGCACTGCCTCGAATATCGCAAGCACGAACAGGAAGGCGCTCCAGAGCAGAACTACGGTGAATGGGCCGCCAACCAGATCGAAGAGGTCATCCTGCGCGAAGGCCCCGATACGGTTGGCGCACTCTGCCTCGAACCTGTGACTGCAGGCGGCGGTGTGATCGAAGCCCCCGACGGCTACTGGCCCCGCGTGGCAGAGATCTGCAAGAAATATGACATCCTGCTGCACATCGACGAGGTCGTTTGTGGTATCGGGCGCACCGGCACATGGTTTGGCTACCAGCACTACGGCATCCAGCCCGATATGGTGACAATGGCCAAGGGTGTCGCGTCCGGCTATGCGGCCATCGCCTGCCTTGCGACCACAAACGAAGTCTTTGACATGTTCAAGGACGACACCTCGGACCACCTGAACTACTTCCGCGACATCTCGACCTTTGGCGGCTGCACGGCTGGCCCTGCGGCGGCGATCGAGAATATGCGGATCATCGAAGACGAGGATTTGCTGAGCAACACAGTGGCCATGGGCGACTACATGCTCGACGAGCTGCGCGCCCTTCAGGACAAGCACAGCGTGATCGGCGACGTGCGCGGCAAGGGTCTGTTCCTCGGGGCCGAACTGGTCGCAGATCGTGACACCCGCGAACCTGCGCAGGAAAAGATGGTGCAGGCCGTTGTTGGCGACTGCATGAAGCAAGCGGTGATCATCGGCGCGACCAACCGGTCACTGCCCGGTCGGAACAACACGCTCTGTTTCTCGCCCGCCCTCATCGCCACCAAGGATGACATCGACCAGATCGTCTCTGCCGTCGATGGCGCGCTGACACGCGTGTTTGGCTAACGCCTCTCTCGGGCAGCTAATTTGAAAAAGGCGGGGATCTCCCCGCCTTTTTTCTTGCCTGGCGCGCAAACACCGGCTGCGCGCCGATCTCTGCTCAAACAGTCCATGCTCTCCCCGCAGTGTTACCGCCAGATTCGTGCGCACCAACTTTGCGCCAGGATGACAAACGCCCTACACCCGGGAACGCACTGGCCCGATCATGGGCTTCGATAACGCGCGGCCATCATTTTTCGCATTTTTGAAACTTTTTGTCTCATTTTTGTTGCAATGCAAATAGAATCGCTCTAATATGATAATTGAGGATGCTTTAATTCATTTGGATTTACATCCAGATTGATTCCTCTATAGGTCCAGATTAGTGTGACCATATGACCCTCCCTGTCGAAACGTTCTTTCTGTCGCCGAACCATCAGGGCACCTTGCAAAGTCAGGTGCAGCAGATGATTGCGCACGGCATCCTTTCTGGTCGTTTCGGCACCGGGGAAAAGCTGCCTTCGACGCGCAAACTGGCCGCGCACCTGGGCATCAGCCGGATCACAGTCACCCTCGCCTACACCGAACTGGTGGCCTCCGACTACCTGACCGCACGCGGGCGCTCAGGGTATTATGTGTCCACCAACGCGCCCGTGCCACCCGTGTTTCAGCCACAACTGGAAACCGGCGATTCCGTCGACTGGACCCGCGCCATCGGACAACGGTTTTCCGGCGGCATGACACTGAACAAACCACAGGACTGGGCGCGCTTTCGGTATCCCTTTATCTACGGGCAAACCGACCCCCAATTGTTTGACCACGCCAACTGGCGGCAATGCGCCCTTCAGGCCCTGGGGCAACGCGATTTTTCGGCGCTGACTTCGGACTATTTCGATCAGGACGATCCGCAACTGATCGAGTTCATTCAACGCAACACCCTGCCCCGGCGCGGGATCGCCGCGAATGCCGATCAGATCCTGATCACCATGGGCGCGCAGAACGCGCTGTGGCTCGCCGCCCAAGTCTTGCTGACCCAGCGCCGCACCGCTGCCTTTGAGGACCCGTGCTATCCTGCCTTGCGCGAAATTTTGACGCAGTCCCGGTGCCATATGGCCCCTGTGCGCGTGGATCGGGACGGCCTGCCACCCGATGCTATCCCGCCTGAAACGGACGTGATCTTTACAACGCCCAGCCACCAATGCCCCACCACGGCGACCATGCCCATGGGTCGGCGACAGGCTCTGCTGGACCGCGCCCGTGACCTCGACGCCCTCATCGTCGAGGACGATTACGAGTTCGAAATGTCCTTTCTCGAACCACCTTCACCGGCGCTCAAATCCATGGATAGCGATGGCCGCGTGATCTATGTTGGCAGCTTCTCAAAATCCCTGTTTCCGGGGCTGCGGCTGGGCTATCTCGTGGGCTCCGAACCCTTTGTACGCGAGGCCCGCGCACTGCGCACATCTGTGCTGCGACACCCGCCCGGACACATCCAGCGCACTGCCGCTTATTTCCTGTCGATGGGCCACTACGATGCCCAGATCCGCAAGATGGGCGCCGCCCTGCACACCCGCCGCAGCGCCATGCAAAAGGCCATCGACGAGACTGGCCTCGACATTGCGGGACTGGGCGCGTTTGGCGGCTCGTCCTTCTGGATGCGCGCGCCCGAGGGACAAGACACACGTACCCTCGCCCACAACCTGCGCAACAACGGCGTCCTGATCGAACCGGGCCACGCCTTCTTTGCGAGCGAGGCGCAACCGCGCACATATTACCGCCTTGGCTATTCCTCGATACAAGCAGACAGGATCGGCCAGGGCATCGCATTGATCGGCCAAAGCCTTGGACTTTGAACTGGTATTATTTGGCTGAAAAATCTGGCCCTAACGCCGTCACGCACGACCCAGTATCGTGCTTTCAATCTGTCCGGGGCGATTCGACGCCCCCATTTTTTATTTTGGAGAGCGCCGCCATGAAGATGACAACCGAAGAAGCCTTTGTAAAAACGCTGCAGATGCACGGGATCGACAATGCGTTTGGCATCATCGGCTCGGCCATGATGCCGATCTCGGACATCTTCCCCGATGCCGGGATCAAGTTCTGGGACTGCGCCCACGAGACATCCGGCGGCATGATGGCTGACGGCTTTACCCGCGCCACTGGCAAAATGTGCATGATGATCGCGCAAAACGGCCCCGGCATCACGAACTTCGTCACCGCTGTGAAAACTGCCTACTGGAACCACACGCCCGTTCTGCTGGTCACACCGCAGGCCGCGAACAAGACCATCGGCCAGGGTGGCTTCCAGGAAATGGAACAGATGAACCTGTTCGCCGATTGCGTCGCCTATCAGGAAGAGGTCCGTGACCCATCGCGTATCGCCGAAACCCTGAACCGCGTCATCATGCAAGCCAAGCGCGCCTCGGCCCCTGCTCAGATCAACATCCCCCGCGACTTCTGGACCCAAGTGGTCGACATCGACCTGCCCGTCATCGTGGACTTTGAACTGCCCCAGGGTGGTGACACCGCCGTGGCCGAAGCCGCCAAGATGCTGAGCGAAGCGAAATTTCCCGTCATCCTGAACGGTGCTGGTGCGGTTCTGTCCAAGGGCGGCATCGAAGCCTCACGCGTTCTGGCCGAGAAGCTCGACGCGCCTGTATGTGTTGGTTACCAGCACAACGACGCCTTCCCCGGCAACCACCCGCTGTTTGCAGGTCCGCTGGGCTACAACGGCTCCAAGGCTGGCATGCAGTTGATCAGCCAAGCGGATGTTGTTCTGTGCCTTGGCACACGCCTCAACCCGTTCTCGACCCTGCCCGGTTACGGCATCGATTACTGGCCCACAGACGCCAAGATCATTCAGGTTGACCTGAACCCTGACCGCATCGGCCTGACCAAAAAGGTCACCGTGGGTATCGTGGGCGACGCGGCCAAAGTGGCCAACGGCATCACCGCACAACTGGCGGATGACGCGGGCGACACCAACCGCGCCGAGCGCAAGAACACCATCGCGACCACCAAATCCGCATGGGCGCAGGAACTGACCTCGATGACCGAGGAACAGGACGATCCCGGCACCAACTGGAACGAGCGTGCGCGTGCTGCGAAACCTGACTGGATGGCCCCCCGCATGGCATGGCGTGCCATCCAGGCCGCGCTGCCTGTCGAAGCGATCATCTCCTCCGACATCGGCAACAACTGCGCCATCGGTAACGCCTATCCTTCGTTCAACGAGTCCCGCAAGTATCTGGCCCCCGGCCTGTTCGGCCCCTGTGGCTACGGCCTGCCGTCGATCGTGGGTGCGAAAATCGGCAAGCCCGACGTACCAGTTGTCGGCTTTGCTGGTGACGGCGCCTTCGGCATCTCGGTCAACGAACTGACAGCCATCGGCCGTGGCGAGTGGCCTGCCATCACGCAGATCGTCTTCCGCAACTACCAGTGGGGCGCGGAAAAGCGGAACTCGACCCTGTGGTTCGACGACAACTTTGTCGGCACAGAGCTGGACGAGCAGGTGTCTTACGCCGGTATCGCCAACGCATGCGGCCTCAAAGGCGTCGTCGCCCGCACTCAGGAAGAGCTGACAGCGGCGCTGGACCAAGCGATCAAGGACCAGATGGAAAACGGTGTCACCACCCTGATCGAAGCGATGATCAACCAGGAACTGGGCGACCCCTTCCGCCGCGACGCGATGAAGAAGCCCGTCGAAGTGGCTGGTATCTCCAAAGACGACATGCGTCCGCAGGTCGTGTAATCCACGTGGGTTGTATCAAAAAAACAGGACGGGCCGCATGAGCGTACTGGGCACACTCCAGAGCCGCGCTGCGGCCCATCCCGCACACATTGTGCTGAGCGAAGGCCACGATCCCCGGATCGTGGCTGCCGCCGTATCCGCCACGTCCACCGGACTGGCCCAGATTTCTCTGGTCGGAGACACGGCAACCATCGCCGCAGAGCTGAGCGCCCAGAGCGCCGCCACCTCCGACACATTGCACATCGCGGACCCCGCGACCTCCGATCTCACTGACGGCTTTGCCGACGCCTTCCATGCGCTGCGCCAGCACAAGGGCGTCACACCCGAAAAAGCCGCCGAACTGGTGCGCGATCCGCTGGTTTTTGCCGCGATGATGGTCCGTGAGGGCCAGGCCGATGGCACAGTTGGCGGCGCTGTTGCCACGACGTCCGACACCGTACGCGCCGCCCTGCAAGTCATCGGCAAGGCCAAGGATGCAGCCCTCGTGTCCAGCTTTTTCCTGATGGTGCTGCCTGACGGGCATCCCTCCGGACGCGACGCCATGATCTTTTCCGACAGCGGTCTCGTGATCGACCCCAGCAGCGAAGAACTCGCCGCCATCGCAGCGCAGTCTGCGGGGTCTTACACTGCCCTTCTGGGCGGCACCCCCAAGGTGGCGATGCTGTCATTTTCGACGATGGGCAGCGCCCGCCATCCAAACGTCACCAAAGTGTCGGACGCCGCGAAACTGCTGTCCGAACAGCGCCCCGACATCGCGTCCGACGGCGAGATGCAGTTTGACGCCGCATTCGTCCCCGACGTCGGCGCCAGCAAGGCCAAGGGATCAGACGTCGCAGGCCATGCCAACGTGATGATCTTTCCCAATCTCGACGCAGGCAATATCGGCTACAAGATCGCCCAACGGGTCGGCGGCTGCACCGCCATCGGTCCCGTTCTGCAAGGGCTCGCGAAACCTGCCAATGACCTCAGCCGCGGCTGCACCGCTGATGACGTGGTCCACATGATCGCCGTCACGGCCCTACAGGCCGCCGCAAACCAGGAGACCACATGAACCAGCCCAAGCTCGATCTGTCGCCCAAGGTCTCTGACGAGGTCCGCAAAACCACCTGTTACATGTGCGCCTGCCGCTGCGGCATCAACGTGCACCTCAAGGACGGTAAAGTCGCCTATATCGAAGGCAACCGCGACCACCCGGTGAACCAGGGCGTGCTCTGCGCCAAGGGCTCGGCAGGGATTATGCAGGTCAACGCACCCTCGCGTCTGCGCAAGCCGCTGAAGCGTGTTGGCGAACGCGGCTCGGGCGAATTCCAAGAGATCGAATGGGACGAGGCGCTGCAAATCGCCACCGATTGGCTGGCCCCGGTCCGCAAGAGCGATCCGAGCAAGCTCGCATTCTTCACAGGTCGAGACCAATCGCAGTCCTTCACCAGCTTCTTTGCCCAGAACTTCGGCACGCCAAACTACGCGGCACATGGCGGTTTCTGCTCAGTGAACATGGCGGCCGCCGGCATCTACACAATGGGCGGCGCGTTCTGGGAATTTGGTCAGCCCGACTGGGACCATACCAAGCTGTTCATGCTGTTCGGCGTCGCCGAAGACCACGACAGCAACCCGATCAAGATGGGCATCGGCAAGATCAAGGCCCGCGGCGCGCGCGTCATCGGCGTGAACCCAATCCGTACCGGATACAATGCCGTAGCCGACGATTGGGTCGGCATCACGCCCGGCACCGACGGGTTGTTCATTCTGTCTATGGTCCACTGCCTGATGAAAGCAGGTAAAATCGACCTGAATTACCTCGCCCAATACACCAACGCGCCCTGCCTCGTGAACGGCGACGAGAAATCGCCCGAATTTGGCCTGTTGCTGCGCGATGACGAAGGCAAAGAGCTGGTGATGGACCGCGCCACCGGCAAACTGACGCCCTTCGATCAGAAAGGGGTCAAACCCGACCTCGCCGCCACGCACCGACACGCAGGCATCAGCCACCGCACTGTCATGCAGCACATGGCCGAACGGTATCTGTCCGACGAATACACACCCGAAGCGGTGGCCGACCGCGTCGGCATTTCTGCGGGACGCATCCGTGCCATCGCTAACGAAATTGCCCGCGTGGCGTTCGAGGAAGCGTTCGAGCTGGACCAGGAATGGACCGACTTCCGCGGCGAAACGCATAAAACCATGCAGGGCCGCCCGGTCTCCTTCCACTCCATGCGCGGCATCAGCGCCCACGCCAACGGGTTCCAGACCTGCCGCGCCCTGCACGTGCTGCAAATCCTGCTGGGCAGCGTCGAAGTCCCCGGCGGCTTCCGCTTCAAACCGCCCTATCCCAAACCGGCCACAGCGCACCCCAAACCGCACTGCAACACGACGCCCGATTGCCCGCTCGACGGCCCGCACCTTGGCTTTGTGCACGGCCCCGACGATCTGGCGCTGAAAGAAGACGGCACACCCGCCCGCATCGACAAGGCGTTCACCTGGGAAAACCCGATGAGCGCCCACGGCCTCATGCACATGGTGATCTCGAACGCCCATGCAGGCGATCCCTACAAGATCGACACGCTGTTCATGTATATGGCCAACATGTCGTGGAACTCGTCCATGAACACCCGTGGCGTCATCGACATGCTGACGGACAAGGACGAAAGCGGCGACTACGTGATCCCGCGCATCATCTATTCGGATGCGTATAGCTCGGAAATGGTCGCCTATGCCGACCTGATCCTGCCCGACACCACGTATCTGGAACGCCACGACTGTATCTCGCTGCTCGACCGCCCCATTTGCGAGGCCGACGCCGCCGCCGACGCCATCCGCTGGCCCGTGATCGAGCCCGACCGCGACGTGCGCGGGTTCCAATCGGTGCTCTGCGAACTCGGTGCCAAACTCGGCCTTCCTGGCTTTACCAACGAGGACGGCAGCCAGAAATACGCCGATTACGCCGACTACATCGTCAACCACGAACGCAAACCCGGCATTGGCCCGCTTGCCGGGTTCCGCGGTGACGGCGATCAGGCCGGACGCGGTGACGTAAACCCCGACCAGCTCGACAAATACATCGAAAACGGGGGCTTCTTCGTCGAACACATCCCGGACGGTGCGAACTACTACAAACCCTGGAATGCAGGGTATCAGGACTGGGCGGTCAACCTCGGGCTTTACGACAGCCCGCAACCCTACCTGTTCTCGCTCTATGTTGAACCCATGCGGCGCTTCCAATTGGCGGCTGAGGGGCACGGCGACCGCCAGCCTCCCGACCATTTGCGCGAGCGGATCAAGACTACGATGGACCCGCTGCCGATCTGGTACGATCCCGCGCCAGAAAACCGGGTGGACGATTTCCCGATCACCGCGCTCACACAGCGCCCCATGGCGATGTACCACTCGTGGGGGTCACAAAACGCATGGTTGCGCCAACTGCACGGGCATAACCCGCTCTACCTGCCGACCAAACTGATGCAGGACAACAACCTGACCGACGGCGACTGGGCCAAAGTGACCTCGCCCCACGGCGAGATCACCGTCCCGGTCCTCGAAATGGCCGCGCTCAACGAAAACACGGTCTGGACGTGGAACGCCATCGGCAAACGCAAAGGCGCATGGGCCCTCGACGAAAACGCGCCCGAAGCGACCAAAGGCTTCCTGCTCAACCACCTGATCCACGAACTGCTGCCACCCAAAGGTGACGGCCTCCGCTGGGCCAACTCGGACCCCATCACCGGGCAGGCCGCGTGGTTCGACCTCAAGGTCCGCATCGAAAAGGCCGACGCACCCGCCGAATCCCAACCCGCGATGAAACCCATCAAATCGCCCGTTGGCAAAGGCCCACAACACCTCGCCTGGAAGGTCGGCAAATGACCGGCGTCGGGCGAACATTGATCGCCATCGCGGCCTTTGTGGCGGTCGCGGTCGGCTCATTAATCTACTTCATCGCAAACTGGGACATGTCCAAGGCCGAACCAATCGGAGCCCTACACAACACCTCTCCCTTCCTTTCGCTCGAAATACCTCGGGGTCTGGGGCAGCGCCCCGGTCCTGCCCCCGCAGCAGGAGCATTCGCATGACCACCCTTCCCCAATCCACCACGCGCAAGCTTGGTCTCGTCATCGACCTCGACACCTGCGTCGGCTGCCACGCCTGCGTGATCTCGTGCAAAGGCTGGAACACCGAAAACTACGGCGCGCCGCTGTCCGACACGGATGCCTATGGCAGCGACCCATCGGGCACTTTCCTCAACCGCGTGCACAGTTTCGAGGTCAAACCACCTGTGCTCAAGGATCAACCCGCGCCCGAGGCGCAACTGATCCACTTCCCCAAATCCTGCCTGCACTGCGAGGACGCGCCTTGCGTCACCGTCTGCCCCACAGGCGCCAGCTACAAGAGGGTCGAGGACGGAATTGTTCTGGTCAATGAGTCGGACTGCATCGGCTGCGGCCTCTGCGCCTGGGCCTGCCCATACGGCGCCCGCGAAATGGACCAGGTCGAAAAGGTGATGAAAAAATGCACCCTCTGCGTCGACCGGATCTATAACGAAAACCTGCCCGAGGAAGACCGCGAACCGGCCTGTGTGCGCACCTGCCCCGCCGGTGCCCGCCACTTCGGTGACTTCGCGGATCCCGACAGCAACGTGTCCAAGCTCAGCGCCGAACGCGGCGGCATGGACCTGATGCCCGAACAGGGCACCAAACCCGTCAATAAATACCTGCCGCCCCGCCCCAAGGACACCCTGTCTGAGGGCGCAGGCGACATCGACATCCTTGCCCCCTATCTCGAACCCGTGGCCCAAGAGGCATCAGGCTTCCTCGGCTGGCTCGACAAGACACTGGAGAAACTCTGATGCACCCGGCACCATCCGTCATTTTCTTCACCGTGTTCTCGGGTCTCGGCTTTGGTCTGCTGACCTTTCTCGGGCTTGGCATCCCGGATGTCACCGGCTGGACCGCTTTCGCCTTCTTCGCCATCGCCTATCTCTGCGCCGTGGGCGGGTTGATCTCGTCCACCTTCCACCTGGGCCACCCCGAACGCGCGCTTAAGGCGTTCACCCAGTGGCGCTCCTCATGGCTCAGCCGCGAGGGCTGGTGCGCCGTCATCGCCCTGATCACCATGGCAATCTATGGCGCGGGCCTCGTGTTCTTTGGCCAACGCTGGGGCCTGTTCGGCGTGATCGGCGCGTTGTTTTCGCTGCTGACCATCTTCACCACATCCATGATCTATACCCAGCTCAAGACCATTCCACGTTGGAACTCGCCGCTCACACCGGCCATGTTCCTCAGCTACGGCCTCGCAGGTGGCGCGCTGCTGGCCGGACAGATCACATGGGCCATGGGTCTTTTGGCGATCTCCGCCGTGATCCAGGTCCTGCTCTGGGCCAAAGGTGACGGCGCACTGGCGGCCTCCGGATCAACGCTCGCAACCGCAACGGGCCTCGGCACCGAAGGCGGCGTGCGGGCCTTTGAACCACCGCATACCGGCACCAACTACCTGCTGCGCGAATTTGCCTATGTCGTTGGACGCAAGCACAGCCTCAAACTGCGCATCATCGCCATTGTCCTGATGGCCGTGATCCCGATTGTTCTGCTGGCTGCACCGTTCTCGCACTGGGTAGCCCTGCTGGCGGTCGTCAGCTACGTGGGCGGCGCACTTGCCTCACGCTGGCTCTTTTTTGCAGAGGCCGAACACGTGGTCGGCCTCTACTACGGCAAACGCTAGACAGAGTATCGGTGCGCAATAAATGCGCACCCTACCCCAACTCTATAGGGTGCGCGCTCTGCGCGCACCTTTTCTTTACATCACGCCGGCATGCACCAACGCGGCATCCACCATCGCCTTGGTCTCATCCGACAGGCTGGTCAACGGCAAACGCACCTCATCCGAACACAGGCCCAGACGCGACATCGCGTATTTCGCACCCACCAGACCCGGCTCCGTAAAGATCGCCTTGTGCAGCGGCATCACCTTGTCCTGGATCTCCAGCGCAGTGGCATAGTCGCCAGCAAGGCAAGCCGCCTGCATCTTGGCCAGCAGCCCCGGCACAGCATTCGCAGTGACCGAGATACAGCCGACACCGCCCTGAGCGTTGAACCCATGCGCGGTGGCGTCTTCGCCCGACAGTTGGATGAAATCAGGGCCACAGGCCATACGGGTGTCACACACGCGGGCCAGGTCGCCCGTCGCATCCTTGACCCCGACGATACGGGGCAGTTTGGCCAACTCAGCCATGGTCGCAGGCGACATATCAATCACTGACCGACCGGGAATATTGTAGATGATGATCGGGATATCCGCACAATCATGCAGCGCGGTGAAATGCGCGATCAGGCCCCGCTGTGTCGGCTTGTTATAATAGGGCGTGACGACCAGCGCCGCATCCGCACCGACCTTTTCGGCAAACTGCACAAACCGAATGGCCTCGACCGTGTTGTTCGACCCGGCACCGGCAATCACCGGCACACGACCCGCCGTGGCCTTGACCACAGTGTCGATGACGGTCTCATGCTCTTCATGGCTCAACGTCGGGCTTTCGCCAGTGGTGCCAACGGGCACAAATCCATTTGTGCCTTCGCCAATATGCCACTCGACCAGCTTCTTGAGGCATTCCAGATCCAAAGCGCCGTTACGAAACGGCGTGACGAGGGCAGGCATAGAACCTTTAAACATTCTCACGCTCCTTTTTTACGTGTGGCAGGCAGAGGGCCTGGTATGAAATGGCATATATCCCGATCGTGAGTTGAAACGTCACAGGACGGCCATATGCTCAGAGGCTCTAGCCCCGCATGACAAGGAATTGCAAGAGATGAGCCGGATTGCCCTCGCCCTGGTGCTGCTTTTTCTGTCGGTTGTGGCCTCGATGGCCGAACGCCCCCGCCCGCTGGGCTGGGCCATGGATGCGCTGCGCGGTGGCGACTGGGATGCAGCGGCGCGACTGGCCGCACGGGACGGCCCCGTGGCCGCCGACATCATCGAATGGCAACGCCTGCGCGCCGGGCGCGGGACCTATGCCGAGGTCACCGCCTTTCTCGACCGCCGCCCCGACTGGCCGGGCCTGCCCTTTCTGCGGCGCAAGTCCGAGGACGCCGTCGCCGCAGCAGGCGCAAACGCCGTGCTCGCATTCTATGACACCGACGGGCCGCAAACCGCCCAGGGCGCGCTGGATTATGCCGCGGCCCAGATCGCAGCAGGCAACGCAGGCGAGGCCGAGGCGACGCTGGTGCTGGCATGGCGCAGCATGCGCATGTCCACCTCGACACAGGCCACGTATATCGCGCGTCACGACAGCCTGATCGCGCCGCATCACACCGCTCGTCTGACCGCGATGCTGTGGGACGGTGCGCGCGCCGACGCCACCCGGATGCTGCCGCTGGTGCCTGAGGGTGCGGCGGCGCTGGCCCGCGCGCGGCTCGCGCTCCAGACCCTGTCGGACGCCGTAGATGCCCGCATCGACGCAGTGCCCGAGGCGCTCGCACAAGATCCCGGCCTGGCCCATGACCGGTTCGAATGGCGCATCCGCAAGGGGCGTTGGGCTGATGCCAAGGCGCTTCTGCTCGACCGGTCCCGATCCGTGGAAACGCTTGGCGACCCCACCGCTTGGGCCAACCGCCGCCGCGCCATGGCACGGGATGAAATGCGCGACGGCGATCCCGCGCGCGCCTACCAACTCGCCGCGCGGCATTTCCTGACCGAAGGGTCAAACTACGCCGATCTTGAATGGCTGGCCGGGTTCATCGCCCTGCGCCAACTGGACGATCCCGAACTGGCGCTGGCGCATTTCCAGAACCACCGCGCCGCCATTGCATCGCCCATTTCCCGTGGGCGAGCGGGGTACTGGATCGGGCGCGCCCATGAGGCCGCAGGCCAGCCGGACGCCGCGCAGGCATCCTATGCCGACGGCGCACAGTTCCAGACGACATTCTACGGCCTGCTGGCTGCCGAACGTGGCGGGTTGCCTGTCGATCCCGATCTCGACGGGTCCGAAACGGTTGCCGACTGGCGAACCTCTGATCTCGCCCGCCGCGATCTCTTCGAGGCCGGGCTGCTTTTGCAGGCCTCAGGCGAATTGAGCCTCGCCGAACGGTTCTGGACTCACCTGGCCGAAGATCTCGACCGACCGACCGCCGCCATGCTGGGCCAGGCCGCCATCGACGCAGGCCAGCCGCATCTGGCCGTGATGATCGGCAAACGCGTGGCACAGCGCGGCATCACCCTGCACGCGCCCTACTATGCGCTGCACCCGCTGGCGCAGGCCGACCTGCCCATGGCGCCCGAAATGTCGCTGGCCATCGCCCGACGCGAAAGCGAATTTGACCCGGTCGTACAATCGGGCGTCGGCGCGCGCGGGCTGATGCAGATCATGCCCGCCACCGCCGCCGAGGTGGCCGATGACCTTGGCCGCAGCGCCGAACACAGCACCGCGCGGCTCACCGCCGATCCTGTCTACAATGCCGAACTGGGGTCAGAGTTCCTCAGCCAGCTGGCGGGCCGCTTTGACGGCAACGTGGTGATGATCTCCGCAGCCTATAACGCAGGCCCCAGCCGCCCGATCCGCTGGATGGACCTTTATGGTGATCCGCGCGGGCGGGGCGAGGACGCGCTTGTCGACTGGATCGAATTCATCCCCTTCCGCGAAACCCGCAACTATGTGATGCGCGTCACCGAAAGCCTGCCCATCTACCGCGCCCGGCTGGGCGGCGATGCGCTGCCGGTGCCGTTTTCGCAGGAATTGGGCGGCTCAACCCTGCTGCCGTTCGCGCCACAGGGTGAATAGCCCTGCGCCCACGATGATCAGCGCGCCGATGACTACGTTGGTCTCCAGCACTTCGCCAAAGACGGCGAGGCCCACAAGGGCGGCAAACACCATCTGGAAATAGGCGAATGGCTGCACCGCGCTCGCCTCCGCCACCTCGTACGTGCGAATGAGCAGCCAATGCCCCGACGCCCCCGTCAGGCACAGCGCGCCCATCCACAGCCAGTCGCCCGCACTCATCGGCTCCCAAAACCACAGGCCCACACAGGTCATCGCAACCGCCCCCACCGTGCCCGTCCAGAAAAACGAGGTCGCCGTGTTGTCATCCCGCGCGACATAGCGCGTCAGCAGGCCGTACACCGCAAACATCACCGCCGAGGCCAGCGGGATCACCGCCGCCGGGTCGAACACGCCCAGACCGGGTTTCAGGATGAACAGCACGCCCACGAACCCCACACCAATCGCCGCCCACCGGCGCCAGCCGACGCGTTCACCCAGGATCGGCCCCGACAGCGCGGCCACCAGCAGCGGATAGGCGGCAAGGACTGCGTGGCTCTCCACCAGCCCCAGAATGGTAAACGCGGTGACCATGACACAAATCTCGGCGGCCAGCAGCAGCCCGCGCAGCCCCTGCACCACCGGTTGACTTGTACGCGCCGCCGCCCGCAGCCCGCCCGCCTTGCGCCCTGCAATCGTGATGACAAAGGCCGCAAAGAACCAATAGCGTATCATCACCACCATAAAGACGTTGTATTCCCCCGCCAGATGCCGCGAAATCCCATCCTGGCTGGCAAAGACAACCGACACCGCGATCATCAGCGCAATGCCCAGCCGCGTGTTGTTGCCCTGGCTCATCCCAAAACCGCCCGCGTCATGTGCCGCTTGCGGCCAAAGCCCGGCGCGCGTGTCACGGTGAACCCGGCGTCTTCAAGGCCCCGGCGCACGAACCCCGCAGCCGTGTAGGTGGCCGCTGTCCCCGCGGGGACAGTGTGCGCGGCGACCTTCGCCATCAGGTCCGCCCCCCACAGCTCGGGGTTTTTCGCGGGCGAAAACCCGTCCAGAAACCACGCATCGGCGCGGCCTTGCCAGCCGGGCAGGGCCTCACGCGCATCACCTTGGATCACCGTCAACTCTGCGTCCTCAAACCTGGCCGACCCGCCACCCGCTGCCAAAAACGGGGCCGCCAGCCCTGCCACCTCGGGAAAGGCGGCAAGCGCGCGGGCCATCGCGTCCGTGTCCATCGGATAGGCCTCGAAACTGGTGAAATGAAACCGCCCCGCTACGCCCGCATCCCGCCACGCGGCCCACGCCGTCAGGAAATTGAGGCCCGTGCCAAAGCCAAGCTCCGCAATATGGAACCCGTCCCGAAACCGCGCAGGCAGGTCATTGCCGTCCAGAAACACATGCCGGGTCTCGGCCAGCCCGTTGTCCAGGCTGAAATACGGGTCGTCGAACCGCGTGGACACCGGGACGCCGCTGTCGCGCCATTCAAGCTCTGCGTGCTGGTCCTGCATGGGTGGTCCTAGTATGAGGGTCGCGGCGACCTTGGGACAAGAGACAGACATTGGCAACGGCAGAGATCACGGTACGCGGCGCGGGCATCTTTGGCCTGTCGATTGCATGGGTACTGCGCGCGCGCGGCGCGTCGGTGCAGGTGATCGACCCGTACGGCCCTGCCGCCAGGGCGAGCGGCGGCATCGTGGGTGCGCTGGCGCCGCATGTGCCGGAAAATTGGAACCCCAAGAAACAGTTCCAACTTGACAGCCTGCTGATGGCCCAAGGGTTCTGGGCCGAGGTCGAAGCGGCGGGTGGCCAGCCTTCGGGCTATGGCCGCACGGGCCGCTGCCAGCCCATCGCCGATGACGCAGCACTCGCGCTGGCCCGCGCCCGCAGCGCATCGGCGCAGACGCTCTGGGGCGATGCCGAGACATGGACAGTGCGGCCCGTGGCCGACCCGCATTGGGCGGCGCACAGCCCCACGGGGATGGAGATCCACGACACGCTCAGCGGCCGCATTCACCCGCGCCAATCCTGCATGGCGCTGGTTGCGGCACTGGCGGCGCGGGGCGTGGATATTAAACCGGAAGGCACAGACACCGACATCACGATCCATGCGACCGGCGTGGCGGGCCTTGAGGCGCTGAATACCGGGCACAGCCGCCTCGTGGGCGCGGGCATCAAGGGGCAGGCGGCCCTGCTCGATCTCGCCTTGCCGGACGCGCCGCAGCTCTTTGCCGACACGCTGCACATCATCCCCCATGCCGATGGCACCACCGCCATAGGATCGACCACAGAACGCGAGTTTACGGACCCCACCGGTACGGATGCGCAACTGGACGATATCGTGGCCCGCGCGCGCGCCGCCGTGCCAGCGTTGGCCGATGTGCCCGTGATCGCCCGCTGGGCCGGGCTGCGCCCGCGCAGCCGCAGCCGCGCACCCATCCTGGGCGCTTGGCCCGACCGGCCAGGGCATTTCATCGCCAATGGCGGGTTCAAGATCGGCTTTGGCATGGCCCCCAAGGTCGCCACCACCATGGCCGACCTGATCCTCGACGGGCGCGACACCATCCCGCCGGGCTTCGAAGTGGCGGCCTCGCTCTAGGCTTCAGCCTGCATGCACAGCCGCCCATCCGGCCCCCGCACCCACAGCTTGCGACCCGCCCGGCACAGCGTCGCCGCCTCATGGTGCATCAACGGCGACACCGCGCGAAAGGCAAAGCTCTCAAGCGGCGCCAGACCGTCCTGCGCCATCAGCATCAGGTGCTGTGCCAAAAGCGGCCCATGCACCACCAACCCGTCATACCCTTCGACAGCGCGCGCATAGGGCTGGTCGTAATGGATGCGGTGCCCGTTGAACGTCAGCGCCGAATAGCGAAAGAGCAGCGTGGCGTCGAACCGCACCTCCCGCTCGGCCTCTGCACCCGTGGGCGCGTCGGGCGGCACGGGCCGGGGCGCATCGGCGTCCGGGTCCTCGCGGTAGACAAGGTCCTGCCACTCGGTCAGGCACAGCGCGCCGCCCTGCCACACCTCATGGCGCAGCGTGACAAAAGCCAGCGGCCCAGTGCGCCCGGTCTTGGCCTGTGCAGCCTCGCACACCGACACACGTTCGGCCTCGGCCCCCAGCCGCAGGGGTGCGTAAAAGGCCAACCGTCCTCCGGCCCACATCCGGCGCGGCAGCCCCATGTCAGGGATCAAACCACCCACACGCGGATGCCCATCCCGGCCCAAACCATCAGCGGCCACAGGGGTCCAGAAATAGAGTTGGTGAAAGAACGGCGGCAGCGCATCGCCGGACGCAAGCGTCGGCGCGTGGCCAAGCGCCACCTGCATCGCCTGCGCACGGGCGGGGTCCATCACATCGCTTTGACGTCTCGTGGCGGGATCGGCATTCTGCATGGTGCGCACCCTGCGCGACGGAGACCGGAAATGGAACACCCCACGCTGACCCACCTCGACCACCTTGTCCTGACGGTGGCTGATATGGACACAACCATCGCCTTTTACACCCGCGTGCTCGGCATGGTGCACCAACCGTTTCAGGTGGCCGATGGCAGCACCCGCCATGCGCTGACCTTTGGCCGTCACAAGATCAACCTGCACCCCCATGGCGGCGAATTTGACCCCAAGGCGCACGCGCCCGGCCCCGGCACCGCAGATCTGTGTTTTCTGACGGACACACCGCTGGACAAATGGCAGGCACACCTCGCCGCCACTGGCACCCGGATCGAAGAAGGTCCGGTTCCGCGCACGGGCGCGCAGGGGCCGATCCTGTCACTCTACGTGCGCGACCCCGACCGGAACCTGATCGAGATCAGCACGCCCACGTCCTAGCGTTTGATTTCTGCCCGCAGCGTCTGCATCAACTGGCCCAGCGTCGCGGTATAAACGTCGCTGATCAGCCGCCCGTCATCGTCGAATTGGTTGCCACAATCGGCCAGATGCACCTCAGGACCTTGCAATACTCGTGCCCGGAACGGCACCAGATAGCCACGCAGGATCATCTGCGCGCGCTCGCCCCCGGCACGGCCTGCCGCCGCTGACATCACCGCCACCGGCTTGTCCGCCCAGGGATCACCCTTGACCCGGCTGACCCAATCCAGCGCGTTTTTCAACGCCCCCGAAGGACCCTTGTTGTATTCCGGCGTCGACACCAGAACGGCATCCGCCTCTGCAATCTGACCGGCCAGCGTTTCCGCAGCCTCCGGGACACCGTCCGCCTCTTCCATGTCACCGTCATAGAGGGGGATCTGAATGTCCGCCTCCACATAGGTGCAATCGCCAAACAGCCGCGCCGCCTCGCGGAGCAGCTTGCGGTTTGTCGACCCCGAACGCAGTGCGCCCGAAATCCCCAGTAGAATTGGCGTCGTCATGGCTTTTCCTCGAACAAGTTGCACCCACTGTGCAGCCCCCCCGAAACAAAGCAAGGGGCCCGAGAACAAATCTCGAGCCCCAGGTCGTGATGATGTAGATTTAGGCGTTACGCGTTGGGCAGGATCACGATTTCCACGCGCCGGTTCTGGGCCTTGCCCTCGGGCGTCAGATTTGTCGCAATCGGCTGGCTTTCGCCCCGGCCAAAGGTCTGGATTCGGCCAAATGGCACACCCTGCCCCATCAGCACGTCCGCCACCGCATTGGCACGGCGCTCGGACAGTTGCTGGTTGAACGCGGCGTCACCATCGCTGTCGGTGTGGCCCACGATCTGCACAGTCGAGTTGGGATAGCGCTGCAAGCTGCCCGCCAGATCGCCCATGTCGGCCTGAAGCCCCGGACGCACTGCAAAGCTGCCGGTGGCAAACAGGATCGCCTCAGGGAAGGACACGATCAACCGGTCGCCCGTGTTGGTGATGGTCACATTGCTGTTCAGATCGCGGCGCAGCTCGGCCTCTTGCTGGTCGAGGTCATAGCCGATGGCACCGCCCACAAGGCCACCCACAACTGCACCCGCAAGCGCCGTGTTGCGATCACCCGCAACCGCACCAATCAACGCGCCAGAGGCGGCACCAATGGCCGCGCCGGTGTTGCGCTTTTGATTGATGGGCTCGCCATTGGGGCCAACGGTGCCCAGCGCGGCGGGGTCTGTACAGGCGCTCAGGGCGGCGATGGCGCCCACGGCAAAGATGAGAGGGGATTTAAGCATGTCTGTTGTCCTACTGCCTTCCAAGGAAGGGCCTTGTTCGGGCAAGACCCATTATGATGACGCAAGATAGGGGCCACAGGTTCCCGGAAACAGGGGGAAAATGTCATAAGCAACATCCCGCGCACGACTGTGAACACCCGTGTACGGCTGATTTGGTGCGTGGCTGCGCCTCAGGCTTCGGCCCGCGCGGCCTCAAAGGCCAGCAGCGCACGCTTGACCGGCAGGCCCCAGTGATAGCCGCCCAATCCACCCGATTTGCGCAAGGCCCGGTGGCACGGTATCAACCAACTGACCGGGTTGCGGCCCACCGCTGTGCCCACCGCCCGCACCGCGCGCGGGTTGCCAATGCTCTCCGCGATCTCGGAATAGGTGGTGACATGGCCACTCGGCACCCGTAGCAAAGCCTCCCAAACCTTGATCTGGAACGGTGCGCCGATCAGGTACAGTGGTGCCTCTTTCAACGTGGCATCCTCGGCCCCGAAGGCCGCCAATACCCAAGGCCGCAGCCGCATGGGGTCCTCGACATAACGCGCTTTGGGCCAGCGCCGCACCAGGTCCTCCATGGCCCAGTCCTCGCCCATCTCAGCGGCAAATCCCAGACCACAGATGCCCTTGTCCGTTCCCATCACCAGGGCCAGCCCAAAGGGGCTGTCGAACCACCCCCAAAAGATGGTCAGCCCGTCGCCACCCTTGGCATAGTCACCGGGCGACATGGATTCCCAACGTAGAAACAAGTCATGCAGCCGCCCCGACCCGCTCAACCCCGTGGCATGGGCCGTCTCCAGCGTGGTGAACCGCTCGCTCAGCAACGCCTTGGCATGGCCCAGCGCCAGATACTGTTGATACCGCTTGGGCGACACGCCGACCCAGCGGGAAAAGACACGCTGAAAATGCGCCGGGCTCATGCCCATCTCGGACGCCAGCGCCTCCAGGCTCAGCGGCTCGTCCGCGCCATCAATCAGGTCAATGGCACGCCGCATGACGTTGTAATGATAACCGGTCTCGGTGGGGGTCTGTGGGTTCTGTTCCATGCGGGGAAGGTAGGCGAAGCAACGCGGCGGCGCGACCCGTTTCCTGCGGGAAGCAGCGAGGGTTATGTTGCGACGAAGCCGCTGTTGGATCTACGCGTCTCAAGGCCGGCATTCCGTACTTCGCCTTGGTTGACTTGCCGCTACGCTTTAACCGCAGGCACGCACCGTGTGACGGAATGCCATTTTCCTCAATCCACCCACTAGGCCGCGCGGCGTATCGCATCCGCCATGGCTTCAGCCAAGTCTCGCGGCGCGTTGTCGCCAATGAAAATGGACCTTTTGAACTTTGGCAGAGGTGGGAAATTGTCTTTTGCGGTGAGTATCTTCATGCCCTCTTCGACGCTGTCTTGATAAATGACGCCAACGGCGAACCCGGCCCGGATCGCAGCCTTTTGGCTCATGATACCCGTGCAGGCAAAGGCGACGTTGTAGGCACGCCCTTGCTGGTCCAGCGATACCTTTGGCAGTTCCGCTAGCCAGCATCCATGGTCAATGATCGCAAGCGGCACGGGATCATTTGCCTTGAGATTGAGCGTCTCGCTTGCAGCCCAAACGGCTTGCTGTTCGCGAAAAACCTCGCCCGGCACCGTTGTGACGGCAGAGCAGACCGCAATATCCAATTCGTCCGCCCGGATCGCATCCGCGAAACCAGCGGTGCAGCCCGATGTCGCGACAACCTCGACACCCGGATTGGATCGGCGAAAATCGGACAGCGCTTTTTCCAGCACGCCCTCGTCAAAATCCTCTGGAATACCGACCCGTATCCGACCGTTCAAAGGTGCTGCAAAAAGCAACTTGATCCCCGCCAATTCTGCCAGACTACGCCGCGCGGCAGGCAACAACTTTTCCCCGCTTGGCGATAGGGACATGCCTTTGCCATCGCGCACAAACAGCGATGTGCCCAACTCTTCCTCCAATTTGCGCAGTTGCACACTGATCGCAGATTGGCTTCGGTTCAGCCGAGAGGCCGCGAGGGTCAGGTTCTTGCAATCCGCGATCTCGACAAATGTCTTCAACAGGTTGCCGTCAGTGAAATCGCGTTCTGTTTTTTGCATCACATCGTTCACATCATTTCATTTTATTAAACGTAACCTCGCCCATACATGTCGGTCAAGCAACGACCACGGAAGGGGCAAGACCATGACCGACAAAGACCAGATCATCGCGACCGTGACCGACTATATCGAAGGAATCCGCGATGGCAGTGGCGCCCGTGTCGCTAAGGCGTTCTATTCAAGCGTCAATCTGAACTCGCTGGACGCGGACGGAAACCTTGTGCTGACGCCGCGCAGCGCATTGGAGGCTCTGGCCGACAGCGGAACGCTTCCCCCCAACAGCAGCGAAATTACCCACGTTGAGGTCAACAACGACATGGCACTGGTCAAGGTCACCATTGATCTGCCGACATTCCAGTTCTTCGATCTGCTCACACTCCTGCGCCTGAACGTAGGTTGGAAGATCGTCTCCAAGACCTACACGACGGTCAACAAGTAAGGCTAAACGCTTCGTTCGATAGGAGGTACAGACATGACAATCCGCAAAATCACAGGTGCTGCAATCATCGTGGCAACACTGGCAATGACACCCGCATTCGCTGACATCAGTGAAGCCCGCAATTTCTATCAGTTTGAACCAACGGTGCTGACCTCTGGCCAGCCCAGTGCCACGCAACTGTCCGAGGCCGCGGACGACGGCATCGAAGTTGTGATCAACCTCGTCCCAGAGACCGAGGGGATCTATAACCCCGAAGAAGGGGAGATACTGGCGAACCAAGGTGTCGAATACATCCATGTGCCGGTCAACTGGCGCGATCCCAAATCGGAGGAGTTTCAGAACTTTCTGAACGCCATGGACCGTGTCGGGGATCGTAAGGTTCTTGTCCATTGCTGGGCGAATGCCCGTGCCTCTGCCCTTGTCGCGGCGCATCGGGCCATCAATGCGCCGGAAACACGCGCTGCTGAGCTTGAGCAGTTGGAAACCATCTGGAGCGACGTCGCAGGCTATGACTTTGCCCGCAACACGGTTTGGCAGACATTTCTGGCCGACAACATCTCGGGGGCTGCGCAATGACGCGGGGGCCTCTGATTTCAGCAGACGAGTTGAACGCCGTAATGGCTGCGCCGAACGTCAAAGTCGTTGATGTGCGCGGCACGTGGGCGTCACCTGCACGGGCCCTGCAGGATGACTATGACGCCGGGCACATCCCCGGTGCCGCCTTTCTGGATTGGACCAAACATTTCATCGCGCAGGACGTGGCCCCCGGTTTGGCCCCTATCGCCGTTAAGGCAGAGGCGCGCGCGTCCTTTGCCGCACTTGGTATCAACGAGGGCGATCTTGTCGTGCTCTACGACGCATCATCGCACATGTTTGCGGGCCGGATTTGGTTGGCCATGCGACATTGGGGATTTGAAAACGTGCGGGTTCTGAACGGCGGGTGGGCCAACTGGATAAACTTGGGGATGCAGGTTTCGACCCTGTCATCCGTGCCCGAAACAGGCAGCTTCATCCCCAAACATGTGCCGGGCCTCAAGCTTGATCTGGAGGAATTTCTGACGCTTCAGGACGGCGCCTGTGTCATCGACGCACGCGGGGCCGCTAACTACGCAGGTAACGCGGATGACCCGCGCAGCGGCCACATTCCGGGTGCGTTGAATGTGCCGTTCAGCGCAATGCTTGATCCGGACAGCGGCACGTTTCTGGACGCCGACGTGATCGTAAAAGTCTTGGATGAACGCGCACCCGGCTGGGCATCCAAACCACTGATCGCGTCTTGTGGCTCCGGCTACGCCGCCACGGTTGTCCTCTTGGCGCTCGCGATGATCGACAAGACAGGCATCCTGTTCGACGGCTCATTTGCTGTTTGGAAACAGGACCCGGACCGCCCTGTCGCACAATCGCCAGCCTCCTAACCAAACAACTGTCCGAATTGGAAACCCCATGACTTCTGTTCTTCACGTCACGTCTAGCGTGCGCCAAAATGGCTCTGCGTCCCTGAGTGGTGGCCACGCGGTCATCGAACGCCTGCAAACCCGCCACGAAACGCTCACAGTGACCACCCGTACGGTCAGTGATGAGGCCGCATTTCTGACCGAAGACTGGGTCGGGGCGAGTTTCACACCAGCCGATGAACGCACCCTCAATCAACACGCGATATTGGCAACGTCTGATGCGATGGTGCATGAACTGCTCGATGCCGATATTCTGGTCATCTCGGCCTCGATGTACAACTTTGGCCTGCCTGCCGCGCTAAAGGCTTGGGTGGATCACGTGGCGCGCCCAGGCGTGACATTCCGCCCGGACCCGGTACAAACATATGTGGGGCTCGCCACTGGTAAAACCGCGTACATCGTTGTTGCAACAGGCGAAACTCCCGTGATGGGGGACATGGATTTTGTGTCGCCCTACCTGGTTCACGTGCTTGGGTTCTTGGGGCTAACGGACGTGCATGTCATCGCGGCGGATATGACAGTGGTGGACCCGGCGACACTCGACAGCCGGGTCGCTGAGCAAATCGACGCCTTGTTTTAGGCGCTTATCCAGCGGTCGGCCGATCAAGGCTGAACAGATCGGACACGGCCGTGTAATCGCGATAGCCAAGTCTTGCGAGCGGTCGGAACTTGGTCACGTCAAAGATGCCGTCGATCAGGTATTCATCGCGCAGATGGATACCTGTGACCTCACCAAAGACCACGATGTTGGCCTCTCCCGGCAGATCAACGACTTTGACCAGCTTACACTCCATGCTGGCCGGTGCCGCCGCCACCCGCGAACATGCGATGGTTGCACAATCTGCCCGCTCCAACCCCGCCAGATCGAACTCATCAACGTCACGCGGTGCAGGTGCCGAGGTTGCGTTCATGGCATCGCGCATCTCGAACCCGACGACATTCACGCAGAACACGCCGGTGTCGATGATATTCCCGACGGAGTCCTTGCCGCGCGTCCGATCCGCCTTGCTGGCGGTCGAGGCGAACATGACCTGGGGCGGCGCATATGACACCCCGTTGAAGAACGAATAGGGCGCAAGGTTTTCAGACCCGTCAGTCCCGCGCGTCGAAATCCAACCGATGGGGCGCGGTGTGATGAGTGCGTTAAAGGGGTTGTGTGGCAGACCGTGGCCGTTGCGCGGTTCATAGAACATGGGCGTTTTCCTGATGTTGCCGGTCTGCGCCTGGGCGTTTTGGCGCAGACCGAAGTGTTTGTGTTACGCGGCTTGATCGCGCAGATCACGGTTCATGGAATAGGTGCCCATGTGCGAGGCCTCGGCCAGCACATGCCCTTCGAACGCGGCCAAAGCGTCGGCCCCGGTGAACGCACCATCAAGATCGAGCTCTTCAACATCCAGCGCATATACCGTGACGTGGTAGTGATGGATGATGCTGTCATTCCACGGCGGGCACGGGCCGTCATAGCCGCCGTAGTTGCCACCCATATCCGCGTCGCCAGCAAACCAATCGGTGTAGCTGTTGATACCGGTTTTGCCATATGAACGCTGACCTGCGGTCTTGCCACCCGGTGTCACGCCAAGGCTGTCCGCCCCTTCGGCGATGTCGCGTGTGGACGCGGGGATGTTTACCACAACCCAGTGATAGAAATCGACGCGCGGCAGATCGGCAGGCACTGTTTTGCCCTCTTGGTTCACATCTTCGCCCGACGACGGCACGTCCGGGTCGTGCATGATCACGGCAAAGGATTTGGTGCCTTCGGGCACGTTCGACCAGCTGATCTCGGGGTTGATGTTGTCGGAGGTGTCGAACCGGCCTTCCGCCGGGATTTTGCCGAATGCGAATTTTTCGGGGATCGGCGCACCATGCGCCCAAGCTTTGAGAGTGATGTCCATGGGATTGGCCCTGTTGCAAATATCGGGGGAGCGCCTCGACAGACCTGCCGAGGCGCACTGGTTTAGCGGTTGTAAACCGCAGTGATGGTGGACGACGCCAAGCTGTTTGCGTTCACCATGAAGCCTGCGAGCGCATTACTGACCGAATTGTCGATCTCAAGCGTGGCGCCCAAGGCGTGTACGGTGAACTCGTAGCGGTGCACTTCGCCGGGAGGAGGACATGCACCACCGAAACCTGTCGCGCCGTAGTCATTGGTCAGCTGGACGCCGTTCACGTCGCCACCACCGGGCAGCGATGTCACATCCGCCGGAATGTTGAAGGCAAACCAGTGCCACCAGCCCGAACCGGTCGGCGCGTCGGGGTCGTACACAGTGACGGCAAAGCTTTCGGTGCCTTCAGGTGCGCCGGACCACTCCAGTGTCGGGGCCGTGTTACCGCCCTCGCAGCCAAAGCCCTTGAACACGAAATCAGAGCTGAGCTGTTGACCTTCGGCAATGTCAGGACTGGTCAAAGTGAAACCATCGGCCATGGCCGGTGCGGCAAGCGAAGCGGCCAAAGCGGCGGCGATGAAAATGGTGCGTGTCATTGGGTTAATCCTTTCCGGGATCGGTGTTGTTGATGAAACTAACCTAGCCATCACAACGCAGTGCCGCTTCCGGCTCCCAATCAAGAATTATCGGATTTCGATCAATCTGCGGCCAAACGGATGTCTTTTGGCTTAATCCCGAACCTTTTGCGGAATGCGTCGGAAAAATGCGACGGCGTTTTAAACCCGCAATCCAACGCGATTTCCGACACTTGAGCGTCGGTCGTCTGCAACAGGCTCAGCCCATGTTCCAAACGCGTGTGCAGCAGTATCTTGGCAAAGCCTTGCCCGCTTTTGGACAGCCAACGGCGCATCGTCGCCTCGCTCATTGCAAAGTGTTCGGCCACTTCTTCGGCCATCCAGGAATGGCTCAGATCGGACTCGATCAGGCTGCGCACCTGGCTGATCGGATCGTCTTCGACTTGGGTGGGCAGTTGGAAGCCCTGCTCGCGCAGCCACAACAGCGGTTCCAACAAACGGTGATCCCGGATGGTGTCCGGCAAGGCACTGTTGTCCAATGTGTCCTGGATCAGCGCCAGAATATCGGACGGATTGTGTTCGGCGGCGCGGACAATCTGCACCCCATGTGCAGCATCGGATTTTGGCAAATCAGAGAACACCGCATTGATCAAATCGTGTGAGTAACTGACGCCAAGCGCGCGATAGTCGCTTTCCATCACGGGGCGGTTTTCCATCGTCACAATCGAGCCGGGCGGAAAGATCATCAAATCGCCCTCTTCGCCCAACATCTCGCCCTGCGACGGCGTCAGGACATATTTGCTGCCCCGTTGGATGAAAAAGAAGAACGTCAGACGAAAGTAGAGTTCCGTGAACGTGGCCGTGGTCGCCTGCGTGATGGGGTAGATGGAAACTTTGCTGTCCACAGCGCGTCCTGGGATGTTTGGGGTAGCGCGTTGATAAACGCGCCAACCTTGTTTGTCAGGCCACCTTTGGCAATGCCTGCGGCACACCACCGGCAAGCAACGCACCACCACCGGGTGCAATCTCTGTCAGGTCCAAACTGCGCAGGATTTGACGTGTTGTTGCAACCGCCGCCGACAGTGTGGGCAGGCCAGATGCACGTTCGATCATTTCAATCGATGGCAGTGACGGCATTTGAACACAGGCCGACGCGACAATGGCATCCACCCCGCGCAGATCCAGTTTGCGCCACAGCTCTGCCGGGGCGGTCGGATCTTGGGACGCGACTTCGAGATTGTCGGGGATTTCGAGTGCAAGGAAATCCTGCACCTCTATCCCCTCGTTTTCGATGTAGTCGACAACCAGTTTCGTGAGTGGTTTCATGTAGGGGCAGATGATCGAGACTTTCTTGACGCCCAAATCCTTGAGCCCATCAATAAGCGCGCCGGCAGAGTTCAAGACAGGCGTGGGGCATCCGTTATCCACTGTGGCTTGGTTCAGCTTCTTGTAGGATTCGTGGTGATACCCCAGCCCCATGGACATGATCGCGACAAGGCACGCATAGGCTTGGACCTCGACCGCGGCATCGGACAGTTCGGTCGCGCAGCGCACGCTGTCTGCATCCATCGCCTCCAGCTCTTCTTTCACCACGCTTTTCATCCGCATCCGGGAGGAGTGGAATGTAAAGCGGTCCGGCAGGATGGTTTCGCGGGCTTTCAAAAGGGCCGGGATTTCGGTTTCCATGGTCACGTTCGAGCTGGGAACGATCAGGCCAACGCGGCGGTATTTGGATGTGTAGGACATGTGAATTTCCTTTAAATGTGGGGGTTAGAGTGCCGGGCCCATCACGGCCTCTGGCAACCAGGTGGCGATACCGGGGAAGACGCACAGCAGGACAATGGCAACCAACATGCAGGCCACGAAGGGCAGCGAGCCTTTGAGGATGGTCTTGAGCGAGATGTCGGGCGCGATGCCGTTGATCACATAGAGGTTGAGGCCAACAGGTGGTGAGATCAGGCCGATTTCCATGTTGATCGTCAGGATGACGGCGAACCAGATCGGATCAAAACCAGCTGTGGTGATGATCGGCAAAAGGATCGGTGCTGCCATCAGGATCACCGCAACAGGCGGCAAGAAGAACCCCGCGATGATCAGGAAGATGTTCACCGCAATCATCAGAACCCAAGGGTTCACATCCAGCGTGCCGATCCATGTCGCGATGCTTTGCGTGATGAACAGGCTCGACAGCATGTAGGAAAACACACCCGCAGCGGCGATGATGAACAGGATCATCACGCTCTCTTTGGTGCTGTCCTGCAGGATCGTCCAGATTTTGCGGAGATCAAAAAGTTTGTAGATCACGATTGCCACGCCCAAGCACAAAAGCGCGCCAACAGCGGCCGTCTCAGACGGCGTCGCAACCCCACCATACATCGCATAGAGCACACCGATGATGATGCCGATGAAAGGCAGCACGCGTGGAAGGACTTCGAACTTTTCGCGCCACGTGTAGCTGCGAGCAGTCAGCAGGTTTTGGTCACCAGATTTCCATGTCGCGTAGAGCGACCAGACCATGAACAGTGCCACAAGCAACAGCCCAGGGAACACACCAGCCAAGAACAGGCGGCCAATCGAGGTCTCGGTTGCGATACCGTAAACGATCATGGTGACGGATGGCGGGATCAGGATACCCAACGTACCGCCTGCCGCGATGGACCCCGTGGCAATCCCCTCGGGGTAGCCGCGTTTGCGCATTTCCGGGATGCCCATTTTGCCGATGGCGGCACATGTGGCGGGGCTGGACCCGGACATTGCCGCGAACAAGGCACAAGCCCCCAGGTTGGAAATGACCAAGCCACCGGGAACACGGGTGAGCCACCGTTCCAACGCTTCGTACAGGTCCGCTCCGGCGCGGGTGGACGCAATGGATGCCCCCATAATGATGAACATGGGGATCGCCAGCAGGGCAAAGCTGTCCAGATTGCCAAAGAATATCTCAGGCATCAGCTCCAGAGACCGCATGCCATCAAAGATCACCAGAAAACCGGCAGAGACGATCAGCAGTCCAACACCGACGGACACGCCAGAAAACAGGACCAGGATGGTGCAGATGCCAACCAGGGCACCAAGAAGAAGGGGATCCATTACGATGCCTCCAGCCCAAAGGGCGATTCAGATTTCGTGAGAAGGGCTGTGAGATCGGCGATCAGTTGCAGCCACAACAGGCCAAAACCGACAGGCAGCGACAGGTAGGGTATCCACAGGGGAACCGCCGTTACGGTGTCCGATGTCCAGCCTCGCGCCCAAGCGAAATGCCAATGCTCGTAAGCATAGAACAACATCACACTTGTGATGATGATCGACAGCGTCAGCGTCACAATGGCCAACCCAAATCGCGCTTTGCCTTTCAGTGCCAACGGGATGAGGTCCACGTTCACATGGCCGCGTTGATACTGCACAAACGGCAACCCGATGAGGGTCGCGGCAATCACCAAGAAGACGACAATCTCGGTTTGCCAAACGGTCGATCCGTTCAGTGCAAAGCGGATAAAGATCATTTGGCACGTGAGAAAAACAGCGGCCAAAATCATCAAGGCAGAACACCACCCGGCGACACTAGAAATATTCTGGACTGCGCGCACAAAACCATTCTCGCTCTTTGTGCGTTGGGCAGCCGAAAGGGCATGGCCAGCCATGACGTTTTCCTTCCAATTGGTTTGAGATGGGCGAGAGGCTGCGCGCCCCTCGCAATTGGGGTCACTCGACCGCGAGCGCCATATCCAGCAGCTCTTGGCCGCCTTCGACATCAGCCGCAAACGCGGCATAGGATGTTTCCTGGGCCAGCGCCTGCCATGCTGCGAAATCATCCGCTGTCATTTCGGCGATTTCGACGCCTGCTTCGCGGAACACATCGACCGATGCGGCATCTTGCAGCTTGGCTTGTTCAAGGTAGTGCGCCTCGGCCACGTCCGCCGCGGCAAGCAGGGCCGCTTGTTGCTCTTCCGACAAACCCTCGAACGTGGATTTGTTCATCAGCAGCGGTTGGTACAGAAACCAAAGCGCAATATCGGACGCGGGTGTATAGCAGGCGACCTGCTCAAAAATCCGATAAGATACGAACGACGAAGACGACGTGTTGGCCGCATCCAAAACGCCCGTCTGCATGGCCGAGTAAATCTCGGATGACGCCATAGACGTGATCGACGCATCGGCACCAACCAGCATTTGCTCAAACGACTTGCCCGCCGCACGGGTCTGCAAACCCGCGACATCATCTGGATGCGTGATGCAGGTGTCTTTGCCGACAAACCCGCCGGCAAGGTAGCCGTGGACCAGGACCATCACATCGTCCTCGGCCATCCTTGCCTCAAGCGCCTCCATAAAGGGCGAATGGCTCAGACGGGCGGCGTGATCATGGTTTTTCACAAGACCGGGCATAAGCGTCAGATTGAATGCCGGTTGCTGACCGCCTGCATAGGACAGCGGAAAGACCGTCATGTCCAACTGCCCGCGTGACAAGGGGCGATACTGCTCGCGCGGCTTAAACAGCGACTTCGACGGAAAGATGGTGATCTCAAGATCAACACCGGCTGCCGCGACTTCATCAGCGACGATCTGAGCCACTTCGTGACGCACGTCACTGGTGGACCACTGGTGGGACAAGCGCAGTTCCTCCGCCTGCGCGGCCCCTCCTACAAGGGCAAAAGAGAGCATGGTCGATTGGATAAATTTGTTCATTTCGATTCCTCCTATGTATCCTCTTAATATCTATATGTATCCATATGGCAAGACAAAAGATTCACATAACTGAGTTTTGGCTGGCGATCAGATGCGGAGATCGCTATGAAACACCCGAAAGGAATGCGTATGGCACGGGCATCAGACACGCTCATTGAGCAGCTAAAACATGATATTTTCAGTGGCTTACTAAAGCCGGGCGATCAGCTCGAAGAGGCTGACCTCGCTGCGCGCTTTGATGTGAGCCGCACGCCGATCCGTGAGGCCATCCGGTCATTGGTAGACTGCGGATTGTTGGAAACGCGCCCACGCAAAGGGGCGATGGTGCGTGTTTTGACCGCAAAAGAGCTCAACGATCTGTTCGAAGTGGCCGCGGAGCTGGAGGGCATGGCCTGCCGTCTGGCCAGCGATCTGCTGACACTTTCGGACAAAAAGGACATCGAGGCGGGTCTGGAACAGTGCCGCATCGCCGCCGAAGCCGAGGATATTTCCGCCTACGCGCAAGCCAACCTCGCGTTCCACGCAGCCATTCACAAAGCCAGCGGCAATACGTGGCTGGTTGATCAACTGGATCAGATACAGGCACGGATCAACGTGTATCGGCTGATGCCTTACGAGGTTGTCGGACGGTTGGCACAGTCGCTCGCAGAACATCGTGAAATCAGCGGCGCGATCTTTGCCAAGGACGGCGACTTGGCCAACACGCTGATGCGAAACCACATGATGTTGCAGGGGGCCAGGTTGCCGAGCCTTCTGAAGGCGCTCGAGTGACTCTTTCCCAGTCAACAGCAAGCGATCGGCAACACGAGCCTTGCCCCGAGCAATCCGTTCATTGAACTAGAAATACAAGTTCAGACCGAATGGTCGCTTCAGTACGGCATTTGCGACTTGCGACATCGCGGGTCGTCTGGGCTCTGACCACGCTCGGACGCGGCAGATCGAACGGCGCGCGCTGGCAGCGACGCAACCAACAGCCCGCCAACAACCAATCCGATAGCGGCAATCTCATACGCGTCAGGCACCTGAGACAGAATGGGAATGGCAAGGCAGGTTGCCACAGCAGGCGTGAATGCCGCCAGACGGGTCGCCACCAGGCCCAGCACCCGCAGCGCCTCGCCGAAGGCATAGAGCGATACAAGCCCAGTGATGACGCCTTGAAAGACAAATTGAAACGCAATGTCCGGCGGCGTTGCCGCGCCCATGGTCGACAAACCCGACATGACCCAAAACGGCGCGAGGCAGAGTGTCGAGATCGCGCCCACAAGCGCCGTCGCCAGAAAGGGAGAGATCGCGTGTTGCCTGAGCGTCAACGTGAAACAGGCCCAAAAGAAAGCCCCAGCCAGAAAGACGCCATGTCCGATCCACAGGTTGTCGGGGCGGGCACCTTCGGCAGGGCGGAACACGATTGCCGCGGCACCAGCAATGATCAGCACAGCCGACCCGAGTTGATACGCTGACACGCGCTGCCCAAGGGCAATCCATCCGATAAAGAGGACGAAGACCGGCATCAGGCTTGGCACCATGGCGCCCGCATGGGCAACCGGAGCGTAGCTGAGGCCATATCCAACGCAGAGCGTGAAAGGCGCACCATATAAGGACAGCAACAAGCTCTTCTGCAGACCAAGTCTTGCGACCTCATATCGCTGACGCCACAGCAGCGGCGCAAGGACAACCGCAGGAACAAGCGCCCGTAGCCCGGCCAGATCGACAGGAGACAGTGCGGTTGTCACACCCGAAGATGTCAGTACCAGCCAACTCGCCCAGATCGTTATGGCAACCGCCATCCAGGCATAGCCCATCAGTCGCGGCGCTGACGTCCTCACGGTGCGGCGACCGACAAAACCTATGCGGGGCATTGGCGCACTCCTCTTGAGCGGCACGCCCCGAGGCGTGCCGCATAGTGTTTCGTGAGTGGTGGGTTTGGATCAGGTGCTTGCCGCGCGGATTTGGCTCACCTGTTTGCCGCTGATGCCCCAGTTTTCCAACGGCACTTCGTCAATCACGACGAATGTCGTCGCGGGGCTCTTGCCCAGAACCTGCAAGAGCAGATCGGACACACCCTCGACCAGTTGCGCTTTTTCCGCATCCGAAGGGCCGGTGCCGTTTGGCCCACCTTCCCGGGTGACTTTGATGTTTACATAGGGCATTGCCTTAGTCCTTTCGTTCGACAAATGAGAAAACCTTGGTCAGGACGCGCCAACCGTCATCCGTGTGGATGAGCGTCAGCAGGTCCTGATAGTTTCGTCCAAGCATGGTCATCCGCGCCTCGATCACCCCGATACGGTCACCTTTCAGCGTCACGCGCTCGACCACCTCGTGCCGGGCATCGCCCCGTGACGCAGGCGCTGTGCGGGCATCAATCCGGGCCATGTAGCTTTCGAGATCCATATTCTCGTAGGTGCCAGCCGTGCCGTTCACATAGACAAGATCGTCGTGAAAAACCGTGCGCAGGATTGTGCTGTCGGACTGGTAGAGCCCGTCAAAGTAGCGCTCCATCAGATCCCGAATGTCATCATGCTCAACCCCGTCCATCACATCACCCCACCCGTGCGGCCCACAAGGTGCATCGCCACCGCCGCAGCCCAGATCAGGAACCACAGGGCAATCACGTTCAGGATTGCCCCCGACCCCTTTGAACGGACCGGATAACCCGGTGAAGAAGCACACCATTTGTATGAGAGTGTCATTGGATAGCTCCGTTTGATTACAGCCTTGAGGTAGCAATCCAGAGCAACGATTGATAATATCGAGTTGTCACCACAATGATCCAAAAAACAGATCAAAGAGCCTCCCAATGACGCTTGATCAGCTTATCGCTCTCGACGCTATCGTGGCCACTGGCACCTTCCGCGCCGCCGCCGACCGCCTGAACAAGGCGCAATCCGCCGTCAGCCACCAAATACGCAAACTGGAGGACGAGCTTGGGTTTACCCTGCTATCACGTGATGCCTACCGCCCAAGCCTGACATCTGAAGGTGAGGTGTTTTACCGCGAAACCGCGCGCGTTTTGGAACAGGTGCGCAGCTTGAAATCAGTCGCTGCCGGATTGCGCAGCGAACAAGAGGCGATGATCTCGATTGCAATCACCTCGACCATGGCACTGGAGCCGGTGTTGGACCTGTTGGGCACGATCAAACAGATCTATCCGGCGACGAACATCCATGTTGCGTCCGAGATGATGGGGGGACCGCTCGCTCGGTTGATGGCGGGCGACGCAGACATGATTTTTGCGGGACTACAGGATGTCCCGATTGACGAGGTCGAAACATTGCCGTTCGGCGCCATAACGATACGCCCAGTGGCCAGTGCCGGTTTTGAGGCCGCGCAGAAACCAGGGGTTTTGTCCCGGCTCGAGATGCAGCGCTACACCCAGGTCGTTGTGTCCGGCACCGGGGGCAAAGACTTTGACCAAAGCCGGGATGTCTTGTCAGGCGGGCAGCGTTGGACCGTGTCGGATTTCGAGGCGAAAAAGTCCATCATCAAAGCTGGCCTCGGCTGGGGCGGCATGCCCGAGCATTTGATCCAAGACGATCTGGCATCCGGCGCGCTTGTTCCCTTGCGGGTCGACGGTTTCCCGCCGCGCCACACAGAGATTTTTGCGATCCGGCGGCGTGACAAGCACATGGGCAAAGTCATGACCGCGATCTGGACGTCAATTGAGACGGGCGAAATGCCAATGGACGCGCCCCAATCCACCTAAGCCTACGTTCCGCAATCCGTCGCCGCTCAGCTAAAAAGATGCCCAAGCCCAGTCATGAGTGGGCATCGTTAGTGGATGGGTTGGCCCGTTCTGCAACTTAGGCGGCACGGGCGCAGGCACACTCAGGCGGCGACGGCCCCGACGCTTTGGCCCACCAGCCAACGCTGCGCCGTTTCCGCCACGCGTTTGCCAAGATATTCGGCTGTTCTCAGGTCCGATCCAGCCGGTGCCGCTTCGGGCGACGCATCTGCATTCGCCTGCGCCATGGCCCCCATGAAACCACCAAGCCGGTTCAGATCCTCTGGCGAGCCTGAGCTGGTGTTGTTGCCCGGCGGCAATCCCAAACCCACCCAAATCATTCCGTGTTGCATGGCGAAATGGTTGATCTGTTGAAGCGTGGCCAGCTTGTCCCCGCTCATGCCAGCCGAAACGGTGAAACCCGCAGCCAGTTTGTTTTTCCAACGCCCTTCGAGCCACCGGCCGGACGTTGCGTCCAGGAACGCCTTGAACTGGGCTGAGGCGCTGCCGAAATAGGTAGGCGAGCCGAAAATGATCGCGTCAGCGGCATCCATCACCCGCCAATTCTGCTCGAATTCCTCCGCCGGAATGAGCGTAACGTCGGTCCCCGCGACCTCGCTCGCACCCCGATACACGGCTTCTGCTTGCACGGCAGTGTGTCCGAACCCACTGTGATAAACGATTGCTAACTTTGCCATTTCTCTCTCCATTTCATGTTTTCTGGTCATACCGATGGGACCACGGGTCCAGTCGGCCCCAAGGTGGCGTCCCATGTCTGTTCAGCGCGCCGAACCGACGTCTTGCGGGGGACTTGCTGAATTCAAGCTGCGTGCGTTGCGCCCGGCACACCGTGTGGCATCCGAAATGCAATCGCGATCCTGTTCCAGGCGTTGATTGCGGTGATCACAAGGCTCAGCGCAACTTGTTCGCGGGGACTGAAATGTGCCGCGATGTCTGCATAGACCGCATCCGGCGCTTGCGAGGTCTCGATCCGCGTCAGGGCTTCGGTCCAACCAAGCGCCGCAGCTTCGCGCGCGGTGTACACAGAGGCTTCGCGCCAGGCATTCAGCAGGTACAGGCGGTTTTCAACTTCACTGCCCGCCCGCGCATCCTGCCAATGCATGTCTATGCAGAAAGCGCAGCCATTGATTTGCGAGGCCCGCACTTTCACCAAGGCGATCAGGCTGTGTTCAAGCCCGCTTTCTTCCAACAGCTTTTCCTGGTCAAACATCGGCTGAAACAATTCAGGCGCGACACCAAAGTGATCCAGCCTCTGGCTTTGACGATTTGACACGTTCCTCTCCTTCATCTTTCGCTTCAGCGTACTGAAACCGCTGGTCGGATAGTGATGACGTGCAACCCACAGGCGTTGAACAACCGTTCCATCCGCCGTTCCAGCGCATCGTCAAAAGAAGAGGTAGCTGTACAGCCAATCCAAAGATAACATCGATTTCTCACGACATTGATCTACCAGTTAGATCATTTGACGGATCGTATCGTCGGCAGCCGTTCGCAAAATGCACAAACGGCAGAGCCTAGCGTAAATGCATCCCGAGGATATTCGGCAGCACGCCCCCGACCCGAAGCAATGCGATCTCTTGCTCCGTCTCCACGGCGGCGCGGCAGGCGATCTTCGCCGCAGGTTTTCCCGTCCGCTTCAAAGTGATCGCCGTTTCTTTGCGCGGTGTCAGAGCATCGCCAGACAGGTCAACAAGGACTTGATCCGCTGGACCGATCCGCGCGGTTGCGGGGTCGAACCCATCAGTGATTTCAAGCGGCAGGACCCCCATGCCGATCAAATTTGTTCGGTGGATCCGCTCAAAGCTCTTTGCGATGACCGCTTTGACGCCAAGCAATGCCACACCTTTCGCAGCCCAATCGCGGCTTGACCCCATACCATAGCGGTCGCCCGCAAAGATGACGGCACTCAATCCACTGTTTTCCAGCTCATTGGCAGCCTCATGAAGGGGCAAGACACGCCCATCCCCAAGCATGGTTTCTGAGGGCTCAAGTCCCTCTGCCAGGTGGTTTTTCACCGATCTGTTGGTGAACAACCCGCGCAGCATAACCTCCCAATTGCCGCGATAGGCGGCATAGACATTCAGGTTGTCTGGATCACCCCCACGCGCAATCAGCCACTGCCCCGCCGCACTGTTCGGCGCAATCCACCCCGCAGGAGAGATGTGATCGGTCGTCACGTCGTCGCCCAAAACCATCAGGGCGCGCGCGTCGTAGCGTCCCAGCCTTGTGCCATGCGGATGCGATGCGAACTTGGGGCAACGCAGGTAGCTGGACACCGGATCCCATGGGAACAACGGCGTGTCCGGTGTGGCAATCCCCGACCATGTGGCGTCTTGGGCCGCTGTGGCAAAAGCGGCTTTCACATCCTCGCTTCGGTAGCCCATTGAGAGCGCCTCAGCGATGTCTTCTGGTGAGGGCCAAATATCTTCCAGCATGACATCCTGTCCGTCTGTGCCGATACCAAGCGAATCAGTCAGAATATCGCCCGCGATATCCCCCTTGAGCGCATAAGCAATCACAAGCGGCGGCGAAGTCAGGTCCCCAAGGTCGAGTTTGGGATGCACGCGCCCCGGAAAGTTCCGATTGCCCGATAGAACTGCGGCAATTGCCTTGCCGTCGGCAAGCGCAGTTTCGATTGCAGCGGGCAATGGACCCGAGTTTCCAATGCAGGTCGTGCAGCCAAAGCCCACAATGTCGAACCCCAAAGCGGACAAATCTTCCATCAGGCCCGCACGGTCCAACAGTTTGCGGGCAGAAGGGGAACCCGGAGCCAGTGACGTCTTGACCCAAGGCGCGGGTCCAAGGCCAAGTCTGCGCGCATTTCTGGCCAGAAGTCCGGCGGCGACAAGCAGGTTCGGATCGGATGTATTGGTGCAGCTTGTGATAGCGGCAATGCCGACAGCGCCGTCAGGAACCGCAGTTGTGTCTGCACTGATGGGCATCAATGAGCGGCCAATGGCGATCTCGACCTGCCCGGCGGCTTGCGCCGGTTTGCACCGGTCCTGCGGGCGGCGCGGACCGGCAATCGCGGGCGAAATAGCCGATAAATCAAGATCAAGCGTTCGATCATAGCGCGGGCAAGCATCCGGATCGAACCAAAGGCCCATCGCGCGAAAGACCGCTTCGATATGCTGGTATTGGACCGGCTTTCGCCCCGTACGCTTCAGATAGGCAATCGTTTCGGCGTCCACCGGGAAATACCCGGTCGATGCGCCAAATTCCGGTGCCATGTTCGCCACAACCCCGCGCGTATCCGCGCCAAGCTGCGACACACCGGGGCCAAAGAACTCCACAAACTCACCCGTCACGCCAAACGCGCGCAGCCTGTGTGTGATTTCCAACGCCAGATCAGTCGCCAGCATGTGCCGCGGCATCTGCCCTGACAGCCGAACCCCAACCGTTTTTGGCACAGCAAGGGACACCGCCTGCCCGAACATCACGCTTTCCGCCTCCAGCCCCCCGATCCCCCACGCCATGAGACCTATGCCGTTGATCATCGTCGTGTGGCTGTCCGTGCCCAGCAGCATATCGGGATGCGAAATACCGTCCGGATCAACCTCCAAAACCGTTGCAAGCTGTTCGAGGTTGATCGTGTGCATGATCCCGCTGCCCGGTGGGTGAACGCGCAAACCGTCCATGGTGCGGGATGCCCATTTCAAAAAGGCATAGCGTTCGCTGTTGCGGGCAAATTCATTGGCCAAGTTGCGTTGCAAGGCGTCAGGTACCCCAAAAGCATCGACAGCCACGGAATGATCAACGGACACATCAACCGGCAAGGTCGGCGACAGGACGGTCGGATCAACACCCGCCCCCGCCAATGCATCGCGCAATCCGGCCACATCCGCCAATGCGGGCGTGCACGTCGTGTCATGCATCAGCAACCGGTTGGGACGGAACGCAAATTCAAAGGTCTCGTCACCTTGCAAGAACGGCTCCAAAGGCGCACCAGACCGAATGTGATTTTCACACAACAGCCGAATACAGACCGGCAGGTCGTCCAAGCGACCGCCAAGTGCTGCCCGCAAATCAACAACCCGCAGCTCTTGGCCCGCGCTCTTGATGGTCTGTAATTGCATGACGGGCGCGATCCGGTGTCAGACCAGCTTCTTCGTGCTGTGCAAGACGCCATCCGCGTCGCCATAGACCCAATCGCCCGGCGCAAATGTGACGCCACCAAAGCTGACTTCGACACCAACCTCGCCCCATCCCAGCTTGGCACTTTTCACCGGGCTGGTGGCAAGTGCAAAGACCAGCGTGTTCATGGCATTGATCTCAGCGCTGTCACGGATGGCGGCGTTCATGACCAGCCCGGCCCACCCGTTCTTGATCGCAAGATCGGCAAGGATGTCCCCAAGGATGGCAATCCGGGTCGATCCGCCGCCATCAACGACCAGCACGCGCCCCTCGCCCGGCGTCTCAAGCTGGGCGCGCAGGACGGTGTTGTCCTCAAAACAGCGGATCGTCTGTATGGGCGCGGCAAAGTCCGACACGGTTCCAAACTGCCGGAATGGCAGATGGACCAGCGATAGGTCCGCAGCATGGCTATCGATCAAGTCAGCAGTTTTCATTTAAAGGTCCTCATATCTGTCCAAACGTGGCCCGTAATTCAGCAACCTGTGCGTCGGTCAAGTGCCGCGTCCTTTTACCCTGAAGGGCAACGACCAGCTTGGCGGTTTCTTCCAGTTCCTCCGCCGCGCAAACCGCCGAGAACAGGTTCTTTCCGGTCACGACAGGCCCATGGTTTGCCAGCAACACGGCACTGTACGCCCCCTTCAGATCGCGGATCATGTCCCCGGTCCGGGGATCGCCAGGCTTGACGTAGGGCAACTGTTTAACACGCCCCACGCGCATGACGACATAGGGCGTCAGTTGCGGGATACAGTCATCGGGGTCTGTGTCGAGCAGGCAAGAGACGGCTGTGGCCCATGTCGAATGCAAGTGCACCACAGCCCCGGCATCCGGGCGGGTCTCATGGAAAGCCTGATGCAGAAACACTTCCTTCGAGGGCTTGTCCCCGGAGACGTGATTGCCCGCCGCGTCGAGCTTGGAAATCCGCTCGGCCTCCAACGACCCAAGGGTCGAATTTGTTGGTGTCATGAGGATACCGTCCGGCAGCTTTGCAGACACATTCCCCGCCGACCCGACCGAGAAACCACGGTCAAAAAGGGATCGGCACAAACGCACCATGTCATGCCGCAAGTGTTGTTCTGCCTCTGTCATGTGTCGGCTTCCATCACGTCCAGCGCCTTGGCAAAGAAATCCGCAGAGCCGAAATTCCCGGACTTGAGGGCCAATGCCACCGGATCGGATCGGCCCACAGTCAGGACCGGAACACCGGGATCAATTTCGCGGCCGATCAACATCGCCGGGGCGGCGCGCTCCTGTGCAACGGCTTGGGCTACGGCCCCTGACGTCTCGCCCCCGGCGACAACGATACGCCGGTACCCCTTTTGGATCAGCGCGCGTGCCGTATCCGCAAACAAGGCATCGAGTTTCGCAGCAACCGCGTCGCGGCCAAACTGTTCCTGCAAGTCCCTGACGTGTTCCGGCGCGCCAGAGGAATAGACCAAGGGGCGGTTGTCCTGATTGGCGTCAAAGAACGCCACGAGCGTTTCGACAGAAACGGTCCCGTTCATCACACCAGGCACGTCAATCGAAAGGCAGGGGTGGTTCTTTTCATGAGCATCAATTTGCCCGCGCGTAGCCCCTGAACACGACCCGGACAGAATGGCGGCTGGCCCCGAAATCGCCGGGTGCTGAGATACACGGTCTTGCCGTGATGTTTGGCCAAGGAAGTTGCGAGGCAGACCAAGCGCGATGCCCGACCCGCCGGTGATCAACGGTGCCTCCGCCAAGGCAGCACCGAGGGTCAAAAGGTCGTCGTCACTCACCGCATCCGCGACCACAAAGCGGTCCGTGGCTTCCCGCAAGGCCGCCTGCACCTTTTCGGGTCCCTGCGCCACGGTCGTCAAAGGCAGATGACCGATGGAGGACGCCGTCTGATGCCCTAGCCAGCGCCGAATGTCGGGATCCGTCATCGGCGTGAGCGGATGATTTTCCATGCCGCTTTCGTTCAGCAGCGCATCATTCACAAACAGATGCCCCTGATAGACCGTGCGACCCGTTGTCGGAAACGCGGGGCACACGACAACGCCGTTCGCGCCCATCTCATCTGCCAATGCATCAGCAACCGGGCCGATATTGCCCTCCCGCGTTGAATCAAACGTGGAGCAATATTTGAAAATGATCTGTGTGCACCCTTGCCGCAGCAACCAATGGAGGGCCGCCAGACTGTCCCGAACCGCCTCATCGACCGGGGCCGAACGGCTCTTGAGCGAAATGACACCCGCCTCGATTTTCAGATCCGCCGACCCGTCAGGAACACCTGCATACTGCGCCGTGCGCAGCCCACCTTCGGGACCGACACCTTTGGCCAATGTATTTGCAATGTCACTTGCACCCGTAAAATCATCCGCAATGACGCCAATCTGCATGGGCTTTCCTTATCCATTTGACTCGACGCGGCGCTTGATTTCCGTCAGCGCGGCTTCGGGGCTTGTCAGAACGGGAACAGAGGTCGCACTGCGCACGTCACCCGCGGCGCCCGCCATCGAGAATTGCGCCAACAGGACAACATCCGCCCCCTCGATCGTGCGCGCGGTTTGGGCGATCAGTCGGTTGTGTGTCGTATCGTCCCCTGCGCGTTTGGCCTCAAGGGCGCCATCACAGAAATAGGATGTGATCTCCGCATCACTGCCACGCTCTCTGGCGGCTTCGCGAAATTCTTCCTCCATCCCCGCGGCAGCGGGCGCAAAGGTATAGATCATCGCCACACGATCACCATGAGCGAATGCGGCATCGAACATGGCCTCGTTCGGCTTCATGACAGGAATGCACGCCTCAGCGTTTGCGCGATCTATCGCCGCTCCAAAGGCAGAGCAGGTAAACAAGACACCGTCGGCCTGTGACGCTTCTGCATAGCGGGTCAGATCGACAATACGCCGTAACATGTCACCGGACAGCTCTCGGGTCTTTTGCCTGTCGACGGACAGCCCTTCCTCCAGAATGGAAATGGTCTCTGCTTCGGGCCACAACACTGTCGCTGCGGCCTCAATGGGGTCAATTGCAACACGCGTTGCATGTATCAACGCAATCCTGGGCTGACGGGTCATATCACTTGCTTTGGTAAGGGGCGGCGGAGCGTGAATGGCTCCGCCGCCAAGAGAGGCGGGCAAAGCTGCCCGCAGGGAGAAACATCAAGCGGCAACGGCCTCTTTGGAAACCATCTGGGCAACCAGCGATCCAAAGGCGTCGGTGTTGACCGTGCCGCCAAGGTCTCTGGTGCGTGTCGCAGGGTTATCGATGACAGCATCCACCGCATCAGCAATGGCCTGCCCCGCGTCCATGAGCTTTGAAATGTTCCGTTGCTCACCCAGCCAAATCAGCATCATGGCCGCCGACAAAATCAACGATGTCGGGTTCGCAATATTCTGTCCCTGAATATCTGGCGCCGACCCGTGCTGCGCTTGCGCACAACACAGACCCGTCTCGGCATTGGCATTGATAGACCCCGCCAGACCCAAAGAGCCTGACAATTCCGACGCCAGATCAGACAGGATGTCACCGTAGAAATTCGTAGCAACCACGACGTCATATTCATGCGGCTTGCGCACCAGAAGGGCGGCAAAAGCATCGACAATCAGTTCTTCGGTCTCGACCTCGGGGAAATCCTTGGCGACCGTGCGGAAGCATTCGAGGAACAGACCATCCGTCATCAGAAACGAATTGGCCTTGTGGATTGCAGCCACCTTTTTCTTGCGCTGCATGGCCAGTTTGAACGCCTCGCGGCAGATGCGCATCGATCCGTGTCGTGTGATCTTGCGCACCGATAGCGCCATATCAGGGTCGGGCATCATCTCGCCCACGCCTTTGAACATATTGCGATCCGGATAAAACCCTTCGGTCGCTTCCCGCATGATCACAAGGTCCATGCCGGGTGCCTTGTTTGGCAAGAAATCCCGACTGCGCGCGGGCCGCACATTGGCATAAAGGTCAAGGCCAATGCGGAACCCGGCCGAGACATTGCGCCCGCCTTCGGCCACCGGGGGGTAGTCCATATGCGATTGGGTGCCGAGGATCACGCCGTCAAACTCTGTCCGCGCACGGTCAAGCACTTCATCACGCAGGGTGATCCCGTGCTTTTCCAGACTTGGAAACCCGGACTCCTCCTCGTGGAACGTCAGCCCCAGGTCAAATCGCTTGTTCGCGGCTTCCACCACTTCGAGGGTGGCCGCCATGATTTCGGGCCCAATGCCATCGCAAGGCAGTGTCATGATACGCATTTTGTTACTCCTATCTTGTTGCCAAAGCCCATCAGGTCTTGGCGCATCGGTTATGTGTCCGATGCCGCATTTGTTTCGTTCAGTTCTGCCGCCATGCGCTTCTTCACGCGGCGTCCGAGGATGACGGGCAACAGGAAGCCTGTGATCGCGATGGCCCAGAGGATGATCGCAAGCGGGCTGCCCACCAGAATGGACCACTCACCATCCGAGATCGTCATGGCGCGACGCAGGTTGACCTCCATCTCGTTGCCCAGAAGGATCCCGAGGATGATCGGCACAATCGGCACGTCCAACTTGCGAAAGAGCCAGCCCAAAAGGCCAAAGCCAACCATCGTCATCACGTCCACGGTCGAGCCTGACAGGCTGTAGACGCCCACAACCGAGATCATCGCAACAATCGGCATCATGATCCGCGTCGGAACCAACAGAACCCGTGTGAAGATCCCGACGAGCGGCACGTTCATCACCAGCAGCATCACGTTCGCAATGAAAAGCGAGGCAATGAGGCTCCAGACGATGTCAGGGTTTTTGGAAAACAAAAGCGGACCGGGTGTGATGTTCAACTGCAAAAGCAGTGCAAGCAGAATGGCGGTTGTCCCGGAACCGGGGATACCGAGCGACAGCATCGGAACCAGCGAACCGCCCGCAGCGGCGTTGTTCCCGACCTCAGGTGCCACAACACCGCGGGGATCACCGGTGCCAAAGCTCTTGCCGTCCCGGTCCACGGTCGCCTTTTCCAGCGAATAGGACAGGAAGGACCCAAGCGTCGCACCCGATCCGGGCAGAACCCCGCAAATGAACCCGATCACGGTGGTGCGGCCCATGGTCGGGATGCAGCTCTTGATCGTGCTCCACTTGGGCATCAGCTTGCCGATCTTCATCTGCTTGGCATCGCCCCGTGTCCCGCTGTGGTGCTTTTCGAGGAAATAGAACACCTCGGACAAGGCAAACAGCCCGACAACCGCAACCAGAAAACTGACCCCGTCAAAGAGGTAGATCTGACCAAAGGTGAAACGTTGCGACCCCGTCTGGCTGTCACTGCCGACCATGGCGATGGCGAGACCAACCGCCACTGCAAACAGCGCCTTGCCCTGATTGTTGCTCATGATGCCGCCCAGCGTGGCAAAGGCCATGACATACAGAACGAAGTATTCAGCCGGGCCAAACAACAACGCAATCTTGACCAGTTGAGGCGCCAGAAAAACAAGTCCCCAGGTGGCAATGAATGCGCCCACAAAGGATGCGATGGCCGACAGGGTCAACGCCTGCCCCGGCATACCCTTTTGCGCCATTGGATGACCGTCCAGACAAGTCATCATCGCAGCATCGTCACCCGGAATGTTCAGCAAAATGGCACTGATACGCGACCCATAGAGGGCGCCGTAGTAGACACTGCACAGCAAAATCAGCGATGGTATCGGCCCCAGGCCAAGCGAAAACGCGATCGGGATCAGGATTGCCACACCATTCGATGGGCCAAGACCGGGCAAGGCACCGACAATTGTACCGATAAAGCAACCGATCAGGGCAAGCATCAGGTTCTGCGCCGTGAAGGCAAGCGCGAACCCACCGGCAAGAAGAGAGAGAGTTTCCATCAGTCTTGCTCCTAGAAACCAAGCGGGCCCTTGGCCAACGACAGGCCAAGAATGAGATGAAAGACGATGTAAATTCCCACGGACGTGGACGCGCCGACGACCACCGACCACTGCGGCAAAGTACCAAGCCGCCACGTGAGGTATGCCGTTGCCAAAGCAGTCGAAACGATGAAGCCGACCTCGGGCAGAAAGCGACCATAAAGCAGCATGACAACTGTCGCGGCCAAAATCTCCATCACACCGCCTGCGCTTGGCCAGTCCGGTTCGTCGTCGGGACGGATCATCATGTAAACAGAGGTCAACGCCAGCCCCGCGCCAATGATGTAGGGAAATGTTCTTGGTCCAACGAGATCAACCATGAACGTGAGTTTGATCGTGGACGCGGCCCAGATGTAGAAGATGGCAAGCGCCAACCCGACACCGCCAAAGATGCGGTCGCTCATTTTGTCCTCCCAGGATGTCTTGAGTGCTGGCTGACCCACAGCATGGCGGGTCAGCCAGACAGAGCACTTACTCGATGATGCCAATCTCTTTGGAGAGCTTGGTCACGTCTTCAATGCTGCCAGCAACGAAGTTGTACATGTCGTCGCCAAAGTTGTTGAAGGGCGCCATGGCCGCAGCCTCGAGCGTCCCCTGGAAGCCCGGATCGGCAACCATTGTCTGGATGGCATTGCTCCAGAACGCCTTGGCCTCATCCGAGGCACCTGCCGGCATGTAGAGACCGCGCCAGTTTGCCCCGATCACGTCGTAGCCTTGCTCTTTGGCTGTCGGAATGTCTGGAAAGTTCTTCAGGCGCTCCGGCCCCATGATCGCGAGAATCCGGATGTCACCGGATTCAAGGAAACCCAGCATCTCGGAAAAGTCGCCGGACAAGGCCTCGACCGAACCAGAAAGAAGACCTGTCATGGCTTCGCCGCCGCCAGAGTAGGACACGTATTTCATCTGCGTGACGTCTGCCAGGCCAGCCTCGCGGGCAAGCAACATTGGCTTGATATGGTCAAAGCTGCCAACAGACGACCCACCGGCGATGCCAACAGACTTTGGATCGGCCAGGATGTCATCCATCATCTCGTTGAGCGTCTGATATTTTGAATCCGCGTTTACCGCGATGGCACCGTATTCCGCCCCAAAGGTCGCAAGGAAATGGACATCGTCCTGCTCGGCACCTTCATAGATGCCCTGCGCGATCCGCGCGCTGGTCGACATGGATGCCGCCACGATCAGGTTGTTGTCTTCGTTGCGTTCCTGCGTGACATGCGCAAACGCAACACCACCACCGCCACCCGACATATTGGTGACCTGCATCGAGTCCTCGATGACACCCAGGTCAAACAGGTATTTCGCGGTGGTCCGGCAGATAAAGTCCCACCCGCCGCCGGGGTTAGACGGCGCGATGCACTGAGGGCTTTCAGCTTTGAATTCGGCTGACGCGGTCGTCACGCCAGCCACGGACGCTGCAATGGCGAATGCGCCAATGCGAGTAAGGTTCATAAACACGTGGTTCCTCCCAGATGGTGTTTTTCGACGCGCGATTCCCGCGCTGGTCAGGAAAATTGCACATGTGGTTATAAAAAGCCAATCTTATTCTGGATTTTGGAACTCACAAAACCACAAAACGGCACCCACCTTGGAGAAGATTCCGCACATTTAATTGTTTTTGCTACATATTTCAGGTTTACGCCCCCTCAACCCGCGCCCTGACCGACCAACCTCCCGAACCAAAAATCCAATTTTCTGGTAAGAATCCGATCTTCTCGACCATGCAAAATGCAAAAAGTTTGCATTTTTGATTATAGAAAAGCACAAATGCAGCTATGCTGACGGAGTAACGTGCAATCTGCGCGTGGTTTGTGACGTGGGAAGGCCAACAGCGGTGCGAACAAGCGACCTTTCGATGAAGATTTCACAACGGCTTCTTCACGACATTCTTTCCGGCGCATTGGACAGCGGCCAGCATATCAGCGCGCAACAGGTCGCTGACCGCTATGGCGTTTCCAGAACCCCCGTGCGCGAGGCACTGGTCAACCTGGAACAACAGGACGTTCTGGTGCGGCAGGAAAACCGTGGATACTTCGTCGCGGATAAACTGCCCCAGACGATCAAAGATCAATTGGCCGCTACGGACGACGCAGAAACCAGCGACTATCAAAGGTTGGCACACGATTGGCTGACCAATGAAATCGCAGAAGAGGTCACCGAACAGGCGCTGCGGCAACGGTATGGATGGACAAAGGCCAAGGTTGGAGAGCTCTTGGTGCGCGCCGCCAGAGAGGGGTGGGCAGAACGCAAAGAAGGATATGGCTGGCGCTTCCTGCCCGTCGCCAAAACCCCCGAAGCCTTTGACGAGATCTACAGGTTCCGGTTGGCGATCGAACCTGCCGCCATGCTGGAACCTTCATTCGAACTCGACCGCAAAGTGTTGGACGAGCAAAGGCGCATACAGGAAGGCATGCTTGAAATAGACATGGATGTCGCGCACGGGCAGTCGCTGTTGGAAAACGGCTCCTTGTTCCACGAAGAGATCATCAAACTGTCCGGAAATCCGTTCTTTCTGATGGCCCTGCAACGGGTCAACCGTATGCGCCGGTTGATGGAATACCGCGCCGAGATCAACCGCGAGCGGTTGGTCGAACAATGCACCGAACATCTAGAAATACTGTCCTTGCTGGAACGCGGAAACATCGTGGATGCGTCCTATAGGATGCGCCAGCACCTGAGCGGCGCGCTCAAGCGCAAGTCGCCCTTGACCTGGAGTTGGGCGGCCGATGCAACCGGGTCTGAACGCTGATCTGACAATGCCAGAGACACCGCAATGCGACGCCGACAGTCTGCGTCTGGCTAATCGCCACTCGCATATCGATGCAGCGCCTCGTTTCAGTCTCGCCGATAGTGTCGGACTCCAAAGCTCGCTGCCATATGTATCCGCAGGTTGGCCCCAGCCGGACACTCACCACGCGCCACTCAAACACACCCAAGCCCACTTGCCGCGCGCCCTGTCTTCGCCCATAACCCCGCGCCATGGCCAAGCAACTCGACTACCATACGATCCGCGCGATCTTTACCCGGTTTCAGGACGCTGACCCCGAACCAAAGGGCGAATTGGACCACGTGAATGTCTACACCCTCGTGGTGGCCGTGGCCCTGTCGGCGCAGGCCACGGACGCAGGCGTGAACAAGGCGACCAAAGCGCTCTTTCAGGTGGCCGACACGCCGCAAAAGATGCTCGACCTCGGACTTGAGGGGCTGACCGAGCATATCAAGACCATCGGCCTCTTCCGCCAAAAGGCCAAGAACGTGATGAAGCTCTCCCAGATCCTCGTCGACGACTATGGCGGCGAAGTTCCCAATTCCCGTGCCGCACTGCAATCGCTGCCGGGTGTGGGGCGCAAGACCGCCAATGTCGTGCTGAACATGTGGTGGAGCTTTCCGGCGCAGGCCGTCGACACCCACATCTTTCGCCTTGGCAACCGGACGGGCATTGCGCCCGGCAAGACCGTGGACGCCGTCGAACGCGCCATCGAAGACAACATTCCCGCAGACTTCCAACTGCACGCTCACCACTGGATGATTTTGCACGGGCGCTACCATTGCAAGGCACGCAAGCCGCAATGCCCGACCTGCATCATCCGCGATCTCTGCCCGTTTGAGGACAAAACCGAATGACCAAATACACGCTCGCTGGCATCGGCAACGCCGTTGTCGATGTGATCTCCCATGCTGATGACAGCTTTCTTGATCTCATGGGGATCGAAAAGGGGATCATGCAGCTGATCGAACAGGACCGGGGCGAGGTGCTCTATGCTTCCATGACCGAGCGGCTGCAAACCCCCGGCGGGGCGGTGGCCAACACGATTGCGGGCGTGGGCGCGCTGGGCCTGCCCACGGCGTTCATCGGGCGGGTGCATGACGATGCGCTGGGCCGGTTCTATGCCCAGTCGATGGCCGAAAGCGGCACGGATTTCGTGAACGCGCCGGTGCCGGATGGCGAATTGCCGACCTCACGCTGCATGATCTTTGTCACGCCCGATGGCGAGCGGTCGCTCAACACCTATCTGGGCATCTCGACCGAACTGGGCCCCGAGGACGTGCCAGAGGCCGTCGCCGCAAGCGCCGAGATTATGTTCCTTGAGGGGTACCTCTTTGACAAGGACAAGGGCAAGGAGGCGTTCCGCCAGGCCTCGCGCTTCACGCGCGGCGCGGGCGGCAAGGCGGGCATCGCCATTTCCGACCCGTTCTGCGTCGACCGGCACCGGCCCGATTTCCTCGACATGATCGGGAACGAGCTGGACTATGTGATCGGCAACGAACACGAAATCAAATCCCTGTTTGAAACCGACGACCTTGAGGCGTCAATGGCCAAGACGGCGGACATGATCGACCTGATGGTCTGTACCCGGTCAGGCGACGGGGTCACGATCATCGGTGGCGGCGCGCGCCACGACATCCCGGTCGAGACGATCACACCAGTGGATGCCACAGGGGCGGGTGACCAGTTTGCCGCCGGGTTCATCTATGGCATGGCGACGGGCGCGGATCTGGCGACCTGCGGGCGGATGGGCAACCTGTGCGCCGCCGAGGTCATCAGCCATATCGGCCCACGCCCCCAGATTGACATGAAACAGCAATTTGCCGCTGCGGGCCTGATCTGACCTTTGCCCGGTTTGCGCGGTTGAACTTGCATATTTTAGGAACAATGAAGCGATGCTGAGCGACGGATATCACGATGTACCCAAGGGCAAAGTCGCCACAGTGGTCACACACCTGGAGATGCTGTCGCGGGTCGAAACGCGCGACGTGCCCGCGCCCGAGGGCTGGCGGCTGACACGGATCCAGACGCCGACTGTGCCGTGGTATCGCGCGATCTATACATCCGTGGGGGCCGATTGGCTGTGGTTCGGGCGGATGAAACTGCCCGATGCCGAGATTGACACCGTGCTGTCCGATCCCAAACTGCATGTCTACACCCTGCAAAAGGACGGCACCGATGGCGCGCTGCTCGAACTGGATTTCCGTGTCGATGGGGAATGCGAGCTGGTCTATTTCGGCCTCATCCCCGAGCTGATTGGCACGGGCGCGGGCCGGTTCCTGTTGAATGCCGCCATCGACGCCGCATGGTCAGAGCCGATCAAACGGTTCCACGTCTATACATGCACGCTCGACAGCCCTCAGGCGCTGGGGTTCTACCGGCGCTCGGGCTTTGTGCCGATCCGGCAAAAGATCGAGATTGCCGACGATCCGCGCCTCACCTTTGGCTATGACCGCGCATTGGCGCCGCATGTGCCGATCTTTGAGCCCTAATAGTTTGCCAGCGGCTTGCATGTGCGCCCGGCAAGGCAATCCTTGACCTGCTGCACATCCGCATCTGTCGGACGGCCAAACATGAACCCACCACAGATGTTGGTGTTCAACACATAGCTGTGCGACGTCTTGCGCAGAAACCCGAGCATCGGACCGGGCTGGGGCTGTGGGCACCACGGCCCGGCGCAACGCACCTCCAGCACCACATCCGTCGCAAAGGGTTGCGCAATCCCGCGCACCGTCAGCGCCTCGCCCTTGAATGTGGCAGGGATCAGCGTCACTGGTGGCGTGTCCTGCTGGGCCTCCCAATCCACCTGCGGCGCAGCACTTGCGTCAAAGTCGAGCGTACCCAGCACCGGCACATACGCCGCCTCGGCGTCAGCGGCCTGATGATAGGCGTCTGTCACCCCGTGCGGCACACAGGACAGGGCAAAAGCAGGCAGGGGGGCCATCACGGCCAAAACACTCAGAACACGCAACATCGTTGGACCTTTCGTCGGGAACACGTGCCACTGATCTGGGGTCACAGCGCCCTGATATGCAATATCACCTCACAGATGGGCGGCAAATTCCGCCAACACCCGCACATAGACATCCCGCTTGAACGGCACGATGGCGTCCGGCAGATCGGCAGGGGCCATCCACTTCCACGCCGAGAACTCGGGGTGTTCGGTATCGAGGTTGATCACGTCATCCGCACCGTTGAACCGCATCAGGAACCACTTCTGTTTCTGCCCCCGGTACTTACCCTTCCACAGCTTGGGGATCAGGTCGTGGGGCAGCTCATAGGGCAGCCAGTCGTCGCTTTGCGCGATGATCTCGACCATGGCCGCAGGGATCGAGGTTTCTTCTTCCAGCTCGCGCAGGGCTGCCGCGCGCGCGTCCTCGCCCTTGTCGACGCCGCCCTGCGGCATCTGCCAGGCGTCGCGGTACCGGTCGGTGCGCTGGCCGACCCAGACGTGGCCCTCGGCATTGATCACCATGACACCCACATTCTTGCGATAGGGCAGTTTTTCGATCTCTTCGGGGGTCATGTCAGCACCTTTTCCATCTCGGCCCGGTCCAGTGTTTCACCATTCCGGGGCACGGTTTCATGCCGGATAACACGGAAACCCTGCGCCGCAAATGCGGGCTGCGCCATCAGCGACGCGTGGACCCACAGGCGGCGCAGGCCCTCGGCACGCGCGTCCGCCTCTGCACGGGCAAAGAGGGCCGAGAACACGCCGCGCCCCTGCCAGTCGGGCAGCACAAAGGTAAAGTCGACATATGTCTTTTGCCGCGCCATGAACCCGATCGGGGCGCCATTGGCCTCGGCCACACGTACCGTCATCGGGGTCAGCCGCGCGGCCCAAGGCGCACCCGCCGGCGGTTCAGCACACCATGCGCTGCGTTGCGCGGGCGTGTAAGCGCTGTGGCCCTCGTGGATGGCGCGGAACATGATGCGACCCAGGGCGTCCTGCTCTCCGTCGAGGGTGGGGCGTACGTGGATATCTGTTGCCTGTGTCATGGGTGTACCGTCCGGTTGCCAAAGGGTCTGGCAAGAAACGTCGCTATCGTCCTGCCCATATCTCTGTGTCACCCCTACCGCATGTGTTCAGCGCGCAAAACCGCACAAACCTGTCCCCGCGGGGACAGGTGGTGTTTGCATGACGCCGCGTTGCGCGTGACATCGCGCGGGCTATACCTGACACCAAGGGGATATCACGTTCGGGAGGGAACCATGACAGCCTATCCACACATGCTCGCACCGTTGGACCTTGGGTTCACGACGCTCAAGAACCGCGTGCTCATGGGGTCCATGCACACTGGGCTCGAAGAGACCAAGGACTGGAACCGCGTGGCCGAGTTCTATGCTGAACGTGCGCGGGGTGAGGTTGGTCTGATGGTGACGGGTGGGATTGGTCCCAATCTCGAGGGGTCCGTGCTGCCCGGCGCCGCGATGATGACCACGGATGAGGATGTTGCAAATCATGCAATCGTGACTGAACGGGTGCATGCAAACGGCGGCAAGATCGCGATGCAGATCCTGCACGCGGGCCGCTATGCTTACGGGCCGATGTGTGTGGCGCCCTCTCCGGTGAAGTCACCGATCTCTCCCTTCCCCCCGGCCGAGCTGGACGAGGACGGGATCGAGAAGCAGATCAGCGACATCGTCGCCACCGCGGGCCGTGCAAAAGCGGCAGGCTATGATGGGGTCGAGATCATGGGCTCCGAGGGGTACTTCCTCAACCAGTTCCTGGTCACTCACACGAACAAGCGGACCGACCGCTGGGGTGGCTCTTACGAGAACCGGATGCGCTTGCCTGTTGAGGTGGTGCGCCGGACGCGCGAGGAGGTCGGCACCGACTTCATCATCATCTACCGCCTGTCGATGATCGACCTCGTGCCCAACGGCTCCACCTACGAAGAGGTCGTGCAGCTGGCGCAGGAGATCGAGAAAGCAGGTGCCACGATCATCAACACAGGCATCGGCTGGCACGAGGCGCGCATCCCCACCATCGCAACCTCCGTCCCACGCGCGGCCTTTGCCTGGGTGACGAAAAAGCTGATGGGCAAGGTTTCCATCCCCGTCATTACGTCGAACCGCATCAACACGCCCGAAGTCGCCGAAGAGGTGCTGTCGACAGGGTGCGCCGACATGGTGTCGCTGGCCCGGCCGATGCTGGCCGACGCGCATTTCGTGCGCAAGGCGATGGAGGAAAAGGCCGCACATATCGCGCCCTGCATCGCTTGCAATCAGGCGTGCCTTGATCACACGTTCGGCGGCAAGATCAGCTCGTGCCTCGTGAACCCGCGTGCGTGCTACGAAACCGAACTGGTGGTCGCCCCCGCAGGGACAAAGAAATCCATCGCCATCGTTGGCGCGGGGCCTGCAGGTCTGTCCACGGCGCTCACGGCGGCGGAGCGAGGGCACAGCGTCACGGTCTTTGACCGCGCGGACGAGATTGGCGGACAGCTCAACATGGCCAAGCAGGTGCCGGGCAAGGAAGAGTTTTGGGGCCTCGTCGACTGGTACCGTGCCATGGTGGCCGAGATGGGCGTGACCGTGAAACTGAACACCGAGGCGACGGTCGAGACACTGAAAGGTTACGATGAGGTGATCATTGCGACCGGTGTCCTGCCGCGCGATCCGGGCATCCCCGGTCAGGATGGCGACAACGTCCATTCCTATATCGACGTGCTGCGGCACAAGACCGAGACGGGCAAACGCGTCGCGGTCATCGGCGCAGGCGGCATCGGGTTCGACGTGTCAGAATACCTTGTCCACGAAGGCGACAGCCCGACAGAAAACCTGCCCGCGTGGATGGCCGAATGGGGCGTTGCCGACACAGAGGAACATCGCGGCGGTTTGTCCCCGCAAGGCCCGCAACCCGAAGCGCCTGCGCGCAACGTCACGCTGTTGCAGCGCAAGGCCGAAAAACACGGCAAGCGGCTGGGTAAGACGACGGGCTGGATCCACCGCGCCGCGCTCAAGATGAAGGACGTGGAATTTGTGGGGGGCGTGAACTACGAACGCATCGACGCCGACGGACTGCACGTCTCGTTCGGAGAGGCGCGCGAAAACCCCACGCTGATCGAAGCCGACGACATCATAATGTGCGCAGGTCAGGTGCCCGACCGCAGCCTCGCCGATGCGCTGGAGGCCGAAGGCATCGCCTGCCACGTGATTGGTGGCGCGGATGTGGCAGCGGAACTGGACGCCAAACGCGCGATTGATCAAGGCACACGGCTGGCCGCCACGCTCTGACACCCAGAGCGGTTGCCGCCTGCCGCGCGGGTGGGTAGCGTGAGGCCATGACCATCTGTGCCTATGACATCACCGCCACCGACCCCCGAGAAGCAGCGGGCGACACGGCCCCCGAAGGCGGCTATCGCTGGGTGCATTTCGACCTGACGGATGCGGACCTGCCTGCCTATCTTGAGGCGCATGTCCCCGCGATCCCGGCGGCGGCGCTGACCGCGCCAGAAACGCGACCGCGCGCGGACCGCTATGGCGATGGGCTGATGCTGAACCTGCGGGGCGTGAACCTGAACGCGGATGGCCCCGCCGATCAGATGGTGGCCGTGCGGATGTGGGTGACGGCACAACTGGTCGTGACGGTGCGGGTGCGCAAGGTCTTTGCCCTCGACGCGATGCGGACCGAGGCCAGTCAGGGCGACGCGCCCGCAACGCCCATGCAATTTGTGTCAACGCTGGCCACGCGATTGATGAGCCGCGTTCAGGACACCGTGTTCGACCTGTCAGGCCGTGTCGACGAGATGGAAGACAGCGTGCAGGACGACGACGCGCCGCTGCCCCCCGAACTGGCCGAGGAACGGCGCATGGCCATACGGATGCGTCGATACCTCGCCCCGCAACGGGACGCGCTGGTGGCGCTGGTGGGCATCGACAGCGGCCTGATCACCCAGGCCAACCGCGACAGTCTGCGCGAGCAGGCGAACCTTGCGAAACTGACCGTCGAAGAGCTGGAGGCGTTGATTTCCCGCATGACGGCGGTACAAGACCACCACACCGCGCAGGCCGCGCTGATGCAGGGCCACACCGGATACCTGTTGTCCATCGTGGCGGCGGTGTTCCTGCCGCTGGGATTTGTGACGGGGCTGTTCGGCGTGAACGTCGGCGGGATGCCGGGCATCGACACGCCCTGGGCCTTTGCCGCGCTGTGCATTTCGCTGGTGGTGATGACGGTGGGCGCGGTCTGGTTGCTGCGCCGCCTCAAGTGGATATGAACCACCCAGGCGGTTTATTGTCACAATTTTAACAAAAGATTTCATTGTTCGTGCGCAGTGTTCGTGGTCCTTTTGCGGAACAAGTACTTTTGCAGGACCGATCCCATCCCTTCTTCATCGCAAAAATCAATTCAAGCCGTGCGTGCGGGTATGGCAGAGGTCTATCCTCGCCTGTGGCGCTACGCGATGTCGCTGACCGGGCGGCGGGACTGGGCCGATGACTTGATCCAGACCACCTGTTTGCGGGCGCTGGACAAGGCGGACCAGTTTGAACCCGGCACCCATCTGGACCGCTGGATGTTCCGCATGGCGCAGCGTATCTGGCTGAACGAGCTGCGGTCGCGCAAGGTACGGACGGGCGGCGGACTGGTCCCTGTCGAAGAAATTGACCTGCCTGATCATTCTCCTGGCACAGAAGTGAATATTGTTGCGCGTGAGGTGTTGAACAAAGTGAACACCTTGCCAGAGGCGCAGCGCCAAGCCGTGGTTCTCGTCTATGTCGAGGGGTTCAGCTACAAGGAAGCCGCGGACATCATGGAGATTCCGATCGGCACGGTCATGAGCCGTCTTGCAGCCGCGCGCAAACGGCTGAATACGGAGATGGCCGAGAAGCAGGCAGAGGTAACATGACGGACGTGCGCCATTTCTCTGATGAAGAACTGACCGCCTTTCTGGATGGAGAGGCGGGCGATGCCTTGCATGCGGCGATTGAGGGCGCTCTGGAAACAGACGCTGTGTTGGCCGAACGCATGGCAGCGCTGGATTTGCCGTTGGGACCGATTGTGGATGCCTATGATGCGTTGTTGGCCACTGCGCCGCCGATGCCAGCGTTTGACGTGGTGATCCCCGAGCCGGTTGCCGCGCGCCCGCGCGGTTTGTGGGCCAAGGGTGTCGGGCTGTTTGGCACAGGTCTGGCCGCTGGTTTGGCGGTGGCCGTGTTCACCGGCTTTGGCACGCCCGAGCCGCAGCCCCGTGGCTGGATTTCCTTCGTGGCGAGTTATCAGGCGCTTTATACAACAGCCACGTTGGCGGGTGCGACACCGTCGTCGCAAGAGGCCGAGGTGCAATTGGCCAGTGTGTCTGATGCGCTGGGCCTTGATCTGACGGGCTTGCCTGTGGCGGAGGGTCTGACGTTCAAGCGCGCGCAGGTTCTTGGGTTCAACGGCAAACCGCTGATCCAGATTGCGTACCTGCGCGAGGATGGCACGCCGGTGGCGCTGTGCATCATTGCGTCGGGGCCGGATGACAAACCGCTGAGCATGGGTGAGGCCGAAGGGCTGGACATTGCCCGTTGGAACACGCCCGGTTTCGGGTTCCTGTTGATCGGTGGCGAGGATGCGGCGCCGCTGGCGCAGGAGGCGGAAACCTTCCGTGACTGGAGCCGTGACATCGAGGCGTAAAGGTTAACCGGTCGTTTCCATGCCATGAACGATCCCCTCAATAACCCCAGTATTATCCCACCGCTGCCCTGATTGTGCCCTGATTGAGGTCGATACCTGATCCTCGAACCGCATGATTGAAAGGGACGGGCATGGACCGCCTCACTGAAATGGAAGCATTTGCCACGGTCGTGGACCAAGGTGGCTTTACCGACGCCGCAAAGAAGATGGGCATTTCCAAGTCCGCCGTCTCAAAGCACGTGTCGTCGCTGGAGGCCCGTCTGGGCGCCCGGCTGTTGAACCGCACCACACGTCGGGTCAGCCCGACCGAGATTGGTCTGGCCTATTACGACCGCGCCCGCCGCGTTCTGAACGATGCAGGCGAAGCGGATTCGCTTGTTACCTCGATGCAATCGGCGCCCTCGGGCCTCTTGCGCATCTCGGTTGCGACGGATTTCGGGGTCAACCACCTGTCGCCGCGTCTGTCGGAGTTCCTGGAGGATTTCGAGGACATCACGGTCAACATGGTGCTGAACAACCGCTATGTGGAACTGATTTCCGAAGGCTTTGACATGGCCGTGCGCATCGGGGAGCTGGAAGACAGCACTCTGCGGGCCCGCAAGCTGACCGAGACCACCAAGCGCATGATCGCGTCACCGGAGTATTTCGCCAAGTATGGCCGCCCCGAAAAGATCGACGATCTGAACGAACACAAGCTGTTGCACTATTCCAACCAGTCTTCGGGCAACGTGTGGAAACTGACCGCACCGTCTGGCGAGAAACGTCAGGTGCGCACCGCCGGTTGGCTGAGTGTGAACGACGGGCAATCGCTGCTGAACGCCGCGATCTCGGGTCTGGGCATCGCCTACCTGCCCAGCTTTCTCTACGGAGAGGCGATGGAGCAGGGGCTGGTCGAGGATGCGATCCCCGATCTGCCGATGGAGACGCAGGGCATCTATGCCGTGTATCCCCCCGGCCGGTTCACCCAGCCCAAAGTCCGCGCGTTCATCGACTTTCTCGTGCATGCCTTTGCCGACAAGGGCCCGTCCGACTGGTAAGACTTTCTTCCGACCAACCTCCCCCTCGGTTGCACCTGCCCCGGCGTTTCAAATGCCGGGGCTTTTTCCGTGAGCCATATCGGTGGCTATTCGCTTTCGCGCACCACGATCACCTCGACCCGCCGGTTGGCGGCGCGGCCTTCGGCGGTGAGGTTGGTGGCGATGGGAGACAGGTAACCCATGCCTTCGGCCTCGATCTGGCCGCCCGGCACGCCATGTGCATTGATCAGCGCCTCGCGCACGGCGCGTGCCCGCGCCCGTGACACGTTGATGTTGGCGTCCAGCCCGCCCACGGTGTCGGTGTGGCCGACCACCGCGATCTGAAGACCGGGCCGCGCCTGCAACAGTTCGGCCAGTGCCGCGAGTTCGGGGGCATCGGGGCTGCTGAGGGTTGTGGTGCCGACGGCAAAGTCGATGCCGTGCAGCACCGCCGCCCCGGATTGCAAAAGCGCGGTTTGCAGGTCGGTTTCACCCACAGTTGGCGCGGGTGTCGCGGTGGCGACCGTCGCGGGCGTGGATGCGGGCGCAGGGTTTGCAGTTGTAACCGGCGCGTCGGGCGCATCCTGTGGGCCGACCTGAACGATCTGCAGGTATCCCGCCCCCGCCGCAGCACTCGCCACCAGTGACACAATTCCACCCGTATCTGGGTGCTGGGCGCTGAGAAAGTGGAAGGCACGGATGTTGATATACATGTTCGGCGCGGGCAGCACATCGATGGCAAAGCGGAAATCAAAGCCGCCGCAGAGGTCTTCGTCACAGTCGAGCAGGATGTCGTAGCCCGCGGCATCCAGTTGCGCCCGCAGCGGGGCAAGGATCTGAAGCGGGGTCAGGCCTGGCGAAGGCAAACGGTAGGCCCGGCGCAGCACTGCGCCCTCGGCCTGGCGCGTGGGCAGGGCGCCATCGGCAAATGGCCCAACAGCAATCGAGACCAGTTCAAGCGTGCTGTCGCGGGCGGCCGTCGCGCGGGCGTTGGTGGGCAAGGTGAGTTGCAGGGCGGCTGCGGGACCGCACAGGCCAGCCAGCACAAGGGCCAGCATGTATCGCGTGCTACGGCCCTGCTCCACGGCCCTAGCGCGCCTGTCCGTGATATTCGGGGTTTGGCACCATGGCGGTCGCACTGGCCACGCGGTTGGACATGTTGAAGAACGCGGCCACGTTGATCAGGTCCCAGATGTCGCGGTCGCTCAGGCCCACATCGCGCAGCGCCTGCCTGTCCGGTTCCTCGATCTGGGCGGAGGCCAGCGTGACCCGTTCGGCAAAGGCCAGCATCGCGCGTTGGCGCGGGGTCACGTCGGCCACACGCCAGTTCATCACCAGCGCCTCGCCCAAAGCTGGATCACCGGACAGTTGTCGCACCGCCGCGCCGTGCGCCGTCAGGCAATAGTGGCAGCGGTTCGTGGCGCTGACCACGACGGCAACCATCTCGCGTTCCAGTTTGGTCAGGCCGCTGTCGGCGAGCATCAGGTCGTTGTAAAGGCCGGTGAAGGCGTTCAGCTTGTCGATATCGAAGGCGTGCGCCTTGAGGACATTCGGCACCATGCCAAGCCGGTCCTGACAGATGGCGAAATATTTCTGCGTTGGCGCAGGCAGCGGGTCGACCATGGGCAGATCGAGGGCGGTGGGCTGGTCTGTCATGGCGGTGTCGGTCACGTCTGTTGCGGCTGTGCGCGGTAATGATAGCCGCCAATCGGTTGAAAACCCAAGCCTTGGTAGAGCGCATTTGCCGCGACATTGTCCGCCGTGGTCAGAAGGGCGATGGAATGTGCGCCTTTTTCCTGCGCCCAGAATGCAGCACGGCGCATGATCCATTGGGCCACGCCCTGCCTGCGCTGGTGGGCCAGCACCTCGACCGCGTGGACCATGGCGATGCCGTCTTGCAGGGCCACGAACCCCACCCCTGCGGGCTTTTCGTTCCAGCGGGCGAGGATGGCGGTCTTTGTTTCCGCGCGGGCCATGGTGGCCAGCCGCGCGGGGCCGATGCCGCCCTTGGCCCAGATCTCTTCCATGATCGCGAGCGGTTCCCAGATGGCAAAGGCGGTCACACGGGGGATCGGGATATCGGTGAGGGTGGCCACCGGGGCGATATAGCCGTTGGTTGGGTCCACGATGTCATAGCCGCGCGCGGCCAGCGCCTGATCCAACGCGTCCTCGCCCGGTTTGACCATAAAGAGCGGCGGTTGCCCGTGGTCGCGCATGGCGGTTTCGGCCGTCTGGATATCCGCGCCGGGTGCGTTGGCGGTGGCCGCAGACACGCGTTTGCCACCGCCCTCACCGATGCGCAGGGTCCAATCCCCCAGCGTGATGCGCCGCGCGGCAGGCCATGTGCCGTCAAGTGCTGCGTAGAAGGCCGCGGGCGTCGTCATGCGGGAAAGTGTGCGTTCAGGGCATCCGCGCAGGTATCGACCATCGCGGCATCCGTGCCACGGATCACGACATTGGCGCCGTATTTGCCGTCTTTCTGGAACGGGTAGGACCCGATGCTGAGGTCCGGGTAGGCGCCGGCCAGTTCGCCCAGCGGCCCCGCGATGTCGCCCTCGCCCCGGTCGATGCGGACGGTGCGCGACACCAGCGGGTCGCCCCCGGTAAGCGTTGGCAGGACGCTGGCCACCATCGCCTGAAACACCGACGGGACGCCGGCCATCACGTGCACGTTGCCCATGGTAAAGCCCGGCGCGGTGGACACGGGGTTGTCGATCAGGGTCGCGCCGTCGGGGATGCGCGCCATGCGCAGGCGCGCCGCGTTCAGTTCCAGCCCAGATTTGGCGTAATGCGCTTCGAGCAGGGCGCGGGCGTCGGCGCGCACGTCGATATGCGCGTCAAAGGCCGCGGCAATGCAGTCGGCCGTGATGTCGTCATGGGTGGGTCCGATGCCGCCAGAGGTGAACACCGTGTCATAGGCCGCCGACAGCGCCTGCACCGCGGCCACGATGGCGGGTTGGTCATCGCTGACCACGCGGACTTCGCGCAGGTCGATCCCGGCTTCGGTCAGTTGGCCTGCAAGATAGTGCATATTGGCGTCGCGGGTGCGGCCGGACAGGATCTCGTCTCCGATGACGAGCATGGCGGCGGTGGGGTTGGGCATTGCGGGCCTCCTTGTGTGCAGGGCCTGCCACGGTATAGGGCTGCGCCCATGCGCTTTCAAACCGAACTTGTCCCCGCCACGCTGATCCGCCGCTATAAACGGTTTCTGGCCGACTGCACGCTGGAGGATGGGCGCGAGGTGGTGGCGCATTGTGCGAACCCCGGTTCGATGATGGGGCTGGCCGAGCCGGGGATGCGCATCTGGCTGGAGCCGAACGACGACCCCAAGAAGAAACTGAAATTCGGCTGGCGGCTGGTGGAGCATGGCGGGGGCCACTTCACCGGTGTCGACACATCCGTGCCCAACCGCGCCCTGCGCGCAGCGTTCGAGGCGGGCGTGGTGCCGGGATTTGACTGCTACAGAACCGTGCGGCCCGAGCAGAAGTACGGCGAAAACAGCCGGATCGATTTCCTGTTGCAGGGGGACGGGTTGCCCGATGCCTATGTGGAGGTCAAATCCGTGACCCTGTCGCGCACGCCCGGACTGGCCGAATTTCCCGACAGTGTGACCGCGCGCGGGGCCAAGCATCTGGGGGAACTGGCGCGCATGGCGCAAGCCGGGCACCGGGCCGTGATACTCTATCTGGTGCAGCGCACGGATTGCGACCGCTTTGCCCTCGCGGCCGATATCGACCCGGCCTACGCTGCGGCCTACGCTGCGGCCTATGCGCACGCGTCTGGCGCGGGGGTGGAAACCCTGTGCCTTGGCACCCATATTTCGCCTGATGGCGTGACTGTGGCCGCGCCCATTCCGGTCGACACATAGGCTTGACTGGTCCTTTTCGCCGCAGTGCAGTATAGTGTCGGACGCATTTTGCTGATGGAGCAGACCTTGAACCACGAAACCCGCGGCCGCCTGACCAAGGATGGCATTCGCATTTACGACGACGCCGACTTTGCCGGTATGCATGCCGCCGGTCGCCTCGCCGCCGAGATCCTCGACGCGATGGCACCGCTGGTGTTTCCCGGCCAGACCACTGGCGCCATCGACCGCCGCATCACCGAAATGGTCGAAGAGGCCGGGGCCACGTCCGCCACCATCGGCTACAAGGGCTACAAGCACGCCAGCTGCATCAGTGTGAACCACGTGGTGTGCCACGGCATTCCCGGCGACAAGGTCCTGAAAGACGGCGACATCCTGAACATCGACGTGACGGTGATTGTGGACGGCTGGTTCGGCGACACAAGCCGGATGTACGTGGCGGGCAAGCTGCCACGCAAGGCCGAGCGGCTGATCGAGATCACCCATAACGCGCTGATGCTGGGGATTGAGGCCGTCAAGCCGGGCAACACCTTTGGTGACATCGGACACGCCATTCAGGGCTATGTCGAGAGCCATCGCATGTCGGTGGTCCGTGATTTCTGCGGCCACGGGCTGGGTCGGGTGTTTCACGCACCGCCCAACGTGCTGCACTATGGCCGTCCGGGCACCGGCGCGGTGCTGGAGCCGGGCATGTTCTTTACCATCGAGCCGATGGTGAACCTGGGCCGTCCCGAGACCAAGACGCTGGCCGACGACTGGACGGCTGTGACCCGCGACAAATCGCTGTCGGCGCAGTTTGAACATTCGGTTGGTGTGACTGAGGACGGGGCCGAGATCTTTACCCTGTCTCCGGCGGGCAAATTCCACCCAACATACTAGGCGTGTCACTGCACCGCTTTGCGGTGCGGTCCGGCGATGGCGGCAAGGGCGAGGATCAGCCCCGACACGGTGGCGATCATACCCGCCGCGCTGACCGATGCGGACGCGCCGATCCAGAGCGGGCCGTAACCCGCCAGCACATATCCGACAATCGCCGACAGTGCCGCAAAGACCGCCGACCACGCGACTTGGTGGTCGAGGCGGTTGGTCATCATACGTGCTGCCGCTGCCGGGCAGATGAACATCGCGATCACGATGATCGACCCAACAGCATCAAAGGCCGCCACAGCCGCGATGGCCGACACCACCACCAGCGCCAGCCCCAAAGGCCCGGTGCGCAGACCCATGCCGCGCGCGAACCCTTCGTCAAAGGTCGACATGGCGAGCGGTCGCCAGAATAGCCAAAGAAACAGGGCCACCAAGCCCAGTGCAAGTGCCATGCGGGGCAGTTCAACGGGCAGCCCCGCCAAGGAGGCAGGATCAACCAACGACCCCCAACCCGTCGCATCCAGCCATATCAGGCTTTCCAGATTGCCGAAGAGCGCGTGTTCCACATCCAGATGCACGTTCGACGTATCGGAGCGTTCGAGCAGCAGCACACCACCCGCAAACATGGCAGTGAATACAACGCCCATGGCCGCGCCCGCCTCGATCCGGCCCAGACGGCGGATCACCTCGATCGCCACGACGGCCACCACGGCGGCCCCTGCAGCGCCGATCAACATCGGGCCAGTTGCGACCACGCCTGTCAGCAGGAATGCCACGACGATGCCGGGCAGGACCACGTGGCTGATTGCGTCGCCAATCAACGCCTGTCGCCGCAGCAACAGGAAGTTCCCCGGCAGGGCACAGGCCACGGCCACGCAGATCCCGATCAGGATCGGTGGCAGCGACAAGGCGACAAATTCAGCCCCCATCACGCCACCACCTGAGGGGCGTCGATGCGGGCGTCCACTTCGCGGAGTTGGTCCGGGGTCAGCACGTCTTCGATTGGGGTGAGGCCGTCATAGCGCGTAGCGGCCGCGGCAAAGCTTTGATCCATGCGGACGATGGACCAGCGGGTTTCGTCCAGCAGCGCCTTGGCAGCGGCGGCCTGTCCCGTGGCCGTGGCCACACCATCGGGCAGGATCAGGCCCGCACGGTGCAGCAAGCGACGGGTGAGCGCCTCGAATATCGGTTGGCCCTGTGCGAGAGCCAGCAGGCCCTGACGCATGTGGACGCGGCGCTGATAGCGGTGGTGCATGACCACCGAGGCCAGCAGCCCCCGGCCCGGCGACACCAGAAGCGACACAAGGAACAGGGCAAAGCCCACAAGCACGATGATCGGCCCTGTGGGCAGTGCGGGGGCCACGGCGGACAGGGCCGCGCCCGCATAGCCCGACAGCCCGCCCACGGCACCTGCGATCAGCACCACGTGGTCAGTGCGGTCGGTCCAGAACCGCGCCGTCACCGCCGGCACAATCAGCAGGGCAACAATCAGGATCAGGCCGACCACCTTGAGCCCCACGACGGTCACAACCAGCACAATGCCCATCATCGCCAGGTCGATGCGGGCCAGCGACCAGCCCGCGGCCTGCGCGTAACCGGAGTCGAAGGAGGCCAGCTCAAGCGGGCGGCGCAGGAGCATGACAAGGGCCAGCACAAGGGCGGCGGCGACGGCCAGCAGGACTGCGTCACTGCGCAACATGCCTGCGGTGGATCCCAGCAGGAACCCTTCGAGCCCGGCCTGTCGCCCGGCGGTCATGGTTTGGATCACAGTCAGGATCACCACCCCGAACCCAAAGAACACCGACAGGACGGCGCCGATGGCTGCGTCCTCGCCCAGACGGGTGCGGGCGGTCAGCCATTGCACGCAGAGCAGGCCAAGGGCGGCGGACACGCCCGCGCCCAGCAAGAGGCCGGGCAGTGCACGCCCGTCACCGCCCAGCGCGACCATCACCATAAAGGCAAGGCCGACCCCCGGCAGGGTCGCGTGGCTGATGGCGTCGCTGACCAGCGCGCGTTTGCGCAAAAAGAGGAACGTACCCGCCACGCCCGCGGCCATGCCCAAGAGGGTGGCGCCGATGGTGACAAGTGTCGCGTTGTACCCCAGCTGCAACAGCAGCGCGTCGGCCAGCATGGGTCAGCCCGCCACGCTTTCGGGGTCGGCGCGGGCGGTGGTCAGGCGGCCGCCATAGGCCGTGTGCAGGTTGTCTTCGGTAAAGACCTCGGCCACGGGGCCTGCGGCAATGACCTGGGTGTTCAGCAGGACAACCTCGTCGAAATAGTCCGGCACGGTGGCCAGGTCGTGATGCACGGCAACAACGGTACGGCCTGTGTCACGCAGGGACTTGAGCACGGCGATGATCGCCTTTTCCGTGGCGGCATCGACCCCGGCAAAGGGTTCGTCCAGCAGGTAGATGTCCGCCTCTTGGGCGAGGGCACGGGCGAGGAACACGCGCTGTTGCTGCCCCCCCGAAAGCTGGCCGATCTGGCGGGTGGCAAAGTCGGCCATGCCCACCCGGTCGAGGCAGGCCATGGCCTGCGAACGGTGCGTGGCGCGCACCCGGCCCAACAGGCCCAGTTTGCGGTACATGCCCATCATCACCACGTCGATCACGCGGGTCGGGAAATCCCAGTCGACACTGGCGCGTTGCGGCACATAGGCAATGCGATCGCGCATCTGTGCCAGCGGCTGCCCCAAAACGGTCACCGTCCCCGCCAGCGGTTTCACAACATTGAGCGCGGCCTTGAGAAGCGTGGATTTGCCCGCGCCGTTTGGCCCGACAATCGCCGTCATGGCACCCGTGCGCACAGTCACATCCACCGAAAAGATCGCAGGCGTCTGACCATAGGACACGGTCAGGCCACGTACGGCCAGCGGGCTGGCGCGGCGCGCGGCCTCATCGGGCTGTGCGCCCGCGGTGACAAGTGCGAGGGTCATGCGCTGCCCCTCAGTTTGCCAAGGCGTCCGGTGGCTGGCACGTCGCCACCCAGCGCGCGCGCGATGGTGGTCACGTTGTGGTCGATCATGCCGAACCACGTGCCTTCATAGGTGCCGTCCGGCCCCATCGCGTCGGAAAAGAGTGCGCCGCCGATCTGAACCTCATGGCCGCGCGCACCGGCCCCTTCGACAAGGGCGCGGATGTTGCGATCCGACACGGAGGTTTCGACAAACACGGCAGGCAGGTCACGGTCCACAAGCGTGTCCACCAACGTGCTGATGCGGTTCAGGCCCGCCTCGCTTTCGGTCGAGATGCCCTGAATGCCCAGCACATCAAACCCGTAGGCCGAACCAAAGTAGCCAAAGGCGTCATGCGCCGTCAGCAACACACGGCGCTCGGGCGCCACGGACAAAAGCGAGGTGCGCGCATAGTCCGACAGCGCCGCCGCCTCGGCCGTGAAGGCGGCCGCATTCGCCTTGAACTGGTCACGCGCCGCAGGGCGCAGGTCGGACAGGGTCGCAACAACCGCAGGCAGACATTGCACCCAAAGGTCGGGGTCCATCCACACATGCGGATCATAACGCCCGGCATAGTCCTCGTGTGACAGCAGGCGCGCGGGGTCCAGCGTATCGGCAATGGCATGGACCGGGCGTTTGCGCCCGAGATCGGCCAGAAACGCCTCCATTTGCGCCTCGAGGTAGAGGCCGTGCCACAGCACCGCGTCGGCGCGGGTCATGGCGACGATGTCGCTGCGGGTTTGTCGATAGGCGTGCGGGTCAACACCCGGTCCCATCAACGCGGTCACGTTCACCACGTCCCCGCCCACGGCGCGGACCATATCCGCGATCATGCCTGTCGTGGTCACGATGTTCAGAGGCTGCGCCGCCAGCGCGGGCGTCGCCGCAAAAGCCGCCATCCCTGCCAACAGGGCGCGACGGGACAGAACGGGGGTGTGTTTGTGTTTCATGAGATTGAATATGAGAGTCATTCGCAGAAAATCAATTGGATTGAGAATGATTCTCAGTTTTCTCGCCGATAAAGCGCCGTTTTCAATCAAACGTGATGAGAAAAGCAGCACCTTGGATCGAATCCGCCAGCGAAATGCGGCCACCCCGTGCGGCCAACAGGCTGCGAACGATGCTGAGACCCATCCCGGTGCCGCCCTGTTCGCGCCGCGTGGTAAAGAACGGATCAAAGATGCGGGCGCGGTTGCCCGTGCTGATGCCCGGCCCGTCATCGGTCACCTGTATCCCCGCCTCAAGGACACTGAGGTCAAGGCGCGTGGCCCCGTGTTCGGCGGCGTTGCGGGCCAGTTGCGTCAGGATTGTGTGCAGGTCCTGCGCGTCGAGCGGCACAGCGCCGTCCGCCGTTACACCGATGTCGAGCGGCATCTCCGGCAGGTCGGCGGCCACGGCACTCAGGCGGCTGGTGCCCGGCCCGGCGCTGGTTCCGGCACGGGCGTGGTGGCCCAGATCGTCCAGCAGGGTCTGCATCCGATCGGACGCTGCGCGGATCGTCGTGCTGAGGGTCGCCGCGTCGTCCGGTGGCGGGGCAGTTTCCAGCAATTCCGCCGCCCCCCGGATCGCCGTCAACGGCGACGTCAGCTCGTGGGCGACGTGATCCGAATAGGCCTTCATCCCTTCGGCGCGGCTGTGCAGGCTGTTGCCCATGGCCATCACGCTGGCACCCAATGCGCTGAATTCCGGCGTGCCGAACTGGGTCGGGGCTTGCGGGGCCTCGCCCGCCTTCATCGCGCGGGCATAGTCGGTCAGCGCATAGACAGGGCGCAGCACCAGACGCCACAGCAGCAGGCCAAGCACCGTTGTGGCCACGAGCGCCAGCACCACAACCAGTGTTGCCGCCTCGCCCCAGCCCAGCACGTCCCCCCAAAGCCGGAGCGACACCAGCCCCAAGATCGGCAGGGCAAACACCCCGACCAGCGCGCCGCCCACCACCAGCGCAAGCGGTGGGCGCCATTTCCTTACGATCCCGCGCATGGCCCCATCCGGATGCCGATGCCATGCACGGTTTCAATGGCGTCGCCACAGCCCGCCGCCGCCAGTTTGCCACGCAGATTGCGCAGGTGGCTATCGACGGTGCGGTCGCTTACAGTCACACGGGTCCCGTACAGCATGTCGGTGAGTGTCGTGCGGGGCGCGATGCGGTCCGGTTTTGCCATCAGATGGGCCAAAATCTCCATCTCGCGCGCGGTGAGGGTCACGGGCGTGCCACCCACATCGCAGAGGTGGCGCGCCGGATCGACCCGCAGCACACCGCGCACCAATCCGGATGCACCGCGGTCCAGCGTGCGTTTCAGGATCGCCCCCACGCGCGCCGTCAGTTCACGCGGCGAGAACGGTTTGGTCACATAGTCGTCGCCGCCCATCTCAAAACCCAGCACACGGTCGATCTCGTCCTGGCGGGCCGTCAGGAACAGGACCGGCGTTGCGTGGGTCGCCCGCAGGGTGCGGCACACGGCGAGGCCATCCATCTCGGGCAGGCCGATGTCGAGGATGATCAGGTCGAAGCGGCCCGACTGCGCCTTGGCCAGCCCTTCGGCACCATCCCCCGCCTCGGTCACTGTGTACCCTGCTTGTGTCAGGCCGACGCGCAGCACGGAACGGATGTGCGGATCGTCGTCGACAATCAAGAGGTCTGCGGTGCTCATTCTGCTGCGCCCTGGTTCGCGATGGCCGCAAGGCTACGGCGCACCCGCCAGTTGCGAAAGCCCCATTCGCGCCAGTCATCCGGCTGAAAGAGCGTCGGGTGGAAATAGTAGCGGTCACAGAATGCACTGGCATTCATCCCGGTCAACCGTGTGATGGCGGGCATCGCGCCTTCGCTGAGTTCGCACAGCATCTTGCGATCTTCGGGCACGTTTCGGGTCAGGTTGTGCTGCGCCACCAGGTTGTCAAAGTTCACGATGGTGCAGGCATAGAGGACCACTGCGCCCAGGATCGCGCAACGCTTGGTCATCCAGCCAGTTGGGCGGTCCTGCCAGACCTGTTGCGCGGTGATGCCAAGGCCCACGGCCACCACGCCCATCCAGATATAGGCGGCAAGGCGCAACCGGGTGAGACCAAACGTGTCGACATAGAGGTCAAGCCGCCACACGGAAGCAAAGACCAGCGCAAGCGTCTGCGCCAGCCACAGCATCATCAGCATCCGCACCACAGGCCGTGCGCCCAGATGAGGCCGCGCCAGCACCGCAAACAGCCCCGCCAGAAGCGCCGTTGCCAGCAACGGATAGGCCCCTCGGTGGGCATAGGATGCCGGGCTGATCCCTTCAGGCAGCGCCACATTGCCGTAGAGGTACAGCACGTCCATCCCCGTCTGCACGGCAAAGAGCGCGTTGAAGGCCACAAGCGACCGCGCCACCGATTGCGCATTGATCAGGCCCGGACGGACCACGGTTGCACGGGCGGGGCGGCGGTATTGCAACCGCTCGCGCATGCGGTAGGCGACCAGCACGGGCCAGATCGCAGCCCCGAGAAAGATCCAGAACCACAGCCGCCACATGTCCGGCGCAGGTACTTCCCACGTGGTGATCTGTATCAACACACGGTCCAACACCGGGTTGGCCCCGGCCAGCAGCGCACCAAAGATCAACGTGGCAAGGCCGGGCAGTGCCCACCCCATCGCCAACGCACGCAGGTCGATGCCGCGCGGACGGACATGTTGCAGTGCGCGCACGCTCCGTACGCTGTCGGTCACGGTTTGCGTTGGGGCGATCCACCACAGCCGCATGATCGCGCGCATCAGGTCGGCGCGCTGCACACCAGCCAGAACCACAGCCACAGCTGACAGCCCGGCAAGTGCGACAAGCACCGACAACGGTTGCACCAGTTCGACCAGCGGCAAGAGGCTGAGCATCGCACCCCCACCGGCCGTGACGCGGGTGCGGACCGACAGGCGCGGCCATGCCAGGCCAAGCCCCACCAGAAACACCGCCGCCCCCAGCACCGCTAGGCTGAGGCCCGGCACAACTTGCCAGACCAGTGCATCGCCCAGCGCAATCAACAAGCCCAGCATCGCGGCCCGCGTCAGGTCCCTTTGTTGGCGCTGCTGACGTCCGGTATCTGGTCGGTCAGCGGGTTCGCGCTCGGCGCTGTTCAACCACCACCCGTCCTGTTGCATGGCAAGCGGTATGCCCCGCACGATCATCGTCTTCATGGCGCTGTCCCTTTTTGTCTGGCCTTTGAAGACGGGTATGACGCTGCGATGTGCATCGCTTGTGCAGGCATTTGTGCAGAGATTGTGCAGGGGCCGACGCTTGCCAAATCCCGCGTTGCATGCGACTTCCATGGCCTGCCCCGTTCAACGGGACCAATGTCCGAAAGGATTGCCCAGATGCACGAGACCACCCGCACCGCCGACATCCAGACAGGCACGACTGCGCAATTGCCGCAGGTCACAGAGCCGCGCAATCCGGGTCAGCCGCTGGATATGGATTGGGTCCGACGCGTACAGGCCAACACTTCGGCCATTGAGCGACGCTGCGCCACCCTGCCCGGTCGCCGGTCGATCAAGAAGGATCACCAAGCCGCGTGGCTGCTCAAGGCGGTGAGCCTGATCGACCTGACCACCCTGTCGGGCGACGACACCGAGCGGCGCGTGCAGCGGTTGTGCGCCAAGGCTCGCCAGCCTGTGCGCGCTGAAATGTTGGAAGCACTGGGAATGCCCGGCCTGACCACCGGGGCGGTATGTGTCTATCACGAGATGATCCCCGCAGCGGTCACGGCTCTGCGCGGCACGGGAATTCCGGTGGCGGCTGTTTCCACCGGCTTTCCCGCCGGCCTGTCGCCCTTTCCCCTGCGCTTGCAGGAAATCCGCGACGGCGTTGCCGCGGGTGCCTCCGAGATCGACATCGTCATCTCGCGCCGCCACGTGCTCGAGGGCAACTGGCAGGCGCTTTATGACGAGATGGCACAGATGCGCGCGGCCTGCGGCGATGCCCACGTCAAGGCGATCCTCGCCACGGGCGAGCTGGGCACGCTGCGCAACGTGGCGCGTGCGTCGCTGGTGTGCATGATGGCGGGGGCGGATTTCATCAAGACTTCGACCGGCAAGGAAAGCGTGAACGCCACCCTGCCCGTCAGCCTCGTGATGATCCGCGCGATCCGCGACTTTTACGACCAGACCGGGCATCGTGTGGGCTACAAACCCGCGGGCGGGATTTCCAAGGCCAAGGACGCGCTGGTCTATCTGAGCCTGATCAAGGAGGAACTGGGCGACCGCTGGCTGATGCCCGACCTCTTCCGCTTTGGCGCGTCGTCACTCTTGGGCGATATCGAGCGCCAGTTGGAACACCACCTGACCGGCGCCTATTCCGCCGGCTACCGCCACGCAATCGGGTGACTGGGCATTTCATGCAAGGTAGCTGGAAAATAAGTCATTTTGCTCGGTTCCATGTGAAGAAAAGCGCATTGGTCCCCATCCTAGTGGTGGCCCAATTGTTCGCCCCAAACTTCGCAAGCGCAGGAGACCAGACCTACACTCTGTACAGGAATTCTCTGCTTGATGCTCAAATGAGAATTCACGTCGCCACCTTTGATGCATCTTCTGGGCGGGATTACAATTTCGAGAATTGTTGGTTGGCAGCAACACTGTTCAAAGAGCAACCTGACGTAAAAACAGTCTTTTGGTGTGAGCCTGGGAACTTTGAGGAAAAACGATGACCGTCAAAGACATATTCGAGACCATGGACTACGGCACGGCCCCCGAGGCTGCAGGCGAAGCGTTGAAATGGATCGCCGATCGCGGCGGCATCGCGGGCCACTACATCAACGGCCAGTGGGGTCCGCTCCGCGACGATTTTGCCGCGCGCAACCCGGCCACCGGTGACAAGCTTGCAGGCGTTACCAAGGGTACGGCGGACGAGGTCGCAACCGCCGTCGCTGCCGCACGCAAGGCGCAACCAGCATGGGCCAAATCGGGCCACACACGCGCCCGCGTCCTTTATGCCATGGCCCGCCTGATGCAGAAACACAGCCGTCTGCTGGCGGTCATGGAAACGCTCGACAACGGCAAACCGATACGCGAAAGCCGCGACATCGACGTGCCCCTGGCGATCCGGCATTTTTATCACCACGCGGGCTTTGCCCAGTTGATGGACGATACACTGCCCGACCGCGTGCCACTGGGCGTGTGTGGCCAGATCATCCCTTGGAACTTCCCCCTGCTGATGCTGGCGTGGAAGATCGCGCCCGCGCTGGCCATGGGCAACACCGTTGTCCTGAAACCCGCCGAATACACATCGCTGTCTGCGATGGTTTTTGCCGAAATCTGCACCGAGGCGGGCGTGCCCCCGGGTGTTGTGAACATCGTCACGGGCGATGGCGATACGGGTGCCGCTCTGGTCGATGCAGACGTGGACAAGATTGCCTTTACCGGCTCCACCGCCGTGGGCCGCCGCATCCGCGAGGCCACGGCAGGCACGGGCAAGGCGCTGACGCTCGAACTGGGCGGCAAATCCCCCTACATCGTCTTTGACGACGCCGATCTCGACTCAGCCGTCGAAGGGCTGGTCGACGCCATCTGGTTCAATCAGGGCCAGGTGTGTTGCGCCGGGTCGCGCCTGTTGGTGCACGAACCCGTGGCCGACGCCTTCTATGCCAAACTGCGCGCGCGCATGGACAAACTGCGCATCGGCGACCCGCTGGACAAGAGCATCGATGTGGGCGCCGTCGTCGACCCGGTCCAGCTCGAAACCATCACACGGATGGTCGCGGACAACACCGCAGGGGATACCTATCAGGCGCAAACGGCTTTGCCCGAGACAGGCTGCTATTACCCACCCACGCTCATCACCGGCCTCAACACCGCCGACACGTTGATGCAGGAGGAGATCTTTGGCCCCGTCCTCGTCTCCACCACCTTCCGCACGCCGTCCGAAGCGGTCGAACTGGCCAACAACACCCGCTACGGGCTGGCCGCGACGCTTTGGACCGAGAACGTGAACCTCGCCCTGGATATCGCGCCGAAACTGGCCGCAGGCGTGGTCTGGGTGAACGCCACCAACCTCTTTGACGCCGCCGCAGGCTTTGGCGGGGTCCGCGAAAGCGGGTTCGGACGCGAAGGCGGCTGGGAAGGGCTCATGGCTTACACCAAGCCCGCAGACAAACCCAAACGGATCAAACCCATTGCTGCCTTCACCGGCGATGCCGCTCCCGCCGGCCCACTGGACCGCACCGCAAAACTCTATATCGGCGGCAAACAGGCGCGCCCCGACGGCGGCTATTCCCGCAATGTCTACGGCAAGAACGGCGCGCTTCTGGGCCAGACCAGCCTCGCCAACCGCAAGGACCTGCGCAATGCCGTCGAAGCCGCCGCAGCTGCCAAGGGCTGGGGCAAGAGCTCCGGCCACCTGCGCGCGCAAATCCTCTACTACATCGCCGAAAACCTCTCCGCGCGGGCCGATGAATTCGCCGCACGGCTGAATGCGATGCAGGGCGGACGCAACGGTGACAAAGAAGTCGACGCCTCCATCCAGCGCCTCTTTACCTACGCCGCGTGGGCCGACAAATACGACGGCGCGGCCAAGGGCGTGCCCCTGCGCGGCGTGGCGCTTGCGATGAACGAACCCACCGGCATCATCGCAGCCCTCTGCCCGGACGAGGCTCCACTGCTAGGCCTCATCTCCTGCATGGCGCCCGCGATCGCCATGGGCAACCGCGTCATCCTCGCCGCCTCGCAACCCTTCCCGCTGGCCGCCACCGACTTCTATCAGGTGCTCGACACCTCCGACGTGCCGGGCGGCGTCGTCAACATCCTGACAGGCGACCACGCCGACCTCGCCCCCCACATGGGCAAACACCTCAACATCGACGCAGTCTGGTCCTTCTCCGGCAGCGACCTCTCGGCCACCATCGAACACGCAGCCGCAGGCAACCTCAAACGCACCTGGGTCAACGCAGCCCTGGCGCGCGACTGGTTCGGCCCCGAGGGCGAAGGCAAACCCTTCCTGCAAGCCTCCACAGAAATCAAAACCGTCTGGATCCCCTACGGCGAATAGCCCTTCCTTTCGCCAGAAATACCTCGGGGTTTGGGGCAGCGCCCCAACAAAAAACCCCCGCGCACAGCGCGGGGGTCAAACATCGTGTGTGCGTCAGCACTCAATTGGCGACGGTGCTCTCCAACCCGACGGGTTGGCCCACCACGACAAAGTGCAGGCCCTCGGGATCCAGCAACTCACCCGCCACGCGCTTCACATCATCCAGGGTTACCGCCTCAACCTTTTCATTGCGGGTGGCAATGTAGTCGATGGGCAAGCCCAGCATCTGCATCCCCACCATGATCCGCGCAATGGGGCCGTTGCCATCGAACCGCAGCGGATATGCACCGGTCACATAGGTCTTGGCGGCGTCCAGCTCTTCCTGCGTCACACCCTCGACCGCAGTACGCGCCCACTCGTCGCGGATCACCGACACCGCTTCGGCCACGCGCTCATTGGCTGAGGCCACCTGCCCCTGGAACGTCGCCGCGTGGTCCTGCGGCACGAGGAAGGAATAGACACCGTAGGTCAATCCACGTTTCTCGCGCACTTCGGTCATCAGACGGCTCTCGAACCCGCCTGCACCCAGCACCTGGTTCAGCACGCGCGCGGCAAAGAAATCCGGATCCTCCTGCTCAATCCCGCGCTGACCGAAAATCGCCACCGACTGCGGCGTATCGAATGGCACAACCGTGGTGCCGCCCTCGATCAATACCTGCGCCGGACCGGGCTGTGGCGCACCCTCATCGGGCAGCGCGCCCAGCAGATCATCCAACAGCACACCCAACTCGTCAGGCGTGATGTCACCGACCGCACCGACATAAAGCCTGTCCTTGGCAAACACCGCGCCATGTGCGGCCAGCATGTCATCGCGGGTCAACGCTTCGACACTTTCGATCGTGCCGCGGAAATTCGATCCATAGGGGTGATCGCCGTAGGCCATCTTGTCAAAGGCGGCACGCGCAATCTCGTTGGGGTCCTTGGCATCGGAGCGCAGCCCCGTCAGCACCTGCCCCCGCACCCGGTCCAGTGCCACCTGGCCAAAGCTCGGCTCGATGATCGACTTGCGCAGCAACTCGACCGCTGCACCCCGGTTTTCACTAAGGAACCGCGCCGACACCGACAGGGCATCATCGCTGATGTCATAGTCAAAGGACGCCGCAAGGCGTTCCAGCTCGCGGGCAAAGGCGCGCGCGTCCAGATCGGCCGCCCCTTCTTCGAGCAGGCCAGTCATAAGATTGATCGCCCCGCGCTTGCCCGGTGCGTCAAGCGACGCGCCACCCCGGAACCGCAGTTCGAGCGCCATGAAGGGGATCGACGGCTCTTGCACCAGCCAGGCGGTGATGCCACCGGGACTGACAACTTCGGTGATCTCGACTTCGGCGCGCGCGGGCAACGCCGCAGCCAGTGCCACCATCACGGCACCCAGAAAACGTGTCACGACCTTGTTCATTGTGTCACCTCCGCCTCAGGTTTGGTCAGCCAGCCGGTCACCGACGCATCGCGGTTCAGCACCATGCGCGCGGCCTCCATGATTTCGTCGCTTGTCACCGACTGCAAAACATCCGGCCACGACTGGATGTCTTCGACCGTCAGGCCAACGGACATCGCAGCGCCGTAGCGGCGGGCGATCCCGTCAACATTGTCGCGTTCGTAGATCTCGTTGGCGCGCAGTTGATACTTGATCCGCTCCAGCAATTCCTCATCCACACCGTCCTGCAGGAATTGGGCCAGCGTGGCATCCATGGCGTCCTCGACCTCTTGCAAGGACAGGCCCGGCACCGGCACAACCACCACGTCAAAGGTCGTGTCATCCAGTGACACACCCCGATAGAACGCGCCCGAGAACACGACCTTCTGTTCCTCGAACTGCAGCTTTTCAGTCATATAGCTGGTCTGCCCGCCACCCAGCACTTCGGCCAGCAAGGTCAACGCAGCCGCCGCCCGTTGATCACCCGGATCACGTTCAGGCGCGAGGTAGGACCGGCTGACATATTCCTGCGCCACACGTGCGTCGCGGTAGATCAGGCGGCGTTCTGCGGTTTGCGGTGGCTCGGCGCTGCGCACCCGTTCGGGCAGATCGGGATTGGCGGGGATCACGCCATAGTATTTCTCGGCCAGTACGCGAACCTCATCGGGGTCCACGCCACCCGACACCACGAGGATCGCGTTGTTGGGATAATAGTAAGTGTCGTAAAAGCCCAGCGCGTCCGCCTTGTCCAACGTCTCCATCTCGTGACGCCAGCCGATGATCGGTACGCCGTACCGGTGGTTGAGGTACTGCGCGGCGTTCATCTGTTCAGAGAACAGCGCGCGGGGGTTGCTGTCGGTACGTTGGTTGCGTTCCTCGAGGATCACGTCCCGCTCGGTCGCCACGTTCTGATCGGTAAAGTTGATGTTGCGCATCCGGTCGGATTCCATGCGCATCATCAATTCCAGCCGGTCTGCCGCGACACGCTGGAAATAGGCGGTGTAGTCATAGCTGGTAAAGGCGTTGTCGCGCCCGCCGTTGGCCGCCACGGTTGCCGAAAATTCGCCGTCCTTGAGGGTGTCGGTGGCCTTGAACAACAGGTGTTCGAGGAAATGCGCCACGCCCGAAGATCCGACAGGTTCGTCGGCGGACCCGGCCTTGTACCACACCATGTGTTGCACAACGGGTGCGCGGCTGTCCTCGACGACGACAACCTGCATGCCGTTGTCCAGTTCGAATGTGGTGACGTCAGCCGCCAGTGCCGCAAGCGGCAGAGCAGCGGACAAGGCAAGCCCGGACAGGGCGGAACGCAATCGGATCATAAGATTTCCTGACTTGTGTCGGTTGACCAACAGATACAGTGCGCCCGCCCGGCTTCAAGCGGCGCTGGCGGGTTTGTGAGCAACCGATCGCCCGTGGTCAGCGGCGACGGCGACCGGATGGCGGCGCGTTGGGCGTCGGGATGCCCGCACGGCGGAACTGTTGTGCCGTGCGCCCGGCATTGAGCGACTCGCGCCGGTAGGCTTCGTTATAGAAGTCTTCGCGGATCAGGCGGAACTGTGTGAACCGGGCCTGACGTTTGCGGAAGGCGGCGTCTGCCTCGGCCAATGTGGCGCGGATATTGGCCTCGCGACCAAAGCGACTGGCGTGGTTGACCAGTGCACCGTCTGCCCCCGGCACAGGTGCGTTGGGCGATGTGCGCTGTCCACCCAATGCGGCGGCGCTTTCTTCGAGGGGGCGTTGATCTGTGCGGTTGAACCCGCCGGGCGTCGGCGTGGGCAGTGCAGTCAGGCTTTCGGGCTGTTGCAGCGGCTTGGACGGCACGATGATGAACTCGTCCGGCCCCTCGCCGCGCGACGTGACCTGGCGCAGGCCCTTGTTCTCGCACGCGGCAAGCAGGGTCACGGCAATCATGGCACACGCGATCAGTCGCATCGAACGTCTCTCCCTTGTTCGGGCCGCATTATCGCAACTTGGCCCGCGTTGTCACGCGCCCTTTTTACGCGCACCCGTTTTGCCCGATCCGCCTTCCTTGCCAAAAAAGACAAGGCCGATGGCACCGGCAAAGATAAAGATATCCGCCACGTTGAACACAAACGGGTTGTCGACGCCGCAGCAGGACATGTTCAAAAAATCCAGGACAAAGCCATAAAGCACCCGGTCCAGCACGTTGGCCAGCGCCCCGCCGATCAACATACCTGCACAAATCCGTGCAATGGCCCCCTGGGGGTGCCGCCACATCCACCACAGTACGCTCGCGCAGATCGCGCAGGCGATGGCAATCAGCAACCAGACGCTTGTCCCCTCGCCCAAAAGGCCAAAGTTGATGCCACGGTTCTCGCCATAGCGAAAGTTCAGGATCGGCGGCAGCACATCGACGGGCTTGAACTGGGACACGCCCATGACGTGAATGACCAGGTATTTCGACACCTGATCGAGCACAAAGGCGATAGCCGCAGAGATCCAGAGAAGTTTCATACGCGCCTTAATGCCGGAAATGACGCATGCCGGTAAAGACCATGGCCAGACCAGCCTCGTCTGCGGCGGCAATCACCTCGTCGTCACGCATCGACCCGCCGGGTTGGATCAGCGCCGTGGCACCTGCCTCCGCCGCCGTGATCAGGCCGTCGGCAAAGGGAAAGAACGCGTCCGAGGCCACGACCGACCCTTGGGTCAGCGGGGCGGGCAGGCCCATGGCTTCGGCCATATCCTGTGCTTTGCGCGCGGCGATGCGGGTGCTGTCCACGCGGCTCATCTGGCCTGCGCCCACACCAACGGTCGCGCCGTCCTTCACGTAGATGATGGCATTGGATTTCACGTGTTTAGCGACCGTCCAGGCAAAGAGCAGATCGGCAAGTTCCTGCTCGGACGGCTGGCGTTTGGTCACGACCTTGAGGTCATCGGCGCTGATCCGGCCCACATCCTTATCCTGCACGAGGAACCCGCCGGACACTTGTTTGACGGCCAACGACGCCGCCGACGCATCCGCCAGACCATCGGTGGTCAGCAGGCGCAGGTTCTTTTTGGCGGCAAAGACCTCGCGCGCCTCGTCGCTTGCCGCAGGGGCGATGACCACCTCGGTAAAGATGCCGGTGATCTCGCGGGCGGTGTCGCCGTCCAGTTCGGTATTCAGCGCGATGATCCCGCCAAAAGCCGACGTGCGGTCACAGTCAAAGGCGCGGGAGTAGGCCTCTTTCAACGTGGCCCCCGTTGCCACACCGCAGGGGTTGGCGTGCTTGATGATGGCACAGGCGGGGCCTTTGCCCGCAAACTCGCTCACCAGCTCGAACGCCGCATCGGTGTCGTTGATGTTGTTGTAGGACAGTTCCTTGCCCTGATGCTGGGTCGCGGTGGCCACGCCGGGACGGGCCGAGCCGTCCGTATAGAATGCCGCCGCCTGATGCGGGTTCTCGCCATAGCGCAGCGTCTGCGCCAGTTCGCCGCCAAAGGTGCGTCGGCGCGGGGTGTCCTCCACCTGTGCGGCCATCCACGTGCTGACGGCGGTGTCATAGGCCGCCGTGCGGGCATAGGCCGTCTGCGCCAGCCGCTGCCGCAGGGCATAGGTGGTCTGGCCGTCGTTCCCGGCCATCTCGGCCAGCACGACATCATAGTCGGCCACATCGACGACGATGTTCACAAACCCATGATTCTTGGCCGCCGACCGGATCATCGCGGGGCCACCGATGTCGATGTTCTCGATGACCTCAGCGTATTCCGCACCTTTGGCCACGGTCTCTTCGAACGGATAGAGGTTCACCACCACCAGATCGATTGCGCCGATCCCGTGTTCCTCCATCGCGGCGACATGGTCGTCATTGTCGCGCAGCGCCAGCAGACCACCGTGTACGACCGGGTGCAGCGTCTTGACCCGACCATCCATCATCTCGGGGAACCCGGTGACGTCGCTCACATCCTTGACCGTCAGACCGGCCTCGCGCAGGGCGCGCGCCGTGCCCCCGGTGCTCAGCAGTTCCACGCCGTGACCGGCCAATGCGGTGGCAAATTCCACCAGCCCGGTCTTGTCGGATACGGAAATCAACGCGCGGCGCACGGGGGTCAGGTCGGTCATGTTGGCAGCAGTCCTTTACTCGTAGATCTCGCCGGGCTCATCCCGGTTCAGGTCGCGGATGCCCATGGCAGTTTCCTGCGCCTTGGACAAGGACCAGCGCACACGTGTGGCATAATCCATCGCACGTCCCGTCAGCACGATTTGCAAAGCGGCACGCGGTTTCAGGCGGCCTTTTTCCAGAAAAACGCTGGGCTCCAGCGACAGGTTTTGCGTGCCGTCATGGCGGAACACCCAGATCTCACCGCTCTTGAGCGCCATGGACACGGCGGCGCCACCCATATCGATGGCCGCGTCCACCTCCGGGTGCAGGTGGAACCGGATGTCAAAGGGTATGCCCCCAAGTTTCTTGGCGTCCATCACCTTGTCGAACACGCGCTTTTCGTTGTCCTCAAGCGCCAGCAACATATCCTCGCCCGCCATGCCGCGTCCGTCAAAGGTCAGCTCAAGCTGGCGGGCGTGGGTCACGCCGTGGGTCTGGACATAGCCATTGTGCCCCCCCTGAAATCGCAGGCCGTCCGGGGCATGGCTGACCTCGATCGGGACGTGGTCGGGGGCATCAATCAGAATTTCACGCGCGGTGGCGCGGTCGGCATCCCCAAGGCGGGCGCTGGAATAGCCGTCAAGCGACAGGGCCGAATGCGACGGCGTCGCCCGGCCCGCACGCCGCCAATCCGCGCCAAAGCTGATGCCTGATCCGCAGTTTACGACCAACGGGCGCCGTCCCGACGTCAACTCAAAGGCCAGCGTCGAGGCATGGGCGTTGTGGCTGGCCTCGGGTGCGGGTGGTGTGGCCGCGTCGATGATCACGCTGGTGCGCCCCGCGCTCAGCCGGGCATAGCCCATCGACAACCCGTCCGGTTGGCGCGTGCGGATGCCGGATGCGGCCAGCGCATGATCCAGCCACCCCTCTTGTCCGCGCCCACCACCGTGAAACCGCGCAAGGCTGCCGTCCGAGTGCCGCAAGGTGCGCAGGGTCGGGGCGATGCGTTCAATTGCGGCCAGATGCGCCTGTGGCACTTCGCGTTCGGCAGCTGTAAGCGCCGCCGCCGCCCATGTGAGCAGGGTGAACACCTCAAGCAGTTCTTCCGGATTGCGGGTCGGCAACCCGCCCTGTTCGTCGATCTGGTCACGACATTCGCGGGCCAGTGCCGTGACGGCGGGCGGGGCCAGCGCCTCTTTGCCCTCGAGCGACAGACCGGCATAGATCAACCCTGTGAGCGCCTCGAACCGCGACAGCCCCGGCGGGGCTGCGTGCCAGCGTTTCGATAGAAATTCCGTCTGTTGCGCAAGCGAGCGATAGAACGCCTCGGCCAGATCGGCATCCTGTCCGCGCAGCACAAACAGCGCGTGGTTGATCCAGCGGATCAGGCGACGCCCGGTCAGGTCCGGTGTCCAGCCCGGCCCACGTCCGCGGCCATAGCGGTCAATCCACCCCCACAGCCAGGTCTGCCCCAGCGTCCGTGTGGACACGTCGCCCACCGCCGCCAGATCGTCCATCCAGGCAAATCCGTGCACGGCGTCCTCGAAGGCGCGGTCGGGCATGGCCACATCCCAGATCGGGGTATCGGGCGCTTCGATCAGCGCACCCGCAAACAGGTAGTTACCCGCCACCAGTTGCCGCCCCTTGGCAAAACTGCCGATGGTGCGCGGCTCGGGCGCGGATACGAACGCAGTCGCGGCCTTGGCCCGCGTTGCGCGCGCGGCATGCCAACGGTTCAGGAACCGCGCTTTTCGTTCGGAAAACCCATATCGGGTGGACATGCTGACTGCCTCGGTGCGTCTTGGGCGCTTTGGCGGCACCATAGCCGCACCGCGCCTTCAAGTCACGTGGTCCCGTCAGCTTTTGCGCAGGCAAGCGACATAGAACCCATCCATCCCACCTTGGTCCGCCCACATGTCCGGGCGCAGGCGCAGTCCGCCCTCTTCGGTGATCCAGCTCTGGTCAATGCCGGGACGGTCCAGTGCGGCGCGATCTACCGACAGACCGGGATGGCGCTCCAATGCCTCTTCGACCTGCACCTCGCCCTCGTCCGGCAGCAGCGAACAGGTGCAAAACACCAACCGCCCGCCGGGTTTCAACAGGCCCAACGCGTGATCCAGCATCCGCGCCTGCACGTCCATCAGCGCGCCGAACTCCGAGCCATCCTTGGCAAAGGGCAAATCAGGGTGCCGCCGCATCGTGCCCGTTGCGGAACAGGGCGCATCCAGCAAGATCGCATCATAGGCACCCGTCAGTTCAAAGGCATCCGCCACTTGCGTGTCCACAGTCAGTCCTGTGCGGACAAGGTTTTGCGACACCCGCTCCATGCGTCCTGCGGAAATGTCCACTGCCGTCACCGTAGCGCCAGCAGCGGCCAGTTGCATCGTCTTGCCGCCCGGTGCGGCGCACAGGTCCAGTACCGCTTCGCCCGGCTGCGCGTCCAAAACACGTGCGGGAATGGCGGCGGCTGCGTCCTGCACCCACCAGTCGCCAGCGGTAAATCCCGGCAGGCTCGACACCTGCCCCGGATCGGTCAGCCGCACCGACCCCGTGGGCAGCACCGTACCGCCCACCGCAGCAGCCACCGCGTTCACATCACCCTTAGGCGTCAGGTCGAGCGGCGCGCCAGTGAATTGGACCGCCTCCATCGCCAACACGGCCTGCGGCCCCCACGCGTCGACCAAAGGCGCGCGCAACCACTTGGGCAGGCGCGGGGTACGCAGGGCGGGCCACTGTTCCGGTCCCTTGTCCGCCACTTTACGCAACACGGCGTTCACCAACCCCTTGAGGTGGCCATAGCGCTTGTGCTTGGAAATGATCCCGACCATGGCATTCACAACACCATGGGCCGCCTCACCCTGACACAGTTCATAGGTGCCAATGCGCAAGGCATTGCGCACGGTCAGGGGTGGGTACTTGCTCAGATGTTTCTGCAGGATACGGTCGGCCCGCTCCATCCCGCGCAATGTCTCCGTGGCCAACCGCTGGGCCCGCGCACGGTCGCCGGGCTCAAGACGGTCCAAGGCCCCCGCACCGATCACCTCAGCCATCAGCTTGCTCTCACCCATGATCTGATCCAGCAGATAAATCGCACTGCGCCGCGCAGGCAGGCCGATGTCAGACATGAATGAGGTTCCCTTGCATCTCGTCGCACCCGACTTGCCGGGGCAGAAGCCGCGCGTATATCAAGGGTCAGACCAGAGAGAAAGCAACCATGTCCAAAGAGACCCCCGACGACCTGCCAGCCGCCGCAAAACGCGCCCTTGCCGAAGCCGAAGCACGACGCAAAGCGGCACAGGACCTCGACCTTCCCACCGAATTGGGTGGCCGCGATGGCCCCGAACCGGTGCGTTACGGAGATTGGGAGAAAAAAGGCATCGCCGTCGACTTCTGACAGCACCGCCCAAAGGGATGGTGGGTGGGGCGTCGTTGGCGTGCGCATGCACGCAAACGCGCGTCAGCCAACAGACTTAACGCAACCGGAACATCGCACTGTCACCGGCACCCCGATCCGACGTGAACTTGATCCGACCGTCTGCCGTAGCGCGCACTTCCTGGCAATTGTAACCCAGCGCATCTCCGCCCCAGAACAGATCCCGGCAGAAATACCCATCTTTCCAGGACCACGTGCCTTCGACATCCCAACGTGCGCCGCGGCCCTCGATCCGACCATCCGGCGTCACGGTCAGCTTGATCAGTGGCCGGGTCAGCGTCTTGCCCTTGACCAGTTGCACAAACTGCCCCTGGTCATCCACCTTCTTCAAATCGGCCATCGCAGGCACCGCACAGATCGCCGCAACCGCAGCCAAAACAAACACACGCATTCCAAAGCACCTCACAACTGGTGTCACTCGTACAAACACTTACGAGCCTACCGGCGCTTTGGTTCACTCCGTGGGAAAAATTTCGACATCATTGTGCCCAATGCATCAAATTGAGCGGATCACCGCTTCAATCCCAGCACATCCAGCATGTCATATTCACCCGGCACCTTGTCCTGCGCCCAGAGTGCCGCGCGCAGCGCGCCCTTGGCAAACAGCGCCCGGTCCGTCGCCATGTGCCGCAAAACAATCCGCTCGCCCGCCCCGGCAAACAGCACCTCATGCTCGCCCACGATGTCGCCGCCACGCACCACGGAGAATCCAATATCGCCGCGTGTCCGCGCCCCGGTGATCCCGTCGCGCGCCGCATCGCGCACTTGCGCCAGATCCACGCCACGCCCCGCAGCCGCTGCCTCACCCAGCATCAGCGCCGTCCCAGACGGAGCATCAACCTTGTGGTGATGATGCGCCTCGATGACTTCAATGTCGAAATCCTCGTCGAGCGCTGCGGCCACCTGTTTGGTCAATTGCACCAACAGGTTCACGCCGAGGCTCATATTGCCAGCCCGCACGATCGGGCAGTGCCGCGCTGCGGGTTCCAGCTGTGCGATCTGCTCATCCGTCATGCCGGTGGTGCCGATGATATGCGCCGCCCGCGCCTGTGCTGCGATCTTCGACAGGGCAATCGTGGCCTCGGGTGCCGTGAAATCAATCACCGCCTGCGCCCGCGCCATCGGCTCCAGCGGATCGTCAAAGACCTGCGCACCCAGCGCAGCGCCGCCCATGGCCACGCCCACATCCTGCCCGACCCAGTCATGCCCCGGACGTTCCAGCGCGCCGACCAGCCGCATCTTGTCGCTTTCCATCACCGACCGGATCAGCATCTGGCCCATCCGTCCCGACGCACCCGCAATCACGATACCCGGCAGTTCTGTCATGTCCCTCACCCCTTTTGGCGGTTTCCCGCTGTCCTAGCGCGCGCAGGCCCGCTTGGCAAAGGGGGGCCGCTGACTTAGATGGGTCACATGGCAAAGAACAAATTCCATGACGGCCCCGGCCCCTCGCAACGTCAACTGCGCGTGGGCGAACTGATCCGCCGCACCCTATCCGAGGTGCTGGCGCGCGGCGACGTGCATGACCCCGACCTCAACCGCATGTCCATCACCGTGGGCGAGGTGCGCACCTCCCCCGATCTCAAGATCGCCACGGCCTATGTCCTCCCCCTCGGCGGGCAGGGACAGGACGAGGTGCTGAAACTACTCGCCCGCAACAAGAGCGAGCTGCGCCGCGCCGTGTCCAAGAAGCTGGCGCTGAAATTCGCGCCTGACCTGCGTTTCCAACTGGACGAGACCTTTGACCGCATGGACGACACCCGTCGCATGCTGGGCCAGGACGCGGTGCGCCGCGACACCGAAGCGTGATACGTGCCGCCCTTCTGGCGTTGATCGCATGGACTGCCCCCGCCTGGGCCGCCACATGCGAAAACGTGCGCCATGACGGCACTGGCTATACCATCTGTGAGGTCGATCTGACGACCGAGGACCTGCGCCTGTTCCTCTATGACGAGGCGGGCGATGTGCTGGGCCAGTTTGGCGCGGTAGACCGGAGCCTGCGGGCTGAGGACAAGACGCTGGGCTTTGCCATGAACGCGGGCATGTATCATGACAACCGTGCGCCCGTTGGACACTATGTCGAGGACGGCACGGAACTGATGCGCGTCATCCCGAATGCAGGCCCCGGCAATTTCGGCCTGCTGCCCAATGGGGTGTTCTGCATCCGGCCGGGCCGCGCGGACGTGATCGAAACGCTGCGCTTTCAACGCGAGGCGCCCGCCTGCGCCTACGCCACCCAGTCGGGGCCGATGCTGGTGATCGACGGAGATCTGCACCCGCGGTTCCTGCCCGACAGTACCTCGCGCTATGTGCGCAACGGCGTCGGCACCAGCGCCGATGGCACCCGCGCCGTGTTCGCCATTTCAAACACCACCGTGACGTTCCACCAGTTCGGGCGGCTCTTTCGCGATCACCTGAAACTGCCGAATGCCCTTTTTCTCGATGGCAACATCTCGCGGCTCTATGCGCCCGACCTGAACCGCAGCGACATCGGCTTTGCCATGGGGCCGATTGTCGGCACCGTGACCGACCGCACAGATTGACAAGCCCGCGCGCGCTGCGCTAGGCGGCAGCCCTTACGCAAAACGGGGGCGACATGGGCCGCACACGCAAAGGGCGCGATATTTCCGGGTGGCTGGTGGTGGACAAACCCGCCGGGCTGACCTCGACCGCTGTGGTGAACAAGGTCCGCTGGGCGCTTCAGGCCAAAAAGGCCGGGCATGCCGGGACGCTCGACCCCGATGCCACCGGTGTTCTGGCCGTCGCACTGGGTGAGGCGACCAAGACGGTGCCCTACATAACCGACGCGCTCAAGGCGTACCGATTTGTCGTGCGGCTGGGGCAGGCCACCAACACCGACGATGCCGAGGGCGAGGTGATCGCAACCTCAGACGCGCGCCCCACGGATGACCAGATCAAGGACGCGCTTGCCCCCTTTGTCGGGGACATCATGCAGGTCCCGCCCAAGTTCTCCGCCGTCAAGATCGACGGCCAGCGGGCCTATAAACTCGCCCGCGACGGCGAAGACGTCGACATCGCCGCCCGCCCCCTCTGGGTCGAGGAACTGGTAATGACCGACCGGCCCGACGCCGACCACGTGGAGCTGGAGATGATCTGCGGCAAGGGCGGCTATGTCCGATCCATCGCGCGCGATTTGGGCGCCGCACTCGGGTGTCACGGCCACGTGCGCGAGTTGCGCCGCATCTGGTCGGGGCCCTTCGAGGCCAGCGAGGGCCTGACCTTTGACCGGATCGAGGCCATGGCCCAAACGCCGGAGCTCGACACCCACCTGCGCCCCACCGCCGAAGGGCTGGCAGATCTGCCCGAGGTCAAGGCCACGCCCGAGGGCGCCGTGCGCATGCGCAACGGCAACCCCGGCATGGTTTTTGCATCAGACGTAGAATATGGCGACGAATGCTGGGCCTCGCTCGACGGTGTGCCAGTGGCCGTAGGCCGCTACAAAGCGGGCGAGTTGCACCCCGCACGGGTGTTCAACCTCTGAACCTTCGGGCGCATTGTAACAATTCCCGTCGCCGTCACCCTGCGTCACCGACGGATTCGCACCGAATTGTTACAGTCTCGCCATCCAAGATCAGCCCTCCGTGAGGCGGGCTGACACTTTGGGACCATATGGTCCATATCTCTCTCATCAAAACGTCCATACGACTTTCAAGAGAGAGACTGACATGACACCTATCACACTCCGCACCGTCGGCACTGTTCTCACCGCAGGCGCCTTTGCCACCATCGCCTTTGACGTCTTCGGTCAGGCGCTCAGCCCGCTCTTTGGCTATGCCAAGCTGGCGCCGGTGGGCCTCGCCGGTGCCTCGATCAAAGCCATTTTCGGCGCCAACCCCTCTGGTGCGGCTTACTTGCTGCACGCCCTGACGGGCCTCGTGTTCTATGCCGTGGGCTGGTTCGCGGTTGCACGTCCGCTGCAACTGGCTGTTGCGCCCCGCCTGCACTGGTCGCTGACGGCAGTGGCCTACGGTGTCGCCCTCTGGGTCTTTGCCCTCTACGTCATGGCGCACCTTGTGACCGGCAACAAACCGTTCCTCGGCTTTACCGGGATCACCTGGGTCGCCTTGTGGGGGCACATCGTCTACGCCCTGATCGCCGCCGGCATCATGGAAGCCAAGGGCGCTGTCCTTGACCTGCGCCGCGACACCACCGTCGCTGTCCCAGCCGAATAATTCAAACTACCACTCACGCGACAACCGGGGTCGCCGCTTATGCGGCGGCCCCTTTTTGCGCGCCGGTTGCGCGCCCGGTAGCGCAATGGCAAACAGTCTTCCATGATCACCCGCACCCACACCAAGGGCGACGCCCCGTCCACCGCCGTCTATTCCGACTGCGAACGCTACCGGTACAGCCTGACACGTATCTGGGACCCGGCAGGACAGCGGGTGAACTTTGTCATGCTGAACCCGTCCACCGCGACCGAAGTCCAGAATGACCCAACAGTCGAACGCTGCGAACGGCGCGCACGCACGCTGGGGTTTGGCAGCTTTGCCGTGACCAATATCTTTGCCTGGCGCGATACCGATCCCCGTGCCATGCGGGCCGCAACCGACCCGGTGGGCCCCGACAATGACGCCGCCATTGCCGAGTGCGCTGGTTGGGCAGACCAGGTGATCGCGGCCTGGGGGACACATGGCGCGCATCTGGGCCGGGGGGAGACGGTTGCCACGCTGTTGCGCGGTATGGATCGCCCCATTTACCATCTGGGTTTGTCCAAGGCCGGACACCCCAAACACCCGCTATACCTGCCCTATAGCCAACAACCCCAAACATGGTCCGCCACTGTTTGAAATACGCCAAATTTTGTGGATTTCCTTTACCGGACGTTAACCAATTGTCCGAAAACGCTTTGCGTCCGACACCTGAGTCGCCGTATCTTTCCCTTGGGTAGTTGTGCCCAAACGTATTGGGAACGAGTGGATGTTGTGGCTTGCAGGTTTGATGGGACTGATGGCGGTCGGCGCGGTTGGCGTGATCGACATGGGTGGCGAATCGGACGACGAAGAAACGGTCGAAACTACATCCGAATCCACGGATGAGGCAGAAGCGCCCTCGGACGCCGTGGACGCCGCTATGTCGGATGAACCACAGGCGGCGGCGCAAGATCCCGCGCAAACTTTTGATCAAAGACCCGCAGACACCCTGACACTTGGCACCGATGGTGATGACGCCCTGACCGGATCAGATGCCGGTGACACGCTCTATGGCGAAGATGGCAACGACACGATCGACGGCGGCGACGGCAACGACACGCTGCACGGCGAGGACGGCACCGACCAGATCGACGGCGGCGCGGGCGATGACGTCATCACCGGCCACAATGGCGACGATATGCTCGCCGGCGGCGACGGCGATGACACGATGCAAGGGTCCGCCGGAGCAGATGTCCTCAAGGGCGGCGATGGTGATGACGCCGTGCATGGCGGCTTGGACAATGACACCCTCGTGGGTGGCGACGGCTCCGACAGCCTCTTTGGCGGGTGGGGCGACGACTATGTCAGCGGGGTCGAGGACGACCCGACCACAGCCGCGATTGACGACATTGACCAAGGCACTGACTACCTGAACGGTGGCGGCGGCGACGACACCATCGTTGCAGGCGAAAATGACATCGTCACCGCGGGCGACGGCGAAGACACAATTGTGGCTGGCACATGGATCGGCCAAGGGAACGCGGCAGACATCATCGACTTTGACGCCGAGGACGACAACATCCTGTTGGTCTACGATGACGCAGCTGGTGACGCGCCGGATGTATCCCTGCAGCCTGATCCCGACGATCCCAACACCACCCAAGTGCTGATGGACGGTATCGCCGTGGCCAATGTGTTGAACGGTGCCGAGATCACGATCGAGGATATTGCGATCATGCCGCTCAGCCTCGCGCAGTCGGCAGGGATGGCCCCGGTCTGATCCACGGATCAGTTTTGCTTTGCCATCGCGGCGAATCTCTCCTATACGCGCGCATCCCCAAGGGCTGCTTTGGGGCAAATGGCCCTGTGCTGGACGACATCCCGGCCTGCGGCGTCTCAACTCGAACCTGAAAAGGAGATCCCGATGTCGATCACTGCCGAAGAAAAAGCACGCGTCATGAAGGAATACGGCACCAAGGACGGCGACACCGGTTCGCCCGAAGTCCAGGTTGCCATTCTCAGCTCGCGCATCGCGACCCTGACCGAGCACTTCAAAACCCACAAAAAAGACAACCACGGCCGCCGTGGTCTGCTCAAAATGGTGGCACAGCGCCGCAAGCTGCTGGACTACCTGAAAGCCAAGGAAGAAGCGCGGTACACCGACCTCATCAAACGTCTGGGCCTGCGCCGCTAAACCGCGCGCGACAGCCAAACGATCAATCGCACCCCACGGGGTGCGATTTGCGTTTCGGGGGTATGGCATGTTGATCACTGGCCTTCTGGTCCTCACGGCGACCACCTGCATCGTGTTGGGCGATGCGGCAGGCAAGGCACTGACCGAGGCGGGGTTTGACCCGTTCTTTGTCGCGTGGACCCGGTTTGCCTGTGCCGCCATCGCACTGGCCCCGTTCTGCGGTTTGACCAGCGACAGCCTTCGTGTTCTCCTCGACAAGCGTGTGATCCTGCGCGCGGCCCTGATCGCCGCGGCCATCAGTTCGATCCTGACAGCCCTCAGCACGACGCCACTGCCCGACGCCTTTGGCGCGTTTTTCATCGGGCCGGTTGTTGCCTTCGTCCTGTCCGCCCTTTTGCTCGGGGAAACGCTGGGCCGTGGGCGTAGCGCGCTGCTCGCCCTTGGCTTTGGCGGTGTGCTGCTGGTGGTAAAGCCCGGTTTCGGCCTGACCCCCGGCATTGGCTTTGCGCTGCTTGCGGGTGTGCTCTACGGGTGTTTTCTGGTGGCCACCCGGTGGCTGTCGGGCGCGGTACGTCCTCGCCTGCTGCTCTTTTCCCAACTGCTCATCGGTGCCATTCTGTTGACGCCTCTGGGGGCCACAACCGTCTTGCCACAGATCACACCGGGCGCGGCTCTCCTGGTCCTTGCCAGTGCCGCAGGGTCTGCCATCGGCAATTTCCTTCTTGTCTGGGTCAGTCGCACAACTCCGGCCAGCATCGTGGCCCCGCTGATCTACACGCAACTCATCGCGGCCACGGTCGTTGGGGCGACGTTCTTTGGTGACTGGCCCGATCTGCTCACGCTGGCAGGGCTGTGCATCATCCTCGCTTCCGGGCTTGGGTCCCTTTGGCTTGGGCGCACCGCGCGCTAGGTTTCACAGCATGCCCGACCTGCCACGCCTCGCCCTCTCTGTCCGCCAACCCTCCGCATGGGCCATCATCGCGGGACACAAGCCAATCGAAAACCGCACAATGGGCGCGATCCGCGCAGGCAGGATGGGGCCGGGACGCATCGCCCTGCACGCGGCCGCCGGACTGAAAGAGGAAGAGTTCAGATACCTCTACTGGCGTCTGGAAAAACATGGAGTCGAATGCCCCCACCCCGCCGACCTGCCACGCGGTGCCATCATCGGCACAGTCGAGGTGACAGGGATCATCACCCAAAGCGACAGCCCATGGTTCGGCGGAGCCGCAGGTCTGACATTGACAGACCCCGAACCCTGCGACCCGATCCCCGCCCCCGGTGCGCTCGGCTACTTTGAATGGGCGCCTGGCGGCACACTCGCCCCGCCCACCCGCTGGATGCAAAACTGGGGCACGGCAGCCCCCGATGCGCAAACGAACGACCTGTTCCCCGACGCCCCCATCGCCTTTGCCAAACCACCCGCAAAACCCTGGTCCTGACGCGCAGAGGGGTGGCGGGTGGGCGCCTTTGCGCCAGCAAACAGTCCACCCCCACCCCGCGCAGATTGACCCACCCGGCGCACTGCGCTTCCCAAGGGGCCGCATCTCGTGTATGGCCGCAAAATCTGAAAGCATGGCGCCCGGACCTCAGCGCCCGCAAAAGAAGATACAGGGGTCAGGGGGAATACGCCCCCTATGCAAATGGCCAATCGGGCCAACTTAGGAAACCTAGATGTTCAACGAGACGAAAAAATCCATGCAGTGGGGCGAAGAAACGCTCACACTGGAAACCGGCAAGGTTGCCCGTCAGGCAGACGGCTCCGTGATTGCCACGCTGGGCGAAACCAGCGTCATGGCCAACGTGACCTTCGCGAAAAAACCAAAACCCGGCCAGGACTTCTTTCCCCTGACCGTCCACTACCAGGAAAAATACTACGCCGCGGGCAAGATCCCCGGCGGTTTCTTCAAGCGTGAGGCCCGGCCCACCGAGAAAGAAACATTGACCGCCCGCCTGATCGACCGTCCGATCCGGCCACTGTTTGTCTCCGGCTTCAAGCACGAAGTGCTGGTGATGTGCACCGTGCTGTCGCACGATCTGGTCAACGACCCCGACATGGTTGCGATGATCGCCGCCTCGGCTGCTCTGACCATTTCCGGCGCGCCCTTCATGGGTCCCATCGGGGCCTGCCGCGTTGGCTTCGAGGATGGCGAATACATCCTGAACCCCACCGTCGACGACATGCAGGACCTGCGCCTGAACCCCGAGCAACGCCTCGATCTGGTTGTTGCCGGCACCAAAGACGCCGTGATGATGGTGGAATCCGAAGCCTACGAACTCTCCGAGGCTGAAATGCTGGGTGCGGTGAAATTCGCCCACGAACAGTTCCAGCCCGTGATCGACCTGATCATCTCGCTGGCCGAAGATGCCGCCAAAGAGCCGTTTGACTTCCAGGCGCCTGACTACAGCGACCTGTCCGCCGCCGTCAAAGCCGCAGGCGAGACACAGATGCGTGCCGCGTTCGCAATCAGCGACAAGCAAGAGCGCACCACAGCTGTTTCCGAAGCCCGCGCTGCCATCATGGACGCGCTGACAGACGAGCAAAAAGAAGACCCGAACCTCGGTTCCGCGATGAAGGGGCTCGAAGCTTCGATCCTGCGCGGTGACGTGGTCAAAACCGGCACCCGCATCGACGGTCGTAAAACCGACGAAATCCGCGACATCGTGTGCCAGACGGGCCTCCTGCCCCGGACGCACGGCTCGGCGCTCTTCACCCGTGGTGAGACGCAAGGCCTCGTGGTCACGACGCTGGGCACCGGCGATGATGAGCAATTCATCGACGCCCTGCACGGCAACTTCAAATCGAACTTCTTGCTGCACTACAACTTCCCCCCCTACTCGGTGGGTGAAGCGGGTCGCGTGGGCCCTCCCGGCCGCCGCGAAATCGGTCACGGCAAACTGGCATGGCGCGCGCTGCAAGCCGTCCTGCCTGCCTCGACCGACTTCCCCTACACTGTGCGTCTGGTGTCGGAAATCACCGAATCCAACGGCTCGTCCTCGATGGCTTCCGTCTGCGGCGGCTCGCTGTCGATGATGGACGCGGGCGTTCCGCTGAAATCGGCGGTTGCCGGTGTGGCCATGGGTCTGATCCTCGAAGAAGACGGCAGCTACGCCATCCTGTCCGACATTCTGGGTGACGAAGACCACCTGGGCGACATGGACTTCAAAGTGGCAGGCACCGAAAACGGCATCACCTCGCTGCAGATGGACATCAAGATCGCAGGCATCACGCCCGAGATCATGGAAAAAGCTCTGGCCCAAGCCAAAGACGGCCGCATGCACATCCTGGGCGAGATGGGCAAATCCATCACCGGCGCGCAGGAATTCAGCGTGCACGCACCGCGCATCGAGACCATGCAGGTGCCCACGGACAAAATCCGTGAGGTCATCGGTTCGGGCGGTAAAGTGATCCGTGAAATCGTCGAAGTGTCGGGCGCCAAGGTCGACATCAACGACGACGGCATCATCAAGATCGCATCGCCCAACGGCGACTCGATCAAGAAAGCCTACGACATGATCCACTCGATCGTGGCCGAACCCGAAGAAGGCATGGTTTACACCGGCACCGTCGTGAAGATCGTCGACTTCGGCGCCTTCGTGAACTTCTTTGGCAAACGCGACGGCCTGGTGCACGTCAGCCAAATCGAAAACCGCCGCTTGAACCACCCTTCGGACGTGTTGAAGGAAGGCCAAGAGGTCAAGGTCAAGCTCTTGGGCTTTGACGATCGCGGCAAGGTCCGCCTGTCGATGAAAGTCGTCGATCAGGAAACCGGCGAAGAGATCAAGAAAGAAGAGCCTGCCGAAGAGTAATCTCGGCACGGTTCTACGTATCAAGGCCCCGGTGGAAACGCCGGGGCCTTCTTGTTTCTGCAAGCGGTCTGTGGTTTCAGACCCTGACCATTGTCCAAGGCCCGCCATGCCCACACTCAGCGACATCCAGATCGTGACCGTTGCCTACAACAGTACCGGGGTGATCGGTGACATGCTCGCCTCTGTCCCGAACGGGGTAAAGACCGTGATCGTGGACAATGCCAGCACCGACGCGGATGCGTTGCGCACGCTGGCGGACAAGCACGAGGCGCAGGTGGTCACAAGTCCGGTCAACCGCGGCTTTGGCGCAGCATGCAACATAGGTGCCGCGATCGGCGACAGCCCCTATCTGCTGTTCCTGAACCCTGATGCTCAACTCGGCGATGGGTGCCTGCAAACCCTGCTGGCCGCAGCCACTGCACAGCCGGAGGCCGCCGCTTTTGTGCCTAATGTGCGCGACCGCCGGGGACGGCCTGCGTTTCGACGTCGCTCAAATCTCTTGCCGCGTTCATCCTGGTGGACCGGTTCACCACCTGACGCCGACACTGACGTCCCGCTGCTGAATGGGTCAGCGGTGTTTGTCTCCCGTGCACGTTTTGATGCAGTAGGCGGCTTCGATACCGACATCTTCCTCTACCACGAGGATGACGATCTGTCCCTGAGGCTGGCAGCCTTGGGGCCCCTTCGTTTTGTCCACAATGCGGTGGTTCACCACGCCGAAGGGCATGGCAACGCGCGCACCCCTGCCTCCGCCGCGTTCAAGGCATGGCATATGGGTCGCAGCCGCGTTTACGCCACCGCCAAACATGGACGACCCGCGCCCTTTCTGTCGTCCCTCAAGGCAGCACTGGCCCAGCTCGCCTCACCCTTGGCCTGGACCTCCAAGCGCAAATGGGCCAAGCAAATGGGCTTCTTGCGCGGCATCTTGTCAGCGCGCTCCGATGGCGGGCGTGGCACCCGACACCCCGATAGCAGCGGCAAGGTTTGAACATGGCGTCCCTCCCTTTCTGGAAAATCCAGCGCGAACTGTCTCGATTTGGCCGTCAGCTGGCCGCGGCCCCCGGCAACATATGGCGCTATTGGACCGAACGCCCCTTCTACGACATGGTCACTGCGCGCCAGATCAGGGTGAGTGAAGGCGGCATCCCCTCTTCGGACAACGTGGCGCTGTTCCTGGTCTTTCCCGCCGATGGCATTTTGCAAAGCCACCTGCACAGCCTGCGCTGGCTTACCGACAACGGCTATGCGCCGCTCGTCATCTCAAACGTGCCTCTGACGGACACTGACCGTGCGGCCCTGCATGACCACGCATGGCAGATCCTTGAACGGCCCAATGTCGGCTATGATTTCGGCGGCTACCGCGACGGCATACTGTCGCTGGCTGACCGCCTGCCGTCTCTCAAACGGCTGGTGATCGTCAACGACAGCGCATGGTTCCCCATGCCCGGCACCGATGGTTGGCTGACCGAGGCCGAAACCAGCGGATATGACGTGGTCAGCGCCAGCTTTCACTGGGGTATTGCTCGCGTCGACACCGAAGATTTCCGCGACATCCGCTGGGAATTCAGCACGGACGACCGGAATTTCCACTACGGTTCGTTTGCGCTGTCAGTAGGCGCAAATGTCCTGCGTGACCCCGCATTCCTGGGCTTTTGGAAGCATTACCGCCTGACCGGCGACAAATCCAAAACGGTCCGCCGCGGCGAAACAGGTTTCAGCCAGTGGATCTTGCGCAGCGGCTACAGCCATACGGCCACGCTCGACCTAACCACCTTGGACACTGATCTGGCGGCCATGCCAGACGATCAGGTGATCGACCTCGCGCAGAAACTCATCTTGCATGAGGACATGCTGATGCGCGGCAAAAAGCTTGAAGTACTGGCCGGACCAGACGGGCGTGATCCGAAAACCCTGATCCCGCTCATCCTGACGTCCATTGCCCGTCAGGGTGTGTCGTATGCCCTGCCGCATCACATCATAAGAGCCAAGGGCTATCCGTTTCTAAAGAAGTCACCGCTGTGGGCGTGCCCCGACACTCAATCAATCATGCTGGATTTTATCGACGGGATCACGGGTGACCAGGGCCCGGACATTCAGTCCGAGGCCGAGGCACTCGTGGCAAAGCGGCGTGACCGGCTTCAACCTGACATCACGCCGCTTTACGAAACACGCCTTGCGCTGCGGCGGCGCTAGCTCGGCGCTTTGGTCTTGCGCAGGTAGGGCAGCACGGTCTCGAATTCGCCGAACTTCGCCTTCGCATCTTCGTTCGACACAGATGGCGGGATGATCACGTCTTCGCCCGGCACCCAGTTGGCCGGTGTTGCAACGCCCTTTGCCGACATCTGCAAACCGTCCAGCGCACGCACAATCTCGGCAAAGTTCCGGCCAACAGTCATCGGATAGGTCATCGACAGCTTCAACTGCTTGTCGGGGCCAATGATAAACACAGACCGCACCGTGGCACTGTCTGCAGGTGTGCGACCATCGGGCAGGTATGCCTCGGCCGGCAGCATGTCAAAGGCCTTGGACACTTCCAGACCTGCGTCAGCGATGATCGGGAAACCGGCCTTGGCGCCTGAGACCTGCTCGATGTCGCCCTTCCACTTCTTGTGGTCCTCGACCCCGTCCACAGACACGCCAATCACCTTGGTGCCGCGCTTTTCCCATTCGTCGGCCAGTTGTGCCACAGCGCCAAATTCCGTCGTGCAGACGGGCGTAAAGTCCTTGGGGTGCGAAAACAGGATGGCCCAGCTGTCGCCGACCCAGTCATGCAGGGAAATCGTGCCGTGGTCCGTTTCGACCGTCAAATCGGGGATCGTGTCGTTAATGCGCAAACCCATGGTGTCCTCCGTCGGGATAATGTCGTCAGATGCAACCTAAGTGATCCCGCGCCTCATTTCATCCCCCGTCTTGTCGCCAGCCTCGCCCGGTGCCACAGTCCACCCAAATCTCAGGGAGACACCCATGCTCGAAAAACGCGATTTCTACATTGGCGGCCAGTGGGTCGCCCCGATGAACGGCACCGATCACCACGTGATCGACCCCTCAACCGAAGAGCCCACGGCGGTGATTTCACTGGGTGGTGCTGCTGACGCTGAGGCCGCGATTGCCGCCGCCAAATCAGCATTCCCCGCGTGGATGGCCACGCCGGTGGAAGACCGCATTGCGTTGGTCGAAAAACTGATCGAGGTCTACCAGACCCGTGGCGAAGACCTTGCACAGGCCATGTCCGCCGAAATGGGCGCGCCCCTCGACATGTCGCGCAGCCAGCAGGTCGGCGCAGGCACCTACCACCTGAAGAACTTCATCCGCGCGGCCAAGGCGTTCGACTTCAACCGCCCCCTCAGCGACCGCGCCCCAAATGACCGGATCATCTACGAGGCAGTGGGCGTCGCAACCCTCATCACGCCCTGGAACTGGCCGATGAACCAGGTCACGCTCAAGGTCGGTGCCGCCGCCATCGCGGGCTGCACCATGGTCCTGAAACCGTCCGAGGAATCGCCGCTCAACGCCATGATCTTTGCCGAGATGATGCACGAGGCGGGCTTCCCCCCCGGCGTCTTCAACCTCGTCAACGGCGACGGCCCCGGCGTGGGCACCGTGCTGTCCGGCCACCCGGATGTCGACATGGTCAGCTTTACTGGATCATCCCGCGCGGGTCGTCTGATCTCCAAGAACGCCGCCGACACGCTCAAACGCGTGCACCTTGAACTGGGTGGCAAAGGGGCGAATGTCATCTTTGACGATGCCGATGAAAAGGCCGTCAAACGCGGCGTGCTGCACATGATGAACAACACGGGCCAGTCCTGTAACGCCCCCTCGCGCATGTTGGTGCAACGCGGCAAATACGACGCCGCCGTCGAAGAGGCCGCCGCCGTTGCGGGCAAAGTCACGGTCGGCCCAGCAACCGACGAAGGTCGCCATATCGGCCCCGTCGTGAACGAGGTGCAGTGGACCAAAATTCAAGACCTGATCCAAAAGGGCATCGATGAAGGCGCCAAGCTCGTCGCCGGTGGCACGGGCCGCCCCGAAGGCTTCAACAAGGGCTTCTACGTCCGTCCCACCGTCTTTGCCGACGTCAACAACAACATGACCATCGCCCGCGAGGAAATCTTTGGCCCCGTCCTGTCGATCATCCCTTTCGATACCGAAGAGGACGCCGTCGCAATCGCCAACGACACCCCCTACGGCCTGACCAACTATGTCCAGACGCAAGACGGCGCGCGCCTGAACCGCATGGCACAGGCGCTCCGCTCCGGCATGGTCGAAATGAACGGCACCTCCCGCGCGGCAGGCTCGCCATTTGGCGGCATGAAACAGTCCGGCAACGGGCGCGAAGGCGGCATCTGGGGCATCGAGGATTTCCTCGAAGTCAAAGCCGTCTCAGGCTGGGCCGCCGAATAACCCGGTCAGGCGAGGCGGTCCTCGCCTGACCTTTTAGGGGACGTGAGCACAGGAATAACCGTTTTCAGCCCTGTCGTACCGGCTTGGTGCAATCTTTCAAAAGTCAGCTATGCGCAGCACGACTTGCCTTCTTGGATCGGAGGGCAAGGCACTGTTGCGTATGAGCAATACACGCAACAGTCACCTTTCAGCGGTTTCAAAACTGTCTGACAAGACTTGCATTCATAAAACCACTGGCAGGCGTCGGTAGGCATAATCTCTGTCTCCGCATGCCCGCAAGACGGACAAGTCAGCGTGGACTCCAAAACTACTTTTGTTTCTTCTGCCGCCATAGCGCGTACCCCGTCAGTATGAGAAATCCTGCCAAGATCGGCAGCAAAACAGCATCGTTGTAGAGAACGCCAAGCAGGCCAGTCAGACCAAGTGTTGTCAGCGCAATCGGCAACAACGGCGTGAAACAGCAAAGGACTGCGAGGATTGTTCCGCTCACTCCAAGTGCTAATAGCTTGTTCTTCATGGTTAAACTGGGTCAGTCTCTGTTATTTGAATTGCGTTTACGTCCGTTCTGCTCTTCTAATTCCTGTAGTGGCTACAGGAGCAAACAAAATGTTCACTATCGGCAAGGCGTCTGAGCAAAGCGGCGTGAACATCGAAACGATCCGTTACTACGAGCGTGAAGGCATTGTCCCCAAGCCGGGTCGGTCGCCGGGAGGGCGTAGGCTCTATTCAACCGATGAAATTGCAAAATTGAGGTTCGTACGGCGGTGTCGAAACTTGGGATTCCCAATCTTGATCATCCAAACCTTTCTGTCTCTGACGATAGAAGATGATCGAAGTTGCGGTGAAGTGAAGGCCTTGGCCGAAAACCACTTGGATGAGATCAACGCTAAGATCGAAAACCTGACACGCCTCCGCGAAGCACTTCTTGGCCTATCAGCGAACTGCGATGACGGTACTGCCACTTGTCCGATGCTGGATGCTCTCATGAAAGATGGTTTTTACGCGTAGATAAGAGCAAAGCGGACGTCAAATTGGCCTCCGAGAACGGCAGCAAAGACCGTAAAGCCGCAATTCCGAAATCAGCCGTTACTCTCCCATCCTGAGCTGAGTTGACCCTCCAAAGCGCAATCATTCTGGTCAGATACGGTTTCAAAGCGGTGCACAAGCGCGCCATCGCCTCGATTTCCCGGACGTTGGCGCCACCCAAACGGCGCTACCGCTCAGAATGGCACAGGCGCGCGGAACCGCATCATGCGTCCCGAATCCGGGTGCTTGATCTTCAGCTCTTCTGAATGCAGCATCAGACGCTCGAAATCGCGCGCCGTCCCGTCCGCATAAAACGGATCGCCCAGGATCGGATGGCCCAAAGCCTGCATGTGCACCCGCAACTGATGGCTCCGCCCCGTCTGCGGCATCAATCGCACGCGCGTCTCGGTGTCCGTATCGCGCAGCACCCGCCAGTCGGTCACCGCCGGTTTGCCATTCTCGTGGTCCACATGCTGCTTTGGCCGGTTCGGCCAATCCACGATCAACGGCAAATCCACGCGCCCGGTCTTGGGCGTCAGCCGCCCCCAGACCCGCGCCACATAGGTCTTTTTCGCCGCCCGCAATTCGAACTGTTTCGACAGGAACCGTTGCGCATGGGGCGTCAGGCCAAAGACGATCACGCCGCTTGTGTCCCGGTCCAGCCGGTGCACCAGCAACGCCTGCGGCCACACCGCCTGCACCCGCGCCATCAGACAATCGGACAGGTGCGCGCCCTTGCCCGGCACGGACAACAGGCCCGACGGCTTGGATACGGCCAGCATCTCTGCATCGTCGTGCAGCACGTCGAGCGGATCATTGGGCGGGTCATAGTTGCTGTCCATGCGTCCGCCTCTCAAATGCGCTGACCAAAGGCAAGCCCCATCACGTTTCAGAGAGACCGATGGCGCAAGGATTGCCTGCGCCGTGCTGTCGTGTTCGGTGGGCGGCATGAAATACATTGTCGCCCTGCTGCTCGCCATTCCGACCTTTGCCATGGCCCAGTGCGGGCCCGACGCCGCCTGTGAGATCGACGGGGGCAGCTATCACATGATCGCGCCAGTGTCGGACGATCCAGCCCCCGCGCTCGTGTTTTTTCATGGGCACAACGCGACGGGTCAGATGATTTTTCGCGGCGGGATCAAATCGGATTTCGCCGATGCCGGATATGTGGTCATCGCCCCGAACGGTACGCCCATCGAGGGGCGGCAAACCCGCCGCTGGGCAGGGCGCGACGGGGCGGGACGCGATGATGTGGGCTTTGTCCTTGATGTGATCAAGGACGCGCAAACCAAGGCCAATATCGATCCCGACCGCGTCTATGTCGCGGGCTTTTCCGCCGGCGGGTCCATGGCATGGCTGATGGCCTGCAAGGAGGCGGAACATTTTGCCGGCTTTGCCTCGATCTCGGGCGCGCTGCGGGAACCCAATGACACCACCGATTGCCCCAACGCGCCAGTGCGGTTCCTGCAAATCCACGGATTTGCCGACAATCAGGTCCCGTTCGAGGGGCGCGCCATCCGCGACTGGCATCAGGGCAGCCTCTGGGACAGCCTGTCGCTGGCCCGCAGCGCCAATCAGTGCCGCACCCATCCCGACACCATCGACATCGGCGACCGGTTCCGCTGCCGCACATGGAACGACAGCTGCAAAAGCGGCGCGATCCGGTTCTGCGAACATGACGGCGGTCACGGCATGCCACGCGGCTGGACGACCCTCGCACGCGATTGGTTCGAAGGGTCTTAAGCCCGGCGCATCTCGCGCAGCATCGACACTGAATAGATCACCAGTGCCGCCCAGATCATCGGAAAGGCGATCATCCGCGCCTGCCCGAACGGCTCTTTGAACACCACGACAGCGCACAGGAAAATCATCGTCGGCGCGATGTATTGCAGGATTGCGATGGTGGTCAGCCGCAGCCCCTTGGCGCCGTTGGCATAGAGGATCAGCGGGATCGCCGTGACCGCGCCGCACCCCAGCAACAACCAATTCGTGGAGGCATCACCCACCATGAACGTCCCTTGCCCACTCACGCCCAGCCACGTGACATAGGCCAGCGCCGGGATCAGCAGGATCAGCACCTCAAGCAGAAAGCCCTGGTTCGGCCCGATGGGCAGCTGTTTCTTGGCCAGCGCATAGAACCCCCAGGACACGGTCAGCCCCAGCGCGGCCCACGGCACGACTCCCGCTGAAATCGTCAGCACCGCCACCGCACAGGCCGCCAGCCCAATCGCCACCAACTGCGCGCGGGTCAGCCGTTCGCGCAACAGCAGCGCACCCAGCGCCACGGAAAACAGCGGGTTGATGTAATACCCCAGCGCCGCGTCCAGCGTGTGCCCGCTTGTGATCGCCCAGACGTAGATGCCCCAGTTCACCGTGATCAGCGCCGCAGTGACGCACGCCATGGCCAGCATCCGCGGATTGCGCAGCGCCGCCATCAAATCACCGGTCCGGCGCAGCAGGATCAACAGAACCGCCGCAATCGGCACCGACCAGATGATGCGATGCGCCACCACTTCGGCCGGGCCGATATGGCTGAGCATCTTCATATACAGCGGCAGAAATCCCCACAGGAAATAGGCCGACAAGGCAAAGCCAAGCCCTTGCGGGGTATCACCGGTTGGCTGCGACATGAGGGAGGTCCTTTCCGGTCCTCCCTAGCACCCTGTCAGGGCCGCGTCACGCCTTCACACGCTCCGATTTCGGGTCGTACATCGGTTTGAGCGATGCCTCGGCCCGCACCCGCGTGCCCGCCACGTCGATCTCGTAGGTGGACGCCAGAACATCCGCCGCCGTCTCGCTTTTGCACGGGACATAGCCAAGGCCCATCGCTGCACCCAGATGGTGACCATACGCCCCCGAACTGAGATAGCCCACGATCTCGCCATCCCGCACAATCGGCTCGTTGTGATACAAGAGCGGCTCGGCATCGGTCAGCTTGAATTGCAGCATCCGGTTCAACAGGCCCTCGTCCTGCTTGCGCAGCACCGCGTCGCGCCCGATGAACGACGGCTTGTCCTTCTTGACAGCAAAGCCCAGCCCCGCCTCCATCACGTGGTCTTCGCATGTGATGTCGTGACCAAAGTGGCGGAACCCCTTTTCGATCCGGCAGGTGTCCATCATGTGCATCCCGCACAGTTTCATCCCCATGCCTTCGCCCGCCGCGTGCAGTGTCTCGAACACATGTGCACACTGGTCCGCGCTGACATAGACCTCCCAGCCCAGCTCGCCCACATATGTGACGCGGTGGATGCGGGCGAGGCCCATGCCGATCTCGATCTCCTGCGCGGTGCCAAAGGGGTTCACGTCGTTGGACAGGTCCGCCGGGCTGACCGCGTTCAACAGATCGCGCGACTTTGGCCCCATGACGGCCAGTACGCCCTCGCCCGCAGTGACATCCGTGATGACCACGTTGAAATCACCCACATGACGCTGCATCCAGGTCTGGTCCGCCAGCCGCGTGGCCGCCGGTGTCACTACCAGATAGGCAGTTTCGGTCAGACGGGTCACAGTCACATCCGCCTCGATCCCGCCGCGGTTATTCAGGAACTGGGTGTAGACGATCTTGCCATTCGGCACCGAATAGTTGCCGCCACCCACATAGTTCATGAACGCCTCGGCATCGCGCCCCTCAACCCGGATCTTGCCAAAGGACGACATGTCATACATGCCGACATTCTCGCGGATCGCGCGGTGTTCCTCGGCCACGTTGTCAAAGAAGTTCTGCCGCGCCCAGCTGTATTCATATTCCGGCGTCTGCCCGTCCCGCGCAAACCAGTTGGCGCGTTCCCAGCCCGCCAGCTCGCCCATCACCGCGCCGTGCTGCATCAGGTGGGCATGGAACGGCGTGCGCCGCACGCCCCGCGCTGTTGCCTTCTGGCGAAACGGGAAGTGGTCGGCATAAAGCAGACCAAGCGTCTCGGTCGACCGATCCGCGAGATAGCTCTTGTTGCCCATGAAAGGCTGCATGCGGCTGATGTCCACATCGCCCAGATCGAACGGCTTGTCGCCGTCCTCCATCCACTGCGCCAGCGCCATGCCTGCGCCACCTGCTGACTGGATCCCGATGGAGTTGAACCCGCAAGCGACCCAGACATTGTCCATCTCGGGCGCGAGGCCCAGGTGGTAGGCGTCATCCGGCGTAAAGGATTCTGGCCCGTTAAAGAACGTGTGGATCCCCGCCTCTGCCAGCATCGGCAGACGGTTCACCGCCGCCTCAAGGATCGGCTCGAAATGGTCAAAGTCTTCGGGCAGCTGGTCAAACTCAAAGTCGCGCGGGATGCCGTCGATGGCCCAGGGTTTGGCGTTGGGCTCAAAGGCGCCCAGCAGGATCTTCCCTGCATCTTCCTTGTAATAGGCGCATTCGTCCGGGATCCGCAGGACCGGCATCTGTTGCAGGTCCTTGATCGCCTCCGTCACGATGTAAAAGTGTTCGCAGGCCTGTAGCGGCACGTTCACACCCGCCATCTTGCCGACCTCATGGCCCCACATGCCCGCGCAGTTGACGATCATGTCGCAGGCGATGTGGCCGTCGCTGCCATCCTCGCCTTTCCAATCCACACCAGTGACCTTGCGGCCCTCGCGGACGATATTGGTCACGGCCACCCGTTCCTGCACCTTGGCGCCGCGTTGCCGCGCGCCCTTGGCCAGCGCCAGCGCGATGTTGGCCGGATCGCCCTGCCCGTCGAGCGGCAGGTAGACGCCCCCGGTCACATCCTCGATGTTCAGATGCTCATAGCGGGCCTTCACCTCGGCGGGCGAAATCTCCTCGACCTCGACGCCAAAGGCGCGGGCCATGCCCGCCTGTCGGCGCAGCTCTTCGAGCCGCTCACCGGTCAGCGCAGCGGTGATCGAACCCACGCGCTTGAACCCGGTGGCCACACCGGTTTCCGCTTCGAGATCACCGTAAAGCTCTTGGGAATAGCGGGCCAGCTTGGTCATGTTCGCGGTCGCGCGCAGCTGCGCGATCAGACCGGCGGCGTGCCAGGTCGTGCCGGATGTCAGCTGTTTGCGCTCCAGCAGCACGACGTCTTTCCACCCCAGTTTGGTCAGGTGGTAGGCGACGGAACACCCGATAACACCGCCGCCGATAATGACGACGCGGGCAGAGGTGGGAAGGTCAGGCATGTGCGGTATCCTCAGACGATGACGTGCCCATCCGCGCGCAGGCGGCGGGCGATTTCGGCAATATGGGCGGGGCTGACTTCGCAGCAGCCCCCGACAATGGTGGCACCCGACGCGACCCAACGCATGACGTGGTCGGCATAAAGCGCGGGCGTAAAATCACGGCGGGCAGACAGGCTGTCGACGGTGGGTTTGTCGTCCAGAAACCCGTCGGCGATTTGTTCAAACCCATTGGCATAGGCGCCAAAGGGCAATGTCGACGTGGCCAGAGCGTCCAGCGCCGGGCCAATCGCCTCTGGCGTGGAACAGTTGATCAATATGGCCGCTGCGCCTCCGGCTTCGGCCACGGGCACGGCCTCTGACACCGGCTCGCCTGACCGCAACCGCGATCCGTCCTGATCATCCACGGTCAGGGCCAGCCATACTGGCAGACCAGTTGGCACGCTGGCCGCCAAGATGTCACGGGCATGCGCCACAGAGGCGACCGTTTCACAAATCAGCAAATCGCAGGCCGGGGCCAACAGATTGGCAATCTCGGCGAAAAGAGGCACTGCCTCATGCGCGTCCGGGTGCAAATCCGGCCGGTAACTGGCCCGCAATGGGCCAATAGCACCGGCAATACGGCCCGAGCCATGTTCCCGCCGCGCCGTACGCGCCTCGTACAGCGCGCTTTGATGCAGGGCGGAAAACGCCCCTTCGACAGGCGTTTCCGCAAGACGGTCGTGGTGGATCGCATAGCTGTTGGTCGTCGCAATGGTGGCACCGGCGGCGTAAAAGTCGCGGTGCACCTGGGTGACCATGCCGGGATGATCCAGCATGATCTGCGTCGACCACAGCGGGGTGGGCTTGTCGCCAGCGCGGTGCACCAGCTCTTGCCCCATCCCACCGTCCAGCAGGGTGATGTCGGTCACGCACGCAGCCTTTCGTTTGCGGGATCCCACAACGGCTGGTCCGGTTGCACCACCGCCTTGTAGCGTTTGCCGTACATCTCGACCTCAAGCTCGGATCCCGGCTCTGACAGGTCGGTGCGCACCACACCCAACGCAACGGATGCGTTGATACGGTAACCCCACGCGCCGGACGTGGTTTCGCCCACAACGGTGTCCCCGCTCCAGATCGTCGACATATAGGGCGCGTCCTGATCGCCTGCTTCGACAAGCAGCGTCACGAACCGCTTCTTGGCACCTCGCTGCTTTTCGGCTTGCAGGGCGGCCTTGCCGGGGAAGTCCTGCGGTTTGTCCAGTTTGACAAAGCGGTCCAACCCACCTTCGAACATGGTGTAGTCGGTCGACAGATCGCCCTTCCAGGTGCGATAGCCTTTTTCCACACGCATCGAGTTCAGCGCATACATGCCAAACGGCGTGGCCCCTGCATCGCGGATGGCCTCGTACACCTTGGCTGCCTGATCGGTCGGTGCGTGCACCTCCCATCCCAGCTCGCCCACAAAGGACACGCGCGCCATGGTGACCGGGACGCCTGCAACGGTTGCCGATTGGTGGGTCAACCAGCCAAGCGACAGGTCCGCATCGGAAATACCGGCAAACAGGTCACGGGACGCCGGGCCTGTCACCAGCATTGTGGTCACCTCTTCGGACAGGTCCTTGACCTCGACACCGGCAGGCGCGCGCGACGCCAGCAGTTCAAAGTCGTGCCATTGCGCCACGGCGGCGGTCATGATGGTAAAGTCGTCCTCACCATGCCGGATCACGGAAACCTCAGTCAGGATACGGCCACGGGTGTCCGCGAAATATGACAGGTTCATCCGTCCCGCCTTGGGCAAGGCACCGGTGATCTGGGTGCGCAAGAATTCCGCGGCGCCCTCGCCCGTCAAGCTGTAGCGCGAGAACCCGCACATATCGATGACACCGACGCCGTCGCGCACGGCTTCGACCTCTTCCTTGATCCGCGCCTCCCATGGGCCTGCGCGGTCCCAGGTCTGCGTCGCCTCTTCGGAGGTGTCGTCACCGTCCTTGGCAAACCAGTTGGCGCGTTCCCAACCGTTATAGGCACCCATCTGCCCGCCATCGGCCACCAGCCGGTCGTGGTTGGGCGACAGCTTCTTGTTGCGGCCTGCGGGCCATTCGTGGTGCGGAAAGTGCATGGCGTATTCGTGGCCATAGGTTTCGAGCGCCTTGGACAGGCTGTAGTCGTGATCGGCATAGGCGGTGTAGCGGCGCGGATCGACGGCCCACATGTCCCACTCGGTCTCGCCGTGCATGATCCATTCGGACAGCACCTTGCCCGCACCGCCGCCTTGCGCGATGCCAAAGGTAAAGCAATGCGCCTCGAATGCGTTCTTGACGCCCGGCATTGGCCCGATCAGGGGCAGACCGTCGGGTGCATAGGGGATCGGGCCGTTGATGTTGCGACCCACACCGGCTGTGCCCAATGCGGGCAAACGCTCCATCGCGTCCTCGATATAGAATTCCAGCCGCTCCAGATCATCGGGATAGAGTTGGAAGCTGAAGTCTTCGGGCATCGGATCATCGGGCGTGACCCAATGCGCCTTGCAGTTCCGCTCATATGGGCCGAGGTTCAGACCGTATTTGTCTTGCCGCAGGTAATAGCTGATGTCCACGTCGCGGATCATCGGCATCTTGTGGCCCTTTTCCTTGGTCCACGCTTCCAGTTCGGCGATTGGCTCGGTCAGGAAATACTGGTGCGACATGACCACCATAGGCACGGTGCGCCCGCCGAACGGCTTGAATATCTCGCCCACGCGCTGCGCGTAGTACCCTGCACAGTTGGCCACGTATTCGGCGCGGATGTCGCCCTTGTCGGTCTTTACGATCCACTCGTCGCCGTCACGTTCGATGCCGATCACCGGACAGAACCGTTCGATCCGGCCACCCGCCTCACGCGCGCCTTTTGCCAGCGCCTGCGTCAACTGTGCGGGGTCGATGTCACCGTCCAGCGGATCCCACAGGCCACCCGCCAGATCGTGTGTTTCCATGAACGGGTTGAATTCTTTCAACTCCGCAGGCGTACACATCTGCATCTCCAGACCCTGATAGCGGCCCATGCCTGCCACGCGCTCGAATTCCTGCATCCGTTCTTTAGAATGGGCCAGACGCAGCGCGCCGGTGACGTGGTAGTTCATCGGGTAATCGACGTCATCGCCAAGGGTCCGGTACATCTCCAGCCCGTAGCGCTGCATGTTCATCACGGCCCACGAGCCGGAGAAGTTCGGGCAGTTGCCCGCCGCATGCCATGTCGACCCGGCGGTCAGTTCATTCTTTTCCAGCAGAACGCAGTCTTTCCACCCCGCCTTGGCGAGATGGTACAGCGTCGAGGTGCCGACCGCCCCGCCACCGATGATGACCACACGGGCCGTTGTTGGAAAGTCGCTCATGTTCAGGTCTCCCTTTGCGGCACGTTGTCCGCGATGTCGTAGTAGTCGCCCTTGTCGGCGGTGAAGATGTGGGCGCGCAAACGCAGGCCCGAGGGGCCGTCAATGGACCCCATGGAAAAGCTCATCCACGCCTCGGAGTGGTCCTTCCAGAACAGGAAGGCTCCGCAGGTGGGGCAAAAGCCGCGCTTTGCCGTGTCGCTGGCCGCGTACCAACGGACCTCACCCTCAATCGTGATCTTGTCGTCAGGCGCATAGGATGACGCCCATGTGTGGCCCGATTGCTTGCGGCACTGGTTGCAATGGCAATTGGCAGGTTGCCCGGCCTCGCCCTCGACCGTGTAGCGGATAGCCCCGCATAAACAGCTTCCCTGCATCTCAGGCTCTCCCCGGTGTTGACGATGCCCCAAGCAGCGCACCGTAGATCACAAAGCACACAGCCATCACGCGCCGGAACCAGACATTGAAAACAGCGCCCAGCGCCGCACGGCCCAGACCCGCACCCAGCGCGGTAAAGCCGCAATAGCTCAGCGCGGTGATGGTCAGCGCCGTGGGTAGGATCACCCACATCTGGCTCCAGATCGGCACGTCCGGTTGCACGAATTGCGAAAACGCGGCCAGGTAACCCGCCACGCTCTTGGGGTTGATCGTGGCAATGGCCAACGCTTTGAGGTACACGGACCGGCCTGATGGGTCCGCAGCCGGCGGCGGGTTCGACGCAGACATCCACCCACGCACGCCCAGATAAATCAGAAAACCGGCACCGATCAGCTTGGCCAGCCAAAACCCGGTTGGCGACGCCGCAATCAACGCAGTGATCCCCAGCGCCGACAGGATCAAAAAGGCCGATGCCTGCGTTAGGATCGCCAACACACCCACCAACGCCTTGCGAAAGCCAAGGACCATGCCGTTGTTGATGCAGTTGACCGCGTTGGGTCCCGGTGTGGTCACAAAGACCACCCAAAACAGCACGAATATGACCCAGCCCTCGAAACTCATCAGTAGACCGGTGGCGCGATCACCCAGATGGCAATCGCAGGCGCATCATAGGCATTGATCCAGCGGAACGGCTCGCCGCGAATGCGAAAGCTGTCTCCGGGGTTGATGGTGTAGAGCGTGCCGCCGATCTCAAGGTCCAACCGGCCCGACACCAGATACCCGACCTCTTGTGTGGGGCGGGTGACGGCGACGTCGATGCGGCTGTGCGGTTCAAAGGTGGAATGCACCATCTCGAAATCGTCTGTCAGATCCGGTGACAACAACTCTTCGACCAGACCGGCAGTGCGGGACCCGATGGGCCGCCGCGCACCACTGCGCACGACATATCCCTCTTCGTCCTGCGGTGCCGTGCCACGACGGAACAGGGTAGACACTGCAATGTCCAGTTGCGCTGCAATGTGGCGCAGGTCGGTGATCGACGGCTCTGACAGGTCGCGCTCAACCTGGCTGACCCACCCGACGGACCGGCCCAGCGCGCTCGCCATATCCTGCAACGTCATGCCGCGCGATTTGCGCAATGCACGCAGATCGGCACCCAGGCTATGCGCGATTGTCGGATTGGTGTGCAGCATCGTCCGTGAAATTCCCTCTCTGAATTTCACGTAAGGTCACATTGTATGAAAAATCAAGTTTGTTTTTCACGCAGCGGCAAAGATTCCATCCAGAATGCGGCCCAATCGGTCAGCGTCTTCGGACGTGAACGCGTCCGGTTGATCACTGTCGATGTCAAAGACGGCGATGATGTTTCCGGCTGCATTTCGGACCGGCAAAACAAGCTCTGAACGGGTGGACGAGGCACAGGCGATGTGACCGGCAAAGGCATCCACATCCGCCACGATCTGCACCTCTCCGGTCCGGGCCGCTGCACCGCACACCCCGCGCGAGAACGGAATATGCAAACAGCCGTGACCACCCTGATAGGGCCCGATCTTGAGAAGTTCGGGTTCGGTCACGCGGTAAAAACCCGTCCAGTCGAATCGCTGATCGCTGTGGTGTACCTCGCAGACGACGGTGGCCATCAGCGCAATCTCGTCGGTCTCGCCAGCCGTCAGGCTGTCCAGCGTCGCCGCCAGGGTGTCGTAGTCTACCATGTCGTCTTCCTTCAGATCGTGCTGTCCAAGCGGCCTCAGGTACGCTCGATTGCGATGGCCGTGCCTTCGCCACCACCGATGCAAATGGCGGCGACACCGCGCTTTAAGTTCCGTTTTTCCAAGGCATTCAACAACGTGACCATGATCCGTGCACCGGACGCGCCAATCGGATGTCCCAGCGCACAGGCCCCGCCATTCACGTTGACCACGCTGTGATCCAGACCCATTTCGCGCATGAACGCCAACGGCACAACGGCAAAGGCTTCGTTCACCTCCCACAGGTCCACGTCTTCCTTGCGCCAGCCGATACGATCCAACAGCTTTTGTGCGGCGGGTACGGGCGCGGTCGTGAACAGACCGGGCGCCTGCGCATGGCTCGCGTGGCCCAGAATGCGCGCACGGATCGTCATGCCATTGGCCTCGGCCTGTTCTTGAGATGCCAGTACCAGCGCCGCAGCACCGTCGGAAATCGAAGAGGCGTTGGCCGCTGTAACGGTCCCACCATCGCGAAACGCGGGCTTCAACTGTGGGATCTTGTCAGGGCGCGCCGCGCCCGGCTGCTCGTCGGCCGCCACAAGGGTCTCGCCCTTACGCGTCTTGACCGTGACGGCCGTGACTTCGCCCTCGAATGCACCCGTCTCGATGGCCGTTTGCGCCCGCGACAGAGACGCCAGCGCATAGTCGTCCTGAATCTCGCGCGTGAACTGATAGGTTTCGGCGCAATCTTCGGCAAACGTGCCCATCAAACGCCCTTTGTCATAGGCGTCCTCGAGCCCGTCCAGAAACATGTGATCCACAACCTGACCATGGCCCAACCGCGCGCCATCCCGCATCTTGGGCAGCATATATGGGGCGTTGGACATGCTCTCCATTCCACCCGCAACCATTGTATCCGCATGACCAAGTGCGATCTGATCAAACGCCATCATCGCCGCTTTCATGCCCGACCCGCACATCTTGTTCAGCGTTGTGGCTGGCACTGCGTCTGTCAGCCCGGCGGCAAACCCCGCCTGACGCGCAGGTGCCTGACCCTGCCCCGCAGGCAGGACACAGCCCATCAGCACCTCATCGACCGTTTCGACACCGGCACCGTCCAGCGCCGCCTTGATTGCAATCCCGCCCAGGTCGGCGGCGGTCATACCGGAAAATGCGCCCTGAAAACCGCCCATCGGGGTCCGTGCGGCTCCCGCAATCACAACAGGTTTCATGTCAATTCGCTCCTTTGAGGCTGGTGGCAACTGATTGGTAAGGATTGGCGTCTAGAGACACAATGTAACTACAGAATTTCAAGGGGTCGCGCATGGATCTTCGAACCAGGTCAGAAAACAACTTACAGGTTGTGTCGGTTCATGACAGCCGCATAGACGCGGCCGTCGCAATCGAATTCAAGGACGCGATGCGCGCATCGACGGATGGGGGCGACGACACGGTGGTGTTGGATCTCAGCGAGGTGCAGTTCATCGATTCCAGCGGGCTTGGCGCTATCGTCGCTGCCATGAAACACATGGGACCTGCCCGCAAACTGGCGCTGGCCGGGCTGACACCGACCGTGGACAAGGTGTTCCGCCTGACCCGTATGGACAGTGTATTCAGTGTATTTCCCACGCTCGACGGGGCCCTGAAAGAATTGAACCCCTGATTTGTCGTCCATGTTAAAGGACCGCGCCATGTCTCTCATCTCGCAACTCCCCGTCTTCCGGATTTCGGTGCAAAGTAGCGAAATGGCTGTTCGGGAGGCTTTGCAAAAGCTGCTGGATGGCCTCGGCCCTCTGGCGCTGGACGTGGAAGAATCCGGCACGGTCGAGCTGGTGATGGCAGAAGCGCTGAACAACATCGTTGAACACGCCTATCCCCCAAGTGACCCCGCAGGACCAATTCACATCACCTGCATGCACGCCAAGGACGGCTTGCATCTCACGGTGGTTGATCATGGCCGTGGAATGCCCGACGGGCAAACGCCGCTTGGCGCGGCGGCCAACCTGGATGTCGATCTGTGCGACATGCCCGAGGGCGGGTTTGGCTGGTTCCTGATCAAGGACCTGGCCAAGGATGTCGCCTATCAACGGGTAGAGCCGGAGAATCACCTGACGCTCCGTCTGGCCGTTGCAGTGTCCTGAGGGGCCATCCTTACACGACACAAAAAACGCAGGGCCGCGAGAATTCGCAAAAGCGCCCACCGCGCACCACATTCCTGCCACGATCCACCGGCATACATGACCTTGTAGCTGCATATGGCTTCCCTCGGCGCCGCGTCTAATTGCCCCCACCCAGTGCGTGGCGCCGAGGAACTTCTTCCCCAACTATCCAGTGGACAATCTGCGGCACGCAATTACCTTGCCGTCACTGTGCGACAGCAAGGGGACCCCACACATGCGCGATTTCCACCTACCGGGCCGCTCGCCCGTCCTGGCCACGTCCGGCATGTGTGCCACGTCGCACCCTCTGGCTGCACAAACTGCAATTGAAAGCCTCAAGGCAGGCGGTAATGCCATGGACGCGGCAATTGCTGGCGCTGTGCTGCTTGGCATCTGCGAACCGCAAATGACGGGCATCGGCGGCGACTGCTTTGTTTTGTGGTCCACGCCCGACGGCGGCATCCAAGCCATGAACGGATCAGGCCGCGCACCCGCCGCACTGGACGCCGAAACGCTCCGCGCACAAGGGCACAGCACGGTGCCGATCCATAGCCCTCACGCAGTCACGGTCCCCGGCGCAATAGACGCCTTTTGCACATTGTCAGACCGTGTCGGCACACTCGGGATCGACCGTCTGCTGGCACCCGCCATCCACTACGCCGACGCAGGCGTGCCAGTGGCGCCGCGCGTTGCGTTCGATTGGATCAATGACGCGGACACCTTGCAGGACGGCGCGCGCACCCATTTTCTGCACAACAGCGCAGTGCCCAAGTCCGGACAGATATTCCGTGCGCCCGGTCAGGCGCGTGTGTTGGAACAGGTGGCCAAACACGGTCGCGACGCTTTCTACACAGGCGAGATCGCGGACGACATGATCGCCGCCCTCAACGCCAAGGGCGGGGTGCACACCGCCGAAGACTTTGCCTCAACCGCCTGCACCGACACGACCCCGATCAGTGGCCCCTACAAAGGCATCGACCTGATCGAGCATCCGCCCAACGGCACAGGTGCGACGGCTAACCTGATGCTCAACATCCTCGCCCATTTCGACATCGCCGCGATGGACCCCATGGGCACCGCCCGCGCGCATATCGAGGCCGAAGCCGCGAAGCTGGCCTATGACGCGCGCAACCGTTTCCTGGGCGATGCGGACTATACCACCCGGCTGGACCACATGATGTCACCCGACACCGCCGCCCGGCTTGCCGCTCTGATTGACCCGAACAAGGCGATGGCCGCACCCGCACCGCTCAGCGAACAGGTGCACAAGGACACGATCTATATCTGTGTCGTCGACCGGGACGGCATGGCCGTGTCGCTGATCTATTCGATCTTCCACGGGTTCGGGTCGGGCATCGCATCCGAGAAATATGGCATCCTGTTCCAGAACCGGGGCGCTGGTTTCACACTCGAAGACGGGCACCCAAACGAGCTCAAGGGCGGCAAGCGGCCCATGCACACGATCATCCCCGGCATGCTCGCGCAGGACGGCAAACCGTTTATGCCCTTTGGGGTGATGGGCGGCGCATACCAACCCAACGGTCACGCGCGGCTGGTGTCGAACATCGTGGATTTCGACATGGACCCTCAAACGGCAATCGACGCGCCACGTGCGTTTTCTGACGCAGGCAACATGAAGGTCGAGCGCGGTTACACAGACGCCGTGCGCGCAGACCTGAGCGATCTAGGACACGACGTCAGCATCCCCGACACCGCGATCGGCGGGGCGCAGGCGATCCAGATACGTGATGATGGCGTCCTCGAAGGCGCCAGCGACCCGCGCAAAGACGGCTGCGCCTTGGGCTACTGAACGGGCGTGCGGTGCGCAGTAAATGCGCACCCTACGTAGGGTGTGCCCTCTGGGCGCACCTCACCTCAGTTCAATTGGAAATGCAGCGGGTAAGTCCCGTCCTCGAACGGACCAAAGAGATCGGGAATATCCGGGTGATCTACCGGTTCGCCGGAATAGTCCGCAACCAGGTTCTGCTCTGACACATAGGCCACGTAATAGCTTTGGTCATTCTCTGCGAGCAGGTGGTAAAACGGCTGCGCCTTCTTGGGGCGGCTGTCCTCGGGAATGGCTTCGTACCATTCCTCGGTGTTGGAAAACTCAGGATCCACGTCAAAGACAACACCGCGAAAGGGGTGCTTTTTGTGGCGGACGACCTGGCCCAAGTGATATTTTGCGCGTGTTCTCAGCATAGCGTTGCGCCCCCTAACGTCCGTGACTACACGTTGCAAGGGACACTTGTCCAATAATTGAGCACGTTTTTGCTGGAAACAGTCTGTGAACCTCACCGTAACAGTCCTGGAGATCGTCGCGCCCGTGTTCCTGCTGGCCGGGATCGGCTTTGCCTGGGTGCGGGTTGGGCTGGAATATCGCATCCAGTTTGTCACCCGGTTGGCGATGACGCTTTCGCTGCCTTGCCTGATCTTTGTGTCGCTGATGCAGACCCGGATCGACCCTGCTGCGTTGACCGCCCTGTCGCTGGCATCGGTCGTGGCATATGCGGCGGTGACCATTCTGTTTCTGCTTTTCGTGCGGTTGGGCCGGCTCGAGACGCGCACCTACGCCGCACCTCTGATCTTTGGCAACACGGGCAATCTGGGCCTGCCGCTTGCTCTGTTTGCCTTTGGTGATGCGGGCCTCAGCTATGCGATCATCGTTTTTGCGATCATGGCCCTGTGGTCCTACACCTTTGGCATCTGGCTGGTGGCTGGGTCCGGTGCCTTTGGCAAGGTGCTGCGCGAACCGCTTGTCTGGGGGACCGTGCTGGGCGCGCTGTTTCTCTGGCAAGGGTGGCAAACACCGGTCTTTCTCACCAACACGCTGACCTTGGTGGGACAAATGGCAATCCCGATGATGCTGATCACCCTCGGCGTTGCAGTGGCGCGCCTGTCGGGCCGCGGTTTGATGCGCGCGGCCGTACTCTCCACGCTGAAACTGGCCGCCTGCACCGGCATCGCCTGGACAGTGGGGCGCTATTTCGAGCTGGATCCCGTGGCGTTCGGGGTCCTTGTCCTTCAGGTGGCAACGCCCGTGGCTGTCACCTCGTACCTCATCGCGGAAAAATACGGCGCCGACGCGCAGGCTGTCGCTGGTCTGGTTGTTGCATCGACCTTGATTTCCGTCGGCGCATTGCCGCTGATCCTCGCCGCCGTGCTATAACATTTCGTGATTTCCTCATCCGCGATTTTCCGCTAGAATACCGCAAAACATATAAAAATAGCGAGTGAGGCAGATGAGCAGACTCTTTCGCGCTTTGGCATTGGTACTCTTGGCCGCCAGCTGTGGTGGCGGATCCGGCACGGCCCCGCGCCAGCTGGACAACGCGTGTTCCATTGTCCGCGAGCGCCCCGAATACCTGAGGGCCTTCAAGGCCGTCGAGCGCAAATACGGCGTGCCGGTGCACGTGCAAATGGCGACCATCTATCAGGAAAGCAAATTCATCTCGGATGCGCGCCCGCCATTTCGCTACGCGGCTGGCGTCATTCCGACGGGCCGTCTGTCCAGCGCCTATGGCTACAGCCAGGCCCTCGACGGCACGTGGGATGAATATGTCCAATCCACCGGTAAACGATCCGCCCGCCGCGACCGCATCCGCGACGCGTCAGACTTTATGGGGTGGTACATGATCGAAACGCAATCGCGTTTGGGCGTGCCGGTGACAGACGCCCGCAACCAGTACCTTGCCTATCACGAAGGGCGCACCGGCTACCGTCGCGGCAGCTATCGGGGCAAGCCTTGGCTCGTGCGCGTGGCGGGTGAGGTCGACGCACGGTCCGACCTCTATGCCCAGCAATTGCGGTCCTGCTAAGGTCTAGTTCGACCGGCCCTGCGGAGCATTGAACAGGCGGTTCGGGATCGTGCCGCCTGTTTCCAATTCCCCAAGCACAACAGTGGTCTGACCGCCGCCACTGTCATTCACAACCCATTGGCGCAGTTGCACGGGGTTGCCGGTGAACTTCATCTGGATGTTGCCGTATTCCGGGTTCTTGGGGTCTTGCGCCGTAACCACCGTGGCCGTCCCGTCAAAGCTGTGGCCCGTGACCATGTTCGCCTGAGACAGGTTCACATTGCGCGCCAGGATCAGCGACAAAGGCGTCCGCTTCAGCGGGTAGGTCTCGGGCGGTTGGTTCGACTTCTTGTCGACGATATAGACGGCATTGGCCGACACGATCACCAGCCCGTTGTTGGGGGCGTTGTACTCGAACCGCATCTTGCCGGGGCGCTTGATCCGGATCGTGCCAGTGTCGATTGTGCCATCGTCGTTGATCTGCGTGAACGTGCCCTCGGCCGTGCGCAGATCGTTCAGATAGTTTGAAATCTGCCCAAGCGGCAGTTTTTCCGCCAACGCGCCGGTTGCCGTGCCCACCGCCAGAGCGGCCGCCGCAAGAGTTGTCGTGATACGCATACCTGTTCGTCCTCAATAAATCGTCTTTGGTCACGATATAGGACGAACGGGCCGGTTATGCGATATCAATGGCCGAACATGCGCGGAATTGCACCGCACATGTTCCCGCCTTGTCATTGTTCCGGAACGAGAATTTCGCGTTTCCCGACATGGTTCGCACTGCTCACCACACTTTCGTCTTCCATCTGCTCCACGAGGCGCGCCGCCTTGTTGTACCCGATGGCCAACTTACGTTGGATATAGCTGGTCGAACACTTCCGATCCTTGATGACAATCGCCACCGCCTGATCATAAAGAGCATCCTCGCCATTGGTGTTGCCACCCAGACCCAGCACTTCGTCGATCCCGCTTTCCTTGTCCTCGGACGGCCCATCCACCACGCCCGACACATAGTCCGGCGCGCCAAAGGCCTTGAGGTGGTTCACGATTTCCTCGACCTCTTCATCGCTCACGAACGGACCATGGCAACGGGTGATCTTGGCCCCGCCCGCCATGTACAACATGTCGCCCATACCCAGCAGTTGCTCGGCGCCCATCTCGCCCAGAATGGTGCGGCTGTCGATTTTCGATGTCACCTGGAACGAAATCCGGGTGGGGAAGTTCGCCTTGATCGTACCGGTGATCACGTCCACCGACGGGCGCTGTGTCGCCATGATCAAGTGGATACCCGACGCCCGCGCCATCTGTGCCAGACGCTGGATGCAGGCCTCGATCTCTTTGCCGGCCACCATCATCAGGTCGGCCATCTCGTCCACGATCACGACGATATACGGCATCGCTTCGGGCGCGAATTCCTCGGTCTCAAACACCGGCTCACCCGTGTCATCGTCAAAGCCCGTCTGCACCGTGCGGCTGAACATCTCGTCCTTGGCCAGCGCCTCTTTGACCCGGCCATTGTAGCCGTCGATATTGCGCACGCCCATCTTGGACATCTTGCGATACCGTTCCTCCATCTCGCCCACGACCCATTTCAGGGCGACAACCGCCTTTTTCGGGTCGGTCACAACGGGGGACAGCAGGTGCGGAATGCCGTCATAGACGCTCAGTTCCAGCATCTTGGGATCGATCATGATCAACCGGCATTCCTCGGGCGTCAGCTTGTACAGCAGGCTCAGGATCATGGTGTTGATCGCCACGGATTTACCCGACCCGGTGGTCCCCGCAATCAGCAGGTGAGGCATCTTGGCCAGGTTCGCAACAACCGGATCACCGCCAATGTCCTTGCCCAGCGCCAGCGGAAGTTTCTGGTTGCTGTCGCCGAAATCCCGGCTCGACAGGATCTCGCGCAAGACAACCTTTTCGCGGTTCTCATTGGGCAGTTCGATGCCAATGACCGACCGGCCCGGCACCGTCGACACACGCGCCGACAGGGCGGCCATGGACCGTGCGATGTCATCGGCCAACCCGATCACACGGCTGGCTTTCAAACCGGGCGCGGGCTCCAGCTCGTACATGGTGACCACGGGGCCGGGGCGCACCGACACGATCTCGCCCTTGACGCCATAGTCGTCCAGCACGTTTTCCAGCATCCGCGCGTTTTCTTCGAGCGCCTCGTCACTCAGGTGGTGACGTTTGATCTCGACCGGGTTTTCCAACAGGTTCAGCGGCGGCAGTTCAAAACCGGGGTGCGTGTCCTCGAATTTCAACGCCGGTTGCGCCTCCAGCTGCGCGCGCTGGCTTGGCTGCACCGGCTTGCGCACAGGCTGCTGCACCACTTTGCGCGGCTCGGCCACCGGGATCGCGGGGGCCGCGGGCACCGGTTCGGGCATTGGCGCAGCCAGTTGCTCGGGCACCGGCGCAACCTGCGCCACAGGTTCCGGCATGGGCACGGGTGCTGCAACGGGCGCTGTCAGCGGCGGCTCGGCCCGCGCAATGGTAGGTGCCGTCAACGGCGGTTCGGGCGGCAACACCGGCTGCGGTGCTGTGTTCAGAACCAGTGGCTCCGGCCCACGCCCACGTCCCTTGGTCAACGGCGCAACGCTTTCGATCTGTACTGCCGGATTGGTCCGCACCCGCGATTTGATCACATCCGAAATCTTGTTCTTGATCCGCTCTTCGCCGGGGCCATCGCCCACATCCACATCGCTCCACGTCTCAACCAGCTCGGGGTCAGGCATCTCGGTCGGCATAGGCTCGGGCCGCTTGATCAAGGCAGGCATACGGCCCAGAAGACCGGGCTTCGCCACCTCAGGCTCCGGCTCAGGCTCCGCATAGTCCTGCATTTGCGGCACGGTCGCCGCATAGGCTTCGGCCTCCGCGGCCTCGATCTCGCGTTGCGCGCGCCGTTCGGCCTGACGCGCTTGCATCACGCGCCCGGCCTGCACCGCGCCACTGGCACCGTGCCCCAAAAGCGTCATCAAACCCGCATAGGCCACCACCAGCCCCACCAGCAGGAACCGCCCAATGCGCAGAACTTCGGGCCGGGTGAACCCCAGCACAAAAGCCCCGAACAGAACGATACCCGCCGCCATGACAAGCGACATCAGCTTGACCGTGAACGCGGATCCAATCGGCAATGCCGTCAGTAAAAAGGCCATGACCGTGTCGCCAAACAGCCCGCCCAGCCCAAAACCATGCGTCGCCTGCCAGGCCGCATCAGGTTGCAATGTGGCCGCATAGATCGACCCAAACGCAATCGCGATCGGGGCAAAGATCAAACGCCCCACGGCACGGTCATTGCCCATATGCAGAGCAAAGCGCACACCCCAGACCAACAGCACGATGGCAATGCCAAAGACACCCCAACCCGCAATCATGAACATCGGCGCAGCCACGGACGCGCCCGTGCGGCCCATCCAGTTCTGCACCGGCGCATCCGTCGACGCCATCCAGTTCGGATCATCCGGCGAATAGCTCAACATCATGGCCGCCGCCATGCACCCAACAATCAGCAAGCCGATCCCGATCAGCTCGCGACTGCGCTTTTCAATCGCCGCCTGCATCCCTTGATCAAAGAGCGGGTCGCGCCGTGTTTGATATGCCATGCCTCGTCCTCGTTTCTTATGTGGCGTAAAGAACGTCGCGGATCGCCATCAGGCCCCGCTCCGTCTCTGCCTTTGGGGCCACCAGCGCGGCCCGGATATATGCGTCACCAGGATTGAACCCGTCGATTTCACGCGCCAGATAGGCACCCGGCAGAACCCGCACACCTGTCTCCAGCCACAGCTTCAGCGCGGCGGCCTCGCCATCCGGCACCGGCAACCACAGGAAAAACCCGGCCTCCGGCGCGGCATATCCCGGCACGTTGCCCAGGATGCGGTCCGCCATGTCGTATTTCTCGTGATACTGCGCCCGGTTGTCTTTCACATGTGCCTCATCCGCCCACACGGCGGCGGCTGCATGCTGCAACGGCGTCGGCAACGGCGTACCTGCATAGGTGCGCAGCTGCTTGGCCTCGCGGATCGTCGCAGGCCCACCCACGATGAACCCCGACCGCAACCCGGGCAGGTTCGACCGCTTGGACAGCGAATGAAACGCCACCACTCGTTCCGGGTCCGCATCACCGATGCACTGCAACACGCCCACAGGCGGCACATCGCGGTAAATCTCGGAATAGCACTCGTCGGCAAAGACCTGGAAATCGTATTTCTCAGCCAGCGCAATCAGGTCCCGCCAATACTCCGGCCCCGCCACAGCCCCCTGCGGGTTCGCAGGCGAGCACATGTAACAGGCCACCGTCCGGTTAAGGATCTCAGGATCAACCGACGCATAGTCCGGCAAATGCCCGCTCTCCGCCGTGGCAGGCACCAACACAGGCTCCGCCCCCGCCGAAATCGCCGCCAACATGTAAACCTGATAAAACGGGTTTGGCATCAACACGACCGGCTGCTGCCCGTTTTTGACCTCCGGGCACAGCGCCATGCCCGCATTATACAGCCCCTCACGCGTGCCGTTCAGCGGCATCACATTGGCATCCGCATCCATCGCCACGCCGTACCTGCGGCCCAGCCAATCGCAAAACGCCTGCCGCAACTCCGGCAAACCCTCATTCGGGGGATAGTTGTTAAACCCAGCGGCGTGCGCGGCAATCACATCTGTGACCCAGGCTGGAAACGCATGTTTCGGCTCGCCAATGGTCATATGCACCACGTCCCCGCCGGGGGTGTGGTGGTCCAACAGCGCGCGCAAACGCGGGAATGCATAAGCCGGAAGGTTCGAAAACCGCTCGGGAAACTTCATAAAACTGCCTCAGGTTCGGGATCATGAACGCCCCGTTTGCCCCAACCTACCCCAAGGCGCGGACTCGCGTCCAGAAAAACCACACCCCATGGCCAAAACCTGTGGCTTTCGCGCCCATGCGGGAGGGTGGGCGGGGCGTCGTTGCCCCGTCAGGGGCCAACGCGCGTCCGCCCCGCCCTCACGCCAGCGCAGCCTCCGCCGCTACTCCCACGCGCAACAACGCCTCTTCACACTCCGGCGCACCCATCAGCATGATGCCGCAACTCGGCACACCCGTGGGCAAGCTCAGCGCACACAGCCCCATCAGGTTGCCCACCCGCGTATTCCGCAGGGCAAGCAGGTTCTCGGTCTTGTAATACTCACTGTCGCTGTTCAACCGCGCCAGATTGGGCGGCAGGATCGGGGCCGAGGGTGCCAACACCGCATCAAACCCTGCCGCCGCCCGATCCCAAGCCGCCCGCGCACCGTCCAACTGCGCCCAAGCCGCACTGTAATCCGGCGCCGAAAACCCGTTGCCCAACCGGAACCGCTCAAGGATCTCGCCATACATCGCACCCGGATTGGCCTCGATCACATCCCGCCACAACCCGTAGACCTCGCCCGGCACCAGCGGCCCGGCATTGGCCATCGCCTCAACCAGTTCTGGCACCTCCAGCGGCTCGACAACAGCGCCCGCCGCCTGCAACCGCGCAACGGCCCCCTCATAGGCCGCGCGCGGCGCATCCCGCAGGTCGTCCAGAACCACGGTCTGCAACGCCGCAAACCGCTTGCCCGCCAGCGTCGCGCCCCGCAGATCCGGCGCACGCCCACCTTCCAGCGCGGCCAGCAAAGCCGCCGCATCCTCCACCGTCCGCGTCAGCGGCCCCACCGTGTCAAACTTCAGGCTCAGCGGCACGCACCCCTCGATCGACACCCGGCCCGCCGTGGTCTTCAGCCCCACCAGATCGTTCCACGCCGACGGAATGCGCACCGACCCGCCCGTGTCGGACCCGATCGCCGCTGCCGCCAGCCCAAAGGCCACCGACGCCGCCGCGCCTGAGGACGAGCCCCCCGGCACAGCGCCCTCATCATTCACACAAGGCGGCGTCGCCGTGGACGGGTTGTACCCCAACCCCGAAAACGCCAGCTCGCTCATGTGCGTCTTGCCTAGGCACACCAGCCCCATGGCCGTCGCATTGGCCAGCACAACCGCATCCGTATCCGGCACCCGGCCTGCGAGCAGTTTCGATCCGCTCTCCGTTGCCGTCCCTGCGGTATCAAAGAGGTCCTTCCAACTGACAGGCACCCCGTCCAGCGGCGACAACCGCCGCCCCGATGCCGCCCGCGCCGACGCCGCCTCCGCCTCGGCCAGCGCGCGCTCTTCGGTCAGCCGCGCATAAATGCGGTCCTTCAACGGATGCGCATGAATGCGCTCGAAATACGCGCGGGTCAGCGCCAGAGGATCCACCTCTCCGGCCCCGATGGCCCGCCCCAGATCACTTGCGCTCTTGTCCAGCCACTCTTGCATCGCACCCTCCGTTGCTCTGCCCGGACGGTAGCGACGTCGCAACGCATGGACAATCCCGCACGCACGCCCATATTCGCCCCATGACCCAAGACAGCGATATCCTGATCGTCGGTGGCGGCCTCTCCGGCCCTCTGCTCGCCCTCGCCCTCGCCCGTGGCGGCCAGACAGTCACCGTGATCGACGCCCTGCCCGAACCCGTGCGCAAGAACGCGGCCTTCGACGGGCGCAGCTATGCGGTGGCGCTGACCTCGCAGCGGCTGCTCGATGGTCTGGGCCTCTGGGACGGCATCGCCGACCACAGCCAGCCGATCCTCGAAATCAAGGTCTCTGACGGGCGCGCGGGCCAGGGCCCTTCGCCCTTCTTCATGCATTTCGACCACGCCGAGATCGAGGAAGGGCCCATGGGCCACATGGTGCAGGACCGGCACCTGCGCCGCGCCCTGCTCGACGCCATGGCCGCCAGCGACGCCATCACCCATCTGGCGGGCGACACGGTCATGGCACAGGATGCGACCCCCGGTGACGTCTCAGTGACCCTCGCCTCCGGCCAGACCCTGCGCGCCAAGGTGCTGATCGGCGCCGACGGGCGCGGCAGCGGCACGGCCCAGCGCGCAGGCATCAAGCGCACCGGCTGGGGCTATGACCAGACCGCCCTCGTCTGCGCCATCGCCCATGAAAAACCGCATCACGGCATCGCGCACCAGTTCTTCATGCCGCCGGGGCCGCTCGCCATCCTGCCCCTGCCCGGCAATCAAAGCTCGATCGTCTGGAGCGAAAAGGCCGACACCGCCGCCGCCTTCAACGCGCTGTCGGATGACGATTACCTGACCATGCTGCGCCCGCGCTTTGGCGACTTTCTGGGCGACATAGAGCTGGCGGGAAAACGCTACAGCTATCCGCTGTCGCTGTCGCTGGCCGACCGCCTTGTGGCCCCGCGCACCGCGCTGATCGGCGACGCGGCCCACGGCGTGCACCCTATCGCGGGTCAGGGCCTGAACGCAGGGATGCGCGACATCGCAGCACTGGCCGAAGTGATCACCGATGCCGCCCGCCGGGGCGAGGACATCGGCGCGACGGACGTACTGGCCCGCTACGAGGCCTGGCGCCGGTTCGACAACACCGCGCTGGCGCTGGCCACCGACAGCTTCAACAAGCTGTTTTCAAACGACAATACCCTAGTGCGTGGCCTGCGCGATCTGGGCATGGGGGTGGTAAACGCTCTGCCCGGCCTGCGCCGCAGCTTTATCCGCGAGGCTGCCGGCCTCACTGGCACCCTGCCCCGCCTGATGCAGGGCCGCCCGCTCTAATCCAGCTTGCGCGCCTCGTCGACCAGCATCACGGGGATGCCATTGCGGATCGGATAGGCCAGCTGCGCCGCGTCCGAAATCAGCTCCTGCGCCGCCGCATCATAGCGCAGCGTGGCGTGCGTCTCAGGACAGATCAGCGCCTCCAGCATATGGCGGTTGGCTTCCGTGTTCATTGCATCATCTCCCCTTCACCGCCGCGCAATTCGAACTCGATCAGCGTCACCAGCGTCTCGCGCCGCGTGCTCAGCGATGGCGCTTCCAACAGCGCCTGTTTGTCCTCTGGATCGAAATCCAGCATCATCGACAACGAGTTGATCAACAACTCATCATCCGCATCCTTCAGCGTTTCCCAATCGGCCGACAGGTCGCGGGCCGAAAAATAGCGCCCCAACAGATCCAGAAACCCCGACCGGGCAAAGCCTGTGTCTTCTTCGGTGTTGCCCTGATCCCGTTCAAACCCATCCCAACTGACCGTACAGCGGCGATAGGGGGTAAAACCCTCGACCTCGTCGCGCACGCGGAACCGCGAAATGCCGGACAATGTGATGAGATACCGATTGTCCTCAGTCTCGGAAAACTGGGTGATGCGCCCGGCACAGCCGATGGTCTGCAAACCGGGGCCACCCCGGCCTTCGACCTCGTTGGGCTGGACCATGCCGATCAACCGCTCCGGCGTTTTCAACGCGTCATCCAACATCTGCAGATACCGCGGCTCAAAGATGTGCAGCGGCAAACGTGCGCGCGGCAGCAACAAGGCGCCAGGCAAGGGAAACACCGGTATCGTTCCGGGAAGGTCGGCCACTTTTATCATATCAGTTCAGCTAGCCCGCCGCAGCGATCAGGCAAATATGATTGAACTCAATTTGCGGCGTCCGTTCAGAACAATCGGATCATTCGGCTTGAGCGCGTCAAATATCGTGAACAACTGCGTCTTGGCCGCACCCTCGTTCCACTCTGCATCACGGCGGAACAGCGCAAGCAATTCGTCCACGGCGGCCTCTGTCTCGCCTGCGGCGTGCAAGGCCTGCGCCAGATCAAATCGGGCCTGATGATCATCCGGGTTCGCCTCGACCGCCGCGCGCAACTCGGCCACAGGTCCCGCATCCGCCGCCTGACGCGCCAGTTGCAATTGCGCATGTGCCGCTTCCAATTCCGGGCTGTCCGAAATCTCGGCAGGCGCGCCGTTCAGAATGGCCTCGGCCTGGTCCAGATCGTCCATCGCGATATGCGACCGCACCAGTCCACCATACGCACCGGCATGGTTCGGGTCTTCGCCCAGAATGGCGGCAAATGTCTGCGCCGCATCCACGGCCGCCCCTTCGGCCAGCATGTCCTCGGCCGCCTCAACGGCGTCGTTCAGGCTGTCGCCCGGTGCCTCACCGCCCGCTGCTTTGATCACCCGCTCGACAAAGGCGGTGAGTTCGGACCCCGGCACCGCGCCTTGGAACCCGTCCACGGGCTGGCCCTTCCAAAAGGCATAGACCGTCGGGATCGACTGGATCTGCAACTGGCCCGCGATCATCTGGGCTTCGTCGACGTTGACCTTGACCATCTTGACCGCGCCCTTGGCCGCGCGCACCGCATCCTCCAGCATCGGGCCCAGCGTCTTGCACGGCCCGCACCACGGCGCCCAGAAATCCACGATCACCGGCGTGGTCTGACTGGCCTCGACCACGTCCGCCATAAACGTCGCCTCGCTCGCGTCCTTGATCAGATCGGCGTCAGCGGGTGCAGAAGTCAGGCCAAGGTCCATCATCGTCTTATCCTTTGTCTCGGTTCAGGGCTTATATGGACGCTGTCGGCCCGAAATCAAAGGTCAAACGTCGCAAAGACCGGGGCGTGGTCGCTGGGCTTTTCCCAGCCGCGCACGTCGCGCAGGATGCGGCTGGAATGGGCGGCATCTGCGATGTCGGATGTGGCCCAGATGTGATCCAACCGGCGGCCCTTGTCAGCGGCATTCCAGTCCTTGGCGCGGTAGGACCACCAGGAATAAAGAAGCCCCTCGGGGATGTCCTTGCGGGTCACGTCGACCCAATCGCCCGCCGTCTGCACCGCGCTCAGATGCTCGACCTCGACAGGCGTGTGGCTGACAATCTTGAGCAGCTTCTTGTGGTCCCAGACGTCGTCCTCACGCGGGGCAATGTTCAGATCGCCCACCAGGATCGACTTGGCCGGTGCGTTTTCGGCGAAATGGTCCCGCATTTCTGTGAGGTAATCGAGCTTCTGGCCGAACTTGTCGTTCTTTTCGCGGTCCGGCACATCACCACCTGCGGGCACATAAAAGTTGTGCACCGTCACACCGTTGGCCAGCCGCCCGGCAATATGGCGCGCGTGACCCAGCGATGCGAAGTCCATCGCGCTGACCTCTTCCATCGGCAGTTTGGACAGGATGGCAACGCCGTTATAACCCTTGTCGCCACGCGCAACCATGTGGGTATAGCCCAGTGCGTTGAACCCCTCGCGCGGGATTTTGTCGACCGGGCTTTTGCACTCTTGCAGGCACAGGACATCCGGCGCCTGTTCTTCCAGCAGGCGCAACACGATGGGTTCGCGCAGGCGGACAGAGTTGATGTTCCAGGTGGCGAGGGTAAAGGACATGGTCTAGGCTCCGGAGGTCAGGCGCGGCAACCCTAGCTTGGGGTGCGCCCCCTCACCAGCCCGAAAGGTGCGCGAAATGCTGTTGGCCCGGAACCGAAATTACCGCCTGCTGTTTTCTGCCACGGCGGTGTCGAACCTGGGCGATGGCATCTCGGCGCTGGCCTTTCCGTGGCTCGCCACCCTGTTGACCCGTGACCCGGTTCTGATCGCCGCCGTTGCCGCCGCCGGGCGGTTGCCCTGGCTGCTGTTCACCGCCCCCGCGGGAGTGATCACGGATCGTGCCAGCCGTCAGGCGCTGATGGTGTGGTCGGATGTCGTGCGTGCGGCGCTGACCTGCGCCGTGATCCTGCTGATCCTGTCGATCCCCGACATCGAAGCGGGCGCATCAAACGTCACCGTCTGGGCGCTTGCGGCGCTCGCCTTCCTGCTGGGCATGGCCGAAGTGCTGCGGGACAATGCCGCGCAAACCGCGCTGCCGTCGCTTGTCGACAAGGCCGACCTGGAAAACGCCAACGGTCAGTTGTGGAGCGTGGAGCAGGTTATGGGCAGCTTCGTCGGCCCGCCGCTCGCCGGGGTGCTGATCGCCGTCGCTGTGCCGATGCCCTTTGCCTTTGACGCACTCAGCTTTGCACTTGCCGCTGGACTGGTCGCCTGCATCACCTTTCCCGAACGCGCGGCACGGGCCGCCACACAGTCGGTGTTCCGTGACCTGCGCGACGGGGCGGTCTGGCTGTGGCAGCACAAGACAATTCTGCAATTGGCGGTGCTGCTGGGTGTGATCAACGCGGCAACAGCAGGCTATGCGACCTTGCTGGTGCTCTATGCCCAAGAGGTGCTGGGTCTGAACGCTGCGGGCTTTGGCCTGTTGATGATGGCGGGTGCGGCGGGCGGCGTTGCCGGTGGCATCCTCGGCCCGCATCTGGTGCGCCGCTTTGGCGGTCAGTCGATGTTTCTGGGCGCGCAAATCCTGTTTCTCGCGGATCCGTTGGCGGTGTATTTCACCTCGTCCATTTCCATCGTCGCGGTTGGGCTGTTCATCGCGATGTTTGCCTCGGTCACCTACAACATCGTCACCGTCAGCTACCGCCAGCGTGTGATCCCCGATGACCTTCTGGGGCGGGTCAACAGCCTCTACCGCCTGTTTGGCTGGGGCATGATGCCCCTGGGCATTCTGGCCGCCGGTGCGATGGTGTCCCTGACCGAAGGCGCGATGGGGCGCGAAGATGCGCTGCGCCTGCCCTTTGCTGTCGGGGGTGTCGTGCTGTTCGCGATGTTCCTCTACAGCGCTGCCCGCATCCGCATCCCACCCCGCCGCTGATCTGTCCCCGCGGGGACAGATTATGTTAAATCGCGAAATCCGGGCATCACAACCCCCGTGGCGCGACACCCTGCTGGCCAAAAAAAACCCGGGCACGAAGCCCGGGCAAGTCCAACAGGGAGGTACATGTTTTGCCGAAGATCGGCTCCGACATGCGCGGATATGACTGAATCTGTGGCCCGTTGATGCGAATTTCAAGTGGGCCGCAGAATGTTAGGCAATCAAACGGTAACCGCCGGATTCGGTCACAAGAAGGCGGGCGTTTGACGGATCTGGTTCAATTTTTTGACGCAGACGGTAGATATGCGTTTCCAACGTGTGGGTTGTGACACCCGCATTATAGCCCCAAACCTCGTGCAGCAGCACGTCGCGGGCGACCACGCCTTCGGTCGAGCGATAGAGGAACTTGAGGATGTTCGTCTCTTTCTCGGTCAGGCGGATCTTGCGGTCGTCTTCGGTCACCAGCATCTTGACCGACGGCTTGAACGTGTACGGCCCAAGGGTGAAAACGGCGTCTTCGGATTGCTCGTGCTGGCGCAACTGGGCGCGGATGCGGGCCAGCAGTACCGGGAATTTGAAGGGTTTGGAGACGTAGTCATTCGCACCCGCATCGAGGCCCAGGATCGTATCGGCGTCGGTGTCGTGACCCGTCAGCATCAGGATCGGTGATTTGACCCCCTGTTTGCGCATCACGCGGCACAGCTCGCGGCCGTCCGTATCGGGCAGACCCACGTCGAGGATCACGAGGTCATAGATCGCTTCCTTGGCCTTGACCAAGGCATCCTGGCCGTTGCCCGCCTCAAAGACATCAAAGTCTTCGGTCATGATGAGCTGTTCGCTCAACGCTTCGCGCAGGTCCTCGTCGTCATCGACCAGCAGGATTTTCTTCAATTGTGCCATGGGTGTATCCTCCCTCTTGGTGTTGAAGAATAGATGATGCGCCAGAGCCGTTTGAGCAAGTTTCGTGGAAATTTCTCACGCCCATGTGTCGGAAGCGCGGGAAATGTTTCAATTCGGGCGTGATTTGCTTATGTCGGGCGAAACGACGGGTGGATTTTGTAACATGGGCCTCGGGCCGGACATCACCGAAGTACTGGCACGGGCGCGCGCCGACCTGCGGATGGGTGTGCCGATTGTGCTGACAGGCGCGCAAAGTGTCGTGGCCGTGGCCGTCGAAACGGTGACAGAGGCGCGGTTGGCCGGGCTGCGCGAGACGGGCACGCCCCCGGTTCTGGCCCTGACGGCGCGTCGGGCACAGACGCTCAAGGCGCGGGCCTATGACGGTGATCTGGCGCGCATCGCCGTTCCGGACGAGGTGGCATTGGGCTGGTTGCAGGCGCTGTCGGACCCCGCAGATGATCTGGCGACACCGATGAAGGGGCCATTGGCCTCAGTCCGCACCGGCGATCCGGCCCCGCACCGGGCCGCGTTGCAGTTGTGCAAATCGGCGCGGTTGTTGCCAGCAGCGCTGTGTGTGGACGTGGCAGATGGGCTGGCCCTTGCGGCGGCGCATGGTTTGACGGTGGTGCCGATGGCGCAGGCGGCCGTGATGCTGCAGGCACAAAACCCCTTGCACGAGATTGTTCAGGCACGTTTGCCGGTCGAAGTGTCCGAGGCCGGCCGGTTGCACGTGTTCCGACCCGAAGATGGCGGCGAAGAACACTATGCAATGGAGATCGGCCGCCCGGACCGGGCCAAGCCCGTGTTGGCGCGGCTGCATTCGGCTTGTTTCACCGGTGATGTAATGGGCAGCCTCAAATGCGATTGCGGACCGCAGTTGCGTGCGGCTCTTGCGCAGATGGGGGACGAGGGGACGGGTGTCCTGCTCTATCTCAATCAGGAAGGGCGCGGCATTGGCTTGGCCAACAAGATGCGGGCCTATGCGTTGCAGGATCAGGGGTTCGATACGGTCGAGGCCAATCACCGTCTGGGGTTCGAGGATGACGAGCGCGACTTTCGCCTTGGCTCGGACATTCTGAAGTCTCTGGGATTTTCGTCGGTCCGGTTGCTGACCAACAACCCGGCCAAGGTCGCGATGATGGAGGCCAGCGGCGTGACCGTGGCCGAACGTGTGCCGCTCAAGGTGGGTGAGAACCGGTTTAACTCCGGCTATCTGGCGACCAAGGCGGCCAAGTCCGGGCATCTTCTGTGAGCCAGGCGTCGCCCGTGGATATGGTTGTGACCCCTGCGGGCTTGCGGTTTGCGGGGCGGATGTTCCCCTGCACCGTGGGTCGTGGCGGAGTGTCTGATGCCAAACGCGAGGGCGATGGGGCCACGCCACGTGGCACCCACCGGATTGTGGGTATGCTGTATCGTCCCGACCGCATGGCCCGGCCCACCAATTGGGCGGTGCCGATCCGCCCCGGTGATCTGTGGTCGGATGATGGTGGGCATGAGGACTACAACCAAATGGTGCGAGCGCCCTATCCCTACAGTCACGAGGCGCTGCGGCGGGCCGACCCGCTCTATGATCTGGTGATTCTGACGGACTGGAACTGGCCCTATGCGGTGCCGGGACGTGGATCGGCGATCTTCATGCATCGCTGGCGCAGGCCGCTGTTCCCGACAGAGGGCTGTATCGGCTTGCGGCCACGTGATCTGGCATGGATCGCCCCGCGCATCCGGTTTGAAACCCGCCTGATTGTGCGCTGACCCCTAGCGTTCCGCCGGGGGGACACGGTCGCCAAAGATGGCGGACCCCACGCGCACATGCGTCGCACCCAGCGCAATAGCGGTGGCGAAATCACTGCTCATGCCCATGGACAACCCGGTCAGACCGTTGCGCGCCGCCATCTTGGCCAGCAGCGCAAAGTGCAATGCGGGTTCTTCGTCGACCGGCGGGATGCACATCAGCCCCTCAATCGGCAGGTCCAGCGCGCGGCACTCCGCCACAAAGGCGTCGGTGTCGGCGGGCAGAATCCCGGCCTTTTGCGGCTCTTCTCCGGTGTTGACCTGAACAAAAAGGCCGGGACAACCGCCCATTTCCTGCGCCAGACGGGCCAGCGTGTTGGCCAGTTTTGGGCGATCCACGGAATGGATGGACTGGCACAGGGCCATGGCATGACGGGCCTTGTTGGTTTGCAGCGGGCCAATCAGGTGAACGTCCACATCCCCGTAGGTCTCGCGGAAACCGGGCCATTTGTCCGCCGCCTCCTGTACGCGGTTCTCGCCAAAGACGCGGTGGCCTTGGTCCAGAACGGCGGCAACACGTTCGGGTGGCTGGACCTTGCTGACGGCGATCAGGGTCACCGACCCCGGCGCGCGCCCGGCGGCGGCTTCTGCGGCGGTGATCTGGGATTGAATGTCGGACAGGGGCATCGGCAGGGCCTTGGGGTCGTTTCGCGGGACGCCATCAGCAGATAGCACCGATATGGGAAAGAAAAGAGGGCCGGACAGAAAAAGGGCGGACCCGAAGGCCCGCCCCAAATCAACAGAAGTGTGTTCGACTTAGAAGTCGAAGATCACACCCAGGTCAGCGACAGTGTTGCCGGCTGTGTTGTTGCCGATACCACCGCGCAGGGACACGCCGCCGCCCAGCGAGTGGCGGAAGCCGATCGCATAGGTTTCGTCGTTGCCTGCAACACCCGAGTCAGCAAATGCGAAACGGATTTCTGTGGCCGCGCCAACGTCGTACTTGACCGAGAAGCCGTACGATGTGTCAGCGTTTGCGTCGTAGTCGGCGATCAGGATCGAGAACGCCAGGGCGCCGAACTCACCGTCGAACGATGCTGCGACGAAGTCGTTGTCGCCAGCGTCTTCGTTACCGAAGGCGATGCCTGCGGAGAAGTTGCCGAAGTTGTAGCCGAAGCCCAGCTGCCACTCTTCGCCGCCTGTCGCGTCGTCAGTGTACGATGCGGATGCGGTGAAGTCGCCTGCGGTGTAACGCAGTTTGACTGTGGGAGCGATCAGAGCGCCGTCAGCGGATGTGCCGAAGCCGGAAGCGGGCAGGCCGATGCCGGACGACTGTTCTGCGAACGATGTCAGACCAACGCCGTAGCCGTAGTAGTTAACCACGTCGCCGGAGTCGATGACGTCGGACACGTGGCCCACGTCCAAGCGGAAGCCGCCTGTGGAAACCGCGAAGCCAGCTGCCGAACGGTTTGCAACGTTCGATGCGCCTGCTGCGTTTTCATCTGTTTGGAAACGGATACGACCTTCGAATTCCAGGCCGTTGTCCGAAGTAGTTGTACCTGTGATGGTCAGGCGGAAACGCTGCTCGATGCGTGTTTCGTCTGCGTTGCCTTCATCATAGAACAGGCCAAAACGGCCAAAGCCGCCAAAGCTAACGTCCGCAGCGGCCATGCCAGCAGTGGCGACCAGAGCGGTTGTAGCGAAGAGAACTTTTTTCATGAGTTTTCCCTCGGTTTTCAGTCACACGCCCTAACCGGGGAATCCGGTGAGGGGATGGATGCTGTCTCAACCATTTGACGGGCTATCTCAAGCAACGCATGGCACCACGCCGCAATTCCGACATGGTTGGTGCAGCTTTGCCACAGTTGTGATTCCCGGCACCACGTCGTGATTTCACGCACCGTACACATAACAACACGTATGATGCGCGCATCTTGCGAGCGCCTGCCAACTTGGCTATCACGATGAACAATCAAATACGGGTGGGAATTCCGATGACAAAGGTGCAAGTGGCAGGCCGGATTGCCATTCTGTGTATGGCGGTTGCGCTGGTCGGGTGCGGACAACGGTTCGGCACCAGCGCCCCCAACGAGGCAAACGTGGACTCCGACATCGCCCGCAGCCGGGATGGCGTGGCCGGGACGACCTTGGGCGAGGCGCTGCGCGCACGCCGCAACGAAGAGTCCATTGTAAAGGTCAACAAATACATCTGGTCCTCGACGCTCCAAGTGCTCGACTTCCTGCCGATTCAGTCGGTCGACCCGTTCACCGGTGTGATTGTCACCGGCTTTGGCACCCCTCCCGGCGGCGGGCGGTCCTACCGTGCAACTGTATTGATCAGTGATCCCGCACTGGACGCCCGGTCGCTCAACGTCGCCTTACAAACCCGCAACGGCCCCGCAAGCGCAGCAACCGTGCGCGCGGTCGAGGATGCAATCCTGACCCGCGCCCGCCAGCTACGGATCGCTGACAACCGTCTCTAGGGTCTTTCCGCGCCTTTCATTCCACACTAAGACATGCGCCGGGCCTCAACAGCCCGGCGTTTGCACATCCAGAACCAGGATACGTTTCCCATGGCCACCTACACCCCGTCCGAAATCGAAGCCCGCTGGCAGGCCGCCTGGGACGAGGCCGGTATTTTCCGCGCCACGCGCAGTGCAGACAAACCCAAGTATTATGTGCTCGAGATGTTTCCCTATCCATCCGGGCGCATCCACATGGGCCACGTGCGTAACTATACAATGGGCGACGTGATCGCGCGGTATAAGATGTCGACGGGCCACAACGTGCTGCACCCGATGGGGTGGGACGCGTTTGGTATGCCCGCCGAAAACGCCGCAATGGCCATTGGCGGCCACCCCAAGACCTGGACCTATGACAACATCGCCGACATGCGCGGTCAGATGAAGCCCCTTGGCCTCAGCATCGACTGGAGCCGCGAATTCGCCACCTGTGACCCCGAATATTACGGACAACAGCAGGCTCTGTTCCTCGACATGCTCGAGGCGGGCCTTGTCTACCGCAAGAACGCGCAGGTGAACTGGGACCCGGTCGACATGACAGTGCTGGCCAACGAACAGGTGATCGACGGCAAGGGCTGGCGCTCAGGTGCCGAAGTCGAACGCCGCGAGCTGACGCAGTGGTTCTTCAAGATTTCCGACATGGCGGGCGAATTGAAATCCGCCCTCGACGGTCTCGACAACTGGCCCGCCAAGGTTCGGCTGATGCAGGACAACTGGATCGGCGAGAGCCGCGGCATCGACATCCCCTTTGTGCGCACGGACGACCAAGGCACGATCCTGTGCTATTCGACCCGTCCCGACACGATGCGCGGCGCATCCTTTATTGCCGTGTCGCCGGATCACCCCGTGGCCAAGGCGCTCGAGGCGGAAAACCCCGAGTTGGCCGCGTTCATCGATGAGTGTCGCAAGATGGACACCACCGAGGCGGCCATGGAAAAGGCCGAGAAGAAGGGCATGGACACCGGCATCCGCGTCGCACACCCGGTCTATCCTGATCAGGAACTGCCCGTGTGGATCGGCAACTTTGTCCTGATGGATTACGGCACGGGCGCTGTGTTTGGCTGTCCCGCCCATGACCAACGCGACCTCGATTTCGCGCGCAAATACGATCTGCCTGTGCGCAACGCATTCTACATGCCCGGCGACACCACCGAAGTCGGCACCGAGGCGCTGGTGCCCGCCAAGACGGAAAAGGTCGCCTTTATCGACCATTTCGCGGGCGTCGGCGAAGTCACCAGCCAGGAGGCCATCGACGCCACCATCGATTATTTCGAGCAACACGGACTGGGCAAGGGCCAGACGCAGTACCGCCTGCGCGACTGGGGCCTCAGCCGCCAACGCTATTGGGGTTGCCCGATTCCCGTGGTGCATTGCGACACCTGCGGCGTGGTTCCGGAAAAGAAAGAGAACCTGCCAGTCGAACTGCCCGATGATGTCAGCTTTGACATCCCCGGCAACCCGCTGGACCGGCACCCGACCTGGCGCGACGTACCCTGCCCGTCCTGTGGCAAACCGGCCAAGCGCGAGACGGACACGATGGACACGTTCGTCGATTCGTCGTGGTACTTTGCCCGGTTCACCGCGCCGCGTGCCGACACGCCCACCGTGGCCGAGGATGCGGCCTATTGGATGAACGTGGACCAGTACATTGGCGGTATCGAACACGCGATCCTGCACCTGCTCTATTCCCGCTTCTTTGCCCGCGCGATGCAGATCACCGGCCATTTGCCCGAAACAGCGATTGAACCGTTCGACGCGCTGTTCACCCAAGGCATGGTCACGCACGAGATCTACCAGACCCGCGACGCCAAGGGCCGGCCAGTCTATCACCTGCCCGAGGACGTGACCGACGGCAAATTGGCCAACGGCACAGAGGTCGAGATTATCCCATCGGCCAAGATGTCGAAGTCCAAGAAAAACGTGGTCGATCCACTGGGCATCATCGCCAGCTACGGGGCCGACACCGCGCGCTGGTTTGTCCTCAGCGACTCGCCCCCCGAACGGGATGTAGAATGGACCGCCTCGGGCGCCGAGGCTGCCTATAAACACCTGACCCGCGTGTGGAACATCTGTGACCGCATCGGTGCAATGGACAAGGACGCGCCCGGTCAGGGTGATGACGATTTGCTGCGCGCGATGCACAAGGCGATCCATGACGTGACGCTGGGGGTCGAATCCTTCGGCTTCAATGCGGCAATTGCGAAACTCTACGGCTTTACCGCCGTGCTGCAAAAATCCAAGGCAGGTCATGCCGCCCAACGCGAGGCGGTGATGACACTGGCCCAGTTGATGGCCCCCATGACACCCCACCTGGCCGAAGACATCTGGGCCCATCAGGGTGGCAAAGGGCTGGTCGTGAACGCGCCATGGCCTGTTGCAAACGAGGCGATGCTGGTCTCGGACACGGTCACGCTGCCCATCCAGATCAACGGCAAACGCCGCGGCGAACTGGTGGTGCCAGCAGATATGGACAAAGCAGAGGTTGAAAAACGCGCCCTCGCCACCGAAGCTGTGCAAAAGGCGCTGGACGGTGGCACCCCGAAAAAGGTGATCGTCGTGCCGGGCCGTATCGTCAACGTGGTGGTGTAATGCGTTTGTTCAAACCTGTCTTGCTGTGCCTGACCCTGGCGCTGGCCGCCTGCGGGTTTGAACCGGTCTATGGACCAAACGGCACAGGCACCCAGTTGCAGAACCGTGTGCTGGTCGACCCGCCACGGGACCGCGAGGGGTTCCTGCTGGTTCAGCGTCTCGAAGAACGTCTGGGGCGCGCCGGGGATCCCGCCTACCGCTTGTCGGTCGAGCTGAACCTGCGTCAGGAAGACCGCGCGATTGACCCCGATGGCGACATCCGGCGCTTTCACCTGATCGGCGCGGCGACCTATGCGCTCATGGACACAAGCACTGGCACCGTGATCAGATCGGACCGCGTCGACAACTTTGTGGGCTACTCGGCGACCGGCACCACGGTGGCCACACTCGCCGCGCAACGCGATGCGCAGGCGCGCTTGATGACCATCCTCGCTGACGAAATCGTGGTGCAGTTGCAGGCGTCTGACCTGTGAAACTGTCCAGCGGTCAGGCCACTGGTTACTTTGCCAAGCCGGACACGCAGGCCGCTGGTTTGCTGATCTACGGCGCTGACGCCATGCGCATCGCGCTCAAACGCCAAGAGGTCGTAGCCGCCCTGATTGGCCCCGCGGGCGAAGAAGAGATGCGCCTGACCCGCATCGCCGCGGGTGACCTGCGCAAGGAACCCGCGCTGTTGCTGGATGCGGTCAAGGCCATCGGCTTTTTCCCCGGCCCCCGCGTGGCACTGGTCGAGGATGCCAACGAAACGGTCGGTCCAACCGTGACACAGGCGCTGGACGACTGGCAGCCGGGCGATGCCCAGATCATCGTGACCGCCGGTGCGCTCAAACCCACCTCCAAGATGCGCAAGGCGTTCGAGGTCCACCCAACCGCCTACGCGGCGGGCATCTATGACAACCCGCCCACACGGGACGAGATTGAACGCGACCTCAAAGCCGCTGGCATTGACCAGCCCCCCGCCGAGGCGATGCACCTGCTGACCGACCTGGCGCGGTCCCTTGAGCCGGGCGACTTTCGCCAGACCCTGACCAAGATCGGCCTCTACAAGATGCACGATACTAGCCCGCTGAGCGCGGATGACATCACTGCCTGTGCGCCCGCCACGATCGAGGCGGATGTGGATGACGTGCTGCTGGTGGTGGCCGATGGTCAGGCCGCAGCCATCGGGCCCGTGATGCAACGGCTTCAGGCCCAGGGCGTGAACGCCGTCACCCTGTGCATCGGCGCCATGCGCCACTTCCGCAGCCTGCACCGCGCGGCCACGGACACATCCGGACGGCCGCAAATCTGGGGGCCGCACCGGGACAAGATGCTGGCGCAGGCCCGCACATGGGGGCCCATCAAACTGGAACAGGCCCTGACCGAACTCACGGACACCGATCTCAAACTGCGATCCGCAGGCCAGCACGCACCCGCACTGGCCTTGGTCGAACGGACGTTTATCCGCCTGGCGATGCTCGCGCGCCGCTGATCCCGGCACACAACAGTGCCGCAAGGGCCGGGGCGCAGCCCCACAAGAATAGCGTCGCGCGCCAGCGCGTCCTTTGGATCACGCCCCGCCCGAGAACATCTCGATCACCTGCGCCTCTGTCATCTGGTGCCGGCCCTCACCCGCGAAACTGTAGATGTCGGGCTTTACGTCGATATAGAGCTCACCGGTAAACGGAATGCCCGACACATCCGCCAGCGTTCCCAGCCCCACATGCATCTCACCCTGCATCGGCCCCTCCGCAGTCACGCGGTAAAACAGGCTGCTGCCGCAGGTCTTGCAAAACACACGCTCCGCCCAGGGTGACGACCCATAGACCGACAGGTTCTCGGCCCCTTCCAACTCCATGCCACCGGGCGGCACAGCCACGCTCATGAACACACCACCCGACCACTTGCGGCACATGCCGCAATGACACGCCCCCGTCTCTGCAACCTCTGTGGTGATGCTGTAAGTCACTGCGCCGCATACACACGATCCGTCACGCGCCATGGTGGAACCTCCTGTTGATCCGTTCTCCGTAACTTTACGTCACCCTGCTGACATTTCACGTCAGCACCGCATTGCACTCCGCAGGGCAGGCTGCAATCCTGCGCGCATTACCGCAATGGAGGACAGCCCATGTACCGCGTCATCGGATCCGTCAAAAGTCGCGCGTTTCGCGTTCTTTGGGCGCTCGAAGAGCTGGGGCAACCCTACACGCTGATTGACGCGGGACCACGCTCCGACACCGCGCGCCAGTACAATCCGCTGGGCAAGATCCCCGCGCTGGCGGACGGCGACGACGTCATGACCGACAGCGTGGCGATCATGACCTATCTCGCGGACAAGCACGGCGGCCTGACCGCCCCCGCTGGCACTCCCGCCCGCGCCCGCCAGGATGCGATCACCCTGTGGCTGATCGACGAGCTTGACGCGATTCTCTGGACCAATGCCAAACACAGCTTTGTCCTGCCGGAGAAACTGCGGGTGCCTGCGGTCGCGCCCACCCTGCACAAGGAATTTGCCCGCAACGCCGACACGCTTGCGGACATGCTCGAGGCGTCCGGCGATTTCCTGATGGGTGATCACCTGACGGTTCCGGACATCCTCGCCGTGCACTGTCTGGGTTGGGCCTTTGGTGCCAAGTTCCCCGACTTGCCCGAACCGGTCAAAGCCTACTCCAAGCGGCTGCGCGCACGTCCCGCGTTCCGGGCGGCACAGGCGGCCGAGGCCGTTCAGGCCGACACGTAATCCACCACGCCCTGCCCGGCCCAGCGCCCCGTGGCCAGACAGGCCGTCAAGAGGTAGCCCCCCGTGGGCGCCTCCCAATCCAGCATCTCACCGGCACAGAACACCCCGGCACGCGCCCGCAGCATCAACCGGTCTGTCAGCGCCTGCGCAGGCACGCCACCCGCGGTCGAAATCGCCTCGTCCAGCGGGCGCAGGCCCGCATGCGCAACCTTCAGCTTTTTCAGCCTGCGGGCCGTGGCGACATGATCATCGGGCCACGGACGGCCCCATTCCTGCGCCAGTGCGATCTTGAGCGGGTCCAGCTTCAACACCTTGCGCAGGTGGTTCGAGAAACTCGTCTTGCCACGTGGGCGCGCCAACCGCGCGGCCACATCATCCACGCTGAGGTCCGGCAGCAAGTCGACAAACAGCGGCGCGCCCTCGCGCACCCCGCGCGACACCGAATAGATGCCGCCGCCCTCAAGTCCGCGCTGTGACACAACCCCCTCGCCGCGTGACCGGTAAGGCCCCGACCGCCAGGCCACGCCTTTGATCGGTTGGCCCCGGTGCCGCCACATGTGCTCCGACCACGCCATCGCAAGGGCCGCATTGGCAGGCGCAAAAGGTGCAAGTTCCACACCCGCGCCCCGCACCGCCTCGGCCCAGGCCCCATCCGATCCCAGACGCGCCCAACTGGCCCCGCCCAGCGCCAAAACACAGGCATCCCCCGACACGGTTTGCGGCCCATCCGGCGTGTCAAAGGTCAGCGCACCATCGTCGCCCCACCCCTGCCAGCGCCAACGCGTGCTCTGCGCCACGCCCAACCCGTCCAGCCGCGCCAGCCAAGCGCGCAGCAGCGGTGACGCTTTCATCCGGGTGGGAAACACGCGGCCCGTGGTGCCCACGAACATCTCCTGGTCCAGCCCCTGCGCCCAGGCGATGATCGCATCATTGTCAAAGGCCCGGACCATGGGCGCCAGCCAATCACCCGCCTCGGCATAGCCCGCAATCAGCGCGTCCGGTGGCGTGGCCTTGGTCAGGTTCAGACCCGACTTGCCCGCCATCAGGAACTTGCGCCCCAGCGACGGCTTGGCATCATAGACCGTAACGGCCAACCCGGCCTGCGCCATCACTTCGGCGGCAGCCAGCCCGGCGGGGCCACCGCCGATCACGGCCACGGTCTTCATCGGCTGCGGGTGCGCAACTCACCCTTCAATTCCACGGTACGGTGCGGGTAAGGTATGGTGATGTTGTTTTCCTTGAGCGCATTCCAGATCAGGAACAGCACGTCCGAGGTGTATTTGTTCGGCCCATCGTCGATCCCGTTGACCCAGAATTCGACGGCAAAATCGATGCCGCTGTCGCCAAAGCCACGCAGCTCGCAATCCGGCGGATAGGGCGCGTCCAGCACTTCGGGATGTTTGGCCACCGCCGCCTCAATGATGGCGGGGACGGTGTTGATGTCGGTGTCATAGCTGACGGAAAACGGCGCCTCATAGCGGTTGGCGGACCCGCTGTCGGAATAGTTCACCACGCGGGTGGTGATGAAATCCTCGTTCGGGATTACGATCCAGCGTCCATCGTAGGTCTCGAGGATCGCGGCACGCGCCGTCATCTTGACGATGGTGCCCGCCTCGCCGCCATCCAACTCGACATAGTCGCCCACGGTGGCCTGCCCCTCGACCAGCAGGATGACGCCCGAGATGAAATTCGACGCGATCTTTTGCAGGCCAAAACCCAGACCCACACCAATCGCACCGGACAGAACGGCCAGTGCGGACAGGTTGATGCCCATGATGTTCATCAGCACCAGGAACGCCACGGCAAAGATCAGGAACTCCACCGCCTTGGCCACAAGCTGCCGCAACGAGGGCCGCATCTCTTCCTGTTTCTGGATAAAGTCGCTGGATTGGCTGTTCGACCACTGGCCCAGCCAGAAAATCACGCCACCCACGGCCAGGAATTGCAAAAGCCACAAAAGGTCAAACGACAGGTTGCCCAACGGCACCACGGTCGCCTCAAGCCGCGCGGCAACGGTCTCGATCAGGCCCAGCGCATAAAGCGCCGCCATCGGGATCAGGATGTAGCGGCCCAGCAGCTTGAGGAACGGATCCGACACGATGTCACGCACCAGCGCACGCACCGCAAGGAACAGGAACACTCGCTTGCCAAAGGCAATCACCGCCCCGCTGTCAAAGATCGAGCGCACGACGCTTTCGCCGATGCCGGTGAACACATAGGCCAGCAGCGGCAGCAACAACGGCAGGAATTGCGCAACAAAGCGGCGGGCCTTGGCGATGATGCTGTCGCTGTCGCCGGGATCGAGCAGCCGCGACAGCGTCGGTTGCAGCTTGCGCGACACCAGAACGGCGGCGACATAGGCAACGATCAAAAGCCCGAATTGCGACCACGCCGCCGGGCTCAGCAACCACGACAGGGCCAGTTCCCAACCCTGCTGCCCATAGCCCACGATCGTCTGCACGATCTCCGGCTGGCTCTCCAGATCAAACTCCACCCGGTTGCATCCCTTGTCTCATCCCCGACATGCGCCAATTGTCATGGACTGAGCCGCTTCTGCAAGGGATCACGCGCGTGTCCGACCCGATCTGCCCGTTATGTGACCGTCCCATCCCACCGGATGCCCCACAAAGCATGCATCACCTGATCCCCAAGCTCAAAGGCGGCAAAGGCGGACCAACCGTCCTGCTACACCACATCTGCCACCGCGAAATCCACGCAACACTGACCGAGGCCGAGCTGGCGCGCGACTATGCCACGCCCGAGGCGCTGCGCGCACATCCACGGCTGGCCAAGTTCTTTGCGTGGGTCGGGAAACGTCCACCCGGCTTTGCCTCCAAGGTGCCGGGCGCGCGGCGCAAACGCTAGGTCACAGCTTGCGGTCGCGTTTGGGCAGACGCCTGTCCTGCAACCTGCGGGTCACTTCGCGCAGGGCATCGTCCACCAGCAACCGAATTCTGGCATCACGCGACAGGTCTTCCTTGGGCGCTCTGATGAGCCGCCCAGGTCGTATGATATGCTGGTCGCGCGCCATTCGGGAACCTCTGGCGCAGGGTATAGCACACCGGCCCCAATACACCCACAGGTTTCATGTGACCGGGCACATAGCCTTGATCCCGTGGGCAATCTCGAGCGGGGCGGCGACCGTATCGGCACACAGCTCCCGCGCACGGTCCACAACCGATCCGTCCGCCACGATCTCGTCCACCAGTCCCCAGGCCAGCGCGGTTTCGGCATCCACCTTGTGCCCGCCCAGCAGGATCATCCGCGTCCGCGCCGGACCAATCAGCGCGGACATGCGCACCGGGTCACTGGGTTGCGGCAAATAGCCGAGCTTCATCACCGGATAGAAAAAACGCGCCTGCGGTACGGCGATGCGCATGTCGCAGGCCAGAACCATGCCCGTGGCACCCCCCGCCACCGTGCCGTTCAGCGCCGCGATCACGAGGCCAGGCAACGCCGCAATCGCGCCCGACACCTCTTCCCACAGGGGGGACGTGGCCAGCCCCGCACGTGCGGCATCCAGATCGGCACCGGCACTGAACACACGGCCCGTGCTGGTCAAAATCAGCGCCCGCGCGCTGTGGGCCGTGCGCAGCGTATCGGCAAGATCCTGCAACATCGCTTCGGTCAGCGCGCCCGCCTTTTCGGGACGGTCGATGCGGATTTCCCAGATCGGGCCGCTGTCGTCGACGCGGATCATACCAGACCCACCCGCGCCCGGATGTCCGGGTCGCGCAGGGAAATCTCTTGCCCGATCCACGCATCGGCATCCGCCGAACACATCCACAACAGCGCCTTGGCCGGCCAGTCGGCGGGAATGTGGTCGGACCAGTCAAGCTGACTGACCGGATTGATACCGCTCGCCTTGATCTCGCGCTGCATCTGCGTGGCGACGGTGCCGGGGCTCAGGCCCATGGCGCGAATGCCGTGGTCTGCGTTTTCCTTGTGCGCACAGGCGGTCAGCATGGCGGCCCCCGCCTTGGAGGCACAGTAATGCGACCACGCCTCGACCGGGCCGTGGGCGGCACCCGAACTGACGGTGATGATCGTGCCGCCCCCGGCGGCGGTCATCACCGGCAACGCGGCGCGCATGCCGTAAAACACACCCTTGAGATTGATGTCGATCACCTGTCCCCACGCCTCAGGGTCGGCCGTCGCCAGATGCGAAATCGGCTCGATCACACCGGCATTGCCGATCAGGATGTCCAGGCCGCCAAAGGTCTCGACCGCCTTGTCCACCGCCGCCTGCACATCGGCAAACCGGCTGACATCGCAGGGCAAGGCCAATGCGCGTTCGCCAATCTCTGCGGCCAGCGCGTCGATATCGCCCGCACTGCGCGCCACCAGCACCACATGCGCCCCGGCACCGGCGAAAACCCGCGCAGTGTCGGCCCCGATGCCGCGGCTTGCGCCGGTGATCAGAACGGTCTTTCCTGTCAAATCCTGCATGAATGGTGCCTCCGTGGATATCGAACTGACCTTGTCGTATGGCGACGGGGAACATAGGTCCAGCCCAAGCCTTGACGCGTCCCTCACCCTGCCGGACGATGTCACCATATTCAGAACCAAGGATTCTCCCATGCCCAGATTTTCCCTGCTTATCAACAGCACCGCGCTTTCGTTGTGTTTGCCCGCCACGATGGCGCTCGCTGACCTGACGGCGGACGAAGTGTGGGCCGACTGGCAGGCCTACATGGCCAGCACCGGCTATGTGGTGAGCGGATCAGAGGCGCGCGGCAATGGCTCGGTCACCGTGACCGACCTGTCCATGCGCAGCGCGCTGGGTGAGACACCCGCCGATGGCGCGCTAGAGGTGTCCATGGGCACAATCGAATTCCGCGAACAGGGCGACGGCACCGTCGCCGTGGTGCTGCCCGCGCGCAATGCCTACCGGATGGACCTGGCACCCGAGACCGGGGAAAAGATCGCCATGACCCTGGTCTATGACCAGACCGACCACAACATGGTTGCCTCCGGTGATCCATCGGAAATCACCTATGCCTACACGGCGCAATCGGCGCGCATGACGCTGGACAGCCTGACGGTGGACGGTGTCGCTATTGGCGAGGACGTGGCCCGCATCGCGATGACAATGACCGACGTCGCCTATGAAAACCGCACCAGCACAGACACCCTGCGCAACGTGGCGCAATCCATGGCCGTCGCGGGTCTCAGCTATGACCTGAACTTTGCCGATCCCGAGGGCGAAGGCACCGTTGGCCTCAAGGGCGCAATGCAGGGCCTCGCATTCGAAGGCGCAGGAACCCTGCCGCTGCAAAGCGAAACGCAGGACATCAACGCCATGCTGAGCGATGGCTTTGCCTTTGACGGCGCCTTCACCACGCAAAGCGGCAACTATGACATGTCGTTCTCCGGGCCGGATGGCAGCGGCACAGTCAACAACACCTCCCAAGGGGCCGACCTCCGGGCTTCGTTGGGGCCGGACGGGTTGACCTATGACGTGCGCCAGCGCGAGGTGAACACCAACATGCTGATGACCGAGTTCCCGCTGCCGCTGTCCTTTTCCGCGGCTGAGGTCGGCACCGGCATCACCATGCCGCTTCAGAAATCCAACGAAGAGCAGGACTTTGGCCTGGCCATTACCCTGTCGGATTTCACCATGTCCGACCTGATCTGGGGCCTGTTTGACCCCGAGGGCCAGTTGCCGCGCGATCCGGCCACAATCGCCGTCGACCTGTCGGGCAAAGCCAAGGTGCTTTTCGACTTCCTCGACCCCGCACAGGCGGCGGTGCTCGAAGAAACCGGCGCACTGCCGGGCGAGCTGAACGCACTGACCCTGAACGCGCTGACGCTGGATGTGGCCGGGGCCAAACTGACCGGAACGGGCGACTTTGTCTTTGACAACGGTGATCTGGTGACATTCGACGGCATGCCGCGCCCCGAGGGCACGGTGAACCTGTCGCTGGTCGGTGGCAACGGCCTGCTGGACAAGCTGGTCGGCATGGGTCTGGTGCCACAGGATCAGGCGATGGGCGCACGGATGATGATGGGCCTCTTTGCGGTGCCGGGTGCCGGGCCCGACACGCTGAATTCGCTGATCGAAGTCACACCCGAAGGCCAGGTCCTGGCCAACGGACAGCGCATCCGCTGATCTTGGGCGCGGGGGCGATCACGTCCCCGCCCTTGCACCCTCTGGCTTGCACCGCTACCTGAAACGCACCCCAGCGGAGCATGCCCGATGACCCCATCTGATCTACCCGACCTGACACAGCGCCTGTTGGCCGCGGCCAAGGCCGCAGGCGCAGACGCCGCCGACGCCATGGCCGTGCAGGGGACCTCCATATCCGTCGATGTGCGCGAGGGCGCGCTGGAGCAGGCCGAACGCTCTGAAGGCATCGATCTGGGGTTGCGTGTCTTTGTCGGACAGAAACAGGCGAACGTGTCGTCCTCGGACGTGTCCGACCGGACGGTCGAGGAAATGGCCACCCGCGCCGTCGCCATGGCCGCCGAAGCCCCCGACGACCCTCATGCTGGGCTCGCCGACCCCGATCAACTGGTGCGCGATTGGGATGTGGATGCCCTCGAACTGAACGACACCAGTGCCGAACCCGCCCCCGACGCCCTGCGCGCCGATGCGCTGGCGGCAGAGGCCGCAGCGATGGACATCGCAGGCGTCACACAGGTGCAGCAAGCAACTGGCGCCTATGGCGCACGCGACATCTGGCTGGCGGCATCCAACGGGTTTTCAGGCGGTTACCGCCGCACGGACCGGGCGCTGAGCTGTGTGGCAATTGCCGGTACCGGTGCCGGGATGGAACGCGACTATTCCGGGGACAGCCGCATCTTTCAGACCGACCTGCGCCCCGCCGCAGAGATCGGGCGCGAGGCAGGCGAACGCGCCATCGCCCGTGCGGGTGCGCGCAAGCCCCCTACCGGCAGCTATCCGGTCCTTTTTGACGAACGTATCTCCGCCTCCCTGATCGGTCACCTGCTGGCGGCGGCCAACGGCGCAAGCATCGCGCGCGGCGGCTCCTGGTTGCGCGACCTGCTGGGCGCACAGGTCCTGCCCACCGGCCTCAACCTGGTCGAAGACCCCCACCGCCCGCGCACCGGCGGCTCCCGCCCCTTTGACGCCGAAGGCCTACCCACACGCGTGCGCAAGATTGTCGAGGACGGCATGCTGACCGGCTGGACACTGGATCTGTCGGCGGCGCGCAAACTGGGCTTTGCACCCACCGGCAACGCGGCACGCAGCACATCCGCCCCACCCAGCCCGTCGAACTGGAACGTGACGCTGGACCCCGGGACGCACAGCCGCGCCGACCTGATCCGCGACATGGGCACCGGCCTGCTGGTCACCTCGATGATCGGCTCGACCATCAACCCGAACACCGGCGACTACTCGCGCGGTGCCGCAGGCATGTGGGTCGAAAACGGCGAAATCACGTACCCGGTCAACGAATGCACCATCGCAGGCAGCCTGCCCGACATGCTCAAGCGGATCATCCCCGCCAATGACGCGCGCACCCACCTCAGCCGCGTTGTTCCGTCCCTCCTGGTTCCGGGCATGACCCTTGCAGGCAGCTGACCTTCCCCTTCTGAAAGACGCCGCGCGCATCGCGGGACGGGTCGCCACCAGCTTTGTGGGGCCCGCCGCAACGCGCTGGGACAAACCCGACGGCGCAGGCCCCGTGACCGAGGCGGACCTCGCCGTAAACGACGTGCTGATGTCGACCCTGCGCACGGCGCGGCCCGACTATGGCTGGCTGTCCGAGGAAACCGAAGACGACGGCGGGCGGCTGGAACAGGACACGCTGTTCATCATCGACCCCATCGACGGCACCCGCAGCTTTGTCGAAGGTGCGCGCACCTGGGCCATCTCCATTGCCATCGCGCATCAGGGCCGCGTGACTGCCGCGGCGATCTACCTGCCCCTGCGCGACAAACTCTATGCCGCCGGTCTTGGCACCGGCGCCACACTGAACGGGGACGCTCTGCGCGCCAGCGCCAACCCGATCAGCCCCGCCAGCAAGGTGCTCGCCGCGCGCCCGAATTTCGAGCCCAAGAACTGGAAAGGCGACGTGCCGCATGTCGACCGCCACTACCGCCCATCCCTGGCCTACCGCCTGTCGCTTGTGGGCGAGGGCAAATTCGACGCGATGCTCACCCTGCGGCCCAGCTGGGAATGGGACATCGCCGCCGGTGCGCTGATCGTGAGCGAGGCAGGCGGCACGATCACCGACCGCACGGGCGGCCCGCTTCGGTTCAACAACCCGCGCCCCATGCTCAACGGTGTTCTGGCGGCTGGCCCCGCGCTACATGCCGACCTGCTGAACCAATTGGGGCCGCACTCTGCTTGACCCCCCCTGCCAATTGCGCAAACTGCGCGCAAAGCCGCTCAACCCTGATCTGCAAAGGATACCCAATGGCCCAACGCCTGCACCTCGTCTTTGGTGGCGAACTGGTGGACCCGTCCAAAAACGTGTTCAAAAACGTCGACGACCTGCACGTCGTGGGCATCTTTCCCGACTACGACACCGCCTATAACGCCTGGAAATCCGAGGCGCAGCGCACCGTGGACAACGCACACATGCGCTATTTCATCGCCCACCTGCACCGCCTCAGAGACGAAGAAAACGCCGCCACCTCAACCGAAGAGCTGGGCTGAGGCCTGCCCATGCGGGGGTCACTGGGGCTGTCTGCGTACCGGACCCTGTCGGGGCGCAGAGCGCCGTCCGACTTTGCCCCCGCACATGACCGTCCGCCCGGTGAACTGGTGTGGATACATGCCGCCGAACAGGGCAACAACCGGGCCATCAACGACCTTGCCCACCGGCTGGCCGGGTCCCGGCACGGGTGCCATGTTCTGCTGACCACAGATCACGACAGCTTTGGCGACCGCGGCGCCCCGGCCGTTCTGGTCGACGCGATGCCCCCCGACCACCCCGTAACGGCACAGGCATTTGCTGCCCACTGGTCGCCCGATGTGGTGGTCTGGGCCTGGGGCGGCCTGCGCCCGAACCTTGTCCTCGCCACCGCCGAAAGCGGCGCACACATGATGCTGGTGGACGCCGCGCGTGACGGTTTCGATGGCCGCCGCGACCGCTGGCTGCCCGAAGTGCCCAAGCGCCTTCTGGAACAGTTTCACCACGTCAGTGCGCGCGACCGGAACGCCCACTTGCGGCTGGCGCAACTGGGCCGCCCGCTGGACACCATTGCACTGTCCGCGCCGCTGCACCCCTTTGGCCGGATGCTGCCCGCCGCCGACAGCGACATCACGGACGTGACACAGGCCCTGGGCGGGCGTCCCGTCTGGCTGGCCGCATCCGTCGCCAGCGACGAAATCGACGCCGTGCTGCGCGCACATAAATCCAGCCTCAAGGCGTCCCACCGCCTGTTGCTGATCCTCGTCACCGCAGACAGCAAGGACGCCGACACCTGCACCGAATGTGCACACCGCGAAGGCCTGCGCACCGTGTTCTGGGGGGACGGCGAAATGCCCGATGACAACTGCCAGGTGCTGCTGGTGGATACGGACGACGATCTCGGCCTCTGGCTGCGCATTGCGCCCGTGACCTTTCTCGGCGGGTCCCTGCACGCGGGCCATCAGGTCTGCGACCCCTATTCCGCCGCAGCCCACGGTACGGCGATCATCTACGGACCACATGTGGGCGTGCAGGCTGATGCCTTTACCCGCCTGATGAACGCAGGGGCCGCGCGCATCGTGAACAGCTCGGACACGCTGGGGCGCTCGGTGGGCCAGATGATTGCACCCGACCACGCCGCCCAAATGGCCATGGCAGGCTGGGATGTGGTGACCCAGGGGGCCGACAGCCTCGACCGGATCATCGACCACATCGAGACCCATCTCGACACCCGCCCCCAAGGAGCCCTCTGATGCGCGCACCGGGTTTCTGGACATCCAAGGCCGGACCACGCGACTGGCGCGCCCGCCTGCTGTCGCCACTGGGCGCACTCTATGCGCGGGCCACGGCACGACGTCTGGCCGCAGGACCGCGCGACAAAATCGGCATCCCCGTCATCTGCGTGGGCAACATCAACGCGGGCGGCACCGGCAAAACCCCAACAGTGATCGCACTGGTCGAACGGCTCCGCGACGGGTTCCACACACCCCACGTGGTCAGCCGGGGCTATGGCGGATCACTGACCGGCCCGGTCGAAGTCCTGCCCGGCCAGCACCGCGCCCAAGAGGTGGGCGACGAACCGCTGCTCCTCTCAGCCTTCGCGCGGACATGGGTGGCACAGGACCGCGCAGCAGGCGCACGGGCCGCGCGGGACGCCGGAGCCACCGTGATCGTGCTGGACGACGGGTTCCAGAACCCCGCGCTGGCCCACGACTTGTCGGTGGTGGTGGTGGACGCCGAAACCGGCTTCGGCAACGGCCTCTGCCTGCCGGCCGGCCCCCTGCGCGAACCCGCCGAGACGGGGCTGATGCGCGCCGACCTGCTGGTCTCCATTGGCCCGCCGGCGGCACAAACAGCCTTCGACGCCACACCCCTGCCGCCACAGCTGCCACGCCTGCGCGCGGCACTCACACCGCTGCAAACCGGCATGGACTGGACCGACACACCGCTGATCGCCTTCGCCGGGATCGGACGGCCCGAGAAATTCTTCGACACCCTGCGCAGCCTCGGTGCCACACTCCTGCGGGCCGAAGCCCTCGCAGACCACCAACCCCTGTCCACAGCCTTCCTCACACGACTCGAGGCCGACGCCCGCCAACACGGCGCACAACTCGTCACCACTGAAAAAGACGCCGCCCGCCTGCCCAACAGCTTCCGATCCAAGGTCATCACCCTGCCCGTCCGCCTCGCCTTCGACGACCCCGCTCCCCTCGACGCAGCCCTCACCGCACTGATGGCGCCCCAAAACACCACCGACTGACGCTGCAATCCAGAAGGGTCTGAAAAGGCCCTTCTGAATAAAATCACGTGGCGCGGCAGCGCCTCAATGATCTCAGGTGTCGTCCTCGCCCAAACGCGGGGCGGGGCGATGCAGGGTCAGATCCGCATCCGAAAACCGAATGGGCGTGCGGATGCCCGGCACACCGTCCAGCGCCACCTGCATCCCGCGCGCCTGCACCTGTGGGTCCGCCATCACATCCGCCATGTCGTTGATCGGCCCCGCAGGCACGCCTTCGCCCTCGCAAGCAGCCAGCAAATCCGCGCGGGTCCGCATCCGGGTCGCATCGGTCAAGCGGCGGGTCATCTCGTCCCGATGCGCAATCCGGTCCGCATTGCGCAGGAACTCCGGCGCTTCCGCCATGTCTTCCAGACCCAGCAAACGGCACAGGCGCTGATACTGCCCGTCATTGCCCGTCGCGATGATGATATGGCCATCCGCACATTCAAACACCTGGTAGGGCGTCAGGTTCACATGCGCATTGCCCATCCGCCCCGGCACCGTGCCGCTGGTCAAATAGTTCATCGCCTGGTTCGAAGTCACCGCCACCGCAACGTCCAACAAGGCCATGTCGATCTGCTGCCCCCGACCCGTCGTTGCGCGCTGATGCACCGCCGCCAGAATCGCCGTGGTCGCATAAACGCCGGTAAAGATGTCGGTGATCGCAACGCCGGACTTCTGCGGCTCGCCGTCCGGTGCGCCCGTGATCGACATCAAACCCGACATGCCCTGCACGATAAAATCATACCCGGCCCGATGCGCATATGGCCCGGTCTGCCCAAAACCGGTGATCGAACAATAGATCAGACGCGGGAACCGGTCCTTCAGGCTGGCATAGTCCAGACCGTATTTGGCCAGCCCGCCCACCTTGTAGTTTTCGATCAGAATGTCCGCGCCATCCAGCAGGTCCAACAACTTGGTCTTGCCCGCCTCGGTGCGAAAATCGACAACAACCGACGCCTTGCCCCGGTTGGTGGAATGGAAATAGGCGGCCGACACATCATCGCCGCGCTCTACGAATGGCGGGCCCCACTGGCGCGTATCATCGCCGCGCGGGGCCTCGACCTTGATCACTTCTGCACCCAGATCGGCCAGCGTCTGACCGGCCCATGGGCCCGCCAGAACACGCGCCAGCTCGACAACCCGCAACCCGGCAAGCGGCCCGGTCGCGGCCGTCATCAGCTGCCCGCCGCTTCGTCGATCAGGCGGGCCATCTCGGGATAGGCCATGTTGTTGTACTTGGTGCCATTGATCATAAAGCTGGGGGTCGAGTTGATCCCGTCCGCCTCGGCGTTTTCCTGATACCAGGCCACCAGCGTCCGCAGGCTGTTGGCGTCTGTCAGGCAGGCCTCGATCATGTCACCGTCCAGACCGGCCAGACGGCCCACCTTGCGCAGTTCATCCGCGATCACCGCCGGATCACCACCGCCCGCGCGGCTCCACTCCGCCTGGGTTTCGTACAGCATGTCCGTGATGCCAAAAAACGCCTCGGGCGTACCGGCACAGCGCGCAATCGCCGATGCCCACAGACCAAAGCGGTCAAAATAGACCTCGCGGTAGACAAAGTTGATCTTGCCCGTGTCGATGTAATCCGCCTTGAGCTGCTTGTACGGCCCGGTGTGGAACCGGCCACAATGCGGGCAGGTATAGCTGGCATATTCGATGACCGTCACAGCCGCATCCGGGTTGCCGATGGACATGTCCACCACGGTGGATGTGTCCAGATCCTCGGTCGAACTTTGGGCATTTGCAGCCCCCAGCAGGCGCTCAGCCTGGGCCTGTTGCTGCGGCGATTGCCCGCTGTCCTGCATGGAACTGTAGGCAAAGTAACCGGCCACGCCGATCACGACAGCCAACAGGGGGATAATGCGTTTCATGTACGTGTTCCTTGTTTTTCTTTCGTCAGGATATGCGCGCCCAATCGTTCCAGGGCTGCGCGCAATGTCTCGTCTTCGACCGGGGCCACAACGTCCCCGGCGGCGCGGTGCATCTCGGGCGCAGGCGTGCGTGGGCCTTCCGCTTTGGGCCGGTGATCAAAGGCCACGCGCCCCTCGGAAAACCCCGTTGCCGCCGTTTGGGTGATGCGAATCCGCGCGATAGCATTATAGCCGTAAACCGCGTTCACCTTTTCGCGCAGCTGGTCCTTCTGCATCTCCAGCATCGGCGCCTGTGCGCCCGTGGTCAGCAGCGTCAGCGTCGCGCCCATGCCGCCCCGGCCATAGCTGACCTCGACAGGGCGCGCGATGGCCGCCACATCCGCACCCGCCACTTCGGCCCAGTCGGTCAACAGGCGGCTTTGCGCGAATCCCCGGCTCTCGCTCGCCTGCCGGATACGCCCGGTCAGCAGCGATGCCGTCCGTTTGAACCCTTTTGTAGTGGCGCGCCGTGGGGGCATGACTATGTTCTCCATCACCTGAATTTGAACATAGCGGATGCGCGCGTGAGCAACCACCCGTGAGCACCCCGAGGATTATAAATCTTGCGTGACCTGAGCGACGACTTGCTGGACTGGTACGACGTGCATGCGCGCGCGATGCCATGGCGCGTGCCACCTGCGGACAAAAAGGCCGGAGTACGGCCCGACGCCTACGCCGTGTGGATGTCCGAGATCATGCTGCAACAGACCACTGTGGCCGCCGTCACCGCCTATTTTCAACGCTTTATCGCGCGCTGGCCCACGGTGGCCGATCTGGCTGCGGCAGCGGATGCCGATGTCATGGGTGAATGGGCGGGACTTGGGTATTATGCGCGTGCGCGGAACCTGCTGAAATGCGCCCGCGCCGTGGTCGCCGATCACGGGGGCCAGTTTCCCGCAGATCACGCCGCCCTGCTCAAACTGCCGGGGATTGGTCCCTACACGGCGGCGGCGGTATCCTCGATTGCCTTTGACCTGCCTTTCACGGTTGTGGACGGCAATGTCGAACGGGTGATGGCGCGGCTGCACGACGAACACACGCCCCTGCCTGCCGCCAAACCCATCCTGACGGCACAGGCCGAGGCGCTGACCCCGAACACCCGCCCCGGCGACTATGCGCAGGCGGTGATGGATCTGGGGGCCACGATCTGCACGCCCAAGTCACCCGCCTGCGGCATCTGCCCCTGGCGTGACCCCTGCCAGGCCCGCGCCAAGGGCACTGCGCCCGACCTGCCCCGGAAAACGCCCAAGAAACCCAAACCGATCCGCCACGGCACCGTGTACCTCGCCCGACGCAGCGATGGCGCGTGGTTGCTGGAAACACGCCCGGATCGCGGGCTGCTCGGGGGGATGCTTGGCTGGCCAGGATCGGATTGGGTGGATGTCGCAACACCCCGGCCCACGGCCCCGCCCTTTGACGCTGCATGGCAACGGCTGAATGGCGAGGTCCGGCACACGTTTACGCATTTCCACCTGATCCTCGACGTGATGATGGCCACCGTCGGCGACATCACACCGCCCCACGGGGCCTTTGTGCCAAAGGCCCAATTCCGCCCCTCCGACCTGCCCACGGTGATGCGCAAGGCCTTCGACCTGACGGTGCTGTGAAAAACGCGGCGCTGCGTCACGCTTGGCACAGCCACCGCCTTGCCCCTAGAGTGACCCGCGCGCAGACAAGAGGTAGCCCGAGCATGACCCTGCCCCCCGAAACCGTCGCCAAGGTGCAGAACGCCCTGCCCTTTGCCCTGTCGTTCCTGTTGATCCCGCTGGCCATCGTCAGCGCCGTCTATGGCGGCTGGGCCGTGATCCTGTTGCCGGTGGTGACATGGTACATGTTCTCGATCCTCGATCTGGCCGTGGGCCTCAACACCGACAATGCCGACCTCGAGGCAACCGACGACGACCTGTTCTGGTACCGCATGATCACCACCGCCTGGGTCCCTGCGCAGTTCCTGACGCTGTTTGGCCTGATCGCATATGTCGCCCCCGCCACACACCTGAACACCGCCGAAAAGATCGCGATCTTCTTCGGCATCGGCGTCATCACAGGCACGGTCGGGATCAACTACAGCCACGAGCTGATGCACCAAAAGAACAAGCTCGAGCGCTGGCTGGGCGACGCCCTGCTGGCGATGGTGCTCTATTCCCACTTCCGCTCCGAACACCTGCTGGTGCATCACCGCTATGTCGCCACGCCCCGCGACCCGGTGACCGCGCGCATGAACGAAAGCTTCTACCGCTTTTACCCCCGCGTGCTGAAACAGTGCTTTCACTCCGCCTGGAACGCGGAAAAGGCGATGCTGGCGCGCAAGAGCCTGCCCGCAACCGACCGCTCCAACCCGTTCTGGAAATATGCAGGCCTGCAACTGTTCTGCCTCGTGCTGGCCTTTGTGCTGGGCGGCTGGGCCGGGATCGGCCTGTTCCTCGTGCAGGCGGGGGTGGCCATCTGGCAGCTTGAGCTGGTGAACTACATCGAACACTATGGCCTGACGCGCAAACACCTGGGCGAGGGCAAATACGAACACGTCCAGCCCCGCCATTCGTGGAACGCCGCGCACAAGGCGTCGAACTGGCTGCTGATCAACCTGCAACGCCACTCGGACCACCACTACAAACCCGACCGCCGGTTCCCCGTGCTGCAAACCTATACCGAGGCGGACGCGCCGCAACTGCCCTACGGCTATCCGGTGATGACCATCGCCGCGATGATGCCGCGCATCTGGAAACGGGTGATGAACCCCCGCGTGCAGAAATGGCGCGACATGTACTATCCCGAGATCACCGACTGGACCGCCTATAACAAGGCCGCCAACCCGCTCCCGCGCTAGGCGTCAGGCACAGTCAAACCCGTGGGCAGGCCGTCCATGCTGGTGCGGTTTTCCCGGTCCCAATAGTCGCGGATGCCGTCCGGGCCCTTGTTGTCGTGCCAGTTCTCCATCGATGCGCGTTCGCCTGCATAGTCGAACAGCGGCACACCGTAGCCGCACGACGTCTGCACCAGATCGAAATCCAGCCGCATGATCTGGCGCGTACCCAGTGGCGCAGCCCCAGCGTAGTGATCCGCGATGATCCGGGTGAACGCCTCACTGTCCCAAGGCACCGACGTGCCGCGCCCATAAAGACGCATGATTTGCGGGGGGCCTTCCACCGCGCAGAACATGATCGTCAGCCGCCCGTCCGCCAGCATATGCGCCGCCGTCTCATTGCCGCTGCCGGTCCGGTCGAGATAGGCCACCGTGTTGTCCCCAAGGATACGCAACGCTCCGATCTCGCGCGGGGATATGTTGATCCGGCTGTCCGCCGTGGCTGACGCTGTGAAAAAGATGTGCTGCCGCAGGATGAAATCGCGCTTGGCCTGATCAAGCGCCGGAAACTGTTTCGCCATGAGTTGCCCCGTGTTTGACTGATACGCACATGTGTCGCAGACCAACAGGGCAATGGGAACTACCCGCGCTCGTCCAGCACCCAAACGCTCAGCGGTTCCGCCACACCGCGCACCTTTTGGTCGGGCGCCCGGCGAAACCCGCCCGCCGCACCCGCCGCCACCATGGCCACGTCGCTGACCACGGCACGCACGTCCAGCGCGCGGGTCATCGCCTCAAGGCGGCTGGCCACGTTCACCGTGTCCCCCAGCACCGCAAACTCCAGCCGGTTGGCCCCGATATCCCCCAGAACAACCGTGCCAAAATGCAGCCCGAACCGCGCGTCAATCTCGGGCAGGCCCTCGATACGGCGATCCCCGTTCAACGCCTCCATCCGCCGCGCCATGGCCCGCACACAGGCCACCGCCCGCGCGGCATCATCCGCCAGCGGCAGCGGCGTGCCAAAAGTCGCCATCAACCCGTCGCCCAGATACTTGTCGAGCGTCCCGCCATGGGCGAACACCTCGCTTTCCATCCGGGCGTGGAACGCGCGCAGGGTCTCGATCACCTCCTGCGGCGGACGCCCATCAGAATAGGCGGTAAAGCCGACAATATCGACAAACAGCACCGCAGCGTCATGGCTGCGGATCTGGCCCAGCGGTTCGTCCTTGGTCGACAGCTCCTCCACCATCGTGGGCGAAAAATAGCGCGCCAGATTGGTCCGCTCGCGCACCATCTCGGCACTGTCCAGAACCAGGTTATGATACCGCCGCACCGCCACCGCCAGAATGACCGACACGATCATGAACACGACAACCTGCTGGATGCGCAAATCCCAATGCACCAGATTGGGGTCCATCTGAACCGCAAGGTCGGGGTTGTCCGGGAACATCGACATCGCACCTGCGCTCGCCTGCGGGTCAGACCAGCCGAACCACCACACGCACAGCGCCCCCAGCATCCACAAGGCCAGCGTCCAGTTGCCAATCGCGATCACCGTGCGCCACGAATAGGTCAAGACACCCGCCGCCAGCAGCACATAGAAATACTGGAACACCTCGAACTGATAGATCAGCGCCGTCGGCACCGGATCGTCCAGCAACGGGTTCGGCACCAACAGCGCACAGGTCATCAACAGCAGATCGGCAAACAGCAACGCCAGCTCGGCCCGCGACTGCCCCACGCGGCCCACCCGGCGCTGCGCCAACCCCACCAGCACCAGACACAGCAGCAGGAACAGATACCAGGCGACATCCCAATTGGGGTTGAGAAACACCAGCAACAGCGCCGTCACCGACAGCGCCGCAACCCGCGCCCGCACGGCCAGATCCATGCCCTCACGCTTGTTGCGCGCCAACGCCTCCTGCGCGTGGCGGTGCGTCGGCACGGCGTCTGTGTCGCCGCCCCTGCGCTCCGGGGTTGCTTGCGCGGTGCTGATGTCGACCATGTCACTCATCCTGCCTGTCTGCGGTATGACCCCACTGTAAAGCGCCCAAACAAAAAAGCCCCGCCAAAAGAGGCGGGGCATAGGTGCAGTGCCATTGGCGAAGCCTTGGGTAAGGCCGCAGGCACCTGGCGGTGTTGGTAAATTCCTGAGTGGGCTAGTCGTGCATCTCCGACCGGATCTGCTGGCGCAGCACGTCGATGGGCACAACCTTGCCCTCGCGCTTGAAACACCAGTAGGTCCAGCCGTTGCAGCTGGGTGCGCCTTCCAGATGGGCGCCGACCTGGTGGATCGACCCCTTGATATCGTCGCCGATCAACGTGCCATCCGCACGGACCTTGGCCTTGTGACGCTTGTTCATCGAATACAGCTCTTCGCCCGGACGCAGCATGCCGCGCTCGACCAGCTGGCCAAAAGGCACCCGCGGCTCCGCCCGTTTGGAGGCCGAAACGGTCAGCGCCTCTTTGTCGAACTTGCGCACCTTGGCGATGCGCGCCTCGGCCACCTTGCGATAGGCCGCCTCGCGCTCGATCCCGATAAACTCACGGCCCAGCATCTTGGCAACCGCGCCGGTGGTGCCGGTGCCAAAGAACGGGTCCAGCACCACATCGCCGGGATTGGTCGACCCCACCAGCACACGGTGCAGCAGGCTCTCGGGCTTTTGCGTCGGATGCGCCTTGTCGCCATGCTCGTCCTTGAGACGCTCATGCCCGGTGCAAATCGGCAGAACCCAGTCGCTGCGCATCTGGATGCCTTCATTCAGCGCCTTCAGCGCCTCATAGTTGAACGTATACTTGCTGGTTTCCGACTTGCCCGCCCAGATCATCGTCTCATGGGCATTGGTGAACCGCTTGCCCCGGAAATTCGGCATCGGGTTCGACTTGCGCCACACCACGTCATTCAGGATCCAGAACCCTTCGTTCTGCAAGGACGCCCCAACGCGGAAAATGTTGTGATAGCTGCCAATGACCCAGATCGCCCCATTGGGTTTCAGCAAGCGTCGCGCCGCCTTCAACCATGCAGTCGTGAACTCATCATAGGCCCGGAACGAATTGAACTGGTCCCAGTGGTCGTCCACCGCGTCCACCTTGCTGTTGTCCGGGCGATGCAGATCACCCTTCAACTGCAAGTTATACGGCGGATCGGCAAAGATCAGATCAACAGAGCCCGCAGGCAGGCTGTTCATCACGTCAATGCAGTCACCCGCAATAATCTGGTTCAAGGGAAGCGCCTCAGCGCCCTTTACATGTTTCGTCATCGTCTGCCTCTGTCCCCGGCACATTTTGTGCTCGTTGGTTGCAGCCAATGTGAGTCATACCCGATTCGCGGTCAAATTCTTTTTTGAATCAGCACCTTACGAAAAATACTTGTCACAACATATTGTGGACGGGTTTGAACGTACGTCTATGGTGTGGGGTCACCCCAAGATTTTCCAATGCCGATTTGTGACGTTTTGAAGGATATCCCATGTTGGTCTCCCAGCCATATCCGGGATGCTGTTGCGCCAAATCCACCATGATCCGATCGCGACATATTTTGGCCACAATTGAGGCCGCCGCAATCGACACCGACCGCCCGTCTCCGCGCACCACGGGGGTCGCAGGCACCGCCAATCCACGCGGCACCATCGTTCCGTCCACCAACACGTGATCCGGTGCGCTCCGCAAACCCGCAACCGCCCGCTCCATCGCCAGATGCGAGGCCCACAAAATGTTCAGCTCTTCGATCTCCGCGACACTTGCATGGGCCACGGACACATCCCCATGCGCTAGGATCGCCGCCCAGACCTGATCCCGCTTGCGCGCCGTCAACTTCTTGGAATCGTCCAACCCCTCCGGAATAAACGCAGGGTCCAGCACAACCGCCGCCGCCGTCACCGGCCCGGCCAGCGGTCCACGCCCCACCTCATCCACACCGGCAACGCGCCCGCCAATCCGCGCTTCCATCTCAAAGTCAGGCACCGCCCCAACCTTTCATTGTTCCAAAAATATGCAAATCCCGCCGCCAGTCACACCGAACCACCGCCCTGATTGCAACCACCTAAAGCAGGCACAATTAAAAAAGGGCGGTGCCCGAACACCGCCCTCTCCAGTCTGGCCGCCCCCAAGGGACCAAGGGGGCCGCCCGCGCCCGTTCTTACCGACGGGCCATCTGAAAACCATGGCGGTTCAGGCACCGCGCACCCCACCCCTGACGCCAGCCGCGATCCGTCCAAACCTGGCGATGGCACCGATCCGGCAGGCTGTTCACGTGACGGTAATGACGCTCAAGGCAACGCTGCGTGAACAGATGCGCCCGACCCCGATCCGTGTGCAGCGTGCGCAGACACTGGTTCGGCAACAACTTGCGGTTCACCCGTGGTGGTACGGGGCGCGGATGCACGGGCCGCGGCGCGGGGGTCACGTGATGCGGCGTGTGCACCTGCTGACGCGCCTTGCGGTCGTCGCGCTTGTCCTTGATGACCGCGCCCACAATGGCCAACCCCAAAAGGGCCGCCAGGGCCGCGCCCACCTCGTCCTCTCCGGCACGGGCCGGGGCCGCCGTGAACCCGGTGATGGCAATGGCCGCCGCAGCAACGGTGGCAATGAACTGGCGGTGAATGCGAAGGGTCATGGGCAGGTTTCCTTTGTTGTGGTCAGGCCGACATCCGGCCCGTGATCTGCAATGACCCAACCCTCGCCCCACCCCGCAAAGACAGGCAATAACACCCCCCTGTTATCGAATATCACCACCACGAACCGCCTGTGGTTATTGAATATCCGCCCCGGAACCCGCACTCTGGGCCCATGAAACAGATCACACTCACCACGGCCCTCCTGCTGGGCCTCGCCAGTGCGGCACAGGCGCAATGCTACGCCGACTACAAGGCCAAACAGGACAATCCCCTGCGCTTGCACTACGGTGTGGCCCAGATCAACGGCGCCTGCGCGGCGGGCAACGCACAACAACAGCTTGGCCCCCGCCTCGCCGCACAGGGCTGGACGCTGCTCCAGGTGCAATCCGTTTTCGGCCCCGAAGGCCTCGACCAAAGGAAAAACAGTGCCGGACAATACTACCTCCGCTTCTGACATGCGGCGCACCGGCGGACGGCTGGTGACTTTCGGCATCGCAGGCATCCTGCTACTGCTCATACTCGCGGCCGCGCTCCTGTTTCTGACCCTGCCCGACGCCGGGGCCTTCGACGCGCGGGTCGAACGCATGTTCATCGAAAACGCCGACCTGACTGCGCAGGCGGAGATCAAACTGCTCGAAATCCTCGCCCAATCCGGCACCGCCTTCGCCGACACGCTGGCCAGCTACCGGCTGGTGATCTTCGTGCTGCTGGTCTTCGCCACCGCCATGATGATCGCCGCCCTGGTTTTCCTGATCCTGCTGGTGGGCTTCAACCGCCGCATGGCCCAGATCGAACGCGTGGGCATCCAGGTCAATTCCCTGCTGATCAGCCGCGAGGAAAACACCGTCTACCTCAACAACCTCGGCTTCAAACTGACCGACGCTGCCATGGAAACCATGTCCGTCCTGGCCGAGGCGCGCATGGACGACGACGTCCTGTCCGGCTCCGAAATCGAAGGCGTCATCTCAGGCCGCAACGCCGCCGACTGCGAAGAGGCCGCAGGCGCCACCCGCATCAAACGCCTGCGCGACACGCTGGGCAACCAGATCGTCAGCGAACTGCTGGTCAAGAACATCGCCCGCCGCGGCTATATGCTCAGCGTCGAAAAGGACGTGATCAAGGTCCTCTGACCCCTTCATTGTTCTAAAAAACATGCCCGCCGGAGGCACCGCCTTTGCGCCCCGCAAAGGCCAGACATCGCGTGGCGCGCCAGCGCCGCATTTCCACAGTAGCCACGGGCGCACCGCTCCGGCTAGGGTGCCTCAACACCAAAGGAGACCGCCCATGCCCGCCCCCCACAACCCGTTCAAGGCCGCGATCAAGAACGGCGAAACCGTCATCGGATGCTGGCTCAGCCTCGGCGATCCGCTCGCCACCGAAATCGCAGGCACCGCCGGGTTCGACTGGCTGCTGATCGACGGCGAACACACGCCCTACGACATCTCGCGCATGCGGATGCAGCTCATGGCGCTACAGGCCTCCGACAGCCACGCCGCCGTCCGCGTGCCCACGGGCGAAACCTGGATCATCAAACAGGTGCTCGACGCCGGTGCGCAAACCGTGCTGGTCCCCATGGTCGAAACCGCCGAACAGGCCCGGCAACTGGTCCACGACGTGCGCTACCCGCCCACAGGCGGGCGCGGGGTCGGCTATTCCGGCGCGCGGTGCAGCCAGTTCGGCGCGATCACCGACTACGGCCACACCGCCGATGACCAGGTCTGCCTGCTGATCCAGGTGGAAAACCGCGCGGGCATCGCCAACCTCGACGACATCCTCGCCGTGGACGGCATCGACGGCGTGTTCATCGGCCCCGCCGATCTCAGCGCCGACATGGGCCACATGGGCAACCTGACCCACCCCGACGTGCAGGCCACGATCAAGGGCGCCTTCGCCCGCATCGAAGCCGCGGGCAAAGCACCCGGTGTCCTCGCCACCACGCAAGAGTTCACGCAGGACTGCCTCGACTGGGGCGCACGGTTTGTGGCCACGGGCATCGACCTGCTGATCCTCGCCAATCAACTGCGCACGCTGGCCAAAACCTGGAAGCGGTGACGCCGTTCAGCTGTCCGCCTTCATGCCCACCGCGGCCTGCGTGTACCCGCCCGCCGCACCATCGATGAAATGCACATGCGTGTCCTCCATGATGGAGGGCACGATACAGGTCATCATCGCCTCATCCTGCGCGTGCATCCCGTAAACCACGGTGCCCGCCTCGCGCGCACGGTCCAGCAGCGATCGCAACCGCGCCACCGTGTCGGCATCGCAGTCGATCGTCATCTTCAACCCGTCGTCAAATTTGCGGTAATCCGCATTCGCCCCCACGGTGCGCTGGTAATGCGCCGGATCAAACCCGCCCAGCTTGATCCGCGTGGTCAGAAACACCCAGGCCATCGCCGTCTCGACCATAATCTGCCGCTTGCGCTTGGCCGCCGACACACCGGGGGGCCGCGCCGTCACCTCCAGACCCGCACCGGGCGGCGGCCAACTGAACCCCGGCCCCTCTGCAGGCGACGGGTGTCCACTGCGCTGCAAATGCGCAACCAGATCCAGAACCGCCTGCGCCACTTCGGCAAACCGGGCGGCACCCACCCCCTCGCGGGGCTGCACCAACAGCGACAGGATGGTGCCATTGCGCGCCGACATGTGGTTCCAGCGACAACTCAACCCCGTCAGATCCGGCTGCGTCCCCGCCGGCGCCTCTGGCACCGTGTCCACACCCGACTTCATGCGGTCCTCGGCCCAACTGACCCCGCCCCCGGCGAACATCGCGTAATCGACCCCCTCGGACACCGAATAGCGCGCCACCGCGACCTCACGCCCGGCGGCCCGTATGTCGGCCACCGGAAACACACCAACCCTGAGGCCCATTCCAAACTCCGCCTGCGCCCAGACCCGCACTGCCGCCAACGCAGCGGCTGCGGCCTCCGCATGTTCGGGTGGATGCGCAAACGCCGCCCCGTCTCCGCCAAACACATAAGGAAAGGCACGCCCACCCGCGCCATTGATCTGCGCCGAAATCACCGCCGCACCAATCATGTTGACCGTCTTGTACTTGCTCGCCGCAATTGCTGCGGTTGACCCGATGATGTCCGATGTGCCGACAACCCAATCATCGGGCAACGGTGTATAAAGACCGGGATCGGCCAAATCCGAGAACGCCGCCTGTCGCGGCAACTGGTCATAAAACATGCGCTGACACCTCTCTGTGCTCAACCCTAACACGCATCCCCCATCCCGCAATGACACTTGCACCCGTCACGGTCCCATGGCACGGCTGTCCGCCGGACAAGGGGGCATCATGCAAAGCGGACTTCTGCTCTTGGGGCTGGCCTATGTGCTCAGCCAGTTCTTTCGCGCCTTTCTCGCCGTGCTCACCACACCACTGCGGGATGCGCTGGGGATCGAACCCGCCGTGCTCGCCACCGCGTCGGGCTACTGGTTCCTGGCCTTTGCCGCGATGCAGATCCCCGTGGGCCGCGCGCTCGACACCATCGGGCCACGCCGCACTGCCGGATGGCTCTTGCTGGTGGGCGGCGGTGGCGGGGCCGCACTGTTCGCGCTGGCACAAGGGCCGCTCTACATCCACGCCGCCATGGCCCTGATCGGCGTCGGCTGTTCGCCTGTGCTGATGGCCAGCTTCTATATCTTTGCCCGCGAATACCCGCCCGCCCGCTTTGCCACTCTGGCCGCGCTGATGATCGGCATCGGCACCGTGGGCAACCTGATCTCGTCCTACCCGCTGGCTTTCGCGGTCGAGGCAATCGGCTGGCGCGCCGCCCTCTGGGGCCTCGCCGCGGTCTCTGCCACCGTGGCCCTTGGCGTGCTGATCACCGTCCGCGACCCCGCCCGCGCCGAGGCCGCAGGGGACGGATCACTGCTCGACCTGCTGCGCATGCCGGTGCTGTGGCTGATCATCCCGATCATGTTCGTGAACTACGCGCCCGTGGCCGCTGTGCGCGGCCTGTGGATCGGCCCCTACCTGCGCGATGTGTTCGACCTGCAAACCAGCCAGATCGGTGTCGCCACACTGGTGATGAGCCTCGCCATGATCGTCGGCACCCTCGCCTATGGCCCTCTGGACCGGCTGCTGGGCACCCGCAAATGGGTGGTGTTCGGCGGCAACACCCTGACCATCGTGCTGCTCGCCGGGCTGATCACCCAGACGGATCGCAGCGCCACGCTCTCCATCGCGATGATGGCCGCCATCGGCTTCTTTGGCGCGTCCTTCCCGGTCATCATCGCCCACGCGCGCAGCTTCTTTCCCGCGCACCTGACCGGGCGGGGCGTGACGCTGATGAACCTCTTTGGCATTGGCGGCGTCGGCGTGATGCAGTTTTTCTCGGGCCAGCTTCACACAGCCTACGCAGGCGGCGCGCCCGCCGCGCCCTACACCGCAATCTTTGTCTTTTTTGCTGTCGCACTCGCCTTTGGTGTCGCGATCTACGCACTTAGCCGTGACTCCACCGACTGACGCCCTTTCCCCCGTGGAACAATGGGTGTAAGGGCCACGCACCTACCCAAAAAGGAGACCATCATGGGGTATCGTGTCGTCGTCGCGGGCGCCACCGGTAACGTGGGCCGCGAAATGCTGAACATCCTGGCCGAGCGCCAGTTTCCCGTGGACGAGATTGCCGTACTGGCAAGCCGCCGTTCGCTGGGAACAGAGGTGACGTTCGGTGACAAGACGCTGACGACCAAGGACCTTGATACGTTCGACTTCACGGGTTGGGACATGGCGCTCTTTGCCATCGGGTCCGACGCGACCAAGAAATATGCCCCCATCGCGGCCAAGGCCGGGTGCGTGGTCATCGATAACTCGTCGCTCTACCGCTACGACCCCGATGTGCCGCTGATCGTGCCCGAGGTGAATGCCGACGCGATCGAGGGTTACGCCAAGAAAAACATCATCGCCAACCCCAACTGCTCGACCGCGCAGATGGTTGTGGCCCTGAAACCCCTGCACGACCGCGCCACGATCAAGCGCGTCGTCGTGTCCACCTACCAATCCGTGTCGGGTGCCGGCAAGGAAGGGATGGACGAGCTGTGGGACCAGACCAAAGCCATCTACAACCCCACATCCGAGGTGGAACCCAAGAAGTTCCAGAAGCAGATCGCTTTCAACGTGATCCCGCAGATCGACGTCTTCATGGAAGACGGCTCGACCAAGGAAGAGTGGAAGATGATGGTGGAGACGAAAAAGATCGTCGACCCGTCGATCAAGGTCACGGCCACCTGCGTGCGCGTGCCCGTCTTTGTCGGCCACTCCGAGGCGGTGAATATCGAGACCGAGGATTTCCTCGACGAGGACGAAGCGCGCGACATCCTGCGCGAGGCGCCCGGCATCATGGTCATCGATAAACGCGAGGACGGCGGTTACGTGTCGCCCATCGAATGCGCGGGCGACTATGCGACGTTCATCAGCCGCATCCGCCAGGATTCGACGATTGATAACGGCCTGAACTTCTGGTGCGTCAGCGACAACCTGCGCAAGGGCGCTGCCCTGAACGCGGTGCAGATCGCGGAACTGCTGGGCCAGCGCGTGCTGCAAAAGGGCTGAACGCCCACCTGATGACAGGGGAACAAGGGGCCGATTGGCCCCTTTTTCTTTGCCCATATGCGGGGCATGGTGAGGCATCCGATCTGAAAGGTTGCCCCATGCGTCTTGCTGCTGCCCTCCTCTGCGCCCTGCCCTTTGCTGCGCACGCCGACACCTTCACCCTCACCGCGCCGCCCGTGGCCGTCACCGCCTATGCCAGCGGCGCCATGGTCACCCGTACCGCCAAAATCGACCTGCCCGCTGGGCAGCACGAGGTGCGCATCGACGCGCTGGACGCCACACTGCAACCCGGCCTGATTGACATCAGCCTCGACGGAGCGACGCTGCTGTCGCGCCGATGGGACGAAAACCGCGACACGCCCTACCGTGCGCCCCGCACCCCCGCATGGCTGGACGCCAAGGCCCGGCTGGACGCCGCCACCGAAGCGCTGGCCCTCAGCGACAACCAGATTGCCCGCGCCCGCGCTATGGGTCAGGCCGCCGACGACCAGATCCGCTTTCTCAACGGCATCACCCTGCCCGGAGAGGCCGCCACAGATGTGGACGCCTTGCGCGCCATCGGGCAACTGATCGCCAGCGACGGCACCGCCGCGCGGGGCGCCATGCAGGACGCTGCCGAAGAGGTCCGCCGCCTCACCCGTGACCGCACCGACCTGACATTCGCAATCCAGCAGGCCCGCGCCGCCCTCGACGCCGTCACCCCGCGCAACGACACACCCGCCACGCTGGCCCTGCGCATCGACAAGGCCGAAGACGGGCCGCTTGCCGTCACCCTGCGCTATCCGACGCCCGACGTCGGCTGGACGCCGGTCTACCGACTGGACCTGACCGACGACACCGCCCTGACCATCCGTCGCAGCGCCGAAATCACGCAGGCCTCATCCGAAGACTGGCAAGACGTCACCCTCACCCTGTCCACCCTGTCGCCCTTCGGCCCAACGGAACCCGCCCAGCTGCAACCGTTCAAGCGCGTGATCCTCGATCCGGACGCCAAACAACCACTCGCGCAACTGCCGCGTCGGCGCGGTGTCGCCTTCGATCGCGCAAACGTCGGCATCATGGCAGAAACCGCAGCCACCCTTGCCCGCACCGACATTTCAGACATCGGTGTCACCTACACGCTGCCCGGCACCGTCACCGTACCCGCCCAAACCGGCACTGTGCAGATCGCCCTCGACACCCTGCGCTTTGACGCCAGCCTCCTGGCCCGCGCTGTGCCCCGCGCCGATGAAACCGCCTACCGCCAGGTGAATTTTGCCAACACATCGCCCGAAATCCTGCTGCCCGGTGCTGCGACCCTCTATGTGGACGGGCAGTTGATCGGCCAGACCACCCTCGACACACAGCCGCCGGGCGCCGAAACAGACATCTTCTTTGGCCGCATCGAAGGACTGCGGATCGACCGCACCGTCCTCGACCGCAACGCCGGCGACCGTGGCCTCATCTCGCGCAGCAATGAACAAAGCGAAACCATCCAGATCGACGTCGAGAACCTGACCGACCGCACTTGGGACGTCCGCCTGCGCGATGTCGTACCCCATTCGGAACAAGAAGACCTGGTGATCGAATGGACCGCCACACCGGCCCCGGATCAAACCGCCGTGGACAACCAGCGCGGTATTCTCGAATGGGAATTCGACATCGACCCGGCCACCACGCGCACCATCACCATCGACACCCGGACCAATTGGCCCGAAGGCATGATTCTGCGGTGACACACACCTGATCATGGTTTCGATCCAGTTAGCAAAAAAGTAGACCCAGCAACCATTCTCGTGCGCGGCCAGGCTAAATACAGTTTTAAACACTGTTATTTTTCGCGTAACGCACTGATTTTACTTGATTAACAAAGACATTAACACGACGCCGAAAATCCCTTTAGGAACGGCAAGAAATTAGTAATTAGCCCCTGTCATACATATCCCATCGAACGGCCGGGGGGTCGGGAGAGACAGACCGATCCGGGGGGATCGGCACACCAACACCGGTCCGGGGGGGCCGGAGAAACATAAAGAGGTGAGTGGGATGATGACTTGGATGAAACAGCTGTTGGGTGAGACAGCGAACGAGGAAACGACAACAGACATGCCGGTTGTACCGGATGTCACGCGCGCCGAACTGTCGGATCTATTTGCCGACGACCTGGCCCGCCCGGCGCTGCAAAAGCGCGCCAAGGTACGGCTTGGGAAGCCGCGCCGCCTGATGGCAGGACGCCAGCTCCAGTTTGCATGACAGCAATTGCGCCGGTGTCAGACCGTGTGTGCCAATGCGCGGCACGCGGACTGCCGGCCGGTGCATCACGTCACCAAAACCAACACGGTGCCACCCCTCAGGGGACAGGCACCGGATCAGAGCACCAAGATCGGGACGCAGGCCAACGCCGTGCCGTCCACGAATATCCGCGCGCAAGTGGGTAGTGAGTTTCCAAAGACGAGTGGCGCGCGGAGCAGTGAGGTAACGAGTGGTACGGGGTGGCCCGCCAGCAATGGCGCGCTGCCCCGCTTTCGTCAGAACCGTTCAGCGCGCAGCACTTCGCAATCGCTGACCGACACGATGCCGATATGGCGCTCAACCACGGCAAAGGCCGCCTCCAGCAGTTCGTCCAGCCGTTCGGGCCGGATCACACAGACCACCTGCACCATCCCGGTGCCACGGCTGATCTGCCCTTCGCGGCTCCAGGCACCGGACTGACCGGACCCGCCCAGCACCGGCAACACGGTCCACCCTGTGACGCCCGCGGCGGTCATGGCGTCGGTCAGACGGCTTTGCATCACCTGTTCGATGATGATGGCAACACGTTTGGCCTGATGTGTCTGCATGGCTTATCCTCCGGTCAGCGCACTGGCGATGGCCACATAGATCGGGATGCCAAGCGTCAGATTGAATGGAAACGTCACCCCCAGCGACAGGGTAAGGTAAATGGACGGGTTCGCCTCGGGCAGGGCCACACGCATCGCCGCAGGCACCGCGATATAGCTGGCCGAGGCCGACAGCACCATAAACAGCGCCACGCCCCCCGTGGTCAAACCCAGCAACAGGCCGGTGCCAAGCCCCAGCGTCGCCCCCACCAGCGGCATCACCATGCCAAAGGTCAGCACACCGGGCCTGAGCACCCCCGACCCGCCGCGCAGGCCACGCCCCGCGACCAGACCCATGTCCAACAGGAACAGGCACAGCACACCCTGGAACGGCGACACGATAAACGCCTCGATCTTGGCCAGCCCCTCTGCACCGGTGATCCAACCAATGAGGAAACTGCCCACCAGCAGCACGATGGACCCGTTCAGCATGATCTCGCGCAACAGGTCGCTGTCCATCCGGCGGCTGTCGCCCCCCCGCGAAATCAGCCACAGCGCCGACAGGATGGCCGGGGCCTCCATCGCGGCAGCCACGGCGACCATGTACCCCTCGGACGCGATCCCGCTGCCCTCCAGAACGGATGTCGCCGCCACAAAGGTGACGATCGAGATCGACCCGTAGTGCGCCGCCACCGCCGCCGCATCCAGACGGCTCAGGTTGCCCATCACCTGCAACAGCGCAAAGGCAATCAGCGGCAGCACCGCCGACAGTACCACACCCGCCAAGAGCGACAGGCCCAGCGTCACGTCCAACCCGTGATCCGCAACGCTGACGCCGCCCTTGAACCCGATGGCAAACAGCAGATAGATCGACATCCCCTTGGCCACCGCCTCGGGAATGTTCAGATCAGACCGCGCAAGCGCCGCGGCAACGCCCAGCGCAAAACTCAGGATGATGGGCGACAACAGGTTTGTCGCCGCCAGGCTCAGGATCTGATCCATGTCGACCTCTTTCGCAGGTGTAACCGGTCACGTGGTCGGATGTGCGGCAAAGTCAAAGTCACACAGGCTGAAAATCAAGCGTCTTGCCCATGAACTGGCTCATGCTGCCCTCTGCGATGTCGGTCCACAGGCCATGAATGCTCAGCGATCCATTGTTCACCCGCTCCTCGACAAAGGGGAAGGTCATCAGGTTTTCCATGGATGTGACCACCGCCAACTGTTCCAGCCTGCGCGACTTTGACCCGTCATCGGACAATGTCGCCACCTCATCGTATTTCGGTTTCAGGATATCCATCCACCGCCCGACAAAGCTGGTCTTTTCCTCCAGCTCGGGCGCACGGCCCTCGCACATGTCCAGACACCCCTGCACCCCGCCGCAACGCGAATGTCCCAGCACCACCAGATGCGCAACCTGCAACACGTTCACCGCATATTCGACCGCCGCCGACGTGCCATGGTGATCCCCGTCCGGCTCATAGGGCGGCACGAGGTTGGCAATGTTGCGGTGGATGAAAAACTCGCCCTGATCCGCGCCAAAGATGGATGTGACATGCACCCGGCTGTCACAACACGAGATGATCATGGCCCGCGGCCGCTGCCCTTCGGTCGCCAGGCGTCGATACCACGCGCTGTTCTCGGTGTAGGTCGTCGCCTTCCACCCCTGATACCGCTGCAAAAGAAATGTCGGTAACGGTTTGACCCTGTGCATGTCGGTGTTCCGCCTGTCCCTGTTCGTACTGGCTGCGGTGGTTAGCCTGAATTCGCGGCAAATTCGAGCGAAAAGACCACTCCGCCCTAACGATTTGGGAACGGTGTTCATGCGATCACCCTCATAGCCGTGGGGGCACACCACATTGGGTGAGAAGAGGTGAGAGTTTTGACAAATGTAACACAAATCCGGCTGGCAGAGCCTGTGCAGGTCAATCACGACCGGCTTGACGCGCTCTATTCCGAAATGGATCCCGTAAACGCCGAGGACGTCGTTTGCCGCGCGATGGAGGAACTGGCCCTGCGCATGGCGCATTGCGACCGGTTGTACCGGGCGGGCAATCTGAACGAGCTGCGCAAATCCAGCCGCTCGCTCATCGCCATCGCCGACCAGATCGGCATGACCGTTCTGGCCCAGGTCGCCCGCGATGTGGTCACCTGCGCCGAGGCACGCGACCAGGTGGCACTGGCCGCAACACTGGGCCGCCTGCTCCGCACAGGCGAGGGGTCGCTGACCGCCATCTGGGACTTGCAGGACATCACCATCTGACGCTCCCTTGCGGCGACCGCCAAAGCAGCTAGGGTCAGCAGCACCTGCCCAACTCAAAGGTGCCGCACATGACCCTGGCCTTCGCCGCTACAGACCCGTCCGCCATTCCCCTGCATCTGCTGGACGAAGAGGCGGCGCACCACTGGATCGACACACAAAACGATGCAACCCGCGCATGGGCCACGGCCCAAGGGTTCACCGGCGCACTGGGCCAGGTGCTGACCTGCCCCGGACCGGACGGTATCGCCTGCGCTGCCATCGGTTACGGCACCCCGGCCACCCGCGCACGTGGCCGCTTTCACCTCGCCGCAGGGGCCGCGCGCCTGCCCGCAGGCACCTACACCCTGCACCACAGCCTCGACACCGCCACCGCCGAAGTCGAGGCACTGGGCTGGTTGCTCGCCAGCTACCGCTTTGACCGGTACAAGGCGCAGTCGCCCATGCGCGCCCAACTCACCGCCCCCGACGGCATCGACGCGCAACGCGTCACCGACATCGCCAATGGCGAGGCGCTGACCCGCACCCTGATCAACACACCCGCCAGCGACATGGGGCCACCAGACCTCGAAACCGCCGCGCGCGACCTGGCCGACCGCTTCGGCGCGGCCATCACCGTCACCGCGGGTGACGCTCTGCTGGGCGCCAATTTCCCCCTGATCCATACCGTTGGCCGCGCCGCCGACCGCGCCCCGCGCCTGATCGACCTGCGCTGGGGCGACACCGGACCAACCGTCACACTGGTGGGCAAGGGCGTCTGCTTTGACACCGGCGGCCTCAACCTCAAACCCGGCGCCTCCATGGGCCTGATGAAAAAGGACATGGGCGGCGCGGCCGCCACCCTCGGGCTGGCCCAGATGATCATGGCGACCGACATGCCCGTGCAACTGCGCCTGCTGATCCCCGCCGTGGAAAACAGCGTGTCCGGCAACGCCTTCCGCCCCGGCGACATCCTGACCTCGCGCAAAGGCCTGACGGTCGAGATCAACAACACCGACGCCGAAGGCCGCCTCGTGCTCGCCGACGCGCTGGCACTTGCCGACGAAGACACGCCAGACCTGATCATCTCCATGGCCACCCTCACAGGTGCTGCGCGCGTCGCTGTGGGCCCCGACCTCGCCCCCTACTATGCCGACGACGCGGGCCTCGTCGCCGCACTGGAACAGGCCGCAGACACACAGGCCGACCCGGTCTGGCGCATGCCCTTCCACACCCCCTACGAGACGATGATCGAACCGGGCATCGCCGACCTCGACAACGCCCCCAAAGGCGGGTTCGCCGGGTCCATCACCGCCGCCCTCTTCCTGCGCCGCTTCGTCAGCCAAAGCCGCTACATGCACTTCGACATTTACGGCTGGCAACCCGGCGACGCCCCCGCCCGCGCCAAAGGCGGCGTGGGCCAAGGCACCCGCGCGCTGCTGGCCGCGCTGCCTCAAATGCTGGCCAAGTGACGCCGATGGAAACAGACCCAAGGCTGACCCCCGACCCCCATCTGGTCGACGGCACCCGTCCGGGCCAGATCATCGCCCCGCACGCCGACCTCCTGCGCCGCCCGGACGGCCCCAGAGACCGGCAACTGATCGCAGGTGCCACCGTCACGATCCTCGGCATCCAGGGCGCATACGCCTATATCCGGGCCGACCTCGACGGCTATGTGGGCTTTGTCCCCACCTCCGCCATTGGCCCCCGCACAGATCCCAGCCACATTGTCATCAACCCGGCGGCCCATGCCTACGCACAGGCCAATATCAAATCACCCGACACCACGTCCCTGACCTTCGGCACCCGCCTCACGGCCCTGGCCGAAACACCGGACTTTATCGAAACCCCGCACGGCCACGTCCCCAAGGCTCAAATCGCGCCGCTGCCCTACAAGATGACCCCAACAGACACTGCCCGGCTGTTTCTCGGCACACCATACCTCTGGGGCGGCAACACCCGCGCGGGCATCGATTGCTCCGGCCTCACCCAAATCGCCCTGACCATGGCCGGAACGCCCTGCCCCGGCGACAGTGACCTGCAACAAAACGCCTTCCCAGACGCCACAGGACCCTACACCACAGGTGACCTCCTGTTCTGGAAAGGCCACGTGGCCCTCGTCACCTCTCCAACCCACATGATCCACGCCAACGCGTTCCACATGTCCGTGGTCGAAGAACCCATCGCAACCGCAACCACCCGCATCGCCCAAAAAAACGGCGGCGACATCACCGCCCACAAACGCCCCTGACCCTTTCCTTTCGCCGGAAATACCTTCGGGGGAGCACGAGGGGGCAGACAGCCCCCTCGTTAAGGAACAACGGGAGCGCGAGGGGGCAGACAGCCCCCTCGTCAAAAAGAATAGATAGCGCCCGCGCCAGCGGACAATTGGATCACTCGACCGCGCGGATCAACTTGCGCTCCAGCACCCGCAGCACCGTCTTCAGATCATGGCCACGGCGCAGCACCTGCCCGTCGATCCCGATCACCGCATACATCCCCTGCCGTCCCCGCAACTTCGGACGCTTCTCAATCCGGTACAGCGGGTTCTCCGCCGTCCGCCGAAACACCGAAAACACGGCCACTTCGCGCAAACAGGAAATGCCATAGTCGCGCCACTCCCCCGCCGCCACCATCCGCCCATACAGCGACAGGATAACAGCCAGTTCGGTGCGGTGAAACGCAACCTGCATGCTCGGCATTTCACGGGAATTGGACGGGGGTGGCGTGTGCAACGTCATGCCATGACAGTTGCGCGACAAATCCAACATTTCAAGAGGGTCTGACGGGAATGCTTGAAAGCGTTACAAAATCGGGGCAACACTAGGTCAATCGGAAACACATGAGGCCGCAATGACCCCGAACGACCGTGCCACCCGCTGCGCCGAGGCGATGTGGGCCAAGGATGTCGCCAGCCAGTCGCTGGGCCTCGCAATTGCCGATGTCGGCCCCGGCACGGCAACACTCACCATGACCGTGCGGCCTGATATGCTGAACGGCCACGGCATATGCCACGGCGGCATGATCTTCACTCTCGCCGACAGCGCCTTTGCCTTTGCCTGCAACACCTACAACACCCTGACCGTGGCCCAGCAAAACCAGATCACCTACCTCTCGCCGGGCCAACCCGGCGAAACCCTGACCGCCACCGCGACCGAAACAGCCCGCCAGGGCCGCTCCGGCACCTATGACGTCACCGTCACCGGCAGTGACGGCCGCACGGTCGCCCTCTTCCGCGGCCTGTCCCGCACCATCTCCGGCACCCATTTCGACGAGGACCAGCCATGAAGGATCTCACCCCCGACCGTAGCACGCTGGACCCTATCGAAATCGCCAGCCGCGATGAAATCACGGCCCTTCAGACCGACCGCCTGCGCTGGTCGCTGGCACATGCCTACGCCAACGTCCCGCACTATACCCAGGCCTTCGACGCGGCAGGCGTGCACCCCGACGACCTGACCGACCTGTCCGACCTGGCCAAATTCCCCTTCACCGTGAAATCCGACCTGCGTGCAAATTACCCCTTCGGCATGTTCGCCGTGCCACGGGATCAGGTCAAACGCATCCACGCCTCCTCCGGCACCACCGGGCAACCGACCGTCGTGGGCTACACCCAATCCGACTTGGACCACTGGGGCCAGGTCGTCGCTCGCTCCCTGCGCGCGGCGGGGATGCAGCCGGGTGACCTCTTGCACAACGCCTACGGCTACGGCCTCTTTACCGGCGGGCTCGGCATCCACCTCGGCGCCGACGCACTGGGCCTCAGCACAATTCCCATCTCGGGTGGCATGACCCCCAGACAGGTCCGCCTGATCCAAGACTTCAAACCCAAGGGCATCACCATCACCCCCTCCTACGCACTCTCCGTGCTCGACGAATTCCACGAACAGGGCCTCGACCCCCGCGCCTCCAGCCTCGAGGTCGGCATCTTCGGCGCCGAACCCTGGACCAACGCCATGCGCACCGAAATCGAACAGGCCTTCGACATGCACGCCGTCGACATCTACGGTCTGAGCGAGGTCATCGGCCCCGGCGTCTCCATGGAATGCGTCGAAACCAAAGACGGCCTCCACATCTGGGAAGACCACTTTTTCCCCGAAATCATCGACCCCACCACCGGCCAACCCGTCGCCGACGGCGAGATGGGCGAACTGGTCTTCACCTCCCTGACCAAGGAAGCGTTCCCGATCATCCGCTACCGCACCCGCGACCTCACTCGCCTGCTGCCCGGCACAGCGCGCAGCATGCGCCGCATGGAAAAGGTCACAGGCCGCAGCGACGACATGATCATCCTGCGCGGTGTCAACGTCTTCCCGACCCAGATCGAAGAATGCCTGATGGCCACCCCTGGCCTCGCCCCGCACTTCCAGATCGAACTGACCAAACCCGACCGCATGGACGTAATGGAAATCCGCTGCGAAGGGCCAGACCCGGCCGCAGGCACAGCCCTCGCCGCCCGGATCAAGGACAGCATCGGCATCTCGGTTCAGGTCACAGTCGGCGCACCCGGATCGGTCGCCCGGTCCCAGGGCAAGGCCGTGCGCATCGTCGACAACCGGTAACCGCACCATACGCACCAAGCCGCTTAAACAGTTGTGCGCACCGGCAACAACGCCAATAGTCCACCCATGGCCCCTGAAACCGAATTCTCTTTTTCCGCGCTGCCCGGCCCGGCGCAGCGACACATTCGGACGTTTCAGATACACCAGTTCCTCGACCGCTTTGCGATGGGCCTGACAGTTGCCGTTGTGGCGTTGGCGCTGACCGACCGTGGCATGGACCTGTTTCAGATATCCGTGCTCTTCGGGATCTACGCGCTGACCACCATGACGCTCGAACTCCCGTTTGGCGGGCTGGCCGACAGCATAGGCCGCAAACCGGTCTTCCTCGCCGCTGTGGTCGCCAGCTTGATATCCATCGCGCTCTTTCTCGCAACCCGCGACTTCTACGTCCTCGCGCTCTCCTTTGTCTGCATCGGCTTTGGGCGCGCCCTGCGCTCGGGCACGTTGGATGCGTGGTTTGTCGAAACCTTCAAAACCACCGCGCCGCACACCGACGTGCAGCCCGCCCTGGCCCAGGCGCAATGGGCCAATGCCATGGGTCTCGCGATTGGCGCGGTTGCGGGCGGCGTCCTGCCGGACCTTCTGGGCGCACAGGCCGTGACATACGGGTTCAGCGTCTATGACGTCTCCTATGTGACCAGCTTTGGCGTGATGCTCGGCGTCTTCGCCTTCACCGTCCTTGCCATCACCGAAACACCGCGCACACTGGCCCCCAACGCGCTGTGGTACGGGTTCTCGAATGTCCCCACCGTGATCGGGGACGCGGGGCGTCTGGCGCTGAAACACCCCACACTGTCGGTGCTCTTGGCGGCCTTGGCGCTGGCCCTCATGGCCACCAACCCGGTCGAGGTGATCTGGCCAACCCACGCACGGCCCATGCTCGACGCGGGCTATGCCAACACGCTGATTGGCGTCCTGACCGCGACCTATTTCTTTTCCATTGCATTTGGCGCGTGGCTGTCCCCTTGGATCAGCCGGATGTTCAACCGGCGGCACGCAGTCACGCTTATGGCGACCTTTGCCTGCCTCGCTGGCCTCCAGATTGCGCTGGCGCTTCAGGCTGGCATCGCGGGCTTTGTTGCCGCCTTCATTCTCTATTCCATCGTGCTGGGTGCCAGCGAAACACCGGCCAGCAGCATCCTGCACACATGCGTCCCGGACCACCAACGGTCCACGATGCTGTCTCTGAGGTCGTTGATACAGCAATTGGGTGCCGCAGTGGGCCTGATGGCCGTCGGCGCAATCGCAGAGATCTACTCCACGCCCGTCGCCTGGTGTGTGGGTGCCGCCTGCCTCCTCGTGGCCGTGATCCTGACCTTTGTGCTGGTCAAACGGATTGACGCGGACCCGGCCTAGCGCCCGGCGCGCGCGGATCGGGCGTCACACCCACCTGCCCGCTTCATTTGTTCAGCAAATTTTAACCAAGGTTAACGCGGCACAAGCCCTTACCAGCGGGTTAACGCGGATGCGGGGGCCAAGCCGCCGTAAACTGTACAGTTTGCCGGGGAAACTGCACACTTTCCCGATATTGCGCCGTTTCGGCCGGTTTCCAGACCGCGCAAAACGTACAGTTTGCGCGTGAAACTGCACAGTTTTGCCCACCTCTGCCCAGCGCACGCTGCATTAACCCGACCGTGCGGTCAGGCAAAGGATCCATGACAAAACCACCCCGGCGACATCGCCCCGCCATGCGCATAGAACAGCCACAGCCGCTGACCGTCCTCCGTGTCCGTCACCCAATAGTCCCGCGTGCCGCTGCGCCAGTTCGGGTCGTCCAGCCACCATTCCGGCGCGATCCGTTCAGGCCCCAGCGCACGCTGCCGCACCAGATCACGGCCCCGCCAGCGAAAGGTTTTCGGCAGGCGCGGCGTGGCCGGGGCGTGGACCGGTTCGGGGTGCCACAGCAGCAGCGGTCGCGGGTTGCTCGGCTTGGGCCACGGCCCCTCATGCGGCTTGGACCAGGCCGCGGCCAGCACCTTCTGAGACTTCTCGGGGATGTTGCTGTCGGCAGGCTGAATGCGCCGGATCGCGTCCAGCCCCACCCGCGCGCCCAGTCGCCCGATCAGGTCGTCCAACGCGTTGGCATTGTTCAGCCGCGCCTGCACCGCCGCCCCCGCCTGCAGGTGGCCCACGGCCATCGCGTCATGCACCGGCTCGACCTGCACCGCCACCAGCCGCAGCATGTCGATGCCAAAGCCCGCGTCGATCTCGTCAACCTTCATCTCCAGCAGTGGTCGGATCCGTTGCGGGTCGTGACTGGGACGGGCCAGCCCCACCTCTACTGCCTCAACCGCATGATCACTGCGGTAGGCCTGCAACATCACACGCCGCGCACCTTTTCCCTTATCTTTCAGCGTTTTGCATAGGCGGGGCAGGAGGCGGTCAACTGCGGCCATCACGTCTTCGACGAGGCCGATGGGGTCCGGCAAGGTCATGCGCACGGCAAAATGTTCCGGCGATCTGGCAGGGGAAACCGGCTCGGGTGCGCTGCCCATGGCCTGGTCCATCCGCATCACCAATCCACGGCCAAACCGCCGCGCCAACCCGGCCCGTGGCTGGCCCAGCAGGTCCCCCACACGGCGCAGGCCCAACCGCCCCAACTGGGCGGCGACCTCCGGCTCCAGCCGCAATGCGGCAATGGGCAGGGGCGACAGCGCGCCATAGGTCTGGCCCGGCGGCGCAATGCGGGTGACATTGCCCGCCCGCGCCACCACCGGCGGGGCGGCGCCGCCCTTGGTCCAGTGCCGCCGCTTGCCTGCGCGCGACCGGGTGGCGCGGGCCTCCTGGTCGATGGCATCGCCGGACCGGTCCGACGCAGCGGCCCGCCCCGCGTAACGCGCCAGCGCCCAGGCTGCGCCGCGCGTGTCGGCCAGCCCCATCAACACGCTCAGCCCCAGGTCGGTGCAGTCATCCTGCACCACCTGCATCAGCTCTGCCTCGCCGCCAAACAGATGCGCACACCCCGTCAAGTCCACCACAAGCGCGTCCCCGTCCTCCGGCGCGACCCACGGGCTGAACTTGCCCGCCCAGCGCTGCAGCGCCTCAAGAAACCGCGCCTCTCCCGGTGCGCTGCGGGCATAGGTCAAAAGCCCCGGACACATCGCATGCGCGTCCCGCACCGGCTGGCCCACCTGCAAACCCTGCGCCTGCGCGACCCCGCTCAGGGCGGTGATCACCTGCATGTTTTGCTGGTCCTCGACAATGGCAACCGGCTGATCGGCCAGCATCGGTTGACGCCGGATCAGGCGTTCCGCCCCCAATCGAGGGAACCACAGGGACAGGATACGGCGGTCAGGCATACACAAATGTTCACTATATGTTCTCACGCAAATTAAGCTGAGGCGCGGTCCTGAGTCGAGTCGTCAGATGTCTTGGATCAGACGCCGTAGCGCGCCAGGAACGTCTCGACCGCGCTGTCGACCACCCGGTCAATGTCTGCCTCGGACACGCTGTCGATCACCCCGAAAATCAGGCGCGGCCACAAGTCGGCTTTGCACAGCTCTCCGAACTGATCCGCCGCCAGCGTCAGGTCATCAACCCGCAGCTCACCACGGTCCACCGCCGCCTGAAAATAGTCACCCATCTCTGCCCGCATCCGCTCAGGCCCGGATTTGTAGAACGCCCGCCCGATCTCGGGAAACCGATCCGATTCCGCCACACAGATGCGAAACACCTGCTGCCCGAACTGGGACGTGATGAACCGCAGGAAATGCTTGCCAACCTGACACAACACGTCGCGCGGCGGCGCGCTCATGTCGATGTTGTCGATGGCGGTCTGGCTCTGGCGGGCGCACTCCATGTTGGCCACTTCCATGAACAACAACCGCTTGTCGGGAAAGTAGCTATAGAGCGTCGCTTTGCTGACTTGAGCCGCTTTGGCGATGTCATCCACACTGGCGCCTTCGAACCCATCCGCCATGAAAACCAGCCGCGCGCCCTCGAGCACCTGATCGAATTTGCGGCCCTTACGGACAATGGGAGTTGCGTCGTTCATGGATATTCCAGCAGCCAAGTCAGGTCTTAACATAAACCGATCCGTTCAGTTTCTACAGAAAAATCGCCGCACCCCCGTCTTGCAACTTGTGTCACGGGTGTCATCATATATTAGAATAATTCTAAAAGAGGGTTGGAAATGCGGTTCTCCATTCAGCGCAAGCGGTTTCGCGATCTCAGCGAACAAGAGGTCCTGGCCCTCGCCATTTCCTCCGAGGAAGACGACGCCCGCATCTATCGCGGCTATGCAGATCGGCTGCGCGGCGACTATCCCGCCAGTGCCGCAGTGTTCGACGGTATGGCCACCGAAGAGGACGACCACCGCGCCCGTCTGATCGACCTGCACCGCAGCCGTTTCGGCGACACGATACCCCTGATCCGGCGCGAGCATGTGTCAGGCTACTACGCGCGCCGCCCGGTGTGGCTGGTCGAAAACCTCAGCCTTGACCGCATCCGTTCCGAGGCCGAGGCGATGGAACGGGACGCGGAACGGTTCTATGCCGCTGCCGCCGCGCGCACCACGGATGCCGCCACACGCAAGCTGCTGGGTGATCTTGCCGCCGCCGAGGCCGGGCACGAAGCCAAAGCCGAGACGCTGAACGATCAACATCTCGATCCCGACACCCGGTCCGCCGAAGATGACAAGGACCGCCGCCAGTTCATCCTGACCTATGTGCAACCCGGTCTCGCGGGACTGATGGACGGGTCGGTTTCGACTCTCGCGCCGATCTTTGCCGTCGCCTTTGCCACCCAGGACACGTGGACCACGTTCCTCGTCGGGCTGGCCGCATCGGTGGGCGCGGGTATCTCCATGGGCTTTACCGAGGCCGCGTCGGATGATGGCGAATTGTCTGGGCGCGGCTCACCGGTCAAGCGCGGCTTTGCCTCGGGCATCATGACAACGGTGGGCGGGTTGGGGCACGCCCTGCCCTACCTCATCCCCGATTTCTGGACCGCGACGATCACCGCGATCCTTGTGGTGTTCGTGGAACTGTGGGCCATCGCCTGGATCCAGAACAAGTACATGGACACGCCGTTCTGGCGCGCCACGCTGCAAGTTGTTGTGGGGGGCGCACTGGTTTTTGCCGCTGGAGTCCTGATCGGCAGTGGATAGCAGCCGCGCGGCGCGCTATCCCTGATCCATGTTGCCGATCCTGTTCAAGACGCTCCCCTTCTTTGCCCTCATCGGTCTGGGCTATTGGGCGGGGCGCACGCGGTTCTTCAGCGCAGAGGCCACGGCCTATCTGACAAAATTCGTGTTCTACTTTGCCCTGTCGGCGATGATCTTTCGTTTTGCAGCCAATCTGGAACTGGCGCAGGTGTGGGATGGTCGTCTGGTCGCCGCGTATCTGTGGGGCACGGCCTTTGTCTACGGGATTGCCACGCTGGTCGGGTTCCTGCGCAAGCTGGATGTGGCCACCAACGCGGTCGAGGCGCAATGCGCCGTGATCGGCAACGCGGGGTTTCTGGGGCTGCCGATGCTGGTCCTGCTCTTTGGTCCGCAGGCGATTGGGCCGGTCATGCTGGTGCTGGCGACTGACCTGATCGTGTTCTCAAGCCTGATTGTCATCCTGATCACCGTTGGCCGGGATGGGCGGATGTCCGTTGGCATTTTCAAAACCATCGGCATCGGGTTGATCAAGAACCCGATGATCGTGGCCATGGCCACCGGCCTCTTGTGGGCGGGGTTGCGGATTCCGATCCCCGCGCCGATGAACGACTTTCTCAGCATTCTGGGTGGGGCCGCCACGCCCGGCGCGCTCTTTGCCATAGGCGCGTCGCTGGCGTCGAAAACAACCGAGCGGATCGAGATTGCGGGCTGGCTGAGTTTCTGCAAGCTGGTGCTGCATCCAGCCTTTGTCGCCTTTTCCGCGATCTACCTGTTCCACGTCGAACCCTTTGGCGCGGCGATGATCATTGCCTGTGCCGCCATGCCCGTGGCGGGCAACATCTATATGCTCGCCCAGCATTACGGCGTCGCACCGCAGCGGGTGTCGGCCGCTATCCTCGTATCGACCGCCCTGAGCCTCGTCACACTCACCGCCGTTATCGCCTGGGTTAGTTGACCCATCGGCGCGCAAATTAAAGCGCGGCTGAGGCACCGCAAACTTGCCGTGGGCGCACTGGCCCGATAGCCAAGAACAAACGAAAGGAACGTCCCATGGATACGATCTCGGAAAACGCGTGCTTTGGCGGCACCCAAGGTGTCTATTCCCACCGGTCTGCTGCATGCGCCTGCGACATGACCTTTGGCCTGTTCCTGCCCCAAGAGGCGCAGGACGGGCCGGTCCCGCTGTTGTGGTATCTGTCGGGTCTGACCTGCACCCACGAGAACGCGATGACCAAGGCGGGCGCGCAGGCCTGGGCGGCGGAGCATGGCATCGCGCTGGTCTTTCCGGACACATCCCCCCGGGGCGAGGACGTTGCGGATGACGATGGCTATGACCTGGGTAAGGGGGCGGGGTTCTATGTGAACGCGACCGAGGCGCCCTGGGCCGCGCATTACCGGATGTGGGATTATGTGATGCAGGACCTGCCCGAGCTGCTGGGCAATCAGTTTGCGCTGGATATGGACCGGCAGTCGATCACCGGGCATTCGATGGGTGGCCACGGGGCGCTGACCATGGCGATGTCCCCGCAGGGACAGTTCCGGTCGATGTCGGCCTTTGCGCCTATCGTGAACCCCACCGCAAGTGATTGGGGGCGCAAGCAGCTTGGTGCATATTTGGGGAACAATGAAGACCTGTGGTCGCCCCACGATGCAACGCTGTGCATGCGTGATCGGGGGTTTGACGGGCCGATGCTGATCGACACGGGCACGGCGGATCAGTTCATCGATTTGTTGAAACCCGAGGCGCTGGCAGAGGCGGCAACGGCCAAGCGTCAGCAGATCACCCTGCGGATGCAGCCGGGATACGACCATTCCTATTTCTTTGTCTCGACGTTCATGGAAGATCACGTGGCCTTTCACGCCGAGGCGCTGTGGGCGTGACCACGCTTTATATCGATGCGGATGCATGCCCTGTTAAGGCAGAGGCCGAGCGGGTCGCGACCCGCCACAAGGTGCCGATGAAGGTGGTGTCGAATGGCGGCTTGCGCCCGTCGCAAAACCCGTTGGTAGAGACGGTTATCGTGCCCGAAGGCCCGGACGTGGCGGATATGTGGATAGCGGATCGCGCGGGCGTAGGTGACGTGGTGATCACGGGCGACATACCGCTCGCGGCCAAGTGCGTCGAGGCGGGCGCGCGGGTGCTCAAGCACAATGGCGAGGCGTTGACGGCGGCCAACATTGGCAACGTGCTGGCCACGCGGGACCTGATGGCCGACCTGCGCGCGGCGGATCCATTTCGTCAGGGCGGCGGCAAGGGCTTTACCAAGGCGGACAGATCGCGTTTTCTGGACGCATTGGAACGGGAATTGAGGGCAGCAAAACGATGACGATCAAGGCAGTGGTATTCGACATCGGGAACGTGCTGATCGAATGGCAGCCCGAGCGGTTTTTCGACAGTGTGATCGGTGAGACGCGCAGGCGCGCGATGTTCGCGGCGGTCGATCTGCACGGCATGAACGACAAGGTCGACATGGGCCACCATTTCACCGAAACCGTGCACGCCACCGCCGACGCCTATCCCGAATGGCGCGACGAAATTCACATGTGGCACGACCGCTGGATCGAGATGGCCGCCCCCGTGATCGACCATTCCGTGCGCCTGATGGGGGCGTTGCAGGCCAAGGGCGTGCCGGTGTTTTCGCTGACGAATTTCGGTATTCAGACCTATGACCACGCGGCCACGTTCTATCCGTTCCTGCGCCAGTTCGACCGGGATTTCATCTCGGGGCATATGGGCGTGATCAAGCCGAATCCGACGATCTACCAGATGCTGGAGGACGCCAGCGGGCTGTCGGGGGATGCGTTGATCTTTGCCGATGACCGCGCCGACAATATCGAGGCCGCCGCCACACGGGGCTGGCGCACGCATCTGTTTGAGGGGCCGCAGGGCTGGGCCGATCGGCTGGTGGCCGAGGGGCTGTTGACGGCGGACGAGGCCGCATGAGCAGCATCCCCTTTATTCCCTTTGCCGAAGGTGAGGCGCTGCTGGACTGGATCGGGCTGACCGATGCGCTGGCGGCTGGGCATGATCTGCCGCGGGCCGAGATTGGGGACACGTTTCTGTATCGCGATCCCGACACGCTGCTGAGCCGGGCGGCCTGGATCAACGGGCTGGGCATGGCGGTCAAGACGGCGACGGTGTTTCCGGGCAATCCGGGACGCGGTGCTCCGATGATCAACGGGGGTGTGAACCTTTATGCCGATGGTGATGGCACGCTGGAGGCGATTGTCGATTTCCATCTGGTGACCAAGTGGAAGACGGCCGGCGACAGCCTGTTGGCCGCGCGCCGTCTGGCCCGGCCAGACAGCCGGCGCATCCTGATCGTGGGCGCAGGCACGGTGGGCCGGTCGCTGCACGATGCCTATACCGCCGCATTCCCGCAGGCGGAATTCACCGTCTGGAACCGCACCCGCGCCAGCGCGGAGGCCATGGCCGCCGAACGGCCCGGCCTGCGCGTGGCGGATGATCTGGAGGCGGCCGTGCAAGCGGCGGACATCATCACCAGCGCCACCATGTCGACCGAGCCGCTGATCCGTGGCGCGTGGTTGCAGCCCGGTCAGCACATCGACCTGATCGGAGCCTACCGCCCCGACATGCGCGAGGTGGATGATGCCGCGATTTCCAAGGCGCGGGTTTTCGTCGACAGTTACGACACCACCATCGGCCATATCGGAGAGATCAAGATCCCCCTCGAGGCAGGCACCATCACCCGCGATCACTTGCAGGCGGATTACTATGACCTGGCCGGGTTCACCCGCGCGCCTGACGATATCACCCTGTTCAAGAACGGCGGCGGCGCACATCTGGACCTGATGACCAGCCGCTACATTCTGGATCGGTGGCGCACGCAATGATGTGGGTGGTATTGATCCTGCTGGGCATCGTGGCCGTCCCGCTGACCATCGAATGGACCCGCAAGGGCATATCGGAAAAGGATCGCGCCCGCGCCACGGGGCAGTTTGCCCTGCTGTCACAAGGCACGACCCATTACGAATGGCTGGGACCGGAGCGCGGGCCGGTGGCGCTGTGCATCCATGGGCTGACGACACCGTCCTTTGTCTGGCGTGGCATGGCCAAGGGGCTGGCGCTGATGGGTTTTCGGGTGCTGGTCTATGATCTCTATGGCAGGGGCCTGTCGGAACGGGTACGGGGCAAGCAGGATGCCGCGTTCTTTGTCCGGCAGATCACGGACCTGTTGGCACATGAGAACGTCAAAGGGCACCTGACCGTGTTCGGCTATTCCATGGGCGGGGCCATTGCCGCACATTTCACAGCACAGCATCCCGGATCGGTCAAACAGCTGGTCCTGCTGGCACCTGCGGGCATGTTCGATCTGGGCGGAGGCAAGCTGCGCACGGCGCGGGATGTGCCGCTGATCGGGGATTGGCTGTTTTTGCTGGTCTATCCGTTCATGCTGCGCCAAGGCATCCGCGCAGAGGCGCACCTGCCCAGCAGTGTGCCGGACATTGCCGCCCTGCAAGCCGCCGAGACGGACAGGCGCGGCTTTTTTCCCGCGGTGCTGGCGTCGGTGCGCGGCATTCTGCGCGACACAACCGAAGAGCAACAGCGCGCCATTGCTGCAGCCGGTGTGCCGGTGCTGGCCATCTGGGCCGAAGAGGACGATGTCATCCCGGTGAGCGGCAAGGACACGCTGGCACAGTGGAATCCGCAGGCGATGCAGGTGGTCGTTCCAGAGGCCACACATTCCATCACCTACACCCACACCGATCAGGTGCTTGAGGTGTTCCGTACCTCGCGGGGTTAGGCGGGGGCGGTCTGTGCCAGAGGGCGTTCGCGTATCGGCAGGTGGATGATCGCGCTAAAGGCACCGACACCCACGCCGATCCACCAGACCAGCGTATAGTCGCCATAGACGTCATAAAGCCGTCCACCCAGCCACACGCCTAGGAACGAGCCAAGTTGGTGGCTGAGAAAGATAATGCCATAGAGCGTCCCCATGTACCTTAACCCGTAAATATGCGCGACCAGCCCGCTGGTCAGTGGCACAGTGGCCAGCCAAAGAGACCCCATAGCAATCGAAAACAGGATCACGGACTCTGGCGTGATCGGGAATATGATGAACAAGGCGGCAACGATGGTCCGCCCCACATAGATGCCCGCGAGGATGTACTTTTTCGAGTACCGCTTGCCCGCCCACCCGGCGGCGAGGGTGCCTGCGATATTGGCCAGCCCGATCAGCGAAATGGCCACAGCGCCCAAGGCCGAGGTGGTCGAGATGCCCATGTTGTCCAGCATCCCCCCCGGCAGGATCGGGCCGCACAACTCGGTCACAAAGGCCGGGAAATGCGCCGTGATGAACGCAACCTGATAGCCACAGGAGAAAAATCCGAGAAAGATCAGTGTGTAGGACGGATCGCGAAAGGCTTTGACCAGCACCTGCCCAAGGCTTTCTTCAAGCTGGTGTTTGGATGCCAGCACCGGCACGCGCATCATCGGCAGGGTCAGGAGAATGGCCATGATCGCCACGGCAAAGATCAGAAACACGCTCTGCCACGGCATGCTGGACAGCAACCCTTCGGCCACAGGCGGGCCAAAGATCTGGCCGACAGACCCCGCCGCCGCCGTGATCGCAAGGCTCATGGAGCGGTTTTCGTCGCTCGACGCGCGCCCGACCACAGCGAGGATCACGCCAAAACCGGTGCCAACCACGCCAAAGCCCACAAGCCACGCATACATCTGATGCTCAAACGGCGTGGTGGACCAGGCCGACAGCACAAGGCCCGCTGCATAGACAAAGGCCCCGATGACAATCGACCGCCGGTCACCGATCTTTTCGGCAATGGCACCAAAGATCGGCTGACCTATCCCCCATGCGAGGTTCTGGATCGCGATGGCCATCGAAAACTCCGCGCGCGCCCAGGCGAACTCTTCCGCAATCGGGATCTGGAACACGCCAAAGGACGCGCGGATCGAAAAGCTGACCATTATGATCACACAGCCCACAATCAGGACGGGCGTGAACAGGGGGGTGCGAGCAGTCATGGGCGGTCTCCGACGTGTTGGGGCGACAGTACGGACGCCAGCGGGCAGGTCAAATCAGGAATTCTGCGCGTCGCTTTAGTTTCCTTGATCCGAGGCGTCTTTTCACCGGGACGGCGGCACGTTACGACGGGGTATGACCACGTTGATGCAGGCATATGATACCCTTGTCGCGGACGGCACGTTGCATCGGGACGACGCGCAAGAGGCTGTGCTGCCCCAGTTCGAGCGTATCCGCGCCGCCCTCGCGGTACCTGTCAAACGGGGGCTGTTTCGCCGCGCACCGGAACCGCCCAAGGGGCTGTACCTGTGGGGCGGTGTCGGGCGCGGCAAATCCATGCTCATGGATTTCTTTGTCACTCAGGTCAAGGCCCCGGCGCGGCGCGTGCACTTCCACGCCTTTATGCAGGAAATCCACGCCGCGATGCACGAGGCCCGCAAACAAGGGGTCGACGACGCGATTGCCCCTGTGGCTGCGGACGTGGCCGCATCCGTGCGGCTGCTGGCCTTTGACGAGATGCAGATCACTGACATTACCGACGCCATGATTGTTGGCCGCCTGTTCGAGGCGCTGTTTGCCGCCGGGGTGGTTGTCGTGACGACGTCGAACCGGGTGCCCGACGATCTCTACAAGGACGGGCTGAACCGTCAGTTGTTTGTGCCTTTCATCGACCTGCTCAAGGAACGGATGGAGGTCTGGGAACTCGCCTCGCCCACCGACTACAGGCAGGACCGGTTGAGCGGCAGCCCAACCTATTTCTCGCCCCTGGGCGCCGAGGCACGGGACCAGATGAACACGATCTGGGCCGATTTGTCCGGCCAGGATGCACATGCACTGGATCTGACGATCAAGGGGCGCACGGTGACGTTGCCGCAGTTCAGCAACGGCGTTGGGCGGGCCAGTTTCTTTGACCTGTGTGCCAAACCTCTGGGACCGGGCGATTTCCTGGCCATCGCCGCGGCGTGCAAAGTTCTGATGATCGACGATATCCCTTGCCTGTCGCGGAGCAATTTCAACGAGGCCAAGCGGTTCGTAACGTTGATCGACGCACTGTACGAGGCGCGGGTGCGGTTGATTTGTTCTGCGGCGGCACTGCCCGAGATGCTCTATCTCGAGGGCGAAGGCACATTCGAATTTGAACGTACTGCGTCGCGTTTGCGCGAGATGCAAAGCGACGACTGGGCCGCTTAGCGTCGGTCAGCCGCGCGCGTAGCGGACCAGCGCCAGCAACAGCGTTTCGGTATCGAGACGGCCCGACGACATTTGTAACTGGATGGGTGGCTTGAATTCGCCGCGCGCCGCTGCGGTGTTCAGCAGCGCGTCGATATAGGCGTTTGATTGTCCTTCGGTCAGTGCCTGCACCAGCAGGGACTGCAACCGGTCGCCATTCTGCACCTGATGCCCAAATCCGGCCAGAACGGTGGCTGTGAGGCTGCGCAGGTCGCTGCGGCTGGCGTCGGTATCGGTGAGGCGGATGGGTTGGCGCAACTGGCGGCTGACCGCTTCAGAGGCCGAAAGCGTGTCGAGTTCCAGCAGCGACGCGTCAGAGCGGCTGACCTGTGCATCGATGTCGTCCACCTGTTCCACGGCAGGCACGGGCGTGTCCACGGCAGTTGCGTGCTGGGTGCTGGGGTCCGTGCCCGGCTGCAAAAGGATCAGGCCAATGGTCACCAAAAGGAACGCAGTCGCGATCAGCAGCATCTTGATGTTTGATGTGGATGCCGGGTCGTCAATTGCGGACGATTCCGGTTGCTTGGCCGCCTTGGCCCACCGCCTGAACATTTTCGCTTCCCCCAAAGCCTGACCCGCGTGATTGTGCCAAATCCGCGGCGTTATTCCGCAAAATATAGCAGAATTCCGCCTATTTGGTCAACATACAGTGGCGTCTACTATAGGTGGATTTTCAGCGACGAGGTGAAATCAGGCGTTTTCGCGCAACACCGCACCGGCAAGGTACAGCGACCCGCAAATCAGAACCCGCGCCGATGGGACCCGGTCCAGGATCTGGCGCAGCGCGGTTGTCACGTCACTGGCGGTGTCGGATGGCAGCCCCACGGCCTGCGCGGCCTTGGCGGTGTCGTCAGCAGGCAGGGTGTTCGCCTCACCGGGGATCGACAGAGCGGTCAGGCCCTGCGCAACCTCGGCCAGCGGGGCGAGGTAGCCGCGCGCGTCCTTGGTATTTAGCATACCGCAGATCAAAAACGTAGGCCGTTCGGGCAGCCGGGACAGATGCGCGGCCAGCGCCTTGCCCGCCGCCGGGTTATGCCCACCGTCCAGCCACAGCTCGGCCCCCGATGCGCGCGCGATCTCGGCCAGCGGCCCCGTATCCAGCCGCTGCATCCGGGCAGGCCAGTGGGCTTGCGTCACAGCAGCCGTACACGCGGCCTCCTCACAGCCGAGATGGCGCAGAGCGGCCAGCGCCATGCCTGCGTTCTGGATCTGGTGATCCCCCGGCAGCACGGGACGCGGCAGATCCAGCAGCCCGGTTTCATCCTGATAGACCATCCCGTCGCGTTCCGATGCGGCGTGCCAGTGCTGGCCATAGGCCAAAAGCGGCGCGCCGAGACGTGCGGCCTGCGCCTCGATCACGTCCATGCCCGCCTCGTCCTGGGGACCGACGACGCAGGGCACACGGCGTTTGATGATCCCGGCCTTTTCGCCCGCAATCGCGGCCAATGTGTCGCCCAGGAACGCCTCGTGATCCATCGAGACCGGGGTGATCACGGTCAGTTCGGGCGTGTCGATGACATTGGTGGCGTCCAGCCTGCCGCCCAGCCCGACCTCGAGCAGGGTGTAGTCGGCAGGCGTGCGCGCAAAGGCGAGCAGGGCCGCGCATGTCGTGATCTCGAAATAGGTAATGTCCGTGCCACCATTGGCGGCATAACATTCGTCCAGATAGGCGGTCAGCGCGGGCTCGGTGATCAGCGTTCCGGCAAGGCGGATGCGCTCGTGAAACCGTGCCAGATGGGGCGATGTATAGGCGTGGACGCTGTGGCCCGCCGCCTCAAGCCCGGCGCGGATCATCGCTTGCGTCGACCCTTTGCCATTTGTGCCAGCGATGTGGATCACAGGCGGCAGATCGTTTTGTGGATTGCCCAGCGCATCCAGAAGCCGCCACATACGGTCCAACGTCAGATCTATGACCTTGGGGTGCAGCGCCATCATCCGGGCCAGGATGGCATCCGATCCGGCGGTGGTCATGGCGCGGCAGTGTCGCCTTCGGCGTCTTGGGGCTCGGGCATATCAGTCGGCGCTGGCAGGTCGCCTTTGACGGCAGGCGGCAGGCCCATCAGCATGCGGGTGATCCCGATCAACTCGTCGCGCATCTGGGTCCGGCTGGTCACACGGTCCAGCATCCCGTGATCCAGCAGGTACTCGGCGCGCTGGAACCCTTCGGGCAGTTTTTCACGAATCGTCTGTTCGATCACGCGCGGCCCGGCAAAGCAGATCAGCGCATTGGGTTCAGCGATATGCACGTCCCCCAGCATCGCATAGGACGCCGTTACCCCACCCGTGGTCGGATGGGTCAGCACCACGATGTAAGGCAAGCCCGCCTCTTTCAGCATCTGCACAGCCACTGTCGTGCGCGGCATCTGCATCAGGCTCAGGATGCCCTCTTGCATCCGGGCACCGCCTGCGGCGGAAAACAGAACCAGCGGGCGGCGCAGTTTGACCGCCTCTTCGGCTGCGGCAATGATCGCATTGCCGACATACATGCCCATGGATCCCGCCATGAACGAGAAATCCTGCGCTGCTGCGATGATGGGCGTGCGCCCGATCTCGCCTGCGGCCACCAGCATTGCCTCTTCTTCGCCGGTGCCCTTTTGGGCGGCTTTCATCCGGTCGGGATATTTCTTTTGGTCGCGGAACTGGAGCGGGTCTGCCACGGGCGCGGGCACGTCGATCTGGGTGAAAATGCCACCGTCGAACAGCGCGATAAACCGGTCACGCGGGGTGATCGCCATGTGATGATTGCAGTTCGTGCAGACGTTCAGATTGTCCGACAGCTCGCGGTGAAACAGCATGGTGCCGCATTCATCGCATTTGGTCCAAAGGTTGTCCGGGGTCTCGCGCCGCGAAAAGATCGAGTTGATCCGGGGCCGGACGTAGTTGGTGATCCAGTTCATAAAGCTGTCCTGCTGCGATGTCGGATGTCAGATAATCCGGGACGGGACCAATTGCAATCAGCGCCGTCGGTTGCGTCAGGCGCGTATGGCAAGGCGCGCGGCCAGCCACATCACCAGCATGAACCCGAAATCCACCGGCAACCACGCCGCCATCGCGGCCTCGTCCCCGATACCGAACGGCAGCACATAGAGCGCGAGGCCAGACATCTCGTCGGGTGTGCTGGTCAGCACCATGGCCGAGATGTTGTTGACGAAATGCACCGCCATCGCAGGTCCCAACGTGCCTGAGCGCGCCGTCAGGTCTGCCATCAACAGGCCAAACACCGTGGCCCAGACAGCAATGGTCACGGCATTGCTGCCCGCACTTTCGGGCAGGTAGTGGCCGATGCCAAACAGAAACGCGGGCAACAGCATCCAGATCATCGGGGATCGGAACCGCGCAGCCAGTTGTTGCTGGATGTACCCGCGAAAGAAAATCTCTTCGGCCCCGGTCTGCACCAGTACCGCAATCAGCGCGAAGGGCAACAGCAACAGCCAGCGCCCCAGACCCATGTTCCGTTCCAATGCGCCGCCATCGTCGCCATAGCCGTAGGGTGGCAAGATCGTCAGCACCACGATCAGGATCGCGAGTATCGCCAGCACGGCCATGAACTGACGCGCCGCCAAACCCAACGGGCCGATAAGCGTCAAGGGGCGACGCTTGTGCACCATGATCACCACAATGGCCGCCGTGACCGCCAAGAGGCCCAGCTGGAACAGCATCAACAGCATCCCGCCCGCTGTCTGGCCCGACGACCCGTCCGCGATCAAGGTAGACCGTGCGCCCGGCTCAAGCACCGTGAACACGGTGCTGATCAACATCCGGGACAGCGCAAGAAATATCGCCGCAGCCAGCACGATGCCCAACAGCAAACGCCACACCTGCGCACTGTGTTCCGCCGTCGCAACGAAACGCCGGTGCGGGCGGTAATCAAAGGACCAGACGCTCATTCGTCAAGCGGCGGGGGTGGCGGGCCCTCTTCCTGTGGGATCTGCACGTTGGCTTGCCGCAACAGGTCGGCGGCACCGGTCAGGTGGCTGGACACGGTCTTGAGCAGGCTCATGAGCACGTTCGAGTCGTTTTCCAAAACCGCGCGGAATTCCGCAGCGCCAATCCGCAGGAAAGTCACGTCGCTCTGGGCTGTCAGATGCAACTGGCGCGGTTCGTCCAGAATGATCGACAGGTCCCCGATCAGGCGTCCCGGTTCCACGGTGGTCACCGCACGCTCAACCCCGTTGTCTGCGTCATAGCTGAGCACCGCGGTGCCGGACACACACAAATAGGCCGCGTCCGCGCGCTCTTCCATCGAGAAGATACGCTGCCCCGGCTCGGCGTCGTACCACTGTGCGGCAAAGGCCAGCAGACGCTGATTGCGGCCATCAATGCCCGCAAACAGATCGGCCCGCGATATCGCGCGCAGCTTGCGGCTGAGGTCATCGCCCTCTTCTTCGTCTTCGTTCACTTGCAGCCCGTCAATGCGCCCGTCCTTGATTTCGACAAAGAGGTCATAGGCGTCAGGGTTCTCGAACTTCTCTTCGAGAAAGATCAGTGTGGACTCGGGCAACAGCTTGCGCAGGGCGACCCGCGTACGCCGCCGTTCCTCGGCGCTGTGGCTGGCAAGTGCGCGATCCAGAACAAGTACATCGGGGCGTTTGATGCCCGCGCGCGAAAACGCTGCGCGCTCGTGGAAGATCGTAGGCAGGTTGGTGCCGCCCAACCCCGTGCGGATGTCAAAGATCGTCTCGGCCACCAAGCGGCGCAGGTCATTTTCGGTCAGCAGATCGGCAACGAGGTCTTCGATCAACTCACCCTTGGTGCCAGCCACCATCGAAATCCGGCCATAGAGGGCATTTTCAAGCAAGGTGAGACGCGGCAAGTACGTGTCCGGCTGGATCGGCACAAACACGTTCTGCGTCTGCGCGCGCAGGGCCGCACCGCTTGTTTTTCGGATGCCCACGATGTCCTTTTTAAAGCTGTCGGGAAAGGCCGGGCCGATCTGTTCGGCGGTGAAGGCGAACGGCACGGTGAGCAGCAGGGCAAATTCGTCATCGGTCAGCGCCACATCACCCCGTTCGCGGCGGCGACCGGCGATGTCGACCAATTGCTCGTACATCTCTTCCTCGATGTTGAGCGCGGTGAACAGCGGGTGGTTGGTGCCGTCCATACCAAAGGTCTGGTGCAGCGTTTCGATCAGGGTCTGCGAGATGGCGATGCCTTGTTCGGCGAGCCCATGTTCAAACAGCAGGTTGATGAAACGTGCATCGCGGGCCAGCCCCTGTTGGCTGATGTCACGCGACGGCGCCGCAAAGAGCAGGTTGCCGCCCAACGGAACCGCCGGATTGAATTCGTCCGGGTCAAACCGATAGACGGCGTCGATCACGCCCTTGTCTTGCAAACAGTGTTCCACCGCCGGGCGCAGGTCGACAATGGCCTTGGCCAGTTCCGGGTGCGCCTTGGGGTCGATCCGGCTGTTCAGCATGCGGCGGAACATGAATTCGTCGATACCCATGGCCTGCACCAACTCAAACCACCATTTGCGGATTTCGTCGGCACTGTTCAGCCCGGCCAGTGACGGATCCAGCCAATCCGCATCCACAGTATCAAGGCTGTTGCCCGACCGCCGTGCCTCGTTCAGGACGCGGTCCCTGCGCGGGGCGTCCTCGCGCGGCTTTGGGCTGGTCATCAGCGGCATCAGCAGGTTGGTGCCCAGGGTCCCGTCAAAGAGGTAGGGGCGCGAATGGGCGTAACCGATGCGTGCCGAGATCACCGCCTGGTGCAGATGCGCCAGATCATAGCCCGCCATCTCGACCGTGCCCCGGTCGGGCAGGACCTCGCGGGTCAGCAATTCGGCCAGCGCCGTACGCTCGGTCTGGTTCTTGGCCTGGATTGCGACGCGGCTGCCTTGTGGAATGGTCAGGTCCATCCGTTCCAGCACGGGGTTGTTGTCGGTGTTGCGCACGGTCACGTTGTTCAGAACAATGTCGCCGCGCAGGTGCGGGATTTCGTCTGGCTCACCCTCGAACAGGCTCTCGTCGACCATGTCGCGCGGGGCAAACCGGTCTGTGACAATCTCCCAACGCAGGGCCATATCCTGCGTCTGGTTGTAATAGGTCAGCAACTCTTTCCACGGGCTCGACAGGTCTTTGTAGGCCGCAATCGCCGCCACCAGCGCGCCCACGGTGATGTCCCCGCGAATGGCCAGATACCCACCCACCGAATAGAAAAAGAACGGCGTCAGCTGGGTGATGAAGTTGTTGAGGAACTTCATAAAGAACTTTTGCTGATAGATACGGAAGCGCAGGTCAAAGATGTGACCGAGGCGCGAGGTGAACTGGGCCAGACGGAACCGCAGGCCGCCATTGGTGCGCAGGTCGGAAATGCCCGCCGCACTCTCACCGATCTCGGCAGAGAACGCGCGCACGTGCTTGATCCGTTCCTTGTTCAGCAGGTTGATGCGCCGTTGCAACAGCGGGATAAGCCAAGCCTGAAGCGGGATCAGCGCGATACCGGCCAGCCCGAACCACACCGATTGCAGGAACAGAAACACGAGGATGATCAGCATCTGGCCAGCCTGGAACACCGGTTGGGCCACCATATCGCCCATCAGACCGCCCATCGGCTCGGCCTCGGATGTAACCATGCTGACCAGCTCGCCCTGGCTGGTGGATCGGAAATAGCTGCGCGGAAACCGCAACATGCGGCTGATCAACTGGAACCGGAAGCGGCGCAACAGGCGTTCGGCGGTCACACCTTTCATCGTGTTCAATCGCATCTTGAGCAGGCCATGCACCAACACCGCGCCCAGATATCCGAAACACAAGGCCAGCAGGAACTGGATCTGCGTAATCTGGAACCCCAGCACGTCGATGGTCGAATCCGTGGCGCCAATGGCGTCGTTGATGATCCGCTTGGGCAACTCCAGCGTGACGTAGAGAAACGGGAAGGTCACCACCGTCAGCGCCAGCAGCATCAGCTGGTCGCGCTTGGAGTGTTTCCAGATGAACGCAAAAAGGGTGGAATCCATACTCTGACCTGATCGACCGCGTCCCTGTCCAAATGGCCGATCAAACAGCCCGGCGCGTGCCGTTTGGGAAACCTAGTGCCCGCTATGTCCCATTACAACCGCGCGTGGCGCTTGCAGGCCACTGGGCCAATGGCTATTCCGGTCTGCAACGCTTTCAGGGAGACGCCAGATGCTCAAAGGCAAGTTCGACAAATCCAAGCTGCCCAGCCGTCACGTGACCGAGGGGCCCGCACGCGCGCCGCACCGGTCCTACTACTACGCCATGGGCATGACCGAAGAAGAAATCCACCAGCCGCTGGTTGGCGTCGCAACCTGCTGGAACGAGGCGGCCCCCTGTAACATCGCGCTGAACCGTCAGGCACAGTCGGTCAAGATGGGTGTGAAATCTGCCTATGGCACGCCCCGCGAATTCACCACCATCACCGTCACCGACGGGATCGCCATGGGCCACGAGGGCATGCGGTCGTCGCTCGCCTCCCGCGAGGCGATTGCCGACACGGTCGAGCTGACCATGCGCGGCCACTGCTATGACGCCATCGTGGGTCTGGCGGGTTGTGACAAATCCCTGCCCGGCATGATGATGGCGATGATCCGTCTGAACGTGCCGTCCGTGTTCCTCTATGGCGGGTCGATCCTGCCGGGTCGCGCGCCGTCGGGCGCACAGGTGCCCGCCGAATATGCAAACCGCGACCTCACAGTGCAGGACATGTTCGAGGCCGTGGGCCACCAGCAAAACGGCACCATGACAGAGGCCGAGCTGGACATTCTGGAGCGTGTGGCCTGCCCCTCCGCCGGGGCCTGCGGTGGCCAGTTCACCGCCAACACCATGGCCTGCGTGTCCGAAGCGATTGGCCTGGCGCTGCCCAATTCGTCCGGCGCACCCGCACCCTACCAGTCGCGCGACCAGTATGCCGAGGCGTCCGGCGCGGCCGTCATGACCCTGATCGAGCGCAACATCCGTGCGCGCGACATCTGCACCCGCGAAGCGTTCGAGAACGCGGCACGTGTCGTTGCCTGTACCGGTGGGTCGACCAATGCCGGTCTGCACCTGCCCGCAATGGCGCACGAGGCAGGCATCGACTTTTATCTCGATGATGTCTGCGAGATTTTCCGCGACACCCCCTATTTCGTCGACCTGAAACCCGGCGGGCAATACGTGGCCAAGGACCTCTATGAGGTGGGCGGCGTCTATGTGGTGATGAAAGAGCTGCGCAAGGCGGGCCTCTTGCACGAGGACTGCATCACCGCCTCCGGCAACTCCATTGGCGAGGAACTGGACAAGATCCAAGGCGAGGCCGATGGCCGCGTCATCCACCCGGTTGAGACACCGATCACCAAGACCGGCGGCGTTGTGGGCCTCAAGGGCAATATCGCCCCCGAAGGCGCCATCGTGAAGGTCGCGGGCATCGAGCCTCAGCACCAGATCTTTACCGGTCCGGCGCGCGTGTTCGAATGCGAGCAGGACGCGTTCGAGTCCGTACAGAACCGCACCTATGAAGAAGGCGAAGTCTTCGTTATCCGCAATGAAGGACCCTCGGGCGGTCCGGGCATGCGCGAGATGCTGGCCACCACTGCGGCCCTGTCGGGTCAAGGTATGGGCAAAAAGGTTGCGCTGATTACCGATGGCCGGTTCTCGGGCGCGACACGCGGCTTCTGCGTGGGTCACGTTGGTCCCGAGGCGGCCCATGGCGGTCCCATCGCGCTGCTCAAGGACGGCGACGTGATCACCATCAACGCCATCGAAGGGTCGATCAATGTCGACCTGACCGACGACGAACTGGCCGCGCGCAAAGCCGACTGGAAAGGCCCGCGCGAAACGATCTATGCCTCAGGCGCGCTGTGGAAATACGCACAGCTCGTGGGTGAAACCTACAAGGGGGCGGTGACGCATCCCGGCGCCAAGGTCGAACGCCATGAATACATGGACCTGTAAGGGTCTCGTTGCGGGGACCGCTCTGGCGGTTCTCGCAGGTTGCGACGATATCGGACAGATTGACCTGGGCGGCGCGGCCACACCCGCGCCGCTGCTGACGGCTGAACTGGGCCGTGGCGCGGTGACCTTGGTGCCGCCAGATGGTTACTGCATCGACCAGCGCAGCCTGCGCGCCAGCTTTGCCCTGATCGCACGGTGCGACACGCTGGGCGGGGAAACCGGGCTGGGCCAGCCGCTTGCGATCATCACGGCAACCACCGTGGCGGCACTGGACGGCCAAGACGTGTCGCCGGCGACACTTGGTGCGAATGGTGAAACCGTGTTGAACAGCACAACCACCGACACGCTGACCCTGGCGCAGGTGCGCGGCACCCCACCGGGGCCGGGTGTACGAGACGTGTTCTGGCGCGCGGTTGGCACCATCGGGACACAGGCGGTCGGGTTTGCCATTTACGAGGCTGCGGATGGCCCCGAACTGGGCGATGATGCACCCGCCCTGTTGATCCAGACTATGACCCGCACCCAAAGCCAAACAGCCGCGACACAGGACAAATCTGCAACGACACCGGCAAAACAATCGAGCAAATCAGGTCTCGCCGGTTTATTTCAGAGAAACCTTTGACATAGATAAAGTGTCCACCACGTCAGGTGGCGCAGGACGACGCAGGGGCATATGGCAGGCAAAAGCATCAGGCTCATCGACAAACTGGCGCATCGACGCGCGATGCGCCGCTGGGCCCGTGCCGCCCGCAATGCGGGCGAAACACGGCTGGATGAACTGCGCGGCCTGCGCAGTGCCGCGCGCCTCATGCGCAGCCACCTCGACCGTCTGATCCACAAGGCCGACGAACGGCTGGCCCTGCCCGCCATCGGTGCCACCAGCTTTCCACGCCCCCACAACGCCGACTGGTCCTGGCGGCCAGAGCTGTGGCGCGGCCCGTTGCCCACACCCGGTGCATCCTCGGTCCAGACGAAATCGATGCTGGGCCGCGAGGCGACGCTGTTCCACGACTGTGCACTGAGCGAATTGACCCTGCGCCAGATCCGCAACCTGCGCGAAGAAGACCTGGCGCCCTACGGCCTGCGCATGGACGTTTTCCAGTTTGACGGCTCGTTCCTGTCGCTGGTCATCGACCTGCCCCCCGAGTCCGTGCAGGGCCTGCGCAAAACCCACCTTGTGGGTATGAACGCCATCGTCGAGATGGAAAAACCGCTCGAAATCTTTGGCCGGCTCAACATCCGGCACGGCCCCAACACCGAACAGATTGTGCGCGAACTGCCTCTCAATCAGGAAAACGTCACCGTCGAGTTCGACCTGGCCTATTCCAAGCTGAACGAAAAGCGCGTGGAACGGGCATGGATCGACCTGATCTTTGAAGGGCCGGAAATGAACCAGGTCACGCTGCGTGACCTCACCTTCTCTCGCCGCCCCCGCGCCGCATTGTGACACAGGACCGCCCATGACCACCCTGACACTGACCCCGACCAAGATGCGCCACGGCATTTGGCAAGGCCTGATTGCCCAGTCAGGCAGCGGCGTGCCACAGATCAAGGTGACGCATCTCGACAAGGACGTGCCGGATGTTCAGGTCTCTGAGGGGGGCGAGGACGGCAATTGGCTGGTCCAGGTGCCGATCCCGGCAGAGGCGATTGCCGATGGTGTGCAGGTGTTTGTCGTCACGGACTCCACCGATGGCGAAAAGCTGGGTGAATTTACCTTGATCGCCGGTGAGGCGCTTGGCGACGATATCCGCGCCGAAGTCGAGTTGCTGCGCGCCGAACTGGACATGCTCAAGCGCGCGTTCCGCCGTCACTGCGTCGAAACCACCTGACGCTGCGCCGCGGCCAGCGCCGCGCGCAATACATCTCGATCCCCCACATGATTGGCCAGCACGAGGATCAGCCGCGCGTTCAGCGCGTCGCTGCCCTCTTTGCTCAGCCCCTGATGCGCAGCCAGCAGTTCGTCGTAAAACCCGTCCGGGTCCGGGATGTTCGGATCAAGGTTGAGTGTCATGCCGTCCCCTTTCCCAGCGCCGTGCGCATTGCCGCTGTCACATCGTCCGCAGTCGCGGTGGCCCAGCGCGCCACGATATGCTGATCCGGCCGGATCAGGTAAACGGCACTGTCCGCATCCCCCAAATACCGTTCTGTCAGATACGGGCTGCCCTTGCCCGTCAGTTCGAGGTGCGCAATCGGCACACCTTCCACGTTATCCAGATCGGGCGCGGCCGTATCAATGCACAGCAACGTAAACCCATCAGACAATCGGTCTAGCAAGTACGCATCGCCCAGCTTGGCATCCACCGCAGGTGCACCCACCCGCGTCCGCGCCGGCCCATCCAGCATGTCCGGCCCATTGAGCGACAGCCCGTCATAGACACACGGCACCGACAACCGCCCCGAATTGACCAAAGGCCGGGCAAAGGCGTGGTCCCGCGCCAGTTCCAGCACCGCATTGCGGAAAACCTTGCTGATCTCGCTCTTTGGGGTCAGGAAATCCGTGGCGCGGGTGGAGTTGAGGATGTTCTCATCCGCCGCCACCGCGCGTTCCTCGGAATAGCTGTCGAGCAGCGTCTCGGGCGCCAGCCCGCGCAGCACATAGTCCAGCTTCCACGCCAGATTGTCCGCGTCCTGCACCCCACTATTGGCCCCGCGCGCGCCAAAGGGTGACACCTGATGCGCCGAATCCCCGGCAAAGATCACCCGGTCGTGGCGAAACTCCTGCATCCGACGGCATTGGAAGGTGTAGATCGAGGTCCACTCCAACGTGTATTCCGCCCCCTCACCCAGCATCGCATCGACCCGCGCGCGGATGTTGTCGGGGTGCAGTTCCTTTTCCCGGTCGATGTCCCAACCCAGTTGGAAATCGATGCGCCAGATGTCATCGGGTTGCTTGTGCAGCAGCGCCGACTGGCCCGCATCCTTGAAAGGCGGCTCGAACCAGAACCACCGCTCGGTCGGGAAATCCGCTGTCATGTGCACGTCGGCAATCAGGAAATTGTCCTCGAACACACGACCATCAAAACTGAGGCCCATCATGTCCCGGATCGGACTGCGCGCGCCGTCGCAGGCGATCAGCCACTCCGCCTCGATCTGGTAGGGGCCGTCGGGCGTGTCCACGTCCAGCAGCACGTGGTCGCCGCGCTGGTCCATCCCGGTCAGCGCGTTTCGCCCCCGTATCTCAATCGGCGCGCCCTGTTCTTGTGCTGCGCGGATCTCGTCCACCAGGAATTTCTCGAAATAGGGCTGTTGCAGGTTGATAAAGGCCGGACAGCGATGCCCATCCTCGGGTTGCAGGTCGAACTGAAACACGCGGTCATCGCCATGGAACACTTTGCCCACGTTCCACACCACGCCCTTGTCAATCATGCGCTGCCCGGCACCGAGGCGGTTGGCGATCTCAAGCGTCCGCTTGGCAAAACAAATCGCCCGACTGCCCTGCCCCACACCGTCATGGTCATCGAGCACGAGCACAGGCGTCCCCTTGCGCCCAAGGTCCAGCGCCAAGGCCATCCCGATGGGGCCGCCACCGACGATCACAACAGGGTGGCGTTGCGCAGGCATCGTCTGCGCTTCGACAGGGGCGTAGGGGTAGAGTTGGAAAGCTATGTCATAGCGCACATCCACCATATTCAGCGTCTCCCCAATTCAAACATCAAGAAAATGCCGCCCAGAACAAAAATATCGATAGCAATCGACACCAACAGCGTTTTCCGAGCATTGCGTCTCAGTGAGGCGAGCTTCGGATCCAGCTTAACTTGCGCGGATCTTTGCGTCTGACCCATAGACGGGAATTTCGACTGGTGATCACGGACTGCGTCGTCATAGGCCCTTTGGGCATTGCGCCATTTGAGGCCACATACCCAAGCCATTGCCTCCAACATCAAGTTACGAGGATTGCTCAAGACAGGCATCACCCCTGCAACGCCTCCCACATCTCGATGTCCCGCTTGTCCGTCCAGATGCGGGGATGCGCGATGCCGCGGGCCTCGTCATAAGCGCGGGCGACGTTGAAGGGCAGGCAGTGCTCATAGATCGCGTAGTCGCTGAACTTCGGATCGCATTCGGCGCGCACTGCATCCCACGCCTCTTTCAACGTGCCCCCACGCGCCGCGACCCGTGCGGCGGGGCGGTAGGTGCTGTCCACGAAATCGCGGGTGCTTTCGATGGCCTTGTTCACCATCTCGGACCCCACCAGCGCATCGCCGCGCCCCGGCGCGATGGCGTCCACACCGTAGGCCTTGATCGCGTCCAGCGTCCCGCCCCAGTCGCCGAAATACCCGTCACCACAGTAACAGGCCGAATGGTATTCGACGATGTCGCCGGTAAACATCACATTCTGATCCGGCACGTGGATCACCGCATCCCCCGCGGTATGGGCGCGGCCCACGTGCTTGATGTCCACGCGCCGCGATCCGAGATAAACGGTCATCGCATCGGAAAAGGTCGTGGTCGGCCAGGTCAGCCCCGGAATGCTCTCGTGCCCTTCGAACAGACGGGGAAAGCGTTGGAACTCGCTGTCCCAATCCTCTTGCCCGCGCTCGGCCACCATGCCGCGTGCCATGTCGGACATGATGATCTGATCGGCGCCGTAAGCCGACGCGCCCAGCACGCGGACGGCGTGATAGTGGGTCAGCACCAGATGAGAGATCGGCTTGTCCGTCACCGTCCGCACCTTTTCGATCACCTTTTCGGCCAGACGCGGGGTCGCCTGCGCCTCGACAATCATCACGCTCTCATCGCCGATGATCACGCCCGAATTGGGGTCGCCCTCGGCGGTAAAGGCCCACAACCCCTCGCCGATCTCGTCAAAGGTGATGGTCTTTTCGGTCATGTCCCCTTGGGAGGCAAAGGCCTTGGCCATGGTCGGGTCCTTTCAGGATGCGTCGGGTTGTTGGTCAGGATGTGCGGCGGCAATGGCCGGGTGCGCAAGGCAGGCGGCTTCGATCCGCGCGACATTCGGGAAGGGGTCGAGGTCCACGCCCCAGCGCCGCGCATTATAGACTTGCGCCACGATACACAGGTCCGCCAGATCAGGCGCGGCGCCAAAGGCAAAAGGCGTGTCGTCGCGCACCAACACCTCGAGCGCGGCAAACCCTTGGGACATCCAGTGGCGCATCCACTCCATCGCGCCATCGGTGCCCGCATCATAGACGTCACGCAGATGGGTCACGACGCGCAGGTTGTTCACCGGATGCACGTCCAGCGCCATGGTATGCGCCGCTGCCAGCACCTGCGCCCGCGCAACCGGGTCCGCAGGCAAAAGCGCAGGGTCCGACCACGTCGCCTCGATATAGTCCAGAATGGCGAGCGACTGCGTCAGTACCGTCCCGTCGGCCAGAACCAGCGTCGGCACCCCCTGTCCGGGGTTCAGTGCGGCATAGCTGTCCGCCCGCTGCGCCCCCGCCACCAGATCCACCGGCACGATGTCATAGGCAACGCCCTTGAGGTTCAGCGCGGCACGCACACGGTAGGACGTCGTGGAACGCCAATAGCTATAGAGGGTCAGTGGGGCAGCAGTGGTCATGTAAACAACGGGTCCTGTTTGGTTACATGCGTAATGGTTGGTTTTGTAACCAACAAGGCTGTTAACGCACCAATGCCGACGACCACGCCCCCAGGAACAACTGCCGCTTGAGGCGGTCGAGATAGACCAGCAACCCCGGTTCAAGTGACACGACATTCAACAAAGAGGGGTCAGCGGCCCCAATCGAAGGCAGAGGATAACCGGGCCGATCCTGCGCGGTCCACGCCCCCGAGATCAGATGCCCCACCAGCGCGGTCGCCGCCGCCTCGCGGGTGGTGCTGTCCAACACCAGCACCGTGCGCATCATCGTCGTGGCAAAATCACGCGGGGTGATGATCGCCACCTTGTCCCGCGTCTCCGGACGGCTCGACGCATAGCTGCCCAGCACGTTGTAGGCCACAAACAGATCGCCCCGCGCCAGATCGTCGATCATGTCGCCCGAACAGCAATATAGCTGTGCATCAAGGTTCCCGAACACTTCCATCAGGCGCCAATAGGTCTCGGACGTGCGGGCATCCTGGGTGGCAAACAGGTATCCAAGGCCCGACAGGCGCACATCGTAGGTCCCCAGCTTGCCGCGAAAATGCTCCGGGTCCGCGCGCAGCGCCTCGATCAGTTCCTGCCGTGTTTCGGGCACATCCCGCCCGGCAAAGGCCTCACGGTTCAATACCACGGTTGCAGGCTCCAGCGTAAAGCCAAAGAGGCTCTGACGCCACTGGCTGCCCGGCGCGCCATTCAACCCCGGCAACCGCCGCGCCAACCCGTCATTCGCGAGCTTCAGTTGCAGGTCCATCGCGCTGGAGATCACAACATCGAAGCAATCGGGACAGTCGGAAATCAAGGTGACGATATCGGCTGATCCGGCCACGGCATAGTCGATGTCGATCGTCGGATTGCGCTCCAGAAACCCATCCAGAATAGGCGCAAAAATATCAGTGTCCGTGCTGGACAGAACGCGCAGCGTGACCTGCCCCGCCGCCCCCTCAAAGAGACGCCTGTCTTCCAGTTCGGCAGCATGTACCAGACCGGCCCACAGACCAAAGATCACAAATGCAAGATTGCGCATGCGCCGCCCGCCTCCATGTTTCGCAATTCCAACCGCCCGCCATGGGCCTCGGCCACATCCTTGGCAATGGTCAGGCCCAGACCGGACCCCACAGTCCCCTTGGCATTGTCACCGCGCTGAAACCGTTGCGACAGCGACGCCATTTCCGTCTGTGGAAACCCGATGCCCTGATCGGTGACCGTGATCGTCGGGCTGGGCCGTGCGGTAACCGTGATTTGTATCGCACCTTCGGCCGCCGAATACTTCAACGCGTTGTCCACCAGATTGCGCACCGCGTTCTGGATCAGGATCGGATCCGCTCGCACCGGCACCGGGCCATCACTCTGCAATCCCAACTCCAGATCCATCATCTCAGCCACCGGCGTCAGACGGTCCACGATCTCAGAACAGATGGTCACCAGATCGACGTCCTGCGTCTCCAACTGGTCACTGCGAAAGGTGACCATGGCATGATCCAAAAGCTGCCCCGCCGCGCGGCTGCTTTCGTCGATGGCGCGGATCATCGACCGCAGGGCCTGCCGGTTTTCGTCCTTGTCGACGCGCATCAGCGTGGCTTCGGCATGGCTGCGCACGGTGGCAAGCGGCGTCCGTACACGGTGGGCGGCCTCGGCGATAAAGGTCTCGGACTGGGTCAGCGAATGGCTCAACCGGGTCATCAGCGAGTTGAAGGACGCAACCAGTGGTGACAGCTCAAGCGGGACCGGACGGATCACAGGCCGCAGGTCACCTGGCCCACGACGCGCCACCGAGGCCGCGATTTGCCCCAGCGGACGCAAGGTCGATGCCGACGTCCAAAGCGCCATGCCCGCCGCCAACAGAAAGAACGCGGCACCAAACACGGCTGCATTGACCGAAATGGTCCACAACGTCCCTGCCAGACTGTCCCGCGTCTGTGCCACGCTGACCGTCAACAGAACGGGCCGCGGACTGGCCGGCAGGTTGCGCGTCAGGCGCGCCACCCGCACCTGAGTGCCTTGAAACGCGCGCGTCGCGAAAATTGGGCCAGCGCCGGGATCCGCATCGTCCAACGCCAACCCGTCATAGCCGCTCAGAAACTCATTGCCCTGCTGAATGGCATAGAACACCCGGTCATCCGCCGCCGTGTCCAGCATGGAAAAGGCGGCATAGGGCACGTCCAGTTCGATCTGACCGTCGCGCACCACGGCGGCGTCCAGCAATGATGTCACCGACGCCTCCAGGATACGGTCCTGGCTTTGTTGTGCGATCTGTTGCGCATAGGTGCGCACCACGAGATAGAACAAGATCGCCAAAACCGCCGCCCCGCCGATCAACGTCAGCGTCAGGCGTCGCCGCAGGGACCATGGCCTACCCGTCATCCAACCGATACCCCAGGCCGCGATGGGTCGAGATAGTCACGCTCGACGGCTCCAGATGTTTGCGCAGGCGCCCGACATAGACCTCGATCGCGTTTTCCGTGACCGTGTCGTCATAGGAAAACAGCCGGTCCACCAGCTTGCCCTTGGAAAAGATCTGGCCCGGCGCGTTCATGAACAATTCCAGCAAGCGCAGTTCGCGGTTGCGCAACGTGACCTCTGTGTCGCCAATCGTCAGCACACTCGCCACCGGGTCCAGCGCCGCCGTACCCCGCCGTATGACGGTTTGCGCGGACCCCGTCCGCCTGCGCAAAACCGCGCGACACCGCGCCTGCAGTTCCGCGTGATCGAACGGTTTGGTCAAATAGTCATCCGCGCCAAGGTCCAGCATGCCCACCCGGTCGGACACCTCGGACCGCGCCGTCAGCACAATCACTGGCGTGTCATTGGCCTGCGCGCGGTGCCGTTCCAGAAACCGCCGCCCATCCCCATCCGGCAACATGATGTCCAACAGAATCAGGTCATATTCCCCGACCCGCAGAAAATCCGCGCCTTCGGACAGGGTCGCGGCGTGATCCATGACATGCCCATCCAGCCGCATCCGGTCGCACAGCGCGGCCGCCAGCTCTGTATTGTCTTCGATCAGCAGATATTTCATGCGCATGTGCCGGTGTTCTGACCGTGACAGGTCTGTGTCAGGTTCGGGTGTTTGACTGTCACCATTCGCGTGCAACGCATGTGAAGTCAAATGGGAGGACATTATGAAAACGTTTGAACTGAGCCGCAGGGCTCTGCTCGGTGCTGCTTTGGCGTTGGGCCTTGGCGGTCAGGCAATGGCAGATGGCCATCAGGTCGTCGACAGCATCCACTTTCTGATCCCCGGCGGCGCCGGCGGCGGCTGGGATGGCACCGCGCGCGGTACGGGCGAGGCACTGACAGGGGCTGGCCTCGTGGGCACGGCATCCTTTGAGAACATGTCGGGCGGCGGCGGTGGCAAGGCGATCGGCTTCCTGATCGAAAACGCCGATAGCAACCACGGCACGCTGATGGTCAACTCGACCCCCATCGTGATCCGGTCGCTCACAGGCGTGTTCCCGCACAACTTCCGCGACCTGACACTGGTTGCAGGCACCATCGGTGACTACGCAGCCATGGTTGTGGGCAAGGACAGCCCGATCAACTCGATGGCCGACCTGATCGCAGCCTATGACGCCGATCCCGGTGCAACAGCCGTGGGCGGCGGATCTGTCCCCGGTGGTATGGACCACCTCGTCGCCGCGATGGTGATGGAAGCGGCAGGCAAAGATGCGCTTGGCGTGAAATACATCCCCTACGATGCGGGTGGCAAAGCCATGGCAGCCCTGCTGTCGGGTGAGATCGCAGCGCTGTCCACAGGCTTCTCCGAAGCGGTCGACCTGGCCAATGCGGGCGAGGTCAAGATCATCGGCGTCACCGCACCTGAGCGCGTGGATGCATACCCGGATGCGCAGACCATGATGGAACAGGGCATCGACACCGAGTTCGTGAACTGGCGCGGGTTCTTCGGAGCACCCGGTCTGCCCGAGGCACAACTGGCCGCTTATCAGGATGCCATCGCCAAAATGTATGCAACACCCGAATGGGAAGCCGTGCGCGCCCGCAACGGGTGGGTCAACATCCACAACAACGGTGACGACTTCAAAACCTTCCTCGAAGGTCAGGAAAAGGTCATCGGCGATCTGATGAAGAAACTCGGCTTCCTCTGATCCAAAGGCGCGGCTTGCGCCGCACACTATCTAAGCTTGTGCGAGGGGATTTTCCCCTCGCGCTCCCCAAGGTATTTTTGGCGAAAGGAAGAGGAGACCGCCATGGCCTCCCCTCCCGATCAAAGGCTTTTCAACGGCCTTCCTCTCGCACGGTCATCGGCTCCTCAGCCTGTACCGTACGGGTAGACTAGAGAGCATTTTCTCAAAATTTGCTTTCCTTTCGCCCAAAATACCTCGGGGGAGTCCGCAGGACGGGGGCAGCGCCCCCAGGATCGCGCCTCCCTCTCAGGTAAATTTAATGGGTGTCCCCGCGGGGACACCCCCCGTTGGGAGGGTGATAATGGCGCTTGATCGTTGGATCGGTTTGGTCCTGCTTGGAATATTTGTGGCTTATGGCTATGCCGCCTGGTTCACGATGGATGCGGGTCTTGCCCCGTTCATGCAGCGCAATCCCATATGGCCGTCGACCTTCCCCAAGGTGTTGTCCATCATTGGCATTCTTGTGGGGCTCATCATCGTGCTTGGGCTGGAAAAGCCCGACAAGCCCCGCGACCAAGACCCTTCGGTCACCGTCTATCGCCAGCTCAAAGAGTTCAAACTCGGCCAGGCCGGTTTGCTGCTTGGTTTAATGGTTGCCTATGCACTGCTGTTGCGTCCTGCGGGCTTCATCGCCGCAACGGTGGGGTTCTTGGTCATAGGTTCCGCCATTTTGGGCGAGCGCCGCTGGATCACGATGATCGTTGTCGCGGGCCTTGCCACTGGCATCGTATGGTATCTGGTGCAGGTGGTGCTGGGCATCTTCCTGCGCCCCCTGCCAGCATTCATGGGGGTTTGAGAACATGCTCGAAGGTATCCTGATCGGCCTGCAAACGGCCTTTTCTGTTCAAAACCTCCTCATGGTCATCGGCGGCTGTCTCATCGGCACGTTCATCGGTATGTTGCCGGGCCTTGGCCCGATGTCGATCATCGCCATCATGATCCCTGTCGCCATCTCGCTGGGTGATCCCTCAGCCGCGCTGATCCTGCTGGCTGGCGTCTACTACGGCGCCATCTTTGGTGGCTCGACCTCGTCCATTCTGCTGAACGCGCCGGGGGTCGCGGGCACGGTCGCAACCAGTTTTGATGGCTACCCCATGGCCCGTGACGGCAAGGCGGGCAAAGCACTGACCATCGCCGCCATCGCGTCTTTCTGTGGCGGCACGGTTGGGGCCATCCTGTTGATGATCTTTGCGCCAATGCTGTCATCCGTGGCCCTGCTGTTCCACTCTGCCGAGTACTTTGCACTGATGGTTGTGGGCCTGTCGGCCATCGCGGCCTTTGCGGGCACCGGTCAGGTGGCCAAGGCCATCATGATGACCCTGCTGGGCCTGATCATGGCCACCGTTGGCGAGGGCGCGCTCTTTAACATGCCGCGTTTCACGATGGGGCTGATGGACCTGCAATCCGGCTTTGCCTTCATCACGTTGGCCATGGCGATGTTTGCGCTGCCCGAGGCGCTGTATCTGGTCATGGACCCCGCGCGGTCCAAGTCCGGCCAGTCCGGCGATATCAAGGATCTGCGCATCACCCGCGACGAAGCCAAATCCATTGCGCCGGTGATTGGTCGCCAATCGCTGCAAGGCTTTTTCATCGGCGTGCTGCCCGGTGCGGGGGCGACCATCGCGTCGTTCCTGGGCTACGCGGTCGAGCGCAACATCGCGCCAGAGAAGGAAAAACAGGAGTTCGGCAAAGGGTCGATCAAGGGTCTTGCCGCGCCAGAGACTGCCAACAACGCGGCCTGTACCGGGTCCTTTGTCCCGCTGCTGACGCTGGGCATTCCCGGCTCGGGCACCACGGCCATCCTGTTGGGCGCGCTCATTGCGCTGAACGTCACGCCCGGCCCTCGGCTGATGCTCGACGATCCGCAGATCTTCTGGGCGGTGATCATCTCGATGTATATCGGTAACCTTGTGCTGCTGATCCTGAACCTGCCGTTGATCCCCTACATCGCCAAGATCCTCGCGGTGCCGCGCAATTTCCTGATCCCATTCATCCTCTTTTTTACGCTGATGGGGGCCTATATCGGGCAAAACAACGCGACCGAACTGCTGTTGCTTGTGGGCTTTGGCGTCTGTGCGACCGTGCTGCGCTTTGCCGATTATCCGTTGGCACCGCTGCTGATCGGCTTCATTCTGGGCGGCATGCTCGAGGACAACTTCAGCCGGTCCATGCAGCTTTATGATGGTATCGGGTTCATCTGGGAACGCCCCATGACGCTTGGTCTGTTGATCGTCGCGGCGCTGTTGGTGATCCTGCCCAGCTACCGGGCGCGGCGCGCGCGGGCACGGGCCGAGGGCGTGGCCGACGGTGACTAAACCGCTTGCCGGCATCCGGGTGCTCGACCTGACCAATGTTCTGGCCGGGCCCTTTTGCTGCCACCAGCTTGCGCATATGGGCGCTGACGTGATCAAGGTCGAGGCACCGGGGCGCGGCGATCTTGCCCGCCAGCTTGGTGCCGATCCGGAGCTGAATGCTGCGCATATGGGCGTGTCTTTTCTCGCCCAGAACGCGGGCAAGAGGTCGGTCACCGTCAACTTCAAGCACCCCGACGGCAAGGTGCTGTTTCTGCGGCTGGTGGCCACTGCAGATGTGGTGGTCGAGAATTTTCGCCCCGGAGTGATGGACCGGCTGGGTCTTGGGTATGACGCCCTAAGGGACGTGAAACCGGACTTGATCTATTGCGCAATCTCGGGCTTCGGGCAGGACGGACCGTGGGTCGACCGCCCCGCCTATGATCAGATCATTCAGGGCGTGTCGGGTGTGATGTCGATCACGGGCGACGCTGACAGCGCCCCGCTGCGTGTCGGATACCCTGTGGCGGACACGGTGGGCGGAATGACGGCGGCCTTTGCCATTGCATCGGCGTTGAATGCGCGGCCCAGGGGCTGCTTTATCGACTGCTCGATGCTGGAAAGCGTGCTGGCCACGATGGGCTGGGTTGTCTCCAACCACCTGATCGCGGGGGCGATGCCTGCGGCACATGGGAATGAAAACCCGACATCCGCACCATCGGGCGCGTTTCAAACAGGCGACGGGTTGATCAACATCGCCGCCAACAAGGACGAACAGTGGGTGCTGTTGTCGGACCATCTGGGGCTGGCGGTCTTGCGGGACGACCCCGACTATGCCACCCGCGAAGACCGCAAGCGCAACCGGCATGCCCTGCGCGCACGTATCGAGGCGGCACTGACCGATCACACCGCGCGCGATCTGGCGCGGGACCTGAACCGCATTGGCGTGCCTGCGGGGGCCGTCATGTCCGTGGCTGACGTGCTCGATCATCCTCAGGTGGCAGAGCGCGGATTGCTGTCGCAATTTGCCGATGTGCCGGGTGTGGGGCGCGATATCTCGGTGGTGAACACCGGGGTCAAACTGGACGGCGCACCGCTCGAGGTCGGCACGCCGCCACCCGAACTGGGCGCGCATGCGTCCGAGGTCTGGGGCGCGCTGGGGCTGGACGCGTCGGACATCAGGGACCTGACCGAAAAGGGGGCGATATGAGCGACGTATCCGATTGGTGGCAGACAGAGATCATCGACATGGCCCCCGGTCAGATCCGGATGCGCGGGCATCCGATCGAGGACCTGATCGGCACTGTCGGCTTTGTCCAGATGATCTGGCTGATGACGCGCGGTGACATGCCCAGCGCCGAAGAGGCCCATCTGCTCGAGGCGGCGCTGGTTGCGGCGGTGGACCATGGCCCGCAAGCGCCGTCCATTGCGACCGCGCGTATGGCCGTGACCTGCGGTTTGGGGCTGAACGGTGCAATGGCGTCGGCGGTGAACATGCTGGACGATGTGCATGGTGGCGCGGGCGAACAGGCGGTTGTGCTGTTTCACCGCATTGGCGACCCTGCGGATACTGAGGCTGTGCTGGACGAGTGGCGCGCTGAAAACGGGCCATACATCCCAGGCTTTGGCCACCGGTTTCACACGCCAGTCGACCCACGTGCGCCGCGTCTGTTGGCGCTGGTCGATGACGCCGCAGCGGCGGATGTCGTCACTGGCCGTTTTGCTGCTATTGCGCGCGCGGTCGAGACCACGTTGGCCGAGGCCAAGGGCAAACCCATTCCGATGAACATCGACGGCGCGACAGCCGTCATCTTTGCCGAACTGGGGTTTCCGGCACCGTTGGCGCGGGGCCTTTTCTGTTTGTCGCGCTCTGTTGGCATCCTGTCTCATGCGTGGGAACAGACCCAGCAGGGCGGGCGCAACAAGGGGCCGACCCCACCCGGCTATCGCTGGACCTACACTGGCAAAAATCCAATAGATAAAAGCACTTGAGTTTTGTCCCCGCGGGGACAGCACCTGCGCGCCGCAATTCGGGTGCGTTCCGCGGCCCGGCGGCCTATACCTGCACGGGCAGCAAGGCAGGGGAGTTCAGCCATGAAAACCATCCGTCTGGGGGCAAGTGGCCCTGCGGTGTCTCAGTTCGGCATTGGCGCGATGTCATTCGCCGGGATCTACGGAAACGCCACACCCGAAGACAGCCATGCCGTGCTGCATGCCTGCCGGGATGCGGGCGTGACCCATATCGACACCTCAAACGTCTATGGCGCGGGCCGGTCCGAAGAGATCATCGGCAGTTGGTTCAAGGACACACCCGGCGCGCGGGATGACATGGTGCTTGCGACCAAGGCCGGCATCACCGGCCAGCCGGAGCGACGGTTCAACAACGATCCCGCCTACCTCACGCAGTGTCTGGACGAGAGCCTGCAACGGCTGGGTGTTGATCATGTTGATCTGTTCTATGTGCACAGGCTGGACACCGCCCACAGCCCCGAGGACGTGGCCGGAACGCTCAAGTCACTGATCGACGCAGGCAAGACCCGCGCCGTGGGCTTTTCAGAGATTGCGCCCCACACCTTGCGTCGCGCCGCCACTGAATGCCCGATTGCGGCGGTGCAGTCCGAATATTCGCTGTCGACCCGCGCGCCTGAGTTGGGGCTGATCCAGACCTGCGCCGAAATGGACGTCACGCTGGTCGCGTTTTCCCCCGTTGGGCGGGCGTTTCTGACCGATGCGCCGTTCAGCTACGCACACGGGCAGTCGATGGCCTTTACCAAGGACAACCCGCGTTTCGTCGAGCCGAACTACAGCGCCAACATCGCCGCAACCGACCGGTTCCGCGCGCTGGCCGCAGAGATGGGCGCGCCCGCAGCGGCGGTGGCGATTGCGTGGCTGGTGTCGCGCGGCGACCACGTGTTGCCGATCCCCGGCACAAAGAACACTGCGCATCTGGCAGAACTGTTGCAGGGGATGGAGATGACGTTGAGCGCGGATGATCTGGCCCGGATCGACGCCGTTCTGCCAGTCGGATGGGCCGCCGGAGATCGCTATACATCGACGCAGTGGGAAGGCCCCGAGCGGTACTGCTGACCCCGGTCAGGCAAACGCGATCTCAACACCGCCGAACCGACCGAAATCGGCCGAAATCTGCGAACCGGGCGGGCATTCCACCGGGCGGATAAAGCTGCCGGACAGGATCACCTGACCCGGCGCGATGCTTTGCCCATAGTTGGCCATGCGACGCGCCAGCCAAACGACGCTTTGCACCGGGTCGTTCAGCACCCCGGCCCCAAGGCCGGTTTCCTCGACCTCGCCATTGCGGCTGGTGATGGCCCCGACCCATCGCAGATCAAATTCGCCAGGTTGGTACCGTTGGGGCCCAAGCACGATGCCCGCGTTTGCAGCATTGTCGCTGATGGTGTCGAACACATTGCGGGTCTGCCCGGTCTGGTGATCGGCCCGCACGATCCGCGTATCGAGAATTTCGAGCGATGGCGCGACATAATCCGTCGCCGCGAGCACCGCGTCGCGGGTGACGTCAGCGCCACCCAGCGCCCCTTTCATCACAAAGGCGATCTCGGCCTCGACCCGCGGCTGGATGAAACGCCCCGCAGGGACGGTCGAGCCATGTTCGAACACCATGTCGTCGAACAGGATGCCGCTGTCGGGTATGTCGATGTTCAGCGCGTATTGCATCGCCTTGGAGGTCAGCCCGATCTTCCAGCCCACAACCGACCGCCCCTGCGTCAGCTTGGCGGTGTGAATCGCGTTCTGGATGGCATAAGCGTCATCCACATCCATCGCGGGGTATTGTTGCGACAGCAGGCCAATCTGAGTGCCCGTCGCCTCGGCGTGCAATAGATCAGAGGCGGCCTGAGCGTGTTGTTCCGGCGTCATTCAATTTCGTCCTGAATTGTGTTTCGTAAAATACCAATGCCGTTAACCTCGACCTCTACCACGTCGCCGGGTGCCAGGAATTGAGGTGGATCAAGCCGTGCGCCGGACCCCGTGGGCGTACCCGTTACGATGATGTCGCCGGGTTGCAGTGCCATGAAGGTCGAGATGTATTCGATCTCTCGCCGGATGGGGTGCATCATACGGGCCAGAACATCGTCCTGTCGCACCTCGCCGTTCACGCGGGTGATGATGCGGGCGTCGTCCAATAGGCGCGCATCAGTGAACGGGACAAGCCATGGCCCCATTGCAGCCGACCGATCCCAGTTCTTGCCCTGAGTGACATTGAATTTCGCGTGGCGCACCCAGTCGCGGATCGTGCCTTCGTTGCAGATGGTGAGCGCCGCGATGTGGTCGTAGGCATCGGCCTGCGCGATGCGGCGCCCCCCCTTGCCAATGACAATCGCTACCTCGCCCTCGTAGTCGAGTTGGTGGCTTTCGGGGGGGCGGATCAGTGGCTGGTCGTGGCCTGTGAACCCGCTGGCAAAGCGCGGAAAGAGGGACATGTATTTTGGCTGTTCGCTGCCGTCCTTGTACTCGGCATTGCGGTCCGGGAAATTCACACCGACACAGAGAATGCGGCGGGCCTCGGGCAGGACCATTTCATATTGGACATCCCTGTGCGTCACGGGCCGGTCGCGTGCAATATCGGCCAGCGTTTGCAGCCCGTCCGCACAGACCGCGTCGAACAGGGTTGGCCACTGCGGCGCGGCACTGTTCAGGGCGATCATCCCGGCATCGGTCACAGCGCCGAAATAGGTGGCGCCCTCGGCGGAGTAGGTTGCGAATTTCATGTGATGCCTTCCTGCCTGTCAGGGCGCGATGATCGGGCTGGCCTTGATCTGGCTGTCCTGTGTGTCGACGCCGACAAAGAGGGACCCGTGTTTGAACCAGCTTTCTGGTGCGGCCGCGCCCCACAGCGTTTGTCGCTGCGGGTCCTTGAGGTCCCAATGGATCGGCTCGTGGTCCGGATCGACCGTCTGGTAATCCGAGCAGTAGATCTCGATCCTGTGGCCGTCGGGGTCGAGGACATAGAGGAAGAAGGCGTTGGAAATACCGTGCCGCCCCGGCCCGCGTTCGATGTGGTCGACATAGCCCGTGGTCGCCATCAGATCGAGCAGGTCAATGATGTTCAGCGGCGTTGGCACCCAGAACGCGACGTGGTGCAATCGCGGCCCGGTGCCGTTGGTAAAGGCCATATCATGCACGCCGCCCTTGCGGTGTAGCCACGCGGCCCAGAGCCGTTTGCTGTCTGCGTCCTCGGTGTATTCGGTGACGCGAAACCCAAAGTCGGAATAGAACGCGACGCTGGCGTCGACATCGTGGCTGAAGCAGTTGAAATGGTCGATCCGCAGCGGTTTGACACCACGGTAGAGCGCATAGTTCTGATGGATGGGTGGCAGGCGGTCCATCTTGTGATAGAATTCCAGCGGGATGCCGATGTTGTCCGACGTCAGCAGGGTACGGCCCTGAAACGGGCGATCCACCCAAGACACCGGGCGGTCCCTGGCCTCGAAATAGGCATGGGCGCGGTCCAGATCATCCTCGTCAAAGGTTTTGAACCCCACGGCGTCGACGGTGCCGGGCTGGTCTGATTTCTGCAGGATGAGGCAGTGGTGGCCGCGTTCCTCCATTGCGCGCAGATAGACGTGCGTGTCGGTTTCATCGGTGACTTGCAGGCCAAGGGTGTCGACATAGAACCGCTTGGACACATCCAGATCGCGGACGTTCAGGCAGGCGTGGCTGAGGCGGACCGTGTTGAAGTCCGGGTAAAGGTTGGGGGCTGGCACAGGCATGGGCGCGTTCCTTGCTATTGCGGGGCCGTGGCGCCGAGTTTGGTGATCTTGTGTTGGCCTGTGGCAAAGCCGATGTGCTTTTGTTCCATGTAGAACTCGAACGACCAGTCGCCGCCGTCCCGCCCGATGCCCGACGCCTTGACCCCACCAAAGGGCGTGGGCAGGTGCCGGACATTTTCGGAATTGACCCAGATCATTCCTGCCTCAAGCCGGTCTGTGAAACGCAGCGCGCGCGTGATGTCATTGGTCCAGACATAGCCGGTGAGGCCGTAGGGTGTGTCGTTGGCAATGTGCAGGGCCTCGTCCTCGGTGGTGAAAGGGATAGAGGTCAGCACGGGGCCAAAGATCTCTTCGCGCGCGATGCGCATGTCGTTGCGCGCATCGGTGAACAGGGTTGGGCGCACGTAGTACCCGGTATCACCCACCACATCGCCACCGGCGGCGATGGTGGCACCGTCCTGGCGGGCGATGTCAAAATAGCTGGTCACCTTGTCATAGTGTTCCTGCGTCACCAGCGGGCCGATTTCGGTGGCCGGGTCGAGGGGGTGGCCCACGCGGATATTGTTCACCCGTTCGACCAGCCGCGCCTCGAACTCTGTGCGGATCGTGTCCTGGATCAGCAGGCGGGACGACGACGTGCAGCGTTCGCCGTTGATCGAGTAGATCATAAAGATCACCGCATCCAGCGCCCGGTCCAGATCGGCGTCGTCAAAGACGATAACCGGGTTCTTACCCCCCAGTTCGAGGTGGTTACGCTTGAGCGTATCGGCCCCCTGTTTGGTGATCATCGACCCTGTCCGGCTTTCGCCGACAAAGGCGATGGCCCTGACCTTGGGGTGTTCACACAGCGCCTTGCCTGCCTCTTCGCCAAAGCCGTTGACCGTGTTCAGCACACCCGGCGGCAGGCCGGCGTCTTCGGCGATTTCGACAAGCAGGCGCGCGGTCACGGGTGACGCTTCGGCGGGTTTGTGAACCACCGTGCATCCCGCAGCCAGGGCAGGCGCGATTTTCCAGGTGGACAGCATGAATGGCGTGTTCCACGGCGTGATAACACCAACGGGACCGATTGGCACGCGAGTGGTGATGTTCATCAGGGTTGGGGATTTAAGGTGCTGCCCATCGCGGGCCTGCACCACCTGGTCCGCGAAATAGCGAAAGTTCTCGGCACCGCGCAGTGCGGCCTTGGACATGAATTTGTAGGCCTGCCCGGTGTCCCAACACTCGCAAAGCGCGATTTCTTCGGCGCGCGCCTCGATCCCTTCGGCAATACGGATAAGTATGGCGCGCCGCTCTTTGGCGGGCATGTCGCGCCAGGCGGGGAAGGCATCGTGCGCGGCGGTGGCGGCGGCATCAATATCTGCCGCGGTGCCGCGGGCCACGTCACAGATCACGCTCTTGTCCACGGGCGAGACGGATTGGAAGACTCCCCCGGCCCCGGCAGTGTCCTGACCCGCGATCCGGTTTGGGATGCCGCCCGTGCGGAAGCGGGCGAGATAGCCGCTCAGTTTCGCGACGTTGTCGTCAAGCTGGGTCACACGTTTTCCTCCGGTCCGCATCAGTATTTCGTTAACATGTTAATTGTTGCGAAGTTAAGTATTGATATGATGAGTTGTCAAGGCACAGGGTAAGGTGCAATTGGCGGTTGAGTACAGTTTGGGCTGCATATGACGATGTCACTTCCTTCGACTTCCCGATCTTTGCCGATTGCGCTGATCCGCGCCCGCGAGGGGGTGATGGCCCCCATTCGCGAGATGTTGGCAGAAACCGGGATTACGGAACAACAGTGGCGCGTGTTACGCGTGTTGTCAGAATTCGGAGTGCTGGATGCCAAGACGCTGGCCGACCGCGCCAGTCTGTTGTTCCCGAGCCTGACGCGCATTGTGGCAACCTTGCGCGACAAGGGGTTGGTGACCCAGACCCGTGATCAAAAGGACCGTCGCCGCCAGTTTATAGAGATCACGGACGCGGGTCAGAAAATCATCGACGACCGCGCGGATGAGGCCGCACAGATTGTGGCAGAGTTCAAGGCGACGCTGGGCGCAGAGCGGTACGAGACGCTGCTGGACCTGCTCGCGGATCTGGATCCTGGCGCGCGCGCCTAACGCTTGATCTGACCATTGGCGCACCAGGCGTCAAAGATGGCCAGCGCCTTGTTCGCAAAGGCCGGGTCGTTGATGTGGCAATCCAAACGGTGCGTTTCGACGTGTTCCGGCAGTTCCGAGGTGAGCACCTCGAGAAATGCACGCAGACCGGCCGCGTCGTGCAGGTCTGCGCCTGCGCGGTCCCATTCGCCCAGCCCATGTTCCGGCAGGATCATCGCCACCGGGCCAGTGGCCGTAGATAGCTGTCGGGCATGGGCGCGGGCCACGGCCTCTCGTTCGTCCGTGTTCAACACCACGGACGTCAGCAAACGGTTGTGCGCATGGGTGAGGTGTTCTGACCATTTATCTGGCAAGGGCTGCCAGCCGACGATGTCGACCAGATCATAGCACCCCGGTGCCACGATCTGCGGTGTGCCTGCCGCCCCGGCATTGGTCAGCCTGTCCGCCCCTGCAGAGATGTTGGAACCGTGGATGTGATTGCCTAACTCTTGGGTGCAAAAGTCGAGCACACAGGCAAAGGCCCCCTGTTTGGCGAGGCTTTCGAACGCGCGCCCGCCCATGCCGGTTGCGTGGAACACCGCAACCTCGAACCCGCGTTCTTCGAGGGCGGGTTTCAGCGGCACCACGTATTTCAGTGCTGACGTGCCCAGCGACATCATACCCACCAGCAGCTTGGTCCGGTCAGGCGGTCGAACGGCCCGCGCGGCACCCAGCACAGCGCCCGCCGCCTGAGACAGCGACGCCTTGCACACGGAGTTCAGACCATACAGCCCACCCGCCCACAGGATCATCTGAGTGTCCGGTGCCAACCGTTCAGGCGGGATCAACGGTGAAAAGGATACGGTCGACACGATGTATTTCGGCACGCCAAGCGGCAAGGCGGACGCCACATCGAGTGCCAGATCGGTTCCCATTGTCCCGCCAAGCACGATCATGCCGTCAAACACGCCTTGGGCATGCAGCCGCGCCGCCAACAGGCTGGCCCCGCGCGCCATGATCTGCATCGCGTGGTTTTCATCGCCGCTGTCAATCGCGGCCTGAATTGTGCTGTCCCCTTCGTGGGCGACGTCATGTTTGGAGTAGTCCGTCGGGTGCGCCGGGTCCCCCAGAACTGAGACATCCATTGTCACCACATGGCCGCCCTGCCCCCGGATCACATCGGCGAGAAAGGCCAGCTCGTCGTTTTTGGTGTCGTATGTGCCGATCACCAGAACCGTTTTGTCGGTCATCGCGGCCTCCTTACAGTTTGATCCATGCGGTCTTGAGATTGATATACTTGTCGATGGCGTGCAGCGACTTGTCCGACCCGTTGCCCGATTGCCCGACACCGCCCAGCGGGACCGTCCCGTCCGCCCCGCCATAGGTGTTGACGTGCATCACACCCGTGCGCACGGCGCGGATCATCCGATGTGCGCGGCCAAGGTTTGAGGTCCAGACACCACCGGCGAGGCCGTAGTTCGTGGCATTCGCCAGTTGGATCGCCTCGGTCTCGGTTTCAAACGGCGTGACGCCCAGAACAGGGCCGAACACTTCCTTTTGGGTCAGGGTGGCGTCGCGGGTCACGCCGGTGACGATTGTTGGGGCCATGTAGTAGCCGCCAGTCTCAGCCAGAACCCGGTCGCCGCCGGTGACGATCTCGCCGCCTTCGGCCTGCGCGGTTGCCACGAAGCGCAGGTTGGCGTCGAGTTGCGTTTGCGAGTTGATGGCCCCGATGTTGGTGTCCAGCGCAAGCGGATCGCCCACCCGCATCCCTTGGGCCGCTTTGGCCACCTCGGCGACAAAGTCGTCGTGTATCGACGCCTCGACCAAGAGCCGCGAACCGGCGACACAGACCTGACCGGCGTTGCGAAAGATGCCGGACGCCGCAACCTTGGCGGCCTGCACCAAGTCCGGTGCGTCGGCGAACACGATGTTCGGGGATTTGCCGCCCAGTTCGAGGTAGACACGTTTCAGGTTCGACCGTGCCGCGTAGCCCATTAGGCGACGCCCGGTGCCGCCTGACCCGGTAAAGACCAGCACGTCCACATCCATCGACAGGCCCATCGCCTCGCCAACCACAGCGCCCTCACCGGTGACTGCGTTCAGCACACCCGGAGGCAAACCCGCCTCGTGCGCGAGGTCGACCATCCGCATGAGGGACAGAGAGGCGGTTTCGGCGGGCTTCAGCACAACCGAGTTGCCCATGGCCAATGCCGGAGCCAGTTTCCAGGCCCCGATCATCATGGGGAAATTCCACGGCACGATGGCACCCACCACGCCCACGGGTTCCTTGTGGATCATGCCCAGCACGTCAGACGCGGTTGGCGCGATCTCGCCGTAAACCTTGTCCAATGCTTCGGCGTAATAGCGGATCGTTGCAGCGGCGGAAACCGGTTCGGCCTTGAGCGCCATGCTGATTTCGGTGCCGTTGTCGCGGACGCCCAGGACCGCAAGTTCTGGCGCGTTTGCCTCGATCAGATCGGCCCAGCGCATCAGGATCCTTTTGCGTGCGGCGGGGGCTTGGGCGGCCCAGCGACCGTCCTCGAAGGCTGCACGCGCCGCAGCGATGGCGGCGGTCATATCCGCCGCAGTGCCCCGCGCCACGGTGGTTAGGACCCGCCCGTCGATCGGAGAGATGACATCCAGCGTCTGACCGTCCGAGGCAGGCACGTGGCATCCGTCGATCATATGTTGAAATGCGGGCACCGAACGGGCACGTAGGTTTTCGATGATGTTCTGGTCCATTGTGCTCGCCCCTCGTGTCGCACGGTGCAGGATCACCGGCGCTGTGTCACAGGGTACGCACGCGGACCGCCAGCACAAGAACCTTTGATGCGGTGGCAGGATGTCAGACTTGCAAGTCGGTCTTTCAGACGGTGGACACCAGATGGTCGCGGGCATCGCCCAAAGGTGTTGGGTCACCTGTTGCAACCGCCAATGCCATCGCACCCTGCAGCGTTGCGATGACCAAAGCGGGCGATACCGGCGTTGCGCTGCCCTTGAGGGCTGCCGCGATCCACTGGCCGAGTTGATCGTAGAAGTGGCGCACCTGATCAGAGGTTGCGCCGGGAATATTCGCGGCAACGGACCCCAGGACCATGCAGAGGCAGGTGGATTCTTCGAGAGCGTAGGCCGCCTGATATGCGTCGGCCAAACGGTTGAGCCGTGCAGCAGGCGTCTCATCGGGCAGGTCTGGCGCGCCCAAGCCCGCGATAAAGCGTTCGGCATAGCGTTGTGTTACCCGTTCGGCGAGGTCCGCCTTGGTCGGGAAGTGGTAGTGGACCGATGCGCTTTTGATGCCGATTGCCGCTGCGACGTCGCGAAAGCTGACGGAATCGAGCCCGCCTTTGCGCATCGCGCGTTCGGCGAAATCGAGTATCTGCGTTTCCCGGTCGCTGCTCATCCGACTGCTCCACACTGGTTTGGCCTATCTGTAGATAGAGGGTTGAGGTGGAAACGCAAGCGGCGGCCACTGGTGCGTGCGAGTAGACCAAGGCCCGCCGCAACAGTTGTCGATATTTTTGAAACACGATACTCCGCTCTGCATGACCAGCTCGATTGTTCAGAAATTGATGTCCCTTGTGACCGTGATCAGCGAAGCGCGCACGCCGCTGACCTTTTCCGAACTGGTGGAACAAACGGGGCTGAACAAAAGCACACTGCACCGGTTGCTGGGCATCGCGGCGGATGAACAGTTGGTGCAGCATGTCAAAGGGTCCAAGGTCTACCTGTTGGGCCCCAAGGTGTTCGATTTGGTGCGCAACGCCTATTCGGGCTATGACATTCAAGCCGTGGCGCTGGATGAGATGATGCGCCTGCACGCGCAGTTTGATGGCAACGTGACGCTGGGTGTGCCAAACGGCACGGATGTTGTGTACCTGCGACTGATCGAGGCCAAGGGATCGCTTGGTGGGATACAGCGGCCCGGCATGCGCGAGCCGGTTCATTGTTCGGCCTCGGGCAAGGCGCTGATGGCATATCTGCCCCCTGCCGTGTGTGACGCGATGCTCAGCGATCATGTGTTTGAACGATTCACCGAGCGGACGATCACCGACGCCGATACGTTTCGCGCCGCCCTGCGCGAAGTCCGTGCGCAGGGATTTGCCGCGAACGACCGCGAGGAATACGATCATTTCCTCGGAATATCCGCGCCGATCTTTAATTATATGGGCGACCCCATTGCGGTGTTGAACATCTGGACGGTGCACACCCGTCACAGCATCGACGACATCATGGGGTGGTCTGACGCGCTGGTTGCCTCGGCCCAAGAGGTCACACGGATGATTGGCGGCAAGAACCCCGACTAGTCCACCGCGCAGATGACAAAGTGCTTTTTGATGTAGTGCGGCACTGTCCACGTGGTGCGCAGGCCCGCCGCCATAACAAAGGCGTCGCCCGCCGCCACTTCGTATGTTTCGCCGGTATCGGTGGTGATCGTCGCACCCCCTTCGAGCACGTGGCAAAATTCGGTGATGCCGTCATAGTCCGCGCGGAACGCACCTGCGGTGCAATCCCAGATGCCCGATTTGACCGTGTCGTCGTGGCCTGTAAATTTCAGCTCTGCATGCTGGACGGGGTCACCGGACAGGGTGGCGTCGCCAGTGTCCTTTTTCACGCGAGGCACAGCGGTGTCGCGGAAGAGAGTGAAAGTCATATGAGAAATCCTTTGGTGGGGTCAGCCGCGGTTGAACATGGTGTCGATCTTGTCCCGCACGGTCATGGCGGGGGCGGCCAACGGGATCAGTTTGCGCGACGCCCAGTGCAGCGGCAGTGCGTTTACCGGGCTGATGGCAAAGGGCAGCGTATCAGCGGCGGCCCCCGATGCCTTTTTGACCAATGTGCGGGCCATCACTGAGGTCATCGCAATGCCCCGCCCGCTAAAGCCCAACCCGGCCAGCACGCCGGGGGCGGGTTCGTGCAGATGTGGCATCATATCCGGCGTCACGGCGATGCGCCCGGCCCACGTCGCCTCGATCCCGATGTCTCGCAATTGCGGAAAGACGGTGACAAGGCCCTCTTTCAGCCGGGCGATGCCGCCAAAGTCGGCAGAGTTGTCCGTGCTGCCCACGCAGCCAAAGACAAGGCGATTGTCGCGGTCGTAGCGCGAGTAATAGATCGCGCGGCGCGTGTCGGCGATGGTCACACCACCGGGCAGAACGCTCGCCTGCTGTTCGGCTGACAGGGGCGCCGTTGCCAGCGATATGCTGACCAGTGGAAAGAACGTCTGTCGCAATTTGGGCCACAGATCGTCGGAATAGGCATTGGTGGTCAGGATCACCTGCGGCGCGGTCACGGATCCGACTTGGGTTGTCACCGTCCATTTGCCGCCGTTGTGGGTCATCGAGGTCACGGGGCTGTTTTCAAAGAGGGTGGCACCGCGGGTCACAGCCGCATGTGCAAAGCCGCGCGTCAACGAGAGTGGTTGCACATGCCCACCCTTGGTGTGGAACAGCGAAAAGTCATAGTTGGAAGAGCCACTGGTGCGGGCTGTGGCGGCTTTGTCCTGGAACCGGATGTCGGCGCCTGCGTCTGCCCATGCCTTGCCCAACCGTTCGAGGCCACGTTGTGCGCTGCGGCAGTGGGCGGCCTGTACCCAGCCGTTTTGGACGGGATCACAGGCGATGCCGTAGCGGTCGATATCCGCAAAGAGCGCATCGGCAGACCCGAGGGTCGTTTCCACCAGACGACCGGCCAGCGCGTCACCAAACCGCTTGGCCAGACCGTCGGGCGTGGCACGCCACATAGGATTGCATTGCCCACCACTGCGGCCCGATGCGCCAAAGCCGATTTGCCGACCTTCGAGCAAGACGACATTTGCCCCGCTTTCGGCCAAGCCAAGCGCCGTCCGAGTACCCGTCAGGCCACCACCGACCACCACAACATCGGCACTGAGCCGCGACGACAGCCTATCGCAAACCGGCGCAGGGCCAGCCGTGCGGTGCCAGTGGATTTGATCACCTGTGGAATTGGGATTTTGCCCTGTTGCCATTGCTGCGCCATGCCCCGGTCTGTGAAAATTTGTGCACTGCAAACCGCCGATGCTGGCGGGTGCAGTCGGCATTCAAAGAAAAGGTTTGACGGATCGGGTGCAAGCTTTTTATTCTCAATATGCAAAATAAAAGTTTTGTATTGCAAAACTATGATCACGTAGTGACATACCAACGGGAGTACACACATGAAGACTACATTCAGCATTTTGGCCGCTGCGGCCGTCGCAATGTCAGGCCATGTCGCACTGGCAGACGGGCACGAAGAAATCACCGTGGCCTATTTCCTCGAGTGGCCCATGCCCATGATGGCCGCCAAGGCGTCGGGCGCTTACGACGAAGCGTTGGGCATGAAGGTCAACTGGGTGTCCTTTGACACCGGCACCGCGATGAGCGCGGCCATGGCGTCGGGCGACGTGCAGATCGCGGTGAGCCAGGGCGTTCCACCGTTCGTGGTTGCCGCGTCTGGTGGGCAGGACCTGCAGGTCGTCGACGTGGCGGTGAGCTATTCCGACAATGACAACTGCGTGGTCAGCACCGGCTTGGAGGTCGACAAGGACAACGCAGGCGAACTGGCTGGCAAGACAGTGGCCGTCCCCCTTGGTACAGCGGCGCACTATGGCTTCTTGCGTCAGATGGACCATTTCGGCATCGCTCTGGACAGCCTGCAAGTGCTGGACATGGCGCCCGACCAAGGGGCGGCGGCCCTGAGCCAGGGTGCGGTTGATTTCGCCTGTGGCTATGGCGGCGGTTTGAGCCGGATGAAAGAGCACGGGAATGTCCTTCTGACCGGCGACGAGAAAGAAGCACTGGGCATTCTGGTGTTCGATGTGACCTCTGCGCCTGCAAGCTTTATCGCGGAAAACGGCGACGTGGTGGCGAAGTTCCTCAAGGTGACCGCCGATGCAAATGCCGCTTGGTACGCCGACCCCAGCGACGAGAATCTGGCCGTGATCGCGGAACAGGCGGGTATGGACCTGGATGCAGCCAAGTCAGCCATCGCGACCATGAAGTTCCCCAGCGTTGAGGACCAGTTGTCTCAGACATGGCTGGGTGGCAATGCCGCGACCTTTATGAAGGGTGTGGCGGATGTGTTCGTCACAGCAGGGTCCATCGACAGTGCTCTTGGCAGCTATGAAAACGCGGTCAACACTGGCCCGTTGCAAGCAGCCAGCGAGATGTAATCGGGATCGAATTGGGCGCGTTCCCGTCTGGTCGGGGTGCGCCCGTACATTGAATTATTGGCTGCTTCCGTGGCTGATCGCCTTGACCGGGCCCTTTATCGGGTCCGGTTCTTTTGTTTTGCGGCTGACGTTTTGGGACGCTTTGAAAATTGCCGCGCGGAAAGCGGTATGACCTTGATGGGGAGAGCCAAGTACAGGCCCTCCCGTCGCGTTTGTTCAGGACCTTACAGGTCTGTCGCTTTGACGCTCTTGATCTTGACCCAGTTTTCGTCCGCTTGTGCGGTCAGGGCGGCTTGGTCCTTGTTAAAGGCGTCCAGAGCGGCCTGGTTCACGAAGACAAACAGTTTGCCGTCCACAACAGTTGCGTAGTCCGGGTTGCCGTCCAGTTTCTTGGCGTATGCGACGCCGAGCGTGCAGAAGCCGCCGTTCTGAGGCATGAACTTTGCCGGGTTTGCTTCGAACGCGGCTTGGTTTTCGGCGCTTGTGAAGTAATACGCCACACCGTCGTGCGCGGCGAAGAACTGTGCGTCACCTTCCACCTGGTTACCAGCCAGCAGGGCAACCGGATCGGCACCGTGCAGACCAAGCGGGACGCCCGCATATGTCAGGCCGGGTGCGACGTTGAATTCGTCGGCAGCAAAGGCTGGCGTCATTGCGACCGAAGATCCGAGCAGGGCAAGAACGATGGCGCTGGTTGTTGCGAAATTTTTCATGGTGTTTTCCTTTCGGCCCTTTGGCCAATGATTGTATTGGGCGTGTCAAAAATGACTACCTACATGTATGTAGATTCTTTCAACGATGCAATCTTGTGTACTGCCTGCACCACTCACCTTTGCGTGAAACACCTTTTGGAAGGGCCGCCTTTTCGTGAGTTTTGACGAAGTCACTTCCGAGTGTCTGTGCACCCGCTTGCGATAGGGAGGGATCGACCCAAGGCATCCGCTCGCTCCCCCCGGTATTGTCGTTGGAATATTTGCGGGTTCAGAGCGCGCGGAGAATCCGACCGCTGGGATGAAAGCTTGGCCAATGTGCCCGCACCTGTGTTATCAGATGCGGGATACGTTTTTTCGTTTGGATTTGGCCCCTAGACGTACTGCGCGACGCCGTTGCCGAGCGACCAGTCCTGTTTAGCGACTTCGACCAGGTTAACGAAAATGTCCTCTTTCCGAACGCCAGGATCCTTTGCAAGTTCGCGCGCGATGGCAGCGTACAAGGCCTGTTTTTTCTCGACCGGGCGACCGGCTAAAAGCGTGATCTGGATCATCACGAGATCATCGGACCGGTCGACACCCAGATAGTCGCCGCTGGTGTTGAAACAGCTCGGGCTGTGCTCGGTGATCGTTGCAAAGCGGTCATTTTCCGGGATGCCAATTGCGTCCCGCATGGCGGTATAGATCCCTTCCATCAGCGCCTTGTGATACGCGGGCGATTTGCCTGCGCGGAGGGATATCTGTGTGAATGGCATTGCAGTGTCCTTTCCAATTTCAAAACAGCGTTGTCAGTTGGGCGTGTGTTCATACGCTGTAACTAGATATCTACTTACATATAGGTAGATTGCAAAGGCAAACGAGAATCGTTCTCGAAGATCGAGTGTTAGAAGTGCAAAATATCAGAGGTTTTTGATTTGCATCGAGACGATTTTGCCGGTGTCATAGGTGCGTTCACCCAATGCGACAAAGCCGTTTTTCTTGTGAAACCCCAACGATCCTTCGTTCGGGGGCACCAGGTCCATTTCTGCGGCCATGACCAAGCGGCCTTGGGCTTTCGCGTCGGCGGAAACTTGATCATAGAGCTGTTTGCCCAACCCCTTTCCGCGGCCACCGGCGCCGATCACGATACGATCAATGTAGACAAACTTGTTCAGGCGCTCTGAAAACCACGAGAAGTTCGCGTTGTCATAGGGCGCGCCGTCCTGCATCGCTATGACAAAGCCAATGACTGCGCCAGCGTCTTCGGCGACGATGCAGAAATCCGAGACATCCAGCAGGTGGAGGAATCGGGCGCTGTCCATCGGGCTGGTGACAGCCACAACGGCTTCGTTCAAAGCGACGATGGTTTCGGTGTCTTGCGGTTTCGGGGCGCGGAATGTGATCATGGCGGCGGGCCTTTTTGAACAGGTTTCCTAACCCAACCACATCCGCACTTGTTCATAAAATATATTTTTTGACATGAGTTAGCTACCAAATGTAATTCTGCACCTATGAGACTGACATATCGCCAGGTTGAGTACCTCAGGGAGGTGGCCCGACACGACAGCATTGCAGCTGCCTGCAAGGTGCTTGCGATTTCGCAATCCTCGGTATTGGCCGCGATTGATGTGGCCGAAGACGTGACCGGCACCCAGTTGTTTGCGCGGCGCAAAGGTCACGGTGTCATCCTGACCCCTGCTGGTCGCAATTTCCTGATTTCTGCGCATCGGTTTCTGGCCTCTGGCGAAGAGTTTTCGAGGTCGCTGGAGCAGTTCTCGCAGGCCTCCGGGTCCTCACTGCGCATTGGGTGTTTCGTGCCGTTTGGCGCGCTGCTGATCCCACAGGTGATCCGGCGGTTTATCGACCTGCATGGCGGTACGGAATTCACGTTGCTGGAAGGTGATCAGACGGAGTTGCGGACATGGTTAGCGACGGGTGAGGTCGATCTGGTCGTAACCTATGACATCGGGCAGGAGTTTGGCGGTGGGACGACACCGATCTGTAAATTCCCGACACATGCCTTGGTCAACAGGAACAACCCCATCGCCGAGATGGATGTTGTGTCGCTGGAAACGCTGGCAGAGAACCCTTTGATCCTTTTGGATCTGCCGGAAACGCGTGTCTATCTGTTGGCGTTGTTTGACCTCGTGGCGCGCCGTCCGAAAATCGGGCTTCGCACGCGGTCTTATGAAACGGTTCGGTCGGCGGTGTCCAACGGGCTTGGTGTTTCGGTTCTCAACATAAGGCCCACGCTGGATACCAGCCCGGATGGTCCCAACCTGAAACGTGTGCCAATTTCTGAGGACATAAGGCAGCCGACCCTGTTTGCCGCTGACCCTTACGGTGATCAGAAACCGGCCAGCGTCGCGGCCTTTATCAAGGTTCTGCATCAATACATGGTGGATCTTGGGTCTGAACGGTTTGCCGTGGTCGACCCGCGATATGCTCACGATCTGACCTATCCGGCACCGGACCTATAGCACCCCGCCATGTTGCAATTCGGCGTGCAGACGGGTGACCACATCGCGGTGAAATGCATCTGCATGTGCGTCGGGTTGTTGGCCGGTGATGCGCGCGTGCAGCGGATCGTCGGCCCGGATATCGGAGCCTGACATCTCTTCGAGCATCGCGTGACCGCAGAATGGCACGTATAGTTCTGAATACCCGCCCTCATGCGCGGCGACCAGTTTGCCGCCTGTCACCTCCATCACTTGCCGGGTCATCATCTTGTAAGTTTCGGGCGAACACATCATGCGGGCGAGCGGGTCAAAGCCCGAGGCGTCGAACCCGCAGGCAATGATGACGAGATCGGCGTCAAAGGCCCTGAGCTTGGGCAGGACCAAGCGTTCCATCGCGTCGAGGTATGCCTTGTGCCCGCATCCCGGCGGCAGCGGTATGTTCATGTTGAAACCCGCGCCAGCCCCCTCGCCGACGACCTCGGTGCCGCCGGTGTCATGGGGATAGCAGCGATCCTGGTGGAGGGAGATGGTCAGGACATCATCGCGGTCCAGAAAGATCGCCTCGGTTCCGTTGCCGTGATGCACATCCCAATCGATGACGGCGAACTTCTTGCCCAGACCCGCCGCACGCGCGGCCTCGATCGCGATGGCGATGTTCGCCAGCAAGCAGAACCCATTGGGGAAGTCTGGCAGGCAGTGGTGTCCGGGCGGGCGAGACAGAGCGTAGGCGTTGCGGGCCTGCCCGGTCTGCACGACTTCGATGGCCTTGATCACAAGGCCTGCGGACAAGGCCGCGATCTCGAACGCGCCGGGGCCAAAGGGGGTGCGCAGGCCAAGCTCACCGCCGCCATTGTCGGATTTCGATTTGAACGTGTCGAGGTACGTCTGCGGGTGGACACGGGCCAAGTCTTCCATGCTGGCGGGCGGCGCGCTCATCATGTCGAGTTCGCCCGACAGTCCCGTCACATCCATCAGGTTCTTGAGGCGACGCTTGGTTTCCGGCGCTTCGGGCAAACCGCCCGCCACCATCGGCTGCACCAGCCCGCCCACGGGGGCCAGCAGCGCGTAGTTCCCGCCGAAATGCCAAAAGCATTTTTCGTCCCAAACAAAGGCTGTCTTGATGGTCATGTTGGTTTCCTTTGTTCTTGTTCAGACCGCTTGATGCGCGGCGAGGACACGGGCGGCTGCGCTGAGCGCTCCGGCACCGTGCGGGATGTTCTGGGCGATCATCGCCGTTTCAATCGCACCCAGCACACCCATCACCATGTGAATGTTCAGATGCCCCATGTGACCGATGCGAAAGTGGTCCTCGACCTCGTCCAGCGGGAAGCCAAGCGAATTGCCAAGGGTCACCCCCGCCTCGTCCTGACACCAGCGCCGCATCTTGTGGGCCACGCCGGGGCTGGTGTTGATCGTGGTCACGCCGGTAGCGCGTTTGGCGGGGTCCGCGATGTTGAGCGCAAGTGCACCCGCCTCAGCCCACACATCAACGGCTGCCCAGACGGCGCGGGATATGGTCGCGTGCCGCGCCCACACGGCCTCCATCCCCTCTTCGTCGACCATCATTTGCAGCGTTTCACGCAGTGCGAACATGTGGTGACCCGGCGGGCTGCCGGACCAACGGGGGTAGAAGGATTTGGATTTGGCACGGTCGGTCCAGTCCCAGTATTGGCCGGGATTGGCGCCTGCGCGTGCGGCGTCCGCTTTTTCGTTGAAGAAGACAAAGGACAGACCGATAGGGTTCATCATCCCCTTCTGCCCGGCAGACACAGCGACATCGACGCCCCAGGCGTCCATCTCGAACCGATCACAGCCCAGAGATGCGATGCAGTCCACCATGAACAGTGCGTCATGTCCCGCCACATCAATCGCCGCCCTGAGGGCAGGGATGTCGTTGCGCACAGAGGAAGACGTTTCGGACTGCACCGCCAGAACGGCCTTGATCTGACCATCCGTGTCTGCGCGCAGGACATCTTCGAGCCGTGCAGGATCAGCGTCGGAGGCCATACCATAGTCGATATACTCGACATCGAATTTATGGGTGGCCGCCACCTCACCCCATTTGTGAGAAAAGAACCCGTTGCTGAGCACGACAATCTTGTCGCCCTCGTTCAGGGTGTTCTTGATCGCCGCCTCCCAAGCGCCATGACCGTTGGCCAGATAAATCGCCGCGTAACCGTCCGTGCGAACCACCTTTTTCAACTGATCCAGAAGGTGATCCGTCATCTCGACCAGCTCACCTTCGTAGATGTTGGCCGAGGGGCGGTGCATGGCGTTCAACACGCGGTCCGGCACAACGGTCGGTCCGGGGATCGCCATGATCGGATGGCCTTTGTTCAGCGACATATCTAGGTCACCTTTCTGTGTGCGGCGGCTGCGGGGCAATTTTCTCAGGCCTAAGAAATCACAAAGCTATAAGTCTATAAAATATAAACTTTGTGCGTATATCGCTACAAAATATACATCTGCGCGAGCGCGCTGCATATACATCCAATGACGAAACTCGCATAAATTATATATTTTATGCTCTTTTGGTTCTGTGTTTCCTTTCGGCAAAACACAGGAGTCGCGACGATGAAAGACGCTCGGAGTTTCTATATTGATGGCGCTTGGGTCTCTACGAATGGGGGCACCGATGCCCCTGTTATCAACCCATCGAAAGAAGAAGCCTTTGCCACCATCACGCTGGGCAGTGCAGCGGATGCAGACGCCGCCGTCGCCGCAGCCAAGGCAGCATTTCCCGCATGGAGCGCGACGACCAAGGCCGAGCGCCTCGCCCTGTTGCGCCGGGTGCACGAGGTCTACCTGAGCCGGAGCGCAGACATCGCCGCCGCTATGAGCGAAGAGATGGGCGCGCCGATTGATTTTGCCAACGGCATTCAGACCGGCATTGGTGCCGTGCATATCGACGAATATATCGAGGCGCTGGAAGCGTTCGAATTTGAGCGTCCCCTGAATGATGCCGCGCCAAACGACCGGATTATCTATGAGCCCATCGGGGTGTGTGCGCTGATCACACCGTGGAACTGGCCCTTGAACCAGGTGACGCTCAAGGTTGGGGCGGCGCTTGCGGCGGGCTGTACGATGGTTTTGAAACCGTCCGAGGAATCCCCGATGTCATCGATGATCTTTGCGGAAATCCTGCACGAGGCCGGGGTGCCTGCCGGGGTGTTTAACCTGGTGAATGGCGACGGCCTTGGTGTTGGCACACGGCTTTCGGGCCATCCGGACGTGGATTTTGTGTCCTTCACCGGATCAACGCGCGCCGGGACAGCCATCACGAAGAACGCAGCCGATTCCGTCAAGCGCGTGTCGCTCGAACTGGGTGGCAAAGGGGCGAACATCGTGTTCGCAGATGCGGACAAGGACGCTGTGCGCCGCGGTGCGCTGCACTGCTTCAACAACACCGGACAATCGTGCAACGCGCCGACCCGCATGTTGGTGGAACGCGCGCGCTATGACGAAGCAGTCGCCGAAGCCATTGCGGTGGCCGAGGGGCAAACTGTTGATGTCGCAGGCAAGCCCGGCGACCATATCGGCCCGTTGGTCAACAAAACACAGTTCGACAAGGTACAGGCCATGATCGACACCGGCATCAAGGAAGGCGCGCGCCTTGCTGCAGGTGGTATCGGACGCCCGCAGGACCTGAACCGCGGGTATTTTGTGCGCCCCACCGTCTTTGCGGACGTGACCAACGACATGCAAGTGATGCAGCAGGAAATCTTTGGGCCGGTCCTGTGCATCATGCCATTTGACAGCGAAGAAGACGCCATCGAAATCGCGAACGACACCCCTTACGGCCTGACCAACTATGTACAGACCACCGACCCTGTGCGTGCCAACCGTGTCGCCCGCGTGTTGAAGTCGGGCATGGTTGAGATGAATGGCAACTTCCGGTCGAAGGGCGCGCCGTTTGGCGGGTTCAAACAATCCGGCACAGGGCGCGAGGGCGGCTCTTGGGGGCTGGAAGAGTTTCTCGAGGTCAAAGCAGTGGGCGGATGGTTCCCCGAAACCTGACACCATCGCGCAGAACATCCCGCGCCTTTCAACCGCGACCTAGGACATGACATGACCCTGACCCCTAACCAGATCACTCAACTTGCAACCGCCTATGACGAGGCAGAGCACACCCGTCAGGTTGTTCGCGCGCCCAGTGTGCAGCATCCCGGCTTTTCGATGGATGATGCCTACAAGGTGCAATCGGCCTGGGTGGATCAGCGTCTGGCGCGCGGTGAACGGATTGTGGGTCACAAGATCGGCCTGACCAGTCGCGCCATGCAATTGGCCGTGGGTATTGATACGCCGGACTACGGCGTGTTGACCGATGCGATGGTGATCGATGATGGGGCGGTGATTGCACCCGACCGGTTCATCTTTCCCCGGTTCGAGGTTGAGCTGGGGTTTAAACTGAAATCCGGTTTGTCCGGTCCTGATGTCACTATCTTTGATGTACTGGATGCGACCGAATGGGTGATCCCCGCAATCGAAGTGATCGATTGTCGTGCGCATCTGAGCGATCCGGAAACGGGCACGCCGCTCAACGTCATGGACTCGATTGCGGACAATGCCGCGAATGCCGGGATTATCTGGGGCGGCACGCCCGTGCGCCCGGATGACATCGACCTGCGGATGGTGCCCGGCATCCTCTACCGCAATGGCAAGATCGAAGAGACCGGCGTGTCCGCTGGTGTTCTCGGGCATCCGGCCAACGGCCTTGTCTGGCTGACCCGGCAATTGCACGCGGTTGGAACATCCCTCGAAGCGGGCGAATTTGTTCTGGGCGGCAGTTTCACGCGCCCCGTCGCCGGAAAACCGGGTGACACGATCCAATGCGATTTCGGCACATTGGGCCAGATCACGTGCTCCATCGGAAAGGACGCCTGATGCCCGCCCCGAAAAACAGGTTCAAAGCTGCGATCCAGGGCGACCGTCCGCATATGGGTTGCTGGGTTGGCCTGGCGACGCAATACGCCGCCGAAATCGTTGGGACTGCCGGATTCGATTGGCTGTTGATTGACGGTGAACATGCGCCGAATGACCTGCGTTCGATCTCCGATCAGGTGGGCATTTTACAGGCCAGCGACAGCGACGTGGTCGTGCGGTTGCCCAATGGCGACGCTGATTTGATCAAACAGGTGCTGGATGCCGGGGTGCAAACCCTGCTGATCCCCATGGTCGACAGCGCGGAACAGGCGCGCGATCTGGTGCGTGCGGTGCGTTATCCCCCGCATGGGATACGCGGCGTTGGTTATGCCTTGGGCCGTGCATCGCGGTTTGCCGCCATCCCCGACTATCTGACCACAGCGGACCAAGAGATTTGCCTACTGATCCAGGTGGAAAGCCGAAAAGGGATCGAGGCGCTGGACGAGATCCTTGCCGTTGAAGGCATCGATGGCGTGTTCATTGGCCCCGCGGACTTGTCTGTCGATCTTGGATATGCGCCCACTGCGGATGCGCCCGAAATCCACGCTATCGTCCTTGATGCGCTGGACCGTATTCATGCGGCTGGCAAGGCATCCGGCATCCTGACGCTGGACTGGGATTTCATCGCAAAGTGCATTGCCCACAACGCCAGCTTTGTCGCTGTCGGCATTGACGTTCTGACCCTGGCCAACGGTTTGCGGGCGCTGGCGGCAGACGCGAAAGAGGCAGCCGATGCTCGATAACACCTCCTCCGCCTATCTGACCGTCGACGGGCTGCACAAGTCTTATGGTGCGCTTGAGGTGATCAAGGGCGTCAGCTTTTCCGGAACTGAGCACGAGGTGATTTCGCTGATCGGAGCATCGGGATCGGGCAAGTCGACCATTCTGCGCTGCATCAACCTGTTGGAGATACCGAACCGTGGTGAGATCACGATTGACGGTGTCCGCCTGCCGCTGTCAGACGTTGGGACAGGCGACCGCAAGGTTACGGACCAAAAGGCGCTCAGCGCGATACGTGCCCGTCTGGGCATGGTGTTTCAGGGGTTCAACCTGTGGGCACATATGACCATCCTTGAGAACGTCATCGAGGGACCAGTGCACGTTCTGGGCCTGTCCAAGGCAGAGGCCCGCGGCCGTGCCGAGGCATTGCTGGAACGGGTCGGGATCGCAGACAAGCGCAACAATTACCCCACCCAGCTGTCTGGCGGACAACAACAGCGTGTCGCCATCGCGCGCACATTGGCGATGGACCCCAAGGTCCTTCTGTTTGATGAACCCACATCGGCGCTGGACCCGGAAATGGTCGGCGAGGTGCTGAACGTTATGCACGACCTCGCAGACGACGGCCGCACGATGATTGTGGTCACACATGAAATGGGCTTTGCGCGCGAAGTCTCGAACAAAGCCATTTTTCTGCATCAAGGCAGAATATCCGAACAGGGCCCACCGGACGAGGTGTTCGGCAACCCGCAATCTGCGGAGTGTCAGCAATTCCTCGCCAAGGTTCTGTAACCATCACCTAGGGAGATAAGTCATGAAATTCAGTGTTTTAGCCGTCGGCCTGTTGGCCGGGGGACTGGCAAGTGCGGCCTCGGCTCAGGACGTTCTGCGCATCGCAACCGAAGGGGCATACCCTCCGTTCAACAACGTGACCGCCGATGGCGAATTGGTCGGTTTCGACGTTGAGATCGCAGAGGCACTGTGCGCCGCAATGGAGCGCGAATGCGAAATTGTTGCGCAGGACTGGGACGGGATCATCCCCGGTTTGGTCAATGACAAATACGACGCCATCATCGCGTCCATGTCGATCACCGAAGAACGCAAACAGGCCATCGACTTCAGCGCGCCGTATTACAGCAACTATCTCAGCGTTGTTGGCGCGGATGGGACGACCGCGACACTTGAAAAGCTGGGCGATGTGTCCATCGGTGCGCAGCGTTCGACCACCGGGTCGCAATGGGCCGAAGACACCTATGGCAACCGCGCTGACATCCGTCTGTACGACACCAACCCCGCGGCGTTTTCCGACCTGTCCTCTGGCCGGGTCGAGACGGTTGTCGCGGATTTCCTGCCCGCCGCTGCATGGGTGAAGGACAACGAGGGATTTGGGTTCGTTGCCGAAAAGATCGACATCGCGGACCAGATTGGCATCGGCGTGCGCAAGGGCGAAGACGCGCTGCGCGATGATCTGAACACCGCGATTGAGGCGATCCGCGCCGATGGGACGTATCAGACCATCAGCATCAAATACTTCGGCATCGACATCTTCTAAATCAAAGAAAGGGGCCTGACAGACAGCATGTCAGGCCCCCTTTGCGTACAATCGGAAGGCGCAAGATGGAGCAGATCAACACAGTTCTAGGTCCTTTGTCCTTCGGTCAGGGGGGATGGGGTGACGATCTGCTCAACGGTGCGTTGTTGACCTTGCAGCTGGCCTTGTGTGCCATGTTGGCCGGGTTGGTCATGGGCCTGGGTCTTGCGGGCATGAAGCTGTCCAGGACCCGAATGCTGCGGTGGCCCGCCGCTGCTTACACGCTGTTTATGCGGGGCGTTCCCGAATTCCTCATTCTGCTGTTTGTCTTCTTTGGCTCTGACAGTCTGATCAACGCAGTGGCCACGTCGCTTGGCTTTCAGGGCGGCTATGAGGTGCCGAAATTTATGGCTGCTGTGGCCGGGTTGTCGATCATCTTTGCTGCCTATGCCTGCGAGATCTTTCGCGGTGCGTACCTCGCGGTGCCATCGGGTCAGATCGAGGCAGGTCAGGCGATTGGGCTCAGCCGGAGCCAGGTCTTTTTCCGCATCCGCTTTCCACAGCTTTGGCGGTTTGCGATCCCCGGTTTGGGCAACCTTTGGATGGTTGTGCTCAAGGACACGTCCCTTGCCGCCGTCATTGCGTTGAATGAGCTGTTGCGCATTGCAAAACTTGGCGGCGAGACAGAGCAAAGCCCGCTGCTGTTCTTTGTCGCCGCTGGCGCGCTTTATCTCATGATGACATCGCTTTCCGATGTGGTCCGCAGCGCGCTGGAACGGCGCGCCAGACGTGGCATGGCGGGGGCCTAGAGCAATGTATCAAGACCTGAAATTCTGGGTGTCCGATACGATTTGCGCAGGGCTTTCCCCGATATCCGGACCTCTGTTCGCCAAGACCTGTTCGCGCTTTATCGATGGGTTCCTCGTAACCACGGAACTCTTGGCGCTGGCCTGCGGCATCGGGTTCTTCCTCGCCATCGCGCTGACATTTGCACGTGTGAGCGGGCGCAGCGTTCTGGTGTGGCCTGCACAGATCTTTGTCTATGTCTTTCGGGGAACGCCACTGCTGGTGCAGCTTTGGATCATCTATTTTGGGGTTGGCAGCCTTGGGGAACAAGGGTTGGGCCCAGTCCTGTGGACCTTCTTCAAAAACCCGTGGTTGGTGGGCCTGCTGGTCCTGACCCTCAACACCAGCGCCTATGTGTCGGAGATTTTTCGCGGCGGTTTGGCGAATGTCGAAAAGGGTCAGATGGAGGCCGCCCTGTCCATCGGCATGCCTTGGCTGCGGGCGATGCGCCGGATCATGTTGCCGCAGGCCATTCGCATCGCATGGCCAGCCTATGGCAACGAATTGATCCTGATGATGAAGGGCAGCGCGCTGATCTCGACCATCACGGTGATGGATTTGATGGGGCAGACGCGAACCATCTTTGCCCGCAATTTTGACCTCAATACGTATCTGTATGCCGCCATTCTCTATCTGGTGCTGGCGGCGTGCATTTCCGTGTTCGTTGCGGTGATGGAACGGCGGTTTCGCCGTAGTGTTGGGCGCTGATCCGTCACGCAGGTTTGGATTTCCCGAACATGACGACATTGCCCGCGATGGTCAGGGCGATCCCCGCAATGGCGAGGACGGTCCACTCAAACCCCTCGAATATCGACGATGCAACCAACGCGACAATCGGGAACAGCACCGTTGCATAGCCTGCCTGAGCAGCCCCGATGCGGTCCACCAACACAAGGTAGCATGTAAAGCCGATGATCGAGGCAAAGACCGCGAGATAGAACAAGGCCGCGACGTATCGAGCCTCAGTCGGCACAGGGATCGATACCCCACTCGCCGCGGCGATCAGCAACAGCATCGCGGCACCGAGGCCCATGCCCCATGCGTTGGCGATCACGGGCGTCACACCCACAGCGCTGTTCTGGCGCGATGCCATGTTGCCAAGCGAGAACAACGCGGTGCCCAGCGTTGCCCAAGCAACGCCGACCAAAGTACCCGCTTTGGCACTGATCGTGAGGTCGTCCCAAAAGAGCAGAATCAGCCCGAGAAACCCGATGAGTCCCGCAAACAGCACCCGCCGTGTGATCGCCGTGCCGAAAAACAGCCGTGCATTGATCGCATTGAACACGGATGCCAGCGAGAAAATGACGGAGACCTGGCCCGACGTGATAAAGGACGTCGCGTTGTAGAGCGCCACGAAATTAAAGCTGAACAACAGGGCCGCTTGAAGGGCGACAAAGCGCCAGACTTTGGGCCGGGCGAGCTTGCCAAATGCAGCCAGCACCAACAGCAACAGAACCGCCGCCAGACCCATGCGATAGGCCACCGACACCATCACCGAGATAGACCCAATCTGCCAAGTGATCGCAATCCAACTCGTGCCCCAAACGAACACGGTTGCGATAAATAGTACTGCGTTGTTCATGGCTTGGTTCACTTTTGGGCAATGCGCGTCTGGCACAAATTGGCTGCATAGAATGCGTTTGGTACGGCGCTTAGTGCATGTCACCAAAGGATGACATGGGTCACAGGCACGCCTTGGAAACAGTGGGGTTATTTGCCGCGTTCTGCGCCAAATGCGCATCGTCTGCGTTCGTGTTACCGAAGATCGAGCGCCGTTCGAGCACGGTGGCGGGATTGTACCCGTTCATCCTGGCAACCGTGTCGAATTGGATATTCGGGTGCAACATGTCTGCACACTTTCAAAGGCTGTTATGAGGGGCAGAGCGTTCACACTCCGCCCCCTTTTTCTGTGTCACGCTGCGGAAGACAGGGCCGGATAGTCGGTGTAACCCTTTTCGCTGCCGCCATAGAGGGTTGTGTCGTCCAACACGTTCAACTCGGCGCCAAGACGCAGCCGTTCGGGGAGGTCCGGGTTGGAAATGAACATCCGGCCAAAGGACACGGCCACAGCTCCATTTTCGACAGCGGCGGCCGCCGACGCGCCGTCGTATCCACCATTGGCGATGTAGTTTCCGCTGAATGTCTTGCGCAGGCTTTGATTCAGTTGCTGTTCCTCAGCCGACGGTTCGAAACCGGGGAAGGCCTCGACCACGTGCAAAAAGGCCAGATCGCGTTTGTCGATCTCTGCGAACAGGTGGCTGTACGTTGCGCCTGCTTCGGCATCATGGATGTCGTTGAAAGTCCCGGTGGGCGACAGGCGGACACCAACGCGCCCCCGACCAATACGGTCGGACACTGCATCGACAACATCCAAGAGCAGCTTGGAACGGTTTTCCGGGCTACCGCCGTACGCATCCGTTCTGTCATTGGTGTTTGTCGAAATGAACTGGTTCAACAGATAGCCATTTGCGCCATGCACCTCGACACCATCAACACCCGCGTCGATGGAGGCTTGGGCAGCGTTGGCGTATTCGGTCACGATTACCTCGATTTCGGCCACGGTCAGTTCCCGCGGCGACGACACGTTTGTCGGGCCTTCTTCGGTGAACGTGCCGGCGTCCGCCTGAATGGCCGAGGGTGCCAGTGGCGCGTTTCCATCGGGGAGCAGCGACGTGTGACTGATCCGGCCCACGTGCCAAAGTTGCAAGACGATCTTGCCACCCTTTGTGTGAACGGCGTCCGTGATGTCCTTCCAGGCGGCAATTTGCTTGGCGTTGTGGATGCCGGGCGTGTTGACATAGCCCTTGGCCATCGGAACGATCTGGACGCCCTCCGATATGATCAGACCCGCACTTGCGCGCTGTGTGTAGTATTCCACCGCCAATTGGTGCGGCGTGCCATCCGGATGAGCGCGGTTGCGCGTGAGGGGGGCCATGAAGACCCGGTTTTTGACGTCGATATCGCCCAGTTTTCCAGGCTCAAAGAGAGTGCTCATTTGATTGGTCCTTTGGAGTTGTGTGGTGAGGAGAGTTAGAAGTGCGGTTGATCGGGGATCAGAACGCCCTTGGCGCAGCCGGGGCGTTCCGCAAGCAGGTCATGCCAGCGTGCAAGGTTTGGAAACGCATCGAGGCTGATGTCTATGGCGCCGTGCATGCGCACCCAGCACCAGTTTGCGATATCCGCGATTGAAAAATCACCGGCGAGGTATTCGCGGTCCGCCAAGCGCGTATCAAGCACACCGTAAAGCCGCTGTGTCTCTGTAAGATACCGTTCAATGACCGCAGGCAGTTTCTCGGGAAAACTGTGCGAGAACACATAGGCCTGCCCTTGCATCGGACCGACGCCAGCCATTTGGAACAGCAGCCATTGGATAACTTCCGAACGGCCACGCGCATCTGTCGGCAAAAGCCTGCCTGTCATCTCAGCGAGGTAAATCATGATCGCGCCGGACTCAAAAACCGCAAAGTCATCGTTGTCGCGATCAACAATCGCTGGGATGCGACCGTTCGGGTTCACTTGCAGAAACGCCGGTTGCTTCTGATCACCTTGGCCAAGCTCAAGTGTGTTCAGGGTGTAGGGCAGGCCCAACTCTTCCAACGTGACAGAGGCTTTCCATCCATTTGGAGTGGCTGCCGTGTAGAGATCAATCATGGGTATCGTCTTTCCAGTACCTGAGCGGACTTGTCCTGCATCTGCCGGTTGTGGCCGAGACACAGGATGAGTTCGTTCACAGTGAAAGGGCGGGCTGCGGGTGGCGATCTTGGGCTGCCACCCGTGGTCCAACGTGGACCTAGTTGTTGGCGTGGGAGTTGTAGACCTTGCCACTGATCTTCCACTCTTCGCCTTCTTTGTAGAGCACAAAGAAATCGGTAAAGCGGTTGCCACCCCAATCGACGAACTCGACACGAGCTGCTGCAGCGGGTCCGGATACGTTGATCCACGAAATGTGATGGCGCACGTTTTCGGATGGGCCGCCATCGTCAATCGCAGCGGCGAATGTGTCTGCATCCAGGTTGTAGACTGTGCCGCCGATGGAGCCGACAATGTGGGCGTGGTCGTAGAACGCTGTGCGGGTCAGGTCGCCGTCACCCGTGCGCGCGGACACGATGTAGGGCTGCAACGCTTCTTCGATGGCTTTGTATTCCTCAAATGTTGCGGCCTCTTCGGCGGTTGCCGCGCTCTGCGCTGTTGCCATTTGGCTGGTTGCTGTGATCGAGGCGAGCGCCATCAAAAGGGCAAAACTGGTGTGCTTGGTGCGGATCATTGGAGGGTCCTTTTGGGTTAGGTATGAGGTGTTGGGATGCCGCGACGCGGGATCAGCTATGGGCGTGCGAGTCCCAGACTTTTTCGCTGATCGCCCACTGTTCGTTGCGCTTTTGCAAAACGTACAAGTCGGAGAATGACGCGCCGCTGCAGTCGGTGAACTCGACAATTGCAGCTGCCGAAGGACCCGCGACATCAATCAGCGAAACCTGATGGTTTTGATCCGGGCAAGGCGTGGGAATTGCCACAAACTCCGCGATCCCGAGATCCAGGACGTCATGCGATGCCGGACGGGCGTTTGTCGGCGCCGAGCGACCGAACGTGGATTTCAGAACGCGCTCAATGGCAGCGATTTCACCATAGCTGCTGTTTTCAACAACTGATGCGTTTGACGTTGCGATATCGACCATCTCGAATCTCCATACTTGCAGGGTGCCGCTTGCGACTGACCTTCATGTATGTAGGTTCATTCGAATAGTGAAGTGGGCGCGTCTCACAAAAAGTTCACTGTGCAGAAATTCTCCTATGTACAGCACAAGTGTGACTGATCGGATCACATGTCACTTTGCAATTGACTCAAAGAGCACCTACCTACATGTAGTTGTAAAGGAGAGTGGACATGACCGATACGCGCACGCGCATCCTGGACCTGGCTGAGGATCTTACCCAGACCAAGGGCTTTAACAACTTTAGCTATCTTGATCTGGCGGCGGCCATTGGCGTGAAAAATTCGAGCATTCACTACCACTTCAAAGCAAAGAAGGATCTGGCACTGGCGCTGGTCGAACGTTTGCGCGATGCGCACAACGAAGCCTTCAAGAGCTTTGAGCATGTCTATGTCACGCCTCAGGAACGGATCGGCGCGCTCATCAACCATTTCAAATGCTACATACAGAACAACAAAATATGTATGTGCGGGATGCTTGCCGCCGAGTTTGAAACTGTCAGTCCCGAAGTGCGCAAGGCGTTGTCGCTCTATTTTCGTGATCTACGCACATGGCTCGCCGATCAGTTCGCGCAAATGGACGACCCCAATCCCAAAGACCGCGCATTGCAGTTTCTCAGCGGCCTCGAAGGCGCGACCCTGCTCGCACGTCTGGAATCCGACCCCGCGATGATCGACCGTACGCTTGACGTTTTCGTGAAGCCGTAACTCTTTTTTTCTTCAAAACCTCTACTTACATGTAGGTCAATTAGATAACTGCAAAAACCCTGACGGAGATATCTCATGGCCAATACTGCCAACGCCGCACTCAGTATCGAAAACACAACAGACGAGGCGCACAGCTTTGATGAATACAAGGCAATCGAGCTGGCGCTGAAGCCCTACATCGAGTCCGCAAAATCCGGTGACGGCGCATTGGCCCGCACCGCATTCCTCGACCATGCCTATATCGTCGGCTCTATCGACGGTGAGCACTACAACATGGACGCCGACACATTTGCCGGAGCTGTGACCGGAGGCGGCCCCGCGCCGGACGTTCAGCACCACATCGCATGGATCAACGTATCGGGCCCTGCCGCAGCAGCGCGTGTCGAATTCATCCACTGGGGCGAACACCGCTTCACCGACTTCTTTGTGCTCTACAAGCAAGACGGCGCGTGGAAAATCAGCGGCAAAGTCTACGACTCCCACTCCAAGAACTGAGGGCTAGAGGGTCAAATCCCCCATCCCGCCAATCCCAATACCAACTGCCGATGTTGAGGCACGTCCTGTTGCACCCCCTTTGCAGCGGGCTGGCGTCTTGCAGCCTACACAAAAGGAAAATCCAATATCCCACCTGACTGTACACACCGAAGAAACAGCACCCGCCGCCAGCAAGACAATCCTGGAAAGCACAAAGAAAGCCTTTGGTTTCTTGCCCAACCTGACTGCAACTTTTGCGGAATCGCCAGCGATGGTCGAAGCCTATGGCGTTCTCTCCGGGCTCTTTGAGAAAACCGATCTGACCCCGACCGAGCGCCAGATTGTTCTTATGACCACCAGCCGCGAAAACGGTTGCACTTACTGCATGGCGGCGCACTCGACCGTCTCTCAAATGCAGAAAGTGCCCGCGGATGTGGTCGAAGCCCTGCGCAATGATGCACCCATCGCAGATGCCAAACTGCAGGCTTTGCAGGTATTCACCGCGCGCATTCATGAAACGCGCGGCAACGTCACCGAAACCGACCTCAACGCCTTCCATGCGGCGGGTTATACCAAGGCGAACATCCTTGATGTCATCCTCGGTGCGGGCTTGAAAACCTTGTCCAACTACACCAACCACATCGCTGAAACACCGCTCGACGCGCAGTTCCAAGCCAATGCGTGGACCGGCAAAACTTCGGCCGCTGCCTAGACTCTATATGCCCTGCGCGATCTCACCTTCGCGCAGGGCGCTTTATCCAACGTTACGGCACACACGTCCCCGCTGGAAAACGTACTCAAGAAACGGAATTAGACATGACATTCAACGAAGCAATGGCCGCGCACGCCCCGGCTTGGGTTGTCATTTGGACAAACATCTTGCTGCTTGGCGCGGTTGTATTGCCATTGACGCTGGCCTTTTGGAAATCGACGCGGCTGACCGCGCTTCTTTCTGTCTTCGCCAGCGCAATCAGCATCGGCGGGATCATGTTCCTGTATCAGCAACTTGGCTACGTCAAATTGCTCGGCTTGGCTCACATCATCGCATGGACGCCGCTTGCCATTCACCTCGCGCTCAAGATGCGCGCACCGAGCGTTCCTCGCCCACCTCGCATCATCATGGGCGTGATTTTTGCGACGATCATGGTGTCACTGGTGTTCGATTATGTGGATACCATCCGCTACTTCGCGGGCGACCGAACACCCCTGGCTGTTGCACCCTTGTAGTCGGCTTGGCTCATCATTTGTCTCTGCCGCCTCGCCATCTGAGCGATTGAATGCGCGATCTACAGTGCGGTGATGGGCCACTTCACCGCATATTTGTACCAGCAACCCTCGATGCTATGGCAAACCGGTACTCCCTCGAAATATGACGCCCCTATATTCATTCGCAGGTCATCCCTTCTAGCAGTCAACGTCCAAGCGCGTGCAACTACGATGCCCGAAAATTGGACCGTTTGACGCGATAAATTTCTTCCAACATTGGTGATGAACGACATTGCAAGCCATGGGGGCTCGCAAAAATTGGAAAAACTCGAAGCCGATATTCTCTACACCGACACCTCACAGTTTGAACCAATACCCATCTATTGTACTGTTTTAATTTACTATTTCCTGCTCACGAAAGCGTTACAACCCATATCATCTTTTCATAATTGCAATTTAAGACGACCGGTCATATTTACATTCCACAGCGAGATTCCTTCTCAACTCAAACCATAGGACCACCCATGTCAGACTCATCCCAAAACCACCCCAACCGGCGTGCATTCCTGTCAACAGCCGCAACTGCAGTTGTCGGCGGCGCTGCCGCAACGTCCTCTCTTGTTGTGCCCGCCAGCGCAGCCACACCGCTTGTCGGAACCCAAACGCCGCTGGTGTACCGCCGCAAGCTGGGCAACTACGAAATCACAGTTCTAGGCGACGGGTATGTCGACCTTCCGCACCAAATCTGGGCAAACGTCAGCCCCGAACAGGCCGACGGCTATCTCGCGGATGCCTTTCAACCGGCCGGCTCCATTCGCAACGGCGTCAATGCCTACCTGATCAACACAGGTGACAAGCTGATCCTCGTCGACAGCGGCGCGCGCGATCTCTTTGGTCCAAACGCAGGCTTGCTGCCAAGCAACCTGGCCTCGATCGGGGTACAACCCGAAGACATTGATCAGGTCTTGATCACGCACGTTCACCCCGACCACATCGCGGGCCTCTTCACCGCAGAAGGCAGCGTGACCATTCCGAACGGCGAAATCTTTGTGGACGAAGCCGACCTCGACTTCTGGACCAGCGAAGCCGCCCAAGCACAGGCCGTCGAAATCTCGAAACCCTGGTTCGACGTTGCGCGCCAATGGAAAAGCGCGTTCAACGGCCGCATCACCACGTTCAAAGGTGAAAAGGACCTGGGCGACGGTATCTCTGCATTCCCGCTGCCGGGCCACACACCGGGTCACACCGGCTACCGCATCGAAAGCGCGGGTGAAACGCTTCTGATCATCGGCGACGCCGTCATCAGCGCGGCCATCCAGTTTGCAAACCCCGACGCTTCGGCGATCTGGGACACGAACGCGGAAGACGGCAAAAAGTCCCGGCGCACGGTCTTTGACGTCGCCGCCAATGAACGCACCTTGGTGACCGCAACGCACTTGCCATTCCCGTCCTTTGGCTATGTCGACCGCCGCGCGGATGGATCCTATGCCTGGGTGCCAGAAGAATGGCGTTACGCCACCTGATAACGGCCAATACCAAACGGGTGCCGACAAGATCGGCACCCGTCCTCCTCCCCCCTCCCATTCTAATCACGGAATTTAGAAATGCGCGCTATCGTCGTAAATCAGAACGGAGGGCCAGAGGTCCTCGAACTCACGGACGTGCCACAGCCCACACCCGGTGTTGGCGAGGTTTTGGTCAAAGTAGAGGCCGCTGCCGTCAACCCATTCGACGCCCAGGTGCGCCGCGGTGACTACGCAGCCTATATGCCCACACCTCACAAACTGGGCGTGGACGTGTCCGGTACGGTCGTCGCCATTGGCGAGGGTGTAGATACGCTTGCCGTGGGCGATGACGTGTTTTACAGCACGCGCGTTCTATCCAACGAAGGCGGATACGCCGAGTACCACGTCGAGCAAGCGCAGCTGATTGCCAAGAAACCCAAAGATCTGTCGTTTGTTGACGCGGCTGCTCTGCCAATCGCGGCAAGCACCGCTTGGGTCTGCCTGATCGAACGCGGGCGCCTGCAAGCCGGTGACCGCGTCCTGATCCATGGTGCGTCGGGCGGTGTTGGCCTCTTTGCCGTTCAAATCGGTCGCCTGACAGGTGCAGAGGTCGTCGCCACAAGCCGCGCGGACGTGCAGGACCTCGTGCAAAGCCTCGGCGCTGATACGACAATCAACTATCGCGATCCTAACGCGTGGGACCAACTCGCCACCCATTCAAATGGCGGCTACGACGTCATCATTGACCTCGCCGGCGGCGACACGATCCAAAAATCGCTTGGCCTTCTGGCCCCTGGCGGACGTGTGGTCAGCATCGTGGATCAACCAAACCCGCAAAGCCTGTATGACGGTTGGGGCTTCAATGCCGAGATCCACTTGGTCTTTTTGACGCCAAGTGCTGACCGCCTCGCCAAGCTGGCCTCGCTGACAGCGCGCGGTCTGCTCAAACCGGTGGTCGAACAAACATTGCCGCTGGAAAAAGCCGCAGAGGCGCATCGCCTCATCGAAGCAGGCGGGCGCACCGGGAAAATTGTTCTCGTCACTTCATAGACAGACAGTGTAGATGAAAAACCGGTGTGGGTGACCTCTTGCCCACACCAACCCACCAGAAAGCAGCGACTGATGCCAAGACCAAGCCACAAAGAAAAAATCGTCGAATCCGGGTTAGCCGTTTTCCACGAATTTGGCTACCACGCGAGCGGCGTGCAAACGGTCGTGGATCATGCAGGCGTGCCCAAGGGATCGTTCTACAACCACTTCAAAAGCAAGGACGAACTGGGCCTTGCGGTGTTGGATGCCTATTGGCACCGGACAGAAGACGTACGTGCCATCCTCAACGATACATCTTTAAACCCGCTTGAGCGCATCGAGGCTCACCTGGCCGCATTTACCGTGACCCAATCTGGCTGCCTTGTTGGAAATTTCACAAGCGAAATGGCGAACGAACCACAGTTCCGCGATGCATTGAAAACCGTCTATGGCAGTTGGATTTCAGATGTCGCGGCGTGCATTTCACTGGGTCAAAAGGATGGAAGCATCCGCGACGACCAACCTGCCAGAACCCTTGGCGAGTTCGTTGTGACCGCGCTGGAGGGGTCCATCCTGAAAAGGAAGCTCGAGGACAACAAGCAGAACGTCATCGATTTCCGCAAAACCATTCTGGCCTTCCTGCGCGCAAACTAGAGCGGCTGGAAAACAACTGCAAAACTCGCACACAAAGACATCCAGAGTGTTCTTCCGCGAAATGGCGCTACCTTCGTAACAGAAGCCGTGGCCGCGAAAAGAGTGACCGCATAGCGCGACGCAACCCAAACAGAGGCTCTAATGACCAAAGCCGCAGAAAACAGCCCGTATCAAAAACCGTCTGTCGCCGTCACCGGGGCGAGCCGTGGCATCGGCCACGAGATCGTCAAAGAGTTTCACACCTCGGGGTGGGAGGTCTTTACCCTTGCCCGCACGCCATTCTCCGAAGTGTGCCCATGGGCCGAGGGTATTGTAAAACACATCGAGGTCGATCTGAGCGACAAGGCGTCGATCCGCGCTGCGGCCAAGTCCTTACACCGCCAATTGGCAGGACGCGGTTTGAAAGCACTGGTAAACAATGCTGGCATCTCGCCAAAAACCGCAGACGGTGGGCGCCTCAGCGCAACCGCCACGACGCTCGAGACGTTCCAGCGGGTGCAGATGATCAACCTGATTGCACCCCTGCTGCTCACGCAAGAATTGCTTGATCCGCTGGAACAAGCGCAGGGGTCCATCGTAAACATCAGCTCGATCGCCGGGACACAGGTACACCCCTTTGCCGGGGCGGCCTATGCCGTGTCCAAGGCGGCACTATCCGCGCTGACACGTGAACTGGCCTATGAGCTCGCAGACCGAAACGTGCGCGTCAACGCCGTCTCACCCGGCGAAATCGCCACGTCGATCCTGTCCCCCGGCACCGAGGAAATGGTTGAGCGTGACGTGCCGATGAAGCGGCTCGGCAACCCACAAGAAGTCGCCGAAGTCGTCAGCTTTTTGTGCAGCGCCAAGTCGTCCTACATCAACGGTGCTGAAATCCCGATCAATGGCGGCCAACACCTGTAGCTGCCAATGGCGATTACGACATGCACCATGTCGAACAGAAATGAAAAAGGCCGGGTGCACTGAACGCGCCCGGCCTTTTGCTTTTCAGCATCAACACTGAAAAATCAGGGGCTTAGATCCGCAGACCAGTGGCCTTGTTGAACACATGCACCAGATCGGGCTGAATGGTGAAACCGATGGTGGCACCTTTGTCCACTGCAGGCGGTTTTTCCGTTTTCGCGATAAAGTCGTGACCGGTTGGCGTGGTCAGGTGCACCAGGGCATATTCGCCAAGGTTTTCCACCAGTTCCAACTTACCGTGCACCACAGCGCTGTCCGCGTCCGTGACGGTCAGGTGTTCGGGACGCATCCCAACCTGTTCATCCGCACCCAACGTCCGTCCCAGCACCGTGCTGACGGAACCAGTCAGATCCTCGCTAGAAAAGAAGTTCATTTTGGGGCTGCCAATGAACTGCGCGACAAACGCGTTGGCTGGCCGATCATAGAGTTCAATCGGCGACCCAACCTGTTCAATCCGCCCGTCTCGCAACACGACAATCTTGTCGGCCAGCGTCATTGCCTCAACCTGATCGTGGGTCACATAGATCATGGTGGTTTTCAGACGCTCGTGCAGGCGCGCAATCTCCAGACGTGTCTGAACACGCAGCGCTGCGTCCAGGTTGGACAGCGGTTCGTCAAACAGAAACACCTGCGGGTCGCGCACAATCGCCCGCCCAATCGCAACACGTTGACGTTGTCCGCCAGACAAGTTGCGCGGGCTGCGATCTAGGTAGTCGGTGATTTGCAGGATTTCAGCAGCGTCTTTGACCCGGCGGTCGATTTCGGCTTCGGCTGTCTTGGCCTGCCGCAGACCGAACGCCATGTTCTTGTAGACCGTCATGTGCGGATACAAGGCGTACGTCTGGAACACCATCGCAACGCCGCGCTTGGATGCTGCCACGTCGTTGACCTCTCGATCCCCGATGGCAACGGTGCCGCCGGAGATATCCTCAAGGCCTGCAATCATGCGCAACAGTGTCGACTTTCCGCACCCGGATGGGCCGACAAAGACCACAAATTCACCGTCGTCGATGTCGAGATCGACACCGTGCATCACCTGGGTTGCACCATAGCTCTTGCGCACATCGCGCAGTGTCAGACCGGCCATTTCGCCTCCAATTCTGTGATCTCATGCCGCAAAACCGCGGCAAATTCAGGATATGTTTCGGGCAAGTCACCCCATAGGCGGTGGCTTGTCACAAAGCTGTCGGAACCAAGCATGGCTGCCAGATCGTCCCAACTGGGTTCAACGTAATCAAATGGAATCTTGCCGGCCGCGACGTGCCGCGCAAACACATACCAACCTGCGATACTTTGGATGGCATGTGTCGGCATGACCCCCTGTTCAAGACATCCAGCCAGCGTCGGACGAATGAAAATCGGGAACTTGGCCATACCATCGGCACAGATACGTGCGACAGTGTCGCCAATGGCACGATTGCCAAATCGGCGCGCAATCTTGACCAGATAGTCCCCCTTGGAAAATGGCAGGTCCAATGTGATCGCCCGCAAGACTTCGTGCGTTTCGAAATCATGGAAGTGGGCGTTCAGATGCGGGACACGCATCGCCGCGTCAAAGGTTTCAACACCCTCAAGCGCCGCGAGATAGGCCAACGCCGTATGGCCACCGTTTAGAACGCGGATCTTTGTTTCTTCGTAGGGGTCCACATCGTCCGTAACCGTAACGCCCGCCTGCGCCAGATCAGGCATGTCTCCGGCGGCTGTGTCTTGCAGCACCCACTGAATGAAGTCTTCGGCCATGATCGGCGAGGCAACCAGCGAACCAGTCAATGCGGTCAATTCATCGCTCAACTCGGAGGGGCTGCGCGGTGTAATCCGATCAACCATCGAACAGGGAAACGCCACATCTGTTCCCACCCAGGCCGCGAGCGTGTGGTCTCCGCAGGCTTCGAGATAGGCCAACAGATTGCGGCGCAACATCTTGCCGTTCTGCCGGATGTTGTCGCAACACGCGATGGTCAGGGGATTGGCGCCGCTCGCTACACGTTTGTGCAACGCCGCTCGCAGGAAGCCGTACACGCTCTCGGGCGATCCACCGGCAATTTCACGCGCAATAATCGGGTCTGACGTGCTCAGATCACCGTTCGGGTCCGTGTAATACCCGCTTTCCGTCACGGTGATCGTCACAAGGTGAACAGAAGACCCCGACAACAGAGCCTCGGCCGCATCCGAATCCACGCTCCAATCCGAAAAGGCGACGTGACTGCGCACTTTGCGCAGGTCAATCTGACCTTCGGGCGAAACCGATTTCAGGAAATAGCCGTCATTGCGGGTGATGTCCGCCACGGCGGTTTCAAATTGCCGGGTCTCGGACCCACGCAGGTTGACCGCCGCGATCCCCCAACGCACGTCGCCTGTCTGGTCAATATAGTCATCCAGATAGACCGCCTGATGCGCCCGATGAAACGCCCCAAACCCCAGATGTACGACCCCAACCGCGCATGCGGCCCGATCGTAACGCGTCGCCGCGATATGTGTTTTTGCCGCGCTGTTCATGATGTGGAACCCATCGCTGGGGCAAGGTCCTTGCGGGCCGTATCCCGGTACTCCGACGGGGTCATGCCTTTGAGTTTGAGGAAATGCCGGTTGAAGTTTGCAAGGTTCTTGAACCCTGCCTTGTGGCAGATGGCTGTCACCTGATCGTCGGACGCATAGAGCATCCCACAGGCTTGACCGATACGCACTCGGTTGACGAAATCAACAAATCCATGGCCAGTGACAGCCTGAAAATTCCGGCTGAACGTAGCCTGCGTCATGCCCGCCAATTCAGACGCCTGCGCCACGGAAATCTCTTCGCGGAAATTCTTGATCACGTGGTCGATGACCTGCCCGATGCGGGCGTGTTTGCTGCCGCCTTGCGGCTGGATCAACTTGGCCGCAGACAGGATTTTCTTTTCCGCATGCTCGTTCAGGCGCACAAGGAACCGGACAAAGGACAGAATCCGCTCTGCACCTTTGCTGTCCCGGATTGCCTCCATGTGGCCGCGGGCAAACGTCGGGTTGAAACCCTCGAACTGAATGCCCGATTGAGACATCTGCAGGATGTTCAGCACCTGCGAAAACTCAGGGAACCCTTCGGCCAGCTTTTCGACGCTTTCATGGCTGAACTGCACCAGCATGTCGCGCGTGGCCAGCGGTTCGGACCACACCTGATCCGTCACCCAATTGTGCGGCAGGTTTGGCCCGGTCATGAACAGATCGCCCGCCTTGAAGTCACCGATATAGTCGCCCACAAACGCCTTGCCGCGCGAGGCCACAATCAAATGCAACTCGCATTCCTCATGCGCATGCCAGCGGCACAGCTCGGATGGCCACCCGTGTTCGAGATACCGGATGGACCGCGTGCTGCGGTCGACCATTTCGATTTCGGGTTGCATGATCGACATCGGACTACCTCAACACGTTGCCGCCATCGACACCGATGGTCTGGGCGGTCATGTAGGCAGATTGGTCTGATGCCAGGAAAACGGCGGCACGCGCCACGTCGTCCGGCGCACCCATGTATCCCAAGGGCACGGCTTCGCCGACTTCGCGTTTCTTTTGGCCCGGCGCCTTATTCTCGAACTTGGCAAAGAGCGCGTCGACCTCACCCCACATGGGCGTGTCGATCACACCTGGGCTGATCGCATTCACGCGCACCTTATGTGGCGCCAGCGCAAGGGCCGCGGATTGGGTATAGCTGATCACGGCCGCCTTGGTGGCACAGTAGTGCGCGACAAGCGCCTCACCCCGGTGCCCCGCCTGCGAGGCGAGGTTGATGATCGATCCCGGCTTACCCTCGGCCACCATGGATTTCGCGGCGGCTTGCATGACGGCGTAAAAGGCCCGGACATTCACCCCGAATAGACGGTCGTATTGGTTCAGATCACCGGAATCGATCACACTGCCCATGGCGAAAATCGCAGCGTTGTTGAACAGGATGTCGGGTTTGATCTCGGCCACCCAGTCACAACACGCGCCCAGCTGGGCATCGTCCAGCAGATCGAACCTTCGATAGGTCGCGTCGCCGTCAAACGTGTCGGCAATGTCAGTCGCGTACACCTGCGCGCCCAGCGCGGCAAAATGCGCGACAGCACTGGCCCCGATGCCACCGACAGCGCCGGTGACAAGGGCAACCTTGCCTGTCAGGTCTGTGGGTGCCGCATCGAGGGTCATTACTTCACCGCTCCGAAAGTCATGCCCTGCACCAGCTGTTTCTGTGCCAGCCAGCCAAAGACCACGATGGGTGCGCAGGCCAGTGTCGACACCGCCGACACCTTGGCCCAGAACAGGCCCTCGGGTGCCTGGAACGACGCGACAAAGGCGGTCAGCGTGCTGGCGTCGGTGGTGGTCAGAACGATGGACCAGAATGCCTCGTTCCAGCACAGGATGATCGAAAGCAGCGCCGTGGACGCAATTCCACCCCACGCCAGCGGCATCACCACCTGGCGGATCTCGTTGAACGTCGACGTGCCGTCCATGCGCGACGCCTCAAGGATCTCCTTGGGGATCTCGCGGAAGTAGTTGAACAGGATCAGCATCACGATCGGCAGGTTGATCATCGCATAGATGATGACTAGCACAGCTTTGGTGTCATAAAGACCCGAGTTCTGCGCCAGGAAATAGATCGGCATCAGAACGCCAACCGCAGGCAGCATCTTGGTGGACAGCATCCACATTAGGATGTCCTTGGTCCAGCGACCGGGGTTGAACGCCATGGCATAGGCCGACGGGATCGCGATCAGCAGTGCCAGCAGCGTGCCGCCAAAGGACGTGATGATCGAGTTCAATGCGAACTTGCTGTAGTTGGTCCGCTCGTTGATCTCGGTGAAATTCTCCAGCGTCGGCTCAAAGAACAGCAGCGGGGGAATGGCGATGGCCTGGTTTTCGGTTTTGAACCCGGTCAGGACCATCCAGAAGATCGGAAAGAAGAAGAGCAAAGCCGCCACCCACGCAAAGAACACGGCGATGCGGTTTTTCCAGATATCGCGTTGCTTGTCTGTCATGGGATTACACCGTCAGCGTTTTGCCAATCGCGCGGATCAAGAAGATCGCAACGATATTGGCGAGGATGATTGCAAACACACCACCGGCCGAGGCCACGCCCACATCGAACGCTTGCTGCGACTGGATGTAGATCAGGTAGGTGAGGTTCGTCGACTGCACGCCGGGGCCACCGCTGGTGGTCACAAAGATTTCGGCAAAGATCGCGAGGTGAAAGATCATCTGGATCAGGATCACGATGGAAATCGGGCGCGCCAGATGCGGCAGCGTCAGGTGAAAGAACTGCGACCAGAACCCGGCACCGTCCAGCGTGGCGGCCTCTTTCTGTTCCTGGTCCTGGCTTTGCAACGACGTCATAAAGATCAGGATGGCAAAGGGCGTCCACTGCCAGCTCACCATGATGATGATCGAGGCAAGTGGTAGATCCTGCAACCATTCAATCGGCGTCATACCCAACGCGTTGGCAAGTGCCGCAAACAGACCGTTGTTGGGGTCCATCAGCATGTTCTTCCAGACCAGCGCCGACACGGTCGGCATGATGAAAAAGGGCGAGATCAGCATCACACGCGCCACCCCACGGCCCCAGAACGGGCGGTCAATCAGCAGCGAGACAGCGAGACCAAGGACAACGGTGATAACCAGAACCGAGCCCACCAGAACCAGCGTGTTGATCAGCGCCGGAAAGAACGATGGGTCCGTATAGAAGAATTCGTAATTCGACAGCCCGATGAAACCCTTACGCTCGGGATAGAGCAGATTGTAGCGGATCGTGGAGAAGTAGATCGTCATGCTGAGGGGGACGATCATCCAGATCAGCAAGAGGACAATACTCGGGGCCTGAAGCCACCTGACAAGTGCCGGGTTCATCTGAACATTCCTGATGTGCGAGGGGCGGGTGTCTTGGGGGTTCCGGGGCGGCGCAAATGGCGCCCCGGAACGTTGGCTGGCTTGTGAGCACGAGGCTTACTTAGTAGTAGCCGGCTTTCTTCATCTCACGGTCGGCCGCTTCTTGTGCATTGGCGAGCGCTTCTTCGACCGAGATGTCACCAGCCAAAGCGGCTGTCATCTGCTGACCCACGGCTGTACCGATGGCCTGGAACTCGGGGATCGCAGCGAACTGAACACCAACGTAAGGCGACGGGTTCTGCGTCGAGTTTTCAGGCTGTGCCGACAGGATCGCTTTCAGCTCCGCATCTGCGAACGCAGCAGCGGCCTGGAAGTTGGGGTTGTCGTATGTCGACTGACGTGTGCCTGTCGGAACTGCGCCCCAACCATTGGTTTCAGCAACCAGCTCGATGTAGTCTTTGGACGTGGCCCACTCCATGAACTTCATGGCGTCTTCTTTTTGCTTGGTGCCCGACGGAACCGCCAGCGACCATGCCCACAGCCAGTTTGCACCACGTGTGGTGACCGCTTGCGGTGCTTGTGCGTATGCCATGTTTTCGTTGGTCAGGAACGAAGCGGCGATTGTCGCGTCGATCCACATGCCGCACTTGCCTTCGTTCATCAGCGCCAGGATCTCGTTGAACGAGTTGGCCGAGGAACCGGGAGGGCCATAGTTGTTCAGCAGGTCAACGTAGAAGTTGACAGCGTGGTTCCACGCAGGGCTGTCCAGAGCAGGCGTCCAGTCTTCGTTGAACCACTGCGCGCCAAAGCTGTTGGCCATTGTGGTCAGGAACGCCATGTTGTCGCCCCAGCCTGGCTTGCCGCGCAAGCAGATGCCGTACTGACCGGCGTCTTTGTCGGTCATGGCTGCAGCTGCGTCAGCAACGTGACCCCAGCTTGGGTTGTCGGGCATTTCCATGCCGGCCGCGTCCATCAGGTCCTTGCGGTACATGATCATCGAGGACTCACCGTAGAACGGTGCAGCATAGAGGTTGCCTTCGTGGCTCAAGCCACCGCGCATGGCGGGCAGGATGTCGTCGACGTCATAGTCAGCGCCGAAATCCAGTGGCTCCAACCAGCCGCGCGAACCCCAGATCGGAGCTTCGTACATGCCGATTGTCATGATGTCGAACTGGCCACCTTTGGTGGTGATGTCCGTGGTCACGCGGCTACGCAGCGTGCCTTCGTCCAGAGTCACCCAGTTCACGGTGATGCCAGGGTTGGCTTCTTCGAACTTGGGCGTCAGTTTCTGCATTTCGATCATGTGACCGTTGTTCACGGTCGCAATCGTCAGCTCACCGGCAGACGCGGCTGTTGCACCGGCAACAACAAGCGACAGGCCGAGGGCCGTGTTCATTAGAGATTTCATGTTTTTCCTCCCAGAAATCACAGATGCGTTGTTCTCTGTGGTCCTAACGGTGCGGAATTGCCGCCTTTGCTGCAAATACAAATCGGGCAAAGAAGCATACGATTCTTGCAAATGCGGACGGTTCCGACGCGTTTACTGCAGTTTTCACCTGAACGTCATAATCACGCCCAACCTAAAAAGAATCAACAGCCAACGCCGCATCCCAGACTTTTCGGTGTCGAAAAAAGACAGGTTTCCACGCAATGCCAGCGATTCCCGAGGTATCCCTTAGTACGGCAGACCAACATAGTTTAATGCAAAAGATGCCTGCGCTTCGGGGCTGTCGCGCAAAAACGCGAGCTCGGCGAGCTGCATTTTCTTGTCAAAATCGGACTGTCCGGGCGCATGATGCATGAGATTGGAAAACCACCAACTGAACCGCTCGGTCTTCCATACACGGGCCAACGCCTGTGCCGAATACGCATCCAGACCGGCCGCATCGCCCTCCGCATAAAACTGGCGCAGACCCTGATACAGGTAGTGCACATCACTGGCCGCCGTGTTCAGCCCCTTGGCCCCCGTCGGCGGTACGATATGCGCGGCATCGCCACACAGAAACAACCGACCCCACCGCATCGGTTCCGTGACAAAGCTGCGCAAGGGGGCGATCGACTTTTCAATACTTGGCCCCGTCACCAGACTGTCAGCCGCCGCGGCGGGGATGCGTTTGCGCAACTCGGTCCAGAACGCGTCGTCTGACCAGTTGTCGGCGCTGTCACTGGCATCGCACTGGATGTAATATCGGCTCAGGTTGGCATTGCGCATCGAACACAGCGCAAACCCGCGGTCGGAATTGGCATAGATCAGTTCATCGTTGACCGGTGGCGTCTCTGACAGGATACCCAGCCATCCAAACGGGTACACTTTCTCATATTCCCGGCGCACATCAGCCGGGATCGTTTTCCGACTGACCCCGTGAAAGCCGTCGCACCCCGCCACGAAATCACAGTCGATCCGCTGATCGACCCCGCCTTCTCGAAACGCAACAAAAGGGTGGTCGCTGTCCGCGTCTTCGATCACCACATTCTCGACTTCAAAATGGGTCTTCGCACCGATGTCATCTCGCGCGGCATAAAGGTCGCGCGTGACTTCGGTCTGCCCATAGACCAACACAGTGGCGTCTGTGTGTTTGGTGAAATCGACCCGAAACATATCCCCGTCATAGGCGATCAAGGTGCCGTCATGGACATACCCTTCGGCGGTCATGCGCGCGTCTACGCCCGCCTCGCGCATCAACCCAACAAGGCCACGTTCCAGCACACCAGCGCGGATACGGCCCAGAACATATGCGCGGGATTTCCGTTCAAGAACGACGGTTTCTATGCCAGCCTTGTGCAAGAGCAGCCCAAGCAACAAACCAGACGGGCCGCCACCGACAATAACCACCTGTGTCCGCACGAAACCCCCTCCCGGATCATCGTCGGAAAGAGTGGCGGCAAGTCGCAAGGCGGTCAAGGCACCCTTTAACCGGTCACCGTGCGGGCAAAATCGTTGAACGCGGCGATTTCCTCGGCGCTGGCGGTGCTGCCTGTAAAGGCCACCAGATACCCCGGCACCATCGACAGCCGTTGTTCCAGCGTTTCGCCCAGGTCCGCATCATCATAGCCCAACTGCATGTAATAGATGACGCGCGCGCGTGCCGTCGCCTCCAATGGCGGATAGTCGTGGCGCTCAAACATGGCTGTTAGCGCATCCAGACGCGCGGCATCCCCGGCTTTCAAAACCGCATTGACCCGGTCAGACCGCCGCGCCCAGTCCCGGATGGCAAAGTCGAGCCGGTTGTCAAACAACCGCGCGTCGATATTGCAGTGGAACACGTTGCAGCATGCCTCGGTTATGGTGCGCGCCGGGGCATCCGCCTGTTGCACAAGGGCGGCGGTGTTGGTGTCCTGCCAGTGCTGCAACAAGGCATCCAACAGGTCTGTCCGGTTCTTGAAGTACCAATAGAAACTCGACCGCGACACCTGCATGCGTGCCGCGAGGTCCGCGACCTTGACGGTTTCCACGCCCCCTTGCTTGAGAGCTGCAAGGGCCGCGTTCAGCCAATCCTGCCGCGTGACTTTGACATTCCCGATCAGCGGATCCTTGTCCGGGTCATCCCGGTGCAGCAGCGGCGCAGTCATCAGTTTTCCGGTGCACAGCCACCAACCGCGCTGCGATCCGCGATGTACTTGCGCAGGGTCTCCAAACAGTCGGCGTCATTCGGTGGTGGTTTAAAGTCGCGCAAAATCCCCTTCCAGATATCGGTGGCGCGGTGCGTTGCGTCTACGCTGCCGCGTTCTTCCCACGTGCCGATATTGGCAAAGTCCGCCACGACAGGTTCGTAAAATTCGGTCTGATACCGTTCCATCGTGTGCGCCGCGCCAAAGAAATGTCCGCCCGGCTGTACTTCCTCCAGCGCATCCAGCGCAATGTCCGTATCGTCTGCGGCTGTTGCGGTGCACAACTCGGCCACCATCTGCAACACCTCGACATCCGTGATCAGCTTTTCATAGGACACCGACAGCCCGCCCTCTAGCCAACCGGCCGCGTGTAGCGTCACCGTGGCCCCGGCCAGCAGACAGCCCCAGGTCCCGAACTGCGTCTCGTTGGCGGCCTGCGCATCGCCCAGGTTCGCCGCCGACCCGGACGCACAGCGCCACGGCAACCCGATGTGCCGCGCCAGTTGCCCGGCGGCCAGCGACGCCTTGAAATGCTCCGGTGTGCCAAAGATCGGCGCGCCGGATTTCATGTCCACATTGGACGTGAACGTGCCATAGCACACGGGCGCGCCAGGGTTCACCAACTGGCCCAGCGCAATGGCGGCCAGCGCCTCGGCATGGGACAGCGTCATGGCCCCGGCCACGGTGATCGGCGCCATCGCCCCCATCAGCGTAAAGGGCGTGATGATCGCCATCTGCCCGGCCCGCGCGAAATCCATCACGCCCAGCGCCATGGGGATATCCAGCTGACGGGGCGAGTTGGTGTTGATGATGGTATAGCAATGGGATGCCGCCGCGAACTCCGCATCCGACAAGCCGCGCGCGATCTGCAACATCTCGAACGCTTCGGTCACCTGCCCCGTGCCGCGCGAATAGATGAACGGCACCTTGTCCGTCAGCTCCATCTGGCTCAGTGTCATGGCGTAGTGGCGCAGATGAATGGGCACGTCCTGCGGCTCCACCAGCGGCGGGATCATGTGCAGCACATCAAAATGCTGCGTCAGACTGATCAGCTCGCGAAAGTCCTGCTCCGTCCCCGGTCTGCGGCCCCGTTCCAGATCGGTGGCGTGGGGGCAGCCCGCGCCCGGTTGAAAGATCATCGACCCCAGTTCCATGACCTGATCCCGGTCGGGATGCCCGGCAATCAGGGGAAAGGATTTGGGGGCCGTGGCCAGCGCCGCCTCGATGATGTCGCGCCCGATATGCACCATCTCGGTGTCCTCATCGACCCGCGCGCCCGCCTTGCGGAATACTTCGCGGGCGGCGGGCAGCAGCACCTTGATCCCCAACCGCTCCAACACGTCCAGCGCCGCGTCGTGCATGGCGGCAATGCGGTCGGGCGGGAACACATCCATCGGCGGAAAGGGATTGCGCAGACGGCGGTAATCCGTTTGCCGTGTCTTGGCTGGCGGGGCACCGCGCCCACGTCTGCGCCGAGGTTGGTCGGTCATCCGCGCATCGCCTTGCCCGCCGGATCATAGGGCGACGCCGCCACAACGCGCGCGTCCCGCTCCACACCCACGATATGCACCGTCAGCGCGCTCCCCTCGCCCGCGCAATCGGCGTTGACCAGCGCCATGGCCAGCGATTTGCCAACCGTGTGTCCGTAACCGCCGGACGTGACAAAGCCGACCTTTTCACCGTCCTTCCAAATGGGTTCGTAGCCCGAGGCATCCGCCCCGTCCGCATCGACTTCAAGCGTGACTTGCAACTGCGCCGGCCCATTGCCGTCGCGTTCGGCAAGCGCCGCGTCCTTGCCCACGAATGTCTTGTCCCAGTCGATCCAGCGGTCCATACCCGTCATGCCGGGGGTGTAGCCTTGGGTGAACTCCGCCGACCAGATGCCAAAGCTCTTCTCCAGCCGCAGCGACAAGAGCGCGTTGAACCCGTATTCGATCATCCCCTCGTCCGCGCCTGCCGCCAGCAGCGTCTTGCGCAGGGTGATGTGGTCGCCCATGCGGCAGTGGATCTCGTACCCCATCTCGCCCGTCACCGACAGCCGACCGACCTTGCAGCGGAGCATGCCGATGTCGAAATCGCCGCACCCCATAAACGGCAGATCGCCCACCGAACCATCTGTCAGCTTTTCAATCACGGCCTTCGATTTAGGCCCGGACAGCGAGAACCCCGCCATCTCGTCCCCCAGATCCCTGACTGTCACGCCGTCTATCATGTGATCGTCAAACCACCGCATATGCCAGGTCCGCAGGTAATAGCTGCCCATGATCCACCAGGTGCCATCGCCCCAGTTGAACACGGTCAGATCCCCCTTGAGCCGCCCGTCCTCACCCAGCATCGGGGCCAGCCTCGCGCGGCCCGGCGAGGGAAGGCGGGAGGCCATCACATGGTTCAACCACGCCTCGGCGTTTTCCCCGGTGACCTCGAACCGCGAGAACCCGCTAATGTCCAACAGGCCCACGCCCTCGCGCACGCCCTTGCACTCGGCTGCGACGATATCAAAGGCGTTTGACCGCTTGAGCGATGGCGTCTCTTCGAACCCCTGCGGTGCGAAATACAAAGGCACCTCCATGTCCCAGCTTTGCCCCCACTGGCACCCGGCGGCGGTCATGTCCGAATAGGCGGGCGCGGTTTTCAGAGGCCGCCCCGCAGGCAGCTGTTCATTGGGATAGGTCATCACGAACCGGCGGGAATAGAACTGGCCGGTCGTTTCCTTGATGTACTGCTTGTTCTCGGCCCACACGCCATAGCGCGCGACATCCATGCCATAGACGTCCGCCTCCGGCTCTCCATGGATCATCCATTCGGCCAAGGACTTGCCAACGCCGCCCCCTTGCAGGAACCCGGCCATGACCGCACAGGCCGACCAATACCCGCGCTTGCCCGGCACCGGCCCCACCAGCGGGTTGCCATCGGGCGAGAATGTGAACGCCCCGTTGACCCATGTCTTGACGCCCACGTCCTGCAAGGCCGGATAGCGTTCAAACCCCATGATCAGCTCTTTTTCGATGCGGTCAGGGTCTTCCTGTTGCAACTCGAACCCGTAATCCCACGGCGCGCCGTCCATGTTCCAGTGCTGGTGATCAATCTCGTAGATGCCCAGCAACACGCCCTTTTGGTCCTGCCGCAGATAGGTGAACCCCTCCAGGTCAACCGTCATCGGCACTTCGAAATCCAGCTCTTCGAGCGCGGGGATGCTGTCGGAAATCAGGTAATGGTGGTTGAGCGGCGACACCGGCAGTTCGATCCCCGCCATACGCCCCACTTGCTTGGCCCAGAGACCCCCGGCATTGACCACATGTTCACTGGAAATCGTCCCCTTTTCGGTCACCACGTCCCAGCCTTGCAGTGTCTGGTTCAGCTCAAGCACCCGGTTGTGTTCGATGACCGTGGCGCCACGTTTCTTGGCCGCCGTGGCATAGGCGTGCACGGTGCCGGTGGTGTCGATATACCCCTCGCGGTCGGCCCACATGCCGCCCAAGAGGCCGTCGCCTGACATGATCGGGTTCAGCGCCACCGCTTCCTCGACGCTGACAAGGCGGCAATCCTCGATCCCGATGGACTGGAACGTGCGGTAGGCCGATTGCAGCCACTCCCACCGATCCGGCGTGCCCGCCATGGTCAGACCCCCGGTCATGTGCAGGCCGATGTTCTGGCCGGACTCTTCCTCGATCTCGGACAGCAGGTCGATGGTATAGGCCTGAAGCTGCGCGATGTTCGGATCCGCGTTCAGCGCGTGAATGCCCCCCGCCGCGTGCCAGCTTGACCCCGCCGTCAGCACCGACCGTTCGACCAGCGCGACGTCCGTCCACCCCATCTTGGCCAGGTGGTACAGCACGGATGCCCCCACAACCCCGCCGCCAATCACCACAACCCGGTAATGCGATTTCATGTCTGTCCCCAGTCGTCAGTCCGCGTGTTGGGGTCAAGCGTCGACGAACTGGACAGGCCTGTCCAGTACTTTTGCGACACGGGCGCGCCGGGGTGCGACACGGTGGGCCGGACAGGTGGATGTCAGTCGATGCTGCCCATCAGGTGCTTGCGCAGCACCGATTCCAGGTGGGTTTTGACACGTTCGTACCGCGTCGCAGGCACCGGCGTGGACAGCGCATAGATGTCGCCCGCGGCATCACTGATAGCAAAACCCAGCGCGCAGACACCCTCGGTATGCTCGTTTTCATCTCGCGCCAGCGCACCGTCACGGATGGCCTGCACCTCGCTCAGCAGATCGGCAAGAGGGCGGTCCGGGTTGCCGTCCAGCTCATCAAGGATCAGGCGCGTGGCTCGTGCGGGTTCCATCGCGGCAAGCGCCGCTTTGCCATTGGCGGTCGTGGTCAGGGGGAACCGCTCGCCAATGCTGGACACGGTGCGCAACCGCTGGCTGCCCACGACCTGATCGACAAACAGCATCCCGTCGCCGTCCAGCAAGGCCAGATCAACGGTCTCACCAGTCTCATCGGCGATGCGTTTCATCACAGGGCGCAAGCGGTCGCGCATGTCGGCCTCCGCGGCCTGGGCCAGGCTCTGGATCTCCGGGCCCAGCTTGATTCCCCCATAGCCCTTCTCGGTTGATATGAACCCCTCGACCGACAGCGCCGCAACGATCCGCTGTACCGTAGAACGGGGCAATTTCACGCGGGTCGCAATCTGCCCCAGGCTCAGCCCGCCAGTGTCCTCACCCAAAAGGCGCAGGATGTCAGCCGCACGGGAAATCACCTGAATGCCTTGATTTTTATGAGAAATATCTCCACCCATCTGCCGCCTCCGTCGTCGCATACGCCCCTGATTGGCGTGGCTTAGCCTAAGCAGCGGCGGGTTTCAAATCAATGCTTGACCGCATTGCGGTACATACGCACCATCATACAGAACACCTGCAACCGCTTTTGGGAGGAACGGATGGTCGTCAATATTCGCGGAATCGATTTCCAGGAAAACGACAACAACGATATGGGGCTGGAGTTCGTGAACCTCAGCCACCGCTACGGGTTCCAGTGCCCGAACTGGCCGTACTTCAAGGACGTCCAGATCGACCGCAAACACTACATGGCGAAATCCGGCGTGTTGTCCCAGACCATTACGACGACGATGCACGTCACCACCCACATCGACGCCCCGGCGCATGTGGTGCAAGGCACGCCCTTTATCGACGAAGTGCCGCTGCCGCATTTCTTTGGCACCGGTCTGGTCGTGGATATCCCCAAGAAGAAGTGGGAACAGATCACCGGTGACGACCTCGAAAAAGCCTGTGGCCACGCCATCCGCAAGAACGACGTGCTGATCATCAACACGGGTTGGCACAAGCAATACGAGGACGGCGACTACTTTGCCTATTGCCCCGGTCTGGTGCCGTCGGCGGCCGACTGGATGGTCGAGAAGGGTGTGAAAGTCGTGGGCCACGACACACAGGCCAATGACCACCCGCTGGCCACCGCCATCGGCCCACAGCGCAACGGCCCCATCCTGCCACATCTAGAGCAGGAATACCTCGAATGGTCCGGCGGCACCCCGTGGGAGGTGGATTTCCCCGAATGGGAGCCGGTGCACCAGAAACTGTTCAAGAACGGCATTCTGGGCATCGAGAACGTGGGCGGCGATCTGGACCGGGTGACGGGCAAGCGCGTGACCTTTGCGTTCTTCCCCTGGAACTGGGATCGCGGCGACGGGTGCATCATCCGACTGGTCGCGATGATGGACAAGGATCAAGCCTACCGCATCGAGGCGGGCGAGACGTTCTAAGGAACGGTGCGCGCCAAGCGCGCACCCTACGGCGCCGGGGAAAGGTGCGCGGTTCCCGCGCACCTCTGGGAGGAGACCCGACATGCTTGTCAAACGATTTGAAGATGCCACACCCTACGAGGCGCCCAATCACTGGGGCGTCACCGGCTTGCGGCTGCAAGGGTTCGAAGACGGTGGCCCGGAAAACCAATGGGTCGGTTTTTCGCAGTTCCTGCCCGGCGGCGGCGCCGGTCCAGACGCGACGCTGTTTGAAAAGGTCTATGTCGTGCTCGAGGGCGAGATGACCGTCACCATTGACGGCACCGAAACGGTCCTGTCCGCCATGGACAGCTGTACCATCCCCGCCGGCGAAATCCGCACCATCGAAAACCGCAGCAACCACATCTGCAAGATGCTGGTCGTCATCCCCTACCCCCAAGGAGGTCGGCCATGAGCCTCGACAATCCGCTTTCCTTCTTTGATGTCTCGGGCAAGGTCGCGCTGATCACCGGCGCATCCGGCGCCTTTGGCGCGGTCGCGGCCCGGTGTCTGTCGGGCGCGGGTTGCAAGGTCGTGCTGGCCGCAGGCAATGCCGACGCCATGGCTGAGGTCGCAGACACCTGCACCGGCGACACCCACCAAATCAACGCCCGCCCCGACAGCGAAGACGCCTGTGCTGCGCTCGTCGCCGAAACGGTGGCCAAATACGGGCGGATCGACATTCTGGTCGTGGCCTCGGGCATGAACAAGGTCGCCAGGATCGGAGATATGGAGCCGTCCACCTTTGAAAACGTCATGGACGCCAATGTCACCCAAAGCTGGCTGATGGCGCGCGCTGCCAGCGCCCAGATGCAAGCCCAAGGCGACGGCGGCAAGATCGTCTTGATGTCCTCCGCCCGCGGCCTGCTGGGCCACCCTGCGGGCTACACCGCCTATTGCGCGTCCAAAGCCGCCGTCGACGGCATTACCAAGGCGCTGGGATGCGAGCTTGGCCCTACCGGCATCACCGTCAACGCCATTGCGCCCACGGTCTTCCGCTCCCCGCTCACGGCGTGGATGTTCGAGGATACGGACGCCGCCAAAACCGTGCGCGACGGGTTCCTGACCCGCGTGCCCAAAGGACGGCTGGGCGAGCCCGAGGACCTCGCAGGTCCCCTTCTCTTCCTGTCGTCTCAAGCGTCAGATTTTTACACTGGTCACATCCTCTATGCCGACGGCGGCTATACGGCGGGCTGAACGATGGTCAAGAACCAACAGATTGCGGTGATCGGCGGAGGCCTCATGGGCCACGGCATAGCACTGACCTTTGCCCGTGCCGGGCACTACGTCACCATCACCGACCCGGTCGCGGATGTTCTGGCCAGCGTGCCGCAACGGGTGTCCGACAGCCTGCGATTGCTGGGCGCATCAGACCCCGACGTCGCCAAAGCACTCAAACGGATCGAACTGTGCAACGGCATCGCCAGCGCCGTCCAGAACGCCAGTTTTGTGTTCGAAGCCGCGCCTGAAAAGCTGGCCCTCAAACAATCCATTTTTGCCGAAGTCGAGGCCCACGCACCCGCCACCGCCATTCTGGCGTCCAACACATCAGTCATCCCGATCACCCAAATCATGGGCGCACTGACCACGCGACACCGCGCGCTGGGAACGCATTGGTGGAACCCCCCGCACATGATTCCGCTTGTCGAGGTCATCAAAACCGAATGGACCGACGGCGATCTGGCCGACACGATGGTCGACCTGCTGGCGGATGCGGGCAAAACCCCGGTGCTGGTGGAAAAGGACGTCCCAGGCTTTATCGGCAATCGCCTGCAACACGCGTTGTGGCGCGAGGCGATCAGCCTGGTGGAAAACGGGGTTTGCACGGCGCAGGCTGTGGATGACGTGGTCAAGGCGAGTTTTGGACGTCGCATGGCTGTGCTGGGTCCTTTGGAAAACGCGGACCTTGTCGGGTTGGAGCTGACACAAGACATCCACCGTCAGGTGCTGTTCGATCTCGATACCAGCGACGCGCCATCCCCGCTCTTGCAACGGATGCTCGATGATGGCCGCAGCGGCATGGCGGCCGGGGCCGGTCTGCGTGACTGGAACAGCGACGACCTGGACAAGACCAAAGCGCGGATTGCACGCCATCTCAACGACCTCGATGCGATCCTCACGCACAGAGAAACAACATAACGCAAAGGTATATTCCCCAAGTGAAACGGCATCATGATCAAAAAGTGAATATGATAGCCCAAAACCAATCGCCTCAAAAAGAGGCAACGCGCACCGTTTCCAACAACACTGCGCCGATCATCGAAACGATTTCTCAGGGAGGAGAGATATGAAAACTGGAACCACACGCCGCCACGTTCTGGGCGGTCTTGCCGCCACGGTTGCGACACCCGCAATCCTGACAGCCACACGGGCCTATGCCGCCAATCCGACAATCAAGGTTGGCTTTGTGACACCATCGACTGGCCCTCTGGCCGGGTTCGCCGAGGCCGATGACTACATCCTCGAAGGATTGCGCGCTCACTTTGCCGGTGGGGTGACCAACAACGGCAAATCCTACAACATCGAGATCATCAAGAAGGACAGCCAGTCTAACCCCAACCGCGCCGCCGAAGTGGCCGCCGAACTGATCCTCTCCGACGAAGTCGACATCATCGCAGCCGCTGCCACACCGGACACAACAAACCCCGTGGCAGATCAGGCCGAGATCAACGAAGTGCCCTGCGTCACCACCGACGCACCATGGCAGCCCTATTTCTTTGGCCGGGGCGGCAATCCCGCCGAAGGGTTCCAATACACCTACCACTTCTTCTGGGGCCTCGAAGACGTCATCGCCAATTTCACCGGCCTCTGGAATGACAGCGGCGTGGCCAAAAAGGTCGGCGGGCTGTTCCCCAACGACGCAGACGGCAACGCATGGGGTGACGCCAAACTCGGCCTGCCCCCGGCGCTTGAGGCACAAGGTTTCGAACTGGTCGATCCGGGCCGGTTCCAGCCGCTCAACGACGACTTTTCCAACTATATCGCCGCGTTCAAGGATGCCGGATGCGAGATCATCACCGGCGTGATGATCCCCCCGGATTTCGGCACCTTCTGGAGCCAGGCGGCACAGCAAGGGTTCAACCCCAAGGTTGCGACCATTGGCAAGGCACTGCTCTTCCCCTCCGCCATCGCGGCGCTGGGTGATCGCGGGATCGGCCTGACGACCGAAATCTGGTGGTCCCCGAACCACCCATTTGCATCCTCGCTCACCGGAACGACGGCAGGCGAATTGGCGAACGGGTTCACCGCCGCAACGGGCCGTCCATGGACGCAACCCATCGGCTTTAAACACGCCCTGTTCGAAGTCATTGCCAACGCCATCAGCCGCGCTGACGATCTGGACGACCCAGAGGCGATTGCCGCCGCGATCAAAGGTACCAACATGTCCACCATCGTGGGCGATGTGAACTGGTCGAACGGCCCGGTGCCAAACGTGTCCAAAACGCCGCTGGTATCTGGCCAATGGCAGAAACAGGGCGACGGCGTCGAACTCGTGATCACCAACAACGCACACGCACCGCAAATCCCGGTGGGTGGTGAACTGCAACTGCTGGGATAAATCGCGACCATGACTGCCCTGTTGTCCATCGCTGGTCTGCAAAAGTCGTTCGGCGCCGTCGTGGTCGCCGACGACACCAGCTTTGACGTGGCCCAAGGGGAGGCTGTTGGCATCCTCGGGCCGAACGGGGCGGGCAAGACCTCTCTCTTTAACCTGATCACCGGCGCGCTTCCCCCGGATGCGGGCCGGATCACCTTTGAAGGGGCCGACATCTCGGCCACGTCCGCCGCGCGCCGGTGCAAGATGGGGATCGCCCGGTCGTTTCAGGTGCCGCAACCCTTTGGCGGCATGACCGTCTTTGAAAACGCTCTGGTCGGCGCGATGGAAGGCGCAGGCCTGCGCGGCCACGACGCCGAAAACCATGTGCTGTCGGTGCTCGAAGACACCGGGCTCTTGCCCAAGGCGAACGTGCGCGCCGGTGCACTGACTTTGCTTGAACGCAAGCGGCTGGAAATGGCCCGCGCCCTGTCCGCCAGACCCAAGCTGCTGTTGCTTGACGAAATCGCCGGTGGCCTGACCGAGGCCGAATGCACCGCGCTCATCGAAACGATCCAGCGCGTACACGCAAATGGCACCACAATCATCTGGATCGAACACGTGGTCCACGCGCTGCTGGCCGTTGTCGAAAAACTGATTGTCATCGACTTTGGCAAAAAGATCGCCGAGGGCGCCCCCAAGGCCATCATGGACAGCGCCGAGGTCAAGGAAATCTATTTGGGAGTTGACCCTGATGTCTGATCCCCTGCTGCAACTCACTGGCCTTGACGCCCACTATGGTGACTTTCAGGCGCTCTACGGCGTCGACATGGATGTGGCACCGGGCGAAGTGATTGCCATCATCGGTGCAAACGGCGCAGGCAAGACGACGCTGATGCGTTCAATCTCGGGGCTGCTGACCAATGCCGCCGATCAGGTCCAATTCCGCGGTAAACCCATTGGCGCCTTGCGCGCGGATCAGGTGGCCTATGCAGGCATCGCGCTGGTCCCCGAGGGTCGCCAGCTATTCGCCTCTCTGTCGGTCGAAGAGAACCTGAAACTCGGCGCAACGGTGGGCCGCGCAGGGCCATGGTCGCTGCGCGCAGTCTATGACCTGTTTCCGGTCCTCGAGGAACGCCGCAACCAACCTTCGACATCCCTGTCGGGTGGACAACAACAGATGGTCGCCATCGGGCGCGCACTCATGTCGAACCCGGACCTGATCCTGTTCGATGAAATCAGCCTCGGCCTCGCGCCCGTTATCATCAAATCCATCTACGACGCCCTGCCGGGCATTGTGGGGCAAGGCATGACCGCCATGATCGTGGAACAAGACATCACCAAGGCGCTGGCCGTTTCCAGCCGCGTCTATTGCCTGCAAGAGGGCCGCGTGTCGCTGTCCGGGCGGGTCGAGGACGTCACGCGGGACCAGATCACCGCCGCTTATTTCGGGGTTGCCGCATGATCGAATGGATCAACGCCATTGTCCAAGGTGTGCTGCTGGGCGGTCTCTATGCCCTGTTCGCCGCCGGTTTGTCCCTGATCTTTGGGGTCATGCGGTTGGTCAACATTGCCCACGGCGACCTGATCATCCTGGCCGCCTATCTGGGCCTGTCGACCACTGTGATGCTGGGCATCCACCCCTTTGTCGCATTACTGATCGTTATGCCCGCGATGGCGGGGATCGGGTACATCCTGCAACGCGGGCTTTTGAACCAGACGCTTGGGCCAGACATCCTGCCGCCGCTGCTGGTCACGTTTGGCCTGTCGGTGATCTTGCAAAACGCCCTGCTCGAAGGGTACACCGCCGATCCGCAAAAACTGAGCGCGGGCGGCATTGAAACGGCCAGCATCTCTGCGGGTGGACTAACGCTTGGCGTGCTGCCGCTGATGACCTTCGGGATCGCCATCGTGGTGATCGCAGGCCTGCAATGGATCTTCTATTCCACCGCTCTGGGCCGCGGGTTCAGGGCCGTGTCCGACAATCAGGACATCGCGCAACTGATGGGGTTGAACAAGGCGCACGTCTTTGGCCTCGCCATGGCGCTGGCCCTTGCCGTCACCGCCATCGCCGGGGTCCTGTTGGGCATCCGCACCAGCTTTGATCCGTCCATCGGCGGCGGGCGCCTCATCTTTGGCTTCGAGGCGGTGATCATCGGCGGCCTTGGCAACATCTGGGGCACACTGGCAGGCGGCGTCATCTTGGGCGTCGCCCAGACCATCGGGGCAAAAATCGACCCCGGTTGGCAGGTCCTTGCCGGGCACATCGCATTCCTTGTCGTTCTGGCCGTGCGCCCGAACGGGCTATTCCCGAGGGTCGAACATTGAACACAGTCACCCGCGCCACACCCGCCAGCCGCGTTGCGATGGTCATCGCAGCCCTTGCCCTGATTGTCCTGGCCCTAGCCCCCTGGTGGGCAGGTCGCGCCGATCTGCGTCTGATGGGCGAAGTCTTTCTCTACCTGTCACTGGCCTGCCTGTGGAACCTGATGGCGGGCTACGCCGGGCTGGTATCCGTAGGCCAGCAAGCGTTTGTGGGCTTTGGCGGCTACATGCTCTTTGCGCTCACAATCTTTGGTGGCCTGCACCCAATCGTCGCCATCCTGCTCGCCGGTGTGTTGGCCGCGCTGCTGTCCGTACCCGTCGCCGCTCTGATCTTTCGGCTCAAGGGCGCATACTTTGCCATCGGCACATGGGTCGTGGCCGAAGTGTTCCGCCTCACCTTTGCACAGATTTCATCGCTGGGCGGTGGGTCCGGCACATCCCTGCCCGTGGGCATCGTCAAATCGCTGGCCGGGTCCCGTTCAGGCCGAGAGGCGCTCAGCTATTGGCTGGCACTGGGGGCCGCCGTCACGGTCATCACCTGCGTCTACCTCTTTCTGCGCTCGCGCAGGGGGCTCGCCCTAACCGCCATCCGCGACAGCGAAGTTGCAGCGGCAGGCCTAGGCATCGACATCTGGCGCACCAAGCTTGAGGTCTACGTGGTCACCTCCGCCTTTACCGCCGTCATAGGTGGCCTGCTGTTCCTGCAAAAACTGCGCATTTCGCCCGACGCGGCATTCTCAGTCAACGACTGGACCGCCTTTGTGATCTTTATCGTCGTCATCGGCGGCATCGGCACCCTCGAAGGGCCAATCATCGGCACGCTGCTGTTCTTTTTGCTGCGCGAAACGCTGGCAGATTTCGGCACGATCTACTTGATGGTCCTGGGCGTGGTTGCCATCGTGGTGATGCTCAAGGCACCCAAGGGCGTCTGGGGCCTCGTGCGCGACCGCTACGACCTCGAACTCTTTCCGCTCAGCTACCGTGTGCGCACGGACAAAAAAGGACACTGACCCATGGCCAAGAACAAAACGATCATCACCTGCGCGGTCACCGGGTCGATCCACACGCCGACCATGTCCGATCACCTGCCGATCACGCAAAACGACATCGCCGAACAGGCCATCGCCGCCGCCGAGGCGGGCGCGTCGATCCTGCACCTGCACACTCGCGACCCCGACGATTTTCGCCCCTCTGTGGAACCCGACCACTACGCGCCGATCCTCGCCCGCGTCAAACAATCCACCAACGCCGTCCTGAACATCACCACTGGCGGCGCACCCACCATGCGGATCACCGAACGGATCAAGGCCGCAACGACCTTCAGCCCTGAGATGTGCAGCCTCAACATGGGCTCCATGAACTTTGCCTTTCACCCGCTGGCCGGGCGCTATGACAATTGGAAATATGACTGGGAAAAGGACTATGTCGAAGGCTCAGAGGCGAATATCTTCCGCAACACCTTTGCCGACATCCGCGAAGCCGCCGAAACACTGGCCCCCCACGACATCAAGTTCGAACACGAATGCTATGACGTGGGTCATCTCTACAACCTGAAATTCTGCATGGCGCAGGGCCTGTTCAAGGCACCGGTGTTTATCCAGTTCATCTTTGGCATCCTCGGCGGGATCGGCCCAGAGGTCGACAACCTGATCTTTATGAAACGCACGGCGGACCGGCTCTTTGGCGACGACTACCGCTGGTCCGTTCTGGGCGCGGGTGGCGCGCAAATGTCACTGGCCACCACGGCCAGCCAGATGGGCGGCAACGTCCGCGTCGGGCTCGAGGACAGCCTTTTCATCAACCGGGGCGAACTGGCCGTGTCGAACGCCGAACAGGTGACCAAGATCCGCCGCATCGTCGAAGACCTCGGATCAGAGGTCGCCACCCCCGACGAAGCACGCGAAATCCTCGCACTCAAAGGCGGCGACAAAGTCGCGTTCTAATCCGAACACTATGTCATGAGACACAGCGCAGCCGACGCCGTGGCAGTGCTGCGTCGTATAACTGTGCACTAAATCGATCTTTTTCAGCAAACTTCTTGAAATGGCGTAAAAATATCTCCTAGACTCTGCTCCATTAGAGCCATGCCCTTTGAATTTTTGTTTTTGCCACGGGCGTGCAGTGACTTTTCAGGAGACCACATTGACCACGACATTTGAACCGTCCGGCAGCCCGCTGGTGCTTAGCGAAATCAGCAAAGGCCTGTCCGCGCCGTAACTTCATACCAGCCAAGACCATTTGACGACCAAGTATTTCAAGGAGACGACCCATGCCCATCAACTTCGGTGGCCCCTTCAATCCATTTGACGGCGATGCAAACCTTCTGCTCGGCCTTGTGTCCCAAGAGCTGTCGGACGGGCGCATTTTCCTGGCATATACCGACCAGCAGTCCGCTACCGATGTGGGCTTTACCGTGCTCGACAGCGACGGCACGGTGCTGATCCCGCCAACGCTGGTGGCACCGGGCATCACGACGGCAAACCCGAACGTCATGGGGGCCGTGGCCACTGACGGAGGCGGGATCACAATCCATTTCGGCGCGGACGCCGACGGCCTCTTTCCCCTGAACGCAACGAACTACGTGGCGTCCTTCGATGCGGCGGGCAATCCAGTCGGTGGACCCACCGAAGTCGCTGGCGTTGATGGTCTCTACAACGCCCGCAACACCGTCCCCGAAGACATTGGCAACGGAAATCTCGCGGTGATGTCAGACGGCGGGCTGACCATTTTCGGTCCAGACGGACAGATCGCGGGCGGCGCGACCGGAACCCCGGGCTTTTCGACCACCGACAACGGGTATGCCATCGACGTGGCCGCGAACGGCACAATCTGGGTGGCCACCGTCGATGCGGATTTTTCGTTTTCCTTCTTTAACTGGGCAGGTACCTTATCCGTCCAGCAATTTGACGCCTCGGGCAATCCGCTCACGCCAGAGATCCCAATCGGGGAACCCGATCAGTTCCTGGGGGTTAATATCGGGGAACAGGCACTGGTCGACATCACAGTCCTAACCAGCGGCCAGATCGCCGTTGTATGGGCACCCGGTGACTCCCCAGGGGACGACGATTCAACCGGCCTCAGCGTCTATATCCTGAACGCGGATGGCACCGTCGCCTCGGGCCCGTTGCAGGGCAACGATGCAACCGACGGACGGCAATTTGCCCCTCGGGTCTTTGCGCTCGATACTGGCGGGTTTGTGGTGGCCTACAACAGTGATGACGTCACCGAAGACAACGAATCTCCTTTTGTGCGGGTCCAGATTTTTGACGCAAACGGCAACAGGGTCGATGACTCCGAGTTCCCCACAGTTGGCCTGAGCATCACCACAGGCGCGCAAAACAGCGTGATCCTGTCCGATGGAACGGGTATCATTATGGATGAAGGCGACCTCGCCACATTGGTCGAGGTCAATGCCCCCCAAGCACCCCCCGAAGACGTCGAAGGCGACGGCAACTCCGAGACAATCACCACGGGCGACGGCGATGACAGCATCGCGGGCAAGGGTGGCAACGACACCATCTCGTCGGGTGGCGGCAACGACAACATCCTCGGCGGCATCGGCTTTGACTTTATCCAGAGCGGGTCGGGCGACGACACCGTGGTCGGCGGCGACGGGTTCGACAGCATCATCGGCGGGGCGGGCGACGACTCGATCACCGGCAACAACGGCTTCGACACACTGATCGGCGGGTCCGGCAACGACACGCTCAAGGGCGGGTTGGGCACCGATGTGCTGCTGGGCGGCACCGGCGATGACAGCATGACCGGCGACGCAGGCACCGACAGCCTGCGCGGCGAGGACGGCAACGACCAGCTCTTTGGCAACGCGGGCACCGACATCCTCGAAGGTGGCGCAGGGAATGACACCCTGTCCGGCGGCATCAACAACGACACGCTGGTCGGCGGCGAGGGCTCGGACAACCTGAACGGCGGCAACGGGTCGGACGATCTGGTGGGCGGTGAAGGTGATGACATCCTGCGCGGCAACGCGGGCAACGACACCATCAACGGCGGTGCGGGTGACGACATCATGAACGGCGGTCTGGGCGCGGATGTCTTTATCTACGCCGAGGGCGCAGACACCATTCAGGGCTTTGGCAACAACATCGACAGCATCCAGCTGGACGCCGTTGTGCTGGGCCTTCAGACACTGACGGAACAGCAGGTGGTCCAGCAGTTTGCGACCCCAGGCATGGATCAGGTCATCTTTGATTTCGGCGGCGGCAACACGCTGACGGTCAACGGCGTCAGCGCGCCCGGCCAACTGATCGACGATCTGCTCTTGTTCTGACGACCTTATCGCCGCCCCGTGCTCAAAACGCATGGGGCGGTGCATCATTTGCACACAGTGTGAAAAATGGTCGGAGTGAGAGGATTCGAACCTCCGGCCCCTGCCTCCCGAAGACAGTGCTCTACCAGGCTGAGCTACACTCCGACTGTGCCGGGCGAATTACTCCGGCACACGATCTTTGGCAAGAGGCTTGTCGCGGAACCGGCCGCTGGTCATCAGACTGCTGACACGGAACGTGCCGGGTGTCCCGATACGTGTCCGCGTCCGCAAAACAGGCGTGTTTTCCGAATTGCCCGGCGTGCTTTCGCGGAACACGATGAACAGCCCGGACCCGATGATGATCGCCGCACCGACACCCGTAAACAGGTCCGGCGTCTCGTCGAAAAAGATCAGCCCATAGGCCGTGGCCCACAGGATCTGCGAATACTGCATCGGGGCCACAATCGCCGCCTCGCCTGTCTGGTAGGCCGCGATGATAAACCGCCCGGCCACCCACGCCATCACCGAAATGATCGCCAACATCGCCAGATGTTCCCCCGGCATCGGCTGATAGACAAAGATCAGCGCCACACCCATCACGATGAAATTCGCCACCATGGGATACAGCAACAGGACAACCGTACGCTCGTCCGCGCCGATCTTGCGCACCACAATCGACGCAAACGCCCCGGCAAAGGCCGCCACAATCGCTGCCGCATGCCCCAGTGTCAGGTCCGTCGTGCCAGGCCGCAACACGACCATGACTCCGGCCAGCCCGACCATCACCGCCAACCAGCGCGGCAGCCGCACCTTTTCACCCAGAATGGGGATCGACAGCACCGTGATCAGCAAAGGCGTGGCAAAGAGGATCGCATAGGTCTGCGTCAGCGGCAGGTTGGAAAACGCATAGAACGCCGACACACCCGTGATCACCGCGCCCACCGTGCGCACCGCCATCCACCACGGATGCACCGGCAACAACGTCCCCGGCTTCGCGTCGCGCATCAGCATGATCGTCGCCAGCGGAAAGCTGAGCAAGACGCTGAAGAACACGATCTGGATCGGGGAATAGCTCGCACCCAGCGTCTTGATGAACACATCGTGCGTGGAAAAGATCCCAAAGGCGATCAGGGCCAGCAAGGCCCCTTTGACGTTGGATGACATGGCAGACGCTTTGATAGGGTTTTTCTGGGTTCAACAGCACGCGGGCCAGAATGTCCACCGACCCGCGTCCTGTCAGCGTGAAATAGTCATATAGCCAACGCACCTTGCCCAAAAATGAACTGCCAGCGGCTGCCGTCAGTCATCGTGACAAAACCAGACCCGGCATTTGGCGATTGAAAGAACGCTGTGCCGACGCCGCGCAGGCCGTTGTTGCACACCACTGGGAAACTGACCGTGCTGATGTCGGCAAACTTGTCATAGGTGCCGGTGCAGACGGCACTGCCATTGGTCGCCTGAAAACTGCCACCATGCAGGAACGTGTCGGTCGCGGATCCTCGGAACGTCACACCGTCGTCGCCGATCACGGACACAGGATAGGCGACGTCACAGGCCGCAACACCACCAAGAACGAGACCGCACAGCGCGGCACGCAGAGAAAACAGGGACATGGAAATTCCTTTGGTCCGTTACACAACGGATCACAACGTGGTGACCACACCGTGCCACCCCAAGTCAGGAATTCCCGCCCTTAAAAGGGACGCGCATCATGGTTAACGCGCGCCCGTATGGGTCAGAGGCTGGCGTCCAAAGCGGCCAGAATGACGTCACCCATTTCAGTGGTCGACAGCGGGGTGCCGCCTTCGGGGCCCATCAGGTCCGCGGTCCGCGCACCATCGGCCAGCACCTTTTCGATCGCGGATTCGAGGCGCGCGGCCTCGTCACCCTGATCAAAGCTGTAACGCAGCGCCATGGCAAAGCTGAGGATACAGGCGATGGGGTTGGCCTTGCCCTGACCGGTGATGTCTGGGGCCGATCCGTGGACCGGTTCGTACATCGCCTTGGGGCGTCCATTGTCCATCGGCGCGCCAAGGCTCGCAGAGGGCAACATGCCAAGCGAGCCTGTCAGCATCGCGGCACAGTCGGACAGGATGTCGCCAAAGAGGTTGTCCGTGACGATCACGTCGAACTGCTTGGGCGCGCGCACCAACTGCATCGCGCCGTTGTCGGCATACATGTGGCTCAGCTCGACCTCGGGGTAATCCTTGGCAACCTCGGTTACGACATCCCGCCACAGGATGCCCGATTCCATTACGTTGGCCTTCTCCATCGAGCAGACCTTCTTGTTGCGGCGCATCGCCAGCTCAAAGGCCGAACGGGCAGCGCGTTCAATCTCGCTTTCGGTGTAACGCTGGGTGTTGATGCCCACGCGCTCGTTGCCTTCTTCGAAGATGCCGCGCGGCTCGCCGAAATAGACACCCGAGGTCAGCTCGCGCACGATCATGATGTCCAGACCGGCAACGATGTCTTTTTTTAGGGACGAGAAATCCGCCAGCGCGTCAAAGCACTGCGCCGGGCGCAGGTTCGAGAACAGGTCCATCTCCTTGCGCAGGCGCAGCAGGCCGCGCTCGGGCTTCACCGAGAAATCCAGATCGTCGTATTTGGGACCACCCACGGCACCCAACAGGACCGCGTCGACCTCTTGCGCCTTGGCCATCGTGTCATCGTGCAGCGGCACACCGTGCGCGTCATAGGCCGCACCACCCACAAGGTCGGTGGTTACATCAAACGTCAGTCCGCGCTTGTCACCAAACCAGTCGATGATGCGTGTGACTTGGTCCATCACTTCGGGACCGATGCCATCGCCGGGCAGGATCAGGATCGACGGGTTGGACATGGCGAAACTCCTTTGATTGCTTGGGGTTTCGCCTATCCACCGTTGCCCGAATGGTCAAGGGTGAGGTCCACCCAAACCAACCTGTGACGGCTGGCTGTTGCAACTGTTTCCGCCAGCGGGTCGTCTGGTGCGGGCCACATCACCCCACTGTCCAGAACGCGCCAATGAGAGGACGGCAGCACATAGTCCACCCGCAAGTCACCCGGCATCGGATCGCGCCAGTCAACGGTGTCCGTGCCCGCCTGTCCCCGCGGGGACACGTCCTGAACCAAAGGCGACGACAGCAGGGACCGAATGGCGGGTTTTATCCCCGAACCGTCCACCGGGTCCAGATTTGCATCCCCGGCAATGACAAACGGACCGGGCGGCGGCGTGCCGACCTCACCCGTCAACACCTGCTCCCACAGCCGGATTTCATCCGCATTGCGCTTGCCGTTGCGATCCTCCGGGCCATCAAACACCGGGGGACTGGCATGAAAGGTCATCAGGGTGAACGTGCCGCCGGGCGCCGCAATCGGCACAGCCCAATGGCCGGTTGTGGACAACCGCTGCGCTGCCAGAGCCGCTACGCTGGGAAAGGGCGCGCCATTGACCTCTGGCAACGTCGCACCGGGTACGTCCTGCCACAACAGCTCTGAGAAATCCTGCACCCCCGCCGCATCAATGGGAAAGCGCGACAGGATCGCCATGCCACCCTGACCCGAAAACCGCCCATAACCCTGCGCATCTCGCGGCCCACCCAATAGGCCATCTCCGTCCATGTCCAGGCCAGTTGGCATGCCCGTGTTCGGGCGCAGCGCAAAATGGTGGTCATACCCCGTCAATTCGGCCAAGCGGCCCAGCGCCTCGCCCGTGAGATCATAATCAATGCCCTGTAACGCCAGCACATCCACATCGGCCTCAGCTATCACAGCAACCACGGCTGCAATCTGATCATCCGTCCCGCGCGCAAGATTGCGCAGGAACAGGCCCGGCCCGTCACGCTGCAATTCGGTGTTATAGGTGCCCACGCGCAAGCTGTCCGCCTGCGCGACACATCCCAGCCAGACCCATGCAAGTGCTGCAATCAGGCGAGCTGCAGGTCGCCCTCGGCGTTGGCATAGGCGCGCTTGCGCTGGTCGCGGATCATCTCGGCGATCCGCTGCATCGCAATACCGCGCATGATCATGCTGGCAGGAAGGAAGGCCCATGCGCTCATCGTCCAGATCAGGGTTTGCGGGTTCTCAAGCGTGATTGGGTTTAGCAGGTCTGCCGCCATCTTGACCACCGCGGGGATAAGGAAGGGCAGCAGGAAGCCAAGCGCGATATTGATCCGCGCATCGCGGTTCAAGCGGTGCAGCACATCGCCACCCGCAGTCGGGTCGAACAGCGGCAGGTTCACCCATACGTTGAACGCACCCGAACGCGACGGCCACCCCAGCACACGCACCAGAAACAGGAACGCAGCCATCGCAGTGAGCGATACGAGATAGGCCAGACCCGCCGCGATACGTACGGAGTCCACGATCTCGGCCTCTGCATCGGCGGGCAACATCAGCACCACCAGACGCACCGGCGAGAATGGAAAGTCGATGCTGTTTCCGATGATCGTCCCGATCGAACTCAGCGCGCCGGTCAGCAATGTGGGGTCCGTCTTGCCCTTGCAGATCACGCTGAGGACAAAGACCGTCAGGAACAGCGCCACGAACCGCAGGCGGTTGAACGGGGCCGCGTCGCGGAATTCAACGATGCTGGGGCTGGATGAGTTGTATTCGACAAAGGTCAGGAAAGCCGCAAGAAGTGCAATCAAAACAGTCGCTTGCGATGAATCAATCGTAACACCCGGCACCACGAGTGCAGGTGTGGCAATCATCAATGCCACCAAAAATCCGCGCATCGCTGCGCCTGACAGTCGTGCTATCACGTCTCGATCCCTTCAAACTGGCCAGCCACGATACGTTGCCGCGACTTGTTCCAACTTGATCCCACCGGGTTTGGCAGGTGCCTCATTTACGACACAATGTTGCCTTGATTGGTCCGGGGTCTCAAGCCTCTTGGTTAATCAAACGTAAGACCTGGGACATTTTGAGGGAGCGTGTGGTGCCTTTGTGCATCATTTCCAAGGCGGGAATAAGGCCGGGCCCAACATGTAGTGTTTGGGCCCGGAATGCTTCATATCGGCTGCCTGTTTTTCCACCACAAGTTGGGGTGGATCAGATCAGACCCAAGGGCGCGCCTGCGCGGCCTGTGCTTCAAAGCTCTTGATGCTGTCGGCCTTGGCCATGGTCAGGCCAATGTCGTCCAAACCCTCAAGCAGGCAGTGCTTTTTGAATGCGTCCACCTCGAAGGAGAAGACCTCGCCATCGGATGTGGTCACCGTCTGGCTTTCCAGATCGACGGTCATCCGGGCGTTTGCGCCCTTTTCTGCGTCTGTCATCAGCACATCGACCACCTCTTTGGGCAGGGCGATGGGCAGAATGCCGTTCTTGAAGCAGTTGTTATAGAAGATGTCGGCAAAGCTGGTCGATATCACGCAGCGGATACCGAAATCCTTGATCGCCCAGGGCGCGTGTTCGCGACTGGACCCACAGCCAAAGTTGTCGCCCGCCACGAGGATCTCGGCACTGCGATACGCCTCTTGGTTCAGAACGAAGTCCGGAACCTCGTTGCCCTGCCGATCAAAGCGCATCTCGTCAAAGAGGTTCGCGCCCAGTCCCGACCGTTTGATCGTTTTCAGGAATTGCTTCGGGATGATCATATCGGTGTCGATATTGACCAACGGCATCGGCGCCGCGATCCCGGTGAGTGTGGTGAATTTGTCCATTACATCTATCCTTTTCCCGCGGGGTGGTGCGCCCAGAGGGCACACCCCACGCATCGGGTGTAGGGTGCGCATTCACTGCGCACCTTTGGCATTACATCAGCTCACGTACATCCGTCAGCTTGCCGGTGATCGCCGCTGCTGCTGCCATGCCGGGTGATACGAGGTGCGTACGGCCCTTGTAGCCTTGGCGTCCCTCAAAGTTCCGGTTCGACGTGGACGCGCAACGCTCACCCTCGCTCAGCTGGTCGGGGTTCATCGCAAGGCACATCGAACAGCCCGCAAGGCGCCATTCGAACCCGGCCTCCTTGAAGATATCCGCCAGGCCTTCTTCTTCGGCCTGCGCACGGACAAGGCCCGATCCGGGAACAACCATGGCCCGCTTGACCTTGATCTTCTTGCCCTTCAGAACCTCAGCCGCGGCGCGCAGGTCTTCGATCCGGCCATTGGTGCAGGAGCCGATGAACACTGTGTCGATCTCGATATCCGACAGCGGTGTGCCGGGGGTCAGGCCCATATAGTCGAGCGAGCGTTGCGCCGCGCCAACTTTGCCACCTTCGAAATCATCTGCCGACGGCACTGTCGCGGTGATCGGCAGAACATCCTCTGGCGATGTGCCCCATGTCACGACCGGTGCAATGTCTTCGCCCACGATGGTGATCACCTCATCCCAATGCGCGTCATCATCGGAGTACAGTGTTTTCCACCACGCTTCGGCAGCTTCCCACTGAGCACCTTTGGGCGCGTGCGGGCGGCCTTTGCAGTACTCAAACGTCTTTTCGTCCGGCGCGATCAGGCCTGCGCGCGCACCGCCCTCGATTGCCATGTTGCAGACGGTCATGCGCCCTTCCATGGACAGATCGCGGATCGCCTCACCGCAATACTCGATGACGTAACCTGTGCCACCGGCGGTGCCGGTTTTGCCGATGACCGACAGTGTGATGTCTTTGGCCGTCACACCGGGGCGCAGCTTGCCCGTGATCTCGACCTTCATGTTCTTGGATTTCTTCTGGATCAGCGTCTGCGTGGCCAGCACGTGTTCGACCTCGGACGTGCCGATGCCGTGCGCCAGCGCGCCAAAGGCACCATGGGTCGCCGTGTGGCTGTCGCCACAAACCACGGTCATACCGGGCAGGGTCCAACCTTGTTCAGGGCCGACGATGTGCACGATGCCCTGGCGGATATCCGACACCGGGTAATAGTGGATGCCGAAATCCTTGGCGTTCTTGTCGAGGGCCGCAACCTGCACCCGGCTGTCCTCGGTCATCGTTGCGGCGTTGGCGCGGTCCAGCGTGGTTGGCACGTTGTGGTCTGGCACGGCAATGGTCTTGTCCGGCGCGTGCACCGGGCGGCCTGCCATGCGCAGCCCCTCAAAGGCCTGCGGGCTGGTCACCTCATGGACGAGGTGGCGGTCGATATAAAGCAGGCACGTGCCGTCTTCGGCTTCGTGGGCCACATGCGCGTCCCAGATTTTGTCATAAAGCGTTTTGGGGGACATGATGGTCCTCTCCCTTTTCTGAACTGGCGGTGTTTGACTGGATGGCTTCGGGCGCGCGCCTATAGGCGGGCGAGCACCGTGTGTGTCGCCCCGTAAAAGCGTTCGCGCAAGCGCGCACGGTCATCCATGTCAAAGAGGCGGGTCATGAGCCAAGGCTTTAGACGGATTCCCCCAGCCGATCAAGCAAGCCAACCGTCTTCGTGCATTGATCGTGCGGGCGTGGACGTGCATGCTGTGCGCCAACAAGGAGCAGGAATGAGCAGTCACACGACGCAGCCCGGCACCAACGGGATCGCCGATGCCCTCAATTCGGCCGCCGAAGCGGCCATCGACGGCCAGACAGACAATGGCGAGACGCTGTCCGAAACCGTTCTGACACTGGGCCAGACCCTGCTGAACGAGGCGCAAACCTTTGTCGAAGGGCTGCTGCGTCCGTGGGTCGGCTATCAGGTGCTGATTGTCGTTGCGGTCTTTGTCATTGCACATTGCCTGCGCCAATGGCTCGGCCCCCGTATCCGTGCATGGATGGGCACGCGCGAAGGGTGGCCCAAGTGGCGGATGCGCGTACTGGTGGTCGTGCACCAGCGCCTGCGCGCGATCTTCTTTGTGCTTCTGTTGTGGGTCGTCGTGCTGATCATGCGCGAAATGACCTGGCCGTCCCGGTCCTATATCCTTGGCTTGGTCGCAACACTGGCTATTGCATGGCTCGCGGTTGTCTTTGCCACGCGGCTGATCCGGTCGGTGTTCCTGCGCCGGGTCGTGCGGTTGGGGGCATGGGCCTATGTGACGCTCTATGTGCTGGGCATCGTCGATCAAACCGCCGAAATCCTCGATGCCGCCGCGCTAAGCATCGGGGACATGCGCCTGTCGCTGTTGCTGGTGGTGCAGGGCGTTGTCGTGATCGGTGTGCTGCTGGCGCTGGCGCGGTTCGTGACCACAACCACTTCGTCACGCATTCAGTCCAACGAAGACATCTCGCCCTCGATGCGGGTGCTGATCGTCAAGGTCGTGCAGATCGTCTTCTATGCCATCGCCTTTTATGTGGGCGTGCGATCGCTGGGCATCGACCTCACCGGGCTTGCCGTGCTGTCGGGCGCCATCGGCGTGGGCCTGGGCTTTGGCCTGCAAAAGGTCGTGTCCAACCTCGTCTCCGGCGTCATCATCCTGCTGGACAAGTCGATCAAACCCGGCGACGTCATCAGTCTTGGCGAAACCTTTGGCTGGATCCAGACGCTGGGCGCGCGCTATGCCTCGGTTGTCACACGCGATGGCAAGGAATACCTGATCCCGAACGAGGACCTGATCACCAGCCAGGTGGTCAACTGGTCCCACTCGGACCAGTTCGTGCGGCTCGATATCCACTTTGGCACGTCCTACGGCTGCGACCCGCATCAGGTGCGCAAACTGGCGATTGAGGCCGCCAAGGGCGTGGAACGTGTCCTGTCCAGCCGCCCGCCCGTCTGCCATATCGTCGGCTTTGGCGACAGTTCGGTCGATTACATCCTGCGGTTCTGGATCACCGACCCGACCGGCGGTCTGACCAACATCCGTGGTAACGTGTTCCTCGCGCTGTGGGACACGTTCAAGGAACACAACATTTCCATCCCCTTCCCACAGCGGGAAGTGCGGATGCTGGGGGACGACGACGCATGATCCAACTGGGGGAAAATGCCTGGCAAATCCCGGTGCTGCCACGGCAGGCATTGAACTGCTTTCTGCTGGGCGATGTTCTGGTTGACGCTGGGTTGCCGTTTTGCCGTGGCAAACTGCTGTCTGCACTGACGGGCAAGGCCGTGGGCGCCCATGTCGTGACACATGCCCATGCGGACCATCAAGGCGCAACAGCGGCGGTGGCGCAGGCGCTCAATCTGCCAGTCTGGTGTCATGCAACAGAACGTGCAGCCATTGAAACCGGCGACGTGCTGTCCTCCTTTGACAACCCGCGATCCCTGACCGCGCGGTTTCAGCAACGGTTCCTCGCCGGTGCGTCCTATCCGGTGACGCGCACGCTGGCCCAGGGTGACATGGTTGGCGGATTCGAAGTCATCGAAACGCCCGGCCATACGGCGGGCCATATCTCGCTTTGGCGGGCGTCGGATGGGCTGTTGGTGGCAGGGGATGCGGCACTGGGCATGAACCTGTTGACCACGCGACCGGGCCTGCACCTACCCTTTGCGCATGTGTCTTGGGATATGGCGCATGTGCGCAGCAGCGTGCGCAAACTGGCCGCCCTGTCGCCACGCCGCGTGGCCTTTGGACACGGGCCCGCCATTGACGGCGCGTCGTTCATCGCCTTTGCCGACACGCTGAACTGACCGAGCGGTGGCTCAAGCCAAATCCGATCCCTCGGCCTCCAACAGGTCACCGGGCTGACACTCCAACGCATCGCACAACCGCGCCAATGTCTCGAACCGGACGCCCTTGACCTTGCCCGATTTCAACAGGCTCAGGTTCTGCTCCGTGATGCCGATCCGCGCCGCCAGATCGCGCCCCCGGATCTTGCGACGCGCCATCATCACGTCCAGACGCACGACAATCCGGGCGCTCATACAAAGGCCTCGTTTTCCGCGCGCAACCTTGCAGCTTCGAACTGGATCCAGCCGAACAACGTCACCAGACACCCGGCAAGAACCAACAGGATTTCCGTACTGCCGAACCCGATGGACAAGGCCCGTTGCCCCGCCGGATTGTCCCAGGTCAACGCGCCAACAATAACGGTGTTGCCCGCCACATGCGCCAATGCCAAGACCATCAACCCGGTGCCTGCCCGCACCACAAACTGCGCCGCCCGCGGGCTGAGCGCCTGATCGCCACTGCACAGAACCAGCCACCGCCGCACACACCACATGATCCACAACAACAACGCCATGCGCGCCGCCTCGACCCCCAGCCAGACCAGCGTGGGACCGGGCTGCAACGCCTCTGGCATGACCGCTACACCGTAGTGCGCGCGCAACATGGCGCTATCCACGCCGCCACTTGCCACGAAAACAACGGTGCCCAGCGGCAACAGAACCATCACCGCCGTGGTCACCCAAGCAAGATACCGCGCCCGGCGAGACAACCTGTCCATACTCATTCTAAATTCTCCCTACAGGGTGATTCTTTATCGTAAAACAATAATATCTGATTCCAAAAGAAACAAAAAGCCCAAACACTGGACAACACGGCACCACCGCACAGATCCGCTGAAAACCTCAGCGACCTGACGGCAAGGCACCTGTTCCGGCCACCGCTTCATTGAAATGTCACGAGCGCGTTGTTACCATAGGGCGATCCCAGCGCCGGGGATGGTGGACGGCGCGATGAAAAGGAGGACGATGTCCTGTCAATCTCTGCAGAAGCGGTGCGCGCCGCTGATGGGGCCGCGGCCATGATGGCCACAGCCAAAACGCAAGCCACAAGCGATTTGCTCCTTGCGGCTGTCCTTTCTTCCCTCTCCGATGACAAGGCCGAAGACGTCGTGCAGATCGACCTGCGTGGCAAGACCGAGATTGGTGACCACATGGTCATCTGCTCGGGCCGTTCTTCGCGTCAGGTCGCGGCGATCTCGGAAAAGCTGGTGCAGCGCCTCAAGGACGAATTTGGTCGCACCGCCCGGATCGAAGGCAAGGAAACCGGCGATTGGGTTCTGATCGACACGGGTGACATCATTGTCCACGTGTTCCGCCCCGAAGTGCGCGAGTTCTACCAGTTGGAGAAAATGTGGCAGCCGGGCGCTGCGGCAACCAACTGACCCTGCGCCATGCGTGTGCATGTCTGTGCCATGGGCCGCCTGCGCGGCGGTCCAGAGGCCGACCTCGTTTCCGACTACACAACCCGTTTTGACCGCACGGGCCGGGCCTTGGGCCTTGGCCCCCTGTCCGTGATCCAGGTCGACGACCGCAAAGGCGGCGGCATGGCAGCCGAGGCGCAATTGCTGCGCCGCGCGGTGCCAAAGGGGTCCATTCTATGCTGCCTCGATGAACGCGGGACGGTCGAACCGTCCCCCGCCTTTGCCCGCCGATTGGCCGGTTGGCGCGATGCGGGTCAAAGCGACGCGACCTTTGTCATCGGTGGTGCGGATGGCATCGACCCCGGCTTGCGCGCAGAGGCGCAACATCTGCTGTCCTTTGGCGCAATGGTCTGGCCGCATATGCTGGTGCGTGTGATGCTCGCCGAACAGCTTTACCGCGCGGCATCCATCCTCGCCGGTGGTCCATACCACCGCACCTGACAGCGCAGTCATAAGTGTGACTCAGGGCAGATCCACAACCGTGGTGCCGGCGTTCCACCCCGCAGGCAGATCGCGCGCCTGCACCTGAACTTGTTCAGTGCCCGCAGGAATACGCACACCATCAAGACTACGGGTAAACGGCTGCTCGTTCTCATGCGGGTGAAACAGCATACGCAGACCCAGCTCGTTGCCATCCATGTCCAGCACACGCCAGCCGTCCGCATAGTGATCCCAGCCGGTGTCCGGGTGGCGGATCGTGACGCTGAATCGATAGGTTTCAGGCGCCGTGCGGGTGACCGCGACATCCTCGATCACGGGTTCTTCGGCAAAGGCAGGGCTGGCGGCCAGCAACAGGGGGATCAGACGGTTCATGGCGCTGTTCTAACCCATCGCGGGCATCTGTCCCATCACAACTGTGTGCCCAGCAGGATCGTGCGCGACCGCGACGCAAATTCCCGCCGCCAGATCACCGCCAGCGTGAACACGGTCGCCGCAATCAATGGGATCGGTCCCGCCAGCCACGCCGCAACCGTCAGCGCGAAATAGACAGACCGCAGGCCACGGTTGAACGATCGCGCCGCTGCGATGTTGATCTCGGCCGCCTGATCGGCGCGCCCCGCGCAGGCCGGATGCGTCACATCATTCGGCACCGCCGCCATCACCACAGCCGCATAGCCAAACAGCCGGTTGGCCCAGACGAATTTCAGGAACGAATTGGTCAGAAACAGCGCCATGATGACCAGCTTGACCTCCCAGACAAAGGCCGGAGTTTCCATCAACGTCAGGTCATTTGCGATTCCCGTCACACGCTCTGCGTTGCCAATCACGGCCAGCGTCCCGCCAATGGCAATCACCGAGGTCGAGGCGAAAAACGCTGTCCCCTGCCGCAGGCTCGCCACGATCTGCGCATCGAAAATGCGCGGCTCTCGCGTGATCATCTGGCGCATCCACTCATGCCGGAACCCGGCCATGATCTGCGATGTAGAGGGATGCTTGGCCCGCGGGTGTTCAATCCGCCACCCAATCAACAGCCAGCCCGCAAACAACAGGCCCAGCGCCGCAACATCCAAAGGTGAAAAAAACGAAAGGCGATCAATCCAGGTCATGCTGTGCTCTTACACCGCAGGAAATGAGATTGCATCCCGATCAAATTGGTCATATTATTTTACCAATCCCTGAGGAGGTGCCCCATGGAAATGCCCGTCCCTGATTCTGCCGTACTGGCGCGCAAGGCCCGCGTCGTGGAGCGCCTGCGCGAGGTGTTGCCCCATGACGCCGTGATCGACGACCCCGCCGAAACACGTGCCTATGAATGTGACGCCCTGACGGCCTATCGCTGCCCGCCCATGGTTGCGGTGCTGCCTGCCAGCACTGCCGAGGTCTCGGATGTTCTGCGCATCTGCCATGACGAGGGCGTGCCGGTCGTCCCGCGCGGTTCGGGCACGTCACTGGCGGGTGGTGCGCTGCCCACGGCGGACTGTGTGATCCTGGGCGTGGCGCGCATGAACGATGTACTCGATACCGACTATGACAACCGCATCATCCGCGTGCAGACCGGGCGCACCAATCTGAGTGTGACGGGCGCGGTCGAATCGGACGGGTTCTTTTACGCGCCCGATCCATCGAGCCAACTGGCCTGCGCCATTGCGGGCAATATCGCGATGAACTCCGGCGGGGCGCATTGCCTGAAATACGGCGTGACCACCAACAACCTGATGGGCGTCACGCTGGTGCAGATGGACGGCACCGTGGTCGAGATCGGCGGCGGGCATCTGGATGCGGGCGGGCTCGACCTGCTGGGCGTGATCTGCGGATCAGAGGGGCAGTTGGGCGTGGTAACCGAGGCGACCCTGCGCATTCTGCACAAACCCGAAGGCGCGCGCCCCGTGCTCATGGGCTTTGACAGCGCCGAAATCGCGGGCGCTTGCGTGGCCGACATCATCAAGGCGGGCGTCTTGCCCGTCGCAATCGAGTTTATGGACAAGATGCTGATCGAAGTCTGCGAGGACTTTGCCAAGGCCGACTATCCGATGTGCGAAGCCCTGTTGATCGTCGAGGTCGAAGGGTCCGGCGCCGAGATTGACCACCAGCTTGCCCTGATCACCGAGATCGCCCAGCGCCACAACCCCGTCGCACTGCGCGAAAGCGCTTCGCCAGAGGAAAGCGCGCGCATCTGGGCCGGTCGCAAGGCCGCGTTTTCCGCCATTGGCCGGGTGAACGATTACATGTGCCTTGATGGCACGATCCCCGTGTCCGAATTGCCCTATGTCCTGCGCCGCATCGGCGAGATGTCCAAGGAATACGGCCTGGCGGTCGGCAACGTGTTCCACGCGGGCGACGGCAACATGCACCCGCTGATCTGTTATGACGCGAACAAACCCGGTGATCTGGAAATCTGCGAGGCGTTCGGGGCCGAGGTGCTGAAGCTTTGCGTCGAAGTGGGCGGATGCCTGACCGGCGAACACGGCGTCGGCATCGAAAAGCGCGATCTGATGACCTATCAATACGCGCCTGATGACCTTGAGGCGCAGATGGCGGTCAAGGACGTGTTCGATGCCAAATGGCTGCTGAACCCCGCCAAGGTGTTTCCGCTGGCGGTGTCGGAACCGCGGCGTGGCGCGCGGATGGCGGCAGAATAGGGGGCCAGCCCCCTCGGCCTTGCGGCCTTACCCCCGGAGTTTATTGGGCAAGATGAAGATGAGTATGTTGAATTCAGAAGATGCGGTTGCGCAGGCGGTGGCCGATGCCAAGGGTCCGCTGACCATTCGCGGCGGTGGCACGCGCGCCGTTGGACGGCCTGTCACTGGTCAGGTGCTGGATGTGTCAGGCCTGTCTGGCGTGACACTCTATGAACCCGGCGCGCTGACCATCGTGGCACAGGCCGGCACACCCGTGGCCGAGATCGAGGCGACGCTGGCCGCTGAAAACCAGCGCCTCGCCTTTGAACCCTACGATCTGACCGGCATGCTGGGCACCAAGGGTGCGACGACCATTGGCGGCGTCATCGCCACCAACGCCAGCGGGCCGCGCCGCATCATGGCCGGGGCGGCACGGGATTTCGCACTTGGCGTCCGCTTTGTCGACGGCGCGGGCCATGTCATCAAGAACGGTGGCCGCGTGATGAAAAACGTGACGGGCTACGATCTGGTCAAACTCATGTCCGGGTCATGGGGCACCCTTGGCGTCCTCACCGAAATCAGCCTCAAGGTCCTGCCCGCTGTCGAGGCGACAGAGACACTTGTGATCGACGGGCTGACCTCCGCAGGTGCGGTTGCCGCCATGGCGCAGGCGCTGGGCTCCCCGTTCGAAGTGTCCGGTGCGGCGTGGACCGATGGCGCGGTGTGGCTGCGCATCGAAGGGTTCGGCAGCTCGGTTGCCTACCGCGCGGATGCGCTCACCGCGCTCTTGAGCAAACATGGCGACGTGATGCGCGTGTCAGATGCCGATTGGACCACCATCCGCGACGCGACCCCGCTGCACGGCATGGACAGCGTATGGCGCGCCTCGGTCAAACCGAGCGATGCCCCCGCACTTGTCGCCGCCCTGCCCGACGGTTGCACGACCCTGCTGGACTGGGGCGGCGGGCTGGTCTGGATCGGCCAATCGGGCGGCAACGCCGCGGCGACCCACGGCACAATCCAATCGACGGTGGCCACGCTGGGCGGTCACGCCACTCTGATCAAGGCCCCGAACGCGGTGCGCGCCTCTGTGCCTGTGTTCCAACCCGAACAACCGGGCGTCGCGGCCCTGAGCACGGCGCTGCGTGCGCGGTTCGACCCACGGGGTATCCTGAACCCCGGCCTGATGGCCGCCTGATGCTGCTCATCCTGTTCACCATGGCCTTTGTGATCGGCCCTGCGCTGTTCCTGGCGCTGGTGCGCACCGATGGGCGGCGCTGGCCGCTGGCCCTGATCGCGTCGGTGCTGGTTGTCCTCAGCTTTGTCTTTCGCAGCGAGGCGAGCCTGACCCTGGGCGTCGATCCAACCCCGGTGTTCCTCAGCGTGTTGCTGATCTGGCTGGCCTGGGTGCTGGTCATGGTGATCGTCGCGCGCGCCATGTACGCCGCGCAACCGACCCCTACGATGCGGCGCTGGAGCCGCGCAATCTGTGCCATGGGCACCACCGTACCGTGGTTTGGCTTTGCCACGGCCCAGATGATGGCGGAGTGATATGCAAACCACCTTTTCCCCCGAACAACTGACCGACCCCGCGATCCAACGGTCGAATGAAATCCTGCGCAACTGCGTCCACTGCGGGTTCTGCACCGCGACCTGCCCCACCTATCAGGTGCTGGGCGACGAATTGGACAGCCCACGGGGCCGCATCTACCTGATCAAGGACATGCTGGAAAACGACCGCGACCCGGATGAAAAGGTCGTCAAGCACGTAGACCGCTGCCTGTCGTGTCTGGCTTGCATGACCACATGCCCCTCGGGCGTCCACTATATGCACCTTGTCGATCACGCGCGGGAGTACATCGAGGAACGGTACAAACGCCCCCTGACCGACCGTGTGCTGCGCTGGGTGCTGGCACAGATCCTGCCCTATCCAACCCGGTTCCGGCTGGCGCTGCTGGGGGCCAAGATCGGGCGTCCTTTCGCCCGGCTGATGCCCGACGCCCGCCTGCGCGCCATGCTGGACATGGCCCCCAAACACATTCCCCCCGTCAGCCGCAATGACGACCCCCAGAGCTTTGCCCCCAAGGCACAGAAAAAGATGCGCGTGGCGCTGATGACCGGCTGTGCGCAAAAGGCGCTCAACACCGACATCAACGACGCCACGATCCGCCTGCTCACCCGTCTGGGCTGCGAAGTGGTCGTGGCCGAAGGTGCGGGATGCTGCGGGGCGCTGACGCACCACATGGGCAAAACCAGCCAGAGCCACACCTCAGCCGCCGCCAACATCCGCGCATGGACGGATGAAATGGACGGCGACGGCCTTGATGCGATTGTGATCAACACCAGCGGCTGCGGCACCACGGTCAAGGATTACGGCCACATGTTCCGCAACGACCCACTGGCCGCCGACGCCGCGCGCGTGTCCGGGATTGCCATAGATGTCAGCGAGGTGTTGATGAAACTGGACCTGCCTGCGCAGGCCGATCAGGACATGACCATCGCCTATCACGCCGCCTGTTCGCTGCAACACGCCCAACAGATCAAGACCTATCCCAAGGACCTGCTCAAACGCGCGGGCTATACCGTGGTGGAACCCGCAGACAGCCACCTCTGCTGCGGATCAGCGGGCACCTACAACCTGATGCAGCCCGAAATCTCGGGCCAGCTCAAGGACCGCAAGGTCCAGACCCTGATGGCCAAGAACCCCGATATCATCGCCGCCGGCAACATCGGCTGCATGATGCAGATCGGGTCCGCCGCAGGCGTGCCCGTTGTGCATACCGTCGAACTGCTCGACTGGGCGACAGGTGGGCCTCGGCCACCCGCGCTCGACCGTACCCACAGCGATGTCCCCATTTTGCGCTAAATTTTCCGTCTGCCCTAATTCTGCCGCCTTTCGGACCTAGACCAATCTCACCTACGGGATTGTATTTAGGTGGTTCATGCGCCGTTGGATGGCCCTTTCACTTATGGCGTTGGTCGTGACCTCGACCGCATTCGCCCAGGACGCCCGTTTGCGGCGGCTGAATTCGGGTGATGATGCCCGCCCGTGGGAGGCCGTTGGACGCCTGAATGTCGGTGGCACGGGGTTCTGCACCGGCGCGCTGATCGCGCCCAAGATGGTACTGACCGCCGCCCACTGCCTGTTTGACAAGACGACAGGCGACCGCATCGACCACACCGAGATCGAATTTTTGGCGGGATGGCGCAATGGCCGTGCGCTGGCCTACCGCACCGTCCGCCGCGCCGTGGTACATCCCGACTATGCGCTGGCCGATCACCTCAGTTCGGACGGCGTGCGCAATGATCTCGCCTTGCTGGAACTGGACCACCCGGTACGTGACGGCAAAATCAAACCCTTCCTGACCGCCACCCGACCCCGGCGCGGGTCGCAGGTCGGCGTCGTCAGCTATGGCAAAGGCCGGGCCGAAGCCCCATCGTTGCAAGAAATATGCCACGTCCTCGCGCAACAGGATGGCGTTCTGGTCACCTCGTGTTCCGTCGATTTCGGCAGCTCCGGCGCACCCATTTTTGTCGTGCACGATGGCGAACCGCACATCGTATCCGTGGTCTCCGCCAAGGCCGAAGTGGACGGCGAAGCCGTATCGCTTGGCACCTCGCTGGGCGCGCCACTGGCCCGCCTTCAGGCGGAAATGGTCGCACAAAAGGGCGTGATCACCCAACGCGTTCAGGCGGGCGCACGCAACGACACAGGGGCCAAGTTTCTGAAACCATGAAAATCCTTGCCCTCATCCTCGCCGCGGCCGCCCTGACATTTGGGACGCAAGCCACCGCGCAAACATCCGCGCTGCGCACACTCGACACGGACTATGCCGCCGCCAGTTGGAAGGCCGTGGGCCGCATCGATTTCGGCCAAGGCGCGTTTTGCTCCGGCACCCTGATCGCACCCGACCTCGTTCTGACAGCCGCGCACTGCCTCTACCAACCCGGCAGCGGCACGCTCTGGCCCACCGACACCATCCGGTTCAGCGCGGGCCTGCGCGACGGTGCCGCCGTCGCCGTGCGCCGCGCCTCTGATGCCGCCGCACACGCATCCTTTGAACCTACCGGCGCCATGTCCGTCCACAACGTCAGCCATGATGTCGGCCTGATCCGCCTGTCCGAGCCGATCTCGACCTTTGACGTGCCGCCCTTCTACATCCACGAAGACCGCATCGCACCCGGCCCCGTCAGCGTGGTCAGCTATGGCCGCGGACGCGCCAACGCGCAGTCCCGGCAAAAGGAATGCCAGATGCTGCTGCGCGAGGCGGACGCGATGATCTTTGACTGCGACGTCACCTTTGGTTCGTCCGGCAGCCCAGTGTTTTCCCACCTCAACGGGCGTGGCCGCATCATTTCGGTGGTGTCGGGCATGCTCGACATCGAGGGCGAGAAACGGTCCATCGGCATGGTCCTGCCCGCGCGGGTCGCCGAGGTGAAATCGCAGATGCGCCTGCAAGTGGCCCCGCCCACAGCCAAGGTCCGCCGGATCACCGTCGGTGGCGGCAAACAGCGCAGCAACATCGGCGCAAAGTTCGTCAAACCCTGACGGGTCTTGAACGCCGCAAAATCCTCACCACATCATGTGTACCGGATGCCCAGACGGGGTCCGGCCATAGCAACCCGCGGGTCTGTCCACGACGGAAGGCCCGCCCTGTAATCGCTCTGATGAGGATAACAATGCGTACATATGATTTTGCACCGCTCTACCGCGCAACCGTCGGCTTTGACCAAATCGCCGACCTGATGGACCGGGTCACCGCGACCGACAACAGCGCAAACAGTTACCCGCCCTACAACATCGAAAAAACCGATGACGACGCCTATCGTATCTCGATCGCAGTCGCCGGGTTCTCCGATGCCGACCTCAGCGTCGAAGTGCGGGAAAAGAGCCTGATCGTGACGGCCCGCAAAGCCGAGACCGAAGACAAGACCTACCTGCACCGTGGCATCGCCACGCGGGCCTTTGAACGCAAGTTCCACCTGGCCGACCACGTGGTCGTGACCGGGGCCAGCAACACCGACGGGATGCTGCACATCGACCTGGTCAAGGAAGTGCCAGAGGCGCTGAAACCCCGCCGGATCGAAATCGCCAGCCAGGCCGCCATCGAGGCGGATGTGGTTGACGCCAAAGCCGTCAACTAAGCCCAAGACTTGACCGACGGCGGTCCGGTGCTCCTCCCCTCGGGCACCGGGCCAACTCTGTCTTTCCCTTGAACAACAAAAAACGCCGCCCGATCACTGGGGCGGCGTTTCTGTTTCAGGGGTGCGTGGCGTCACATCTGGCCGATGGAAAAGAACATCGTCTCGCCCGAATGGTCGTCCACACCGTCATTGTCCGTGGAAATCCACGCGGTGCCATCGTCCATGATCGCCATGCCCTCGACCTTGTCGAGCACATAGCCCCCCGTCGACGTCAGCGCCGGGATCAGATCAGTCACCAACTCTTTGCCAACCACAGGCAGATCGCCACCCAAAGGCGCGGGCTGCATGTCGGCCAGCGGCACGCGGTACACTTTCTTGGTGACCGCCTCGATGCCGTGCTGGTTGTCACGCTCCACGATATAGACGTGGTCGCCATAGGCCGTGATCTCCGACAATCCGACCCAGCCCTTGTCGGCAGACGCCTTGGGGTAATGCACGGCACCCCACTCTTCGGTCTGGATGTTGTAGGACACCAGCTTCACGTGGTCGGCGGGGTCATCCTTCCACTCGCGCTGCACGGCCATCCACAGGGTGTCGCCAACCTTGGTGATCCCTTCAAAACCAAACCGCTTTTCCACGGCCATCAGCTCTGCAGGCAGACCGATTTCCTCTTCGATGCCGCCATCAGCACCAACCTTGTAAATCGCATGAGGGATGACCCGGTCTGTGCGCCCTTCCGAGGCGATCCAGAACGCGTCGCCGTCCACGGCTATACCTTCCATGTCCAACTTTTGCGCCGGACGGCCCGCACGGGTGACGTCAATCGCATCCACGATCCGCGCCGGGGGCTGGCTGGGGTCGATGACAAAGATGCGCGGCTGATAGCTGTAGAAGCTGTCCGACACCGCATAGATCAGGCCGTCTTTGGCCGCCATGCCAGAAATCGCGCCCCATCCGGTCAGCCTATCCATGCCCGCCGATGTCAAGTGCGGGTAAACCGCGTCGCCCTCAGCGTATTCATAGATCATCACATGCGCCCGCGCCGCGCCGTCCTCGAGGCCATCCACCTCATTGGCCGACACCAGCAGGTTGCGCGCCGGGATGGTCACGAACCCCTCTGGCCCGATCCCCGACGGCAGCATCTGTCTCAAAACCGGCGCCGCTGGGTCCGTGATGTCATACACCCCGACAATCGATCCGCGCTCGGACCCGACAAACACAAACGGCACACCACCATAGGTGCCCGTTGTCACGCTTTCCGGCTCAACACCTTTGCTGTCCGACCGCTTGTCCGGGTAGTGCCCGATCTGGATCATCGCGTGTTCAAAGGTCACACCGCTTTCGAAAACAACCGACCCATCCTTGTGAAAGATCGTCCAACCGCGGCTGCCGCCTTCGTAATCGCCCTCGTTCGCCGTCGCGAAATGCTGATCATCGATCCACGTCACCGCGTCTGGCTCACGCAGCCTGTCGCGCTGCACCTCGTCAAAGATCAATGCGCCTCGCTCGTCCGTGGCGTCGATGCCTTCCAGGTCCACCGATCCAGCGGAAAAATGGCTCACGATGCTGCCATCACGGGCCACAACCACCATGTGATTGTTCTCTTGCAGGGTGACGACTGTCTCGCCCAGCGCATTGATCGACACATATTCCGGTTCGGGATCGCCGGTGGCCACGTTGGCCAAACCGGTCAGGTCCGCTGTCACGATGCTGGCGCAATCCAGCGACCCGCTCACAACGTCGATCATCTGCAAAGTGCCTGCGGGCAGTTGCGCGATCACGCCGCCGTTCAGATCCTCGTCACGCTCGTTTTCAATCGCAACCGCGACAAAGGACCCGTCGGGCGACTTGGCGATGCTGTCCGGCTGACCCGCCAGCGTGCAGGACGCGAGGACCTCACCGCTCGAAGTATCGATGGCCAGCATCTTGCCCGATGGCGCGACATAGCTCTGAGACGTGTTCACACCAACAAAGGCGGTTGTGCCAATGACCGACACCGACGTCGGCTCACCACCCACATCAATTGTGCCTAGCGGCGCAGGCTTGACCGGATCGGTGATGTCCACCATGCCCAAGGCCTCAAGCGGGCTGTCGGTGTAAACCAGCGTCATGCCATCCGCCGTCACGTCGATGATCTCGGGCGAGGACTCGCGGCTGGTGTCCGCCCCTTCGGCCATGTTCGTGACAACTGGGAACGATGCGATACGGTTGAAATTCTTCTGCGCATGGTCGCCGGCAAATGCGGCGCCTGTCACCAGGGCCAGGGCCGAGGTCATGCAAACAAGGTGCGTGGTCATGGGACACTCCTTCGGGAAATCGTCCCCGACCACGTGCCGGTTTTGCACTACGCTTGCGTAACGGTTTGGTGTCGATTTTGTAAAATCAGACGGTGGGCGTCTGACCATCCAGCACGGTGCGGAACCACCCCGTGTCGATGTTGCCACCACAGAGGATCACGCCCACCTTGCGGCCCGCCATCGTCTCGCGTTCCTGCATCAGACCGGCCAGCGGGGCCGCGCCCGCGCCCTCGGCCACGTTGTGCGTCGCGGTGAAATAGAGCCGGATCGCCGCGGCAACCTCGTCATCGGTGACTGCGATGATCCGCTCGGCCCCCTTGGAATAGACGTCAAACGCCTCTTGCACCGGCATCCGCACCGCCATCCCGTCGGCAAAGGTCGCAGCCGAATTTGTCTCGATCAACCGCCCCGCCTCAACCGACAGCTTGGCGGTCTGTGCCTGATCGGACACGACGCCCACCACCTTGGTCGACAGGCCCAGGGCATCGCGTGCCATGATCGTCCCGCAAATCCCCGACCCGCATCCAATTGGCACGTACACCGTGTCCAGATCGGGCTGCGCCGTGAACAGCTCGAACGCATAGGTCGCCACCCCCCGCACCAACTCAGGATGATAGGGCGGCACAATGAACAGCCCCTCTGCCTCGGCCACCCGAAACGCCTCCATCCGCGCGGTGTCGAAATCGTCCCCATACTCGATCAGTTCGGCACCAAAGGCGCGCATCGCCGCGTTCTTTTCGACCGAGTTGCCGCGCGGCACATACACCTTGGCCGTCAAACCGGCATTGGTCGCGGCCCACGCCTGGCCCTGCCCGTGATTGCCCCGCGTCGCTGTGCAGATGCCCGAAATCTCCGGGTGGGTCCGCACCAGCCAGTCCATGAACGTCAGCGCACCACGCACCTTAAAGGCACCTGTCGGCGTGTGGTTCTCGTGTTTGACCCACACCTCCGCGCCTGTTTTCGCGCTCAAGAGAGGCCAGTGATGTTGCGGCGTGGGTGCCATCCGGGCCTGCACAAATGCGGCGACCTCTTGCAAATCGGTCAGTGTCAACATGGCGCAACTGTCCGCAGGTCACCGGGGAAAAGTCAACCAACACCGCGACATGCGCCTACAACTATTGATAGACGGATGCCCGCGAACTGTGCAACGCTCACTGCATTGGTTAGTGGGGGCCGTGGCGACACACCGAGTGTTACGCGGAAACAATTTTGGAAAAATCGGATACGGGGCTAGAGTTCCCCGCAGACGCCATCGACGCGCGTCTCAAGGATATTGGTGTTCTGGTTGGGCTGCTGACGCCCGCAGGCAGCAATGTTGCATTGAACCTTGGGTGGTTCGAAAACCCTGTCCAATACATCGAAGCGATCCCCGCCAACCGCGACGCCATTCTGGACCTGCTGCGCGATCTTTTGGGCGATGCCTCGGGCATATCGCCCGACGGCAATGCCTGGTTTCAGATCAAATATGACGACACCGAAACCCCGGTCTACGTGATGCTGCCCAAGGACAACGAGGGCGACAGCTCTGTCGTGTCTCTGGGCCTCTATCACACCCTGTCCGACGACGACCCGGTCAACGCCAGCCTATGGGCCGCAATCCCGCTGTTCGAACTGCCCCTGACGTCGTCGATTGTCGTCACCGGCAGCGCCAGTGATCCAATCACCCTCGCGCTGGACCTCAAGACCTCCGGCACCTTTGCGTTCCCGAACGGCAGCTTCAATGGGCTCGAATTCAAAGGGCTCGTGACCTTCGACGATCCACCCAGCTTCGAGCTCGACTTCCTCGGGATGACGCCGCCCGCGCCGCAATCGACCGTCAAAACGCTGGACGGGCTGGTGGCCGCGCTGGAAACGCTGTCGAACTGGATCAATCCGATGCTGGCGCAGGCCAATGTGGCCGCCATTCTGGGTCAGACAATCCCGTCGACCGGCACCACACTCGGGGCCGTTCTGGTCGACCTGGGCGTGCTGAAAACCAGCGCCACCCAGACCGTCGGCGGCTACACCTTTGGCGACTTCAAAACGCTGCAATCCCTGGGGTCCGCCAAGGCCTGCGCCGAATGGTTGCTCGCCGAAGGGCTCAAGGTCCTGGCCAGCCGCAAAACGCCCGTGTTCAAGATCCAGGAGGGCGGGGTTTACATCGTGTCCGAGGACGTGCTGGACAAAACCGCCACCGACTACGGCCTGCGCGTGACCGTGCCCAACATTCACGTGACCGCAGAGAAAAAGAAAACGCCAACCGCGCCCACCCCCGCCAAATCCGGCGGGAAAAAACCAAACGTGCTCAAGCTGCAGGCGGGCAAATGGCTGACGGGCGAAAGCGACAAGAACAACTGGATCAAACGCTCCGACCCCAAAGGCACGAGCCTCGCACCCGGCATTTCCCTGTTTGTGGTCCGTGAAACCGGCGCAATCCCCGCCTTCAAACCACGGCTCGAACTGGTCAGCCTCGGCCTCGACTACAACGGCGCGGAAAAGACACCGCTGGCCTCGATCAAAGGGGTAACCTTGGGCGGGGTTGAGCCGCGCTTTTCCGTCTCGATCGACTTTGCCAAGGTACGGCCTGTGCCATGGGGCATCGCCATGCGCATCGACAAGTTCGGCCTGCCGGTCGGTAATGTCACCAAAGGGGCGTCCGGCAATCCAGTGGCGGCCAATCTGTTGTCTTCCGGCACGTCCCCGGCCCAGAAAACGCCCGCCAAGGGTCAGGACAAAGGCGCGGACAAACAAGCCGTTGCGCCCGAGTTTTCCGCGGCCCTCGGCTGGGTGCACGACCCGGCCAACCCCACCACAGTCAACTTCCAGCTCTTTGATCAAAAGGACAAACCCTCCGACAAGGTGATCCTGCCGATCCAGCGCAGCTTTGGCCCGCTGTTTCTCAAGACTTTTGGGCTGGAATGGAAACAGCCCAACACCGACCTCGATCTGGGGCTGCTCTTTGATGCCAAGGTCACGGTGTCCAAGCTCGAGGTCGAACTCAAGGGTCTGTCGGTCGGCATCCCCCTGCGCACACCCGGCACGATCAGTGACTATTCCCTCGGGCTTGAGGGGCTGGATTTCACGCTGCAAGCCGGGTCCGTCGACATCAGTGGCGGCCTGTTCAAGGACGAGGTCATCGTCGATGGCAACAAGATCGCCGAATACAACGGTCAGGCGCTGGTCAAGATCGGGGACAAATGGACCGTCTCGGCCATGGGGTCCTGGGCCGAGGTTCAGGGGCACCCGTCCCTGTTCGTCTTTGCCATGGTCGATGCGACCATCGGTGGGCCGGGCTTCTTTTTTGTCACCGGGGTCAGTGGCGGCTTTGGCTACAACCGCGCGCTGAAAATCCCGGCGCAGGACAAGGTACAGGACTTTCCGCTGGTGGCGGGCCTGACCAACCCGGCCGCCGTGGGTGGCAAAGGCGCCAGCCCCGCCGAGGCTTTGGCCGCACTCAAGGACTACATTCCCCCCGCCCAGGGCGTGAACTTCTTTGCCGCGGGGGTACAGTTCACATCCTATGAGCTGATCAAATCAAACGCCCTTCTGGTGATCGAATTCGGCAAGACGTTCGAGGTCGCCGTGCTGGGCCTGTCCCGCATCAAGCTGCCTCAGGAAGGGTCCGAAACCTTCGCCTATGTCGAGCTGGGGCTCGAGGTGCTGTTTGTCCCGGCCCAAGGCGTGCTGGGCGCAACGCTGCAAATCACGCCCAATTCCTATGTGCTGACCAAAGACTGCAAACTGACCGGCGGCTTTGCCTTTTTCGTGTGGTTCGACCCCAGCCCCCATGCCGGCGACTTTGTTCTGACCGTCGGGGGATACTCACCCTACTTCAGGAAACCCGCGTGGTATCCGGATGAACCGCGGCTGGGGTTCAATTGGAAAGTGTCGGATCAGGTCACCGTCACAGGCACCGCCTATTTCGCCCTCACACCCTCTGCGATCATGGGCGGCGGCGGGCTTGATATCCAATTCCACTCCGGCGCGATCAAGGCCTGGTTCACCGCCCATGCGGATTTCCTGATCCAGTGGAAACCCTTTGCCTACATCATCGACATCGGCGTCACCATCGGCGTCTCGGTGCGGGTCAAACTGCTGTTCGTGACCGCCACGATCAAAGTCGAAGTCGGGGCCAGCCTCGAGCTTTGGGGGCCACCCACCGGGGGCGAGGCGCGCGTCCACCTGTGGGTCGCGTCCTTTACCGTCGGCTTTGGCGCCAGCAAGAACGAGATCGGCGGCTATGTCGACTGGAACAACTTCACCACCCTCTTGCCCCAGAACACGCCCGCCCAGACCGCCGCCATCCAGCCGATGATGCAGGCGCAAGCGGCGTCGCCCCCCTTTGAAAACGTGGTCACTCTCAAGATCACGGGCGGGCAAGTGCCCGCCAAGGACGCCGACGGCGCATGGCTCGTGCGGGCCAGCGCCTTTACCTTTGACGTCGAAACCGCGTGGCCGCTAACACAACTCAACCTCAACGGCCCTGATGCCGCGACACCGCTCGCGCCGCTCACGCTTGACCCTGTTGATCCAAACGTGCCGCCCGCCCCGTCCGGCAGCACCTTTCCCACCTGCGCACGCGCTGACGGCTACTATGTCGGGGTGCGGCCCATGGGGATCAATTGCACCAGCTCGGTGCTGGACCTCAGCGTCGTGCATCTGGACACCAAAGAGGTGCAAAACCTCGATACCGACTGGAATTGGACCATCGCGGCCAAATCCGTGCCAGAAGCCCTCTGGGGCATCCCCATCGCGCCGGGCAAGACACCGGCGGCCGAGGCCAAGGTTCTGCCCGGCCGGATGACCGGCCTGTCCGGGATCGGCCCAAAAAAGCACCCCATGACCGGGCCACCGCCCATCCCTCAGGCCAACCTCGCCAGCGATCCGATCAACCCCACGGCGGCGGACAACAACCTTCTGCCCTTGCCCCAAGATGCGCAAACCGGCACACCGGTGCCAAACGACGCTTCGCTGGCAACCATCGCCGCAACCGCCGCTGCGGCAGACGTCACGGCGCAGCGCACCAGCCTGTTTGACGCACTGGGCGCGGCCGGGGTGAACGCAGGAACAAATGGCGACATGCAGCCCTTTGTCGATGCCATCCCCACCAGCTTTGCAGGGGCGCCCATGCTGGGCCGCGTGGCAGCGTGATGCCCGGCCCTCTCACACGATCACAAGGCGCACAGCGATGACCACCAAACCTACCGCGCCGGGCAGCCTGCCGCTGAATGACATCCAGTTCTTTGACCGGCACATCCCGGCACTGCACGGCGGCGACTATACGATTTCGGTCAAACAGACGGTCGCCAGCACCAATGTCGAGACGCAGACCGGGGGTCAGGACCTGCCGCCCACCGCCTTTCCCGGCCCGCTGCCATTGGCACAGCTCGTGTCCGTGGCCGCACCGCGCTATGCCCTCGACCCCGCTGACGTGCACGCCGTCTTTCCCCCCGCCGGGCAGGTCGGCGCCTTTGATCAGAACCTCGCCTCGGTCACGCTGACTGGTGGGGCGCTGCCATGGGAACGGGCGCTCACGACCTCGGACAACGACACGCCCTATTTGGCCGTCCTGCTGGTGCAGGCGGATGAACTCAGCACCCCGCTCACAACCTTTCGCGCCTCCGACATCCTCAGCCCGCCACCCGGCACACTGGGACCACAGATCGGGCCGCCTGACCGTCAGGACCTGATGGATCAGGTCACGGCCATCACCATCACGAACGGCGGCGCGGGCTATGCGGATGCAACGCTGACCCTGTCGGGCGGCGGCGGCACCGGGGCCAGCGCCGATGCCGTGATTGGCAACGGCGTGGTCACCGCGCTGACCGTGGACGCAGGCGGCAGCGGATACACCACCGCACCCACAGTCACCTTGTCGGGGGCTGGCACCGGATTTGCCGCAACCGCCGTGATCAGCGCGGGCACCGTCAGCCACATCACCATCAATCAGCAGGGGTCAGGCTACGCCAGCGACGCCACCGTCACGCTCAAGGGCGGGGGTGGCAGCGGGGCCACCGCCAGCGCCACGGTCACCAACGGGGTGATCCTGGGTGCGACTGTCACGGCGGCAGGCACCGGCTATACCACGACACCCACGGTCGAGATCACAGGCGACGGCCAGAACGCCACAGCACTGGCCGCGCGGGGCGTCCAAGGCCGCGCCATCGACCTGCCCACCGCGACGTTCACCGCGCTCATGCCCCGCTATGGCGGAACGGACGTCGAACCGCGTTGGCTCGCCCATGTGCGCGACGTGCCGACCGGGGACAAGGAAACAGGCACCGCAACCGGCACCACCGAATTTGGCGTGGTTGTCGGCAACCGCTTTCCCGCGCCCGGTCCCGGCCCCGTGGCCGAACTGACCCTGACCGCAACCGGCCAAGGCTACACCACCGCACCAACAGTCACGATCACCGGCGGCGGCGGCACAGGGGCGACCGCCGTGGCGGGGCTGACGGGTGATCAGGTCACACATCTGACGCTGACCAATCCCGGCACCGGCTATACCGCCCCACCCACCGTCACCTTCGCGGGCGGCACCGGCACAGGGGCGGCTGCATCGGCGCGCACACGGGCGCATTGGCAGGCGCATCTGGTGTCCCTCGAAGGGTGGCAAGACTACCTCGGCGCAACGCCCACCTGGCCCACGGATCCCACCACCGGCGTTGCGGTCGAAAACGTGCGGCTGGTGTCGCTCTTTTCCTGGTCGTTCTATTGCCTGTCAGAGGCGGGTGATTTCCGCGACCTCATGCAGAACCTTGCCGCACCCGCAGGGGTGGATGGCACAACCAAGGACGCGCTGCTCCTGCGCATGCCCGATCCGGGGCCGGGCGACGGATCGCCCGCTGCCGCGTCGGTCCAAGGTGCCTTTGCCCAGGGCTATACCGCCCTCGAATACCAGACGCGGGCGGGCGTCGACAGTTTCGCCTGGTACCGTGGGCCGTTCACGCCCCTGCCCGTGCCACCCTTTGACATGCCCGAAGCATGGGACAGCGCCGGATCGGCCATGATCTACGACCAGACCACCGGCCTCTTTGACCAATCCTATGCGGCGGGCTGGCAGGCCGGGCGGCTCCTGGGCCTGTCAGACCCCAACTTTGCCACGCAACTGCGCGGCTGGCGGAGGCAAGGTATCACGCTGACCAACACATTGCTGGCACGGATCAACGCCACGTCCAACGGCGTCCTGCAATCGGTCCTGCCCAGCCCCGACCTGACCCAGGACGACCCGGACACCGTGGCCGAACTGGAAACCCTGCTTGAGGCGGACCTGCTGTCGGATGCGGTGATGGCGTACCTCACCACCACCTTTGCGGAAAACATCGCGCCCACGGTTGGTCAGGCCGACGTGGACAAGACGCCAGAAACGACAACACCCACCGCAACCGCGCCGCCCCCACAAAACGTGGTCACGGCGCTCAAATCGCTGCTGGCGCAACCCGCCGTCGCAGCACTGCTGGCCAAGATGAACGGCACCGATCTGGGTGACCCGGCGCCCTCGTTCCTGTCCTATGTGGTGGACTGGCTGGGCCAGTTGAGGCTGATGGACGGCGTGCCCTTTGCCCAGATGGTGCCCGACACACGTGCCCTGCCCACGGAATCGCTGCGCTTCTTTTACGTCGACCCCAACTATCAAAAGGCGCTTGTGGATGGCGCGCTCAGTGTCGGGCTCGAAAACGGGCACGAGGTGCTCTACCAGGCGCTGAACTACACGCTGCTGGCGGATGCCACCCAGCAAGAGATGGTGCAGACACGCGCCAAACTGATGGGCCAAACAGTGCCGAACCCGGCACCGGACCCCGGCGTGCCACTGGCCGGAGTCCTGATGCGCTCTTCTGTTGTGTCAGGCTGGCCCGGGCTCGAAATCCGCGCTTACAAAACCTCGACCCTCGCGGCGGGCGCAACCGACCCGACACCCAGCGCCCCGATGAAGGCACTGCGCATCGACCGGCTGGCCCCGGATGTGATGCTGGTGCTGTTCCCCGAACCGCCCGCATGGATCGAAATCGGCGAACCCGCCGAACAACTTGCCTTTGGGCACGAGGACAATGGCATTGTCGATCTGCGCTGGGTGTCGGATGGGCAGAGCCAACCCATTGGCGACATCATCCCCGGCCGTTCGGTCGACGTCACGACGCTCTACCGCGACGCAACAGCGCCCTCGCCCGTTGTGAACACCACCGCACTGGCTAGCGCCCTGTCACAGGGCCTGACGACCGCTTACGGCGGCACCCTGCCCGCGCCCTTTGATGCCGCCGACTTTGCCATCCAAATGGTGCGCGCGCCTGAACAAATGATCTTCCAGAACCAGGCCGCGCCCGGCTCAGACAAGGGATAACACGCATGCCCAGCTCAACCCCCCTCCTTGTCCCGCTGGCCCTCGAAGCACTGATGGTCAACGACGCCGTTGTCGCCCACCAGAACTGGTATCGCGGTTTGGTCGACTACGCGCAGCTCAACACGTTCAACGACCCACAACCGCAACCCAGTCAAATGGGGCAACCACCCAAGACCGGGATACACCTGCACTGGGCCCTGCCCAAGGCGCTGGTCCACGGCACCCAAATCCGCGCCACCGCCGAGGCGGAACTGACAGCCGACGGCGTCAGCGACCTCGCCCTGATCAACCCCGGCTCAGGCTATGTCGTGCCGCCCACCATCACCCTGACGGGCGGCGGCGGCACTGGCGCCGCCGCAGTGGCGGAACTGCACGACGGCGCAGTCAGCGCGATCACGGTCCTGTCGGCAGGCACAGGCTATACCTCTGCCCCCAAGGTCGACATCGCACCCAGCCCCGAGGTCTGCTTTCCCCTCGTGCCCAATCGCTGGATGATCACCCGCTTTGACCCCGCAACCAGCACCGACAGCCCGCGCCAGACGACAAGCTGGATCCTCACCTCGGACGAAGTCAGCACAACCGACGGTGCTGCCCCCTTTGTCGATCCCACCACCAGCACGGACGGACAGGTCGTGCCGACCAACATCGGCGTGTCGCGCCTGTTGTCAGCCTGGCAGGGTGAAAGCAGCGCGGCTGGCACCGACCTGTTCCTGCGCGCCATTGGGCCGGGCGAGATGACCTTTCACGCATTCCAGCCGGGGGCTGAAAACGTCTTTGGCATCTATGACGATCTCGGCTCGAACGGTGGCACGCTCAAGGTGCCTTACCCGGAAAACGCGGCCTTCACCTATCAGGTCGTGGGCTGGTACTCCGATCCAAACGCTGACCCGCTCTATGGCGAGGTCACCCACTGGGGCGACAATTGCACCGGCACCCGCACGGCCTGGACCACCGCGTCCGACCCAGAGGCCGCGTGGACCGCGCTGATGGAACACCTGAACTGGCAGGTGGACAACCCACCCACCACAGCCGCCGAGATGCCCAATAGCAGTCTCTATCACGGCATGATCCACACGGTGACCTGGACCAACGTCAACATTCCGCCCCGCATCAACCCCAATGCAAACGGGATGACCGTGTGCGTGGGCAACACCGCCGCAGACGCCCTGTCGGCTCTGGTCGCATCACACGCCACATCCGTGGACGCAGGCACGCTCGAGGTGCAGGAACTCGAGGCGCTCAACTTCAACGCGCTCAAGACGCTGGACAAGGCGGACGGGGCCGCGCAGATCGAGGCACTGATCCACGATGCCTGGTTCTCGACCCAGCCGGGCGGCACCACATGGGACATCGTGGCCGCCAGCAACGACAGCTTTGCCGGTCTGACCGCTGCCGCCATGCCGCCGGGCGATCCGCTGACCCACGAGCAACAGGTCGCCCTCGCACAGTTGAACCAGGCACAGGTCGCCCTCGACAGCGCGCTGCGCGATTTGCAATCGATGAAATGGTCCCTCTTTGCGACCTGGTGGAAGGACAAGCGCAGCGCCTTTGATACCGACTGGCAGGCGACGGTGTCGGACCCCGACCAGATCCTCAAGACGATCACCGACAACCTCGACCCGACCCAACCGGGCCTCTACAAACAGGTGATCGACCAAGAGGCGGCACTCGGTCGCCAGGCCGCTTCGTTGCCCCAACCCACAAACCCGGTCAGCATCGCGCAATATGCGGCAACCGTGCTCAAACTGGACCCCGCACAATGGACGCTCAAGGCATCAGGCGCCGAACCCTTCCACGCGCCGGTGGACCCGGTGGTGATGGTCGCCGGGCTGCAACCCTCGGCCAAGCAAAAGACCCAGCACCCGCAATACACCTCCGGCACGGGCTGGGACGACACGCTGATCTGCCGCACACAGGACCAGACCGCCACCGGCATCATCACCGGGGTCGAAAACAGCACGGACATCAGCCCCGCGTCAGTGTTTTCCGCCGAGACGGCAATGGTCACCAACCCACACTTTTCCACCGCCCTTCAGGGGGGGATTTCCGCGCTATGCACCGAAACATTCCTGGCCGATCCCCAAAACGCCGCCACAATGGTCGCAGTGGTCAATGGCGGACCGGGCAACACGGCCCAGATCACAGCCCTGTCCGACGCAATCAGCGACTTTCAGGCACCGGTCACGACCCAAGGCACGCCTGCACTCCGGGAACACAGCGCCTATGTCACCTGGCAACAAGCCTGGTCGCCTCTCTACCTGCAATGGACCATCAACTTTTACGCCACCACCAACACCGACAACACGGGCAACGCCGCACCGGGTGAACAGTGCGACAACTGGGGCTTTGACCTCGGCGACTGGGCCTTTGACGGCACCGACTATGTCTGGACCGGGGGCAACCCCGCACACGGGTCCCAAGGCTACAGCGGACGGACGTTCCTGACCGGACAGGCCAACTTTGCCCTGATCTCGCGGCTGCACCACTACATCACCACCGCCAAAGCGCCCGAGGCGGGCCTGCAAGCCGTCGAAGACCTGATCGAAACCGTGGGCGAGATGAACTTCATGTCGCAACGGCTGACCGGGCTCAGTGACGCGCTGGTGATGCGCACCGTCAATCCCAGCAACCCACCCAGCGACGACATCGCGCCGCATATCGGGGCGCAGTACAACGAAACGCCCGACCCCACCAAGGGCAACCAGACGCTCAGGTTCGGCATGGGCAACCCGTTTTTCTTTCCGGTGCGGGGCGGTTACATGACATTCGAAGCCCTGTCGGTTGTCGACGCCTTTGGCCAAACGCTCGATCTGATGACGGCCGGTGGCAACGGCGGCACGGGTCCCGCGTTCCGACCCCTCTGCGGTGCCGGGCTGGCACCACCGCCCGACCAGAACGTCAGCACGCCCAGCTTGCTCAAGGCGGTGTACCTGCAACCACGTGTCGTGCAACCGGCGCGGCTCAACTTTGACTTTCTCTCTGCCAGCGATGACAGCAAGATCCTCGGCCAGACCGCGGATGTGAACCCGGTCTGCGGCTGGATCATCCCCAACCACCTCGACCGCGCACTCAACATCTACGACGCGGATGGCATAGCCTTGGGCGAACTGATCGAACTGGCCAACACAACCGGCACCGCACAGCTTGGCTGGCTGCCCGCCCCCAACAGCACCGGGGCCGTCAGGGACCCCGGCCAAATCACCAACAGCCACCTGGGCGGCTTTGTGCAGGGCCTTCTGGCGCGCGCGGACGGGGCGGCGGGCTTCCGCAACTTCCTGTCCTGCGTGGATGAAACGCAATGGACGGTCGACCCCCTCGGTGCGCGCAAGGACCAGAACCTGTCGGTGCTGATTGGCCGCCCGCTGGCGCTTGTGCGCTGCAAACTAGGGTTGGAACTGGATGGACTACCCTACACCAACCAAAGCTGGCGGGACACGCTGCAAAACCTCAGCGCCGGGCTCGAAGGGCTGGAATGGGACGTGCGGCTGGGCAGCCTCGATTTGTTCGATGACGGGCTGATGGGCTATTATACGGGCGACAGCTATGACAGCTTCCACGCGGTCCACGACCCACAAGGGCTGGCCCCCGCGAACCCGCCCTACCTGAACCCGATCGCACCGGGCAACTACCTGCGCACTGCCTTTGACGGCACCGATCAGGTGCTGACGATGGTGCTCGACCCGCGCGGCGACGTGCACCTCACCACCGGCATCCTCCCCACCCGCAACGTCGCCCTGCCCGACGCCTTTGTCGCGCCCGCCATGGGGCAATTCGCACTCAGCTTCCGCACCGGGCCGGTGATCAGCGAAACCGCTCAAGTGCGCGTACCCTACCCAACCGAACGCCACGGCGACTGGGCCTGGGCACAACTGAGCGAACCGACACCTCCGGGCACAGCGCCCAGCTACACCGTCAAGTCACTGGTCAAAGCCGGACAAGCGGCACGGCTGGACTCCGCCCCGCCCGCCCTGATGGAAGGCTGGCTGACCTTCACACCCGACGGAACAGGCCCCGACGATGGCTGACCCTGGCGCAGCGCAGCCCAGCATGGCGAAAAAGGCGCTCCCGCCGCGCCTCAGCTATGGGCTGAACACCACGCCCGCACCGCCCTTTTGCGGCGAACATCTGACGCTGACCCTGGACGTGTCCAACACGCTCGACCAACTGGTAGAGATCACGGAAATCACGGTGACCCTCGTCGTCGGCCCCTTTGGGGACGCGCTGACGGCTGACCCCTCCGGGCTGAAACTGAACCCGCCCGCCGACTGGGACATGCGCCAGAACGGCGCCACCTTTCACCTGACACCCAAAGACACCGCTGGCCATCCGGGCCGCGTCGGCGCCAAGGGGCTGGAATTTGACATCGGCAACATCCTGGTCAGCGACGAAACCGGACCGACAATGATCACCATCACAGAACACAGCGGCACCGACACCCCCCGCATCGGCACCCTGCACACCGAACTCACCAAGGAAAACCCGCCGCTGCACCTTGGCAACGTGGTCGTGGACACGCCGACCTTCGACTACATGGGCGACGTCACCCTGTCGTGGCAGGCCACCCACGGCGCGCTCATCGAAATCAGCTGGCCCGGTCAATCGGTGCGGTCCGTCAAAGGCCAGCCCGGCACCCCCCTCCCGGCCAAAGGCGACTACACGCTCGAAGCCCTGAGCGAGGACACCGTCGTGACCGTCATCGCCACCGGGCAAAAGGCCGACGGATCGGCGGAAAAACAGGAAAAACAGATCACGCTCGGCATGAACCCGGCCGTGCTGGCAGACGTTGCTGCAATCACCAAAAGGACCGACACGGGCCTGCCCGCCGTCCAGTTCAAATGCACTCCCAAAAGCGCACAAAGCGTCACGGTCGCGGGTCCGGGCCTCAGCCCGACCAAGATCGACATTGACCCAAGCGTTCTGGACGCAGACGGCGCGCTGATATGGCCGCAAACGCCAATCCCACGGCTCTTGCCAACGGACTATACCCTGACACCAGAAAACCCCGGAACGCTCGACCCCGAGGGCTATACCGCGCCTTACAGCCCGCCGACCGACACCTGGATCTACGTCGGCCCCTCGCCCAACATCTCGCGCAGCGCCATCACCGCGACCGCCGACAGGCTGGTCACGATCCAGTACCAGGACATCGACGCTGACGGCGCCCCAGACACGGGCCGGGTGTCGTCCTCGAGGGATGGCCTGACCTGGACCACGCACAAGACCCCGGCCCCCTGGACCGCTACGTTCGACGACACCTTTTACAGCAACAGGATCGCGCAGATTTCGACCTTTGCGCACGGCGCGCGCGTGTTCATCTGCGCCTCGCTCTTTACGCCAAAGATGACCTTGGCGCTTTGGTACAGCGACGATCTTGAGACCTGGTTTCAAACCCCGCCGCTCGACCTGCCGCAGCCCGAAGACGGCGCAATTCTGGGCAACATGTGTGCAGACGAACAGGGCCATGTCTGGGCGGCCTGCTACACTTTTGCAGACGCGCAGAGCTTTCCCAAGACCGCGCAGTTGTTCAAAACCGAAGACCTTAAAACCTGGACCCCAATGCCCACGCTGGACGACGGCACCAGCAACAGCCAATACGACGTCACGGCGATGGACTGGATCGGCGGCAAACTGGTGCTCTGCCTCTCGGCGCCGGGCGCGGAGGGACCTGCTAAAACCGACGTCTACACAGCCGGTGCAGATGGTGTGATGACCAAAGCACCAGGCGCGCCTATGCCGGGCCGACCAGGCGCACGGCTTGTGTCCGCTGGCGCTGATCTGGCTGCGGTCTTTGACACCGCAGACCCGGATCACGCCCTGTACCAACTGACGCTCACCCGACGCGCCCCGGATGGCACCAACACCGTCGACACACCCCAAGCCAACATCGCAAGGATGGGGGGCAACAGCCTGTTCCCGACCGTTCAGATCGCCACATTCAACGGCGTGATCTTTGCCGACACGGTGGCAACGATGGATGGCTGGACCAACGGGCACCAAGATCCCAATCACGCGCGCAACGGGATCTGGATGTTCTGCCCCGCCAGCGCCTCTGACTGACGTGCAAGAAAGGCACCCGGCCCCATGACCCAACAGCCCCTGATAACGGCTCTGACCGCCCTGCCCGCCGCACCCGAATGTGGCGAAAATCTGGACCTTTTGTTTACGCTGACCAACACGACCGATGCCCTGATCGACGTGACCAAGGTGACGTTCACGCTTCAGGTCGGGATGTTCCCCTCTGATCTCGCCACCGGCTTTGACGGGGTTGAACTGATTGCGCCGACAGGTTGGCAGTTGCACCAGAACGGGGGCACCTTCACGGTGACGCCCAGCGCGTCCAACACCGGCGCCGTGGGCGCTGCGGGTCTCGAGTTTCAGATTCTGAACATCATGGTCAACGACGCCCCCGGCCAGACCTCTGTCACGATGGTCGCGGCGCACAAACCGATCACACATCCGAACCAACCGCCTGACATCGCGCCCTGCGAAAACACGGCAACCCTGAACAAGATCCTGCCACCACTCAGCCTCACGGATGTCTACGCCGACCCGCTGCCCGCGCTCTATGACGGCTCCACCACGATCTACTGGACAGGTTCAAGCGGGGCGGTGATTGCGCTGGATGCCAATGGCGTGACGATCACCCACGTCAAGAACGACCCGTCCACCCCACTGCCCAGCGCGGGCAGTTATGCGCTCGATGAGGTGACACAGCCCACCATCGTCACCGTAACGGCCACGGCCAGCGCCACCGCCGCGACGGCGGCAGAACTGCAAAAGCAGATCACCGTGCCCATCGCGCCCCCCACGGCCACGCTGACGGCCAGCGTCACGCCAAACGCAAATGCCCTGCCCAGCGCGACGCTGAACTGGACCACAACCAGCGCCAACGCTGCGACACTGACATCCACACCCCCCGCCAGCACCCAGACCGTAAGTGTCGGGTCCAGCGGCATGGCCTTGCCCATCACCGGCCCCACCAGCTTTGCACTCACCGCCACGAACCCGGTGTCAGCAACCGCCGCCACCGCGACACAGGCGGTCACGCCGCCCAGCTTCACCTGGGTGTCCGCCGCAGACGGCCCCGTCCCCCTGACGGAACAAGTGCGACTGCTCGAAACCCACGCGGGCCTGTTGCTGGTGACAGTCGGCACGGATGACGTCACCACCGGCAGCATGTGGACAAGCACGGATGGCCTCAGCTGGGACCAGATCACAACGCCGCCCGCGTTTGACTACCAACTGCCCGTCTACACAGCGGTCAACGCCGGCACCACCTACCTGTCCGTGGCCCCCAAAGGCAGCGCGCCGTCCATGATCTACAGCTCAACCGACCTGCAAACGTGGACCGCCCTGCCCCAGGCCAGCTTTTTCGCCGCATTCGCACCCCCCGCGATCACCTTTGACGATACAGGCACCGCATGGGCCTTTGCCCCGTTCTCAGAACAAATGATCTGGTCCTCTACGGACCTGATGCAAACCTGGACGCAAGTGCCACAACCCAACCTGCCAATGGGCATCGGCACATGCCTGATCTTTACGGCGGGCAAGCTATGGTCGCTGGGGCGCATCACATTCGGGGATCCGGTCCTCGACCTCTACAGCTCGACAGATGGCGTGACATGGGACAGCCACCCGCCCCCCACCGGGGTCACCGGCAACGCCAGCCTGCACGCCACCGTGTTCAACTCTGAAATCTGCTTCTTTGTCACGCAAAGGCACAACCCCGACCCCTTGCCCATGGCGATGTGGCGCATCGATGCCTCGGGCACCTGGACCCAAGACCCTGCAATCCCCGGCCAAACGATGCTCGACCCAACCGGGTACGGGCTCAGCCTGGCACAATGCAACACCGCGCTCTTTACCGCTGGCAACGGCATAACAGCACCAAAACAAGGGATCTGGGCCAAAAATGCCTGACCGGAAAAGGACGCAAACGTGACCGAAAGGGCACCGCTGATACTGGCCGTCGTGACCAGCGCCAACCACGCGGAATGCGGTCAAACGCTTTCCCTGTCGTTCACCGCAACCAACGCGACCAACGACATGATCACAACCGCGTCCCTCAAAATCACACTGCCCATGGGCACATTCCCACCGGACCTCGCAGGCGGGTACGACAACGTCACCGTCAAATGTCCGCCGGGCTGGCAAATGCGCCGGAACGGCGGGGCCTTTACCATGACCCCTGTGAACACCGCCGCCGGACAGGTCGGCCCCAAAGGGCTGGAATTCGACATCAAGAACATCACCGTGAACGACGAACCCGGCACGTCGACGCTCCAAATGGCCCAGACCATCGGACCAGACAACCAAGAGTACAAAAGCCACGCGGACATCACCAAAGTCTGGCCCACCCTCGCCATCTACGCCTTTGATGCGCCTCCGGGGGCGGTGGTCTATGGCGGATCCCCCCTCGTCTCTTGGGAGGCATCGCTCGGCTCCGTCATTGCGCTCAGCTACAACGGCAAGGTGATCCGACACGTCAAGGACGACCCCTCGACACCGCTCCCCCCCGTGGGCAGCTTCCAGATCCAGGACCCGCTGTACCAACTGACCCCATTCAACCTGACGGCAGAACCAGGGCCCGGCGCTCTGCGTGCTCTGCCGGTCAGCGCCCAGATCAACGTGTCGATCATCCCGCCCTCGGTGACGTTGGACGCACCGGTCACGTCCTCGGCCGACGGGCCACCTGTTGCACACCCAAACTGGACATCCTCCAGCGCCACAGACGTCACCCTGCAAACCGCACCGGGTCCCGCGCCGCATGCTGTCCCGACCACAGGAAACAGCGATATCCCTTTTGTGGTGCCGACAACACTGACGCTGTTGGCCACAAACCCCGCAACCGTCCACCCCAGCGACGCAAGCACCACGATCGACGTACCCGCCATTGAATGGGTGCCGGTCAGCGACGGACCGATCCCGATGGATCACCAGAGCTATCTGGTGGAAACCCACGCCGGAATTGCCCTCGTTGATATGGGCAAAGACGACGCGCCCGGCGGCTTGTGGATATCAGCAAATGGGCTGGACTGGTCACAGGTAACGACGTTGCCGCCCCTGCAATTCGACGCACCATTGTTCTCCACAACAACCCAGACCGAAACGTTCCTGTCTGCCACGACGAGCCTGCGCAATGGCATCATCCTGCGGTCCAGCGATCTGGTGACCTGGACAGAGATGCCACAACCCTTGGAAAACGCGGCATTGGTCGCGTCCCCAATCCTTGCGACCGCAGACGGCAAACTGCGTGCCTATGCCGACAATGGCGCCACCTTCTCGCTGTTCGAATGGACCGCAAACGGTCAAGGGGGCTGGGAGCCACAGGGTATCTGTAACCTACCTCCGGCGCTGACGTTCAACCTCACTGCAATGGGCGGCAAGCTTTGGTCGATCAGCTCCATCTCTCCGGGCTACCCCGAACCCCGTGTCTACTGGTCAACAGATGGGGTGAACTGGACAGCCTGTCCTGTGCCCGACGCCGTGGCGTCAAAGCATTGCAGCATGAACACCGCCGTATTTGACGGCAAAATCTGCGCGTTTGTGACGCCTCGCCATAACACTCCGGATTTGCCCATGGCGCTATGGCGCATCGATGACACCGGCGGCTGGATCCAAGACAGCCCGACGCCGGGTCAAACCATGCCGTTCACCGGCAACCTCACCAGCGTTACGGCCTGGGCGGGCACCCTGTTCACCTGTGGCAACGCCAACTTCAGCCCCAGGGGCGGCATCTGGGCGCGCACCACCTGAGCTATCCCAGGGCCACGCGCGGACGACCCGTGGCCTCGACCGTGATGGTCGCTTCGACAAAGACCTCGCGCGCTTCGGCCTGTGCCGTGCGGATGTCGCGCATGACCTGCACTTCTATTTCGTCGGCCCCCGCATCCCGCGCCGCCCCGGATGCTTCTTGGGTCAGGGTCTCTTCCAAATGGGCAAGCGCGGTGTCTGACGCCGTAAAATCCTGCGGGCCGCTTTCCTGATGGACGCGGAACAGCCCTTCGCTTGGGGCTGTGATCGTCCCGCTGCGGCGTATGGTGACACGCCCCACCACCGCGCCAATGGCGTTCGCGACACCGCCGTCTTCAGGCAGCACCATCTTGGTGCCCATCCGCGTACCCACAGCTGGATAATAGGTCGCCGCCGACGCGCCCAGGCCAATGACCGGCACGTTCAAACCAGTCTCTAACTTGACCAAACCGTCATGCCCGCCCAATCCGTGCTGCATCAGGACATGGGTGGCCAACGCCTCGTCCAGCCCCTCTTCGGCCAGCGCCGCCTGCAACAGCGCAACGCCGGTCTGATGGGTCAACTGATCCACGATCATCTGGGCCAACACGGTTGGGTCACTGGCCAGAACCTCGCCCGCCCCGGTCCTGCGCCGCCCAAAGAGGACACAGGCCAGCCGCGCGGCCTCCGCATCCCATGCGTCCAGCGTACCCAACACGTGGCTCGCATCCGAGGGCGTCAGCGCCGCAATCTGCACCACGCCCCGCGCCACCAGCCGCTTGAGAGCGCCCTGCTCCATCCGCGTGCGCAACACCGCAGCCAGCGGGTGCATCTGCGTCCCGATCCGCTCCAGCAACGCGGCGTCCCGCCCCGTCAACCCGTCCGTCGCAACACCCGGCACCGCCCGCACAAACCGCCCGTCATGCTCGCCCGGCGTCGTGCTGCGCAGCTGCTGTGCAAGGGTATCGACGACGCCCGGATGCTCCACCGCCAACAGCGACACCGGCACCACCCGGCGCGGCCCCAGGGTCACACCCCCACGCAGCCCCTCCGAAACGAAATGAACCTCACTGTCCCCGCCCAGCCCGGTGGTGCGCATCGCAACCGCCTCGACCATTGTGCGGTATGGACCCACCCGCGCGCCCTGCGGATCAATGGCCGGACGCCCATCTCGCAACACCGCCACATCAGTTGTTGTGCCGCCAATGTCACTGACCAGCGCATGATCCATCCCCGTCAGCCACCGCGCCCCCACAATGGAGGCCGCCGGCCCGCTCAGTATCGTCTCGATGGGCCGCTGCCGCGCCTGCGTCGACGACATCAGCGCCCCATCTCCCCGCACCACCATCATCGGCGCGGCAATGCCAACACGGCGCAGCTCATCCTCCGCTCGCCCGATCAACCCGTCAATCATCCCGATCAACCGCGCATTCAACACCGCCGTCAGCGCCCGCTTCGGCCCGCCCAGCTTGGCCGACAACTGATGCGACGCCGACACCGGCCGCCCCGTCACCGCACGCACTACCTCCATCACACGCAACTCATGCGCCGGGTTCCGCGTGGCAAACTGCGACGCCACCGCAAAACCGCTCACATCCCCGCCATGCGTCTCTAAAAAGGCCAAAAGCCCCGCCTCGTCCAACGCAGCCACCTGCGCTCCGTCATGCCCATGACCACCAGCCAGCACACACACCGGGTCGCCCGCCAGGGCATCCGCCAACCCCTGCGCCTCCAGATCCTGCGCCCGAAACCCGACATAGATCAGCGCGACACGCCCCCCCTGCCCCTCAACCAGCGCATTGGTCGCCAAGGTCGTGGACAGCGACGCCATCGCCACCGCATCCGCAGACACACCCGATACCTCCAGAACCGACCGCACCGCCGACCCAACCCCAAGGGCCAGGTCATGGCGCGTCGTCAGCGCCTTGGCACGCGCCAACACAACCGCATCATCCTGAACCAGAACTGCATCCGTATAGGTGCCGCCCGTATCGACCCCCAGCAAAATGGCCATGCCGCACTCCCCTTTTGACCCGGCCTACTGCGCCTGTTTCCGACCTGTCGCGCCCAATTGCGCCACCGCCCAGCGCGCCGCGTCCGCAACCGCACCATCCGCGTCATCCACCAGGGCCTGCGCCACCCCAACCAGCGACGCATCCCCCGAATTGCCAACCGCATAAAGCACATTGCGCACAAACCGGTCCCGCCCGATCCGCTTGATGGGCGAGCCGGAAAACCGCGCCCGAAACGCCGCATCATCCAGCCCCGCCAACGCGGCCAAGGGCGGCGCGCCCACTGCCCCCAAATACCGCATGTCACTCGCCGCCACCGCAAACTTGTTCCAGGGACAGGCCGCCAGACAATCATCACAACCGTAAATCCGGTTGCCCAAGCCTGGGCGCAGCGCCTCATCCACGGGTCCCTTATGCTCAATTGTCAGATAGGAAATGCACCGCCGCGCATCCAACTGATACGGCGCCGGAAACGCCTCCGTCGGACACACATCCAGACAAGCCCGGCACGACCCGCAATGATCCCGCTCCGGCGCATCGGGCGCCAGCTCCAAGGTGGTGAAAACAGACCCTAAAAAGGCCCAATTGCCCCAATCCCGACTGACCAGATTTGTGTGCTTGCCCTGCCACCCCAGACCCGCCGCCTGTCCCAGCGCCTTCTCCGGCACCGGTGCCGTGTCCACAAACACCTTCACCTCGCCCCCCGCTTCCGCAATCAACCAACGCGCCAATCGCTTCAGCCGCTTCTTGACGATGTCATGGTAATCCCGCCCCTGCGCATAGACGGACACGGCCCCCAAATCGGGCCGCGCCAACACCGCCAGCGGATCATGCTCCGGCGCATAACTTTCGGCCAACATGATCACCGACCGCGCCTCGGGCCACAAAACGGACGGATCAGCACGCCAATGCATCCGCTCTTCCATCCACCCCATCTGCCCATGCCGCCCTTCGGCAACAAACGTGGCCAACCGTTCCGCCACCTGCGGCACCGCGTCGGGCCGACATACGCGCGCGGCCACAAACCCCTCGCCGAGGGCCTGCGCCACAACCCGCTCTTTCAGCGCGCCCATGGCTTCATTGTTCCGAAAATATGCGCGGGGGTCCGGGGGTGGCAAACCCCCGGTCCGACGGCAGATCTAGAAATCGAGATCATTGTAATGCCGGGGCGGCGGAAATCCGGGCACCTGATCCGCCAGAATGCTGCGAAAGGCCGGGCGCGACTTGATCTTGGCATACCAGTCCTTGACCACCTCGCTGCGGTTCCAATCCACGTCCGAGATATAGTCCAGCGCCGACAGATGCGCCGCCGCCGCAAAATCGGCCAGCGTCATCACATCCCCCGCCAACCAGCGGCGGTGATCCAGCAGCCAGGTCATGTAATCCAGGTGATACTTGATCGCCTTCGCCCCGTCCTTGACGTTGCGGCTGTCGGGGAAACCTTGCCCCATCACCTTCTTGTTCACCCGCTCATAAAGCAGCTTGGACGTCACCTCGTTGTGGAACTTGTCGTCAAACCAGCCCACCAACCGCCGCACCTCCAACTTGGCCGCCGGATCCGCAGGCATCAGTGACGGATCGGGGCGTGTCTCCTCGATATATTCGCAGATGGCCGCGCTCTCGCTCATCATCACTCCATCGAGGCGCAGCACGGGGACCTTGGCCGCCGGGTTGCGGCGCAGGAAATCGGGATCACCCTCCCAATACCGCTCTTCGACCAGCTCCACCTCGATCTTCTTTTCGGCAAGGCTCAGACGCACCTTGCGGCAAAAGGGGGACAGCGGGACGTGAAACAGACGGGCCATGGGTCTTCCGGGTCAATCGCGGGGTCAGGCATCCATGCACCCCCCGGCGGGGATTTTCAACTCTGGAAACAGCGCGCGCGCCCATCCGCGCGGATCGTGGCCGCCCCGCTCAGGATCTGAGAGGCCCGTTTGCGTACAAAAGACGACGGGTTGCTGGCGCTCCGGTTCTTGGGATTGGGCAGGATCGCGGCCAGCCGTGCCGCCTGCACATTGCTCAGGGCTTCGGGGCCCACGCCGAAATAGTGCCGCGACGCCGCCTCGATCCCGAACACGCCTTCGTCGAACTCGGCCACGTTCAGATAAACCTCAAGGATACGCCGCTTGGACCAGATCGCCTCGACCAGCGGCGTCATCGCCGCCTCCATCACTTTGCGCACCCAGGACCGCCCGTGCCAGAGGTACACGTTCTTGACCACTTGCTGACTGATGGTGGACGCGCCCCTGTTGCTGCCTTCGTCAATGGCGCGCCGGATCGCAACCACATCCAGACCCCAATGCAGGCAGAAATTGGCATCCTCGGCTGCCACGGCGGCACGCGCCATGATCGGTGCGATCTCGTTCATGTCGACCCACTCGTGGTCCACGCCGCCCAGCCGTCGGCTTTCCTGCATCATGTAAAAGGTCGTGGGCGGGTTCAGCACCGACCACAGCAAGGTCACCGCCACCGCGATCAGAAACACGACACTGACCACGCGCAGCCCCCACCGCAGCAGCCATCGCATCGGCCGAAACCGGCGCGTCGGTTTGGCCTTTTTCCTGGATTTGGAGGTGCGTGGTTTCGCCATGGCCCCAGCTATAGGCGGACGCGTCTGGCCTGTGAACTACTGCGCGACAGATTGGGCCAGATATGTGCCAATCCTGCGCGCGCCACGGGGCGACGGGTGGATGCCATCAAAGGCAAAGTTCGCCCGGTCGTCCGGGTCCAGCACGTCCTCGCTGTCGATGAATGTCATGCCCGGCGTCGCCTCTGCCAATTGCGCCATCCGCGCGTCGTATTGCACCAGATAGGGGCGGCACCCTGCGAACTGCCCGGACCGCGCGCTGGCATAGTAGCCCATCCACAGAACCTGCACGCCCGTCGCGCGGATCTCGGCCACGAACTGCGGCACCTCTCCGGTCAGATCCGCGGCCAGCAACCCGTCCAGAACGCCATCACAGGCGCCACAGCCGCAATCGTTCAGCATGTCATTGGCACCGCCGTTGACCAGCACCATGTCCCACGGACCACGCCGAAACTGCGCCCGCACGTCAAACCCCACAGCCCGCCCCAGCGCCGACGCATTGGAAAACCGCGCCCCCGCAACAGCGTCGTTGTCGACACGTGCGCCCAGCACGTCACCTATCACCGACGGAATGTCTCGCCCCGTCCACTTGTGCCACGCCAACACGCTGTCCCCGATGGCCAGCACGCGCAACGGCTCGGCCCACGCAGACCCGCACAACACCCACACCAAAACGACCGCAAACCTCATGCCCCAGACATATGCCACACAGGCCCCCTGACCAGCCCGCAACACTCTGTTCAGCACGACTGCAAAAAACTCTAATAAATTACAAAGCGTTAATCCCTAACGACTGGTAACCGATTCTGGTATGGTCACACCGCCTTAACCACATTTCGGAGATCGGAGATGATAGACGTACTGACACCAACCCACGCCACCACAATCGCACCACAACACCGCGTGCTGAACGCCGCCGACGCCGCACTGGTCTGGGTGCTCAAATGGTCCGGTGACGCCGACCATGTCATCGCGCACAAACTCGGCACCATGCCCACACGCATCGCCGACATACTTGCGGAAAACACACACGTAGGCAGCCGCGACAAGGCGTCCAAAATGGTCGAACGCACCGACGGCCACTGACGACAAACGGTGGTGACCCGCGCCACCACCGCCATATGCACCTACGCTTTACTCCGCCGGAACGGCCGCCGCCTCAACACGGATGGGATGCGCCAGCTTGTCCAGCATCTCGATCGGACACACCTGCACGAAATGCCGCTGCTCGGTGTCCCAATGTTGCAGGATGTCCGCCGCCTTCGCACTGCCCGTCTCTTCGAGATGACGCTCCAACAAGCCCTCAAGCTCGTCCATCCAGTGATCCACCGTCACAGGGCAGGTCACCAGCGTCTCCATGTTCATCAGCTCCTGACACTTGCCCTCAGGATCATAGAGATACGCCATACCCCCGGTCATACCGGCACCAAAGTTTGCGCCAATCTCACCCAGGATCACGGCCACACCGCCGGTCATGTACTCACAACCGTTCGACCCACAGCCCTCAATCACCACCGACGCACCCGAGTTGCGCACGGCAAACCGCTCGCCCGCGCGACCGGCGGCAAACAGATAGCCGTCCGTCGCACCGTACAGCACGGTGTTGCCAATGATGGTGTTCTCAGCCGCAACAATGGGCGAGGCCATGGGCGGACGCACCACAATGGTGCCCCCCGACAGCCCCTTGCCCACGTAGTCGTTGGCATCCCCCGACACTTCCAGCTTTAGCCCCGGCGCCGCAAAGGCCCCCAGCGACTGCCCGGCAGAGCCGGTCAATTTGACCGTCAGGTGATCGGGCTGCAACGTGTTGCGCATCCCGAACTTGCGCACGATATGGCTGGACGTCCGTGTGCCCACAGTCCGATGCGTGTTCTGCACCGCATAAGAAAGCTGCATCTTCTCGCCATCCTCAAGGAATCGCGCCGCATCCCGCACAATCTGTGCATCCAGCGTGTCAGGCACCGCGTTGCGATCCTTGTCGCGGTTGTAAACGATGTCCGCCGCCCCATCGACAGTGATCAGCATCGGGTTCAGGTCCAGATCATCCAGATGCGCCGACCCACGGCTGACCTGTGCCAACAGGTCCGCACGGCCAATCACGTCATCCATGCTGCGCGCACCGATGCTGGCCAGCAACTCGCGCACTTCCTGCGCATAGAAGGTGATCAGGTTCACAACCTTGTCTGCATTGCCGGTGAACTTGTCGCGCAGCGCCTCATCCTGCGTACACACGCCCACGGGGCAGGTGTTCGACTGGCACTGACGCACCATGATACAGCCCATCGCGATCAGCGCCGCCGTGCCGATGCCGTATTCCTCGGCCCCCAGCATCGCCGCCATGACAATATCCCGACCCGTGCGCAGGCCGCCATCGGTGCGCAATGTCACCCGCTCACGCAGGTTGTTCATGCTCAGCACCTGATGCGCTTCGGTCAGGCCCATTTCCCACGGCAGACCGGCATATTTGATCGACGTCGCAGGCGAGGCCCCGGTGCCACCATTGTGGCCCGAGATCAGGATCACATCCGCCTTGGCCTTGGCCACACCAGCAGCAATCGTACCAACGCCGGACGAGGCCACCAGCTTCACCGTCACCTTGCAGCGTGGATTGATCTGTTTCAGGTCATAGATCAGCTGCGCCAGATCCTCGATGCTGTAGATATCGTGGTGCGGCGGGGGCGAGATCAGCGTCACGCCCTTGGTCGAATGCCGCAGCCGCGCAATCAGGTCCGTGACCTTCATGCCGGGCAACTGCCCACCTTCACCGGGCTTGGCGCCTTGGGCTACCTTGATCTCCAGCTCTTCGCACTGGTTCAGGTATTCGGCGGTCACACCGAAACGGCCCGAAGCCACCTGCTTGATCTTGGCCGACGGGTTGTCGCCATTGGGCTCGGGGTGGAAATGCGCGGGATCTTCGCCGCCCTCACCACTGTCCGACTTGGCCCCGATCCGGTTCATCGCCACGTTCAGCGTCTTATGCGCCTCAGGCGACAGCGCGCCAAGGCTCATGCCCGGCGTCACGAATCGCTTGCGGATCGAGGTGATGCTTTCCACCTCTTCCAGCGGGATCGCCTTGCCCAGCGGCTTGATGTCCATCAGATCACGCAGGTGGATCGGCGGCTGCGACCGCATCTTGGCCGAATACTGCTGCCACATCTGATAGGACGCGCGGTTGCACGCCATCTGCATCATGTGCATCGACGACGCTTCCCAAGCGTGCGTCTCGCCGGTTTTGCGCGACTTGTAGAACCCGCCAATGGGCAGCACGTTGGTGCCGGTCCAGCCTTGTGCGTGCACCTCTTCGGCCTTGGACTGGATGCCCGTGACGCCAATGCCGCTGATGCGGCTGGTCATGCCGGGGAAGAACTCGGCGCACATCGCACGGCTCAGACCCACGGCCTCGAAATTCAGACCACCGCGATAGGACGAAACAACGCTGATCCCCATCTTGGCCATGATCTTGAGCAGACCCTGGTCGATGGCATTGCGATAGCGCGCAACCGCCTCGGTCAGCGTCCCGTCAATCAGGCCCCGGTCGATCCGGTCAGCCAGTGAATCCTCAGCGAGGTACGCGTTGACCACCGTGGCCCCACAGCCGATCAGCACGGCAAAGTAATGCGGGTCGATACATTCCGCACTCCGCACGTTAAGCGAACAGAAGGTCCGCAGCCCATTGCGCGTCAGGTGGCTGTGCACCGCGCTGGTGGCCAGGATCATCGGCATCGCCACCTTGTCCGCGTCCGAATGCTGATCGGTCAGCACAATGTGACCGGCACCCGACCGCACCGCGTCTTCGGCCTCCGCACGGATGCGGGCCAGACCGGCGCTCAACGCGCCCGGCCCGGACGCAAAGCTACAGTCGATCTCGACCAGGTCCGCGTTGAAATAGGTGACCAGCTCGTTCCACTGAGCGTTGCCGACAAAAGGGCTGTCCAGCGTGATGATCTCGGTCTGCGCGCTGCTTTCATCCAGCACGTTCTTGAGGTTCCCGAAACGCGTCTTGAGGCTCATCACCCGGAACTCGCGCAAGGAGTCGATGGGCGGGTTGGTGACCTGGCTGAAATTCTGCCGGAAGAAATGCGACAGAGGCCGGTATTTCTTGGACAGAACCGCGCTGGGGGTGTCATCCCCCATCGACGCCAGCGCCTCTTTGCCGTCCTCCGCCATGGGGGCGAGGATGTTCTCCAGCTCTTCGATGGTGTAACCCGCCGCGATCTGACGACGCCGCAGCGCATCCCCGGTGAACAGTGCCTGCTCGGTCACGCCCGACAGCGCGGGATCGAGGTCATTGATCTTGCCGACCCACTCGCCAAAGGGCTGCGACGCGGCCAGTTGATCCTTGATCTCGGTGTCGTGGTACAGCTTGCCCTCGGCCATATCCACGGCCAGAATCTGCCCCGGACCCAACGCGCCCTTCTCGACGACGTTGGCCTCTTCGAGCGGCACCATCCCGGTCTCGGAGCCCGCAATCACCATCCCGTCCTTGGTCACCACAAACCGCATGGGGCGCAAACCGTTGCGGTCGAGCCCCGCACAGACCCAACGCCCGTCGGTCATCGCCAACGCCGCCGGGCCGTCCCACGGCTCCATCACCGAGTTGCAGTAGGAATACATGTCGCGCCATGCCTGCGGCAGCTCCACCGCCTGCTTGGACCACGATTCGGGCACCAGCATCGTCTTGGCCATCGGCGCATTGCGCCCGGCCCGCACCAACACCTCGAACACCGCATCCAAAGCGGCGCTGTCACTCGACCCATTCGCCACGATCGGCTTGATGTCCTCGGCCATGTCGCCAAACGCACCCGACGCCATGCGGATCTCGTGGCTCTTCATCCAGTTCAGATTGCCACGCAGCGTGTTGATCTCACCGTTGTGGGCCAACATGCGGAACGGCTGCGCCAGCCACCACTGCGGAAAGGTGTTGGTCGAATACCGCTGGTGATAAATAGCGAATGCACTCTCGAACCGCTCGTCCATCAGGTCCGGGTAAAACTCCGCCACCTGCTCCGCCAGCATCATGCCCTTGTAGATGATCGACCGGCACGACATGGACGCAATATACAGCTCAGGCACCTGTGCCGCTGCCGCCGCCTTCTCGATCCGACGCCGGATCACATAGAGCTCGCGCTCAAAGGTCTCTTCGTCCACACCCTTGGAATTGCTGATCAAAATCTGCTCAATCTCGGGCCGGGTCGCGTTCGCCTTTTCACCCAGACAGCCGATGCTGACCGGCACATGCCGCCAGCCATAGATGTAATACCCCATCCGCAGAACTTCGGTCTCGACGATGGTCCGGCACGTCTCTTGCGCGCCAAAATCAGTGCGCGGCAGGAACACCTGCCCCACGGCAATCATCTGATCGCGGTTGGGCGTGTGGCCGGTGCGCTCGATCTGATCATAGAAAAACGCCACCGGAATCTGCACGTGAATGCCCGCACCGTCACCGGTCTTGCCATCCGCATCCACCGCACCCCGGTGCCAGATCGCCTTCAGCGCCTTGATCCCATTTTCCACAACCGCCCGGCTCTTGGATCCGTCCACAGACACAACCAGCCCCACACCGCAGGACGAATGCTCCTCCGCTTCGGAATACAGACCGTTCTCGGCCATGTACGTGCGCTTGGCTTCCTCGGCCCGGACCCATTCGGCATCATATTTGGTCATTGGTCATATCCTTTCACAGTCGGAACGTAGCGGGCCAACGAGGCCTCGCAGTCGTAAAGAGGTGTCTTGCTGAAAAACCCCGGCTCATCGGGGTAGATAAAGTCGATCGGCGTGTAATCGCGCTCGACCTCGCGGCCATCCTGCATACGCGTCGTCACACCGCCAATGAAACGGCGGTGGCGCACCGACACGTATTCCCGGCCCGTCACCGTCAGGTACGTGCCCTCGAAATCTTCATAGCGCGCCGAAAATTCGGTGCCGAGCAACGGCTCGCCATCAATGATCACATCATCCCCGGTCAGCCGGTCATAACCGACAACCCGTACAATGCGCTCGTCCATCTTTTGCACGAAATCAAACGTGTCGATCCCGGTCTCAAGAAGCTCTGTCAGGTTCGCAGGATCATCCGCAGGCAACCGCAGCACATTGTGCTGGGTCGGAAACAGATCATAGCTTTCCAGCCACTGCGTTTCGCGGTCGATCTTGGACAGGAACACGGGGCCATCGGCCTCCAGCACCAGTTTCCAGTTTTCGCCCGGCGCATCCGCGGCACAGGTATAGATATTGGCCACCCGGCAACTGCGCATCTGAATGGTCAGCGCACCGGTGCACCCCACAGGCGGATAGAACACACTGCCATCCTGTGCCTGCGCCACCATCGGCACCGGACCAACCGCCATCACAACTGCCAGAACGAGACGACCCACCATCACGTCTCTCCCACATCCGGGTTCAACGCCACGACATCGGCGCGGGTCAGCCGCTTGTGACCCTGATCCACGATCTCGAACCCGTCCGGGGTGTGATCGGTGAAAATCTCATGCGTCAGGGTAAATCCGTTGGGATCATCGAAAATGCCCAGCGGCAGGTCGGTGGACCCAAACCACTCACCCTTCTTGGTCTGCCGGAAATACAGGCCCGTGCCACATTCACGGCACCACGCCCGCTCGGCCCAATCACTGCCCGCCCGCGTCGCGATATGTTCGGCACCCTCCCAGGTGATGTTCTCGGTCTTGATGCTGACCTCGACCAGGGCGGACCCGGTCCAGCGGCGGCACATCGGGCAATGGCAAATCCCAAAGGTGGCCGGCACGTCGCGCGCAACAAAACGCACGGCGCCGCACAAACAGCCACCCTTTGCCTCGTCGAACACTGCGCGCGGTGCGGTCATGCCCTGTTTATCCTTTTGCTCAGTTGCGTCAGCTTTGCTGACCTTTTGTGTTTACGTTTCAGTAGGCTTTGGGCCGTTTCCAAAACTGTGCAGTTGCGGCGGCAATCTGTACGTTTTTGCGATTTTGGCGCGAAATCGACAAATTTGGTGCGATCCAAACCGTACAATTTCAGACCAAAACTGTACGTTTATTCCGCTGCCATCACCTGCGCTTTGGCGTTCATGGCGTCCAGAATCGCGTCGGCACAATCGCGCCCGTCACGAATCGCCCAGACCACCAGGCTAGCGCCGCGCACGATGTCACCTACCGCATAGACGCCATCCATGGCCGTCTTGCCCGTGGTGAACGCCGCCTTGATCGTGCCCCAGCGGGTGACTTCCAATTCGGGCTGATCCCACAGTGTCGGCAGGGCCTCGGGCTCGAACCCCAGCGCCTTGATCACGAGGTCCGCGTCTTCGACATAGTCCGCGCCTTCGATCACTTCGGGGGCCTGACGGCCCGTGGCATCCGGCGCGCCGAGGCGCATCTTTTGCACCATCACGCCCGCCACGGTGTCGCCATCGGTGGTGAACCCTTTGGGCGCGCTCAGCCATTCGAACACCACGCCTTCTTCTTCGGCGTTCTGCACCTCGCGTTGCGACCCCGGCATGTTGGCGCGGTCACGGCGATAGAGGCATTTGACCGACGTGGCCCCCTGACGGATCGACGTCCGCACACAGTCCATCGCGGTGTCGCCACCGCCGATGACCACGACGCGTTTGTCCTTTGCGTTCAGGCGTCCATTGTCGAAATCCTCGACCGCATCGCCAAAGCTTTTGCGGTTGCTCGCAGTCAGGAAATCAATGGCCTTTTCGATGCCTGCGGCTTCGCCGTTTGGCATGGCCAGATCGCGGCTTTTGTACACGCCCGTTGCGATAATGACGGCATCATGGGTGTCTTTGATCTCTTGGAACGTGATGTCCTTGCCCACGGTACAGTTCAGCCGGAATGTCACGCCGCCCTGCTCCAATTGCGCGTTGCGGCGCATCACGACATCCTTCTCCAGCTTGAAGCCGGGGATGCCATAGGTCAGCAGGCCGCCCGCCCGGTCATAGCTGTCATAAACAGTGACCTGCACGCCCGCACGGCGCAGCACATCCGCCGCCGCCAGCCCGCCGGGGCCTGCGCCGATGATGCCCACGGATTCGGTCCGTTCTGCGGTCGGTGTGATGGGCTGGACCCACCCCTGTTCCCAGGCGGTGTCGGTGATGTATTTTTCGACGGAACCGATGGTGACGGTGCCGTGGCCGGATTGTTCGATGACGCAGTTGCCTTCGCACAGGCGGTCCTGTGGGCAGATGCGTCCGCAGATCTCCGGAAAGGTGTTGGTGGCCTGGCTGACGTCATAGGCTTCGCGCAGACGCCCTTCGGCGGTCAGGCGCAACCAGTCGGGGATGTTGTTGTGCAGCGGGCAGTGGCTCTGACAATAGGGCACGCCACACTGGCTGCACCGGCTGGACTGTTCCTTGGCCTTCGCGTCCGCGTATTCCGCATAGATCTCGTCAAAATCCTGACGCCGCACATCCGCCCCACGCTTCTCCGGCATGTCACGCTCGATCTTCACGAATTTCAGCATAGGCTGCTCAGCCATGGGGTCGGTCCTTGATCTGGTCTGGGTCTCCGCCGGATAAAGGAATGCAAACAGGATTAAAAGTCAGTAATGCTGACGTAATTTGAGAAAATTGGCCGCCAGAAGTCAAAAAGGTGCCGCAGGTCGCACAATTTTATATCCGAATCGGACTTATTTTCACTGTTTGCGTCCAGAATCGCGCATTTGTATTAACAATGTATCACAGGGGCGCACCAATCATGACTCTTTTTCAACTTCTGATTGTCGCCATGATTCAAGGCGTGACCGAGTTTCTGCCCGTGTCCTCTTCGGGTCACCTCATCCTGCTGCCAGCCCTCACCGGAACGCAGGATCAAGGATTGGCCATCGATGTTGCGGTACATGTCGGCACCCTGATCGCCGTCACACTGTATTTCTGGCGGGATGTCCGGGTGGCCGTGCGCGGAACCGGGCGTCTGATCCGCGGCAAAGTCGATACGCAGGGCGCGTTTCTTGCCCTGTGCCTCATCCTCGCGACCATACCGGCCCTAGTGGTCGGGCTGGTGATCAAAATGACCGGGCTGGATGAGGCGATGCGATCCGTTGCGGTGATTGGCTGGACCATGTTGATCTTTGGACTGGTGCTCTATTGGGCGGACAAGACGGGCGACACAACTCGGACGGCTGATCGCTGGACGCTGCGCGACGCGGCCATGATGGGTCTGGCGCAATGCCTGGCGTTGATCCCCGGCACGTCTCGATCCGGCATCACCATCACCGCCGCCCGCGCTCTGGGTTATGAACGTCAGGACGCTGCACGTCTCGCCATGCTGATGTCGATCCCGGTGATCCTGGCCTCTGGTGCCGTGCTCAGCCTCGATGTCATCGGAGACGCCAACTGGCCCCTGATGCGCGACGCGGCCATCGCCGCGGCCTTTGCGTGCATAGCGGCACTGGCGGCGCTGACACTGATGATGCGCCTTTTGCGCACCGTCAGCTTTACACCTTACGTGATCTACCGCGTTGTGTTGGGACTGGGCCTGTTGTTCTGGGCCTACAGTTAGGCGCGCAGGTTCTTTGCGCTTTCCTTGATCGCATCATACTGCCCGGACGGGCGGAACCGCCACAGATACTCGGGCAGAACCGACTCGAGCGCCACCGGTTTGATCCCAAGGGTATCGAACCCTTTGGCGCCATCAGCCACGATGTTGTCATTGCGCAGGTTGCGCACCTGATCGCGCGTGATCTGAGCCGGGACCAAACCCAGCGACGCCGCATTGATCATGTCAAAGGTAAAACCCATCAACGACGCAATCGGGAACGGAATGTTCACAATGGAGCGTCGACGGCGAATGACACCCAGCATGGTTGTCATCAAAGCGCGGAACGTGCGAACGTCTGGCCCGCCCAGCTCGTAAACGCCGGTATCGACATCCGTGGTCAACGCGAGTTCGGCCGCATGGGCCACATCATCCACATAGACCGGCTGGAACTGTGTCGCGGCACCCACAACCGGCAACACCGGGCCCAAGCGGGACATCCCCGCAAACCGGTTAAAGAAATCGTCTTCGGGGCCGAACACGATGGACGGACGCAGGATCACGGCATTTGGCATATGCTCAAGCACTGCCGCCTCGCCTTCGCCTTTGGTACGTGCGTAGTCGCTGTCGCTGGCCACGTCTGCCCCGATGGCCGAGATATGCACCATCTGCTGCACACCGGACTGCGCTGCAATCCGCGCGATGCGTGCCGCACCTTCGGATTGAACCGCGTCAAAGGTGTTCTTGCCCTTCTTGGCCAAGATGCCCACGCAATTCACAACAGCATCTGCGCCTGTCATCACCGAGGCAACGGACGCATCATCGCGGATGTTGCACAGCACCGGTTCGACCTGGCCCACGACGCCGTAGGGTTTGACAAAGATCGCCTCGTTCGGGCGGCGGACCGCGACACGAACACGCCAACCGGCCTTGGCCATCCGGCGCGCAATGTAACGCCCGACAAACCCGGACCCGCCGTAGATGGTGACCAATTTGGACATGACCCGCTCCTTGCGCATGAATCCAGACTGTATCTACAACCCGCCCCAGAGGCAGACAAGACGCCAATTTGGCGCGCCGGATTGAGAGCCACGTGATCCGCCAAACCAATGTGTCGGAAAGGCCGCGTCTGCACACCAGAATCGCATTGACACCCCCAGCCGCTGGGCTTAAACGCCCGTCTACCAACCCGTGCCCAGATGGCGGAATTGGTAGACGCGCTAGCTTCAGGTGCTAGTGTCCGTATGGACGTGGAGGTTCGAGTCCTCTTCTGGGCACCAAATCATCCCGTAACCACATATATTTTCCCGTATTTGTTGATACAGTGCAGCCGTGCGCGCCCTTATGGCCCCCGTAGTGCGTTTGGTATCCATCCCGCTCTACTGAAAAAGATCAACGCGGCCCTTGGCATATCTCGCCAGTGTCCCTACGACCTAGCTACTAAGTACGCGCGCGACATAATTTGCCTGCAAGAGCATAACTTGTGCGGTAAGCGTTTGGTGTCTCCAGGGAATACCGGGCTAGCTCCTAGCCTATGTCTCGGCGAAATTTCCGTAAATCCGCCTAATTTGGGCTCCGCGATATCCTAGGGGTAATCCGTGGGCCGTGCAGTAGCACCCCTAAATGCACGCAAGCACGCGCGCGTTCGGGGCCAATACCGCAGATTGCGCGGGGTTGGAGTATGCCCCCTGCTACGCCCTCCACTCCGCTGTTTTGCATTCCGTGAATCGCTGTGCCGTCCGATCAACGCGCCACTTCGCCCAGCGCTTTTTTGCGCCGTTGAAATCCGGTTGCGGCCTGCTTGTGACTTGGGTCCAGTCGATGGGCCACCATGCAGTTTCCACCGATTTCCATGTGCTGACCCTTTTCCCAACTTGCCGCATTTTTCCCCAAAATTGCCGCCCTGCCCGCTCTGCGTGTGGGTCAGATCACGTTTTATCTAGCTCCGGTTGTTTTCACATAAGTTTGACTGATTAAACGGCTGTTTGGCGTCTTGCCATTTGGCATTTTGAACGACTGTATTGCACTGAAACGCTAAGCTTTGCCGAAATTGAAACGACGACAGCAGAGCAATAAACGGGCAACGCTGACCAAGCCAAGACGTGCAGGAAGACAATAGTATGAACTCGAGACAGCAGCGCGAGGAGGCGAAGACGGCACAGTCAATGCTGGCGGCTGAACTCAAGCGTAGGCTTGAGCAGAATATCGGGAACTTGCCGCCTTGGAATTGGCGCGTTGACGACGTGTTTGTGCTCTTCAATGAAAGTGGGTCGAAAGCCCCCCTCTTTTGGTGCTTCAACAGCTGGGTTGAGCCAATCGCCCTCGCACGTGTTCTAGGTCCTGAGCAGCCACTTGTCGCGATGCATTCGCTCGACAAGGTCATGACGGGTCTTAGAGAAAAGCAGACCTACTTTCTTTCCATCATCGATCTTTATCGCGAAGGCATTCTCGAACGGACAGGAACAGACGATTTCGTCCTTGGTGGGAACTGTCAGGGAGCGGGGATCATGGAGACTGTAGCGCAGGACATCCTTGCGCGCACGGGAGTCGCTCGGCCGTTGATCCTGCTAGAGCATACGCCGCGGTTTGCTTACCCCGGTGAAACCCGAATTCTATTTGGAGAACAAAGCCAGCAGTTCAACCCTTTTCTGCGAGGCGAGAACCCCGTGCCTCGCTGGAATGCCCAGTTCACGTCCTATGAAGTTCAAGAGATCCCAGGCGCGCATGGGAAGTATTTTCGCTCGCCTGGCATTGACGCTCTGGCGCGGACTGTCACAGACATGGTGCAGCGAACACAGGGCGTACCCTCGCTGGTTGCCAATTCGTGACAGCCGACGAGAACTCTGTCCTAGCTGCGCTATGGGCCAATGTGCAGGCGCATCCCGATCACACGGCATTTCGCTTCGTGCGGCGCCGTGGCGAGCTGGGCGACACGTTGAGCGTCGGCGAGCTTTGGAAGAATGCAGAAGCGGTTGCCCATGCCCTGCCAGACATGGCCGACGCGAAACACACAGGCGTTATGCTTTTTTGCGGTGACGCGCAGACTTTCGTCACCGCGATGATCGCAGCTTGGATGCGCGGTGCAACGGTCATACCAGCCGCAGGGGGAATGAACGCTGGGTTGGCCGAACGTAACAAGCAAATCATAGATGCGGGCAAGCCCGACATCATCCTGCATGATCTGACGGAAGCACGTGCAGCAGACTTGAAAAGACTCGCGCCGGAAGCGGAGATACTGGACGTCAACCTGATTGGCAAAGCAACAAGACCCAGATCAAATCGAGATGAGACTTTCGACTTGTCCGGTGGTCAACTTCTGCAATTCACCTCCGGCTCGACCAACGCTGCCAAGGCCGTCTTGTTGACGCCTGAAGACATCGCGCTCAATGCCAAACACATTCGAGACACCTATGGGCTTGATCCAAATGGGACCTGTGTTCACTGGTTGCCGCTTTATCATGACATGGGGCTCGTTGGGAGTGTCCTTGCACCGCTTTACGCTGGTCAGCCATCAGTATTGATCCGACCAAGCGTGTTTATCCAGAATCCGCTGGAATGGCTGGATCATCTCACCCAGTGGCGCGCGACGATTACGAGCAGTCCGAATTTCGCCTACGATATGCTTGTAAACAGGCTGGACAAGACGCCCGAAGGGAAATGGGACCTGAGCAGCCTGCAAACTTTCATCTGTGGCGGCGAGCCAGTGCGCGAAGACACCATTGGAAGGGTCGTCGACCGGTTGGGCAGGTATGGCCTGTCCAAAGCTGCAATTGCACCATCGTACGGAATGGCTGAGGCGGTGCTTATGATTTCCTCAGGTCAAAGGCAGGATGGTCCCAAATTCCTTCGCAGGCAAAATGAACAGTCTCTTGCCTGCCTCGGCAAACCCGGCGGAGGGGTTGAGGTCGACATAGTTGAACCAATTTCGCGCGCAGGTGTGGAACACGGCACCTTTGGAGAGGTATGGATCAAAGGTTGCGGTTGTGGGCGTGTCATACCGCAAGGGCAATCCTGGCGTGTGCCTTACGACAAGAAAGCGATCAGGACAGGCGACTGGGGCATGATTGTAGATGGCGACATCTACATAGCGGGTCGCGACGCCGACCGCATCATCCTGCGCGGCCGCAACGTCTTGGCCGAAGACATCGAGGCCATTGTCTATGCGTCACAACCAGAAGCAGGTGCGGCAGACGGTGTCGTTGCATTTGGTATTCCGCAAAACGGAACCGAGGTGCTGCATGTATTGGTTGAACGTGGACGTGATGGACCCGCTTTCAACGAAAGGGCGTTTTTCTCGCTCCTGGGGGCCAGACTGGATATTCGTTGCGAAGGTGTGACGGTCGTCCGTCGCGGGTCGCTGCCTCGCACAACCAGCGGGAAGGTGCGCCGCGCCGCGTCTCGGGATGCTTTCCTTGAACTGTGGCAAGACCAGAAGGGCATTGAAAGATGAGCCGGAACAGCCCCCTTGCGCTGCGGCTCAATACGCGCGCGATGGTCAAAACACCGCACACGTTGCTTGATCCCATGCGCGAATACGGGGATTTGGTTTGGCTATCCAATCCTAATCGCTGGCTTGTTCTTTCACGGTCTGCCGCTTTGGAGGTGCTGCGCGATCCCAACCTGCATGTATGGACGCGGCGCAATAGCGTAGAACGCCTTCAAGATCGGTTTGACATGGATCTCTCTGCCGTTCTGAAGGCGCTCGATTGGATCCCGTTTATGCATGATGGCCCACGGCATGCTGCCCTCAGGAGCGCGTTTGCCAGGCTGCTTGGCAGCATTGGCACCGATTATCTAAAGGCCTACGAACAGACCTCATCCGAGCTCTTGGAAGTTATGCAAGAGTCTGGAAGCGGAGATTTTGCGGCGGGTTACGCTGACCGTTTGCACGTCGAAGTGTTTGGGCATCTCGCCGGAGTCCCACCATCGGAGCGCCACGCGTTTCATTGTGCCACCGCGCTTGATGGGACCGTCCAAGCGGCATCAACCGTTGCGAAAATGCAAAAGGCCTGCGCACAACTGGACAGTGTTCTTGAGCGCCTACAGGACCTGTCCAAGACGGAAACTACATCCGACTTTATGGACCAGGTCGGTGCCGCGCTGATACAATCTGGCCTTGAAGATACCGCTGTTTCTCGGAGCGAGTTCTTGCTGGCGTTTCTCTTGCTTGGGGGGGACACGCAAGCCGGGGCTCTCACTGTGGGGCTTGCACATTTGTTGGACAGTAATGGTGGCACGCTTTCTCTAGGCAGCGATGATTGCCAGTTGCCGGACAAGCATTGTCTGGTCGACGAGATGATACGTATCTCCACACCCGTACAAACCTCGGCGCGCTACGCTACGAAAGACACTGTGATCAGCGGACAGCACATCGCCAAAGGTGATGCCGTGCAGCTGTCTTTACAGGCTGCAAATTTTGATCCGTTAGCCTTTGAGTGCCCACACGCAGTCCAGTCAGGTCGCCCAAAAAACGTGGCGTTTGGTGGAGGGCGCCATCTTTGCTCTGCCATGCCATTGGTTAGAAAAACACTGGCCATCACATTGAGCCACTTGGAAACTCTGGGTTCGATCGAAGCTTTGCCTGGGCGCACTTTGGCCGAAGATTTAACTGTACGAAGATTTGCGCATTTACCGATAAGGATTCCTTCAAGGCTATGACCGATATTGACCTCGCCTCTCTCGCGCTTGAGCGTTTGGCTATCTACCTTAAACGCCCCGTCACCCCTAAGGACCTTGAACTGCGCTATGACGAACTTGGCGCAGACTCGGTGGACATGGTTTCGCTGGCCTTCGAGATTGAGGAAGCCATGGGGCAACCCGTATCGCCTGAGATTTTCCTTGAGTTTGAAACTGTTAAACAAGCCCTCGAAGCCGTTGCTTCGGGGCATGGTGACATAATCGGATGATCCGGTTTTTACGACGCCCAAGACAGATGTCTGAGGATCTCTAATGGCGGTGTTTCATCTCGGCCTTTCAACTTCGGGACACGATCCTGCACTCGCGGTGGTGGGACCAGACGGCGCGATCCTGTTTGCCGAGGCTACGGAGCGCGTGCTGCAGGACAAGCGGGCGTGGGGGGCTCTGCCCGATCATTTTGGGCATGTTAAATCTGCATTGGCTGCCGCCGGGTTTGACACTGGACGTGACACGTTGCGTGTCGCGACAACGTGGCGCCAAACTGCCGCGACCCAGCGCCCAAAAAAGTCGCATGAACGCGGCATGGGCATGTTCTTTGGTGACGGCCTTTTGGATGAAGCTGACGCAGCTTGGCTGCCCGTCTTGCATGCAAACCTACAACACACTGTAGGTGTGTCGTTCATGCGGCTTGGCCTCGCCAGCGACATGCCCGAGCCACGTCGTTTCGATCACCATTTATGCCATGCCGTAGCCGCCTGCGCTTTTGCGCCCGTCAGAAACGCATCCTGCCTTGTGCTGGACGGTACAGGTGAAGTCGGTGCGGTATCCGCGTTCCGGCTTTTGGACCGGACTCTTTCGTTTCACTGGCGGTCATGGGGGCCAGGCAGCCTGGGGGCGCTGTATGCCTGGATCACCAAGCTCTGCGGGTTTGACTGGTCGGCAGGCGAAGAGTGGAAGGTAATGGGGCTGGCCGCTTACGGGACGATACGGCCTGAATGGCGCGATACCATCGCCAGTGTCCTCAAAATCAATAAAGGGCGACCGGAACTTGCAAGCGCAGATGTGCTTGCCCAGGCCAAGGCGGAGATGTCCAAGCATGCACGCCATCCTGATTTACCTATCATGATGGCTGCGGATCTTGCCGCCAGTGGGCAAGCGGCCTTTGCGATGCTGGCCGATCAAGTTTTGGCTGCAGCCCAAACAGGTGAAGAAGAAAGGCCCCTCATTCTGACCGGTGGGTGCGCATTGAACTCCTCTTACAACGGCACCATTGCCAATCGGCTTGGCTTCGACCAGGTCTTTGTCCCACCTGCACCGGGGGACGATGGGAACGCTGTCGGTGCTGCTCTTCTTTCCTGGATGAAAGAAACCGGCACTGCCAGTATTCCACAACATGACGGCTCTCCGTTTCTGGGCAGTGAACCAAACCTTCAGAACCTACAGCGCCTCGCCATGGGTGGTCGGGTCACCGATGTCACGAGCAATAGTGAAGATGCGGTGGCAGAACGACTGGCGGCAGGTCAGATTGTCGGCGTGATGCGAGGACGAGCGGAATGGGGGCCGCGCGCCCTAGGGCACAGGTCGATCCTTGCCAACCCAAGTGTTGCTGGCATGAAGGATCGCATCAATCTTGAAGTGAAAGGGCGCGAACCTTACCGCCCCTTTGCACCTGTGGTCCGAATGGATGACGTCCATGATTGGTTCGAACGTCCGCAACCCTCGCCCTATATGTCGCTCACATTGCCCTGGCGTACCGAAAAGCGCGCTCTTGTACCGGCGACGGTCCATGAGGATGGAACTGGACGACTGCAAACCGTTACCGCAACAAATGCCCCATGGATGCACCGCCTCGTTTGCGCCTTTGGCGAGCGATCAGGAATCCCAGTGGTGCTGAACACAAGCTTTAACGTCATGGGCAAGCCGATTGTTCATTCAGTTGAAGACGCACTCGCTGTGTTTTCCACCAGTGGCTTGGACGCTATTCTATTGGGTGATACTTTGATTGAAAAGCCGTGCTGAGAAAGTGGTCGCGCGCCGTTCTGCCAGTTGTTAGCACTTCGGTTTAATCGCCATTTACGTATCTGGTGCCGATGTTATTCGCTTTGACTACGGGTCGCAAAACGGTTGCCACATCTTGCACTGTGACGCATTTGTTTTGCGCCTCTTCTGAATACTACCCCCCTGATTCCTTCTTTGTGCCAAACAGTACTATGCGCTTTTTTGCATCCTATTGCCGTCACGGATTGTAGGTGTGCCTTACCTTAGCCATCCGCATTTTGGTCCATTTCCCAAGGTCAACTGAATAAGCATTTCTTGACATACATAGGCGCAACGCTGCTAGCATACCCGACTATTAAGGGATTGGGGGAATGCAATGGATTTGGACGACTATACTGTTGAGTTTTCAAAAGTCGGATTGAAAGTGAAAGTGGGAGGAACGGCACCGTCACACGTGGGAAGCGCGCAGATTACACTCCCGAAACTGAAGAAACTGCCCGCAACGACAAACCTGCTGGACGTACTGCAATACATCTGCACGGAACTCTATCCGCTGGGCGTTGAGTTGGGACTTGAGACCAAAGGGCGAGGAAGCGATCAGGAACTGCTCGCGGTTAAACTGCATCACAAGGTCGGACTGATCCGGCAAAAGACAGTATCCTCTGCACCAGATGAACAATGGATGTGGCAAGTGCAAACGCCAAGCGTGCAGTTCAAGGACAGCGAACCGAAACCGTTTTCGGAGCTCTTGAGTGAAACGGCGCAAGACGGCAGCCACCTGAAATTCAGTCTCGAGAACCGTTAGGGAAACAGGCGTGCGCGGCATCCCGCCGTCAGGGGCTAGGGTGCAATGTCGCGACCAGCGCCTCGTTTTCCTAGGCCTTCTGTGCGCATCACCACAGTGCGAAACCGCCCGTTACACTTATTGAATAATCATCCATTCGGCCGCGTATTTTCGCAAACTTGGGCTGCTTGGGTGAATTTCAAAAATCAATTGGAGCAAAACACGTGTTTCCATATAATGAAAATGCAATAAGCACGCCGCGTACATCTTCGGACATTGAAAGGTTTGGGCATCAGGCGCTTTTGCGTGCGCTCAACATCGGTCGTGTTGTTGCCTTTGCCGGGTCTGGCACATCTCTGAAATTTGGGCAGCCCACTTGGGGTGAATTTGCAGAGCGCGGCGTCAAGCTGTTCTTTGCGCTGCAAACCGCATTGATGGCGCACGAGAATTGGGTGGACGGTGGGACCCAATCAGACATCGTAACAGATTTCAAAAAGACGCTTGGCCCGCTTGTTGAAGAAATCAAGGACCTCAGGGTGCAAAGCGACTTTCAACCCAGCCATCTGATCGAATTGATCGAAGATTATTTTGATGACATTCACCCGCTTTTGGAACGTCACGGGCTGATGCCGGAAGACCTGAACAAACACACGTTCAGCAAACGGCGCGCACTGGCGCTCACGAAACTGGAGGCCGCGCACCCGACCGAAGCTACAGCAGGTGGTTGGGAAGAGTACCACTTTGGCCCCGTCGTCAAAGACACCGGCGACCTCGACCGAATGGCGTTCAAAACGTCTGAATTTCGACGCATCTTTGCAGAGCAGTTCACCATCATGAAATCGCCGCAGGACAATCGTCTCAAGTCCAGCCACAGTTTTCAGGACCTGCTGGATGGGCTCGACCTTGGAGACCATTCGGCGGTCAAAGAGATCGACAGGATTCGATCCGACATCGAGCGGATAGACGCAGCGCGCACGTTGCGACGCAGTTTGGGCGTGCGGCGGTTTCTGACGCTGAACTATGATCTGGAACTGGAGATGATGCTCTTTGAAGAAGGGCGCGCCACACCGATCGAACCCTATCGCGACTTTCGGCAATTCTTGACACAGGAACGCTCGGAGGCGCTAGACGACCTGCCTTACAAACCTGGCCGCGCGGTCAAACTTGAGAGCCCATCGGGCCGTGTTGTGCGCAGCAGTTCGAGCCGTCGCGAGACATTGGCCGATCTGTTTTCCTTTGGTGCATTTCCTACGAACTACGATGCATCGGTTCACCACTTGCACGGACGGATTGACGATCCAAAGAACATGATTGTCACGCCCAAGGACTACCAACGCATCTACTATGGCGCGAGCGATCAGAAAAAGAGCTTTGACGAGGCCCGGCACGCCGTCTTTACCGGGTCTGACATTCTGGTTCTCGGGATGGGCACATCTGAACACGACGTGCTCAAACCATTGCGCGATTTCCTCGAACTTGAAGCAGACCGTCGGGACGCCTACGGCAACGTTTACTACATCACCGCAACAGAGTTTTCCGGCAAGCAGTCCAGCCTTTGGGATGCCATGCAAGCCGCACGTCTGAGTGCAAAATCCAAAACCCAGAGCCTCTATAAAGACTATGGGATGCACACGCTGTTCATTGACCAAAGTTTCGACAATCGGCGCTCGCGCAGTTGGACCGGAGCAAGCGCGTCTCTGTTCGCAGCAAGGGCCGAGATCGCATTTTACCTCAACGCGACCAAAGGGACCGCACGCATAGAGCCTTGGGCATCTCAAGAGGTGCAAAAGGACTTTGATCGGTTGTTCCACGACATCAACCGGTTCCCTGCCAGCGGCGCAAAGCCAGAAAAAATCCGGCTGACGGAAAAGGACGAGATCACGCTGGCCCGCGCGTTGATCAAATCATGGAACACCCTTGATCCACAAGACACCGCACAGGGGCAGGAGCGGCGCAATCAGATACGAACGGCGTTTGCCGCACTGGACTCGCATCTCAAGGACACCGGGCTGGTAGAGTTCGCAGAACGGTTGGAAACGTCGCGTCGGGAATGGTGGTCGGACTGGTCCGAGTTTCCGGGCCTGCGCGTCGCCGTTCTGGGACGGCATTTCTATAAACTGGATCCAGCTCAGGACCTTGCGGAACAGGCCAAGAACCCCCGGTTCAAGGTGGTCAACGAATGGGATGACGCCCCGCTTGTCTGGCGGCAAACCAATCTTGATGCACGGTTCCGGATCAAGTCGCTGCAGCTTGGCAATATGGACGAAACACCTCAATTCACCGGATTGCTCAAAGCCACCGAGCAGGCCAGATCAGAGGCGCTTGAAGCGGCAAAAACGGAGAACGAGGTACGAGCGGAGGCCGGTGAGCCGCTGTACCCAACCCAATTCCCTGCCAGCGTCGCACGCATCTCTATTCCGCCGGGCGGTGGGAAAGGCAGATTGCTCACCTATTTCACGAAGCAGCAAAAAACCTCTGGAGCAAAAGACGGGGAGACGATCTGGCCATTCCAGACCCTGTTCGGGGACCCTAAAACGCTTGGTGCCGCGAACAGGAACTACAAAGCCTGCTTTATGTCGCATCTGACCTACGCGCTCGAATTCAGCGGGACGATGATCGCCTTTGCTCGCATGCTGCAAAACATGTTGCCGCTGCTCAGGCAGGAAGTGACCCCCGAACACCAGGCTGACCCCCTATGGGACGAGATGCTGGACCATCAGTTTCAGGAGCGGAATGATGCAGACCCCTGCATCTCTACGCTACGCGATATGTTCGCTCTGTTTCGCCGTACCTGCCCGGAAACCGGCTGGAAAACACGGATGGTGGCGATCTTTTCCTATCTGGACCGTTTGGTGGATGAGAATGGGGATGCCTATTCGCCGCACCATCGCGCATTTTTCAGGCTGGTATCGGGCTGGAACGACGCTAACCAGCACATGCAGATGCCTTTTGATTGCGTGTTGATAAACTGCTACGCGGATCAACCGATCAGATACCTGTCCATCGAAAAACCGGTGAACCCGAAAAAGGACAAACGCAGAAACGAGGTCTGGGCGGAAAGCAATTGGCGCTTGCGCCATGACCGCCGCATTGCCTTGCAACACTGGACTGAGTTGGACCGCGTCCGGCCCAGGATCATCTTCCAGGAAGCTCTTGAACGGATTGCCCGCCTTCCACCCATTGCAGTCGCCCAAAATCCACAAGACAGCGCCGACGCCCTGAGTGCAGCGCTTGAGATCAAGGAAGACGTGAACGATTTTCTTCAGCTTCCATCGAACCTGAACAAGTTCATGTATCGGCGCGTGGCAAACGGCTACTTTCTGGCCGGGCTTGCCAATACGATTTGGCACTTGCGGGCCGGCGATGTCCAAGGCTTCCGCGATGAATGGCAGAGGTGCATATCTGCCTTGGATATCGCCTATGCCCGCGAGAAGTCCCGCGGCCTTATCGAAGAGTTGATGAGCATCTACCGCCGACTGGACCGTGAAATTGTGGACCTGGGATTAGGCACCAATGACGACCCTGAGAGCGACCGACGCGATGCACCGCCAAACCGCATCGGAAGCACGGCACGCAACCGAAACCGCGAACGGTTGCGGACAATGACAATTGACCATCTCGCACTGCTTCAGGTTCCGGCCACGCCGGAAACGCTCATGACCTGTCCCGATGTCAAAAGCGCACTTCACTCCGTGTCTCGGGCCGAGAACGACACCCCCCTCGAAATCCTGACGCAGGAACTCAACCTGTTGGTCGGGCGCGGCCTTGCATCACGGTACAAAAGGTTTGCCGACGAAGTCGCCGGAAAAACGGTGCCTCGGTATGTCTACGTGCTGAACACCAAGGTGGCGAGTGTTCTGCGCGCCAGAGCGAACCTGGAGGTCTATTCACAATACCGATTGATGGTCTTTCAACCCAACGCGTACCCATCGCAACCGGAACGCGCGCTCAAGCCGGACGTCATCCACCTTGATCGGGTTGATGCCGTCATACGCGCCCTGGTCAAGTCGACACATCAGGATCTTGTTCAGAAGTACTGGAATATTCGCAGGAATGAATACACCTGGCCGGATGATGCGACCATCGCCGCCGAGATGGAGCAGTGCAACGACAAGCTGCGGGCTGCTTATGCGCTGATCCGCGGCACCTTTTCGATCTCGGTGATCGCCCGGCTGGCAGAAAGCAGTTCAACCGACAAAAGGATCGCACCGTTTGACCAGTATCGCACCTGGACACGCAAATTGCTGAACACGGCCACTTTGTTGCGCAAGATCCGGGAACGTGACATGGAACGGCGATTGAACGCCGCAGGTCCGCGTTTCGACGTCGCCCTGCCCTACAACAACTCGTTTCTGCGGGACGAGGTGTCCTGGCTGTACAACGAACGCGCGCTTGTCAGCTTTGTGCAGGGCCGGTTGTTCGACGCATTGCCATTGTTCGAACAGGCGCAGGTGATGCTGGGCAATTCCAGCAAGCGTTCCGCACCGCAAAGTCAGGCAGCAACGCACCGCCGGATTCAAATGAACTTTGCGCTGGCGCAGGTCGAACGCGGCAACATCGTATCGGCACAGGAAACGCTGACCCGTATCGTGACAGAAACGGAACGGCGTTGGGATACAGACACACCGTCCGTCATTCACTGGATGGCCAAGGGGTTCATGGCGCTTTGCCACCATCTGACCAACGAATTCACCCGCGCCAAAGAGGACTATGAAAAGGTTCTGGACGAGATCGGAGCCTTTAATCATCCAAGGGCCGAAAGCATCTTTCGGCGTCACTATGGCGACTTGCTGAGGGCGATGGCAACGTCACGCAATGACCCCGAGTACAAAGAGGCGATTTCGCATCTGCGCAGCTCCGAAGAGCTGGCCTTGGGCATTCGCGCAACGGACCTGCACCACTATGCGATCATGGCCCAGGCCCGTTTGCACCGCGACATGCAGGACCGGGGACAGGCGCTTGAGAATCTCCGACGGGTAGAAGAATACGCGCGCTCCATGGGCATCCAGAAAATGCTGTCCGAAGTTCTCAAGGTGCGAGGCGAGGTGCTGCTGGCCGAAGGCGAGACGACGCAGGCGGGTTTTGTCACCGCGCAGTCTATCGCCATCTCAAAACGTAACGGTATGCGCCTGCGCAAGATTTCGGCCTCGATCATTCAGGCGCGGATATTGCAGGCCAGAAACCAGACAAAGGACGCAGAACGCCTGTTGAATGAAACGATCACTGAATCGCAGGTGCTGGGATATGCGACAAAAACCAGTCAGGCGGTCAGTCTCATCAAGGCGCAATAACCCTGCGCAGATCGTGTTTGGTTGAGGGAATATCCGCCAGATAACTGTCCGGTCCTGCCGGGACGGGCGACATGTCATGCACAAGTGCACAGATTTGGTGTACCGACAATTGTGTTGGATCCCAAACCTCTCCGCTTAGAAAGACACGTCCAATGAATCGACGCACCTTTAATGTGACCAGCCTTGCCGCGCTCTTGTCGCCATTGCCGCGCCTGTCGCTTGCCAGCATCACGGCGCAAACAGCGCCCGGCCACCAGGTCGCCGAGATTAAGAATGGTCAGTTCACAGCATCACATGGCGGCATGGCCACATCCCGGACTGCGGTGAACGACAACACGCTGTTTCAGGTGGCGTCGTGTTCCAAAACGGTGACGGCCCTTGCCGTTCTGACACTGGTGCGGGACGGGCGGGTAGAACTGGATCAACCCGCCAGCACCTATTTGCGTCGTTGGCGGCTTCAGGGTCCCAGAGGTGAGACGGCAACGGTTGCCGATCTTTTGTCCCATACGGCAGGAACCACGGTTCACGGGTTTGCGGGCTACGGCCCGGACGAAGAACTGCCAAGCACGTTGGAGATCTTGTCCGGGCACCCGCCAGCCAATTCCGATCCGATCCGAACCCGCCAGCGCTTGTTTCGCCGCTTTAGCTATAGCGGCGGCGGCACCATGGTCCTGCAAAGCCTGATCGAAGACGTGACAGGTATCGGATTTGCAAGCTACGCAGGCGCCGAAGTTCTGGAACCTGTGGGCGCAGACCACGCGACGTTCGCGATCACGCCCAACGCCGGATTTGCCCACGGAACGCACGAGGACGGCAAACCGTTGCCCGGTGGTTTTCGCAGACATCCAGAAAGCGCGGCGGCAGGCCTTTGGGCGACGGCATCAGACCTCGCCAGGGTGATGGACGCAATTGTACAATCCCTGCGCGGCACGCCTGACGCCATCATCCCCAAAGCACTGGCCAGACGCATGGTCACACCAGTCAGCGGGCAGTCCGCCCTGGGCGTGTTTGTGCACTCGGATTCCACCATCTTCCACGATGGGCGAAACTTCGGCTTTGATGCCACCATGGCCGCAGAGCTTGATACAGGGCGCATTCGCGCCGCCGTGACCAACCGGAACGGTGCGCTCGAAGGGCTGTTCCACACCTTGTCAGACTGATCCCGGCGCCCGCACAAACAGAGCCCGTTGATCCGCCATCTCTTGGCGCCACAGAGATCGCTTTGTCCATGCGCATAGGGAAAGACAGGTTTCACGGCGAATGACCTGTGCGCCCTCTGGCCTCTTGGCTGGTTTTGATACAGGTTTCGGGATGGACAATATGTTCGCCGAAATGATCAGCACAGCCACCATTGGTATCGCGCTTTTTGGCGCGGCCTATGCGTTGATGCAGAACACCTACCGCCATTTGAACCGCAGTTTCGCTCTGTTCTTGGGTGCGGTCACTCTGGCCAACATCCCCGATGCCTTTGATCGGCTGTTTGTCGCGATGCCCGGACAAAGCGGGGAACTTCTCAGCCTTTTTCTGTGGCACACCAGCGCTCTGTGCCTCGCGCCGCTGTTCTGGATCTATGTCTGCATGCTGACATCCGCAGAACAACAGCCACCGCCACGTTTGCGGCGGCATTTTCTGCTGTCCGCATTTTCCGCCTTAACCGCGCTTGCGGTGATCCTTGTGCCCGCAGATGTCAGCGCGCCGTTGGTGTCAGACGCTGAGTTTCCCAACGGTGAAGCGGCGCAGGTCCTGTTGATCGTCATCGCCATTGCGGTGCTGGTGATACAGCTGGCCGTCTATCCCCAGATGGCCATTTACCTGTTCCTGATTGTGCGTCGCATGATGCGATACCGCCTGACACTGCGAGACTATTACGCCAGCACGGAACAGCATGAACTCAGGTGGATTTACGTGATCGGCGGGCTTGCCTGGCTGTATTGGATCGCCCTGTCGCTGATGCTGCTGTTTGCGCTGGATCCAGACGCGACAGAGGTATCGCCGATAATCATTGGGGTTACCGGCCTGGCCAGCCTTGGCGTTCTGGCCGCGATGACGCTCTGGGGGTTGCGCCAGCGTCCGCCCCTGGCACCGGCCCCCGATGATGGTGAACCGCCCGCGCCCACGGGCCCGCCAATGGGCGAAAAATATGAAAAGTCCGCATTGAGCGCCGAAGCGTCATCACGCATCGCGCGCAAATTGCGCGCCGCGATGGAGCAGGATCACCTGCACCGCGATCCGAATCTGTCGCTATGGGCATTGGCGCGGCACGTGGGCGCATCGCCGAACTACATTTCGCAAACCCTGAGCGAAGCCATCGGAGAGAGCTTTTTCGACTTTGTGAACGGCTATCGCATCGAAGAGGCCAAAGTGTTGCTGTCGACCACCGACGACACTGTTCTCGCCATCACCTACGAGGTCGGCTTCAACGCGCGGTCGTCGTTCTACAACGCGTTCAAGCGTGTCACGGGTCAGACCCCGACACACTACCGCAAAACACTGTCTTTCCCTGCTGGGATGGACGACGGACAGCAGGAGTTGCGCGATACCTCCCCCCATTAGACCGATCGGGAGATATCCGCAGCTACCTCGCCACTCACGGCTCACTTCCAAAATCTGAAACCCCAAGACGATCCCACCGCTTGCGGGGGCCCAAGGTCGACATGTCGCCTTGGCCCCTGTGGCGGTGGGGTTCGAACAGAACAAGAAAGACACTGAAATGAAACGATATCTCTTTTTGGCCGTACTGGGCCTGTGCGCCTGTGAATCGCCCGCCGAAATCGCTGCGCGCGAGCAACTGGATGCGGCTTGCCTGGCGGGCAATCTTCAGGCCTGCGCAGCCGTTCAACAGCGTGTGGCGGCAGAAAACCAAGCCCTTGCGACAACCGTGTCGGGGGACTGGTAAGATGGAGCGCTAGGGGTAAAGCGATCCGTCGATGATGGAGGGCGCGCCTTGCACGCTACAACAACCGGTTTGTGTGGTTGCAACGGTGGGACTGGCACATTTGCGCCGCGTCAAACCTGTGGTGACGCGCGCCCTTCATTAATTCAATTACCTTAGAGTTTCGAAAGACCATGCGCCAAATCTCATGCCTTCTCAGCGGATATAGATGACGCCCACCTTCAGATCGAATTGCGTTACACGCGCATTGACCGCACAATTGTTGGCGGACGCAGGCCACGTTCGGACGGCATGCGGTGACTGAATACGTGTGGAGACAGCATGACCCTCTTTGTCGGGCCGGATGGCCATGAACGTTGTAAATGGAGCGGATCGGCGCCCGAATTCCTCGACTACCACGATACCGAATGGGGCTTTCCCGTTGTCGATGACACGCGCCTGTTTGAAAAGCTGTGTCTGGAGAGTTTTCAGTCTGGGCTGAGTTGGCGAACCATCCTGAACAAGCGCGAAGGGTTTCGCCGCGCTTTTGACGGGTTCGATGCCGCCAAGGTTGCACGCTATGACGACGCGGATGTCGCACGACTGTTGGCGGACGCCAGCATCGTCCGGCACAGGGGCAAGATCGAGGCGGTGATCAACAATGCCCAGCGCGCTCTTGAGATGGTGGAATCCGAAGGGTCGCTGGCACGTTTTTTGTGGCAGTACGAACCCGCAGACGACGAAGTGGCGGAACCTCAAACGCAGTCCACCAGCGCCAGTTCGGTCGCTCTGTCCAAAGAGCTGAAGCGTAGAGGATGGAAGTTCGTGGGCCCGACAACCGTGTTTGCGTTCATGCAGGCAATGGGGTTGATCAATGACCACAGTCACGGCTGTGTGCGCCGTGATGCCGCCGAAAAAGCACGCGCGGACTTCAAGCGGCCATAGTGCAAGACAAGTGACTGTCTGGCGACCCCCGCCGCCAGACAGGTTGGAACGTCAGATCGCTGCGAGTTCCTGTTCGAGATCGCCCATTTCGGCACCACCCGACATCAATCGGCGCATTTCCTTGTCCGAAATCTCGTCCGAAGTGCCCGCGCCAATCACCTTGCCCAAGGCAAGGAAGCTGAAGCGGTCACCCACAAGGCGCGAGTGGATTTCGTTGTGGGTGATGAAGATGATGGCGATGTCACCCCGCTTGCGCACCCGCTTGATCGTCTTGAGAACGCCCATCTGCTGTTTCTGACCCAAGGCCGATGTGGGTTCGTCGAGGATCAAAACCTTGGCGCCAAAGTGGATGGCGCGCGCGATGGCCAGCGTCTGACGTTGCCCGCCCGACATGGTACCCACGGCCTGCGTCGGATCAGAGAAATCGATCCCGATCTTCAGCATTTCGTCGTGGGCAATCTGGTTCATCTTGTCGAGGTCGAGCTGACCAAAGCTCTTCTTCAGCTCGCGTCCCATGAAGAAGTTGCGCGTGACGGACATCAGCTGGTTCAGGGCGAGGTCCTGATACACCGTCCCGATGCCGGCAGCAGACGCATCGCGGGGGGACCGGAATTGCACCGGCTTGCCCTCGATATAGATCTGCCCTTCGGTGGGTTCGTGTACGCCGGCCAGCGTCTTGATGAGAGTGGACTTGCCCGCACCGTTGTCGCCCAAAAGCGCGTGCACCTCACCGGGATAGACTTCGAGGTCGACCCCGCCCAGAGCGGTGAAAGGCCCAAACCGTTTGACCAGCTTTTCAACGCGGAGATATGGCTCAGCCATCTTAAATTCCCCCTGTGATGCGTTTGCGGATGCGTTCGTTGGCGAACACGGCAGCCAGAAGGATCGCGCCCAGGAACACCCGGAACCACGCGCCATCAATGGCGGGGATGAAGAACACCGCGTTGGCCACAAGGCCCACGGTGATTGCCCCGAACACGACGCCCAGCACGCTGCCGAACCCTCCCGTCATGAGCGTGCCGCCCACAACCGCGATGGCGATGGCAAAAAGCTCCATCAGGTTGCCTTTGGCCGCATCAGACGTGTTGTTTTCAAACACCTGACAGGCGGCAAAGATGGTGGCGCAGAAGGCGGTGAACATGAACAGGCCGATCTTGACCTTGTTCGTGGGCACACCGTTTGCGCGCGCCGCTTCCTTGTTGTCGCCTGTGGCGTAGATCCAGTTGCCCAACTGCGTGCGGCTGAGGATGAAATAGGCGGCCAGTGCGATCAGGATGAACCACAGGAACCGTGCATCGAACCCTTCGACCCATTGGGTGCCGCGGCGGTTGATATTGCCGCCCAGAGTGAACCACTGGTCCGTGCGCTCGAACCCCATATCGACAAAACGCATGCCGATCCAGAACCACGCGTCATAGAACCAGCCGAATACTTCGCCACCAAAGACCCAGGCGACCCAGCTTTCTTCTTTGTAGTCGGGCAGGCCGGAGACCTGTGTGGATTGGTTGATCAGGCGGAACGACACTTCGGTCACACCGCGCATAAAGAAGAGAAAGGCCAGCGTCACGATAAAGGAGGATAGCCCCGACTTGACAACGATATTGCCGATGATCCACCCAAGGGTCAGCGTCATAGCCATTGTGATCAGAAGTGCGGTGAGCGGAGTTGCCTCGCCCAGACCAAAAGGCAGGCCCCATTTCAGCATGATCGCCATGGACATGCCTGCAAACCCGATCATGGACCCGATGGACAGATCGAATTCACCCGCGATCATCAACAGGGCCGCGCCGATGGCGATGATCCCATACTGTGCGATGATCTGTACGTTGTTCTTGAGACCAAGCGCGTTGAACGCCTTGCCGCTCGATGCCCATGTCAGCACCACGACAATGACGACCATCACGATGAACGAGCCGATTTCGGGCCTCCGGATTGTCCGTTGCAGCCACGTTTCCTGCGCCAGTCTGTCAGCTTCGCTGAGATCGGCCATGGTTCCCCCCAATAATTTTTTGATGTGCTGGCTAAGCGCACAGGCGAGCGGGTCGCCCGCCTGTGACGTATTGTTTGATCGAAAGACCGATTACCGGTCGATGCCTGCCAGCTCTTTGACGGCTGCGGCGTTCGACTTGTCCACGAAGCCGGGGCCCGAGGCGATGTTGTTGCCGGGCAGCAGACCTGCGTGGTTGTTGTAGAGGTGCAGAACGATCACGGGCATGTAGCCCTGCAGACGCTGCTGCTGGTCGATGGTGAAGGCTGCACGACCGTCTTCGATCATGTCCATCACACCGGGCGACAGGTCAAAGCACGCCAGGTGCACGTCGGCACCAACGGCTTCGATCGCCTTGGTTGCAGCTTCACAGACGTGGGGACCAACAGCCAGAACGCCGTCGATGCTCTCGTCCGCTTCCAGAGCGGCCGCAGTACGTGTTTCGATCTGGGCCGGGTCGTTCGACACGTCGATCTGGTTCAGGTCGGCGCCCATGGCGTCGAAGTAACCGGTGCAACGGTCGACAAGCGCGGTGTTGAACGCTTCTTGGTTGAGGCAGAGACCTTTGGTCACGCCTTCAGCCTTGGCACGTGTACCAGCGGCAAAACCCGCGTCACGCTCGGGCTGACCCACGTGCATCAGAGCACCCAGCTCGGCCGAGGATTCGAGGCCAGAGTTCATGGTCACAACCGGGATACCGTCCGCAACGGCGGATTTGATGGCCGGGCCAAGCGCCGCAGCATCGGGCAGCGACACGATGATGCCATCGGGCTCGGAGGCCGCAGCAGCTTCGATCAGAGCGGCCATGCCTGCCATGTCGCCGGAGGCGTCAAAGTTGTACTCGAGCGTGGCGCCAATGGCCGCAGCGGCGTCGCGGCCACCTTTTTCAACCACGGGCCAGAACGGGTCTGTACCTTGGGTGTGCGTGATCATCACGTAGCGTTCGCTGTGGCCATCAGCATACGCTGCGCCCGCGATTGCTGTTGCAGCGGCAAGCGCCGCAAACATTGTCTTCTTCATTAGGGTCTCCTCCCAAAGATGTTGCGCTGTCGCGCCAAAATTTGCCGTTCATCGACAACAGTGCATGCCCCTTGAAACAGGGTCATTGATCTCCGTGCCCCTCCTCGGACGCGGTGATGACCTTTAGAACGCCCCGTTAAGACCCCTCATGTCAACAACAGTTTGCGTTATCGGCCCCAGACCCGCCAATTTTTTTCCGATCTCGAATTAAATACCCTGTTTGGGACCGGGCAAGGGTCAAAAAACCTGAGCTCGGTGGTGGGCCACAAGCCAAACAGAGGCGATTCAGACCGAATCACCAAGGCCGTAATTTCGTGTTTTGGGGACGTTGGTTTAGGGGTTGCACCAGGACGCAGGGGCGACGAATTCAGCAAGCGACGGGTGACCAAGGTCTCGATCCGACAAAATTGGATCCCGCACCGGCCAATCAAACCCGAAACCATCCCATGCGATTCCAGCGTCATGTTCCGGTGCGTGCACCGTCTCAACAAGGTACAAAAGGCCACTGTTGTCTGCATGCGCGCAAAAACCGTGCGCGACACCTTTGGGCAAGATCACGCAATTGTCGCCATCCGGTGCAAGCGCAACACTCTCAACGGCACCAAAACCGTCACCCGACCGCAAATCCAGGATCACGTCCGTCACTGCACCTGTCAGGCAGACAACAACCTTGGCGTGGTCGTGTGGCGGCAATTGAAAATGCATCCCGCGCAAAACGTTTTTCTGTGAGGTCGTCAGGTAAGCCTCTTGCAGGGACAGTTCTGGCACCAGGTCCCCAAAGGCAGGCGCATGAAACAGCTTCTGAAAACCGCCGCGCGCATCCTGTAAAACAGGCAACCGAGCGACGAAACATCCCGAGATGCCCAGAGGGCGCGCCTGAAGGTTCATCTTGGATCTCCACGAGTGAAATAGGAGCGCAGTCCAGCCTCAAGCGTCACGCGTGGCTCCCACTGCGTCAGCCTGGGCGCATCTGCCCAAACATCGCGCAGCGAAGAATCCTCTTGACGGCGGTCATCAAAATCAATGGCGAACTCTGGCACTATGTCTGCCAGCAGTTCTGAGATAGCACCCAGAGTAACGGTTTCATCATGCATCAGAAAGGCAGTGTCGACCGTTTGCAATGGCAACTGCGTCGCGCGCTGGGCTGCCGCAAATAACCCCTCAACCACATCAGTGATGTGCAGCAGGTTGATCGGCTGCGCCCATGACCGTAGCTGCATCGAACGCCCCGCCAACCATGCGTCCCGCATAGCGCCCATGACCTTGCCACGGGTGTCTTTGCCGCCAAATGTGTCGTTCAGCTTGAGGTTCACACCTTTCAAAGCGCGGGTCCTCGCATAGTATTCCAGCGTTTGCGCATTCGCTGCCTTGAGTTGGGCATAAAGATTGGCTGGAGTCGGCGCACCTTTGTCCGAAAACTCCCAACTGGTGCCGACGTTGACGATGGGTGTATCCCCTGCGTCCGCTGCAGCCTCGAATATCGTGAGTGGATATTCCAGGTTGCCCGAAACCAATGCGGGAATGTCGGTCGCCGAATGACGGCTGACAAAGTGCCCGGCTATGTTCAGCACAACCGGAGCGTCCAATGTCATCAACTGCCGCGACAATGCGTGGGCATCCGACCATGGCGCTGCCATTGCAGCCCCCGCTACAGGTGCCTGTACTGTGTCGATACGCCCAATCAGAAATGGCGTATGCCCTGCCGAAATGAGGGTCGAAACCACATGGCGCCCTACATAACCGCCGTGCCCCGTGACACAAATTGTGTGATTGGCAAGGGTGTCAGGAACGACGGGACTGAAGTGCGACATAGTCATCAATCTGCGTTTGAGTGACAGCACGTACGGCCGCCGAGTCTGGTGCACCATAGAAGGCGCGATACCAAGCAACGGTCCAGTCGATTGTTGTCGCCAGATCCAGCACAGGCGCCCAGCGCAGCTTGTCCAGTGTTACACTGCTGTCGATGTCGAGAGTTTTGGCCTCTTCCCAGTCTTGCGCGTTTGTTGTGATCTCGATCCGCGCATCTGCACCCCAAGCGCCAGCCATCAACTCTGCCACGCGCCCGACGCTTTCGTGCGTGTTAATCACAGGCCCGAAGTTCCAAGGACAGGCAAAGCTGTGATCACGCGCCATCGCTTCGACGAGTGACAGATACCCGTGCAATGGTTCCAAGACGTGTTGCCACGGGCGTGTCGCCAGAGAGTTGCGCAACACGAGCGGCACACCCGTAGAAAAACAGCGCGCGCCGTCCGGCACCAACCGGTTCAAGGACCAGTCGCCGCCACCGACGACATTGCCCGCACGCGCACTGGCCAGTTGCACAGGGCCACCTTTGGCGAAAAATGAAGCCGCGTAGGCGCCCACGACAATTTCAGTACCTGCCTTGGATGCCGAATAGGGATCATGGCCGCCCAGTGGATCATCAATGGCAAATGCCCGCCCAGAATTGTCGTTGCGGTAACACTTGTCGGACGAGATCACCAAGACCTGCGCGGGGTTTTCCAACGCCCTGCACGCCTCGAGTAAGTGAACGACACCCATGACATTGGTCTCAAAAGTACCGGTGGGATCGGCATAGCCCTCGGATACAATTGGTTGCGCTGCGAGGTGAAGGACCACGTTTGGACGCGATTGCAACAAGGTGGTGCGAAATGTGTCCGCATCGCGGATGTCGCCAACATGGTGGTCAAGCCGGTCTGACAGCTCCAGAGCATCGAAAAGGGCCGGGTCGGTATTGGGCGCGAGCGCGTAACCCGTCACCTCAGCCCCCATGCTGATCAGCCAATGTGCCAGCCAAGCGCCTTTGAACCCCGTGTGTCCCGTCAGGAAAACACGTTTTCCCTTCCAGAACGCGGGTGTCACATGCCCTGTGGTCACGGTTGCCGCCAGGGCGGGGTGCCACTGTCCCAAAGTGCCTCGAGGGTGCGCTTGTCACGCAGTGTGTCCATTGGTTGCCAAAAGCCGTCGTGGTTAAACGCGCGCATTTGTCTGTCCGCAGCCAGCTGGCGCATCGGTCCCTGTTCCCAGATCGTATCATCACCTTCGATATATTCACCCACGCCCGGTTCGAGCACAAAGAACCCGCCGTTGATGCGGTACTGGTCCGATGCGATCTTCTCCCGGAAATCCGTGATCTCGTCCTGCGCATTGATTTCGAGTACGCCAAATCGACCGGGTGGGGTCACAGCGGTGGTGGTGCACAGTTTGCCATGTGACTTGTGGTAGGCAATGGATGCTCCGATATCCACGTCACTCAGGCCATCGCCATAGGTCATGCAGAACGTCTCACCTGGCTCAACATAGGACAGCGCGCGTTTGATGCGGCCACCGGTCATGGAATGCAGGCCCGTGTCGATCAGGGTGACGTTCCAGTTTTCCGACCGCTGCTTGTGCACCTCGACCGCACCTGTGCCCACCTGCACGGTAAAGTCCGACAGGGTGGCGGCGTAATCGAGGAAGAATTTCTTGATATAGTCGGCCTTGTACCCGAGGCAGATGATGAAATCGGTGATGTCGTGCTGCTCGTAGAGCTTCATGATGTGCCACAGGATCGGACGGCCACCGATCTCGACCATTGGCTTGGGGCGGGTGTCCGATTCCTCGGCCAGCCGCGTCCCGAACCCGCCCGCGAGGATCATCGCCTTCATGTGGATTGCTCCTTGAGCACGTTGATGATCGTATCGGCCATATAGTCGAGCATTTCGTCGTTGATGCCCGGCCAGACGCCGACCCAAAAGCTATCGTGCATCACCTTGTCCGTCACATCGAGCGATCCTGCGACGCGCATCTCCTGACCCATGAAGGCGGGTTGCTTGAGCAGGTTGCCGCCAAAGAGCAGTCGCGTGCCGACCTTGCGGTCTTCGAGCGCGCGGGTGATTTCCGACCGTTTCAGCTCGGTGCCGTCCTTGAGCGTCAGCAGGAAGCCGAACCAGGAGGGTTCGGAGCCGGGCGTCGCCTCGGGCAGGTGTGCAAACTCTTCGACGCCGCGGGCGCGGAGGCGGCTGGTCAGCCCGTCAAAGTTGGCGTTGCGTGCCTCGATAAAGCGGCCCAGCTTGTCCAGCTGGCTGACGCCCAGCGCGGCCTGCATGTCCGACACTTTGAGGTTATAGCCCAGGTGGCTGTAGATGTACTTGTGGTCATAGCCTTGCGGCAGGTCGCCCAGCTGCCAGTCAAAGCGTTTTTCGCAGGTGTTGTCCTTGCCCGGCTTGCAGTAGCAGTCGCGGCCCCAATCGCGGAAGCTTTCGCAGATGCGGCCCAGCTTCATCTGGTCCATCAGGATTGCGCCGCCCTCGCCCATGGTGATGTGGTGCGCGGGATAAAAGCTGAGCGTGGCTAGCTGGCCAAAGGTGCCGACGCCCTTGCCGCCGACCTTGGCACCAAAGGCATCACAGCAGTCTTCGATCAGGAACAGGTTGTGTTTTTCGGCCAGCGCGGCAATGCGCGGGGCGTCAAACGGGTTGCCCAGCGAGTGTGCGATCATGATCGCCCGTGTCTTGGGGCCAATCGCGGCCTCCAGCGCATCGACGTCCACATTGTGAGTGGTCATGTCGATGTCGACAAAGACCGGGATACAGCGGTTCTGGATGATCGGCGCAACGGTGGTCGGGAACCCAGCGGCAACCGTGATCACCTCGTCACCGGGTTTCAGGCGGTCCTTGCCCAGCTTCCACGAGGTCAGCGTGGAAAAGGCCAGCAGGTTCGCCGCCGAACCAGAAACGGTCAGCTTGGCCAGCTTCTTGCCAAACATGCGCGCGAGCTTGCTCTCGAATTCCTCGCCATAGCGGCCGGTGGTCAGCCACATGTCGAGCGACGCATCGATCAGGTGGGCACAGTCATCAGCATCCAGCACCTTGCCCGAGGGCGGGATATAGGTTTCGCCCGGTACAAAGGCCTTGGGGGCGTGCGTTGCGTCAAAATAGGCGCGGCTGGCAGCAAGGATTTCGTCTCTGTTCACCCTCGGCTCCTTTGGTCAGGCTGTGATTGATCGGGTTGGCGTCTGCCTGCCCCATTCCGTGTCTTCAAGCTCTGATACGGCAGGGCGGCTGAATTGTCACTGGCAGGTCATGTCACGTGGGTCAGCGTCTTGTTGAGGCGACGGCGCATACGCCGCGCCACACGAAATCCGCGCCAAGAGGAAAACCGTTGCGCCCTATCGAACCCAGGCTCCTGGATCAGGCGCAACTGATAAGCGGTGCTCTCAATCTCTGGGTCGAGTAGCGACACGATGTCCGTTACTCCCACCGCATCTGCGTCACGCCTGCGTTGGCGCATCGTCGACAGGTTCAGGGTCAGGATTCTAGCCAGTTTCGCAAGCCGGTCTGCACGTGTCGCGCCGGCACCCAGCTCGGCACTGTGCGACAGACCGATGCCTGTGCGATAGCGCATCAGCGGTTCTGGTACATGTGCCACACGGCCCGCCAGAAGTGCCCGAAAATAGAAAACAAGATCATCGTAGGTGCCCGTTTCTTCGATCGGCCCAAACCGATCCATCAACTCGTGACGCCATGCACAAGTCGCCCCGATGCAAAGCGCAAACATCAGCGCCGCGTCTTGCGAGGTCTTGCCTTCAAGATTGGGTTGCACGGACCAGACCTTGTCCAGTGACAGTCCATCCGGACCGCATTCCGTCACATCCGAATGGATGAGCAACGCCTGTGTATGCGCGGCCGCCTGGGACAAACGCGCCACGCGATGTGGCTCGGACACGTCATCCCCCGGATTGTAGACAATCAAAGCACCCCGGCAGAGGTCAAAGGCCTGATTGACATGACCAATGAACCCGCGGCCCGGCGGCTCGTTCCGGTTCAGGCGGATAGTGTGAGGGCCTTTGTACGCATCTGCGATTTCTGTCATCACGGCAAAGGTCTCATCCGCAGAGCCGTTGTCAGACAACACAATCTCAAGATTCACGTAGTCCTGGGCCAACGCAGCCATGATAATGGGGCGAATGATCTCTGCTTGATTGTATCCAAAGATGATCAGAGACACCAAATCCCCGTATGCAAACTTGGTTGGTGGATCAGTCACGGCGGCGGTCTGTGTCATCGTCGGTCCCCTTGCCCTGCGGGATATGTATCAATGCAGTTCCCAAGGCAACATCGAGGCCCAAAGCGTTACTAAATCACCAACCTCTGTTAAAATTTCGTAACATTTTAATTGCGCGATTGCGCAGCACCTCTTATCTTGATCCCCAAGGAGAGTTCGATGGACGCATACATCTGTGACGCACAGCGCACACCGATTGGTCGCTATGGCGGCGCATTGTCATCGGTACGGGCGGACGATCTGGCTGCTGCACCAATCGCCGCATTGATGGCGCGGAATCCACACATGGACTGGTCAACTGTCGATGATGTGGTCATGGGCTGCGCCAACCAAGCGGGCGAAGACAATCGCAACGTGGCCCGCATGGCGGCGCTGCTGGCCGGGCTGCCGGTGGATGTGCCTGGCATCACGGTCAACCGGCTGTGTGCATCCGGCATGGACGCCGTGGGCATCGCCGCCCGTGGTATCAAGGCCGGTGATCTGGATATGGCCATCGCAGGCGGTATCGAAAGCATGAGCCGCGCGCCCTTCGTCATGCCCAAGGCAGAAACCGCATTTTCACGCGCAAACCAGGTCTATGACACCACAATCGGCTGGCGATTTGTGAACCCGCAGATGAAGGCGCAATACGGCATCGATTCCATGCCTGAAACGGCTGACAACGTCGCAACGGACTGGGATGTCGGCCGTGCCGATCAGGACGCTTTTGCTGTACGGTCACAGGCGCGTTGGGCCGCAGCGCATGAGGCTGGCCTGTTCGGCGAGGAAATCGCCCCCGTCACCATCCCACTGCGCAAGGGTGATCCAATCGTCGTCGATACGGACGAGCATCCGCGCCCCGGCACGGAAGTGGTAAAACTCGCCAAACTGCGCGGGATCAACGGGCCTGACCTGACTGTGACAGCGGGCAACGCATCGGGCGTGAACGACGGAGCGGCGGCCATCTTGCTCGCCTCTGACACTACCGTGCAATCAAATGACCTGACGCCCATGGCCCGTATCGTCGCCATGTGTGCCGCGGGCGTGGCGCCGCGCGTGATGGGCATCGGGCCTGTTCCGGCCTGTGAAAAGGTTTTGAAACGCGCCGGTTTGACCATCGACCAGATGGACGTGATCGAATTGAACGAAGCTTTTGCCGCCCAAGGCCTCGCAACTCTGCGCAGCCTTGGTGTGGCGGATGACGACCCGCGTGTGAATGCGCAAGGCGGCGCCATCGCAATCGGGCATCCCTTGGGCATGTCAGGCGCGCGTCTGGTGATGACAGCCGCCTATCAACTGAAACGAACCGGTGGCCGCTATGCGCTGTGCACGATGTGTGTGGGCGTGGGGCAAGGGGTTGCAATGATTTTAGAGCGCGCCTGAGGCGCGACGATCTTGGAAAGGGCTTGAGACGATGTACGCACAGATGATCAAATCCGAAGCGACGCAGGACGATCCCGAAAAGCTGGCCGCCTTTCAGGCGCGTATTGATGCGGGCGACAAGATCGAGCCGAAGGATTGGATGCCCGCAGGCTACCGCAAGACCCTGATCCGCCAGATTGGGCAGCACGCGCATTCCGAGATCGTCGGCCAACTGCCCGAGGGAAACTGGATCACACGCGCGCCCACGCTGGAGCGCAAGGCGATCCTGCTGGCCAAAGTGCAGGACGAGGCGGGGCATGGCCTCTACCTCTATTGCGCCGCCGAGACGCTGGGGGTGAGCCGTGATGAACTGACCGAAATGCTGCTGGACGGGCGAATGAAGTATTCGTCGATCTTTGCCTATCCGACCCTGACATGGGCGGATATGGGTGCCGTCGGCTGGTTGGTTGATGGGGCCGCGATCATGAACCAGGTGCCGTTGCAGCGGACATCCTATGGCCCCTACGCCCGGTCGATGGTGCGGATCTGCAAAGAGGAGTCGTTCCACCAGCGGCAAGGGTTCGACATCATGATGAAGATGGCGAACGGGACGGAGGCGCAAAAGCGCATGGCGCAGGATGCGCTGAACCGGTTCTGGTATCCGTCGCTGATGATGTTCGGCCCATCGGACGCAGAAAGCGTGCATTCCGAACAATCGATGCGCTGGAAAATCAAGATGAACGGCAATGACGAGCTGCGCCAGAAATTCGTCGATCAGACGGTGCCGCAGGCTGAGTATCTGGGGCTGACCATCCCCGATGAGACGCTGGTATGGAACGAGGAAAAGGGCGGCTACGACTTTGCCCAGCCGGACTGGTCAGAGTTCTTTGACGTGCTCAAAGGCAACGGCCCCTGTTCGGTTGAACGCATCGAAGCACGGCAGAAGGCCTGGGACGACGGCGCGTGGGTGCGCGAGGCGCGGCTGGCACATGCGGCCAAGAAACAGGCCGCAAAGGTCGCAGCGGAATGAAACAGGAATGGCCCCTATGGGAAGTCTTCATTCGCGGTCAGCACGGGCTGTCCCACCGGCATGTCGGGTCGCTGCACGCAAGCGACGCGGAACACGCGATCCAAAATGCCCGCGACGTCTATACCCGCCGCAAGGAAGGGGTCAGCATCTGGGTCGTGCCAGCAGCGGACATCACCGCGTCCTCGCCCGATGACAAGGGGTCCCTCTATGATCCGGCGGACGACAAGGTCTATCGCCATCCGACCTTTTTCGACATTCCCGACGATGTAGGTGCGATGTGAGCGTCGCTGGCCTGATCCGCATGGGCGACAACACGTTGGTGCTGGGCCAGCGGTTGTCGGAATGGTGTGGGCATGCCCCCGCGCTGGAGGAAGACATCGCACTCGCCAACATGGCGCTGGATCTGATCGGTCAGACCCAGCTGTGGCTGGGCCTTGCCGCAGAACGAGAAGGCGCTGGGCGCACGGCGGATACGCTGGCTTATCACAGGGACGCGTGGGATTTTCGCAACCTCTTGCTTGTCGAACAACCCAACCGCGATTTCGGCGTTACGATGATGCGGCAGTTTCTGTTTGACACCTGGCATCTCGATGCACTGACGGCGTTGACCGAACATGACGACGCCGAGATCGCTGCGATTGCGCAGAAGTCGGTCAAGGAGGCCACCTACCACCGCGAAAGGTCATCGGACACGGTCATTGCGCTGGGCGATGGCACCGAAGAAAGTCACACGCGGATGCAAGCGGCCCTGGATCGGCTGTGGCCCTATGTGGGCGAGATGTTCAGCACCGATACCGATGATTTGATCGATATGAGCGGCCTACGCCCTGCCTTTTACGCCTATACAGACACTGTTTTTGCTGAAGCGACGCTGACACGGCCAAACACGGATTTCGCCCATCTGGGCGGCAAGACGGGTGCACGTCATACGGAACACCTGGGCCATATGCTGGCAACGATGCAGGTGTTGCCGCGCAACTATCCTGATGCGACATGGTAATGACCACAGCATCCGTCCAAGACGTGTGGACCTGGCTCGCAGATGTCCCTGACCCGGAAATTCCCGCCATCTCTCTGGTCGATCTGGGCGTGATCCGGGACGTAAAATGGCAAGGGGACGTTCTAGAGGTCACGGTAACGCCGACCTATTCCGGCTGTCCGGCGACCAGCATCATAAACTTTGAAATCGAGGCGGCCTTGCGCGCACGTGGAATCGAAAACCTGTCTCTAAAGAGGCAAATAGCACCACCTTGGACGACAGATTGGATGACAGACACGGGCAAGGCCAAGCTGGAACGCTATGGCATCGCACCACCCCAAGCCGCCGGAGGACCAAAGCGTTGCCCACTGTGCCAGTCCCATCAGGTCGAAAAGATCAGCCAGTTCGGATCAACCCCATGCAAGGCGCAGTGGCGCTGCACCAATTGCCTGGAACCCTTTGACTACTTCAAGTGCATATGAGCCAGTTTCACCCCCTCACCGTGACCCACATCCACCGCACCATCCGTGATGCGGTGGTCCTGACATTGCGCCCCGATGATCCGCGGGCATTTGCGTTTGTCCCCGGTCAGTACCTCACGTTCAAACGCATGTTCGATGACACCGAGCTGCGGCGGAACTATTCGATCTGCGCCGGCCTTGACGACGGGTGTTTGCAAGTGGGGATCAAACGGGTCGAGGGTGGCGCGTTTTCCACATTTGCGAACACAGAGCTTGTCGTCGGGGATACGTTGCACGCGATGCCACCCATGGGCAATTTCAGGGCCGATGTGGCGGCAGATGCGCCGCGGTCCTACCTTGGGTTTGCTGGTGGGTCCGGCATCACCCCGATCCTGTCGATCCTCAAGACCACGCTGGCCCGCGAACTCGACAGCCGGTTCACGCTTATCTACGCAAATCGCGCCGTTCACACGATCATGTTCCGCGAAGAACTCGAAGACCTCAAGAACCGCTATATGGGGCGCTTTACGCTGATACATGTGCTGGAAACAGGTCAGGACATCGACCTGTTTTCGGGCCGAGTGGATGGCGAAAAATGCGCGCTGCTGTTCAAGTCGTGGATATCGGTCGCGTCTTTAGACACCGCCTTCATCTGTGGCCCCGAGCCCATGATGAAGGCGATCGCCACCGCGCTCGAAGGGCACGGCGTGGAAAAAGAGCGTATCAAATTCGAACTGTTCGGTGCCGGGCAACAAGGCCAACTGGCCCAACATACGATCCGCGACCGCGCACGAGACGCCAAGGGAACACAGGTGCAAATCACCTTGGACGGGACCACGCACAGCATAGAAATGCCCAAGGACATGCCCGTCCTCGAGGCCGCGTTGTCGAACAGCCTTGATGCGCCCTATGCCTGCAAGGCGGGTGTCTGTAGCACGTGCAAGGCCAAGGTCACCGAGGGCGAATACGAATTGCTCACCAACCACGCGCTCGAAGACTACGAGGTTGAGGCGGGGTATGTCCTGACCTGCCAGTGTTACCCCGTCTCAGATACTTTGACGGTTGATTACGACCAACATTAGGGGGGCCGCGATGCGCCAGGTTCACAGTCTAGTTGCGGGTCAATGGGTGGCCCCCGGTTCGGGCGCACGCGCCATATCCAGCGCGATTACCGGCGATGTCATTGCTGAGGCGGGCAACGATACGCTGGATGTCCATCTGATGCGCACGCATGCACGTGAGGTGGGTGGACCGGCCCTGCGCGCGATGTCGTTCCATGACCGCGCCCGCATGCTCAAGGCGGTGGCGATGTACCTGCGCGATCATCGTCAGACCCTTTATGACCTCAGCTTTGACACCGGTGCCACGCAGGCGGATCACCTGATCGACGTGGACGGCGGCATTGGGACAATGCTGGTTTTCGCGTCCAAGGGGCGGCGGGAAATGCCGGACGGGCATGTCTATCTCGATGGCGCAACGGAACAGCTTGGCCGATCCGGTCAGTTTCAGGGGCGCCACGTCTGTACGCCACTGCAAGGCGTTGCTGTCCACATCAACGCATTCAATTTCCCTGTCTGGGGGATGCTGGAAAAGATCGCGCCATGCCTGTTGGCCGGTATGCCCACCATCGTCAAACCAGCCACTGCCACCTCTTATGTGACCGAAGCCTGTGTGCGCCTGATCCAGGCCAGTGGGCTATTGCCCAAAGGTGCGCTGCAACTGATTGCGGGTGGCACGGGTGAACTGCTGGATCACCTCGACTGTCAGGATGTTGTGACATTCACCGGTTCCGCAAATACGGCTCTAACACTGCGCAAAAACGAAAACCTGTTGTCGAACGGTGTCCGGTTTACCCCCGAACAGGACAGCCTGAATGCCTCGGTGCTTGGTCCTGATGCCGTGCCGGGCACGCCGGAATTCGATCTGTTCGTCAAGGAAGTCATCCAGGAAATGACTACTAAGGCTGGGCAAAAATGTACGGCAATACGCCGGGTGATGGTGCCCGCCACACAGACCGAGGCCGTGATTGACGCCGTGCGCGCCCGTTTGTCCGATGTCTCAGTTGGTGATCCCCGTGCCGAGGGTACTCAGATGGGTGCATTGGTCTCTAACGCGCAGAAAAACGACGTTCTGGACAAGGTCACGCAGATCGGAGCCGAGGCGGAGCGACTGTGTGGTGATCCCGATGCGTTTGCGATGTCCGGTAGCAAGGGTGCGTTTCTACCGCCGATATTGTTTCACTGTGCCGATCCGGATGCCGCACAGGCGATCCATGATGTCGAAGCGTTCGGTCCGGTATCGACGATCTTGCCGTACCGCGACCTCGAACACGCCGCCGCACTGTTGAACCGGGGCAAAGGATCGCTGGTGGCATCCATCGTCACCCATAGTGCAGAAACAGCGCGTCAGATCACGCTGGCCTCCGCGTGTTTTCACGGGCGGCTCTACTTTAACAACCGCGACAGTATGAAAGAGGCAACCGGACACGGCGCACCCCTGCCGCATATGGTTCATGGCGGTCCGGGACGTGCGGGCGGCGGCGAAGAGTTGGGCGGCGTCCGCGCCGTGCTACACTATATGCAGCGCACGGCCATCCAAGGTAGCCCTGACATTTTGAGCGGCATCACGGGCCAATGGGTGCCGGGTGCTGTCGAGGCGACCGAGGCTGCACACCCGTTCACACGTCCCTTTGGGGATCTGCGTATCGGGGACACGCTGCACTCTGCCGCGCGGCAGATCACGTTGGAAGATATCGAAACCTTCGCCCATTTCACTGGCGATACGTTCTATGCCCACATGGACGACGACGCGGCGCGAGCCAATCCGTTCTTTCCGGGCCGTGTGGCGCATGGCTACCTGTTGCTCAGCTTTGCGGCTGGGTTGTTTGTGCAACCTGACCCCGGACCCGTTTTGGCAAACACCGGCCTCGACAATCTGCGGTTCATGAAACCGGTCGAGGCGGGCGACAGCATCAAGGTGCGTCTGACCGTCAAGGCAAAGACACCGCGCAATGACGACTATGGCGAGGTACGCTGGCACGTGACGCTTTTGAACCAGAACGAAGAGGTGGCAGCGGAATACGAGCTGCTGACGATGAATGCCCACTGACGCCCATACCCAAGCCATTCGGGCACTGGCCGACCTGGGACCGTTGAGGGTTTGGTCGGTTTTGGTGACCGTGTTTGGCGACCTTGCGCCAAATGACCCCCTGGACGGTCCAACCTTGTCTGCCATCATGAGTGCCATAGGGATCAAACCTGAGGCGACGCGCGTTGCATTGCACAGATTGCGCAGTGACGGCTGGATCGCATCACAAAAACGCGGGCGCACCAGCCTGCACAGCCTGACGGAACAGGGACGCCGTGACAGCGAGGCGGCACGCCCGCGCATCTATGGCACCCCGGATCAAATGGGGCGTGGCGCCTATGCGCTGATCATGCCGGACGCAGGCACGGCACTTGATCCCGCGCTCTATGCTCAGATAACGCCGCGCGTATACCTCGCAGCAGATGCAACGCCACTGCCAGACAGCGCAATGCAGCTTGCACCGATGGATTTACCGCCCTGGCTGGGCGCGCAACTGGAACCAACGGCGCTGCGCGATGCCTACAAGGCCCTGCACGCCGTGTTAATGGACGTCGATGCGGAGCTGCGGGATGTCCAACTGACACCGCTTGAGGTTGCCGTTTTGCGTGTGATGATTGTCCATGCGTGGCGGCGTCTGACGCTCCGGCACCCGGATCTGCCCCGCGCATCACATTCACCCGATTGGCGTGGTCACGACTGCCGCGCTCTGGTCACGGGGTTGCTGACCCGGTTTGCCCGGCCGGATCTGGACGCGATAAAAGCCGCCTAAACCCTTCTTTCCCAAGGGCGGGACAGGCGTTATAGCGGGTCTATGACCAATACGCTGCACATCTCCGACCTTCCTGATGACCTGGACCTGGGCCCGGTTGTCGCCATTGACTGTGAAACCATGGGATTGAACCCGCACCGCGACCGGCTGTGTGTGGTGCAATTGTCCGGCGGTGACGGAAATGCGCATATCGTGCAGATCAAGCTGGGGCAGACCCAAGCACCCAACCTGTGCAAGCTGTTGACCGATCCGAATGTGCTCAAACTGTTTCACTTTGGGCGCTTTGACATTGCAGCCATGCAGAACGCCTTTGGCGCCGTGACTGCGCCGGTCTATTGCACCAAAATCGCCAGCCGTTTGATCCGCACCTATACGGACCGCCACGGCCTCAAGAACTTGTTGCAGGAAATGCTGGGCATCGACATCTCAAAGCAGCAGCAGTCGAGCGACTGGGGCGCTGACACACTGACCGACGCGCAACTGGAATACGCGGCCTCGGATGTCCTGTACCTGCATAAATTGCGCGACGCCCTGAACTTGCGGCTAGAGCGTGAGGGCCGGATGGAGATCGCGCAGGCCTGCTTTGACTTTTTGCCGATGCGCGCGCATTTGGATTTGGCGGGCTGGCCTGAGACGGACATTTTTGCACACTCATGACGGACAAGACCCCCTTTATCGACACGGCAAGGCGGGTCATCCGCACCGAAGCTGACGCGCTTGTGGTTCTGGCCGATAGCATCGACGCCAGTTTTCGCGCGGCGATTGACCTGCTGTTGAACACATCGGGCCGGGTCATCGTGACCGGGATCGGCAAGTCAGGGCACATCGCACGCAAGGTTGCCGCGACACTGGCCAGCACTGGCACACCCGCCCAGTTCGTCCACCCTGCCGAGGCGAGCCATGGCGATCTGGGTATGATCACCCGCAACGACGTTGTGCTGGCCATCTCGAACGGTGGCGAAGCGCCGGAACTGGCCAACCTCATCGCCTTTTCACGCCGGTTTGAGATACCGTTGATCGGGATTACCAAGGCCCCGAACAGCAGCCTTGGCAGTCAGTGTGACGTGGTTCTGCAACTGCCCGACCTGGGCGAAGCCTGCGGCACTGGTGTCGTCCCGACCACATCGACCACCATGACGCTTGCGCTTGGCGACGCACTGGCGGTCGCGTTGATGGAACACAGGTCATTCACCGCCGAACACTTTCGCGACTTCCACCCCGGCGGCAAATTGGGTGCGCAACTGTCCCGTGTCGGCGATCTGATGCACAAGGGGTCGGCCATCCCGCTCGTCACCCTCAGCACGCCAATGTCAGATGCCTTGTTGGAAATCAGCCGCAAGAGCCTGGGCGTGGTCGGTGTGACCGGGGATCAGGGCATTCTGGTGGGGATCATCACCGATGGTGACTTGCGGCGGCACATGGACGGGCTGCTTGGGTTGACAGCAGCCGATGTGATGACCACCTCTCCCACTACCATTCACACCGGGGCGTTGGCCGAAGAGGCGGTCGCCCTTATGAACCAACGCAAGATCACCTGTGTCTTTGCAGTGCCCGCAGACGGGCCAGCCGTTCCGCAAGGTATCCTGCATATCCACGACTGCCTTCGGGTGGGGCTGGGCTAGGCCACTATAGCCGGGGAACAAGGCATGGACCGCTATTCGCGACTGGTCGCCTGGCTTAAGGTGCTGCTGCCTTTGACGGCGCTTGGCCTGCTGTCCACGCTGTTCCTGCTGTCGCGCAACATCGACCCCATGGCCGCCGTCCCCTTTGCCGAGACGGAAATCGCGGAGCGCCTGAAAGGGCAACAAATCACCGCGCCTTTCTTTTCCGGTACGACCGACGCTGGCGACCGGGTCACGGTCTCCGCCGGAACCATGGCCACCCGCGCTGGCACCAACAACGAGGCAAGCGACCTGTCGGCACAGATTGATCTGTCCTCTGGCACACGCATTGTCCTGTTTTCAGACAAGGGCGCATTCGACATGATGCAGGGCACATCGTCGTTGCGCGGCAACGTGGTGATCACCACGTCAACCGGGTACAAACTGACCTCTGACGCGCTGCATACCGACTTTGACACCTTGGCTGTCGAATCGCCCGGACCTGTCATGGGATCGGGTCCACTTGGCGTGCTGAACGCCGGCCAGATGCAACTGCAACGGGTCGGGGACAATGAAAACGCCCATTTGATTTTCACAAACGGGGTGAAACTGATATACGACCCCAAGAATTTGGAAGAGTGACAAGACCCCGTGACCTTTTTTCGTGCCATCGCATGCGTCGCCCTGTTGGGCTTGACGACCCCAGCCATTGCCCAAGGAACCAAGGTGGCCTTTGGCGCGATCCAGCAAGATACCTCTGCCCCGGTTGAGGTCAGCGCGGATGAACTGAGCGTGGATCAGGCAACTGGCGCTGCGATTTTCACGGGTAACGTCATCATCGGTCAGGGTGCGATGCGCCTTTCGGCGGCGCGGGTTCTGGTGATCTACAGGCAGGATTCGCAAGGTATTCAACGGCTCGAAGCAACGGGCGGCGTGACCCTCGTGTCCGGGCCGGACGCTGCCGAATCGCAACGCGCCGACTATGACATTGATGACGGTGTGATCGTCATGACCGGCGATGTTTTGATGACACAGGGCCAAAGCGCGCTGAGCGCTGACCGCATGACCGTCAATCTGGATGACGGCACCGCGCGCATGCAAGGCCGGGTCAAGACGATCCTTCAAACCGGAAACAACTGATGTCCAAGCCCGACCTGAAAGTGGCGGGGGGCTCGTCCGGTCTCAAGATTTCGCATTTGCGCAAATCCTACCGCAAGAAACTGGTGATCCGCGACTTTTCCATGGAACTGAACCGGGGCGAGGTTGTCGCGCTGCTTGGTCCAAACGGGTCGGGCAAGACCACGACGTTTTACAGCGTGGCCGGGCTGGTCACACCAGAGGGCGGCAAGGTCGTGTTGGATGGCACAGATGTGACCGCGCTACCGATGTATCGCCGGGCCCAGATGGGCATCGGTTATCTGCCGCAGGAAATGAGCATCTTTCGGGGGCTCAGTGTCCAAGACAACATCCTCGCCATTCTCGATATCACCGAAAAGGACCGGCACAAACGCCGTGAACGCCTCGAAGAACTGCTGAGCGAGTTTTCGATCGAACATATGCGCCGCGCCCCGGCTCTGGCCCTGTCGGGTGGTGAGCGTCGGCGCGTGGAAATCGCCCGCGCACTGGCCGCCAATCCGCGCTATCTTCTGCTGGACGAACCGTTTGCCGGCGTCGATCCCATCTCGGTCGGAGACATCCGCAGCCTCGTCGCTGACCTCAAAAACCGTGGGCTGGGTGTGCTGATCACCGACCACAATGTCCGCGAAACACTCGATATCGTCGACCGCGCCTATATCCTGCATGACGGGCAGGTTCTGATGTCTGGAACGCCCGAAGATGTCGTGCAAAACGAGAATGTCCGCCGCGTGTATCTCGGCGAGAATTTTCGCATCGGCTAACGGACTGCGTAACCATTTTCGCCGCTTTTCATTGACAGCTACCGCACTTTTGGCGTGCAATGGGTGTATGGCTTTGACGCTGTCCCTGATCCTCAGACTTATTCGCCCACTCTCTGGGCGCATGTCCGGTCAGGCTACAGGCCAGCCCGTTCCGTTTATCTGACAACCTGTTTCCGGCCACACCTATGGCCCGTCTTGCTGTCGGCGCGGACCTAAATGAAGGAGAAAGCATGCAATACCAAATCAGTGGCAAACAGATCGACATCGGCGACGCCCTGCAAACTCACGTTCGGGATGAACTTAGCGGCGTTGTGCAGAAATACGCCGAACGTCCCACCAACGCGAATGTGGTGTTTTCCAAGTCCGCACACGAATTCGTCTGCGAGGCGACCGTGCACCTGTCCACCGGCTTGACGGCCCAGGCCAAGGCGCATGCCACTGAAATATATGCTGCTTTTGACGGATGTTCCGAGAAAATGGAAAAGCAGTTGCGCCGTTACAAGCGGCGTCTCAAAGACCACCACAAGGAGCGCGCGCAGCCAGTTGAACTCTCGGGCGCGGCCTCGTATATCCTCGCCTCTGAAGACGGTTCGGACGACTCGGAACCAGAAAGCTTGAAGCCAATGATCGTGGCCGAGATGGAAACCAAGATTCCGTCTCTCTCCGTTGGCGAGGCAGTGATGCAAATGGAATTGGCGGGCGCCCCTGTACTGGTGTTCCGAAATGAGGGAAAAGACGGGCTAAACGTCGTATACCGTCGGGATGATGGTAATATTGGCTGGATTGACCCGTAAGGGATCGGCGCGCATCGACGCGCTGACAGTGCGAGCAAAATGGATTTTGGAACTCTCCTGAAACCCGAGGCGGTCAAGGTCGTGACCTCCGCTTCGTCAAAAAAACGCCTTTTGCACGAGATCGGTGATGTCGTGCAGGGCGCCTATGACGTGCATGCCGGTCTGGTTGTCGAGGCATTGCTGGCACGTGAGGCGCTTGGCCCGACAGGTGTTGGACACGGCGTCGCCCTGCCGCACGCGCGTTTGGATGGTATCGAACATGTCATGGGTGCTTTTGTCCTGCTGGACCGCCCGATTGATTTCGATGCCGTGGATCGTCAACCGGTCGACATCGCCTTTGCCCTGTTCGCACCCGAAGAAGCAGGCGTTGAACATCTCAAGGCGCTGGCACTGGTGTCTCGTACCCTGCGCGATCCATCCGTGTGTACGAAACTGCGCGCCAATCCTGATGCCTCCACCCTGTTCGCCATTCTGAACGAGGCGAAACCCGCACAAGCGGCGTGATCAGGTCGGCGTCCAGTCGCTGAAACCAAACATCAGATAATCCCGCCCATAGGCCGCGCGCGCCAAGGCCTCGATTTCTGCATCATAGATATCAGCCAGCGCATAAGGTGCGTCCGCACTCGGGCCCTTCAAAGCAGGCGGCGCGTCAATACCCACAGCCACCGCAAGTTCCGCAAGCTCATGCGCCACGGTGTCTTGGCGCATCAACCTGTCCGGCAGCACAAATTCTGCGAATCCTTCGATGATCTTTGATTGGCTGGCCCAATCCGGGTCCACCCGCACGCCTGTCTGACCCGCAAGGTTGGTTTTGAGGAATCCAAGGAACGCTGCAAACGCCGTGCGGTGCGCCACCTTGTCATAATCGCTGGCGGCCGGATCAGTAGGGAGCGGCATCTTGTACCGTTTGGTCAGCGTCGTCCTGATCCCGCCATATCCACCCTGACCGATGTTCAGAATTCGGTGGCAAAACACGGCGTGCGCCCGCACCAACGGGTGCCGCAACACGGAGAAACTGCGGTGGCCCGTGTGGTCGCGCATCCATTCGCGCAAATCGTTCTGAGACAGCTTGGACGCAGGCGCAGCATCCGCGCTTTTGTCTAGATCACGCAACCACTGCAACACAGGGTCAGACGGCCCACCCCGCACAGGCAGATACAAAAGCGGTGCCGTCTCGCTTGCGTGATAGGTCGGCACAGCCGCCCCGCGCCGTGGTTCGAAATTGGGTGTGCGGGTCAGATTGAAACTGTCCAGACCGGACAGGGCCTCAGTCATTTGACCAAAATTGCTGACCTTGTCGGACAGCGCGCTTGGGTTCTGCACCTTCAGGCTTTTGTCCAATGCCTCAAGCCGGGCGTCACTGCCCAACCAGGCGGCCAAACCGTTCATGACATCGAGGCTCTGCAAATCTTCGTAAGCAACGTAAAACGCGGTCTGCCCACTGGTTTGCAGACGGTTGAGCAGCGTGACCTGAAAATTCTGCAAGGCGGACAAGTGTTCGGCAAATTCATCGGCGACGAACTCGGCTTTGCCGTCCTTGCGCGCTTTGGCATCCGTCAGCTTCCACTGGCCAGTGGCCTGCGCAATTTTCCACGACACATAGCTGTCCACGGGGTTCCGGGTCAGTACGATCTTGGCGCATTTGGGGTCATCCAGAATGCGATCGAGAATACGCGGGTCATGGTCGTGAAAGTAACGAAACCCGTTCAACCCCGGCGCTTTTCGAACTTCGCGCAAGAGTTGCTTGGGGTCTGCATCGCGCGCGGCCTGCGTGACGCCCAGCGCATCGTCTCGATTGGGATAGCCGATAAAATGCGGATTGAACGCCTCGCCATGACAAGCGATGCCATCAAACGCATTCAGATTGGTTTCCAGAAAATTGGAGCCTGTCCGCATCTCTGCGAACACAACGAAATAGTCGAATTGGGCCATGACAGGTTACCGCACCAGATAGGGTTTGCGCGGACGATCATGTGCGGGTTCAGGACCCAGCGCCACAGGAAAATCGCCCATCAGATAGGGATGCATGCCCTGGTTCTTGAGATTCTGCAGGAATTGCCCGAACCCCGTCAAATCAACCATCTTAGGCACTTCGGACAGACGCCGCGCTTGCGTTTGACCAATCTCGTCCAGAATACCCTGCAACGGTTCCATCGGTGCCTCGATAAATTCCGCCATGGTCCAGATACGCACGCGCGCCTTCACATAGGGTGACCGCAGAACATCCAGATGGTCGCTTTCGATTTTCTGCAACTGCGCGGCCAGCTTGCGGATATCGAGAAAGTTCATATTGGACCGGAACAATGGCACCGCCCACGCACCTGAAATCACCGAAACCTGCGCATTTGGATCCTTGGCGATGCGCCAGTTGACCGATTGATTGCCCTCTGGCCCAAACTGGAAACACTGACGTTCGCCGCGTGTGTTCCAGATCAGGTTGGTCAGGAACGCATTGGCGTTATAGTCCCGTGCCCGCGCGCTGTCGCTGAGCGCGCCATTCAGCGTTGTTTGCCCTTCGGCAAACTCGACCCGGTCGGGGTGAAACAAATGCCCATGCACGCGCGCGCCTGTCGCTTTGGACAGCCACGGTTCGAAATTCTCGAAAATCTCGGTGAACCCCTGAAACATCGAATAGGGCGCGGCAGTGACGCCGTTTTCCCAGTCTTCGTTCGGAAACCGGCTCTGCATATAGAGGCCGGGCCGCCCGCGCGTCCGACGCTCGACAGCTTTGGCGAAAATGCGGTCAATCTTGCCGGGGTTCGGCTCTGTCCGCTTCATCGCACCGGCGGGGTCGGTCAGAAACGCCTCGTACAGTCGGTTGGCATGGGGCCAAATCTTGCGCGCAACGAAACAGTCGGACCGCCGCAACAGTTGCAGGTGATCGTCGTAGAAAATGTGCGGTTTGCCTTGAAAATCGAACTTGGACAGGGTCAACGACCGGCTTTCGATCTTGGTGGAATACTGTCGCGCAAGCGTCTGGAAATAGCTTTCGTCCGGAATCCAGACATGCCGGAAATACGTGTCATATTCCTTGCGATCCGGCCCCTGAAGGATCGCCGACAGCGTCTGACGGGTCAGGCACCACCATTGGCTGCCCATATGGGGGACCAGACCATCGGGTATCTTGCGCTTCATCTTAAAGCGGCGCTGCAACTCGACATAGCGATCAAAAAGCAGCCGCTGTCGCTTCCACGAGAACGGAAAACGCAGGGTGAACCGTTCCTGATCCAGCCCCCCGACAGTCCAAGGAACATCGGCGGTTGTAGCGCTTTCGATAAAATCGGTGCGCGGGCGCTCTTCGAGATATTCAATCAGCTCTTCGACGGGGCGCAGTGGCAAACAGGACCCCGAAGCCAGATAGACATGCCGCACATCCGGAAACTGGGCCAGCATCATTTCCGACGCCGTCTGGCTGGCCGCGACGATGCCCCACGTTCCCCATTCACAGCGGTAGCGTTTGCAAAACCGGATCGCCGGCACGTCCGCCAGTGCGCGGGCAAAGGCGGCATAAACCTTGCGCGGCACGGCGACGTCCACGTGGATCACAACCGGACAACCGCCCGCCGCCCAGTGACGCGCGGCCTGTTCGGCGCGGTCAAAGGCGTTGTGCACCAGCATGACAATACCGACACTCACGCCCAGTTCCCTTTCGACATCAGGCCCAAAATCTCAAGCTGACGCCAGTTGATGTATTTTTCGGACCATTTGCACCACAGGTCCGGGTCATCCCGCAACGTATCGGCGTAGGCTTTGTATTCCACGCTAGCGGCATAGTGCTGCTTGCGCTGCAACTCTTCGGCGGCCTTGGTGTTGAAGGTATCCAGAAACTTGGCGTGCAACAGGACGCCCGACGCCTTTTCGCCACCCCATTCGTCGTAGACCTGGTTCAAACCACGCGGCAGCAACATATGCGTCGAACTCACATAGGCATAGCGGCGGTCCCATTTGACCAACGGGATCTTGTTGAGCGCAGGCGCACGTTCCGGCGTGTCGGGAAAGAACACGCGCGCACGGGGGCCACCCTGTATCCACAGGTTTCCAAAGGTGTGGTTGCGCGAAATCGTATAATTCCCGCTGTCAAACCAACTGGCAATCTCGAGCGGGTTCTGCCCCGACTGGTACGGCTGTTCGTCCAACCGCCCCTTGGGATACATATCGAGCAGCATGGCAGAGAACGATTTGATCGACGACGCGTCCAGCCAATCGGTGAGCGCACGCAATGGCCGGGTATCGCAAAACGGATAGACGAGGAACTCATCGGGATCGACCACCAGGTTCCAATGGCCATGCCCATATTTCATTTGTAGCCAGTTCAGCCAGTCGACACCAAATCGCGAGCGCTTGTAACTGCCCGAAGTGGACCAGACCGACACATCAGGCTGCGAGGCAAGGTAATCGACAGAACCATCCGTACTGTCATTGTCCACGATCAGGAAATGGTTGATGCCCATCTCTCGGTAGTAGTCGAGGAAATAGGGCAGGCGTACCGCCTCGTTTCTCTGAGTGGAAAAACACAGCAAATCGCTGGGGCGGATCTGGTCAGTGCGATTGGTAATACGTTTCAATTCGCGACGCTTGCGGACCGCACGAATGCGCCACCGCTTGCGCTGAAGCCTCAGCCTATATGACTGCCAAGCGCCCACCGAACTCCGTTCCTCTACCTGCCGCGTGATACGACCAGCGTTGCGCCTATCAGGTCAACCTTAACACAGTCTTGAAATGCGTGTCCCAGGTGGGGGCATGGTACTGCGGTTGTTTGGGCGTTTGCTTGTCTGCCTCGGCCAACTCTTTGATCTTGTTTATCCACAGATAACGATCTGAAACGCTTGCGTAAACTGGAATATCGCCCAAGATTTCGCGGAACACCTCAAGATCATTCACGATCACGGGCACACCGCGCGATGCTGCCTCTGTTGCAGGCAGGCCAAATCCCTCTGCATGAGAGGGGAACAAAACGCCTTGTGATTGCTCGACCAACGCGGCCAAGGCACCATCACTCAGCCCTGCAACCTCACGGACCGAACCACCTTCGGGCAAGGCATCGAGACGGGAAAACACGTCTTCGTTCTTCCATCCGCGGCTACCTGCAATCACCAATGTCGGTGCGTCTGCACCCATCTGTTCCCACATATCCAACAAAAACGCGTGGTTCTTGCGCGGTTCAATTGTGCCGATACAGACAAAAAACGGGGCCCTTGGCGGCATGCCTTGGGGCAAATCATCAGGCGCGGATGGCACCAAGTCTGTTCCCAAATGAGCAACAATCCCAGGTGGCGGCGCAGCCATGCGTGCTTCGGTCCGGGTCTGCGTATCGGCCGAATTATAGATCAACAGATCGGCCTGTGTGCCAACACGCTCAATCATTGCCGCGAATGGCGCGACTGATCCGTCGCGTTGATAGTCGGGAAAATCCAATGGAATGACGTCATGCACCAAAACGCTGATATGCGCGTCGATCGCCTTGAGTGTGCCAAGGACCCGGTCCGTCAGGTTCGAATGCCCCACATTCAGGTAGGCGACACCGCGCGGCAGCCCGCCGCGCAACATGCGGCCCAACAGGGCGGGGGGAACCCGGCTGATGGATAGACGCCGCGCCTTGCGCCATGTCCGACGCCGCTGCGCATCCGCTGATGTATCGGGTTCAGGACCGCCCAGCGACGGCGCCAACGACGCCACGCCATCCGGATCAAGTAGGATGTAACCAAGTTGGGCACGGATAAGCCCGTAGACAGGTACGGGATCGGCCATCAGGGCCCGCAGATAGGCCCATTCGACACGATCCACGCCGGTCAAGACCTTGCCCACCCGCCGCATCAGGCGAGTCAGATCCAGCAGGCGCGCGGGGGGCGGATTATGTGTCGTAGTGGCCAGTTTGGTGCCATCTCCATGCATCGGTGATCATCGTCTCAAGCGTCGACCGTGTGGGTGTCCACCCCAATTCGGTTTCTGCCCGCGTCGATCCTGACACCAGCTTGGTACAGTCACCTGCGCGACGTGCGCCGTCAACATATGGAACCGCCTGATTGGTAACCGACCGCGAATGGTCGATGACCTCGCGCACCGAAAACCCGGACCCGGTGCCAAGGTTGAACACACGGCTGCCTTTACCGTCCTGCAGCCACTTGAGGCCCAGAACATGCGCATCCACCAGATCGCACACATGCACGTAGTCACGGATACAGGTGCCGTCCGGCGTCTCGTAGTCGGTGCCATAGACCGTCAGCGCGTCACGCTTGCCCGCAATCGCATCCAGCATCAGCGGGATCAAATGCGTCTCTGGCTGGTGGAACTCGCCCACCTCGCCATCGGGATCCGCGCCCGCAACATTGAAGTACCGAAAGATGACGTGGCGCAGCCCATAGGCCGCCTCAAAATCTACAAGCACATCCTCGATTGCACGTTTGGACGCGCCATAGGCGTTGATGGGGTGCTGTTCGCTGTTTTCGTCCAGAACCACGTTGTCCTGATCGCCATAGGTCGCACAGGTCGACGAGAACACAAAATCCATGCACCCAGCCGCCACAGCCGCCTCGATCAGAGTCAGTGAACCCAGAACATTGTTGCGCCAGTACCGGCCCGGCTCCTTCATGCTCTCGCCAACCTGGCTGAGGGCGGCAAAGTGCATGACAGCAACCGGCTTGTACGTGGCAAAGACAGCGTCGAGGCGAGCGCGGTCCATCAGATCGCCCTGTTCAAACGGGCCGAACTTGACGGCATCCTTCCACCCGGTCTCGAGATTGTCGTACGTCACCGGAACAAACCCGGCAGCGCGCAGGGCCTTGCAGGCGTGCGAGCCGATATAACCCGCACCACCCGTTACCAATACATGCTTCACAATGTGATCCCTGGTTTACTCTGCGGCTTTGTCCATCTGAACGACATCCTGAATGTAGCTCAACAGGTCGTCACGCAGTTCTTCGCGCGCCAGACCAAAGGACACAGTCGCCTGAAGGAAACCCGACTTGGACCCGCAGTCAAAACGCTGACCACGGAAACGGTAGCCGTAAACGCCGTCTTCGCCACCGATCTCTTGGGCGATGGCATCAGTCAGCTGGATTTCACCACCAGCGCCAGACTTCATCTGGTTAAGCGAGCGCAGCACCTGCGGCGTCAAAATATAACGGCCAATCACGGCCAGGTTCGATGGTGCCTCACCGGCAGGCGGCTTTTCAACCATGCCTTTGACTTCGACCATCTGGCCCATGTCTTCCTTGATGTCGAGAACACCGTAGGACGACGCTTTTTCCGGAGGAACTTCCATCGCGGCAACGATGTTGCCTTGCGTTTCCTCGAATGCCTCAACCATCTGCTGCAAGCAGGGTTTCTCGGCGGCAATCACGTCATCGGGCAGAATAACCGCGAAGGGTTCGTTGGCGATCAGGCGACGCGCGCACCAAACGGCGTGCCCCAGACCCAGCGCCTTGTGCTGACGGATATAGGCAATCGCGCCGCTGTCCATATTGGTGTCTTTCAACACGTCCAACAGCTCGTCTTTACCCTTTTTGCGCAGCTCCTGCTCCAGCGTGGGGGAATGGTCAAAATAGTCCTCAAGCGCACCTTTGCCGCGCGAGGTGACAAAAATGAATTCCTTGATACCCGCAGCGCGCGCTTCGTCGATCGCGTATTGGATCAACGGGCGATCCACGAGGGTCATGATCTCCTTGGGCACGGACTTGGTCGCTGGCAAAAACCGCGTACCCAGCCCGGCGACCGGGAAAATTGCTTTTGTGACCTTCTTACGCATACGCGTCATCCTCGTTTTGATATCTGGTTTGCAGGTGCAATAACTTTTCTGGCAACGCCTTACTATTAGACTGCGACCAAAGAATGTCCAATTCCTGAATTCCTGCCTTGACCGGCAAAGTGTTGCGCAGACGCGCCAAATTTATGCGGAAAATAGACGCTGAATCGCGACACGTTCACGTTCTCTAAGCACTCTTTCCCGAAAGCCATAAGGGCGAAACACCACATCGTCCCGGCTCGACTTGCCAAACAGTCCACCGCTTTGCTCCCAAAATCCACGCGGGTCGAACCGCACGTGATGATATAGAGACGTGGGCGAGAGCAGGAACAAGGTGACAATCTCGCCGTTTTTCACCCTCTCGGCCGCTTCGGCGCGCAAGCGTTTGGCCTGCCAGATCCGGCCAGAGATCAGCACACTCTTGCGCGGTGCAACCTCTAGCGGCTGATAGGGCAAAATCGGGCTGGCTGAAATCTGCGCGCCTCCGCGCTTGCGCATCAAACCCTGGCTGTATCCCTGATCAAGCCGTCCCAGCAGATACCGCACATCGCGTGGCAAGAGCCGCCCAGCCACCATATGTTCCAACGCACGTTTGCGCTCGGACAAACGAATGGCACGCCAATGATCGCGGCGCTCGGCCTCGGACAGGTACTTGCGCTGGAACACTGCCCAGCTTGCACCGATGTCGAACAGGTCACGTGGCACCCGATCCGCTCTGCGACGGGGGCTGGCGGCGAAACCGTGATGCACTTCGGCCATCGGAACAATTGCCGTGGCGTGGCCCGCACGCGCCAGCCGCAGGTTCAGATCCGTTTCGTCCAGATAAAACGCAAAGCCGGGGTCAAACCCTTCGAGATCCACCAACACGTCCCGGCGCACCGCCATATTGGTGCCTTCGGTTTTTGTGCCACGCGCACCTTTGGGTGTCAGGATCGTCGCCCGCCGCGGATTCATTTCCATGTGTTCCGTTGCACCGGTCTCGTCGATGCTGCGCGCCTGCCACTGAAACGAGATACCGTTCCGGCCCCGGACAAATCCACCCGTGGCGCCGACATGTGGCCGGGTGGCCGGTGACACGAGGTGCGTCAGCCAACTGGGCTCAGGCACCGCGTCATCGTCAATGAACGCAACGATGTCGCCCGCCGCGTGGCTGATGCCAAGGTTGCGCGCCTCAGAGATGTTGGGCCGGTCAAATTCGACCACTTTGACCAAACCGGCCAGTGGCGATCCCGCAACTGTCGCACGGCCTTTGACGTCGGCGACCACAACCACTTCGAACGGCGTATACTGCACCTGCGCCAGCGCGGTCAGGCATCGGCGCAATGCCGCAGGCCTGTCGCGGCTCACCACCACAACGCTGACAGGTGGCTGGGTCATGCCAGACCCATATCCGCCATCATTTGCTCAATCTTTGGCACATCTTCGGGGTTGTTCAGTTCCCAGAACTGTCGGCCACGCGCCGCCACTTCGACACACAGAACCTGCCTCCCGTTTTCCAGAAACCGAAGCTGTTCCAACCCCTCCAACTGCTCCAATGGCCCAACGGGCCAGCCGGGATAGGCAGCAAGCGCATCTGGGCGATAGGCATAGACACCCACATGGTGAAACACTGGCGTGTCCGCATCCGGGGCATAGTCGGTATTGGTGTACGGAATGACTTCCTTGGAGAAATAGAGCGCCTGACCAGCGGCACCAAACACAGCGGTCGTACCGCCAACGCGTCCCGCTTTGCGGTCCTCCAGAAAACCGGTCAGCGTCGCCCCGTCACACCGCAGGACCGGAGTCGCAATCTCGGCATCTGGCGCGGCGCGCAGACCATCGACCAGCCCTTCGATGAACCAGGCGGGCGTCAATGGCGCGTCGCCTTGCAGGTTTACGACAATATCATATCCACCGCCCAGCGCGGCATGCGCCTCGGCGCAACGCTCTGTTCCGTTGCCGCACGCCTCTGACGTCATCACAACCTCTGCGCCAAAGGCTTCAGAGGCCGCTTTGATACGATCGTCATCCGTCGCCACAACCACACGGTCCACCCCGGCCACATCGCAGGCGGCACGCCAGCTGCGCTCGATCAGGGTCTGCGCCTCGCCGGTTGCACCGGTCAACGGCACCAGCGGTTTGCCCGGATACCGGGTCGAGGCATAGCGGGCTGGGATGACGATCAGAACAGACATCAGGCTGGCTTCAGCTCAACACCGGGCGCATAGGCGATAAAGAACGGGTTGGCATAGGTATCTTTGCCGTACATCAGGGTCTCATGGTTGTCGAAACGCACCACTTTGCCGCCCGCACCCGTCAGCACCGCGTGACCCGCGGCGGTGTCCCACTCCATTGTGCGACCAACACGCGGGTAAATATCCGCCTCGCCCGTCGCAACCAAACAGAACTTGAGCGATGAACCCGCGCTCTTCATGTCTTTGACGTTGTACTTGTTAATGTAGTCATCCGTGGCCTGATCGCGGTGCGACTTTGATGCCACAACCATCAGCGCGCTGTTGTCGCTTTGAGCCACGTTGATTGGTGTAACCTCACCCATCTCGTTTTTGTCCAGCGCGCCGCTTTCCTCGACGGATTGACCATCTGCAAGGGTAAAGAACATGCGCCCCTTGGCCGGTGCATAGACAACGCCGCGCGTCGGTACACCACCTTCGACCAATGCAATGTTCACGGTGAAATCACCACGACGGTGGACGAATTCCTTGGTGCCATCCAGCGGATCAACGATCAGGAACGTGTCGCCAGTGGTGGAATGGGTCGCCGCCTGCTCTTCGGTCACCAGCATCACATCGGGAAACGCCGCGCGGAGACCATCGGAAATCAGCGCATCCGCAGCTTCGTCTGCTGCCGTCACCGGGCTGTCATCGGACTTGGACTTTACTTCAAAATCATCGCCGTCATAAATCTCCATGATCTTGTCGCCAGCCTCGAGGGCCAGTTTGCGGATCACCGGGATCAAATCGTCGTAGTTCATAAATTCGTTCCTCACACGGGCATTTGTTGAAATCACAATGCGCGCCCCTTATGCTGTGGTGCTAACGGAACGGCAAGAATTCCCTGCGACCATCGCGTCAGTCGAGGCAGAACCGCACATGTTTCAATCAACCCGCAAGCCACAGTCCGGCTTTGGCACCGCCATGGCCATGTTCGAGGTCATCTACCACTCGATCGTCCGGTCGGTGCGCAAGACGCATAACAACGCGTTCCTCGCGATTGCGATGAACATGTTGCAGGCGGTGATCTTTGTCGGCGCCTTCTATGTGATGTTCTCTGTACTGGGGCTGCGCGGTGCGGCGATCCGTGGCGATTTCCTCGTCTACATCATGACGGGCATCTTCCTTTATATGACGCACACCAAATCGCTGGGTGCCGTCGTCGGGTCCGAAGGCCCGGCAAGCCCGATGATGCAGCACGCGCCGATGAATACGATCATCTCGATCTCATCTGCTGCGCTTGGTGCGCTTTATGTTCAGGTTCTGTCGCTGTTTATGATCCTGTTTATCTACCACGTGGCCTTTACCCCGCTGGAAATCGACGACCCATTCGGCGCGTTCGGGATGTTGCTGATTGCGTGGTTCACCGGCTGCGCCTTGGGTCTGGTCCTGCTGGCGATCAAACCGTGGTTCCCGACATTCGTCTCGATCTTTACCCAGATCTATCAGCGCGCGAACATGATTGCCTCGGGCAAGATGTTCGTGGCCAACACATTGCCCAGCTTCATGCTGGCGATGTTTGACTGGAACCCGCTGTTCCACACCATCGACCAGTCGCGCGGCTATGCCTTTATCAACTACAATCCGCGCTACTCCTCGTGGGAATACGCACTGTGGGTCGGAATCATCCTTGTGATGGTCGGGCTGATGGGCGAATTCTATACCCGCCGTCACGCCTCGCTCAGCTGGAACGCACGGCGCTAACGTTCGGGAGAACCCGCTGTGGACTGGCTGTCGCTGCTACGCGAATTCATTACCCTTTTTGTGGTGATCGACCCTGTGGGGTCACTGCCCGTCTTTCTGTTTGCCGTGGCACATGTGCCGATTGCCCTGCATCGCCAGTTCGCAATCCGGGCCGTGGGAATTGCCGGGCTGGTCCTGTTGGCGTTTCTCTTTGGCGGGCAGTACCTGCTTGAAGCAATTGGCCTCCGCCTTGGGTCTTTCCAGATCGCGGGCGGGATCATCCTGTTCCTCTTTGCGCTCACCATGATCTTTGGCGATGCAAAATCCCAGACCGAGATTGCCGAGGCCGAGCGTGATCACCTCGCCGGTGCCGTGTTCCCGCTGGCAATGCCATCCATCGCGTCACCCGGTGCAATGCTGGCCATCGTCGTTCTGACCGACAACGAAACAGAAAGCCTGCCGGACCAATTGGTTACCGCCGGGCTGTTGATTGGCGTCCTGTTGATCACCCTGCTCCTGCTCTTGTCCGCGACCTATGTGTTCCGCCTGATTGGGAACACCGGGGCCAGTGTCATCAGTCGCGTCATGGGGATCATCCTCGCCACGATTGCGGTCGATTCGGTGCTCGTTGGTCTGGATACGCTGCAACTGCTCGACCTTGATGCGGCGTTCAAGGCGCACCCCACCAGTTCCGTGCTCGTTCCACCCGGCCAATAGGGTCAGGTCACCACGCGACAGGTCAAGTTGATCCGTCCGCCCTTGGGCAACAGCGTCGACGATCCAAACCGAATGCGGTCCACCCCGTGATAGGTCAGCCGCGCAGCACCGCCCATGACCACCACGTCACCCGATTCCAGCCACAGCGATTCGGTCTTGCCGCCGCGCGTCTCGTTCCCGATCCGAAACTGGCCCGCATCCCCCAAAGACACAGACAAAACCGGCCACTTAAAATCCGCCTCGTCCTTGTCCTGATGCATCCCCATCCTCGCGCCCTCACCGTAGTAGTTGATCAAACAGCAATCCGGCGCACGCTCCAACCCGGTCAGATCATGCCACAAGGCCACAACCGCATCAGGGATCGGCGGCCACGCTGCACCACCCGGATGGCACGGCGCATAGCGGTATCCAGTGCGATCCGCATACCACCCAAGCGCCCCGGTAGAGGTCATGCGCACGCTCATCGGTTTTCCATACGGTGTTTCCGGCGAAAACATCGGTGCAGCCACGGCAACATCTCGAACTGCAGATACTAAATCTGCCTGTGCAGCAGCATCCAGATACCCTTTGTAGATATCAAAGCCCCGAATAGTCGCCCGCATGCCCCAAACACCCCGTTATGTGCAATTTTTGCTGTTTTCGACCCCGCCGCAATGGTTGCAGCGTCAATTGACCCTCCTTATATACGCCCCAGCGCGCAAGGTTTCTTGCGCATTGTAATACGTGGCGTCGATGCCGAACCGGGTCGCCGCCTCGTGTCATCGCCTTGAACTGATATGAGGGATCGAAAACATGGCCAAAGTCATCGGTATTGACCTGGGAACCACAAACAGCTGTATCGCCATCATGGACGGCAGCCAGCCCCGCGTGATCGAAAACGCCGAGGGCGCGCGCACCACACCGTCCATCGTGGCCTTCACCGAAAACGAACGTCTCGTCGGCCAGCCTGCCAAACGGCAAGCGGTCACGAACCCCGACAACACCATCTTTGGTGTCAAACGCCTGATCGGCCGTCGCAATGACGACGCGGATCTGGCCAAGGACAAGAAAAACCTGCCCTTCGCCGTGATCGACGGCGGCAATGGTGACGCATGGGTCGAAAGCCGTGGCGAGAAATACTCGCCCAGCCAGATCTCTGCCTTCATCCTGGGCAAGATGAAAGAAACCGCCGAAAGCTACCTCGGCGAAGACGTGACCCAAGCGGTCATCACTGTCCCCGCCTATTTCAACGACGCACAGCGTCAGGCGACCAAGGACGCGGGCAAGATCGCGGGCCTGGAAGTACTGCGGATCATCAACGAACCCACAGCTGCCGCGCTGGCCTATGGCCTCGACAAGGAAAACAGCCAAACCATCGCGGTTTACGACCTCGGCGGCGGTACATTCGACGTGACCATCCTCGAAATCGACGACGGCCTGTTCGAAGTGAAATCCACCAACGGCGACACGTTCCTCGGTGGTGAAGACTTTGACATGCGCATCGTCAACTACCTCGCGGACGAGTTCAAAAAAGAGCACGCCGTTGACCTGACTGCTGACAAGATGGCCCTGCAACGTCTGAAAGAGGCGGCGGAAAAGGCCAAGATCGAGCTGTCCAGCGCCAACCAGACCGAAATCAACCAGCCCTTCATCTCGATGGGCAGCAACGGCCAGCCGCTGCACATGGTGATGAAACTGACCCGCGCCAAGCTGGAGCAGTTGGTTGGTGACCTGATCAAAGCGTCGATGAAACCCTGCGCCGCTGCGCTCAAGGACGCGGGCCTGTCCGCAGGCGACATTGACGAGGTTGTCCTCGTCGGTGGTATGACCCGCATGCCGCGCGTGGTTGAGGAAGTGACCAAGTTCTTTGGCAAAGAGCCGCACAAGGGCGTGAACCCCGACGAAGTGGTTGCCATGGGTGCCGCAATTCAGGCCGGTGTTCTGCAAGGCGACGTCAAGGACGTTGTCCTGCTCGACGTGACGCCGCTGTCGCTGGGCATCGAAACGCTGGGCGGCGTGTTCACCCGACTAATCGACCGCAACACGACGATCCCGACGAAGAAGAGCCAGATCTTCTCGACCGCCGAAGACAACCAGAACGCCGTGACCATCCGCGTGTTCCAGGGTGAACGGGAAATGGCCGCCGACAACAAGATCCTCGGTGCCTTCAACCTCGAAAACATCCCGCCTGCCCCGCGTGGCATGCCTCAGATCGAAGTGACCTTTGACATCGACGCCAACGGCATCGTGTCGGTGGGCGCCAAGGACAAGGGCACCGGCAAGGAACAGCAGATCACGATCCAGGCCTCGGGCGGTTTGTCGGACGACGACATCGAACAAATGGTCAAGGACGCCGAGGACAACGCCGAGGCGGACAAGGAGCGTCGCGAGCTGATCGAGGCGAAAAACCAGGCTGAGAGCCTCATCCACTCGACCGAAAAGTCGATGGAAGAGCATGCGGACAAGGTCGACCCGACCACGATCGAAGCCATCGAACTGGCGATTGCCGCACTCAAGGACGACCTTGAAGCGGACGGTGCTGGCGCAGACAAGATCAAGTCCGGCATCCAGAACGTGACCGAAGCGGCCATGAAACTGGGCGAAGCGATTTACAAATCGGCGCAAGAAGACGCCGAAGAAGAGCCAGCCGGTGCGGATGAACCACGCGGCGATGACGACGACATCGTGGACGCAGAGTTCGAAGATCTCGACGACGACAAGCGCGCCTGATCTTGCGCGCAAGGGAACCAATCACGAGGCCGGCCCGATCAGGCCGGCCTCAGACGTTCCAGCAAAGGAGTTGATCCATGGCAAAACGTGATTATTACGAGGTGCTTGGCGTCTCCAGAGGCGCAAGCGCTGACGAGATCAAAAAGGGCTACCGCACCAAGGCCAAAGAGCTGCACCCCGACCGCAACGCCGACAATCCCAACGCAGAAAGTCAGTTCAAAGAAGCCAACGAGGCTTATGACGTCCTGAAAGACGCCGAGAAAAAAGCGGCCTATGACCGCTTCGGTCATGCCGCATTCGAAGGTGGCATGGGCGGCGGCGGACAACGCGGCGGTTTTGGCGGCGGCCACCCGGATATGGGCTCTGCCTTTTCCGATGTGTTCGACGACCTCTTTGGCGACTTCATGGGCGGCCAACGCGGTGGCGGCGGCGGACGTCGAGCCGCGCGTGGGTCTGACCTGCGCTACAACCTGCGCATCTCTCTTGAGGAGGCGTTTGCAGGTCTGCAAAAAACGATCAATGTCCCCACATCCGTCAGCTGCGGCAGCTGCGATGGCTCCGGTGCCGAGGGCGGCACCGAACCCACAACCTGCCCGACGTGTTCGGGCATGGGCAAGGTACGCGCGCAACAGGGGTTCTTTACCGTTGAACGGACCTGCCCCACATGTTCGGGCCTGGGCCAGATCATCCAAAACCCATGCAAAACCTGTTCCGGCGCCGGTCGCGTCGAAAAGGATCGCGCGCTGTCCGTGAACATCCCCGCAGGCGTCGAAACCGGCACCCGCATCCGCCTTGCTGGCGAGGGCGAAGCCGGAATGCGCGGCGGCCCATCCGGCGATCTGTACATCTTTATCGAGGTGTCTGATCACAAACTGTTTGAACGCGACGGCACCAACCTGTTCTGCCGCGTGCCGGTCAGCATGGGCACCGCGGCACTGGGCGGTTCGATCGAGGTGCCAACCATCGACGGCGGTCGCGGCCGAGTGCAGATCCCGGCAGGGTCGCAATCAGGACGCCAGATGCGTTTGCGGTCCAAGGGCATGCCAGCCCTGCGCGGTGGTGGTGCCGGTGACATGTTCATCGAATTGGCCGTCGAAACACCCGTCAACCTGACCAGCCGTCAAAAGGAATTGCTCCGCGAATTCGAGGACCTCTCCGAAGAGAACAACCCTGAATCCAGCAGCTTCTTTTCATCGGTGAAGTCCTTTTGGGATTCGATGAAGGGTTAAACCAACAGCGGTGGATTTCGTTGCCCCGTTAACCCTTCTCTAACCAAGCTGCGGCACCGTTCGGACATGTCCGAATTTGCCGAACAGCCGCTGCCCTTCGATTTCGACGAAGCAACGCCCGCGCCCATGCCGCGCGGGCGTACGCCGTCCTATATGGCGGACCACCGCAAACGTCTGCGCACACGGTTCATGGATGGCGGCGCTGGCGCGGTCCCTGACTACGAACTGCTGGAACTCGTTCTGTTTCGCGCCATTCCCCGCCAGGACGTCAAACCACTCGCACATACCCTGATGGCCGAGTTTGGTGACTTCAACCGTGTCGTCTCTGCTCCGCCTGACCGGCTGCGCAGCATCAAGGGCGTCGGCGATGCGGTGATCTGCGAACTCAAGATCATCGAGGCCTCTGCCCAGCGCCTCGCCCGCGCCAAGGTTATGAACAAACAAGTTATTTCCAGTTGGGACGCCTTGGTTGATTACTGCCATACCACGATGGCGCACCGCGAAACCGAACAGTTCCGGGTTCTGTTTCTGGACCGCAAGAACGTGCTGATCGCGGACGAAGAGCAGGGCAAGGGCACCGTTGACCACGTCCCCGTCTATCCCCGCGAGGTGGCCAAACGCGCTCTGGAACTCAACGCCTCTGCGCTTATCCTTGTGCACAACCACCCATCCGGCGACCCGACCCCTAGCCAGTCCGACATCGACATGACGGCTCAGATGGAAATGGCCTGTGCTGCTCTGGGCCTGACACTTCATGACCACCTGATCGTGGGCAAATCACGCGAGCTCAGCTTCAAATCCGAAGGATACCTTTAGCGGACCCACACCTCGACGCGCCGGTTTGCCTGGCGGCCCCATGCGCTGTCATCGCACGCCATGGGCAAGGCTTCTCCGAATGCGTCGACGCCCATCTGAATGCGATCAAAGTTCACCGTTTCAGCGGCGGTTGTGACCGCGCGCATCACCGCTTCGGCCCGTCGCAACGCGATGTCACGGTTGGCTGTGGCCGGTCCATCCCCGTCACTGAAACCGACCAGCAAGATCTGCCGCGCATCGTATTTGCCCTGCTCCAGCGCGCGCGCCAATTGCTGCACATTGGACCGTGATTGCGCATCCAGACGAACCGATCCCGCCTCGAACCGGAACGACGTCGTCAAGCGCGCCATGCCGTACAGCGTGCGCGTCATACGCTGCAATTCTTCTAACGACACCTCTGGACCCGCAGCAGTGACTGCATTGGCAAACCGATACCCCTGATCGTTGATCGAGATTTCCTCGGGCGCCTGATCAATAAAACCCGCACGGCGGATCACAATCTGCGCCGACGCCCCACGGGTAAAGGCCAGAAACTCCCGCGCGACCTTGGGCAAACGCCGGGCGGGGACGTATAGAAACATGGGCGCGGTCAACGGATAATCTTCGGTCTTGATCGTGCCACGCGCCGCCGAAAGGGAAAACCCGCATGTGCCGGTCAGCGTCAGGGACCGCGTGTTGCCTGTATCAGCATAGCTCGCAATACCCAGACCAAACGGATCCGCCAACACCGCGTCCACCACCTCTCGCGGGCGGGGATGGCGCACAATTTCATCGGCAAACGCCAGACGCGCGGGGCCCATGATCTCATCCTCGACAGTCTGACCCAATCCGGTCTGCGCGCCCGGCAGGTGCAGCGTGATGGGGGCGTCAGCGCCGCCCAGTTCCTGCCAATTCGTGATCCGTCCACCAAATACGCGGGCCAACGCCTGCGGCGAAATTTGGTCTACCGGGTTCGAGGGCGACACAATCGGCACCATCGCATCCAGGGCCAACACGCGACTGCGATTTGCATCCGTCATGTCACCCATCCCGGCATCCCGCGCGCGCTGGCGTTCATCGGGCCGGATTTCACGCAGTGCCATGACGATATCCGCATCGTTCACCAACAGATCGGCAAACCCCTCGTCAGTGGTAGAGACATGGAAATAGAACAGGGCGACGGTCTTGTCGGTGCTGTTGTCCTTGAGCTCGTAGACAAAGTTCGACGGACCAATCGATAGCCGCGCCGCCGAATAGTCGTTGCGCAGGGCGAACCCCTCGATCAGCGCGGGCATCAGAACGGACCCCATGGTGGCCGAACCCGAGATGCTGACTTCGGCAACAAAATCCTGAAGGTTTGGGCAGGCAGGGCCGTCACACAGCACGCCAGATCCATCCACAGTCAATTCGCCATAGACAGTCTCGATGCGGTAAAACTCACCATCAAAACCCAGCAACGTCCCGCTGAGTTCGACCTGCCCATCTGGCGAGGTCAAAGTGACGTCCTGCGCGGTCAACGCAGTCGCCCAAAAAGAAAGTGCGGCGAAAATCGCCGCACGTACCCAAGCCATAGTCAGCCCTTTGTCGCAACGGTCAGTTGCTTGCGACTTTCAGGTCTGAGACAAGATTGTTCAACACCAGAAAGCTGCCAACAGCATCGCAATCAGGCACAGACAGCCACAGATCCTGTGTTTTCATCTGTCCACCCGCCATCATCTCGAGCGATTGCGCCTCGATATCCAGCCCGCAATTGCCATTGGTCACTTCGGCTTCGACACTCAGATCGATGGTGCCAGCACGTTCGGACATGCCGGTCGGGAATGTGTAAATCTCGGCAATCAGCGGTTCCGCAGACAGCGCGTCCCCCAACCGCATGGCAAATCCGTTCTGTCCCGCAACCATACCCGCCGCGTTTTGTGGCGCGCCAGTCCACACGTGACCTTCCTGGCCATAGTCCGCACCAAACTCACGTGCGTGCAATTCAAACCCTGTGCGCCCACGCCATTGCAGCGCAACGCGGTAATAGCGACCAAGATCCGGCACGGTGGTTTGCGCAACAGCGCCATCGCCATTGGAAAACGCGATGATGAACACCGCTTGTTCCGTCATCGCAGGCACCGTGACGCTCAGGCCACCGTCGGCATCTGTGGTTTCGGTGAACATCATACCGTTGTGGTGCACCGTCAGACGTTCGTTGCCAGCACACGGCGCATCAAGGGTCAGGTTGACCATCGCCGCGGCTGTCGGAATTGCGGTGGCCGTCATTTCGCACTGTTCGGACTGGGCCACACCCTCTGTTTCGGGCGGAAGATCACCAGCAGGTGCCGAGACGCGCTGCACAGGCGCAACCTCTGACGTGGCGGCGGTGTCCGACGCGGACGTCAGTTCGATGTCCTGCACTTCGAGCACATCAGCACTGGCGCTCCCGTTGAGCGTTTCGGCGGGTGCTTCGGGGGCCGGGATCGAAATCGGCCGCGCCGATTTGCCATAACGTTCCTGAGCGGCTTCGCTGCTTTGCATGACGAAACCAATGCCCACAGCGATGGCAAGCGTGCCAACGGCCGTCACGATTTCCTTCATATGCTGCATTGTCCCACGTCCCTTCCACGGATTGGATCACGGTAAGGAATCGCACAGCATCAGGGCCGGGGTATGACCGGGTCGCGGAGTCTTTGGGGCAGGATTAAGGCAATGCCTCAGGCAAGACGCCCGTGGCATTGCTTGAATTTCCGACCGGACCCACAGGGGCAAGGCGCGTTGCGACCGGGGTTGCCCCATGTCGCAGGGTCGTTTTCATCAAACCCGTTTGCAATCGCCTCTTCGGTCGGCGCAGGCAGGGCATCCTCAGCAGGCTCTATGGCTGCCTGCTGCTGTGCCGCCATGTCCGCCAGCATTTGCTGACGCTCTTCCTCGGTCATCGGGCGGATCAGCGCCAGTTTCTGCGTCACTTCGGTCCGCAGGCTTTCGAGCATCACCTCGAACAACTGGAACGCTTCGTTCTTGTATTCGTTCAACGGGTCACGCTGTGCGTAGCCACGGAACCCAACAACCGAGCGCAGATGCTCCAGCGTCAAAAGGTGTTCGCGCCACTTGCCGTCGATGGCCTGCAACACCAACTGCTTCTCGATGCTGCGCATATTCTCTTCGCCAAAGGCTTCGGTCTTTTCGGCCATCAGCGCATCACTGGCTGCAATCAAACGTTCGCGGATCTGTTCGTCGTCCACGCCCTCTTCGTCGCACCATTCCATCACCGGAACGTTCAGACCCAGTTGTTCAATCACAGCCGCATACAGGCCCTGCGTGTCCCACTGATCGGCATAGGAGTTGGCTGGCATGTACTGATCAATCAGATCGTCGACCACTTCGTCGCGCATGTCCGACGTGATCTCGGACAGGTCATCGGCCTCCATGATCTCACGACGTTGGCTGAACACGACCTTACGTTGGTCGTTCATCACGTCATCGAATTTCAGCAACTGCTTACGGATGTCAAAGTTGCGCCCTTCGACCTTGGCCTGCGCGCGCTCCAGCGACTTGTTCACCCAAGGATGCACAATCGCCTCGCCTTCCTCCAGACCCAGCGTCTTGAGCACCTTGTCCAGACGGTCAGAGCCAAAGATACGCATCAGGTCGTCTTCGAGGCTGAGATAAAAGGACGTGCGACCTGGATCTCCCTGACGGCCCGAACGGCCACGCAACTGGTTGTCGATCCGGCGGCTTTCGTGCCGTTCAGACGCCAGAACAAACAGACCACCGGCGGTCAGCACCTTTTGCTTTTCGTCCTCGTGTTCTGCTTCAATCCGGGCGCGGATGGCTTCGGGATCGGCTTCTGGATCAGCGGTAATCGCTTCCAGCACCTTCATCTCGACGTTGCCACCCAGCTGAATGTCAGTACCACGGCCCGCCATGTTGGTTGCAATGGTCACCGCGGCCAGTTTGCCGGCATCCGCAATAATCTGCGCCTCTTGTTCGTGCTGGCGCGCGTTAAGGACGTTGTGCGGAATGTTCTCAGCGGTGAGCATAGTCGCAAACATTTCGGACTTGTCGATGGACGTTGTCCCGACCAGAACCGGCTGCCCCTTTTCATGGGCGGCCTTGATCTCTTTGACCATGGCCAGGTATTTTTCCTGCCCGGTGCGGAACACCTGATCATCTTCATCAACGCGGGCGATGGGCTTGTTGGTCGGCACTTCGACCACGCCCAACCCGTAAATCTCGCCAAACTCTTCGGCTTCGGTCGCCGCTGTGCCGGTCATGCCCGCCAGCTTGTTATAGAGGCGGAAATAATTCTGGAACGTGACAGAGGCCAACGTCTGGTTCTCGGGCTGGATCTGAACGCCTTCCTTGGCTTCCAGCGCCTGATGCAAGCCGTCAGACAAACGGCGACCCGCCATCATCCGACCGGTAAATTCGTCGATCAGGACAACTTCACCACTGCGGACGATATAGTCCTTGTCCCGCAGGAACAGCTTGTGCGCACGCAGACCCTGGTTGACGTGGTGCACGATTGTCGTGCTTTCCGGATCATAGAGCGAATGGCCTTCTTCGATCAGACCGCGCGCCAGCAACTGCTCTTCGAGAAACTCGTTGCCCTCGTCCGTAAATGTGACGTTCTTCTGTTTCTCATCAAGCGTGAAATGCGCGTCCTCGATCAGCGGAATAATCGCATCGATGGTCACATACATCTCGGACCGGTCCTGCAACGGGCCGGAAATGACCAGCGGCGTCCGCGCCTCATCGATCAGAATACTGTCGACCTCGTCCACGATGGCATAGTTGTGCCCGCGCTGAACCATGTCCTCAATCGAGGGTTTCATGTTGTCGCGCAGATAGTCAAAGCCCAACTCGTTGTTCGTGGCATAGGTCACATCACAGGCATAGGCGGCGCGCTTGGCGTCCTCGTCCATACCCGCAATTGCCACACCAGTGGTCAGACCCAAGGCACCAAACACCTTGCCCATCCACTCCGCGTCACGCTGAACGAGGTAATCGTTCACGGTCACCACATGCACGCCCTTGCCGGTCAGCGCGTTCAGATATGTGGCAAAGGTCGCCGTCAGGGTTTTCCCCTCACCGGTCTTTTGCTCGGCGATGTTGCCCTGATGCAGGAAAATCGCACCCAACAACTGGGTGTCATAGGCCCGCAGACCCAGCGCCCGTTTCGCCGCCTCGCGGCAGTTGGCAAACGCTTCGGGCAGCAGGTCATCGAGGCTCTCACCGCCCATGGCACGCTGCGCCAGTGCTTCGGTCTTGTCCTTCAGACCATCGTCGCTCAGCGCCTCGAATTCCGGCTCCAGCGCATTGATCTTTTCGACCAGCGGGCGCGTGGCTTTGACCTTGCGATCATTAGGGGTACCAAACACCTTCTTGGTGAGCGTTCCGAAACCGAGCATGCGTTCTCCAGCCGATCAATTCATGTTGTGCAGCAACTGCTTGCCGGGCGCGCGCCAAGCCCATAGATACGGTGGGCAGAAACCGGCCCAGGCCGCGTCCATAGGGCGATGTAAGGGTCACGCTATACCGTGTCAATGCGCGCAGCCCTGCGTGCACAGCCCAAGGACTGTTCGATGATCAAACGCTTTCTCTCCCTGCCTGCATTTGGCCTTGTTGCCGCCATGGCCCTGCCCGCTGCTGCGCAGGACGCAAACACCGTCGTCGCGACCGTGAACGGGACAGAAATCACGGTGGGTCACATGATCGTGGCACGGGCCACCCTGCCCGCCCAATTCCAGGAATTGCCTGACGAGGTCCTGTTCAACGGCATCCTCGAACAGCTTGTGCACCAGACCCTGCTGTCCCAGGCATATGACGGCGAATTGCCCGCGCGTGCAAAACTGTCGATTGACAACGAAACCCGGTCGCTGACCGCTGGCGAGGAACTGGAAAAACTGTTCCAGCGCACCATCACGCCCGAAGCTGTGCAAACAGCGTACGATGCCCGTTTCCAGGACGCTGAACCGTCTCGCGAATACAACGCCTCGCACATCCTCGTCGAAACCGAAGAGGCCGCACAGGCCGTCAAGGAAGAGATCGAAGGCGGCGCAGATTTTGCCGCGACAGCCCGCGATAAATCGACAGGCCCGTCCGGCCCCAATGGCGGTCAATTGGGTTGGTTCGGCACGGGCGCAATGGTCCCCAGCTTCGAGGCGGCGGTGATCGCGTTGGAGCCCGGTCAGGTGTCCGAACCCGTCCAGACACAATTCGGCTGGCACGTGATCATCCTGAACGAGACACGGATTCAGGAACGTCCCTCGCTTGAATCGCTCCGCCAGGAGTTGGAAGCCGAAGTCCGCGAGGCAGCACTTGAGGAATACGTGTCCGAACTCGAAGCCGGCGCAACCATCGATCAATCGGGCGCTGACGCAATCGACCCCGCCATGCTCAAAGATCTGACGCTGGTCGAATAGCAAATGGCGTCCAAGATCTCGCCACTGGCACCCGCTCGGTTCCCTGACTTGCCACCCATCGCGGGTGTCCAATTTGCCGCCGTTGCTGCGGGCGTAGGATATTCAGGCCGAACAGACGTGATGCTGGCGCAATGCGCGCCGGGCACGTCCATCGCTGGCGTATTTACGCGCTCCGCAACCCGGTCGGCCGCCGTGCTCGACTGTCAGGCGAAACTCGGCAGTGCGACAACGGCTGGCGCTGCGATTTTGGTCAACTCCGGCAATTCAAACGCATTCACCGGCCTCAATGGCGCGGTCGCGGTGTCGACAATTGTCGAGGCAACGGCAAGCGCGACGGGCATACCGACAAATCGCGTGTTCACCGCCTCGACCGGTGTTATCGGCGAACCCCTGCACCACGAACGGATCACCGACAAACTGCCAGAACTCAACAGCGCATTGTCCGCGGATGGAATCGAGGGCGCAGCGCGGGCGATCATGACAACCGACACATACGCCAAGGGTGCCTCGGCCACCTGCACCATTGACGGCAAACCTGTCAGCATTGCCGGGATCGCCAAGGGCAGCGGTATGATTGCCCCCGATATGGCCACGATGCTGGTCTACATCTTTACCGACGCGCTGGTCGATCAATCCGCGTTGCAGGATATGACGGCGCGCCTCTGCGACCAGACGTTCAACTGCATCACCGTGGACAGCGACACATCGACATCCGACAGTCTGCTGGTCGCAGCTACCGGCGCCAGCCAAGTCAACGCGGCAGGTGATGCCGGATTTGAACAGGCGCTGCACAAGGTCATGCTCGACCTCGCGCATCAGGTCGTGCGCGATGGTGAAGGCGCAACCAAGTTTGTCGAGATCACCGTCACAGGTGCGGTCGACACAGCGAGCGCAAGAACGCATGGCCTGTCCATCGCCAATTCGCCGCTGGTCAAAACAGCCATAGCAGGTGAGGACCCGAATTGGGGCCGCGTCGTCATGGCCGTTGGCAAGTCCGGCGCGCCCGCGGATCGTGACACCCTGTCCATCTGGTTTGGTGACACGCAGGTCGCCGAAGACGGATGGGTCAGCCTCAACTACGTGGAGGCAGACGCAGCCGCACATATGAAGGGCGACCAAATCCGCATCCGCGTCGACTGCGGCATGGGCGACGGCGCAGCGACAGTTTGGACCTGCGATTTGACCCATCGCTATATCGACATCAACGCGGACTACCGGTCGTGAAAGTGGTTCTCGTTTCCGCCGTTGCGTTGATCGACGTCGACGGACGAATCCTCTTGGCCCAGCGCCCCGAGGGGAAATCCATGGCTGGCCTGTGGGAATTTCCCGGCGGCAAGGTCGAACCGGGCGAAACGCCTGAAATCGCCTTGATCCGCGAACTGCAGGAAGAGCTGGGCATCAACACCTGGCAATCCTGTCTCGCACCTCTGACATTCGCCAGCCACAGCTACGATTCGTTCCACCTGTTGATGCCGCTTTTCGCCTGTCGAAAGTGGGAAGGGGTGCCGCAATCACGCGAAGGTCAGGCGTTGAAATGGGTCAAAGCAAATGACCTAAAAGACTATCCAATGCCCGCCGCAGACATTCCCCTGATACCTGTTTTGCGTGATTGGCTTTAAACTTAAGCGTGTGCCCATAATTTTTGCGCACAAAAAATGACAAATTCATGACATTGTTGATGACTTGTTAACCAATGCGCGTACATTGTTCCTACAACTTTCTTTTGGGGAGGAAAGATCATGCTGAGAACGATTGCACTGGGCACATCGGTTTTGGTGCAGGGGATTTACGTAAAAACCCTGCCAGACGGTCGGATGACCGTACGCGTCGATGGCGCGCAATACTCTGGGATGCCAGTCACTCAGGCTGCCTGACGAAATTCAGATCATTCCAAATCAAAAGGGGACGGTTTTCACCGTCCCCTTTTCGATTCTGGGTGCGCCGCTATCAGTCCAGCGTGCGCGTGATCTCTTCGCGTTCAAAGATCTCGATGACGTCCTGCGGGCGGATGTCATCATAGTTCTCAAAGGCCATGCCGCATTCCTGACCGGACTGCACCTCGGCCACTTCATCCTTGAAGCGTTTGAGCGTCTTCAGCGTACCTTCGTGGATCACCACGTTGTCGCGCAGCAGGCGCACACCGGCAGAGCGACGTGCGACACCTTCGGTGACCAGACAACCGGCAACCTTGCCAACGCCCGTAACCTTGAAGACTTCCTTGATCTCGGAATAGCCGATGAAGTTCTCGCGGATTTCCGCGCTCAACAGACCCGAGGCCGCAGCTTTCACATCATCCACAAGGTCATAGATCACCGAATAGTACCGGATCTCGACGCCCTTCTGGTTGGCCGTGTTCCGGGCCGACGCGTTTGCACGGACGTTAAAGCCCATGATCGGCGCGCCTGACGCTTCGGCCAGACCGACGTCCGTTTCAGTGATGGCACCAACACCCGAGTGCAGTACGCGCACGCGCACCTCGTCGTTGCCAATCTTTTCCATCGCCTGAACGATCGCCTCGGCAGAGCCCTGCACATCCGCTTTGACCAAGATGGGCAGTTCGCTGACATTCTCGTCCGCCTTGGCATTCGCCATAAGCTGTTCGAGGGTCGTCGCCGCACCAGCCGCCGCGCGTTTGTCCTTGGCCGCTTTCTCGCGATACTCGGCAATCTCACGCGCCTGCGCTTCGGTCTCGGTCACGTTCAGCACGTCGCCCGCTTCGGGTGTGCCGTTCAGGCCCAGTACCTCGACAGGCACCGACGGGCCAGCCTCTTTGACGCGCTCGCCCTTGTCGTTGATCAGCGCACGGACCTTACCGTACTGCTCACCCACAACAAAGATATCGCCTTGGCGCAGTGTCCCGGTCTGAACCAGAACAGTTGCAACCGGACCGCGACCCACATCCAGCTGCGCCTCGATCACGGCACCTTGGGCGGCGCGGTCGGGGTTGGCTTTCAGTTCAAGGATCTCGGACTGCAGCGCAATCGCTTCGAGCAGGGAATCCAGACCTTGCCCGGTGATCGCCGAAACTTCGACGTCCTGCACTTCGCCGGACATCTTTTCGACAACCACTTCGTGTTGCAGCAGATCTGTCCGCACCTTGTCAGGATTCGCAGCCGGACGGTCGATCTTGTTGATCGCAACAATCATCGGCACTTCGGCGGCCTTGGCGTGGTTAATCGCTTCGACGGTTTGGGGCATCACGGCGTCATCCGCCGCAACCACCAGAACCACGATATCCGTCACCTGTGCACCACGTGACCGCATCGACGTAAACGCCGCGTGGCCAGGCGTATCCAGGAACGACAGCGTCACGCCTTCGTCGGTTTGCACCTGATAGGCACCGATGTGCTGCGTGATGCCACCTGCTTCGCCCGCGACAACCTTGGCGTCGCGGATCGCATCCAGCAACGATGTCTTACCATGGTCAACGTGACCCATGATCGTGATGACCGGTGGGCGCGATTTCAGGTCTTCGTCTGCGTCGACGACTTCCTTGATCACATCCTCAACGTCGGCATCCGACACGCGCTGCACGTTGTGGCCGAACTCTTCGATGATCAGTTCGGCTGTGTCCGCGTCGATGGTCTGGTTCTGCGTGACCATCATGCCCATCTGCATCAGCGATTTGACAACGTCGCCCACGCGCTCGGCCATACGGTTGGCCAGCTCGGACACGACAATTGCCTCGGGCAGGTTGACGGTGCGCGTAACCTTTTCACGCTCAACCGCACCACCCATCGCTTTCTGGCGGGCACGCTCCTGTTTCCGCTTCATCGCGGCCATCGACCGCTGGCGACCACCTTCGCCACCAGACAGCGCCTGGTTCAGCGTCAGCTTGCCGGAACGACGACCATCGTCGCCTTTGCCGCGGTTGTTGTTGCGCTGGTCGCGGTCGCGGTCCTGCTTGCGCGGGGCCGCCGCAGGCTGTGCCTGGCGTTGCGCGGGCTTGGTCGATTCGGCGGGCGGTGCAGCCGCAGCCGCTTGCGCAGCCGCTTCGGCCTCAGCAGCCTTGCGCGCCTCTTCGGCGGCCTTGGCTTTCAGGCTTTCTTCACGCTCTTTCTCTTCGCGCTCCTTGGCCTCGATCTCGGCCCGGCGGCGCTCGCGTTCGACTTCGCGTGCCTTTTCGGCTGCGGCGCGCTCTGCCGCTTCTTCGACTTCGCGTGCCTTGGCAGCCTGAACCGCCTTCAGGCGGCGATCCATCTCTGCGTCAGAGATCCCGGCGGGGCGGCGGCTCGGGTCACCGGCGGATGCACTTCCTCCGCCCGCGGGCTTGCCTGCCCCCGGCTTGGGTACAACGACCCGCTTGCGTTTCGTTTCGACGACGACATTCTTGGTACGTCCGTGGCTGAAACTCTGTTTCACGTTGCCAGGGCGCGCGCCACCGCGCAGACCCAATGTCTTCTTTCCGTCTGTATCGCTCAAAGCTCGTCAATCCTTCCCAGAGGCCGATGCCTCTGTATTTTCGCGCCCGGTGGCCTGAGACACCACAATTTCGCGGACTCCGCGTAAACGGTTGGCTTCCTCTACAACACGTTGCGTGAGTCCACCAGAGGCGAGCGCCCCATGTATCACAGTTTGGCGGCCAAAGGCCAAACCCAACTCGTCAGATGTCAGCCATCCGATATATGTTCCAAAATGCGGCGTGCTCAGTTTGGTCTTGCCACGACCCGAACCATCTACCGCTTGTATCAGAACCTGTGCCTCTTCCATTTGAAGCCAGGATTTCACTTTTTCATAGCCAGCCACAGCCCGGCCAGATTTTCGCGACAAGGCGATCAAATCGACAACCCGCCGCGCCAACTGCCGTTCAACCTCGTTCGTCAGGTCGTCCGGCACCTGCACGGGTTGCTTGGCCCCCCGTGCAAACAGCTTTTTGGCCACCGCTTTGTCCAGCGCCGTCCGATCGGCGGCCACGTATATACCACGCCCAGGCAATTTGCCCGCGATGTCCGGCACAATCTGTGCATCAGGCCCAACGACGAAACGGATCAACCCAAACTTAGGTTGCACCTCGCCCGTGGCAATGCACTTGCGTTCCGGTCCATCTGACCGCTCTTTGGATGCGCCACCGCGACCCATGAGGTTGCCCCGAGGCCTGAGATCAGGCCTCGGTCTCCTCGGTCAGTTCACCGTCTTCCTCAGCGCCTTCTTCCGCTTCGGCTTCCAGTTCTGCCGGATCGACCCAGCCCAACAGGATACGGGCCGTCATCACCAGTTGCTGCGCCTCTTCCAGAGACACGTCAAAGGGTTCGAGAACACCATCATCCTTGTGACGCTCGCCATCCACAGTTGTCCAGCCACCGGCCAGTTCCCAATCCGCGCATGTCGCAAAATCTTCGAGAGTTTTCACGTCGTCCTTAGCCAACGCTTCAACCATTTGGGGTGTGAGCCCGTCGAATTCAATAAGGCTGTCCTCGGCACCCAGGGCACGCGCATTCTCAAGTGCTGCTTTGGCCGCCGCTTCGAGCACGTCGCGCGCACGGGCCTGCAGTTCCTGCGCCGTGCCTTCGTCCACACCGTCGATCACCAACAGCTCGTCCAACTCAACGTATGCAACCTCTTCGAGGTTCGTGAACCCTTCGGACACCAGCAACTGGGCAAAGAACTCGTCGAGGTCGAGGTTGTCCATGAATAGCTTGGTACGCTCTTCGAATTCGGCCTGACGGCGGGCCGATTCGTCGGCTTCTGTCATGATGTCGATGTCGAGGTTGGTCAGCTGGCTGGCCAGACGCACGTTCTGACCGCGACGACCGATGGCGAGGCTCAGTTGCTCTTCCGGCACCACAACTTCGATCTTGCCGGCTTCTTCGTCCAGAACCACCTTGCTCACCTCGGCAGGCTGCAACGCGTTCACGAGGAAGGTCGGCTGATCCTCATTCCACGGAATGATGTCGATCTTTTCGCCCTGCAATTCATTCACAACGGCCTGCACACGGCTGCCGCGCATACCCACACAGGCACCCACAGGGTCGATGGACCCGTCATAGGAAATCACAGCAATCTTGGCGCGCGAACCGGGGTCACGGGCGACGGCCTTGATCTCGATGATACCGTCATAGATCTCTGGCACTTCCATCTTAAACAGCTCGGCCATGAACTCAGGCGCGGTGCGGCTCAGGAAGATCTGCGGCCCACGCTGTTCGCGGCGCACGTCCTTGATGTAGCAGCGGATGCGGTCATTTGGGCGATAGGATTCGCGGCCAATCTTTTCATTGCGGCGCAGGATCGCTTCGCCTGCACCCACATCGACGATGACGTTGCCGTACTCTTCGCGCTTGACCAGCGCGTTGATGATCGTGCCTGCGCGATCCTTGAACTCTTCGTACTGACGATCCCGCTCGGCTTCGCGCACCTTTTGCAGAATCACCTGCTTGGCCGACTGCGCGGCGATGCGGCCCATCTCGACCGGGGGCACCTCTTCGATCAGCTGTTGGCCGACCTCGGGGTCTTCCATGTACTGCTTGGCCTGCTCAACGGTGAACTCGGCCTGATAGTTTTCCAGCAGTTCATCTTCGACCACCGTACGTACACGCGTGAATGTCGCGCGACCCGTCTTGCGGTCGATGCTGACACGAATGTCCATTTCCGCGCCGTAGCGGGACTTGGCCGCGCGGGCGAGCGATTCTTCCATCGCCTCGATGACCAGCGCAGGGTCGATCATCTTTTCGCGGGCAACAGCCTCGGCGGTTTGCAACAGCTCAAGCTGGTTTGCAGATGTAATGGCCATCAGGTGTCCTCCTCAGACGTGTCAGTCTGTATTTCATCGAAATCTGTTTCGTTCAGCACGCCAGCCGCTTTGCGTTGGCGCAACATTTCCTTGATCAGCTCGTCCGTCAGAACGAGCTTGGCATCACTCAGCCAGTCGAATTTCAGACCAATCGTGCCCTCGGTCACGTTGATCAGCACTTCGTCATCCTCGATCCCGGCCAGTACACCCTTGAAGCGGCGGCGTCCGTCGATCAACTCATCCGTTTCCAGCTTGGCCTCGTAGCCTTCGAACGCATCGAAGTCCTTGAGCCGGGTCAGCGGGCGGTCGATGCCAGGGCTCGACACTTCGAGGGTATAGGCATCAAGGATCGGATCCTCGACATCGAGGGTCGCGCTCACCGCCGTGGAAATCGCACCGCAATCATCCACCTCGATCCCGCCATCAGGCTTGTCCGCCATGATTTGCAGCGTCGTTTCCTTGCCGCTCATCAGCCGAATACGCACCAACTCATAGCCCAGATCCTCGATCACCGGGGTGATGATCTCGGCCAGGCGGCGGTCAATGGCTGCTTTGGCGATCAGGTCGTTGGTCATGTGATCCAAAATCCAGTGACAAGGCACAAAAAAACGGGCGCGCGGCCCGTCGATGTTTCCCGGTGGAGCGTTGGGTTTGGACCCCAGCGCGCCGCTGTTGAGGGGGATATACGTAAGGTCGGGCGAGTCTGCAAGCCCCTCAGGCCATCCACCACCGTTCCGCCATGCGCAGGTTGTCCAGTGGCCAGGACTTGCCGACCGTGACCGGCACCGCAACTGTGCGGCTGGCGATATGGGTGGGCGCGTGATCGCCGGGCAGTTTCATGTAGTCGCGCGGGTCGGCATAGTCGTCCAGCGCCACGACATCCGCTACGTCCACCAGCCCGTCACGCAGCGCCTCGGCCCGCACGTAGTCGGCGCCGAATTGCACAAATTCGATGCTGTCGAACCACCCGGCGCCCTGTTTCCAATGGTTGTCCACACGCGTCCCAATGAAATGACGCCCCGCATCCAGTTTCTGCACCTCATAGAGGCCGGTTCCGGTCGCATTGCGGATTTCAAAACCGGGCTGGGCCAGCAAATAGGGCAGGCTGGGGTTTGGTGTGTCCAGAGTGATCCGGACTGTCCTCGCATCCAGCATTTCCACGCCGTTCATCAGGCCGGTTACAGCCGATGCGTCAAACAGGGTGCCATCGTGAAACGTCACATCGTCGCGCAGCGTGAAATGCCATACGCGCGCATCGGCGTCGGATAACCAGTCAGTTGCCAACTCTCCGCGCATCGTGCCGTCAGCGGCGATTTCCGTGAGGTTGTCGAAAACGGTCGCGTTGACCGCGAGGTCGAACAGGTCGGGCGACAACGCCGCGCGCAGACGTCCACCGCGTTGCGGCAACGCCGACGCGCCCGTCGCCGCCAACAAGGCAGCGGCTGCACCGGATGCAAACAAGGCGCGGCGATCGATGCGGGTCATTTTCCTGCAATCCTGTCCATAGTCCGCACCAGTTCAGCCGAAATACCGGGTTCAGACAAGGCATGTCCTGCATTCCGCACCATCTTGAGGTCAGACGCCGGCCACGCCTGAGACAGGGCGTAGGCGCTGTCAGGTGGGCAAATCATGTCATATCGACCCTGCACGATGGTGCCGGGGATATGTTTGATCCGCCCCGCATGCGCGAGGATCTGTCCGTCAAAATCGAGGAAACCCGCATTGGTGAAATAGTGATTCTCGAGCCGCGCAAAGGCGCGCGCATAGTCGCCGGGCGCTTCGCCACCCGATCCGGTCGAGTGGATCGACGCCAGCGCATTTTCCCACGCAGACCAGGCACGGGCAAACCGGGTTTCCTGTGACACGTCGCCCGAAAACAGGCGACGGTGATAGGCACCGATCAGATCACCGCGCTCGTCCTCGGGCACCAACCCTTCGAAACGGGCCCAAACCTCAGGCCAGAATTTACCAGCGCCGCCGCCGTAGAACCAATCAAGCTCTGCCTGGGTCATCAAGAAGACACCGCGCAACACGAGGTGCCGCACGCGGGCGGGGTGCGCCTCGGCGTAGATAAGGGACAGAGTCGCGCCCCAGCTACCGCCAAAGACAATCCACGCATCGATGTCGAGCGTTTGGCGGATCAGTTCGATGTCGCGCACGAGGTGCCAAGTGGTGTTGTTCACCACCGACGCATGCGGCCGCGACCGGCCACACCCGCGTTGATCGAACAGGATGACGCGAAACCGCTCTGGATCAAAGTAGCGCCGCATCGCCGGGCTGCACCCGCCACCGGGACCGCCATGCAGAACGACAACAGGCATGCCCTGCGGATTGCCGCATTGCTCGACGTAGACGCGATGCCCGTCTCCCACGTCCAGCATCCGCTGGTCGAAGGGGTCCAGAGGCGGGTACAGATATTGTACCGCGCGCTTTTGATCACTGTGTTTGTCCATTGTACCGACCTACATAGGGCGCAAGACGCACATGAGCATACGGAGACCGAAATGCAAACGCATCAAACGACCGTTGACCCGGCAGAAATCGCAAAATTCGAGGCGATGGCCGCGGAATGGTGGGATCCCAACGGAAAATTCAAGCCGCTGCACATGCTGAACCCGTGCCGGTTGGACTATATCACCAGCCAGATTGCCGCCGAATTTGACCGAAACCTTTCGCATGCGAAAGGTTTTGAGGGTCTGCGCATCCTCGACATTGGCTGCGGTGGGGGTCTGTTGGCAGAGCCGATGGCCCGAGTGGGCGCAGATGTTGTGGGTGCCGATGCTGCTGAACGCAACATACCGGTTGCGCAGGTCCATGCAGAGCAATCTGGCCTGACAATCGACTATCGTCACACCACGGCCGAAGACATGGCCGCCGCCGGAGAGCAGTTTGACGTCGTCCTGAACATGGAAGTTGTTGAGCATGTGGCCGATCCACTCAGCTATCTGACGGCGTGCCAGCAGTTGCTCAAACCCGGCGGGTTGCACATTTGTTCGACCATCAACCGCAATCCGAAATCTTACATGATGGCGATCATCGGTGCCGAACATGTGATGCGTTGGCTGCCCAAGGGGACGCATGAATGGTCCAAGTTCATCACACCTGACGAATTGTTCGACCTGATCCGAGATGCGGGATTGGACCCTGTGGACCGCAAGGGGTTCATCTTTAACCCCCTGACATGGGCGTGGAAACTGTCGGACAGCGATCTGAGTGTGAACTATGTGACCGCGAGCACCAAGCCCGCCGCCTAGTCCGACTTGACCGGTGCCATGCGCGCCCGCAATTCGCGCAGGATGGGCAAGGTCGCTTTGACGCGGTCTTCGCCCAGGTTGTCGATGACTTCGCCGACCATGGGGGCAATGGCGCTGAGCGCCTGTTCCCGTGCGCGGCGGCCTGCGGGGCTGATGGCAACCATCTTGCGGCGTGCGTCGTCCCAATCGGGGCGGATGTGCACATATCCCGCCCATTCCAGCCGATTCAGCGTGTTGGTCATCGCACCACGGGTCACGTTGAACGCCTCGGCCAGTTGTGCCGGGCTACGCTCGCCCTCGTGCCAGGCGAGATGGTTCAGAACAGAGAAATGCGAAATCTCCATACCTTTGGGCAACACGCGGCTGAGCCGGTTGCGGACCATCTGATCCGCTGCCAGCACCTCGCTGAAGAGCGAAATGGCCAATGCGTTCTTTTCTGTGCTCATACACCTCAGGGGCCATCAAAACGGCGCGCGTTTTCCCGCGACGGGATACGGCGGCGCGCCTCGGCCACAGCGTCCAAATCCAGATCGAACATATAAACGCCCGGCGCCGCCCCTGCGTCAAGCACGACCTCCCCCCATGGATTGACCACGAGGCTGTGCCCATAGGTGTCCCGCGTCTTGTGATTCGCGCTGGAATGCGTGCCTGTCTGCGCCGGGGCCAACACCCAGGCCCCCGCCTCAATCGCGCGGGCCCGCAAAAGACTGTGCCAATGCGCCGCACCCGTGACAGGGGAAAACGCGGATGGATAGGTCAGTATCTCGGCGCCTGCCGACACAAGCGCATCCGACAATCGTGGAAAGCGCATGTCATAGCAGATGGCCATGCCGATGGTGCCAATGTCTGTATTCGCGACCACGGCACGTGTGCCGGGGCGGTATCCGGCGGATTCGGCATATGTTTCGGTGTCAGAGATACGGACGTCGAACATATGTATCTTGTCATAACCCGCGATGATCGCGCCATCCGGGCCAATCAGGAAAGACCGGTTGGCAAACCGCCCGTCCGCTTCATCCGTTTTAACGGCAAGTGAACCGATTAGCAGGTGTATCCCACGTGCGGCCGCAACTGTGCACAGCGCAGTCAGGGTCTGATCCTGTTCCTGGGTTTGCAGAACCGCGTTCTGATGAACACGCGCGGTGCTAACACAGTTGGTCACCTCGGGGGTCAGCACAAACTGCGCCCCCTCATCCGCAGCCTGCTGCACCATCGCGACCGTCCGGGGCAGATTGGCCACCGGATCGTCCGAGACGTTGAGTTGCAGCAGGGCCGCTTTCATTCAGGAGGCGAGAAGCGGGTCAAGTTTCCCTGACTGCTCGAGCGCATAGAGATCGTCGCATCCGCCAACGTGCGAGTCGCCAATAAAGATCTGCGGCACGGTCCGACCACCATTTGCACGTTTGATCATCTCGGCCTTGCGGCCCGGCTGTGCCAGCACGTTCACCTCGGAAAAGGCCACGCCTTTTTCCTTGAGCAGTCGTTTTGCGGCATGACAATAGCCACACAGCGGCGACGTATAGATTTCAACGGGTTTCATCGGTCTTGGTCCTTTGCGTACTGCGTTGCATCGGATTTAGTGATCTTTGACCGCCCGTGCCAGTACGCTCACGCACACATGATCCGCACCCGACGCACCGCAGGCCGTGGCACAGGCGGCCAACGTGGCACCGGTTGTCATCACATCATCGACCAGCAGGACTGGCCTGCTCTGAATGCGGTGGCGCCGTTTGGGGGCGATTGCGATGGCGCCGGACAGCGCGTCAGACCGTTCTGTCGGTGATTTTCCATCCAGTGACGGGGTCCGCCGGGTCCGTTGCAACAGGTCGGCACACCAGTCGAGGCCCGTGAGCTTGGAGAGTTCCATCGCGATCAGGGCGGACTGATTGTACCGCCGTTTCGCCAGGCGCGTCCAATGCAGAGGTACCGGCACAATGAGGGTCCGGGGATCGACGATATCGCCAAGGCTGGCTTGCATCCACACGGCGGCGGGGCGCGCGACCTCTTGGCGATCGCCATGTTTGAGACCCAGGACCAGTTTGCGGCCCATGCCGGTATAGGTCAGCGCCGCACGCCCATGCGCCCAGGGGCGCGGTGTTTTGAGGCAGGCGTCACAGTGCAGGTCCTCGTCCTGGACGCTGCCGGGCACAGGCGCGCCGCAGGCATCGCAGGATGCGCCACCGATGAACGCGGTTTGACCCCAACAAGCGCCGCACAGGCCAAAGTCGCTGTCGACCGTGGATCCGCACCCAAGACAGCGCGGGGGGTAGATGGCCGCAAGTGTTGTTTGTATGAGACCCATGCCGACCTATCCTGATTGCCCATGACCCACGCCAACGCCCTTACCGATCCTTATGCGCTTGCCCTCAACCGCGCGCGCGCCGCACCCGATGCGCTGTTCCTGCAAGAGATCGCACGGGACGATGTGCATGATCGTCTGGAACTGGTTAACAAAACCTTTCAATCGCCAGCGGTGGTCACGGCCTTTCCCCACATCTGGGAGGGTGCAATCGCAGATGCCGCCGTTTTTCCCGAGACGGAGACGCTGCCGCTGACCACGGGTGGTCACGATGCGGTGATCCACAGCATGGGCCTGCACTGGGCAAATGACCCTGTGGGCCAGTTGATCCAGTGTCGGCGCGCCCTCAAACCCGATGGGCTGTTGCTGGCGGTGGCGCTGGGTGGCCAAACGCTGTTTGAGCTGCGCGCGGCACTGGCCGAAGCCGAGATTGCGGTTTGTGGCGGGCTGTCCCCTCGGGTGGCACCGATGGGCGAGGTGCGCGATCTGGGCGGTTTGCTGCAACGGGCGGGGTTGGCGTTGCCGGTCGCAGATACTGTGCCATTGCGGGTGCAATACGCATCCATGTGGCACCTGATGCGCGATCTGCGGGCTATGGGCGAGGCCAACGCGCTGACTAGCCGCCTGCGCAGGCCGACGCGCCGCGCAGTGTTTGAACGCGCCGCGGACATTTATGCGCGCGCCTATCCCGCCGACAGCGGGGACGGCATCATCGCGACCTATGAATTGATCTTGCTGACCGGGTGGGCGCCCGACGACAGTCAGCAGAAACCACTGCGACCGGGATCGGCGCAGGCACGGTTGGCAGACGCCTTGCACACGGACGAAACGTCGCTGCCAGATTGACGCGCACCCAAAACCGTTTATCTGGTCCCCCATACTGCACGAGGATGCCCAGAGAATGCTTGATACCAGCAAGACCGCGATACGTCCGGCCCATGCCGCCGACGATCACCCCGCGATCCCGCAGGCGCGGGTTGGTATCCTGCTGGCGAATCTCGGAACGCCGGATAACTACGACTATTGGTCGATGCGCCGGTACCTGAACGAATTCCTGTCCGACAAACGGGTCATCGACTACAGCGCGTGGGTCTGGCAACCCCTGCTGCAACTGATCATCCTGACCAAGCGCCCCTTTTCATCCGGTGCGGCCTACAAATCTATCTGGAATCACGATGCGGGTGAAAGCCCGTTGATGACCATCACCAAAGACCAGACGACCAAGATCAAGGCCGGTCTACAGGCGCGCTATGGCGATCAGGTGATGGTTGATTTCTGCATGCGCTACGGCAATCCGTCGACCAAATCCAAGGTGCGCGAGATGGTTGAGGCCGGGTGCCAGAAGATCCTGTTTTTCCCGCTGTACCCACACTATGCCGGTGCAACGTCAGCCACAGCAAACGACCAGTTCTTTCGCGCGTTGATGGAAGAAAAGTGGCAGCCGACGACCCGTACAGTCGAACCGTACTATCAGCATCCAGAGTACATCGAGGCGCTGGCACAGTCGATTGAGCGGGCTTATGGCGCGCTGGATACGCGACCGGACATTCTGGTGTGCAGCTATCACGGGGTGCCGATCCGCTATTTGATGGAAGGCGACCCGTACCATTGCCAGTGTCAGAAAACGACGCGCCTGCTGAAAGAGCGGCTGGGTTGGGCAGACACCGAGATCACCACGACGTTCCAGTCGAAATTCGGCCCCGAAGAGTGGTTGCAGCCCTACACAGTCGAAGAGGTGGCCCGTCTGGCCGAAGCGGGCAAGAAGAACATCGCCGTCTGTGCGCCTGCGTTCTCGGCGGATTGCATCGAAACGCTCGAAGAGATCAACGAAGAGATCAAGGAAAGCTTTGAGCACGCGGGTGGTGAGACGTTCACCTATATCCCCTGCCTCAACGACGATGATGCACATATCGACGCGCTGAACACCGTGATCGAAGAGAACCTGCAAGGGTGGTTGGCCTAAAGCCCCGCCCCACAAGACTGGCAACAGCTCTGAAACGAAAAAAGGCGGCACTTGCGTGCCGCCTTTTTGATTTTCTTGCGTCCGAAACTTAGTCGGAAACAGCAGCCGCGACGACGATCAACAGCAGCAGGGGCAGGATGATGCCGCCCGAGGAGCTACGTGTTTCTTCGACGATGACAGGTGCTTCGATGATCGGCTCGGCAGGAGCGCCGGCGAATGCAGTGGAAGCAGCAGCGGTCAGAGCAGCAGCGAGAACGAGTTTTTTCATAGTAACCTCCAAAATCAGCGCGCTGGCATAGTTCGCCAGAACGCACCCAAGACTTACCTCGTAGTGTTGTGTAAACAGCAATGGGGCGGATTTGCAAACCATGTTTCAAATGGTTAGCTGCCGATCCGCCGCAATGTCGTCAAATTAGCAACACTTGCGTACCGACATTCGCCATCTCGTACAGCTCTTCGATATGCTCATTATAGAGCCCGATGCAGCCGTTCGAAGATTTGCGGCCAATCTTGCGCGTATCGTGGGTGCCGTGGATGCGATAATAGGTCCAGCTGAGGTGCAGCGACCGTGTGCCCAGCGGGTTTTGCGGGCCGGGGCCAATATAATCGGGCCATTCCGGGTTACGCTGTTTCATGGACGGGGTTGGGCGCCAATCGGGCTCGGGATCCTTGAGAATCACCTGGGTCCGGCCGCGGCGTGTCAGATCGTCGGTCAGTGGCACACTGGACGGGTACAGTTTGTAAACTGTCTGATCTTCGTTCCAGTAGTGTACTGCACGGCTGTCGATATCGACGAGAATCGCACCCTTGCGCAGGTTGTCGAAATAGGGCTGCCAATCCAGCGTGCGGAAGCTGGAGATGTTGCGGCGCGCCGACAGGTTGGGGTCGCGCGATGCCTGTCCGGCGGGAATGTTCTGGGCAATGGCGGGCGTGCCCAAAAGGGCCGCTGTTCCGGCCAAAAAGGCCCGACGTGTAGGTGTACCAAATGGCTTCTTGGACATTGAATGCCTCTCCGAATGTGGTTTACTGCCTTCGCGGCAGACAATATTGCGCGAAAGCCTCAGTCGCAAATCAAACAGATGTCATCACGCGGCATCACGCCGATGTGCGTTTGTAATGCAACGCACGACGGGCTATCGAGTTTCAAACAAACAAATGTTGTGCAGGACCCATGCGTATTTTCTCTGTTATTCTCGTTGCCTTGCTTGCCCTTGCTGCATGTACGCCGTCGTCGGCGCCAACGCGCACGGATGATGGGCGACCGCTGCCCAAACTGTACCGTATCCGCAATAACGACACCGCCAAGCTTCAGTTTCGCATGCTGGACTCGGTCAACGCGTTGCGCAGCACGCGCGGCGCGGGCCCGGTTGAGCTTGACCCGCAACTGAACGCAGCCGCGGCCACGCATTCGCGCGATATGTCGTTGCAGAACCGCCCCTGGCATTTCGGCTCGGACGGGTCGTCGCCTATCGATCGGCTGGCGCGGGTTGGATATGCGGGCAGCCTCGTTGGCGAGAACATCTCGGAGACCTACGAGACCGAACTGGAAACGCTTGCGGCCTGGATGGAACAGCCTGACACCCGTCGGACGATCCTGTCACCCCAAGCGCAACAGATGGGATTCGCCTGGTTTCAGGAACCCAATGGCAAGATCTGGTGGACCATGGTGATGGGCAACCCGAACAACGCGCCATCCATTCCGTCAGCGAACCCGTCGGCCAGCCGTCTGGTGCCTGACGCCGAACCGGAAGAGGTCGCAACCGACGAAACCGAGGCGGATCTGGTGGTTGTCACAACCACACCCGCCACGTGATCAGGGATTGATCTGGATCGGGGTGCCGTTGCGCACCATCGCATAGACGTCTTCCATCTCGCGGTTGGTCACGGCGATACAGCCCCATGTCCAATCATCTGTCCCGCGTTTGAAGGGGCTGGAATGACCGTGGATAAAGATGTCACCGCCGGGCGGTTTGCCCAGTGCGGCCGCCTCGGCCCGGTCCCGTGCATTGGGATAGGAAATCCCGAGAGACAGGTGGAACCTGCTGTTGGGGTTGCGGCGGTCGATGATGTAAGTGCCTTCGGGCGTTTTGCCGTCGCCCTCAAAGAACTTGTCGCCAATCGGCTCAAAGCCCAGGTCGATCTCGTATTCCTTGAGCACCTTGTTGTTGTTGAAGAGAAACATCTCGCGCGCCTCTTTGTTGACCACGATATAGGTCACGTCCGGGCCGCGATATGTCTTGAACTTGCTCTGGGTGCACGCGCCTAAACCAAACGCGGCTGCGCCACCCATCATCAGATGTCTGCGCTTCATTGAAAATCCTGTCCCACGGGGTGGTTTTTTGTAATTGGCCTTAAAATATCATTGAAACCATACGCGAAGATAGGCGGATTCGGAATCCGCCTGATCACCTGCGCGTGATCGTGACCTATGGGTCGCGGTTGTCTCGGGCGTCCAGCTTGGCCTCAATCGCCTCGAGGCGCTGCATGACAGCGTCACGATAGCTGTCGGTGGCGGCGTTGGTTTCCTCGGCATGGGCGTCCTGCATCGAGTTTACGATCAGGCCGACCAACAGGTTCACGACCGCGAATGTCGTCACCATGATAAACGGCACAAAGAACAGCCAGGCGTAGGGATAGACCTCCATGACCGGGCGGACGATTCCCATGGACCAGGATTCCAGCGTCATGATCTGGAACAGAGAGTAGGCGCTGAGGCCCAGATTGCCGAACCAGTCGGGAAAGCTGCTGCCAAAGAGTTTGGTCGCCATGACCGCGCCGATATAGAAAATCAGCGCCATCAACAGGAACACGCTGCCCATGCCGGGCAATGCAGTCACAAACCCTTCGACAACGCGGCGCAGGCTGGGGGCCACGGATATAACGCGCAACACCCGCAAAATCCGCAAGGCCCGCAGAACCGACAACCCGGCACCGCCGGGGATCAGTGCAATGCCAACGATCACGAAATCGAAAACATTCCATCCATTGCGGAAGAAACCGGACCTATAAGCCACCAACTTGGCCAGGATTTCAATCACAAAAATTCCAAGACAGATGCGGTCGATCAACACAATCAACGGACCCGCAGCATTCATCGCAACCGAAGATGTTTCGAGCCCAAGTGTGATCGCATTCACGATGATAACGGCAATGATAAAGTTGCTGACGCCATCGCTTTGCAGGGCGGTCGTCAAACGGGCACGATCGAACATGTTATCTCCTTTGGTCCCGGATATGGGCCAGACGGAATGCCGCGACAAGTTCCACATGCGCGGACCAGCGGAACTGATCAACAGGTTGGACCCAATCGAGGGAATAGCCAGCATCGCACAAGGTTTTTGCATCACGTGCAAAGGTCTGTGGATTGCAGGATACGTACGCAATGGTTTCGATTTTGGCCTGCGCCAGCTCTGCGATTTGCGCAGCCGCTCCGGCACGAGGCGGGTCAATCACTGCTGCGTCAAAGCGCGCAAGTTCATCCGGCATCAGTGGACGGCGAAACAGATCACGCGTTTCGGTTGTCACCCGCTTGAGCCCCTGCGCCTGTCGCCAGCCACCGTCCAGTGCGGCCAGCATGGCGCGATCCCCTTCGACGGCGTGAACCTCGGCGGTTTTGGCCAGCGGCAAGGCAAATGTTCCGCAGCCAGCAAACAGATCGAGAACAGATTTGGCAGGACCAACGATGTCACGCACCAGATCAGTCAACGTCGCCTGACCGTGTTCGGTCGCTTGCAGGAACGCGCCGGGCGGCGGCACCACGCGTGCCGCACCCATGGCGTGTGACGGCGGCATGCGCATCCCGATCAGCTCGTCTTCCCATGTCAGGCGCGCCAGCCCGTGTGCCTCGCACAAGGCGGCGAGGGTGATGCGCAACGGTCCATCCAGTGGTTTGCCACCCGTAACCAGAACATCCAGACCATCAACGCTGTCTGTCACACTGACGGACAAGGCGCCCTTGCGACTGGCGCCTGCCACGGCCAGCGCCTCGGCCATCGGCGCAGATTTGGCCAGGGTTGGCGTGACCAGAACGCAGGATGGAACCGGTATGATGGCGTCGGACTTGCGCGCGTGGAAACCAGCCATCGCGCCCTTTTTCGTGCGCCGCGCGGCAAAGGTCGCGCGGCGGCGGGACCGGTCCGGGGATGTTAGAATGGGGCGCACGGTTGCCGTTACGCCCTGCACAGTCAGAGCCGTTTCCACGATGCCCCGTTTCCAACCTGCAACGCAGGTGTCGCTGGCGTGCTGCACTTGGCAGCCGCCGCAGGACCGGAAATGTGGGCAGGGTGCTGAAACACGGTCCGCAGATGGTGTTTCGACACGCATCTCGGTCAATTGGTCGCCGTCCGGGATGCCGCTGACCACTTCGCCCGGTAAGGCCAGCGGGACAAACATGTCGCCCGCGACGCCGTCGCCCTGTTGGCCAAGCCGTTCGATGGTTACTGTTTTTCTCATGGTGGGTGCCTACTGGGCCGCTGCGATCTGCAAAACCCCTATTCCGCAGCCTTGGTACTGATAAAGCCACCAGATTGCCGCTGCCAATACTTGGCATACAGCCCGCCCTGCGCCAGCAATACGTCATGCGCGCCCTCTTCGACGATGCGGCCACGATCCATGACGACAATCCTGTCCATTTCGGTCAGCGTGGACAGACGGTGGGCAATGGCGAGGACGGTCTTGCCCTCCATCACACGGGTCAGTGCGGCCTGAATCGACGCCTCGACTTCGCTGTCGAGGGCACTGGTGGCCTCATCCAACACCAGGATCGGCGCGTCCTTGAGGATCGCGCGCGCCAAGGCGATGCGCTGGCGCTGACCACCCGACAGTTTCACACCACGCTCGCCCAGATGCGCCTCGTATCCTTTGCGGCCACGGTGGTCCTGAAGATCCAGGATAAAGTCATGCGCTTCGGCCTTGCGTGCGGCGGCGATCATGTCGTCGTCACTGGCATCCGGTCGGCCATAGAGAATGTTGTCACGGGCGGATCTGTTGAACATCGCCGTCTCTTGGGTCACCAGCCCGATGTTATGCCGCAAACTGTCCTGGGTCACCGCGCTCGTGTCGTGCCCGTCGATGAGAATACGACCTTTTTCGCCTTCGTAGAGACGCAAGAGCAGCGAAACCAAGGTCGATTTCCCGGCACCGGACGCGCCGACAATGCCCACCTTTTCACCCGGTTTGATCGACAGGTTCACGTCGTCGATGCCACCCGTCTGACGGCCATAGCTGAACCCAAGGCGGTCAAAGGTGATCGCGCCCGACACATGGGACAGATGGTGCGCATCTGCCTGATCCTCGACGCGTGTGCGTGGGGTCAAGGTGCGCATGCCATCCTCGACCTCGCCGATATTCGAATAGATCGCCATAAGCGTAAAGCTGACCCAGCCCGTCATTTGCGCAATGCGAATGGCAATTGCGCCGGAGGCCACGATGTCACCCGGCGTGGCAAACCCGCGCTGCCACATCAGGATTGTGCCACCGAGCAACAGAACCGGTAGCAGACCCGCCAACGCCATCAGCGCAAACCTGAAACCGGCGGCCAGAACACCAAAATCCACCGCCGTTTCGCGGAACGATCCCATTGCGCCCAGCGCCGCCTGATCTTCGTGATCGTCGTGGGCAAAAAGCTTGACCGTTTTGATGTTGGTGATCGTGTCAACGACCTGTCCCGACACCATCGCACGTGCCGCCGCGCGCGCCGCCGACCGTTTGCGAATACGCGGCAGATACCAGCGGATCAGCGCGAAATAGAACACCAGCCAGACCGCGAAACCGATTGCCACCCGCCAATCAATGGCCAGCAGCAACAGCACTGACCCCACCAACGAGGCCAGTGCAAATGCAACCACGTTGATAAATTCGGACACCACATCCGTGACTGCCCGCGCCGCCTGCATCTGCTTCTGGGCGATGCGCCCGGCAAAGTCGTCGTCAAAGAAACCCACCGACTGACCAAGCGTCCAACGGTGCAGGCGCGACAAAACAAGGGGGTTCACATTGGGCTGAACGATGATCGAGTTGGTCGCGGAACTGAGACCAAAGAGGATGGGCCGCGCGATCAGGAAAAACGCCAGCGCGCCGACAACCAGACCAATATTGCCCACGGTAAAGAACCCATCAGGACCCAGCTGCACAGTGGCATCAATCACCCGGCCCAGGATCAGCGCGGTGCCTGCCTCGAGGATACCGGCCGCAGCGGAACAGAACGCGGCCAGCCACAATGCAGGCCACGCACCTGACAGGCACCAGCGGAGGAAGGGCCACAGCGCCTGCGGCGGCGGCCCTTCGGCACGTCGAAACGGTTTGATCCAATCAGAAATGTTCACTCGGCGGCCTCGGTCGCAATGAACCCGCCGGATTGGCGTGCCCAGAACTCCGAATATAGGCCTCCGCTTTCCAAAAGCGCGTCGTGGGTGCCGTCTTCGACAATTTTTCCGTCATCCAACACAAGAATCCGATCCATCTGGGCGATGGTGGACAGCCGGTGGGCAATTGCGATCACCGTTTTGCCGACCATCATCTCGTAGAGCGTATTCTGAATCGCGGCTTCGACCTCGCTGTCGAGGGCGCTGGTCGCCTCGTCCAGAACAAGGATCGGAGCATTCTTGAGAATCACCCGCGCCAAAGTCACGCGCTGACGTTGACCACCAGACAGTTTGACCCCCCGCTCGCCAACCTGCGCATCATATCCCGTGCGGCCTTGCGGGTCTGCAAGATCAAGGATGAAGTCATGCGCCTCGGCCTGTTTGGCGGCCTCGATCATCTCGGCTTCGGTGGCATCGGGACGGCCATACAGAATGTTGTCGCGCACAGACCGGTGCAACAGGGAACTGTCCTGTTGGACCATACCGATGTTGCGCCGCAAAGTGTCTTGCGTGACTTGCGTGATGTCCTGACCGTCGATCAAAATCCGCCCGTCTTCGGCGTCGTAGAACCGCAACAGCAGCTTGACCAGGGTCGATTTACCGGCACCTGACCGACCAATCAAACCCACCTTTTCACCGGGCTGGATCGTCGTCGTTATCGCGTTCAGACCACCGCTGTCACGCCCATAGTGGTGTGTCAGCCGATCAAGCGTGATCTGACCAAGACCCATATCAAGCGGTTTGGCATCCGTCGCATCCACAAGCGAGATGGGCTGGGCGATGGTCTCCATGCCTTCGGCAACGACGCCAAGCTGGCGGAAAAACGTGGTAAGCGCCCACATGATCCAACCGGTCATCGCGTTCAACCGCAACGTCAGCGCAGTCGCGGCGGCAACAACACCGACGCTGGCCGCGCCTTGCATCCACAGCGCAAGTGCCCAACCGACAACGCCCACAATCAGCAACCCGTTCAGTGTCACCAGAACAACGTCCATGATTGTATAGAGACGCATTTCGACAAAGAACGTGCGGCGCGTCAGCTCGATCGCCTCTTTGGCGTATTCGACCTCGCGATCATGGTGCGCGAACATCTTGACCGAATGAATGTTTGTATAGGCATCGACAACCCGACCCGTGGTGGTCGACCGCGCATCCGACGCTGCCTGAGACGCGGGGCCAACACGTTTGACTGTCCAGGCGATCAAACAGGCATAAGCCGCAAACCAGATCGCCAATGGCAACAACAACCGTGGATCCGCCACGCTAAGCAAAATGGCGGCCCCGATCAGATAGGCCAGTGCAAAGGAAATCGCGTCGAACACCTGAAACACCACTTCGCCCGCGGCGGGTGGGGTTTGCATGATCCGGTTGGCAATGCGCCCGGCAAAATCATTCTCGAACCAGCCAACGGATTGCCGCAACACATGGCGGTGCGACCGCCACCGGATCAACGTCCCGAAATTCGGCAAGATCGTCTGGTTTAACAACAAGACATCGACCATCTGCAGGACCGGCCGGATCAACAGGATAAAGACACCGACCAAGAGGACTTCGGTGCCGTGATTTTCCCAGAAAATCGCCGGGGACGTGCCCAGCAGGTCGACGATGCGACCCATATAGTAGATCAGCCCGACCTCAATGCCCGCGACGATGATGGACATGATCCCGGCGACAACAAAGATACCGGTGAAAGGACGCGCGTAATCGCGCATGAACGGCCAAAGCCGCGTCGGTGGCGTGTCAGATTGCTGATAGGGCGCGTAAGGATCGACAAGCGATTCAAAGAACTTGAACATGGGGGTAATCCGTAGAGATGTAGTGCAACATGCGAATGACGCGGGCCAAGGCCCGGTGCGTCACAAGGGACGATCGGCGACAATATCAGGTGTCGTTCCAGATCCCGTAAAACATGATGCTTCCTCCGTGTTCCCCTTGGACATACCGCCCTTTGTCTCAAAAGTCACGCCGTCAGCAGCGCCTTTTTCGTCAAGGTCAGATCAGAAGCCAGCCAGAGCTGTTTCAACGCCTTGAGGCGCGCACCAAGTGCGGCACCCGAAAGGCCGGGAATGTCCTGCGATTTAACGGGAAATTCGGTGCCCGCCCCCTGCAGGACGGCATCCACATCGCCGGGTTCCAGAACGCGGTTTGCCATCGCGGAACGCAGCAGCAATGCGCCGATCCCCGCCTCTGCACCCGCTGCGTGGCCCAGCGCGTGCACCCCAAAGGTGCTGGTTGAATTTTCAAGCGTCGAATCAAGTTGCCGGTGCATCTTGCGCGAAAGCCGCAGTCGCGCCGCCACATCATCGCCCCCCATCGCGGCAAGCCGGTTGACCGGATCAATGGTGGCACCGCTTAACCCTTCGAGGTGGACAAGCGGGCCAACCAATGTGGACGTCGCACCAGGCAAAATGTGACCCAGGACACCCGTCTGTTCCATCACACAAACCGCCGCTGTCGGTTCGGGCGCGGCCAGAAGTTTCAGCATCTCTGCCCCGACCCTTTCGGCGGACAGACTGTTCAAGCCATCGAGGTTTGCAGCGATCCCATCCAGCGCGTCTGCATCCCATCCCTCTTCAGGATTGGCGTACCAGGCATGGAACCGAAAAAACCGTAGCGTGCGCAGATAATCCTCGCGAATACGCTGGCCTGCGTCCTCGATAAATCGCACGCGCCGCGCCCGCGCATCCGGCAAGCCGCCAAGTGGGTCGATGATCAGGCCCGTCCGATCCGCATAGAGCGCATTCATGGTGAAATCTCGGCGCCGCGCGTCTTCGGCAACGTCCTTGGAAAACGCGACGACCGCACGCCGACCATCTGTAGCGACATCGCGGCGAAAGGTCGTCACCTCGAACGGGGCGCCATCCACGACAATCGTCACCGTGCCATGATCGATGCCAGTTGGCACCGCACGAAAGCCTGCCGCTTTGCAAATGCGGATCACGTCCTGCGGCAAGGCATCCGTCGAGATGTCGATGTCAGAGGCCGGCGCGTCCATGATCGCATTCCGCACACATCCCCCGACAAACAGGGCAACGTGCCCCGCCGCGTCAATGGCGCTGCAAAGCGCCTGCGCCCGCCGGTCCGTCAGGAACGGTGTTGACGCGTTCAGGTGTGTGACAATTGATCGGTCCATGTCCGCAATATACGCGCGGTTGCGCCCCAGATGTAGTAGGGACCATAGGGAACCGTATAGTAGGCCCGGCGCTTGCCCCGCCACCGGCGGGATTCCACCGTGAATTGCGACGGGTTCAGCACATGGGCCAACGGCACGCGAAAGACTTCGGCGACTTCACCGGGTTCGGGTATCGCATCGAACGGGCTGTTTATCAGCCCGATCACCGGGGTGACGGTGAACGAGGTCACGGTTTCATGCGGCGCAAAGGTGCCCAGAATTTCGACGCTGTCGCGCGGCAGGCCAATCTCTTCGTGTGCCTCGCGCAATGCGGTAGCGATCAGGTCGGCGTCGCTCTCATCCTGTTTGCCACCCGGAAACGCAATTTGTCCGGGGTGATGTTTGAGGGCGGATGACCGTTTGGTCAGGATCAAATCAAACCCGTCATCGCCAGCAATGATCGGCGCAAGCACCGCTGCGGGGCGCAATTTGCGACCCGGTGCCAGTTCCGTGTCCGGGTTCAGATCGAAATCAGATGATGGGGGGCACGCACGCGCCAAGGCATGACGCGTGCGGGTGATCAGGTCACTCACTGGCGGTTTCTGCCTCGAACCCAACGGACTTGGGGTCGAGATTGTAGTGGGCACCACAGAACTGACAATCGGCGGTCACACGCCCATTATCGGTTGTCATGGTCTCAATATCCCGCGCCGAATAGATCGACAGGCTTTGACGCACACGGTCCTCGGAACAGGTGCACCCGAACCGCACTGGCTGCGTGTCGTATACCCGTGGCGTTTCCTCGTGAAACAGTCGAACCAGAATGTCGCTGGGCGACAGTTTCGGGCCAATCAGTTCGATTTCATCAACCGTATCCAGCAGGATATTGACGCGGTTCCAGTTGTCTGACGCATCGCCATCCAAGAGATCGTCAGCTTCGAGAAGCTCACCCGTGCCTTCGCCTTTGGCCATCAGCGGGGACGCTTTAGGCATGTGCTGCAGCATGATACCACCCGCGCGCCAGTGTTCCGCGACACCCGGTTCCGTGGATCGACCAAAGCTGAGTTGGAAGCGGGTCGGCAGCTGCTCGGACTGGGCAAAATACGCCTCTGCACAGGCGGCAAGCGACCCACCTGCCAGAGGCGTGATACCTTGATACGGCGTCATGCCCTGACCCTGATCGATCATGATGGCAAAATACCCCTCACCAACCTGATCAAAGGGCGCGCCATCGGTCAGCCGATCCGCGTCATAACTGGCATAGGCACGGATGCGCGCCGCGTCGCCTTCGTTTTCCGGCCCATAGTAATCCGTGGCGATCATGCGCACCGGACCCTTGGACTGGACCTGCAGCGACAGCTTCCAGCGCAGTTTGATCGTTTGGCCAATCAATGCCGTCAACAGCGCCATCTCTGCAACAAGTGCCTCGACCTGTGGCGGATAGTCGTGTTGCTTCAGGATGCCATCCAGCACACCATCGAGGCGCGCAACGCGCCCGCGCATGTCCGAAGCATCAAGTTGAAATGGCAGGACGGTGTCGTCCCACGCAAGTTGCGAACCGGTTGTCATGGGGTTTCCTTTGGCGCCACACATAGGCATATCAGCGCCTTATATAGGCCCGTGATCGAAAACTGAAAGAGGGCACGCATGATCCGTCGTTTTGGCGCCCCGCCGCAAAAGGGTCGCACCTATACCCGCAGGCCAGGTGCCTACGCGATCCTACCGCGCGATGGGCGGGTGTTGTTGACATATCAGCACGGTCTGGACCCTGAATTTCAGTTGCCGGGTGGCGGTATTGATCCGGGCGAAAGCCCCTTGCGGGCGCTGCACCGCGAGGTGTTCGAAGAAACCGGTTGGCATATCGCGCGGCCGCGCCGGATCGGTGCATTCAAGCGGTTTGTGTACATGCCGGAATATACGCTCTGGGCGGAAAAGCTGTGCCATATCTATGTCGCACACCCCGTCCGCTCGGTCTGTCCACCGACGGAGCCGGAGCATGAAAGTGTTTGGATGACGCCCCAGCAGGCGATTGCCACCGTTGGAAACGATGGCGACTGTATGTTCCTGGCGCGATTTTATCAGTGATCGGGGCCGCTGAATTCAAACAGGATGCCTGACACGTCGTCGGGGAACTGATCGCCACCGGCAAATTCGGTCATTTTCCACAACAGCGCCTCGAAAAAGGGCGGGCCCGACACGTCGGCAAGCTCTGTCATGATCGTGGCGAGGCCTGATTCTTCGAGCATGTCGCCAGTGCCGTCCGGGCATTCCGTTACGCCATCGGACAGCAGCAACAGTCGGTCACCGGGCAAAAGCTGCGTTTCGAATTGCTGGAATGAGATCCCGGACATCAAGCCAACGGGAAATCCACCGGGTCCGTCCTGTTCGATATCCCCATTCTTGCGTTGCACGGCCGGATGCGGGTGGCCCGCCTGTGCCATGCGCACATGGCCCGTTTCGAGCGTCACGTCAGCAAGCAACAGCGTAAAATAGTGTTCAGTGTCCATTTCATCGAGCACCAGATCGTTCAGCGTTTCGATGACCTCTTCGGGGGGAAGGAACGCATAGGTTCCGTCCGGGGCGCGGTGCAACGCGACGTTCTGGTCCGGCGCAGTGGCCGACAGGTATCCGGCCAGCCGCGCGGTCATCAGCGCAGAGCTGATGCCATGGCCCGACACATCAATCGAAAACAGCCCCAGATGCCCCTCGCCCGCGGGAAAGAAACCAACCAGGTCGCCGCCCACATGTCCGCTGGACCGGAGCATCAGCGACACGTCACCGGTATCAAAGGATTTGTGCCGTTCCCGAATGAGCGATTGCTGGAGTTTCTTGGCCTCGATCAGGTCGCTGTCGAGCGAATCGTAAACGCGCTGTAGTTCGTCCAGCGTGTCAGTGATCAGCCTGTTTTTCTCGGTCAATTCCCGCTGCATGCGCAGGATACGTTCACCCGCCGCGATACGCGCGCGCAATTCGTTGGCATCGACCGGCTTGGTCACGAAATCATCGGCCCCTGCCTCAAGGCCCATCGCGATTTCCGCCTTTTCGCTCTTGGACGTGAGCAGGATAAAATACCCGTACCGATCCTGGGAAATCTGGCGGAACGCATTGCAGAATTCCAACCCGTTCATTCCGGGCATCATCCAATCGCTCAGGATCAAGTCGGGCTGAATCTCCTGTGCGATCACCATGGCCTCTTCGCCGGACCCGGCCTCGTGAACCTCGAACCCCCAACGCTTGACCGAGCTGCACAGAATCTTGCGCTGCAGGCGGCTGTCATCGACAATCAACACACGTTGCGGTGCGTCGACTTTGGCCGCGGGTGGCGCCGCGGCTGAATCTGTCTCGATGGGTTTGATCTTTAGATTCATCTCACTGACAATTCCGAACTGCTTGGTCGCTTGGTACGCCCTGCCACTTAACGGTGCGTGAAGGACATCCACCGTTTGGTTAAAGCTTTAGAGGTCACGGTTTCTTAATGGCTGTCATGGAACAAGACGGCATCATGACCGGAGGCAAACCATGATTGATTGGCAGCGTGTGACCTCTTTGCGCTCGGAAATCGGCGAAGAGGATTTTGAAGAAGTTGTGCCCTTGTTCCTCGAAGAAGTGGCTGAAATCACTGACGCTTTGCGCGCGGATGTCGACCTGTCCGCGCTGGAGGCGAACTTGCATGCCCTCAAGGGCAGCGCGATGAACCTTGGGTTTTCCGACTTTTCATCGCTGTGCCACACGGGTGAGGCTATGGCCGCATCGGGCAATGCAGCCTCGGTTGATGTAACTGCAATTTTAAACAGTTTCGACGCATCCAAGGACGCATTTCTGAACGGCCTCGCGGGCGAGTACGCCGCCTAGATCACAAATTGGGCCAGCGTTTCGTCGTTGGTGATGTCAGTATATGTGAAACCGGCCTGATCCAACGCACCTAGAAAGCGGTCAAAATTTTCAGGTCGTCGGGTTTCGATACCAATCAGAACTGACCCGAAATTGCGCGCCGATTTCTTCAAATATTCGAACCGGGCAATGTCGTCGTCCGGCCCCAACATATTCAGGAAATCCTTGAGCGCACCGGGCCGCTGCGGCATGCGCAGAATAAAGTACTTTTTGACACCAGAGTATCGCTGTGCGCGTTCCTTGACCTCGGGCAGACGCTCAAAGTCGAAGTTGCCCCCGGATGCGACGCACACCACCGTTTTGCCTTTGATTTCCTCGGCCAGATCAGCCAACGCCTCAATGGCAAGCGCACCGGCAGGTTCCAGAACCACCCCTTCGACATTCAGCATTTCAATGATGGTTGTGCAAATCCGATCTTCGGGGATGTCGATCACGTCCGCCGGGTCCACATCGCGAAGCCGGGCAAAGGTGCGATCCCCAATCTTGGCCACGGCGGCACCATCAACAAACGTGTTGATCGGAGACACGTCAACCGGCGCACCCGCTTTGACAGCATCCGCAAGCGACGGCGCGCCACTGGGCTCCACAAAAGTATATCGGACGCGGTCGCCAAAATAGCTGCGCGTTCCGGCAGACAACCCACCGCCACCTACGGGCAGGATGATATGGTCAGGCGCGCGGCCCAGCTGTGCCTCGACCTCAATGGCGACAGACGCCTGCCCTTCAATCACATCCTCATCGTCAAAGGGCGACAGAAAATGCGCGCCTGCCTCGGCGCAGAACGCCTGAGCAGAGGCAAGTGTGTCGTCAAAATAGTCGCCTTTGAGCCGCACCTCGACACGGTCACCGCCGAACATCTGCGTCTTCATGATCTTTTGCTGCGGCGTGGTCACGGGCATGAAAATCACGCCATCCACGCCGAAGTGATTGCACATATAGGCCACACCCTGCGCATGGTTCCCGGCGCTGGCACAGACAAAAACCGAACCCGGTCGCTGTACCTTGCGCATGGCATTGAACGCACCGCGCAGTTTGTATGACCGCACCGGACTGAGATCTTCGCGTTTGAGCCAGATATCCGCACCGTACCGCGCCGACAGCATGTCGTTGCGCAACAGCGGTGTCGGCGGGAACACCGCACGCATTGCGGCCTCGCCTTCTCTCGCTCCGTCTTGAAAGCTCATTTTGCGATCTCCGATGGCAATCCCTCTGACCTAGCTTTGGCAAGTGAGGGGGTCAATCTTGCCCCTGTTGCGCAAAAGGGCTATCGGCACGCAACGCTGATGAGGAAACAGAGACAATGAGCGCACCCAAGAAAGTCGTGTTGGCCTATTCCGGCGGCCTGGATACGTCGATCATTCTGAAATGGCTGCAAACGGAATACGGCTGCGAGGTTGTGACCTTTACCGCCGATCTGGGCCAGGGCGAAGAGCTGGAGCCCGCCCGCGCCAAGGCTGAACTGATGGGCGCGTCTTCGATCTACATCGAAGATGTGCGCGAAGAGTTCGTGCGTGATTTTGTGTTCCCGATGTTCCGGGCCAACGCGCTCTACGAGGGTCTGTACCTGTTGGGCACGTCGATTGCGCGCCCGCTGATTTCCAAACGGCTGGTTGAAATTGCCGCCGCCGAAGGCGCCGATGCCGTGGCGCATGGCGCGACCGGCAAGGGCAACGATCAGGTCCGGTTTGAACTTGCCGCCTATGCGCTCAACCCGGATATCAAGGTGATTGCGCCCTGGCGTGAATGGGACCTGTCCAGCCGGACCAAGTTGATCGACTTTGCCGAAAAGAACCAGATCCCGATCGCCAAGGACAAACGCGGCGAAGCGCCGTTCAGCGTCGATGCCAACCTGTTGCACACCTCCTCCGAGGGCAAAGTGCTAGAAGACCCCGCCGAGGACGCGCCGGACTACGTGTACCAGCGCACGGTCAACCCAGAGGACGCGCCGAACACACCCGAGTACATCGAAGTGGGTTTTGAAAAGGGCGATGCAGTCTCTATCAACGGCGAAATGATGTCGCCGGCGACTGTTCTGACCAAACTGAACGAACTGGGTGGCAAGCACGGCATCGGTCGTCTGGACCTGGTCGAGGGTCGGTTTGTCGGGATGAAATCCCGCGGTATCTACGAGACACCCGGTGGCACGATCTTGCTTGAGGCCCATCGCGGCATCGAACAGATCACACTGGATCGCGGCGCGGCACACCTCAAGGACGAGTTGATGCCGAAATACGCTGAACTGATCTACAACGGCTTCTGGTTCTCGCCCGAGCGCGAAATGCTGCAGGCCCTGATCGACAAGAGCCAGGAACATGTGACCGGCACTGTGCGACTGAAGTTGTACAAAGGGTTGGCGCGCACGGTTGGCCGTTGGTCAGATCACAGCCTGTATTCCGAAGCGCACGTGACGTTCGAGGATGACGCCGGCGCCTACGATCAAAAGGATGCCGCAGGGTTTATCCAGTTGAACGCACTGCGTCTCAAGCTGCTTGCAGCGCGGGATCGCAGGCTCAAGTGATTTTGTGAGCGGCGAGGCTTTGGTAAATAGGCATCGCCGCTTGCGCCAGCTGGTCATATTGCGGGTCAAGATCGGGCAACGGGCCTTCGGCGCTGTCAAAACCGGTTGATTGGTGGACCGCGCCATACCAGTGCGCCGCCCAAACACCGTCAGCCACATGCCCGCCGGATGGCCATGACAGCATGTTTTCCGTCCAAGAGATTGAAACACGGGTACAAAGTTTTTGTAACATTCCCGCAGGATCGGCGCGGATGTCGGACGCGTCGATGACAATCGGATCATCGGTTCGCGCGAAAATCTCTGCCTGCTGCCTGAACCCAAGATCATCCAGTTCCGGCGCTTCGCGTTTCCGCGCATAGCTCGCCACCACCCGCGCGGGGTGTCGTATCAGAAAGACATGTTGCGTGCCCTCTGCCCAAACGTCAGGCCAGCCATCAAGCATGTGATGGGTCATATGTTTTTGATAGAAAATAGGCTCTGATACAGGTGAATTTAGCTGTTTTTGCACATCCAAAGGGTCTGTTGCCATTGAACCCAGCACAGCACCCCGCATCGGGTGATCGGCACCGGTTTCAGCCAGATAAGCACCATAAAACGGCTCATCCACCACGCGGCAATCACCCCGCGCGGCAAAACTGTACATCATCGCCGTCGACAGATTGCGCGGCCCGGACCACATGGCAATACGCTGTGTCATGCGCAAAACGCTAACCTGAGGGTCACGAGAGGTAAACGCCCCTTCACGCCTGCGCGACCTCGCCGCGCTGTGAATTGAGCAAGCCCGCGATTTGCGCCAACCTGATCATCAAAGGAGACCCGCCATGACCACGCTTCGTAATATCAAGACTTTTTCACTGGGCCTGATGATCGTTCTTGGGCTCGCTGCGCAATCCAAAATGTCACACGCTCAAGAGCTCAAAACGCTCACCGTTGCAGGCGGTTGTTTCTGGTGCGTTGAGGCCGATTTCGAAAAGGTGAGCGGCGTCAAAGAAGCCGTATCAGGTTTCGCCGGTGGTCAAGTTGCCAACCCGACGTACAAACAGGTCGTCAAGGGTGGCACCGGACACCTTGAGGCTGTTCAGATCACCTATGACCCGGCACAGGTTCAGGTCAGCACGTTGCTGAACATGTTCTTTCGCTCGATCGATCCAACAGATGCCGGTGGCCAGTTTTGCGACCGGGGCCAAACCTATACAACCGCCGTTTTTGCGACGCCGGACCAGGTGAGCGCGGCAAATGCTGCCAAGGCTGCGGCACAGGCAGATCTGGGCCAGACCATCGTCACGCCGATCCTGACTGCGGACACGTTTTATCCGGCGGATGGCTATCATCAGGACTACTACAAACAGTCGGCCATCATCCTGACCCGCTTTGGGCCCAAATCCAAAGCCAAGGCCTACAAAGCCTACCGCGCCGCGTGCGGCCGTGACGCCCGTGTCAAACAACTGTGGGGTGGCGCTGCTCCGTTTGCGGGCAGCTAATCGAAACGCGCATCCTCGATGTCTTTGAGATCGGGGATCACATCCGCCGTCCCCAGGCGCGTGACCATGATCGCACCTGCTTGGGTGGCAAGCCGCAACGCCTGTTCAAACGGCAGGCCACGGTCCAACCCCGCGACGAGATAGCCGGTAAATGTGTCGCCCGCCCCCGTGGTATCCACTGGCGTCACAGGCACTGCGGGAATGTGCGTGCTGGTGTTGGTCGTCGTATCGATCCAGCGACTGCCATCACCACCCAACGTGACCACCACATGATCCACGCCCAGCGCATCGAGCGATTGACCCAATGCCGTTTCCAGTTGCTCGGCCTCAATCTGGTTCAGCACGAGGATGTCGGTATGGGGCAACACCTGTGCAACGGCATCGGCATCAAAGGGGGCCGCCGCATAAACCACACGCAGGCCCAGCGCCTTGGCCATCCGGGCGGCATGCGCCTGACCGTTGGTTTCGTTCTGCATGACCAGCATGTCACCCGCCGCCGCGGAACTAAGCGCAGCGCCGATCATATCGTCAGAAATTAGGTGATTTGTCCCTGTGTAGAGAATGATCTGGTTTTCACCGTCGTCCGCGACCGAGATATTCGCATGCCCCGTCGCAGTGTCGGTCAGCCGCGATATGAACCGCGTGTCGACGCCGTATTCCATCAGCCGCTCAACGGTCCACGCGCCTTCGGGACCAACCGCCCCGATGTGCGCAACACGCGCCGCAGCCCGCGCTATCGCCACCGACATATTGGCCCCTTTGCCACCCAGCCCTTGCTGATACACTGCCGCGCCCAGCGTTTCACCGGGCGCAGGCAGATGCGGCACGCGGTAAACGTTGTCGATGTTGATTGAACCGAGGTTCCAGACCGCCATCAGCCCACCTTGCACGCGGCAAGGACCGCCATGTTAAGGATGTCATTCGCACTCGAAACCGCCGAACAAATCTGGATCGACCCATCAACACCGGCAAGGATTGGGCCAATCACCGTTGCTCCGCCCATTTCCTGCATCAGTTTGACCGAAATACTGGCCGAGTGGCGCGCTGGCACAACAAGGATATTCGCCGGGCCGGTCAACCGCGAGAACGGGTATGCCGCCTGTGCTTGCGCGTTCAGCGCCACGTCGACGGTCATCTCGCCTTCGTATTCAAAATCAACACCACGTTGATCCAGAACCTGCGGTGCCTGATGCATCTTTTCCGCACGTTCGGACACCGGATAGCCAAAGGTCGAGAAACTGACAAAGGCCACGCGCGGCTCAAGGCCCATATTGCGCGCGACATTGGCCGCCTGTTCCGCAATATCGGCGAGGTTCTCTTCGTCCGGCCATTCATGCACCAGCGTGTCAGCGATGAACACGATGCGCCCCTTGTGGAGCAACGCCGTGATCCCCGCCGCCTTACTAGATGTATCCGCGTCAAACACATGGTTGATCCGGTCCAGAATATGCGCCGATTTACGTGTGGCACCCGTAACCAACCCGTCGCCATGCCCATGCGCCAACATCAGTGCGGAAAACACGTGACGATCCCGTGCAGCAAGGCGGTGAATGTCCTGACGGTCAAAGCCACGGCGATTCAGGCGGTCGTAGAGATGGGTTTTATACGTCTCCAGATGGCTGGTGTTGGCAGCATTCACCACCTCCAACTCGCGCGCCGCGTCACCTAGTCCTGCTTCTTCCAGCTTGGTTTTTACGTCGTCGGCACGCCCGACAACCAGCGCCTTGCCGAACCCCGACCGCTGGTACATCACAGCGGCGCGCAAAACACGCGGATCATCCCCTTCGGCAAAGATCATGCGGGCCTGCGCCGCACGTGCGCGGGCGTTGATCCCTGTCAGAATGCTGGCCGTCGGATCCATCCGTGACTTGAGGCTCAGCTCGTAAGCCTCCATGTCGATGATAGGTCGACGCGCAGCACCAGTATCCATCCCCGCCTTGGCAACGGCAGGCGGAATCCGGTGGATCAAACGCGGATCAAACGGTGTGGGAATGATATAATCTCGCCCAAAGGTCAGCGATTTTCCATAGGCCAAGGCAACCTCGTCCGGCACGTCCTCGCGGGCCAGCGCCGCAAGTGCGTGCGCACAGGCGATTTTCATTTCGTCGTTGATTGCACGCGCGTTGATATCCAACGCACCCCGGAACAGATAGGGAAAGCCAAGGACGTTGTTGACCTGGTTCGGATAGTCGCTGCGCCCCGTTGCGACGATGGCATCCATCCGCACCTCATGCGCCTCTTCGGGCGTGATCTCGGGATCCGGGTTGGCCATCGCGAAAATGACCGGGTTGTCCGCCATGCTTTCGACCATCGCAGGCGTCACCGCACCTTTGACAGAGACGCCCAGGAATACGTCCGCGCCTTTCATCGCCTCTTCGAGGGTACGCAACTCTGTGGTGATCGCATGCGCCGACTTCCACTGGTTCATCCCATCGGTTCGGCCTTGGTAAATCACACCCTTGGTGTCACACACGATGCAATTGCTGTGCCGCGCGCCCATGGATTTCAGCAGCTCGATACAGGCAATGCCCGCAGCACCCGCGCCATTGAGAACAATTTTGACGTCCTCGATCTTTTTGCCGGAGATATGCAGCGCGTTGATCAGACCCGCCGCACAGATCACAGCCGTCCCGTGTTGATCATCGTGAAAGACGGGAATGTCCATTTCCTCTTTCAGACGCTGTTCGATGATAAAGCACTCGGGCGCTTTGATGTCTTCGAGGTTGATGCCACCAAAGGTCGGGCCCATCAGCTTGACCGCCTGGCAAAACGCATCCGTGTCCTCGGTGTCCAGCTCGATGTCGATCGAATTGACGTCGGCAAAGCGTTTGAACAAAACGGCCTTGCCCTCCATCACCGGTTTGGACCCCAGCGCGCCTAGGTTGCCCAACCCCAAGACCGCCGTACCGTTCGAAATCACAGCAACCAGATTGCCCTTGTTGGTGTAGTCATAAGCCGTCTCGGGGTTCTCTGCGATGGCTTCGCAGGGCACCGCGACGCCGGGTGAATATGCAAGGCTCAAATCACGCTGTGTGGTCATCGGCACCGTGGCGGAAATTTCAAACTTGCCCGGCGTCGGTTCCATGTGAAACGCCAGCGCCTCTTCGGCGGTAACCTTGGTCTTGCTCATCTTCGGCTGTCCTCCCTGACGTTGTGGCGTCATATCCCAGCCAACGGCGCGTCTCAATCGACTTTGGCTTTCGCTCGGTCAGCCCAATTTGTAAGGTCACGCGACACAAGTCCGGGGGCCGCAATGTCTGTCACGCCGATGATGGCGCAATATCTCGAAATCAAGTCCGCACATGAGGGCGCGCTGCTGTTCTACCGCATGGGCGATTTCTACGAGATGTTCTTTGAAGACGCCGTGGCCGCAGCCGAGGCGTTGGATATCGCACTGACCAAACGCGGCAAACACGACGGCGCCGACATCCCGATGTGCGGCGTCCCCGTACACGCGGCCGAGGGCTATCTGCTCACCCTCATCCGCAAAGGGTTTCGCGTGGCGGTGTGCGAACAGATGGAAAGCCCCGCAGAGGCGAAAAAGCGCGGCTACAAATCCGTCGTCAAACGCGATGTCGTCCGTTTGGTCACGCCCGGCACCCTGACCGAAGACAGCTTGCTTGAGGCACGTCGGCACAACTTCCTCGCCGCTTTTGCCGATGTACGCGGCGATTGCGCCTTGGCTTGGGTCGACATTTCCACCGGTGCCTTCCATGTCATGCCCCTCGTTTTGGCCCAGTTAGGGCCTGAATTGGCACGTCTCGCACCGTCAGAACTGATAATCGCAGACAGCAAAGAGGCCGAACTGCGCGACACCGTCGAAGAGTTTGGAATTGCACTGACCGCCTTGGGCAATGCCGCATTCGATAGTGCAGCAGGGGCGGATCGCGTCTGCAACCTGTTTGGCGTTGGAACGCTGGACGCTTACGGCACATTCATCCGCGCCGAAGCGGGCGCAATGGGTGCTTTGGTCGAATATCTGGAGGTCACTCAAAAGGGTAATTTGCCTCTGTTGCAGCCACCCCAACAGGAAACCCAGACCAAGACGGTCCAGATTGATGCGGCCACCCGGCGCAATCTGGAACTGACAACTGCGCTCTCAGGCGGTCGGGCCGGGTCGTTGTTGTCCATCATCGACGAAACTGTCACGTCCGGTGGCGCGCGGCTTCTCGAAAGGCGCCTTTCGTCGCCTTCCCGTGTGTTAGAGACGATTTCAGCACGGTCAGATGCGGTTTCATACTACGTGGAACGTGGCAATGTCGCGCAGGCGCAACGGCAGGTCTTGCGATCTGTACCGGATATGGACCGCGCCCTGTCGCGCCTGTCTCTTGATCGTGGTGGCCCAAGGGATCTCGCCGCCCTACGCAACGGGCTAACCGCCGCGCAAAACCTGAAAGACACCGCCGCGGCTGACCTGCCCGACCTGCTGAACACCTCCACCAAGAACCTCGGAGGGCACACGGACCTCATCGACCGGCTCGACGCTGATCTGGTTGCCGAACCTCCCCTGTTGGCCCGCGACGGTGGCTTCATAGCCACCGGTTGCGACCCCGATCTGGACGAGGCACGGCAACTGCGCGACGAAGGGCGCTCCGTCATCGCCCAATTGCAGCGGCAGTATGTTGAGACCTCCGGCATCAATGCGCTCAAGATCAAACACAACAACGTCCTCGGGTACTTTGTCGAAGTCACCGCCACTCACGCGGAAAAAATGCTGTCCGATCCGCTCAGCCAAACCTTCATTCACCGACAAACCACAGCCAACCAAGTCCGGTTCACCACCGTAGAATTGTCCGATCTGGAAACCCGCATCCTCAACGCCGGCGCACGTGCGCTAGAGATCGAAATGCGGCTCTACGAGGCGCTAAAGTCCCTTGTTGTGTCCAAGGCAGCAGAGATTTCCCAAACCGCCAACGCATTGGCTGAACTGGATCTAGCCACCTCCCTCGCCCATCTGGCCGTGGACCGGGAATGGTGCAAACCGACCCTCGACACATCCCGCGCCTTTGACATCGAAGGCGGGCGGCACCCCGTAGTCGAAAACGCGTTGAAGGCGCAAGGCGGTACGCCGTTTATCGCCAATGACTGCCTCCTGACGGCCGAAGATGGCGCAGCCATTTGGCTGCTCACGGGTCCGAACATGGCGGGTAAATCGACCTTCCTCCGCCAGAACGCCTTGATCGCCATCCTCGCGCAAATCGGCAGCCACGTGCCTGCAACCGCCGCGCATATCGGTATCGTCAGCCAGATCTTTAGCAGGGTCGGCGCGTCGGACGATCTGGCACGAGGTCGGTCCACCTTTATGGTCGAAATGGTCGAAACCGCTGCGATTCTCAATCAGGCAGATGATCGCGCACTGGTCATTTTGGATGAAATCGGGCGCGGCACCGCCACCTATGACGGCCTCTCAATCGCCTGGGCCACGCTGGAACACCTGCACGACGTGAACAAATCTCGCGCACTCTTCGCCACGCACTACCACGAAATGACAGCGCTGGCGGGTAAACTGGACGGCGTCGACAATGCAACGGTCGCGGTCAAGGAATGGGAAGGCGAAGTCGTCTTTCTCCACGAAGTTCGCCGCGGCGCTGCCGACCGTTCCTACGGCGTGCAAGTCGCCCAACTCGCCGGTTTGCCACCTGCGGTCATCGCGCGCGCCCGCGTCGTTCTGGATGCATTGGAAACGGGCGAACGCGAAGGTGGTGCGAGCCAAAAAACACTGATCGACGACCTGCCTCTGTTCTCAGCGGTTGCGGCGCCGCCACCCACAAAACCAGCAGACTCACCCGCCCTCGACATGCTGAAAGACATCCACCCCGATGATCTCAGCCCCAAAGACGCCCTCGACCTCATCTACAAACTAAAAGACGCGGCCAGATCCTGACCGCGTCTTCATTGTTCTAAAAATATGCAAGATCCTAGCTTGCAGGCATCGACGACACTCCGACCTGCGCGGGGCGCAGCAACCGGTCGTGCAACATGAACCCTTCAGCGGCGACCTGAATGATCTCTCCAGCCTTGGTGCCGGGCACGGGTGCTTCGAACATCGCCTGATGGTGCTGCGGATCGAACACATCTCCGACCTCTGGCGCAATCACTTCGATCCCGTGTTTTTTGAACACGTTCAAAAGTTCGCGCATGGTCAGCTCGACACCTTCCAACAGCGCACCCGATACCTCGCGTTGGTCATCGGTCGCGGCCTCAAGCGCGCGTTTCATGTTGTCATAGACCGGCAACATATCGCGGGCCAGCTTGGACCCGCCATAGTTCTCGGCCTCGCGACGGTCTTTGTCCGACCGCTTGCGCGCATTTTCGGCATCCGCCAACGCACGCATGAACCGGTCTTTCAGCTCATCACGTTCGGCGCGCAACTGGTCCAGTTCCAGCGCCTCGTCATCAATCTCTGCCATCTCGTCGGCATATTCCTCGCCCTCGGCCATCTCGATATCGTCAAGGAAATCATCGTTTTTCGGCTCAGCCATTGTTCACCTTTCACTGCGGTCCGTCAGCATCCGCCCGACCAGCTGGGCTGTGTAGTCCACGATCGGAACGATCCGGCCATAATTCAGCCTCGTGGGCCCAATGACCCCAACCGCTCCGATAATCTTTCGATCCGCGTTCATATATGGGGAAACGACCAAAGAGGAACCCGAAAGTGAGAAAAGTTTGTTCTCTGAACCGATAAAAATGCGCACGCCGTCACCATCTTGCGTGAGGTCCAGGAATTCAGCAATGTCACGCTTCCGCTCAAGGTCATCAAACAACGAACGAATGCGATCCAAGTCTTCGGCCTCGGCCGATTCGTGCAACAAATTCGACCGGCCCCGTACGATCAATCGCTCGGGCGTATCCCCCGACCCTTCCCAGGACGCCAAACCGTTTTCCACCAAGGCCTGCGACAGCGTGTCCAACTCTTGCCTACGGGTCGAAATCTCTTTCTGAACCAGCGCGCTGACTTCGCTCAGTGTATGGCCTTCGATCACGGCATTCAGGAAATTGGCTGCCTCGCGCATAGACGAAGGCGTTTGCCCGGCTGGCGGCTGGAACAGACGGTTTTCCACATGCCCGTCGGCAAACACCAAAACGACCAGTGCCTGATCCGGTCCAAGTGGGACAAAATCCAAATGTTTGATCGGCGCCTCGTGCTTGGGCGTCAGTACCAACGACGCACCGTGCGTCACACCGGACAAAGCCGATCCAACCCGATCCAGCAACCCTGCAACATCGCGTTCATTTGACCCCAGCGTGGCGTCAATCTTTTCACGGTCAGAGGTGTCCGGCACGCCCATTTCCAGCAGACCGTCGACAAACATCCGCAGACCCATCTGTGTCGGCACCCGCCCTGCACTGACATGCGGACTGCCCAAGAGGCCCATATATTCCAGGTCCTGCATCACATTGCGGATCGTCGCGGCGCTGACCTTTTCGCTGAAATCGCGGGTCAGGGTCCGCGAACCCACGGGATCGCCTGTATCCAGATATCCCTCGACGACGCGGCGAAACACTTCGCGCGACCGCTCGTTCATATCATCCAGCAATTTGCCTGTATCTGTCATCGAAGTGATTAAATGCCCCTGAAAATCAAAGGTCAATCGGGGTTGCCACGGGGGTCCGCAGAACGGTATCCCGACGCAGCAGCGAAAAGGACACCCTATGCGCCCCTCCGGACGAGAGTTAAGCGAAATGCGCTCTGTTTCAATCGAAACAGGCTTTACCAAACACGCCGAGGGATCGGTTTTGATGAAAATGGGCGACACGCATGTCTTGTGTACCGCCACCATCGAAGACCGCGTGCCGCCGTTCATCAAAGGGTCAGGCCTGGGTTGGGTGACAGCGGAATACGGAATGCTGCCGCGCGCAACAAACACCCGCATGCGCCGCGAGGCTGCGTCGGGCAAGCAAGGCGGGCGCACCGTTGAAATCCAACGACTGATTGGCCGTGCATTGCGCGCCGGTGTCGACCGGGTTGCTCTGGGTGAACGTCAGATCACCGTCGACTGTGATGTTCTTCAGGCCGACGGCGGCACACGTTGCGCGTCGATCACGGGCGGTTGGGTCGCGCTGCGTCTTGCCGTGAACGCACTGATGAAAGCGGGCGATATTGTCACCGATCCGCTGGTGTCCCCAGTGGCCGCCGTCAGCTGTGGGATCTACGCCGGGCAGCCTGTGCTGGACCTCGACTATCCCGAAGACAGCGAAGCAGGCGTCGACGGCAACTTTATCATGACCGCCGACGGTCAACTGATCGAAATCCAGATGAGCGCTGAGGGGTCAACCTTTACCCGCGACCAGATGAACAGCTTGATGGATCTGGCGGAAAAAGGCGTGGGCGAACTGGCCGCAATGCAATTGGCTGCTGCAAAATGACACGCGCATTCGACGGCAAACGGATTCTGGTTGCGACGCACAACGCGGGCAAACTCGAAGAGATGGAACAGCTCTTTGCCCCGTTTGGCGTGGATGTCGTCGGTGCCGCAGAATTGAACCTGGCCGAACCCGAAGAAACGGAAACCACCTTTGTCGGAAATGCCCGGATCAAGGCGCACGCTGCTGTCTCCGCCACCGGGCTGCCCGCGCTGGCGGACGATTCCGGGATCGAGGTTGATGGACTGGACGGCGCGCCTGGGGTTTATACCGCCGACTGGGCCGAAACGCCGGATGGACGCGATTTTGTCATGGCGATGACCCGGACACATTCTGAATTGGTTGCTCGGAACACGGCTCAACCCTGGACCGCGCGGTTCTGTTCAACCCTGGTGCTGGCGTGGCCTGATGGCCATGACGAAGTGTTTGCAGGCACCGTAGACGGAACGCTGGTCTGGCCAATGCGGGGGAAACTGGGGCACGGGTATGACCCGATGTTCCAACCGCTCGGCCACACCCGCACGTTTGCGGAAATGTCCCACGACGAAAAGAACGCGATCAGCCACCGTGCCGACAGCTTTGCCAAACTGATTGCGGGCTGTTTTGGCTGACGATTGGGAAAACGGCGGGTTTGGCCTGTACATCCACTGGCCATTTTGTGCCGCAAAATGCCCCTACTGCGATTTCAACAGCCACGTCACCCGCACCGTCGACCACGACGCGTGGAAAGACGCCTATGTTTCCGAAATCAAACGGGCCGGCGAACTGACCTCGGGCCGTGTTCTGCGGTCGGTTTTCTTTGGCGGCGGCACCCCTAGCCTAATGGCACCCAAAACCGTCGATGCGATCCTGTCCACCGTGCAGCAAACCTGGCCCACCGCGAACGACCTCGAGGTTTCGCTCGAGGCTAATCCAACCTCTGTTGAGTCCGCCAAGTTCCGGGATTTCCACGCTGCTGGCGTCAATCGTGTGTCCATGGGCATTCAAGCGTTGAACGACGACGATCTTCGCGCGCTTGGTCGCATGCACACAGCCGCCGAGGGTCTCGCTGCCTTCGACATCGCCCGTGCGACGTTTGATCGGGTCAGCTTTGATCTCATGTACGGCAGGCAAAAACAGTCTCTAACACAGTGGGAATCAGAGCTTTCTCAGGCTCTGTCCCTCGGTCTGGATCACGTGTCGCTGTACCAATTGACCGTCGAACCGGGCACAGCGTTCGGGGATCGCTACGCACTGGGTAAGTTGGGCGGTTTGCCAGACGACGACCTGTCTGCGGACATGTATGCGATCACCCAGGATCTCTGTTCAGCGCACGGAATGCCGCGTTACGAGGTGTCGAACCATGCACGCGACGGCGCGGAATCCCGGCATAACTTGGTGTATTGGCGCTATGGCGACTACGTCGGTATTGGCCCCGGCGCGCATGGGCGCTTGACGCTAAACGGCCAGCGCTATGCAACCGAGCAAAAGCGGATGCCGACAGCATGGCTAGGTGGTGAAAACAGACAGTCCCAAGAGGTCTTGTCGCCACAGGATCAGGCCGTTGAGTACCTGATGATGGGCATGCGGATCACGGACGGTATTCATCTGGATAGATTTGCCGAATTAGGCGGCAAACCATTGAATCCAAACGCTTTATCCGAACTAGAAACAATTGGTATGATCGACGTCTCAAACACACAACTTCGCGCAACAAACCAGGGTTTCAGCCTGCTGAACGAAGTAATCCGTCAGCTTTTAGCGGATTAACCGTTGCTCAACCTGCGGCACAAATCGTCAAGCTGATCCAAAGTGTCATAATGCAACGTCAATTGCCCCGCTTCACCATCCGGTTTGTGGGTCAATGATACCCGCACACCCGTTGCCGCAGACAAATCGCTTTCCAACGCCTTTGTATCCGCGTCCTTTGCGGGCGCTGCAGGTTTGTCGCCCGAGAATATATTCTTGGCCGCAGGTTCCACAGACTTCTTAACCAGCGCCTCGGTCGCACGCACCGACAGGCCGCCCGCAATTACTTTCTTGGCTAGCGCCGCTGGATCATCGGCAGTGATCAGCGCGCGCGCATGACCCGCGCTCAGCGATCCGTCCAGAACAAAGCTTTGCACCGCATCCGGCAATTGCAACAACCGCAACAGGTTTGCGATGTGGCTCCGGCTCTTACCCAGCGCTTCGGCCATCTTCTCCTGCGTATGGCCAAATCGATCCATCAGCTGCCTATAGCCCGCCGCTTCTTCGATCGGGTTCAGATCGGCACGTTGAATGTTCTCAATGATCGCAACTTCGAGGACTTCGGTGTCGGTGAAATCCCGCACCAGCACCGGCAGAGTATGCAGTTGCGCCTGCTGCGCAGCCCGCCACCGCCGCTCACCAGCGACAATCTCGTACACGTCGCCCACTTGCCGGACGATCAGAGGCTGCAAAACGCCCTTTTCCTTGATCGACGCAACGAGATCGTCCAGCGGCGCGGACGCAAACTGTTTTCGCGGCTGATCAGGGTTCGGCACGATCTTTTCAATCGGAATCTGCTGGTCCACCGCACGTGGACTGGCTTGTGACACCTGCGGCTCATTCACATCAGCCATCAACGCCGACAATCCGCGCCCCAAACCCCGTTTTTTGTCGTTGCCTGCCATGTTACGCCCTCACCACTGCGTTATTCTCGACCAATTCTTCGGCCAACTGCCTATAGGCAACCGCACCTTTTGACGTCTCATCATAAGACAACACAGGCATCGCAAATGACGGTGCCTCGCTCACCCGGACGTTTCTGGGGATCCGGGTTTTGAAAACAATATCGCCCAGATTGTCCCGAGCATCTTGTTCGACCTGTTGTGACAAATTGTTCCGCCCGTCATGCATGGTCATCACCACACCTTCGATGCGCAAACCAGGGTTGCCCGTCTGACGCACCTCTCTGATGGTCAACATCAGTTGCGACAGACCTTCCAATGCGAAAAACTCACTCTGAAGCGGCACAAGCACAGAATGTGACGCAATCATTGCATTCACTGTCAGCAAATTCAGTGACGGCGGGCAATCAATCAGGATGTAATCCAGCGCATAAACATCCATCGCCGTCTGTCTCAGCGCATCATGCAAAAGAAAACTGCGCTTTTCATTCGAAATTAGCTCAATATCCGCAGAGCTGAGGTCGACAGTCGCCGAAACAATCAACAGATTTTCAAAATCCGTCGCTAGAACCACGTTCTTCAGGTCAACTTCGCCCAACAACAGGTCGTATGTCGTGTGAACACGATCCTCCATATCAATCCCAAGTCCGGTGGACGCGTTCCCTTGTGGGTCCAGGTCAACAACCAACACGCGCAAGCCCAGTTCAACCAAGGCAGCGGCCAAATTGATGGTCGTGGTTGTCTTGCCCACGCCACCCTTTTGGTTGGCAATCGAGATGATTTTTGGCCCTTGCGGCCGCGTCGGATCAGACACGTTCGATGTCCCTTATGGTCAGGATTGCTGCTTCTTGGTGTGTCATACTCGGCGTTGCCTCGCAAGAAAACCGCCAGTTTTCACGTGCTGCGGCGACCTCTTGCTGCCATTGAGCGCCTTTCATGAACACACACTGTCCACCATGCCCCAGATGCGGCTGTGACCAACCCAGCAATTGATCCAGATCGGCCAGCGCGCGCGCAGATACAACACTTGCGTCTTGCGGCGGTGTATTTTCCACCCTTTGAGCATGAACGGACATGGGCAACGCCAATTCCCGCGCGCATGTGCGCAAAAACGTCGCCTTGCGTTGATCGCTTTCGATCAAGGAAACCTTGGCCTCGGGGTTAACTGCCGCTGCAAAAATCGCAACCACCACTCCGGGCAAGCCGCCCCCACTGCCCAGATCGCACCAAGTGCCATCAAATGGCCTGTAAATCTGCGCGGAATCCCAGATATGGCGATGCGCGACATCATCTACAGTCGACCGCGCAATCAGATTGATCTTAACGGTCCACTTGCGCAACAACGCCTGGTATGCGTCCAGACGCTCCAATGTTTCACGTGAAACATCACCTGAAAACCACGAGGGTGGCGCGATCATGCGGATTTTTTCTCAAGATAGCGGATACGCCCAAGGATCAATGCAAGCGCAGCGGGCGTCATGCCATCAATTCGGCCAGCCTGCGCCAAATCCGTCGGCCTTACCCGTTCCAACTTGCCACCCAGTTCTGCCGACAAACCCGTGACAGCCCGGTAATCAAAGTCCTTAGGAATAGCGTGCTGTTCATCACGCCTCATCTTCTCAACATCTTTACGCTGTCGCTCAATATAGTTGGCGTAAAGGGCATCACGCGCCAATTGCTCCTGAATGTCTGGTGCAATCTGCTCCAATGCGGGGTCCAGGCGCTCAACATCAGGAAAAGTCACGTCTGGGAACGCCAACAACTGAAATGGCGTCCGCTTTGTCCCGTCCTGATTGATCCGAATGCCAGTCGCAGCGATCTGTTTCGGCGTATAGCTCTGGCTTTCCAGAGCGTCGCGGCCAGCCGTCAACGCCTCTGACTTCTCACCAAACGCCGCTTTTCGCTCTTCTCCGACACAGCCGATGCTCAAACCCAATGGCGTGAGCCGTTGATCCGCATTGTCCGCACGCAAGGACAATCGGAACTCCGCCCGCGACGTAAACATCCTGTACGGTTCAGTCACGCCACGGGTTGTCAAATCATCAATCATCACACCGATATAGCTCTGATCCCGACGGAAATGCACCACTTCTCGGTCCAACGCCGCATGCGCCGCATTCAACCCGGCCACCAACCCCTGAGCGGCTGCCTCTTCATAACCAGTGGTCCCGTTGATTTGCCCAGCCAAATACAAACCCGGCACAGTTTCCAACGTCAGCTCTGCGTTCAATGCACGCGGATCAACGTAATCGTACTCAATCGCATATCCTGGCTGCACGATCTCCGCCCGCTCGAGGCCGACAATGGACTGCACATAGTCCACCTGCACGTCCTGAGGCAGAGAGGTCGAAATACCATTTGGATAAACCGTATGATCATCCAATCCTTCCGGCTCCAGGAAAATCTGATGCGATTCCTTGTCGGCAAACCGAACAATCTTGTCCTCAATCGAAGGGCAATATCGCGGGCCCACCCCTTCGATGTGGCCACCGTACATTGCTGATCTCTCGAGGTTTTTACGAATGATCTCATGCGTCCTTGTGTTTGTATGCGTCACACCACAAGCCACCTGACGCAGCGGTGCAGAGGTCGACATAAACGAAAACAGCACCGGATCATCATCCCCGTCCTGCACGTCTAGTTGATCCCAGGCAATCGTCCGTACATCCAGACGCGGTGGTGTTCCGGTCTTTAGGCGACCCATCGGCAAACCAAAGCTGTCCATACGATCAGCGAGCTTCGTCGACGCCTTGTCCCCCATACGCCCACCGGCATAAGAGGTGTCGCCAATGTGGATCAATCCGCGCAGGAACGTCCCGGTCGTCAAAACCACAGAACGCGCGACGACCTCAGATCCATCCGCAAGCGTGACACCAGCAACCCGGTCACCCTGCATTTTGAAATCCACAACTTCGCCCTCGATAACATCGAGATTTGGTGTGTTTTCAATGAGGCGCAGCATCTCGGTGCGATAGATTTTGCGATCAGACTGGGCACGTGGCCCTTGAACGGCTGGACCCTTGCGACGATTGAGCAGTCGGAACTGAATACCCGACGCATCCGCAACGCGCCCCATGATCCCGTCCATCGCATCGATTTCACGGACAAGATGCCCCTTACCCAACCCACCAATCGCAGGGTTGCAGGACATGACGCCGATACCGCTCTTTTTCATTGTGACGAGGGCCGTCCGCGCACCAACGCGCGCCGCTGCATGGGCGGCCTCACACCCCGCGTGACCCCCACCGATAACGATGACATCGAATTGTTTCACGTGAAACACTCCATCATTTGCCCAGGCAAAAACTCGAAAAAATCTCGTCCAGCAAGTTTTCAACGTCGATACGTCCAACCACTGCTTCCAATGATCGAATCGCCGTTCTGATTTCCTCTGCCGCGATATCATAGTGTTCCGCGCCAGCACCAACAAACCGCAGAGCATCATCCAAAGTGTGCAACGCCGCGGCCATCGCCGCACGATGCCGCGCATGTGTAATCAACCCAGCACCGCGCGTCCGTTGTGCCAATTGATCCGATATTTGCGCGATCAACTCAGGCACACCGTCGCCTGTTTTTCCGGAAACAGCCGGTGCGCCATCCGTTCGAACATCAGCTTTCGGCGCTAGAACGATATCATCCCGACGCGGCGCAATCGCCAGTGTTTCTTCGGGTTCCACCAGAAACACACGCAAATCTGCTGCCTCTGCACGTTCAATGGCCCGCTGGATGCCAACCACTTCGACTTCATCTTCGCCGTCCCGCAAGCCCGCAGTATCCAACAACGTCACCGGTAGACCATTCAAATCCATCCGGACTTCGATGACATCCCGTGTTGTACCAGCCCGCTGCGACGTGATCGCTGCATCCCTTTTGGCAAGCGCGTTCAGCAGCGTTGATTTGCCGGCGTTTGGTGGACCAACAATCGCAACCTCCAAGCCTGACCGGATCATCTCCGCTGCTTCAAAGCCATTCAATTCCTGCGCAACATCTGCACGGACACGCGCCAGGAGTTGTTGCACTTCAGGCGTCACATCCACCGGAACGTCCTCGTCCGCAAAGTCGATGGTGACTTCGATCAACGACGCCGCCCGGATCATATCGCTGCGCCAGGCCTCGATCCGCGCGCCCAGCGCGCCGGAGACCGTGCGCAGCGCCTGTTTCCGTTGCGCCTCTGTCTCCGCTTCGATCAGATCGCCCAAGCCTTCGACCTGCGCCAGATCCATCTTGTCGTTTTCCAGCGCCCGGCGTGTGAATTCACCTGGCTCCGCAACACGGCAGGGCAATTGCCCCAAGCGCTGTAAAACCGCCGCCACAACAGCGATGCTGCCATGCAGGTGGAATTCGACAACATTTTCACCAGTGAAACTCGCCGGACCACGAAAGGTTAAAACCAAGGCCTGATCCAGAACGGCGCCGTCGCCGTCCTTCAGTTCTCGAACAACCGCCTTACGGGGCCTTGGAACAGGCCCACAGAGGGCCTCGGCACATCCGAACGCTGCTGGCCCGGATACCCGCACAACTGCAACGCCAGCGCGCCCTTGTGCCGTAGCCAAGGCAAAGATCGTGTCCATCGCGACCCCCGAGAACCTATCAGGTGTTCATGGAGTCAAAGAACTCTTCGTTCGTCTTGGTCTGCTTCAGCTTCGAAATCAGGAATTCGATGGCATCCGTTGTCCCCATCGGGTTGAGGATACGGCGAAGAACAAATGTCTTCGCCAGGTCGGTCTTGTCGACAAGCAGGTCTTCTTTCCGCGTGCCAGACTTGAGGATGTCCATCGCTGGGAACACGCGTTTGTCCGCAATCTTACGATCCAGAACAATCTCCGAGTTACCCGTGCCTTTGAATTCTTCAAAGATCACCTCGTCCATCCGGCTGCCCGTGTCGATGAGCGCCGTGGCGATGATGGTCAACGAACCACCCTCTTCGATGTTCCGCGCTGCACCAAAGAACCGCTTGGGGCGTTGCAGCGCATTGGCGTCCACACCACCGGTCAGAACCTTACCCGACGATGGCACCACTGTGTTGAACGCTCTACCAAGTCTTGTGATCGAGTCGAGCAGGATAACAACATCTCGCTTATGCTCCACCAAACGCTTGGCTTTTTCGATCACCATTTCCGACACCGCAACGTGACGTGTGGCAGGTTCGTCAAAGGTCGAGCTGACGACCTCGCCCTTCACCGACCGCTGCATGTCCGTCACCTCTTCGGGCCGTTCATCGATCAACAGGACGATCAGGTAGCACTCCGGATGGTTCTTTTCGATGCTCGACGCGATGTTCTGCAACAGAACCGTCTTACCCGTCCGCGGCGGAGCCACGATCAACGACCGCTGGCCTTTACCAATCGGCGACACCAGATCGATAATCCGCGCCGACCGATCCTTGGTCGCGGGCTCGTTCGTTTCCATAGTCAGCCGCTCATCGGGATACAGCGGCGTCAGGTTGTCGAACGCAATCTTGTGGCGCGCCTTTTCCGGCTCTTCGAAATTGATGCGCGTGGCACTTGTCAGGGCAAAGTACCGCTCGTTGTCGTCCGGTGCCTTAATCAGACCATCAATCGTATCACCCGTCCGCAGCGAATACTGACGGATCATGTCCGGCGACACATAGATGTCGTCCGGGCCCGGCAGATAGTTGGCCTCGGGCGACCGCAAGAACCCAAACCCGTCTTGCAACACTTCCAGAACGCCATCACCGTAGACTTCCCATCCCTCATCCGCGCGTTCCCGCAGGATTTGGAACATCATCTCGCCTTTGCGCATCGTGGATGCATTTTCGATCTCCAGCTCCTCCGCCATGGCAAGAAGGTCTTTGGGGCTTTGCGCCTTGAGATCGGCAAGGGCGAGAACGTCTGATGTCATGGGAATACTCTCAGGGCGCACGTAGACCGGCGCCTCAGCTTCTTTGGGATGTATATGCTGCACGCATCCCCGGACGGGGTGCGCATCTCAGATAGGCTGCCAGACGGCGCGAGTCAACGATTTCAGAATTTGACCACAACCGACAGAACGATCAGCACCATCAACAGCGTCGGCACTTCGTTCATCATCCGGTACTGTCGCCCGGTCTTGACCGGCCCGCCCGCGGCAAAGGCTTTGCGCTGCTTGCTCAACCATCCATGAAATCCAGACATGGCCAGAATGCCCACCAGCTTGGTCCAGGGCCAGACCATCGACCAATCCACCACACCTGGCACCGCAACAAGGCACAGACCAAACACCCACGTCGCAATCATTGCCGGGTTCATGATCACCTTCAGCAGCTTGTATTCCATCGTCTGAAACAGGGCGTGCGTCTCGCCCTCAAGTCCCACCTGTTCTGTGTGATAGACATACAGACGTGGTAAATAGAACAGTGCTGCCATCCACGCGATCACAGACATGATATGGAATGCCTTGATCCACGGGTACAGTCCGGCCAGCATGTCGATCATTGGTCACCCTCCTGTGTCCGGATCCCTCCTATAAATAAAATAAAGAAATAAGAAAGGATGATGATTTTGTAGGGAGCGGGATTTCTGTGGATTATCATGTTGCACGCAAGTTTTCCGCAGTGTGGAAAGGTTTCAGGATCACACGGGTACAAGTATGCGTGATCAGATTAAATATTTTTAAAACAATAGGTTAACGAGTACTAAAGGTAACTTCTGTCCTGCGTACCTTGTGGATATTATTGTATATAGCACCTTACACACAGCCTTGCGGTTATCCTTGCTGACACGGGATTAATTGCGGGCAAACGGGGTAGCGCGGCGGCGTTATCCCACCTTGCACAGTGGCCGGGGTTTTCGCACACATGGTCACGGCATTTTCCACACGTGTCCCACACAGGGTTATCCACATGGCAACACCGATCATCCTTGCGTCCGGGTCCCGCATCCGTGCTGATCTGATGCGCAATGCCGGTTTGGACTTTGATGTACAGATGCCCCGCATTGATGAAGAAACAATTAAGCACGCCCTCCTCGCCGAAGAAGCCCTGCCGCGCGACATCGCTGATACTTTGGCGGAAATGAAAGCCCGCAAAATTGCGGACAAGAACCCTGATGCCATGGTCATTGGGTGCGATCAGGTGCTGGCCTTCGACGGGCGCATCTTGTCAAAACCCATCGATGTTCAGGATGCGCGTGCGCAACTGGCCAGCATGCGCGGCGAACGCCACATGTTGCTGTCTGCCGCAGTCATCTATCACGAGGGCAAACCCATTTGGCGGCACGTCGGGCAGGTCCGTCTGCGCATGCGGAATGTGTCCGATGAGTATCTGGACGCATATATCGCACGAAATTGGGATGACATTCGTCACTCAGTTGGCGCATATCAACTTGAGGCCGAGGGGGTGCGGCTGTTTCACAGCATTGAAGGGGACTATTTCCATGTTCTCGGAATGCCGCTTTTGGAACTGCTGGCCTTTCTCACGCTTCGTGGTGTGATCCAAGGATGACGGGCGGAACAACATGTCAGCAAAAATACCTCTGGCCGGAGTGATCGGATCTCCGATCTCGCACTCCAAATCTCCTCAACTTCATCGCCACTGGCTCAAGACATACGGTCTGCCCGGTGACTACATCCCCATGGACGTCGCGCCGCAGGACCTGGAACTGGTGTTGCGCACCTTGCCCAAGGCCGGGTTTGTCGGGGTGAACATCACGATCCCGCACAAAGAATCCGCGCTGGAAATTGCAGACCTCGTGACGGATCGGGCCACGCTGATCGGTGCGGCGAATACGCTGATCTTTCGCAAGGATGGGCAAATTCACGCGGACAACACGGATGGCTACGGATTTCTGGAGAATCTGCGCGCCGGTGCACCACAATGGGCGCCCGCATCGGGCCCTGCCGCGGTATTGGGCGCTGGTGGTGCCGCGCGTGCCGTGGTTGCATCCCTGCTCGACGCCGGCGTGCCAGAGATTTTTGTGACCAATCGCACGAGGGTCCGCGCGGAAAAGTTGGCGGATGACTTTGGTAACCGCGTCACCGTCGTCGACTGGGTACAGGCTGGCAATATTCTCGAGGATTCCGCGCTGGTCGTGAACACAACGTCGCTGGGCATGATTGGCAAACCGGCGATGCGCGTGCCGTTGGATGGGTTGCGTCGCGGTTCGGTTGTCACCGATCTGGTCTATGCACCTCTGCGCACCGATCTGCTGGCCACAGCGGAACAGGCGGGCTGTGTCACGGTCGACGGTCTGGGCATGTTATTGCACCAAGCGGTGCCTGCCTTCGAACGCTGGTTTGGACAGCGCCCCGATGTCGACAGCGCCACACGCGCCGCCGCTCTGCGATGATCATCAAACTTGGCCTGACCGGTTCCATCGGAATGGGCAAATCCACCACCGCCCAGATGTTCCGCGACGCAGGTTGTGCTGTGTGGGACGCGGACGCCGTCGTGCACCAGTTGTATGCACCTGACGGCCCGGCGCCTGCGCTGTTGGATGCCGCATTCCCCGGTGTCATTCGTGGTGACGGCCACGTTGACCGTGACGCGCTGCGCCAAATCATTGCCGATGATCCAACGGCGTTGGATCGGATCAACACCATCGTGCATCCACTCGTTGCCGCAGATCGCGCGGCCTTTCTCGAACAGGCGCAGGGTTTGGTGGTGCTCGACGTCCCTCTTTTGTTTGAAACCGGCCTCGATGCCACATGTGACAAGGTCGCTGTGGTCAGCGTCGATGCCGACACCCAGCGCACTCGGGTTCTGGCCCGCGGCACCATGACTGAAACAGATCTCGACCACATCCTGTCCCGCCAAACCCCCGATGCCGAGAAACGCGCGCGGGCTGACTATGTCATCGACACTTCCACGCTGGAATCCGCCCGTGCTAAGGTGTCCGAAATAGTGGCGGAGCTGACATGAGAGAAATTGTTCTCGACACGGAAACCACCGGTTTTGACCCGGAAAGCGGTGATCGCATCGTTGAAATCGGTGCCATTGAACTGATCCGGCACGTCCCAACCGAAAACGTGTTCCACGAATATATCGACCCGGAACGCGCCATGCCCCAAGAAGCATTTGAAGTGCACGGGTTGGGCGACGACTTTCTACGCGGTAAACCCAAATTCGCCGAGATCGGGCAAAAGTTCCTCGATTTCGTTGGTGACGCCAAACTGGTGATCCACAACGCCGCCTTCGACATGAAATTCCTGAACGCGGAATTGAAATGGCTGGGATTGCCGCAACTGCCCTACGATCAGGCGATTGATACGCTCGACATTGCACGCCGCCGTTTCCCCGGCTCGCCCGCATCTCTGGACGCGCTGTGCCGCCGGTTCGGGATCGACAATTCCGCTCGGACGTTGCACGGTGCCCTGCTCGACAGTGAAATTCTGGCCGAAGTTTACCTGGAGCTTATCGGCGGTCGGCAACCCGACTTTGCATTGTCGGCGTCGTCTGGAGGTCGCAATGCGACGGGTACCGATACCGCATGGACACCTCCGCCGCGCCCTCGCCCGCTTGCGTCACGGCTGAAAGACAGCGAACGGGATGCCCACGCTGCATTTATTGGCGGATTGGGCGGTAAAACTCTCTGGCCAAACTGAAACACCCGCCGCGGATGCGACGGGTGCCATAATCCAAACGGATCAGAAATCAGGCGTTCTCAGGCGATGCTTCGCTTTGACGACGCGCGATTTCGTTCCGGTACAGCGACATAAAGTCGATGTTTTCCAGGTTCAGCGGCGGGAAACCACCGTCACGCGTGATGTCGCTGACCACACGGCGCAGGAACGGGAAGATCATGCGCGGGCACTCGATCAACAGGAACGGGTGCAGCTGGTCTTCGGGGACGTTGTCGATAAAGAACAGGCCGACATAGTCGATCTCAAGCACGAACAGGACCGCATCGCTCTCTTTGTCCTTGGATGTGACGTTCAGCTTGATCGCGGACTCGTACTGTTTGTCCTGCGAGCGCTTTTTGGCATCAAGGTTCACCTGAACCTGCACGTCGGGTTGCACGTCGGGCGACGCACCCTTTTGGGCCACGATGTTCTCGAATGACATGTCACGGACAAACTGGCCCAACACACGCATTTGCGGTTGTGCGGCTGGGGCTGCTTTTTCTTCGGCCATAATTACTCTCCAGGCGGAATATGAATTTTGCCTCTGGTAACAGCTTGGCCGCGCAGCCTCAATGCTTGGTCCACCCAGACGGGCCATCCGACGACTGTTGTTCCGGCGAAACCTCGGAATATTGGCCGTCGATCACGTTGTCGTCCCTCTGCGGTGGCCGATGGTCAAAGCCCGGCCCGCCAAATGATGTCACCTTGACCCGGCTCCGCGCCCACTTGAACACGGCCAACCGCACCCCCGGCACCAACAGCGCAAAACCTACCGCATCGGTGAAAAACCCCGGTGTCAGCAACAACGCACCGGAAAACAGGATCATCGCGCCATGGGCCAACGCCTCGCTTGGATCACGCATCTGGTTGAATGACGATTTCACCTGGTTCATCGCCTGCAAACCCTGCGCCCGGACCAACATCGTGCCGATCACCGCCGTCACAACGACGATCAAAAGCGTCCAGCCCAGACCGATGGCACCGCCAATCTGGATAAACAGCGCGATCTCGATGAGCGGAACCATAAGAAAAGCAACAAACAACCACATGTGCGACATCCTTTCAGGGGGGCATGATCGCCCCGCAGTGGACTTGGTGTCCCCTTGCACCTACATAAGGTTCGGACGTGGCCGTTGCCACCCGGACCACAGTTTCCGGTCCCAGACATGAGGTAAGAATGAATTCTCCGCTGATCCAGCTTCTTGTCCTGGCGGGCATCGCCGTGTTTTTGATCCTGCGCCTTAAAAACGTGCTGGGCACCCGCGAGGGTTTTGAACAACCGCCTGTGCCGAAACCCGCCAATGATCGCGCCGGTGGCCCCAACCTCGAAGTTATCGAAGGTGGCCCCGATCTCGACATCACCGACCATGTCGATGAAGACAGTGACGCCGCCAAGGCCCTCGCCGAGATGAAGCGCGTGGAACCCTCGTTCCATGTGGCTGATTTCCTGCAAGGCGCACGTGGTGCCTATGAGATGATTGTCATGGGTTACGAACGTGGCGAACTGTCCGACATCCAACCGTTCCTCGCCGAGGAACTATACGAATCTTTTGTGGACGGCGTCGCCGCACGCGAAGATCAGGGCCTGACCATCGAGGCCGAGTTTATCGGTGTGCGTGAACTGAAACTGACAGACGCGACCTATGATCCTGAAACAGGCGAGGGTGAGTTGACGATACGTTTTGTCGCTGAACTCACATCTGCTGTTCGCGATCAGGGCGGAGACATCGTAGAAGGTAGCCTGACCGAGGTGAAACGGCAGAAAGACACATGGGCTTTCGCGCGAACCATGGGGGCTGACGACCCGAATTGGATATTGGTGTCTACAGACGCGTAATTGGCTCTTTTGTCGGGCTGTGTTTGGCGGTGATGGGTATGACAGGGCCTGCCACGGCTGAATTGCGTTATTCCGTTCTCGATTTTTCGATGCTGGATGGCTGGGCGGCGGATGATCACGCCGCCGCACTCACGACATTCCGCAACACATGCCGCGACATGAAAGACCCCGACTGGTCGTCTCTCTGCGCGCTAGCCGGAGATGTGCCTGATCCACGGGCTTTCTTTGAGTTGTTCTTTCGTCCCGTCCTGATCGAAGACGGCGCAGACGGCTTGTTCACCGGATATTTTGAACCCGAACTAGACGGCGCGCTGCGTCCCAGCAGCCGCTACCGCTATCCCGTCTATGCCATGCCCCCTGAGGCGCGCGTGTCGCGGCCTTGGCTGACACGCCGCCAAATTCTCGAAGGTTCGGCGATGGATGGGCGTGGTCTGGAAATCGCCTGGGTCGATGATCCGGTCGAACTGTTCTTTCTCCAGATTCAGGGCTCTGGACGGATACGTTTGCCCAGCGGACAGATGATCCGCGTTGGCTATTCGGGTTCAAACGGTCACGAATACCGCTCCATCGGCTCCGAACTGGTGCGGCGTGGCACCTATGCCGCCCACCAGGTCAGTGCGCAGGTGATCAAGAACTGGGTCAAACGGAACCCGTTCGATGGCACGCAATTGCTGTACCATAACCCGTCCTACGTATTCTTCCGGGAGGTGTCCGAGGTGCCTGCCGATCGTGGCCCCTTGGGTGCGATGAACCGGTCTATCACCACGATGCGGTCCATCGCGGTCGATCCCGCACATGTGCCATTGGGTGCACCCGTCTGGATCGAAAAGGACGGCAAGAACCCGCTGCGCCGTCTGATGATCGCCCAGGACACCGGGTCCGCGATCAAGGGCGCGCAACGTGCTGACGTGTTCTTTGGCACCGGGGACAAGGCCGGTCGCCAGGCGGGCCGCTTGCGTGATCCCGGTCGTATGATGGTTCTCATGCCGATCCAACGTGCCTATGCCCTGCTGCCCGAAAGCGCGATATGACCCGCCGCAAATTGCACCCCGAAGAAGAAGAGCTATGGCGTCGCGTCGCATCCAAGACCGAACGCCTGCACCCCCAGCCGAAATTCGATCCCGAGGATTTCGTGACGCAGACACCTGCGCCCGGCCCCCGGTCTAAACCCACATTTGATGCGGTGCGCACGCTGACGCCCTCCATGCCGTCACGCCCCACAACATCGGTGTCGTTGACGCCGTCGATCACGGATCAAGTGCGTGCTCAACCGATCCAGATGGATCGCAAAGCCTTTGACCAGCTCAAGCGCGGCAAGCTGCGCCCCGAGGGCAAACTCGACCTCCACGGCATGACACTCGACCGTGCGCACCCTGCCCTGACCCGTTTTGTGCTGGGCGCACAGTCGCAGGGCAAACGGTTGGTTCTGGTGGTGACAGGCAAGGGCAAGAACCGCGATGATGGCGGCCCGATCCCCGTGCGCCACGGGGTCTTGCGCCATCAGGTGCCGCAATGGTTGTCGATGCAGCCCTTGGCCTCCGCAGTCTTACAGGTCACGCCCGCGCATCTGCGTCATGGCGGCGGCGGTGCCTACTACGTCTATCTACGTCGCAACCGATAGCGTCCGACGCGCCCTGTTGATACCGATCCACATGCACAGACTGGCGCACAGGAAGTAGACCGAAACGCCCATGTATTGCATAGGCAAGTCCACTCCGGCGTCGATCAGAACGCCCGTGATACCCGGCCCAATGGCAGAGCCCAGAACCATAACCGCCGCCGCCAACGCTTTGATCGAACCGATATGTCGCGTGCCGTAGAACTCGGCCCAAAACGCGTTGGGCAATGTGGAATTTGCACCCGCCGTCATCGCAAAGAACACCAGCCCCAGCGCAACGCCCAGCAAGGTCTCGGCCGTGGCAAAGATCCCAAATGCCACCACCATCGGCACTTGGTAAAGTGGCATCAACCGCGCCGTGCCAAACCGGTCCAGCGCCATCCCCGACAGAACCATCGCGACAATGCCCACGGTCGTATAGACCGGGAAAAAGGCCACCAGCGACAGGTGGGTCCAGCCTTTGATCTCGGCATAGTACGCCTGATGGAAAAAGAACGCAGTGCCAAAGGCCGACAGCCCGGCAAGCGCGGGCACCATCATCCAGAACAACCCATGCGTCAGCGTCTCGCGCCGGGTCCAATGCCGTCCCGCCATGCCGAGGCTTTGGTTTTCCTCGGCCATGGATTGCGGCGTTCGCTCTGACCGCAGCAGCAGCATCAGAACCGGAATACCCGCCAAGGCAATCACCGCGACGACACCCCACAGGCTGCGCCATTCGAACACGGTCATCAGCGCCACGAACGTCATGGGCAGGATGGCCTCACCAATCGAGAACCCCAATGTCGCCACCGCCAGCGCCCGACCCCGCGTCGCAACAAACCAGCGCGCCATCGCCACAATCGCGATATGGCTGGTCATCCCCTGCCCCGTCAGCCGCAGCGCAAAGATCACAACTGGCAACAGCAACGCATAGGGGTTGATCGCCATTGCAACACAGGCCAGCGCCAGCATGCCCAACACCCATGCGCCCAACTGCCGCGCGCGAAACGTGTCGGTCAGCCCACCGGCCCAGACCATCACCGCCGCAGCCGCCGTTGTGCCCAGCGAATAGATGCCACCCCACTCACCGTGCGACAGGTCAAAATCCGCCCGTATTTCCGCCGCGAACACAGAGATAAAGAACGTCTGCCCAAACGACGACAAAAAGGTCAGCAAAGCCCCCGCCGCCAGCCAATTCCGGTTATGAGCCAAAAAGGACAGAATGCCGGATTGGGGCGCCGCGCCCGTCACTAGCGCACACTGCCCGAAATGGGTGGCAGGCGTCCGGCGGTGTTCGCCGACACGCGCCGTTGTCCGGGCAATACAACAGTCGCCCCGGACCGACCGCGCAGGAACTTGCGGTCCAGTTCAGGCGTGTTGCGCAGCAGTTGGATCAGCGCAGGCGAACTGCCCGCAACAAAGTGATTCCCCGACCGGCGGTCAGAAAAGGCAGAGACATCGAGGATCGTGATCGGCAAATCGGCCACGTCATCCGCGTTTTGAATGTTGCCTAGCTGAGATTTCTCGCCCCGCAACCGCGATGACAATCGCAACACGGCATCCTTGCGCGAAACGATCACGACAAACGGGTCTGGCACGGTTTGTAGGCGCTCGAATTGGCTGCGGAACACCTCGATGTTCACGTCCGGCGACATCAGGACCACGCCTTCGACATTGCGCCCAACCCAACCGGGTTCGGCAATTTCTAGCTGTCGAAAGGTTTCCATCACCAGCGCGCTGCCCATCGAATGCGCAACAACAATGATGTTGGGCTGTCCTGCGGACCGGATGGTCGTCAACAGTTCGGCCAACCCGTCACGGGCAAACAATGCGCTGTCCTGATCGTATTCATAACCCAGCGGATTACCGCGGCTGGGCCAGGAATAACTGACATGCGCGCCGGGCAATTCCAGATCATGGGCCAACTGCACCATCCGAAACGCCGAGTCGCTGAAGCTGTTGTTAAAGCCATGCACAAAAACCGTCACATCGCGCGTCTTGTCCATGTCTGCGCGCAAACGGTCGGCGAACCCGGTCTTGGTTGGAAAACGGCTAAGCTGAGCAAAGGCGAAATCGCGCTCGGGCTTGGGGCTGTCGAACCCGTCCGACACGCTGCCCAACGTCCGTTGCGGCGGGATCGATACAACGGCGCGCATCAGGCTCAACTCGTTGGACCGTCCGATGCCATATTCACCTGCATCGTTCACCGCCCGCGTTGTGCCGATGAACAGCGGTTTGTTCAGACCGTAATCCAGCGCCTCGGGAACAATCGGGGCTGCTGTCCGGTCGCTGCACCCGATCAGGGCCAGCATCGCAACAAAGACAATCCACCGCATTTTTACACCGACCGGTTCCGTTTCCAGCGATGTATCCCAGCCCGCACAGGACGGCTAGAGAACATATCGGCTGACATCCGTGGACCGCGCCAATTCGCCGAGATGCTCCTCGACGAAGGCGGCATTGACCACGATCTCGTCGCCGCTTCGGTCCGGCGCGGTAAAGGACAGTTCCTCAAACACCCGCTCCATCACCGTGTACAGACGCCGCGCGCCGATGTTCTCAACGCTTTGGTTCACCTCGGCGGCAATGCGGGCCAGCGCGCGGATGCCTTCGGGTTCAAAGGTCACGGTGACTTCTTCGGTCGCCATGAGGGCGGTGTATTGCAGCGTCAGCGCGTTGTCGGTTTCCTCAAGGATACGGACAAAGTCATCCTCGGTCAGCGCGCGCAATTCCACGCGGATCGGCAAGCGCCCCTGCAATTCGGGCAACAGGTCGGACGGTTTGGCGATGTGGAACGCACCGGACGCGATGAACAGGATATGATCCGTCTTGACCGGCCCGTGTTTGGTGCTGACGGTTGTGCCTTCGATCAGGGGCAACAGATCACGCTGCACGCCCTCGCGGCTGACATCTGCGCCACGCGCATCGGACCGGGCGCACACCTTGTCGATCTCATCCAGAAACACGATGCCATTTTCCTGCACCGCATCCAGCGCGGCCTTGGTCACCGCCTCGTCGTCCAACAGCTTGTCTGCCTCTTCTCCGATCAGCAGGTCATAGCTTTGGGCGACGGTCAGCTTCTTGCGCACGGTCCGACCGCCCAGCGCCTTGCCGAACAGATCACCGAGGTTCATCATCCCCATGTTGCCGCCGGGCTGGCCAGGTATGTCCATCGTGGGAAACGGGTTCGACGTATCCGCGACTTCCAGCTCAATCACTGTGTCGTCCAACTCGCCCGACTTCAGCTTTTTGCGGAACATCTCGCGGGTGCCATCGCGGGCGTCCGTGCCGGCAATCGCCTCGATCACGCGGTCTTCGGCGGCTTTGTGTGCGTTGGCCTTGACGTCCTCGCGCATGTGGTCGCGGGTCTGGGCAATGGCGGCATCCACCAGATCACGGATGATCTGTTCCACGTCACGCCCGACGTAGCCGACCTCGGTGAACTTGGTCGCCTCGACCTTGAGGAACGGCGCGCGCGCCAGCTTCGCCAACCGGCGGCTGATCTCGGTTTTGCCAACGCCGGTGGGCCCGATCATCAGGATATTCTTGGGATAGACCTCATCGCGCAGATCGTCATTCAACTGCTTGCGCCGCCACCGATTGCGCAGCGCCACCGCCACCGCCCGTTTGGCGTCTGCCTGACCGATGATGAAACGGTCCAGCTCTGAAACAATCTCGCGGGGGGTCAGGTCAGTCATACAGGTCTCCTCTGCGACTGCATGTAACCTTTGATCACAGAAACGCAACCGCGCTCACGTCCGCGTGGGGGTAGATGCAATCTGTGAAACGATCTGCCATGTTCCTGTCATTACCAACCCACGGAGTACTCCTGATGAACCGCCGCAAATTCCTGACCTTCACTGCTGTTGGCCTTGCCACGCTTCCTGCAACGTCGCTGTTGGCTGGCGGTCATGGCCGTCTTGGCAAATTCAAAGGCGCCAGCAACCACGTCACAACCGGTACCGCCGAAGTTGCGGGCAACAAAGTGAACCTGCTGGGCGACTTCACCTTTGACGGCGCGCCCGATCCCAAGGTTGCGCTGGGCAAGGACGGCTATGACAAGGACACGCTGATGGGCCTGCTCAAGTCGAACAACGGCGCATCCAGCTATGAGATTCCCGCAGGCATCGACGCCAGCGAATACAACGAAGTCTGGATCTGGTGCGAGAAGTTCAACGTGCCGCTGGGCGTAGCTAAGTTGAATTAATGGACCTTTCGCATGCGAAAGGTTTTGGGGGCCGCAGCGACGCTGTGGCCCTTTTCTTTTAGGCCAGTGATTTGGTCAGAATTTCGTCTGTCATCATGGCGTCGAACCAGTGCGGATACCGTTTTCCAGGCATGCCCGCGCTGTTCAATGCGTCCAGGTCTTCGGCCATCAATGTCAGACCCGGTGCCGCCAGGGCTGCATCCATATGACTGCGCTTGGATGCCCCGAAAAGGACCGTATGGTCCCGTTTTTGCGCCAAAACCCACGCCAGCGCCACAGTGGCCGGATGCGCGTCATGCGCCTTGGCAATTGAATTGAGCGCCGAGATTGCGGTGCGTGCTACCGTCTTGTCGACATCCAGGAAATCGCCACCCACGGACAAACGACCATCGCCGCCATCAAGGTTGTCGGGATCGTATTTGCCAGACAGCAGACCTCCCGCCAGCGGTGACCACGCCATCAGGCTGCCACCCATGTCGGCCAACATCGGCAGAACGTCCTGTTCGATATCACGCGCGACGGCGTTGTAGAGATACTGGCCGGTCACAAACGGCGTCATGCGGTTGTCGCGCTGGTACTGGATCGCGCGTGCGGCTTGCCATGCGGGCCAGTTCGAGACACCGAGATACCGGACTTTGCCGTGATCCACGGCCTGTTGCAGCGCGGCGAGTGTTTCCTCGATCGGGGTGGTGAAATCCGTCTTGTGCAGCACCAGCAGGTCGATGTGATCGGTGCCCATGCGGGCCAAGCTGCCGTCGATCTGTTTCTGGATGTGGCCGCGGCTGAGGCCCGTGTCGTTGATCTGGTCCGTCTGGCGGAACCCCAGCTTGGTGCAGATCACCGCCTCGTTCCGGCGTTTGCCCAGCGCCTTGCCGAGGATCTGTTCTGATTCGCCGTTGGAATAGCCATCCGCCGTGTCGAAAAAGTTCACACCCTGATCCAGCGCGTGCTGCACCATCTCGGTCGCGGCATCCTGCCCGACGTTGGCGACGCCGGGGATCCATTCGGACCCGAGGCTAAAGGTCATGGTGCCAAAGCACATGCGGCTGACGATCAGACCGCTGTTGCCGAGTTTGGTATAGGTCATGTCGGTCATTTGCGGATTGCCTCGACGGTCAGGTTTCCATTTGTGTAGACGCATATGTCGGATGCGATGGCCATGGCGTCCCGCGCCACCTGTTCGGCGTTGCGGTCGCTGTCCATCATGCCGCGTGCGGCGGCCAGCGCATAATTCCCGCCCGATCCAATGGCCGTCACATTGTGTTCAGGTTCCAGAACGTCGCCCGCGCCGGTGATGACAAACAGGTCCTCGCCATCTGTCACGATCAACATCGCCTCGAGCTTTTGCAGGTACTTGTCGGTGCGCCAGTCCTTTGCCAGCTCAACACTTGCGCGGGCCAGTTGGCCGGGCGTTGCCTCAAGCTTGGTTTCGAGACGCTCCAGCAGGGTAAAGGCATCGGCGGTCGACCCGGCAAACCCGGCCACGACGTCATACCCACCGGGGCTGAGGCGGCGGACCTTGCGGGCGGTGCCTTTGATCACGGTCTGGCCCAGCGACACTTGCCCGTCACCGGCAATGACGACTTCGCCGCCCTTTTTGACCCCGATGATTGTGGTCCCGTGCCAACCGGGGAACTCTGACTTGCTCATGTGGGTCTCCGTCCATTGTTGTGGTCTATATGGCTTTGGTCACGAGACAGGGCAAGGGCCGCGCCTTGCCCCTTGGGTTTGCCGATCCTACTGTGCGGCCATGGCTGAACCCAAACGCGTGCGCTTTTACCTCGAAGATGATCTGCGCAAGAGTGCCGCAGCCGGGCAGCACAATTTCGTTGGCAAGATCACAGCCGTACTCCGCGCGGCGGGGTTCGAGGTTGGTTTCCATCCGAACACCACCGCCGAACGGATCAAGGCTGCCGGGCGTCGCGGTTACGGTCTGTGCCATATGACACCGCCGCCTAATGCGCGGTGCCTGACGTTCCGCAGGGTCTATCACTATCCGTTCTGGCAAATTCAGGCATCGGACAAGCGGTGGGAATGGGACGTCGCACACGCGGCGTTCGACCCCGGTCAGTGCCCGCGCAAAGAGGCGGATCGGTTCTATGGTTTCTGGCGCAAGCGCATCGGTGGCGCGTTGTTGGATCAGGTGGGAGATGACGGGTTTGTCTATATCCCGCTACAGGGCCGGTTGACCGAACAGCGTTCGTTTCAATCCTGTAGCCCGCTCGACATGATCCGCCGCACGCGCGCCGCCCTGCCCGGACGGCGTTTGATTGTGACCCTGCACCCCAAGGAAACTTATACGCCGGGCGAGCTCGCCGAACTCGAAGCGCTCGAGGCGCGTGACCCGGCGCTGGACGTTCGTATGGGAGAGCGGGACGCGTTGCTGCCGCGGTGCAGCTTTGTGGTGACGCAGACGTCGAGCATCGCTTTTGACGGCATGTTTTTTGGCAAGCCATCCGTTGTCTTTGGTCAGACCGATTTTCATCACGTGATGGTGGATGGGCGCGACAGCGATGCGTTTGACCGGGTGACGGATCACAGGCCGGACTATGCCGCATATCTGTGGTGGGTGTGGCAGCACATGGCGATCAACGCAGGCCATGACAGCGCCGAGGCTAAGATCCGGGCCAAGCTGTCGGCGGCCGGGTGGCCCGTGGGGTGAACGAGCGCGCCTGACGACGCGCCCGGTCGTTATATCAGAGGGATTCTTCGATCCAGGACTGCAACGCCGCCTTGGGCTTGGCGCCAGCCATGTTCGAGACGACCTGACCATCCTTGAAGATGAACAGGGCAGGGATACCGCGCACACCCATTTGGGCAGGCGAGTTGGGATTTTCATCCACGTTCACCTTGGCGATCTTTACCTTGCCTTCCATTTCGGCGGACAGCTCTTCCAGAGCGGGGCCGATCTGTTTGCAGGGGCCGCACCATTCGGCCCAGAAGTCCACCACGACGGGGACATCGGAATTTTTGACTTCGGCGTCAAATGTTGCGTCGGTTACGGCCACAGTTGCCATTGTTGTTCTCCTGGCAGGATCAAGCGTAGGAGGGCAACCTAGGTAGCCGCCCCACCATCGTCAAGATATTGCGCACGTTCCAATGCAGACGTCACGATATCGTGCGGTAGCGGCATCAGATGCGCGGTGCGAGTCCACAAAATGCTCAGTTTCAATGCCTTGTTGGGATAAATCTGACGCATCGCAACGGCATAGGCCCCCATCTGGGCCAAAACGCCTGCGGGACAGGACGCTGCGTCTTTGGGGGTGACCCGGTTGCTTTTGAAGTCGACCACGTGAACCGTGTCCGGCGTGATGATCAACCGGTCGATGGTGCCGTGCATGCGCCGCGCGCCCAGATCGGCAGTCACCGCCACCTCTGCAAGACTGTCGCTGGCAAAGAGGTCCGCGAGGTGCGGAGCATTGAGAATCGCGGTTGCCTCGGCCTTGGCCTCGTCCACCAGCGCGGGGGGCAGGGCGCTGGGCATGTCGCCATGTCCGGGATGTTCGAGCAGGTGGTGCACCAATGTGCCGTACGCTTTGGCGGTTTCCTCGTCCAACCCGTCGCCGGGCAGCGCCTTGGCCCCGCCCAAACCAGACGGCGACAGCGTGGGGTCCGGGGTTGGCAACTCTGGCGCAGGTGTGTGGAACAGCGCCGGCAAGGGCAGGGCGGGGGCCGCAGGTGCAGCGTCTTGCGTCTGCATGCCAAGCGACCAGTCGCCATGTTCCACCCGCAGGCCCGCACCCACCGGGGTTGCGAGATCAGCGGCGCCACATGCCTGCATCCCCGCACCGACACGCTGGTGCCAATCGTCACCGTCCTTGTCGAGGGCACCGGACGCGCCCACAATCAACCACTTTTCCGCCCGTGTTAGAGCCACATAGAGCAGTCGAAGGGACTCTTCGCGCTGGGCATCCTTCATCTCACTCAGACGTTGGGACATTGTGGCGGGTTGTTGCGCGGCGGATGTCTTCCACACAGGCACGCCGCCAATGTCGATGATGTCATCGCGGTTCTGCGGTTCGCGTTTGCCACATTCAGGCAGGATGACAATGGGTGCTTCCAGCCCTTTGGATCCGTGGACGGTCATGACGCGGATCTGGTTCGAGGCGCTGTCGATCTGGCGCTTGACCTCGAAATTGTCGGTTTCCATCCACGTCAGGAACCCTGTCAGACTGGGCACCGACGACCGTTCGTAGGCGAGTGCCTGGGACAGCAACGCGTTGATCCCGTCCTCTGCCTCTGCGCCCAGGCGGGACAGCAGCCGCTGGCGTCCGCGATGGCGGGTCAGCACGCGTTCGATCAAATCGTAGGGCCGCAGGAAATCCACGCTATCGCGCAAATCATGCAGAACAGAGACTGTTTCCGGGTAAATCTCGCCCTGATCCCGCAGTGCAGGCCACAGGTGTTTCTCGGTTCGTCGGTGGGCCAGCGTGAACAACTCTTGTTCGGTCCAGCCAAACAGCGGAGAGCGCAGGGCCGTCGCCAAAGACAGGCTGTCATCCGGGGTGGCGAGGAAAGACAAGAGCGCGCCCAGATCCTTGACCGCCGTTTCGGCACCGACCTTGAGCCGATCAGCGCCGGCGATGGGCAAATCGGCCTCTTTGCAGGCGCGGATGATGTCGCCAAAAACACCGCCACGGGTCTGGACCAGGATCAGGAAATCGCGTGGTTGCACTGGTCGCGCGCCTTTTCCGTCCGGGATCATGACACGGGTATTGATCATGTCGCGGATCTGATCCGCGACCGCCTTGGCGAGGATGCGATCCTCGTGTTCGGAATGGCGACGGTCTACCGGATCGAACCACTCGTGTTCAGCCTCTTTCTCTGGCTTTGGTACAAGCGGCCACAGATCCACGCGGCCGGGCATCTGGTCATTGAACGCGATATGAAGGTTGTGACCAAAGCCCGCCGAGGACGCGTTTTGAAACACCGCGTCGACCAGATTCAGGATCGCAGGCGAGGATCGAAAGGAATAGTCGAGCGTGTTGCTGTGCAGAACCTGACCCGATTCCGCCAGTTTAGAGCCGAATTCGGCCTGCATGCGGTCAAATTCACGGGGGTCGGCACCCTGGAAGGAATAGATCGACTGCTTCTTGTCGCCGACAACAAAGATGGTGCGCGTCACGTCCGCGCGCGCACCATCACCGCTTGAGAATTCCTCGGCCAGTTTGCGCACAACGTCCCATTGGGCGGGGCTGGTGTCTTGGGCCTCGTCCACGAGGATGTGGTCGATCCCGCCGTCGAGACGGTAGAGCACCCAGGCGGCAACAGCACTGTTGCCCAGCAGATCGCGCGCCTTTTGGATCAGATCGTCAAAGTCGAGCCAACCGCGCCGATCCTTGGCCGCGGTATAGCGTTGCGCGAAATGGCGGGCGAACTGGTGCAGTGTCACGGTCCGTTTGGCGGCGGCAAGGCTGAGCCGGGCGTCGCGCGCCTGTTCGACCCGGTCCATCAGCGCCTCAAGGCGGGGCATCAGGTGCGCCGCCTGTGTCTGGGTCGGCTTGGTCGGGAACCTCTTTTTCCGGGTACCTGTTTTGGTCAAGAACGCGGCTTCGGCGATAGACAGGCTGGCGGGGTCCAATGCGACAATGGCTTGCAGCATTTCGCCAACACGCGCGTCCGACACACCCTGACCCAACATGACCGGCACCAGTTCGTCGATCAGTTCCCAGTCGTCGGGTGCAAATGTGTCCTGCATGATCCGGTCGGGGGACAAGTCGGGGGGGTGCCCAAACAGCGGCAGGGCATCGCGCAGCGTCATATCGGAAAACTGCGACCCGTTGCGTGCAATCTCTTTTGTCAGTTTCAGGAAATCTTCGCCGGTGTAGAGGCCCGCGAGCGCGGTGAGTGCGGCGGCGTCTGGTCCCTCTGCCATCTGGTCGGCAAGCTCTGCGCGCAGCAGATCGGCGGCGCGGTCTTCGATTTCGGTGAATTGGGGGCTTACGCCTGCTTCGAGCGGAAAACGCCGCAATAGAGACGCACAGAACGAGTGGATCGTCTGGATTTTCAACCCACCCGGTGTCTCGATCGCACGTGCAAAGAGGGTGCGCGCGGCCTTGAGATCTTCGGCCGTTGGTGTCCGGTCGAGCCCGAGTTCTGCGAGTGCGGCGACCAATTCGGGGTCATCCAGCATGGCCCACGCGCCCAGCCGTTTGAACAGCCGGTTCTGCATCTCTGAGGCGGCGGCCTTGGTGTAGGTCAGGCACAGGATGTGCTGGGGTTCCACCTCTTCGAGCAGCAGGCGGGCCACGCGGTCGGTCAGCACGCGGGTCTTGCCCGATCCGGCATTGGCCGAGAGCCACGTAGAGGCCATGGGTTGCGCCGCCTCGTGCTGGCGGCGTGTGGCGTCATGCAGAGCGGTCATTCCAACACCTCCGGCACGGGGTCCATGCTGATGTCCCATTCGCCGAACCGCGACAGCTGGTCATAGTCGCGGCTGTGCCGTTCCTTTTCCAAGGCGCGCCGCGAGGTATAGCCCTTGTCCCCTTCGAGGTAGGAGGACAGCAGGCTGACCAATTCGGTCAACACCTTGGTTGGCGGTTCGTCTTCGATGGGTGCGTCAACCGCCTTGGGGTTGGAGCCGATGCCGATGAACTGCGCACCGCGCACCGGGCGGGGGCCTAGTGCGTCGAATGCGCCCTCTTCGATCATGGCGACTTCGATCAAGAGCTGTTTGTCGAAGTGTTTTTGGGCATCCAGGCTGGGCGGCGTGCCGGTCTTGTAATCATAGAGAATCACCGCACCGTCCGTGTCGACGTCGATGCGATCTGCGCGCCCTTCGAGCGTGGTCTTGATACTGGGCAGGGTCAGCCGGCCTACGGCTTGTTCTTCGAACAGGGTGGGGGTGGCGCGCATCTGACGGGTCTGTTCCGTGGCCACGATCCAATCGGCTGCGCGCTGAAACCGGGCGAACCACAGCGCACGTGCGGCGGGCCATGGCACGTCTTGTTGCAGCACCGATGCCGCCTGAGCCAGCAGAGTGTCCGTGCGCAAGAGCGCGGGATCGTCCAATGTCGCCTTAACAAAGCGTTCCATCACATCGTGCGAGAGGATGCCGCGCAACAGGGCATCGGGGCTTTGGACCAGTGGGTTCAGGGCGCGCAGACGCAGCACGTGCTTGGCGTAGATCGCATAGGGGTCGCGGATCAGCGTCTGGATTTCGGTGACAGTGAGGCGGCGGGGTCGGGCCGAGACAGGCGGGCAGGGGGCGGGGCGGGGCGCCTTGGGCGTGTCGGGTGCCGCGTCCAGTTGCCTGCCGTGGTCAAGCCAGGTCTTGCCCCGTGTGCGCATCGCGTCCCAGATGTCCGTGCCACCCGGCAGGCCCGACACAAGGTTCTGCAACCGGTTCATCCAGCGGGATGGCACGGTTTCGGCGTCGTCGGATCGGATGGCGCGGGTCAGCCAGACCTCGGGTGCGGCGATGGCTTGTTGAAAATCGTGGGCCGACAAGCCGATGCGCCGTTCCGGCAGCAACAGACCCGCATCAAACCGCATCTTGCGGTTCAGCCATGGGTCAGGTTTGGGCGCCTCGGGCCATGTACCGTCGTTTAGACCGGCAAGGATGACCAGTTCGGCCCCCTGTACCCGCGCCTCGAGCGTGCCCCAGATCATGATGGTGGGGTGCGGGGCATCGCGGTCGCGGACTTCTTCCTGTTGCAGGATGCCATCGACCAGCGCGGCGTAATCCGCCGCTGACAGAGCGCCGCCATGTTGTGCGTGTTCGGCCAGAGACGTCATGGCCGCCTGCGCCTTTTGCCCCGCCTTTTTCTGCCAGAGGCCACCCGTGTCAGTGCCGGTACGGCCTGTTGCAATCGCTTCGGCCAATGCGAGGTGTCGGGTCACCCATGTCTCAAGCGGGACGTCACCCGCGACGTGTTGATTGCAGAACGTGTCACCCAGCCAGGCCGCCCAGTCTTCGATCCCGTCGGCGGTTTCCTTGGCGGCGAGCCGTGCCAACCCGTCCGCGTCGGGATAGGGCAGGCCATCGCGGCGGATCCGCAGTTCGAGCCGTTCAGTCAGGCGCTGGTGCAGGTTCCGGTCCGCGCCGGTGTGCGTCAGCGGATGTTTGAGCAGGGTCAGCAGAGCCTCGGCATCCAGCGGCCGCCCAAAGAGCTGCGCCACGTGGCGCAAAAACCGTCCGGGCGGTGATAGGTGCAGCGGCGTGCCTGCGCTGTCATCGGGCAGGATGTTCCAACGGTCGAGGGCGGCGGTGACCTGACGCGTCAGCATGCGGTCCGGGGTGATCAGCGCCGCGCGCTGGCCTGTTTCCGCAGCCGCCCTGAGCCGCAGTGCGATGGCGATGGCTTCGGCGCGTGGGGTGTCGGCCTCGATCAGGGTGACGTTGGCGGTGGCTTTATCCAGATCGGTCAGCGCGGGCCCCTCGCTGCGCCACGCGTCGGTGACAGGGGCCGGGCGCAGGGCCAGTGACACCAGCCGGTTGCGCGGCGGTGAGGGGGCTGTGTCGTCGGACCATGGTGTGATGTCAGCCGGGGACATGTCCAGCATCTGCGCCAGTTTGAGAAAGCGGAACTGGGGGTGATCCTCGCCCATGTCGTTGCGCGCCATGTGGTCCCATACGTGCGGCATGTCAAAATCGAAACCGGGCAGGATTACCGCGCCCTGGGGCAGTCGGGCAACCGCCTGCATCAGCAGTTGCGTTGTGCCACGTGACCCTGTTGATCCAATGACCAGCACCGGATCGGCGGGCGGCGACGTGGCCCAGTGATCGGCCAGCCGCAGCACGGTTTCGCGTTGTCGCGCCTCTGGATCGGGGGCGTCGGACATGCTGTTGATATAGGTCTGCGCGATGCCAAAAAACTGCTGCGCCCGTTCCCAATGCCCCGACTGGTCCGACACATCTAGTTCCGCAATCCGGTCGGCGCTAACCCCTTCGCCCTGCATCTCGTCCATCAGGCTGGCGAGGCTGTCGGCCAGATCAAAGCCTGCGGTGGTTGGCGCGATATGCGTTTCGCGCGCGATCAGGCATTGGGTCAGGTTCACCAACTCCAGCCGCCGTTTGAGCGCCGATCCCGCGGGCGGCAAACCCCCGCCCGGCAGCAGGTCATCAAGGTCGGTCAACATGCGGATACGCGGCAACAGCCGGGGTGGCCCCGCATCGAACAGGTCGCGCAGGCGACGTGCCATGCGCCTTGTGTTGACGAACAGCGTGACGCGCGCCCATGCCTCGGGCGGGGACCCTTCCAACCGGGTTTCGAGGCCCCGCAGCACAGCGGCGGGAAAATCAACGCCAACCGGGCATCCAAACAGGCGAGGGGCGGTGTCGGGGTCAAACATGGTGGGCGGCCAGCATGTCCTGGGCCTCTTGAATGCCACCGGGGTGACCCACATCGCACCAGTGACCGGGATAGAGCACACCAAAGAGCCGGTCGCGCGCCGCCATCATGTTCCAAACGACATTCAGGGAAAACGCGGTCTCTGACACGGAATGGAGCAGGTCGGTTTTCATGATTTGCGCGCCGCCATACAAGGCCTGCGTGCCACGGCGCAGTGTTCCTGCTCGGTCGATATCGAAATCGCCCGTTCCGGTGCGGCCATGTGCGTGGTCCATCGGGATACACATCAAGAGCGCGTCCATCGTCTCGGGGTTCCACGCGTCCAGCAGGTGTCGGATCGGGTTTGGCCCGGCCCAGATCGCATCGGTGTTCAGTGTCACAACCGGGTTGGTGCCAAGGGTCGGCAGCGCGTTGCGCAACCCGCCACCCGTATCAAGGATGTCGGGGGTTTCCGTGATCGTCTCAACAGGCGTGTTGGCGAGGTGTGCTTCCAATTGTTCCGGCAGATAGTGGAGATTGGCCACCATCTGTCCCACCTCTGCGTCCTGTGCCAGTGCCGTGGCGTGGTCGATCAGGGGCTTGCCAGCCACGGGAATCAGCGGCTTGGGCATGTCGTCGGTCAGCGGGCGCATCCGCGTCCCGAAACCGGCGGCAAACAGCATCAGGGCCGGGGGATCGTTGCGCATTGGTCCTTGAGCCTTGTCAGAAGGTCAGTTGTCGGGGCAGGCAGGCTGTCCCGGATCAGCGGTGCGATCGCGGCGAGTTCGGGATGTGCCAGGTTGGTTTGGATATGCGCCCAGACGCGCGGGATCAGATCGACATAATGCGGTTTGCCGTAAGACAGCGACAGGCGGGCGAACACACCCAGGATCCGCATGTTGCGCTGAACGCCCAGCAGCGCGTAGGCGTGGGCAAACTGATCTGCATCTGTGCCGGTTGCATCGACATATCGGGTGGTCATCATGTCGGACAGGTCCGGTTTCACATCCCGGCGCGCGTCCTGCGCGATGGACACAAGGTCATAGGCCGGATGGCCCAGCATTGCGTCCTGATAGTCGAGCAACCCGACACGCGCAGGACCGGTTCGGTTCGGCAACCAGATTAGGTTTTCCGCGTGATAGTCGCGCTGGATCAGCACAGGCGGTGTTGCGTCCAGCGGGGTCAGGGCAGTTTCAAATGCGTCGGCAAAACGGGCGCGGTCATCCGCGTTCACATCCCCGGTCGTTCCGCGTTGATACCAGTCGAATGCAAGGCAGGCGAGCGTCGTCATCGTCGCCGCATCATAGCGCGGCAAGTCTGGAGCGGGTGCCCGATGCAGATGGATCAGCACGTCGGTCGCCGCCTCATACAGAGGGGCCTGCGTGGTCGGGTCGGCGGCCATGACGCGGGCAAAGAGATCGTCACCCAAGTCTTCGATCAGTAGAAAGCCGTGCTGCGTGTCCTGCGCGATGATTTCGGGCGCCGACAGGCCTGCGGTGCGCAAAATCTCGGTGATGGTGACAAAAGGGCGGACGTCTTCGCCCTTGTCCGGTGGCGCGTCCATGAGGATCACGGTTGTGCCACCGCGTGACAGCCGTTCATAGCGGCGGTTCGAGGCGTCACCCGCCACCAACGTACGTGGTGCGTCCCCCCATCCTGCGGTATTCAGGAATTGCGCGATATGGTCTGAACGATCAGGCATGTTGTGTCACTCCGGCCAGACGGTTGGCCCACTTTGGATCGGACCAGCCAAGCCGCGCCGTTCGGGTGTCGTCGCCCACGGAGATGTCCAGCGCCAGCGCAGTGTCTGGCCACAGAGGTCCCAGCCGGTCGGGCCATTCGATCAAACAGATCGCATCCTCAAATGCATCGACCAGTCCTAATTCGTCAATCTCGGTATCCATGGATACGCGGTAGAGATCCGCGTGCCACAGCGTTCCGCGCGTGGTGTCATAGGTCTGTACCAGCGTGAAAGTGGGCGATGGCACGTCCTCGGGTGTGGGGAGAATGGATTGGATCAGGCTGCGGGCAAAATGCGTCTTGCCTGCGCCAACCGGACCGCTGAGCAGGACAGTGTCGCCGGGGGCGAGATGCAGGCCGATGGCGCGCGCGGTCTGTGCCGTTGCATCCGCGTCGAGCCAGTCCAAGGTGAGGGAAACGTCCGTCATTACGCCAAGTTATCTGCATCCCGGCGCGCTGCAAGTGGAATGACCTCAGGCGCGGGCGGGAACCTGTGCGGGAACGGAGGTTTCCGAAAACCGAACCACGGTCGCACCGGATGCAATGGGCGAAAGTTGCACAACATAGGACCCGCGTTCGAGGTGATGCACATCGGTTTCCCACACTGCGCGTTCACCCAGCCGCATAACGAAATCACGCATGTCCGCCCAGGCGGGGTCGGGACGGGTGTGGGCCTGCCATTCCTTGATGCAGTCCACGATGGTCACGTCGGCAAAGCTGTTGTCCGGGTCCATTTTCCACATGCCCCGGTACGCAGCGTTGCAGAACGTCAGCACACCAGCGGATGAGAACACGGCCAGCGCGTCCTCGAATGTGTCCATCAGCGATTGACCCAACTCGAGCTCGGCGCGGAAGTTGCGGGTCAGGGAAATCTCGGCGGTGATGTCTTCGATCAGGAACGCGACGGCGCCGTCCGGGTGGGGCCGCCCGCTGACCCGGTAGGTGTGACCGGTGTCGAGCGTCCAGGTTTCCTGATAACTGCCGTGGCTGGCCGCGGCGATCATGTCAGTAATCTCTTGCCGCCAAGAGCTGTAGTTCTTGGGTTCGGGCATCACGCGGTTGTCGCGCAGCCGGTCAAAGAACGACAACAGATCCGGGCGTCCGCTGAGGAATTCAGCGGGCAATGACGTCAGATCGACCAGCGCCGGGTTGAACAGCGCCAGTTGCCCGTTGCGATCAAAAATGGCCAAACCGATGGACAGTTGGGCAAAGGTCTTGGCCAGCGTCTGGACAAAGTTGCGCTGGGCGATTTCGGCCTGAATGACCGCGTTGATGTCGACGGCGTGATAGATCACTTGACTGCCGGCACGGGTGGCGGTCACGTTGTACCATTCGGTTACGTCGGTTTTCAGGTTCTGCACCGGCACACGCACGGTGCCCTTTGTCTCTGCGTGCAGCTGCGCCAGATCGAACAGCGGCGCGCCGCCCGGTTGGGCGGCCTGGGCCAGGGTTGCATAGGCCGTGTTCTGCCATTGATTGCGCCCCGTCTCATCGGCGAGCCATATGGGATAGGGCGCGTCCCGCGCGGCAAGACGCAGGGTGTCCAGCTCTGCCTCGAGGGATTTGACGATGTGTATGGTGCTGGCGTCCGTCGTGTCGTCCTGATCGATGATGACCCGCGTCATCATATCCTCGCGCGTGAGGGTCAGAACGGCGGGATCATCGGCTGCGACGGATGGCAGTGTCATGGACACGGCATCGCGCAGCGTCTCTGCCTCGGGCAGGCCGGGAAAACGGGACAGCAGGCTATCGCGCAGCGCGTGCCAGTCGGTTTCGGCACTGCCGGTTTTGAGGATCGCACGCGCATGATGCGACGCGTGTTCCAGATCCAGATCGGAAAAGAGAAAGTGCAGCCCATCAGACCGCACAGGCATCTGACCGCTCCGCGGGGCCGCGGGACGTCCAAGATAGAACAGGCCAACCGCCAAAGACACAGCAGTACAACCAGCGAGGACAAGCAATTCCACAACAGTCACCAGCCAACACCTTTTGCCAACCCGCGGTCAGTATTGCTTTGTTAAGGTTAATGCGTGGTTAACCAATGCACTCCGTGGGGCAGTTCAGATGCGGAATTGTTCGTTCGCCCGTTGCGGCAGGGCGTTTTCCCCAACCCGTGCATCGACCTTGCCACGCGGCCATGTCACCTCGACGATTGCGCCCAAATGGTGCGCGGTCGATGTGCTGGTGCTGTAGGGGTCGGTGCCATTGGCAAAGGTCAGTTCGGCGCCTGACCGTTCCAGCAGCGTCTTGGCGATAAAGAGGCCGAGGCCCATCCCCTCGTATTCGGGGCGTTCCTGCCTGTCGGTGGTGGTCTTGCGCCGGCGCACAAAGGGGTCACCGATACGGCCCAGCAACTGCGGGGGAAAGCCGCGCCCGTCATCCATGATGCGCAGGGTGATGATATCGGCGGTCCAGTGCGCCTCGATCCAGACGGTGGACCGGGCGAAATCGACGGCGTTCTGCACAAGGTTGCGCAGGCCGTGAATGATCTCGGGCTGGCGCAGAATAGCGGGTTGGTCGATCTCGTCGCCCGCGTCGGGATCATGCGTGTATTCCACCAGCTTGCCGCGATGCGTGTGCGGCTCTGCGGCCTCTTGGACAACGGTCATCAGCGGGGCCTGTCGCAGGTGCAGGTCGTCTTTGCCAGCGCGGCCCATATCGCGGAGAATGTCACGGCACCGGTCCGCCTGTTCCCGGATCAGCGCGGCGTCATCGCGCAGTTCGGGCATATGCTCCAACTCTTCGATCAGTTCGGCACTGGTCAGTTTAATGGTCGCCAGAGGTGTGCCCAATTCGTGCGCCGCGGCGGCGACCACACCCCCCAGATCCGTCAGCTTTTGTTCGCGAGACAGGGCCTGTTGCGTGGCCGACAGGGCATCGGACATCGAGTGAATTTCCGATGTCACCCGGCGCGAATAGAGGCCGATAAAACAGATGGCAATCACCAGCGCGATCCAGTTGCCGAACACAAACAGGTCGGGGATGCGCAGCAGGTATCCTTGTTCCGTGCGCAGAGGCAGGTGGTATTCCGACAGCACAGTCACGATCACGATGGCCGTCGCGGCAACCAGCACCGTGGACCGCGTGGTCAGCACCGCGGCCGAAATGGTCACCGGCCCCAGCATCAACAGCGCAAACGGATTGTTCAGCCCGCCGGTGAGGAACAAGAGGAACCCCAGTTGCAACAGGTCAAACAGCACCATCAACAGGTTTTCGCGTTCGGTCAGCCGCTTGTTTTCCGGGAACACGAAAATCGCGATCAGATTGCCGATGACCGACACCCCGACCGCGAGGTAGCACAGCCCCAGTTCCAGTTGCAGGCCGTACATCCGCTGCGCCACGGTCAGCGCGACAAGCTGGCCAACGATGGCCACCCACCGCAACAGGATCATGGTCCGCAGCCGGATCCAGTTAGAGCGTTGCTGGCCGGTCAAAAGGCCGATGTCGGGTTGCGCCATTGTGTCACTACTTCGTTTGTTGCACTGGGCCACGGGATCGTTAGCTAGAGGGTAGCGCATTCAACCCCGAGGATACCATGACCCGCATCATCGCACCTGTTGCCGCCCTTGTCGCTGCCCTGTTTATCGGGGGCATTTGGTGGGCCACGCAAGGGGGTGGTGAAAAGACAGGGTTTGCCCAGTGCAACGCCACCCAGATCGCCGGTGACGGCAACCAGATCGGTGGCCCGTTCGAGTTGGTGAACGCCGAGGGCGAGACGGTGACAGACCAGGATGTCATCACTGAACCGACGTTGATCTATTTCGGCTACACGTTCTGTCCCGATGTCTGCCCGCTGGACACCGCCCGCAATGCCGAGGCCGTGGATGTTCTGGCCGAACGGGGCATGTCCGTGACGCCGGTGTTCATCACCGTGGACCCGGAACGCGACACGCCGGAACTGGTGGGCGATTTCGCCTTTAACCTGCACGAAAAGATGATTGGCCTGACCGGCACGCTGGAACAGACAGACGCGGCCAGCAAGGCGTATCGCACCTATTACAAGGCCCACGACAAGAGCGACGAGTTTTATCTGGTGGACCATTCAACCTTTACCTACCTCGTGTTGCCCGAGCATGGATTTGTCGAATTTTTCCGCCGTGACGTCAGCGCAGAAGCCATGGCAGATCGCGTTGGATGCTTTGTTGAAAACGTCTGAAAACGCGGAATAATTTGACCCGACCCAGACACCGCGCCATATTCAGTGTCAGCCAAAATTTTATGCGGAAACGGGAGCACGTGATGCCGGATGCAGCACAGTACGAGTTGGGCGAAGACAAGTCGCTCTTGCTGGTGGATGATGACGAACCGTTTCTGCGGCGTTTGGCCAAGGCCATGGAAAAGCGCGGTTTCGAGATCGAGACAGCCGATAGCGTAACCGCTGGCAAGGCCATCGCAACAGCCCGCCCGCCCGCCTATGCGGTGGTTGATCTGCGGCTTGAGGATGGTAACGGGCTCGACGTGGTCGAGGTGCTGCGGGAAAAACGCCCCGATGCGCGGGTTGTGGTTCTGACGGGATACGGTGCGATTGCGACCGCCGTTGCCGCCGTCAAAATCGGTGCCACGGATTACCTGTCGAAACCTGCGGATGCGACCGACATCACCAATGCGTTGCTTGCACGTGGCGATGACCTGCCCCCGCCGCCCGAAAACCCGATGAGCGCGGACCGCGTGCGGTGGGAACACATCCAGCGTGTCTATGAGTTGTGTGATCGGAACGTGTCTGAAACCGCACGGCGTCTGAACATGCACCGCCGCACGCTACAGCGTATTCTGGCCAAACGCTCGCCGCGCTGATCCGTCACAGATCGTAGCGTTTGAGGATCTTGTCCACGACCTGACCGTCGGCCAGTTCGTACCCTTCGATACGCCCATAGTCCTGAAATCCGCGCGACTGGTAATAGATCAGCCCGCCTTCGTTGTCGGCGCGAATGTTGGCGTTGATCCACTTGTAACCGAGTTCCTTGGCCGCCTTGCGCGTGGCATCGAACAGTTTTGACCCAATGCCAAGTCCGGTCTGACCCACTTGAACGAATGTCGCGATCTCTGCCGCCTCGGGTGGCAAATAATCGGTGCCGCTGGCGATCCACTGAAATCCGACCACCTGTTCGGACCCATCCACAGCCACATGCCATGCGGCCCGTTCGTATTTGGATGCCATCCAGTCAGCGAGATCGGGGCCGGACACTTGGGTGGTGAGCGCGGTTGTCCCGCCTTCGTCAATGATGGCGTTCAGCAGATTTGCCATCGAAGCAGCATCAAGCGCGATGGCAGGGCGTACGGTGATCATGGGCAAAGCTCCAGCAATTCGGTGTGGCGTGCGGTAAAGGCGCGGCGTGTGTCCAGCGGTGGGCGCAGCACGATTTCGAGGTCAGTGGTCAGCGTTGGATCAGGCTTGCCAAAGAGCTTGTCCGCCTCGGCAGTGGTGAACCCGGCGATCTGGGTTGCCTCCATCCAGGCGCTGATCTTGTCGGCTTTCTTGATCTGGCGCTTGATGGCAACAGGTACCTTGGCGGGTAGGCCAAAGCGGATGTGCACCGCCGCCTCGAGGCGTTCATCCAGCGCGCCATAGCCCGGACCCACCGCGGCCTTGACCGGGGAAATCATGTCGCCAATCACGTATTCCGGCGCGTCATGCAACAGGGCGGCCAAACGCCATTTCGCCGGGGCCTTGGGTGCAATCCGGCCAAAAAGCGTCTCTACCAAAAGCGAATGCTCCGCCACCGAATAGGCATAGTCGCCCCGCGTCTGCCCGTTCCAACGCGCAACAAAAGCGAGGCCATGGGCGATGTCCTCGATCTCGATATCCATGGGCGTCGGATCCAGCAGATCGAGCCGCCGTCCCGACAACATCCGTTGCCATGCGCGGGGTTGTTTGGCCATGCGCCGTTTCCTGTCCTGGGGCTTGAATGGAACAATTCCGTCTACGGCTCGTTTTTCCCACGAAGGAGAACGCTATGAAACCCGCAATTTTTGCATTTGGTCTTTCCGCTCTGACACTGTCCGCAGCACCGGCTGTGGCGCAGACACCAACCGTCTGCATGTCCTCGACCGAGATGGAAGCAACCCTGATCGACTGGTACGGGGAAGCGCCGATTGCAGAGACCGCGACCCAGTCGACGCAAGTGTGGGCGTCCGATGACAGTGGGACATGGACCCTTGTTCAGTATCTGGCGGATGGTCAGTCCTGTGTCCTTGCCCAGGGATCGGATTGGGGTGCCAGCGTAAGCGAGGATCTGCTCTTGGCCGGCCTCGCAGATCAGTGACGACACAGCCCACAAAGCCGCATTGAGAGATGACGCAGAACCTGATAGCGCATCCCCAACTTAGATGAGGATGATGCAGATGGCACAAGACTATATCGTCAAAGACATCTCTTTGGCTGCCTTTGGTCGCAAAGAGCTGGATATCGCAGAAACCGAAATGCCGGGCCTGATGGCCTGTCGGGCCGAATATGGTGAGAGCAAACCGCTGACCGGTGCGCGCATCGTCGGGTCGCTGCACATGACCATTCAAACCGCGGTTCTGATCGAGACGCTGGTGGAATTGGGCGCCGACGTGCGCTGGGCGTCGTGCAACATCTTTTCGACGCAGGACCACGCGGCCTCGGCGATTGCCGAAGGTGGCACGCCGGTCTTTGCGATCAAGGGTCAAAGCTTGGAAGAGCATTGGGATTACCTGGACCGTTCGTTCCAGTTTGCCGACGGCCCCAACATGATTCTCGACGATGGTGGCGATGCGACGCTCTATGTTCTGCTGGGCGCCCGCGCCGAAGCCGGAGAAGAGATCATCCCCGTGCCGACGTCCGAAGAGGAAACAGTCATCAAGGCACAGATCGCCAAGCGCATGGCGGAAAGCCCCGGCTGGTTCACCAAAGTGCGTGACCAGATCAAAGGCGTGTCCGAAGAGACGACAACCGGCGTGAACCGCTTGTACCAACTGGTTCGTGATGGTGAGCTGCCGTTCCCCGCGATCAACGTGAACGACAGCGTGACCAAGTCCAAGTTCGACAACAAATACGGCTGTAAGGAATCGCTGGTCGACGGCATCCGCCGCGCCACAGACACGATGATGGCGGGCAAAGTGGCCGTGGTCATGGGCTACGGCGACGTGGGCAAAGGATCGGCGGCATCGCTGGCCGGTGCAGGTGCCCGTGTGATCGTGACCGAGGTTGACCCGATCTGCGCGCTTCAGGCTGCGATGGACGGTTTCCAGGTCACAACACTGGAAGACGTGGTTGCCACGGCTGACATCTTTGTCACGACCACGGGCAACAAGGACGTTATCCGCATCGAGCATATGCGCGAGATGAAGGACATGGCCATCGTCGGCAACATCGGCCACTTCGACAACGAAATCCAGGTTGCCGCGCTGAAGAACCACAAGTGGACCAGCGTCAAGGAACAGGTGGACATGATCGAGATGCCAAACGGCAATCGTCTGATCCTGCTGTCCGAGGGTCGTCTGCTGAACCTTGGCAATGCCACCGGTCACCCGTCTTTTGTGATGTCGGCGTCGTTCACCAACCAGGTGCTCGCGCAGATCGAACTGTGGACCAAGGGCGATGAGTACGGCAACGAAGTGTACATCCTGCCCAAGCATCTGGATGAAAAGGTCGCGCGCCTGCATCTGGACCGCATCGGGGTCAAGCTGACCCAGCTGGACGGCGAGCAGGCCGCCTATATCGGCGTCACACCCGAAGGCCCGTTCAAGCCAGAGCACTACCGCTATTGATTTGAGACGGCGGGGCATTTGATCCCGCCACACCAACCAGAAACGAAAAAGCCCCGGCTGCAAATTGCGCCGGGGCTTTTTCTATTTCTTCAGTGACTGCGTGGATCAGTTGTTGCTGATCGCGTTGCCAACACCGACGACGGAGCCAATCAGACCAAACACCGTGCGCACGGACCCAATCGGGCTTTCTGTGGCCATCACGAGATCCTTGGGATTGATGCGGAACTTGCGCGCGGCAAAGATGTCTTCGGCAGAGGTGAGGTCGATCGTGAACACTACCTGTGTGCGGATCGGACCAGTGCCATCGCTGCGCAGGTCCTTGCGCGAATATTCCCGCAGGATCAGGATACCCTTGGGGTTGGCGCGTGTGTCGTTGATGCCGCCCAGCAGTGCCAGCGCCTCGATGGCGTTGATATGTTCCTGAGTGAACGGGACAATTGTCTCGGTGCCCGTGGCGCCCAGAGCGACGAAATAGCGTTCGTCCTCTTCGACCACAATCTTGTCACCGCCGCGCAGAACCACGTTGGCCGATGCCCGTTCGTAGAGTGTGTCGGCACGAATCTCGAAATTCCGGCCGCCGCGCTGTACGCGTACCAGTGGGTTTTCAAGCGCGGGCGAAATGCCACCCGCCGTCGAGATCATGCTGAGCAGGGAAAAGTTACGGTTCGGCAGCGGATAGGTGCCGGGGGCGTTGAACCCGCCCACTGCATCGACCGAGTTGTCGGGGCCGGACTGGAACTGCAACTGGACCTGTGCGTCAGGCACCACTTGTTCCAACTGTTCCTCGATCCGGCGGCGGGCGCGGTCAGGAGACAGACCACCGATGCGCACTTCGTCGATGTAGGGGACAAAAATGCTGCCCGAAGGCGACACGACCAGACCGGGCATCACCACGTTCTTTTGGGTCGATGCGGTCAGCAGTGAGTTTTCCTGGTTGTCCCAGATCACCAGATCAATGGTGTCGCCCGGACGGATCAGGTTGGATTTGGGGCCAGCGGTGCCGCTGAACCAATGGTAGTGACCGGCCCAGCCCGTTGCCGGCCACGTGCCGATCTGGGGAATGGATGCCTGGTTTACGGCCACAACGGAAAACGGCGCGTCTTCGTCATCCGCGCTGCGGATCACTTCGCCCTCGATGGCGGCGCCACGCGGTAGCGTACATGCGGCCACGACAAAAATTGCCAAAAACGCGGAAATCAAGCGAACGGTTTTCTGCACGATATGTCCCTCTGACCGCCCAGCGGTCTCTTTTGCGAAGGTGTACCCGGAAAACCCGGAGGTTGCTAAAACAAATTACTCAAACACCGGGACAGAACGCCAAAAGCGTTGCCCAATCACAATAGAAACAGTCGGCTCAGTCCGCTTTTGGCGGAGGATTGCCCAGATCTTCGGCCTCTACGACCTCTGACGCGTCCACGACAGTCACCGCATTTTCAGCATCTGCCGCCGGTGCGGTCATCAACAAAGGCAGCATTTCAGTGCCGCCGGGCATCACGATGTCCTCTGCCGGGGGTCGTTTCCATTCCAGCGTATCAAAGGCAGAGCAGTTGCCACAGGTGGGCGCCCATTCGCCGTGAATGTTCTGGCAATTGTTGCACACCCACTGCGGTCCACGTGGCGCTGACAAGGCACGCGCCAACCACCCCTGAATGACCGCGTCGGATGCGCCCTGACCCTTTTCAATGGCAGCCATCAGCGTGACGGACCGCGTGGTTGGGTCACTTTCCACCAAATCACCCAGCGCACGACGTGCCGCCGGGAAATCTTCTGCGGCGATGTTCAGTTCGGCCAACAGCATCTTGGTTTCCGGATCGTCCTGATGCGACCGGGTCAGCGGGGTGAACCGCTTGAGGCGTTCGGTTGCCGTCTCGTCCGGTTCGATAGCGGCAAAGGCAGCGGCCAGATCGGGATGTGGGCGTGCCTCCCATGCTTTCTTGAGTACACGGGTCGCGTATTTCTTTTGCCCCTGCTCAAGATAGCTGTGCGCGGCCATGACCGCCGCCGGGATCAGGTCGGGGGACAAACGGTTGGCCTCGATCGCGGTTTCGCGCGCCTCGATGGTTTCATCCTCGGCCATCACCTGCTTGGCTTCGCTTAACGCCAGAACAGCATCACGCCGACGGTGCACGTCACGGGGCAACGCGCCGTGCTTCAGCTTGGCCGACAAGGTCTGACGCGCGCCCGCCCAGTCCTTTTTGTCGGCCTGCAGCTTCAGCAGGACGTCCTGCGTTTCTTCGTGTTTGGGTTTGAGGGCAAATGCCTTTTCCGCGAGCTTGAGCGCGGTGTCGGTGTCGCCGTCCGCCAGCTTTTGCTTCATGATGCCGCGTACGCCGACAAAACGTGTCGCGTCATTTTCCACCAACTTGCGATAGGTCTCTTCCGCCTTTCGGCGATCACCCGCCAGTTCGGCGGCCTGCGCCGTCAGCAGGTTGGTCAGCTCGGGGCGGTTGAGATACTTGTCCGCTTTCTCGGCCTTGGCCAGTGCCACGCGGCCTTCGCCCGAGGCCAGCGCCATCATCCCTTCGGCCAGGGCATCAAAGCCGCGCCGCGCCCGGTTTCGGTCGAAATAGCGCGACAGTGCGGTTTCGTCACCGTTGAGGAATTTCCACACCGCAAGCAGCAGGCCCAACAGCTTGAGACCCAACCATATCACCAAGACAAGCGCGATCAGCGCCACGACGGATTCGAATGGACCAAAGTTGTATTCGTCGCCCGCAACGACAATTTGCACGCCGCCGTCTGCCTCAAGCAAATAGCCTGCGCCCAGGGCCAGTGCCGCGACGACCACGACGAAAACGATGATTTTTACCAATGACCAGATCATGAAAAGGCCCCTTCTTAGAGTGCCGACAGGCGTTCAGCCAACGCATTCGCCGCAGAAACGGCATCGTGACGCGATTGCGCCTGTTTCAACCACGGATCAAGCGCGGCTCGGGCGGGTTCGGGCAGGGCATCAGCTTCGGCCAATGCGTCGCCAATTCTGTTTTCCCGCACGGCGGCCTCGATCCGGGACAGTACGGCATCCGGGTCCGAACCCTCACGCGGTTCAACCGATCGTACACCCAGTTGCCGTTGCAAAAATCCACCCAATCCGCCGGATGTATCGCTGTCGCGGGCGGCGGCCAATGCCGCGCGTGCCGCATCCGGTGCATCAGCCTGAAGCTGGGAAAGCGGCGCAACACCTTCGGCGGCCGCATCGCGCAGTGCGGCGGGGATATCCGATTGCCCGGCGGCTTCAAGGTCGGCCAAGGCATCGGCAAATGGCGTACCCGACTGCAAGGCCGCTGTGATCCGCGCCGCTGCGGCACGGGCCAGTGCAGCATTTGCTGCCATTTGTGCGTCGGATTGCGCGGTCTGTACGTCTGCCAGAAGCCTGTCAATTTCGGCCTGCTGTGCGGATGCGGTGTCACGCAGTTCGGCCAATGCCGCGTCAATTGCTTCGGCAGGCACAGTCACATCCGCAACGGCGGCGGGACGATCCTGCAACGCTTGGACTTGCGCGGCCAGCGTGTCTATCCGGTCAGACAGCGCAGAGATGTCCGCCTGAACCGGCGACAGATCTACCTCAGGCGCAGGTGTTGCTTCGACGGGTGCGGGCAGTTCGGCCAGAGCGGTCTCAACCGCAGTCAGGCGCACGGTGGCGTCGTCCAGATCTTCGGCCAGGCGAGTGTCGTTGGCTGTTGTGCGCATGCTGGGTGGCAGCAGTGGATCCAGAATTTCGGCACGTGCTGCAATGAACCCGGCCATCGCTGCAATGATACCGGCAAAGATCAGCGGCATGACGCTGGCCCGCTCAGGTTCGGGCTGGACCGGCACGGGCATGGGCGGCGATAGTTTCTCAGGCTCAGGCTCAGGCTCAGGCTCAGGCTCAGGCTCAGGCTCAGGCTCAGGCTCAGGCTCAGGCTCAGGCTCAG